>NZ_FRBS01000010.1 GCF_900142675.1 Shouchella rhizosphaerae | reverse complement strand
CTTTACGACCCGAAGGCCTTCCTCACTCACGCGGCGTTGCTCCGTCAGACTTTCGTCCATTGCGGAAGATTCCCTACTGCTGCCTCCCGTAGGAGTCTGGGCCGTGTCTCAGTCCCAGTGTGGCCGATCACCCTCTCAGGTCGGCTACGCATCGTTGCCTTGGTAAGCCGTTACCTTACCAACTAGCTAATGCGCCGCGGGCCCATCCCCTAGTGATAGCCGAAGCCATCTTTCACCCTCTCTCCAGGTGGAGAAAGGGATTATCCGGTATTAGCTCCGGTTTCCCGGAGTTATCCCAGTCTAAGGGGCAGGTTGCCCACGTGTTACTCACCCGTCCGCCGCTAACGTCCGGGAGCAAGCTCCCTTCTGTCCGCTCGACTTGCATGTATTAGGCACGCCGCCAGCGTTCGTCCTGAGCCAGGATCAAACTCTCCGTTAAAAAGTTTGACTTGCTCATTGCACAACTGATGTTGTGGCTCACTATGATTGACGAGATACCTTGTATCTCTTTTACGCTTGGCTTTTGTTCAGTTTTCAAAGGACTCGTTTGTCGCCGTTCTCTCTTGGCGACTCTTAATAATTTACACTACATCCAACCATTTGTCAACGGTTTTTAAAAACTTTTTTATACAACCGCCCAAAAGAATGAAGACGGTACATAAAAATATACACCTAGTATGCCTTTTCGTCAACGCCTGTATTTAAGACTTTTTATTGGTTTGTGTCCGAAATGAAGAGAGAGCATAGCGAACATGGTCCTGTGGAGGAGCGACACGTTTATATAAATGAAAAAGAATGCTGTATTTTTCAATCATGACGTTTTTTATAACACCATCAAGCCGCTCATCGGAAAGATCAATCAATAGGGCTTCCAGCTCACGCTTTACTAAGTATTCCATTTCTTTTACTTCTTTATCAGACAACATCATTCCTAACATCGATCTCACCGCTTTCATGGGTTCCTAGTTGGACAGTCTTTTCGTTTTGCTGCTTTTTTATTCATATCTTCCGCGGACAAACATATCTTGTCTTTGAGAACAATTGAAGGAGCGGTGTACATGAAAGGAATTTGGGTGTTTAATTTGAAAAAATGGAAGCCACTGCTGTTTATTTGCATCGCTTCTCTATTCGTTGCTAGCTGGCTGTTTATCCAGCGTGACCATATTTCCGTCTTTACAACTCCAGATGGTCCGCAAGCTTTTTACCGGGCCGAAAACGCTGACCATAAAATTGCGCTTACGTTTAACATAAGCTGGGGGGAGCAAAATGTACTGCCGATTGTAAACATATTGAAGGAAAACGATGTGGAGCACGCAACTTTTTTCGTTTCGGCTTCATGGGCCGAAACATACCCCGAATTAGTCAAAGAAATTGCAGATTCCGGTTTCCACATTGGCAGCCATGGGTACCGCTATAAAAATTATACCGCTATGGATGATGAGCAAGTCATTAAAGATATGAGAAGAAGCAAACAAGTGTTGCAAGAATTAACAGGTGAAACACCGACACTCCTTCGCCCTCCAAATGGCGCATTTACAACACGCACACTTGCTTTAGCGGAACAGCAAGGCTTCGACATTGTCCATTGGAGCGTGAATTCTTACGATTACAAAAATCCTGGAACTGCGCAAATCATTGACAATGTTTTAAATGCGACTAATTCTGGCGATGTTTTAATGTTCCATGCTTCAGACACCGTTAAGCAAACTGGGGCAGCATTGCCAACTATTTTGAAAGAGTTGGAAAAACGCGATTATGAACTTGCCACCTTAGAAGAGCTCATGAACAGCGCCGATGCAACGAGCAATGAAGTAAATTAAAAAACGCCTGTACAGGCGTTTTTTACGGTTTAGCGATTAGCCGGTGCAACATCAACAGCTGCCATGTATTTGCCACAAGCAGAGGCGTGATGTATAACACCAACCACCTGCCGTCGTTTGCTACTAAAGCTGGCACCCACTCAATCGTTGTAATGACAAACATAAAGAAAAGCGCGGGGACAAATGCGCCTTTGTTTGTTTCTTTTGCCTTAATTCGTGCCACAATAAACGCATAAATAAATAGCAATGTCGGGATTACTAAATATCCCCAAAAGGAGTGCTCTTTTCCGAATGCAATGTATCGGAAATAGACAAGGTCAAAAAAGACAAACGCGATTAGTACCCACTGTATCCGATTCCATAACGTATGCGATTTCGATAATCCTAAACCAAATCGGTGTAAAAACAAATAAGCAAAAAACCCCATTTGGGCGACCAAGCTAAAAGCGGCGCTAATGCCAAGCATATAGATAATGCCTACGATTAGGTTGCCAATGCCATCCCCAAGATATACCTCTAAATTGATAAAAAAACCGACGATCCCGCCGCTAACGCTTCCAAAAAGCAGCGTCGACCAAAAAAGGAAAACAACTTTTTTGCTGTTCACAAGCCTATCCCCCAGTTCGTTATGCCTCGCTTTCATTGTAGCAACCCTTTTCATGAAACGCCAGCGCGTTATGCATATTTTGTCGCAGGCAACAAACACTAAAGCCATCATGATAATGCAGAAAGGAATCATTCATCCATGAGCAAAAAGAATTGGAAAGTTTTGTTGGCATTGCCGTTGCTCGGTCTGCTCGTGTTGGCTGGGTGCGCCCAGACAGAGGCGCAACAGAACGCCGATTATGAGGGCACCAAAAAAATGGTCATTGATTTGTTAAAAACGGATGAGGGCAAAAAAGCGTTCCATGAATTGATTGCCGAGGAAGATATGCGGGAAGAACTTGTCATGGATAGTGACTTTGTCAAAAAAACCATCCAAGATACGTTAACATCTGAAGAAGGCAAAACCTTTTGGCAAGAAGTCATGAAAGACCCTGAGTTTGCCAAAACATTTGCAGAGAGCATGCAATCGGAAAATGAAAAGATTTTAAAGTCATTGATGAAAGACCCTGAATACCAGCAAATGATGATGGACATCTTAAAAGATCCGCAAATGGGCGAGCAAGCGCTGGAACTGATGAAGTCAAAAGAGTACCGTGAACAAATTATGGGCATCATGAACGAAGCGCTGGAAAGTCCTTATTTCGCCTCAAAAATGACTGATTTAATGAGCAAGGCAATGGAAAAGCAAACAAAAGGACAAGATCAGAATAAAGAAGGTTCGTAAAAAAAACTGCCCACCAGGTCGTAGATCGCGGCCTGCTGGGCTTTTTTCAAATTCAATCAATCGATTCAGATATTTTCTTTTTGGCTAATTCGATATTGTCTTTATCTAACTCATATAGATGTTGACAAATTTGTTCGGTTACAAAAAGCTGTGACATTTGTGTAATTAACGTACTACCTTCTTGTTCGATTTCTTTTCCTGCTGTATGAATAATCATCTCTCCGATATTCGTGATCGGCGAGTGGGAATGATTTGTGATCGCAATGGACTTTGCCTTGTTTTTCTTCGCATTTTCAAGCCAGCGAATTGTTTCTTTCGTATCTCCAGTAATGCTAAAGGCAATCGCTAAGTCGCCCTCAGAGATCAGGTGGGAGCTAATAAATTGTGTATGTTGATCCGAAAAAGCATACGCTTTATAGCCGAGGCGCATGAGTCTAATTTGCGCGCCTTGAGCTGCTAGCCCTGAAAACCCAATCCCAAATAGATAGATGGATCGGCTTTCCATTATCCAAGTGGCAGCCTTTTTGAGGACCTCATTATCAGCCAAATTCCGTGTGTCATTTAGCATTTGAATAATCTCTTCATAGGTTTCTTGGACCTCAGTACTAAAAGTGGACGGTGTTGGGTTTCGCAGTTGTTTCACCATATTCGTTTTGAATTCATGGTACCCGGAAAAACCAAGCTTTTTAAAGAAGCGAAAAACGGTCGCTTCCCCCACCCCGCATTCCCTAGCGAACTCCGTTAGTGATGGAAAAACAAAGTGATCGTAATGTTCTGTTATATATTGGGCTACCCGTTGTTCACTTTTCGTTAAGGAAGGGTAAATACTTTTGATCACTGTTAACACGTCGGTTACATTCACTCCATGCCCCCCTCATCTATCAATGAGTTTCCCGAATGTCTAGATGAATGCCGATTTCAAACATCCGCTTCCAAGGGAATGTAATCTCTAGATTGGATACTACTATATTTTTAAAACTATGTCGAATGTTTGTATCAAACGCTTCTTTCAAGAGCGTTACTATTTTTTCCCCGACCACTTCTTCTTTTCCTTTCACATCGAAATAGTTAGCTCCAATGCCCGGCAGGAATGTATCAGTGACCGATTTCCTTATAGCACCCTGGTAAAACCCATCATCCAACAGGTGATAGAGAATGTTTTTCTTTAAGTTGACCGTATGCCGATTGGTGCTCTCAAAGCCGAAAATTGCTGCTGCTATTGAAGTCCCGATCGTATTGCAGTTTGTGTTCCACGCTTTGTACGAAATAATGTGGTCTAGCAGCCTACTGTCATCTAAAAGTGCAATTAGCTCTAGATCACCCCCATTAGCAAAAGCACTATCCACGACCGCTACAGGGATGCCCTCTTGTACATATCGCTCAATCGTATGGACAAAAACCCTCAATTGACGAAAGCTATTGTACGTACTATCTTTTGCCATTTGATCGGACGATTCTTGCATGATTTTTCCAGCCGTATTCACAGCCAAAATAAAATCGGCTTGCTCTGGATTCGAGACCCAAATACAATCCGTGACAAACAAGTGTGATTTTAAACTTTCTGCCAGCGGCCTGTCTTCATATAACGGAATGATATTGGCACCCAAAGTTGAGCTAAAGAATGGATAAACTTTCATTGTTCGTTTGTTTAAATGATTAAATGCTTTTGCTACTAAAGAGGAACCGGCCTCATCAGCTCCAGGGTACACGGCCATTTTCGATTGCAGCCTCTTGCTTACAATTTGGTCATAGACTCGTTTTTGGTCCTGTGATGTATAGCCGTATTCGGCAGAATCGTCTTGTGGTATCGCTAAAAAGTCAATGACGCCGTTCTCGACTAATTCCGTAATCTTGACATTCATATTTAAGTTAAACGCTCGTCTGTCTTCATAGTCTTTAATGATGTCTTTTGGAACCTCATGTCGAATCGTTTGAAGTTCCTCTTGCTCTTTTTGAGACAAGCCGCTTCGTTCCCATTTATCGGTTAAATAGGCCTGTTTATATATACGTTCTCCGTACTGTTCATAATAATCGGGCTCCTCATCAGCGCTGTTATAACGAGGCGTTCGCATAATTAAACTAAACGCGAATATCGGTTTATTCCCAACCACTTTCCGTAATGTTCGAAAATAATTGATACGCTTCAACCCTTCATCTTCGCTTAAATGATGCAGCCGAGAGGGAAGTAGCCCTCCATAAAGCAGCATATCAGTAGATAATACAAGGGCATCCGCCGTTTTTGCTTGATCAAACACAAACTTCCATAAAGCTTCCGTGTCAGCAGGCTTCTTCTTGTCTCCCAATAGATGGATAGGCGGCATGCGTAATTGCACATCTGACCTAGTGTTGGCTAAGAACGACGGATAAGCATAATTGCATGGACGTTCATCTAACGGGATATAAACGATCGTGTACAAATGTTTCACACTCCTTTTAGGAAAACGCAAGTTACTTCGATTTTAACTGTTCAAGGATCTCTTCCATGCAGGTTTTGACACTTGTCTTCACTACGGTTGCCTTTTGTTTTACAGCTTCTGGGGCATGTTCCATCGCAAATGAATAGCCAGCGACGTCAAATAATGATAAATCGTTTTCAGAGTCGCCTATTGCAACGACTTGCTTCGAGTTGGCCTTTAGCTTTTCCATCGTTTTTTCTAGGGCAGTCCCTTTTGATACGCCGTGGGGTAAAATTTCTAATGTATGTGGACTCGTGGCGATGAAATCAACATAGCCATCGTATTTTTTAGAAAGACTTTGTTTGATTTCAGCAAAGATCCCTACATCACCAAAAATGAGGAAAATGATTGGTTGAATTTGGACGCCTACCTTTTGCTCAAGATCAGGTTCAATAATTGAGGAGTCGATAAACTCAGCTACTTCCCCTTCCTTCCGTGGGGATGGAAAATAGCGATGATTTATATCGGATACTTCAATACGAACATCCCATTCTTTAAGGTCTCTCATTAATCTTTGTGCAACGTCTGAATGGATCTCTTTTTTTAATAAAATTCGGTTCTCTTTATCTTTAATCACCGCGCCGTTTTGACTGATGCGAAACTCTCCAGCAATCCCTAGTTGATTTTCAACATAAACAATATCGTGGTCCAGCCTTCCTGTCGCAATCATGAATGAGCCGCCTGCATGATGGAATGCTTGGATGACATCTTTTGTGCCAGCCATAATGCGATTTTGTTTATCAAGTAAAGTTCCATCTAAATCACATGCTACAAGGTTTGTCATTGACATCCTCCTGAACGATCGTTTTTCGAATAAAGAACCAATAGGTTGTATCGGCCGTCGATACAACCTAACTGATTTAAAAAAGATTTAGTGACTTCTTTCCTCGTTCGCAACTTTATTCGCTGCGATAACAAAAGGAAGGTAAATGAATACGGAAATACCAATTAACAGCACCGCTAAAAGCGCAGCCCTCCAGTCACCTGCCGTTGATAAAAAAGCAGATAGTACAGGAGGTGTTGTCCAAGGAACCATGACAACGGTTTTTGATATGAACCCTAACGAAGTAGCCATGTAAGCAATATTTAAATTAACCAATGGCACAAGGATAAGGGGGATCGCTAAAATAGGGTTTAGTATAACTGGCAGTCCAAACATTAATGGTTCATTAATATTAAACAAACCTGGTGCCAGCGAAAATTTAGCAACCTCTCGATATTCTGCTCGTTTTGAGGCAATGAAAATGGCAATGATCAATCCGATCGTACATCCGCCGCCTCCAAGCATGGCGAAACTATCAATAAATGGTTTTGTAACAATATTAGGAATTTCTATATTAGTTTGAAAGGCATTGATATTTTCCTGAATCGCTGTGAGCAACGTCGGTTCTGTTATCGGCCCAAGAACGAACGTCCCGTGGATACCCATTCCCCACAGTAGATTTTGAAAGGTCATCACAACGTTAATGCCGACTAAACCTTGGAAAATGGCCTTAAGAGGCACCTGGATAACCTCTGTTACGATTTCTTGCAGTCCTAAGCCAAACATTGATTGTAGGAGAAACACCAATGTTCCAAAGAACGACAGTGTAACAAAGGCTGGAATCAACGCTTCAAATGACCTAGATACTGCAGGTGGGACACTTTCAGGTAGCGATATTCGGAATCTCTTGTTTTCTTGAAGCTTTAAAAAGAGCTCTGTTCCGAGCAACGCAGAAATGATCGCAAACAGCAAACCTGTTGCTGATGTCTCTGTCTGTGTAATCATCCCTGTTACTTGTACGGCGGCCTCGCTATTAAGAGGGGTCACTTCTAATACAGAAGGGAACATCGTCACAAGGACAGCTACAGACATGACGCCAGGAATGACCCCGTCTTTGCCGTAGCTTACCGCCAGCTTATAGGCAACAGTAAATGCAACAAATATCGAGAGAAACCCTAGCGTTCCATTATAAACTTGGGTTCCAATCCCTTTAAATTGACTTAAATCGATGACATTTTTCAAAATGCCATTGTCTGGGTCTAGCACAACATTGTTAATTAATATGAAGAATGAAGCAACAATGACTAAAGGAATTAGTAAAATAAAACCATCACGGACAGCTCCTAAATGGCGCTGATTGGCGAATTTGTTCGCAACAGGTGCCAGCCAAGTTGCGATCTTATCGGATAGTTTGTTCACCCACAATCCCCCCTTAAGCCTATTATTTAGACTGCTCAATCGTTTCTACAATATCTTGAAGCACTTTGTCTCCACGCAGCATGCCATAATCAGCTTGGTTGATCACTTTCACTGCCATGCGGCCATCAACGAACTCTTCCATTTGTTTTTGCATAAATGCGACTTGCGGTCCTAATAGCAAAAGATCATAATCATGTTTTTGAACTAACGTTTTTCCTTCAGTAATGGATACAGCCTCAATTTTCAAGTTTACCCCTTGCTTTTCGGCCTCGTTCTTGACCTTTTGTACGAGCATGCTCGTCGACATTCCAGCACTGCAGGTCACCAACACGTTATACATCATTCAACCCCTCCTATTGTTTTAACTTTTCGGCAAATGTGTGTGTAATCAGTTGCGGCCGAGTAATTGCAGACCCAACCACGACTGCATGGGCGCCTAATTCTATCGCTTTTTTAGCTTCTTCAGGTGTTTGAATGCGCCCCTCAGCTATGATCGGCATGTTTAGTTCGCGAACCAATTGTTCGAGCAGATGAAAATCCGGCCCTCGCTGTTGTCGCGAATAAGGCGTATACCCTGATAACGTCGTCGAAATGCAATCAACCCCTAGCTTGGCTGCCTCCACTCCTTCATCAAATGTAGAAATATCGGCCATCACTAAGCAGCGATTTGCCTGAATGTGCCGGACTAACTGGTCCACACGCCCACCATTTGGCCTTTTCCTGTTAGTGGCATCGATTGCAATCATGTCAACACCTGTACTTAAAAGTTCATTTACCTCTGCTTTGGTAGGTGTAATATATACTTCTGATTCGGGATACTCCCGTTTAATAATTCCGATTACAGGAAGGTCTACTTCATTTTTTATCGCTTGAATATCTTCCACCGAATTTGCGCGAATGCCAACTGCGTTTCCCCACTTCGCTGCTTTCGCCATTTTTGCCATGATCATCGATCCATGCAAAGGCTCATCCTCTAAAGCTTGACAAGAAACAATTAGCCCACCTTTTATCTCATTTAGCATGATCAACTTCTCCTATTTTTGAACTTTATCTTTATGCAACAATAGAATTTCTTTCGCTAAGTCTATCGCCAACATAGCGGTCATTAAGTGATCCTGTGCATGGATGAGCAGAATAGAAAGGTTGATTTCCTCTCCCCGCGCATTGCTTTGGATCATCTCGGTTTGCACTTTATGGGCGACATTGATTTCCTTCTCTGCTTCCTCTAGCAAATTGTCTGCTTCTGAAAATTGCTGTTCTCTAGCGGATTGTAATGCTTGCATCGTTTTGCTCCTTGCATTTCCGCTATGCAAAATAATGGAAAAAGCGTTTTCATGAATATTCATTGGAATCCTCCTTTCTCTAATGGAAATGACAATTATAGTTTAAAAGAAGAATATAAAAATGTAAAGTTATTTTCACCATAATAATTATTTTGGAGAAAATATTTCATTTTGGCGTTTTTAAACTTGTACTCTCCTAACGAAGAGCTTTTCAAGAAAACGATAGAAATGGAAGAGGAAAAGCCAACAAAAAAAGCGGGAGAAGCACATCAAATGCTTCTCCCGCTTTTAAGCCAACCTCTTTCCATCACTCTGTTTTTTCAACAATTCGTTCTGCCAAACGGTGGTAAATCTCACCAATTGGATGTTCTTGTGCATAAACGGACGGGGCAAAATCATTTTCATCAATCTCAGGCTGCCCGAGAGGAATTTGCGCAAGCAATTCCGTTTTTAATTCTTCCGCCAAGCGTTCGCCGCCGCCCGTTCCAAACACATATTCTTTCTCCCCAGTCACTTTGCTTTCAAAGTAAGCCATATTCTCTACAACGCCAAGCATTTCGTGGTTTGTTTTTATCGCCATTGCACCAGCACGGGCCGCAACAAATGCTGCTGTTGCGTGAGGAGTGGTCACAATCAGTTCCTTTGAACCTGGCAGCATGGAATGCAAATCGAGAGCGACATCGCCTGTACCTGGCGGCAAGTCCAAGATGAGATAGTCAAGCTCGCCCCATTCGCATTCAGAGAAGAATTGGTTGATCATTTTCCCGAGCATCGGTCCCCGCCAAATAACAGGGGCATTGTCTTCCACGAAAAAGCCCATGGAGATGACTTTAACGCCAAAGCGTTCAACAGGATGGATACGCTTGTTGATCACTTTCGGCCGTTCCTCTATCCCCATCATGTCAGGGACACTGAATCCGTAAATATCGGCGTCAATGATGCCGACTTTTTTGCCGAGGCGGGCAAGCGAGACTGCTGTGTTGACAGAGACGGTCGATTTGCCAACGCCGCCTTTTCCACTCGCCACTGTAATAAACGTTGTTTTGCTCGTCGGCGCAAGCAAAGCAGGACCGTTAAAGGGCTCTTCTTTTAGGCCGCCGAGTGCGTCTAGTTCTTCTTCAGTAAGGGTATCAAAACGGAGTCCGACTGATTCAGCGCCCTCGCTTTTAAGGACATTGACAATTTCTTGTTGGACTTGCATTTGCTCCGCTGTTCCCGTTTTTGCTAAAGCGACTTTTAGGCTGACATGGCCGTTTTTGTTTTTTAGCTCACGGATGCCGCCTGTTTCTACAATACTCTTGTTTAAGTCACGATCTTTTATTCGTTTGAGCGCTTCCATTATTTCTTGATCCGTTATCATCGAGGCACCTTCCTTTAACAATCGATCCTATTTTCCCCAGTATAGCATACATAAATAGCAGAAAGAACTAGAGCGCTTCGCCCTAGTTCTTATCCTTTTTAGCCGTTCACCGCGACAATGCCTTTTTCTTTTGCCAGAACTCGTCCTTTTTTGTTGATGACGACAGCCTTGTCCGCTCCTAAGTTGGTAAACACGACTGGCGTAATCGTAGAACCAGCATGGTTACGGATATAATCTAAATCAAATTCGGCCAATTTGTCACCTGCGCTTATTTGATCGCCTTCTTCCACAAGGACGTCAAATCCTTCTCCTTGAAGTTTAACTGTATCGATGCCGATATGGATCAACACTTCCATTCCCGTAGAGGTCGTCAGTCCAATTGCATGTTTCGTCGGAAAGACGGTCGTCACTTTTCCTTCAACAGGCGAATAAACCATGCCGTCTTCTGGATCTATCGCAAAGCCGTCGCCCATCATTTTTTCGGAAAAGACTTGATCGGGCACCTCCGCGAGTGGCATCAACGTACCTGCCATTGGTGCAAGGAACGCCCCCTCATTCATCAATGCGTCTGGTTGAATTTCTTCCAGTTGCTCACTGACTTCTTCTTGTTGATTCGTTTTTAGTGGCCGAGGCGTTTTTCCCGCCATGACATCTTGAATTTGGCCTTTAAGCGTCTCTGAGCGAGGGCCAAAAATCGCTTGGATGTTGTTGCCTACTTCTAGCACTCCAGCTGCACCAAGGGCCTTCAGTTCGTCTTTATTGACAGCTTTAATATCATTCACCGATACTCGCAGGCGCGTAATGCATGCGTCAAGATGAGCAATATTGTCTTTCCCGCCCATCGCTTGCAATACTTGTCCTGCTAGCTCGCCTGTTTTTCCTTTGCCTTTGTAATCATTAGCCGTGTCATTTTCTCGCCCTGGCGTCATTAAATTAAATTTTTGAATCGCAAAGCGGAAAACGACATAATAAATGGCCGCAAATACGAGACCAATGAGAATCGTAATCCACCATTGTTCTTCATTCGGCAAGATCCCGAATAGGAAAAAGTCAATCGCTCCGCCTGAAAAGGTGAACCCAACATGAACATCGAATAACGTCATCAAAACAAACGATAAGCCATCGAGGATTGCATGTAGCACAAACAGTACTGGCGCGATGAACAAGAACGTAAATTCAATCGGTTCTGTGATTCCTGTCAAAAACGATGTCAGCGCCGCAGAAGCAAACAAACCGGCAACCAGTTTTTTCTTCTCAGGCTTGGCACAATGGTACATCGCCAGTGCTGCAGCTGGCAGGCCAAACATAAAAATCGGAAATTCGCCTGCCATGAAGTGGCCAGCCGTCAACTCCGCGCCATCACGGAGTTGGGCGAAGAAAATCAGCATATCGCCACGGACAATTTCCCCTGCCGCATTGGTGTATGAACCAAATTCATACCAGAACGGAGCATGGAAAATATGGTGCAGTCCAAAAGGAATTAAAAGCCGTCTGATAAAGCCAAACAAAAACACAGCTACATACAAGCTCGACCCTAACAAAAACTCAGAAAAGCTGTTTAAGCCGTGTTGGATCGGCGGCCAAACAACAAGCAAAAGAAGCGCCATTAAAAATGTAGCAACTGCTGTAATAATAGGGACAAACCGTTTGCCGGCAAAAAAGCCAAGAAAAGCAGGCATTTCTATATCATAGAAGCGGTTATAGCAGTAAGCCGCAATTAAGCCGACAATAATCCCGCCAAATACGCCTGTTTGCAGGGTGTCAATTCCTAGAATATTGGCAAAGCTCGGGTCTTCGGCTACCATTTCCGCGCTCACCCCAAGCCATTGGCCCATCACGGTATTCATCACCAAATAGCCGACTAATGCTGCAAGTGCAGCTGCACCGTCACCGGCAAGGCCGATCGCGACCCCGACAGCGAAAATAAGAGACAAGTTGTCAAAAATAACGCCACCAGCTGCTTCCATCACACCAGCCGTATGTTGAATCCAGCCTGCTTCTAAGAACGGCATGTAGTTCAATGTGTTTTCCATTTGCAAAGCGGCACCAATGCCCAGCAGCAATCCGGCTACAGGCAACATCGCAACCGGGAGCATCAACGCCTTCCCAATTTTTTGCAATTTGCCAAATGCATTTTTAAACAATAAAATCCCCTCCTAAATTGGTTTTTTATGGTATGTAGAAACACAAAAAAGGCATGAGCAAAAAGACACTGGATTGGTTTTAAAACCCAGCCATTTCTTTTTCCTCATGCCTGATCGAATCAGTTACACGAATTTATTTGCTTTTGCTCTGCACCCTCTGCAAGTGCATCGTCAAGTAGACAGCCTCAGCATCATATACTGGTTTACCAAGCGTCCTTTGCATGACTTTAATGAGCTTCCAAGAAAGATTATAACATACAGGATATTCTTGTTTCAACAGTTTTGCAACCGTTTTCGGCTCTTCGACTTTTTCACCAGTCATCACCCGTTCAATCGTAAAGCGCAAATGCCTCACAAGGCGAAGATAATCCATGCTTTCTTTGTCCAATTTAATTGCAAACTGGCTTTCTACAAGCGACACCAGATGACTAACCAATTGCGAATGGCTATTAACGATATTCATGCTTTTATTTTGAATGGCGCTATGAATATGAAGAGCAATAAAGCCAATTTCTCCTTCAGGAAGCTCGACACCGGTCTGCTTGCCGACAAGAGCTACCACTTCTTTGGCAATTGCATATTCACGGGGATAAAGCGCTTTCGTCTCTGCCAAAAAAGGGTTTTCAATCGCCATTCCTTGGGCAATACGAGCATGGGCAAAGGACAAATGGTCCAGTAGCCCGATATGGATATGCTCGTTTAAATCCATCCCTGCTTTTTTCCCAATTAGAAAAATCGCTTCCACCGTCACATCGATCATTGTTTGCGAAATATGTGGAAGCAGCTTCAAATAGCTTTGTTGCTCTTTTTCATCTTTTAAAACAAACAGTTTCTCAATGTCTTGCTGCTCAAGCCAATCCCCATTTTTGCGGGCAAAGCCGATTCCTTTTCCAATGACGACCACTTCTTGGTTGTCACGCTCAGCAATGACCACATTATTATTAAGCGCCTTTTTTACTTTGTACTCCCCCACATTCATCACTCCAACAGCATCTTCCCTTTCATGGTAATCCAGGGACAGACTTACGTCAACTTAATCGTTCACTCGTGAGGATTGCTGTTCGGCGCTTTTTCATCGGTAAAAAACCGAAGCATCCCTTCGTAAATGGAAGCAGCCATTTTGTCTTGGTACTCCTCTGTGGCAAGCAATGCCGCCTCCTGCGGGTTAGACAGAAAACCTGCTTCAACTAGCGCTCCAGGAATTTCGGCTTCTTTTAACAAATACACATGGTGGATCGGTTTTGGGTATCGATTAGTATTTTGCAAATTGCGTTTGATTTCCTCCTGGATAAAAACAGCCATATCTTCATTGCGTTGGTTTTTTAAATGATAAAATGTTTGTGCCCCGTTCCAACGTTCAGACGGAATCGCATTCATATGAATCGATAAAAACGCGTCCGCTTCCGAATCGTTGATAATCATTGCCCTTTTTCTTAAATCTTCAGTTTTTCGCTGCCGTATTTTCGCCGTGCCAGCATCAGCCAAATCAACGTCTTCCTCCCGCGTCATGATGACAAGCGCCCCAGCTTCCTGCAAATAATCACGCAACTTTAATGCCACTGCCAACGTAACTTCTTTTTCAAGCGTGCCCGTCTTTGAAACGGCTCCCCCGTCCATCCCACCGTGGCCAGGGTCAAGGACAATCACTTTCCCTGACATCGGCAAGTGCCAAGTAGAAGATGAATCTTTAAGCGTGCTGTCATATTGAACCCATAATAATACAGCTGCAAACAAAAGCGCCCCAATAAAAATGCTCCATTTATGTTTCTTCACAGTCCGTTCCCCCTTGTCCTGTATTTATATATACGAGGACAAGGAGAAGTTATGAACGATTAATGAAGGCGAAGCTTGTACGCTTTGCTCGCTTCCCGAAAGCCTTTTTCCCACCACGTGCCAATCAGCATGTCTGAAGCAGCAAGAAGCGCTTCAGTCGGCGCTCTTTCTTCTTTAGACCAACCGGTCAAAGTCGCACATAGGCAATGGGACAAATCAGTCAACTCTTCCTCACAACGTTTGCGCGCCTCCTGCGCCGGTTCGCCATAATAACCAAAACGGCCAAACTCTGTGCCAAGCAAATAAGCATCAATCGTCATATCCAAACATTGGTCAATTAAGAAAGGATACGCTTGAAATTGGAACGGAAGGATCGGAAACATCCATTCCTTTATTGCCTTCTCCATTTCCTTCATGCTAATATGGCGCAACATCTTCTTTTCAAAATTCCACTGTTTTTCTCGTCTTCTTTCGGTGAGTGTCGTAATTACATTCATTGGTCGTTTCCCCTTTTTTCTTTTTAGTATGGTCGTCCCCATTTGCACCATACACGTAAGAAAAGGTCAAATAATGTTGGGATAACCATTATCTGCTGGGCAACATTTGCGACGTGCATTTTAAAAAAGGGATATATTTTTGGTGATGATACAAACTATAGGAAGGGATAATGTCGATTGAACGCCGCTAAAGACATTGCATACCTCGGGATAATCATCCGCAATATGTTGACCGTTTTTCAGTGCGAACAGAGGATGGGACATTTCATTGCCATCACAACCACCCTTGATGCCATGGATAGGTTTGTCTACTAGACTTGATGGAATCATCCAATGAAGAGATGGGCTATCATGACTGAAGCAAAACGTCCACGAAAAAGGTTCACAGTCGAATTTAAGAAACAGCTTGTGCACCTTTATGGGTCCGGAAAGCCGAGAGCGGAAATCATCGGACTCCATCTGCATTTGATAAATGGGTTCGTCAATAGTAGTATATTTTATTATGAAGCCAAACAACGAGATTACGCGGGAGAGGAAGAAACCGCTAACCACATTCATTAGCGATCTTTTTTATCAAAGCCAAGACATCTATGGCCATACAAAAAAGTACCTCGACACTCTTCTAGCCACATTAACCAAACAAAAATACCAAGAGCACTTGGCCCTTGGCAACCTAAAATTTACAAACATACGGCAAAGAAGGTTCTATCTTCCGGATTTACTTCCCCTAATTGTGAAAGCCAGCACTTTCTAAACACGCGATTACATTTAAAACAATCCTACACTAACACGATCTATTTCAACTTTAAGTGATAGAAAAGCTGCAATAGCTAACACAATTCCACCTATTAACGCTAAAACCCTTGAAAATATCGCCAGTTTATCGACGTCTGTTAGCATGGAAATATCATCCCTTGTTTTTAACTTCTTTGATTAGTGCTGAAGTTCCCAAACACCTCACCAAATCTCATGTTATATATATCTTTCACCACCGGGTTAAGCTTACCATTATTAGATAAGTCTCCCTCCAGTATAATTTCTACTCTTTGGTCATTATCAACTAATACTGCTTGCACGATTAATGCATCCAGCAAAATCCCAGTTACTACTGCAATTTGTTGAGGGGACAAACTATACTTTTTAAATAAACTTTCAAAATGATTGTGTTCTTTCCCCAAATTTATCACCGACCTCCAAATTTATGAAGATAATATTTGTCCACTTCCCTCTGTTCTTTCCGACTTTCTTAAATTGCTCGAACCTAAACTAAAGATACCAAACAAAAAGAGCGCTATAAAAAAAACAACGTAGCTTTTAAAAGATTGCGAACTCATTTTATCCCCCTAGGCGTTTAACTCATTTTATGAGCTTGATGAAGATATGTGACTATTCATTGGAAGTATTCACATTTATTTAAGCCCAACATATTTTAAATTGTTACTACAATTACTGGAGGTACGGCAACATGGAAATAAAACAAACTGAAGATCATAGTTTGCAAGTCCCACATCGCTATTATTCATATGGCACCCCTTTTCCTTACCAAGCTCAATATTTCTACCCAAGCTATACAGGGGTACAACCATATTATAGCTATTACCCGTACAATCAATATGGTGCACAGCCATATCAGACCTATAATCCCTCCCCCCCATACGGGCAACAGATGTACCCAAGTCCATATACTCAGCAAGATGATGATGGCGTCGAAGAAGTGTTACCTTATTTATTTCATCACCATATAAGCCACCATCGCGATCTCGAATGGACAAATGAACAATTGAAAACCAGTCTTTACAACGCAATCTTAGGTGAACATAATGCAATTGCATGTTACGATCAACTTGCTCAAATGGCTCCCGATGAACCCTCAAAGAGAATAATATTAGAAATTCGCAAAGATGAGATAAGACATTATCAATCATTTTTAAAGTATTTTGTGAACCTATTCGGAGAACAACCATCCTTTTCAACACAAGAGAAATGCCCAAATAGTTATCACGAAGGCTTAACAATAGCCTTCGAAGATGAGCAAAACACTGTTGATGAATACTTGAACATTTCCGATTACATTAATCATTATCCTGAAATTAGAAAAGCATTTAAAAGAGCAGCTAAAGACGAACAGAATCATGCCGTTTGGTTTTTATACTTGTTGTTTAAATAGGCTTATTTCAGCTCAAGTCACGTCACTTTTTGCGACAAGGTTTCCAACAGATCAAGCATATCCTCACTTAATGTTTCTACTTTTTCAAACAACTCGTCCCCATTGTCCTTGGAATTGGGTATAATGGGGAATTTCCATTTCTCATTTCTTGTAGAACCGTTGTTAAAACCAATTTCTAAATAAGAAGATTTCACTACAATATCCTCTTCTTTTACTTGTTTTTCCCATCTTTTCAGCGCTTGGTTGAAACGAGCTGTATACAATTGTTTAAGGAGTTCAATTTTTATGTCCATAAAAGTGCCTCCTATAAAGGTAGTCATAAGCAATAATATGAAATTAAAGTGTTCATTAGAACATCTTTAATTAAAGTTAAGTCTTTATAAATGGTCATCCTAAAAATAAAGAAGCCCTTTTCAACATCCTTTGTTAGAATGCATTTAAGGACTTCTTGTCTCTTTTATATATGTTAGGCTTTACGGATCTTTTGGTAAACGAATAAATCAAGCGGTTTTTTATTAAAAGTAAAGGATTCTTTCTCAGCCTGTGTAGCCCTAATTGATAAAGGCCAAATTCCATGCAACCCTTTGCTGCTTCAGAAGCGAACCCTTGCGACCAATGTTATTTATTAATTCAACAAATTGCTTCTACATGGCAGTCCCTCTGAAAATTTATAAAAATTTTATAAATTTTGTCTGGTAATGAAGGCACATCGTAATATAATGAAAGAGCACCATATTGGAGGATAATGAACGTTAAGCCTTACGCAACTACTGGTTCCGAGCATTACAGGGAGTTAAATTTTAAACAGGCGGATGGACATATGAAAAAGAAATCAAAGAAATTCTGGCGTTCTTATTTAATATTTATGTTATGTTTTGCTGTCATTTTCTTTTTTCCTGATGATATTCGATTTATCTTTGTTGTTGCATTCCCAATCCTCTTTTGGGGAATGTATGGTTTTCTGAATAACCGTACGACGTAGCATGGAATACAGAGGTATGGTTCGCAGATAGCTGGCTTGTTCACCCTAAAAAATCGTCCACCCTTGAGTGTCCATGCTCGTTTAGGGTGGATTTTATTCCTAATAGGGCCGATCCTCCTGGATAGAACCGAGCTATTGTATAAATGGTGACACAACTTCCATATACCTTCTCTAAGGCTTAACGTTCGATCCCATTCCGCTAATGAACTGGAAGAGGACAAACGAGACCAAATTGCGCACTAGTTGAAAACCGCATCTAACCAATGCTTGGCTATATGTCGGAGTTTTCTTCGTATTCGAGTATATCACCAGGCTGACAATTTAATGTCTGACAAATTTTTTCTAACGTAGCAAAGCGAATCCCACGCGCTTTGCCTGTTTTTAGTATTGATAAATTAGCTTGAGTAATATCAATTTTTTCTGCTAACTCTTTTGAAGAAATGTTTCTTTCTAGCATTACTCGATCTAAGTTAATTTTTATCATTAGGCCTCCCACCTAAATCACGTTGTTAGAATCGTCTTGCAAAGATATGCCATATTTAAAAACCACATAAAGCGTATAAATGATGGCTAACAGAAGAATGTTTCCGATTAAACCTGGTGAAGAATCTGAAAAGACATCACTGACATTGTATACATGCGCCTGTGCAAAGAACAACTGACTAATGATCTGCAAAATGGTAAAGCTCGTGATCGAGATTAAGATTAGTTTGAGATACGTAAGATTTTGGGAAACAAAAAAGTGTTGTTTATAAATATTACCAATCATTTTATGTAGAGCGTACATAATGATAAACAAACAAGCAATGATGGCTAGTGCGACTAAGCAAGAAAGTACTAAAAACCATACTGGTAGGTTTGTGTTTAACCCTGCATACTGTAGCAATTGCGTTTTGACCCCGTTCGACACGACCAATAAAGCTCCAGCCGCAAATAAGAGTATTAATCCAGCAAACGCAAATAAAAATTGAGCAATTAGCGACACAATTGACAGGAATTTTAGAACGGTCTTGGTAAAAAGATTCATTATATGCCCCCCTTAACTATTTATTATTGTAAAACGATAACACATTATTGTCAAACAATAATTTTTGGTTTTAAGGGGGTTCCAATTTCCGCACTAAAAAACCTCTCCCCGATTTCCTCGGGAAGAGGCTGTAAACGTTGATATTAACGCTTCGAGAACTGAGGCGCACGACGAGCGGCTTTAAGACCGTATTTTTTACGTTCTTTCATGCGGGCATCGCGTGTAAGGAAGCCTGCTGCTTTTAGTGTTGCACGGTTGTCAGGATCGACTTGTAGTAGGGCGCGGGCAATGCCGTGGCGGATTGCGCCTGCTTGGCCGGTGAAGCCACCGCCATTGACATTAACGTGGACGTCATATTGGCCAGTTACGCCTGTTTCAACAAGTGGTTGTTTTACGATCAATTTTAATGTTTCAAGACCGAAATATTCATCAAGGTCACGACCGTTTACAACAATTTTGCCTTCGCCAGGAATGAGGCGAACACGGGCAACAGAGTGCTTACGGCGACCTGTGCCGTAGTATTGTACTTGAGCCATAATCATTACCTCCTAAAGATTAACCGCGAAGCTCGTATGCTTCTGGTTTTTGTGCATGGTGATTGTGTTCTGAGCCTGCATAGACGTGCAGTTTCATTCCTTGTTTGCGGCCAAGAGTGTTTTTCGGAAGCATCCCTTTGATCGCCAACTCAAGCATACGCTCTGGCTTGTTCGCACGCATGTCTTGTGCTTTTGTTTGTTTCAAGCCGCCTGGGTGGTTCGTGTGGCGGTAGTAAATCTTATCTTGGAGCTTGTTTCCAGTTAGTTGAATTTTGCTTGCATTCAAAACAATCACATGGTCGCCAGTATCGACGTGCGGCGTGAATGTTGGTTTGTGCTTTCCGCGAAGGATAGATGCTACTTCTGAAGCAAGACGCCCAAGCGTTTGCCCTTCAGCGTCGACTACATACCATTTACGCTCAACTTCGTTTGGCTTTGCCATATATGTTGTACGCATAGTTTAAACCTCCTAAATAATAAACACGTTTTTATCTGATCGTTTTGCCAAGAGAAACACGTTAAACTGGCTGTTTTAATGCGCATTCCCTTTAGCATAGTCCTTTATTCCGTAACCCGGGGCAGTGGGTCTTAAGAATTGCCATCTAATATCATACAATATCGGCTTAGTAAAGTCAATTAATTCATAGAAACTTGTCCGGGTGTTTCATTCACAAAAAGCGGCTGGCCGTAGTCCACCTCATACAGGCACAAGCCATGCGCAGGGGCTGTTTTCCCAGCCAGGTTGCGGCTTTTGCCTGCCAAGATGACTTTCATTTCAGAGGCTACCCGTTTGCCAGTGCCTATTTCTAGAAGCGTTCCGACTATAATGCGGACCATATTGTATAAAAAACCAGTGCCGCGGATTGAAATAAGCAGCCCTTCTTCGCTAGGCTGGACGGCTACATGGGTAATCGTCCTGACTTTGTCGGTCACGGTTGTGTTCGCTGCACAAAAAGCAGAAAAGTCGTGTGTCCCTAACAAATGCTTAGCCGCTGTCTGCATCGCTGGCACATCAAGAGCTTGTTTAATGTGGACAGCAAAATGGCGGCGGAACACATTTTCGAAAGGTCCGCATTGGATATAATAACGGTACTCTTTCGCCTGAGCCCCATAACGGGCATGAAAATCTGGTTCTACCATTGCCGCGTTTGTGACGACAATGTCATCAGGAAGATGGGTGTTTAAAGCAGATACCCAACGCTCAGGGGCAATCGTTAATTCTGTATCAAAATGGAGCACTTGGCCACAGGCGTGCACTCCTGCATCTGTGCGCCCTGATGCAACAACTGGGACTCGTGCCCCTTTATGAATCTCTTGCAGTGCTCTTTCAACTTCGCTTTGGACCGTGCGTTTGCCGGGCTGGACTTGGTAACCGGCAAAAGCTGTGCCATCATAGCTTAGTTTGCATGCCATTCTAGACATTTCCTTTTGTTCTCCTTCAACTAAAACCAGGCAAGCAGGAACGCTACAGTCGCACTAACAAGCAGCGCATACGTATCCTTAAACGCCCACTGGTTTGTTTTCCAGGACGACCGTTCCCTGTTGCGGCTGTATCCCCGCGCCTCCATGGCTTGAGCCAACTCTTCTGCACGCTTTAATGAGCGAACAAATAGCGGCACAAGCAGTGGCATGTACGCTAGTACGCGTTTCATGAATGGCTGGTCACGGACGCCAATTCCCCTTGCTGCTTGAGCCCGGGATATCATGTGTAATTCACCACTTAAAATCGGAATAAAACGTAATGTAATCGACATCATCATCGCAAGGTCTGAAACGGGAAATTTTACTGCCTTTAACGGCTTCAGGAGCGATTCAATTGCCCACGTAATATGCAACGGGCTTGTCGTCATTGTCAATAGCGTTGCAGCAAGAAAAAGACATAAAGTGCGCCATGCTAAAATCCCGCCTTCAGCAAGGCCTTCGGCATAAACGGGCCAGCCAAATAGGTGAAAAACCAAGTGGCCTTCCCGCGTTACAATCACTTGCAACAAAGCAAAGGCAATGACAAACCATATAATCGGTTTCAGCGATTTGACAAGGACAGGGAGCGGCACCTTGCTAGAGGCAATCGCTGCTACAAAATAGCACGCTGATACTGCAAGCGTTGCGGGAGAGGCAACAAAAAATAGCGCCAATGCGACAATGAACACGCTAAGCAGCTTGCTGCGCGGATCAAGGCGATGCACAAATGACTCGCTTGGTCTGTATTGCCCCATTAAAAGCGATGGTCCCTTCATTGCTGTCCTCCCTTGCGATCGATGAGCCAATCTGCCAACGTTGCTGCATCGCGTAAAAAAGGAATCGTCCCTTTTGATGCGATGGCTTTTTGTGCAAAAGCCATCGCTTTTGGCAAAGCCAGTTTTGCCGTTTGTAACACGTCTCCCGCTTGAAATACGGCAGCAGGCTCGTCCACCATTAGCGGCGTCCCATTATGCATCACCACGCAAAAATCGGCGTATTTGGCCACGTCGTCCATCGAATGGGTCACCACCCAAATCGATGCATTGTTTGTTTGGCGATAGTTGCAAAGCAATTGGAACAGCGCCTCTTTCGATGCTGGGTCAAGCCCGGCACCAGGCTCGTCTAACACAAGCATTTTCGGCTGCTGGACGAGGACAGAAGCAATGGCGACTCGGCGTTTTTGCCCCCCTGAAAGCTGAAACGGGGAAGCGCTGAGCAACGCAGGCGGCAGCCCGACTGTGTGAAGGGCCGCGGCCGCGGTTTTCGCCGCCTCGACTTTTGAGACGCCCTGCATCCGTAGGACATAGCCAATCTCTTTTTCAACTGTTTCTTCAAATAGCTGATGTTCCGGATATTGAAAGACAAAACCGACCTTTTTCCTTAACGGTTGTAGCTGTTTTTTTTGCTCAGGCAGACAAACGTCCCCAATTTCGACTGTTCCTTTTGTTGGCAGAAGCAAACCGTTTAAATGCTGGACCAATGTCGATTTCCCCGCTCCACTCGCACCAACTACAGCAACAAACCGACCTGCCGGCACACGGAGCGTAACGCCATGAAGCGCTTGGACCGTTGTGCCTGCATCGTTGTATTCGTAGCTTACTTCGTTAAATGCAACGTCCATAATGCCTGCAATAGCTCCTCTTCCGTTTGGGGATTGCCTATCGCCGCACCGCGCTTGTGTAATTCAGCTTGGAGCTCATATAAAAAAGGAAGTGCGATATCGAGCTGTTCTACTTGGTCGTGGTTAAAAAATAGCTGGGCCGGTGTGCCATCAAAAACCAAACGGCCCTCTTTAAGCGCTAAAACACGGTCTGCAAAGAGCAGTTCTTCTGGATCGTGGGTAATGGACAAGATGGTCTTGCCTTTGCGATGGAGTTTCTTTAATAGCGAAAGCCCTTCCCTTTGCCCAGCCGGATCTAGCATGGATGTGGCTTCATCGAGAACGAAAATGTCTGGGTCAGGTGCTAGCACACCCCCAAGGGCGACTCGTTGCTTTTGACCACCTGATAAGCGGCTCACATCCCGTTTTAGCAATGCTTCAATGCCTAGTTCCTTTGCCACTGCTGCAACACGCCGTGAAATTTGGTCAGGTGGCCACCCACGGTTTTCCAGCCCAAACGCAAGATCATCTTCCACAATGGTTGTGACAATTTGATTGTCTGGATTTTGAAAAACAAACCCCACTGCTAGGCGGATTTTCTCGGCATTTGCTGCCGTTGTCCACTTTTGCACCGTCACTGTTCCGGAAGAGGGCAGCAATAAGCCATTTAATAGCCTTGCCAACGTCGATTTCCCTGAGCCGCTGTGCCCGACAACGGCAACCCACTCACCCTTTTGAACGTGCAGCGAAATATCCGTGAGCGCGTCGGCAGCATGATTGGCATAACGATAGGAAACATGCTCACAAACAAGCATCCCCACACCCCATTTTTTTACGTAACAAAAAAGGGCATAGAGTGAAAGAAGCACCTTGCTCCTATTGTCTCCTGCCCTTAATCGCCGCTTACCTGAGCTTTTTAAACAAACTCAATGATTGCCATTGGTGCACCGTCACCACGACGAGGACCAACTTTAAGAATGCGTGTATATCCACCTTGACGCTCTGCAAAGCGCGGAGCGATATCTGCAAACAGCTTTTGGATTGCATCTTGCCCTGATTCAACGTCTGCTATTTCGTTGCGAACGAACGCTGCAGCTTGACGGCGGGCATGCAAATCACCGCGTTTTCCAAGCGTAATCATTTTTTCAACGATTGGACGCAGCTCCTTTGCTTTTGCTTCAGTTGTTTCAATGCGTTCGTTGATGATAAGGTCTGTCACCAAATCACGAAGCAACGCTTTACGTTGTGAGCTCGTACGGCCAAGTTTTGCGTATGCCATGCTAATTCCCTCCTTTGAGACAAAAACCTATTCCTTATTCTTCATTGCGAAGCCCGAGGCCAAGTTCGCCCAACTTCTCTTGTACTTCTTCAAGTGATTTACGGCCAAGGTTGCGGACTTTCATCATGTCTTCCTCTGTTTTGTGCGTCAATTCCTGTACAGTATTAATGCCAGCACGCTTCAAACAGTTGTACGAACGGACCGATAAGTCAAGTTCCTCAATGGTCATTTCAAGTACTTTTTCTTTTTGGTCCTCTTCTTTTTCGACCATGATTTCCGCATTTTGCGCTTGGTCTGTTAAACCTACGAAAATATTTAAGTGCTCCGTAAGAATTTTCGCGCCAAGAGAAACGGCTTCTTCTGGGCGAGTACTCCCATCGGTCCACACATCAAGGGTTAGTTTATCATAGTTTGTGACTTGCCCGACACGCGTGTTTTCAACTTGGTAGTTAACGCGCGCCACCGGTGTATAGATCGAGTCAATCGGAAGAACGCCAATTGGCTGGTCATCATTTTTGTTGCCTTCAGCAAGAACGTACCCACGACCTCGTTTCGCCTGCAAGCGCATGCGGAACGATGCTCCTTTTGTAAGCGTAGCGATATGAAGATCAGGATTTAATACTTCAACGTCACTGTCATGAGTCAAATCACCGGCAGTTACATTGCCTTCACCTTGGACGTCAATTTCAAGCGTTTTTTCTTCATCTGAATAAATTTTCAAAGCCAATTTTTTCAGATTCAAGATGATTGTCGTAACATCTTCTACAACGCCTTCAATTGTCGAAAATTCGTGAAGGACACCGTCAATTTGAACAGATGTAACCGCAGCTCCTGGAAGCGAGGACAAAAGGATGCGACGCAAGGAGTTTCCTAGTGTTGTTCCATAACCGCGCTCTAGAGGCTCTACGACAAATTTGCCGTACTTCGCGTCTTCGCTAACTTCCACCGTTTCAATATTCGGCTTTTCAATTTCAATCATTAAACAAACCCTCCTTCAAAACGTCGAACTCCGGCAAACGCAAGGATTGCCCAAAGAGCTCCTTTATTTGGGCTTCCACCTGAGCAAATCCTATTAGTCTTACCTTCATTGTCTATAGATCTCGTCTTATCCATTATAGACATTAGCGGGAAATCTATACAATGACGAATTTCTTACACTCTACGACGTTTCGGCGGACGGCAGCCATTGTGTGGAACTGGTGTCACATCTTTAATCATGTTCACTTCAAGCCCTACAGCTTGCAATGAACGGATTGCCGCTTCACGGCCAGCTCCTGGGCCTTTAACTGAAACTTCGATCGTTTTCATGCCATGCTCCATCGCTGTTTTGGCAGCTGATTCAGCAGCCATTTGCGCAGCAAATGGTGTTGACTTACGAGAGCCTTTAAAACCAAGTGCGCCAGCGCTAGCCCAAGAAATCGCATTGCCATGAGGATCTGTAATCGTCACAATTGTGTTGTTGAATGTAGAACGGATGTGAGCCACACCACTGTCAATGTTTTTTCTTTGACGACGTTTTGGACGAGTATTCGTTTTTTTAGCCATGTTTTTCATTTCCCTCCTTGCTTATTTTTTCTTATTCGCAACCGTACGTTTTGGACCTTTGCGCGTACGAGCATTGTTTTTTGAATTTTGGCCGCGGACCGGTAAGCCACGACGATGACGAATTCCACGATAGCTGCCGATTTCGATTAGACGTTTGATGTTCAAGGAAACTTCACGGCGCAAATCGCCTTCCACTTGATAACCTTCAACTGCTTCACGAATACGGCCAAGTTCTTCTTCCGTTAGGTCACGAACGCGTGTATTTTCGTCAACACCAGCTGTTTCAAGGATTTTTGCTGCTGTTGATTTACCAATACCAAATACGTAAGTGAGTGAGATTACAACGCGCTTATCGCGAGGAATGTCAACACCTGCAACACGTGCCATGGGCTAGGCACCTCCTTATCATTTAACCTTGTTTTTGTTTGTGTTTCGGGTTTTCACAAATTACCATAACATTGCCTTTGCGGCGAATAACCTTGCATTTTTCGCAAATCGGTTTGACTGATGGTCTTACCTTCATTGTATAAACCTCCTTATATACGGAGAGTGTTTTTATTTATAACGGTACGTAATCCGCCCGCGCGTCAAATCGTAAGGAGAAAGTTCAACCGTAACTTTATCGCCAGGCAAGATGCGGATAAAGTTCATGCGAATTTTTCCAGATACATGCGCAAGAATTTTATGACCGTTTTCAAGTTCTACACGAAACATTGCGTTTGGCAACGGCTCAATCACCGTGCCTTCCACTTCTATCACGTCTTCTTTTGCCATGAATGGATATCCTCCCTTCGAGTAGATGCAAGCAATACCTTTTTGTCTTCATCACTGTACAGACAGTCTATCTTACCTGAAAAATTATGCTTTCGTCAAGATCTCGTATCCTGTTTCTGTGATTGCAACCGTATGCTCAAAATGGGCACAGTTCTTTTTATCGACTGTCACCACTGTCCAGTTATCAGCAAGCGTCCGTACGTAGCGAGAGCCTGCATTGACCATTGGCTCAATCGCCAATACCATTCCAGGCTTCAACTTCGGCCCTTTCCCAGGAGGACCATAGTTGGGAATGTTCGGGTCTTCATGCAAGTCTTTCCCAATGCCGTGGCCGGCATACTCACGTACGACTGCGTATCCTGACTGTTCGACAAAAGTTTGAACCGCATGGGAAATATCCGATAGGCGATTGCCAGGGCGTGCCAGTTCTAACCCTTTGTACAAAGAAGCCTCCGTTGCATCAAGCAGCTTTTGGTCTTCTTCTTTAATCGTCCCGACTCCATACGTCCAAGCCGAATCGCCATGATAGCCATTGTAATAGGCGCCTATATCTAAGCTGATAACATCTCCATCTGCAAGCATGCGATCGCCAGGTATGCCGTGCACCAACTCTTCGTTCACCGACGCACAAATGCTTCCTGTGAAACCGCCGTATCCAAGAAAAGAAGGCGTTGCATCATGAGAACGAATAAACGCTTCAGCTAGTGCATCCAACTCACCAGTTGTAATGCCTGGCTTAATGTAAGGCTTCAAGTGGGCATGCGTTAGGGCGACAATCTGCCCGGCTTTTCGCATCACGTCAAGCTCGCGTTCCGTTTTAATGACAATCATGCACGCTTCTCCGATAGAATCGCTTTTATGTCAGCATACACAGTGTTCATGTCTTGGTTGCCGTCCACTTGTCTTAAGTAGCCTTTTGCTTCATAAAAGTCAATGAGTGGCTTCGTTTGCTTTTCATTTACTTCTAGGCGTCTTTTGACCGTTTCCGGCTTGTCGTCGTCGCGTTGAATTAAATCGCTGCCGTCAATATCGCATTTGCCTTCCACTTTTGGCGGGTTATACACAATATGGTATGTCTTACCCGTAGTAGGAGACACGCGGCGTCCCGTTAAACGCTCCATCAGAAGTTCTTTCGGGACTGCGATATTCAACACATGGTCAAGCTGTTTGCCGAGGGATGAAAGAATGCCTTCCAGCGCTTCCGCCTGGGCAATGGTACGAGGAAAACCATCGAGCAAAAACCCATTCTCGCAATCGTCTTCCGACAAACGCTCTTTGACTATTCCAATTGTTACTTCGTCAGGGACAAGATCACCTGCGTCTATAAACGACTTCGCTTTCAAGCCAAGCTCCGTTTCATTTTTCATCGCAGCGCGAAACATATCGCCTGTAGAAATGTGCGGAATGCCATAGTCGTTCACAATTTTCTCCGCCTGTGTTCCTTTGCCGGCGCCTGGCAATCCCATTAAAATTAAATTCATTAAGATCCCCTTCCTGCAAGTCAAAAAGACGAACGGGTAAGGCGTTTGTCCTGCCCGTCCTTCTTTTTAGTTAATGAAGCCTTTATACGAACGTTTAATGAGCTGCCCTTCGATTTGTTTCATCGTATCTAGCGCAACGCCAACGATGATTAACAAGCCCGTGCCGCCAATTTGCACTTGCTGCGGCAAGTCAAGTAGCGCAATAAACACAACCGGTATCGTTGCGATGGTCGCAAGGAATAGCGCACCAACGAACGTAAGCCGATATAAAATTTTCGTGATAAAAGACTGCGTTGCTTGACCAGGACGAATGCCAGGGATATACCCGCCTTGCCGTTTCAAATTATCGGCCATTTTTTCCGGGTTAACCTGTACAAAAGTGTAAAAATACGTAAACGCGATAATCAGGACAACAAAAAGGCTGCCTCCGATCCATGAACTCGGCACGAAATGTTCGACAATCCACCTTGCCCATGCCTTGTCCTCTGGCCCAACAAATGAAGCAATGGTTGATGGAAAATAAAACAATGCTGAGGCAAAGATGACCGGAATAACCCCTGAAGCGTTCACTTTAATCGGCAAATGCGTTGACTGTCCGCCTACTTGGCTGCGATTGACAACGCGCTTCGCATATTGGACAGGTATTTTCCGCAAGGCTTGGTGCACGTAAATGACGCCAATGATAATCAGTAATACGATTAAAGCGAGCAATGCAACGGTGGCGATGCTCAAAAATAACTGGTCGCCTGCGCCTTCAATTTCAGATGTATATAAAGCATTCAGCATGTTCGGAATGCCGGCTGCAATACCTGCAAAGATAATGAGCGAGATTCCATTCCCTACACCATGAGCCGTAATCTGCTCCCCTAGCCACATTAAAAATGCTGTACCTGCTGTAAGGACGATGGCGATATAGACATACGTCATCACAGATGGATTTTCAATTAAGCCAGGGCCTGCTCCTTGATACATTGAATTAAAACCGACTGACATGGCGATTGCTTGGACAAACCCTAATACAATCGTGCCATATCGAGTTACTTGCGTTAGCTTTTTCCGACCAGCCTCACCCTGTTTCGCCCATTCTGCAAACTTCGGCACTACATCAAGTTGAAGAAGCTGAACAACGATCGAGGCTGTGATGTAAGGCATGATCCCCATTGCAAAAATCGAGAAGTTGCTTAGTGCGCCGCCGCCAAAGGTGTCGAGAAACCCGAAAGCATTAGCGCCGCCAAAAAGCATCTCAAGCGCATCACTGTTCGTGCCTGGCACGGGTATGAATGCGCCGATTCGAAAAACAATAAGCATCAAAAGCGTAAAGATGATTTTTCGACGTAAATCTCTCACACGGAAGATGTTGGAGATCGCCTTAAACATTAAACCACCTCGGTTTTTCCGCCAGCAGCCTCAATTGCTTTTACTGCAGATGCAGAGAACTTATGAGCTTTTACAGTCAAGTTTTTGTCTAGGTTGCCATTGCCCAGCACTTTAATGCCGTGCTTAACATTTTTTACCGTTTTCGTTTCAATAAGAAGTTCTGGAGTCACTTCTGTGCCAGCTTCAAAACGATTCAGCACGTCTAGGTTCACAACTGTATACTCTTTACGGTGAATGTTCGTGAATCCACGTTTTGGCAAACGGCGATAAAGTGGGTTTTGCCCACCTTCAAATCCAGGACGAACGCCGCCGCCTGAACGGGCTTTTTGCCCTTTGTGGCCTTTGCCTGCCGTTTTTCCGTTGCCAGACCCGATACCGCGACCTACACGATTGCGGACTTTGCGTGAACCTTCTGCTGGTTGTAGTTCGTGAAGTTTCATGCTTCCTACACCTCCTCGTTATGAAAAATGATCTATTTACGCGTCGATCTCATTAACAGTAATCAAATGTTTAACTTTGTTTACCATTCCGCGGATCGCTGCATTATCTTCTTGTACGACCGTTTGGTGCAATTTACGCAAACCAAGCGTATTTACTGTCACGCGTTGATCGCTTGGGCGGCCAATCAAGCTACGTGTAAGGGTGATTTCTAATTTCTTCGCCATCGTAATCCCTCCCTTAACCTAACAGTTCTTCTACGGATTTGCCACGTAGTTTCGCTACTTCTTCAGCACGCTTCAAGTTTGTTAGGCCAGTTATAGTAGCGCGAACCATGTTGATCGGGTTGCTTGAGCCAAGAGATTTGGAAAGGACGTCACCGATGCCAGCGAGTTCAAGCACAGCACGTACAGGACCGCCAGCGATAACGCCAGTACCTTCAGAGGCTGGCTTCAAAAATACGCGACCCGCACCAAAACGCCCAACAATTTGGTGTGGAATCGTTGTATTAACGATCGGCACTTCAATTAAGTTTTTCTTTGCATCTTCTACAGCTTTACGAATGGCTTCAGGCACTTCTTGTGCTTTCCCCATTCCAAAACCGACGTGTCCGTTTTTGTCGCCTACGACAACAAGCGCGGCAAAACGAAAACGGCGTCCACCTTTAACCACTTTTGCAACACGGTTGATTGTGACAACTTTTTCTTCAAGTTCCAATGTGTTTGGATCGATAGAACGCATATACGATGTTTCCCTCCTTCGTAATTAGAATTTAAGGCCAGCTTCGCGAGCACCATCAGCCAGCTCAGCAATACGGCCGTGATATAAGTAGCCTCCACGATCAAAGACCACTGATTCGAATCCCGCATCAACCGCACGTTTTCCTACAAGTTCGCCGACTTTACGCGCAGCTTCTTTATTGCCGCCGTTCTCAAGCCCCAACTCTTTGTCAAGCGTAGAAGCTTGTGCAAGAGTTACGCCATTCACATCATCAATAAGCTGAGCGTAAATGTGCTTAGAAGAACGGAATACGTTCAAACGTGGACGCTGCGGCGTACCGCTTAGTGTGCGGCGTACGTGAGCGTGTCTTTTCTTACGGCCTGCATTTTTGTTAGGCTTCGTAATCATGAGACGTCATTCCTTTCTATACGAAACTAATTATTTACCAGTTTTGCCTTCTTTGCGACGCACATATTCGCCTTCATAACGAATTCCTTTGCCTTTGTAAGGTTCAGGCAGACGCACAGCGCGAATGTTTGATGCAAGCGCCCCAACTCGTTCTTTGTTGATTCCTTTTACAACCACTTTCGTATTGGAAGGAACTTCGATTTCAAGGCCTTCTTCAGGAGTGATTTCAACTGGGTGAGAGTAACCAACGTTAAGCACAAGCTTGTTGCCAGATTTGGAAGCACGGTAACCGACACCGTTCAGTTCTAGCGCGCGTTCAAATCCTTTTGTTACACCTTCAACCATGTTGTTTACAAGCGCACGCATCGTTCCGTGAAGAGCACGGTGCTCTTTATGGTCAGATGGGCGTTCAAATGTAATTTCGTTGCCCTCAACAGTAATCTTAATATCCGGGTGAAGCTCACGGCTTAATTCACCTTTTGGACCTTTGACAGTGCAAAGGTTTCCGTCGAATGTAACTGTGACGCCATCAGGAATAATGACAGGTTTTTTACCTACGCGAGACATTTATGTCCACCTCCATTCATTTAAAGCTACTTACCAAACGTAAGCGAGCACTTCTCCGCCGACTTGTTGTTGACGTGCTTCTTTGTCGGTCAAAACGCCTTTTGAAGTTGAAACAAGCGCTATGCCTAAGCCACCAAGAACACGTGGAAGTTCAGTTGATTTTGCGTATACGCGCAATCCAGGTTTTGAAATACGCTTCAACCCAGTAATTACACGTTCGTTAGATGGGCCGTATTTAAGGAAGATACGGATTACACCTTGTTTATTGTCTTCGATGAATTCGTAATCGCGGATGAAGCCCTCGCGCTTAAGAATATCGGCAATCTCTTTTTTAAGCATAGAGGCCGGCAGTTCTAGTTTTTCATGGCGTACAAGGTTCGCATTACGAATACGTGTCAGCATATCTGCAATTGGATCAGTCATGACCATTGATAATTACCTCCTTCCAATCGTTTTTACCAGCTTGCTTTTTTCACGCCAGGAATTTGCCCTTTGTAAGCAAGTTCTCTGAAGCAAATACGGCAAAGTTTGAATTTGCGCAGCACTGAGTGAGGACGGCCGCAACGCTCACAACGAGTATAAGCTTGAACATTATACTTCGGTGTGCGTTTTTGCTTTGCGATCATTGATTTTTTTGCCAACGTGTTCCCTCCTCTTCTTAGAGATTATTTTTGGAACGGCATGCCTACTTGAGTAAGTAATTCACGCGCTTCTTCGTCTGTTTTCGCAGTTGTGACGATGACAATGTCCATCCCGCGGACTTTATCGACTTTATCGTAATCAATCTCAGGGAAAATAAGTTGCTCTCTCACGCCGAGCGTGTAATTTCCGCGACCATCAAACGCTTTTTTGGATACACCGCGGAAGTCGCGAACACGTGGCAATGAAACAGATACTAATTTATCCAAGAAGTCATACATGCGCTCGCCACGCAATGTTACTTTTGCACCGATTGGCATACCTTCACGGAGTTTAAAGCCCGCAATCGATTTTTTTGCTTTTGTAATGACAGGCTTTTGACCAGTGATCGCTTGCAGTTCTTCAACGGCTTTGTCGAGCACTTTCGCATTTTGAACGGCATCGCCAATGCCCATGTTGACAACAATTTTTTCAATCTTTGGCACAGCCATTACAGATGGGTAATTAAACTTCTCTGTTAGAGAAGAAACGATTTCGTTTTGGTATTTCTCTTTTAAACGATTCATTGAAATGGTCCTCCTTTCACACACTGACTACTTGATGATTTCGCCAGATTTTTTTGCAACGCGTACTTTTTTGCCGTTTTCTTCTTTGTAGCCCACTCGAGTGCGTTCACCTGTCTTTGGATCAACAAGCATGACATTGGAAGAGTGGATCGGTGCTTCTTGGTTTAGAATTCCGCCTTGTGGGTTGTCTTGCGACGGCTTGGCGTGTTTTTTCACCATGTTTACACCTTCAACGAGCACACGGCTTTTTTTCGGGTAAGCTTCTAGTACCGTCCCTTGCTTCCCTTTGTCTTTGCCTGTAATGACAACGACTTTGTCGCCTTTTTTGACATGCATACAATGGCACCTCCTTCAGCTTAGTTCATCAATTCTCTGCTTAAAGAACTTCTGGAGCAAGAGAAACGATTTTCATGAACTGGTTGTCACGAAGTTCACGTGCAACTGGTCCAAAGATACGAGTTCCGCGCGGGCTTTTGTCGTCACGGACAATGACTGCTGCGTTTTCGTCAAACTTGATGTAAGAACCATCATTGCGGCGTACACCACTTTTTGAACGAACGATTACAGCTTTTACAACGTCGCCTTTCTTGACAACGCCCCCTGGTGTTGCTTCTTTTACCGAACAAACAATGACATCGCCAATGTTCGCTATCTTACGCCCAGAGCCACCTAGCACTTTAATGCAGAGCACTTCACGGGCCCCAGAGTTGTCGGCGACTTTTAAGCGGCTTTCTTGTTGGATCATTCAGTTTTACCTCCCTTCAACGGACGCATTGTCAAATGATGATCGCTTCTTCGACGATCTCTACTAAACGGAAACGTTTATCTTTTGAAAGCGGGCGTGTTTCCATAATGCGGACAATGTCGCCTACTTTTGCAGTGTTTTGTTCATCATGCGCTTTAAATTTCTTTGAGTATTTTACGCGTTTTCCGTAAAGGCGGTCTTTTTTATACGTTTCAACGAGTACAGTGATGGTTTTATCCATTTTATCAGAAACGACACGCCCTTGGTAAACTTTACGCTGGTTGCGGTCCATGCAGCAAACCCTCCTTTAGCCGTTGTTAATTCCGAGCTCACGTTCGCGCAAGACCGTTTTAGCACGAGCGATGCTTTTACGGACTTCACGGATACGAACTGGGTTGTCAAGTTGTCCAGTTGCGAGTTGAAAGCGTAGATTGAATAACTCTTCTTTAAGAGATTGTGTCTTTTGTTCAATTTCAGCAGTGGTTAAATCGCGGAGATCAGTTGCTTTCATTTGAGTCACCACCCACTTCTTCGCGTTTTACAAACTTACATTTAATCGGTAATTTGTGAGAGGCAAGACGTAATGCTTCGCGGGCAACTTCTTCAGATACACCGGAAATTTCGAACATAATCTTACCTGGTTTCACAACGGCAACCCATCCCTCAGGTGCCCCTTTACCAGAACCCATACGAACTTCAAGTGGCTTTGCTGTGTATGGCTTTGAAGGGAAAATTTTAATCCATACTTTACCGCCACGTTTCATGTAACGAGTCATCGCAATACGAGCTGCCTCAATTTGACGGTTTGTAATCCATGAAGCTTCAAGAGCTTGCAAGCCAAACTCGCCAAAGTGGACTTCTGTACCGCCTTTTGCACGTCCGCGCATTTTTCCGCGGTGTTCGCGGCGGTATTTTACACGTTTAGGCATTAACATGATTAGTTGCCTCCTTCCTCTTTGTTCGTTCCTTTCGTTGGAAGGACTTCACCACGATAAACCCAGATTTTTACGCCGATTTTACCGTATGTTGTATCAGCTTCAGCTGTACCATAGTCAATATCAGCACGAAGCGTGTGAAGTGGAACAGTTCCTTCGCTATAGTGCTCTGCACGAGCAATGTCTGCTCCGCCAAGGCGGCCTGACACTTGTGTTTTAATTCCTTTTGCACCAGCGCGCATAGTGCGTTGAATTGCTTGTTTCATTGCACGACGGAATGAAATACGGTTTTCAAGTTGACGAGCAATGTTTTCAGCAACAAGCTTTGCATCAAGGTCTGCTTGCTTGATTTCTGAAATGTTAATGTGCACGCGTTTTCCTGTTAGCTCATTAAGAGATTTACGAAGCGCTTCAACTTCTGTACCGCCTTTTCCGATCACCATACCTGGCTTGGCAGTAGAAATTGTGATGTTCACACGGTTCGCAGCACGCTCAATTTCAACTTTAGAGACAGAGGCATCTTTCAGACGGCCTTCTACATGCTCGCGAATCGCGATGTCTTCGTGAAGCAAGTCTGCGTAGTCTTTCTTGCCAGCATACCATTTAGAATCCCAATCACGGATGACGCCGACGCGCAGACCGACTGGATTTACTTTTTGACCCATATGTTATCCCTCCTTCTTTTCTGTTACAACCAATGTAATATGGCTTGTGCGTTTATTGATCCGGCTAGCGCGGCCTTGTGCGCGAGGGCGGAAACGTTTCAGCGTTACGCCTTCGTTCACGTACGCTTCAGATATTACGAGATTGTTTGGCTCCATTTCATAGTTGTGCTCAGCGTTCGCAATTGCCGAATTTAAAAGCTTTTCAACTACTGGAGAAGCAGCTTTAGGCGTGTGTTTTAAAATAGCGATGGCTTCACCGACTTGCTTACCACGAATAAGATCGATCACAAGACGGACTTTGCGAGGCGCTATGCGGACTTGCTTCGCAACAGCTTTAGCTTGTTCCATGAGAAAAGGTCCTCCTTCCTTACTTAGCGTCTTGTTTTCTTATCAGCGGCATGCCCTTTGTACGTACGAGTAGGGGCAAATTCGCCAAGTTTGTGACCAACCATATCTTCAGAAACGTAAACCGGTACATGCTTGCGGCCATCATAGACAGCAAACGTGTGGCCGATAAAATCAGGGAAAATCGTTGAACGACGAGACCAAGTCTTCACGACTTTCTTGTCGTTTGTTGCGTTTAATGCTTCTACTTTTTTCATGAGATGACCATCAACGAAAGGTCCTTTTTTCAAACTACGGCCCATGTATGTTCCTCCTTTCGGGATTCGTCCACGGTTCTGCGTGAGAACCGCAGGCAAACCACGTTATTTTTTACGACGGCGAACAATGTACTTGTCGGAGTGTTTGTTTTTCTTACGTGTTTTGTAACCAAGCGTTGGTTTGCCCCATGGTGACATTGGTGACGGACGGCCAATTGGCGCTTTTCCTTCACCACCGCCATGCGGGTGATCGTTAGGGTTCATAACAGAACCACGCACAGTTGGGCGGATGCCTTTCCAACGCGAACGTCCAGCTTTACCGATGTTAATCAGTTCATGCTCAACATTCCCGACTTGGCCAATTGTAGCGCGGCAAGTAGATAAAATGTAGCGTGTTTCCCCTGAGTTCAAACGAACAAGGGCATAATCGCCTTCCTTACCAAGAAGCTGGGCTTCTGTGCCTGCTGAACGGACTAGCTGGCCGCCTTTTCCTGGACGAAGCTCGATATTGTGGATCACTGTACCTACTGGAATATTCGCTAACGGCAATGCGTTACCTGTTTTAATGTCGGCATCAGGACCGGACACGATAACAGTGCCAACTGTTAGGCCTTTAGGCGCTAGAATGTAACGCTTCTCGCCATCGGCATAGTTGATTAAAGCGATATTCGCGGAACGGTTTGGATCGTATTCGATCGTGGCAACGCGGCCCGGAATTCCATCTTTGTTGCGTTTAAAGTCGATAACACGATATTGACGTTTATGGCCGCCACCTTGGTGACGTACAGTTAAACGACCTTGGTTGTTGCGTCCGCCTTTTTTATGCAAAGGAGCAAGCAACGACTTTTCCGGCTTGTCAGTCGTAATTTCCGCAAAGTCAGATACGCTCATATTACGACGGCCGGCACTGGTCGGTTTATACTTTTTAATTGCCATTTTTGTGATTCCCTCCTTCTCTTGTTACTTACACTTCAAAGAAGTCTAGTTCTTTACTGTCAGCAGAAAGCTGAACAATTGCTTTTTTGCGTTTAGGGGTAAAGCCCGTGTAGCGTCCGAAACGCTTCGCTTTCCCTTTATAATTTACTGTGTTAACGTTTGTCACTTTCACTTCAAAGATTTCTTCAATAGCATCTTTGATTTGCGTTTTGTTGGCGCGGACGTCAACTTCAAACGTGTATTTTTTGTCTTCCATCAGTTCAGTAGAACGTTCAGTAATGACAGGGCGCTTAATGATATCACGTGCGTTTGACATTACGCAAGCACCTCCTCTACCTTTTCGACTGCGTCTTTAGTGATGACAAGCTTGTCATGTTTAAGCAAGTCAAGTACGTTCACGCCGTCGGCTGTAAGGAACGTGATCCCTGGCAAGTTCCGTGCAGACAAAGCAACATTTTCGTTGTAGTCAGCTGTTACAACGAGTGCTTTTGAATCTACAGAAAGGCTTGCAAGCACGTCCTTCATAGCTTTCGTTTTGATTGCTTCTAATTTCAAGTCATCTAGTACAACCAACTCTGAGTCTTTCACTTTAGATGAAAGCGCTGATTTAATAGCAAGACGACGAACTTTCTTCGGCAGTTTATAGCTATAGCTGCGCGGTGTTGGGCCAAATACTACGCCACCGCCAACCCATTGTGGGCTGCGAATGGAACCTTGACGAGCACGCCCAGTTCCTTTTTGACGCCATGGCTTTCTTCCGCCGCCGCGAACTTCTGAACGGCCTTTTGTTTTGTGTGTACCTTGACGAAGAGATGCTTGTTGCATAACAACCGCGTCATGTAAGACACTTTCATTTGGCTCAACACCAAAAACGTTGTCCGCTAGTTCGATCTCTCCTACTTGTGAACCTGTTTGGTTAAAAAGTGATACTTTCGGCATTCGAATGGCCTCCTTTCTTAAGCGTTACGCCTTAACTGCAGATTGTACAGTTACATAGCTTTTCTTAGCCCCTGGTACGTTGCCTTTAACGAGAAGCAAGTTGCGCTCTTCGTCAACGCGAACGATCTCAAGGTTTTGCATTGTAATTTGTTCTCCGCCCATACGGCCAGGAAGCGCTTTTCCTTTAAATACACGGTTTGGCGCTACAGGGCCCATTGAACCTGGACGACGGTGGTAACGAGAGCCGTGTGACATTGGTCCACGGGATTGGTTATGGCGTTTGATCGCGCCTTGGAACCCTTTCCCTTTAGATGTTCCTGTTACGTCAACAAGATCTCCTGCTGCAAATGTTGTTACGTTAATCGCTTGACCTACTTCAACTTCGTCAAGATTAACGCCACGGATTTCCTTAATGAAGCGCTTAGGAGCCGTTTCAGCTTTAGCGGCATGGCCAGTAGCTGGTTTGTTCGGCTTTTTCGCATCAGCAAAACCGATCTGAATCGCCTCGTAGCCATCAGATTCCACTGTCTTCTTTTGAAGGACAATATTTGGTTCTGCTTCAATTACTGTTACTGGAATGACTTCTCCGTTTTCTGCAAACACTTGAGTCATACCGATTTTTCTACCTAAGATTCCTTTGGTCATCCGTTACACCTCCTACTATTGTTCGTTTTATATAGTCTTACAGTTTTATTTCAATATCAACGCCAGATGGTAAATCCAAACGCATCAATGCATCGACTGTTTGCGGCGTTGGATTAATGATGTCAATTAGACGTTTGTGCGTACGCATTTCAAACTGCTCGCGGGAATCTTTGTATTTATGAACCGCACGCAGAATCGTGTAAACCGATTTTTCAGTTGGAAGTGGAATCGGACCTGAAACGCTCGCACCTGAACGTTTTGCCGTTTCTACAATCTTCTCAGCTGATTGATCTAACACACGGTGATCATACGCTTTTAAACGAATACGAATCTTTTGTTTTGCCATGATAGCCCTCCTTTATCGTCCATTTTTAAAATAGACATACTCCGCGGAAATTTCCTCACCCTCCCATGGCAAAGGGGCCGGGTGTGTCAGCAACCTTCCGCATCATCGCTGTCAACGTGCAAACACGAAAATAACCGTTTCCTACCTTTCTCCTAGGCATGAAACGTAACCATCGGGCACACTTCTACTATTATATAGATTTAGGCCAATGAACGCAAGGGATTCAAGAAAAAAACATAAAACAAAAGAGGACGATCGATAACCGTCCTCTTTTTGGCATAAGCATCAGCTTATTCAGTAATAGTAGAAACAACGCCTGAACCAACAGTACGTCCGCCTTCACGGATAGAGAAGCGTGTACCTTCTTCAATTGCGATAGGCGCAATTAGTTCAACTGTCATTTCAGTGTTATCGCCAGGCATAACCATTTCCGTTCCTTCTGGAAGGTGTACAACGCCAGTTACGTCCGTTGTACGGAAATAGAATTGTGGACGATAGTTAGAGAAGAATGGCGTATGACGTCCACCCTCGTCTTTAGAAAGGACATACACTTCAGCAGTGAACTTTGTGTGCGGCGTGATTGTGCCTGGTTTTGCAAGCACTTGGCCACGTTGGATTTCTTCACGGGAAACGCCACGAAGAAGCGCACCAATGTTGTCACCAGCTTCTGCATAGTCAAGAAGCTTACGGAACATTTCTACACCTGTAACAGTTGTAGATTTTTTCTCTTCGTTGATACCAAGAATTTCAACCGTGTCGCCAACATTCAATTGGCCACGCTCTACACGGCCAGTCGCAACTGTACCACGACCAGTGATAGAGAATACGTCCTCAACTGGCATCATAAATGGTTTGTCTTTGTCGCGTTCTGGAGTTGGGATGTACTCATCAACTGCATTCATCAATTCGATGATTTTTTCTTCCCACTCAGCTTCACCTTGAAGAGCTTTAAGAGCAGAACCTTGGATAACAGGAACATCGTCGCCAGGGAAGTCGTACTCAGAAAGAAGGTCACGTACTTCCATTTCAACGAGCTCAAGAAGTTCTTCGTCATCTACCATGTCGCATTTGTTTAGGAATACAACAAGGTAAGGAACACCTACGTTACGAGAAAGCAAGATGTGCTCACGAGTTTGTGGCATTGGGCCGTCAGCAGCAGATACAACTAGGATACCGCCGTCCATTTGCGCAGCACCAGTGATCATGTTTTTAACATAGTCAGCGTGGCCTGGGCAGTCAACGTGTGCATAGTGACGAGAGTCTGTTTCATATTCAACGTGTGCTGTTGAAATGGTGATACCACGCTCGCGCTCTTCTGGAGCACCGTCGATTGCGTCATATGCCATTGCTTGGCCTTTACCAGAACGCTTTGCAAGTACAGTTGTAATTGCAGCTGTTAGAGTTGTTTTACCATGGTCAACGTGTCCAATTGTACCAATGTTGGCATGTGTTTTGGAGCGGTCGAATTTTTCTTTTGCCATGAGTCATTTTCCTCCCTTAAATACGGATTTGATTTTATGTCAATAAGAAAGGACGGCTGAATGGACAGCCTATTCCTCCCCTAGCTTACAACAAAAAATGTCGCAAAACAACGAGAAGTAATTAAGCACCCGTTTGTTTTTTGATAATTTCTTCGGCAATGCTCTTCGGCACTTCTTCGTAGTGGTCAAAAACCATTGAGTATGTGCCACGTCCTTGCGTACGAGAACGAAGGCTTGTTGCATAACCGAACATTTCTGCAAGCGGTACAAACGCTTTTACAACTTGCGCATTTCCACGTGCTTCCATGCCTTCGACACGGCCGCGGCGTGCTGTAACGTCACCCATAATGTCACCCATGTATTCTTCTGGGACGACAATTTCAACTTTTGAAATCGGCTCAAGCAGAACTGGGTCACATTTTGACTTAGCGTTTTTAAGCGCCATTGAAGCGGCGATCTTAAAGGCCATTTCAGAAGAGTCGACATCATGGTATGAACCGTCATAAAGCTTTGCTTTAATGTCGATGACAGGATAGCCTGCAATCATACCGTTTTGCAACGCTTCTTCAATACCCGCTTGAACGGATGGGATGTACTCACGAGGAACAACGCCTCCGACAATCGCGTTTTCAAATTCAAAGCCAGCGCCTTCTTCGTTTGGCGAGAACTCGACCCAAACGTGTCCGAACTGACCGCGTCCACCAGATTGGCGAACGAATTTTCCTTCCACTTGTGCAGCAGTACGGATTGTTTCACGGTAAGAAACTTGCGGCGCGCCAACGTTCGCTTCGACTTTAAACTCGCGGCGTAGACGGTCAACGATAATGTCAAGGTGAAGTTCACCCATACCACCAATAACCGTTTCACCCGTCTCTTCGTCCGTAAATGTTTTGAAAGTCGGATCTTCTTCAGCAAGCTTTGCAAGCGCAATACCCATTTTGTCTTGGTCGGCCTTTGATTTCGGCTCAACAGACAAATGGATAACTGGCTCTGGAAATTCCATAGACTCTAAAATAACAAGATTTTTCTCGTCGCATAGAGTATCGCCAGTTGTTGTATCTTTCAAACCAACAGCAGCTGCAATATCGCCGGAGTAAACAGTTGAAATTTCCTCACGGGAGTTTGCGTGCATTTGCAGGATACGTCCGATACGCTCACGCTTGTCTTTCGTTGCATTACGAACATAGGAACCAGAGTTAAGCGTACCTGAGTAAACACGGAAGAATGTAAGTTTCCCTACAAACGGATCCGTCATTACTTTAAAAGCCAATGCGGCAAACGGTTGGTCGTCACCAGGCTCACGCGTTACTTCTTCGTCTGTTCCAGGGACTTGGCCGCGGATTGCTGCGACGTCAAGCGGTGATGGCAAGTAGTCAAGCACTGCGTCAAGAAGCGCTTGAACCCCTTTGTTCTTAAAGGCAGTACCACAAACGACTGGGTAGAACTCAACATTACAAGTTCCTTTGCGGATAGCCGCTTTTAGTTCGTCTTTTGTTAATTCTTCGCCTTCTAGATACTTCATCATGAGGTCTTCGTCTAATTCTGCTACTGCTTCAACCAACGATTCACGAAGGCTTTCCGCTTCGTCTTTATAGTCAGCAGGAACTTCAGTAACTTCCCAATCTTGGCCTAAGTCGTCTTTCGAAATATGCGCTTGCATTTCGATCAAATCGACAAAACCGACAAAATCGTCTTCAGCGCCAATCGGCAACTGGATTGGATGTGCATTGGCCTGCAAACGGTCACGCAAAGTACTTACAGAATACATGAAATCGGCACCGGTTTTATCCATTTTGTTGATGAATACAATACGCGGCACCCCGTATGTCGTCGCTTGACGCCATACTGTCTCTGTTTGCGGCTCAACGCCTGATTGCGCGTCAAGTACCGCAACAGCTCCATCAAGTACACGTAACGAACGTTCAACTTCAACCGTAAAGTCTACGTGTCCAGGTGTATCAATAATGTTGATACGGTGGCCTTTCCACTGAGCTGTTGTAGCCGCAGACGTGATCGTAATGCCACGTTCTTGCTCTTGCTCCATCCAGTCCATTTGGGAGGCACCTTCGTGTGTTTCACCAATCTTGTGCACACGACCTGTGTAGAACAAAATACGTTCTGTTGTCGTCGTTTTACCGGCATCAATGTGGGCCATGATGCCGATATTACGCGTATCTTTTAAGGAGAATTCTCTTGCCATAGGTTCGTTCTCCTTTCTCTATCGAGTGAATAAAATTCTTACCAACGGTAATGAGCAAACGCTTTGTTCGCTTCTGCCATTTTGTGCGTGTCTTCGCGCTTCTTGACAGCTGCGCCAGCATTGTTGGCTGCATCAAGAATTTCGTTAGCGAGACGCTCTTCCATTGTCTTTTCGCCACGAAGACGCGCGTAATTGACCAACCAACGCAAACCTAGAGTCGTACGACGCTCTGGTTTTACTTCGATTGGCACTTGATAGTTAGAACCGCCGACACGGCGAGCTTTCACTTCAAGGACAGGCATAATGTTTTTCAACGCTTGATCGAATACTTCCATTGGATCGTTACCGCTACGCTCTTTTACTAGTTCAAACGCATTATAAAGAATCGTTTGTGCTGTTCCACGCTTCCCGTCAACCATGATGCGGTTAATGAGGCGGGTAACAAGTTTAGAATTGTATATTGGATCAGGCAATACGTCACGACGTGCAACTGGACCTTTACGAGGCATGTTTCCCCCTCCTTTCAACATTTATCTACATTAAAAACGTAGGTTATTTCTTATCTTTTGGCTTTTTTGTACCGTATTTTGAACGGCCTTGCATACGGTTTTGAACACCAGCAGTGTCAAGAGCGCCACGCACGATGTGGTAGCGTACCCCTGGCAAGTCTTTTACACGGCCACCGCGGATAAGCACAACACTGTGCTCTTGCAAGTTATGGCCAATGCCTGGGATGTATGCAGTAACCTCAATTTGGTTTGTCAAACGCACACGCGCATATTTACGAAGAGCCGAGTTCGGTTTCTTCGGCGTCATTGTGCCGACACGAGTACAAACACCGCGTTTTTGCGGAGAAGACACATCCGTTTGTGACTTCTTGAAACTGTTGTACCCTTTGTTCAAAGCAGGCGAGTCAGACTTTTTCACTTTGTCTACCCGACCTTTGCGGATTAACTGGTTAATAGTAGGCATGTTGTGTTCCTCCCTTCCACATTTTTAAGACCACTGATCCAGGTGGTTCATGTTTAGGCAAAAGAATATATTGTAAGGCGTAAGCGCCAAACAATATCGTTACTTCCTTAACGCTACAGCAGCAGCGCCAACATCAATTCCGCAAGCTTTTCCTAGCCGTTTCATTGAGTCGACATACACGACCGTCACATCTGTATCTTTCGCGGCTTCCACTACGTCTGCCACAACTCGTGGGTCAGCGTCTTTTGCCACGTACAATTCACTGACTAAACGAGCGTGTAAAGCTTTTTGTGTCTGTTTCTTACCGATAATCGGATCTTTTGCCTGCTCCACTTTTTCATAAGACATCATTCTCATCCTCCAAAGCAACAGGCCTCATCAGGCACACTTTGATATATTATCACCGCCTGATAGGCTGTGTCAACAGCCTATCGCGGCGATTCTAAAATTAATCTTGGACAAGCACTTCTTCTGGCGTACCCGCTTCTTCATTCTCCGCTCTTTCATCATGCGCGGAATGAATGCCGAGCGTTTTATAGCGAGCCAGCCCTGTTCCAGCAGGAACGAGTTTGCCGATGATGACATTTTCTTTCAAGCCAAGCAACTCGTCGCGTTTTCCTTTTATAGCGGCATCCGTCAAGACACGTGTTGTTTCTTGGAAGGAAGCAGCAGACAAGAAGGAATCCGTTTCAAGTGACGCTTTCGTAATGCCTAACAGCACTGGGCGGCCGGTAGCCGGACGCATATTGCTTAACAATACTTTCTTGTTCGCTTCGTTAAAGCGTTGAATTTCAACGAGAGAGCCAGGAAGAATGCCTGTATCTCCAGCATCAACGACACGCACTTTGCGAAGCATTTGCCGAACCATTACTTCAACGTGCTTATCGCCAATTTCTACCCCTTGGAGACGGTATACTTTTTGGACTTCGCGGAGCAAGTATTCTTGTACGCCACCCATACCCGTTACTTTCAGAAGTTCTTTTGGATCAATCGAACCTTCTGTTAACGTTTGGCCAGCAACAACCTTGTCCCCGACTGCCACTTTCAAACGAGAGCCATACGGAATCGAGTAATTTTTCGTCTCGAGTTCACTTTGTACAGTGACTTCACGTTTGTCGCCGTCTCTGACATCAACCACATCGCCGTCAATTTCGGTAATAACGGCCTGCCCTTTTGGATTACGGGCTTCAAACAGCTCTTGAATACGTGGAAGACCTTGGGTAATATCGTCTCCAGCAACACCGCCTGTATGGAACGTCCGCATTGTTAGCTGCGTTCCCGGTTCACCGATGGACTGGGCAGCGATAATACCAACTGCTTCGCCAACTTCTACATCGCTGCCCGTAGCAAGGTTGCGGCCATAGCAAGCCTTACACACGCCGTGATGGGTGTTACAAGTGAAGACAGACCGGATTGTTACTGATTCCACACCAGCATCAACAATTTGTTTAGCTGTATCCTCATTCATCAACTCGCCACGGCGGACAAGGACTTCATCCGTTTCTGGATGACGCACCGTTTTGAAAGCAACACGGCCAACTAAACGGTCATAAAGGCCTTCAATCGTTTCGGTGCCTTCTTTGATCGCCGTCACTTCCAAACCTCGGTCTGTGCCACAGTCATTTTCACGAACAATGACATCTTGGGCTACGTCAACAAGGCGGCGCGTCAAGTAACCTGAGTCAGCCGTTTTGAGCGCTGTATCGGCAAGACCTTTCCGGGCGCCGTGCGTTGAAATAAAGTACTCAAGGACTGTCAGCCCTTCACGGAAGCTCGATTTAATTGGAAGTTCAATGATCCGTCCAGATGGGTTGGCCATCAAACCACGCATACCAGCAAGCTGGGTAAAGTTTGAGGCGTTACCACGAGCGCCTGAATCACTCATCATGAAGATTGGGTTGCGCGCATCAAGCGTACCCATAAGCTTGCTTTGGATTAAGTCTTTGGCGTCGCTCCAAATTGAGATAACGCGGTCGTAGCGCTCTTCTTCCGTGATCAAACCACGGCGAAATTGCTTCATAATGCGCTCTACTTTTTTGTCCGCTTCATCAAGAATTTCTTTCTTCTCGGAAAGGACGACAATGTCTGACACGCCTACCGTGATACCGGCTTTCGTCGAATACTTAAAGCCAAGGTCTTTCATCCGGTCAAGCATCTTAGACGTTTCCGTAATCTTGAATTTCTTGAAGACTTCCGAAATGATGTTTCCAAGAAACCCTTTCTTAAATGGCGGAACGAGATCCCGTTCTTTCAAGAGTTCTTTTACATTGGTGTTGCTTGGCACCAAGTATTTTTCTGGCGTCTTCACTTCCAAGTTCGACGCCGTCGGCTCATTAATGTACGGGAACGAGTCAGGCATAATCTCGTTAAACAAAAGTTTTCCGACTGTCGTCAATAGCAACATGTTCGACTCTTCATCAGCAAACGTCGGTTTATTCAGCGATGCCACTGGAACAGCGATGCGTGTATGCAAGTGGACATAGCCGTTTTGATACGCGATCAACGCCTCGTTGGAATCTTTAAATACAGAGCCTTCCCCACGGGCATTTGCATTTTCCATGGTCAAATAATAGTTACCTAAAACCATATCTTGAGAAGGCGTTACAACAGGTTTGCCATCTTTAGGGTTCAAGATGTTTTGTGCAGCAAGCATCAGAATGCGTGCTTCCGCTTGCGCTTCTGCCGACAACGGCACGTGGACAGCCATTTGGTCGCCGTCAAAGTCGGCGTTGTATGCTGTACAGACAAGCGGGTGCAATTTAATTGCACGGCCTTCTACTAAGATAGGCTCAAACGCTTGAATTCCAAGACGGTGCAATGTCGGTGCACGGTTCAGGAGTACAGGGTGCTCGCGAATAACTTCTTCAAGCACATCCCACACTTCTGGCTGGACACGCTCGACTTTCCGCTTAGCGCTCTTAATGTTATGGGCAAGCCCTTTAGAAACAAGCTCTTTCATCACAAAAGGCTTAAATAATTCTAGCGCCATTTCTTTCGGAAGCCCGCATTGGTACATTTTCAAGTTAGGACCAACTACGATAACCGAACGGCCAGAGTAGTCAACCCGTTTTCCAAGCAAGTTTTGGCGAAAACGCCCTTGTTTCCCTTTTAGCATATGGGACAATGATTTTAACGGACGGTTCCCTGGGCCAGTAACTGGGCGGCCGCGGCGGCCATTATCAATCAAGGCATCGACCGCTTCTTGAAGCATCCGCTTCTCATTTTGCACAATAATGTTCGGCGCCCCTAAATCAAGCAACCGTTTCAAACGGTTATTGCGGTTAATGACGCGGCGGTACAAGTCATTTAAATCAGAAGTAGCAAAACGGCCACCGTCTAGCTGTACCATTGGCCGTAATTCTGGCGGAATGACAGGAAGAACATCAAGCACCATCCATGACGGTTCGTTACCAGAATTGCGGAATGCTTCCAGCACTTCTAGCCGTTTAATCGCACGTGTACGCCGTTGCCCTTGCGCGGTTTCGAGCTCTTCTTTCAGGGCATTGACTTCTTTTTGCAAGTCAATGTCGGCAAGCAATTTGCGAATCGCTTCCGCACCCATAGAAGCTGTAAATGTACGGCCGTATTTATCGTAATAAGCACGGTACTCTTTCTCTGACAAAAGCTGTTTTTTCTCTAGTGGTGTATCGCCTGGTTCAGTCACTACATAAGAAGCGAAGTAAATGACTTCCTCAAGGGAACGGGGCGACATATCAAGCACGAGGCCCATCCGACTTGGAATTCCCTTAAAATACCAAATATGCGACACAGGAGCGGCAAGCTCAATATGCCCCATCCGTTCCCGGCGCACTTTTGCACGGGTAACTTCAACGCCGCAGCGGTCGCAAACGACCCCTTTGTAACGGACACGCTTATATTTTCCGCAATGGCATTCCCAGTCTTTCTGCGGCCCAAAAATACGCTCACAGAACAAACCATCTTTTTCCGGCTTTAATGTCCGGTAGTTGATTGTTTCTGGTTTTTTAACTTCTCCACGGGACCACGAGCGGATTTTATTTGGTGATGCCAAACCAATTTTCATGTATTCAAAGTTATTTACATCGATCAAGGGGCCAACCTCCCTTATGATTTCACCCAATGTGGGTAACTGTTCAATGCGGATTATTCTTGAGGGGCAAAGGGGAAGAAACGAATGTTTCTCCCCTCAGACTGTAGACAAACGCTCGCATACGTCGTCGTTTGTCTCGGTCATATGCTCATGAACACACGTTCTATTCGCATCTTCCCTCGGCTGCACTCCTCGTCTGACAAGCGTCCTCGGTCATCTGCTTTAGAACGGTCCTTCCATGCGCAAGCACTGTTGCTCATGAACACACGTTCTATTCGCATCTCACCCGCCCTTTATAGTTGTGATTCGTTCGTCTCTAAATTGAGGTTGAGTTTTTCAGACGTTTGGTCTTCTTCGTCATCCAGCTCGCGCATTTCAATTTCTTCTTCGTTGCTGGAGAGCATCTTCACGTCCATGCCCAACGATTGCAATTCTTTAATGAGGACTTTAAACGATTCCGGCACCCCTGGCTCAGGAACGTTTTCCCCTTTTACAATTGCCTCGTACGTTTTCACACGACCAACAACGTCATCTGATTTAACAGTGAGAATTTCTTGGAGCGTGTAAGCAGCACCGTATGCTTCCAGTGCCCATACTTCCATTTCCCCGAAACGCTGTCCACCAAATTGAGCTTTACCGCCAAGAGGCTGCTGCGTAACGAGTGAGTACGGGCCTGTTGACCGGGCATGGAGCTTGTCGTCAACCATGTGGGCAAGCTTGATCATGTACATAATCCCAACAGATACACGATTGTCAAACGGTTCGCCAGTACGGCCATCATATAAAATCGTTTTTCCGTCTCGGGCCATGCCTGCTTCTTCCAATGTGCCCCAAACGTCTTCTTCACTAGCGCCGTCAAATACTGGAGACGCCACATGGATGCCTAGTTTGCGGGCAGCCATACCAAGATGAAGTTCAAGCACTTGTCCGATATTCATCCGCGAAGGTACGCCAAGTGGGTTTAACATAATGTCAACAGGCGTTCCATCTGGTAAAAACGGCATATCTTCTTCTGGCAGGATTCGGGAAATAACCCCTTTGTTCCCGTGACGGCCAGCCATTTTATCGCCTTGGTTAATTTTCCGCTTTTGTACGATGTAGACACGGACAAGTTGGTTGACGCCTGGAGGAAGTTCATCGCCGTCTTCACGGTTAAAGATTTTCACGTCAAGAACGATTCCGTCTCCACCATGCGGTGCACGCAATGAAGTATCCCGCACTTCACGGGCTTTCTCTCCAAAAATCGCGTGCAAGAGGCGTTCTTCTGCCGTCAGCTCTGTTACACCTTTTGGCGTTACTTTACCAACAAGAATGTCGCCATCTTTAACTTCAGCCCCGATGCGAATAATTCCCCGCTCGTCAAGGTTGCGTAATGCATCCTCACCAACGTTCGGAATATCGCGTGTAATCTCTTCAGGTCCGAGTTTTGTATCACGGGCATCCGATTCATATTCCTCGATATGGATGGACGTATAAACGTCATCTTTGACAAGGCGCTCACTTAAAATGATCGCATCCTCGTAGTTGTAGCCATCCCATGTCATAAAGGCGACAAGCACGTTGCGGCCAAGCGCCATTTCGCCCATCTCCATTGAAGGACCATCTGCTAAGATTTCACGTTTTTCAATGCGATCGCCTTCGCGTACAATCGGGCGCTGATTATAACTTGTGCCCTGGTTGGAGCGCACAAATTTTTGTAGTTTGTATTTATCAAGGTCGCCTTTCGTTTCTTTGCCATCTACTTCTTCGATGCGGCGGACCCAAATTTCTTTAGCAGTAACACGTTCAACGATACCGGCATATTTTGAGACAACGGCAGCCCCTGAATCTTTAGCAGACACGTGCTCCATCCCTGTTCCGACAAGCGGTGCTTCTGGAACGAGCAAAGGCACGGCTTGGCGCTGCATGTTTGCGCCCATTAGTGCGCGGTTCGAGTCGTCATTTTCCAAAAACGGAATACATGACGTCGCCGCAGAAACAACTTGTTTAGGCGAAACGTCCATATAGTCGACACGGTCGCAAGGAACGACGGTGTTTTCACCGCGGAAGCGGGCAATGATGTTATCATCGACAAACGATCCGTCATCATTCAGCTTCGCATTGGCTTGGGCAACTACATAATTGTCCTCTTCATCGGCTGTTAAATAGTCGATTCGCGATGTTACTTTCCCTGTTTCAGGGTCAACACGGCGGTATGGTGTTTCCATAAAACCGAACTCATTCACTTTCGCGTAAGAGGACAGCGTGTTAATCAAGCCAATGTTCGGGCCTTCCGGCGTTTCAATCGGACACATCCGCCCGTAATGGGAATAGTGAACGTCACGTACTTCCATTCCAGCACGCTCACGAGTTAAACCTCCTGGGCCTAGCGCAGAAAGTCGGCGCTTATGCGTCAGTTCAGCAAGTGGGTTCGTTTGGTCCATGAACTGTGAAAGCTGCGAGCTACCAAAGAACTCTTTAATCGATGCGATGACTGGGCGAATGTTAATAAGCGCTTGTGGCGTAATCACATTCGGGTCTTGAATGGACATCCGTTCACGCACGACGCGTTCCATCCGAGAAAGGCCAATTCGGAATTGGTTTTGCAGCAGTTCCCCAACCGAACGGAGACGGCGGTTGCCCAAATGGTCAATGTCGTCTGTATCGCCGACACCATGCAGCAAGTTGAAGAAATAGCTGATGGAAGCGATGATATCCGCAGGGGCAATATGTTTTACGTCGCGTTCAACCATGCCGTTGCTAATAACGGAAATGACGCGCTCGCCCTCATAGTCATCTGCTACATAAATTTTAACCGATTGGATTTCGACGTCGGATTCCTCAAGAACGCCGCCAGATGTTCGAGCTGTACGGAAACCAACATTTTTCTCCAAATGCGGGATCAGTTTATCCAACGTTCTCCGGTCAAGCAGTGTTCCCTCTTCAGCTAGAACTTCGCCTGTCTCCGGATCAACAAGCTTTTCCGCCAAACGTTGGTTAAATAGCCGATTTTTGATATGAAGCTTTTTATTTATTTTATAACGACCGACATTTGCGAGGTCATAACGCTTAGGATCGAAAAAGCGAGATTCAAGCAAGCTTTTCGCATTTTCTACTGTTGGCGGCTCGCCTGGGCGCAAACGCTCATAGATTTCAAGCAGCGCTTTATCGGTTGAATCCGTATTGTCTTTCTCTAGCGTGTTGCGCAAATACTCGTTTTCGCCTAAAAGGTCAACGATTTCTTGATCAGACCCAAAGCCTAGAGCACGCAAAAGTACTGTAACTGGAATTTTACGAGTACGGTCAATACGTACATAAACAATATCTTTTGCATCTGTCTCAAGCTCAAGCCACGCTCCGCGGTTCGGAATGACAGTGGCAGTAAAGCCTTTTTTTCCGTTTTTGTCGAGCTTTTGGCTATAGTAAACGCTCGGTGAGCGAACAAGCTGAGAAACGATAACGCGCTCAGCGCCATTGATGATAAATGTCCCTGTTTCTGTCATCAACGGGAAATCGCCCATAAAGACTTCCTGTTCTTTTACTTCGCCTGTCTCTTTATTAATAAGGCGAACTTTGACACGTAGAGGAGCGGCAAAGGTCACGTCACGCTCTTTTGACTCATCAACAGGATACTTTGGTTCTCCTAGACTGTAATCAATAAACTCTAACACTAAATTGCCAGTGAAGTCTTGGATCGGTGAAATGTCTTGAAACATCTCCCGCAAACCCTCATCAAGAAACCATTGATAAGAAGCTGTTTGAATTTCAATCAAGTTTGGCAGTTCGAGCACTTCATTAATTCGCGCATAGCTTCTCCGCTGGCGGTGACGTCCATACTGAATTAGTTGACCTGTCAACTGATTCACCCCTTAAATCTCGCGTTATAGTATCTAAAAAACACTGTTTATAAGCTGCATAAAAAAACCTATAAACAGAGGTACCCGTTCAGACAAAAAGGCTTGTTTTTGTATCGAATCTGCGAAGAGACTATACAAAACCGCAAAAAAGCTTTATAGTATGAAAATCAGGAACCTTTTTTACGAGAACAAAACCCATTGTACTAGCATAACCAAAAATGAACCGTTTCAATCACTGAGTCTTTCCTCATGAATCTGGAAACGGCAAATTAGGCAGTTATACGCATTAAATGATAATATCATAGTCAAAACCAGCAGTCAATTCTTTTTTGCAAGAAAGACATAATAACCCTTCTTTTTCCCCTTGACCTCGACATTTTCCGCCCCAAATAGCTCAGCTAACTTTTGCTTGGTTGATGGCGCCCCTTGCTTTTTTTGAATCACTACCCAACATTCTCCCTCAGGAATTAACCGTTCGTACGCTTGTTCGTAAATGTCGTGGACGACGTCCTTTCCAGCGCGGATCGGCGGATTCGTTACAACGGCAGCATAACGGGCAGACCGCTCAAACCCAGCTAAGCCTCGTTCATCGAAATGAATGTCGGCATTTTTCACACCGTTCGCTTTGGCGTTCTTTTCGGCCAGTTGGCAAGCGCGTTCATTGACGTCTATCATCACAACCCGCCTTGAAGGGTCCGCTTTTGCCAACGCTAGCCCAATCGGCCCATACCCGCAGCCTACATCAAGTATATCGCCATCGAGCCCAGGAAAAACAAATGTTTCGATGAGAAGCCGACTCCCAAAATCGACTTCGCCTTTCGAAAACACACCGCGGTCTGTTGTAAAGGAAAACGGTTCGCCTCGCAGCGTGAACGTCCATGTTTTCTCGTCATGGGACGAAGACGGTTTGTTTGTATAATAATGCTCACTCAAGGCACTCACTCCTTTCATGAATGGGAAAAGAAGGCCCGCGGACATCCGCGGGCCTTCTTGTGCGATGCTAAACGCCTACTTCAACTCGACGCTAGCGCCTGCTTCTTCAAGCTTGCCTTTGATTTCTTCGGCTTCTTCTTTCGCAACGCCTTCTTTAATTGGAGCCGGAGCACCGTCAACAAGGGCTTTTGCTTCTTTCAAGCCAAGGCCAGTGATTTCGCGAACCACTTTGATAACGCCAATTTTAGAAGAACCAGCAGACTCAAGAACAACATCGAATTCAGTTTGTTCAGCTGCGCCACCTTCTGCTGCGCCGCCAGCAACTGCTACAGGCGCTGCTGCTGTTACACCAAACTCCTCTTCGATTGCTTTTACAAGGTCATTAAGTTCAAGAACAGTCATTTCTTTAATCGCTTCAATGATTTGGTCTTTGCTCATTGTAAATCCTCCTAGTCAATTTTCATTATGAAATGCATTTAAGCAAGCAACAATTTACGCGCCTTGCTCTTCTTTTTGCTCGGCCACCGCTTTTGCAGCAAGTGCAAATTGGCGAACTGGCGCTTGAAGGACGTTGGCAAGCATAGAAAGAAGTCCTTCGCGTGAAGGAAGCTCAGCCAAGGCTTTCACTTCATCCGCAGTCGAAATGTTCCCTTCGATGACGCCTGTTTTAATTGTTAATGCTTCGTTGTTTTTCGCAAATTCGTTTAGCACTTTTGCAGGAGCAATCACATCATCGACACCAAACGCAATCGCAGTTGGGCCTACGAGATGCTCATCCAAGCCAGTAAGACCAGCTTCTGCTGTCGCACGGCGCACAAGCGTATTTTTATATACTTTGTACTCAACGCCAGCTTCACGCAACTGTTTACGAAGCTCAGTAACTTGCGCTACATTCAGTCCGCGGTAATCAACAATTACCGTTGATTTGCTGTCGCGCAATTTTGCCGCTACTTCAGCTACAACTTGTTGTTTTTGCTCTAAAACTTTGCTCATCGTTACACCTCCTGTAAAACTGTTCGCACACCGCTTGAGTTTCCATAGAAAAGCCCTCGTGGCACGAAGACACACGAGGGCTTTAAGCTCTAGTAAAAAGAGATCTATTCGCTCACCTCGGCAGGATATTTAAGCTATGAAGCACCTGCTGTCTACGGTATGACTATTCTATTTCCAACTACCAACATAACACAAGTTATATTGCTAGCGCAACTTTTATTTTGCAAAAGCAGTCGTAGTCACACGGATTCCAGGACCCATCGTTGAAGCTACTGCAATGTTCTTCACATATGTTCCTTTTGCAGCTGCCGGTTTCACTTTGTGAAGTGTTTCTACGATTGTTTGGAAGTTTTCCAGCAATTTAGGCGTATCGAATGATACTTTGCCGATTGGCACATGGATGTTGCCTGATTTATCAACACGGTACTCCACTTTACCCGCTTTGATTTCTTCAACGGCTTTTGTTACATCAAATGTAACCGTGCCTGTTTTCGGGTTTGGCATTAGGCCTTTCGGTCCAAGCACCCGTCCAAGTCTACCGACTTGCGCCATCATATCAGGAGTGGCAACGATCACGTCAAAATCAAACCAACCTTGGTTAATTTTGTTGATGAGGTCGTCTTCGCCAACGTAATCTGCTCCAGCCGCTTCTGCTTCTTTTGCTTTTTCGCCTTTCGCAAATACTAGTACACGTTGGGTTTTGCCTGTTCCATGAGGAAGCACAACCGCGCCGCGGATTTGTTGGTCCGCTTTTTTAGGGTCAACGCCAAGGCGAACAGCAACTTCTACTGTTTCGTCAAACTTAGCGACTGATGTTTTCTTTACTAGTTCAAGCGCTTCTTCCGCTTGGTAAGCCGTATCACGGTCTACAAGCTTTAAAGCGTCTGCATATTTCTTGCCTTTTTTAGCCATTTTATTTCCTCCTCGTATGTGGTGTTAACGGAAATTCCTCCCACTATTTGAAAGGCTGCGACTCCAGCTTGGGCGCAACCTCTCACAGCAACCAATTAGTCTTCGATCACAATGCCCATGCTGCGGGCTGTACCCTCAACCATGCGCATAGCCGCTTCTACAGAAGCCGCATTCAGATCTGGCATTTTTGTTTCAGCAATCTCACGTACTTTATCGCGTTTAACCGTTGCAACTTTTGTACGATTCGGCTCGCCAGAACCTGAGTCAATCCCTGCCGCTTTTTTCAATAGCACAGCAGCAGGTGGCGTTTTCGTGATGAATGTAAACGAACGGTCTTCAAATACAGTGATTTCCACTGGAATAATCAAACCTGCTTGGTCAGATGTACGAGCGTTAAATTCTTTACAAAATCCCATAATGTTCACACCTGCTTGACCGAGAGCCGGTCCAACTGGTGGTGCCGGATTGGCTTTACCCGCAGGGATTTGTAGCTTAACCATTTTAATTACCTTTTTAGCCACGTGACACACCTCCTTAAGTCCGTGATGTGGTTACCGGATACACAACTTGTACCCTCCCACTCAAAAAGACGGATGCATATGCATCCGACAAGCATAGAGAAATCTATACTAAACATTGAAATTCTATCACCTATACCGCCAAGAAGCAAGGTTTTTTAAGAAATCTTTTCAACTTGACCAAACTCAAGCTCCACTGGCGTTTCGCGCCCGAACATATTTACATGGACTTTCAGTTTCCGTTTTTCTACCTGTATCTCTTCGATTGTGCCGACAAAATCAGCAAACGGACCTGATTTCACTTTAACCGATTCTTTCAGTTCAAAGTCTACTTCTTCTTGGGCTTCAACAACGCCCATTTGCTTCAAGATCCGCTCAACCTCATCGGGCATAAGCGGCGTCGGCTTGGAGCCTGCTCCAGCCGAACCAACGAACCCTGTTACCCCTGGTGTATTGCGGACAACATACCATGAATCGTCAGTCATGACCATTTCCACTAGCACATAGCCTGGGAACACTTTGCGTGACACTTGCTTCGTTTTTCCGTTTTTTATTTCTGTCTCTTCTTCGACAGGTACAAGCACACGAAAAATATGGTCAGTCATTTCCATTGACTCAACCCGCTTTTCAAGGTTCGCTTTCACTTTGTTTTCATAGCCAGAGTATGTGTGTACCACAAACCAGTTTTTTTCCATTGTTCAGGACAGCGTCCTTCCCTCCTTTAACATTCCCAGAGCTTCAACTTTATACGCTACAGCATCCGCAGCAACGTCGAAATACCTAGATCGACTAGATAGAAAAAAGCAACCATAAAAATAAGCGTTGTGAGGACAACTAACGTATAACGGGTTAACTCTTTTTTAGTTGGCCATGTTACGCGTTTCATTTCCCTGCCTACATTACGAAGAAAAGTAACTGGTCCTTTGTTTTCATCTGCCATGTGATCCGTACACCTCCAGCATTACACAATATCGAAAAGATAAACGTCAAAGCTTTGCGATTTTCCTGTATTATCAACGCGTTTCTACATGCAGTGTATGTCCATTGCACCGTTTGCAAAATTTTTTTACCGTAAGCCGAGTATCGCTTTTTTTAGCGCTTGTTACCGAGTAATTACGGGACTTGCAGATGTCGCAAGCCAAGACACGTTTGCCACTCACGGGCACACCTCCGTACGTTGCACACACTCTTTGACTCTAGCACAGCACTAAACGGGTGTCAATGCTGGGCTGAAGCGTAATATACAAAGGACGGAAGCTAATCGCCCCGCCCTTTTCATCACAACATTACGCTTTTCAGTTCCACATACCTTTCCAGTTTACGTTTTACACGCTGGAGGGCATTGTCTATCGATTTGACGTGTCGTTTTAAATCAATCGATATTTCCTGGTACGTTCTTCCATCCAAATAAAGCATCAGCACTTGCCTCTCCAGCTCACTTAAGATCTCGCTCATCTTCCCTTCGATGTAAGCAAAATCTTCTTGATTAATTAAAAGCGCTTCTGGATCCGTTACCTTGTTGCCGCAAATGACATCCATTAATGTCCTGTCCGACTCCTCATCATAAAGAGGCTTGTCCAACGACACATATGAATTAAGGGGTATGTGCTTTTGCCTTGTAGCTGTTTTTATCGCGGTAATAATTTGCCTTGTGATGCACAATTCTGCGAAAGCCTTAAACGAAGAAAGCTTGTCCACATTAAAGTCTCTTACAGCCTTATATAAACCAATCATACCTTCTTGCACAATGTCTTCATGATCAGCGCCAATAAGAAAATACGACCGTGCTTTAGCCCGAACAAAATTGCGGTACTTTCCAATCAAATGCTCTAAAGCTAACGTATTGCCAGTTCGGACTTCTTTAATCAAAGAATCATCTTCCCACTCTTCAAACGGACTTTCTTTGTACGTCAATGTTCCTTCTGCTAGACTTGCACCCAAACTAATCACTCCTCCGCGATAGCATAGACATAATGTTGTGAAAAGTTATACACATTATATAGCACTTTTTTCTAGCAGGTCAACTATTCATTTGCCGCCTCGACGCCATCTCTCAAAAACTTCGGCAACTTCCTCTGATAACGTAATTTTCGACGACTCTTGCGCTTTCTTCGTTTTTTGTACGATTTTGTCGATTTCTTTTGTTGCCATTCCCATTTCGATTGCCATCTCCCTAGCCGACTTCCGCAAAGCCCCACTCCCAAAGGCGTGAGACTGCTCTGCCAAATCAGAAGTGGCTACGTGGATCACCCGGTCGATCCGCTTCAATGTCTGAACAAGCTTTTCGATCCGCTCATCGGCTGTCTCGTTTTTTTTCGTATAGACAATCTCGACCCGATGGTGATTATACGATTTGCCGATCCCAGCAACCATATGGGCGTCAAAAACGGCAATAACGCGGTAACCTGTAAATGCTGCATATTCCGCCAATAAGTCAACCAGTTGATCCCTAGCCGCGCCAAAATCCTTTTCCTTCAATTTCTGCAAAGATGGCCATGCTCCAATCATGTTGTAGCCGTCAACGAGCAGAATATTCTCCATTGCCCGCTCACTGCCCAGCCCGCTTGTGGAACACTTCGTACATCAACAAGCTTGCCGCAACGGACGCATTCAATGAAGTGACGCGCCCTTTCATCGGAATGCTAACGAGAAAATCACATTTTTCTTTAATCAGGCGGCTAATCCCTTTGCCTTCACTGCCAATGACGAGGCAAAGTGGCAAGTTGTAATCGGCTTCGCGATAGTCACCCTCTGCAGCCGCGTCCGTGCCAGCAAACCATAGTCCTTGCTTTTTAAGCTCGTCCATTGTCCGGGCCAAATTGGTGACACGAACCACAGGAATGTATTCAATCGCTCCTGTCGATGCTTTTGCGACTGTTTGCGTCAGCCCGACCGAACGGCGTTTTGGGATGATGATGCCGTGTGCTCCTACAGCGTCGGCGGTCCGCATAATGGAGCCTAAATTATGAGGATCCTCTATTTCGTCAAGCACGAGGAAAAATGGAGCTTCATGAGCAGCGGCTGCTTTGGCAAATAATGCATCCATGTCTGCATATTCGTACGCGGCCACGGAGGCGACGACGCCTTGGTGGTTGCTATGGCCGACAAGTTGGTCAAGCTTACGCTTAGGGGCCGTTTGCACTAGCACATTTTGTTCTTTTGCCAATTGTGTCAGTTTCGTCATTTGCCCTTTTTGCGATTGGTCGCCAATCCAAATTTTATGGATGGGGTGCCCTGATTTAATTGCTTCGATCACTGGGTTTTTGCCGACAATGAATTCTTCTTGGCGGTTGTCGCCCTTCATCTGTTTTTTTGGTTGCGGGTTGGTACGTTTGCTCATGACGGGTTCCCTTCTTTCTGTGCAGCCATTGTCAATGCCAGCTTGAGCAGCTCTTCCAATCGCTCATGTTTATTCGTCAAATACAAATACCCAAGGAGCGCTTCAAAACCAGTTGCATTCCGGTAAGTGGCCACGTCTGTATTTTTTGGCGTGGTATGGGATTTGGCATTCCGGCCCCGGCGGACAATGGCTTGTTCCTCTTCTGTTAAAATGCCTTGTTCGCCCATTTGGAAAAGAACGGCGGCCTGCGCTTTTGCAGAGACATACGTAGTCGCTGCTTTGTGCAAGCGGTTTGGCCGCACGGCTCCTTGTTTCAACAGCTCATAGCGGACACGCTGTTCATACACAGCGTCTCCCATATAAGCAAGCGCAAGCCCATTCAGCTGGCGCCATTCCCTGTTCGTACTCATCATGACCCCCGCTTCCAACGCACGCCTTGTGGCGTATCTTCTAGCACGATGTTTTTCTCTTTTAAGAGGTCACGAATTTCATCAGCACGGGCAAAGTTCCGTTCTTTCCGGGCAACATTGCGCTCTTCAATCAACGCCTCAATTTCAGCATCAAGAAGCTCTTCCTCTTGTTGTGTAAAGCTTACACCAAGCACTTCGCCAAACTCGGCAAACAACTCCAAAAAAGCATTTAGCACTTTTTTGGACGTTTGTGCTTCGCTCATATAAATATTGGCTTCTTTAGCAAGGTCAAACAACACACTTATTGCATTGGCGCTATTGAAATCGTCATCCATTTCTTCGATAAAATGTTGTTTTGCGCCAGCAATCTTTTCGAGCCACTCCTCTTCTGCCCCCATATCAGCTGTTTCCGCCAAGCGGTGCTGCAAATTGGCGACTGTATTTTTCAAGCGCTCTAGTCCGGCTTCAGCTCCTTTAAGAAGCTCATCACTAAAGTTAATTGGAGTGCGATAATGGGCAGTGAGCATGAAAAACCGAACGACTTCTGGCGAATATTGTTGGATGATGTCATGTGCAAGCACAAAGTTTCCGAGTGATTTCGACATTTTTTCGTTGTTTATGTTAACAAATCCGTTGTGCATCCAATAATTGGCCAATTTTTTGCCTGTTAACGCTTCTGACTGGGCAATTTCGTTTTCATGATGGGGAAACGTCAAATCCTTGCCGCCTGCGTGGATGTCAATTGTATCCCCTAAACTCTTCTTAATCATGGCCGAGCACTCAATGTGCCAACCAGGACGGCCCTCGCCCCACGGGCTGCTCCACGAAATTTCATTTGGTTTTGCTGCTTTCCATAATACAAAATCGAGTGGGTCTTCCTTACGCTCATCTACTTCTATTCTAGCGCCGCTTTGCAAATCGTCGAGCGCTTGGCCAGATAATTTGCCATAGCCGTTAAATTTGCGTGTGCGGAAATAGACATCGCCCCCTGCTTCATATGCAAATCCTTTTTTCTCCAGCTCAGCAATAAAGGCAATGATGTCATCCATCGTTTCTGTCACACGAGGGTGAAGATCGGCTTCCTTTACATTCAAAGCACATGTATCGGCGTAATACGCTTTAATAAACCGTTCGGCGACATCTGCTACTTCTTCGCCAAGTTCATTGGCAGCGCGTATAATTTTATCGTCCACATCCGTAAAATTTGAGACAAAGGTTACGTCGTAGCCTCGGTAAGTCAAATACCGGCGCACCATGTCGTACACAATGGGCGGCCGGGCATTGCCGATGTGAATGTAATTGTACACGGTCGGTCCGCAGCAATACATCTTAACTTTGCCTTCCTCAATCGGCACGAATGGTTCTTTTTTATTTGTCAAACTATTAAACAGCTTAATCATCGTCTGTCGTCCTTTCTACTTGCTTGGTATCCATACTTTATGAAGCCACTCTAGTCCAATGTGCTTTGTTTATCGGCAAGCTTGCTGTACTCTGCTTTTAAACGGGCAATTTCCCGTTCTAATTCAGCAATCTTGTCAGCAACAGGGTCAGGCAAGGCATGGTGGTCAAGGGAACGGGCCGAGCTCACTTTTATTCCATTTTGCACAACAATTTTCCCAGGGATACCTACAACCGTCGAATGGGGTGGCACTTCGTTTAACACGACAGAGCCTGCCCCTATCCGGGCTCCTTCGCCGATTGTAAATGAGCCAAGCACTTTAGCTCCACTGGCAATGAGCACGCCGTCTTTTACAGTTGGATGGCGCTTCCCCTTTTCTTTGCCAGTGCCCCCTAAAGTTACGCCTTGGAAAATCGTTACATTGTCTCCAATTTCGCAAGTCTCGCCAATGACGACGCCCATGCCGTGGTCAATAAATAGCCTTTGCCCGATCTTTGCCCCTGGATGGATTTCAATCCCTGTCATAAAGCGGACAATTTGCGAAAGCAGGCGCGCTAAGAAATACCATTTCCGTTTCCATAGACCGTGAGCAATCCGATGCCCCCAAACAGCGTGCACACCCGAGTACGTAAAAATGACTTCTAGCCGACTACGTGCAGCAGGATCTTGTTCAAAGACGACATCAATATCATTCAACAATGTACGAGCAAGCCCCATCTGATCCCCCTCCTTCATCGCAATAAAAAACGCCCCTGCACCTCCCAACGAAGGTACAGAGGCGCTTACTGCACGGTTCCACTCTGCTTTTTTCAGCTTATTGCTGAATCTCTAATCGCTTGTAACGGAGCGACCCGCTTTTCCCTACGTGTTCTTGTTCAAGAAAAGACTCATGGGGGCAAACCATGCGCGTCTCTTACAGGCGGCTTTCAGCCGACGGCCGCCCTCTCTGCGAAAGTTCTTCGCTGGCATTCCCATTCAACGTTTTGTATCTATTCTTATTAAATATTAAATAGCAGCTTGCAAGCGTGCTTTCACAACGCTTTTTCCTAAAAGCTCGATCGTATCGCCAAGCTCTGGGCCATGTGTTTGACCGCTCACCGCTGCGCGAATTGGCATAAACAATTTTTTCCCTTTTTGCCCAGTCGCTTTTTGCGTTGCTTTAATCGCTTTTTTGATGTCAGCGGCAAAAAATCCTTCTAGCGATTCTAGCTCTTTTGCAAATTGGCTTAGCACTTCAGGAACTTGTTCTTCTGCCAGCACGGTTTTCGCTTCTTCTGTATAATCGACTTCTTCTTTGAAGAACATTTCCGTCAGTTCGACGATTTCAGCCCCGTAATGCATTTGCTCCTGGTATAAGCCAATTAAACGGCGCGCCCATTCCCGCTTGCCTTCATCCAACTGTTCTGGCAGTTTACCGCTGGCAACTAAGTGGGGCAACGCTAAGTCGACAACAGTATCCAAATCAGCGTTTTTCATGTATTGATTGTTCATCCAGGCGAGCTTATCTGTGTCAAAAATAGCCGGCGCTTTTGAAACGCGATCGAGTGTAAATTGTTCGCATAGTTCTTCAAGCGAAAAGATTTCTTCCTCGCCGACTGGCGACCAACCAAGCAATGCTAGGAAATTGACAATTGCTTCAGGCATATAGCCCAATGATTTATACTGCTCGACAAATTGGATAATCGATTCATCACGCTTACTCATCTTCTGCCTGTCTGGGTTTAAAATCAAGGAAGCGTGGGCAAATTTTGGCACATCCCATCCAAATGCCTCGTAGAGTAAAATTTGCCGAGGCGTATTGGAAAGATGCTCTTCCCCACGGATCACATGGGAAATGTTCATCAAATGGTCATCGACGACAACGGCAAAGTTGTACATCGGTACACCATCTTTACGTGCAATCACGAAATCGCCAATTCCGTCTGTCTCAAAAGACACCTCGCCACGAACGGCATCATGAAATGAAACAGTTTGCCCCTCAGGCACTCGGAAACGAACAACAGGCTGAATGCCCTTCGCCTCGTAAGCTGCCCGTTGTTCCGCTGTTAAGTCGCGGTCACGGCCGCTGTATTTTGGCATTTCGCCCCGCGCTTTTTGCGCCTCGCGCTCTGCTTCTAACTCTTCTTCCGTCATGTAACAGTAGTATGCTTTTTTCTCATCCAACAGCTGTTGAATATAGTTCTTATAAATATCAACGCGTTCCATTGAGCGGTATGGGCCATATTTGCCGGCCTCTGTGTCAATGCTTTCATCCCACTCTAGGCCAAGCCATCTTAAACTGTCCATTAATTTTTCAGTTGCTGTATCCACATTCCGTGCTTGGTCTGTATCTTCAATCCGCAGCACAAACGCGCCGCCTGCTGATTTAGCAAACAAGTAATTAAACAGCGCCGACCGCGCTCCGCCTATATGCAGATGCCCCGTAGGACTAGGGGCAAACCGGACCCGTATATCTTTCGTCATCACGACGCACTCCTTTGGCTACCTTATTCTGAATCATCATAGCACGTTCCGCGGTAAAAACAAAGGCTACTCTGCTTTCTGCAGCAAGATAACTGCCTGCGCAGCTATCCCCTCCTCACGACCTACAAACCCTAGCGTTTCCGTCGTCGTTGCTTTAACGCTAACGTTGGCCACGTCTGTTTCCAGCAATTCAGCAATTTGTTTCCGCATCGCTTCAATATAAGGCGCTAGCTTTGGCTTTTGGGCCATCACCGTACAATCAACATTCCCTAACGTATAACCGGCGTTTTTTACAAGCTGCCAAGCTTGGCTCAATAGGTGTTTAGAGTCAGCATCCTTGAACGCTTCATCCGTATCTGGGAAATGTTTCCCCAAATCGCCTGCTCCAATCGCGCCAAGAGCTGCATCGGTAATTGTATGCAAAAGGACATCAGCGTCTGAATGGCCGAGAAGCCCCTTCGGATGGGGAATATGAACCCCTCCTAATAATAGCGGCCTGCCTTCAGCGAGCTGGTGTACATCAAATCCTTGTCCAATCCGAATCATAATTGGTTCTCCCTTTTCTTTAATATCGTTTCAGCAAATAACAGGTCTTCCTCAGTCGTTAATTTAATATTTAAGTAATCGCTCTCGACAATGGTGACGCGTTTGTCCAATCTTTCTACAAGACTTGCATCGTCGGTCCCGAGAAACCCGTGTTTTTTAGCGTCTTCGTGTGCGGCCAAGACGAGCTCATACTGGAAAGCTTGTGGTGTTTGCGCAGCCCAGAGGTTTTTCCGTTCAACTGTACGTGCAACGCTGTTTTTGTTGGCAAGCTTGACTGTATCTTTGACCGGTACAGCAGCAATCGCAGCCCCGCTTTGAGCCGCTTCATCGGCCAGCTTTGTCAAAATAGGTTTAGCGACAAACGGCCGGGCACCATCGTGAATAAGGACGATTTCTGCCTCCTCCATTCCTTTTAACCCTGCATAAACGCTGTCTTGCCGTTCAGCTCCTCCATTTACAAGCCCTTTTACTTTGCCTATCTGATACTCTGCAACAAGCTTCTCCATTATCTGCCTTTCCGGTTCACTCACTACAAGCCAGATCGCTTTACAAGCCTCATCTTCTTCAAACAGCCTGAGTGAATGGACGATCAGAGGAATGCCGTTTAAATCGATTAACTGTTTATTCATACCTGCTTTCATTCGTTTTCCTTGTCCGGCCGCTAGGACAATTGCAGCGTACTCCATCTATGTTCTCCCTTTTTTTCGTTATATGCCTAGTTTACCATGGGTACGCCAGTATGCCTAAAAAAACGCCCCTTTAGAAACAAGTAGCGTAAAACAGGCAAACAGCCTACACCCCAAGGGGCATAGGCTTCAGATTATAGAACTGAATTGATCCTTCACTGCAAGCGCATATCAAGCAGTGCATGATCGTGCAGCGCTCTACTTTCCTATAGTGCTTTTTCAAGCGATTTAGGTTTGGCAAAAATCATCCGCCCTGCACTTGTTTGCAGGACACTTGTCACCGTGACATCAATTTGCTTATTCATATAATCACGGCCCCCTTCAACGACGATCATCGTGCCATCATCTAAGTAAGCAATTCCTTGATGGTTTTCCTTCCCATCCTTAATGACATTCACATTAAGAACCTCACCTGGCAAAACAACTGGCTTGACCGCATTTGCCAAATCGTTGATGTTTAGCACTTTTAGACCTTGCAATTCACACACTTTGTTTAAATTAAAGTCGTTGGTTACAACAATTCCAGAAGTGATTTTTGCCAATTTGACTAGCTTGCTGTCCACTTCTTGAATGTCTTCAAAATCGCCCTCGTATATTTCAACATTGACAGGCAATTCTTTTTGTATTTTATTTAGTATGTCAAGGCCTCTACGGCCACGATTTCGTTTCAATGCATCAGAAGAATCAGCAATATGCTGTAATTCATCTAACACGAATTCAGGGATGACAAGCGTGCCTTCTAGAAAGCCGGTTTGGCAAATATCAGCAATCCGCCCATCAATAATGACGCTCGTATCAAGAATTTTCATTTGTTTGCCGCCGAGATTAGAGTCAGTCTCTTCTTTCTTTTTGTCACGCTCTTTATCTCTTGGCACTCGCATAGAGACAACTAATTGAAACAGCTCATCTCGTTTTTTGAAGCCGATTTGGAAGCCTAGATAACCGAGAAGAATCGTAATAAACATAGGCAAAATATTGCTAATAACCGGCAAATCCAATCCACTTAACGGCGTCCCGAGAAAATAACCGGCCACAAGTCCGACCGTCAAGCCCATTGATCCAGACAACACATCAGCAAGCGGCGCTTTGACAATTGTTTCCTCGACAACCCGAAAGAAATTAACAATAAGATCGACAATAAACAAGGACAGACCATATAAGAGCAAAGCACCGAGTACTGCCCCTGTATAAGGACTAGCCAACCACGCCGGCACTTCTAGCGCTATTACTGCAATAAATTCAGGGACAAACAAGAATCCTAATGTTCCTCCCGCTAATAAAAAGAAAATCCGAACAATCCAATTAAGCATTCACTCTTACACCTCCTTTTAGCTATTATAGACAAGTTTACAACTCTCAAACCTAGTAGTCTGGATTTCCCATAAAAAAACACGAGATCACGTAAAAAATATTTTTACTGAATATTAAGAAACGTACCCTTAAGGAGTGAAACACTCCTTGTCAAATGTGGCGATCGACGAAAAGTTGCTCTTGAATGCGGTTTAATCCATCCTTAATCATTTTGGCTCTCGCCTCGCCGATGCCGTCGACTTCATCAAGCTGGTCTTCCGTCGCAACCATTACGCTTGAGAGATGACCGTATTCGTCAATGACATTTTCAATGATTTGTGATGGCAGCCGTGGGATGCGGTGCAAAATTCGGTAACCACGGGGTGAGGCTGGTTGTTCTAGAAAATTGCTTGTTCTTGAATAGCCAAGCGCTTTTATAATCGCCTGCTCGTCGAGCAAGTCTTCGTTTAACAACGTCGTGAGTTCCTTTAATGTTTTCTTGACGTCTTGCGTCCGCTCTTTGGCGTAATCCTTTAGCAAATACAGAGCTTCCTGTTCTGTATTAGAAACAAGCTCTTTTAGCTGCATCGTAATTAAGCGGCCTTCGTCCCCTAGCTCAAGAATAAAATTTTGGATCTCTTGTTTAATCCGCAACACCATTTGCACCCGGTGAATGACTTGAATCACATCACTGTAAGTAACAAGCTGTTCAAATTCAAGCGCTCCTAAATTTGTAATGCCTTGGTCTAATACCGCTTTATATTTTTCAAGCGTTTGGATCGCTTGATTGGCTTTCGTCAAAATGACGCCAATGTCTTTTAGAGCGTAACGATATTCCCCTTGGTAGAGAGTGATGACGTTTCGCCGCTGGGAAATGGAAATCGTCAAATTGCCTGTTTGTTTAGCAACCCGTTCAGCAGAACGGTGACGAATCCCTGTTTCGCTCGAACTTATATTATTGTTCGGCACCAATTGCGTATTGGCATACAAAATACGTTTTCCGTCTTCACTCAAAATAATGGCACCGTCCATTTTAGCTAGCTCATACAAATAAGCCGGTGAAAAATCACTATTAATAAAGAAACCGCCGTCCACAATGTTCATCATTTCGCTGTTGTAGCCAAGGACGATCAGCCCTCCTGTTTTCGCGCGGAGTACATTGTCAATCCCAGCTCTAAGCGGCGTGCCTGGCGCTACTAACTTTAATAAGTTTTGGATAAATGCAGTTCGATTCCGTTCTTCCATCCATCTTACCTCCCTAAAACAACTTCAATCGCTTGTTCAAGTGTCTGCACGCCAATCACTTCAATGCCCGCTGGCGCAGTCCAGCCGCCTTTGTTTTTTTCAGGTATGATGACACGTTTAAAGCCTAGTTTCGCGGCTTCATTGACGCGTTGGTCGATTCTAGAGACACGGCGGATTTCCCCCGTCAACCCTACTTCGCCAATCGCTACGTCCATCGGTTCTGTTGGCTGGTCTCGGAAACTTGAAGCAATGCTAAGAGCAATCGCCAAATCGATCGCCGGTTCATCTAACTTTACGCCTCCAGCTACTTTTAAATAAGCATCTTGGTTTTGCAAGAGCATGCCTGCCCGCTTTTCCAAGACAGCCATTAAAAGGGAGACACGGTTATGGTCAAGCCCCGTTGCCATTCTCCGAGGATTGCCAAATCCCATAGGCGAAATTAGCGCTTGTAATTCTACGAGAACAGGCCTTGTGCCCTCCATGGAAGCGACAACGACTGAGCCAGCCGCTCCTTGCGAACGTTCCTCCAAAAAGATCTCTGACGGGTTTTTCACTTCCTCTAAGCCAAGCTGTTTCATTTCAAAAATGCCCATTTCATTGGTGGAGCCAAATCGGTTTTTCACTGCACGCAAAATGCGGTAACTGTGATGCCGCTCTCCTTCAAAATAGAGAACAGAGTCGACCATATGCTCGAGCAGCTTTGGACCGGCAATAGAACCTTGCTTTGTAACATGGCCGACAATAAATATTGCCACTCCTTTTGTTTTTGCGACACGCATAAACGCAGCCGTGCATTCTCGCACTTGGGCAACGCTTCCCGGAGCAGACGTAATCTCGTCCTGGTAAACGGTTTGGATCGAATCAATAATTACCAAAGACGGCTGGACTTCATCTATAGCCCCTTCAATTAAAGCAATGTCTGTTTCTGCTAATACGTATAGCTGATCTGATGCTAGTTCAAGACGGTCAGCCCTTAACTTCGTTTGTTTAACTGATTCTTCTCCAGAAATATAGAGTACTCGTTCGTTTACGTTTGCCAGCTTCGCTGACAATTGTAAGAGCAATGTTGATTTTCCGATACCCGGATCGCCACCAACTAAAACAAGTGATCCTGGAACGATTCCCCCGCCAAGGACACGGTCCAGTTCTGCCATTGTCGTGCTTACACGCGGTTCCTTTTCTCCTTGCACCGCCGTAATCGGTTGCGGTTTTTGCCGTGTACCACTGGAAGTTACATAGCTACGGTTTTTTTGTTTTTCAAGGATGTTTATTTCTTCCACCATTGTGTTCCAGCTTTGGCAACCAGGGCATTTGCCCATCCATTTTGCTGATTCATAGCCACACTCTTGGCAGACGAACTTCGTTTTTTGTTTCGCCATGTATCCCATTCCCCCGTTTGGATTCACTACATGTAGTGTACCAAAAAGCAAATAGAAACGTAAGAAAAGCTCCATGAAATCGTGTCACTGAGTGCAAAAAAAACAAAGTGAAATAACATAGGAGTAAATGAACAAGAGGTGCAGATTGTCTGCATAAGTTGAGGCGAAAAACAACGAGGCGAGGGCGCCAACGTTCTTTTTTAAAAGAACCGGAGGGTGTGCCTCCGGTTCTTCACATCAGGAAATGCTTGATTTTTCTTTTCCTTCTACCATTAGCTTGCCATCTTTCACATAGATAACCGCTTTTTGGCCTTTGACAATTGTGCCTTTTAACAGTTCCTCTGACAAACGGTCTTCTACTTCTTTTTGCAAAGCCCGGCGTAATGGGCGGGCCCCGTATTCTGGATCAAAACCGATATCAGTGATTTTATCTTTTGCTTCTTCTGTCAGCTCAAAATCTATGCCTTGCTCTGAAAGTCGCCCTTTCAGTTGGTCGGCCATCTTTGTAATAATTTTGCGCACATGCTTTTTCTCAAGAGAGTGGAACACAATGATTTCGTCTATACGGTTTAAAAATTCAGGGCGGAAGCTGTTTTTCAGTTCAGACATGACACGGTCTTTCATGTCTTTGTACTCCTGCCCTTCCGATTCAATTGTAAAGCCGAGATACTTATTGCGTTTGAGCTGGGAGGCTCCCACATTGGATGTCATGATGACAGCTGTATTACGGAAATCAACAGTCCGTCCTTTTGAATCCGTTAAACGCCCATCTTCCAATACTTGCAAAAGCAAATTGAATACATCGGGGTGCGCTTTTTCGATTTCATCAAGCAATATAACAGAGTAAGGCTTTCTACGGATTTTTTCCGTTAATTGCCCACCCTCTTCATGGCCAACATAACCTGGAGGCGAACCAACTAGCCGGCTTGTTGCGTGTTTTTCCATATACTCAGACATGTCAATCCGTATGACAGCATCTTCATCACCAAATAACGTTTCTGCTACAGCCCGGGCAAGCTCGGTTTTACCAACACCCGTTGGACCCAGGAAAATAAATGATCCTATTGGCCGCTTTGGATCTTTTAATCCAGCGCGAGCACGGCGAATCGCTTTCGAAATGGATTTAACAGCTTCTTCTTGGCCAACGACACGCTCATGGAGAATCTCTTCCATTTTCAACAAACGTTCCGTTTCCTCTTCCGCTAGTTTGGAAACCGGAATTCCTGTCCAGCTAGAAACAACTTGGGCGATATCCTCAACCAATACTTCTGTGTTTTCTTGACCTTGCTTTTTCTTCCACTCATTTTTCATTTCTTCCAGCTCTTCACGCAACCGTTGTTCGGTATCACGTAAGGAAGCGGCCTTTTCAAATTCTTGGCTTTGGACAGAAGCGTCTTTTTCTTTTCTTGTTTCTTCAAGCTTCGCCTCTAGCTCTTTTAAATTTGGCGGAGCCGTGTAAGAACGGAGGCGGACTTTTGAAGCTGCTTCATCAATTAAGTCAATCGCTTTATCTGGCAAAAACCGGTCCGAAATATAACGGTCGGACAACTTTACTGCTTCTTCCACCGCCTCGTCCGTAATGGTCACTCGGTGATGGGCTTCATAGCGATCACGCAAACCATAAAGGATTTGGATCGATTCATCAATCGTTGGCTCGTCAACTTGAATGGGTTGGAACCGGCGTTCCAATGCCGCGTCTTTTTCAATATACTTGCGGTACTCATCTAGTGTCGTCGCGCCAATACATTGAAGTTCCCCTCTAGCCAAAGACGGTTTCAAAATATTAGAAGCATCAATGGCTCCTTCAGCGCCTCCTGCGCCAATTAATGTATGCAATTCGTCAATAAACAGAATCACGTTGCCTGCTTGGCGAATTTCGTCCATCACTTTTTTCAGCCGATCTTCGAATTCGCCGCGGTATTTTGTTCCAGCGACAACAGTTCCCATGTCGAGTGTCATCACTCGCTTATTGCGCAATGTTTCTGGGACTTCATTGGCAACAATGCTTTGGGCCAGCCCTTCGGCAATTGCCGTTTTTCCGACACCGGGCTCTCCAATTAATACTGGGTTGTTTTTCGTACGGCGGCTAAGCACTTGAATAACTCGCTCTATTTCACGGCTACGTCCAATAACCGGATCAAGCGTTTCCTCCCTAGCAATCGCTGTTAAATCACGGGCAAGGCTATCCAATGTCGGCGTATTGGCATTAGTTGCCGCACCGTTTGATTGTGACGAGCTTCCTCCTTCATTGCTTCCAAGCAACTGCAATACTTGTTGTCTCGCTTTATTTAAGCTGACCCCTAAATTATTAAGGACTCGTGCTGCTACGCCTTCTCCTTCGCGGATGAGGCCAAGCAATATATGTTCGGTTCCAACGTATGAATGGCCAAGCTTTCTTGCTTCATCCATAGACAGCTCAATTACTTTCTTTGCTCTTGGCGTATAATGAGGCGTGCTATGAATGCTTTTTTGCCCTTCTTGCCCTTTTCCCACTAGGGTTTCTACTTCTTTTTGCAATTTTTCGGAACCAAGTCCAAGCTGTTGCAAAGCTTTCGCTGCAATTCCTTCACCCTCACGGATTAGTCCGAGCAATATATGTTCAGTGCCAATATTATGGTGGCTTAAACGAATTGCCTCTTCTTGCGATAGCGCTAATACTTTCTGGGCTCGTTCAGTAAACCGTCCAAAAATCATTCCATCCACCTCCGAATTATTCAATCAGCTGTTTCATGTTCTAGTTTTAAGCGTTCGCGAATTAAAGCTGCCCGTCTCTCATCGCGTTGCTCGGGAGTGAGAACGGTTTTCGCGTATTGTTGCAGGAAGCCTGGTTGTGTCAAAATCATTAGTTCATCTAGAATTTTCCCTGCCGTGTTTTCAATAAAACCTAGATCGATTCCTAAGCGCACATCAGACAACCTTCTTGTCGCTTCTTTGGAATCAATAATATAGCTGTTCGCTAAAATTCCGTAAGACCTAAAAACACGGTCTTTAAGTTCTAACTTTGAGTGCTGTAAAAGCGAATCTCGCGCAACACGCTCTTGCCGTATCAATTGCTTCACTACGCCTTGTAAATCATCAACAATATCCTGTTCCGTTTTTCCAAGCGTTATTTGATTAGAAATTTGAAATAGGTTACCTAAAGCTTCGCTGCCTTCCCCATAAATTCCTCTTACAACTAAGCCCAATTGGTTAATTGCCGGCAAAATTCGTTGCAGCTGCCGGGTCATCGCTAATGCAGGTAGATGAATCATTACGGAAGCACGCATGCCCGTTCCCACATTCGTTGGGCAGCTAGTCAAATAACCATACTGGCTGTCATAGGCATAAGTTAAATGCGATTCAACCCAATCGTCTACCGCATTAGCGGCCTGTAAACAATTTTCAAGCTCAAATCCAGCGCTTAAACTTTGGATGCGAATATGGTCCTCTTCATTAATCATAATGCTAAGTGATTCATCTCCGCTTAAAAGCACCATGCCATACTTTGATTGCTCAGCCAAATGAGGACTAATCAAATGCTTTTCGACAAGCATCCGTTTATCGTTTGTCCGCATATCTTCCATAGCCAACATTTCAGCTTTGCCCAAGGCCTCACCTTGCGTTCCCCCTAAGGCATCTTTTACATGTTTTGCAACGGCGTATGCTTCTTCTTTAGAAGAGAGCATCGGAAATGTAAAAGCACTCATATTTCTTGCTAACCTTATTCGGCTACTAAGCACAATATCCGCATCCGAACCATCTTTTTTCATCCAAGGGCTAATGGCATTTTTCAGAAAACGATCCAAGCTCACAGCTCCTATTCGCCTCCTTCCATTTGCTCTTTCAATTTTTTAATTTCATCACGCAATTCGGCGGCTTTTTCAAATTCTTCTTTTTGAATATGACTATCCAATAGCGCCTTAAGCTCTAATAGCCGTTTTTCAATTTTAAGGGACTTGCCAATCCTTTTTGGAATTTTTCCTTTGTGAGTGTCATTGCCAGCATGCACTCTTTTAAACACCGAACTTAATTGAGGGCCAAACGCTTTGTAGCAATGGGCGCAGCCAAAACGACCAATATGAAGAAATTTTTCGTAACTCATCCCGCAATTCGGGCACCTTTGCTTTTGTTCAGCTGTTTCCCTCGTTTGTTCGGCTCCCATGTTAAACAAGCCCGAGAATAGATGGTGTATGGAAAAGCTATCGGTCCCTGGAATTGATTCGCCTTTTTCACGTGCACACTGATCACATAAGTGCATTTCATGCTTTTGGCCATTTATAATTTTAGTAAAATGAAGAGTTGCTTGCCGTTCTTTACATTCTTGGCAGACCATTTTTCACCCCTCCTTCTACGTTTCGTTTTCTTTGTATTTAAGCGTCTCAATCATTGCCTTCAGCACATTTGCTCTAATTTCATCCCTATGGGCAACTGTCGATTTATAATGGGCACGATCTAATGCGCTCATCATCAAATTAGCTTCCCGTCTTGTAATGGCTTCCTCTTCATACAAACGAAATACAATGTTTTGCGCCGTTTGCTGGTCTATTTTATTTCCGATAAGCTGACACATGTGCTCAAATAAAGCAATGTCTTCATGGGATTCAACTTTCGTTATACGAATGTAGCCTCCGCCGCCTCTTTTGCTTTCGACAATATAGCCTTTTTCCAAAGTAAAGCGGGTGCTGATGACGTAATTGATTTGAGACGGGACACATTGAAACTGCTTAGCCAACTCACTACGTTTAATTTCCAATAGTTCATTTCCGCTTCGCATTAATGTTGTCTTTAAGTATTGTTCAATCAAATCACTAATATTGCGCATTCCACCAACCCCTTTCCGCCATTGACTTTGACTATATTTGACTTTTATTGGTTTAATTATAGCTAGTTTTATAAAAAACTTCAACCAGTAACTCTTTTTTATTATCGCCAAGGATTGGGGTTCTAGACGTGGTTCCGTCTATTTATAGGATATTTTCTTCCGTTTTTAATGGTGCATCTTTTGGCCCTTGTCCTAAGGGAATTTTTGCATTGCTCCTTTTAAATGAGCTTGCACTTACACACACAAACTAAAGACACCTCTTCAGGTGTCTTTGCTTTAGCCCGGCAACGTCCTGGCTCCGGAATCTTTTCCTACGGGGATGTTGGACACGGAACTTCTTCGATGATGTTTTTCATGTAGTCTTACGAAAATGATCCCTACGTCTCACAGGAGGGCACGGTGTTTTTCTGTGGTGTCTATTCATGTAGTATTTTTATATGAGCTTATGTCTGTATGCTTTTATATGTATTTTAAACGCTGCTTCTTCGAAGCAGTCGCTCTTTTGCTTCCTGCCCATAACAAAAAAAGACACCTATTCAGGTGTCTTTAGTATTTGCCCGGCAACGTCCTACTCTCGCGGGAGGAAGCCTCCAACTACCATCGGCGCAAAAGAGCTTAACGGCCGTGTTCGGCATGGGAACGGGTGTGACCTCTTTGCCATTGTCACCGGACTCTACTTCAGATAAGCTTCGGATTTTTTCGTCCAGTTCGTGTCTCTCAGTCGGTCACGTACGTTTGGGTACGCTCCCTTCTTCGAGCACTCCTGTCCTCGAACTCCTCGCTTCTCTTCGTAGTTCTTTTTTGACTTCAGATAAGCAGCGAATCTCTTCGTCTCGTTCGTGATTCTTCTTCAGTCACGTAC
>NZ_FRBS01000009.1 GCF_900142675.1 Shouchella rhizosphaerae | reverse complement strand
AAATTCATTACAACCCCATCTACGAGGAGCTCAAAGCCAAAGAAGCGGCCAAACTACATAGTGAAAGAGGAGCCACACTCTACGCGCAAAGAAAAACGGACGTCGAGAGTGTATTTGGGCATGCCAAACAAAATCTCGGGTTTCGACGATTCCACCTTCGCGGGTTGGAAAAGGTGACGGTGGAGCTTGGTTGGCTGGGGTTGGCCCTCAATCTGAAGAAAATGGCGGGTCTTGCCCGCCATCATTCACCGAAATACCGATCTATCCAAATAAAGGGGAGTCGAGATCAAGTCAGATCTCGACTCCCCTTCTTCATTTTAAAGGCTTTTGGGACAACCTCTTCTTTATTCACGGTTAAAACGATATTCCATCTCAATAAAATCATAAACGTTGCCTTTGATTTCCCGCTTATGAGGGCTTCTTTTTTCAAAGCCGCACTCTTCAGACACATGAATGGCCCGTTTATTATCCGCAGCAACGAATAATTTAGCAGCCATTATCTCTTCGAAGTTGTGTTTAATAAAGGACAAACAATTTTGCAAAAATGAACGGCCAAATCCTTTGCCTATGTAGTCCGGTTTCATTCCGAGTCCGATCTCGGCCACATCCTTTTTCGGTTTGATCCCAAGAAACCCTACCATATCTTCGTCTTTATAGACGGCATATTGTCTTGCACTGCTTTTTCCAACATCGATAAATGCGTGCAATCCAAGCTTTTCAACGTCAGTATGATAAAAAGCATAAGCGCCCTCATATTCCCATTGGTAAGCAAGCCATTTCGCTTGGTCTTCTGACATGGCTACAAAGCGCAGTTCCATTTTTCGCGAAGCCTCCCTTTCACACCCTTTTCCTGTTAGTCCATATACGGCTGTCTTTCGTTCAACTGATTGCGGATAATTGAAAATTGTTCTAGCGTATTCCGGTTTGCCGATAGCGGCGGCAAATCATCAAAAGAAAAGAAGCCAACGTTGCTCGTTTCCACGCCTGTTGTTGCTGTTCCCCCGGTGATCGTACAGTGCAAAACCAACTTATAAAAATGGAACATATGGGGCGGATGGCGATGTTTTTTCGTATCGAACAGGGCAAGCACCCGCTCGTATTTGCTATCATAACCAGACTCTTCTTTAATTTCTTTTACGATGTTTTCTGCAGGCGACAATCCTACTTCACAATACCCTCCTGGCAGCGCCCACGTGCCGTCGGTTTCTTCTTGCACGAGCAAAATATGGTTGTCCTTTATGACCACGCCTCGGACATCGATTTTCGGTGTCTGGTAGCCGTTTTGTTGGACAAACGTTTCCTTCACGCTCGCAGCATCAAGATTTTTCGCACATGCCATCATCTCGGCGCTTATGGCCAATAGCTCGTCATAACGTTCCATGTCGTATTTGTCTTTTGTAAATGTGATTCCCGCCTGCGCTAAGGCTTGAATACGCTGCGCCCAGTTAAGCCAATCTGAATTCACCCGAGTATCCTCCTTCTTCTTGCTGTTGATGCAACGCAAAGAACACTGCTCTAAATAAGTTGCGGCTCTCCCTTATCGCCAAGTTTCCGTTTGCGTATCCATTTTTACTAGTGCCCCTCCCTAAATCATATCAATAATTAGCCTTGCTGCAACCCTTGGACCAGAGCCCGCTTGTGGTCGTTCCCAACTCGTTAAGATGAAAAACAGGCATTTGACGTATACGAACGACACCGGACAGAAACACTGTTAGTAAAAAGGAGGAACATCCCATGAAGCATTCCTTGCTGTTGCTTTGCAAATTCATCGCTTCCTTTATTGCGTTTACAATTGGATTTTTTTATTTTTCAGAAGCGACCTTTGTTGATGTCACTACATTTGCGCTCCTCGTCACCGTCGTTTCCTACATCGCCGGCGATTTGTTTCTGCTTCCTCGCTTTGGAAACACGATTGCTCTCGTTGGTGATTTTTTGTTCACATACTTGGCTGTATGGATTTTCGGGTCCGTTTTGTTCCATAATTACATGCTAATTGCCTGGGGGAGCATCCTCTCCGCTTTCGTCATCACAATCGGAGAAGTTTTTGTGCACCGTTATATGTTAAAACATTCCCGTTCTGTTAAATCAAACGAGAGTACGCAAACACGTTTTGCTTTTAACACAGAGTTCGGCGAAGACGAGGACTATTCGAAGATACAAAAGAAAGAGGACTAATCATCCTCTTTCTTTTTGAGGCTTCACAAGCATAGAAAAATGGAGGTGGAGAGGGAAAATGCCCTAGCCACTGCCTCTTCTAAGGACGCAAGCGAAGCGCCGCCCCTTTTAGCCGCGGTGCTTTTTTCTGTGTTTCCTTTGGAAAAATAAACGTCCACGGCATGCTTACGTGAGGCTTCAAGCCAAGGCGTTTTAGCGAAAAATGATTGGCTGCCACTTCCTCGCCGTCCTCTAAATAGACATACTCCCGCTCGTCATTTGGCCACTCCCCGTCCCCTGTATGCTGAACAAGAACCGTTACCAAAAGATCGCCACGGTGGTTAAGCGCTTGCCATAGCGGGAGAAATGGCTGCAGTTCCCCTTGCTGGGCTGCAAACACGTTTTTGATGGCTTGTACATCCTTCTCCGAAATCGTCCGTTGCCAGGCCTCTTCAAATTTAAGCGTTTGCATCAAGTGATTCTCCTTTCAATTGTTTCACATAGCAGCGGCATTCATGAACACGTGTAAAAGCGTTCCGTACGTCCTCTTCTCGGTCACCACTATAGTGGGCAAAAACGCCTACTGGTGTAACGCCTTGGCAGTGGCTATGGGTACTCCTTTTCGCTTCTTCTGCGTCCATGTAAACATGAAGATAGCTCGTGTGTTGTCTAAAAAGGTGGCGTTTGTACCATTGGTTAGCCGCCGGATCTTCCCTCGTCCATGCTTCTAAGTAATCAAGTCTGTGTCCGTGTGCTGCTTTTTCCACTTCAGCAAGCAACAAGGAGGCGATGCTTCTTCTACGGTAATCAGGATGAACGGCAATGTGCCAAATCATGCCGCCCGTTCCCTCTTTTAAGGAACAGACAGGGCGGCTATCGCTATCAAGCTCAACATCAATAAGTCCGACTAGCTGGCCCGCTTCGACGCAAACCAATTCAATTGCAGGGTTACGGTACCTTTCTTTCGCTTGCAGGACATTGTCGTAATAAGGCGTGTCCAAAAAAGCAAGCACCCGCAAGCGCAACCAGTCTCTCTCGTCATCAGCAACATAAGGGCGCACTTTCACTGTCACTCACTCTCCTAGGAATTGGTCGTCATATGCTCTTCGTACTTGCAGGAGACCCTTTTCCATGTTTTCCAAGCTTTCAAACGCAAAAGAAAAGCGGATCGATGCCTGTCTTTCCTCTCCGTAAATAAATCCAGGATGAAGAACAACGCCTCTTCTGTGGCAAGCAGCCACAAAACGTTGCATATGAGGCGCTCGCTCTTTTTTAAACGTAAACCAAATGAAGAAACCGCCTTGCACGTCCCCACATGACCCTAGTTCACCAAAGTGTTTCTCGAGCAAACCAAGTAACCAGTTTTTCCGCTCCCGTAAATGTTCTTTCAACGTCCATATATGGTGGCGGTACGTACCCGTTTCCAATAGGTGACGGCAAACAAATTGGGATAACATGCTCGAACCATAATCCGTTTGCATCCGCAAGTCGGCCAACTTCTGGACAATATCAGGCGGTCCGACTAGCCAGCCAATCCGTAAACCTGGGCTAACCGTTTTTGAAAAACTGCCTAAATACAGTACTTGGCCTTTTCGATCATAGGCTTTTAATGGCTTCGGCCCTTCTTCAAATGACAAATCGCCATAAATGTCGTCTTCGATTATCGGCGTCCTTGTTTTGCCTGCAAGCAAAAGCAACTTGCGGCGCGCCCCTTCATCAAGCGTCATTCCTGTTGGGTTGTGGTGTGTCGGGTTCACATATAACGCATGGGCACTCTGCTTGGCCAACTCTTTTTCTGCATCGTTGGCTGCAAAATCAAGAGGCGACGTCCGGATGCCCAGGCTTGTGAAAAACGTTAAAGACCGCAAATAAGAAACAGGCTCGTGGAACAACACGCTGCCCGTCTGCAAAATCCCTGTGCCTATTAACTGCAAGCCGCCGAGCGCTCCGGAAACAATTAAGATCGAATCAGGAGATGCTTGAATCCCCTTTTCCTGTAAGTACACAGATAGTGCCTGTCTTAACCTTTCATCCCCTCTTCCGTCGCCATAACCGAAACCAACATTTTGTGCAGCCATTGCCGTGAGCGCTTCCTTGATTGCATTCTTTGGCTGCAATTCATGAGCAAGCACCCCTTTGCTTAGCTGAATAAGAGTAGCATCGTTTTCCCATTCGTTCAAATGCTGGACAAGCGCTTTGTTTTTCGGATAAAACGACCATTTCGCCAACTCTTTCCACACAACGCCTTCTTCATTGCCAGAATCGTTGCTAACAAAAGAGCCTTTTCCTTGAATCGAAACAATAATGCCTCTTGCCTTTAAACGGTCTAAAGCTGCTATGACAGTGCTTCGGTTTACCTGATAATAGGCAGCAAGCTCTTGTTGGGTCGGCAGCTTCATCGTCGGATACCATTCGCCAGCTTCAATTTTTGCGCGAATGTCAGCCGCAATTTTTGCACTTTGCCCTGAAATGATGCTCACTCCTTCTAGTTGTTGGTTTTATTTTCTCATAAGTTGTTGGTTTCTCCAAACTAGATTTGCCTTAGGCTAGACCCACTAGCTAAAAAAGGAATGATCACCATGAAACTCATTTTTGTTTACGGAACGGCTGTCCTTCTGTGGGCTTCGGCTTTTCCCGCCATTCGTGCGAGTCTTGGCTATTACTCACCCGAGCACCTTGCCGCTTTAAGGCTTCTCATTGCCTCGGCTGCCTTGCTTCTCTTTGCCTTGGCTGCGCGTATCCCTTTGCCGAAACGAAAAGACGTGCCCGCCATTTTTTTGCTTGGCTTTTGCGGCTTTTCTGTTTACCATGGCGCACTTAGCATTGGTGAAAAAACGGTCGAAGCTGGCACAGCATCACTGCTTGTGTCGACGACGCCGCTTTTTTCAGCGCTGCTTGCAGCCCTGTTTATGAAAGAGCGCCTGCACCTAAAAAATGGGATTGCTTCTTTCATAGCATTTCTAGGGATTGGGATCATTATGCTAGGCAGCGGCGCTTCGTTTCATTTGCAGCTAGGGGCACTTATTATCCTCGTAGGCGCTTTTGGCGAAAGCATCTATTTTGTTTTTCAACGCCGCCTTTTGCCGATATACGGTTTTTTGCCACTGACTATTTATTCCATTTTAACAGGGACGCTATTTATGCTGGCGTTTACCCCTGGCCTAGGGCAAATGGTGTTAGCGGCACCTTCCTCTGTCAATTGGACCGTTTTGTACTTAGGGCTTTTCCCAACGGTTATTCCTTATTTTTGCCTCGCCTATGCTACGGCAAAAGTGGGCGCCTCAGAAGCTACGAGCACTCTGTTTTTAACCCCTGTCGTGGCGCTTTTCCTTGCTTGGCTTTGGCTCGGGGAGACACCTGCCCTGTTGTCTCTTGCAGGCGGTGCACTTACTCTTGCAGGAGTGGCGGTTGCCATAACCGGAAAACAACGTTAACAATACGGCGAAATTTGCATAGTTATTGCTCGCCGAATGATCGCGACAGAATCGGCGCCTTTTTGAAATTGATAAGACACGCGTTTTTCCACGACAGTATATCCTTTTTGCCGAAGACGTTTAAAAAGAGGGTCCACATGGACGGACCGTTTCCCATCCAACGAAACAAGCGGGAAAACACGCACTTCTTTTGCCACTCGTAGCAATTCATCAAGTGTAGACTGGTGGAAGGCGCGATCAAACTGTTCGCTGTATGTGAACAAAAAATGAGCTGACAAAACAAGGTCAAACGTGTGATTGGCAAATGGCAGCTTTGGCAAAACAGCGGCCACATAACGTTCTGGCCGCCTGTCCATATCTTCTGTCGCCAATAGAAGTGCCTGCTTCCGTTGGGCAGCCAACGCTGGAACGTCGGCAACATTTGTCCAGATGTAATCGTTTTTAGCTTGTTTGATTTTATCGATTGTATGACCAAGATCCGCTAGCCCTTTTTGTCGAATCATTGCTGGCGAGAGCTGATAGGCCATATCGCTTGCTGTTGCATCTATGCCTAAATCAGCAGCTTCCTTTGTAAAAGAACAAGCACCGGCCGGACAGTCAAGTATACGGCGTCCTTGAAGCTTGGCCATATCTAGGCCAAACATGGCCACATATTCAGCAAATGTCCTGCCGATAAACACAACTCGATCTAATTCTAAACTCACCTTTACTCAACTCCGCTAAATTAAAATTGGTCAATCGCTACAAACAGTCTTTCCTCAAAGGCCGACTGCTTTCTTTATTTCCTGTAAGAATGGCTGGCTATATGCTCTAGCCCGTTCCGCCCCTTTAGCGAGTAGGCGGTCAACTTCTGGAGATGCCAATAACTCGTTGTACCTACGTCTCGGTTCGCTCATAAACTCATCGATCGCCCAATACAGCTCTTTTTTAACTTCCCCCCAACCAATGCCCTCAGCAAACCGGGCCCGCATCGCTTCCACTTGCCGTGGCCCGGCAAATTCTTTATAAAGAGTAAACAAGTTGGATGTCTCTGGGTCTTTTGGCGCTTCTGGCGGCAGTGAATCGGTTTTAATCCGATTCACGAGCCGTTGCAGTTCGTTCGCCTCTGAAAACAGAGGGATGGTATTTCCATAGCTTTTGCTCATTTTTCGGCCATCCAGTCCAGGGAGAACAGCAACTTTTTCTTCGATATGGACACGAGGCAGTTTAAACACGTCGCCGAAGATATGGTTAAAATGCTGCGCTAAATCACGAGCAATTTCAATATGCTGGATTTGATCGCGGCCAACCGGCACGACATCTGGCTGGAACAACAGGATATCGGCCGCCATTAAGATCGGGTACGTAAACAACCCCATATTAACGCCGGCATCTGCTTCTTTTCCCGCCGCCTTGTTTTCATCGACTGCCGCTTTATAGGCATGGGCGCGGTTCAAAAGTCCTTTCGGCGCCATACATGCCAAGAGCCAACTAAGCTCAAATACTTCCGGCACATCGGATTGGCGATAAAAAACCGACTTTTCTGGATCTAGGCCCAGAGCCAGCCATGTTGCGGCGATGCCTCGTGTCAATTGCCGCATTTCTTCGCTGTCAGTAATTTTCGTCAAGCCATGAGCGTTAGCAATAAAATAAAACGATTCTAAGCCAGGCTGTTTAGCAAATGTCAGCGCTGGCTTAATCGCGCCAATGTAATTGCCAAGATGGACTTCCCCAGTTGGCTTAATCCCAGTCAAACTCCTTGTCGCCATTGCGTTTCCTCCTTTTGCTTTTAACTATTTTTGAACGCCAAAAAGGGCTATCCATCCTAAAAAAGGACGGATAACCCGCGGTGCCACCTTCATTCGCTCCACAAAAAAGCGCTTCTCAAGACGCACAGAAGTCTACTGCTTCAATGCGCTGCCTTTTTTAACGGCAAGGCACCCGCTTCGCCTACTCTCTCTTTCAGCCAAGAAGCCCCGAAGCCCATTCCGCCTTGCTCCTGCACTGATTTCCACCAACCATCAGCTCTCTAAAGCATTACACAACGCGTACTTACTCTTCTTCATCGCCTAAACGTTTTTTCTATCATAGCCGATTTGATCAAGGCCTACAAGGGAAATTTGCTCGCTTGACGTTCTCTTTTTTTACAGACATAGACCATTTCACTGCTATCGTTTGTTATAACCGTCTCGTTCCAGTCTTTATAAACATCGATGATTTCAAACCCGTGGGCTGTTAGAAGCCGCTCCATTTCTCTCGGAAACGTGTAGCGCAAACGAATGTTGCTTCGTTTCTCCTTAATAATAGCGCCAACGTTGTTTTTGTATTTTCTTATAGTAATATAATGTTGGATTTGCTTGAGCGCGTCGTACTCACTCACCGTATAAACATCGACTGGAAAGCTCGTTTCCCGATCTACGTATGTCCGCCAATACTCCTCCGTGCAGGGTTGAAGCAATTCTTCCTGATTCGGAAACCGTGTATCAGAAATGAATACGCCGCCGCTATGCAAATGCCTGTTGACAGAAGCGAGCAGCTGATTCTGGGCTTCGTTTGTTAAAAAATGTTGAAACGAATGGCCAACACAATAGATTAATTTGCTTTTTAGCCGCAGATTCAAGTTTGTACAGTCTTGCTCGACCCATTTAATTGGTAGGCGGACTGCTTTTCTTCTCGCTTCATTTAACATCCCTTTATGGACATCGACACCTACTAGCTCAAACCCTTTTTCAGCCAATGGAATTGTTGCTCTCCCTGTCCCACATGCCAAGTCAATGATAAGCCCCTTTTGTTTGGCTGCCCATTTTAGCAAGAAGGGGATTTCGCTTTTGTGTTGGCCATTTTCTTGATCATATAATAGAGGGTCATCGTACTCCTCGAAATTGTCAAAATCGATCATTTCACTCACTCATTCCGTCTTTATCGGATCTTTTCAGTTACAATCGCACGGCGAGATTATGCACATCGCAACCACAAACAACGAAGAGATTCGTTTTAATTTCTTGTCTAAAGTTCAAAAAAACCCATTGTTTTCACATCGGCTAAAGAAGATACGTAGTCATCAATGATGTAATCTTCAAAATTCGTTTTCTCTACCTCTGGCAAGCCGGCGAAAAAGGCGACCAAGTTATATAGTCTGTTAATCGTGCCACCAATATAACAACCAGACACCGTCTCAAAATCATCTGTTTCTAAAATGACGAGTGAACCAATTGTAAGGATCGTGTCGGTATCCGTTAAAGGAACGGATCTTTGAGCTAATTGTTGAAAGGCCCTATCATTGACACTTTTTACTTTGCCATTAAGAAGCGCAGTAATGGACAAATCATATACCCCATAAATTCCACCTATTTTATTCCTTTCAGGTATCTCATGCTCGATCAAAAATGGTTTGAGATCTTTATCAGACATGGAAAGGAATTTCGCTTTTAAAGTATTGATAAAAAAATCATCGACATCTTCGATTGGCCAAGGTGTATGTTTATTTTTTGTTTTTTGGTATAACGCATATTTATTCAATTTAGTGATTCCCCGTACGTTCCCAAATGTAATGGACAAACATTACTTTTTCGCCATTGAATTCAAATGTTTCCTCACTAGTGCCGACTTTTTTGAAGCCGTTGTTTTCCATCGTTTTTTGAGAAGCGATATTGTTGCTTGTCGTTTTTCCTTTTATTGCTTGAAAGCCTGTTTCCGTTTCAAGTAACTGTTTTAATGCATTAGAGGCAATTCCTTTTCCGACATAATGTTCTCCTACTCTAAAGCCAACTTCGGCCACACGCTTAGGCTCATCAATCGCAACCACATTGATTCTGCCGACTATGGTTCCCCTTTCATCCCTAATTAAATAAAATCTCGAGTTAGTGTCGTCTTGTTCAGTTAGCAGTACTCTATGTCTAACCTTGAACGTTTCAAATTGATAATATGCTTCGCCTCGGCTCGGCACCATTTGTTCGAAAAAAGCCCGATTATCCGTTTCAAACTTATATAACTGTTCGGCGTCGCTTTCTTGTAACCTATTAATTGATATTTCCACGTATAATCATTCCTTCAACATTTTTCCCTCTCGTTTGCATCATACCATGTTTCCAATGTCTATTCATGAATGTTTCGACAGTTGGCTAACCATGTATGCCGCGTCTTCCCCCACTCCTTTGACAAGGGCAGAACCTCGTTTATATTGCCAACTTAAACCTACAAAAAACAATCCGTTTACATTTGTCACACCTCTAACGTGAATGGGTTTTTGCTCCTGATCGAAAACACCATCAATATCAATCCACGAATAATCATTTCTATACCCTGTTGCCCAAATAATCGTGTGAACCGAAACAGGAGAACCTTCCGCAAAATAAGCCTTTGAATCAGTCACGTTTATGAGGCGCCCTTTTAATTTCGCCCTTTTTCTCACTGTATAAAAATCGTTTCCGATAATTGGATCTCTTTTTTGCAGCCATTTTCCGAGTGGAGAATGGACCGTTGCCTTCGAAAGGCCAAGCTTATCAAACCACCAAAATAAATTTTTCCCTAGGACAGACTGGGGCAAAACGTTCGGTTTGTTTCCACAAGCGAGTACGACATCGTGGTGCTCCACTAATTCAGCCGCTATTTGCACTCCTGTATTGCCAGCACCAACAATCAAAACGGGGCCAGCAACGATTTGTTCCGGCCCTTTGTAATCAAAAGCATGCAATTGGGCGATTCCAGGTTGGATGCTGTTGGCAAGCGGTGGGATAAAAGGCGTATGAAAGGCTCCTGTGGCGATAATGACTTGCTTGGCGTCATAGATTTTCCCCTCACTTGTCCACACCTTAAAGCGATCACGCGTTTTCTCTAGCTTTTCTACCTTTGTCTCATAAACAACTGGTAGCTGAAACGTTTCTTTATACGTCCATAAATAGTCGGCCATTTCATCTTTTGACGGATAACCGTTTGGGTCGCCGCTAAAGTCAAGGCCAGGCAAGCTGCTGTAACACCTTGGTGTAAACAAAACAAGGGAATCATACCGTTTTCGCCACGAATCGCCTGCCTCGTTTTGCTCATCTAAAATAAGAAATGGTTGCTTTTGCTTTTTTAAATAGTAACCAACTGCCAGGCCTGCTTGGCCGCCACCTATAACGACTACATCATACTCCATCATGACCAACCCTTTCCTACAAAAGTCCAAAAAGTTGCCTGCTACCCAAATGGCCTACTCTTTTACACCGATGAGCCTCATGCTGTTTAAAGCAACCAATAGCGTAGCACCCATGTCTGAGAGAATCGCTATCCAAAGGGTTAGCCATCCTGGGACAACGAGGAGCAATGCCGCTAGTTTAATAACAATTGCAAAGGCAATGTTTGCTTTAATGATATTCAATGTTTTGCGGCTCAGCTTAACTGTAAAGGGGAGCTTCTTTAAGTCGTCCCCCATTAGCGCAATGTCAGCAGTCTCTAACGCCGTGTCTGTGCCTGCTTTTCCCATAGCGATGCCAACTGTTGCCGCAGCAAGTGCAGGAGCGTCATTGACGCCGTCACCAACCATGGCCACATTTCCATGTTTTTTTTGCCACTGTTTAATAAAACGTAATTTGTCTTCGGGCATTAACTCTGCCTGAATATCAGCAACGCCTATAGCTTGGCCGATGGCATGGGCAGTCCGCTTGTTATCGCCTGTAAGCATTACTGTCTTTGCTATGCCTGCTTCATGAAGTTTACGAATCACTTCTTTGCTTGATTGGCGCACTTCATCTGCGACAGCGACGATGGCGAGCAACTCCGTTTCTGTCCCGACCAGCATCGCTGTTTTCCCTTGTTGTTGCAAGCTTTGGATGTTTTGCGCAAATAGCGTTATATCCTGAGTCGGCAACCGTTCTTGGAACAGCTTCGGACTGCCAACGTAATACGTTTTTCCATTGACTATTCCTGTAATGCCTTTGCCCGTGAGCGCCGTGACGTTCTCAACCATATAATCGTGATAAGGCAGTTGTTCGTCTTCTGCCTTGGCGACGATGGCAGAAGCCAAAGGATGTTGCGAACGATTCTCTAATGCCGCCACAATCGCAAACAGTTGCCTTTGATCAAGTTGGGGATTCAATAAGGCAAAGTCGGTAACAACAGGGGCACCTTTCGTCAATGTCCCTGTTTTGTCAAATGCAATCGCTTTTAGCGATGCCATTTCTTCTAAATAAACGCCACCTTTGACAAGCACCCCTTTTTTAGCAGCATTGCCGATCGCAGAGACAATCGAAATCGGCGTGGAAATGACTAACGCGCATGGGCAGCCGACAACAAGAACAGCTAACCCTTGATAAACCCAAGTACTCCAATTTGCTCCCGTAACTAACGGGGGAATGATTGCAACGAGGGCAGCGACCACCATAATGATTGGCGTATAATACTTAGCGAATTTATCGACAAACGCTTGTGCCGGAGCCCGTTCACCTTGCGCTTCTTCGACAAGGTGGATAATTTTTGAAATCGTCGTGTCCTCGACTAGCTTTGTAACTTCGATTTCAAGCAGCCCTTCTTCATTTAACGTGCCAGCAAAAACCTCGTCATCAACCGCCTTTTCCACAGGAACCGATTCTCCTGTAATCGCTGCTTGGTTTACAGAAGAATGGCCACGCACGACTATTCCATCCATTGCGATTTTCTGGCCAGGTTTCACAATCATGATGTCGCCTACGACAATATCACCAACATGAACAGTCAACTCTTGGCCATTCCGTTTAATGAGTGCTTCATTTGGGGCAATGTCCATTAACGACTGAATCGACTTTCTCGCCCGGTCCATCGAAAATCGTTCGAGCGCTTCGCTAATGGCGAATAAAATCACAACGACTGCGACTTCCCCCCATTCGCCAATGATGGCACCACCAATGACAGCCACCGTCATTAACGTCTTCATATCAAATTCAAGCTGCGCTACATTTCGAATTCCCGTTTTTAGCAAAGGAAAGCCACCGACGAGAATCGCTGTTAAAAACAAACCGACCGTTCCGATATTCGACTCGCCATATTTAAATTGAAACACGTAGCCAAACACAAGCAATAAGAACGATAAAAGAATCGCGCGATGTTTTTTATAAAAAGGAACTTGTTTGTATTGAAGGGGCTGGCGCCGGCTCGGCTCCTCCATTACTTTTAACTGTTCAAATGCCCCTGCCTCTTCAAGCTCTTCTGTCGTCGCCTCTCCGTAGACGGTTAGTTTCGAGGCGCCAAAGTTCACTTTTGCATCTTTGACCCCTGGCAAGCCCTTAACGTTTTTTTCAAATTTCCCTGCACAGTTCGCGCATGTAAAGCCCTCTACACGATAGACAGAGGCATGTTCATCCCCCATATCCTCGGCCCCCTTTTAAAACTAGCTCCATCATTCAAACATTTATTTGAATGTTAGTGTATCGACAACGATACGCTATGTCAATCTATTATTCAAACATTTATTTGAGTGATGCCGCATTTGCCCGTGCAAGCAGAGAATTGACAAAAAAACAGAACCTGTCTAAAATGAGTGACACCATTTTTATGACAAAGGAGGGGATGAATGTGAACAAGAAAGCAAACGACGGCGATCAGTGTGACGTGTTTTGTTATGATGAACAAAAAGTGAAACGTGTCCAAGAAAGTGTAAAAAATGAGCCGTTTGCGCCCCTTTCTGCTATGTTTAAAGCGTTAGCAGACGAAACAAGGCTAAAAATTGCTTATGCCTTAACAACCGAACAAGAGCTATGTGTATGCGATGTTTCCCATATCATCGGCAGCTCTACAGCAACGGCATCGCACCACTTGCGCCAATTAAAACAAGCAGGTGTCGCCAAAAGCCGCAAAGACGGAAAATGGGTATTTTATTCTTTGCAAAGTCCCCATATTGCCGCTTTTATTGAATATTCATTTACACAACAAAAAACATCGGTTTAACACTGCTTTTTCTAAAAGTGCGCCGTTTTTCAAACATTTCCCCCTACTAGGAGCTTGGATAATACCTGCAACCATCCCTCGAAATCCGGTCATGAGATCGAATTCAAGCGTGCGAAATCGTCACTATCTGAAACAAATGGCAAACAATTATGTCATTTTCCTTGCCAATGAAATGCCTTTTAGGTAACCTTTTCTTAATCAAACATATAGGGGTGGTTCAAGTGCACCGAAAAAAAGTCCCCCGTTAATCTCGAGGTCCTCCATTCATCGTTCATGTCACACACTCAAATTGAAACAAAAGGAGATGGAAGTGAATGAATATGAATGGACCTGCATCAATGTCGCAAAAAGAAAGACTTCAAACTTGCCAAGAAATTGCCAAGAGATTACACGAGGTTTATGGCAACGACGTTCTCGCCATTGGCGTCTACGGTTCTGTGTCCAGAGGCACAGATGGCCCTTTCTCAGATATTGAGATGTTTTGCGTACTCCGTGACTCGGCTGAAACGGTAGATAAAAGTTATGAATGGTCAGCTGGACCGTGGAAGGCGGAAGTTAACGTTTGCAGTGCGAGTATACTGCTAAAAGACGCTGCAACCGTTGAAGACCGATGGCCGCTGACACATGGGCCTTACTTCTCTCCGCTTCGTCTCTATGATCCTGAAGGCTTCTTTCAACGCTTGCGGCTCGCAGCGGAATCGCCGACAAAAGAAGATTTCCGCCAAGCTATTCATGAAATTCTTGTAGCGGAAATGTATGAATATGTTGGCAAGCTTCGAAATGTAAATCGAAATGGCCCTTCTACCTACTTGCCATCCTTGGCATTGCGCTTTGCCCACTATGGCGCAATGTTGATCGGCCTCCACAATCAGACACTCTTTTCTACGGGCGCTATGGTTTTGCCTGAAGCGCTAAAACTGCCCCATCGGCCAAAAGGGTTCGACCATGTTGCTGAGTTAGCGATGTCTGGAGACTTAGCACAACCAGCGAAGATCGTGTCAGCGTGCGAAGATTTCTGGAAAGGCCTAGTCGCGTGGGCAGCAGAGCATGATTACGTCATTCACTCAAAACGAATCCCGTTTTGAGCAATCTAAAACCGAACATTCTCTGTAAATGAACGGAGGCAGCTTCTCATACGGAGAAGCTGCCTTTCAAATTTATTATTCTTTCCGTTTTTGATCTAAGATCGCATATAGTTCATCCAGCTCTTCTTTTGTTAGTGATTCTTCCTCCAAGAACTGGACCAACAATGGTTTTACTGTTCCCCCGTAAACTCTTTTTACGAAAGACTGTGCTTCTGCATGCTTACACGCTTCTTCTGAGTATAGGGGAAAGAAGACATAGATTTTCTGCTCTTTATCCACGCCTACTACTTTCTTCTTCGTTAATCGATCGAGTAACGTCCGAATCGTTTTTGGTTTCCAGTCCGTTTGCTCTTGGATCGCGGAAATGACTTGATTGGCTGTTTGCGGCCCCTTTTTCCACAAAACTTTCATAACTTCCCATTCTGCTTCCGATATGCTAGGTGTTTGGTTTGACATCTTTCCCTCTCCTTTTGTCACAACTAATCAATAAATTCCTTTGCTTGACAGAATGGATAAAGTGATTTCAGCAGCCGTGCTTCCATATGCATGATCTTGCTGTTGAATGTTTGTCGCAAAAAAGTACGTATCCGTTTCAGTTTCGACAAATCCAATAAACCAACCATTTATTGCATGGCCGTTCACAATGCCAGTCCCCGTTTTTCCATAAAGCGTTCCCTTTTGATTTTCTTCAAGTTTCATAACCTCTTTAACGAATTGCACATGCTCTTCTTTAAAGCCCAGTTGGTTTGTATAGAAGGAATGGAGAAGCTCCACTTGTTCTACCGGTGATATCTTCAAGGAAGATTCCAACCAATAGTGATTTAATCCACCGGAAAGATCTTTATTCCCATAGTCTAATTGGTTTACAAAAGATTGAATGTTCCTTTGTTTGATCCGCTCGTCTAACTCTTGAAAGTACCAAGTGACTGACTGGCTCATCGCCGATTTCAAATCTTGCCCGCTATTCCAGGCTTCATCCTCGTATTCGACTCCATCCCACTCTAACCATGAATCATCTCGCCCAATCACGCCTAATTCCAATGCCATGAGCGCGGTGTAAATTTTATAGGAAGAATTGGGGGAGACTCTTCTTACACTTTTTTCTTTATTATAGATTTCGAACTGGTCGCTGTTTAAGCTATATAATACAAAACTACCCTCATTTCCTGCAAAATAAGTGCTGTAATCTTCAACAACCGCCTGGCTTTCATCAAATTGGTAGCGCTCTGTAGAAACAGCGGTTGCCGTTAAAAAAGGAAATTGAGCAATGACAAAAACGGTGAGAACAGCAAAAACAACCATGCTTTTTAATTGGCGCCGCTTTGACTCGCCAGTAAAAGAAGCAATGTTCAAGATTCGTATTTTTAAAGCCTTTTTCGAACTATGCAGTTGGTTCGTTAAGTATAAAAATCGAGAATTTCTTTCCAGAAAACGCATGATCGTCTGGCCATACGCTTTATACTCCCGCTGTCCCAATGTAAGCAAGACCTCCGTATCACAAGCTAATTCCCGATCAAGACGCATCTCTTTAAAGGCTTTCCATACTAAAGGATGAAACCAATAAACAATTTGGTAAACGACAAATATATAGTTCACTTTAATATGTTTGCTTTTATAATGGTGCAACTCATGCAACAACACATGTCTGATTTCATCATCAGATAGATACAATTCGATATTTTTGGGCAACAAGATGTACGTCTTTAACCATCCAAAGGTCATTGGCGTTTGAATGGCAGTAGATTCTAAAATTGTTAATTTATTCGTTATTTGCAATTGTGCCATACAATCGCTAAACGCGTTTTCGACTTTTTGATTTTGTATACGACTTGCCGCTTTTACTAGTCGTTGTAGCTTTGCATAATGGTATAAAGTCAATAAAAGGAAAAAAATCATTCCACCAATCCAGATGGAAACAAACGCTGCATGAATGAATGTATCGTCAAAGCGACTAACAGACGTGCCAAAATCAACCATCCATTGCTCATTTTGATCCGCAAAACCGAAACGCTCCTGTGCTGAAGGGGTAATCTGTTGACGCCCCTTGTCAAAAAAAGACAAGCCCGTCAATAGATGAATTGGTATAAACGGAAGCGTCAACACAGTAATGAGTAAAAACCATAAATGATAACGCCATTTTGCTGATAATTGTTTATAAAAAACCGCTCTTACAAAAAAGATCACTAGAATCGTTGCCGTTATTAATACAAGAGAAAGTAAAATATGCGGTAACGTCATTTTTATCCCCATCTTCCATCCTTTTGCTTCTGACTCCCCACACTTCATAACCACAAAAAATTGTAGCATTCCCATCCGTGAATGTAAATTTCTGTTGACAAAATAGACTACAAATGTAATATTTGATTACATGCGTAGTCGAATCGCATCACATGCTATGAAAAGGAGTTTTTTTATGCTGAAAACAAAAATCACGTCGTCTATCCTTGTAGGTGCCTGTTTACTGATTGGTTGTTCGAATGGCAATGAGCAACCGGTTTCCAACGAACCTGAACCTGAAGAGTCTGTCGAGACGGGAGAGGCGGTTTTTAAAGCGTTAGAAGAAGAGTACGCTGCCCGCCTTGGCGTATTTGCTTTAGACACCGGGACAGGACAAACCGTTTCCTACCGCTCCGATGAACGCTTCACCTATGCGTCTGCCCATAAACCACTTGCCGTTGCCGTTCTGCTTCAACAAAAATCAATCGAAGAGTTGGAACAATTGATTACGTACTCGGCCGATGATTTAGTAAACTACAATCCAATTACCGAAAACCACGTTGAGACAGGCATGACACTAAGAGAGTTAAGCGATGCTTCGATTCGTTATAGCGATAACACGGCTGCAAACTTCATTTTCGATGAAATTGGCGGGCCAGAGGGCTTTAAAGAAGGACTTCGAGCGATTGGAGACACGGTAACCGAACCTGAACGAATCGAACCTGAGCTCAATCATGTTGAACCTGGAGAGATCCAAGATACGAGTACACCAGAGGCGTTGGCCAAAAGCTTGCAAGAATTTGCTTTAGGAGAGGCGCTGCCAGCTGACAAACAGGAACTGTTAATCGATTGGCTAATAGGAAACACGACTGGAGATGCTTTAATACGTGCTGGGGTGCCGGAAGGTTGGGAAGTTGGCGACAAAACAGGCGCAGGTTCCTATGGGACTCGAAATGATATTGCCATTCTTTGGCCACCTGAAAAAGAGCCCATTATTTTAGCCGTCCTATCGAGCAAAGACGAAAAGGATGCCGAATATGATGATGAACTGATCGCGAAAGCGACAGAGGAAGTGATCAATCTCCTCGCCCAAACAGAATAGGAGCGTCCCATTTGGGGGAGCTCTCTCCCCTAATGGAATACCATTTTGACCAGCAAGAAAGGCTGGGACCCGTTTCATCTCTCCCCATTCTTAGCCGAGGCTATGATGCAGCAACCATGGGAAAACTATATGGGATTGCAGGGGTGCGGCGTTCTACACAAACGCCTCCTCCCACTCTTCACCCATTGAGCAGCAAAAAAATTGCCCAGACAGGCAGTCCATGATATGATTTTTCTGTACGAACATGCCTGTCACACAGGCAACGGCAAGTTTTTGTTGCTAAAACCGATAAAACGAGCAAGGATAACGATCCTTCGCTCGTTTTTTGTACAAGGTGATTACAATGAATCAACTGAGAGGCCGGTTCGCGCCCACCCCGTCAGGCGAGCTCCATCTCGGCAACCTTTACGTTGCCTTGCTCTCTTGGCTGCAAGTGCGGCAAGGAGGCGGACAGTTCATTTTACGTATGGAAGACATCGATCGTCCACGGTCAAGGAACGAGCTCGTTGGGCCGATGATGGACGATTTGCACTGGCTCGGCTTGGATTGGGATGAAGGCCCAGATCAAGGCGGAGAAAACGGCCCCTATTACCAATCGAAGCGGCTGCACCTTTATGAAGAAGCCCTACACAACTTGCAACAGCAACAGTTGCTATACCATTGTTATTGCAGCCGAGCGGAGCTGCAAGCAGTCGCTAGCGCTCCCCATGGCGTTGCTTCAGAAGGCCAAGCCTATCCTGGAACATGCAAAAAGCTGACCGCGGCGGAGCGAGCGGCCAAAGCGGCCAAAAAGACGCCGTCATTGCGCTTTGCCGTGGACAAAGGGCCCACTGCTGAAAAAATGGACGTAGAAATGGAGAAGCTGCTACGTCGCGGCGGCGATTTTGTCGTTCAGCGTGCAGACGGCATCATAAGCTATCAACTTGCTGTTGTCGTCGACGATGCGTTAATGGGCATTACGGATGTCCTCCGTGGCCAAGATTTATACGACTCCACACCAAGACAGCTATTGCTATATGCCGCGCTCGGATATACCGCTCCCCGATTTGTACATGTGCCCTTGCTTTACGGGCCGGATGGGCGGCGGCTGGCCAAACGGCATCGTGATTTATCATTGGCAGCGATCCGCGCAAATGGGTGCCGGCCAGAGAACATCGTTGGTCTACTGGCAGCGTTGAGTGGTTTAATTGAGCGCCCAGAACCGCTGACGGCAGCGGAATTAATTCCAGAGTTCCGGCTAGAAAAGCTGACGACAGAGCCGATTTTATTGGACACGCATTTGCTGCAACTGCTCAACTAGCCGATTGATTTGGCTGGACGCAGCCATCGCACGATTGCATCATGTGGGCCAGGGCTTAGAACACTTTTCGTTGGTAAACCACATGGGTAATTGTCCAAGAAAGAACATAGACTGGCAAAATAATGAGTGCCGCTCCTGAATATAAAGCCGGGACTGATAAATGGCCAATAAAGTCGGTAATGGCTGAAAATTTTTCAGCTAAAGACAGTACAATAGATGGGCCCATTCCTACGAAAAGGAAGAAACTAATCAGCACAACGATGGAAATAAAGCCCGGTTTAAATATATAAAATAAAGGAAAAGTAAACGAGACAAACAATAAGAACAAGCCACTGCCCATGGCCATATCCGCCATCGTAAAAGGTTTATTAAAAACAAACAACGCCAAACTAGTAATTACAATTGCTAAACCCATATAAACAATCGCACCAATGTAACGGGAGGCGATAATTTCTGTCCGTGTATAAGGCAAGGAATTTAATAAGATGTTGGTTTCAGCTTTTTCATCGTAAGCATGCGTGTTAAATGGAATAAAGAGACTGGCGACAAGAAAAATCAAAACTGGATGAGCATCCATAAAAATAAAAAATAAAATAAAGGGAAGATACACGATTAGTTGCCTTTTCTGTAAGATAAGATCACGTTTAATTAAATTAAACATCGTGTGTACCCTCTTTCAAATAATACATAATATCCTCCAAAGAGGCTTGTTCAATCACAACCATGTCACCGAAAATATCGTTCACTACTTCAATGTTATCCGTTAATGCTTCAAATCCAGTAGATGCACGATGAGTATGAACAAAGGCCCTTTCTGTGTCCCTATCCAAAAGTTCGTTTCTTCCTTTAACAAGGGCATAACTTTCAGCGATATCGTGGACCGACTTATTAAATACCAGTTTCCCTCTCCGTATAAAAGCGATATAATCAGCAATTCGATCCAAATCAGTCGTTATATGGGTAGAAAAGAAAATCGTTCGATTGCCGTCAATCATCAATTCTTGTAAGAGATCCAACAGTTCCCGCCTAAAAATAGGGTCTAAGCCTGCTGTTGGCTCATCCATAACGATCAGTTCTGCATGATGGGATAGCGCAATCGCCAATGAAGCCTTCATTTGCATCCCTTTCGAAAATGTCTTTATCGCTTTATTAAGGGGTAACTCAAATTGGTCCACATATTGATAAAACGATGTGTCATCCCATCGTTTGTAAGCTGGCGCCACAATGCGCTTAATGTCTTTTAAGTTCAGCCCTTCAAAAAAAACATTCGCATCATAAACGAATCCAATCCGGTCCTTGATCGCCTTTTCATGCGTTTTATAGTCGTGCCCAAACACCTTAACTTCCCCGGCATCAGGCTTTAATAAATTCATCATTATTTTTAACACTGTCGATTTACCAGCTCCATTGGCACCAATGAATCCCGTTACAAAGCCTTGTTTTACTTGTAAATCAATATCTTTAATGGAGAAATCTTTAAATGTCTTCGTTACATTTTTTAACTCAATTACATGTTCCATTCCTTTACTCCTCATATAAAATCTTCAATAATTCCTGCAGATCTTCAAGAGACAACCCAATTTCTCTGCTATTTGCAATAACCGTACTCAGCTGCTCCTCAATCACTTTTAACTTCTTCTCCCTCATAACCTCCAAATTTTGCTCGGCAACAAAAGAGCCTTTTCCGACAATGGAATAAATAAAACCGGCCTTTTCTAATTCCTCGTAGGCACGCTTTGTTGTTATTACACTAATTTGTAAGTCCTTTGCAAGCTTACGCATAGAGGGGATTGCCGTTCCCTCTGGCAGCTCACCTGATAAAATAGCCGATTTAATCTGATTCGTAATTTGTTCATAAATTGGCTCCTTTGAACGGTTGGAAATAATGATTTGCATGCCAATCCCTCTTCTTTATTTTGTGAACTACCCACACTTATCACTCTTGTAGGTCATTATGTGGGGGCTTCTTGTGTAATCGCCCCTTTTGGTAGCGGACGAAATGGACCAAGCGAACCCTCTTGTTCCAAGAGTTTATCGATTCATTAGGCAGTGGCTAATAAACGAATTCCTTCTTTTTTGATATTGATTGCTGAATTGTAATTTTGCTAATCAACCCAGCATTTGACGATAGAAAGGATAATGTTTTACCGATATTCCCCATATCTTCATATAATGTATATATACTATATGCCCATCATATACAGCCATGATCCGCCATGCAACCTTTATTGCCTAATAACCGACGTTGTATACAGAGATAATAACCCCTTTTCAATCGATTTTATCGAGAGAAAAGGGGTTCCTTATTTTCTACTAACCATTGTGGACAATCCCGATGGCTTACTTTGCTTTCATTCCAACGTTATAGACAGCGTGGGCAAGGATGGGGGTATGATCGAACCTGTAACATAAAACAACAAAGCAAAGAGGAGCCCGTTTATAAATACGCCTACTAATGCTAAAGAAACGCCTTTATATTGGGGCACATGAATCACCCAAATTAAAAACGTGCTAATCAAAATAACAGCCCAATCTGCCAATTGAGCATAACCAATAAATAACCTGATCGCCAACTCATGCTTCAGCGGAAAACGGTGATGGGGTTCAGTTCATCAAAACCCATTTTCGACTAACCACTTCATTATGCTTTCTTTCCTTGTCTTTATATCATCATGCTGCGGCTCGTACTTACCCAATTGCTTTTCGGCCACAACATGGCCATCAATCATAAACAATACTCTTTCAGTTTTTGCAGCCACCTTTGCGTCATGTGTTACAAGAACGATCGTTGTCCCTTGTTGATTTATGTCTGCCAGAATGGACATCACTTCTGCTGACGATTTGGAATCCAATGCGCCAGTCGGCTCGTCTCCAAAAATGATGTCTGGATCATTGATCAATGCTCTACAAATGGCGGCTCTTTGCAATTGGCCGCCTGAGCCTTGATTGATGGGGCGATTGGCAAGCATGTCTATTCCCGTCATTTCCAACAGTTTTTTGCTTTTTGGTGCACCGCCTGTTTATTAGCACCTTTTGATACAAGAGCAGGAAACATCACATTATCAATCAGAGACAGATTCTTCAGTAAGTTCATGTGCTGAAAAATAAATCCTATGTGATTCAAGCGGATTTGTGCCAGTTCCTCTTCAGCCAGACCTCCGATTTCAATGCCTTTAAATGTCACATTTCCAGAAGAAATGCGGTCCATACCGCTTAGATGATAAATCAGCGTCGACTTCCCGCTTCCTGACGGCCCCATTATCGATACGAATTCCCCTGCTTCAATTTCTAAGCTTACATTCTTTAAGATGTAGAGCGACTGACTGTTTCCAAGTTCTACTGATTTGTTTATATTTCTTGCCTCTAATAAATTCCCCATTTATATTCCGCCTTTGCCAATAGTCATTTTCTCTGGACGCTCCGCCATTAGACCTTTAAACTTTCAGCCTGGCAGATAAATCTCCTTTTACAGCTGGCTTACACGACACGGATAGCGTTATTGCAACGGCGACCATCAGCAATAATGGCCATAGCAACCAAGTCTGCCAAACCACTTGAACCAGTTCAATTTTTGCAGCCCCCATAAAGGACATCGCCAAGCTTACTAGGAACTCCCCTATATAATTGGACGCTAAAGCCCCAAATAGGGTTCCTAAAACCAATACCATCAACGTGGCCGCCATATATTGATGACGAATTTGTTTCGAAGTAAGTCCTATACTTCGCATAATGGCCATTTGCGACATATCCTTGGATACTAACATCCGTAAGAACAAGGCAGTAATCAATACAATCATAAGAACAGTTATAATCATTCCACCAATGACAATAACCCCCATTTGATCGATGATGTTCCCGAGCGTTTGTTGTGTATAGTCCCTGACATCAGTGACTTTTGCAAATCCATACGTAGTCTGGTAGTTGTTCATTTTTTCCTGGATGTTTACACCGGCAGCTACATTCATGCTCACATGCATCCAAAGAACAGCGTCGTTATTTATGCCAAGATCCGTATGTGCTTTTGCGGTTTTCCCGCCATTGGTAATATCCTGATAAATGCCCGTTACTGTTAACGTCTTTTCCTTCCCGCCAGCCTTTATGACGACTTCATCGCCCACTTTCTTATTTAATCCGCTAGCGGAAGCATTGGCATAAGACAGCGTGATTTCTCCCTCTCCTTGCGGGGCCCTCCCTTCTAAATAGTTTAATGGAAATAGGGAAAAATCGCCGATCTCGATATAAATATAGTCCCATGAACCCTCTGTATTTTTGACCTGGTATGCACTGGTGATGTAAGCTGCATGCTTTTCGATATCCGAATCGTTCACTAGCTCTTCGTGCAATCTTGTAAAATCCGCTGTGATCGTGTCTGTCATTCGAAGGTCTATTCTCATATCCGACTTTCCTATTCCCATATACGTAGAAAACTCCGGTGAAATCATGGTGTTATATACATGTAAAGGAAGAATCGCCATAAACGTGGATACGATATAAATTAACAGCAGTAACCTGTATATTTTAAATCGTCTCCACACATCTCGAAATCCCATGTAATAATTGAGGCTAAAAAAACGGTTGTGAAGCAAGGGAAAACGGTATTTCTGTTTTTTACCAGGTGCCGTCATATTGGAGCGCAAAGCTTCCACTGCAGAGACTTTATCAATTCGTTTCAATACGCTCTTGCAGTACATCACAATGAGAAAATAGATCACGACTGGAGCAGCAAAAGATAGTACATATGGTAAAATTCCTGCCGAGTCCGAAGAGAGGTATAGCCTCATATTTCTGTTAAACAGATGGACTACGAAGAAGGAGAGGAGATAACCTGTCAGGCCAGCAATGACTGACATGATTCTGTATTTAGTCAGATACACCTTCCTGATCTCCCTTTTGGATATGCCTATTGCTTTCATGATACCGATTTCTCTTACGTCCTCATCCATCGTGGCCAGAAACGTAAGCCTGATACATAGAAAAGCAATCACAATCATCAGCATACTGATAAGGATGATCACCAACGCTACAGCTGCATCTGAGAGCGCATTAAATAGCAAAAAGACTTCCCCTTCGACAGTCGGCCCGTTTGCTGGAAGCCCAGCTTCGATATAGGCAGTCTGTACGGCTTGGGAATCACCGTTCTCTGTCAGCTTGAATTCAATCAAGTATTCCCGTTCCCCAGCCTGCATCGTGTACATTTCATCATAGTCTGCCTGATTGAGAACAAAACGTTTCGATGAAGTAAGGGAAGCGTTCATCTCATAATCTCTTGCATAGTCAGAAATGACAAAGTCTTTCGCGTATTCTCCGCTTTTCACGGTAATCGTGTCGCCGATTTTCAAGTGATAGTGCTCCATGAAGTAGATGGGAACAGCGACTTCCCCTTCCATGACATCGAGCTTTTCATTATTCAAATCCAATATAAAATCGAATTTTTCATTCTGTACAACAAATGAAATATCCTGCACCGTTCCAGCCATCGTTTGATTGTCGCCAAAATGGATATGGCTGCCATCCAACGTTAGCAGCACCATTGTCTCCTGCATCGCGATATGCTCACGCTGTGCTTCAGTAAATCGATCAATGTCTTCCTGATCAAACTCGCCAGAATGCATCTGCGTAATATCTGCTGGGACTGCACGCTTTTGCAGATCCGCCATCGAGGGAATCAAATGGGCGATGTTATGGACAGCACTCGCCGCTAACATAACGGCGAACATAATAAATAGAAAAACGGCGGCTGTGATGATTTTATTCCTTCGAAAATCGTCCCTTACCATTTTTAAGAACACAAAATTCCCCCTGACTATGGCATTCGTTTTCTTGCTATTCACGTTTTTGAAATGCCCGTTCTATCTGTCCCGACTCTATTTGGGGTATCCATGTCTCTAATGCCCCTTGACCTAGAGACAAACAGTGCCGTAATGATAAGCCCTAGTCCAGCAAGAATAATTAAAAATCCGATCCCTCTCGCTTCACCTGTCCCAATTATTTTGCCAACCGTACTTGCAAGCACACCACCTTCTGCAAAGGCAGGGTTAAATACATGGTCTGCAAGAAAGCCGCCAATGACAAAAGCAACAACAAATCCTACTTGTGATATTAATGAAATAAGCCCCCATGCTCTCCCTTGTTTATGATTATCAATTGATTTTCTAATGAGCACATCGATACTTGCATTCGCAAATGGCAGCGAGGCAAAGAATAAAAAACCTGAGAGAAGGATGACCGGAATGCTTGTTGTAGCACCAAAACCCGCCATTGTAACCCCAGCGACGATAAAGCTTCCTACCATGACATTGACATAGTTTTTCTTAAGGATGCCGTTGCCTATGACAATGCTGGACACCAACATTCCGCAGGCAATGATCGTAAGTAGAATGCCTGTTGTTTTTTCATCTGTAATTGCGAGGAGCAGCGGTTTGGACAGTACTTGGATCATTCCCATATAAAACATTAAGAAAGATACAAGGACAATTAATCGCAATACTCCTTTCGATTCAAGAATAATCAACCATCCTTCCTTTAAATCGTTGAAAAAATTCAATTTTTCCTTGACCCGCGGCTTGATCGCAAGTGATTTCCTTATCAAAAAAATAGCAATAATCGCTATTACGAAAGTCAGAATATCAATGATAAGCACCACTTCAATCGTAGAAAAGGCTAGAATGAACCCCGCTAAAATAGGGGAAATCAAAAACTTTGAAGACGATGCAATGCCCACCATCCCACTTGCTTTGGCATACTCTTCCTCTGTTAGAAGGTCGGTAATCGTAGCTTTATAGGCTGGATTTAACAATGCCGAAAACAAAGAACTAACCCCAATACAAACACAGATTTGCCACACTTGAATATGTCCATTGATAATAAGTACGAGCAACACAACTAGTGCAAATCCAGACACAATATCCCCTAACATCATAAGCAGCCTTCGATCAAAGCGGTCTGCAAGAACCCCCGCAGCTGGAGCTAGTAAAATCATCGGCAACAGTGCCGCCATTTCCACCATTGCCACATCTACTGCTGATTGTGTCATTAGCCACACATATACGCCAAGAGCAAATGCGGTCAATCCAGTACCAATATTAGAAATCAATTCACCCATCCAGAGGACTAAAAATTTGTTCAATCCATTTTCTATTTTTGGATTATTCATGGTTGCCTCCATCCTTGTTGGCAAACAACTGCAATACATACATGAGACTTCCGCGCTCAGCACCGAGCAACCGTTCTAGGTTGAATACAAACGCGTGTACGCGTGTTACACGCTCCTCGTCCGTCATCTCTACCATATCGTCATCGAAAACGGTATTAAGATAGATTACAACCATTTCCATGCATTCATATGGGAACGGCGTGTTAAACAAGCCTAATTCGATGCCCTCGCGGATGATATCCGCCAATATTTGCGGCACGTTGGAAATAATGACTTTTTCAATTTTCTGGTGCATGAGCGCGTTTTGTGGTTTATGAATATGGTCCTTCATTTCTTGGCCGCTTTCACCACTTACGTTTAAAGCCATGACGACGCCAATAATACGCTCACTAACAGGTATGCTTTTGTCGGCAGCGATTACCCGCGCCTCGCTTAAAATACGAGTACTATAGCGGTCAATCAGCGCGTCCATAATCGCCTCTTTTGACTTGAAATGATAATAGAGCGTCCCTCGTGCGATTCCGACTTTTTCAAGAATGTCTTTTGTACTTGTACCTTCAAAGCCCTTCTCTCCAAAAAGCTCATCCGCGGCGTCAAGAATTTCATTTTTGCGTTCTTCTGCTTCTTTTACAACTCTCATGGCTACATCTCCTCTTTATAGACCGACTGCCTGTCGGTAATAGAATAACATACAATTTCGAGTTGTCAAGATGTCGTACTGCATCCCTCCATGCCTTTCACATGGAAGCAAGGACGTGTCAGTACGACATCCTATGTTTTCACATTCGGAAATTTTAACGACAACGTCAAACCCGAGCCAGGCTCTGACGTGGCCTCCAACTGAATCGCTAAATCATCAGCCATTTTGCTCACTAAAAAAAGCCCCATCCCTGTTGCTTGCCTTGTGTAAGCCCCTCGCCCTCCAGTAAAACCTTTATCAAAAATAAACGGTAAATCTTCTCCCGAAACACCAGGTCCATTATCACGAATATGCAAAATCGTTTGGTCTCTGTTTTCGTCATACATGGTTTCAAATGTGATCAATGGATCATCCTGATTTAGTGTAACGTGTTTTGTACTATTGGCAATAACCTGTTCTATAATAAACGCTAGACCTTTGCGGTCGGAGAGAATTTCCATCTCTTCGCCTTTGAACTGGATTTGAAAACCAGATTCATCAAGTAGTGTTTGGTAATCTACAATTGTCCGTTTACAAAACGCTAGGATAGGAATCGACTCAAACAGATAATCTTTATGGGCAGCTCCAAGTCTGGCATAATATAAAATTCGCTCGACATCTCCACGAATTTGATCTCTGACATGAAGCATACGCTGTCGAACGAGGGGAGACATTTCATCACTGCGGTTATCTAAAACCAATGTCATCAATGACAGCGGTTTTTTCATTTCATGAACCCAACCTTCAATGTAGTTTTCATAATCGGCGAGCTCAAGCACTTGTTGATTTCGTTCCTCTTGGTGGGACCTTAGAACGTTTCCAATTCTGCGGATAAATGACCAATGTGTTTTCGGAGATACACGGCATAACATTTCTTCGTTTGCCTCATTCGGTTCTAACAAAAAATCTTCAAAGGCAGCTTCAATTCTTCTTTCCTTTCTTATAATCAGAAATACAGATACCGATATCATCGCTAACGTAAAAACAACCATTAAGCTTACTAAAACGTTAAACGTTTCAGGGTAAGCTAACCAAGCGAAAAAAATAAATAAAAGATTGGTTAACATTAACATAAAAAACCATTGCTTATGCGCATGAAAACACGCATAAATGTGTTTGATCCGATTCATCGTCTATACTCCTTCAGTCGATACCCTTGGCCCCTTACCGTTTCAATTTGGTCTTCTAAGTTTAATGGCCGCAGCGTCTTTCGCAAACGCGTGAGATTAACTTGGATGGCATTTTCGTCTATAAATTGGTCGGTTCCCCATAAAAGCTCACTCAACGCTTTTTTTGACACAATTTCAGGGCGACTCTGTACTAACGCCAATAAAATTTTTCCTTCATTCGTTGATAAAACGAGCGACTCGGATCCCTTATACAACGTATAGGTATTGGGATCAAGCGAAAAATCGCCGCCATCGACCAAGCCTGGCTGTCTCGCAAACCTTCTTAACAAGTTTTGAATGCGGGCCAATAAGCGATCGCGATTGCATGGTTTCGTCAAATAATCATCGGCACCTAAATGAAAGCCATGTAACTCATCTTGTAACTTGTCTCTCGACGTCAAAATCAATATTGGGCCAATCCCTTTCGATTTTAGGCTTTTGCATAGATCAAATCCAGATTGCCCTGGTAAATTGATGTCTAACAAGACTAAGTCAGGTGCCAAAGTGGCAATTTGATGGGCAATGTCGTGGAAAACTGTAACGGCTACGACATCAAATCCTTCTTTTTTCAAAATATCCATTAACTCTTCTCTCATCCATACATCGTCTTCAACGATTGCAATCCTCGCCACTTTAGCACCTCCTCTGTACAGATACTTGTTAATCGATGTTTGGCTTCCATCGTAATTTATCGATCTCATGGTCAGCCGAACGGGCAACAGCGACTCCATAAATCGCCACAGTGGCGATCACAATACAGGCAAAGGCAAACGCGATAGGATACAGGAGGGGATCGTCCTCAAAGCGAATGACCACAAATGAAATCATTGCCCTTATCCCAACAGCTGCACTTACGCATGCGAGGGACATCGGCAACATAAAGGCACACAACACCTGTGTATGCATCGATTTTTTCATTTGATCACGTTTGGCGCCTAACATCGACAGGGTGACATAGCGCCCTCCAGTCTGCTTCATTTGCGTCAAAAATTGTAAAGCCAATACCGTGCAAGCAATGATTAAGAACAAGAATCCCATATACAAGACAGTATAACTCCCAGCAACCACATAGAAGAGCCTGCGCCCGAAGTTTTGCAAATAACTTTCAAACGGGAAGCCTGAAGTTGTTAATACGTCTCTAGCCTCCATTAGTGGTTTCATTAAACCTTGCTGCTCCTGCAACTTTTGCGGGATTCGGAAATTCCAATAGGACACATACGTTTCTTTATTGACTAATTGTTCAAACATCCGGTCAGTCACAATAAAGGCTGAAAAGATTTCCACGGAACGGTCCGCTACCAATCCTCTCATAGGAATCGACGGGCGTATAAACAAGTCTTGATTATCAATACTCAGCAAACGTTGCCCCTCTTTTGCCGCCTTATCAAGAATCGACTCAAGTACAGGCATGCGATCAAGATTTTCCATAGGGACAAAATCCGGGTTAAAGTACAAGGCGATTTCATCTGAATCAAGGTTCAGGGGTTGTTCTCCTATTGCTGTTAAAAGTCCATTATATGACGATTCAGGAATTAGATAAGGTGTCGTTGTATCCATTTCTAACACCCCTAGCAAATTAAGGGCTTCGGGGTTCTCCGAACTAATATCGTAACTTTGCATTTCTCCAGACAAAAGTTGCTCCTTATAGTGGCTAGGCAAAGCCAAGATGAGTTGCTCTTTTAATTTAGACCAATCAACCAATGACAGTGGCATCCCATCTTCCGCGCGCTCTCCCTGATCGTTCATCTTTCCCATTTCCAACAGGTTTGAGTCTTCGACATAAGGGCGCATTTTTTCCGAAGCCAAAAATGGCTCCACTTTTTGACTCTCTCCGTTAACCGTAAAATCATATACTGAGGAATCTCGATTATACAAACTGTCTAAACTTAAAATCGTTGAAGCACCATTGGCAATCAAAATAATCGACAACGTGAGCAGAATCGATGTGACCGCAACCGCAGTTGACCGGTTAGCAACATTCTCTTGAAACTGCCTTAATGTAAAGGTGTGCAGCCCTTTCATCGATTTACGCTTGGACAAACTTGCCCAAATGCCTAGTAGTTTTCCAAATCCCCTTATAAAAAGGATCGTTCCTAAGCTTCCAAAAAGGAGTGCCGCAAACAGAAGCAGTCCGCCAAAATCCGCAAACCGATATAAGACGATCCAATAGGCAACACCTAGTAAGACAGAACCTAGTCCTACATGGAGTGCGTTGCCTTTCACATGACCCATATCCGTTTTCTTATCCATTTGCTCATACAGTAATTGATGGACTTCCTGTTGAAACAATCTTCCACCAAGCATGACCAATGCAATAAACTGGATCAATAAAAAACCAAGAATCGTAAAAACAATCGCCTCTACGGACAAACTAAATTGATGGCCGATGATCCCCTGTCCAACTAACTTAGAAACGGTCAAACTAATGATTTCTGCTAAGAAGCCCCCTACTAAAAGGCCTCCAGCAAGTGCCAAAATCGAAGTCATCAGCCCCTCAGCCAAAAGCTGGACAATTAGACGCTCCTTGCGCATTCCTAACATAAGGTAAAGCCCAAACTCTTTACTTCTTCGATTCAATTGGTACCGATTGGCAAATAAAACTAAGAAAAACAATAAAAATAACGCAAACAGATAGACAATCCGCATTTCAGCTAGCAGCTTATCAATCGCATCACTCTCAAACTCCCTTAAAAATATGATAACATCTTGTTTCCCGAGCGAAAGAATGATATAAAACGAAGCGACTGCCGTTACAAGAGTAGCAAAATAAATCGCATTTTCCTTGCGGCTTCGTTTGGCATTACGAAAAACCAGCCTAGAGAACATTGGCGCTTCCTCCCCCAAGCTGAGCTAATACCTGTAAAATTCGTTCATAAAATCGTTCTTGTGACTCATCCTGTTTTCGACGCAGTTCATGAAAAATGACACCGTCTTGAATAAATAGAATTCTTGAGCAGAAACTTGCTGCATTCGGGTCATGGCTAACCATTAAAATCGTTCTTCCACTACTCTGGTTAATCCCTTCCAACTTGTTCATTAACGTTTTTGCCGAGCGTGTGTCCAAAGCCCCTGTCGGTTCATCAGCAAGCACAATATCAGGGTCAGAAATCAAGCAACGGGCAGCGGCGACTCTTTGCTTTTGCCCTCCAGACATCTGAGCGGGAAATTTGTTAAGAATGTCGGTTATTTCTAAAAAACCTGCTAGCTCATTTATTTTCGCTTGTGCTTTGGCAAAATCAATTCCATGGATGGACAATGGCAATAATATGTTCTCTTGCCCCGTTAAATTATCCAGCAGTTCAAAGTCCTGAAACAAATAGCCAATACGACTGCCGCGATACGCTGCCAAATCCTTGCTGTCAAACGCGCTAATGTTTTGCCCATTTAAAAGGACGCGCCCCGATGTCGGTTTGATAATGGTCGCAATGCAGTTTAACAACGTCGTCTTGCCAGAGCCACTCGGCCCCATGATTCCTAAAAATTCTCCAGGAAGAATATCAAACCGAACACCGTTTAAAGCTTTCGTTCTATTGTTTTTCTTTCCGTAGTGTTTTTGTAAGTCTTGCACCTCTAATAATTTCCCTTGGCTGCTCATGTATAACTCTCCCTCTTTGATTCTCATTTTCCGGAATGATCATCGATCGATGAAGCTATACACATTATAACCAGCCTAAAATCAGAAAAATACTTACAGATGGTGTAAGGGACCTAGCTTTCATTGCGGTGCCCTGACTTACAACGTATGGGGGCAGGATCGATACACAGAAAATCTAGTCTTGTAATTTCAGTGGAAAAACATTAACGCCTTGTCCTTCATAAAAATAAATAAAGCGTTCGGCATTTTGACCAAACACTTTACGAATGTGGACAGCGATATTGATTTCACTTAATATAAACCCAGTACTTTGATTTTCCATTAGATTTCTAGCTAATTTTACTCAGAATCACACTGGCTGCTTTGGCAGCACCGCCTGCCTCCCGAAAGCTTTTTGCCAATTTCTGTGCTTCTTTTTTATAGGTAGGATTCACAAGCACTTCAGCTACTGCTGCCGCTAAATGCTTTGGCTTATTAGAGTTAAGTTTAAATCCTGCGCCTAGCTCTGCAACCCGATCAGCGACCATTCTTTGTTCGCCATGCTGTGGAAATAAAATCAATGGAACGCCAAAATAGAGGCCCTCACTTGTGCTATTCATTCCACAATGGGTAATAAATACATCTGCTTCCTGTAATACAGAGATCTGCTCCACCACGTTTTTTACTGTGAAGTTTTCAGGTATACGACCAAGAGACGAAATATCCGTTTTATCACCAACAGACATCACCACATCATAATCCGCGTTTGCAAATGCAACAAGGCAGTTTTCGTAAAAATCTTGATTTTGATTGAGTACCGTTCCAAGGGAGATATAGATTGTTTTTCTCCCTCTTATACCATCCTGTAGTGGCTCCGTTTGCCTTATGGATGGTCCGACAAACGTATAGCGTTCTGAAAAAGTATCCGCCAGAGGCTGAAAATCCTTCGACGTGTACACAATGGTGTCCGTTTCATTATCATTTTGAATTAAGGACACTACATTCTTTACTCGATAACCGTGATCGTTTAATTGCTTAATCTTTTTGTTTACCCTTCGCATGCCTACAATCATTCTCCAGATTTCTATGAAGCTCCTCTTCATCAATTTTGCTGTATGTTGATTAAAAGCAAACGAAGTAGTCGAACAAATAGAGGGTATTCCTAGTTTTTCAGCAAATAATTTCCCCCACATGCACATCGAGTCGTACACAATACAGTCTGGTTGAATTTCTTTTAATTCTTTACAAACCTTTTGATCCAAGGCCATTGTTGTCTCGGCTGTCATTTCAATCAATGCTGCAAAGTCTTTACCTACTTTACTATCCAGCTCTTTTTGTGAAACTTGAGGTAAAAAATTATCACAAGCAATAAATATAGCGCCAGCTTCTTTTATTTTATGTTGAAACTCTAAAAAAGAATAATACCAAACTTGGTGCCCTTTATTTACTAATTCGCTTACCACCGGAATAGTGGGGTTCGTGTGGCCATGTGCTGGTATCGAGAAAAAAACGATTTTACTCATTCCGTTTCACCCTTCAGTTCAGCCTTTCGAATCATGTCGGCAAATTCCAGAAAGCCTTCACTTTTCAAAATAGCGATTCCCTTTGTCGCATCTTCTCCCAAGACAACCAGTTTGTCTCCTGCATGAATTTGATACATTTCTCGTGCCTGTTTCGGAATCACCATTTGTCCCCGTTCTCCCACCTTCACAACACCAAAAAACTGCTTTCCCTTAGGACGAAGCTGGTTTGCTTCTTCTTCACTCATATCTCGGGATAATTGATCAATCGTTACTTGAAATATATCACTAAGCATCTTGCATTTAAAAATATCTGGAAAAGCTTCTTCGCTTTCCCACTTTGCTACAGTCTGTCGTGAGACATTTACCTTTTCAGCCAATTGTTCCTGACTCAGTTTATGCTTTTTACGTAAAACACGTATATTGATACCAATCATTTCTTCCGTCCCCTTCTATCTCCAATCTACAGACGATTTAACGTAAAGTCTATCAACTTTATATAACAGTTGTTGTTAAAAATTGTGGCATATACGTAGCCATGTTCATACTCAAGCTATAATGGAACTAGGCGACAAGAAGCAATGAACAAAGACTGCAAGGTAGACACTAGTCTCTACAGCTTGAAAAAGAGAGTTTATAGCATTGGCATAGTCAACCACTCCGTGATGTAACCCTCTATTATTTGTTGTTTATCCCAATTGTCATTAAAAGCAGGAAAGATAAACGTTTGATAAATCGTTAGATAATAAACAGGAGCAATGACCTTCAGCCAATTATATTCCTCAATGAGATGGGGCTTAGAATCAAAGCCACTCCATTTTTCCAAATAATCATTTAACAATGACTGAGCAACTTCTTCTGAAAAAAACTGTTCCACTTCTTTTAGGATGACCATTATACTCAGAAACGGGTGTGATAACGTACAATCAGACCAGTCATAAATAACCGGTTGACCGTTTTGCACCATTATATTTCCACCAAAAAAGTCACCATGCTCTAAGGCGAGTGGAATATTCGATTTTTCTATCTTGTCGCATATATTTATGATGGTTGGGATACTCGTGTTCAACTTTTGATAGGTCTCACTCGAAATATGATGGCTCTCATATAAATCATCGAATGAACACTTTACATACGATTTAATTACCTTTGCTACAGGCCTAACTGGACAATTTCGTTTTTTCAATTCGTCAATATGTCGAGTAGATTGCTTTTGCATAACTGCTAACTGTTCAATCGCTTGTCTCCAGTAAGCGATTTTTCCGGTCTGGCCAAGTAAAGAACCTTGTATTTCTCGCATGATATACCAGTTTTTGTTCGGTTCGACTTGTACAATTTCAGGTACGTACAAAGGATAATGTTGAAATAAGTAATCGCTCAATAAAGGTTCATGATTAAATACATCCGGTACTGCTTTAAAATAGTAGTTCTGTGTATCTGAAATGATTCGAAACAAAGCCGACCTTTCCCAGCTTCTAATTTGTGCAAATGTTAAAGAACTGTTTGACAAAACATTGGCTGCCCATCTCTCCATTTGGTTTCTCCATCCTACATGAAACCATGGAATGCCAGCTGACCTTTGAGTGTCTATCCAACTTTTCAGTATCGTTTGGTCATCACTATTCAATTTTTTAAAATCACTAGGTTGTGATAAAGTTAGCCATACGTGATTAGCAAATTGGACGCTTTCTTCTTCCAGAATCTCTACTTCATATATTCGTATATTCTCGAGTTGACGACAGCACCTTAGTACAGTCGTTTTCAGCTGAAAATGCTCTTTTACAAATTCATTTATATGTCCTACTATTGCCACATGAGCCAATTCAGGTTGGTAAGAAGGTAGGGAGAATTCATTTTTGTCATAAGTAAGCATTAATTTATTCTTAAGTTTCGAATATACAATAAGCTTATATACCCAATGGCTACCCATAACTCTCACCTTTTCACATGAGTCATCGCTCTAAATTATGCCATTCTATGCTTTATGCCTAGTTAGCGAAAACGCGTCCCGATTAAAAGGAAGGGGGGCTGGGCTGTAGAAACTGAAACATAGAGATGGGGAACCTCTCCTCAATTGGATGTTATGCGAATCAAACTTCATAAGTTCTCCATAGAGGATTCCTGTATAATCACATTAACACATTCAGCAAGCCTATTGTATTACAGGAATTCCATGATATCCTAAAAAGGAATGCTTAACTACTAACGTTATCTTCTTTTTCTAGACAGAGATACAATTCTATCTTAGCAACAATGTGGACGAGAGCTTCTGTCCTTACAAAGTCAGGTGGTGCTTACGATGTTACAACGAACACTTGGACTTAATTGCATTAATACGAATGGGAAAGGAGCTAACTAAATGCCTTGGAATACAATGATGTTGTTTGGTACGTTCATAGCGGTTCCTTTAATTATGGTCATCATTGTTTTAACTATTTATAAAGGAGCTAAGAAAAAGGAATCGAATTAACGAAGTAACGAATAGAAGCGGCTATATGCTGCTTCTATTTTTTCGGCAATGTGTTGTTCATAGTACATAGCATTTGTAGAGAAGTAGTATTCCTATTTCGTATTTATATGGTTGGGATACTCACGTTCAACTTTTAGATAGGTCTCCCTTGCTGTTGCCCGAGGATTTTTTACCCATAATCATCAAGTTATTGGAAATATATCCCTATTCCCCGGCAGTATGTTGTCCAATCACATCTGAAAGGAACGTATAAATATTTGGAGGGTATTCAGCAATACGATGAACGACATACAAATACCACTCGCTACCATATGTTACATACACTTTAGCCTGAATGCCATCCTCTTTTAAAGATCTTAATAAGTCAGGTCGTACACCATCCAACATCTCTACTTCAACATTTGGCCTGTAAAGAAGCCCTTTCGCTTTTAATTCCGTCAATAGATTTTCATCATGTGTTGCAATAGATAATGGTTGATTCCGCTCTACACACATAGATACAAATTCTATATACCGTTTATTTAATTCTTCCGATCTTGGAATATAGATGCCTTCAGGCTCTTGATAAGCGCCCTTTACTAAACGGATTCTACCTGGAGTCTTCAATAGATCGTTTAGGTCCATCGATGAACGTTCCAAATGAACTTGTAAGGTTATTCCAACACTTGAGAATGACTTTGCTATCCGTTTGTATAGTGATAAAATGGTATCTGTTTTTTGCGATTCTTCCATACTTATCATTAGTTGAATATTATGTTGATGTGCTACTTTTGCTAATTCTTCTAAATTCGTAAATGCCACTGAGTCAGAAATCATCATTCCAATATGGGAAAGATCAAATGACACGGTAGCTTTCATTTGCTTATGCCCGAGGTCTTTGATTAGTTCTATGAATTCATTTTTGGCATCCATGCATTCTTCTTCAGAAGTTGTATTTTCGCCAATAAATTCTAGTGAAACCTGGTATCCTTTGTTATATAGCTTTATAACACGTTCTATCCCTTCCCTGCGTGTCTCCCCAGCCACAAATCGGTTCGCACCTTTCATTAAAATCGGGAAAAGCTCTTTGGAATTTTGAATATATGCTTTGAGTTCATGATTTCTAGCAATCGATTTTAAAGCTTTAGAAAAGCGAGCTTCTTCATTAATCATAAGATCATCACATCCACATTTGATTTAGAATGAAAACGTCCATACGGAAGCTATTTACGATTCTGGATAAAAATATCCCTGTATTGCCCAGGTGTTAATCCAATAAAATCCATAAAAAACTTACTAAAGTGACTTTGGTCTACAAAACCTGTCTCGATTGCTGCATCAAGTGGTTTTAAACCCTTTTCCAACCGTTTCTTTGCTTCACTAATACGTACGGTTTGTAAGTAACGATACGGGGTAATCCCTCGAATTCGCGTAAATGAGCGTAACAAAGAATATTTGTTCATGTTCGCTATTTTTGCTAAATGGTCTAACGTAATTTGTTCTGCATAATGGACTTCTAGGTAACGACAGACCTGTTCAATTTCTTGCTTAATCGCTATCGATTCAGTATCTGTGTTCGCTTCGGTATATTCTTCAATAAGTTGCTGAATCAAGAAATAAAACGTTTCTTCTTTCTCCAAATCTATAACTTCATCCATAATCATCTGGTGAAGATGATGCAATAATTGAGCTTGTCCACTCCGATAAGCAACCGGAGAAGAAAAGGAAGGAAGATAATCTTGCCCTGTAATCTCTTTTGTGACTTTTCGCATGATTTCAGGCTTAATATTCAAACAGCGATAATCAAGTGTTTGGTTGTCAACGGATTCACAGGCATGATTGTCCAGAGGGTTAAAAAAGATAACATCACCTGTACCTATTAGATAGTCGCTGTTCTTACAAGATAACCGTCTTTGTCCACTCTCTATATAGCCAATTACATAATATTCATGGAAGTGGTTCGGAAACTTTTGCATGATTCCTTCAAACCGATAGGCTTCTATTTGTAAATCATGATCAAAACGTACCGTTCTTTCTTCTCGTCCCACCGAACAACCTCCTTTTCATTTCTAATACTGAGTGTAGCACATTTGGGTAAAGCGCTCTTGTAAGATATTGACTTAAAAACATCTCCTTTGTACATGTCTAGGGATCGGAAAAATTCGATTACAATTAGAAAACAACGGTTCTTTGTTCGCCTACAAAAAACACCCCTTTGGCTAAGACAACCAAAGGGGTGAACCTTCATGACTTTTTTAAAAGCCGGATTTCTCATTCAGGATAACTACAACCTTACTCCACCGTCACGCTCTTCGCTAAGTTCCGCGGTTTGTCAACGTCACAGCCTCTGTGCAGCGCGGCATAGTAGGCAATCAGCTGTGTCGGAATGACCGAAACAAGTGGCGTCAGCAATTCGTGTACGCGCGGCAAGACGACCGCATCGCCTTCTTGGTCCAAACCTTCCATCGAAATGATCGCAGTGGCTGCGCCTCGGCTTGCGACTTCTTGCACATTGCCGCGAATGCTTAAGTTGACATGCTCTTGCGTAGCGAGGGCAATGACAGGCGTTCCGTCTTCAATAAGCGCGATGGTGCCATGCTTCAGTTCGCCGCCGGCAAATCCTTCTGCTTGAATATACGAAATCTCTTTTAGCTTCAATGCGCCTTCAAGGGCCACGAAGTAATCAGCTGTGCGGCCTATAAAAAATGCATTGCGTGTTACGGATAAGTAATCGCGGGCAATTTGTTCCATTTCGTCTTTTTGGTTGCAGAGCGACTCCATTGCATTGGCAGCAATGGCTAGCTCTTGCAGCAAGTCAAAATCAAGCGTTTTTCCTGCTGCGTTGGCTACATCAACGGCAAGCAAGGCGAGAACAGCAATTTGTGCTGTGTATGCTTTCGTAGAAGCAACAGCTATTTCTGGCCCTGCAAACGTGTGCAGCGTATAATCGGCTTCACGGGAAAGCGTCGATCCTGGCACATTTGTAATCGTAAGCGTGCGGTGGCCTTGTTTTTTGACATTCACAAGCACGCCGCGGGAATCAGCCGTTTCGCCGCTTTGTGAAATAAAGACAAAGAGTGGTTTTTCAGATAAGAGCGGCATATTGTACAAAAATTCACTCGCAATATGCACTTCTGTCGGTTTGCCGGAAACACGTTCGAGCAGCTGTTTTCCAACTAGGCCAGCATGGTAGCTTGTTCCTGCTGCAACAATGTAAATCCGGTCGCTATCTTTCATTGCTGCGCGGATGTCTTCATCGAGGCGCGTGCTGCCATCTTCGTGTTGGTACTTTTGGATGATGTTGCGAATGACGAATGGTTGTTCATCAATCTCTTTTAGCATAAAGTGGGCGTATGTGCCTTTTTCAATGTCGCTTACATCAAGCTCGGCTGTGTAAGGCTTGCGCTCTTGCACATCACCGGCCAATGTTTTGATTTCAATGCGATCGCGTCTGACTATCACGAGCTCTTCATCCATGATTTCAATAAACTGATCAGTGACGGTAAGCATCGCCATTGCGTCTGAGGCAACCACATTCGCATTTTCGCCAACACCAACTAAAAGCGGGCTCTTGTTTTTTCCGACAAAAATCGTGTCTGGGTCGTCCTTATCAAGAAGAGCAATCGCATAAGAGCCCTTCATAAGCGAGAGCGCTTTGCTGACAGCTTCTTCCGTTGTAAGTCCTTCCCCAGCCAATTGTTCAATAAACTGAACAATTACCTCCGTGTCCGTATCGCTTTTTAGCTGTACATCGGCTAAATAATCGCGCTTAATTTGCTCGTAGTTTTCAATGACACCATTGTGTACGAGCGTATACCGTTCTGTGGCGCTTTGATGAGGGTGTGCGTTTAATTGGCTTGGGACGCCATGAGTCGCCCAGCGCGTATGCCCGATTCCGACTGTTGAGTGGACATTTTCATCAACAGCCTTGCGCAATGTGGCGATTCGGCCCTTTTCCTTAAACACCTCGGTATCGCTTTCTGTCCGGACTGCAATGCCAGCGGAGTCATAGCCGCGGTATTCCAGTTTTTCCAGACCACTTAGCAAGATTTCCTTTGCATCCTCATTTCCGATGTACCCAACAATTCCACACATATTTTTCGTATCCTCCCGTAGTGGGAGCATCGACCTGCAGGGGCAGACGTGCCCCCACTCTTTGAATTTGTTGCGTGCTGCTTTTGTTTTTGTGCAACAGGTCACCCCATTGTTTTGACAAAAGCTTGCGGCTGTCACACGCAGCCGGAGGGAACCCGCCGAAAGTTCGATTAGCCCTCTCCTCGTCAACTGGCGTCATGCCAGTCCTGGCGCTTTGGTGTATGAAATTCATACAAGACTCATAATAAAGGAATGGAGAATTGCCGTCAATCGATTTCATAGGTTCTCCACAATTTTAAAATATGCACCTGTTTCATTCGGGGGAACGGTTTGTTATCGAAAAGGGCAAAACAGCGCTTGTTCTAGCGGGAATTTGGCTACATAAAAAAGGCATTGCCTCATGCGGCAATGCCTTTTTTATCAAGCTCCAAGCTGTTCTTTTACGACATCAACAATTTGGTTTGCGTACTGTTGGCACAACTCGTCGGTTTTGGCTTCGACCATCACACGCACAAGTGGTTCGGTGCCAGACGGGCGTACAAGGATCCGTCCCTCTCCAGCCATTGCCTCTTCCACACGTTTGATTTCTTGTTGGACGAGGGCATTGTTTTTAACTGCATCTTTATCCGTAACGCGGACGTTGATTAAGCATTGCGGAAATGTTTTCATGCCTGCCGCCAGTTCGGACAAAGGCTTCCCTGTTTGTTTCATAATGTTTAATAGCTGCACGCCTGTAAGCAAGCCATCGCCTGTCGTGTTGTAGTCAAGGAAAATAATGTGGCCAGACTGTTCGCCGCCAAGGTTGTAATTTCCTTTACGCATTTCCTCCATCACATAACGGTCGCCTACAGCCGTTTGCTTCGTCTCGATCTGTTTCTCCTCGAGTGCTTTGTAAAAACCGAGATTGCTCATTACAGTAGTGACAATCGTATTGTTGTTCAGGCGCCCTTGTTCTTTCAAGTAGGAAGCGATAATATACATAATCTTGTCGCCGTCCACAATTTCGCCCTTTTCATCGACTGCGATCAAACGATCGGCATCGCCGTCAAACGCCAGGCCGACATCTGCCTGTTTTTCCACAACTAGCTTTGCCAGCTCTTCAGGATGGGTCGAGCCGCAGCATGCATTAATATTGGTTCCGTTTGGCGAAGAGCCCATCGACGATATATCAGCATCAAGATCAGCCAGTACGTGCGTAGCTAACGATGAGGCAGCACCGTTGGCACAGTCAATGGCGACGTGGATTCCTTCAAAACCGCCTTCAACCGTTTGTTTTAAAAACTGCATGTATTTCTGAGAGCCCTCAAAATAGTCATTTAACTGGCCGACATCGCCACCAATCGGACGAGGCATCGTATCTTCGCCATCAATGAGTGCTTCTATTTCCTCTTCTTGTGAATCAAGCAGCTTAAATCCGTCAGAACCGAAAAATTTAATGCCATTGTCTTCAACCGGATTATGAGAAGCAGAAATCATAATTCCCGCAGTTGCGCTTAGTTGTTTGGTCAGGAACGCAACGCCAGGGGTGGAAATGACCCCAAGGCGCATAACTTCGGCGCCAATGGAAAGCAAACCTGCCACTAAGGAAGCCTCAAGCATCTCTCCAGAAATACGCGTATCCCGGCCAATCAACACCTTAGGTTGCGCTGCCTCTTTTGTTAGCACATAACCGCCAGCGCGCCCTAACTTAAACGCGAGTTCAGGCGTAAGCTCTGAATTGGCTACCCCCCTGACGCCATCTGTCCCAAAATATTTACCCATGATTGATCGCTCCTTCTTTATGCGTTCTCATTGCTTTCACTCTTCGAATTGCAACATCGCCTCGTCGTCTAGTTCGAAGCGGATATGCGGCGGTCCACTTACCGATATAGGAAGCGACTGTTCTCCTTTATAGGAACCACTCGCATCCACCTGCAATTGTATATCGTTCATGCTCAAACGATCTAGCCTGGCTTTAGTCCCAAATGCTGTTACTGGGACTGTCGATGGCTGGTCTGCTGCGAAACGGACAGTGCCCTCTGCACCGACAATTTCAATCGGCACGTCGGAAAACGCTTGCCTTTCTTCCTTTCCGACACTAAAGTGGACACGGACTTCTTTCGGTTCAATTCGTTCGGCATCCGTTGGTGTTTTCAGTTTTGCCGTTACCTCGCCGTTTTCTTCAACTTTGCTTAAGTCAACTGGCTCGCTCTCTACGAACTCAATATCTTCCAGGACATCCGTCGGCCCATAAACGGTTACTTCATTTGGTTCAATCGTCACTTCATCAATGCTAATTCCGTCTGGCAACTCATTCTCCTTTACCATTTTCACTGGCACAAGTTTATTCGGGCTCGTGATTGGCACTGTCACCGAAACGAAATTAGGGTTTGATTCAATCTCCAGTTCTTGCCCTGACTCATCGTAAAAATGGACAGGGTAGTCATCTTCAACCGTTTCTTTGACCCCTTCAAGATCTACAAACACTTTGGCCTCTTCAATTTGGTCAATCGTGTCTCCATCTGCGGTCACTTCCACATTCACCGGGTTGGCGATTGGTGAACCGGCAGCAAACTCGTCTCCTAGTTCACTTTCATTCTCAAGCTCCACGCGTACCGGGATCGAGACCGTTTGTTTTTCTTTTAAAGTGATGCGCACTACTTGAGGCTGCGTCGTTACTGACAAATCGCTCGGAAAATTGCGTGTGTTGACAGCTAGCACATGTTCCCCTTCAGTCGTCACATCAGTCGCGTCCACAAACACTTCTGTCGACCGGTTGCTTGTCAACTGGAATAGCGAAATCGACACTTGCGAACCTTGGAGTTGCACACTCACTGTTTCCGGTTGGTCAACTAGTTCAAAACGAGTTTCATCATAAAACACTTCAAGCGGTTGGTCTTCGATTGTATAAGGAGCGTTGGTGACTTCAGGCAAAAGAGAAGGTGTGCCAACATTATCTTGGTTGACCATAATAAATAACATCAATGCAATGAAGAAAGCTAGAATCCGCACAAACCAAATGCTATTAAACAGTTTATCCATTTTTTCTACCACCCCACTGCCAGCGGTTTTCAGAAGAAGTCGCGCGAAGCAAATTCTGCTCAAGCATCTCCCTCAACTGTTCTGCGCTTAAGTTACGGTAGAGCGTGCCGCTTTTTGATATTGATATGCCTCCCGTTTCCTCGGAGACAATCAATGTCAAACAATCGGTTACTTCACTGATCCCGAGAGCGGCCCGGTGGCGCGTCCCTAGCTCTTTTGATATGGTATTGTCTTCAGACAGAGGCAAATAACAGCCTGCGGCCAAAATTTTATCGTTCTTGATGACAACGGCGCCATCGTGCAACGGTGTATTGGGGATAAAAATATTAATCAACAACTCTGAAGTAAGGACAGCCTGCATTGGAATGCCTGTCTCAGCGTAATCGTTTAAGCCAGTCTCCTTTTCAATCGACACGAGCGCACCAATGCGTCGCTTCCCCATATAAGAAGTCGCTTTAACGAGGGCATCAATGGTCGTTTGCATCGAATCATTTTTAGGAGCTGAACGGCTTGTGAACAGGCGGCTTCTTCCGAGTTGTTCCAACCCCCTGCGCAATTCAGGCTGAAAGATAATAATGATCGCCAGCAATCCAAACGTAGCGGTTTGCTTGGTAATGAACTCCAATGTGCTTAACCCTAGAAAGTTGCTGACAAACCATATCATAAAAATGACAGCGATCCCTTTGACCAACTGTACTGCCCGAGTGCCGCGAATAATCATAATGAGTTTATACACAACATATGTAACAAGCAAAATGTCGACAATTTGGCCAATGTAAGCAAGCCATGGCAAATTTTCGAAGTCTATCGTAAACATGTATGCCCCTCCATGTTTAATCGTCTAGTCTTACCTTTGACAAGTCCAGCGCATCTTAAACGAAACGCAGTGCCAAACGTAACAAGTATACACCGATCCAAGCGAAATAGAAAGGGAGTTCCCGCTTTACGACAGGAACTCCATTATTTTTCATGCTTCTTCTAATTGTCGGTGGAATGTGGATCGTCTTCCCCGGCATCGAAAACAGCGACAACTTCACTAAAAAACTCTTTCATATTGTACCACGCCCAAGACAGGGCTTTGTCGACTTCTTCAATTTCCCCAGTTACTTGATTGGGCGAAGCGTAAAGCGTGTCTTTGTTGAAGCGGCTATTAATGAGAAGGACATTGCCGCGCACTTCCCCTTCGAGCACGAGCGTGCCATTTCGGACAACCAAATCACCATCAATCACTTCGCCTTCAGGCACAACGACCACGCCTGCTTCTTTATCAATCACAAACGGTCCATTCCCTGATACGGCAATTCCGTCGGTGGTATGGCTCCATGCGGAAAAAAAGGCAGCTGACATCATAATGAGGAATATCGCTGCTGCAACCAAGATGGGATGGCGTTTTGCTTTTAGCTTCCATTTTGCTGTTTTTTTCGTCTTAGGCAATTTGGCCATAACGCCGGCAGTAAACCCTTCAGGTGCCTCTATATGAGAAGAACTTTGGATAAACGCAATGGATTTCTTCAGTTCTTGCAAATGCTCTCTGCATGACGGGCACGATTGCAAATGAGCATAAAGTTCCTCTTTCTGCTCTTTCGTCGCATCTCCGTCTAAATAAATGTGTATCAATTCATCGTGAGAATGACAGGTTTTCATCTTGTCACCCCTTTACATTTATAAGTGCCGCATACGTTTACGCAGCGCTTCACGCCCCCGATGAATCCGCGTTTTAACGGTGGCAACAGGCATATCCATAATCTCGCTAATTTCTTTTAACGATAGATCCTCTAAATACTTAAGCACAATGGCCGTGCGATATTTAATGGGAAGCTGGTTAATCTCTGATTGTATCCACTCTTGAAGCTCCATTTTCACAACCTGGTCTTCAGGCAGTTCATCTGTTGCGGCAAGTTGGGATTCATAGGTCACTTCCTCCATCCCTTTTACCGCATCTTGCAAATGCATATCAGGCTTCCGCTTCCGCAAACGGTCAATTGACACATTTGTGGTAATACGGAACAACCAAGTCGAGAACTTTCGAGTGGTATCAAATTTATCTAAATTGGTATAAGCACGCAAAAACGCCTCTTGGGCGATATCTTGGGCTTCATGGACGTGGCCGACCATTCTATAGGCAACTTGGTACACTTTGTCTTTGTAGAGGTCTACCAATTCGGCGAAAGCCTGCTCATCCCCTTGTTTGATATCTGCAATTAATCGATTCGTTAACGAGTCCATTTCATCCCCTACCTAAATTAAACATACGGAACTCACTGACAGATGGTTTCGTGTAATCTAATCATAACACGAAAAAATATCTTTTTTTTAAAAAAGAAGGAATTTTGTCCTAAACCGAGTAATGTAATTTAGAAAGGGAGGGAAGGATATGGCAAATGCGCATGACATTCACCCACTGTCGCGTTCGATTGAAGACACACGGACGCAACTTAATGATTCGGCTGCTGCTTATCCGCTCAGCTCACCGCACATTGTAACAATCAGCCAGAAACTCGACGCTCTGCTAAATGAATACTCCAATCTTTCTGCAAAAAAACCGCCCAAACGCGTATAAATCGATTTTCAACATAAAAAGAGCAGCCTGTACAGGCCGCTCTTTTCTATTAGTGGAGCCTAGCGGGATCGAACCGCTGACCTCCTGCGTGCAAAGCAGGCGCTCTCCCAGCTGAGCTAAGGCCCCGATAAAAAACGGCTTTTGCCGTCACAGCTTTCGCCGTCTTAAAAGAAGTGAGCCATGAAGGACTCGAACCTTCGACCCTCTGATTAAAAGTCAGATGCTCTACCAACTGAGCTAATGGCTCTAATGGCTGGGCTAGCTGGATTCGAACCAGCGCGTCACGGAATCAAAATCCGTTGCCTTACCGCTTGGCTATAGCCCAACAAAAGAAAAATGGTGGAGGGGGACGGATTCGAACCGCCGAACCCGGAGGGAGCGGATTTACAGTCCGCCGCGTTTAGCCACTTCGCTACCCCTCCACAATAGAAAGACAATATGAACATGGTGGAGGATGACGGGATCGAACCGCCGACCCTCTGCTTGTAAGGCAGATGCTCTCCCAGCTGAGCTAATCCTCCATTTTAGCTGCAGATAAGCTGCAAATCTCTTCGTCTAATTCGTGATTCTCTGTCAGTCACGTACGTTTGTACGATCCTTCCTTCGAACACTTCTTATCCTCGACCTTTTTGCTTCTCTTTGCTAAACGTCTGCAGATAAGCGGCGAATTTCTTCGTCCAATTCGTGTCTCTCAGTCAGTCACGTACGCTTGTACGCTCCTTCCTTCGAACACTTCTTGTCCTCGAACTTCTTGCTTCTCTTTGTCAAACAATGATGTTGAGGAGCCTCGTTTTATAATAGAGGCATATCTATGAAAAATGGTCCGGCAGCGTTCTACTCTCGCAAGGGAAAGCCCCTAACTACCATCGACGCTAAAGAGCTTAACGACCGTGTTCGGCATGGGAACGGGTGTGACCTCTTTGCCATTGCCACCGAACTTAAAAAGGCAAGTGAAAAGCAAGGAGTTGAGAAGCCAACTTCTTGCTTTGCCTTCTACTCATAAAATGACCCGTACGGGATTCGAACCCGTGTTACCGCCGTGAAAGGGCGGTGTCTTAACCGCTTGACCAACGGGCCTCCTGACTGACAAATAATATGATAACAAACGTTTTTTTAGATTGCAACTGTTTTTTTCAATTTATTATTGCTCTATTAGAATAGCCGAGAAGGGCTCGTTTTATTCGCTGAGGTTTTACCGTGAAAGCCCAGTTTTGTCGCCAAAATTGGATTGACGCATAAGGTATATTATTCCTAATTGTAAAGGTGGTGTACACGCATGGGTTACTATGGCGGAGGCTACGACGGCGGCTATGGCTACGGTCCAGCTGGCGGCGGTTACGGTGGCGGCTGCGGCGGCTATGGCTACGGTGGCGGTTTTGCGCTAATTGTTGTGCTTTTCATCCTTCTTATCATCATTGGCGCAGCTTACGTTAAATAATTGTGCAACCACAACGTTTAAAGAGCAGGCTAAAGGATGCCTGTTCTTTTTCCTTCGTTGGTTCCTAATATTTCGCTGCACCAACACAAAACGATCGAATTGCAAAAGACACACTGCCCTTCCTGAAAAACATAGGCTTGCGACCGTTTTTTACTAGTGAACGCCTGGGCAAAGCGTATGATTTGTTTGCCTAAATACCTATACATATAAATAGGCAGTCGACAAAACCAATGCGTTGACAGATAATTTAAACACATGTATATTAAACATAGTTTTTTCATCGGTTTACAGCATTTTTACAAAAGGAGACAACTTATGCCACACATCACGAAGTTAGCCATAGCTACGTCTATTGCCACTGTATTGGCTTTAGGCGCATGCACCAATGATGCAAGCCAGAGTCCCAGTGAAGAAAATCGCTTTATTGAATACGGCATAGCAACCGACATTCGTCCACTTGACCCCCATACACAGAACATTGTCATCAATTGGCGTGTCGGTGCCAATATATACGACCGCTTAATTGAACAAGATGAAAACTTGGAATTGCAACCGAGTTTGGCCACAGACTGGAAAATGCTCGATGAGTTAACGTGGGAATTGTCTTTAAGAGAAGACGTCGTTTTTCATGATGGAAATGTGTTTGATGCAGAGGCTGTAAAAGCAAATTTCGAACGCAATCTAGCGGAGGAAACAGCGTCTCCGACTGCATACTTGTTTCAAGCTGTCGAAGAAGTAGAAGTCATTGATCCAGCTACCGTCCGCTTTCATTTAAACGCTCCGTTTGCTTCATTGCCAGCGCATTTATCACACCACGGAGCTTCTATCATTAGTCCTGAAGTGATAGCCGAGGACAACGAAGCAGTTGCCAACGGAGAAGCACCAGGGTCTGTCGTAAGTGAAAAGCCAATTGGCACAGGCCCTTTCCAATTTGAATCTTGGACACCTGACGAAGAGCTTGTCCTCATAGCAAATGATGATTATTGGGGTGGTGCCCCGCAAGTAGCTGGCGTTCGTTTCACCGTCATTCCAGACGCTGCTACACGTTTAGCCAATCTACAATCAGGCAATTCCGACGTTATTGATGCCGTTTCGCCAAGTAGCATGGCCGAAATCGAAGAAAACTCAGACATAAATGTAATCGAAGTGGAGTCAACCTACGTTAACTTCCTTGCCTTTAACACCAATGAAGCCCCGTTTGATGACGTACGGGTACGCCAAGCTTTTGCCAAGGCGATTGATAAAAATGAAATTTTTGAGGGCATCGTAAACGGCTACGGCTCTATCGCAAACAGCCCGCTTTCGCCGTTTGATTTTGGTTTTACGGAAATAGACGGCCTTTCCTTTGACCCGGATGAAGCGAAAGCTTTGCTCGCAGAAGCAGGGTATGGAGAAGGCGATCTCGATGTTACATTAACTGTCAGCACAGAAGGAGATCAAGTTAACATCGCTACGTACATCCAGCATGCGTTAGCGGAAATTGGCGTCAATGTGGAAATTGAGCAAATCGAATTTGCTACATTTGTCGAGTATACAGGCGAAGGCAAAGCGCAAATGTTCCTTTTAGGACGTTCTAGCCCAACAGGCGATGGTTACAACGGTTTCTTTACGATTTTGCATTCCAATAAACAAACGAGCAACCAACTTCGCTATCCTTATGCAAACCAAGATCTCGACCAACTCATCGATGCAACGTTGGCGGCTGAAGATGAAGCAGAAAGAAGTGCTTATTTCAAAGAAGCCCAACAATTAGTTGCAGAGGAAGTACCATTTCATTTCCTTTACTACCCTTCAACTTTGACTGGGGTAAGCAATGAACTAGAAGGCGTAAACGTAATTCCAACAGGAGTCGTTTTCCTAAAGGATGCTGCTTTTACAAACGATTAAAATCACTCGGATAGCTGAGCATCTCTTTGTTTAGCTATCCTTTATTATTCGAGTGTTTGATATTTCACGCTTCGTTATTTTCATATTTTTCTGTTATACTAACATCGTCATGATGATAGCCTTTACCTAGCTCATTACCTTTGAACAAAGAAAGGATCTGTGCTTATGAAACTAGTATGCTTTGGCGATAGCATTACTGCTGGCCATGAAGGGTTAAACGAACCAATGTTATCCGCATTTCTTAAAAAGAAATTGCCACCAACGGTTGAAATCATAAACGCTGGCGTTTCTGGAGACACAACCGTTCAAGCTTTAGCACGAATTGAAACCGATGTCATTAGCCATCAACCTGATCTTGTAACCGTGTTGTTTGGAGCTAATGACGTAGCCACCCATAAGCGAGTGAAACAAGACGAATTTGCTCATAATATCGACAAAATCGCTAGCCTCATTTCGCCAAAGAAGACCATTTTGATTACCCCCGCTCCTGTCGATGAATCACTTGAACAAAACAGAACAAACGAAGCACTCAAGGCATACAGCGATTGCATCAAGGAAGTAGCACAAAGGCGCAACTGTCATTTCATTGACTTTTTTACTACCTTCTTTTCAAAGCCAGATTATCAATGGCGCTTAAAAGGCACGAGGGATGACGGCTTGCATTTTGGTGAAAAAGGCTACGACTTGCTTTCTGATTTAATTGCAGAAAAAATCGCTTCCCTTACGAAAGCAGGAAGCGTTTTTAAACAATCGGGCAACTGATCAATATCCAAAAACAAAAAGTGCCCCCCTTACTTGTTTGAATAAGGGGGGCATTTTATCTTATTCTGTTCTATCACGAGAAGCCATTCAAGCCTCGACTTGCTCCATTTCAGGGAATGGCCTTCCCCAATAAACTCTCTTATTTCTCGCCGCTAAGTTTCACGAGAATTTTAGCCTGGCGTTTATCGTTTGTTAACACTTCAAACCCAGACTCTACAATATTCTCTAGCTCAATCCGGTCGGTTATGACGCCTTTCGGATTTAAGGCTCCCTCTGCCATTAAATCAATGGTCGTTTGGAATACTTCCGGTTCATAAGCCAAAGTGGACGTAATCTTAACGCCACTGCCCGTAATATCCATCGGATTGAACTCAATCGGTTTGGCAAAAATGGAAACAACGACGACGATTCCCCGTGATCTGGCTACTTGGATAGACTGGTTAAATGTTACATTTACGCCAGCCACTTCAAAGCTTACATCGACCCCATCTGGGACAAGGCTTTTCACTTTTTCAACGGGATCGACTTCGCCAGAATTAAATGTATGGGTGGCGCCGACTAGCCGTGCTTTTTCCAGCCTTTCTTCCGATAAATCAAAAACAATGATTTTGCTGGCGCCTGCCGCCTTAGCAGCAATAATGGTAAACAAACCAATTGGTCCCGCCCCAAAGACGGCGACTGATTGTCCAAATTTAAAATCGGCTTCTTTTACCGCTTGCACCGCCACCGCCATCGGTTCAACGAGTGCTCCTTCTTCCAATGTTAAGTTATCAGGCAATTTATATACATTTTTCTCTGGGATCACTGCAAAATCAGCAAACCCTCCATCTGTAGCAAGACCAGCAAACGAGAAACCATCATAGAGATCAACTGAAGCGGGCTTGTTTCCGTAGGTAAAGAGTGGATTGATGACGACACGGTCCCCCTTCTGAAAGGATTTGACCTCCGTTCCTACTTCCTCAATCACACCGGCAAATTCATGCCCTAATGTAAGGGGAGGTTCGCCGCCAGTAATAGGATCAGGCTCTCCTTTTGGGATAATCACCGGACCGTGCAAGTATTCGTGAAGATCACTTCCGCAAATACCAGCCCACGCTACACGCACTTTTACGTCACGGGCGCCTAGTTTCGCAGGTTCTCTTTCCTCTACACGGATATCTTTCTCTTTGTACCATACGGCTGCTCTCATCAAGAACATCTCCTTATTATGCTATGGTGTTTTGTTTACACCTTTATAATAGCACTGTAAAAGGAAAAATGGTTATTATAACGGAAATGTCCACTAAATCTCCTTATGTATTTAAAAACCTTTCATTGATTTTTTCTATATATTTCGCTTACAAAATGATTGGTTTTAGTTCTAAACTTCAGCATTTGCTCGCTTCGATTAAAGGAAATCTTATTTAAAAGGATTGATCATCCCATAACAAACAATGTCCTCAAAAGCATCGATTTTATAAATATGTTCTTTTAACGTTCCTTCATATTCCATTCCACACTTTTCCATGACTTTCCCAGACGCAGGATTTGTTTTGAAATAGCGTCCATAAACACGGTGATAATGCTTTTCTTTAAAAGCAAATTCAATAACCGCCTTGGCCGCCTCCGTTCCGTACCCCTTTCCCCAATAAGGTTCTCCTATCCAGTAACCGATTTCGCCGTTTTTATGTTGCTTATCGTTTGTAATGGCAATGGCACCATACAGCTGCCCGCTCTCTTTATCCGTTATAGCAAATTCATATAACTGGTCTAATTCAAAGTTTTGCTCATGATTCGCTATCCATGAAAGGGCGCATTCGATTGAATATGGATAGGGCAAATGTAAAGTGCTCTTATAAAGGTTATAATTATTGCACAGCTCAACGACATTCTGGGCATCTGCCTCTGTAAACAAACGCAAACGCAGTCTCTCTGTCGTGATTGTTCTATCCCCACGATTATAGGCCATGTAGTCCATCCCCCTATGATTGTCCTTCATCTTGAGTCTTCTTGGTACTGAAATGAAAGAGTCATGCTCGTTGACACTCCATCCTTGCCAAGGAGGCTCTGATTGTTTCACCCCTCTTATAATATTAATCATCGAGTAAGTCTTTGTTTTTTTTATAAGATCGATGTAAAGAAAACATATTTAATAAGAACATCAAGATAAACGCTATTACGCCTAGGCCTGCCATAGTTAAGAAATCTCCAATTGTTTTTGGAAGACCAGTTACCAAAATGGAAAGTAGAGAAAATATAAAACCGAAAGTGATTGAACTGCCTACTATCTTTCTTCTTTCACTTTGGAAATCAGCGCTAGTAGCTACATTAGCAAATTCTGTACCACTACCGACATAACCTATTAGAACATATGTGATCGATACAACAACAGGAATAAATAATCCTATTGAAGCATCCATATTCAAAGAGAAGAAAGTTTCTGCCAATATGAACACAACACTTATAAAAATACTTATTACAAAACCCTCTGCTAAAAAATTTAAAAGCTTTCGCTGTTTATATTCATCGTTCGGAAATAAATCTTTTATCCAAGACCTCATGGCTTCAAGCCTCCCAAAATAATTGGTCTAATGTTTTGTTTAGTGCCTTAGCGAGTGCTATACATAGTTTAAGAGACGGATTATAGTGATTTTTTTCGATCAACCCAATCGTTTGTCTCGAAACATTTACTTTATCTGCAAGTTCCCCTTGAGTTAGTCCTAAATCCCTTCTTGCCTGCTTCACTCTGTTCTCCAAAAAAACACCAACCTTCTTATTACAGGTTTACTGTAACATAGACAATGCCCAATGTAAAATATATATTGCATTTTATAGATTAATTGTTTTTTCCGCCTTCCTACATTTCAAACGAATAATCACGCTCTACTTTGCATACACGTACTGTGAATCGACTATACTACTCTTTTTTGCCACGTTCTTGAGCGACTTGGTGAGCTGCATGTGCTTTCCAAGCGGCAATATCCTCGAGTGTTTTCCAGTAAGAAACGGTAATGCCCAAATTTGAATCTCTTGCACTTTCGATCCCTAAATAGCCTTCTTGTTTACTTGCTAATTCGACCATTTTTGCTGCCATAACACCATACCCATTGTCCCCTTCCGTTCGCTCTGAAGCAAAGACAACCGCATAATAAGGCAATTTATATGTATTTGCTAAGTGACTCATCTCCAACCACACTCCTAACTTATCAATACTCGGACGAAAATTCTTACAATTATTATACATTAACCGGAAAAAGCCGCAAAACCTAACCTCTTCTTTTCATTTGCTCTTTTTGCGAAAATGATTAGGTCTTTCTGCGTCTCACTACTGCTTACGCTATTCGAGAAGTCTTTATGGTGCGGCTTTCCACTTCTGCGAAGGATCAATTGTACGGATCTTTTTTAAACGTATCACAAATTGATGTATCAAATTATGATATAACTATTGCCATCTATATCAGATAATGATATATTGTTATTGGATATATCGCGGCTTGATACAATTTCATTAGAGAGAAGAGGTGATCGTTTGAAAACGACTGAACCGCTAACAGATTCAATGTTTTATATTATGGCTGCTTTAACGAAGCCGCGGCATGGTTACGCTATTATGAATTTAATTGAAGAAACAACAACTGGCGCGATCACGATAGGCCCGGCTTCGATGTATACGATTATAAAGAAGTTATTAAAACAAGAGTGGATTTACTTATATGACGGATCGGATTCAAGACGTAAAACATATTTACTTACCAAAAGAGGCATAGAAGTGCTAGAGGAAGCTGTGAAAATTCGAAAAACGGTCATTCAATTGGCAGAAAAAGGATTACAGGAGGCTGGAGAATGAGACAAACAAAGTATATGATGTCAGGTGGGTTAGCCTTTTCTGAGGACAAAGACATGGAGAAGTTACGGCAATTTTCTTTAAAGGGCTGGCATGTCAGCGGCTTTAAGTTTATGGGATATACACTTAAAAAAGGACAAAGCGCAGATTATATCTATAGTATTGATTACCGTTCATTAAATGAGGAGGAAACGGAAGAATATTTCGACTTTTTCTCTTCTGCTGGGTGGACCCATATTGCCTCAGAAGAAGAATGTCACTTGTTTCGAGCATCACCTGGTACAAAGCCTATTTATAGTGATCAGGAAACAGTGGTTGAAAAACATAACAACGCTGGAAACTCGATAAAATGGACCGTACTCCCAACACTTTTATTAACAGTGCTCTTATGGTTTGGAACATTCATAAGCTCAGGTTTTTTACATACCACGCTGGTTGTAATAGCTACCATTCTCACTATAATTGCCATTCCAACTGCTTGGACTGTGCTTGCAATTTACAATAACAAATGGAAGGCAGAAGGAAGAAAAGGTTTAGTGAAGCTAACGAAGATGATCCCACCTCTTCTTTTCCTAGTTGCGATGACTACATTAATAATTGCCGTCGGCACTGACAGCTCCGTTCGCCTTTTAGCCTATATAGTAATTGGGGCAATTTCATTTCCGACTGCTATTTGGATGATTATGTCCCTTAAAACTAGATTGGGAGGAAGGAGAGCATAGGGAAATTCCGTAACATATGTAGGGAAGTCTTGGGGAAAACACAGGCATCCCTACTAAATGAGCTTATGCTTATCTAAAATAGAAAAAAGCCTGTCTCAAAAGGTCGCTTTACTATGGCCTTTTAAGACAGTTTCTCTATAGCCCAGTCTCCACTAGGATGATTCTTGGTGAATAAATACGCTTACGTGCTTACCATCCTTGATTCGCTCCTTCTCTAATTAGTTCAAAGTGACTGCCCGCTTGATTTTCTAAGCCGCCAAGTGCAGCGTCTTGCGGTGCCTAGTAGATTATACAGACTATAAGTACTGTACTGCCCTCGAAATAAGAACAATGGGTTCAAGAAAGTACCTATTTTTCCATTTTAGCTACATATCCCAAAGAGATCTTTTCACGCCGTGTATTAATAGTTAGAAGTATAGCTTTTGTACGTTTTCCCTTTCCATAAAGTGATAAGAGCAATCATTAAACCAACAATCGAAAAGGACAAAATTACGTGTTGAACGTCAATACCCTTAGACACGAGGAATGTTACGCTTGCATAGGCAAGGGGATCGAAGCCGTTCATGGCTAAGAAGACAATGCTCATGACTTTCCCCATAATACGGGGATCCGTATCTTCTTGTGCTGAAGTAAAGAATGGGATTGAAACAAATGTCATGGTAAATCCAATTAGGAACGCTAATGCCGTCAAAATATACAAATTAGGAATTTGGCTAAATGCGATAGCTACGAATAATGTTGCAATCAATCCAGCAATTGAGGTTAATCCCCTGCGGCGTATTTTAACGATGCCAATTATTGCTGTGCTTACTAGCATTCCAACCCCTAAAGCAGCCTCAATGTAACTAAGATTAATGGGCGATCCTCCATACGTTTCCACTAAAATAGGAATGGCAATCGATATTGCTCCGAAGGCAAAAAAGTTTAACGTAATTAAGATCAGAATTCCTGTGAGTAAAAATTTACTTGCTTTGACGTAGGAAAAACCTTCTATTAAATCTTTAAGGGGTGTTTGTTTGACTGTATTGTCTACAGGACCTTCTTTTAAGAAAGGTGGAAACATAAAAAAGGCAGACAATAAGACGATAATAGCTGAAACGAAATAACCAGTTGTGACGCCAGCGTATTCCATGACACTTCCAGAGATCATAGGGCCGACAATAAAACCAATCTGGCCCAATCCCTGAATAACGGCATTTGCTTGTTTTATTTGGTTTTTCTGTACCATTTTAGGGATTAATGATGTGCCTGCTGGTCCAGAAAACGCATCTAATGTTCCAAAGAAGAATCCCAAAATGATGAGATATTCAAATGTTAATTGATTGGCATTGTTCAATAAAAATATGATAACTAGTAGGACTCCTTGGATGAAACTTGTACTGAACATGATTGTCGTCTTCTTGAATTTATCCGCAAGGACGCCACCAAATGCCATCATGAGAATACGTGGCACAGTAATGGCAATGAGTATAATCCCTAATGAACTGGCAGAACCTAAGTCAGAAATGACAAACCAAGTTGTTGTCATAAAAAACATGCTAAAGCCGATAATCGCTAAAAAACTTCCGAGAAACAGAAGTATAAACCGGCTGTTTTTAAATAATGATGGTTGTTGTGCCATAGCATAACCTTCCTCCTCGTTTTAATCTATAAGCAATCATAGATTGTGACGTAATGTCGTACGCAATCTTTTTTTAAAAAAAATCCTGTGTTTTCGTTACTATGAGCAAGTGTATTGATTGTGACCTTACGTAACAAATTTTGCAAAAGTAGTGGGGCAACGGTGAGATCATTATGCTTACACTGAAGGATTACATTCCATATAAATAAAAAAGCTCCAAGAGCACTCAAATGTGAAGAGTTTACTTGGAGCCTTTGAACAACTGCCCAAATAGAATTAACATTGTTATAATATACATACATTTCTTATGGCCAGTTACTAAAATGCAACATAGTAAGTCTACATATTTGAATCGTAATCAGTAAGATATAGTTGGAGGGTTATTATGAAAGAAATTTTAGTAATAGCACCGTTTGATTTAACAGATGCTCAAATCGTTAAAATGGAAAACTCTCTAAAAGAACTCCCTTATCAATTCCGTTTCATGGAAACGTTACTTCCTTATGAGAAAAACCTCGACGCCATATCTCCATCGACCAGCGCGATTGTTTCAAGAGGCGGGTTAGGTGAATTTCTCCGAAGCCATACCTCTATACCATTCATTAAAATTCCCGTTACCCCCTATGATCTGCTCCGTTCCATTACCTCTGTATACAATAAAGGCTATCAACGGATTCAGGTCATGTTTTTTGCAGGGATATTTAATGATATGGATTTTATTGAATGTGACTTCGGTGCATTACAAATTAAAATAGAAAGTTATCGAGACCAAGCTTATGCAAAAGAACACATTAAACAGTTAACTAAAAGGAAAACAGTAGATGCCATTATCGGGGACAGGTTTGCTACTGATGCAGGTAATGAAGCAACTATTCCTTCTTTTTTAGTGAAATCAGGTGAAGAAGCACTTGTTTTCGCTGTTGAACAAGCGATTGAAACATTAAACATTCAATTAGAAGAAGAAGCTAAAACAAAAGAACTTGATTCCATTCTTCAAGTTGTCCCTCAAGCGGTTATAAACGTAGATGCAAATGACAACATTAAAATGTTTAATGAACAAGCTAAGCATATTTTTCCAGAATTGAAGGAAGCGTTGCCTGAATTTAATTACACCGATATCTTTAAGAGTAAGGAATTGCAAGATCAACTTAAAGCCCGAACGATTCAACGAAACATCCTGACACCTATTAACAATCAACAAATGCTCGTAACGACCACCCCTATTTTTTCTAACGATATGTACGTTGGTGCGATTCAAGTATTCGAAAGACTAGCGGACTTTCAGAAGCTTGAGATGAAAATTCGAAAAGAAGTATACAAAAAAGGACTTACAGCAAAGCATACTTTTGCAGATATCGTTTGTGAGAATAAGGAAATGAAGAGATTGGTTAGTGAAGCTGCTGCCTTTTCACGCTCAGAAGGTTCTGTCTTAATCTATGGAGAGACAGGGACAGGCAAAGAATTATTTGCTCAAAGCATTCACAATGCAAGCGATCGACATGCCCAACCTTTTGTGTCATTAAACTGTGGGGCTTTAAATGAAAACTTACTTGAAAGTGAATTATTTGGTTATGAAGATGGTGCTTTTACCGGCGCACTAAAAGGAGGGCGTGCAGGGCTATTTGAAATGGCCCATGAAGGGACACTATTCCTTGATGAAATCAATGAGATGCCCCGTAGTTTTCAGATAAAGCTTCTAAGAGTATTGCAAGAAAATGAAGTCCGTAGAGTCGGAGGGACGAAAAACATCCCTATCAACGTACGTATTATCTGTGCAACCAATCAACCAATGGAAGAGCTAATACGTCATGGGAAATTTAAAGAGGATCTTTACTACCGCATTTCTACTTTAACATTGGACTTATTGCCTTTACGAGACAGAAAAGAAGACATTATCCCTCTCGCTACTGTTTTTTTAAATAAAGAAATGGAAAGAGAAAACCGTTTTTTAAAAATCAATGATGCCAAAAGCGCACTTCGGCCATTACTCTCGATGAGATGGGATGGGAATGCACGTGAACTACAAAACTTCATGAAAAGATTGGTCATTACTTATCAAGGAAGTGTGATTACAGCAGACGGAGTTCATTTGCTATTAAACAAGGCGAAAAAAAAGAGCGGAGAAGTAACCATTCCGATTTCAACCTCTTTCAAAGAAATGGAAAGTCACCTTTGGGCACAACTATACAGCCAATTTAATGGAACAAAAGAGGAATTCTGCAACCACTACAAAATTAGCCAAACCACTTTATGGCGAAAACTATCCGTTCAAAAATGAAATCATAATTTCATTTTTGAAATGAATATCTGAAATAAAACCGCAGAAAGATTCTTTCTATAAAAAATGAAGTTGAGTTGTCTTTTGATGACTCAACTTTTTTATTGGCACATAAATTGCATATAAGCAAAGAAAAGAGGTTTGCAATCCCTCTGATAGTATCCACGTAATTTATTGCAAACTCGTTTACTCAAACCAAAATAGAGTTTTTGGCACAGTTATTGCATGAACATAAGTGAGCATTCCCCCACGAATCATATTTTTCTAAGGAGAGGATTTGAAAATGAAAATTGTCGATGTTGTAGAGAGAGCAGTGCCAATTAGCAGTAATATCGCAAATGCTTTTATTGACTTTAGTAAAATGAATGCCTCAATTGTAGCGGTAAAGACAGATGTTATTCGAAACGGTAAACCAGTAGTAGGCTACGGTTTCAATTCCAATGGTCGTTATGCGCCGAGCGGCATTTTAAGAGAGCGATTTATTCCTCGTTTATTAGAAGCAAAATCAGAAGATATCTTAAATGAATCAGGGACCAACTTCTCGCCCGAAAAGATTTTTGACATTCTAATGGCAAACGAAAAACCAGGAGGGCATGGCGAAAGAACAGTTGCGGTTGGAACACTAGATATGGCTATTTGGGATGCAGTAGCCAAAATTGAGGAAGTGCCCCTTTATAAACTATTGGCTGATCAATATGGAGACGGCACGATTGACGAGAAAGTCTTTGTCTACGCCGCTGGCGGTTATTACTTCCCAGGTAAAGGGTTGCCGGAACTTCAAGATGAAATGAAATCCTATTTAGATATGGGTTACTCAAAAGTCAAAATGAAAGTTGGCGGTGTCCCTTTAAAGGAAGACCTAAAACGGATTGAGGCAGTTATTAATGTCGTTGGTACGGGACAAAACCTAATGGTTGACGTGAACGGCCGGTTCAATCTAGAAGAAGCGATTGAATTTGGAAATGCGATAAAGGACTATCATTTATTTTGGTATGAAGAAGCGGGAGATCCGTTAGATTACCAATTGCAGGAGGAATTATCGAAAGTTTACCCACACGCAATGGCGACTGGTGAAAATTTGTTCTCCCTTCAAGACGCGACTAACTTAATCCGTTACGCAGGGATGAATCCAAAGACGGATTTCCTGCAATTTGATTGCGCACTTAGCTACGGACTAGTGGAATACATGAAGATATTAAACATGTTAGAAGAAAACGGATGGTCTTCTCGCAATTGCATTCCACACGGTGGCCACCAAATGTCATTGAACATTGCCGCAGGATTAAAATTGTATGGCAACGAATCATACCCTGGTATTTTCCAACCATTTGGCGGATTTGCTGATGGGCATGCAGTGGAAGACGGCTTCGTTACATTGCCAGATGCGCCTGGTATTGGGGTTGAAGCGAAAGAGCAATTATATGACCTATTAAAAACACTATAACCAGTATGTAGATCAAAGAGATATATGGCTTATATATCTCTTTGATCTATTTTTTAAACAGGCAAAGAGAGTGTTTAGTTGAAAACGGTTAAATAAATCACCAAGTTCGGGGTTAATTTCTTTTACATTAGTGCCTCCTTATTCAGGCGACAAGGTCGTTAAAAATGCTTAAAAACGAATGGTTTTTTAATGGCCACGGTCTTGAACTGTCTTCTTTAATGCCGCACAATGTCATAACTAATTAATTTGTACTTCTCCAAGAACCCAACCGATTTGTATAAATGAATGGCGGCTAGATTGTCTCCTCCAACACATATAGTAATTTCCATAATTTCAGAATAAGAAAAGAGATGGTCGGTTGCCACTCTTATTAGAGTTTTACCTATCCCTTGTTTTCTTAGTTTCGTTGATACAGCAATATATTCAATATTGGCTTCCATATGTTTAGGGTTTGCTTCAATATATACATACCCCTTTATATCATGTTCATTTTCCGTAACGAAGAATAAATGGTTAAAGTCATTTAATCGACTAATAATGGTATGTGCATCAAAATAGGTTGTGGGAAAGACTTCATTATGTAGATTGATAAAAGATTGACGGTAGGCATCAGAGTACGTTTCAACATCGCTAGGCGTGTGATTAATAAATCGATCTCTAGTTATGCTCAAAACCAAATCCGACCCTTGATCTATGCCTTTATTTTGTAACACAAACTCTTTTCCAAAGTGGTTATCCTCATTCAAAAAGAAAGAAAATGTCTTTATCATAGGAGGTGTTTTCGAAGCAATCGTTTCCCACAATTCTTGAGCCATGTCGATATCTTCCCCCTCAACAAACGGCCCCCATACGTCCGCACATCCTCTTTTTAAGTCCATATCCAAACCGATTGCACCCACGATACGAGAGTGATTATAAGCAACTAAAAATGAATCTTTCACTTCCAAATCAGAAAAATCATTCATTAAATGATCGTATATTTCTTCCCTATCTTCCCCACAAAAGCCAATATGAGAACTGCTTTTATTGTTCATTTTTTCTAGGAAGATAGCAAGGTCTCTTATATGGTCTGGGGGTGTTATAAGAGTTTTCATTGGGATCAACCCTTTCTAAACAAATGATGTTTAGCTATTCGTTCGATTAAACCTAATACAAATAGTAAAGAATGTCAATAGACTGCTTTTTATTTTTTCTGAATTTATCATAAAGAAACTGCCCCTGTGCGAGTGCGTCCCATTAATCATTTTTTCACCTAAGCTTCCAAGCGGACTTGAACCGCTGGCCCCCACCTTACTCTCTTGCTCTCGAAAGAATAAGTTAGCCATTATCGTTAAGACTACTATTGACTATTCCCTTAACGTCATTGTTTATAATCATTATATGGAGGGTGGCAATATGATAAAAATTGGACAGTTAGCTAAGAAAATTGGTATCAGTAAAAAAACACTTTACCATTACGAAAATGTAGGCATTTTAAAGCCTTCTTTAATAAAAGATAATGGTTACAGGTATTATGATGAACAAGCCATTTCACAATTACAAAGAATTTTGTTATTAAAATCAATCGGATATACGTTAGAACAAATAAAGATCCTTTTTGACTCTGAAAGTGAGACAGGGGAAAATCAAACATGGATTCATTCACTATCAGAGCAAGTTAAATTAATTGAAGCCGAAAAAGAGAGATTAAGCCGATTACAATACTATTTAAATGCGACTATACACGTTATTAAATTAAAAGGGCATTTGGAACCACAGGAAATGCTTGACGTTATAGAAGATTTAAATAGAAGAACTTTGGTTAATGGTATTATCCCTGCTCGTTTTGATGAAGCATTAGAAATTACAAAAGAACAAAAGGAGATACTTGAAAGGCTACCTGTTATCGGTAGTGACGATCCGAGACTGGAAGAAATATTGTCTATTTTCAACGAAGTTCGTGACATTTTGCACATGGATCCGAAATCGAATACTGTCCAACAAATAGCTCATACTCTTTATATAAAAACACTTGAATTGTTTGAAGGCGATGAAGAATTAATGAATTTTTATTGGGAACTAATAAACCCTTCCAGCGATAATGAACTAGTACTTGGCATGAATACTGAAGTAACAGCTTATATTGATAAAATGTTCTACCACTATGAAAACAACAAGGCCAAAAAAGAAGAACGAAAGGAGAAAAACGAATGAAGAAGCCTAAGCGCCTTTATTTTTTACTAATCTGTGTAAGTACTTCTCTTGCTTCATGTGGAGTAGTTGAGAATAAAGACAACAGTAGCCCAAATAATGAAAATGAGGAATTAATCATACAAGTTATTATCGAAAGTAACGCTTCGTACGCCTCTGACTTGGAGGTGGAAATTAATAGTAGAAATAGCCCTCAAACAGTTAACGAACTATCAATTGAGGTCCCTTATTCAAAAACATTTGTAATACCCACCGATGCAGCATTTCCAATAAGTTCAACCAAAGTTAAAGCTACAGCAGGAGAAGATGGCGATAGGATATCCTGTAAAATTTTATATGATGAAATAGAAGTAGCTACTCACGACAGCGAAGGAGAATTAGCAACAGCTGTTTGTGAGAATAAGTTTATAGATAACATATTGTCCTATCAGTAAAACACTAGAAAATGGAACGGTGGTGGAATAAATTAACGACCTATCTTATTTAATATTTTTAGCTTTAATCGATTCCCTGAGTTTCGGGACTTTGTTAATCCCGTTGTGGCTATTAATAAGTTCAAAAGAAATAAAAATTAAAAGATTTTCTATCTATATAGTCACTGTAGTGCTTTTTTATTTTATCACTGGATTAGTACTTGTAATTAGTGCTGAAGCTTTGCTAAATCTAGGTGAAACATTCTTCCAATCGACTACGTTTCAGTATTTCCAACTTATTTTAGGTGTGGGTTTAATCATTATAAGCTATAGAATGGACTCAAAAACAATAGATAGACGAACAGAGAAACAAGAGAAAACAAACCCATCTGTTTGGAGAGATCAGCTTTTAAGTGACTCCAATACTGCTAAACAATCTTCAATTATGCTCATAAGTCTTGCATTTACCGCATGTCTATTAGAGGTGGCTACCATGCTACCATATCTATTAGCAATAGGAATAATTTCTTCTAATGATTATTCACTTCAACAATCTGGATTTATACTGTTTGGTTACTGCATAATCATGATTCTGCCCGCACTAATTTTATTAATGGGAAGAGTGTTTGCCCATAACTTGCTAAAAAAACCCCTTATTCATTTAGAAATATGGTTATCAAAGAATGCCAGAAACACAACAGCATGGATAATTGGCATTGTTGGATTTATCCTAGCAGCTAATGCCATTTATGAGTTAGAACTTTATCATCTCATGGCTTGCATTCTAAACGTCTCTTTTGTAACCTAGCCTCAATTTACATTGAAAATGATCTAAAGCTACGGGGCAAGAAACTTGGGAATAAAAAAGGAGATAGTATTCAATGATAAACAACTATATGAAAAACGTTAAATCGATTTATCCTAGTATATCCATTGAAAACTTTTATCTTAATGAAATGGGACAAAATAATGATGTATTAATTGTAAACCATTCTCTAGTTTTTAGATTTCCCAAATATAAAAATGGAATTATTCAATTAAAAAGAGAGACAGAAATTCTACAATACATTAAAGATATCATTTCCACTCCTATTCCAAATCCAATATATCAGTATTTTGAAGAATTAGAGCCCGGTAAGGTCTTCACTGGCTATCATCTAATCGATGGTGTGCCTTTGTGGGGGGAAAGTTTAAGCGGTATAAAGAATCATGAATTGGTGAAAAGCTTAGCTACACAACTTGTTTCTTTTCTTGTAGAGCTGCATTCCATTTCGGAAGAGAAACTAAGTCGAGAGTTGAAACTAAAGGTTAATAACCCTCGTGAAGAAATAAACAAACTATATAGTAAGATTCAAAAAAATTTATTTGCTTTTATGAGAAAAGAAGCACAAAAAGAAATATCACACTCCTTTGAGAAGTTCCTAAATGGGGAAGCATTATCAAAATTACATTTATCCCTTATACACGGAGATTTCGGGTCATCCAACATTTTGTGGAACCCAGAATCAAGTAGAATTACAGGTATAATAGATTTTGGTGGTTCTTGCTTAGGAGATCCTGCGTATGATTTTGCTGGGATACTTTCCAGTTATGGTAGACATTTTTTTGATATGTGTATTAGTCTATATCCTAATGATAGCGAATTATCAGACCGAGCTAATTTTTATAAAAGTACATTCGCTTTACAAGAAGCATTACACGGGATTGAGAACGATGATAAACAGGCCTTTGAAAGTGGGATTAAAGGATTTAGATAAATTCCTATTTGTCTAACCCCTCTGATTGAAAGGATTTGCTCTCACATACATTTCGAGTTAACCCCGTATAGAGGAAAGACTAAATTTCCTATTCCCTTTCCTAATTAAAATGATGAGACTACTCAAGCTGTTTCGAATGCCAATAGCGTTAGGATATAGGAGTATTGGTACGGCTTGTAGCAAAAAGATTTAGTCAGAAAAGATTCAGTTATAACAACAAAAGTATGGAATACTGATCACGGGTTTGAAAACTAGAGGGAAAACGATTGAAAAAGCATACCCGATTTGAAAAGGTATGCTTCTCAATTTCCATTAAAGTGCTCATTCTTTCTTATCTTCCTGTTGAAGGGATCCTTTACTAAGAATCAGTTCATTAATAACCTTTTCAATAAACAATTCCTCTTCTTTGTTAAAAGCACTAGGGAACAAATAAGGATTAGACTCAAATAAAGAACTTTCACCTTTTTCGAGTTGTTCCAGCGCTACTTCGTCTAAAAGTGGGGCGACTACTGGTTTCAAAATAGAGATCATGGCTTCGGCATGTGCCAGAACTTCAGGGTCATTCGGTGCTTTTCCTGCTTGAATGAATCGTTTCATTACACTAGTCCATACAGTCATTTCTTTATCCAACTCAAGTTCTTGTGTATGTGAGTGTAGTTTATTATACACAGAATCGGACTCATGTTCAGTTATCCAGCGATTTCGTACCTCTGCATTTTTTAAAGCATGAATAAGGACAAGCAATGATTCTTCATCTACAGGATCTGAACCTGAAACAATCCCTTGAACACGAGTAATGATGTGTATCACTGTATCAATCTGTTTTTTCTTTTCTAGCAGCATATTTTTCTGCTCAACCATTGTCTGTGCTAAATCTTGTTCCGGACGCTCTAAGTGTTCTAAAATTTCTCCAAGTGATAAATCCAAAAATTTCAGCACTAATATTTTCTGAAGCTGGGCAATGGATCTGTTGTTATAAACTCGATGCCCATGTTCCGTGTAGTCAAAAGGTTTCAATATCCCTGTTTGATCGTAGTGTCGCAGTGTTCGTTGAGTAATCCCAGTCAGTTTCGCAAATTCCCCAATGGAGTATTTTCTTTCCATCATCAATGTTCTCACTCCCTTTCTGTTTAAACTCTAACACTTGACGTTATGTCATTAGCAAGTATTTTTTTCTTATGGCATTGTGTAGTAATGAGGAAGTAACAATGGACATTTCAATTTATAAATGCACGACAGTTTGTTCATATTCACAGAGGATTCCCGCTCTCGGCTTTCGGGAAGCATAAAGTTGCACAAGCTGTTTCTTAAATTCGACTGTGAACTTTCTTCCTTCCAGTCGCTGCTCCATACTCGCTACCTTTTTCATGTAAATAATTCAACTCATTCTCATTTAACTCAGTAACAAAGGACCCTCTTCTTTTGAAATTGCCATTGTTTCCTCCTTTTTAATAAAAGATTCTTTTTACTGAGAATGTATTGATACCTACTTTTTTTCTAACTAATAGGTATAATACTAAGTTCCAAAAGATCATCGTTGCAACGGTTGAAATTGCAGCCCCTAGGACACCTAAAGAAGGGATCAAAACTATATTTCGTAATAAATTCCGACATTTATACAGCTTGATTTTGGGTGGTACTTACCGGTACTGCTGGAGACTAAAAAAGTACCAAAGCTTCGCAAGCCTTGGTACTACAGGTATAGGTTGACTAGAAGAAGCACATCATACAAAAAATGCTCTCATCGGTTATCATTTAGAAGAACTTTCTTCTAATTAATTGGTCAACAATGGACTTTTTGATGAACATTTTCCTCTCATTTTATGTTATAAGAAGTCCTTTGAGAGCAATTCTTTTATGACCATCCACCGTACATGTGATTAGTGTTATCTCGTTTTTTCCTTCTTCATCTAACAAAATGTCTGTTTGTGTCGGTTCAATTATTTGAGATGAGGTAATTTCATAGGTATACGTTTTGTTATCTGCAATTAATCTCACTGTTGCCCCAATAGCTACGTCTGGGAGATTTCGAAAAAAACGATCTCCTCTGTAGCCTCTATGACCTGCTATTGTGAAATTGCCTTCTCCTGGAATTTGATTAGGTTTAATCTGTGTTAAACCTACATTAAGGTTGTACTCGGTTGTTTCCGGCAAAACCATTTGATTAAGGTCAATATCAGGAATCTCTAACCAGATAACGTCTTTCGCATACTCGAACTCTTCCTTCATCACCTGCGCACTTGCTTCATTTGAAATAAGATTTACAGCCTGCGTTAATCGATCTATTTCTTTTCCAGTCTTCCATTCATGATAAAAAGGAATGGAGACAAGAATGAGTCCAATTAGTATGGACACAATTCCTGTCATTACTTTCACATTTCTCATTGAACTCATCCCCTTTCAATTAAGAAATAGCCCCTTTTCTTCGATTAAACACTACGAGCAAGCTTCCAACGATAATGAATAATGAACCTACTATTAATAGATATCTAAACCATTCCTCACCAGTTTGAGGTAATGTTTTAGGCAAGTCCTCTGTTTTTTCACTCGTTGGAGGTGTTTCGGATGGTTCTGGTGTTTCAGATATCGGTGGAGGAGTCAGCTCTTCCGATGGCTGTTTCGTGTTTTGCACGAATAGCTCTAGAACTTCTTCTGCTCCAACCTTCACCGTAAATTCAATCGCATGATCTAACTGCTGGTAACCTTCAGGCGCTTTAGTTTCAATTAATTGATAATCGCCCGGGGTTAAATCTTTAACATCTGCTAAACCAAGATCATTTGTAATAATCGTCTCTACTACTTGATCCTTATCATCTCGAATTTCAAATTCTGCCCCCTGCAACGTTGCATCCGTTTCTGAATCAACTTTAATAATGGTTACACTACCTAAAATCAAGTGATTGATTGCCTCTAGCATTACAACTTCCTGCTGATTGAACTCAATTTCGAATGTTAATGGCTTCTCATCTAACTTGTAGCCAAACGGCGCTTCGGTTTCCACAAAATAGTAGCTGCCTGGCACTAAGTCACTTACCACCAGTTTACCTTCCTCGTCCGTTGTGAGACCCGTTTGAAGATCTTCACCTTCAGAATCGTATAAAGTGAAGACTGCTCCTTCAAGTGTCTCTCCGTCTTCATCAACTTTTGTCAGTTCAACTGCGCCTGGTAGTATGGTGTTTTCTTTTATAACTTCCACCTGTGCTTCTTGATTAAATACGATCTTAAATTCAAGTGGTGTTGCATCCAGTTCATACCCTATTGGTGCTTCGGTTTCTACAAAGTAATAGCTGCCTGGTGGTAACTCTTCTACTATTAGTCGACCCTCTTCATCCGTTGTCAGATCGGTTTTAAGTACATTGCCTTCTGCATCATATAATGTGAAGACCGCTCCTTCAAGAACGTTCCCATCTGCATTGACCTTTGTCAGCCCAACTGATCCTGGCGTAAACTCGTTTACAAAACTCAATTCAATGGTTTCTGTTTGGCCTCGTTCAATCTCAAATGGGATTGGCGTAGGGTCTAGCTCATAACCTGGAATCGTTGCCGTTTCAACCAATTGATAGCTGCCTGGCTCTAAATCATCCAATAACAGCACACCATTCTCTCCTGTGAGCAACCCTTCACGCAGTGTATTTCCTTCACTGTCCTGAAGTTCAAACTCTACACCTTCAAGAAGCGTTCCATTTTCATTTTCTTTTGTTAATTCAACGGCACCTAGAATCAACACATTTTCCTTTGTTAGTTCTAGCTGCGCTTCTTGATTGAATACAATCTCAAACTCTAACGGTGTAGAGTCTGGCTCGTATCCAAACGGTGCTTCGGTTTCTACAAAGTAGTAGCTGCCTGGTGCTAAGCCCTCTACTACTAATCGACCTTCTTCATTTGTTGTTAGTCCTGTTTCCAGTTCATTATCTTCTGCATCGAATAAGCTGAAGACCGCTCCTTCAAGCGTTTCTCCTCCTTCATCGACCTTAGTCAGTCCGACAGAGCCTGGCGTGAATTCATTAACAAAACTAAGTTCTCCTACCGTTGTTTCTCCTAACCCAATTTCAAACACAATCGGTGTTGGATCTAGCTCATAACCAGGAAGCGTCGCTGTTTCAATGAGTTGATAATTTCCTGGTGCTAAATCATCAATCAACAACTTGCCTTCTTCATTTGTAAGCAATCCGTCACGCAGTGTGTTTCCTTCGCTGTCCTGAAGTTCAAATTCAACCCCTTCAAGAAGGGTGCCATCTTCGTCTTCTTTCGTTAACTCAATAGCTCCTGGAATCAAGGTATTTTCTTTCGTTAGTTCCAGTTGCTCCTCTTGATTAAAGACAACTTCAAACTCTAACGGCGTGTCATCCAGCTCATAACCGAACGGCGCTTCCGTCTCTACGAAGTAGTAATTGCCTGGTTCAAGATTTTCAACGACGATTCTTCCATCTTCATCCGTTGTTAGTCCAGTTTGAAGTTCATTGTCTTCTGCATCATATAGGCTGAAAACAGCTCCTTCAAGTGTTTCTCCAGTCTCTCCAACCTTTATCAGGCCGACAGACCCTGGGCTGAACTCATTCACAAAGCTTAGTTCTACGGTTTCTGTTTGACCCAGTGTAATTTCAAATGGGATTGGTGTTGGATCCAATACATATCCTGGAATCGTGGCTGTTTCGACTAGCTGATAGTTGCCTGGTACTAGACCATCAATAAACAGCGTACCTTCTTCATCCGTTAGCAGTCCCTCTTGTAATACATTTCCTTCACTATCCTGGAGGGCAAACTCTACACCTTCTAGGACGGTTCCATCTTCATCTTCTTTCGTCAATTCAACAGCACCTGGAATCACCGTGTTTTCTTTCGTTAATTCTAGCTGCGACTCTTGATTAAAGATGATCTCAAACTCTAAAGGAGTATCGTCCAACTCATAGCCGAATGGCGCCTCTGTTTCTACAAAATAGTAGGTGCCTGGTGCTAAATCTTCTACTACTAATTGACCTTCTTCGTTTGTTGTTAAACCTGTTTGTAATTCATTGTCTTCTGCATCAAATAAGCTGAAGACGGCTCCATCAAGCACTACCCCGCCTTGCCCAACTTTTGTTAAGCTAACAGAGCCTGGCGTAAACTCATTAATGAAACTAAGTTCTCCTACAGTCGTCTCCCCTAAACCAATTTCAAAAGGGATCGGTGTTGGATTCAGTTCATATCCTGGGAGCGTTGCTGTTTCCACCAATTGATAGCTTCCTGGTGTTAAATCGTCAATAAAGAGTGTTCCTTCTTCATCAGTGAGTAATCCTTCACGTAGTACATTTCCATCACTATCCTGAAGCTCAAACTCTACACCTTCAAGAAGGGCCCCTTCTTCATCGACTTTCGTTAATTCAACAGCGCCCGGAATTAAGAGATTTTCTCTTGTTAATTCCAGTTGTGCCTCTTGATTAAAGTCGATTTCAAATGCTAATGGCGTATCGTCTAGCACATAACCAAACGGTGCTTCAGTCTCTACAAAGTAGTAGCTGCCTGGTGCCAGATCTTCTACAACCAATCGACCTTCTTCATTTGTGGTTAGATCTGTTTGTAGTTCATTATCTTCTGCATCATATAGGCTGAAAACAGCTCCTTCGAGCGTATCCCCATTTTCTCCGACTTTTGTTAAACCGACAGAGCCTGGCGTAAACTCGTTCACAAAGCTTACTTCAGTTACAGTTGTTTGTCCTAAGCCAATCTCAAATGAAATCGGTGTTGGATCCAGCTCATAGCCTGGGAGTGTTGCTGTTTCAACCAATTGATAGCTTCCTGGTGTTAAATCATCAATGAAAAGTTTACCTTCTACATCTGTAAGCAAGCCTTCACGTAATGTATTGCCATCACTATCTTGAAGCTCGAATTCCACGCCTTCAAGAATCGTTCCATCTTCATCTTCCTTTGTTAGTTCAACCGCACCTGGTATTAACGTGTTCTCTTTCGTTAATTCTACCTGCGATTCTTGGTTAAAGTCGATTTCAAATGGTAACGGTGAATCGTCTAACACATAACCAAAAGGTGCTTCAGTCTCTACAAAATAGTAGCTACCTGGCACTAAATCTTCTACGACGAGTCGACCTTCTTCATTTGTGGTTAGGCCTGTTTGAAGTTCATTGTCTTCGGAATCGAATAGACTGAAAACAGCTCCTTCAAGCGTTTCGCCATCCTCTCCCACTTTACTAAGTCCCACAGAGCCTGGTAACGGGCTATTCTCTTTTGTCAGTTCAATTAGTTCTTGAACCGCCAAATCAATGGTAAAAGGAATAGGTGTAGCATCTAACACATAACCCGTTGGCGCCTGTGTTTCAACTAATTCGTAGTTTCCAGGCAAAAGATCCTCGATGAAAAGAATTCCGTTCTCATCAGTTGTTAAGCCGGTAGCTACCTCATCGCCTGCCTCATTAAATAGTGTAAACACCGCCCCCTCAAGGAGCTCTCCGTCCTCACTCTGCTTTGTTAGTTGAACAGAGTTATCCAGATCCATGTACACGCCAACTCTTGCTGGTTCGACAGGTTGTCCTTGATCAGTCGCGATCGCAAAAGAGTTCCATGCGGCTCTTTGAGTAGGATTTACTGTTTTATCCAATACACTCGGATCCACATCCGCTGCTTCTGGAGCTATCATAGTGAAAGTAATGGCAATATCTTCTCCATCAATCCATTCTACTCCATCTCTAAGCTCAATCTTAAAGGAATGAATGGAAGACCAATCATCTACCTCAGATGCCAAGACCCAATTCGGCACCTGTGCCCCTTCAGGATTAGAGAGTTGCTCTGTTGTGTCAGGGTAATTGGTATGTCTGATTAAGTCATCTCGTTCTGGAGTGAGTGCAGTACTATAATACACATCCACTCGATCTGTCCATTGTGACGGAAGCTGAATCGCTTCTGTCAGCTGCGGTGTGAATTGACTACCACGATCAATATTATCAGTGATACCTAAGTCACCAACAGATGGCAAAACATCCATTAATGTCATCGTAGAAATTGTACTTCCCGTTGTATTCGTTAGGGTTAATTGATAATCAATTGCTCCTCCAGGAACCGTTCTTCCAAACCTAGTAAACTCATCATCTAATTCTCCTCTGACAAGTTTCTCTGTCTGGATATTATACTGACCACTCATATAATATTCGTTACTCGATTTCAAACGAGGTTGATCAACATTGCCATTTCCGTTTAAATCCTCTGAATCCGTTTGTAAAACGGTATCTGTTAGTCCTGGATTATCAACAGACGGTACAGTTAACGCCTCATCACCTGAGAACCCATATACATCAAAGGTGAGTACATTCGCTGCCCCTTCATTGATCTGAATATTAATCTCAGAGGCTACGTTATTACCTGGTCTAAGTAGACGATCCGTCCAATTAAACTTAACAAGCTGTCGACCTGTATCATTGTAATTATCACTTACAATTTCAAATGACCCATCTGAAGCTCTTCCGTCCGCATCGGTAAAATCAGCGTCTGGATTATCGGATATGGTGACACCAGGCGGTAACAACACCATAGCCTCTAATGGCTCATTCATCGCCAACGTAGAACTATTCTCCGTATTTAAGTTTACACGCATACGGTTTTCACCAAAATCTACATAGGCACCTTGATGATTCGTTAATTCTACATCAACCGTAGCAATTGGCGGTTGATCTGTCGGTCGTGGAGCAATTTGTGCAGAACGGGGACCGGCGATGTTATTAAAGAATTCTGCGGACCCATATTTCCTACCGTTTGTGTTATTTCCAAATACTGTGCCATCTCCACCGGTACCATATACGTCAAATTCATTTGTCACACTTCCTACATAGCCTGGTTCTACTTCAAAATAGTATGTCGGATGAGCTCCACTCATGCCACTAGGAGCATACGTGAAATTAAGATAAATCGCACTTACTCGTGCGCCTTCTTCAATTCCTAAATCTGCTCTAGTGTAAGTCTGTTGAACACTAGCATTTTCGACTAAAACCAAACGTTCTCCATCCACATCTGCCTCAATATTAAAACGAGGTGGATCTATAAATGGAACACCAGGAGGAAATTGGTTAGTAGGTCTATAAACAAAATTATTACCTGTTTTCATTTCTTTGAACACTAAATGTTCATCAATGTTCATTACGGTTGTATACGCTTGGAAATCCCCTTCGCTACTTTCATGTAAGGGTGAGACATTATGAAAAAAGGCTAATAGCGCATCGTCATATACAAGAGGATTCGGGTCTCTATTTGTATTTGAACCGATATTCCCCTTATCATCTATAGGTCCAATATGCCCAGGAACAAACACATTTCCTCGAATTTCTCCACTCGCAAGATCAGAATTAGCTATCGTTACACTGTGATTTGCGTTAACAGTGGTATCATTATCATTACCAATAAACTGAGCAGTAACATCAACATTATTTGTCAACGTTTGATCAACTGTATTATTACCTACTCTTAATACAACTTCTAGCTCCGTGTTAAACAATGTGTCTTCTGCCGCTTCTTGTTCTTCAATACTTGGCGCCTCAAATGTCCAAGTTAAAGTATTTCCAGTTTGTTCTGGCTCGGGACCAGTGATCGTTGAATGGTATGTTAAACCATTTGGAAGCGTATCAACGACAGTAATTTGAGAGCCGGGCTCTAAATAATTTTGTCCTATATTGTTTTTCGGAATGTCTACTTTCATTTTCCATACCGTTTGTGCATTAGGGATTGGTAAGTTCCTATCATTGCCTCTGGCTTCCGTATATCGTTTAGAAGCAGAAATAGTAGTAGAAGCATCGATTACGACTGTTGCGGTATCTTGCACCTCACCGAATTGATCCGCTTCAAATGAGGCTTGCACGCCAAGCTCTGTACCATTAGCCATCAAACCATTTGTTGTCGCCAATTTGATAATATTTTCATACGTTTGACCTGCTTGTAACCGTTCAAATTGATACACTAACTGGCTTGTTTCCGAATCAAATGTTGGTTCTACACCAGCTATTCTTAATTCTGATAACGATTGATTAAAGGTCACTTCATTTGAAAGTGGCAAATCGATTGTTATTCTTGCATTCGTGTATTCTGTAATAGAACCGGTTGTTTTAAACACTAACTTATAAGCTGCATCGTTCCCAGCCAAGACACTCGCATTCAATGGTGAAATATCAATATCTACATTTAAATCTCCTGCCATTGGTGTAAAGATAGGCTTATCTTGATCTTCATTACTCTCTTCTTCATGTTGATTTGTTTCTTCTTGCTGTTGGGATTCTGTTTCACTGTTTGTGGGTGAGGATTCTTCTTGATTATCACCATTTGTTTCATCAGCGTAATTGTCTTCAGATTTATTTTCTTCTAGTTGTTCATCCTCATTTAAGTTATCTGACTCTGGTTGATCCGAATGGTTTTTTTCAAATTCTTCTACTTCCGCTTCCGTATCAAGTTCTTCTAAATCTTCATTCCCACTGGAACTATCCGATTCCACGGAAACCTTAAACTCTACAATTTCAGTGCCACCGTCTTCAAATTGGCCTCTAACTTGTAGAATATTATCGCCTACATTGAACCCTGTTAAAATGATATTTTCAGAGATTGGAGACCCTTTTTCTTTCGGGATATTTAAACGATTCTCCTCATAATGATACGTAATTTCACTATTAGAATTTAACTCTTTCGTGCTCTCTTCATCATATTCAATTCCTTTTGGAAGAACAAGCTCCAAATTGTTTAAATCCGAGTAGTCTGTTACTACATTAAGAATAACTTGTTCTTGGGTTGGTGTCCCTTCAACAGAGATATCAAGTTCGTTCTCAAACTTTCTTTCCGAAGCTTCCGTTAACCCAACTTGTCCAAACGGCAAGAAAAGAATTAAGAAAATAAGCATTACTATAAAGCCTTTTCTTATGTTACCCTTCTGCTTTCTCATAGAGCCCTCCTTAAATAAAATTAATAACTATATAGAGCCTTACATGCTATTAAGCGTCAATAGATGCGTTATTAGCCCATATATTTACACAAAATCATAACATCGTTAAAAAATCTGTCAAATTATACATAGTAATATCATCTTATCAAGATAAGTTAATTGTAAAAATAAGAATTTTATATAGTTCTAAATAATCATTTTGCATAACTTATTATGATGTTCTCTACAGCATTTACTGAAAAGCTATTTTTAGTGCGTAGCCTGTATTAAAAGTTAAATTACCAACCTAAATTGCTCTTGTTATAACAAGGATTAATTAATTCTATAGTAAGTTAATCTCACTTTAATATATATTGAAATAAAACTCACGAAAATAGATAAAAATGGTAAAAAAGAAGTGCTTTGGACTTGTGTGTTTTATACTTTTTTTATGTGGTATTTTATAAGTGAATTTGAGAATTCGTTTCCTTGTTTTTTTAGTTGATATCCGTCATCCATTTTATGTGGTTTGGCTGAAGGACTCGCAATGTTTCATAGGAAAACTTTTGGTTTAAAAACAAAAAAAGCTTCTCCATCGACGGAGAAACTTTATTATCAGTATAAGAAAGCTTCCAAGCGGACTTGAACCGCTGACCCCCACCTTACCATGGTGGTGCTCTACCGACTGAGCTATGGAAGCACAAAAATGGCTCCACAGGCAGGATTCGAACCTGCGACCGATCGGTTAACAGCCGATAGCTCTACCACTGAGCTACTGTGGAACGAAAAAAATATATAGAAAAAGCCCGGCAACGTCCTACTCTCGCAGGAGGAAGCCTCCAACTACCATCGGCGCAAAAGAGCTTAACGACCGTGTTCGGCATGGGAACGGGTGTGACCTCTTTGCCATTGTCACCGGACTCTACTTGACTTCAGATAAGCGGCGAATCTCTTCGTCTCGTTCGTGAACACTTCCAATCCTCGACCTTCTTGCTTCTCTTTGTCAATCGTTTAAGCTTCGGATTTCTTCGTCCAGTTCGTGTCTCTCAGTCAGTCACGTACGTTTGGGTACGCACCCTTCTTCGAGCACTCCTGTCCTCGAACTCCTCGCTTCTCTGACTTCAGAATAAGCGGCGAATCTCTTCGTCTGCTCTGAAGTGTAAGTATGGAAAGAATCGGTGATTCTTTCAAAACTAAATCCGAAATACTCAAGTGTCAAGAATGTATAGGATAAGTCCTCGACCGATTAGTATCAGTCCGCTCCACGTGTCGCCACGCTTCCACTTCTGACCTATCAACCTCATCATCTCTAAGGGGTCTTACTGGCTTACGCCATGGGAAATCTCATCTTGAGGGGGGCTTCATGCTTAGATGCTTTCAGCACTTATCCCGTCCATACGTAGCTACCCAGCGATGCTCCTGGCGGAACAACTGGTACACCAGCGGTATGTCCATCCCGGTCCTCTCGTACTAAGGACAGCTCCTCTCAAATTTCCTACGCCCGCGACGGATAGGGACCGAACTGTCTCACGACGTTCTGAAC
>NZ_FRBS01000003.1 GCF_900142675.1 Shouchella rhizosphaerae | reverse complement strand
CCTTTAGCAAGGGTAGTGATAATGCTATGGTTAGTGCCTGCCCCAGAACGCAAGTTAAGGCGCGCAGTGGTTGTGGCAGAACCGCTAGAAGGAGCGTTGTCCACATTGCCAGAGCCGTTGACATTTAAGTAATCAGCAGAAACCCATCCAGTACGGTTGCCCGCTTTAACTTGGTACCAACCACCTTGCTTTTTGAGCAATTCGACTTTTTGTCCTTTGGTAAGAGTAGTGATAATGCTATGGTTAGTGCCTGCCCCAGAACGCAAGTTAAGGCGTGCAGTAGTTGTGGCAGAGCCGAGGGAAGGAGATTCTTTGTCCACTCCATTGCTTGAAATTTTGACATAATCAGCTGATACCCAACCAGATTGGTGGCCAGCGCGGACGCGGTACCAGTTTCCTTCTTTTTTGAGTATTTCAAGCTTTTGTCCTAATGCAAGAGTTGTGAGAACGTTGCTAGACGTATTTGGTTGGCTGCGCAAATTAAGCCTTGCTGTTGTTTCACCGTAAGAAATCAGCTCTTGGTCAGAATCTTCGACGTTGTCTTCACTTGGCTTGTCAAGTTTCAAATAATCCCCAGAAACAAAACCAGTTGTATTGTCAACGGCGATTTGATACCAATTTCCTTGTTTTGCTAACAGCTCAACTTTTGTATCTTTATCCAAAGTTGTCACAATGGAGTGGCTTGTACCTGGACCAGTCCGCACATTTAAGCGGGCAGTCGTTGTCCCAAATGTCCCAGTTGGGAGTTGCTCCAATTTATCGTTTCCAGCGTCTCCTGTTGGCTGGTTTTTGTATACTGGAACGTCAAATGTCATTTCATAGTCGTCTACAAGGCTGTATAGGTTGGACATATGATGGGTTTGCTTGACAGCCCAGCCTACATCTGTTGCATATTGATATGTACCAGGGTTAGCTGGGTTCCAACGCATTTTATAAAGCGTATTTTGGCCGCGGGCAAAGTAGTTGCTAGAGACAAACCGTGCCCCACCAATGATGGCGTCTTCTGGTGTAAACCAGCCTTGGTTGTATGCATATTGGGCACCTGCACTGACTGCGTTCCCATCATAAGCACCAATGCCATACATGTTGTAGACCGTTTTGCCATTAACTTGCACGCCAGTAGCTAGCTGGGATTTGCCATTGCCCGTTTCTAATAGTGCGTGTGAAATTAAGTAGATTTCATTTACTCCGTAAAGCTTGCTTGCATTAATAAATGCCTGTCCTTGACCTTGTAAGATTCCCTTATCTGAAAGGAGTTGGCTGTTAATTGTTCCGGCGCTTAGTCCAGCACTGGAAGACAAATTGAGAAATTGCAGATAGGAAGAGGTTCCTTGTTTAAAGTTATTCGCGTTCATATAATAAGCCACGTCAGAGCGGCTTGCATTTTCCCATCTGCCATTTTTATCGGTCTGCGGTCGGGCGGAGAGGCCCATTTGCCGATCTACAACTGCATCAAACGACGAATTGTAATGGGTTTCTTTTACAGTAATGGAGCTTGCATAAGCAGATTGCAGTGGAAGCGCCGATGCGACTAAAGCAACAATAGACGCCGAACTGCCAGCAAGCATAAGTTTCTTTTGAATAGGGAACACCTCCAAAAAATTGCCTTCTATATTAGTATCGATTCACCTGTTTCATAAATTAATAGGTTCAACATATTTTCTCAAATTTTGTCGGATAATACAACGCCATGCAAAAAAAACGTCCATCTTCGGGAAAAAAGACGGACGTTTTTTACAGTTATTCGGTTGGGCTTGTTGTGCCAGATGGACTGTTTGTATCAGTTAACGATTCACTTTCGGGACTGGTCGGGTCTATAAAGTTAGCTGAACCCGGGTCCGTCAGTTCAAGGTGTTGTTTAAGAGTTTGCTGGATTTCGAGCAAGCTGTCTTCATGAATATCCTCATACCAGATGCTATTGCCATAAATATCAGGGCGACGAGTACCAGTAGTCTCTAATTGCATTGTTTCAATGCCGTTAAGAGACGAAGCATAACCATGGAGTGAGATAATATTTGGGAACGTTAAGTCCATTTGCAAGTTGTCACCAACGGCTTGAAAGATATCATCAAAGCGTGTGATGCTAGAAAAAGAAGCAGCTTTATCAATGATGGCTTCAACGACTTGTTGCTGGCGGATGCCACGGCCTTTATCGCCGCCGCCAGCTGCGGATTTTCGCTCACGTGCATAAGCGAGTGCTTGCTCGCCGTTTAAATGGGCTGGCCCTTTACGAAATTCAAAATTAACACCGCGGCTTTTTTCTTCAAAGTCAATGTCGTATGTGAGTTCAAGGTCAATGCCGCCTAAAGCATCGACAACATCTACAAGACCGTCAAAACGGATGAGTGCGTAATGGTCAATCGGTATATCTAGCAGTTCCTCAACGGTGTCAATCGCCATGTCAATACCACCAAATGCGTGGGCATGTGTGATTTTATCTTTAAAGCCGCCGCCTCGATAGCCGACAATTTCGACATAAGTGTCACGTGGAATGCTCGTTAGGATAATCGATCTCTCGCTTTTGTTAAAAGTTGCTACCATGACGGAGTCCGTTCGTTCGGCGCCATCGCCTTCACGGTAGTCACTTCCTAAAAGCAGCATCGAAAAATTGTCCTTACCAACATCCACTGGCTCAATCCGCCTCTCAGATTTATTGCCTCGGTCCAAGCCTTGGTAAGACCCGGCCGCTGTATCGCTTAAATGGTTAATAATATACCAAACGCCACTGCCTAATGCGAGCAAGGCGACAATGGCTGCAATTAAAGTTGTCTTTAAAATAAATTTTGTCCGTCTTTTTTTTCGGCGACGTTTTCTTGAATCTTCAACCATACGTCAATCCCTCATTTCAGTATAAGTAGGTTCCAATAAAGTGGGAACCATAGCATAAATCGACAAAGTGCGCATTTCAAAATCAAATTATATCATAATTTCGGATAAAAGATAGAGGATGAACCGTGAAAAATCGTGTTATATCTTCTTACAATGTTCTTTGAAAGGAAAGGACTTGCGTTCATAGTATAGAATGGTTGTCAGGATGAAAACAACCAATAAATAGAAAATAGGCATTAGAAGTTGGGAAAAATCGTTCAAATGGCGGATGAAGACTAGACAATTGTTTTAATATTCTAGTATAAATAGCACTGATAACAATGTAACAGTTAAACGAATTAATAAAGAGAGTTTAATCGCAATAAACAAACGGATTTTACACAATTATCCCGTTGTTTTTGATAATTTTACTGCTTATTTCACGAGAAAAGGTTTTTTTTGAAACTTATTATTGATTTCTGAAAATAATTCTTTTATACTAGTACTATAATTTTTACGAAATTAGTATCAGATTTCGCTTTTTTCTGCTAATTTCGTACCGCAGTTGGGCAAATCCAATTGGGAAAATAAGTGAGTGATGATATGGGAAAGCTAGATAAACTCGATTTCTTGATTCTAGAATATTTCCAACAAGATGGCAAGTGTACGTACAGCCAAATCGCCCGCAAGCTTGGTGTCAGCGAGGGGACAGTCCGAAAAAGGGCCACAAAAATGCGAAAAGACGGCGTATTTGATTTTATGATTCGCATTAATCCTGTAAAGGTCGGCTATTCCGTAAAAGCGTTTATCGGCATTCATTCGCAGTTGGGAAAACAACATGAAATAGGACAATGGCTAAAGACGTTTCCTCAAGTGATTTATATTGCATCTTATTCGGGCTATCATGATTTAATCCTGCAAGCGTATTTTGAAAATAATGAAGCGCTTGTCCATTTTGTCAATACAGAGCTCACGCCAGAAAACGGAATTGAAGGAATTGATGTCAGCATCCAACTAAAACAGTACAAAGATTCAATTTCTTATCTATTGTCGTAACTCAATCGAAAATGAAACACAGTGAGGTGAGCGATATGGCAGAAGACAAAAAGCTACTTAGAATTGAACATCTAACGACTTCTTTTCGAATAAACGATCAATATTATGCAGCTGTTGACAATGTTTCACTCGATGTCAACAAAAATGAAATTTTAGCCATTGTCGGCGAGTCGGGTTCAGGGAAAAGCGCTTTGGCGTTTTCGATTGTCGGTCTGCATGACAAGCTAAACACAAAAATTGAAGGCGAAATAAATTACAAGGACAATAATATAACTAATTTGCCTGAAAGAAAGCTTAATAAATTGAGAGGAAAAGAAATGGGGATGATTTTTCAAGACCCTTTAACAGCCTTAAACCCTCTCATGACTATCGGCAATCAAATTGATGAATCGTTAGAACTACATACAAAGTTAAATAAACCAAATCGAAGAAAAAAAGTTTTGGACCTTTTACAACAAGTGGGCATTCCTAATCCTGAAGTAACGTATAATCAATATCCACATGAGCTTTCAGGAGGAATGAGGCAAAGAGTCGTCATTGCTATAGCGATTTCATGCGATCCCGAATTTTTGATAGCAGATGAACCAACAACTGCGCTAGATGTCACCATACAATCACAAATATTAGACTTATTGAAGAAGTTAAAAAGCGAAACCAATAGTGGCATTATTTTGATTACACACGATTTAGGTGTTGTCGCAGAGATGGCAGATCGAGTGGCTGTTATGTATGCAGGTCAAATTGTAGAACTTGCGCCAGTGGTTGAACTATTTAAAAACCCGCTTCATCCTTATACACGTTCTTTATTGCAATCAAATCCTTCGGTAAACGAAGTGAAAACGAAACTGCATGTCATACAGGGGATTGTCCCTTCGCTAGATAAACTTCCTCGGCAAGGGTGCAGATTTAAGGATCGGATTCCTTGGCTCGCTGAGAGCGCCCATGATGAAGACCCAGTTCTTCAAGAAGTGAAGCCTGGACATTTTGTTCGGTGCTCTTGCTATAAACATTTCGAGTTTCCAAATAGCAGTGAGGAGGCAGCAAGAGATGGCGTTATTGGAAGTTAAGGATTTAAAAGTTCACTTTCCTGTGAAAGCGGGGATACTAAAACGGACTGTAGGCCATGTAAAAGCGGTAGATGGGATTTCGTTTGAACTTGAATCGGGAAAAACGTATGGGCTTGTTGGAGAATCGGGGTCAGGAAAAACAACGTCGGGGCGAGCTATCATCGGCTTAAATGATATTACTTCAGGAAAGGTCATTTTTAATGGGCACGATATTACATTAGGAAGAAAAGCAAAATTAGATTTCCGTAAAGATATTCAAATGATTTTTCAAGATCCATATTCTTCTCTGAACCCTAAAAAGCGAGTATTAGACATTATTGCAGAACCGTTGCGGAATTTTCGAAAAATGACAAAAGCTGAGGAGCAAAAAAACGTCGAAGAGTTGCTGGAAAAAGTGGGATTAAGTCGTGAAAGTATCGTTAAATATCCTCACGAGTTTTCTGGTGGCCAACGGCAGCGAATCGGGATAGCTAGAGCGATTGCGTTGAAGCCTAAATTAGTTATAGCGGACGAGCCTGTTTCGGCGTTAGATGTTTCGGTTCAAGCCCAAGTGTTGAATTTTATGGCTGATATCCAAAAAGAGTTAAATTTAACCTATTTGTTTATTAGCCATGATTTAGGAATTGTCCGCCATTTTTGTGACCGAATCGGAATTATGTATCGAGGGCGTTTTGTAGAGGAGGGTACGAGGGAGGATATTTTTGAAAACCCTCAACATATTTATACGAAACGTTTAATATCGGCAATACCGGACATTAATCCCGAAAATCGGAATAAAACGGCGGAAATGCGACAAAAAGTGAAAGAACAATACGAAAAAGGGACAACACACTTTTTTACAAAGGAAGGCAAAGTCTTTGATTTGCAAGCAATATCGAAAACCCATTTAGTCGCGCTTCCTGGGAAGGGTGAATAATTATGTGGAAATTTATTGTTCGAAGAATACTTGTCTCCATCCCGCAAATTTTTGTGCTAAGTATACTCGTCTTTATAATGGCTCAATTTATGCCAGGTGATGCGTTAACGGGGTTAATTAACGATCCGGATATTACACCAGAGGCGATGCAGGCTCAAAGGGAAAAGCTTGGTCTTGATAATCCTTGGTACATCCAATATAAAGATTGGATTGTAAATGCGGTGCAAGGAGACTTAGGAAAATCTTTTTCTCATAAAATACCAGTTACTGAATTAATTGATCAAAGAATGTGGAATACGATTTGGCTAGCATTTCTTTCTCTAGTATTCATCTATGCGATTGCGGTTCCGTTAGGCATTCTAAGCGGTCGATATAACGATACATTACTTGATAAAACCATTACTGGTTACACATATGTAGGTTTTGCAGCACCCACGTTTATTTTTGGTCTAGTAATGGTATTCTTCTTCGGCTTCAAGCTACAGTGGTTTCCGACTGGCGGAAGCGTGGCACCTGGATTGGAGCCAGGTACGTGGGAGTATGTGGTTAGTAAGTTCCAACACTTATTGTTACCGGCATTGTCTATTGCTTTAATTGGCACTGTTTCTACTGTTCAATACCTTCGGAGTGAGATTATTGATACGAAACAAAAAGACTTTATAAAACTAGCCCGATCTAAAGGGGTCTATGAGTCGAGAATATACAATAAACATATTTTCAGAAATTCATTGCTTCCAGTAGCCGCGTTAATTGGTTTTGAAGTTTCTAGCTTAGTAACAGGTTCCATTTTTATTGAAGCGATTTTTAACTACCCAGGGATAGGCCAACTCTTCTTTCAGTCGATCTTAATACGTGATTACAGTGTTGTAACCGCATTAGTCCTATTGTTCGGTGTCATCATGATCCTTGGTGCCCTGTTATCAGACATCATAATGAGCATAATTGATCCAAGAATCCGTATTAAGTGATGGATGAGAGGAGTTAAGCAAATGGAAAATACACCATTAGTAAGTACCCATCAAAAGAAAACGCCGTCTGGAATGCGTATTTTATGGAAAGAAATTGTTCGCGACAAAATCGCGCTCATTTCATTCTTTCTAGTTATGATTGTCGCTTTGGCTGTGTTTGGTATATCCCTTGTGCTTGATCAATCTGAAATTGTAAAAGTTGATTTATTTGCTATTTATGAACCACCATCTTCTCAATTTTGGTTAGGTACCGATTATGGGGGGCGCGATGTATTTGGTCAATTGATCATCGGTACGCGAAACTCGTTAGCGATCGGTATTTTAGTCACACTGATAAGCGGTGTCATTGGCATACTGAGTGGCCTAGTTGCTGGCTATTTTGGCGGGCAAACAGACAATGTGTTAATGCGCATTGTTGACTTTTTCATGGTGTTGCCTAACTTGATGATTATTATTGTCTTTGTTGCATTAGTGCCTTCATATAACGTGTGGAGTTTCTCTTTAATCATGTCTGCTTTCTTGTGGGTTTCAATTGCAAGGTTAATTCGGGCAAAAGCACTGCAAGAGTCTTCTCTTGATTATGTTCAGGCAGCTAAAACACTAGGTACCCCACATTGGAAAATTATGTTTGGCCACGTGCTTCCTAATTTAAGTTCTTTGATCATTGTCACTATGACATTAAACTTAGCTGCAAATATTGGCTTGGAATCTGGGCTTTCGTTTTTAGGATTTGGATTTCCCGAAAGTACACCAAGTTTAGGTACATTAGTTGCTTATGCGAGAAATCCGCAGGTACTTGAGTTAAGGCCATGGATCTGGGTACCGGCAGCAATACTAATTTTTGTGTTGATGCTGTGCATAAATAATGTCGGTCAAGCATTAAAACGCGCGACTGATGCCAAACAACGAAGAGGCTAAAAAAGGGAGGAAGAAAAAGTGAAAAAATATTTACGCTTTGGCAAGGTTCAGTCAGTGGCAATTGCTTCTCTGCTACTATTGGCTGCATGTGGTGGGGATGACACGAGTTCAGAAGGAGGCAATAATTCTTCAAGCAACAACGATGGCAATGGAAGTTCTGAACAAGCAGGCGATATCTTTTCAATTGAAGATTTTAATCATGAAATACGGGCAGATGGCGAAGAAATCATTGACGGGGGCACCCTGAATGTTGCTTTAGTGACAGACACGCCGTTTGAAGGAACGTTAAACAGAAACTTTTATCAAGGTGTGTTTGATGGAGACATTTTATATTGGACTGAAGAACCGCTATTAGACTATGACGAAGATTACCAATACACGCAAACAGGGGCGGCTACGTTTGAGATAGATGATGACGGCAGGACATTTACATTTACGATTCGCGATGAAGTGAATTGGTCAGACGGCGAACCTGTAAAAGCGGAAGACTGGGCATTTACGTTTGAAGTGCTCGGCCATCCAGACTATCCAGGGGTTCGATTCACAGAAGCTTCAAATGTGGAAGGTTTTGATGAATACCGCGCAGGCGAAGCCGATTCGATTTCTGGACTTGAAATCATTGACGATAAAACGTTAAAAATTACGTTCAAGGAAGCAAGCCCGTCTTTGTTAGCAAGCGGGATCTGGACATACGCGATGCCTAAGCATATCTTTGAAGACATTGAAGTGGCGGATATGGAATCTTCTCCAGCAGTCCGTGAAAATCCCGTTTTCTTTGGCCCATATGTTATTGATAGCATTACCCCTGGGGAAAATGTTGTGATGAAGAAAAACGAGAACTATTGGCGTGGTGAACCAAATGTCGATGAAGTTGTGCTCAAGACTGTAAACCCAAACGTGTTGAACCAAGCATTGCAAAATGGCGAAGTTGACATTGCGACATACCAAACAGACCAATACGCTGACAACTATGAATCATTAACAAACGTTGATTTTATTGGGAAAATAGACTTAGCTTATACGTATATTGGTTTCCAAATGGGTACATGGGATGAAGAAGAAAATAAAAACGTTATGGATCCTGACAAACAAGTGTCTGACGTCAACTTGCGTAAAGCCATGGCTCATGCCGTTGACAACAATGCAGTTGGCGAACGTTTTTACAATGGATTTAGATGGGCCGGTACGACATTGATACCGCCATCGCACCCAACTTTCCATAACGACGAGCTAGAAGGTTTTGCATACGACGTAGAGCTTGCAAACCAAATTTTAGATGACGCTGGTTATGAAGATGTTGATGGTGATGGACTCCGTGAAGATCCAAACGGGGAAAAGTTGCAATTAAACTTTGCGTCTATGAGCGGTGGCGATACAGCTGAACCACTTGCTCAGTACTATATTACCCAATGGAAAAACATTGGCATTGACGTCCAACTTTTAGACGGACGGTTACAAGAATTCAATACGTTCTATGACCGCTTAAAAGCATCCGACCAAGACATTGATGTTTATCAAGGTGCTTGGGGCGTAGGATCCGATGCCGATCCATATGGCCTTTGGGGTAGCACAGCCGCCTTTAACTATACTCGCTGGACCAATGAAGAGAGCGACCGCTTGTTAAAAGAAGGGACATCAGAAGCAGCGCTTGACATGGAATACCGCCAAGAAGTTTATAACGAATGGCAAGAACTAATGCTTGAAGAAGTCCCTGCGTTTCCGACGCTCTACCGTTCAGAATTGCATGCGGTGAACAAACGAGTCGTTAACTATTCTGAGCTTCCTGGATCTGAATTTTTCAATGACCGCTCACAAATCGGCTTAACAGCTGAAGAACCTGAAACAGCAAACTAGAGAAAAAAGTGTTTATAAAGCACTGAATGCAGTAGCCTGTTACTTGGCCCGGTCTATCGGGTAAGTAGCAGGCTTTTTAAATGTAAATGGAAAACAATTCTCTAAGAAAGTCAGTCAACTAGCATCTATATTAAGAGAAACTCGCATTCACTATGCCAACAGTTTTTTTGTTCTCTTAAAATGTAGAAAAGAGGATTTTCCCAACTTTTTAAACGTAGAAAAAGGTGGAATGGGTTTTCGAAACGAGCTATAGCGCCTATTCCTCAAGAGATTTCCCAACTGTCCTTAAGTAACTGCTCTGTTCACGGTTATGATATAATAATACAACTAATGTTAGACTAGTAGAAAACGCTTGCAAGAGTATTTGTCTACGGTCTGAATGAATGTTTATGTGTGATGGAGGACATAGCAATGAACACAATCCTTGTTTCTGGATTTGAAGCGTTTTTAACACATCAAAAAAATCCAACGGAAGCACTTGTACAAAAGTTGGATGGAACCGAGATGGACGGCACCTTAATAAAAGGGATTGTGCTGCCTGTTTCGTTTGCTCGAGCTGCGGAATTGTTGATTGAACACGCAACGGCGATCCGCCCTAATGCGATTGTTATGCTTGGGCTGGGCGCAGGTCGAAAACAGGTGACACCAGAGCGGATTGCTATTAATGTGATGGATGGACCGCCAGATAATGAAGGAGCTGTGATGACCGATCAACCGATCAAGCAAGATGGTCCTGCTGCTTACTTTTCGACGCTTCCTATTCGTAAAATAGTCAATGAATTAAATCGTCATGGATGTCCGGCAACCATTTCCAATACTGCCGGGACGTATGTATGCAATGATCTGATGTACCGCGTTTTGGACCATTTGCAGACGGCGGCTGTACCAGCAGGCTTTATCCATGTTCCTTATACGGATGACATGGTCGGGGTTGAGGAAGTATCGTTGCCGGGGGACACGGTAGAAAAGGGGATAGGCCAAGCGTTGCGTGTGGTAGCAAGTACGCTTTAGCCAACATCCTTTTCTAAATAAACGAGTTCACCTTCGGAAAATTTTGCCTGTCCGTTCGTCTGTTCCGTCATCCATTGCTGGAACGTCTCAGTTTCTGCTTCCTTGACGTATGTCCGGATGACAACGTTATCAAGGTAGTCGATTCCTTGCAACAAATAAGGCGATTGGCGGATTTCGTTTTCAATTTTCCCTAGCCAAGTGTAATCAATGGTTGTATGGACGAGGCGCATGAGCGTCCGTTCGACGATGCCAACTGCATTTAAGCCTTCACTAACGGCACCGCCATAGGCGCGGATCAGGCCGCCTGCGCCAAGCTTAATACCGCCAAAATACCTAGTCACAACGACCGCTGTGTCTTTAAGGTTCCGCTTTTTTAGTACTTCAAGCATAGGAACGCCAGCGGTGCCGCTTGGTTCTCCATCATCATTTGCTTTTTGGATTAAATTATGTTCGCCGATCAAGTAAGCCGAACAGTTATGCGTTGCCTGCCAATGCTGTTTTTTGATGCTTTCGATGAAAGCGATCGCTTTTTCTTCGGTTTCAGCCCGGCTAAAATGGGCAATAAAGCGTGATTTTTGGATAATGATTTCATGTTCTCCCCCTTGTTTGACTGTATAATAGTTTGGCAGCATAACGGTCCTCCATTAACAAGATGTTTATTTTCACAGTTTTACATATTCGCGAAACGACGGTGTAACACATGTCTGTTACTATAATCGGTATTCTCAGGTCCTATTAAAAAAGGAGGAGAGGTTTCGCTATGAATAGTCTTACGGTAGGACAAAAATCGTGTAAGATAAGGATAGCGGAAAGCGAATTAAAAATAAAGGCATTACACATGCTACAGTTTTTTGACTAGTTCCGTAAGTGATTGAAAAAGCGAGGAGTATTCATGACAGACGTAACGATGCTTGATCATATAATTACGCAAACGCTTGACTCAGTTGGGACGAGTCGCGAAAAAATCTTTGAAATCGGTGAACGCTCCCGCAATGAGTATGAATACTTGAAAAAGGAATTAGATCAAGTCAAAGTTAAATTAACACACGTTATTAATGATGTCGACGAAACCGTGTTAAAAACAAAACACGCACGAAACCGGTTAGCCAAAGTAAGCAAAGAATTCAATCGGTACACAAGTGAGGAAGTCCGTACAGCGTACGAACAAGCCAGCGATTTCCAAGTACAGCTGGCCGTGCTTCAACAAGAAGAGATCCAATTGCGGATTAGGCGGGATGATATTGATCGCCGCTTAAAAAATCTTCAGGATACGATCAATCGGGCTGAACAGCTTTCTGTACAGATGTCTGTGGTGTTTGACTTTTTATCAAGTGACCTAAAGCAAGTCGGCGAATACATTAAAGACGCCAATGAAAAGCAAGCGTTCGGTTTAAAAATTATCGAGGCACAGGAAGAAGAGCGTCGCCGTCTTTCCCGGGAAATCCATGACGGGCCAGCTCAAATGATGGCAAACGTTATGCTTCATTCAGAATTGATTGAACGGATTTACCAGGAACGGGGCATTGAGGAAGCACTCAAAGAAATTCGCGGGTTGCGCCGTATGGTTCGTTCTTCATTGGCAGAGGTAAGAAGAATCATTTATGATTTGCGTCCGATGGCGTTGGATGATTTAGGGCTAGTCCCTACATTGAGAAAGTATTTGGAGAATATTGAAGAGCGTCATGGCTTAAAAGTCACTTTTAAACACTTTGGCGTTGAAAAGCGGCTTGCCCAACAATTTGAAATTGCGTTATTTCGCCTTGTGCAGGAAGCGGTGCAAAATGCGACGAAGCATGCAGAACCGACTGAAATCATCGTGAAGATTGAATTGAAACCTAAAAACGTAACGCTTGTCATTAGAGATGACGGCAAAGGATTTGACCTTTCAGAAAGAAAGGAATCTTCGTTTGGGTTAATAGGCATGAAAGAAAGGGTTAACATGCTAAATGGCAAAATGACGATTCATTCCAAACCGCAAGAAGGAACAAATATTTTGATTCAACTTCCTGTTTCTACTTAATTAACGTCAATCCTTCCTATTTAATTACGATAGTTCTGCGCATAAAAAAGCAAGATGGTTAAAGAAACATATACGGCTGTAAAAATTGTCGATTACAGCTTTAAAAAATCACAAATAATAGTATGTTTGGTAGAGAGGTGAAAACAATGATTACTCAAGAAACACAAGAAATTCGCATTGTCATTATAGACGACCATCCATTGTTTAAAGAAGGAGTAAAACGGATTTTATCAATGGAGGAAAATTTTAATGTTGTGGCAGATGGGGAAGACGGATCGGAAGTAATCGATTTGGTTCGCCAACATCAGCCAGATGTCATTTTAATGGATATTAATATGCCAAAAACGAATGGCGTCGAAGCAACAAAAGACTTGATCAAGGCATTTCCAAAAGTGAAAGTAATTATTCTTTCAATTCATGATGATGAGTCTTATGTTTCCCATGTATTACGAACAGGAGCCTCAGGTTACTTATTAAAAGAAATGGATGCGGAATCATTGGTTGAAGCTGTAAAAGTAGTGGCATCCGGCGGCGCTTATATTCATCCAAAAGTGACGTCAAATTTAATTAAAGAATACCGCCGCCTTGCTCGCCAAGATGAACAATACCAAGACTCGATCGGGTTCCGTGAAGTCGAGTATAGGAAGCCGCTTCATATTTTAACTAGGAGAGAGTGTGAAGTGCTTCAGCTTATGACGGATGGGCAAAACAACCGGGCAATCGGCGAGTCGCTTTACATAAGCGAGAAGACAGTGAAAAACCATGTTAGCAACATTTTGCAAAAAATGAACGTGAATGACCGAACGCAAGCAGTGGTAGAGTCCATAAAAAAAGGATATGTCATCGTTCGCTAAATAGGGACACTATTTCTCGGGAAATGGTCGTTCCGAGGCAGCGAATGGTGAGTCGTTGCCTCAGAATGAACGATGGAGAAATGGACTCGCCGGAAAAGTGAGGAATGAAAATGGGAAAAACGGCTGTTCTAACAGACTCGACAGCTTACTTGGATAAACAAACATTGGAAGAACTCGGCATTTACACGATTCCTCTTTCGGTCATTTTTAGCGGCAAGAACTACCGGGAAGAAATAGATCTGTCGACAGCTGCGTTTTATGAAAAGCTTTCTACCGAGGAAGCACTGCCAACAACGTCGCAGCCTGCGATTGGCATGTTTACGGAGCTGCTGCAGGAACTTAAAGAGGAAGGATATACGGATGTCGTTTCCGTGCACTTATCGACCAAAATTAGCGGCACGTTCCAAACCGCACTCTCAGCTGGAGAAATGGTCGAGGGCATTACACTCCACGGCGTTGACTCAGAAATTAGTTGTGCCCCACAAGGGTTTCTTGCCCGAACAGCTGCTAAATTGGCTTTAGAAGGTACACCTCCAGAAAACATCGTTACTGAGCTTGAAAAAATAAAAGCGCAAATTAGGGCGTATTTTGTTGTTCATGACTTGCACCATTTGCGCCGGGGTGGACGCTTAAACAGCGCTCAAGCGCTTATCGGCAGCATGCTGCAAATCAAACCGATCCTTCATATGGAAGAGGGGCTCATTGTCCCATATGCAAAAGTAAGAACGGAGAAAAAAGCGATTAACCATATTCTTGATATGTTGTTTGATGATTTGGCTGCTGGTAACGTGAACGAAGTATCGGTTATTCATGCTAATAATCGCGCAAAGGCTATGCAATTAAAAGAAAAAATTGCCGAGCAACATCCGAGTACTACGATTCAAATCAGTTATTTCGGACCTGTAATTGGTACCCATTTAGGAAGTGGAAGCTTAGGTGTTAGCTGGTATTAGCTGGCACCCTTCCTCCATAAAGGAGTGGATTGTTTGGAAAGGAAGCAACTCGAAGCCGTTCGGCAATGCCTCAACGGCAGAAGGCTGCTGCTGTCAGAACTTCCTTTTGATCGTGAGTGGATCGATTATTGCCTAAAAAACCACTATATCTCCTCTGAACCCGCACTCTTTCAATCGCCATCGGGCTGGCACTGCCGCCGCTGTGGCGCTACCGCTAGCCATTTGTTCTCCTCTCATTTTTGCCACATTTGCCAACGTGACTGTATGTATTGCCGCCACTGTTTGAAAATCGGGAAAGTAGCTAGTTGTCATTCTTTGTTTACTTGGATCAAAGACGAGTTCTTTTATCCGGCAAAGGAAAATGCTTGTGTGTGGAGCGGCCAATTGTCAGCGCTTCAACAACAGGCAGCTGCCGTTCTCAAACATGCCGTGGAAACCGAAACATGCACCGCCCTTGTATGGGCCGTTTGCGGAGCTGGAAAAACAGAACTGTTGTATCCTGCTTTAGATGACTGCTTTCGCTTAGGAAAAAGAGTGGCCATTGCTGCTCCCCGAACAGATGTCATCAAAGAACTAGAACCGCGTTTAAAAGAATCGTTCCCAAGCATTGAAACGAGCGTGCTTTATGGTGGCAGGCGCAAACAAGCGATTCAAGCGCAGCTCGTCTTAGCGACAACGCACCAACTCATGCGTTATTATCAAACATTTGATGTGTTAGTTGTCGATGAAGTCGATGCCTTTCCCTATTCTTACGATGCCAGCCTCCAATACGCCGTTCAGCAAGCAAAAAAGCCAAACGCGACTACGATTTTGTTAAGTGCGACACCCTCTTCCTCTTTGTTGCGTAAGAAAGACTTGCTGATCGCCAAAATTCCTAAACGTTTTCATAACCACCCCTTGCCTGTTCCGCGGACTGAGTGGATCGGCAACTGGCGTTCTGCCCTTAAGCGCAAGCGCATTCCAGCGATTGTTACGAAGTGGCTTACGAAATATGACCAGTACCCAAAAATGATTTTTCTCCCCTCTATCGAAACACTGCAAACTTTTTCCGAATTGCTAGCAGAAAGAAAAATAGACCATGCTGCTGTTTATGCAGAAGCGGCTAACAGGCATGCCGATATTGCCGCCTTTCGTAAGAAAAAACACAACTTGCTATTAACTACGACGATTTTAGAACGAGGCGTTACGGTTGAAAATGTCCAAGTTGCTGTACTTGGGTCAGAAGACCGAATTTTTACGGCTGCCTGTTTAACGCAAATTAGTGGACGTGTAGGACGAAAGGCTCGTTTTCCTTCAGGCGATATTGTTTTTTGGCATTATGGACGAACGAAAGCGATGTTACAAGCCATTCAGCACATTAAGCAAATGAATAAGGAGGCGTTTGCGTGAACCATTGTCTTCTATGCGGGAGCACCTATTGGGAAAGGTTGTCGCTGGCGAGGTTGGTTGTTGCCGAACGAGAACACCTATGTGGAAATTGTGCAAGGAAGCTTGAACCAGTCAAATCCGGTTGTAGAAAATGCGGCAAATGGTGTGGAGGCAGCGAACAAAATTGTTGCTTGGATTGCAAGTTATGGAGAGCGAAACATGAAGATGACCCGCTTGTTCGTAATTGTTCTCTTTACTATTATAATCCCTTTCTAAAAGAGTTACTGTCGGCTTACAAGTATCGCGGGGATGCTGCTTTGGCGCAAATGTTCGCCAGTCAGCTAAAACAAACGATACGCCGCGAGTTTCGTTGCCATTCATTAACGTATGTACCGCTCAGTGCAGACCGTTTGCAAGAGAGGGGCTTTAATCAGTCGGAATTGCTGTTGACGGTAAGTGGGCTCCCTGCATCATCTGTATTAGCACGGGTCGACCAAGCAGCAGCAAAACAGAGTAAAAAGACCCGTGAAAATCGAATCAAATCTTATAAAAAGAATCCTTTTTGCGTTTTAAGCCGTAAAACAAGCGATATTGCCGGTAAAGATTTTCTAGTTGTAGACGATATATATACTACAGGCACGACTGTACGGCAAGCGGCCGCGATTTTGCTAGCACACGGCGCCAAGTCCGTTTCTTCATTAACGGTAGCACGGGCGAAATAAGCAGGCAAAGTCGGTGCAAGCTTTGCTAAAATAGACTTAAACTGGTTTTAAAATTATCGTAGCAATCAAGTACAAATGAAATTGATTCAGGTAGGGGAAGAAGATGGCTGAATTAGCAAATTGTCAAAAATGCGGCGCAGTTTTTGTGAAGAACATTCATTCGATTTGCCGCTCTTGCTATGAAGAGGAAGAGCGCTGTTTTCAAAAAGTGAACCAGTTTTTGCGGAAACGGGAAAATCGGTCTGCGACAAAACAAGAAGTCGTAGATGGGACTGGGGTAAGCTATGATATGGTGCAGACGCTCATCCGAAAAGGACGCTTGCAGCTTCGCCATTTCCCGAATTTATATAATATATGCGAGCGATGCAAACAACGAACGAAGGAACCGTGGATTTGCCACTCCTGCAGAGAAGAAATGAAGCGGGATTTGGCAAATAGCGAACAACAATCAAAGCCAGCGAAGCGCATCGATGGGGAGCAAAGATCCTCTTATCGATTGCAAGAAACGCTTCATAAAAAAAATGAGTAGCAAAGGTGGCGGTAACATGAAAATCAATTCTTCTCAATCGATGGTTCCCCACGCCGTTTATAAAGCAACAATGGCAAAGGTGACACCGGAAGAGCATCAACTAGCTAAAAAGGACCAAGTTGAAATCTCATCTGATGCTCGAAAGCTAAATGAGGAAATTGCAGCTGCTAAAGAACAACGAATTCAAGAGCTAAAAACACAAATCGAAAACGGCACCTACGAACTTGACCCTGAAAAAACGGCAGAAGCCATTTTACGGTCATGGACAAAAGGCGGAAAATAATGGAACAATCAGCAAAGAAATCGCTTGAAAACTTGTTACATGTCCAAAAAGAGCTGCTTGCAAGCGCACAAAAAAAGCGGCAAGCGCTGATTCAAAATCAAGTGGAGCAGCTGGCGCAGCTAACGGGAACAGAGAGTTCGCTTATATCTAAAAGTCGTTTGTTGGAAAAAGCGCTCGCTGAAGCGTTAAACGGAAAAACATTGTCTGAAATGGCCATACAAGACGAGGAGTGCCGAGTCTTGCAAACGCAATTAACAGAAGTTGTCCAACAGTTAAAAGCCGAGAATGAACAAAACCAAAAACTATTGATGGATTCGATCGCTTTCGTCCAAGGAACGTTGCAGGTTATGCAGCCGAAGGGCGATGCTACAACTTACACAAAAGATGCTGTGGCGACAGGAAAAACGAAAGCGGTGTTCGATTCAAAAGCGTAAAGGAGAAGTTATGTCTACATTTTTTGGAATGGAAACGATGCGTAGGGCAGTCAACACAAATCAAACTGCCATACAAACAGTAGGAAACAATGTGGCCAATGCCAAAACGCCTGGCTATACAAGGCAACGTGTCAATTTGCAAGCGACAGGAGGCTATCCAGCAACGGGTGTTTGGACCCAGCCAGCTATGAATGGAAGAATTGGTTCAGGGGTACAAGTGACAGGCATCGAACGGATACGTGACCAATTGTTAGACCGCCAATACCGCGCTGAAGCACATGTTGAAGGTGCAGCTTTCATTCAATATAAAATATTAGAACGTATGGAAGGTCTTTACAATGAAGCACCTTCAGATACGACTACAAGCAGGCTATCAGATCAATTCGATTCTTTTTGGAATGGTTGGAAAGAACTAGCTTCAGGGAAAGAAAGCCAAGCGGTTTTGCTCGAACAAGGGAAAGCTGTCACGGATGCGTTCACGCATTTGCAGCGCTCTTTTCAAACGGAAATGAACATGTTGGAGACGGAAGCAGAATTAACGACTGCGAAAGTCAACCAAATCCTTGAACAACTCCATGAAACGAACAAAGACATCAGAGCTGCTGAATCCTCGGGACAAGTTCCGAATGAATTGTATGATGCCCAAGACAAATTGCTTGACCAACTTTCAAGCCTTGTGCCCATTCAAGTAAGCCGTTCCCCTAACCCTCAAGAACATGCGGCAGCTGGCGCTGAAGGGCCTTATAAAGTAGAGCTCAAACTGGGTGGAAGCGAAACGATCACGTTAGTCGATGCGACGGAGGAAGCGCCGCAATTGTTGACGCTCCAAGAGGGAATGCAATGGACTGTCGGTGACAGCAATCAGCCGTTTACATATAACGGTGCTGGCGGTGGTGAGTTGGTCGGATTGCAAAAAGCCCATGAGCGAGTCGGTCAAGAACTTGAAGAGATAAAAGCGTTGGCCCAAACATTCGCGAAAGAAGTAAACCAGATCTATGCGTTTGCCTATTCTGAACAGGGTGGATTCGGGCAAGAATTCTTTACTATTCACCTCGATGACGCAGGCGCGTTCTCTCACATCAGTGTCAACAGTGAACTAAGCAACAATCCAAAAGCATTGGCAACAGCAAGATTTAATGAAGAAGGAATTAAACCTGAATACAAAGACGAATTTGCGGAAAAATGGGCTGCTTGGGAAAACGACAAAGACAATGAAGAGGCGTTTCGTGATTTGCTAGCATTTTTAAATGAGGCGGACCACTTTGTTGGTGGGAAAATGATCGTTGAGGGAGATGTCGATGTCGCAAAAGAAATTAGCCGTCTTGAGGATTCTGCTGCCATTATGGGCAAATACCGGGATATGATGGGCAAGCTCGGAGTGGAAACAAAATCGCAGCGTGATCAAACAGAGGCCTCTAACGCTCGCCTTGCCAATACGGAATCAAATCGAATGTCCATTAGCGGTGTTTCCCTTGATGAAGAAATGACGCTATTGATCCAGTTTCAGCATGCTTATAATGCTGCTGCTAGGACAATGACGGCGATGGACGAAATGCTGGACCAGATCATTAATCGATTAGGCGTCGTTGGGCGTTAAAAGGAGGAGTTTTATATGCGTGTAACACAAGGCATGATGATGACGAACTCGCTTCGTTATTCCCAAAGTAGTTATCAACGGCTTTCTACTTTATATGACCAAATAAGTGCGCAAAAGAAAATTACCCGCTTTTCCCAAGACCCCGTTGTGGCAGCGAAAAGCATGCAGCACCGTCAATCACTCGCACAAATGGAACAATACAAGCGAAATGTCAATGAAGCTCAAAGTTGGCTAAACCAAGGGGATACCTCCTTAAAGGAAGTATCCAGCATTTTAAAACGTGTACGAGAACTTGCCATTACTGGCTCTACTGATGGGTATGGCGAGGAAGAACGCAAAAACATCGCTCATGAACTAGAAGAATTGCGTAACCATTTGATTACAGTAGCAAATTCAAATGTCAACGGCAAATATATTTTTAATGGCAGTGACACAGACAACACACCAGTCCAAGAATTATCACCGTCGAAACTAAATGGTGAAAAACTTGATAACGTAAAAATTACATATGGTGGTCAAATCTATGATTATGATGCCGATGCAGGCCATTTTGTTGCCCGCGGCGGGGAAGATACGCTTGTCCTCAATGGGGAGAACATCGAAACGGGCACTGGAGACGTAGTCGCTGAAAAAGACATGTTGATTATGAGGATATCGACAAATCAAAAAGACGTTTCTTTTGAACTGCAAAAAGGCGTTGAAATCCAAGTCAATACGGATGCGCGAAAGCTGTTTTCAGACGAGCTTTACAGCGACTTTTTTATGTTTGAACAAGCATTGCTTGATCCAGAAACGTCAGCTGAAGATCTTGGAGAATTTATTAGTAAAATTGATGCCCATTTGCGCAATGCCGCAGATGTTCACGGCCAACTCGGTGCAAGGATGAACCGTGTTGATCTCATGGAAGACCGCCTTGGCCAACAGGAATATTTTGTAAAAGAAACGAAATCAATGAACGAAGATCTTGATGTTTCTGAAGCGATTATGAAACTTCTTGTCGCCGAAGGCGTCCACAATGCAGCGCTTGCAGTTACTGCACGAATTATTCAACCTTCGCTCCTTGATTTTTTACGGTAAGGTGGGGTTCGTTTGCAACTTGAGACCAGTTATTTAGGCACAGTCAAATATAAGCAGGAAGACATTATCGTTTTTCAGGGCGGCCTTCCAGGATTTCCGGAAGAAACAGAATTTATTTTACTGCCGTTTAATGAGCAGCCGCCTTTTTATATCCTTCAGTCGGTCCGTACGAAAGAGATTGGCTTTGTTTGCATCAACCCATTTTTGTTTTGGCCGGACTATGAAGTGGAACTGGCCGATTCTGTTGTGCGCCAGCTAAGTGCAGAATCTGAACAAGATGTCGCTATTTTTGTGTTCCTTACAATCCAGCAGCCTTTCTCCAAATCAACTGCGAATTTAAGAGCTCCGATTGCTGTTCATGCAAAAAAACGTTTTGCTAAGCAACTAATGCTCGATGGAGAACGGTATTCTCTGAAGGCACCCATTCACACGGCTGGTAAAGGAGGGCGATAGCGTGCTTGTTTTGTCAAGAAAGGCAGGCGAAGCGATCCGCATCATGGATGATATCGAAATCAAGGTGTTGGCTGTCGAGGGCGACCAAGTAAAGCTTGGCATTTCGGCTCCCAAATCTGTCGATGTCCACCGTGGAGAAGTATATGAAGCGATACAGGAGGAAAATAAACACGCTGCAAAACCGGTATCAGCAGAAATTTTGCAAGCGTTTATTAACCATGCCAATAAAGCAAGCACCTAACACGTGGGCTTGCTTTTGCTAAAAGACGCTTTAATCGAGAAGGGGATGCGTCCTAGCCAAACGAGAAACTGAGCTACGTAGAAGGAAGATGGCAGATTCCAGACGGAATTTAGTAAATAGGTCTACTGCAAGTGAGGTGCAGATATGAAAGCTCAATTGTCAGTCGCACTTTTACCGTTACCGGCAGCAGGGCAGCAGCCTAAGGCTTTGCAGCAGCAAAACACGAAACAGCCGCCGATCGACGGAACAAAAGCAGCCGCTTTTATAAATGAAACGTCACAACAACTAAACAAAGTCGCAAAACGGTCTCTAAATTTTCATATTCATGAAGAGCTTGATCGTATTTATGTTCAAGTCATTGACGAAGAAACAAACGAAGTTGTCCGAGAAGTACCCCCTGAAAAAATACTTGACTTAGTTGCAGCCATGTTAAAATCGGTTGGTTTGATTATTGACCGGCATATCTAGAAAGGAGATGGGATGATGAGACTCACAGGCTTGGCCTCTGGCCTTGACATTGATCAAATGATGAAGGATTTAATGAGAGCAGAGCGTATACCTGTCAACAAATTGGAGAAACAACGGACAGAGATAGGTTGGAAAACAGATGCTTACCGAGAAATCAATTTAAAAATGAGAGCGTTCCGCGATTCGATTTTTGATAATGTGTTGCGGGCTTCCAATATGAAAAAGCGGACAGTATCGTCTTCCAATTCAGACATTGCAACAGCAACCGCTTCTTCTTCCGTAGGCAATGCTGCTTTTACGTTAAATGAAGTTAGGCAGCTGGCGACTTCGGCAACTGCAAAAAGCAAAAACCTTAGCGGCCTTACAGAAAAGTCGCAATTGAAAGAGCTTGGTATAAACGATGGGGAGTGGGTTGAAGGCAAATTAAAGCGCGAAACCGTCCAAGTTTCCGATGGCAAAGTCCAGCTTAGCGAGGCACCACAGTTTGCTGGAGAGAGCATGCTCATCGTCAACGGCAAAGCGTACGCGGTTGCAGACAGTCCAGACGATCTCGCAAAAGGAGAGGTCTTTATAAACGATACCGGCGAAGTGACTTTTTCCAGTGCCGATAAAGTCACTGGAAAGGTGACCGTCGAGTATATCCAAGCAGACAGTGAAGCGACAGAACGGTATTTGAGTTCATCGGTTGCGACAATCGCGGCAAATGGTGAAAAAGTGGAGAGCTCGTTTTTCTTTAAAGAATCAGATACGATTAGTTCAGTAGTGACAAAACTGCAAAATGCCGGGGCAAAGGTAAATGCTTTTTTTGATGAAAATAGTGGAAGCCTTGTTGTTACGAGAAAAGAAACTGGCCATTTTGGTGAAGCTGGTCAAAATGAGTTGATGTTTTCTGGTGCTCTTTTTGAGCAAGGATTGGGACTGAATGACAATGTTGAAGCTGGAAAGAATGCCCAGTTTACAGTAAATGGAATTGAAACGGAGCGGACATCGAATACGTTTACGTTAAGCGGGATGACGATTACGCTAAAGGATACGTCTACACAAGCGGTGACACTTAGTGCTGCCACAGACGTCGATTCGATCGTTGAGACGATTAAATCGTTTGTTGAGGAGTACAATGCATTACTGGACCATATGAACGGCAAACTGAACGAAAAATACTACCGTGACTATGACCCGCTGACTGATGAAGAGCGCGATCAGCTAACGGAAAGTGAGGCAAAACGTTGGGAAGAAAAAGCGCAAAGTGGTCTGCTAAGGAGAGATCCTTTATTGCAAACAGCATTGACGAATATGAGGCAAACCCTTTATGAGCCAGTTGATACAGGCGGCGCTTTTACCCACCTTTCCCAAATTGGCATTAGCACGACCAAAAACTATAAAGACGGCGGCAAGCTCGAAATCGATGAAAACAAGCTTCGTGCTGCAATCGAAGAAGATGCAGACAGCGTATACACTATTTTTGCAGGCACAGACAACAATGGTTCAGGCATTGGGCAAACGCTGCGTGCCAATTTGTCAGACAGCATGTCCAGCCTTTCGATGCGTGCTGGTGGTTCAGAAGGATATTACGAAGAGCACCAATTTACGTTAGGGAAACAAACAAAGGAACTGACAGATCGCATCGCTAATTTCGAACGTCGCCTTGAACAAAAGGAAGCCCGTTACTGGCGCCAGTTTACAGCAATGGAAAAAGCGATGCAGTTGGCTAACGCACAAAGCGAGTCGCTTTACAATTTGCTATATGGAAATTAAGGAGGCACTATGAGTTTTACAAAACAAGGCGTGTATAAGCAACAGTCTGTACAAACCGCTTCACCAGGAGAGTTGACGCTTATGTTGTACAATGGCTGCTTAAAGCAAATTCGCCTCGGTAAATTAGCGGCTGAAAACGGAGAAATTGAACAAGCCAATACAGCAATAGGAAAGGCGGAGGCAATTATCCGCGAATTGATGGTCACGCTAAAAACAGACTCTGAGGTAGGCGCCAATATGATGCGGATGTATGAATACATTTTGCACCAGTTGATTAAAGGAAATATAGAGAAGAGCCCAGAGGCACTCGAAGAAGCAGAGACGTACGTGGCTGAATTCCGCAATACGTGGAAGCAAGTCATCCAATTGGAAAGGCAGAATCGCTTTCAAGGAGGACAGGCGAAATGAGCTATGCTTCTGTGAAAGGGCAGACAGAGGAGTTGCTTCATTTACTTGCGCGCCCCTTTCCTCAAGAAGATGACGAGCGTGATGATTTCCTTGAAGATGTCAACCGGTTGCTCGGACTGAGGCAATCAATGATTGAAGCAAGCACGAGCAGATTTACAACGGAAGAAGCTTCTTTTTTAATGGAGCAAGATCGTCTCTTAACAGCACGCTTAAACGTCGTTTCCGCCGCAATCAAACAGGATTTGAAAGAAATTGCTGACCAAAAGCGTGTTCATAAGGGCTATGAGCGAGGGGCCGTTCTGGCAACAAAAGGGGCGTTTATTGACGAGAAGACACGCTGAATCACATACCCAATAGCAACGGGCAAAAACCACCCAAATGGTATCGCGATTTGGGTGGTTTGTTATGGAATCGAAGGGATATCAATGTGCCCGTTATCATTGACTGAAGTCCTTGTGAGAGACATGTCTGTGCGAATAACGGTGTCGTTATCTTCAAGCACCACTTCAAAAACGGTGTTTGTTTTTTCAAGCAAGAAGCTGTTTTTGTCAATAAACAGCATATAGTCTAACTGTGACAATTGGTACTGGTCTGGTATTTCCAGCTTGCTTTCTGTCGGTAGCGCCCGTTCAATCATATCCATGTTCGCGGCCATTTCTCTCAATGTCTCGCCGCCAGCAGCAACGCTTATCACGTACAAATCGTCGTATTCGCTCACATTGACAAAATCGGAGAATGGTTGCAGAAGTTCAAGTTGATACATCGGAGTCAGCTCCAACGATACAAACCGTTCACTTGGATCACCTTTGTCGATGGGTAGCCAGCCCTCATCGTTTATATTTGTGTAGACGCGATTTTTTTCTTTTAATACCTCGACTGTTGCGAGATTTTCTAGTTCCGTCTCCTCTTTTTCCCCTTGTCCCGGTTTAGCAGAAAGAGCTGTATAAAATGTTTCTGGAGAAGCTTTATAGGCGAGATTGCCTTCAATCACATGAATCTGCGGTTCTTCGCCTGGTTCATCTCCTGTGGTTGAAATCGTATCTGTCGCTTTAAAGTTAGCTGTATAGCTATTTAATTGCTCTTCAGCATTTTTCGCTTCTTCAATGATCGATTCTGCATTTAATGTGGCGTTTCCGTTTTGATTGTCTTGTTGTGATGCAGAACTTTCTTGCATAGGAGCTGAATTAGGGGAACAGGCTCCGAGAAGGGCGGTAACGACTAAGCTGCCGTAAAGATAGCTTGTGCGTTTCAATGTTTACCACTCCCAGAAGGAATAAATTAAAGGCACTTTAATGTTACAATTTGATTACAAGTGCTGATGCCTATTGTAACAAAGATGAAATCGTTAGGGAATAGGGAATTCGTACTAACAAAGAAATACGTTCGTAAAAAGGGGATTCCAATAAAAAAAGCAAAAAAAGTTTTCGACATTCTTCATCGCTACGTTTATCTTATAAAAAGCGCGTTATTATGCTACTTTTCAAGAAAGCGCTCACAATCAAAAAGATTAGAATCGACATCAATTGACAAGCGTTGGCGTTCTTTGTTAAATAAAGAGTTTGACTTCTAAGAGTTGCGCTGTTATAGTGAAACTGTGGAAAAGCACCACAATGAATTTTCAGTAACGAAGGGAATGTGAAGCATGCAAGGAAAAGTAAAATGGTTCAATGCAGAAAAAGGTTTCGGTTTTATCGAGCGTGAAGACGGAGATGACGTATTCGTTCATTTCTCTGCAATCAACTCTGATGGATTCAAAACGCTTGACGAAGGTCAAGACGTTGAATTCGAAATCGTTGAAGGCGCACGTGGACCGCAAGCTGCAAATGTTGTTAAGCTTTAATTCACATTCCTGAACGGATATGAATGAATAGCTAATACTCAACCCGCTTTTTTAAAAAAAGCGGGTTTTTTGTCGATCTTTTGTAAAGTTTATTAAGGTTTGAGAAGGAATATTGAAGGGAATTGTAGAAGTAAGCAAGGAAAAGGAGGAGTTCTACATGCATTTTAATATTCGTGGGGAAAACATTGAAGTCACACCTGCCATCCGGGAGTATATCGAAAAAAAGGTGGGGAAATTGGAGCGTTATTTTGATACAACTCCAACCGCCGATGTAAACGTTAAATTGCAAGTTCTCGGGAGTGGCGAGTCAAGCATCGAAGTCACGATTCCAATGCCAAAGCTTTTGCTTCGTGGGGAAGAAATTAACGCGGATATGTATGCAGCCATCGACATAGTCGTGGAAAAGCTAGAACGCCAAATTCGAAAATATAAAACAAAAGTCAATCGCAAATTTCGCCAAGAAGGCAGTTTGAAATATATGTTTAAAAATGAATTGGAACCTTTGCGAGATGAAGTCGCTGAAGACGATGAACTGGAAGTTGTACGCACGAAGCGCTTTAATTTGAAGCCGATGGATGCGGAAGAGGCGATTTTGCAAATGGATTTACTCGGGCATAATTTCTTTGTTTTTTCAGATGCAGAGAGCGGCAGCACCAATGTTGTTTACCGCCGCAAAGACGGAAAATACGGCTTAATTGAACCTGAAGCGTAAGAGCAGGCAGAAAAAGAGCATCCACGGATGCTCTTTTTGCTGCTGTAGACTGTTGAAAACATAGTGTTCCATAGGGCTGCTGCCTTGTAAGCGACCGTTAGAACTGCTAATATAGAAATGATAAACGTATCATAAAGATAGGTGCAAGTCGAGGGATTTGCAGTCGCGGAGAGCAATGCCGCCAAGAGAGGAAGATGATGATGCTTGGATTACTTCGAAAAATAGTCGGCGATCCAGCCCAAAAACAATTAAAGAAAAACGAAAAAATCGTCGATCAAGTCGAGGCGCTTGCAGATGAAATGAAGCAGCTTTCTGACGAACAATTAAAGAACAAAACCACTGAATTTAAGGCAAAACTAGAAGAAGGCGCTTCTCTTAACGATATAGTAGTTCCTGCGCTTGCAGTTGCTCGTGAAGCTGCGGGCAGGGTGTTAAATGAGTATCCATACCGCGTCCAGTTGCTCGGTGCACTAGCGCTGCACCAAGGCAATATTGCCGAAATGAAAACAGGGGAAGGAAAGACGCTCGTCGGTACAATTGCCGTCTATGTCCAAGCCCTTGAAGGAAAAGGCGTTCATATTGTAACGGTCAATAACTACCTAGCCCGCCGTGACTTAGAAAACTATGGGCGGATTTTTCAATTCCTAGGGTTGACAGTAGGGTTGAATGAAAATGGCTTGACGAGAGAAGAAAAACAAAAAGCATATGCCGCTGATGTGACCTATAGCACAAATAATGAGCTTGGGTTTGATTATTTGCGTGATAACATGGTGCTTTACAAAGAACAAATGGTGCAACGGCCGCTCCATTTTGCGTTAATCGATGAAGTTGACTCGATTTTAATTGATGAAGCACGGACGCCGCTAATCATTTCTGGTTCTGTTGAACGGAAAACAAAACTTTATGGACAAGCCAATACATTTGTGCGCGTTTTAAAGCGCGATGCTGATTACACGTACGATGAAAAAACCAAATCGGTCCAGTTGACGGATGAAGGTGTCAATAAAGCAGAGCGCGCGTTTAACATCGACAACCTTTATGATCAAAAGCATGTCCAATTGAACCATCATATTAACCAATCGTTAAAAGCCCATGTGGCCATGCACCGTGATGCTGACTATGTGGTAGAAGACGGCGAAGTCGTGATCGTTGACCAGTTTACGGGACGTTTAATGAAAGGAAGGCGTTATAGCGATGGACTTCACCAAGCCCTAGAAGCAAAAGAAGGCTTAGAAGTGCAGCGCGAAAGCATCACGCTAGCGTCGATTACATTCCAAAACTATTTCCGTATGTATCAAAAGCTCGCAGGAATGACCGGTACGGCTAAGACGGAGGAAGAAGAGTTCCGCAATATTTACGGCATGGACGTAATGGTCATCCCAACCAATAAACCGGTTGCTCGGGAAGACCGCCCTGATTTAATTTATAAGACGATGCAAGGGAAGTTTAACGCAGTCGTCAATGAAATTGCCGAGCTTCACAAAACCGGGCGTCCGGTGCTAGTAGGTACGGTCAACGTTGAAACATCTGAAGTTGTTTCCAAAATGTTGACAAGAAAACGGATTCCACACCATGTCTTAAATGCGAAAAACCATGAACGAGAAGCAGAAATTATTGAAAAAGCTGGCCATAAAGGCGCCGTTACGATCGCAACGAACATGGCTGGCCGGGGGACGGACATTAAGCTTGGCCCAGGGGTCAAAGAGCTTGGCGGCCTCCACGTTCTTGGTACAGAGCGCCATGAAAGCCGGCGGATTGACAACCAATTGCGTGGTCGTGCTGGGCGTCAAGGGGATGTAGGTTCTTCTCAATTTTATTTGTCAATGGAAGATGAGCTGATGAGGCGGTTTGGCTCAGACAATATGAAAGCGATGATGGAAAAGCTAGGCATGGAAGACGACCAGCCTATTGAATCATCATTGGTTTCAAGGGCAGTGGAAACAGCTCAGAAGCGGGTTGAAGGCAATAACTTTGATGCTCGTAAACAAGTGCTCCAGTTTGATGACGTCATGCGTGAGCAACGGGAGATCATCTACAGACAACGGATGGAAGTGCTTGAAGCTGATAACTTAAAAACAATTGTCGAGAATATGATGAAGGCGACTGTAGAACGTGTTGTTCAAACTCATTGCCCTGAATCGCTCGTTCAGGAAGAATGGGATTTGGCTGCTGTTGCCACCTACATCAACGGGCAATTGCTGTCTGAAAACGGAATTAGTGAGAAAGAGCTGAAAGGGAAAGAGCAAGAGGAACTGATCGAGTTGATTACCGAAAAAGTCCTCGCTGCATACCATGCGAAAGAAGCAGAAGTCTCTTCAGAACAAATGCGCGAGTTCGAAAAAGTGATCATGCTGCGCACTGTCGACCGTAAGTGGATGAACCACATTGACCAAATGGATCAATTACGACAAGGCATCCATTTGCGCGCTTACGGCCAAAACGATCCGTTACGTGAATATCGCTTTGAAGGCTTTAATATGTTTGAAGCGATGATTGCTGAAATTGAAGAAGAAGTATCTATGTACGTGATGAAGGCTCAAGTCCAGCAAAACCTTAAGCGTGAGGAAGTAGCTGAAGGTAAAGCGGTGAGGCCGTCAGCCAATGGGCAAGAGGACAAAAAAGCGAAACGGAAACCAGTCCGCAAAGCCGAAAACATTGGCAGAAATGATCCATGCATTTGTGGCAGCGGCAAAAAATACAAAAATTGTTGTGGGGCTAACCGATAAGGAGCCCTCTGATGTAGAGGTGTAAACGATGGACATGACAGAAATGAAGCAAGAACTAGTGGCGCTCGAGAAGCGACTATCTGACTTTAGGGGGTCTCTTTGACGTCGCAGAAAAGGAAGAGCGGATCGCGGAGTTAGAAGAAAAAATGGCTGATCCTGATTTTTGGAATGACCAGGAGCAAGCGCAAGCGATCATTAATGAAACAAATGGTTTAAAAGAACAAGTCCATACATTCAAAGACATGGCTGAAAGCTATGACGACTTGGAAGTCAGTTATGAGCTTGTTCGGGAAGAGGACGACACTGAACTGGCAAGTGAACTGGAATCGGGCCTTGCTGCGCTTAAACAAAAAATGAACCAATTTGAGTTGCAATTGCTTTTAAGTGCCCCTTACGATAAAAACAATGCCATTTTAGAACTCCATCCTGGCGCAGGCGGAACTGAATCCCAGGATTGGGCTTCTATGTTGCTAAGGATGTACACGCGCTGGGCAGAAAAGCGTGGGTTTGCTGTCGAGACGCTCGACTATCTCCCTGGTGAGGAGGCCGGCGTCAAAAGCGTCACGCTGCTTATAAAAGGGCATAACGCATATGGCTATTTAAAAGCAGAGAAAGGTGTGCACCGCCTCGTGCGAATTTCGCCATTTGACTCATCCGGGAGGCGGCATACGTCCTTTGTGTCATGCGAAGTGATGCCGGAATTAGATGATGCAGTTGACATTGAACTAAATAGCGAAGACTTAAAAATCGATACGTATCGTGCGAGTGGGGCGGGCGGCCAGCATGTCAACACGACTGACTCGGCTGTGCGGATTACCCACTTGCCGACCAATACGGTTGTGACTTGTCAGAGCGAACGTTCCCAAATTAAAAACCGGGAACAAGCAATGAAAATGATGAAAGCGAAACTGTATCAACTGCGGATTGAAGAGCAAGAGCGTGAACTTGCTGAAATTCGTGGCGAACAAAAAGAAATTGGGTGGGGAAGCCAAATTCGCTCCTATGTGTTCCATCCTTATTCAATGGTGAAAGACCACCGCACTGGCTTTGAAATTGGCAATACGAACAGTGTCATGGATGGAGAGATTGACGGGTTTATTGACGCTTACCTGAGACAATCGCTGGCAATGTAGCAACGAAGCCTGAGAATGTTAAATATCAAGAGCGACCGCTTTTATAAAGGAGAACATGTATGGGAAGGGCTCGCCGAGACAGGCAATCCAGTACGGGGGCTGAAAAATGGCTAAATTATACTAGGATTTTCATTGGCTCAGCCATAGTCGGGATTTCATTTAATTTGTTTTTATTGCCAAATCAAATTGCCCCTGGCGGCGTTAGCGGTATTAGCACAATCGCCAACTATGTGTTTGGGTTTGAGCCCGCCTTTACCCTCTGGGCTTTAAACATTCCGATCTTTCTTTTAGGTGTGCTGTTGTTGGGAGGCTTTCGTTACGGGGCAAAAACGCTCATTGGCACGCTATTTGTCCCCCTTGTTGTCTTTTTAACAAGAGATTGGGTTGTCGAAGTAAGCGATCCTCTTCTCGGTGCTTTGTTCGGAGGCTTGGGCGTCGGTCTTGGCCTTGGCCTCGTTTTTTTAGCCAATGCGAGCACGGGTGGGACCGATCTACTGGCACAGATTGTGCAAAAATTTACAGGGCTTTCAGCTGGCATATGTGTCGGCATGATTGACGGCCTCGTTGTCATCACGTCGGCGTTTGTCTTTCATATCGAAATGGCCTTGTATGCATTAATTTCGCTGTTCGTAACGACAAAAACGATTGACCTCGTGCAAATGGGGATAGGCTATTCAAAAGTTGCCTATATTATTTCTTCTCAAGAGGAAACGGTACAGAAGGCACTGTTTGACTCAGTCGACCGCGGTGTGACTAGGCTCGTCGGTTATGGTGGTTATACGAACAAAGAACGGGCGGTTCTTATGTGCGTTGTCAACCAAAATGAGGTGGCGCGATTAAAGCAAACTGTAAAGAGAGCGGATCCCTATGCATTTATTGTGCTGACAAATGCTTCAGAAGTGCTAGGAGAAGGGTTTAAAAAAAGGTAAAGTTGATTGAGTGCGCTATGACGAGCGCTCTTTTTTTTTGCCCTTTTTCTCCATGTGTTTAGACTTGTGAAAATAGGTACATTTAATCATTCACTCATAGGCTAATTAGACCGAAATAAATAAAGAGTGCTCCAATGGTCGGAAATGCGATACGAACACGCAAATCAAGCAATTATCACGAAACTGAAATAAAAATGTAATGTCACCCTGTTGCTGCTGATGATATAATGACCGCGAAGCATGTCGAAATCGGAATTCGTTTGTTATTTCGGTACCAAGGTTTAAAGGTGTGGTTGAATGAGTTTGATCAAACTAAATGATGTTTGGAAAGTATACCCCAATAATGTTAAGGCGTTAAACGGCATGACTGTCCAAATTGAAAAAGGTGAATTTGTTTACGTTGTTGGGCCGAGCGGTGCGGGCAAATCGACTTTTATTCGCTTAATCTATCGTGAAGAAAAGGCCACAAAAGGTGATATTTTTGTAAATAATATTAATTTATCGACTTTAAAACATAAAGAAATTCCTAAACTTAGACGGAATATCGGAGTTGTGTTTCAAGACTTTAAGCTTTTGCCTTCTCTTACTGTCCATGAAAACATCGCATTTGCACTTGAAGTCATTGAAGAGCATCCTTCCGATATTAAAAAGCGTGTAAATGAAGTTTTAAATCTAGTAAAATTAAAAAGCAAAGCAAAGTTCTTGCCGAGCGAACTATCTGGCGGCGAACAGCAACGGGTGGCGATTGCTAGAGCAATTGCGAATCGGCCCGATGTTTTGATCGCTGATGAACCGACGGGCAATTTGGACCCTGAGACGGCTTGGACGATTATGGACTTGTTGGAAAGCATCCATTCCCTAGGTACAACGGTGATCATGGCGACACATAACAAAGAGATTGTCAATACGTTGAAACGTCGTGTCATCGCGATTGAAAATGGCCGGATCGTCCGTGATGAAGCAAGGGGGAATTACGGCTATGAAGTTTAAAACAATGCTGCGCCATCTCCGCGAAGGAATCAAGAATATTGGCCGCAGCGGATGGATGTCATTTGCGTCCATTAGTGCGGTAACGGTTATGCTTTTTATTGTAGGCTTCTTTTTAATTGTCTTTGTGAATGGAAACCACATCGCATCGACGATTGAAAACAATGTAGAAATTCGTGCCTTTATTGAACGGGGAACTGGCGAAGAGGAAGTGCAAGAACTATTAGACGAAGTTCGTACCCTTCCTGAAGTAGAAGAGGTTATTTTCATTGATAAAGAGGAAGGGTTAGAAAGTTTAATTGCTTCTACTGGAGAAGTGTATGAAAGTATAAGAGAAGAGAACCCACTGCCGGATGCATTGAAAGTTACTGCCGCCTCTCCTCAAGAAACAGAAGCCGTTGCCCAAAAAGTCAATCATCATGATTATGTAAGCAATGTATCTTATGGGGCAGATGTACTGCCTGATTTATTTAAACTAACGAATACAAGCCGTATAATTGGCCTAGTAGTTATTCTCGGCTTGCTTTTAACGGCGATGTTCTTAATCTCAAATACAATTAAACTTACAATTGTTGCCCGTAAAAAAGAGATTCAAATTATGAAACTCGTTGGAGCGACAAATGGCTTTGTACGTAGTCCATTTTTAGTCGAGGGCGCTTTGTTAGGTACCTTTGGCAGCATTGGCCCGATTCTAATTCTAAGCTTTGGCTATCAATACGTGTACAGCAATTCAGGCGATTTTTTACAAAGCTCGCTTTACTCGCTTCTTGAGCCAGGGCAGCTGATTGTGCAAGTGTCGCTGTTGCTGCTAGCTGTTGGTTTAATTGTTGGCATTTGGGGAAGTGCCATGTCTGTGCGGAAATTTTTAAATGTGTAATCGAAATAGGGGGAAAAACGGTGAAAAAACGAATGGTCACTACAACTGCTGCTTTAACCATTGCTGGCGCTTTGCTAGGCAGTAGTTTTCAGCCAGCTTTTGCAGAACCCGATATAAAGAAACAGTTGGATGACGTGCAAGAACAACAAAAAGAAAACGTTGAAAAAGCCGAAAAAACGGAGTCCGATCTAACGAAATTAGACAGCGAATTAAAAGATCTCCAAGCAGAATTGGATGAATTGAAGCAGGAAGAAGAAACAACACAACAAAACTTAGACGAAACAGAAGCGGAATTGGCAGAAATAGAAGCGGATATCGAGTCATTAGAGGAAGAAATTGCGGTTATGGAAGAACGAATAGCTGAGAGACGGGGGCTTTTGGAAGAACGGGCCGTTGCTGCCTATGAATCTGGTGGCGAAGTCAGTTATTTAGAAGTTTTACTTGGTGCGAAAAGTTTTGGCGATTTTATTGAACGGGTTTCAGCTATTTCTACAATTGCCAAACATGACCAGGAAATGCTTGATGAATACATAGCTGATGAAAAAGAACTACAAGCGAAAAAAGAGGAAGTAGAAGAAAAACAGGCTGATGTCGAAGCGCAAAAGGCAGAACTCGAAGCGTTAAAAGAAGATCTTGTTGAGCAAACGGAAGAAATAGACGAGTTGCAAGCGGAGTTAAAAGAAAAGGAAGAAGAACTACAAGCGCAGTTAGGCGACATCATGTCTGAGGAAGAATCCTTGCAAAAGCAAGAAGAAGCGCTGGAAGCTGAGTTAAAAGCGTGGGAAGAAGAACAGGAACGCCTAAAAGAAGAAGAGGAACGTAAAGCCCGTGAGGCCGAAGAACAAGCTGCTAAGGAACAGGAGGCGGCAAAGGCGAAGGAAACGGAGGAATCCAGCGAAATAGCCCAAGCTGCTGAAAAGCCGCAAGCAGGCGACGATAACAACAACGAGAAGAGCAACCAAGAACAAGAGGCTGTTCCTTCTGTAGAAAGTTCAGGCGCGTTTGTACGGCCGGCAACAGGATCGATTACATCGAATTACGGCCAACGCTGGGGAAGAATGCACTGGGGCATCGATATTGGTAAGAACGGCAGAGCGGGCGATGTGCCAATCGTCTCTGTGTTAGATGGAACGGTTGCTTCTACAGAATACCGCAGTGACTTTGGCAACTGGGTTGTCGTTACCCACCAAATCGACGGAAAACAACTGACAACAGTGTATGCCCATCTTGAACGGATTGATGTCAGCCCTGGTGACCGTGTTAAAGCAGGCCAGCAGCTGGGACTAATGGGCAATACGGGCAGGTCGACAGGGCCACACTTGCACTTCGAAGTCCATGAAGGGCCATTTAACTGGGACCGTTCAAATGCAGTCGATCCGATGAAATATATGTAAATACTCGAGCGCCTTGGCAAGTACAGGGCGCTTTTTTTGTGAATGCAAAATCGCTTTTTGACAGAAGCTTGCCGACAAATTAGAATGGAAAGAGAAACGAAACAGAAAGCAAGGCAATTCGTTTTATAAGTGGGAGTGGTGAGCAATTTTGAAAACAAAGCATCTCGTGTGGACAGTAGCTGTGCTGGCAGCCGTGCTGGTCGGAGGGTTTTTCTTTATAGGTGGTATGAACACTGGCTCTCCTAATCCGATTCAGCCAAACAATGGAAATGAATCGGTTGTGGAATTAAGCGATGACGAATTAATGGATAAATTTGAGCGAGCACTCGCCACGATTGAGTCGGAGTACGTGACAGAGACGGATCGCCAACAATTAATTGAAGGTGCCATCAATGGGATGGTAGAAACGTTAAATGACCCATTTTCTGACTATATGGATGTAAGTTCGGCAACAGATTTTCAACAGTCGCTCAGCTCTCATTTTGAAGGAATTGGAGCGGAAGTCGGCATGATCGACGGAAATGTTTCGATTATTAGCCCGATGCGCGAGTCTCCAGCTGAAAAAGCAGGACTTTTGCCAAATGATGCCATTATTGCCATTGACGGCGAGTCGATTGAAGGCTGGTCTGTTAATGAAGCTGTGGCGAACATTCGCGGCGAGGGCGGTACAACCGTTACGTTGACAATTGCACGTAATGGAGTGAAGGAGCCTTTTGATGTTAAAATCGAACGGGATACGATTGAAGTCGAATCTGTTCGCGCAGATACGTTTGAGCAAGACGGGAAGAAAATTGGCAGGCTGGAAATCACCTCTTTTTCAGAGGACGTAGGCACCCAATTTGAAGAGCAGTTGCAGACGTTAGAAGAAGACGGAATCGACGGTTTGGTCATTGATGTCCGCGGCAATCCTGGCGGGTATTTAGAAGGAGCGACCAAAATTGGTGACGCGATTATTCCAGAAGGCAAACCGGTAGTGCAAATTGAACATGGCAACGGCGAAATTGATAGTTATTTGTCAAAAATGAAAGGCAAAAAACCTTATCCTGTTGTCGGCTTGATTAATGAAAGCAGTGCTTCAGCTTCTGAAATTCTCGCAGCTGCGTTAAAAGAGTCAGGCGACTATGATTTAGTAGGCGAGACGACATTTGGGAAAGGGACTGTACAAAAATCAATCCCAATGGATGACGGCAGCGCCTTGAAAATTACGACAGACCGGTGGTTGACGGCAGGCGGCAACACGATTGATCAAGAGGGAGTCGAGCCGACCGTTAAACAACGGCAACCTGACTATTTTTATGCTGTCGCGCTTACAGTAGAAGAAACGTTTGTCAAAGACCAAGTGTCAGACCAAATTGGCAATGCCCAAAAGATGCTGACTGGCTTAGGCTTCGATGTTGGCCGGGATGACGGCTATTTTGACGAGAAAACTGAAGAAGCGATCATTGCTTTTCAACAATCCCATGATTTACAAGCAAACGGCGAATTGAATGAAGAAACGGCAGGAAAACTTCAAGAAGACATTTTGTCCCATATTCGTGACACTGCTAACGATGAGCAGCTGAAACGGGCGGTTGAATTGGCTGCTGAGCAAGCGTCCCAATAGGCAGGAAACAGCCGGAAGTTTGTCGAAACGTAAGGATAGCTGCCTTTCTAGGGGCGGTTATCCTTTTTTGAATCTGTAGGAAAAGCTGGAGGATATAAAATGATAGAAACTACTTTGACAGCCATTAGTAGCTTTTTGCTGCACCCGCTTTTTTACATAGGCATTGCTGCTTTTGCCTTTATCGGCGCTGTTCGCGTTGCAAAAGAAAGAGCTTCTTTTCATACACGGGTTTACGCCAAACGTGCTGATTTTGTCCTCAGCCTCTTGCCTGGCTTGCTTGCCGGCCTGATCGCAAGCTTCGTGCTTATTGGTTATGGCTTAACACTGACCACTCCAGTTTTGCTGCTTGTTGCAGCGGCAAGCTTGCTATTACTACTAACGGGGCGGATGCAGCTACAGTCGCCTGCTTACTACATCCCTTTAGCAGCAGTTGCGCTTGCTTTGCTGCCAAGCCTCACATTACCAACATGGCTAGACGGCGAACTTGAGTCTCAAATTTTGTACCCAAGCCTATTTTTGTTTGCAGCTGTTACCCTTCTCGCCCAAGCATTTCTAGTTCGCTTTAATGGGGCAGCATTGACCTCCCCGCGCTTGGAAATCGGCAAAAGAGGGCGCTTTGTCGGTGTGCATATCGCAAACCGCCTTTGGCTTCTCCCTCTCGTTGTGTTTATACCAGAGGGAATGCTTCCTGCCTTTTCCTATTGGCCGCTTATCCACATCGAGGGCATGACGTTTCAACCGCTGTTGATCCCTGTCCTTGTCGGTTTTGGCAAGAAAATCGGTTCATTGCCAAAAGACACCGTTGCTACTGAAGCCAAGGCCATTTATCCTCTCGCAGTACTTGCGTTTGTAGGCGCTGCAGCTCTCTATTTCTTACCGGAGTATTGGTTTTTGTGCTTGTGGTCCGCTTTGTTGGCGGGACTAAAACTGGCGCTTGATATCCGTTCTGCCATTGCCGAAAAAAACAAGCCAGCTTTTTTCACGGAAGAAGAAAAAGGTTGCCGTGTCGTCGGTGTTCTTCCTGGCAGCCCGGCGGAAAAAATGGGCATTGCCATTGGGGAAGAAATTACGAAAGTAAATGGCCAACCTGTCCATAATGAACAAACGATGTATCAAGCATTGCAAATCAATCCTGTATACTGCAAGCTAGAAGTAAAAGACTTAGCAGGGGAAGCACGGTTTGTACATGGACCTCTTTACAGCGGCGAGCATTACCAGTTAGGGGCGTTGCTCGTGCGCCAGGAAGAACAGCTAGCAGACTCCATTGTGTAGCGTAGCGGTCAATCAGTCATAAGAAACGCTAATTAGGCGAGGGAAGATGGGGAATGTAATGTTCATACGTATAGGGCTGCGACAAAAAACGCGTATGGGGGCGTTTGTCTACAGTCTGAAACCCGCTCCGAAGGAGGAGCGGGTTTTTTTATGGTAGCAGCATGAAAGGAACAGGTAGCCCTTTATGCGGAAGCAGCCCGTTTTTCTAAAGGCGGCAATACTTCTTTGGCATCCTGTTGCTTGGAAATCTGATAAAGAACAATCCAGATTAGCGCAAAGCCAAGCGCTTGAGGAAACGTAACGGTTTCTTGCATCGTCACCCAGGAGACAAGCAATCCTGCCATTGGGAAACTAAGCTCGGCAATCGTAGCCACAGAAGCTTTAATTGCCTGCAAGCCCCGGTAATAAAGTAGCATTGAGACCAAGCCTGGCAAAAGCGCTGAAGCTAGTAAGTTTATGCTAATAAAGAAGAGAGCTGCAGCCGAAGCTGGCTCGTTCCAGGCATCTGGCGAAGTTAAAACAAGGACGCTAAGCAAGGGCAAAGCCAAGAGAAAGCGGAGCGCCGTCACTGTTTCATAGCGGCATTTTCGTAAAAGCAAACGTCCCATAACGGTGGAGCCGCCCCATAAGGCTGCTGCGCCAATGGCGAACAGGCTGCCAAGTTGAAAAACATCGCCAAACCCGCTGATTGGCAAGGAAAAGCCAAATGTAAGTAAATAAGTACCAACAAGTGCGATTGGCACGAGATACCCAAAATGTTTTGGCCATGATTCTTTTAAAACAAAACGGGCAAGCACAATCGCGAAAATCGGCTGGAGCTTTTGCAAGAGCAACACCGAATTGATTTGTCCCATTCCGTGTGTCGCTGCGTAAGTGAGCCCCTGTGTGAATAACAACGTAGCAATAGCTGAGCCGCCCCACGATATGAAAAGCAAGGCGCCAATGTCGACTAACGACAAATGAGCCAAGTCGCTTCTATATGTCCAAATAAGAGGAACGGCGATAAAAGCCAAAATAATATGTTCGATAAAGACAATCTGCAAAGACGTCATTGTTTCAAGGAGAAGGAGGCGGAAAAGAGGGTTAATGCCCCAGAAAGCCGCTCCTATTACAATGAACCAAAATGTTTTTTGCGTGTGCGGTTGTTGCATGTGATGTCAAAACCCTTTCGTTTGAATCGGCCCTCCTAAAAATCAAAACAGCCCTGAATGTGCACGTTCATTCAGGGCCTCTCAAATAAGCATGGGCGCGTCTTGCCATGCTTATCCGTTGATCTTCTCCCATCCGGACTTTAACCGTCGGCTTTGGAATTCCACCAAATCAGTCCCCTTTTTGATAAACGAAAAGGAGAGTCGCGGGCTTTTACCGCCGGCCAGGAGTTTCACCTGCCCCGAAGATACCTATTCATTATTTTTAGCATGTTAATCTTACCGTAATTGTCGGCATTCGTCCAGCGTCAGGAATCCAATTCAATTGGAAATTATTTTTAGTACGTATGTTCGTCAAGTTTGTAGGTATTTGCATCAGGTTATGCTATAATGAAAAGCGAACACTTGTTTATAAAGAACGACAAAGGCGGGCCACGTCTTAAAACCGCACGTGCTAAGATCCAAACAAGCCCATGCTTGACGGCAAACGTTTCGGCTATCGACCCGCCTAATATTGTTGGATAAAAATGGCTTTAGGATTGAGTGACAAATAAGCTTCATCCCTCGCATGTTTGGTTGTCTGCAAGTGAGGGAAGTTTTTGTATTAATAAATAAAGGAGGAAGGTAGCACTTTCGTGAAAAGGGCGAAGCCGATTCATGAAAGTACCAAGTGATTATGGACCAAACGTTTCAGCTTGTATCAGATTATTCTCCTCAAGGGGACCAGCCAAAAGCAATTGAGCAAATTGTGACAGGCATTCAAAACGGCAAAAAGCACCAAACATTGCTTGGCGCTACCGGAACGGGTAAGACGTTTACGATGTCAAACGTGATCCAAGCCGTTAATAAGCCGACGCTTGTGATGGCTCATAATAAAACGCTTGCCGGGCAATTGTATAGCGAATTTAAACAGTTGTTTCCCAATAACGCAGTTGAGTATTTTGTCAGTTATTATGATTATTACCAACCAGAGGCTTACGTCCCGTCTTCAGACACGTTTATTGAAAAAGATGCAAGTATAAACGACGAGATTGATAAGCTTAGGCATTCGGCGACAAGTTCCTTGTTTGAACGGAGAGATGTCATCATTATCGCCAGCGTGTCTTGTATTTACGGTTTAGGTTCACCAGAAGAATACCGAGACTTAGTGTTGTCCATTCGCACAGGCATGGAAATGGACCGGAACAGCCTGTTGCGGAAATTGGTTGACATCCAATATGACCGCAACGACATAAATTTTGTTCGTGGTACATTCAGAGTCCGCGGCGATGTCGTCGAAATTTTTCCTGCTTCACGGGATGAACAGTGCATGCGTGTTGAATTTTTTGGCGACGAGATAGAGAGAATCACAGAAGTGGATGCCCTCACTGGAGAAATAAAAGGCGAGCGTCACCATGTCTCTATCTTTCCGGCTTCCCACTTTGTGACCCGTGAAGAAAAAATGAAAAAAGCAATTGCCAATATTGAAGTGGAATTAGAAGAAAGGCTTTCCGTTTTGCGCAAGGAAGAGAAGCTGTTGGAAGCGCAGCGTTTAGAGCAGCGCACCCGTTATGATTTAGAAATGATGGCGGAAATGGGCTTTTGTTCAGGGATTGAAAACTATTCTCGCCATTTGACGCTTCGGGAAGCGGGAGCAACTCCGTATACATTGTTGGACTTTTTTCCGAAGGACTTTTTGCTTATTGTCGATGAGTCTCACGTTACCCTTCCCCAAGTGCGAGGCATGTACAACGGCGATAGAGCCCGGAAAGAAATTCTTGTCAATCATGGGTTCCGTTTGCCCTCAGCCCTTGATAACAGGCCGTTAAAATTCGAAGAGTTTGAAGAGAAAGTTGGCCAGGCCGTCTATGTATCAGCCACTCCAGGACCGTACGAACTGGAACACACGCCTGAAATGGTCGAACAGATTATCCGCCCAACTGGTTTGCTAGATCCTGTAGTAGAAGTCCGCCCGATTGAAGGGCAAATCGATGACTTAATCGGTCAAATCCATGACCAAATCGCCAAGGACGAGCGTGTGTTAGTAACAACGCTTACGAAAAAGATGGCGGAAGACTTAACTGATTATCTAAAGGAAATCGGTATTAAAGTCCGTTATCTCCACTCGGAAGTCAAAACGCTAGAACGGCTAGAAATTATTCGCCAACTGCGCCTTGGGACATTTGATGTTCTTATCGGCATAAACTTGTTGCGGGAAGGCATTGACATTCCAGAAGTGTCGCTTGTGGCGATTCTTGATGCCGATAAAGAAGGATTTTTACGAGCAGAACGTTCGTTGATTCAAACGATTGGCCGGGCTGCACGAAATGCGAATGGCCGTGTCATTATGTATGCCGATAAAATGACCCACTCAATGGAAGTGGCGATTAACGAAACGAAACGGCGCCGTCAAATCCAGCAGGCATACAATGAACAGCATGGCATTACACCGCAAACGATTCAAAAACGGATACCAGAAGTCGTGCAAGCAACGTATGCAGCGGAAGAGACCGGCGATTACAAAGCTTCCTCGACATCATCGAAAAAACTAGGCAAAAAAGAACGCCAGGCAACGATTGAGCGTGTAGAAGCGGAAATGAAACAGGCCGCTAAAGAGTTGAATTTTGAACGAGCCGCTGAATTGCGCGATGTGTTGTTAGAATTAAAAGCGGAAGGATGACACGAATAAATGGCACATGAACAGATTGTCGTTAAAGGGGCACGATCCAACAACTTAAAAAACATGGATGTGACGATTCCGAGGGATAAGCTTGTCGTGTTAACAGGCCTCTCTGGTTCTGGCAAGTCATCGCTTGCATTTGATACCATTTACGCAGAAGGGCAGCGGCGTTATGTGGAGTCGCTGTCCGCTTACGCTCGTCAGTTTCTTGGACAAATGGATAAACCGGATGTTGACTCGATCGAAGGGCTGTCTCCGGCGATTTCGATCGATCAAAAGACAACAAGTCGCAACCCTCGTTCTACAGTTGGAACGGTAACAGAGATCCACGACTACTTGCGGCTATTGTATGCCCGAATTGGTCGGCCCGTCTGCCCACGTCATGGCATTGAAATTTCCTCGCAGACGATTGAGCAAATGGTGGATCGCCTCCTTGAGTATCCAGAGCGTACTAAAATGCAAATTCTTGCGCCACTTGTATCAGGGCGTAAAGGCACGCACGTAAAGACGCTTGAACAGATTAAAAGAGACGGGTATGTCCGTATCCGCGTCGATGGAGAAATGCGGGAAGCATCCGAAGAAATCGAGCTAGATAAAAACAAAAAGCATACGATCGAAGTAGTCATTGACCGGATTGTGATAAAAGAGGGCGTCCAAGCGCGAATTGCAGACTCCCTGGAAACCGCTTTGACGCTTGCTGGCGGCAGAGTGCTCGTTGACGTCATCGGCGAAGAGGAGTTGTTGTTCAGTCAGCAGCACGCATGCCCTGAGTGCGGTTTTTCCATTCCTGAACTTGAGCCACGCTTGTTTTCATTTAATAGCCCGTTCGGCGCTTGCCCATCGTGTGATGGACTTGGTTCAAAGCAGGAAGTGGACAGTGAGCTTGTCGTGCCAGACCCAAACCGGTCATTGCGTGAACATGCCCTCGCTCCGTGGGAACCGACAAGTTCCAATTATTATCCACAGTTATTGCAAGCAGTGTGCGACCACTTTGGTATTGATATGGACGTGCCGTTTGAAAAGCTGCCAGCAACGCAGCAACAAATTTTGTTAGAGGGAAGCGGAAAGGAGAAAATCTTTTTCCGCTATGAAAACGACTTTGGCCGCGTTCATGAACATACAATTGTATTTGAAGGGGTGCTCGCCAATGTAGCCCGACGCTATCGAGAAACAAGTTCTGATTACATTCGCGAACAAATGGAAATGTACATGTCGCAGAAAAAATGCCCAACGTGCAAAGGTTATAGGCTAAAAAAGGAAGCACTTGCTGTTTTTGTCGGCGGCAAACATCTAGGCGAAGTGAGCCAAATGACATGCACCGATGCGATCCAATTTGTTAAGTCGCTTGACTTGACTGAAAAAGAACGCGCCATTGCTCGTTTGATTATAAAAGAAATCGAAGACCGTCTAGGCTTTTTAGTCAATGTCGGACTCGATTACTTAACCCTTTCCCGAGCGGCGGGGACACTGTCTGGAGGAGAAGCGCAGCGTATTCGGCTCGCTACGCAAATCGGGTCATCGCTTATGGGTGTGCTTTACATTCTTGATGAACCTTCCATTGGCCTCCATCAGCGTGACAATGACCGTTTAATCGAGACATTGAAACATATGCGTGACCTTGGCAACACGCTTATCGTAGTTGAACACGATGAGGACACGATGCTGGCCGCTGACCACATTATTGACATCGGTCCAGGAGCAGGGATGCATGGTGGATATATTACTGCGCAAGGAACGCCAAAAGAACTAACAGAAAATCCCCATTCGTTGACAGGGAAGTATTTGTCAGGGGAAAAATTTATCCCTGTTCCCCGTGAAAGACGTCCTCTTACTGATCGCTCGTTTACAGTAAAAAAGGCGTCAGCCAATAACTTAAAAAACATTGATGTCACGTTCCCACTTGGCGTGTTTATCGCTGTTACAGGTGTTTCTGGCTCTGGGAAAAGCACGCTCGTCAACGAAATTGTTCACAAAGCGCTGGCGCAGCGGATTCACCGCGCCAAAGCGAAGCCAGGACCACATAAAGAAATCATTGGCATTGATGAAATGGATAAAGTGATTGACATTGACCAATCGCCGATCGGGCGGACTCCACGTTCCAACCCGGCAACATACACTAGCATGTTTGACGATATACGGGATGTGTTCGCGATGACGAATGAAGCGAAAGTCCGCGGTTATAAAAAAGGACGTTTCAGCTTCAATGTCAAAGGGGGGCGGTGCGAAGCCTGTAAGGGTGACGGGATCATCAAAATCGAAATGCACTTTTTGCCTGACGTCTACGTTCCTTGTGAAGTATGCCACGGAAAACGTTATAACCGCGAAACACTTGAAGTGACATATAAAGGCAAAACGATTGCCGATGTATTGGAAATGACGATCGAAGAAGGCGCTGAATTTTTTGCCAGCATTCCAAAGATTAACCGCAAAATCCAGACGCTCATTGATGTTGGTCTCGGTTATTTAAAAATGGGGCAACCGGCGACGACGCTTTCAGGTGGGGAAGCGCAACGGGTGAAGTTGGCCTCCCAGTTGCACAAACGCTCAACAGGACGAACTCTTTATATTCTCGATGAACCGACGACTGGTCTCCATGTTGATGATATTGCCCGGTTGTTAAAAGTGCTTCAACGCCTTGTCGACAATGGCGACACTGTCTTGGTTATTGAGCATAACTTAGATGTCATTAAAACGGCTGACCATATCATTGACCTTGGGCCAGAAGGAGGCAAAAACGGCGGCACAATCGTGGCTGAAGGAACGCCAGAGCATGTAGCCGAAACCAGTGCCTCCTATACAGGGGCCTATTTAAAACCTATTCTAGCTCGTGATAAAGCTAGACAAGAAGCGTTGTTTGCCGGGGCAGAGCAAAAAAGTTCATAAAAGCTGAAACATCTTGCCTAGCTGCTCCGTAATACAGTAATAGAAAGCCGATAAAGGAGCGATTGCCATGGAAGAACGTATGATGATCTTGAAAATGATTGAAGATGGGAAGGTTACAGCAGAAGAAGGGTTGCGTTTGCTTGAGGCGATCGGCAAGGACGAAGCCGATTCAGCAAAACAGGATTCTCATCAAAGCGGGCGTAACAAAGACACGCGGGAAGAGTCGCCTCTTTCAAAGTTGAGTGGTTTTTTTGAAACAGCGATTCAAAAAGTGAAAGAGGGCGACTTGGACTTTAATTTTGGAACACTGACAGAAATTGACCACGTCTTCCAACAGCAAAACATTTCGCCTCGTTCTTTGAAAGTATCATTAGAAAACGGATCAGTCGACGTCGTTCCATGGGATAAACAAGATGTGCGCTTGGAGTGCCAAGTGAAAGTGTATCGTGTACGTGATACTGAGCAAGCAAAAGAGTTTTTCCTTAAAGAATCTGTATTCTCGGCTACAGATGAAACGTTGTTGTTTGAAACAAAGACGAAATCGATGAAAGTGGTGGCAACATTGTATGTGCCCCAATCCTCATACGGACGTATTAAGCTTTATACATTTAATGGCGCTTTAAAAGGGGAAGACCTAAAGGCGGATACATTTGAAGCCAACACAACAAACGGTTCGATTAAAACAACAAATATCGAATCGAAAAAAGCGAGCATGGAGACGGTCAATGGCAGCATATCTTGCGAGCAAAGCCAATTGCAACTTCTTGATGCTAAAACATTGAATGGTTCGGTTAAAGTATCCGGATCGATCCAAGACGCAGACGTAGAAACAGTCAATGGCTCGATCACTTATGAGATGGAAGCGTCAACCGATGCAGGCTATGTTGATTTAAAAACAACAACAGGAAGTGTGAAATTGCTTGTTTCCCCTGCTGTGCGCATTGAAGCCAAGCTAAAGTCAAATGTTGGCTCAATCAATAACCGTTTGGCTGATGTAGAAATTCTCGATGAGAAAAAAGAATTTGCGCAGCGCTACATGCAGTTGACTGGCAACCAGGCGCAAGAAAAGCGTGTCAAAGTCCATGCTGTCGCGAATACTGGCAGCATTACTGTACAAGATAAAGACAGTTAAAGGGAATGCCAACGAAAGGAATGGGAAGCATGAAGCGCCTTACAAAGTCTCAAGATAAACAGCTACTTGCAGGCGTCTGTGCCAGGAATGCCGACTATGTGACTATCGACCCGTTCCATTGTGCGGCTTATTACGGTCACTTTAGCAATCCCAACATCGTTTTTTCCAATCGTGCTTGTCTATATAGTGGCGATGTTGCTTATGCCGATAAAGGAGCGTGTTTAATATGAGATGGCTTCTCGGTTTAGTCTTAAACGCTCTCGTGTTATGGATGCTCTCACAACTGTTTTCTGGCTTTTACTTGTCTAGCTTTTTCGCTGCACTAGTAGCAGCGTTTCTCCTGAACATTTTAAATTGGACAGTCAAGCCGATTTTAACAGTATTAACGTTGCCGATCACGATTTTGACGCTAGGGCTGTTCTTGTTTGTCATTAGTGCAATAACGCTCATGCTGACATCGATCATGATGGGCAGCGCTTTTGAAATCAGCGGCTTCGGCACGGCATTGCTTGCAGCCGTTATCATTGCCCTGTTCCAAACATTTCTCATCAACCCCATTAAAAACAACTAACAGGCCGCATTCGCGGCCTGTTGAGGTTATCGACTTTGTCGATAAGCGCACTCAGACTGATAGAAAACGCTTGCCAGACGAGGAGTGCAGGCGAGGGAAGATGCGAATAGAACGGGGGTTCATGAGCATATGACCGAGGCAAACGACGACGTATGCGAGCGTTTGTCTACAGTCTGAACAGGCCGCATTCGCGGCCTGTTTTTTATAACCTTTTTTAGGCGTCTGGCGCAAATCATGCTACAATAGCTCTAGCACGATTCGCTCTTGTAAGTGGACAAATGAGGTGAAAGAAAATGGCAAAAGTCACAGCAAATGATTTGTTAGAGAAATTTCAATTTGAACTTTTAGCTGGCGAAGAAGGAATTTACCGGCCCATAACAACAAGCGACATTTCCAGGCCAGGAATTGAAATGGCTGGCTTTTTTACATATTATCCAGCCCGTCGCCTCCAGCTCATTGGGCGGACGGAGCTTTCTTTTTTGAAGTCGCTCTCCGACCAAGAAAAGGAAGAACGGATGACCAAATTGTGTACGTATGACACACCAGGCATTATTCTTTCACGTGGTCTGGAAGCGCCTGAACAACTTATTGCCGCTGCCGATAAACGTGGCGTGCCTGTTTTGCGTTCGACATTAACAACAACGCAACTTAGTAGTCGAGTCACCAATTTCTTGGAAAGCGAATTAGCGCCTGTGACTGCTGTCCATGGCGTGCTTGTTGACATTTATGGCATTGGCGTTTTGATTACAGGCGGAAGCGGCGTCGGCAAAAGCGAGACTGCACTTGATTTGGTTCGCCGCGGCCATCGCCTTGTCGCTGATGATTCTGTTGAAATCCGCCAGCAAAATGAGGACACGTTAGTCGGGTATCCACCGCCGCTTTTGCAACATTTGCTAGAAATCCGCGGGCTTGGCATCATTAATGTCATGACGTTATTTGGGGCAGGGGCGGTTCGTCCGTTTAAACGGATTAGCCTTTGTATGAATTTAGAGCTTTGGGACCAAACCAAAGCGTATGACCGTCTTGGACTCGAAGAAGACAAAATGAAAATTTTTGATACGGAAATTACCAAAATGACCGTCCCTGTTCGTCCAGGGCGAAATTTAGCTGTTATTATTGAGGTAGCTGCGATGAATTTCCGCCTGAAACGATTAGGCTTTAATGCAGCACAAGAATTTTCGGAACGTTTAACCCAAGTGATTGAACAAGGGGAAAATGAATTTTAAAGACAGGGGAGACGAACGGAATGGAAGAACAAATTGAACCGATTGACCGCGTTTTTGTCCAGCTTGGGCCCATCGCGATTTATTGGTATGCCGTCCTCATTCTGCTTGGAGTCGCCGTCGGTTATTTTATGGCGCGGCGCGAGTCGGTTAAGCGAGGACTGCCGCAGGAGACGTTTGCTGATTTGCTAGTCTGGGCGTTGCCGATTTCCATTCTATCGGCTCGAGCTTACTACGTTATTTTTCGGTGGGAGCAGTTTGCTGATAATCCAATTAGTGTTTTTTATTTGCGTGAAGGCGGAATAGCGATTCATGGCGCTTTAATTGGAGCGGTTGTCACAGCGATTGTGTTTGCCAAAAAACGTGGGTTGTCGTTTTGGAAACTCGCCGATGTGGCGGCGCCTAGCATTTTGATTGGCCAAGCGATTGGCCGCTGGGGCAATTTTGTCAATCAAGAAGTATACGGGGCGGAAGTCACAAGGGAATTTCTTGAGGGGATGTTTTTGCCTGATTGGATTATTAATCAAATGTATATTAATGGGACGTACTATCAACCGACATTTTTGTACGAATCGCTTTGGAACGTGCTAGGAGTAGTCGTGCTATTGCTCCTTCGCAAAGCAAACTTGCGCCAAGGCGAACTATTCTTATCGTATGTAATTTGGTATTCGGTTGGACGTTTTGTGATCGAAGGCATGCGGTTAGACTATTTATTAATTGGCGATTCCCTTCGCACAGCGCAGCTTTTATCGATCATTTTGGTCGTGGCAGCAATTGCCCTTTGGGTATACCGGCGCCTTTGGGTAAAACCGCCGCGGTACTTGAATCCAGACGCAGCTACAAAACAGAGAAAATAGAGAGGGAAGATACGGATGGGAATGGTGAAACGAGGCTTGTTGTCCGGCCTGTCAACAACATGGACGCTCGGGAAAATTATTTTTCCGGTTACGCTCATTGTTACTTTGCTAGGCTATACGCCTCTACTCGATTGGCTCGCTAAGCTGATCGCCCCTTTAATGGGCTTGATTGGTTTGCCTGGAGAAGCGGCAATTCCTTTAGTTATTGGCAATGTACTTAATTTATACGCAGGCATCGGCGCGATTTTGACATTTGACTTTACTGTAAAAGAAGTATTTATTTTAGCGATTATGCTTTCTTTTTCACACAATCTTATTATCGAATCTGCGGTTGCGACAAAGGTAGGCGTCCGCGTATCGGTTATTGTGGCAGTGCGGATTTTTCTAGCTGTGGCCGCAGCCTTTATCATCAATCTTGTCTGGAGTGGCGGGAGCGAACAAGCGGTCTATGGGCTGGCTTCAGCCCAAGGGCCTCAAGCAACTGGGGTTATGGGAATGGTAGCCGATGGTTTATGGACTGCCTTTTTAGGTGTTGTTCAATTAGCGGCCATTGTCATTCCCCTTATGCTTGTTGTCCAAATCATGCGTGAGCGCAACTGGCTTGCCGTTATTTCGAAAAGTTTAGCGCCGCTGACGCGATTGATTGGTGTCGGGGAAAACACTGCTGTTACACTCGCTTCTGGATTAACCATTGGCTTAGCCTACGGGGCTGGCGTGATGATCGATGCCGTCAAAGAAGACCGTGTAAAAAAGAAAGATTTGTATGTGGTGTTTATTTTTCTCGTTGCTTGCCATGCGGTTGTCGAGGATACGCTGGTGTTTCTCGTCCTTGGCATTCAAGTGTGGCCATTGCTTGTTATACGCCTTTTGACAGCACTGCTGTTAACAATGGTGATTTCCCGTCTCTGGACACAGCTTGAGAAGAGGAAACAAGGGAACTTCGGAAAGGATGCTGTTTATGACCATTAATACGTTGCTATTTGATTTGGATGGGACATTGATAGATACAAATGAATTGATTATCCAATCTTTTCTCCATACATTGGAACCAGATTTTCCAGGTGTCTATACCCGGGAAACGGTGTTGCCATTTATCGGTCCACCGCTTGTAGACAGCTTTTCACGCATTGATGCTTCCCGTGCCGAAAAATGGGTTCGCACATACCGTGATTTTAACCATCAACAACATGATGCGCTTGTAAAGGAATACCCAGGTGTTAAAACAGGCATCCAAACACTGCATAAACAAGGTTACAAGCTAGCGGTCGTGACGACTAAAATCAGGGAAACCGCGCAAATGGGCTTAGAGTTGATGGGGCTTTCCCCGTACTTTGATGTAATCGTCGCCTTGGACGATGTAAAACATGCAAAACCGCATCCCGAGCCATTATTGGAAGCTCTTAGGCAACTTGATTCAAAACCTGAAGAAGCGATCATGGTTGGTGACAATTCACACGACGTATTGGCAGGAAAAGCAGCAGGTACGAAAACGGTTGCGGTTGGCTGGGCATTAAAAGGCGCTGAGCATTTGCGCACATTTGCGCCAGATTACATACCAGCAACGATGGAAGAGCTGGTTGAAATCGTGAATCGCCTGTGAGCAGGAAGACAGAACGTTTCCCGGTAAGCGGGTCGAACTCATTGTGGCAGCTTTACCGAACCGTTTCCTTTTGGAAAGTCGCAAAAACGTTTGCCGTTGCCCAAATAGCGCGCTTCACCCCATCGCTGCGAATGAAAAACTGGCTTTACCGTGTGTTTTTGAAGATGGAAATTGGCAGCCAGACAGCAATCGCTTTAATGGTCATGGTCGATGTCATGTTTCCTGAGAGAATAAAAATAGGAGCCAACTCCATTATTGGCTACAATACGACGATTTTGGCTCATGAATATTTGATTGAAGAGTATCGACTCGGCCATGTGGTGATTGGCGACAGGGTGATGGTTGGCGCCAATTGTACGATTCTTCCAGGCGTGACGATTGGCGATGGCGCCATTGTAGGCGCGGGGACCGTTGTCCATAAAGATGTGCCTCCAGGAGCGTTTGTCGCTGGAAATCCAATGAAACAAATAAGGTAACTCCACGTACAATAGCGTTAGCTATTGTACGTTTTTTTGTAAATGGGCCAGTTGACTTTTCGTTAGGGCAATTGTAAACTAGAAAAAACTTTACTTCATTAGTGATTTAGCAAACTAAAGTAAAGGGCAGTTAGGAGCGAACGTTGTGTCTGAGCCTTTTATGTTTGAAAAACCTTTAGGCATGCGCGATGTGCTGCCGAATTTGCATTCAATGCAACGAAAATTAGGCGATCGTGTATTGCAAGAGTTTCGGTTATGGGGATACGAGCAAGTACAAACGCCGACGCTTGAATATTATGAAACAGTCGGGAAAGCGTCTGCTATTTCAGATAAGCAGTTATTCAAGTTAATTGATTTTCATGGAAATACGCTCGTTTTGCGCCCTGATATGACGGCGCCAATTGCTCGGCTCGTTTCCTCAAGTATGAAAGACATCCCTTATCCACTTAGGTTATCGTACTGTTCAAGCCTTTATCGAGCTTTGCAAACGGAAGGCGGGCGTCCTGCCGAATTTGCACAAGTCGGCGTTGAGCTTGTTGGTGATCATACCGCCAGTGCTGACGGGGAAATGTTGCTGTTGTTGAACAGAGCTCTTATTCAAGCAGGTCTTGACCATTTTCAAGTTGCCGTCGGCCATATCGGTTTCTTAAATGCGTTATTTTTAGAAATTGTTGGCACTGAAGAACGGGCTGAGCTGTTGCGGAGGCAACTCTATGAAAAGAACGATGTTGGTTTCAAAGAGCAAGTAAAGGCATTTGGGCTATCATCGATTGATGAAAAGAAGCTGTTAAAACTAAGCCGGTTGCGCGGCAATGAAGCGATTCTTGCTGAAGCGGAGCAGCTAACCGAATCAGCAGAAGGCAAACAGGCTGTGGCGGAGCTGCGAGACCTTTGGCAAGGCTTGAAAGAGGGAGGGCTTACCCGTTATATGAAACTTGACTTAAGCCTTGTCCTCCATATGAGCTATTATACAGGTTGCATTTTTGAAGTTTACCATGACCGCCTCCCCCGTCCCCTTGGCGGTGGCGGACGCTATGACCATTTGCTTGCCAAATTCGGCCGTCCTGGTCCTGCGACTGGCTTCGGGTTGCGTTTGGATCTGCTTGCGGAAGCAGTAGGCAAACTAGAAGTGCAGCCGAAAAAGCGTTGCTTGCTTTATAGCAGGGAACGGCGCCAAGAAGCCTATCGAAAAGCGACTGCGCTTCGGGAGAAGGGGATGCAAGTCGTCTTACAAGATGTGGCAGGCGTTGACGACATCGATAAAATGTCCGCTAGTTATGAAGAAATTGTTTACTTAATCGGCAAAACAGAGGAGGGCAAGCGATGACACTGACAATGGCGATGCCGAAGGGGCGGATTTTTGAGGAGGCTGTTCAGCTGCTCCGTTCGGCTGGCTATAATTTGCCAAGTTCGTTTGAGCAATCGCGCAAGCTCATTATCGATGTGCCGAATGAATCGCTCCGTTTTATCTTAGCGAAGCCGATGGATGTTCCTACTTATGTGGAACACGGTGTTGCTGACGTCGGTGTTGCTGGCAAGGATGTCATGTTGGAGGAAAAGCGTGATGTCCATGAAGTGCTCGACTTGAACATTAGCGCTTGTCATTTGGCGGTGGCGGCGCTGCCGACGTACCAACGAGGCGAATTAAATCCAAAAGTAGCGTCAAAATACCCAAACGTGGCATCGCAGTTTTTTAAAGAACAAGGGGAGCAAGTTGAGATTATTAAATTGAATGGCTCAATCGAGTTAGCGCCGATCATGGGACTTGCCGGCAGAATTGTCGACATCGTGTCAACGGGGCAAACGCTGAAAGAAAATGGCCTAGTCGAATTGGAGCAAATTAGAAAAATCACGTCGCGCTTTATTGTCAATCCTGCTAGTTACCGGATGCGCGCCGGTGAAATTCATGATATGGTTGAGCGTTTGGCGACTGTTATAGAGGGGGATGGCAGTGAAGATCATTGAGCTAAAAGAAGGAGAGGCGGTTTCCTTAAAGCGCAGCGGGCTCCATGGAAGCGAAGCCGAAATCGCCACTGTGAACACGATCATTGAAACGGTAAAAAAGGAAGGCGATCAAGCGTTAGTCGATTACACGCAACAATTTGATGGAGTGGAATTAACAGACTTGTGTGTTACGAAGGCAGAATTGGACAATGCTTACCGCCACATTGATCAACCCGTTTTGGCAGCGATTCGCCAAGCAATTGCCAATGTCCGTGCTTTTCACGAACAACAAAAAGCGAAGTCGTGGTTTCAAACAGCCCCTGACGGCACGATTTTAGGGCAGCGCGTCACACCCCTCGATGCAGTAGGCGTTTATGTACCTGGAGGAAAAGCGGCTTACCCGTCTTCGATCATTATGAATGTTGTACCTGCTCAAGTCGCAGGTGTAAAGGACATTTCAATGGTTTCCCCATCTGGCAAAAACGGTACCCTTCCGCCAGCTGTCCTCGCAACAGCGGCTGAACTTGGCGTCCATACGATTTATAAACTTGGCGGAGCGCAAGCAGTGGCCGCTTTGGCGTATGGCACGGAAACGGTGCGCCCAGTTGATAAAATTACAGGGCCAGGCAACAAATATGTGGCCCTTGCCAAAAGAGCTGTTTTTGGCGATGTGGCCATTGATATGATTGCTGGGCCAAGTGAAATTTGCGTGTTAGCCGATGAAAAAGCGAACCCTGCCTATGTGGCAGCAGACCTTCTTTCCCAAGCGGAACACGATGAGGATGCGACAGCCGTGTTAGTCACTCCTTCTCGGAAACTGGCCGAAGCGGTCCAACAAGAAACAGCACGGCAACTGGCTACTCTTCCGAGAAAAGAGATAGCAGGGCGAGCATTAGAACAGTTTGGCGCTTTGTATGTGACTGCCTCGCTGGCACAAGCCATTGAAGTCGTTAACCAATTGGCTCCTGAGCATTTGGAAATTGCCACAGAAGAGCCGCTAGCATTGCTTGGTCGCGTCAAACATGCGGGAGCGATTTTTCTTGGTTCGTACAGTGCCGAACCAGTCGGCGATTATTTTGCTGGCCCAAACCATGTACTACCGACAAACGGAACAGCCCGCTTTGCCAGCCCGCTATCAGTAGATGATTTCGTCAAAAAATCAAGCATTATTTCCTACAGCAAAACGGCGCTAGCTGAGAATGGAAAAGCGATTACGGAATTGGCCCGGCTAGAAGGGCTTGAAGCGCATGCACGCGCGATAGACATTCGATTGGAGGACATGTGATGGCTCGTAGCTATGAATTAACAAGGACGACAGGAGAAACGGACATTTCGTTGCGGCTCAACCTCGACGGCGAAGGAAAAGCAGATATCGAAACAGGCGTACCTTTTATGGAGCATATGCTCGATTTGTTTGCCAAGCATGGCCAATTTGATTTGTTTGTCAAGGCTAGTGGCGATATTGAAGTCGATGCTCATCATACGACTGAAGATCTTGGCATTTGCATCGGTCAAGCTGTAAAAGAAGCACTTGGAACGAAGGAGGGCATTAAACGTTATGGAAACGCGTTTGTGCCGATGGATGAGACGCTTGCCCAAGTGGTTGTCGATTTGAGCAACAGGCCCCATTTGGAATTTAGGGCTGACTTTCCGAGCCAGAAGGTCGGCACATTTGATACCGAACTTGTCCATGAATTTTTTTGGAAATTGGCGTTAGAAGCGCGCATGAATCTCCATATTATTGTCCACTACGGACACAATACACACCATATCATTGAAGCGATTTTTAAAGCGTGCGCACGTGCTTTGGATGAAGCAACGGCAATTGATCCACGAATTAAAGGGATATTATCAACGAAGGGGCTGCTTTAATGATTGGCATCATTGACTACGGGATGGGCAATCTCCATTCGGTCTCTAAAGCGCTTGAAAGGTTAGCGATCCCCTATTTTATTAGCAGCGACGGGGAAGAATTGGCAAAAGCCAAGGCGTTGATCCTCCCTGGTGTCGGCGCTTTTCCTGATGCAATGAATATTCTTACACAAACAAACGTCCAGCCTTTTTTAGACAACTGGGTAGCGGAAAACAAACCATTACTCGGCATTTGCCTGGGGATGCAACTCCTGTTTGAATCAAGCAACGAACATCAACCAACAGCAGGCCTTGGTTACTTGCCTGGACGCGTCGAACGTTTTTCTGGAACGACGGCAGAGGGGCACGCCTACAAAGTACCGCATATGGGATGGAATAAGCTTGAATTCCATAGGCCCACACCACTGACAGAAGGTGTTCCTGACGGCTACGTGTATTTTGTCCATTCTTATGTCGTCCGTACAGAAACGGACATCGTCGTTGCAAGCAGTGATTATTACCAAAGTGTCCCTGCTATTGTGCAAAAAGGGCAAGTGTATGGCATGCAGTTTCATCCCGAAAAAAGCAGCACTGTCGGCATGGCACTGCTGAAACGCTTTGGCCAACTAGTGGAGGGAAATTGAGATGAGCTATACGATCTATCCGGCAATTGATATCCGTGCTGGAAAATGCGTGCGCCTCGAACAAGGCGATTATAACAAAGAGACAATATATGGAGAATCGCCTTATAAAATGGCGAAATCATTTCAAGACGCAGGCGCGAAGTGGGTACATGTCGTTGATCTAGACGGGGCAAAAGCCAAAAGGCCTGTGAACGATGAAGCGATTTTGACGATCGCCCAAAAGTTAGACGTCCCCGTTCAGGTTGGGGGAGGAATTCGCACCGAACAAGATATCGACCGCTATATAAACGGAGGCGTCGCCCGTGTCGTCCTTGGCAGTGTCGCCGTTTACCAGCCTGATTTTACGAAACAAATGCTTGCCAAGTATGGAGAACAAATGGCGATCGGGATTGATGCTCGTGATGGATATGTAGCTACAGAAGGATGGCTTGAAACGTCACACGTCAAAGCGGAAGACCTTGCTGCTGAAATGGCCCGCTTTGGCGCCAAAACGTTCATTTTTACCGATATTGCCCGCGACGGCATGCTCACAGGACCGAATATCGAAGCGTGCGTTGCTCTTTCCAAGGCAGCGAATGCCAATGTGATTGCCTCTGGAGGGGTAAGCAGCATTGCCGATTTGGCACAATTGCGAGCTGCTTCTCTTGCTGGTGCTATTGTCGGCAAAGCGCTGTACACGAAGCGGTTCACTTTAGAGGAAGCGTTGGCGGAAGGAGAGCTGTAATGCTAGCAAAACGAATTATTCCATGCCTAGACGTGAAAGAAGGCCGCGTTGTGAAAGGGACGCAATTCCTCTCCTTGCGCGATGCTGGCGATCCAGTCGAACTCGCTGCTTTTTACGACAAAGAAGGCGCAGACGAGCTTGTGTTTCTTGATATTTCTGCTTCCCATGAAGGGCGGGAAACAATGGTTGACGTGGTCCGCGAAGTCGCTGCAACGCTGGCAATTCCTTTTACCGTTGGCGGAGGCATTAACACGCTCGCTGACATTCGCCGCATTTTGCGTGCCGGCGCAGACAAAGTGTCCATTAACACAGCCGCTCTGCTTCGCCCGGCATTTATTCGCGAAGGCGCTGATTATTTTGGCTCACAATGCATCGTTGTTGCGATTGACGCAAAATTTGATCAGGCGCTTGGCACGTGGCGCGTGTATACACATGGTGGCCGCAAACAGACGAACTGGTTAGCAACCGATTGGGCCAAGGAGGCTGTCCGCTTAGGGGCCGGCGAACTACTCGTAACTAGCATGGATCAAGATGGAGCGAAGACAGGGTTTGATTTGCCATTATTAAAAGCGATCAATGAAGTAGCGACAGTGCCCGTAATTGCCTCTGGTGGAGCTGGAGCGGCAAACGATTTTGTTGACGTGTTCAAATACAATTACGCAGATGCAGCCCTCGCGGCATCGATTTTCCATTACAAAGAAACGTCGATTCAAGAAGTAAAAGCCCGTTTACGGGAAGAAGGTGAGTGCATCCGATGAAACCAATCCGCTTTGATAAAGACGGGCTCGTCCCAGCAATCGTCCAAGATGCAAATAGCAAAACGGTGCTAACGCTTGCTTATATGAATGAAGAATCGCTGCAAAAAACAATGGAAACGAAAGAAACATGGTTTTACAGCCGATCACGCCAACAGCTTTGGCATAAAGGCGAAACATCAGGCAATACACAACATGTTGTTGACGTCCGCTATGACTGTGACCAAGACGCTGTACTTGTACTTGTGGAACCGAAAGGGCCTGCTTGCCATACAGGGGCATATAGTTGTTTTTCACAGTCGCTAACTGGCAGTACTAGCAAGGTGGAAGGCGATCGCTTTCAAATTTTAAACGACCTTGAAGAAACGATTGCAAAGCGGGAGGCAGAAATGCCAGAAGGGGCGTATACAACCTATTTGTTTACAGAAGGTGTCGATAAAATCTTGAAAAAAGTCGGCGAAGAGGCAGGAGAAGTAATCATTGCCGCGAAAAACCGCGACCCCGAAGAGCTGCGTTGGGAAGTAGCAGACTTGTTTTACCACGTCCTCGTTCTCTTACAGGAACAAAAGCTTCCTTTGGATAAAGTACTGGAAACGTTGAAAGCGCGCCACCAATCATAAGAGCATGTAAAAAAACAGCAACCTAAGTAACCAGGTTGCTGTTTTTTAGAGGAAACTTTAACCTTTATAAGAAGGAAAGCAAAAAGGGGGAAGACAAATGTCTGACATAGCGCTCATTCGAAAAATAGAAGCGTTATCCATGAATGCACAGCCTGCCCTGAAGACAGTGCAGCAGGACGGATGGATTTTGCGCTTTGCCAATGGTTATACAAAAAGAGCGAACTCGATTAACCCGCTCTATCCTTCCTGTGAGGAGCTTGATAGGAAAATAGAGGCTTGTGAACAAATGTACCGTAAGCAACATTTGCCCGCCGTTTATAAACTGACAGCGGCTGCTTTTCCAGGCGAGTTGGATCGTTCTCTTCATGCAAAGGGGTATGATTATGTAGGGGAGACGAGTGTGCAAATCTTGTCTTTATCACAAATCGGCGAAAAGCCAGAAGCTTATGTTGAGATTTGCCCCAGACAAGACCGAAAATGGTTTGATCATTATTGTCGTTGGAATCATGTTTGCGAAGCAGACCAGCAGACATTAAAACAAATGTTTGACAACATTGCCACCGAGACGTGCTACATGCTTATAACGGACAAAGACGGGATCCCTTGTGCTTGCGGGTTAGGCGTTCTTGAGGACGAGTACATCGGGTTATTTGATATTGTGACAAAGAAGAAGGAACAAAAACAAGGATATGGGACGCAGCTGATCCAACATTTGCTTCATTGGGGAAAAGAAAATGGGGCAGCCTTTGCTTACTTGCAAGTGGTTCGTGAAAATAAGCCAGCCCTCGCACTCTATACGAAGCTTGGCTTTGAAGAAATGTATACATACTGGTACCGAGTCAAAAGCTGAGAATAGCGATGTTTTAATAGATTAAACTGGGATTGTTGGCTTTATTCAGTAAAAGCTGGCTAGCGTCCACTCTTAATCAATGAAATCCTTAAGTTTCGGTGAATACCCTTTCTCCGAAAGAAACGAGTCTGCTTGGAAGTGCCGAACCATTAGCTGCGGTAGTGACGATGGTCATTTGGCTCCGTGAACCGTTCGGTGTTTTTCAATGGGGAGGGCTCGCTTGTATTCTTGCTATGATTTTTATAATGGCATCGCAAAAAGAGGATGTGGAGGCCCAGGCATAGAGAGGTTCTCATAGCTCAAAGCACTCCCTATTGGCTGCGCACGAAAGCGGAAACAGTTCTCACGGAACGCGAATGCCTTTTACGTTTTAAACGGAAGGAGAACGGCTACACTGGTGGTAGAGCATAAGTTAGCAGGCGAATGTGCTTGCTAGATCGTTAACGAACCTACGTATGAAAGGAGAAGGTAACAGTGGCCAGTGAAAAGGAAATCCCAAAAGAAGCAGGGATAGATAACAGTGTAGCCGTACTCCGAGAAGGGTATTTATATGGCACAAACCGAGCCCAAGCATTTCAATCGGATCTTTTTAAAACACGCTTGCTAGGGCAAGAAGCGATTTGTATACGTGGGGAGGAAGCAGCCGAACTGTTTTATGATAATGAAAAATTTAAGCGAGCAGGCGCGGCCCCAAAACGGGTTTTAAAAACGCTATTTGGCAAAGGCGGCGTTCAAGCGCTTGATGGGGAAGCACACCATCATCGAAAAGCGATGTTTATGTCGCTCATGTCGAAAGAAACGCTAAAAGACATTCGCGCTATTGCTTCAAAACAATGGGAACGAGCCGCTCAAAGATGGCAGAACCAATCAAAAGTTGTTTTGTATGAAGAAGCACAAGAAGTAATGTGCCGGACTGCGTTCGAGTGGGCTGGGATTCCCGTTGAGGAAGACGAAGTGAAAGACAAAGCGGAGTGGTTCCGCGCCATGATTGAAGCACCAGCGGCGATCGGGCCAGCCCATTGGAAAGGGCGGCGCAGCCGGGGCAAAGCCGAAAGTTGGGTGAAAGAGCTTGTAGAGGATGTCCGTACGGGCAAGCGACAAGCAGCAGAAGGAAAAACATTGCATACGATGTCGTTCCACCGCGAATTAAATGGCGAATGGATGGACGCGCAAACAGCAGCTGTTGAAATCATCAATATCCTCCGGCCCATTGTGGCCATTTCCATCTACATTTGCTTCACGGCACTCGCTGTCCATCAACACCCGCAAGAACGGGAAAAGCTCGGATCAGACGAAGAAAAATTACAGCATTTTGTCCAAGAAGTCAGGCGCTTCTATCCATTTTTCCCTTTTGTGCCTGCGCGGCCAATTAAGGATTTTACGTGGAATGGCTACCCATTTAAGAAAGGCACATTAGTGCTTCTCGATTTATACGGGACCAATCATCATCCAAAGCTTTGGGACAATCCCGAACAGTTTCGGCCAGATCGCTTTGCGACATGGAACAAAAGCCCGTTTGCCTTTATTCCTCAAGGTGGAGGCGACCGCAATGTCGGCCATCGTTGCGCAGGCGAATGGATCACAATCGAGATTATGAAAGAAAGTTTGGATTTTCTTGTCAATCGAATCGATTATACTGTGCCTGAACAAGATTTACGTTTCCAATTTAACGAAATGCCAGCTTTGCCCCATAGCCATTTTGTGATGACGAATGTCCGCTTTCAATAAACGTGTGCCTCTTTAATCGCGGATTAAAGAGGCACACTTTTTTATCTGTCAGCCCCATTATTTGCGAGCTTTATAATGATGGAAGCAGTCGCGCTTTAACATTATGCTTAAAAAGAAAGGCGAAAGCGGGACGCAGCCTCCGATTTTTCAAGCAACGGATAGGAAATGGGCACAAAATTTTTTCAAAACAACTTTTTTAACGGTTGTCCTTACAGAAAATCACGTTTAGTGTATACTTGACGATAGATAGATCATTTGCTTGGAGGGACAAGCTTACATGAGCGACGAATCGAAAGAAGATTCAAGGACCATCGTTCCGTTTTACCAAAATGGGGATTATTTTTTTCACAGGGGATTGCAAGCTTTTCACAAAAAGCATTTAAATCGGGCTGCAAAACTGCTAGAGCGGGCAGTAAAGCTTACTGCCTCTGAACCGATTTTTAAAATACAGTTGGCTGCAGTGCTGTCTGAACTTGGTGAGTATGGGAGGTCGAATGAACTCTTACAATCCGTGCTGGCAAGTTCCGGCAGTCAACAGCCTGTTTGTCATTTTTTTATTGCCAATAATGAAGTGTACATGGGCCACTTTTATCAGGCCGAAAAGCATGTGCGTCTCTATCTAGAAAAAGAGCCAAACGGGCAGTTTGCCGAAGAAGCACATGAATTGCTTGAGCTATTTGAAGATGACCCTTTTATGGAGGAAGAAGCGAGTTCGGAACAATTTTTAGACGACCATGAACAGGCATGGCTTTTTTTGCGAAAAGGGCAAGCAGAGCTGGCGGTGCCGTTGCTTGAGTCAATCGTTAGCAAGCATCCTCGTTTGTGGGCTGCCCAAAATCATCTTGCCGAAGCGCTATTTTGCATCGGTGAAACCGAAAGAGCGTTTGCCATTTGCCAGGAAGTGCTCGATAAGGATTCTGGCAACTTGTTGGCATTATGCAATCTCGCATTATTTTACTTTGAAATGGGCTATACTAAAGAAGCGAAATGGTACCGTGAGCGGCTTGCAAGCGTTTATCCTCTTGATTCAGGTCACGCTGCGCGCCTTGTCCAAGTGCTATGTGCTCTTGGAAATTATAAAGAAGTCCTTTCACGGCCTTTTCCTATTGATGCTGATGAAGAAGCAGCCCTTTTGCGGTGTTACGGTGTCGCTTCCTACCATGAACACAATGAAAAAGCCGCTTTAGAACATTTGAAAAAAGCGGTAGATCTTGGCGACGGAGCTTCGAAACAGTTAATGGAAGCGGTGGCCAACAAACAATCAGACGATATTTCGTTTACATTGTTTGCCGAACGTGGCTTCTTGAGCAGAACATTAGACAGTTAGCTGTTTTTTTCGCTACGATGGAAGCAGATAACTTGAAGAGTAGAGGAGTGCAAGAAACATGGCTGAAGAGACCATTTATGATGTGATTATTGCAGGAGCAGGACCAGCTGGCATGACAGCGGCTGTGTATACATCCCGGGCCAACTTAAATACACTCATGCTTGAGCGTGGGATGCCTGGCGGGCAAATGGCGAATACGGAAGACGTGGAAAACTACCCTGGTTTTGACCACATTTTAGGACCGGATCTTTCCAATAAAATGTTTGAACACGCCAAAAAATTTGGCGCTGCCTATGCGTATGGCGACATTAAGGAAATTATCGATGAAGGCGATACAAAACGGGTCATTGCTGGCTCAAAAGAATACCGCGCCAAGGCAGTCATCGTTTCAACGGGAGCAGAATATAAAAAACTTGGCATCCCTGGCGAGCAGGAACTGAGCGGCAGAGGCGTTTCCTATTGCGCTGTGTGTGATGGTGCTTTCTTCAAAGAGAGGGAATTGATCGTCGTAGGTGGCGGTGACTCTGCTGTTGAAGAAGCTGTCTATTTAACACGGTTTGCAAAAAAAGTGACAATCGTTCACAGGCGCGATCAATTACGTGCCCAAAAAATCTTGCAAGACCGCGCTTTTAACAACCCGAAAGTCGATTTCATTTGGAATAAAGTTGTAACGGAGATTAATGAAAAAGACGGCAAAGTCGGGGGCGTGACGCTAAAAGACACGAAAACAGGCGAAGTCTCAAACATGGAAGCTGACGGTGTGTTTGTATACATCGGCATGTTGCCATTAAATGAAAGTGTTCAGAACTTAGGGATTACGAATGAGGAAGGCTATATTGTTACGAATGAGGAAATGGAGACAAAAGTGCCTGGTATATTTGCAGCTGGCGATGTACGGGAAAAATCGCTACGGCAAATTGTCACAGCAACAGGCGACGGCTCCATTGCCGCCCAAAATGTCCAGCATTATTTAGAAAACTTGGCTGAAGCTGAAAAAGTCGAGAAATAAGCGTAGTTCTTAGAGTGAACAAGAACGAATTTGCTTTAAAGGGGTAAACCGTCATCAGCTTTTAAAGGTGCTGTAATGCAATTGAAATAACGGTTCCTTTATAATAGAAACAGTAATTGACCCCCTTTTTTAAAATATAGCTTCATTTAGGCGCAGACTTCTGCGCCTTTTTTTTGGTTAAACCGAACAAAATAAGCGCCATCATTGTCGCCTCCCTTAATTACTTGTATACTATAAAATGAGGAACGCGAGGTGAGAGGCTTGCAGCGAATAACCAATTGTATACTGGCAACAGCGGATCAATGTTTAATGCTTCAAAAGCCAAGCCGTGGCTGGTGGGTAGCGCCAGGCGGAAAAATGGAGCATGGCGAAACGATTAAAGAAGCTGTTGTCCGTGAATTTCGAGAAGAAACAGGACTATCCATTAAAGACCCTGAATTGCGCGCAGTGACCACGGTGGTCATTGTAGGTGAGGGGCAAACTATGGAAGATGAGTGGATGATGTTCTCCTTTCTTGCCAGCAGCTATGAAGGCACGATGCTCGATCAGTCTCCGGAAGGGAAGCTTGTCTGGCAAAAGCGTGATGCTCATGCGGATTTGCCAATGGCAGAAGGGGACCACCATGTCTTTAACCACATTTTAAATCAAAAAGGCGTTTTATACGGAACGTTTTATTATACAAAGGATTTTAAGCTGATTGATTATCGACTTGATCCGAAACCGATGCAAGAGAAAGGGGCAGCACTATGAACCAGTCTGAAGTCGAGATTGTCATTATTACCGGTATGTCTGGCGCTGGAAAATCCGTTGCTGTCCGAAGCTTTGAAGATTTAGGCTATTATTGTATTGACAACTTGCCTCCAGTCTTGCTGCCGAAGTTTATTGAATTGATTGAGGGCGGCATCGATAAAGTCACAAAAGTGGCGCTCGTCATGGATTTACGAGGGCAGTCCTTTTTTGATGAATTGTTCAAAGCCATTGATGAACTGAATGAAACGCCGGCAAGTAGACTTAAAATCCAAATTTTGTATTTAGATGCAAAAGATTCTAAGCTTGTGCAGCGCTATAAAGAAACGAGGCGTACACACCCATTAGCCAAAGGGGGCTTGCCACTCGAAGGCATTCAAAAAGAGCGGAATTTGCTTGAAGAAATAAAGGGGCGCGCTCAGCAAATCATTGATACGACAGAGTTAAAGCCACTCCAGCTACGGGAAAAAATCATGCAGCGTTTTGCTGGGAATGACCGCCAAGCATTTGCTGTCCATTTTGTTTCATTTGGATTCAAATATGGCATTCCGATTGATGCCGACCTAGTATTTGATGTCCGCTTTTTGCCGAACCCGCACTACGTTGAAGATTTGCGGCCAAAAACGGGATTACAGACAGAAGTGTCCTCTTATGTGTTAAAATGGAAAGAAACAAAACAATTTGTGGAGAAGCTGACTGATTTATTTGACTTTATGCTTCCCCATTACAAACGGGAAGGGAAAAGCCAAGTTGTCATCGGGATCGGCTGTACAGGCGGCCAGCACCGTTCAGTGACATTGGCTGAATACTTTTGTGCTCATTACGAAGCTAAATATGATGCGTATACGAGCCACCGCGATATTAACAAACGGAAGGCGAACAGTCGATGAAAAAGAAGGTCGTTGTCATAGGAGGAGGAACTGGGCTTTCCGTGATTTTGCGCGGGCTGAAGACGTTTCCAGTCGATATCACTGCGATTGTGACTGTTGCGGATGATGGCGGTAGCTCCGGCATTCTTCGCAAAGAGCTCGATATTCCCCCGCCTGGGGATGTGCGCAATGTGCTTGTGGCCCTTGCTGAAGTGGAACCGCTTGTGGAAGAACTGTTTCAACACCGTTTTTCAAGTGGAGACGGGCTAAGCGGACATTCACTCGGAAATCTGCTGCTAGCAGGAATGACATCCATTACAGGCGATTTTCAAAAAGGGATTTCGGCGATAAGTCGAGTATTGAATGTGAGAGGGCGTGTGCTTCCAGCAGCAAACGAGAGCATTGTCCTTCACGCGGAAATGCACGATGGCTCAATTGTCTCAGGAGAATCAAGCATCCCTCTTGCAGCTAAAGGGATTAAGCGCGTTTACTTGTCTCCAGAACATGTCTCGCCTCTACCTGAAACGCTTGATGCCCTCCATGAAGCCGATTTAATTGTACTCGGCCCTGGTTCCCTCTATACGAGCATTGTCCCAAATTTGCTTGTCCCTGGCATTAAGGAAGCAATTGCTGCTTCTAAAGCGAAGAAAGCATATATTTGCAATGTGATGACACAGGCAGGGGAAACAGACGGATACAGCGCTTCTGACCATTTACAAGGCCTGTTTAAGCATTGCGGCGGCCAATTGGTTGAGTACATCTTAGTCAACAGCACGACAATCTCTGAAAGCGTCCGCTCTCTTTATCGCTTAGAAAAAGCAGAACAGGTTGTCGTCGACAGTGATGTCCTTGAATCAATGGGGGTGACGCCTATTAAAGGCCGTTTTGTCCTTGAGGCGAATCAAAAATTGCGCCATGATGCGATGAAGGTGTCAAAAGCACTAATAAGTTTGCTGGAAGAAAAGGAACAACAACCGACATATCGGGAACGAAACCGGTGTTAGGGCGGCTTTTATGCCGCCCTTCATGAAAGAGAGGGTGAGAGGCGTGTCTTTTGCCGCGAATGCCAAAAAAGAACTGACACAGCTTGAGCTTGTTTCTTGCTGTGCTCGGGCAGAGCTTTCTGCCCTCATCCGGATGAACGGGTCGCTGTCGCTTGGCAATAAGCAAGTCGGTTTAGATGTAACAACCGAAAATGCAGCCATTGCCAGACGGATATACACACTTATCAAGCATCTATACCCTAATATCCACATTGAGTTGCTCGTTCAAAAGAAAATGCGTCTTAAAAAGAATAATGTTTATATGGTGCGCATTTCCAAAGAAGCGCGCCAGCTACTTGAGGATTTGCGGATTTTGAACGGGTCTTTTCAATTTATTCGTGACATTTCTCCGGAAATTGTAAAAGAGTCTTGTTGCAAACGTGCTTATTTGCGGGGGGCTTTTTTAGCAGGCGGCTCCATTAACCATCCAGAAACGTCTTCTTACCATTTAGAAATCTTTTCGCTTTATGAAGAGCATAACCAAGCGATATGTGAACTAATGAACGGATTTTCTCTTTCAGCTAAAACGCTTGAACGGAAAAAAGGATTTATTACGTACTTAAAAGAAAGCGAAAAGATAACGGAATTCCTGAATATCATTGGCGCCCACCAAGCACTTCTTTATTTTGAAGACGTCCGCATTATGAAAGATATGCGCAACTCTGTTAACCGGCTTGTAAATTGTGAAACGGCTAATTTAAACAAAACGGTCGGGGCTGCCCTTCGCCAAGTAGAAAACATTCGTTTTATTGATAAAACGATTGGCTTGGAAAACTTGCCGCCTAAACTACAGGAAGTCGCTAAGCTCCGAGTGAAGCACCAAGATGTGACGTTGAAAGAACTAGGGGAAATGATGCAGGGCGGGAAAGTGAGCAAATCAGGTATAAACCATCGGCTCCGTAAGATTGACGAATTTGCGGACAAGCTCCGTAACGGCACGTTTGATGCCAAAAAATTAAATACGCATAGGGGGAAATGAGGAATGGCGCAAAAAGAAGTAACCATCCAACTTAAATCAGGTTTGCAGGCCCGGCCTGCGGCGATGTTTGTCCAAGAAGCCAATCGATTTTCGTCTGAAGTGTTTATTGTAAAAGACAATGCCAAAGTCAATGCGAAAAGCATCATGGGATTAATGGGCTTGGCACTCGGCAAAGGCACGACGATCACGATTGTCACAGAAGGGCACGATGAAAAAGAAGCACTGGATGCCTTGGTTGCTTATGTGGAAAACGATGGGTAGACGGCATTTTAAAAATCGACTCCTAGCCCCTAGCTCGTAACAATAGAGGTGGGCTACAGAAACGTGCTATTCCTTGTGATTGCCGAATGGAACGAAAGCCTCTTCTCGAGCAGGTAAAGGCATGAGAGGACGAGTGGTATAGAAACATAAAAGCCAGTTGAGCACATGCGCTCAACTGGCTTAAGCTGCGTTAACATGGTTAACTGGTTTGTGGTTTCGATTGTTTAAACGGGTGTAGCTTTCTTTCAATCCAGCCCATTAACATGTCTGCAATAATCGCCATAAAGGCAGTTGGAATGGCACCGGCAAGAATAATCGCCATCCCATCTGTGGCGTTTGTCCCTGTCAAAATGATTTCGCCAAGCCCGCCTGCACCGACAAAAGCGCCAATTGCAGCAATGCCAATCCCGACGACAAGGGCATTGCGGAGGCCGGCCATAATGACGCTAATGGCCAATGGGAGTTCAACCATGCGCAATAGCTGAAAACGTGTCATGCCACTTGCACGCCCAGCCTCAACAAGAGCTTGGTCGACACCTTTCATGCCGACATACGTGTTTTGTGTAATCGGCAAAATGGAATAAAGAAATAACGTCATGACAGCAGTGTTGGGTCCAAGGCCGAGGACGAGCATAATGACGGCGATCATGCCAAGAGCAGGAATGGTCTGAATGATGTTCCCAACAGCCAGAACCCAGCCGCTTAAACGCCCATATTTGGCAATGAGCACGCCAAGGGGAATCGATACAATCGCTGCAAAAAGGACGCCATAGGCAGCCATAAGAAAGTGGCGGTAAAATTGTGCCGCAATGTAGCCGCTGTTTTGGGAAACGTATGTGATGAATTCCTGGAACGTGTCCATTAGTGGCTTTCCTCCTTGTCCTTAAAGTAATTGTTTTCTTCTAAAAAGGTTTGGGCAACAAGGCGCGGATTTTTTAATTCCACGTCAGCCATATAGTTTAATTCTTGCATTTTTTCAGTCGTGATGGTGCCAGTTAAGCGTTCTAAAAGCGGCGAAAGCTCTGGATATTGTTCAAGCACCTCATTGCGTACAACCGGCGAGGCATCGTAAGGCGGGAAAAACCGCCGGTCATCTTCAAGCACTTTTAAATTGTATTCCTGAATACGCCCGTCGGAAGAATAAGCCAATACAACATCCATATGCCCGCTAGCGTTGGCTTCATATACGAGGCCGACATTCATCGGAAACACGTTGCCAAAAGCAAAATAGCTTTCTTGAAAACCTTGGTAGCCATCGCCTTTGCGATTCACCCATGAATTATCGACGCCAAAACGGAGTTCCGGTGCAAAAGCTTCCAAGTCTGAAATCGTTTCAATTCCATGCTCATCTGCAAATGCTTCGGTAACAGAAAGGGCGTACGTATTTTCAAATCCATATGAATCAAACCAAGTTTGATCGAAGCGCTCAGAAAATTCTCGTTTCACGATGTCCATTGCTTCGTCTCGGTCAGTAACAGGGTCCATGCCAAGTGCCGCAGACAAGTCTGTACCTGTATAGCGAGCAGCCGTAATGTCCAAGTCACCTTGTACAAGCGCTTGATGCTGGACGACAGAAGAGCCTAGTTTCGTAATTAACTCGGTCTGCAAATCCGTTTCTTCTTCGATCAATAGGGCGACGATTTGCCCTAGAATTTCTGATTCGCTTGTCACCATTGTGCCAATCCGGATTGTTTGCTGGGAAGGGCCAGATAGTCCCGGCAAAGAACACCCAGTTAATATAAGCCCTGAAAGGCAAAAAGCAATGATCGTTTTTGTTGGCTTCACAGTGATTCTCCTCCCCCCTTAAGATGTTTGGGATTGTTTGTAGCCTTTTGGCGTTAATGCACGCTCTACTAACAGCAGTAAGCGGTCGGCAAGCAGCGCCAAAATCGTGGCAGGTAAAGTTCCGGCTATGATAAGCGCTGGTTGGAATAAATTGAGGCCGTCAAAAATGAAATCCCCTAGCCCGCCGCCGCCGACAAATGCCGCTAATGTAGCCCAGCCGATTAAATAGACAGTTGCTAAACGGATGCCTGCCATAATAACTGGCAATGCAAGGGGAATTTCGATTTTAAAAATCGATTCGATATTGTTCATACCCATGCCTTTGCCTGCTTCCAACACGCTTGGATTGACGCCTTTAACACCTGTGTAGGTGTTTCGTAAAATCGGCAATACGGAGTAAAAAAACAAAGCAATAATGGCCGGTACTTTGCCTGCTCCAAAAATAGGAATAAAAAAGGCTAATATGGCGAGGCTGGGGACTGTCTGCAAAATGCCGATGACAGATATAAGCCTGTCTGCCACACGAGGAACACGTGTTAGGGCAATTCCTAAAGGCACAGAGACAAGAACACCTAAGAGAATCGCCGTAAACGAAATAAACAGATGTTCCCCCGTCTTAAAAAGCAAGTCATGGCCGTATTCTGAAAAAAACGCGATCATCGTTTATCCTCCTTCTTGGGTCGCTTTTAAAAGCGCTGTACGACACATAGGCACAACACACAAGTACAATCGACTCACGGTTCTGTGGGCTCATCAAAGTCCATGCCATCGCCCCAAATGGTGTCATAGACAATATCCGCCAAACTGGTCCGTGTCACAATGCCTGCAACTTGGTGTTGGTCATTGACAACGGGCACATATTTGGCACCGCGCCGCAGCATTTTATGGATCGTATCACGCAAAAGGCTATGCTCTTGAACGGTAAAAACATCTGTTTCCATTGCCTCTTTGACAGTCAATGCTTTTTTATAAAAGGAATCGATCATTTCGACGTCAATGTAGCCGGTTAAAACGTTATCCTGGTTGACGGCAAGGAGTGAGTCGACACGCTTATCGCGCATGAGGGAGATGGCGTTGCGCAGTGTTTCATTTTCATCGACGGTAACGGCGTGTTTATTCATAACTTGTTCAACAGTGGTTACATCAGCCCGTCCTTGAATGAGGCGGTCCTTGCCGATAAAATCTTCGACAAAGGCATTGGCAGGGGAGCGCATAATCTCATCAGGAGTTCCAGTTTGGATGATTTTTCCGTCTTTCATGATGACAATCCGGTCTGCTAGTTTTAATGCTTCGTCCATGTCGTGTGTAACAAAAACAATCGTTTTGTCGAGATCTTTTTGTAATTTTTTGAATTCCTCTTGTAAAGAGTCTCTCGTAATCGGATCGAGTGCGCCAAAAGGTTCGTCCATTAAAATCAGTGGTGGATCAGCTGCGAGTGCCCGCAACACACCAATTCGCTGCTGCTGTCCGCCACTTAGTTCGTGTGGGTATTTGTCCAAATACGACTCTGGCAAATTGACTAGTTTAATCAGTTCTTTTGCCCGCTCGTCTTTTTTCGATTTCGGCCACTTCAAAAGCGTTCCAACAAGGACAATGTTTTCTTTAACAGTCATATGGGGCATTAACCCGATTTGCTGGATGACATAGCCAATTGATCGACGCAATTCGACTGGATCTTGTTTCCGTATGTCTTTGCCGTTAACAATAATTTGCCCTTCTGTCGCTTCGTGGAGACGATTCACCATTTTCATTGTTGTTGTCTTTCCGCAACCACTTGGGCCAATAAAACAAACGAATTCGCCTTTATTTATTTTTAGATTTAAATTGTCTACAGCTGGTCTGCCGGCACCATACCGCTTTGTGACATTTTTAAATTCCAACAAAACGCCCACCTCCATGTCGAATAATGTAAATTTACCAAATAAGTATAAGTAAAAACAAGTCGATTCGTAAAGCCTTATAAATGTTAAAAAATATATGCAATATATACTGCACAAAATTTGTAGTGTGTTTTCCTTCCATTTGCTTTGTTTTTCTTCCGAATTCTACCCATTATGGTTTCTAGTCGTTTACAGAGAGGCTCAAACACGGGAAGTACAGCGGTGAGACGAAAAAAGAATTGTATCCTTTTCCATTTGAGCGTATAGTAAAGGTAAGGATAAGGAGAGATGACAAATGGCCAATGAAATTATTGATTACCGCGAATATGAACCAGACGGAAGCGAGCGTATGTTGGCGATGTTGCTATATGTATTGAGCTTTCCTGCGCCTATCCTTGCGCCACTTATTATCTGGCTCGTTAAAAGAGATGATTCGGACTTTATTGATTACCATGGCAAGGAATACTTTAACTTTTTGATTTCTTTTTTCATTTACGGATTAGTTGCGAGTGTGACCATGATTATCCTAATTGGCTTTTTACTTGCGCCACTTGTCGGCCTGCTTGCTATTATTTTTACCATTTTGGCCGCAATTAAAGCATACCAAGGAGAGGAATACCGAATTCCCCTTACAATTAAATTTTTACGTTAAGCGAAGGCATCCCATAATGAGGGATGCCTTTTCTATTAGTTCTGTCCGACAGCATGGATAACATGGGCTGTACAGCGAATGCCGTTTAAAAAGTGGCGAATAGCGAGATTTTCATTTGGCGAGTGGTTGCGTTGGTCAAAGTTTGCATAAGGGACGAGAAGAGATGGTGCGTGAAGGAGCTTTGTCCATACATAGTCTGGCAGCGAGCCGCCAAGGCTTGGTTGGATAAGGGGCTCCTCATTAAAACAAGCAGAAATGCCTTTTAGCGCTTTTTGGACGATCGCTGTCTCAACTGGCGTACGGGAAGGCTCCATTGCCCCTAAAAACGTCACCTTGGCATCAGGCCGGCGTGCTTTTACGTGTGCAGTCACCTTTTCAAAAATGTCTTTAGGGTCCTGGTCCACAACGAGGCGTGCGTCGATTTTTACACTGGCTTTGCTAGGAATAATTGTCTTAATGCCATCTTCTAAATAGCCGCTTTTTAGTCCGCATATATTAAAAGTGGGTTCTAGCGCTAGTTTTCGGTAATAGCTTTTTCCATCTATATCCAAATGGGGATAGCCGATTTTTTGGGCGACTGAGTCTTTTTCAAAAGGGAGTGTGGCCAACAGCTGTTCTTCTTCAGCGCTGGCAGGGCGAATATTGTCGTAAAAGCCTTCGATTAAGACGCGCCCGTCTGTGCTGCGCATCGTCTGAAGCAGCTCCATAAGGTCCCAAGCTGGATTTGGGACAATGTTGCCTGTATTGCCAGAATGGTTGTCGAACTCGGCGTTTTGAAGTTCAATCTCAAAAGATAGAATGCCGCGGACGCCAAGAAGGACAAGGGGAGAGCCGCTATCATGAGATGGCCCATCAGCTGTGTAAACGAGGTCGGCTTGAAGCAATTCTTTGTTGCTTTGAACAAAGTCTGGCAAATGGACGCTGCCCATTTCTTCTTCCCCTTCAATAACGATTTTAATGTTGACGGGTAAAGCGCCACATGCTTCTTGATACGTTTTTATGCCGAGAAGTTGGGCAACGATTTGTCCTTTGTTGTCGCCTGCGCCCCGTGCAAAGATACGCCCGTCGCGGACTGTTGGTTCAAATGGAGGCGTCTCCCACTCACTTAATGGGTCAGGAGGCTGTACATCGTAATGGCCATAAATTAACAAAGTTGGCGCGTGTTTGTCTGTAAGAAGTTCACCGTATAGAATAGGATGGCCTTCTGTTTCAAACAGTTCAGTACGGGCACCAACTTCCTCCATGAGCGCTCGCATTAACGCTGCGCATTCGCGCATTCCTTTGTTTTGAGTGCTAATGCTTTCTTGGCGCAATAGTTTAAACAACGTAGCCAATGAATCGTCTGTTTGCTTGGCGACAATGTCGTCAATTGCTGAAATGCTCAGAATAAATTCCTCCTAATCTTAGGCGAAAGCAAAAAGGCTAGCGCCATCTTGTTTTTTAAATCGTACCATGGCCTAATGAAAAAGGGAATTGAATGAGGGCAGGCTGCAACTGGCGGCAACAAAAAAGCTTCCGCGTTTTGCGGAAGCCTTTGTCTGTTATTTCGTTGGTGTTTCAATCACTTTGTCGATTAAGCCGTATTCTTTTGCTTGTTCGGCTGTCATAAAGTTATCACGGTCTGTGTCTCTTGCAATTCGTTCATACGGTTGACCAGAACGTTCTGCCATAATTTGATTGAGTTTTTCGCGCATTTGAATGATGCGGCGGGCATGGATTTCCATGTCTGCAGCTTGGCCTTGCATACCGCCAAGTGGTTGGTGGATCATCACTTCACTATTTGGCAATGCCATCCGTTTGCCTTTCGCACCAGCAGTGAGCAAAAAGGCGCCCATGGAAGCAGCCATGCCGATGCAAATCGTTGAAACATCTGGTTTGATGAATTGCATCGTGTCATAGATTGCCATTCCAGCAGTAATCGAGCCGCCAGGAGAGTTAATGTATAAGGAAATATCTTTTTCAGGGTCTTCTGCTTGCAAAAACAACATTTGTGCAACGATCGAGTTGGCGACATTGTCGTCCACCCCGCTCCCTAGCATAATAATGCGGTCTTTCAATAAACGGGAGTAAATGTCATATGCACGCTCGCCACGGTTTGTTTGTTCAATTACGGTAGGTATTAAATTCATCGCTCTTCCTCCTCATGTCCTATTGACTAAAATCCTTGAAATTGTTGCTCTGTAATCATCATACTGCAAAGGTCAATAAAGGTCAAATGAGTTGCTTCTTTTTACAAAAGTATGTACGGCAACAACAAAAAAGCAGTTTCATTCATGTACTATTCCTTGTGATGATCAAAAAGCCCTTCTTTCATGATAGACTAAATTATAAAGATGTAAACCTCTATGTTTTACGCCGTTCACAACGTTGTTTTTTATTTTTTAAAAGGGCCAAAAGAGCTAGGCAACTGCTGAAATCTATAAGAAAGCGTTTACATTAACAAGCCATTTGGTTTATGCTATGACATGTAGAGGAAAAAGAGCATTTAAGTTCGCCTGAGCGGAATGTAAAATCAAGGCAAGGAAGTTCGAGGAGGGGTTGAATAGATGGAGATTGGCTTACTGCAACGTCAGACAACGAGTTTAGTGATGACCCAAGAGTTAAGGCAAGCGCTCCACTTGCTACAATATTCGTCCGTGGATGTCATTGCCTATTTGCGGGAACAAGCGCTAGAAAATCCTCTACTCGAATTACATGAACAATCTACTCTTTCCCGTGAACGGGAACTGGTTGGCACAAGGCCAATCAGGCAACAGATGTCAAGTGACGACAAACAGGCAGCGTTGCAAAATGTTGCGCAAAGAGGGCGAACGCTTGCTGATGAGTTGTACGAACAGTTGATTGAATCGCCGACGCTGAGCGAAAACGATAAATGCGAGCTTACTTATTTGATTGGTAATTTACGGGAAGATGGTTATCTAGGAGAAGCGCTGCCTCAGCTTTGTGCAGACCGGAACATCACTGAATCGGAAGGGGAAAGGTTGCTCGCCATATTGCAGAGTTTTGAGCCTGCAGGCGTAGGGGCCCGTTCCCTTGGGGAATGCTTGGCCTTGCAACTTAAACGTATGCCCGATTGCCATCCTCTTGCGATTGCCATCGTTTTAAACCATCTCGAAGCGCTAGCTGCCCGGAAATGGAAGCAACTTGCGAAACAATACGGCGTCGTTGTTCAAGATATACAGCATCTATACGACCAATTAAAGGAGCTTGATCCAAAGCCTGGACTACGTTATTCGAAGGAAACGGCCATTTACGTCCAGCCTGATGTGCTGATGGCAAAGGACGAATCTGGAAAACTGCTTGTCTTCATGAATGATGACATACTACCCGCGATTCGCGTACACGAGGAATATGACCATTTACTGAAACAACAAGTCGAGACAAGCGCCTATGCGAAGCAAAAAAGGCAGCATGTCGAGTGGTTAAAACGCAGCCTTGAACAACGCCAGCAAACGGTGCGTCGCGTGGCGGAAGTGTTGGCGAGCGTGCAAGCAGACTACTTGCTTCAGCCTAGTGGGGTGCTCAAGCCACTGACGTTAAACGATGTGGCCCAAGTTCTCGGCATCCATGAATCAACGGTAAGCCGGGCAACATCTAATAAATATGCACAAACACCTCGTGGCTTAGTCGAATTAAAAACATTGTTCTCTGGCCATGTTTCTAAGTCAGATGCCCAATTGACCAATCACCACGTTAAAGTGTGGCTTAAAGAAATGATTAGCGTAGAGGATAAAAGCAAACCTTTGTCAGACCAAAAATTAGCGGAGCAGTTGAGAATTGATAAAGGAGTAGCTTTGTCGCGGCGGGTAGTAGCAAAATACCGCGATGAACTAGGGATTTTGCCATCTTCGAAACGGAAACGCTACAACGAAAGGACCGGATAATGAACGTCGATTTTTATACGAAAAAAGGGTGTCCCTTGTGCGACAAAGGGTACGCATTGCTGAAAGAATTAGCCGATAGTTACTCGCTTGTGATTCAATGCCATGACATCTATCAGGATGATGTGCTTTTAGAGAAGTACCAACTTAAAATCCCTGTTGTTTGTATAGACGACCAAGAAATTGGCTACGGGTTATTAGAGAAAGAGTCGCTCCAAAAACAGATCGAACGCATTCGTTCAATAAAGCAATAAGCATGTGCAAATTTGAAAGGCAACGTTTATCTGACAACACATCGAAAAACACAAAGACTGCCTGTTCCCATTCAAAGGGAATAGGCAGTTTCATGTCAAGGATCGAAAGGGTGCAGATGTAGTAAAAAAGAGAACCGATTGGCTCTCTAGTAACATTAAACGTTTAGCTTTGCCTTATGAATGAAAGTAATATCCCCTTTATCACGGTCGTCAATGGAAGTAATGTCGCCTTTATCATGGCTGTCAATGAAAGTAATGTCCCCTTTATCGCGGCTATTTATTTCACTGTCAGCCTGTGTGTTTGTAAAAACAACAAATGAAGCTGCTGCGATGAAAGAGACGACAAGTGAAACGACCAACTTTTTCTTAAACAACGGAATCAACTCCTAAAGTATGTTGGTATAAGCGTGCACCATGGGCCACTTTCATATATTTCAATGCCAGTCTCGTATTTCCTTCCTTTTCTGCAAAGTGAGCAGCTTCTTCAGCAAGTTCACTCACCTCAAAGTCCATTCCTTCTTTTTGGAGCTGTGCGATGGCTTGGTCAACCAAATCATAGTTTTTATCGATGTGAAGGCCTTCCGTAAATAAGCAGCGTGCGTTGTATTCTTTGCTTTTGTAGTAGGCGGCACCTGCTTTTGCAATTTGGAAGTGTGGGAGAGCCTCTTCGATTTTTCCTTGATTAAAGAGCACGTTGCTCAAATTGTATCTAGATTTGGCACCGAAAATGGTGTTTTTGTGCTCAGGGATGTCAAGCGCTCGTTTAAAATACGTTTCCGCCTCGTCAAACTTTTTTTGGCCTTGCTTGTTTAAACCTAGCGTCCGCAACACTTGTCCATATACAATTGGAATGCCTTTAGCACGCTCTAGCGCCTGTTTTAAGATGGCTTCGCCTTTTTCAGGGTTGTTCAACTCTTGATGAATACAAGCAGTGATGATTTGGCAGTTTATCGCTGGCTCATGATATTGAAGCCGATCGAATAGGACGTTTGCTTGTTCCATGTAGGACGAAGCAATCAAATAGTGGTTGAGACGATAATAAACAAGGCCAATATATTGATAAAATTCCGCTTCCTCCGCCTCGTCGTTTACGTATTCTAGTAGTCGTTCGGCTTTGCGAAACAGCTTTACAGCGGACCGGTACCGTTCTTGCGTAAACTCGTATTGGCCGCTAACAAAGTAATAGAGATACTTGAGAAGGTGATCGATTTCGGTCTTTTCAGAAATCGGTTCTATTTCCTCAGGGCATTCGTTTTTATCGTAACGGCTGACTAAAATCTGGTGTTTAAATTCGACTAGTGAGTAGAAGGCCATAAACTTGTCGCTTGGGTCCATCGCTGGTAGAAGCTGTTTGACCTCTTCTTTTAAAATAATCGCCTGTTCATATGACTTAGAAAGAAGGCAACTATACCATTCTGCAATCTTTGCCCCAACCGATTCAGAACGTATCGTCCTCCCCATAAAACCAACCTCCTAATGAATCCCATTAATATTCATATAATAGCAAAGAAAATAGGACTTGCCTACTATTATAAGAATTTTCCCCAAAGTTATAAAACGTTATCTCTGAAAACAAAATAGGAACATGTCCTTTTGCCAATCATCTGGATTTTGATAATAGGCTTGCCATTATCAAACGGAGGATGTTTTAGTTGTCTGTTTTCGACTTCCTTGGTACAATACAAGTGTAGTAAATGTTTTTGCTCTAACCGGGACATAATATGTCTGCGAGGGACGTTATATGTCCCGATAAACGGAGGAGGTGTTACATGCGGACGCTTATTAATCTGCAAAGACAGATTGTTCCCGAATTAATGGAAACAATGGCTAAGCGTTATCGCTTGCTGCAATATATCCGTTTAATGCAGCCAATCGGGCGCAGAAGCCTAGCAACCAATTTGCAAACCTCCGAACGTATCGTCCGTGGGGAAGTGACGCTTCTTAAAGATCAGGGGCTCATTGAACTGACGACGGCAGGCATGCGCCTAACTGAAGCAGGCGAAGCGTTGTTTTTAGAGCTTGCTGATATGATGGCAGAGCTGCTTGGGCATCGCCGGCTGGAAGAAAAGCTGAAAGAAAAACTTGGCGTCAGCCAGGCGATTGTTGTGGCTGGTGATAGCGACGAAGAAGAATGGGTGAAGCAGGAGTTAGGTAGAGCTTGCGTCGATGAATTGAAACGTGTGGCTAAGAAAGGCGACGTCTTCGCCGTAATGGGCGGTACAACGCTTGCAGCTGTAGCAAATATGGTCACGCCAGATGAGACGTTAGCGACAACGACGTTTGTGCCCGCTAGAGGCGGGTTGGGCGAAAAAGTTGAAATCCAGGCTAATACCATTAGTGCTGAGTTTGCCAGGCGCTCAGGAGCTTCTTACCGGTTGCTGCACGTTCCTGATCAATTAAGCGAAGAAGCATACCATTCACTTGTATTGGAACGATCAGTTAGGGAAATCCTAGATGTGATTACGTCTTCTGCGGTTGTCATGCATGGCATCGGCGATGCGAGGCGAATGGCAGCTAGGCGCGATTCTGGTCAGCCGTTTATCGAGACATTGAAACGGGAAGAAGCGGTAGCAGAAGCGTTCGGCTATTACTTCAATGCAAATGGAGAGATTATCCACAAGCAGCGAACAATTGGCTTGCAATTAGGCGAGCTGGAAGGCAAGTACGTGATTTCAATCGCTGGCGGGCATACGAAAGCAAATGCGATTCTCGCTTATATGAAGAATCGGCCAAGTGATGTACTTGTAACAGACGAAGGAGCAGCTAGACGGCTGTTATCTGAGTAAGATCCTGTAAAAAAGGCAACTGCCTTTTTAATAAAAAGAAATTAACGCTAGGAGGAAATCATCATGGCAACAAAAATTGGTATTAACGGATTTGGCCGCATCGGCCGTAATGTATTCCGCGCTTCCCTTAAAAACCCGAATGTAGAGGTAGTAGCAATCAATGATTTGACAGATGCCAATATGCTGGCACACTTGTTAAAATATGATTCTGTACACGGTGTTCTTGACGCTAAAGTTGAGGCAAAAGACAACTCACTCGTTGTCGACGGAAGAGAAATTTCTGTATCTGCTGAGCGCAACCCTGCTGAGATTGGCTGGGACAAGTACGGCGTTGAAGTTGTAGTGGAATCAACTGGTTTCTTTACAAAGCGTGCAGACGCTGCGAAACACCTTGAAGCTGGCGCGAAAAAAGTTATTATTTCTGCTCCTGCTTCAGACGAAGATATTACAATTGTCATGGGTGTTAACGAAGACAAGTACGATCCGGCCAACCATCATGTGATTTCAAATGCCTCTTGTACAACAAACTGCTTAGCGCCGTTTGCAAAAGTACTTAACGATAAATTTGGCATTCGTCGCGGCATGATGACGACTGTTCACTCTTATACAAACGATCAGCAAATCCTTGACTTACCACACAAAGATTACCGTCGTGCGCGTGCGGCCGCAGAAAACATCATTCCGACAACAACTGGTGCAGCGAAAGCTGTTGCCCTTGTGCTACCTGAATTAAAAGGGAAGCTTAACGGTGGAGCTATGCGTGTACCGACTCCTAACGTTTCTTTAGTCGACCTTGTAGCTGAGCTTGACAAAGACGTAACCGCTGAAGAAGTAAACGGAGCTCTTAAAGAAGCAGCAGAAGGCGATCTTAAAGGCATTCTTGCTTACTCTGAAGAGCCGCTTGTTTCTGGCGATTACAACGGCAACCCACATTCTTCTACAATCGACGCGCTTTCCACGATGGTCATGGAAGGCAATATGGTTAAAGTGATTTCTTGGTATGACAACGAATCTGGCTATTCTCACCGTGTTGTAGACTTGCTTGATTACATTGCTGGCAAAGGGCTTTAAGTAAAAATAGGCTTCAGAGGAGGAAGGCCATCTGCCTCCCTCCTTTGCGCTGTCTAGATGTCCGATAGGAGGATCAAGTAATGAACAAAAAAACGCTTTATGACTACGATTTTGCAGGCAAAACGGTATTTTGCCGAGTTGATTTCAATGTTCCGATGAAAGATGGAAAGATTACTGATGAAACGCGGATTCAAGCAGCTTTGCCTACGATTAAATACTTAAGTGAACAAGGGGCGCGCGTTTTGCTAGCAAGCCATCTTGGCCGCCCGAAAGGCGAAGTGGTAGAAAGCTTGCGCTTGGCGCCTGTCGCGACACGCCTTAGCGAGCTGTTAGGAAAAGAAGTACAAGCCGTCCAGGAAGCGCACGGTCCAGTAGCAAAACAAGCAGTGGAAGGTCTTGAAGACGGTGGCGTGTTGCTGCTTGAAAATGTCCGCTTTTATCCAGGGGAAGAAAAGAACGATCCTGAATTAGCGAAAGCGTTTGCTAGCCTAGCCGACATTTTTGTCAATGATGCATTTGGGGCGGCACACCGTGCCCACGCTTCAACGGAAGGCATTGCCCACTATTTGCCGTCAGCAGCTGGTTTTCTAATGGAAAAAGAACTGGATGTACTCGGCAAAGCGTTAAGCAACCCTGAACGTCCGTTTACAGCAGTCATTGGTGGCGCAAAAGTAAAAGACAAGATTGGCGTTATTGACAACTTGCTAGATAAAGTCGACAATTTAATTATTGGCGGCGGTCTCGCATACACGTTTGTCAAAGCGCAAGGCTATGAAGTTGGCAAATCGTTGCTTGAAGAAGATAAGCTCGATTTAGCCAAGCAGTTTATGGAAAAGGCTGAACAAAAAGGCGTTAAGTTTTATATGCCTGAAGATGTCATTGTTGCCGATGATTTTTCTGACGACGCCAACAAAAAAGAAGTGGCCATTAGCGGCATTCCAGCTGATTGGGAAGCGCTTGACATTGGGCCAAAAACACGGAAAACCTATGAAGCTGTATTAAAAGCTTCAAAATTAGTGATTTGGAACGGGCCAATGGGTGTGTTTGAGCTCGAATCGTTTGCAGGTGGCACAAAAGCAGTTGCAAATGCGTTGGCAGAGGCGTCAGATACGTATTCAGTCATTGGTGGCGGCGATTCAGCGGCAGCCGTTGAACAATTTGGCCTTGCCGACAAAATGAGCCATATTTCAACAGGCGGAGGCGCCAGCCTTGAATTTATGGAAGGCAAGGAACTTCCAGGCGTTGTCGCACTATCAGAAAAATAATGCAGCGGGGTGATACTATGCGTAAACCAATTATCGCAGGAAACTGGAAAATGAATAAAACAATCGGCGAAGCTGTTGATTTTGTCGAAGCAGTAAAAGCAAACGTTCCCGCACAGGCAACGGTTGATTCGGTTGTTTGTGCGCCAGCCTTGTTTCTTGACCGTTTGCTCCAAGCGGTAAAAGGAACTGAGTTAAAAATCGGTGCTCAAACGATGCATTTTGAAGACAATGGCGCATTTACAGGGGAGATCAGCCCTAAAGCATTGTCTGATATGGGTGTCCATTATGTGATTATCGGCCATTCAGAACGGCGAGAAATGTTTGCCGAGACAGATGAGACTGTCAACAAGAAAGTGCATGCCGCATTCGCCCATCAGTTGGTTCCAATTATGTGTTGCGGTGAAACGGCTGAAGAGCGTGAAGCGGGTAAGATGGAAGCTGTTGTAAAAGAGCAAGTAGAAAAAGGCCTTGCTGGTTTAAGCGAAGAACAAGTTAAACAAACAGTAATTGCGTACGAGCCTATTTGGGCGATCGGCACAGGCAAATCAGCGACAGAAAAAGACGCGAATGAAGCTTGCGCTTATGTGCGTCAAACGGTGGCCGCTAATTTTTCTGAAGCAGCAGCTGAGGCGATTCGCATCCAGTACGGCGGCAGCGTAAAACCTGGCAACATTAAAGACTACATGGCCCAACCTGACATAGATGGCGCCCTCGTTGGTGGAGCCAGCTTGGACGCAGATTCGTTTTTAGAATTAGTGGGGGCAGCAAAATGAGTAAAAAGCCAGTAGCCTTAATCATTCTCGATGGCTTTGGCCTGCGAGAGGAAGAGAAAGGCAATGCCGTGGCACATGCTCAAAAGCCGAACTTTGACCGTTACTGGAACGAGTTTCCGCATGCCACGTTACGGGCAGACGGTGAAAATGTCGGCTTGCCAGAAGGGCAGATGGGCAATTCAGAAGTTGGCCATTTAAACATTGGTGCTGGGCGCATTGTGTACCAAAGTTTAACGCGTGTGAATTTGTCGATTCGCGAAGGCGACTTTTTTAAGAATGAGACGTTCATAAAGGCAATGGACCATGTTAAAGAAAAACAATCGGCACTCCATATATATGGTTTGTTGTCCGATGGCGGCATCCATAGCCACATCGACCATATTTATGCCTTGCTTGATATGGCAAAACAACAAAACGTCGAGCGCGTTTATGTCCATGGCTTTTTAGATGGCCGCGATGTCGGCCCCACTTCAGCAGAAGTATACTTAAAAGGATTGCAAGACAAATTTGATGAAGTCGGCCTCGGGAAGCTGGCGACTGTGCACGGCCGTTACTACGCAATGGATCGCGACAAACGTTGGGATCGAGTTGAAAAGTCATACCGTGCAATGGTTTATGGCGAAGGCCCTTCCTATAAGAACGGGCTAGAGCTGCTCGATGACAGCTATAAAAACAACATTGTCGACGAGTTTGTGATCCCGTCTGTTATAACAGAAGAGGATGGTACACCTGTAGCAACTGTCAAAGACGATGACGCCGTCATTTTCTGCAATTTCCGCCCTGACCGCGCTATCCAGCTATCACAAGTTTTCACGAATGAAGACTTTCGTGGGTTTGACCGCGGGGAAAAGATGCCGAAGCGCCTCCATTTTGTCTGCTTAACGAAGTTTAGTGAAACAGTGAAAGGCTTTGTTGCCTTTAAGCCGACAAACTTGGACAATACGCTTGGCGAAGTCCTTTCCCAGCAAAACTACACACAGCTACGGATTGCAGAAACCGAAAAATACCCACACGTGACGTTCTTTTTCAGTGGCGGCCGTGAAGATGAGTTTCCAGGCGAAGAGCGGATTTTGATTAACTCGCCTAAAGTCGCTACTTACGACCTTAAACCGGAAATGAGCGCTTATGAAGTAACCGATGCGCTCGTCAAGGAAATCGAAGGCGAAAAACATGATGTGATTATCTTAAACTTTGCCAACCCTGACATGGTTGGGCATTCAGGAATGTTGGAGCCAACAGTTAAAGCGATTGAAGCCGTGGACGAATGCTTAGGCCGTGTGGTCGATGCATTGCTACAAAAAGGCGGAGCAGCGATTATTACAGCAGACCACGGCAATGCCGACGAAGTCGTGACACTTGACGGCAAACCGATGACGGCGCATACGACAAACAAAGTGCCTGTCATCGTAACCGAAAAAGGAATCACCCTTCGTGAAGACGGCATTTTAGCTGACTTGGCGCCGACTGTGCTTGATTTGCTTGGCGCGGACAAGCCGAAAGAAATGACAGGCAAGACACTTAAACAATAAATTCAATTTAGGAGTGAATTGACATGACGATTATTTCTGATGTTTATGCACGTGAAGTCCTTGACTCTCGTGGCAACCCGACTGTAGAAGTAGAAGTTCACCTAGAATCTGGCGTTATGGGCCGTGCCCTTGTGCCAAGTGGCGCCTCGACTGGCGAATACGAAGCGGTCGAACTTCGCGACGGCGGAGACCGTTATATGGGCAAAGGTGTCCAAAAGGCAGTTGACAATGTAAATGAAAAGATCGCTCCTGAACTAATTGGCGAAAACGCGTTGGACCAAATTGGCATCGACCGTTTGATGATTGAACTTGATGGGACAGAAAACAAAGGCAACTTTGGCGCCAACGCGATTCTTGGCGTGTCAATGGCCGTTGCCCACGCTGCTGCAAATGCACTAGACATTCCTCTATATGTCTATCTTGGCGGCTTTAATGCGAAGCAACTTCCAGTGCCAATGATGAACATCATTAACGGTGGAGAGCATGCCGACAACAACGTAGATATTCAAGAATTTATGGTCATGCCTGTCGGCGCAGAAAGCTTTAAAGAAGCGCTTCGCATGGGTGCGGAAATTTTCCATAACTTGAAGTCTGTTCTTAAAGCGAAAGGCTACAACACAGCAGTAGGCGACGAAGGCGGCTTTGCTCCGAACCTTTCTTCAAACGAAGAAGCGCTTGCCACGATCATCGAAGCGATTGAAAAAGCAGGTTATAAGCCTGGAGAACAAGTGAAGTTGGCAATGGACGTTGCTTCTTCTGAGCTGTACAGCAAAGAAGACGGCAAATACCACCTTGCTGGCGAAGGCAAAGTTCTGTCTTCTGAAGAAATGGTTTCCTTCTACGAAGAACTTGTTTCGAAATACCCAATTATTTCGATTGAAGATGGCCTTGATGAAAACGATTGGGAAGGCCACAAACTTTTGACAGAGCGCCTTGGCGATAAAGTCCAACTTGTTGGCGACGATTTGTTCGTCACAAACACGAAAAAGCTTGCTGAAGGCATTGAAAAAGGCATTGGCAACTCGATTCTGATCAAAGTAAACCAAATCGGCACATTGACAGAAACATTTGATGCAATCGAAATGGCAAAACGCGCTGGCTATACAGCTGTTATTTCCCATCGTTCTGGTGAAACAGAAGATGCGACGATTGCTGACATTGCTGTTGCCACAAATGCTGGCCAAATCAAAACAGGCGCGCCGTCTCGTACAGACCGTGTCGCCAAATACAACCAACTTCTTCGTATTGAAGATGAGCTTGCTGACCTCGCTCAGTACAATGGTTTGAAGTCTTTTTATAACTTGAGCAAGTGAGTCCTCAAGCGCAATGGATGTTAATGTGTCCATTGCGCTTTTCTTTGCTTATGTAGTAAAAGGAATTAAAAATAATGTTTTGACAATAAGCGTTTTATGTTTTATAGTGTGATATATCAGATTTCATATTTTAAATTGGAGCTGGTTGTATGACTGATAAGGATGAACGTTTCTTTTCTGTTGATCCAAATTTAGTAAAGTCGCTGCGTGAATTGGCAGTTGAAAAAATTCGCGAAGGAATTGTAAGCGGATACTTTGAAGTTGGTGAGCATTTAAAAGAGCGGGAATTATCGAAGATGATGGGGATTAGCACGACGCCAATCAAAGAAGCATTTCGGATCCTAGAAAATGAAGGCCTGCTTGTAACCGTCCCGCGCAAAGGTACATTTGTTTCAGAGTATGCTTCTACATCAATTGAAGAAATTCTGCTTCTGCGCGCCGCGGTCGAATCGCTATGTGCCCGCCTTGCTGCCATTAAAATGAGCGAAGAAGACGTAAACGAACTTGAGCAAGTGGTGCTTATCATGGAGAGCCTTCATAACAAAGGCGATTCAGATGCCTTGATTGAACAAAATTCACGGTTTCACCAATTGATTATCGCCAGTACCGAGAATAAGATGATGCAAACGATTTTAGCCAATATTCGCAGCATTGACAAAGCATTCCGGAAGCGTGCCCTTAAAGTCGAAGTCGAGCGCGAAGTCGGCTATCAAGAGCACAGAGCGATTTTTGAGGCGATTAAGCAACGAGAGCCAGACAAGGCGGAACAACGAATGAAAGACCATATTTTGCGGACGAAAGACAATATTTTGGCTGCAGAGGCGAGAGCACAGGCCGAGAATGGTCCGAGCTAATTTTTAAGAAAAGGGTGATCAACTGTGGCAAATAAGCCATTGGCAAAAGCATTAGAAACCATTTCTGGCATACCAATCACGCCGTTTCGAAAATCAGATGGCAGCATCGATTGGCATCACTACAAGGAAACTGTTGACAGAATCGTCGACAATGGCATTGATGTGATCGTTCCTTGTGGAAATACGAGTGAATTCTATGCACTGTCTCTTGAGGAAGCAAAAGAGGAAGTCCGGCGCACCGTGGAATATGTTCATGGCCGCGCGCTTGTCGTCGCTGGCATCGGTTATGCGACGTCAACAGCGATTGAACTTGGAAACGCTGCGAAAGCGGCCGGGGCAGATGCGGTCATGATTCATATGCCGATCCACCCTTATGTAACAGCGGGCGGTGTGTATGCCTACTTCCGCGACATCATCGAGGCGCTAGATTTTCCGTCACTCGTTTATTTTAAAGATCCTGAAATTTCCGACCGAGTGCTCGTTGATTTGGCGCCACTTCAAAACCTAGTCGGCGTCAAATATGCGATTAATGACTTGCCTCGCTTTGCCAAAGTGGTACGTTCGATTCCAGAAGAACATCAAATCGCTTGGATTTGTGGAACCGCAGAGAAATGGGCGCCCTTTTTCTGGCATGCCGGGGCAAAAGGGTTTACTTCTGGACTTGTCAATCTTCTGCCCCAAAAAGCAGTCGAGATGCTGGAAGCATTGCGAAACAATGACAACGATGCGGTTTGGCGAATTTGGGAAGACATTGTCCCTTTTGAAGACTTACGCGCGAAGTACAACCAAGGCAATAACGTCGTCGTCATTAAAGAAGCAATGGAAATGCTGAGGCAAAATGCTGGTGTGACAAGGGCACCTGTGAATGAATTAAGCAACGAAGATAAACAGCTTGTGACAGAGCTGCTTTCTAGCTGGAAGTTATTACAACCTACGAAAGGATGAGGCAAATGGCGATCAAAACAGAAGTCGTATTTGGCAATTATATTAACGGACGCTGGAAACAAGAAGCGGCTCCCCCTCTCGCAAGCATAAATCCGTCCGATGCCGAAGAAGTTGTGGGCTATGTCCAAAATTCCACCGCTGATGTCGTTGATGAAGCGGTGGAAGTGGCAAAGGGCGCTCTTTTATCGTGGCGGAAGCTGACAGGAGCGGAACGTGGCCATTATTTGTATCAAGCCGCCAATCAGTTAGAAAGCCGCCTCGATGAAATTGCGGAAACACTCGCCCGTGAAATGGGAAAAACATTGCCTGAAGCAAAAGGGGAAACAGCTCGCGGTGTCGCGATCCTTCGCTATTATGCAGGAGAAGGGTTAAGAGCAGATGGCGAGGTGATCCCTTCCACAGACAGCGAAGCGCTCATGTTTACGAAACGTGTTCCCCTTGGTGTCGTTGGTGTGATTACGCCATGGAATTTTCCTGTTGCGATTCCTGTATGGAAAATCGCTCCAGCGCTTATTTATGGCAATACAGTTGTGTTTAAACCAGCAACAGAAGCTGCCGTAACAGCAGCAAAAGTAGTAGAGTGTTTTGCGCAAGCGGGACTTCCTAAAGGTGTGCTCAATTTCGTGACAGGGTCTGGCAAGGTGATCGGAAATGCATTAGTCGCCCATGAACACGTTCACGGCCTAACGTTTACAGGCTCAGAACAAACAGGTAAACAAATTGGAAAAGCAGCTGCCGCAAGGGGAGCGAAGTACCAGCTAGAAATGGGTGGAAAAAATCCTGTTATTGTCGCTGAAGATGCTGATCTTCATGTAGCGGTTGATGCGACGATTAGCGGCGCTTTCCGCTCTACGGGACAGAAATGTACGGCGACAAGCCGCGTCATTGTTGCTGAAGCGATTCTTCAAGACTTCCAGGAGCTTCTTCTGGAAAAAACAAAACAAATTACAATCGGCAAAGCCCTAGACGATGGCGTATGGATGGGGCCTTGTGCAAGTGAAGCGCAGCTTCGAACCGTTCTAGACTATATTGAAATTGGCAAAAAGGAAGGTGCGAAACTTTTATGCGGCGGCAAGAGAGTAACAGACGGAAACAGGGCGGCAGGCTATTTTGTTGAGCCGACGATTTTTACAAACGTGAACCGCCATATGCGAATTGCCCAAGAAGAAATATTCGGCCCAGTTATTGCTCTTATCACAGCGAAGAACATGGAAGAAGCGATCGAGATCGCCAATGACAGCCGCTACGGGTTAAGTGCTTCTATTTTCACAACCAACATTGAAAAAATGCTGTTGTTTATTGACGAAATGGATGCGGGCCTCGTTCGAGTTAATGCTGAAAGTGCAGGCGTTGAATTGCAAGCGCCATTTGGAGGAATGAAAGCGTCTAGCTCCCACTCTAGGGAACAAGGGCAAGCAGCAAAGGAATTTTACACATCCATCAAAACAGTATTCGTGAAAGGGCGATGAGGATGAAAATTACAGATGTGCAGTTAACGGCAATCGGTATGCCACGTTTGACTGGCTTTGTCAATAAACATGTGATCGTGCAATTGTTTACAGACGAAGGCATTGAGGGGATTGGCGAAATGTCAGACTTCTCTCATTTGCCGAAGTATGCGGTTGACATTGTTGATTTGGAGCGTACGTTAAAACAAATTCTTGTTGGCAAAAACCCATTTGACATAGCCCCGATCAATACAGAGCTAAATGGGAACTTCCCTGAAGCGATGTACTACTATGAAAAAGGCAGCTTTATTCGAAATGGCGTTGACACAGCGCTTTATGACCTTTGTGCAAAAGCGCTAGGCGTGTCTGTGTCCGATCTATTAGGCGGCCGCCAACGTGAGAAAATCAAAGTATGCTTTCCGATTTTTAGGCATCGCTTTATGGATGAAGTCGAGGCGAATTTAGAGCTCGTCAAAAAGCAATATGAGAAAGGTTTTGACGTATTTCGCCTTTATGTCGGCAAAAACGTTGATGCGGACGAGGCCTTTTTAGCAGGGGTTTACAACGAGTTTGGCGGCAAAGTAAAAGTGAAGTCCCTTGATTTTAGCCATCTCCTTGATTGGAAGGAAGCGTTACGGATTACACGGCGCTTAGCGAAATACCCAATCGATCTTGTTGAAAGTCCGGCACTCCGAAATGATTTTGCAGGACTGCACCATTTCCGTATGCGCTGTGAATTGCCGGTAAGCGAACATGTCTGGAGCTTGCGTCAGCAATCGGAAATGATTAAACATGATTCAGTTGATATTTTTAACATTGCGCCTGTGTTTATTGGCGGCATTACACAGGCAAGAAAAGCGGCTGATGCAGCGGCTGTAGCTGAAAAAAGCGTCCTTATCGGGACAACGCAGGAACTATCAATTGGCACAACAGCGATGGCCTATTTTGGTTCAACACTCGACCATTTAAACTACATTTCCGATCCAACTGGCCCAGAGCTTTATGTCGGCGATGTTGTTAAAAACAAAGTCAATTATGAAAACGGTTACTTACATTTGCCTGAACGGTCAACTATAGGGCTCGGAATGGAGCTTGATTGGGAAAAAGTCGAGCAGTATCGGGTCGAGTCCCTCAATTGGGAGGATGTATCCGTCCATCAATTGCAAGATCGAACCGCACAAACGCGCGCTTAAAACGGGAGGAGGTGTAAGTCGTGAAGTGGTTCCCTTTGCTCGTGCTGCAGGCTATTTTTCTAGTGGCCTGCAGCAACCACGACGAAACAGCCGTTACGCAAGCGGCCATTGATACGTATCCAAAGCAAACGATTGAACTTTATGTCCCAGCCTCGCCAGGGGGGCAGTCTGATGCGGGAGCGAGGGTGCTAGCGCGTCATATTAGCAAATATTTAGATAGCGATATTGTCATTGTTAATCAAGATACAGCAGGCGGTGCACTAGCGTTTGAAAATGTCTACCGCGCCAAAGCCGATGGCTACAAGCTTCTCTACTATCATCAAGCACTGCACACAAGTTATGCCGTTGGCCAATACGATTATTCGGCGTTGGAAATGACGCCGATTGGAACGTTTGCTGGCATTAACCAAGTTTTTGTCACGCGTGCTGATGCCCCGTGGGATTCATTAGAAGAACTTGTTGAGGAGGCGAGGCAGCACCCTTACGAAATCTTGTATGGTGGCCAAATCGGCGGCACTACTCATTTTATGGGGGAGCAACTTGGACAAGTTGCCGATGTCGACATAAAAGTGCTTGATGTCGGAGGAGAGTCTGACCGGATGACGGCGTTGCTCGGCAACCAAATTGATTTTGTTTCGACTGGCATTGGCAACGCCTTAAATTATATTGAATCAGGCGATTTTAAAGCGTTAGCCGTTCTATCAGAAGAACGGGATGAGCTGGCACCTGATATCCCAACTGCCCTTGAGCAAGGCTATGACGTTCAGTTTCCAATCATCCATACGTTATACGGGCCGCCTAATTTGCCTGAAGAGATCATTCACAAATGGAACGCAGCAGCAGAGCAGCTTGCAGAAGATGAAGAGTATGTACAAGACCTCGCCACCACGTTCCAGAGACATATTCAAATGGATCATAATGAAACCCTTACATTCAACCAAGAAGAACTCAAAAAAGCAGAAGGCATCGCGTTTGAGTTATTCCAAGAAGACTAGGGATAAGGGGGAGCCAATATGTCAAAACGCGATTGTTGGATTGGAATAGGAACGTTTCTTGTCGGCGCCTATATGATTTTGGAAACGCTTACGATGGATTATATGAGGCTTATGGATGATCCTGGGCCGGTTTTGTTGCCAAGAATTGTCGGAATGGCGCTTGTTGTTTGTGGTGTTGCTTTAACAGTAGGTGGATTAAAAGCAAAGAAAAAAACGGAGCGAAAAGAGGATTCGCCTGAGGCAAAAACGCGGGAAAAGAAAATGTATGTGATGTTAGGAAGTTTGTTTTTATACGCTGTCGCTTTCTCGGCGTTCGGATACGTATTAAGCACGTTCCTTTTTTTAGCTGCCACGACTTTATACTTATCGAGTAAGCGAACGAAAAAGCATGTTGTTCAAGTAACAGTGGCATCCCTACTTATTACGTTTTCAATCTATTGGATATTTACCGAATATCTAGATGTTTTATTGCCAGGCGGATTTTTTCGATGAAGGGGGGCGAAAGCAATGGATGTTTTACTTGCGAGCATAACTGACGTGTTCACCCCTTTTGTCGTTCTATTAATGGTATTAGGGGTATTCATAGGCCTTATATTTGGTACAGTGCCTGGCCTAACCTCGACGATGGCAATGGCCTTGTTCGTGCCATTTACGTTTCAATTAGAACCGATACAAGGAATTAGTTTTCTTGTCTGTTTGCATTTAGGCGGCGTTTCCGGTGGGCTCGTTGCTTCTACACTTTTAGGAATACCGGGAACGCCCTCATCGATCGCTACAACGTTCGATGCGTACCCAATGGCGAAAAACGGCGAACCGGTAAGAGCACTTGGCATTGGTATTGTTGCCTCACTTGTTGGCGGCTTGCTGAGCTTTATTGCCTTGACTACCATTTCTCCCCTCATTTCGAGGTTTGCGGTACAGATGGGGCCATTTGAGTTTTTTGCTTTAATCTTTTTCGCTCTCTCCTTGCTTGCCGTCCTTGCCCAAGGCAGCATGTTGAAAGGAATTACTGCTGGCTTTATTGGTTTAGCTATTGGCATGGTAGGGTTCGCGCCAATTGATGGGCTGCAGCGCTATACGTTTGGCGTGTTAGAGCTAAAAGGCGGCATCAGTCTGTTGCCGCTTATCATGGGCTTATTCGCTATCGCTCAACTTTTAGCGGAAATAAAGGCGGGCGATGAGCGAAAGGAAATGAACTTCTCTGTGAAAGGCATTGGCATTAAGGTGGCCGAAATATTCCAAAATAAGTGGAATATGCTACGCTCGTCATTCATTGGAATTGCATTTGGGATTTTGCCAGGATTAGGGAGCGGCACATCAAACCTTGTTGCTTATGCACAAACGAAGCAAGCGTCAAAAAACCGCGACAAGTTTGGGAAAGGGGCACCTGAAGGCATTTATGCGTCTGAATCAGCGAACACAGCAGCTGTTGGTGGATCGCTTATTCCGATGCTGACTCTCGGTATACCTGGCGATACGGTAACAGCAATTTTGCTCGGTGGCTTTATGATCCATGGCATTCAGCCTGGCCCGCTGTTTTTTGCGGAAAACCGCGAAATTGTCAATGTCGTGTTTATCGCTTTCTTCGTTGCGATCTTTCTCGTTCTTTTGTTTCAAGTGTTCGCGATGCGCTTTTTTACACGTGTGTTGATGATTCCAAAGGAATATTTATTTCCAATTATTCTTGTCTTGTGTTTTGTCGGCGCCTTTGCCACTAACTCTTCCGCTTTTGATATTGGCGTCATGCTCTTTTTCGGCGTTATCGGTTATATTTTGTTAAAGGCCAAGTTTCCGATTGCTCCACTCATTTTAGGTTTTATTCTCGGGCCTCTTCTGGAAACATATTTGCGGAGAGCGCTCATGTCGACTGGCAATGTGGCCGACTTTTTTACAAAACCATTTTCGGCGATTTTCATTTTAATTGGAATCGGCTGCGTCCTCTTTACGTTTATCAATGAAACACGCTCAACCAAGAAAGACTCGAAATCAGCAAGTATGTAAGAAGTTGACATCCAGGCAATAGAAGCGGCTGAAACTGTAGTTTTCTTTAAGGTTTGGCATTTTATAAAAGCCATGCTATCGTAAAAGGGAAAGAAAAAACGGGAGGCAGGCGTGTATGGCTGACAGTGAAATTCTTCCCCCTGCTGTAGCAACTTTTTTAAACGGTGAACAATTAGAAGAAAAGCAGCATGAGGCGATGCATTTTTTGACGGTTGATGACAATGGTTTTCCATATAAAGCGATGGTAAGCGTCGGCGAAGTGTTGGCCTATTCAAAAGACCGCATACGGATTGCGTTATGGAGTGGAACACAAACGGATAACAATGCGATGCGTTCAAAAAAAGCTGTGCTTTTACTCGTTACGTGCGAAACGGCTTTTGACATTCAGCTAATGCTTGAACCGATCGGCCGTCAAGAGGGCCTCACCCTTTACGAAGGGCGCGTCTTACGGGTGAAAGCCGATCAAGCGCCTTATGCCAAATTAGAGTCGGCGGTGCGCTTTACGTTAAAGGACCCAGATGCTTCACTCGCCCATTGGCGCCACAAACTTGAGCTTCTAAAAAACTAGCCTATTGTTTTCAAGGGCGTGGCTATGCTAAACTAGTGATACTGACGTGTTTCGTGGAGGTGTTTGTTGATGCAGCTGTTTTTGATGATCGCATTAATTATTGTTTCTGTCCTCTTAGTCGCTGTTGTCCTTTTGCAGCCAGGTCGCAGCTCTGGGTTATCAGGCGCCATTACTGGAGGGGCAGAGCAGTTGCTAGGAAAACAAAAAGCACGTGGGCTTGAGGCGGTATTGCATCGAGCAACAATCGTACTTGCTGTTTTGTTTTTTATTTTGACAGGGTTAAATGCGTATTTCCTATAAACGATGCGGAACACCTGGACTTGCCAGGTGTTTTTTCTGTTTCCTGTTTAATCGCAGCTTAAAAAAGGAACAATCGGATATAGAGGTGATGAAGTGCGCTTAAGCATTTTAGACCAAGTGCCTATAACCATAGGGCAATCAGCGGAACAAACAGCGGATCAAACGTTTCTTCTTGTTGAGCTTGCCGAACAATGGGGGTACGAACGGTATTGGTTTGCTGAACATCATGGTACAAGGGGGCTTGGTTCCAGTGCTCCTGAAGTGTGGATGGCAGCTGCTGCCGCAAGGACAAAGACGATTCATGTAGGCTCTGGAGGTATTTTGTTGCCCCAGTATAGCCCTTATAAAGTAGCGGCTCAGCTAAGACAGCTAGAAACGATGTTTCCAGGTCGAATTGACGGTGGCATTGGCAACTCCCCTGGGGGCCCTGAACGAATACGCGCGGCTCTTGCGAATGGACATACGGACGGAATCGCTACATTTTGGGAGAAAGTCGATGCCCTTTCCAAGTGGATACATGGCGGCAGGCACAAGGAAGTGACTGTTTCGCCGAAACCAGCAAGTACACCAAACTTGTTTATCCTTGGTCTTGGAGAACGGAGCGCTATCGAAGCGGGCCGGCGGGGGTTCGGTTTTGTCCATGGGCGTTTTATTGAGCCTAAACGAGGGAAGTTGGCACACGCTGCATATCGACAAGCGTTTAAGGGCAAAGGGAAACCAGATGCGTTAACGGCCGTATTTATCATTTGCGGCGAAACGGACGAGCATGCTGAAGAGTTGGCAAAGACCCAAGATTTATGGTTATTGCGGACGGAAAAAGGTTTAGATAGCCGCGTGCCAACCAGCATAACAGCCGCATCTGCTCAGCTAAGCGAACAAGACCGTGTCCGCATCCAGACGAATCGGAAGCGGATGATTATTGGCGGGCCTGAAACTGTAAAACGGGAATTAGAAAAAAGCGCGAATGAAACAGGCTGCGACCAATTTCTAGTTCTTACGAATATCGATGATTTTGATGAGAAGTGTCGCTCTTATGAACGGTTGGTGAAGGCGACAAAAAGTCAATAACATCAGCAGCCTAAACGAGTCAGCGTGCTGGCGAGAGGAGATGCGAACAGAGCAGACGCTTATAAGCATATCGGCAAGGCAAACGAATGCGTATGCGAGCGTTTGTCTACAGTTTGTATCCGCGGCTGGCAATCTGCTATCACGACTACAAAGCAACAGGAGGAACCTATTGTGATTGGGTGTCTATGTATACATGGCTTTACTGGGGATCCGTGGGAAGTACAGCCCGTTGCCGACGAACTGTCAAAGCAGCCTGGCTGGCTTGTTTACACGCCTGTATTGCCTGGCCACGGCCAAGGAAGTCTGCGGGAGTTAAAGCATGTAACATACAAACAGTGGGTATTTGCTGTGGAAGTAGCGGCTGAAGAAATGAGAAAACGGTGCGACCGCCTTTATCTGATTGGTTTTTCAATGGGTGGAATGCTTGCCAGTTACATAGCAGCCCGTTTTCCTGTTGACAAGCTTGTACTGTTAAATGCTGCTGCCTACTATATGAACCCGAAACAGTTTGTAAAAGATATGTTCTCTGCCATTCGCTACCACCTGACTGGCGAACAAGAAGGCGATGAGCTAATTGAACTTTATGAAAGGAAATTTCGGACAACGCCATTTGCCGCCGTGCACCAATTTTTGCAACTCGTCCAAAAAACAAAGCCTTATGCAAGTAAAGTGACGGTGCCAACGCTCATTATCCAAGGGGAGCTTGATGGCCTTGTTCCATTAAAGTCAGCTTATTATCTTTATGATGTAATCGGATCAAAGACAAAAGAAATCAAAGTAATGAAACGATCACGCCATATGATTTGCCATGGATATGAAGCCGATAAAGTGATTGAGGAAATTAAAACATTTTTGACAGATCGACAAACAGAGAGGGAAGATGACAATGAAATTAGTGCCACCTAAACCTTTTACATTTGAAGGAGGACAGCGGGCTGTTCTGTTATTGCATGGCTTTACAGGAACGACTGCTGATGTCCGCATGCTTGGCCGCTTTTTGCAAAAGCATGGCTATACATGCCATGCCCCTTTATATAGAGGTCATGGCGTGCCGCCAGAAGAGCTTGTAAAGTACAGCCCAGAAGATTGGTGGGCTGATGTACAGGCAGCGTTTGAACAATTGCAACAAGATGGCTATAAGGAAATCGCAGTGTGCGGATTATCTCTAGGCGGTGTTTTTTCATTAAAAGCAGGTTTCTCTATGCCTGTAAAGGGAATCATATCGATGTGTGCCCCTGTCAGGCCCAAAACGGAGGAAGCGATCAAAGTTGGGATGCTCCGTTACGCGAAAGAGTACAAGCGTCTTGAAAAGAAAGAAGACGCGGTGATCGAAGCCGAAATTAGCGCGCTTGCAGAAAAATCGCTTGAGCCGCTTTATCAGTTGCGGCAGTTGATGGATGACGTACGGGAACAGCTTGACTTGATTTATGCGCCAACGTTCGTTGTCCAAGCGCGCTATGACGAAATGATCGATACCGAAAGCGCTACGATCATTTTGGACAATGTTGGCACAGACGACAAACAGCTAAAGTGGTATGAACATTCGACCCACGTGATTACACTCGGTGAGGAGAAAGAACAGCTTCATGAAGACATACTTGAGTTTTTAAATCACTTAGATTGGTCAAACTAAAAACAAAAGCTTGAAGGAGGGAAAGAATGGCTGCTCGATTAAAAGAAGAGCTGCTTGCCTATTTTCAAAATGAGGCGAAAAAGCCTGTTACAGTAGATGAATTAGAAGAGCAGTTCGGCATAGCTTCTGGCGACGACTTTAAAAAGTTGATCCAAGGCTTGAATGAACTGGAAGAAGAGGGGAGCATTGTGCGCACGCGGACAAACCGTTACGGTATCCCCGAAAAAATGAATTTAGTGCGTGGCCGTGTCCAAGGCCATGCAAAAGGATTCGCTTTTGTGTTGCCTGAAAACGGCGAGGAAGACATTTATGTTCCACAAGGCTCCTTGGCAGGGGCAATGAATGGCGATATTGTCCTTGTCCGTATGGATGAACGGACAAGCGGCGCTCGGGCTGAAGGAAAAGTGATCCGCATTATTGAACGGAAAGTGACAGAAGTCGTCGGCGAATATAAACAGTTCTCTTCGTATGCGTTAGTGGTTGCCGACGACAAACGGATTAGCGCGGATTTCCTTGTTGTCAACGGCCAAGAAAAAGGCGCTGCCGATGGCCATAAAGTGATCGCGACGATTACCAAATATCCAGAAGGCCGCTTCGGCGGGGAAGCAGAAATAAAAGAAGTCCTTGGCCATAAAAATGACCCAGGCATGGACATTCTGTCGATCATTTACAAATATGGCATCCCTCAAAGTTTTTCCGAAGAAGCGCTTGCACAAGCGGCAAACGTGCCAGATGAGATTACAGAAGCAGACTTGCAGGGCAGGCGCGACTTAAGGAATGAGCAAATCGTCACCATTGACGGGGCTGATGCCAAAGACCTGGATGATGCTGTACAAGTAAAAAAATTAGAAAACGGCCATTTTTTGCTCGGCGTACACATTGCCGACGTTTCCCATTATGTCGAAGAAGGGTCGCCGATTGACAAGGAAGCGTCTGACCGCGCTACGAGCGTCTATTTAGTTGACCGCGTGATTCCAATGATTCCACATCGCCTTTCGAATGGCATTTGCAGTTTAAACCCAAAAGTAGACCGTTTGACGCTGTCTTGCCAAATGGAAATCGACGAAAATGGTGGTGTTGTGAACCACGAAATTTTCCAAAGTGTCATTCGAACGACAGAGCGGATGACATATAGCGACGTTAACAAAATACTAGTCGAACAAGACGAGGACTTGCGAGAACGTTATGAAACGCTAGTACCGATGTTTGAAGCAATGGAACAGTTGGCACAAATTTTAAGAGACAAACGCTTCGCCCGTGGTGCTATTGATTTTGATTTTAAAGAAGCGAAAGTGCTTGTCAATGAAGAAGGCAAAGCGACAGATGTTGTGTTGCGGGAACGCTCAGTTGCGGAAAAGCTAATTGAAGAATTTATGCTTGCCGCTAATGAGACTGTCGCTGAACATTTCCATTGGCTGAAATTGCCGTTTGTATACCGGATTCACGAAGACCCTGATGCAGATAAATTCAATTCATTTTTAGAGTTTATTACTGGGTTTGGCTACGTGGTTCGAGGCACAGCTAATACCGTCCATCCCCGTGCCTTGCAAGCACTTTTAGAGGAAATTTCCGGTGAACCAGAAGAAATGGTCATTAGCCGCGTCATGCTGCGCTCAATGAAACAAGCGAAGTATGATGTCCACCCTGTTGGCCACTTTGGGTTGTCAGCAGACTTTTATACTCATTTTACTTCGCCAATTCGCCGTTATCCTGATTTGCTCGTCCATCGCCTCATTCGCACGTACTTGATTAAAGGCAAAACGGATCGCAAAACAACGGCAAAATGGCAGGAAGTGCTGCCTGGGTTAACAGCCCACGCTTCAGAAATGGAGCGGCGCGCGATTGACGCTGAACGGGACACAGACAGCGTGAAAAAAGCCCAATACATGGAAGATAAAATTGGGGAGACGTTTACAGGAATCATTAGCGGCGTTACCAACTTCGGTCTATTTGTCGAATTGGAGAATACGGTTGAAGGGTTAGTCCATGTTAGCTATTTGACAGACGACTACTACCATTATGACCAAAAGCATTATGCGATGATTGGCGAACGAAGCGGCACCGTTTTCCGCATCGGCGATGAACTTGAAGTCCGCGTTATCCAAGTAAATGTCGAAGAAGCATCCGTCGACTTTGAAATTGTCGGTATGCAACCGCGCAAGCCGCGGAAAACGCTTGAGCGGCCAAAAGTGATTGATGGCGGAAAAAGACAGCAGCGGAACGGAAAAAAACGTGAAAAGCATCGTTTGACAGGTGATCCGAAAAAAGATGGCAGCCGGTCCAAGCGGAAGAAAAAGCCGTTTTATGAAAATGCCCCTAAAGCGAAACGAAAAAAAGGCCGTCGTAAAACGCGGAAATGACAACTTTTGGATAGTGCCCTGTCATGTATGACTAGGACATCCGACAGTTTCCTACATGTACCTGCTTGCACAATCCTTGTTTTCTCCCTTACACTACAAGCAATAAGGAGGGAGAAACGTGACAAAAACAGAAATTGGGATATTGCTTGTCCGTGTCACCGTAGGAATCATTTTTTTATTCCACGGGCTGGATAAGTTTAATGGTGGAATTGAAGGGACGGGCGCGTTTTTTGATTCAATCGGCATCCCAGCAGCAATGGCCAGCGTTGTTGCCTTTGTCGAGATCATTGGCGGGCTCGCCCTTATCCTAGGATTAGGCACCCGTATTGTTGGGGCTATGTTTGCGGCCATTATGGTTGTAGCCATCATAACCGCAAAATGGAATGCAGGCTTGCTTGGCGGCTACGAGCTTGATCTCATTTTGCTAGTAACTTCGCTTTTGCTTGTGTTAAACGGCAGCAAACTGCTTGCCATCGATCAACTTTTTGGAAAGAAAAAGCGCCGCCGCTTTTAACGCCTGTCGTCTAGTAGAAATTGACGAATCGCCGCTCCGTTGGTACGATAAAAGGAAGATGTGTTAGAAAGATGCAGGTGGAATGCATGGGAGAAACGACAGAAGGCAAAGTTGTTGCGCAAAATAAAAAAGCACGCCATGATTATTTTATCGAAGAAACATTTGAAGCGGGCATTGTCCTAACCGGAACAGAAATCAAGTCGATTCGGGCGGGGAAAATGAATTTAAAAGATTCCTTTGCCCGCATCAAAAATGGCGAAGCTTTTTTGTACAATGCCCACATTAGTGAATACGAACAAGGCAACCGCTACAACCATGAACCGACACGGCCGCGCAAACTGTTGCTCCATAAAAAACAAATCAATACATTAATTGGGCAAACGCAGCAAAAAGGCTATTCAATCGTTCCATTAAAAGTCTATATTAAAAACGGCTTTGCCAAAGTGCTTATCGGCCTTGCAAAAGGGAAGAAAAACTACGATAAGCGGGAAACATTACGGCGAAAAGACGCGAAGCGCGAAGTGGAACGGGCAATAAAAGAGCGCATGCGCGGTTAATTAAGTGGGACACTGCAAATTGTTGACATTTCAGCAGAATGTAGTATAATGAAATATCCAGGCATTGACCTGGATATTTCAAAACCAAGGGGACGTTTTGGATTCGACAGGGATAGGTCGAGCTTGCGTTGCGAGCCGAGGGGTCGGCCTCGTAAAAACGCACAAGCCAATAACTGGCAAAGAAAACAACAACTTCGCTCTAGCTGCATAAGCTAAGCGGTCTCTCCTCTCCATCGCCCATGTGGAGTGGCTGAGACTCAACTTTAGTGGGATACGCCTTTCTCCCCCCGCCTGAGGGAGAAGGAAGAGACTAATCAGGCTAGCTGCACGGAGGCCTGTCTTTGGGCTGAAGTGCTAGCGAAATACGAATACAAAGACTACGCTCGTAGAAGCGTAAGTGTCGTTATCTCTGGACGTGGGTTCAATTCCCACCGTCTCCATATAAGAGCCGCGGAAGTGTTGATTTGTCAACATTTCCGCGGTTTTTTTGTGTAATTTATTATGAAAGCTACTCGTTCATATGAGGTAAGTATAGCTGAGTAAAAGTGGAACAGAATTCCCACTCTCTACATTCATTACCAATCGTATTGCGATTAAATAAGCGCTCTTTATAAGGATTTAAAATTTATCACATTGTACATTAAATTTGTTCCCATCAGGATCATAGAAATCTAAAAATAAATTGCCGAGCCCATCATCCATATTGTTTTCTACTTTGACTGCGTTCCTTTTTAAGTGATTGGCTAACGCTTCTATATGTTTGCATTGAAAGGCAATCACGGGATGTGTTTGATTGTTGACTTTAAACGTTGCAGTAGTTTGATGAGTGGATTCAACTAAAAATAACATTTGACCAGAGGGGAAATTTAGTTGTGCTTGTCGCTCCTCTTCACTATGTAGGATTTCCTTATACCATTTGATCGCATTTTCTAAGTGTGACATAGGAACATGACAATAGAATAGTTGTTCTAACATAACGAGCCTCCTGGATTTTTGCATTTATCAGGTTCAATTCGCTCGGTTTTTTAGAAAATCCTGTTTGCACTTCGTCACTTCATTAAGTATTACAACCTCCTGTACATCCCTTCCGACTTTCAATCGATCTTGATCATCAAGTTTGCGCAGCATCGCCAAAATAAAAGATTCCTAAACGGCCATTATTTATGTATAATTATCAAATACAGAGATTAATTATACGGAATGGGTGTCTAATGTGGAATCATACAAATCGGTAAAATCAAACAAACAACGTCCTATACAATCGCGCCATCTTGCGACTTTTCTTATCCCCTCTTTAGCTGGAGCGGTCCTGTTTTTAGTCCCGGTAAAAATAGACGACAATTGGACTGTTTTCATCGGCTATTTGGCCGGTTTGATAGAAGACGGCCTTTCTGGCGTTTTGCCTAGCTTTTTATTGGCCTTGCTCGTGTTTTCCGGTGTTGCCTCTTTTTTGTGTTGGGCGTTTAAACCTGCATTTATTATGGATAAGCCAGCCTTAAAAACGTTGTTTTATACATCTTTTACTTGGACGGCGATTCGTGTCCTCGGCGCTGTGTTTGCGCTAATGGTCATGACGGGGACTGGAATGGAAATGGTGTACAACCCAGCAACAGGGGGGACAGTGTTTGCCGATTTATTGCCTGTTCTTGCCGTGTGGTCGGTTGTAATGGGGCTGCTCATGCCGCTTTTGCTTGACTACGGGTTAATGGAGTGGCTTGGTACGCTTGCCCAAAAAATTATGCGTCCACTGTTCAAATTGCCTGGGCGCGCTTCTGTTGATTCTCTTGCCTCGTGGATGGGCAACAACATGATGAGCATTTTAATTACGATCAATCAATATGAAAATCGCTATTATACTAAAAAAGAGTCTGCGGTAATCGTCACGAATTTTACGATTACATCTATAGGCTTCAGTTTAATTATCGCTAAAATGCTAGGATTGGAACATCGCTTTGTATCTTTTTACATAACTGTTCTTGTAGGCGTTTTGCTCGCTGCGTTTATTTGCCCGCGCATTCCGCCGCTATCGACAATGAAAAATACCTATCACCTCGATCAGCCTGGAGCGATTGAAGAAACGGCGGAAATAGGCTCTTTATGGAAAAGCGCTTTTGCCCGTGGTATCGATAAGGCTAAACAAGCGCCTCCTATAAGCACGGTATTAAAAAAAGGGGCTTTCAACGCATTGGATATTTGGCTTGGCATGTTGCCACTTGTAATGGCAATTGGAACGCTTGCCTTAATAGTCGCCGAATACACCCCTGTATTTACGTACCTTTCCTATCCACTTGTGCCTGTATTGGAATGGATGCAGATTCCAGACGCAGAGGCAGCTGCACCAGCCATGCTTGTCGGCTTTGCAGATATGTTTTTGCCAGCTATACTAGGAGCAGGGATTGAAAGCGAGTTGACGCGTTTTGTCATCGGCGCTGTTTCGCTCATTCAACTTGTTTACATGTCTGAAATTGGCGTAATGCTTATTCGTTCAAGCATCCCGATTAACTTCTGGCAACTGTTTATCATCTTTATCCAACGTACAGTCATTGCTTTGCCTGTCGTTGTGCTGATTGCCCACTTTATGATTTATCGTTAAAGGAGTGCCCTTAATGCCACAAGAATGGAATGATTTAGCACAAACAATTCCGTACCGCCTTGCCCCAAGCATGGCGAAAGACCATCCGAACTTGCCTGTAGAAAAAGAAGAAGGCTGTTATTATTACGGCGTCGACGGAAAAACGTATTTAGATTTTACATCAGGGATTGCTGTGACCAATGTCGGACACCGCCATCCAAAAATTGTCGCGGCGATCCAAGAAGAAGCTGGACGTTTTACGCATGGGCCAATTGGCGTCATCCAGTATGAATCAATTTTACAGCTTGCCAATGAGCTGGCTGAAATCATGCCAGGTGATTTAGATTGCTTCTTTTTTGGCAATAGCGGAACAGAGGCTGTAGAAGGGGCGCTTAAACTTGCCCGCCATGTGACAAAACGCCCGTACGTCATTTCTTTTAATGGCTGTTTCCATGGACGGACGCTCGGGTCGCTCAGCGTTAGCACATCTAAGGCGAAATACCGCAAGTACCAGCCTGCACAAGGGATGGCTTATCAAATTCCGTATTATGCCACTGGCGATACGGAAGAACAAGCTATTGCCAAGCTTGAGGATTCATTTGCCTCCTTATTTGCCCACCAAGTATCGCCTGACGAAGTGGCAGCCGTCATTATTGAACCTGTTCTTGGCGAAGGAGGGTATATTGTCCCGCCCGCTTCTTGGCTGCAACGGATTCGCACTATTTGCGACGAGCACGGGATGTTGCTCATTTTTGACGAAGTGCAAACAGGATTTGGCCGGACAGGAGAGTGGTTTGCCGCACACACTTTTGGTGTCGTACCTGACATTATGGCGATTGCAAAAGGAATTGCTTCTGGGCTGCCACTTAGTGCAACTGTGGCCAATCATAAGCTCATGCAACAGTGGCCTTTAGGAAGCCATGCCACGACTTTTGGCGGAAATCCGATTGCGTGTGCGGCGGCACGGGCCACAATTGCAGTAATAAAAGAGGAACAGTTGCTTGACAATGCCAAACAAGTAGGCGCATATGTAAAACAACGTTTGAACGCCATGCAAGAAAAATGGCCGCAAATTGGCGCTGTCCGCGGTATAGGGATGATGTTTGGCATTGAAATTGTCGACCCGAAAACAGGTGAAAAAGACGGGGACACTGCTGCAAAGATTTTGGACCTTGCATTAGAAGAGGGCGTTCTCTTTTATTTTTGCGGCAATGCCGGAGAAGTGTTGCGGATGATTCCGCCATTAACGGTTACAAAAGCGGAAATCGATGAAGGCTTAGCGAAATTGGATCGGGCATTCACTCGGCTAGGCTAGTGGATGCAAATAGCGACGGCCTTTTAATTAAGTTTGGACGTTTTACAACAACGTGTAGCGTGTAAAAGGCGTAACACCTATATGACATTAAATGAAAAGCAGCAGCTGCTGCTTTTTTTTGTTTATCAACACGTCCTTCTAAAAACTTTTTCGTGATACAAAAAACAATAAAAATATCATTTTTTTAGTTGGGAAAATTCGCATTTCTATAGCGTCAGTAGCCTAATCATGTTATTTTGTAACCGATTCTATTATTCGAAGAGGAGGATGATTGTGAGATTAATTCGCTTGTCATTTTTAACTGTTCTAGTATGTTTGCTTACATGGGGAGGTGCTTATTCTTCTGAAGTCCGCGCCCAACAAACATCAAGTATCGATTTTGATAAACCAATTGTGCTCGTACATGGGATTGGAGGAGCGGGTTACAATTTCTATAGCATTGAAAGAAAGTTAAGAAGCGTTGGCTATGATCGTTCTGACTTACATGCAATAGATTTTGCCGACCGCTCCGGAAACAATTACAGGAACTCCCGACAATTGAGAGATTTTATTAACGATGTACTAACCAATTATGATGTCGACGAAGTAAATATTATAGCCCACAGCATGGGGGGAGCAAATACATTACGGTATCTTACCCAACTCGGAGGCGTTGAACATGTAGACAAAGTTATTACATTAGGAGGAGCCAACCGCTTGGGTGCAAGTTCAGTGCCAGACGGAGTCGATTTTACATCGATTTATAGCAGTTCCGATTTAATTGTAGCAAACAGTTTGTCGCGGATTGACGGGGCAAATAACATCCACGTTCCAGGCGTCACACATTTGCTTCTTTTGACAAATAACAGGGTTCAAGATCTGATTATCGAAGCATTAGAAAAGGAATAAAAACAGGTGCCTTTCTTCGGATAGGCGCCTTTTTTCAATCGCTTTGTAAGAAGCTAGTACAAACTTGTCTATTTTGCTAGGAGCAGTTTCCTTTTATTTTCCGTATCGAGAACTTGTAAGAATTTGCTTGTATGAATTAGTCAGAACCTTAATGGACGGCCAAAGAAAATGTTTACACTTGAATTGACAATTTATCTTTTAAATAAATAGACAACCCTTTTATCCAGTTTTGTTTTTTGAACCAATTCTTGCTTAAGGCATAATATATATATAAGCATAACTTTGCCTTTTTTCAGAAAGGGCAAGGCGTACATTTAAAAAGTGTGGTCTTAATCCTAATTATTATATAAAGGAAAACATTATATGGAGTGAATGAAATGGATAGTGAACACATTTTTGATACACAAGGTATTTATATTGGCCGTTTGTTTACGCTTGGAGGTTCTGCCTTGTTTTTAATAGGTTCATTTATTGCAGCTTACTTTGCTTATAAAGATTATCAAGAAGCATTAGAAGCAGAACCCGCTTCACTTCATAAAGGGAAGCGGCGCTAAACGAAAGACCGGCGTTGTGTTTTGTTTGTTTGGAAGAGAATTTATGGCGATCGACCATTTCCGATAGTGTTAAAAAGCTGTAGCCTTCATCTTGCAAGGCGGGGATAATTTCTTTAATTGCTTCTATTGTTGGCGTACGGTCACCGCCTCCGTCATGGAAAAGAATGACATCGCCAGGACGTATATTGTTTAAAACTTGGGCTGAAAGTTGCTTTTTATTCCGGTTTGCCCAATCTCTTGTATCTTGATGCCAAGACCATAAAAAAACGTCGTGTTTTGCCTCAATCGCAGTTTCAATAATAAGATCATTATAATAGCCTCCGACTGGGCGAAAAAAGGTTGGTTTGATGGCGAACAATTCTAAAAGAAGCATGTCCGTTTTGTTCATTTCAGTGGTTAAGGTTGCTTGGTTAATTGACTCATTGTAAGTGTGGGTATACGTGTGATTGCCAAGTTCGTGTCCTTCCATGATCGTCCTTTGGACAACATCGGCATTCTCTTTCACATTCTTGCCGACTACAAAAAAGGTTGCTTTTGCCCCGTATTTCTTAAGCACATCTAGAATAAGGGGTGTGTTTGTACGATCCGGGCCATCATCAAACGTTAAGGCTACAATTTTTTCATCTGTTGGAATTTCCCAGAACACATGTCCTGTCTTTTCGTACTCATGCCTTTCTCTCACTATAGCAGCGTCCACTTGACTCGGTATCAGTAAAAATAAGACATGACAAATCAATATATAACGAAACACAGTCTTGAAAGTCGGCCAATACACTTGTCTCTCTCCTTTTTTAAACACCGTTCCATTTATTATGGCTCTTTACAATGCCGTTTATCCGAACAAATTAACGTCATCACCATCCTGTTTTTGATGGAATATACTATTCAATCAGCAAGCAGGAGGGGTCGGCACATGGATCGGCAAAAAGTGTGCTTTATTAGTTGTGTCAATGATGAAGATCAGTATGCCCGGGCTGTGAGCCATATTGACATGCTTTATCCGCCTAAAGGGGTAACGGTAGAAAAAGTGGCGATCCGTCATGCAAAAAGCATGGCAAGTGGCTACAATGAGGCAATGGAAAAAAGCGATGCACGCTACAAAGTGTATATGCGCCAAAATACGATGATCATAAACCGCATGTTTTTGCATGATTTGTTGTTTTTATTTGAACAACATCCTGACTTAGGCATGTTTGGCGTCATTGGCGCAAAGGACTTGCCTGCTTCAGGTAATTGGTGGGACAGTCCCACGAAAGCCGGTAAAATGTTGGAACATCGCCATACGTATAGTTATTTATCGTTTTTAGAAGCGGAGTATGCATACCAACAAGTCGAAGCGATTGATGGTGCCTTAATGGCTACCCAATACGATTTGCCTTGGCCAGAAGTGGTTGATGGCTGGCATGTATATGACACCGTCCAATCTCTAAAATTCCAGCAAGCTGGATTCAAAGTCGGTGTTCCCCATCAACCGCACCCGTGGGTATTACATGAGTCCGCCCTTCAGTTTGACGAGTCCCCCTCGACGCGCTCTGTCTCCTTGTTTCAAAAATGGCGGGACTCCCGTGATGATGACGACTAAAGACGTGTTGCTAGATCTAAGATTTGCCGCGTTTCAGCCAAATCGTTGTATAATCGACCCAGCCGTAAGCATTTAATGCCACATTTTTGACGTATTCAGGATACAACGCAAATTGTTTTAACCGGTAGAGGGGGAGGAGATAATGTGCTTGGCAAAGCGATGTTTCGATTGTTTGTAAGCTAGCCAGCAATGTTTCTGTTTTTAATTCCTGATGCCATAAACGCTTTGCTTTTTCCAAATCGTCTGTCCCCACGTGTGAATAAAGAAACCGGTGGCGATCAAAAAACAAGGAAAAATAGCCATACACTTTGTCATCGTAGCCAAGCTGCTCGCCGAGCAAAAGGTCTGCTTTTTGTTCGAGGTCTAATTGTTGAAGCTCATGATAAGGAAGGAGGTGCAACCGCACAGAAATGCCTTCTGCTTTAAGCGTTTGTTCAATCCAACCAGCATCCCTCTCATTGCCCGCTCCGGTGTAGCTATATAGCTGAAGCTCTTCTCCATGGTAGTTGCTCTTTAACAAGCTTGCCTGTCCTTTTAGCCTGTTACGAGTCGTTAGGACGCTTTGCCCTTGGGCGAAAACACGATCAGCTGGAATACTGCGGGTGCCGCCAATGTCTTGAATCATTGAATGTGGATCTAAAAAATGAAACAGCGCCTCGCGCAAGCGAGTGTCATTGGCACAAAGGCCGTGCTTTTTGTTTAACGAAAGGAGTTTGCAGCCTATGTCCATTGAGTGCTGCTGTTGGAAGTGATGCTCTTCTTTTTCGACGTATGGGTAATGATAAAAATTTAATTGGTTTGCGGCTAAGAATGCTGTTTCTGGTTCGTTGTCATAAAGGGCTGGAAAGATATACATGGTCACTGCATCAAGGTGTGGCCTCGTACTAAAGTAGCGCGGAAATGCTTGAAGGCGAAGGAGCTTACTTGAATGGTCCGACAAGGAAAAAGGCCCTGTGCCGATTGGAAAAGATGTCATTTCGTCTTTATAGACAATGGCCCCGCCTAATGAAGCAGCAAACGCCAGAAAATGCGGAGTAGGCTTGGAAAAACAAAACTCCACTGTGTAAGGACTAAGTGCAGATAGGCGATGCAAATGCTGGATTCCCCAATAATAGGGCGACTTTTCCGTGTGGCGTAAAAAACTGGCGCCAACTTCCACAGCGGTACAAGGCTGCCCATTATGAAAGAAAATGTCTTTCCGCAAATAAAAAGTCCACTTTGTGTTTGTAGTGTCTGTTTCCCAATAATGGGCCAAATCTGGAATATAACAGCCGTTATTAGGATCATACTTTACGAGTTGGTTGAATAAGTGGCTCATCAAATGATTTTCCGTCCGGCGGTGTATCGTAGCCGGGTCTAATGCGCAAACCCCACGGTAAGTAGGGAAACGGAGATGATCCTCTTGCTCGATTTGTTCCAGGTTAATTGAATTTAAAATTGAATCAATAAAGGAGCGGCTGCTTGCGTGTGAGCGTGAATAGGTTTGAACGAGTTGAATCGCCGCATCAAGTGATTGCTCAGAAGCGCGTTTTTTTGCTTCAGCTATGACGACAGCGTCATAGTCTGCCAACAAGCGAATATAGGACACATGGCCTCTGCCTTTGCCAGGCCGCCATTCAATCCAGCCACGCTTTTGCATTTTTTGGACAAGCAATTTTGCGTTCCGTTCTGTACATGAAAGCTCGTTTGCTAAAGTACGGACAGAAAGGGGCTGTCGCGCTTGTGAGTAGTTTAATCGTTTGGCCAACATGAGGTAGTGCTCAAACAGTTCCATTGTTCCGAGCCTCCTGTCTTTATAAAAAAGGGGAAAAATAACTATATCTAGTTTACACTTTTTTTCCCGTTTTGGGACCGCCATAATGGAATGAAAGAAAAGGGGCGGTTTTATTGCAAGCAAAACAGGAGGAGAAAAAAGGGGAACGCCTCCAAGCATCCCCGCAAAAGAAAGTGGTGGCGATTGCGCTATTAACAGCCGCTGCCGTGCTTGGCGATGCAATGTTGTTTATTGTGTTGCCCCTTTACTGGCAGGAGTTTGGCCTTACAGCTCTTTGGCAAATTGGCATATTGTTATCTGTCAATCGCTTCGTCCGTTTGCCAATAAGTCCCCTTGTCGGCTGGTTTTATAGCAAGTTTGAACTGCGGACTGGTGTGCAATTGGCCCTCATTTTGGCAACGGCCACGACTTTTTCGTACGGCTTTTTCCAAAGCTTTGCTACCCTTGTCGTGGCACGGGCCGTTTGGGGTGTCGCTTGGGCTTTGTTGCGTATTGGCGGCATGCTTGCTGTAGTGGAATTTTCCAGCAAAGACAATCGTGGCCAACTGATGGGCACTTACAATGGTTTATGGGGGATTGGCGGACTGGTCGGTATGTTGGCAGGAGGCATTTTCGTCGAACAGGTATCTGTATTTCCAGTCACGACTGCTTTCGCGACGATTGGCACAATTGCCTTCGTCATCGCCCCCTTTGTGATCCCGAAACGCCAACAACCAGATGATAACAAACCGCTTACTCATGTTAGGAGAGCAGAAAAAACCCTTTCGCCTTTTACGATGCTCGTGTTCGCGACAGGCCTTACGATGGGGTTCGTTGTGTTCGGACTGTTTTCGGTTACACTCAGCCCGCTTGTTGAGCGCGCAATGGGTGGGCAACAGCTGGAAGCATTTGGTCTAATCATCGGTGCAGCTTCAATTGCAGGAATCCTTCAAGCCTTGCGCTGGGCCTGGGATCCATTCGTTGCCCCTTTTTATGGGAAAATGCTAGACCGCAGGCCGCTTTCGTATTTATGGATTTACTTGCCTATACTCGGGATTGGTTGTTTATTTTCGTTATTTGCGCTGCTTGATTCATTTTGGCTTTTGTTAGGGGCCGTACTTGTATTTCAACTTCTGTCGACCTTTTTTGTAACCACTGCCGATACACTTGCAGCCCGGGCGGCGGCGCAAGGGAATAAAGTCAAAGTAATGACGATCCAGGCAGTCGTAGTCGATTTAGGAGCAGCGACTGGGCCGCTTGTATCGTTTTTCATTGTCGACACCTATGAATTGGCGCCTTTATATTGGCTAGCTGCCGCGTTTTTAAGTACACTGTCTGTTTTATGGTTTGCTTATAGCCTCAACATGCGACGCAAGCCAACTTGACGAAAAAGGACCTGTGGTAAGCAGTTGCCGAAGCTCCTCTTCAGCAACTGCCTTCCTTATTCAAAAAAAGAAAAACGATCCAAAAAAAAGAAAATTTCTTATTGCAAACGCTATCATAATTGACTATAGTAAAAGAAAGCCTTCTTTGAGAAGCCCTTTTTTTAACGTTAAAAATGAATGAGTGTTCATTCGGTTTGATTATTTGAGAGGAGGAATACGATGGTTCGTCCTATCCGCAAAGCAGCAGTCATTGGTGCCGGCGTAATGGGTGCAAGCATTGCCGCTCACTTAGCGAATGCTGGGATTTCCGTTTTATTGCTAGACTTAGCACCGCAAGATGATGGCAAAAGCGCCACAAACGTGGCAACGCTCACGAAAAAGCGGAGCCGCAACTACCTTGTGGAACAGGCGATTGCAAAATTGAAAAAGCAAAAGCCGGCCCCATTGGCTTCAAAACAAGCACTTCATTTGATTGAAGCCGGAAACTTAGAGGATGACTTTGACAAACTAAAAGATACTGACTGGATTATTGAAGCCATTATTGAGAACTTGGAAGCGAAAAAACAGCTATTGGCTAAAATTGACGAAGTCCGCGCTCCTGGTGCAATTGTATCATCCAATACTTCTGGCATATCGGTGGAAGCAATGTCGCAAGAAAGGAGCCTAGATTTTAAAGCCCATTTTCTCGGCACGCACTTTTTTAACCCACCGCGTTATTTAAAATTGCTTGAGGTGATCCCGACTAAGGAAACGAAAACCGAGGTTACAGAATTTATGCGCGAGTTTGCTGAAACTGCGCTTGGCAAAGGGGTCGTTGAAGCGAAGGATACGCCTAATTTTATCGCCAACCGGATCGGCACATATGGATTGCTTGTCACAGTCGATGAAATGCTTAAAGCCAATGCATCGATTGGTGAAATTGATTCTGTGACAGGGCCACTCATCGGCAGGCCGAAAAGCGCGACATTCCGGACACTGGATGTAGTTGGACTGGATACGTTCTTACATGTGGCCAAAAATGTCTACGAGGAGACAGAGGGTACTGAAAAAGCGATGTTTGATCCCCCGGCTTTTATGAAGGAAATGGCGAAGCGTGGGTGGATTGGCGCAAAAAGCGGCCAAGGTTTCTACTTGAAAGAAAACGGGGCGATTTACGAACTAAATCCCCACACATTTGAATATGAACCGCGCAAAAAAATGAAAGCGCCTTCTATGGAGCAAGCAAAGTTAATGAAATCGAAATCTGCCAAGTTACGTGCGGTTGTATGGGCAGATGATCCAGCAGGCAAGCTGCTCTGGTCGATTTTAAAACCGGTATTGCTTTATACAGCCGAGAAAACAGCGGAAATAGCCCATGATTTGTTGGCGGTCGATGAAGCGATGCGCTGGGGCTTTGGCTGGGAAATGGGCCCATATGAGCTTTGGGATGCACTCGGTGTAAAAGAAACAGTGGAAAAAATGCAACTTGAGGGCGAATTTGTGCCGACATGGGTGACGGCTATGCTTGAACAAGGCCATACGTCGTTCTACAAAGATGGCGCTTTCTACCACGACGGCGACTATCTTCCTGTCCGCACCCATAAAAAGCAGCTGCCTTTAAACGCGCTGAAAAAAGATAAGACGATTACAAAAAACACAGGTGCGTCTTTAATCGATATCGGCGACGATGTCGCCTTGCTGCAGTTTACTTCGCCTAACAATACGATTGGCCTTGATGTAATCCAAATGATCCACAAAGCAATTGACGAGGCAGAAGCAAATTACCGCGGCCTTGTAATCGGCAATCAAGGGAAAAATTTCTGCGTTGGCGCTAACTTAATGATGATGCTAATGGAAGCGCAAGACGACAACTTTTTTGAGCTTGATCTCGTTATCAGGCAGTTCCAAAAAGCAACAGCGCGTATCCGGTATGCAAATGTCCCTGTTGTAACCGCTCCTTTTGGAATGACGCTTGGCGGCGGTACTGAGATCAGCTTGCCAGCTGCAAGCATCCAAGCAGCCCACGAAACGTATATGGGCTTAGTGGAAACAGGCGTAGGCCTCATTCCAGGCGGAGGAGGCAATAAAGAACTGTACCTGCGCAATATAGCCCGTTATGGCAGCGACAATCTTGCTGATTTGCAAAAGGCTGCGCGAAAAACGTTTGAAACGATTGCTACCGCCAACGTATCCACATCAGCGGCAGACGCGAAGGAAAAAGGCTTTTTGTCTGAACGGGACGGCATTACAATGAACGACTTTTTCGTTAATAACGATGCTAAGCAGCGTGTTCTGTCTCTAGCAGAGGGATATCGGCCGCCTGCAAAAACAAAGATCCCTGTGACAGGAAGAGCAGGTTATGCGACGTTGATGCTTGGCGCGAAAATGATGGAATGGGGCGGTTATGCATCAGAGCATGATTTGAAAATCGCCAAAAAGCTAGCATTCGTCCTTTCTGGAGGCCAGGTGCCAGAAGGTACGCTAGTTGATGAATCTTATTTGCTTGATTTGGAAAGGGAAGCGTTTTTAAGTTTGATCGCAGAACCGAAAACGCAGCAGCGGATGCAGCATATGCTTACGAAAGGAAAACCGTTGCGCAATTAAATTAATAAAGGAGGGCGGCATCTATGAAAGAAGCAGTTATTGTGGCAGGTGCGAGGACACCAGTTGGGAAAGCGAACCGCGGCTCTTTTAAACATGTGCGTTCCGACGACTTAGGCGCCATTGCCGTGAAGGAAACATTGCGCCGCGCCAAACAAGTCGAACCGGAAGAAATTGACGATTGCTTGATCGGCTGCGCCATGCCCGAAGCGGAACAAGGGATGAACATGGCCCGAAATGTGAGCGTGCTTGCGGGCATTCCCCAATCAGTTCCAGCAGTGACAATTAACCGCTATTGCGCTTCCGGCTTGCAAACAATCGCTTATGGGGCCGAACGGATTATGCTAGGGCATGCGAAAGCAATCATTGCAGGTGGCGCAGAATCAATGAGCATGATTCCAATGGGAGGTCACGTCGTCAAACCGAACCCAACGTTGATCGACGAAGCACCGGAATATTACATGTCAATGGGCTATACTGCGGAAGAAGTGGCGCGCCAGTACGGCATTAGCAGGGAAGACCAAGACGCATTTGCGGTAGAAAGCCATAAACGAGCAGCGGCTGCACTTGCCAATCAGCGCTTTAACGATGAAATCGTACCTGTTCCTGTCGTTGAACAGCACTTTGGGGCAGACGGAACGGTTCAAACAACGGAACGACTTGTTGAGATGGATGAAGGCGTGCGCGCAGATACTACGATCGCTGCACTTAGCAAGCTTAAGCCAGCATTCCAGCTTAAAGGGACGGTAACAGCTGGGAATTCATCACAAATGAGCGATGGCGCTGCGGCTGTCCTGCTCATGGACAAAGAAGAAGCGGAAGCTCGGGGGTTAGAACCACTTGTAACGTTTAAAAGCTTTGCTGTTGCAGGGGTAGCGCCTGAAGTGATGGGGGTTGGCCCAATTGAGGCAATTCCAAAGGCGGTGCGTCTGGCAGGATTACAGCTAGAAGAGATTGGTTTGTTTGAGTTAAACGAGGCTTTTGCTTCCCAAGCGCTTGCCGTCATACGTGAATTGGGGCTTGATTACGACAAAGTCAATGTCAATGGCGGAGCGATTGCCTTAGGGCATCCACTTGGCTGTACAGGCACAAAATTAACGTTGTCGCTCATCCATGAAATGAGGCGGCGCGATGAACGATTTGGTGTTGTGACGATGTGCATTGGTGGCGGCATGGGGGCTGCTGCTGTGTTTGAACGACATTAAACAATTGGGGAGGCGAACCGAGGATGAGCAACACGACTGAAAAACTTTTTAAAGGTGGCGGCTTTTTGCTTGAAGATATGGAGCCTGCCCACATCTTTACATTGGAAGACTTAACCGAAGAACAACAAATGATTGCTCGTACGACAAAGGATTTTGTGGAAAAAGAAGTTTTGCCTTATGTCGATGAAATTGAACAGCATCAATTTCAACATACGACAAGGCTGTTGAAAAAGGCTGGGGAATTGGGGCTGCTTGGCGCTGATGTCCCAGAAGAATATGGCGGGCTTGGCCTTGATAAAATCAGTTCTACCCTCATTTCGGAAGAATTTTCAAAAGCCGGAGCGTTTGGGCTAAGCCACGGTGCCCATGTCGGCATCGGCACGTTGCCAATCGTTTTTTTTGGCACGAATGAACAAAAGAGCAAATACTTGCCTAGCTTGGCCAGTGGCGAGACATTTGCCGCTTATGCCTTAACAGAGCCTGGCTCAGGTTCAGATGCGCTGAGCGCCAAAACGACAGCAGTTCTAAACGAAGCAGGTACACATTATGTCTTGAATGGTGAAAAGCAGTGGATTACCAACTCTGCTTTTGCGGATGTGTTCATTGTTTACGCTAAGGTAGACGGCGAAAAGTTTACCGCTTTTATCGTAGAAAGAACGTTTGATGGTGTCAGCACCGGGCCAGAAGAAAAGAAAATGGGCATTAAAGGATCATCTACGCGTACACTAATATTAGAGGATGTTGTAGTGCCTGTGGACAATGTCCTTGGCGAGATCGGCCGTGGCCATGTCATTGCCTTTAATATTTTAAATATTGGCCGTTATAAACTTGGAGTCGGCTGTATTGGCGGTGCTAAGCGGGCGTTGGAACTGGCAGCGACGTATGCGACAGAGCGGAAGCAATTTAAAACAACGATCGCTTCATTCGCTTTAATTCAAGAAAAACTCGCTTCCATGGCAACCGAAATTTACGCGTCAGAAAGCGCCATTTACCGAACAGGCGGACTGATTGAAAGCCGCTTTGCCAGCTTAACCGAGGAAGAAAAAAATGATGGCCGTGCCGTTGCTAGCGCGATTGCGGAATACGCAATTGAATGTTCATTGAACAAATTCGCTGGTTCGGAAACATTGGATTTTGTAGCTGACGAAGCCGTGCAAATCCATGGCGGCTATGGCTTTATGGCTGAATACGAAGTAGAGCGTATTTATCGTGATTCCCGGATTAACCGGATTTTTGAAGGCACGAATGAAATCAATCGTTTGCTTGTCCCGGGCACCCTTATGCGCAAAGCGTTAAAAGGAGATTTGCCGTTTTTGCAAAAAGCACAAGCGTTGCAAGAAGAATTAATGATGCTTATGCCTCAAGAAATTGATGATACACCGTTGGCGCAGGAAACCCATTTGTTGGCGATGGCTAAAAAAGTATTTTTGATGGTCGCTGGAACAGGTGCGCAAAAATATGGAGCGCAACTGGATCAAGAACAAGAAGTTCTTGCTGCGGTAGCGGATATTGTCAGCGATATTTATTCAATGGAGTCAGCGATTTTGCGGACGCAGAAAGCACTTGACGCGTCATCACCAGAGAAAGAGCAGCAAAAACTTCTATTAACAGAAGTGTTTACACAAGAGGCAATTAACCGGATCGAAGCAAATGCAAAAAAGGCGTTGTCTTATATGGAAGAGGGAGATACGCTGCGCACGATGCTTTCGATGTTGCGCAAGCTAACGCGTCATCAGCCTGTTAATGTCGTGGCAAAAAAACGGAAAATCGCCAAGGCGATTATTGCTGAAAAGAAATACGTCATTTAAGGTAGCAATTTTGGGGCTTTTGGCCCCAAATAAAAATACAATGCTCCTCTCGCAAGGGGTATTCTCCTCTCACTGAAGAAGCCTAATCACGGGCTTCTTCTTTCATGTGAGCCAAAAAGTTGTGTATGCGATGGTTTTCGGTAATAATAGACACGAGTCCACTGGATAGAAAGGATGCTGGAAATGGGTGTAACGGTTTATCAATATCCAAAGTGTTCTACTTGCCGTAACGCATTGAAATGGCTTGATGAACACGGTGTTTCTTATGAAGCGATCCATATTGTCGAGGCACCGCCGACAAGTACAACATTGAAGGAACTTCACCAAAAAAGCGGTTTGCCATTAAAAGCGTTTTTCAACACAAGCGGAAAAAAATACCGGGAGCTTGATTTAAAAAACAAACTCGGCGAAATGAGCGATGAAGAGCAATATCAGCTACTAGCTAGTTCAGGTATGTTGATAAAACGCCCGATTGTAACAGATGGCACAAAAGTGACACTTGGCTTTAAAGAAGATCAATTTCAAGATATGTGGTCAACTTTTTAGTGGTGTAACAAGAAGATTTCCTTTCGCTTATGAGCGATTTCCTGTATGATAAACTTCGAAAAGACCACATTGGAGGGGTTAACATGAGTAATTTACCTGAAGAGCTAAAGTATTCCGAAGAACATGAGTGGGTAAAAACGGAAGACGGCAAAGTCCGTATCGGCATCACTGATTTTGCCCAATCTGAACTAGGCGATATTGTCTTCGTCGAACTTCCTGAAGTGGGCGATGAGATTGAAGCGGACGAGCCATTTGGCAGCGTTGAGTCCGTCAAGACTGTATCTGAATTGTATGCGCCAATTAGCGGAAAAGTCGTTGAAGTGAATGAAGAACTTGATGATTCCCCAGAGCTTGTCAATGAGTCACCGTACGAAAAAGCGTGGATGATCGTGGTTGAGCCGGCTGACGCAAGTGAAGTGGACAAGCTGATGTCAGCAGGAGAATATGCGGAGATGATTAGCGAAGATTAATGCTTTAGCTCTTCTTCTGGCTGATCTTCCCTCGGATACAAATTTTCCTGGCGTGCACTCTAAATATAGGCGTTTAAGCCAGAGGAGACTCGGGAGGAAGAAGCACGTATAGAAACGGTTGTCGCAAACGAACGGAGAAGGCTGGCCGCTTCAGGTGCCGTAGTGAATAGCTGCGGCCCTCCCATCGGCGTTGGCTTCATGGCAAGATGGACGTTTTCTATATGAGTTGCCTAGTTGGAGAGATGGAAATAATTGCTGATCGAACGCGAATCGATCGAATAGCGAAGACTTGCCTGGCAGGGGCGGGTCTTTTTTTCTGATACCGATAGGGTTTTGCTTTATTCGCGCAAGGCAGTTTAATTTATTTAAGAAAGAATTGACGCCGCCATAAAGCCATGCTATGATACGGCTACATTAGAGTTTGATAAAACAACCATATTCATTCTTATCGAGAGAGGTGGAGGGACTGGCCCAATGAAACCCGGCAACCGCAAGTTCGCTTGAAGGTGCTAAATCCTGCAAAGCATATGGGCTTTGGGAGATGAGAGGGAAGCAACAGCACCCTTTCTGTCTGTCCGGCAGAAAGGTTTTTTTATGGAGGGACATTGACAATGATTTCTCTGAAAGGAATCAGCAAAACGTTTAAAACGAAAAATGGCGCTGTCCAAGCTGTCGATAACGTCAACCTTGAAATTGAAGCTGGGCAAATTTTTGGGATCATTGGTTATAGCGGAGCTGGAAAGAGCACGCTTATTCGGTTGCTTAATTTGCTTGAGAAACCAACGGAAGGGTCCGTTAAAATAGATGGCAAGGCACTGTCGTCGCTTACGCCAAGTAAATTGCGGGCAGCTCGCCAAGAAATTGGCATGATTTTTCAGCATTTTAATTTACTTTGGTCGCGGACGGTTAGGCAAAACATTTCGTTCCCGTTGGAAGTTGCAGGAGTTCCAGCTGCGCAACGGAAGAAACGGGTCGAGGAATTGATTGAACTTGTTGGGCTTCATGGTCGAGGAGACAGCTATCCGTCTCAGTTGAGCGGCGGTCAAAAGCAACGGGTTGGAATTGCTAGGGCGCTTGCCAACAATCCGAAAGTGCTGTTATGCGATGAAGCAACTTCAGCGCTTGACCCAAAGACGACGGATTCCATTTTGGATTTGCTCCTTGACATTAATGAAAAACTGAACTTGACGATCGTGCTCATTACTCACGAAATGCACGTTATCCAAAAAATTTGCCATCAAGTGGCAGTGATGGAAAACGGCAAGATTGTCGAACAAGGGCCAGTCATTGATGTGTTCCGTAAGCCGAAAGAGCAGATGACAAAGGAGTTTGTTAAGCAGCTGGCGCAAACGGGGGAAGAAGAACAATCGCTTTGGCATCTTCTTGATGAACAGAGCGACGGCACGATTGTCTCTTTAACGTTTGTTGGCAACCCTGCTGAAGAACAACTTGTAACGGAATTAATCCGACGTTTTCCGATCGACATTAGCATTTTGCAAGGGAACATTTCAAAATTGCAACAAGGCTCCTATGGAAAGCTGTATTTACGGCTATTAGGGGCAACGAACGAAATTGAAGCAGCGCTTGCATACATCCGCGGCAAAGAAATAGACGTGGAGGTGATTGAGCATGATCGCTAAATGGTTTCCAAATGTCGTGTGGGAAGATGTGTGGGCAGCTACGCAAGAGACGGTTTACATGACAGTCGCCTCAGCAGTTGCAACCTTTTTTATTGGCTTGCTCCTCGGCTTGTTTTTATATTTGACCGCCAAAGGCAATCCATGGCAAAACCGCTTCTTTTATAAGATCGTAGCCGCTTTTGTAAATGTATTTCGCTCGATTCCGTTTATTATTTTAATCATATTGCTTATTCCATTTACGCGGGCACTCGTTGGTTCGATTTTTGGCCCAAGTGCAGCATTGCCTGCTTTGATTATAGGAGCTGCGCCATTTTATGCCCGCATGGTTGAAATTGCTTTGCGGGAAGTGGATAAAGGCGTCGTCGAAGCTGCACAGGCAATGGGCTCAACAAACCGCCACATTATCTTTAAAGTGCTTATTCCTGAATCAATGCCAGCGCTTGTTTCTGGCATTACTGTAACGACCATTGCTTTGATCGGTTATACAGCAATGGCCGGAACAATTGGTGCTGGCGGTCTTGGCACACTTGCGTTCCAACAAGGGTTTCAGCGCACCAATCCAGATGTGATGGTTGTCGCGACTGTCGTTATTTTAGCGATTGTGTTTGTGTTCCAGTGGATTGGCGACTTTTTCACAAGTCGATTAGATAAACGCTAATAAAAAGGAGAGGACGAGAAGATGAAAGCATTTTTGAAAACACTAGGTGTCACAACAGCAGCAATTGCACTCGTTGCTTGCGGGCAAGGCGGCAACGAGCAAGGCGGGGCAAATGGAGACGGAGGCAATGCAGACGAGCCAACGACCATTAAAATTAGCGCCTCCAATGTGCCCCATGCCGAAATTTTAGAAGAGGCAGAGCCATTGCTTAAAGAACAAGGCGTCGAGCTGGAAATCGAAATTGCCCAAGACTATGTTTTGCCAAACATTGCTTTAAACGATGGCGATGTCGATGCCAACTATTTTCAACACCGCCCTTATCTTGAAGAACAGCTTGAGCAAAATCCGGACTATGATTTTGTTGAAGCTGGGGCCATCCATTTAGAGCCAATGGGCCTTTATTCACAAGAATATGACAGCGTCGACGACCTTCCTGACGGAGCAACGGTGATGATGAGCGATTCTGTCGCTGACCACGGCCGTGTGTACTCCCTTCTTCAAGAAGCGGGTTTAATTACCCTTAAAGAGGGCGTTTCAGTTGATGCAACCGAACAAGACATAGTGGATAACCCGAAAAATCTAACGTTTGTCAATTCTGGCGTTGCTGCTGAGTTGTTGCCGCAAGCATATACGAACAATGAAGCGGACTTGATTGCGATTAATTCCAACTATGCGATCGATGCTGGCCTATCGCCAACAGAAGACTCTGTCATTCTTGAAGAAGGCGATGCCGAAAATCCATACGTTAATTTGATTGTCGTTCGCAGCGAAGATGAAAACAATGAAGCGATTCAAACACTTGTTGAGGTGCTTCAATCTGAAGAAATCAAAACATTTATTGAAGAAAACTATGGCGGAGCGGTCATCCCTGCCGAGTAAGGAAAAAGGCTGCCGTTAGCGACGCGCTAACGGCATTTTTGCTTGTAAAAAGACAGGAGTGGTCTAACAATGGGCAAGGGGAAAGATATGCGCTATCTTTGCTATCCTTATATGCGTGAGGCGCAAACAACTGTCGATTTTGAAATACAATCTGATGCGCTGGCAGTTCGGATTGGACAAGCGGCTAGCTTAGTTGTGCCGTTAGAGGAATTACATAGTGATTTACTCAAGTTGGTGGAAATGGTGTACCATTTAAATGGATCGGTACGCGGAAAGATGGCGATATCCGCTGCTGATGTACATAAGTTGAGCGATCTGTATGACCGCTATGTTGAAGAGACGGAGGAATCGATCAAGCAGTTTGTGTTGCCGCAAGGATCGGCAGCTGCCTGTGCTCTTCATGTGTGCCGCAGTGAAGCCAAGAAAACGGTACGTGCTTTGCATCGCGTCAGCTTGGAACGAGAAGTGCCAGAGAGGCTATTTGATTACGCCCATCTGTTGGCGAATGTGCTGTTTGTCATGGCTGTGTATGCAAACAAACGGCAAGGAATCGAGGAAATCCCATTTGTGAGCAAATCATACCCCGTAAAAACACGCAAAAAGGAGATTAATTAAATGAAAAAAAAGCTTTTGTTATCATCATTATTGCTTATTTGTGCGGTTGGCTGCCAATCGGACGAAGACAAGACAGAGGCCCACGAAGAACAGCCAGAGGGGCAATCGTATACAGTAACGGATGACAGAGGTGAAGACATTACGTTTGAAAAAATCCCAGAAACGGTTGTTTCTCTTGCTCCGAGCAATACAGAAATTTTGTTTGAACTTGGTGTAGGAGAAAAGGTGGTCGGTGTGACTGAATTTGATTTTTATCCTGAAGAAGCAAATGAAATCGAAAAAGTATCTGACTCACAAACAATTGATGCTGAACGAATTATTGAATTGAATCCTGATGTTGTCATTGGCTATACGATTGGGGCTCCTGATACGCTCGACCCTTTAGAAGACGCAGGGATTCCCGTGTTTGTGATTCACTCAGCCGCCAACTTTGAAGATGTTTATAGTGATATTGAACAAATTGCAGAAGTGATGGGCGTAACGGAAAGAGGCGAAGAAATCATAACGAACATCCAAGCGCAAATGGAGGAAGTGGCCACAAAAGTCGCCGAAGCGGAAGAAAAGGACGTGTATTTTGAAATTAGCCCATCTCCAGACATTTATACGACAGGAGCCAATACGTTCCAGCAAGAAATCATTAAAGCCGCTGGCTTAAACAATGTGTTTGCCGATGAAGAAGGCTGGCTTAAAATTGACGAAGAGCAAGTGATTGACCGCAATCCCGACTTGATCGCAACAACGGTCACCTATACAGAAGACCCAGTCGGAGAGATTAAAGGCCGCGCGGGCTGGGGAGGCATTGCCGCTGTCGAAAATGAGGAAATCTATTTGCTTGAAGCGGACATCATGGACCGTCCTGGTCCTCGTATCGGAGAGGCGGTCGAGCATTTGGCCCAAATTGCATACCCAGAGAAATTCGAGTAAATTGCATGCTCCTGGAACAAGTACTGCATACTAACAGTAACTTGACGGAAAGGGAGCAGAATTGATGAATCGTGAAAGTCATACTACAACAGAGCAGCACTTGGGACGATACAAAAAAGGCGTCGGTACTTATGAAGAAAAAATGCCCGCTTTTTCCCGAACATACAACGAGTTTACAGACCAGTGCTTTAAAGATGGGGCCTTGTCAAAAAAACAGAAGCATTTAATGGCGCTGGGCATGAGCGTTTATGCCCAAGATGAATATTGCATCATTTACCATACAAAAGGATGCGTTGACCATGGTGCTTCGGAAGAAGAATTGCTTGAAACAATAGCGGTTGCCACCGCCTTTGGCAGTGGTGCCGCCTTTAGTCAAGGAGCTACACTTGTACAGGAAGCCTTTGGTGAATTCGCAAAAGAGCTGCAATAACAATTGGTAACAGCCACTCTCTCATTATTGTTTGCATGTTATTCGTTTAGGGTAGAGAAAAACAGAACCGCAAATAGGCTGCTCGGTTTGCTTAGAGCTTAAATTGTAGCTTTGGTAAACGTTTGTGGTTCAAAAACAGGCATAACAAAATTGAGAGAGGGGATGAAGAACCATTCATAAGATGGATCTATCCTACACCACTGAGATGGAAAAAGGGTTGCAGCAGCGGCATGGAATGAGCTATGCCGAGTATGAGAACAGTTTAAAAAAACGACTGGAAGTGGAGAAGGCGCGGACAAAAGAGCATTATGCATGCAACCGTCTTGTTGAATCACTCCATTCCTAGTCAACGTAGATCAAAAACAGAGCCTCCTGCCCTACAGTGAAGGCTCTGTTTTTTTTGGGTAATTTATCGGGACGGGCTCCTTGAAGTGTGTGTCCATTTAGTATAAAATTAGAATGAGAATAGATTAATAATCATTAAAAAATGTCAGCGAGGTTTGCTGGAAACAGCATACCTGCTTAATTTATGGAGGGAATACACATGTCTGTACCAAACCTTAAGATTGAGAATTTACATGTCTCTATTGACGATAAGGAAATTCTTAAAGATTTCAACCTTGAGATCAACGGCGGAGAAATCCACGCGATCATGGGACCAAACGGAACAGGGAAATCAACGCTTGCTTCTGCCATCATGGGTCATCCAAAATATGAAATCACAAGCGGTTCTGTTACGCTAGACGGCGAAGACGTGCTTGAAATGGAAGTAGACGAGCGTGCTCGTGCAGGCATGTTCCTTGCGATGCAATACCCAAGCGAGATTAGCGGCATTACAAACGCCGACTTTTTGCGCTCTGCCATTAATGCGAACCGTGAAGAAGGCAATGAGCTGTCTTTAATGAAATTTATTCGCAAAATGGACGAAAAAATGGACGTTCTCGACATGGACCAATCCTTTGCGCAGCGTTATTTGAATGAAGGCTTTTCAGGCGGGGAGAAAAAGCGCAATGAAATTCTCCAATTGCTAATGCTTGAACCGAAAATCGCCATTCTTGACGAAATCGACTCAGGGCTTGACATCGATGCGCTAAAAGTTGTTGCCCAAGGTGTCAACCAAATGCGCGGCGAAGAGTTTGGCTGCTTGATCATTACCCACTACCAACGCCTTCTTGACTACATCACACCAGATAAAGTCCATGTAATGATGCAAGGCCGCATCGTTAAATCCGGCGGCTCTGAACTTGCTGAGCGTCTTGAAGCAGAAGGATATGACTGGATTAAAGAAGAATTGGGCATTGAAGACGAACGCGTTGATGCCAACCAAGAAGCGTAAGTGAGAACCAGTCGGAAGCTTTCACGATAAAACAGCAAAGGATGGTATGTATGTCAGTTGAGACGAACCCACTGATCGGTCCGGATAAGTTAAAAGAACGGTCCGAAGGAAAACAAGAACCAAAATGGCTAACGGACTTGCGTCTGGATGCATTGAATAAAGTCGAAAGCCTCGAGCTTCCTAAGCCGGATAAAACCAAAATCCACAATTGGGATTTTACGTCCTTTACTCAGGAACTTAGAGAACCAAAGGAAATTTCAAGCTTGGATGAGCTCTCCAGCGACATTCAGCAATTTGTTGATGAAGAAGCAACTGGAAACAGCTTGCTAATCCAAGACAATGGCAAAACGATCTTTCAAACAAATGCTGCTGAATTAGCAGAAAAAGGCGTTGTGTTTTGTGACTTTGCGACTGCGGTTAAAGAGCATGGCGATCTTGTTAAAAAGTATTTATTAACAGAAGCTGTTTCAGCCGACGAAAACAAGCTAACGGCGATGCATGCCGCATTGATGGAAGGCGGCGCCTTTATTTACGTGCCGAAAAACGTCAATGTTGAAGTGCCATTGCAAGCTGTTTATGCGGTTTCCGATGAAAAAGCCGGTTTGTTTAACCACGTATTGATCGTAGCGGAAGACAACAGCTCAGTCACGTATGTAGAAAATTACACAGGCTATGGCTCTGGTGCATCTGTAGCCAACTTAGTCGCTGAAGTCTATGTCGGCGCTGGTGCCCGCGTTTCCTTTGGCGGTGTCGATACGCTCAATGAAGATGCTACCACTTATGTTGTCCGCCGCGCCCATGTTGAACGCGACGGCCGCATCGATTGGGCGCTTGGGCAAATGAACGACGGCGATACGGTCGCTGAAAACATTACGTACTTGGTGGGCGACGGCTCTTATGCAGACGCAAAGCTCGTATCAGTCGGCACAGGCGAACAAAAACAAAACTTTACGACGCTCATTAAGCATTACGGCAAACATTCAGAAGGCTATATTTTAAAGCATGGCGTTATGACGGAACGTGCCCTTGGCATTTTTAACGGCATTTCAAAAATCGAAAAAGCAGCAACAAAGGCGCACGGCGAACAAACCGAACGGATTCTCATGCTCGGCGAACGTGCCCGGGGCGATGCCAATCCAATCCTTTTAATCGACGAAGATGACGTAACGGCTGGCCACGCTGCTTCTGTTGGCCGGATTGACCCGCTGCAAATGTTCTATTTAATGAGCCGCGGCATTTCACGGGCTGAAGCAGAACGCCTTGTCATCCACGGATTTTTGGAGCCTGTTGTTTCCCAGCTTCCAGTTGCGTCAGTCCGCAAGCAAATGAAAACGGTCATTGAAAGAAAGGCAAAACGATGAACGCAAAGGAGATAAAGAAGCTGTTCCCGATCCTCGACCAACAAGTAAACGGGAATCCTCTTGTCTATCTCGACAGCGCCGCCACTTCGCAAAAGCCAATCCAAGTCATTGAAAAGCTCGATGACTATTACCGCCGTTACAATTCTAATGTCCATCGTGGCGTGCATACGCTTGGTACGCTTGCTACTGATGAATATGAAGGCGCACGCGAAAAAGTCCGCGCTTTCTTGAATGCGCAAGACACGGCGGAGATTGTCTTTACTCGCGGCACAACCACGGCCATTAATTTAGTGGCGCAAAGCTATGGAACTGACCATGTCGGCGAAGGCGATGAAATTGTCATTACGCCAATGGAACACCATTCGAATATCATTCCATGGCAGCAGCTTGCCAAGCGGAAAGGGGCCGTGTTGAAGTATATCCCTTTGCAAGAAGATGGGACGATTGCATTAGCGGATGTCGAAAAAACGATAACGGAACGAACAAAAATCGTTTCCGTTGTCTACGTTTCAAATGTGCTCGGTACAGTTAACCCAATTGCTGAAATGGCGAAAGTCGCTCATAAACATGGCGCGGTCATGGTTGTCGATGGCGCCCAAGCCGCTCCCCATGTCCACGTGGATGTCCAACAATTAGACTGTGACTTTTTTGCTTTCTCGGCACACAAAATGTGTGGCCCCACTGGCATTGGCGCCTTATACGGCAAAAAAGCGCTGCTTGAAGCGATGGAGCCAATTGAATTTGGCGGGGAAATGATTGATTTTGTCGGTCTGCAAGATTCGACTTGGAAAGAGCTCCCGTGGAAGTTTGAAGGGGGAACGCCAATCATTGCTGGCGCAATCGGGTTCGGTGCTGCGATTGATTTTGTCACCGATTTAGGGTTTAATGAAATTGAACAGCACGAAAAAGAACTCGTTGACTATTCGTTTGAGCGTCTCGGCGATTTCAAAGATTTGACGATCTTTGGGCCAAAAGACCGTGCAGGGGTGATCACATTCCAGCTTGGCGACGTGCACCCCCACGATGTAGCGACTGTCCTTGATGCTGAAGGAATTGCTGTTCGCGCAGGCCATCATTGTGCACAACCGTTAATGAAATGGCTTGACGTTGTCGCCACTGCTCGTGCCAGCTATTATGTGTACAATACGAAAGAAGATATTGATGCTCTGGCAAACGGATTAGTCAAAGCAAAGGAGTATTTTAGCGATGTCTTCTCGTGATCTCGATACACTTTACCGGCAAGTGATCATGGACCACTATAAGAATCCCCGCAACCGCGGTGAGCTTGAAGGGGACACACTGACGGTAAATTTGAACAATCCCACATGTGGGGACCGTGTTCAAGTACAAATGAAAGTAGAAGATGGAAAAGTAGACCGCGCTGTATTTACAGGGGAAGGCTGTTCCATCAGCCTTGCCTCCGCTTCAATGATGACGCAAGCTGTCAAAGGCTTAACCGTCGAAGAAGCGCTGGCGCTGTCTAAGCTTTTTTCAGATATGATGCAAGGAAAGGACTATGATGAAGGCAAGTTTGACTTAGGTGACATTGAGGCGCTTACTGGTGTAACAAAATTCCCTGCACGAATTAAATGTGCGACGCTTGCTTGGAAAGCGCTCGAAAAAGGGCTGAACGACACGCATTCATCATAATTTAGGAGGGATATACGTGGCAAAAAATATGCCAGATATCGGAGAATACAAATACGGGTTTTCAGATCGTGACGTATCGATTTTCCGTTCAGGCCGCGGCTTGACGAAGGAGATTGTTGAAGAAATTTCCCGTATGAAAGAGGAGCCTCAGTGGATGCTTGATTTCCGCTTGAAGTCGCTCGAACAATTTTACAAAATGCCAATGCCACAGTGGGGCGGCGACCTCTCTGAGCTAAACTTTGACGACATCACGTACTACGTGAAAGCTTCTGACAAAACGGAACGTTCATGGGATGAAGTGCCGGAAGAGATCAAAAACACATTTGACAAATTGGGCATTCCAGAAGCAGAACAGAAATACTTGGCCGGCGTTTCCGCACAGTACGAGTCCGAAGTGGTTTACCACAACATGAAAGAGGACTTGGAAGCAATGGGTGTCGTCTTTAAAGACACAGATTCGGCTCTAAAAGAGAACGAAGACATCTTTAAAGAGTACTTTGCTACGGTCATACCTGCTGCAGACAACAAATTTGCAGCGCTCAACTCAGCTGTATGGTCTGGCGGATCGTTCATTTATGTACCTAAAGGAGTCAAAGTTGACACGCCGCTGCAAGCGTACTTCCGCATCAACTCAGAAAACATGGGCCAATTCGAGCGGACACTCATCATCGCTGATGAAGATAGCTCTGTCCATTATGTAGAAGGCTGTACTGCACCCGTTTATACAACGAACTCGTTGCACAGCGCAGTCGTCGAAATCATTGTTAAAGACAATGCGTACTGCCGCTACACGACGATCCAAAACTGGGCGCCAAACGTCTACAACCTCGTTACAAAACGGGCCGTGGCTGACAAGGGCGCGACAATGGAATGGGTCGACGGCAACATCGGCTCTAAACTAACAATGAAATACCCTGCTGTCATCATGCGTGGCGAAGGCGCAAAAGGAACCGTTCTTTCGATTGCGATTGCCGGCAAAGGCCAGCACCAAGACGCAGGCGCGAAAGTAACGCACCTTGCGCCAAACTGTTCATCAACGATTGTATCAAAATCGATTTCCAAACAAGGCGGCAAAGTCACATACCGCGGCATTTGCCACTTTGGCCGCAAATCAGACGGCTCGAAATCTAAAATTGAGTGCGACACACTCATCATGGATAACCAGTCCACATCGGATACAATCCCGTACAATGAAATTTTGAACAACAACATCACACTTGAACACGAAGCGACAGTTTCCAAAGTGTCCGAAGACCAGCTTTTCTACTTGATGAGCCGCGGCGTTTCTGAAGAAGAAGCAACCGAAATGATCGTCATGGGCTTCATCGAGCCATTCACGAAAGAGCTGCCAATGGAATACGCAGTCGAAATGAACCGCTTGATTAAGTTCGAGATGGAAGGTTCGATTGGATAATACAAGAATAACCCTTGTCACATAACATTTGTGGCAAGGGTTTAACTTGTTATTTTGCATTTTTCCACGGTAGTATACGCTGGTCCTTGATGGCTGATTTCCTTTGGTAAAATACGATGACCTGGCCAAGATGTCAATTGCTATTCTGCTAGACAACAAGTAAGCCACCCATTAACGGGTGGCTTTTTCACGTTTTTAAGATTGAAACTGTTCGGCTTCAGTCGATCCCTTCAGGGCAGTGGTTGATGAAGTCCCGCCTGTTACGACTTGGGCGACTTCATCAAAGTAGCTCGTTCCGACTTCGCGCTGATGCCTTGTTGCCGTGTAGCCGTGGGCTTCGCTGGCAAATTCAGCCTGCTGAAGATCAGAGTACGCCGCCATTCCGCGGTGCTTATATTGGCGGGATAATTCAAACATGCCATGGTTTAAAGCGTGGAAGCCGGCCAGTGTGACAAATTGAAATTTATAGCCCATTTCCCCAAGTTGTTTTTGGAAGTTCAAGATGGTGTGATCATCCAGTTTGGCTTTCCAGTTAAACGAAGGGGAGCAATTGTAGGCGAGCAGTTTGCCTGGGAATTTTTCATGGATCGCTTGTGCGAACCGGCGTGCTTCTTCAATATTCGGCTCAGACGTTTCACACCAAATCAAATCGGCATATGGCGCATATGCCAATCCTCTCGCAATCGCTTGATCAAGACCTGACTTTGTTTTGAAAAACCCTTCCGCTGTTCGTTCTCCTGTTAAAAACGGTGCATCATATGAATCGACGTCGCTTGTGATTAGGTCAGCGGCATTGGCATCTGTACGAGCAATAAGAATGGTCGGGACTCCCATCACGTCTGCTGCGAGACGGGCGGCAATCAAATTACGTACTGCTGTTTGCGTCGGAAGCAGCACTTTTCCGCCTAAATGCCCGCACTTTTTCTCAGAAGATAGCTGATCTTCAAAGTGAACTCCTGCGGCGCCTGCTTCAATCATGCTTTTCATTAACTCGAACACATTTAGCTGTCCACCAAAGCCTGCCTCCGCATCGGCCACAATTGGCGCATACCAATCGATGTCTTCTTTTCCTTCCATGTGGGAAATTTGATCCGCGCGTTGCAGCGTACGGTTGATTTTTTTGACGACTTCGGGTACGCTGTTTGCCGGATAAAGGCTTTGATCAGGATACATACTCCCTGCCAAATTGGCATCAGCAGCCACTTGCCAACCGCTTAAATAAATCGCTTTCAATCCGGCTTTTACTTGCTGCATCGCTTGGTTTCCAGTTAAAGCGCCTAGCGCTGGGACGAAATCCTCTGTATGGAGAAGTTTCCACAGCTTTTCGGCACCGCGCCTGGCAATTGTGTATTCAATCTCGAGCGTGCCCCTTAGCCGCATAACATCAGCAGCCTCATACGGCCTTATGATCCCTTTCCAGCGTTCTTCATGCTCCCAGCTTTCTGCGAGTTGTTTTTCTTTTAGCATCGCACATTCCCCCATTATAAGTTTGTGTCATCTAAAATCAGCTGCTCAACTAACTGTGTGCCTTTTCGAACCAGCCGTTCATTAGAACGATCCAGCCGGCTTCTCCTGCATTTTTTCCTCTACCATCAAACCGTCATGTGAATTTCCTTCTCTTCTGTCACATTCACCTTCTCCATAAACATGTTGTTATAAAACAGTTTTACTTACTCACCTTTTTTAGCAAGACAGCGTTCGCATTCCATAAAGTAAGATTCAGCCTGCTCTTCCATCTCTTCACCACATTCAGGACACGTTTTTCTCGGAAGCGTTCTGTAAAAGTCAATCGGATTTTTCAAGCTCATTTGTCTCCTCCTTTTTATAGAACAGTTTATTTTATTTATTTCTGTTGTATTACAGTATACAATGTAAAAATGAAAATGTACACACCTTTTTCAAAAAAATTTTTTCTGTTTTCCATTCAATGAAGAGGGCCATAAAGAGAAGGGAGGAGGACGATGAAAAGGAACAGGCGACGAATACGAGGATGTTGGGGGGAGACGTCGGGTCAATACAGAGTCGAAAGCGAGCTAGCTATTAGTGGTACACGTAAAGAAATTGATGGTATCTCCGATTTTTTCTTTTTTTCCTTGACAGAACCAAATAAGCATGATAAAAGTAATAGTAAGCGATTTCATTTAATTTCATAACATGGATTGTTACTGTTTAGCAGGCAAAACCTAAGTTTGTATGAGAGTTCCTTTAAAGGGGATTCTATATGCAAAGTTGGGTTTTTTTGTTTTCGTATCTTACCATTCCCTACTAGAGAATTCTTTATGTCAGAAATAAAGGCGAGTGAATCATGCAAATTAAGAAAGTATTTAATAACAATGTTGTCCTAGCAAAGAATGAATGGGATCAAGAAATGGTCGTAATGGGCAGGGGCTTGGCTTTTCAAAAAAAGGCAGGTGAAACGATCGATACAGCTAAAATCGAAAAAACATTTGTTTTGGAAAAAAGGGGTGTGTCGGATAAGTTAGCGAAATTATTACGAGATACGTCAGAACTATATTTAAACATTGCCTCTAAGATTTTAGATTATGCGAAATCACAATTGCCATATAAACTGGATGACTATTTGTATGTAGCCTTGACGGATCACATTAGTTTTGCAATTAAAAGACATAAAGAAAACGTGCATGTGAAAAATCCTTTAGTATGGGAAATTCGTAAGTACTATAAACAGGAGTATCAAGTTGCGCTAAAATGCCTAGACATCATTGAAGAACAAACAGGTGTCCGGTTTCCCGAGGATGAAGCGGCTTCGATTGCGCTCCACCTTGTCAACAGCGAGTTGTCAGGAGGGAATTTGGCAACAGCCGTTCAAGTGACGGAATTAGTCAATAATGTGCTAAACATCGTGAAATATCACTTTAAAATGGAATTAGATGAAACGTCGATTAATTACGAGCGTTTTTTAACCCATCTTCGCTTTTTTGCGATTCGCTTTATTCGCAAAGAAAGAATGGCAGACAGTGAAGACAATTTCTTATACGAGCAACTAAAGAGTAAATACCCTGAGTCGTTTCAATGCAGTCAAAAAATCAAGATCTATTTAGTTAAAAGCTATAATTGGTCCATTTCTAAAGATGAAGAAATGTATTTAACCCTACACATACAAAGGGTGACGAAACGGCATTTGCAAGACCAGGCGGATTGAAACAATGAGAATATGAATGGATGGAATGTTACCTTCAGTGGGCATAACCTGACCTAATTTGCAAACACTATGATGCAAATTAGGTCAGGTTTTTTTATTTACCAAGTACAACATGAAAAGAGCTGGTTCATATGAAGTACGAGCAATTAGCAAAGGATATTATTGAAAAAGTTGGCGGCAAAGAAAATGTAAACAATGTCGTTCATTGTATTACGCGCTTGCGCTTTAAGTTAAAAGATGAGGGCAAAGCACAAACGGAAGCGTTAAAAAACATGGATGGCATTGTGACTGTCATGAAAAGCGGCGGCCAATACCAAGTGGTTATCGGCAACCATGTCCCTGATGTTTATAAAGCTGTCGTAGAGGTCGGCGGCTTCGCAAACGTCGGACAAGTAGACGACGACGAGCAAGAAAAACGAGGAAATTTGTTTAATCGCTTTATAGATATTATTGCCAGCATCTTTACACCTATCCTTGGCGTTTTAGCGGCTACAGGGATGATCAAAGGGTTTAACGCGCTATTTCTGGCAGTGGGATGGTTAGAGGAAACCGACGGTACGTATCAACTATTAAACATTGTCGGCGATTCGTTGTTTCATTTCTTCCCTATTTTTCTTGGCTATACGGCGATTAAAAAGTTTGGCGGAACCCCCTTTATCGGAATTGCGATTGGCGCTTCCCTCGTTTATCCTGCCGTAGAAAGCTTAATGGAAGGGGAGCCGCTTTATGTATTATTTGCGGGAACTGTGTTTGAGTCTCCTGTTTATATTACCTTTTTAGGAATCCCTGTTATTCTAATGAGTTATGCGACATCCGTTGTCCCGATCATCCTTGCTGCATTTTTTGCATCAAAAGTAGAACGCTTCTTTAGAAAAGTGATTCCAGATGTTGTGAAGACGTTTTTAGTTCCATTTTTTACACTTTTGGTCGTTGTCCCATTGACGTTTATGATCATTGGGCCAATTGCGACTTGGGCGAGCCAACTATTAGGCCAAGGAACCATTTTTGTTTATGAATTAAGTCCAACCATCGCCGGATTGGTGCTAGGCGCTTTCTGGCAAGTGATCGTCATTTTTGGATTGCACTGGGGCCTTGTTCCGATCGCGATTAATAACCTCGTATCAACGGGCTCTGACCCTATATTAGCGATGATCTTTGCTGCTTCTTTTGCGCAAATCGGCGCTGTTCTTGCTGTTTGGATTCGAACGAAGAACCAAAAACTTAAATCATTAAGTATTCCTGCCTTTATCTCGGGAATCTTTGGCGTAACAGAGCCTGCTATTTATGGGATCACACTACCGAAGAAAAAGCCTTTTATCTTTAGTTTAGTAGGGGCTGGCATCGGCGGCGCGATTATTGGCTTCTTCGGCGGAGCTGGCTATATGATTGGCGGGCTAGGCATTTTCCAAATCCCCGCTTTCATTGGCCCAGAAGGGATTGACACTGGCTTTTGGGGAGCCATCATTTCTATGCCTGTCGCATTCGGAATAGGTTTTATCCTGACGTATTTATTTGCTGGCATTCATAAAGAGGTAACACCAGTTGAGCGTGGCGCTAATACTGAATCTGCCTCTCCAGATGCTACTGTAGAGAAAACGGTTGCCAAGGAAGTAGAAGCGGAAACCCTTGCTAGCCCATTAAAGGGAAAGGCTATACCACTAGAACGTATTAAAGATGAAGCATTCGCATCGGCTGCACTTGGCAAAGGAATCGCCATTCTGCCGACAGAAGGGAAAGTATTTGCACCGGCAGATGGAACGATCACTGCTCTCTTTCCAACGAATCATGCGATTGGAATGACGACTGATAACGGAGCTGAACTATTAATCCATGTTGGAATGGATACGGTGCAATTACAAGGAAAGTACTTTTCATCCCATGTGAAACAAGGAGAGCACGTTGAGAAAGGCCAGTTGTTAATAGAATTTGATATGGAAAACATTCAACAAGCAGGATTTATGCTCGATACGCCAATTGTTGTTACAAACCACGAGCATTACACGCTCATAACAACTGAAGAGACCAATGTCCAAGTAGGGGACCATTTACTCACATTAGAAAAAAAATAAGATTTTGCGCGGGAGCTAGAAGGATGTCGAGTTTTAAAGACTGCCTTCCTTCTAGCTCGTAAAGAATGGAAGGAGAAAATTGACATGAGTAATTATCCATTTCCAGAATCGTTTCTATGGGGTGGCGCGATTGCCGCTAACCAGGCAGAAGGGGCCTTTTTAGAAGGGGGAAAAGGGCTGACAACCGTGGATTTATTGCCGACTGGCGAAAAGCGTTGGGAGATCATGTTAGGAAAGTTAAGCCGTTTTGAACCTGATGAACAGTTCTATTATCCTTCACACGAGGCAATTGACTTTTATCATCGTTATAAAGAAGATATTGCTTTGTTTGCTGAGATGGGTTTTAAGGCGTTGCGCGTGTCAATCGCTTGGTCGCGCATCTTTCCAAATGGGGATGACGAAACGCCAAATGAAGCTGGCTTAGCGTTTTACGATGGACTATTTGACGAATTACGTAAACACGGGATTGAGCCCGTTGTAACAATGGCCCATTTTGACGTGCCGATCCACTTGGTCAAGAAGTACAAAAGTTGGCGAAATCGCAAGCTCGTCACTTTTTTTGAAAGATATGCAAGAACGATTTTAGAGCGCTACCAACATAAAGTGAAATACTGGATGACGTTTAACGAAATCAATATGCTTCTCCATTTGCCTTATGTTGGCGCTGGCCTTGTGATTGAGGAAGGGGACGATATAACGCAAATTAAATACCAGGCTGCCCACCACCAACTCGTCGCTAGCGCGCTAGCCGTTAAAGCTTGCCATGAGCTGATCCCTGATGCAAAAATTGGCTGCATGCTTGCCGCAGGGGCGACTTACGCTTATACATGCCATCCTGATGATGTGTTTGATGCGATGGAAAAAGACCGTGAATCGTTCTTTTTTATCGACGTCCAATCAAGAGGGGCTTATCCGGGATATGCGAAGCGTTTCTTTAAAGAAAACAACATTACTGTAGAAATGGAAGAAGGAGACTTGGAACTTCTGCAAGCAAACACCGTCGATTACATTGGTTTTAGTTATTATGCGAGCCGGGCGACAAGCACCGATCCTGACGTGTTGAAAAACCAAACGAGCGGCAACGTATTCGGTTCGGTGGAAAACCCTTATTTGGAAAAATCGGAGTGGGGCTGGACGATTGATCCAAAAGGCTTCCGCATAACGGCCAATCAGCTTTATGACCGCTACCAAAAGCCTCTGTTTGTTGTCGAAAATGGCTTAGGAGCCGTAGACGAAGTATCCACAGATGGAGAAATTAATGATGATTATCGGATTGATTACTTGCGCCAGCATATTGCCGCAATGGGCGAAGCGATCGAAGACGGAGTGGAAATCATCGGTTACACGAGCTGGGGGCCGATAGACATCGTTAGTGCTTCCACAGGAGAAATGAAAAAGCGTTATGGCTATATTTATGTTGATCGTGACAATGAAGGCAATGGAACGTTGAAACGAGTCAAAAAGAAAAGCTTCGATTGGTATAAAACGGTCATCAAATCGAACGGACAAGAGCTCAACTAAGACCCTTTTTCCCAAATCAATTAATCATACGAGGTGACTACAGATGAAAGCAGCAACATTTCCAGAAGGATTTTTATGGGGCGGCGCAGTAGCAGCTAACCAATTAGAAGGTGCTTACCAGGAAGACGGAAAAGGGTTGTCTACAGCGGATGTTTCGCCAAATGGAATTATGAGCAAACCTGATTTCTCGATGAAAGAATTTAATCTTTATCATGAAGCGATTGATTTTTATCACACGTATAAAGAAGATATTGCTTTATTTGCGGAAATGGGATTTAAAGCGTTCCGCTTCTCGATAGCTTGGACCCGCATTTTTCCAAATGGGGATGAAACAACGCCGAACGAAAAAGGCTTGGCCTTTTACGACCAAGTCATTGACGAGCTATTAAAGTACAATATTGAACCTGTCATAACGATTTCACACTATGAAATGCCACTCGGGCTTGTGAAAGACTATGGCGGCTGGAAAAATAGGCAAGTTGTCCATTTTTATGAACGATTTGCGAAAACGATATTAGAACGGTACCACCATAAAGTAAAATATTGGATGACATTCAACGAAATCAATGTGCTCCTTCATGCGCCTTTTACAGGCGGAGGCCTTTTATTCGAAGCTGGCGAAAACAAAGAGCAAGCGATTTACCAAGCTGCACACCATCAGTTTGTGGCGAGCAGCCTCGCCGTTAAAGCAGGCCATGCATTAGATCCATCTTTGCAAATTGGCTGTATGATTGCTTCAATGGTGACGTATCCCTATACGTCAAAGCCAGAAGACATGTTTGCTGCACTAGAGCAAGATCGTAAAACGTTGTTCTTTTCAGATGTCCAATCACGTGGCTACTATCCTTCATATATAAAAGCCTATTTTAAGGAAAAAGGCATTGAAATTGAAATGGAAGCTGGCGATCTTGACCTCCTCCGTGAACATACGGTCGATTATATTGGCTTTAGCTACTATATGTCCTTTGTAGCAAGCACGGATCCAGAGCATCTAAAGCTGCAAACAGCTGGCAACCTATTTGCCGGTGTGGAAAATCCATACTTAGAAGCGTCCGAATGGGGATGGCAAATTGATCCAATCGGGATGCGCACAGTGTGCAACCAACTATATGATCGCTACCAAAAGCCTCTATTTATTGTCGAAAACGGCCTTGGCGCCATTGATCAAATCGAGGAAGACGGCTCAATTCAGGATGACTACCGGATTGACTATTTGCGCGCACACATTGAACAAATGAAGCTCGCTATTGCCGATGGCGTGGACTTGATCGGCTATACTTCCTGGGGGCCAATTGATTTAGTAAGCGCCTCAACAGCGGAACTAAAAAAGCGGTATGGGTTCATTTATGTCGATCGCGACAGCAATGGAAAGGGATCGAATAAACGTTATAAAAAGAAAAGCTTTAGCTGGTACCAAAATGTTATTGCCACTAATGGAGAACAGCTTTAGCTACTACAAGCGACTTGAGTTTGAAGCTCAAGTCGTTTTTGCCGTGCTAAACGAAAAGGTTGCTTTATAATAAAGGGAAGCGTTGCGCGTGCAGTTGCGCGAAATCAAACAATGGCGCTGGCTAGGAAGGAAAGAGGAGACGGACGAATGAAACAGAATAAGTATGACGATAAGGCGTTCTTTGCCGCTTATGAAAAAATGCCTCGCTCTGTAAAAGGGCTTGCCGGTGCAGGGGAATGGCATGTGCTAAAGGCACTATTACCTGATATGCGGGGGAAAGCCGTGCTTGACTTAGGCTGCGGTTTTGGCTGGCATTGCCGCTATGCCAGGGAACAACAGGCACGCTCTGTAGTAGGCGTTGATTTATCAGAAAACATGCTGGAAAAAGCACGTGAAACAACAAATGACCCGTTCATTTCTTATTTAAACATGGCGATCGAAGACATCGATTTCCCAAGGGCACAGTTCGATGTCGTCATCAGTTCACTCGCTTTCCACTATATCAAGTCCTTTAGGCCAATTTGCAAGAACGTTTACGATTGTCTAAAAGCCGAGGGGACATTCATCTTTTCAGTAGAACACCCGATTTTTACTTCTCGCCATCAACAAGATTGGTGTTACGACCACCTAGGGAATCGCCAGCATTGGCCTGTTGACCATTACCAATCAGAAGGAATGAGGGAAACGTCTTTTTTGGCTGAGCATGTGATTAAATACCATCGTACACTTTCGACTTATATCAATGATTTGATAGAGGCTGGTTTTCGGATCAACGCTGTAAAAGAACCCACTCCTTCTGAGGACATGTCTGCCCTTAGCCAGGAAATGAAAGATGAATGGAGAAGGCCAATGTTTTTAATCATTTCTGCGCAAAAGCCATAACTGTAAACGATGAATGAGTAAAGCGCTTACGAAAATGATATAAATGCGTCACATTGCCATATACGCCGTTCCCAAGCCATGCTAAAGTATAAGAAAAAGGAGTGTCCTGCTCTATGTATACAGCAACGCCTTCACGTTATGATGATATGATATACAACCAATGCGGAAAAAGCGGCTTGAAGCTTCCAGCTATTTCATTGGGATTGTGGCAAAACTTTGGCGCCGACACGAGCCAGGCTAAAGTAAAAGAAAAAATTTTTCGTGCGTTTGATTTAGGGATTACTCATTTTGACTTGGCCAACAATTATGGCCCTCCTCCTGGTTCTGCCGAAGCAGCAATGGGCACGATACTAAACGGCGAACTAAATCGCTATCGGGATGAACTCATTATTTCGACGAAAGCAGGCTACGACATGTGGCCTGGCCCATACGGGGATGGCGGTTCAAGAAAGTATCTCATCGCTAGCCTTGACCAAAGCCTAAAACGGCTAAAAGTTGATTATGTCGATATTTTCTATCATCATCGCTATGATCCAAACACGCCGCTGGAAGAAACAATGGCTGCACTTGACGCTATTGTCCGCCAAGGAAAGGCGCTCTATATTGGCTTATCGAATTACGGGCCTAAAGAAACAAAACAGGCGGCCACAATTTTAAAACAGTTAGGCACGCCTTGTGTCGTTAACCAGCCTTCGTATTCGATGTTGAACCGTTGGATTGAGGGAGGGTTGCAAGACGTCCTCGCTGAAGAAGGAATTGGCACTGTCGCTTTTGCACCGCTAGCGATGGGGCTTTTAACTTCAAAATACTTGCACGCCATTCCAGAAGGCTCTAGGGCGGCTAAAAACGATTGGTTTAAAGCAAATGTGACCGAGGAGCAAGTAGCGAAAGTAAAAGAGCTTCATAAAATGGCCGAGAACCGCGGGCAAACAATGGCCCAGTTTGCTTTAGCATGGGTATTAAGGGAGGGCAGCGTCACGTCTGCTTTAATCGGGGCGAGTTCCATCGAACAAATCGAAGAAAATGTAGCTGCATTGAACAATTTGTCCTTTAGCCGCGAAGAATTACATGCAATTGATTCAATTGTAGGCAGCGATAAATGATGAAAAAGAGGAGAGTGATGCGTACTCTCCTTTTTTTGTGACCGCTAGGCTTGAATGGATGTAGCGATCGAGGCAACTTTTAAGGAATCCATCATCCAGTTATTGCTATGGACAGAGCAGCAGCAAACGATTACGCTAAGGAGCATAAAGCAAGAAAAGAGGTGTTTGCATGGAACGGTACAACCAGTTGGCACAAGCTTTTGCGTACACACCTATCCATGTTTATGGCGTCTATAAAAGCAGCCTTGAAGCCAATCGTCTTTACCGTGGCCATGTTGACCAGCCAACGGCTTATGGCGGGCTTATTCTTGGGCTTCGTGGCAGCGCGCGCTTTACCTTTAATGGTTCTCATTCAATCGAAGTCAGCCAAGGGAAAGCAATCATCGGCGGCTATCAAATGCGCTTAGAGTTAGAAGTCGGTGAAACGGGTTGTGAATACGCGCTTATTCACTTCTTGCCAGAAGATCGGCGCCTGCCCGAGGCAACTTTGTTTCAAAAAGCCCATCAACTGGAGTACCTATTTGAACCGAGTATGCTGCAAATGGTTGATGAGCTTTTGCAAGCTGATGGGGCGCCAGGGGAGATGGCGGCACTGCAAAAAAAAGCGCTGTTCTACCAATTGCTTGCACATGTCCTTCAATTAGCGCGCTTCCAGCAGAAACCTAAAAATAGTGAAGCGATGGAAGAGACAATCCGTTATATCCATGCCCATTACCATGAACCGTTGACATTAGGGCAATTGGCTGCTCGTTACGATATGGCGCCTAAATATTTTTCTGCCGCTTTTCGGAAATGCACAGGAGTTGGTCCGATTGACTATGTGATCCATTGCCGTATGAAGCGAGCCCGCCAACTACTAATGACAGGGGCGTTTACTGTCAGTGCGGTTGCCCGCAGCGTCGGGTATCAGGATCCCTATTATTTTAGCAGGTTGTTTAAAAAACAGTTTGGAGTCGCTCCAAGCTACGTTCGCCTGGAAATGAAGAAATAATCCATCTGTAAAACAGGAAACTGTTTATTTTACATAAGGCGATTCCTTGTTATCATTTTAAATGATAATGATTATCACTATTAATGGATAAGAACGAAAGGAACGTACTTTATGCACGATTCACTTAAATCACTTGCTTCAAGCCTTTTGCTGCTAGTGCTTCTAGGAGCTTGTGCAGGTAATGTTGATAACGATGCCCATGACGATACAGAAAAAAGCAGTGAGCCCGCTGTCTCAAGCGCGTTTCCGCGGACATTGGAAGATGCAAACGGAGACTTTACTCTTGAAAAAGAGCCGCAAAAAGTAGCAATTGCCCATTGGGGATTTGTCGATTCTTTTTTGCTTTTTGACACGCCTTCAGCTGCGGTTGTGCTGCCTTTTTCAGCAGAACAGTCTGTTTTAAAAACAGACGTGTACGAGCCTTATGTAGAAACGTTCGACGAGCTAGAAGTGGTAGGCGAAAACCAGCAAGTGAATTTGGAAGCGTTGCTTGCCTATGAACCAGATTTAATTATTGCAGGAAACCAAGTAAATGAGGATATCGACCAACTGCAACAAATTGCGCCTGTTTTTGTCGTAGATGAGGAAGAAGTCAACGTGTGGGGAGACTGGCCTGCACTCGTGTCTTTGTTTGGCGACATTCTTGGCCAAGAAGATGTTGCTGAATCATTTATTCGTTCTTTTGAACAAAAAGTCGAGGAAGGGCGCGAAAAAGTAGCGAATATAGAAGGCGAAGTTGCCTTTTTACAAGCACGAGAAGCCACTGCTTGGCTGCAAGGTACGAACTACTTGCCATTGTACTATGACCAATTGGGGCTGTCTGTTCCAGATGCATCAATTATGGAAGAAGGGGCAGAAATATCTCTTGAAGGGATAAGCGAATTAAACCCTGATCACCTTTTCATTGGCTATTTTCAAGGAGACAGCGACTCTTCTTCTTCAATCATCCATGAATGGGAAGTGACGAATGTGTGGAACAGCCTGCAAGCAGTAGAAAAAGGCCAAGTATATGAAATGAATGGCGAGCTTGCCCTTGGCTACGGGCCAATCGGGCAATCGTACGGGCTCGACCAAGTGGTGCAAGCACTTGAATAATGGTACGGAGCCTGCTAAACGCTTTAGAGCGCTTGGCAGGCTTTTCTTGTCATGTAGAACAGCAAGTACGTCGGTAAGCAGGAATGTCGCTGATGTAACTCGAATTGAGAGTAAAATTGCTAGCAAAGCAGTGTACGATAAAAGCCGATGCATTTATGAAATAAGGGGTGGTAGCATGAAAAATAAAAGCTGTTATGCAAATGTAATCTTGTCGTCTGAAATAAAATCTGTTCAAAAACGGAGGACTTATGGAACCAACAATCGAATTAGCGAGAAAATTAATAGTTGAACAGTTTCCAGAGTGGTCAAACTTAGAGATTAAACATGTGCAAAAAAGCGGTCATGACAATCGGACTTTTCGCCTTGGCGATACGATGAGTATACGCTTGCCTAGTCATGAGGCATACGCGCCTCAAGTTGAGAAAGAGGCAAAATGGTTGCCTATGCTTGCCCCTCATTTTGACTTGCCAATTACAGTACCGATTGCGAAAGGGAAGCCTTCTCGTTTGTACCCGTATTCTTGGTCCGTCAATCGATGGATTGAAGGGCAAACTCCGGACAGAAGCAACACTGATTTACAACAATTAGCCGTTGATTTAGCCGCCTTTTTAAAAAAGCTATACTCGATTGATAGCACAGGCGGCCCTATAGCCGGCAAACATAACTTTTTTCGTGGCGGAGATTTAGCAGTTTATAAACATGAAACAGAAACGGCGATCGCAATGTTAGGCGAGCAAATCGATGGCGATGCATGTGCACACGTTTTTAAAGAAGCATTAAGCTCAAAATGGAGCAAACCGTCAGTATGGGTACATGGAGATGTGGCTCCAGGGAATTTGCTAGTTAAAAACCGAAAACTAGCTGGCGTCATTGATTTCGGCAGTTCAGGTGTAGGCGACCCTGCATGCGATTTAGTGATGGCATGGACATTTTTTGACAAAGATAGCCGAAACGTATTTAAAGAGAAAATCGGTCTTGACGCAGATACGTGGAACCGCAGCAAAGGGTGGGCTTTATGGAAAGCGTTAATTACGTACAATTCCGAAGTCGATGACGTTCGTCAAAATGCTCATTCCACCATCAAAGAAATCTTACAAGATTAGCGAGTTGGAAGAGAGAGGGATGGATAGCCTCTCTCTTTTTTACGGGATGTTCCAGCTATGCTAGGCGGCGGTCAACTGCATTTCTTAAAGCGTCTAGGGGCAACGGTTTTAGCCCATAGACGGGCTCAGAAACGAACCAATCGCTTTATCGGTAAACCAACAGTACGTTCCCGATTGAAACACTTTTGCCTCAACTAGTGTTAGCTTTTCGTAGTATTGTTAAATAACCGTTGTCCCTATCCAATAAAACAGGATTGACGATAAGGCGGTACTCATCAATTAAGTCATGTTTCATAAAGGTTTGGGCAATGTGTGCACTGGCAAAGAGGGCCATATTTTCGATTAAAATAATAAGCCTTATTTAACAGGATAAAAGTCATTCATTGCCCGTTTATTCTAATCAAAAAGGAGGAAAATCGGACTGTTTTAACACGATCTTATTGTATGGTAAACTCGACAATAGAAGGATGTTTTTTCCAAGGGTTATATCTCCAATATTGACAAAATGATATTGGTTTTTAAATACATAAATTTAACATTCTGCGATAGGTCGAGAAATGGAGGTAGTGAACAGGTGAGTGGTGAAATTAAGTTAAATCCAAGGATTGTCCTTGATCAAGTGAGCAAGCTTCGTGACCATATTAATGAAGTAACACCAAGTCAGTCAGCTTATACCAATGAAGGAACGATACTCGAATCGATTGAACTAGCAATAGAAAATATGGAGAATTTACAACAGTTACTTACCGATTATCAGGCATTGGTGCTTGATAATGCCGATCATATTGAAAAAATGATCAATGACTTCGTTGCTGCAGAAGAGCAAGTAGCCAATCAAATAAAGGGAGGATAGGAGCATGGGCCAAAAATCACTTGATGCGGCACAGACGATTGACATGCTTCAAGCAATGGCTTCAGAAACATCCGATCAAAATGGCCAGTTTGCCGGATTCAGTAGTTGGATGATCAGTCAACATTTACAATCAGGAGGCAGGTTAAGTTCAGGAAAGACGGCAACCGCAATAGCCAACTTTTGGAGTGAAGCACACGGACCGTTTTTAAATTTACTTCGAGATGTGATGGATGATTTTTCAAACAAACTTGAGCAAATACAAAACGCCATATCCGATGCTTTTACGAGAGAAGCTGTGTTAAAAGAGTCGTTTATGATGGATCAACTTTATGATGAACTAGATCAATTGAAAAACGTAGTTCGTAACTTTGGCGATGCGCTAGCAGACATTAAAAACGAGTATAGCGACGTATTGGCAATGCCGTCATTCGATGACTCCAAAATCGAACAAGGACTGACGAAATCGCAAGAAAAACTCCAAGAAACCACCGCCTACTTGTACGAAATGGATGCAAAAATGAAAACGCCAATGGAGTATATTGCCGAAGACATTGCATTAATGCATACATACGTTGACAGAATTCGGTCAATGATCTCAAATGGTTCTGTTTCCATTGAAAACTTCTCAAGGGGCCAAATAAAGGACGAAGAAGCGTATAAGAATGTGAAGAGTGCGTGGTTGCAACGAGATGTCAATAACACCATCGGGTATATAGACTCTTTTTTAGGAAAGCCATTTGGCGTATTTCAAGATGCTTTTTCGGCAACAACAGAGTTTGTTCCAGGCTTGGCTATGGGCGTTGGCTTTTATGCTAGGCATGGAGCAGTGTTATTCGAAGGAAGAACGAAATTAAAGTCAGTGATGGCAGACATTAAAGACTCAAAGCATATAAAAAAGTTTTCTGTTGCATTCAATGGAGCAACAACAATTGTTCAAAAAGGATATGAAACTGCTATCTCCCACATTTCTCAGCACCCCGTAGCCCAAAATGTCAGCAATAAAATAAATGACGCTTTTAAGCCTGGTGGGAAACTTCATGCAATAACAAATAACGGCTTTACAAGGGCGCTAGGACCTGTGGGCTACGCTCTTACTGGGATAAGTCATTTGGGGGAGCTTACCGATCCAGATAATAGAGACAAGTCAGGATTTGTCAAGGGAACTAGAGCTATTGTTGGTGCTGGTACCGAAATTGGTACTTCTGTAGCAGGTGCAGTAATTGGAGGAGCTGTCTTATCGTTAGTACCAGGAGGAGTATTTGTAGGTGCCGCTGTTGGAGGTTATCTCGGTGGGAAAGCAGGTAGTGAAATCGTGGACGATGTGAAAGATGCGGCAGAATATGTAGTTTCTGGCCAAATTATAGATGATGCAAAAGAGTTAGGGACGAAAACAATTAATCAAGTGGTAGATGTAACAAAAGATGTGACTAATTCAGTAGGCAGTATATTTAAAGGGGCTGCGGATAGTGTGCTTGGGTGGTTTAGTTAAAAAATGATAACGGAGAGAAATTATTGATCCTTTACGCTAGTGTTCTGTTTTTATTATCCATATGTCTTGCTTTTCAATATGTAACAGCATTTATGTTTCTTATGTTTGGAAGAAACAATCCATATGCCCGTTTTGTGGGAAATTTTTATGAACATCAGCCAAAAAATTGGTATGACAAATTTATGAACTTTTTCTACATTATGAATTACGGAGTAGCACATCGAGGATATGTAAAAGTGATGGAAAAGCACGGAGGAATTAAAGGTAAGCTATGTTATGCAGGCTTTGTTTTTTTGGTAACTATAATCTTAATTATAGTCGCCAATATTCTCACCATTATTGAAATAAGACTCATGAGTTAGGAAAAGTGAAGTTTTGTTAACCAAAAAAGGAGATAAAAAATGTTTGAGTTACTTTTCTTCTTTATAATTGGTTTCTGTATGACATCAAGGCTATTGATTCTGAGAATCAATATAAAACCAAGTACTTCAAGCATAATTTAGAGAACAAGTGCCGACATATCGACTTGAAAGAGGGAGAGAGACGAATGATCATATATATGATTATTATATATTTAATAGGCTTATGTATTGCCTTTCAATATGTAACAGCATTTATGTTTCTCATGTTTGGAAGAAACAATTTTTATGCCCGTTTTGTGGAAAATTTTTATGAACATCAGCCAAAAAATTGGTATGACAAGTTTATGAACTTTTTTTACATTATGAATTACGGAGTGGCGCACCGAGGATATGTAAAAGTGATGGAAAAGCACGGAGGGATTAAAGGAAAACTACGATATGCAGGCCTTATTTTTATCGCAACAGTAATTCTAGCTATCATTGGTAATATTATTAACGCTATTGAGGTTCGCCTCACGAGCTAGGAGAGGGCAAGATCGGTTTTACGTCGGAAATAATGTGCTTTTATTCAAGCATTTGCCTAGTTAAGGCGGGTGGCAAGATGATATACGGAATCATTTTAGCTATTATTGGGTTATGTTTCGCTTTTCAAGTCATAACCGCTTTTATCCTAACCTTGTTTGGCTTTTCATCATTTTATGCAAAATTTGTGGGTAATTTTTATGTCGATCATCCTAAGGACTGGTATGATCGTTGTATGAACGTTTTCTACATAGCAAATTATGGGTTAGCCTATTCTCATTATATTAAAACAATGAAAAAATATAAGGGAATGAAGGGAAAAGTATTTTATGCTCTTCAATGGCTTTTATTTATCATGATAGCGTTGATCCTTCTTTCTTTATCTAGACAAATAAGGGAGAGTTATTTCTAAATGTTATTTAGAGATAAATCCTACAGTTTTGACCATTAGAAACTGAGGTGGGAGGAATAAAGTTGGCAAATGTTATCGGTTACATAATAGGTCTAGCCCTTGCTTTTCAGTTGATTACAGCTATGTTGCTTCTCGTTTTTGGTAGAAATACGCCTTTTGTTATATTAGTTAATAAGCTATATGAAGAAACGCCAAGAGATATGTACGACAAAATAATGAATGCATTTTATTATGCTTACTTTGGGTTTGCTGTACTTTTATTTCAGATTGCAATCGAAAAGTTTGGAGGCATAAAGGGGAGGTTTGTTTTTCTATTAGAAGGGATAGGGATACTTGTGGTACTTGCTATTTTAGCCAACATCCCTCACATGTTCTAAAACCGAAAGGAGAAATTTATTGATCCTTTACGCTAGCGTTATGTTTTTATTATCCATATGTCTTACCTTTCAATATGTAACAGCATTTATGTTTCTCATGTTCGGAAGAAACAACCCATATGCTCGTTTTGTGGAAAAATTTTATGAACATCAGCCAAAAGATTGGTATGACAAGTTTATGAACTTTTTCTACATTATGAATTACGGAGTAGCACATCGAGGATATGTAAAAGTGATGGAAAAACACGGAGGAATAAAAGGGAAACTCCGATATGCAAGCTTAGTTTTTATCGCAACAGTTATTCTAGCTATCATTGGTAATATTATTAACGCTATTGAGGTTCGCCTCACGAGCTAGGAGAGGATGAGGTCGGTTTAGGTTGTAAATAAATGAGAACTGTGCTGCTTTTTATTCTAGGAAAAATACGCCTTTGTTGACTTGATCGATAAACTTAACAGGCAATGCCCTTACGACTCCTGCTTATGGATAGAGATAATGCTTCTGAAGGGGAGCTATCTTTGTAAAGAGGTGAAATATGGAGACGTTTGCTTTAATTATCCTTACTATTGTAGGTTTATCAATTACCCTGCAATTTTTAACGGGTATGTTGTTTTTCTTATTTGGAATAGCTTCTCCAATAGGCAGTTATTTGTCTAATTATTATGTGAAGAACGCGAAAGGTTGGTTTGACCGGTTTACAAATATGTTTTATTTATATGCACATCGTTTTGCCCATCTCACATTTCTAAAGTTAATCGAAAAACATGGAGGTCTAAAAGGGAGGCTTTTTTACCTGGGGATAGGGTGTGTCATTTTAATTCTTTTTATTATTGTAGCCAACATCCCCCACATGTTCTAAAAATGGCATTTTTACGAAAGGAGAAAAAAGATGAAGCCCTTTATGCGGTGTACGACGGAGGAATGGATGCTTCTTTTGACGATGTGTGGCTATGAGGTGTTGGCCAAGTCGTTAGGAGAGGAAGTGTTTGGCGAAAAATCAGAAGAGAGCTGGGAAACGTTGTTTGAATGTGCGGCGCATCAACTTATGCTTAAAGGGGTTTGGGATGATGAGAAGGCTTCAAAGGATGAGGTTCCGCTTGCGGATGGGCTGCAATCTTTTATTCGCAGTGTAGCTGAAGCAAAGCAATTGATCCGTTTATCAAACCCACTGACCAATGAAGCATTATTATTTAGGCGTATCGGCGACGGCCAATGGATTGAACATTACATAAAGCAAGAAATTATCCAAGAGTTTCATCCTATTGATGCAAAGAGTATAGAGAAGAACATGCATCAGTTCATTGAATATAAAGATTTAGAACCGAGCAACGAGATTGAATTCACGATGTCAAATGGCGCTTTTACTGCGCTAAGTGACCAGCGGCATGTAAAAGAAGTAAAAATGTACTGGCTTGAAGCAACTAGGCAAAATGAAGCGTGGTTTGATGAATTTGCAGAAGCGCTTTTAGCGAATGATTGGAAGTTTTTTAATACAAGTGTGATCCATGTTTCACTTGATGGAGAACAGACAGAAACAGATTTGAATGACCTATTGTTCCATATGCCTGCACGAGATGGAGTTTGGTTTGTAAGATACAAAGATGTTCATTCAAACGAAGATGTCATTATTCAAAAAACATCTTTTTCTAAATGGAAAGAAGTGTGTAACGAATTCCTTGAACGGACAATCTTCCACGCTGCCAAATAAAGGAGGGTGTTTTATGAACATATACAAAACATCACGAGATAAGAAGGTTGTATTTGGTTACAGTGCGTTGGTTGTGGGGTTGACTGCTATTATGGCGATTGTGTTCATGGTCGAAGACTCCATGGGGCGTTTATTGTTTTTTGGCCTTTTATTTATGATTGGAATGATTTATTTTGTTGGCGGGATGGTGTTTATTACATATGAGTTGAAAGAAGAGGGTTTGTTTGTTCAAGCTGGTTTAATTAGCCGTTTTTACTCTTATAAAAGCATGACAGCGCTTGAACCGATGGGCAGCCCTTTTTCTGGAAAAGAGCGTATCGTTGGCTCTTCTCAAGGATTTAATATCAAACATAATGGGCCAAAGGGAGAGGTGAAAATCTCGCCTGAGCGGATGGAAGAATTTAAACAGGAGCTGCTCAAACGTGCGCCACATTTAGATGTGCAAGTGAAAGCAGATAGTCGATAGGAGGAAGACACATGTCGGTTGAATTTTATCGAAATCGAATACGGGAGACGGAAAATGCCATCCAAGCAGCCAATGAAAAAATTGCTCGCTTAAGAGCGTGCAGGGCCCACTTAATTGGACAGGAAATTATCATGGGCGATACAAAACATACTTTTAAAGAACCGGAATTAACGAAAGAGAATTGGTATGGCAAGCATGCGGATGAATTTGATGCTGAGCGTGAGTCGGAAGTGGTGGGCCCTTATCAAGATCTCCTCAATGAAGTCGGCAATACAATTGAAAAGGCGACGAACGAAATCAGTGCTACACAAGATGTCATCAACTTCCAAAGTAGTTTGCTAAGCAATTATCAAATCGGTCTTGAACGGGCGATCGAGAGGGAAAAGGAAGAGTAGGATTGCCGCTGTTTTTTGGTCGCCAGCATATTTATGCATACAAACGCTCAGAGAATCGTTCTCTGGGCGTTTTTTGGTTTCCTTTCGGTAAGATTGCAGCAATGTATCAAATCTGCGTTTCGTAAGTTTGTGTATGTGGAACTAACATTTTACAAGAGATTGCGGTGAACTACCCACCACTTACCACCCTTACAGGCTGCTTGAAGTGGGGGCTTCTTGGGTAATCGCAACTTTTGGTAGCTGACGAAATGGACCAAGCTAACCCTCTTGTTCCAAGAGTTTATCGATTCATTAGGCAGTGGCTAATAAGCGAATCCCTTCTTCGCTCGACCGATATTCATCTCCCCCTTACCGCACTGCTACGCCCTTCACACGCTTGAAGGGGGAGACTTCTTTTGGAAATATGTTAAAATAGAGAGAAATGTGCGGGAGGCGTTTTTTAGTGATTTACATAGGTTTAAGCGGCTGGGGTGACCATCATCGCTTATACGAAGGCGTAAAGCCAGCAGAGAAGTTGCAAACGTATGCGGGCTATTTTCCGATTGTGGAGTTGGATGCCTCGTTTTATGCCGTTCCACCCCAATCGTCGATCCGAAAGTGGGTAGACGAAACGCCGGCGTCCTTTCAATTTGTTGTCAAAGCGTATCAGGAAATAACAGGCCATCAGCGGGGAGAGTCGCCTTCTCCTTTTCAATCGAAGCAAGAGATGTTTTCTGCATTTATAGAATCAATCCAACCGATGGCGGAAGCAGGCAAACTAGCGATGGTTTTATGCCAGTTTCCCCCTTGGTTTGATGTTCAGAAAAAACACGTTGCTTGGCTTCGTGTAGTGCGCGAACAGTTGAAAGATTTTCCGGTCGCGCTTGAATTCAGGCATGAATCGTGGTTTCTGCCTGCTTACCGTGAGAAAACGCTCGCGTTGATGCGCGAGGAAAATTGGATTCACAGCATTTGTGATGAACCGCAAGCCGGGGCACGCTCGATTCCAACTGTGCTCGAGCCAACCGACCGCCAAAAGACATTGGTTCGTATGCATGGACGCAATGTCCATGGTTGGAATGGGCCGAGCAAAGGGCAAGAATGGCGTGATGTTCGTTATTTGTATGATTACAACGAACGGGAGCTTGCTGAATGGAAAACGCGCCTTCAGTCGCTGCGACAACAATGTGAGCACATTTATGTGGTTTTTAACAACAATTCTGGCGGTCATGCCGCCCAAAACGCTCGCGCGTTGATCGAGATGATGGGCATCGAATATACGGACCTGGCGCCAAGACAGTTGGATTTATTTTAACAGCACACGAACAGCAAGCGTCTAAGCGTTGTGCTGATTCAGGGTGGCACTAGCTTTTTGGGTGTCCATATTTAAATATGATTATACAGAAAGCTGGTTTTTTAATGGAATATGTACTGCTCGTATTAGTAGGTTTTGCTGCAGCGGCGTTTGGGAGTTTGCTCGGTCTTGGGGGCGGTGTAATCGTCGTGCCTGCTTTGCTTGGACTCGGTAGCTTGTTTGCTGCTGTCGACGTCATTTCTCCGCAAACAGCTGCAGGCACGTCTTTATTTGTTATGATTTTTACTGGCATTTCTTCTGTGCTGGCCTATCATAAACAGAAAACGATTGATTGGAAAAGCGCACTTCTTTTTTTGATTGGTATTGTTCCAGGGGCGATTCTTGGGACTAGCGCCAGCAAAGTGTTGTCAACGGATTCGTTTATGGTTTATTTTGGCCTTTTTATGCTCGTTATTGCGGGTAGTTTATTTTTGCGGGGAAAGCTAAAACGCAAAGATGCGCCTGTTAAAGGGGTGATCCGTGAGAGCACGGATGAAGCTGGAAATCGTTATGTTTATGGCTATTCGCCTACTGCCGCCATTGTAGTCAGCATTGGCGTGGGCTTTTTATCGAGCCTTTTCGGCGTCGGTGGAGGGGCGTTAATGGTTCCCGTCATGATTGTCTGGTTTGGGTTCCCTGCTAAAATAGCTGCTGCAACTGCCATGCTTGTTATTTTGTTTTCGGCCGTGTCAGGTTCAGCTGCCCATTTTGCGGCTGGTCACATCCACTGGCTTTATGCACTGGCGCTTATTCCTGGCGCGTGGTTTGGTGGCAAGGCGGGTGCTTGGCTCAACCAACGAATTCGCTCGAACTTGCTCGTGTGGTTGATGAAGCTTGTCTTTATCGGGCTTGCGGTGCAGTTTATTCTCCAAGGCCTGCTATAAACACCACACATCAGGAACAGATCGAAATAAGAGGAGGCGACTTTGTGACCAAGACGGTTACCATTTATCATACAAACGACATCCACAGCGGTTTTGCCACATGGCCGCGGATTGTCTCATATATAAAGCGGCATCGCCATCCCCTTATGCGCTATGTCGATTTAGGAGACCATGCAGACAGGGCAAACCCGCTTACAGAAGCGACTTACGGAAAAGGAAACATTGAGCTATTAAATGAAGCAGGCGTTGATTTTGCCGTGCCTGGCAACAACGAAGGTGTGACATTTTCCAAACAAATGCTTTACGAGATGTACGAGCACGCTTCATTCCAAGTGCTTGCCGCCAATTTAATTGACCAACAAACAGGGACTTATCCGCACTGGATCAAACCTTATTGGATCGATGAAATGGAAGGTGGCATTCGGATCGGCTATATTGGCTACACTGCCTCCATGATCCATTTCTATGAGCAGTTGGGTTGGGATGTCGCTTTTTCTATAGAAAGACTTCGCCAGTTGGCGCAACAAGTTGCTGCCAAGACAGATGCACTTGTCCTTCTCTCTCATCTAGGGCTGCCACGGGATGAACAAATTGCTGCTGAAATTACTGAAATTGATGTCATTATCGGTGCCCATACACACCATGCCCTCCCATATGGAAAGCGCATTAGTGGGAAACTGATCGCTCAAGCGGGCAAACATGGCCAATACTTGGGGAAATTGTCGCTTGAATTTGCAGAAGGAAGCCATAAATTTCTTTCCGCAGAAGAAGAACTGCTTGACCCCCGGAATTTTGATGAGGATCCGGGTGCGCGTACGCTCCTACAGTCGTTGCAAACAAAGGCGCAAGCTGCTTTAAGTGCGCCTGCGGCCGTTCTTACACGAAAGCTGGAAGTCAAATGGTTCGAACATTCGGCTGGGCCGCAAGCGCTGTGTGACGAACTGAGTGCTTGGTGCGGCGCTGAGCTTGGGATGCTAAATGCAGGCGTGCTGTTGGAAAGCTTGCCGGAAGGGCCAGTCACGTACGGTGATCTTCATCGCATTTGCCCTCATCCGATTAACCCGTGCATTGTTGAGTTGACCGGTGGGGAACTGACCGAAACGATTGAGCGTGCGCAAACCGATGATATTGTACAATTGCAGTTAAAAGGATTTGGTTTCCGAGGGAAAGTGCTCGGGACGATGGTGTATACAGGAATTGACGTCAAGCCTGAAGGCCTCTTCGTTTGTGGCAAACCGATTGTTGCCGAACACATTTACAGACTGGCGACATTGGACATGTATACGTTTGGGTTTTTGTTCCCGAAAATTGCCGAGGCGAAAAAGAAAACGTATTTGCTCCCTGAATTTTTGCGCGATATTCTGCTGGACATGTTGAAAAAATGGCACTGATTTCTTTGCCTGCTCATATGTTGTGGTGAAACAACTTACAAAGGAGCGGGGCCAATGATTGATGTTCAGCCAATTACGATTGAGAAGGAAACGTTTGTCGCCATTACGGTCAAATTGCCGAAAACAAACTTTATGGCCGTGACATGCGACACAGGATACATTATGTGTGGGGCCCTTGACGTGAAGCTGTTAAACGAAAAGCTAAAAGAACGAGGAATTATCGCAGGACGTGCGGTTGGCGTGCGCACAATCGAACAGTTGCTTGAAGCGCCGCTGGAATCTGTTACACTCAAGTGTGAGGAGTTAGGCATTCACAAAGGAATGACAGGAAAAGACGCGCTTATAAAAATGAAACAATCGATGTAAATGAATTGAAAACAGGAGTTGACGTTTTTATGGAACAATACTTGCAGTTATGCGAGCACGTTTTGCAAAACGGCTCGCCAAAATCAGATCGGACAGGCACTGGCACCATTAGTGTATTTGGTTACCAAATGCGCTTTGATTTAGAAAAGGGTTTTCCAATTGTCACAACGAAAAAATTGCATATGCGTTCGATCATCCATGAATTGCTTTGGTTTCTAAAAGGCGACACGAACATCCGTTATTTGCAAGAAAATGGCGTTCGTATTTGGAACGAATGGGCGGATGAAAACGGCGACCTTGGGCCTGTTTACGGAAAACAATGGCGCTCCTGGGAAGGGGCAAACGGCAAAACAGTCGACCAAATTACTGAAGTGGTTGAGCAAATAAAAACGAATCCGAATTCTCGCCGCTTAATTGTCAATGCGTGGAATGTCGCGGAGATTGAAGAAATGGCGCTTGCGCCATGCCATTGCTTGTTTCAGTTTTACGTAAACGACGGAAAACTTTCTTGCCAATTGTACCAGCGCAGTGCCGATATTTTTCTTGGCGTTCCTTTTAATATATCGTCTTATGCCCTGTTAACGATGATGATGGCCCAAGTGTGCGGATTAAAGCCTGGCGAATTTATCCATACGTTTGGCGATGCCCATTTGTACAACAACCATATTGAACAGACGAAGCTTCAATTAACGCGTAAACCAAAACAGCTACCTACGATGCATATCAATCCAGAGGTAACAGACCTGTTTGCGTTTACTTACGATGATTTTGAACTGAAACATTATGATCCTTATCCGCATATTAAAGCAGAGGTGTCCGTATGATTGTGTTTGTTTATGCACGAGACGCCCACTATGGCATCGGGAAAGACAACGGATTGCCTTGGCATTTGCCTGCTGATTTGCGCCATTTTAAGCGGACAACGACAGGTCAAACGATTGTCATGGGCCGAAAAACATTTGACTCAATGGGTGGGCCATTGCCGAACCGCAAAAACGTTGTTCTCACGAGAAGCCGTTCCTTTCAAGCAGAAGGAGCGGAAGTCATTCATTCACTCGACGATGTCCTGCAACTTAGCAAACAGGAAGCGATTTACGTCATAGGTGGAGCGGAGATTTTTGCGCTGTTATGGGATATATGTGACAAACACATTGTCACGGTCATTGACGAAAAATTTGAAGCGGATACGTTTGTCCCCCCTCTTTCTGAGCAAGAATGGGAGCTTGTGGAGACAGTGCCTGGACCAATTGATGAAAAAAACCGCTATCCCCACGAATATCGGACTTACGTGCGTAAACAAGCAAAATAACAGGTAAGTGTCCCCTTTCTTTTGCATAGAGATGTAAGGAAAGGGAGGGGGACACATGAAACGGTTTAAAGGAGGCCCGATTAAAGGCCAAAAACAAGAAAGAGGGCCGCTTCCTTTTCGCTATGTGCTGCTCATTTCGTCCGTGCTATTCGCGCTTTTGTCCTTGCAAGGGCTTTGGTTTGTCGACCAACAGCTGCGCCCGATTATTTCGCAAATTGCCCATCGGGAAATGGAGCGGATTGCGACGTATACGATTCAGCAAGCGTTGACTGATGAGCTAGGCCAAACTGACATGAACGATATGCTCATTACTGAAACGAACGGAGACGGTCAGATTACGTATGTCACTTTGGACACTCAAAAATACAACAAGCTCCTCGGTAATGTCCAGCACCGTGTCCATGAGGCGATAAATGCAATCCAACGCAATGAAGACAATACATACGGCGCAAGCGAAGGCACAGTGGCGACGATCCCTTTAGGAAGAGCGCTCAACAACTCGTTATTAAACGATGTCGGGCCAGGCATTCCCCTGCGGTTTGCATTGATTGGCGATGCAAAAGTAGGCATGAAGGACGAAAGCGAGCAGCTGGGCATTAACAATACGAGGCTGTCTTTTTATGTCACGATCGAAGTGGGCATGGATGTGATTTTGCCCTTTTCTGAGACGGCAGATACAGTATCGGTTGAGTTGCCAGCAGGTTTTGCCTTTATTTCTGGGGAAGTGCCGCAGTTTTATGGAGGCCAACTGCCTATCGTCAATTATCCAGCTCTTGAGGCGAATACAGACCAACAACCTGAGGAAGAAAATGACAGTCAATAAAGTCGTATTTTGTCGTTGTCTGGCATAAAAATATGTGATAAACTGATACAGAATTGAATAGGAACACCTCATCTGCCAGATGGGGTAGAGGCGCAAACACCATCAGTACCTTTTTTGAGCGAAGGCCCGCTTTGAAGAAAAGGGAAAGGGGTTTTTGCCGAAGCAAAAAGCAGGGCCTGCTGCTTTTTAGCTGGGCTGGCATTGAAGAAGTGTCGGACTGTCACAGGGAACTGTGGAGAACTACTATGGATGGGACTGTTTATTGTACGGGACAATGATGGAAATCTCCATCATTGTCTTTTTTAATAGAGCAAACAGCCACGTTAAAGGAGAGGTTTTTTTGGAACATGCATTTGGATGGTGGTCGCTATTGCCGCCGATTCTGGCATTAACGCTCGTGATATTGACACGAAAAGTGTTAATCTCTCTCGGGATTGCAATTTTGGTCGGTGCCTTTATGGTGTTTGACCAACATATAGGGCAAGCACTGGCTGGCATATTCCAAACAATCGCCGGATTGTTGTTTTCCTTTGAAGCAGTCGATTCGCCTACATTTTCCGGTGTTGGGCAAGCCATTGCGGATGCACGGTTTGCATTAAATAATTGGGAATTGTATATCGTCTTATTCTTAATGCTGGTTGGCATGGTCGCGAGCTTAATTACATTTTCCGGCGGGGGACAAGCATTCAGCCGCTGGGCGTCAAGACGGATTAAGACGAGAAAGTCATCGTTGTTTTTGCCATTTGTGTTAGGCTTTGTCATTTTTATTGATGATTATTTTAACGCTCTTACTGTCGGCAATATGAGCCGACCATTAACAGACCGATACCGTGTGTCTCGGGCGAAGCTTGCTTACATTGTTGATTCAACGTCAGCGCCCATTTGTGTCATCATGCCTTTATCTAGCTGGGGTGCTTTCATTATCGGGACGTTGGCGACTGTTTTAACTGCTAACCAGTTAGAAGAATTCGGCGCATTCCAAGCATTTTTATACACAGTACCGATTAATTTTTACGCATTAATTGCGCTGTTGTTTATTGTCCTTATCATTTTATTTAACATCGACATTGGCCTAATGAAACGCCATGAAGACCGGGCAAAAGCCACTGGTGAATTGACGGACCCGGCAAAAGGCGATGTGCCTGGCGATTTAGATGAAGCACTCGTCATGACTAATGGCCGCGTTTATCAGCTATTTTTGCCGATCATTGCCCTTGTCATTGCCACCACTTCCCTTTTGTTTTACACTGGCGCAACGGCAGCTGCTGCGGAAGGGTTGCCGGCGACAATGCTCAATATGCTCGAATACACGGATATCGGCTTTTCGCTCCTTCTCGGCAGTTGCATTGGTTTTATCGTTGCTGTTGCGACAACGTTAGCGTCTAAACCAAATTTGCCAGACTTCAGAAAAGCATTGAAAGCTGGTTTGGCGGCAATGATGCCGGCTATTTACATTTTAGTGCTTGCCTGGACGACGATTGAAATGATTAATCGCTTAGGAACAGGCGCGTTTTTGGCATCATTAGTGAGTGACTCTGTCAATCCTGGCTTTTTGCCTGTAATCCTGTTCTTAATTGCTTGTTTTTCTGGGCTTGCGACAGGGACGTCGTGGGGAACATTTGGTATTTTGCTGCCGATTGCCGGGCAAATGGCAGCACTGATTGAGCCGTCGATGGCGATCCCAATGTTTGCAGCTGTTTTAGCCGGTTCGATTTTTGGCGACCACATCTCGCCGATTTCCGATACAACGGTTTTGTCGGCAGCTGGTTCTGGCGCTCATCACATGGATCATGTGATGACGCAGTTGCCTTATGCGGTGTTAACGGCCATAATCGCAGGTGTTGCTTTTCTCGTCCTTGGCTTCTTCGGCCCGATTTTTGCTTGGATTGCTGCTGGTGCCCTCCTCGCTGTTACGGTGTTGGCACTTCAAGCGTTTAATAAACAAGCTTCAGGCAAGAAAGCAGCCCAATCATCATAACCCTAACAGCCTGCCAGGATCTCGACTAATGCGAGCGACTGGCAGGCTTATTTGTTTACGAATTGTTTTTTTTCGCGTTTTTGTCCGCGCGCTCCCATTGTTTTAACGAAGGAAATGGGTCAAATGACCATTCGCTGATACCGTTATCCCTGTACATTCCGTAATGAAGATGAGGCGGGAATTTACCTTGTGTTCCTGGTTTGCCGTAGCCTGAGCTGCCACAGTAACCGATGACTTGTCCTGCCTTTACAATCGACCCTTTCTCTAATCCTTTTTCATAGCCATTTAAGTGGGCGTAATAGTGATAAATGTTGTCAAGGTCGCGTATGCCTACACGCCAGCCGCCGTAAGGATTCCAACCAATCGTTTCAACGATGCCGTATGAAGAAGATTGGATCGGGACATTGTAATTGGCGAAAATGTCGGTCCCTTCATGAATGCGCCTACCGCCCCAGCCTCGCTTGGCTCCCCACGTGCTACGGTAGCTATAATGATGGTGAAGGGGCATGACAAAAGCATGTTGATGTAAGTCGAGCGTTTGAAACGTTTCGTATACTTTGGCATGGCCACTGACAATGTTAACGCTTTGTTCACGTTGGTAAAAATGCCAGAGGGCAATACGGAAATCCTCATCTGAGTAACCGTGAGACTCTAAATAGCGAGCAAATGTATAAAGGACGTCTTCATCATCCTCAATGTTCGCTTTCCCATCGCCATTTCCATCAAGGCCGATTCCTTCAAATAAGCTGATTGTCGTTGGATCATTGTCGTTTATGTTTGGATTTAGTGCGCCAACCCATTCTTCTTTTGGATAGTAAATAGACACAAGGCCTTTTGCTTGTTCTCGGTCCCTTAACGCTTTCCGTAAACCCCGTTCGTAGGAGTCGACAGCTGCTAAATAGGGCCAAGGGACGCTCGTAAGAACTTCCATTTTTTTATACAAAGCAAGCCTTTCTGAATATAAGTTTGGATCTGTCTGCTTTTGCGCACTTGCAGCTGTGTCTGGCCAAAAACTAGAAAAACTAAGAAGAACAACAAGCAAACATAGCCATACACGGCGTCGCAAATAAGACAATTGTGCTAGCTCCTTTCTATGGGGTTTTGTATAGTTTTCGGCCAATTGGCCGAAATGATGACAGAGAATCTTTACCAGTTGCAGCGTGTACTAATGTTGGAATAATTCCGTTTCCCTTGTTGGTTCGAGGTAGAATTCATGGTACGATAATAGAAGAGATCGGTTCATTTGCAGAAGGGTGGGAGTGACAATGCCAGAAAAAGATGAAAAAGAGCAGCATATGCGCAAACCGGACTGGCTAAAAATCAAGCTAAATACAAACGAGTCTTATACAGGCTTGAAAAAAATGATGCGTGAGAAAAAACTACATACCGTATGTGAAGAAGCACGCTGCCCGAACATCCATGAATGTTGGGCGGTTCGAAAAACGGCTACTTTTATGATCCTTGGCGATATTTGTACACGAGGTTGCCGTTTTTGTGCAGTCAAGACAGGCTTGCCAACGGAGCTTGACTTGCAAGAGCCAGAGCGCGTGGCGGAATCCGTGGAGACCATGGGGTTAAAACATGTCGTTATTACTGCTGTTGCCCGTGATGATTTAAAAGACGGCGGCGCCGCAGTGTTTGCCGAAACGGTACGAGCCGTACGCCGGGCAAACCCATTTTGCACAATTGAAGTTTTGCCTTCTGACATGCTTGGCAATGAATCAAGCTTGCAAACATTAATGGATGCGCGCCCGAATATAATGAATCATAATATCGAAACCGTAAGAAGGCTGACGCCAAAAGTTAGAGCACGAGCAAAATATGACCGCACACTCGAGTTTTTGCGGAGAGCCAAAGAAATGCATCCTGATATTCCGACTAAATCGAGCCTAATGGTAGGCCTAGGGGAAACAAAGGAAGAAATTTTAGAAACAATGGATGATTTGCGGGCTAATAATGTTGACATTTTGACAATTGGCCAATATTTACAACCTACAAAGAAACATTTAAAAGTCATTAAGTATTACCATCCAGACGAATTTGCCGAGTTAAAGGAAATCGCTATGCAAAAAGGCTTTAGCCATTGCGAGGCGGGACCGCTTGTCCGTTCGTCATACCATGCAGACGAACAAGTGAACCAAGCGCAAGTGAACATGGAAGCAAGAAAAGCACAAGGGGAGCAACAGCGCGTATAAACCGATGCTTAATAGCAGAGACAAGCAACAGTGTGGAACGATTATGCAAGATGCATAATCGTTCTCTACTGATTGCCCTGTGGGTATTGTTTAAATGTTTCGATCGTATCTTGTAAAACATGTTGATAGCCATTACCAGATGGCAGTGAAGCAAAACGCTCAATATCTCTTATGCGAGCACGGTCGTTTGCCACGTATACCTCGTAAAAACGCGGCAGTGAAGCCGATGCCGCCAGTTTAACTTGTTCGGCCACTTCTTCTTCTGTCATTTGCTGTGCTCGATCTTCATACACAACGAGCGCATATTTGTCAGTGACAAGCGTTGCGGCTTCTTCAATTTGCTCAAGGCTAAGGACTAACCGGGTGACCACATCGGCAAGCATCCCTCTATCAACTGTTAAGGCGCCAACGGTATTGTTTGCCCGTCCTACTTCGTTTTCGGTATAGCGGGAAAACCCATAACCAAAATCTCTGCCTGTTTCCGCCATAAGTGTATCATTGTCCAATGTTTGCATGCGTTGTCCATTAGTATCGAGACCAGCATTGTTGCCTGTGCAAGCGCACAGCAATAGGAGGCTTGCCACAGCAGGCACAAAGCGATTCTTCATAAGAACCAGCTCCTTTCATTCATAGCATGCGCACTTTTAAGAAAAGCTAACTGTAACAAAATATGGCTAAAGGCAAGCATGTCTTTTGTTCCTATGGTAAAATAACAGCAGACCAATCCGATTTGAGGTGCGTACGATGGTGACGATTTCAGGCATTGAATATGAAGTCCTCGAAAACGAGCGCAATGGTTGGAATGAAGAGGCGTTCAAAGCGCGGTACAGCGATGTGCTGAACAAATATGATTACATCGTCGGCGATTGGGGCTACAACCAACTGCGGTTGCGCGGCTTTTTTGATGACAAAAACAAAAAATCAACATTCGATAAAAAAATAAGCACGTTACCCGACTATCTTTACGAGTATTGCAATTTTGGTTGCGCTTATTTTGTCTTGCGAAAAGTAAGGAAACAAGCTATGTAAACGGAGCGCCACTCCGTTTGAGGTTGTCGACAAAGTCGGCAAAATCACTCAGACTAAATAGAAAATGCTTGGCAGCCGAGGCGAACAACGAAGGATGCGAGCGTTTGGCTCCATTCTGAAAATAAAACGGAGCTTTGCTCCGTTTTATTTGTCGTGTGGTGGATGGTGATTCGGATACTTCCGGGGTAAGCCTGCATGAAGGTCTTTGTTTACATAATTAAAAGCACTATAAGTGCGCTGGCCTTCTTTCCATTCGGTTGTTTTATTCACGACCGGTTCCTCTTTTCCGACTGGTGCCCCGTAAGGCCCTTCAGGCAATTCTTCTGGAATAATATAAAGGTGCATTGCTTCGACATTCGTGAACTCGTCATACGCTTGTCGGGCTTTCCTTTTTGCCATCTGATCACCTCCATCCTCAGTCTGCCCGAAAAGTGGCAAACAATAGCTGGGAAAAGGAGTAGGTATCCATGTATTTTGTTGACAGGAAGCGCATCGAACAAACGCTTAATTATATGGAACATTTGTTAAAAATGATGAAGGAGGAGGCGTTTGGTACGAGCGACAAGGACCGCCTTGCATTAGAACGAACTGCTTCTGTGCTCATTGAAGCAGTCATTGACGTCGGCAACCAGATGATTGATGCCTTCATTATGCGTGATCCAGGGGGATATGAAGATATTATCGACATCTTGCTCGATGAAAAAGTCATTACAGACGAAACGGCAGCAGGGTTAAAACAGTTGATTCGCCGCCGTAAAGCGCTTGTCTATCAGTATGCAAGCTTAGAAGCGAACGACGTATGGAGCTGGCTCCAGGAAAGCCAGCCAAGTTTGGAAGCTTTCCCGCCTGCTGTCCGCCAATATTTAAAAAATGAACTTGGCGTCATTACCGCTTTTCTTCCAGATAAAGACACTCGTTAACGCATAGAGGTGGACAATGAAGACCTATAAAAGCTACTTATTTGATTTAGATGGGACCGTATATCATGGCAATGAGCCAATCGTAAGCGCAATCCATTTTATCACTAAATTGGCCAACAGCCATATTCCTTATGGCTTTGTTACGAACAATTCAACGAGAAGCCCCAAACAAGTTGCCAAAAGATTAAATGGAATGGGCATCTTAGCCGAGCCTTGGCAAATTATGACTTCTAGCGTAGCGACAGCCTCTTATTTACAAGCAAAAATGCCTCATTCCGCGCTTTATATTATTGGCGAAGAAGGGCTGTTTGAAGCATTGGCAGCCTTTGCGCAGACAGAAGACAAGCCTGATGCTGTTGTCATTGGGCTAGATCGGGCGATTACCCATGAAAAACTGAGCAAGGCAGCCCGCTTTGTGGCAAATGGAGCGGACTTGATTGCGACAAATCCAGATGCGATGATTACAACCGAGTCAGGGCTTGTTGTCGGAAACGGCGCCCTTGTAGCAGCGGTGGCGTACGCAACAAAAACAGAACCGATTGTCATTGGCAAGCCAGGAGCTGCGATTGTTGAAGCTGCCATCAAACAGTTAAAGCTTGACCCGCGTCACACTGTTTTTGTCGGCGACAATTATGATACAGACTTGCTTGCTGGCATTCATGCTGGCATCGACACGATCCATGTACAAACAGGAATCACAACCGATTTATCTGCGTATAAAATTCAACCGACATATAGCATCCCTTCTTTAGACGACTGGCCAATATAAAGGGAGCTTTGCCGGTCCCTTCGTTATTGGAAAGGGTGCTGTGTCCTTCGTCCGTTTTCCGGTAATTGCCTCTCAGCTAAGCCAGCCACGATCAATGTGGCTGGCTTATTCCGTGTTCGCTTTTCTATGGGCGAGCCTGCTTGAGGCGGCCGCAGCAATCGCGCCGACAATATCATCGAGAAATGTATGGCAAGCGCCTGTCGATTTATCGTTTAATTTCTTTAATATTCCTGGTTTTTGTTTATCAATATAACCATAATTCGTGAGCCCGATAGAGCCGTAAACGTTGACGATTGACAATGCGATAATTTCATCTACGCCATAAAGCCCTTCATCACGTGCTAAAATCTCTTGCAAAGGTGATTCCAAGCATTTCTTTTCAGTTAGCAAATCTAGTTGAATCCCCGTTAACACTGCATTTTGGACTTCCCGTTTGGAAAGAACACGTTCAACATTTTCTAAGCATAGCGCTAGTGATAAGCCAGGATGGTATTTTTCTTGCAGGAAGTACACGAGAACGGCGATGTCATGCAAACTGACTCCGCGATCTTGCAACCATTCTTTTGCCTTCTCTGCCACCGCGTCTTTTCCCATTATGTTCCTCCCTTAACCTTCTTTTTATAGTCTACGTGCAAGCACACATTTTATGCGATGGGCTCATAGACTAAAGGGATTGGAGCAAGGAGGGAACTACATTGCTGGAACGGAATTTGTATGACCAGTATAAGCTTTACTGTGACGAGCGTTTTACTGTTGGGCCGTATGAAGGTTTCAGAGCAAATAACCAAGCCTATATCATTTTGCCAAAGGATGAATGCATGGCCGAGGAAGTGGAGATGATGGCGTTTTGCGACTTCATGCGCCAAGCAGGCGATGAATCTGTCCTTGAACTTGTACCAAATCGCTTCAACCAGTCTTCCGCCTTAATTGATGGCGTTGAGGCCTACGTGTTCAAAGTCCCCGAATTTAACGAATTTCGCGGCGTCCGGATTCAATCGGAGTGGGATTTAGGGGAGCAGCTTTTTACATGGCATAAGCGCGGTCAACAAGGGCGCCAACATTGGAAAAAGGCTAGTTTTCCACCATGGCAAGAGCTATGGGCGACCAGGTTGGAACAGCTTGAAGATTGGTACCAAGCGCTCGTGAACCAAGGGCCCCAGACGACAACCGATGAAGCATTTCTCTGCACATATCCTTACTTTATGGGAATGACAGAAAATGCGATTCAATTTGCTGTTGATACTCAATTAGATGTTAAAAAGGAACTACATGATGAACCGACGATTTGCCATCGTCGGTTTGGAGAGACAAGTTGGCTTTATATGTCTGAACGGGGCCACATTGTCAAACCGCCTACTGCCTTTTTATATGACCACCCAGCACGCGATTTAGCCGAATGGATCCGTGAGAACAGGCCAATGGGGGAAACTAGGCAGAACTGGGAGCGGATCGCTTCATTTTTTGGGGGGTATGAAGAGTGGCAAGTGCTTACTCCCTATACGTGGCAAATGATGTATGCCCGCTTGATTTTCCCACTGCATTATTTTGAAGTGATTGAAAACTATTACCAAGCACAGCTTCCCCATGAACAACGTGAGTATGGAAAGCAATTCCAACAGTTGCTTGATCGGGAAACAAGCAATGCCGATTTCCTCGGAGAATTGGCAGAAGAGGCAAAACTAAGCCGTTACCCACAAATGCCATTGCTTGATTGGTTAAAAGGCCAGACTTTATAGAGCGTTGCCTAAAGTAATGCTTGAATTCGCAGGCAATTCCTTTTATAATGTCCATTATAAGAAAACACATGTATTTTATATAAGGACAGTGGGGAGTGTTAGTGTGGGGGAACGAGCGATTCAAGTTGGCCTTTTAGGCTTAGGGACGGTTGGCACTGGCGTAGTGTCGATTGTGGAACGGCATCAAAATGAATTGGCGCACCAAGCCGGAAGGCCAGTCGCGATAAAAAAAGCACTCGTCAAACAAATAGATAAAGTGCGAGGATCTGAAGTAAACGGTGTGGAATTGACAACAAATCCAGAAGATATTCTTGACGACCCAGATTTGGATGTTGTCATCGAAGTCATGGGCGGAGTAAACGAGACGAAGCAACTGCTTGAAAAAGCCATTCGCCAGAAAAAGCATATTGTTACGGCCAACAAAGACCTCATGGCTGAATGGGGTGCTTCGCTGCTCGCGCTTGCGGCCGAGCAAGGGGTGGACGTTTATTATGAAGCGAGCGTAGCTGGAGGCATCCCGATTTTGCGGACGATCACGGAAGGGTTGTCGGCTGACCGGATTACAAAAATGATGGGAATTGTCAATGGCACGACCAACTATATATTAACGAAGATGAGCCAGGAAAACCGCTCCTATGAAGATGTACTCAAGGAAGCGCAAGAGCTGGGGTTTGCTGAAGCGGATCCAACTGCTGACGTAGAAGGGCTGGATGCAGCTAGGAAAATGGCGATTTTAGCGACGCTCGGCTTTTCAGCGCCTGTCCAGCTTAGTGATGTCGCCGTGAAAGGAATCACCAATGTATCGGGCAAAGACTTGCATTTTTGCGAGCAACTCGGGCTTACGATGAAGTTGATCGGCGTCGCCAAAAGAGATGAGGGGCGGTTGGAAGTATGTGTTGAACCAACACTTTTGCCATCTGATCACCCACTAGCCAGCGTACAAAATGAATACAATGCTGTCTTTGTCCACGGGGAAGCCGTTGGCGAAACAATGTTTTACGGGCCTGGAGCTGGCTCATTACCGACTGCAACTGCAGTCGTAAGCGACCTCGTGTCGGTCATGAAAAATATGCGCCATCGCGTCAATGGCTACGCGGCCATGAAGCCATTGTACGAAGCAGTGTTTAAAGAAGAGCAGGAAAAGCAATCACAGTTTTTTATTCGCCTGCATGTAGAAGACCGAACTGGTACGTTTTCAAGCATTACGTCGTTATTTGCTAGATACGACGTCAGCTTTGAAAAGCTTTTGCAGCTTCCACTGGAAGAGGAACAAATGGCGGAAATTGTCATCATTACACATGTAACCAATCGTGCTGTATATAAGGAATTAATGGAAGAGCTTGAGCAGCTAGATGTGGTTAAAACGATAGCAAGCTCGTACCGAGTTGAGGGAGGAAAAGGATAATGGCTGCCTGGGCAGGACTTTTAAAAGAATACGGCTCGTATTTGCCGATTACGGAAAACACGCCGGCATTGACGCTTGGCGAGGGCAATACGCCTTTAATTAAACTCGAACATTTATCAGAAGAGTGGGGCGTAGAGCTTTATGTGAAGTATGAAGGGGCAAACCCGACTGGCTCGTTTAAAGACAGAGGAATGGTTGTTGCTGTCGCAAAAGCAAAAGAAGAAGGGGCGCAGGCACTTATTTGCGCCTCAACAGGCAATACGTCTGCGGCAGCTTCCGCCTACGGGGCCCGCGCGGGGCTTCGTTCAATTGTCGTCATTCCAAAAGGCAAAACGGCACTTGGGAAAGTAGCCCAAGCGGCGATGTACGGAGCAGAAATCATTGAAATTGAAGGAAACTTTGACCGCGCTCTTGCGCTCGTAAGAGAATTATGTGAAACGGAGCCAATTGCCCTTGTCAACTCGGTCAACCCATATAGGCTCCACGGCCAAAAGACAGCAGCTTTTGAAATTTGTGATGCGCTAGGGGCTGCTCCAGATGTATTGGCGATCCCTGTCGGAAATGCCGGAAACATCTCTGCTTATTGGATGGGCTTTAAAGAATACGATGAGTTGCACCAAACGGGCCGGCCGCGTATGCATGGATTTGAAGCGGAAGGGGCGGCAGCGATTGTGAAGCAACATGTCATTGAGCACCCAGAGACGATTGCCACTGCCATCCGCATCGGCAATCCGGCGAGTTGGAAATTGGCTGTACAAGCTGCGAATGAATCAAAAGGCGAAATCGACTTAGTGACGGACGAAGAAATTGTCGAGGCGTACCGGGAAATAGCGAAAAAAGAAGGCATATTTGCTGAACCAGGTTCATGTGCATCATTGGCTGGCTTAAAAAAACACATTCAAGCAGGGAAAGTAGCAAAGGGCTCCAAAATTGTCGCCGTTCTAACTGGCAATGGCTTGAAGGACCCGACAACAGCTATAGATCTTTCCAATGTGCAAACGACAACGGTTGAAGATTCAAAAACAGCGTTGGCCGATTACTTAATGGCCACAAAGCCGGCGGTCAAGTAAATGGCTTTTTCGATTACTGTTCCAGCCAGCACAGCCAATTTAGGGCCAGGATTTGATTCCATTGGCCTTGCTTTAAACCGTTATTTGCACTTGGAAGTTGAACAAGCAAGCAAGTGGTCGTTTATTTGTTCTTCGCCTGGCCTGGAGAATATAGGTACCGATAATTTAGTGACAAAAGCCGCTACGTTTGCGAGCAAAGAGTGGGGCAAGGTTTTGCCCCCGTGTCAAGTCGTCATGAAGAACGATATTCCTCTTTCAAAAGGATTCGGCAGCAGTGCCGCGGCAATTGTCGCTGGCATTGAATTGGCTGCTTCAGTTTGTGGCCAGTTTGCTTCAAAAGCGGAAAAGGCCCGTCTTGCTTCCTTATGGGAGGGACATCCAGATAATGTTGCTGCTTCAATTTATGGAGGCTTAGTGATTGGCACACATAGCGAAGAGTCGACGGAGATCCTTCATGTTGAAGCGCCAAACATCGACCTTGTTGCTCTTATCCCATCGAAGATATTGGCTACGAAAAAAGCGCGTGCGGTTTTGCCAGATATGCTATCGTACAAGGAAGCTGTTCAGGCAAGTTCAGTCGCCAATGTACTGGCAGCGGCACTTGTCAAGCAAGATTGGGAACTTGTAGGCAAAATGATGTTAGCAGACCGCTTCCACCAGCCTTACCGGCAGCAGTTGATTCCTCACTTGCCAGACGTTTGCGCTTATGCCCAGGCAGATGAGGACGCCTACGGTGCAGCGCTTAGCGGTGCAGGGCCTATTATTCTTTGCTTAGTAAAAGAAGGGAAAGGCGAGGCGTTTGCAAGCCGCCTTCATAAGCAATTTCCTGCCTGCCGTGCAGAAGTTATGCGCCCAGCTGTTCAAGGATCAGCCGTGTCGATTGCCCAAGCATAGTTTTTTACTTAAGGCTAGCAGGAGCGTTTGACAAACGATATGGACACGTAAAAGAAGCCGACCTTTTGGGTCGGCTTTTGTGTGCAAAACAGCAGCATGGAAACGATGCTGCTGTTGATTTTTAGCGATTAAAAAACTTGTTCAATCTCCGTAATGCCTGGTACTTCTTCAAGAAGAGCACGTTCAATTCCAGCTTTCAACGTAATCGTTGAACTTGGGCATGAACCGCATGCACCTAGAAGGCGAACTTTTACGACGCCATCTTCTACGTCAATCAGCTCAACGTCGCCGCCGTCACGAAGCAAAAACGGACGAAGCTTGTCAAGTACTTCTTGGACTTGCTCCATCAACTCAGTGCTTGTTTCCATTCGAACCACTCCTTTCTGCTTATTCTCCATTATAATAGGCGCGTTAAAAAAAATCCATGCATTGCTACCATCTTTCTCGATTTTTATCATACAGACGTTGCCAGATTTGCCGGTGCTCATGTAAGCTGTAAGGAAAGAATGGGGGAGAACAAATGGCTAAATCAATCATGTTTACCATTTATGGCGCTAAACAAAAATGTGCTTCTTGCGTGCATTTGCCTAGTGCATTAGATACAAAGGAATGGCTTGAAGCGGCTTTAATACGGAAATTCCCACAGGCGCCGCTTGAGTTTCATTATGTCGATATTGACGAACCGCAGTCATCGGACGAAAAACAGCGCTTAGCTGCAGCGATTTTAAATGAAGAGTATTTTTATCCGCTCGTCGTTTTAAATGGGGAAGTGGTTGCAGAAGGCAACCCGAATTTAAAAATGATTGCTGAAAAAGTGGAAGCGATTCTCGCCTAATAAACAAGCACACTGTTGTCAAACAGTGTGCTTAACAAGTCATCAACCGGAATGGTATTTGTACATCCACAGCACGCCGCTTTTTAGAATCCGCGGCACTCTGCCTGTAAGGGGTCTTTCACCCATCATGCCAAAGCCATGTTTTTTGCCAAGTGAACCGAGTACACCTTTTAATTTAATGCGTGGCAACGTCTCAGGCAATGCCTCGCCTTTCCATTGATGTTTTAAAATCGTTACAATTTGCTCTGCTTGTGATTCGGCAAGCTGGGCGCTTGGCGCATGAGGCAGGCTTGCACAGTCGCCGACAACAAAAACATCAGGATGATCTGGTATAAAGTGTTGGGGAGTCAAGACAATCCGACCAGAGCGGTCTTTTTCAACGTCAAGAGCGCGGACAACATCAACAGGCTGAACGCCAGCCGTCCAAATAACTGCATCGGTTGCGATGCGCTCGTCATGGTTGTAAATCGCCCCAGGTTCGACTTTCGTAATGTTGGAGTTGTTGCTGACATCGACTCCGTGTTCGACAAACCAGTTTTGCACATACGTGCTTAATTTTTTCGGAAACATTGACAAAATGTAATCGCCCCGGTCAAATAGGCGAATCGTCAAATCGGGCCGACTTTCCCGCAGTTCACTAGCAAGCTCAACACCGCTTAAACCACCGCCAACAATGGAGACGACTCCCTCTGGACGAACGTTGTTGAGCGCTTCATATGTTCTTCTTGTGGCGCCCATTGTTTGAATGCTGTACGTATACTGGTCAGCTCCAGGCACGCCGTGGAAATTGTCTGTGCAACCGAGACCAATGACGAGTTTGTCAAACGGAATCGACTCGCCATTGTCAAGGTCAATCGTTGAATCGTGCAAATGGATGGCCGTAACGGTCGCGTATTTGATGCGCAAGCGCTCATCTTCGGGAAAAGAGACGCGCAAATGATGGTCCGACGCTGTTCCGGCAGCAAGAGCGTAGTATTCGGTTTTTAAACAATGATAAGGGAGCTGATCGACAAGGATGATTTCCCAGTCCTTTGGCAAGTCGTTAGGCAATAACCGCTGTAACAAGCGCATGCCACCATATCCTGCTCCTAATACGACGAGTTTCTTCATGGAAAAAGGTCTCCTTCTTTTTGAAATGGTGCCAAAACTTGTCTCTACAAGTGTCATTATTTTTTCAACAAGACCGATGCAAGTTGGTTCATGGCGGAATGCATGCAACCCATAAGCAACATGGCTGTTAATAATGTGGGCGAGTAAGCTGTGGTCAATGGTGCCAGCAACCCACTCTTCTTTCGTTTCTTCTAGCAGCTGCTTCCAATGGGTGAGCAGGCTATCTTCGTGCTCAGCAGCATGTTTCCAAATGAGCACCGTTAATGTAGGGTGAATATCGTAGTCTTCCAATAAGTAGAGCAGGCTTGCCCGAATATTTGTTAGCAGTGGCTGGCTGCCAGCACCGATGGATTGACTGTTTGCCAGCAAGAGCAGCCGCTCTTCTGCAAGCGCATGCAAAATCGATTCTTTTGTAGGAAAATGGTTAAAAAATGTCCCCTTTGCTACACGGGCATGATTGGTAATTTCTTGTACCGTTGTAGAGTGAAACCCTTTTTGATGAAAAAGGGCCACGGCCGCATTTAAAATGGCCAAACGGGTCTTTTTCTTTTTCTGGAGGACGGCCATAATGGTCCACCAATAACAGTGGCGGGTTCACCCCCAATTTGTAAGGATATGAAAAAAGTGACCTCGGTCAGTTTTGATTATACCGATTGATGAGAGATCCGACAACCGTTTTTGAACGTTTTGTTACAAAATGAATGAGTGCTTCACTGTTCTGGGGGTCTTAAAAAGGGATGATTGACTTTAGTGGACAGACAGAGTAGCATAACGGTTGAGGTGACGCACATGAGACCGATTATCGAATTTTGTTTGAGCAACTTGGCAAGCGGATCACATGATGCGATGGAAGAGCTAGAAAAAGACCCGAATTTGGATATTATTGAATACGGTTGCCTCAACCATTGCGGCACATGTGCGCTCGACCATTTCGCTCTCGTTAACGGCGAGTATATAGCTGGAGATACCCCAGAAGAGTTGGTTTCCAATATTTATAAATATTTAGAAGAAAATCCTATGTTTTAAGTGCTGCTAGATAAGGAAGCTGCACCTACTTTGTTGCAGCTCCTTTCGATGATAAAGGAGCGATAAAATGGCCTTTTTACCATTTAGCCATACATGGCCTTATGAGCAGCAAGGCAAAGACTTTTATATTGAAACATGCCCTTATTGCCAAACGGAACACGTGCTGACTCCCCTGAAAGAAAAGGATGTCGCACAGGCAAAAGAGTCATTTAAAGTTCGCCTTGTCATGCCATGTTGCCATAAAGTGATGACCATTGTTGAAGCGGATGACGATTATTTTTGGGCAGACGAACCGTTAAGAAAGTGAGGATGAAAATGGAGTTCACAAAAATGCACGGCCTCGGCAACAGCTATATTTACATCAATCTATTTAAGGAACATTTACCCGAAGAGCGCTTAGCTGAAACAGCAGTTTGGCTAGCTGATCCGAACCGAGGGATTGGCAGTGATGGGATGATATTGATTGGCCCTTCCACTTCATGCGCGATAAAAATGCGTATTTTTAATAATGATGGATCGGAAGCGAAAAATTGCGGGAATGGGTTGCGTTGCGTCGCAAAATATAGCTACGAACATGGGTTGGTTCACGAAAAGGCCTTTTCGATTGAGACGCTGGGCGGGCCTGTTTTTGCTACTGTGGAGGTAGACGAGGAAGGGCGTGTTGGAGCAGTCGCCATCAATATGGGACAGCCACGTTTAACAAGGCAGGCCATTCCAATGATCGGTGAAGGGGATAAGCCTGTTGTCGGCGAAAAGCTAGAGGCAAATGGCGAAACAGTTCAAGTGACGGCTGTTTCGATGGGAAATCCTCATGCAGTCATGTTTGTAGAGCAAATCGAAGAAGCGCCTGTTGAGTCGCTTGGCCCTGTGATCGAAAAACATTCTGCATTCCCAGATTGGGTTAACGCCGAGTGGGTAGAAGTAGTCAGTGAAACAGAACTTCATTTTCGTGTATGGGAACGAGGTTCAGGCGTTACGCAAGCGTGCGGCACAGGGGCGTGCGCCGCAGTCGTCGCCAGTGTGTTAAATGGGTATGCGAAACAGGGGGTACCGGTAACGGTCCACTTGCTTGGCGGCGATCTGACAATTGTATGGCAAGAGAATGGCGATGTGCTCATGCGTGGGCCAGCAGAGTATATTTGCACAGGGAATGTCTTTCTTTAACGGATGCTTTAAAAAGCCTGTTCCGCACGTTTGCGGACAGGCTTTTAATCTGTTAATAGCGTTTTATTTCATTGTAGAAAGTGTCGCGTTCAATTGGTGTTTTGCCAGCTGTTTTGATCATATGAATCAGTTCTTTTCTCGTGATGCCTGCAGACGTTAATGCGCCAACAGAATGGGAAATTCGTTCTTCTATTAATGTGCCATGGATGTCGCTGGAGCCAAAAGTCAACGCCATTTGCGTCAATTGAACGCCAATGTTAATCCAGTACGCTTTTATATGCTGGAAATTGTCGAGCATAAGGCGGCTGACCGCAATCGTACGCATATCATCGTATGCAGACGTACGGCGGTTTAAGCCTGCCTTTACATTGCGCGGCTGCATCGCTAGAGGGATGAAAACCATAAAACCATTTGTACGGTCTTGCAAGTCGCGGACGCGTTGCATATGAATCAAGCGCTCTTCTTTCGTTTCAACTGAGCCGTAAAGCATCGTTGAATGAGTGCGCAAGCCAAGGTTGTGAGCGGTTTCGTGTGCTTCGAGCCATTGGTCTGTTGATGCTTTATCCGGGCTCATAATAGCACGATAGCGCTCGGTCAAAATTTCTGCACCGCCTCCAGTTAAAGTGGCCAGCCCCGCATCCATGAGCGTTTGGATTACTTCTTTCATAGAAATGCCAGCAAGGCGTGAGAAAAATTCAATCTCTGCCCCTGTATACGCTTTAATCGTCACTTGCGGGTAGTGCTTTTTCAACGTTTTTACGGTATTCACATAATACTCAAAACCGACTTCATTGTTGTGACCGCCAACGATATGAAATTCGCGGATGTTGTCGTTCCAACGATCTTCTACATATTTTAATAGCGCTTCTTCATCCATTGTATAAGCGCCTTCTTCGCCTGGTTTGCGCTTAAAGCCACAAAATCCGCAGTTGGCTTCACACACATTCGTTGGGTTGATATAAAGATTCTCGATGAAATAAACGTTTTGCCCGTTTTTTCGCTCGTTGACGATATTAGCCAATTGTGCAACTCCGAGCAAATCAGGCGTTTCATATAAAACAAGGCCATCTTCTATCGAAAGGCGCTCGCCATGCAACACTTTCTCTTTCACTTCTTGAAGCTTCGTGTCTGCAAGTAGTACACTCATCTTCATTTCCTCCTTTTGGAACAATTCACATTCACATCGTGTTCCCTTCAAATCCGTACGAACCTATTATACTACTACCATTTTTAGAATGAAAGGAGCGTGAACCAAACTCCAGCGCAAAAGAAAACATTACAAACTAATAACAAATGGAAGATTATCGTTGCGTGGCAAGGGGATAATCTGTAAAATGTAGGCAATATGCAAAAAGGTGAATAGTGATAATAGTGGGGTGGTCGTATTGCGTTTAACATATGAGGCTTGTCTAGAAAGGCTAGAGAGCCTAAGGGCTAAAATGCTCATCGCAGCAAAGCAGTACGGCATGTCACATCCTATTGTGTTAACATATAGCAAAGAAATTGACTTAATTCATAATTACTTGTTAGAAATGGAATCGAAGCGTTCGTTTCCGAAAACTTGAGTCTTCTTACAAAACCCTCTATACTGTAAGAATAAAGAAGGGAGGCATGTGGAATGATTACTCTTACGGATTCGGCTGCAAGCCAAATCGAAGCAATGAAAAAAGAGGAAGGCGATGCGTCCCTCATGCTTCGGATTGGCGTAAAAGGGGGCGGCTGTTCGGGCCTTTCCTACGCAATGGGTTTCGACAATGAGCAAGACGAAGAAGATACGAAAATCCATGTCAATGGCATCGACGTCTTGATCGACAAAGAAAGCGAGCCAATCGTAAAAGGATTGGTGATCGACTATAAACAAAACATGATGGGCGGCGGCTTTACACTCGATAATCCAAATGCGATTGCCAACTGCGGCTGCGGCGCATCTTTCCGTACAGCTGCCAATGCAGGAACGCCGGAAGATTGTTAAAAAAACGTTGTCAGCAAAGACGAGCGTTTGTCTGGGGCTTCCTTTAAACTGAAATACGTTTGGGAAGATTGAATAGAACGATATGTACAGTCTAAACGGGCGGCAGAATCTCTCTGCCGCCCGCTTTTTAAGTTTCAATATAACGATTAAACCGTTTTTCTAAGTAGCGTTGCAACAGAGACAACAGTGAACAAATACCCCAATAAATCAAGGCAGCAACGACTAGAACGGTAAAATAATTAAATTCCCTGCCGCCGACGATCCGAGCTTGGTACATGAGCTCAGGCAAAGCAATCGTGGACGCGATTGACGTCATTTTAACCAGGCTTAAAAAAATATTGCTAAGCGGCGGCAATGCAATACGGACCGCCTGTGGCAAAATAATATGCTGCATGGCTTTTGCTTTTGACAACCCTAGGGAAGCGGCTGCTTCATGTTGTCCACGGTCAACGGCAGCCAAGGCGGAGCGGTTCACTTCAGCGACGTACGCCGACGTATTCAGGCTGAAGCCTACAATAGCTGCAGCTACTGCGCTTAGCTGAAACCCAAATTCCGGCAAAGCGGCATATAGTAAAAACAATAAGAGCAAAATCGGCACACCACGGTTGAAAGAAATAAACAGCATACACGGTATGCGAACATATGCTTGTTTTGACATACGTCCAAGCGCTAGTATAAACCCGAACACGAGTGCAATGGCCATGCTAATTACAGCCACAAAAAGCGTATATTGCAAGCCTTTTAAAATAAACGGAAAGGATTCAATGGCAAGGTTTAGATCAAATGAACGCATCTGCCAACATCCTATTGAAATTCAATATCATCAGGCAATGTTGTGACATCCTGGCCGTTAAAAAACTGTTTGGACAACTCACTGGCAGTGCCATCAGCAAGGAGCTGTTCAAGCGCTTCGTCGACTGCCTCTTTCAGACGGGTCTCTCCTTTTGCCATCATAAATGCTTGTTCACTCGGGTCGTAAAAGAGCGTTGGGTGGACAACGACGTCTATGTCTGGCATCGCCTCAACTGTAATAGACTGCAAGTAAAAGTCATTTAAAATCACATCCCCTTGCCCTGTTTCAACTGCACGTAAGTAAACGTCATTGGTGACATTGTCAAAGAACAAAGGCTCTGCACCATACGATTCCGCTTTTTGCATATACGTCGTTGTTGGCGCTCCTAGGGCAATTTTGCCATCTAGGTCTTCTAATGTTTCAATGCCAGATAAATCATCGGCACGTACAATCGCACTTCCGTAAGAAAACTTATATGGCAACGAGAAGTCAAAGTTCTTTTGCCGTTCCTCGGTAATGGCTAAACTGTTGGCAGCAAGGTGCACCCGTCCGCTGTTTAGCGCTTGTGTCATCGTTTCGACGCCTATTTCTTCAAATGTCACATCGACGCCGAGGAGATCAGCTACTTCTTTAACAAGTTCGACTTCAAACCCTGTCAGTCCATTATCGTCATCATGGTAGGACGTCGGGAATAAAGTCCCTGCAGTGGCAACGACGATCGTTCCCTTTTCTTCGATTGCATCCCATGCTTGGTTCTCGTCGCTCGCGTTTTCTTCAGCCGGCTCTCCTCCTTGGCAAGCGCTGAGCAAGGCAGCAGCAGCAAGCCCAATGTAAGGAAACAGTTGCTTTTTCATCTATCATTCCTCCTGAAAGTATACGTCCTTTGTTAGTATGGGGATAAACGGACGAACAATCAAGAAACTTGTTTCTTCCATTATAAATAAGGCCAACAAATATAATCTTGTCGCGACAAAAACGACGAAATTGCATTTTTCTTTTATTGAAGGAGATGCTAAAGGCGATTAAGATGAAGCTCGAGAGATAGCACTCATCCATTTTTATGATTATCATTCTAAAGGAGGAAATAGAATGGCTGAAAAAGGGAGCATCCGTTCTCGAGTACAAAAATTTGGCAGCAATTTAAGCAGCATGATCATGCCAAATATTGGGGCTTTCATCGCGTGGGGCTTACTCACAGCAATTGCCGTGCCGTCTGGCATTGAGTTGTTCGAAAGTTTTGTTAGCCCGATGATCACCTATTTGTTGCCGCTGTTAATCGCTTTTGCCGGCGGACGTCTCGTCCATGATTTTAGGGGCGGTGTTGTTGGCGCCACCGCAGCGATGGGTGTCATCGTTGCAGCGGATATGCCAATGTTTATCGGGGCAATGATTATGGGGCCTCTTGGTGGATATGTCATTAAAAAGTTTGACCAAGTAATGGAAGGGAAAATCAAGCAAGGTTTTGAAATGCTTGTCAATAACTTTTCTGCCGGGATTCTTGGTGCCGCTTTAGCTTTATTTGGCTCTTTAGCGATCGGACCGCTGGTCGCTGCCTTTACACAAGTATTAGAAACAGGCGTTGACGCTATGATTAGCTGGGGCGTCTTGCCGCTCGTTTCGATTTTTATCGAACCAGCTAAAATTTTGTTTTTAAATAATGCAATTAACCACGGCGTCATCGGCCCAATTGCTGCTGGGCAAGTCGCTGAGTACGGCAAGTCGATCCTTTACTTGCTTGAAGCTAACCCTGGCCCAGGGATGGGTATCCTTCTTGCTTATATGATTTTTGGGAAAGGTGCGTCCCGTGCCTCGTCTTATGGAGCAGGAATTATCCATTTCTTTGGCGGCATCCACGAAATTTATTTTCCGTACGTGCTGATGAAGCCATTGTTGATCGTAGCAGCTATTCTTGGCGGAGCAGGCGGTATTTTCACTTTGTCGCTGTTTAATGCTGGATTGGTGAGCGTTCCGTCTCCTGGAAGCATTATCTCCATTTTATTGCTTACAGCGTCGGATAGTTATGTGGGCGTCATTTTAAGCGTTCTTGTCGCAACGGCGATTTCGTTTGTTGTCGCATCCATGATCCTCAAGTTTGACCGCAAAGGCGAGGAAGAGAATTTAGAGGAAGCACAAGGGAAAATCAAAGAAATGAAGGGGAAAACGACCGCTGCGGCTGAGCCGGAAAAGACAGCTGAGGTCGACTATGGAAAGGTATCATCGATTATTTTTGCTTGTGACGCAGGAATGGGATCAAGTGCGATGGGCGCTTCGATTATGAAAGACCGCGTTAAAAAAGCAGGGCTTGAAGGCATCTCGGTGGCCAATACAGCCATCAGCAACATACCGGATAGCGCAGATCTAATCATTACACACAAAGATTTAACGGAGCGGGCCAAACAAAAACAACCGAATGCGCTCCATGTATCGGTTGACAACTTTATGAACAGCCCTCGCTACCAAGAAATCATTGAGAAGCTGCAAGAAGCACACGCACAAGAGGAACAACAGCCTACAGACAAGCCAATTGAAAAAATTGTGTTTGCTTGCGATGCAGGTATGGGTTCTAGCGCAATGGGCGCTTCACTTTTAAAAGACAAGTTTAAAAAAGCGGGCATTACGGGTATCCATGTATCGAATACAGCCGTTAGCAACATTCCAGCAGACGCGGATCTTGTCATCACCCATAAAGACTTGACAGAACGAGCGAAACAAAAACAGCCTGATGCTGAACATCTATCCGTAGAGAACTTCTTAAGCAGTCCCCGCTATGACGAGCTTGTGGAGCGTCTAAAATAAAACGACATCCCCTTTAAGGGGATGTTGTCTATTTATTTAATAGGGAAGGGGGGGATGAGTGTGCATATGACGGCAAGAGAGCGCGTCTTGCTGCAGGCTTTGCTTGCTAACGAGCAAGGATTGACATTGCAAGAGCTAGCTGATGTGGCCTCTGTTAGTGTACGCACGATACAACGAGATTTGCCAAGTTTAGCGAAAGTGGCCGCGAATCATCAGCTCTCATTACACAGAGGCCATTTTCTTGTATTAGAAGGGGCGTCTACGTATAAGCTAGCGTTAAAGGAGAAGCTACAAACGATCAATGCCGGTGATTTCACGAGCGATGAACGTGTAGGGTTACTATTGGCCCTGCTTCTAGATGCCAATGAACCAGTTAAGCTGTTCGCTCTTGCTAAAGAGTTGAACGTCACGCCTGCCACTGTTGGCAGTGACTTGACAAAGGCGGCCGAATGGCTGGAACAGTTTGGCATTAAATTGATCCGTAAACGGGGCTACGGCATTGCTGTAAAAGGCACGGAAACGAATATTCGCCAAGCGATGTCGGCCATTTTATCGGAAAACCTCACGGAGGAAGCATTTTATGAAGCCGTCTATTCAGGCCAAATGCAAAATGAAGTCGCTAGCCGTCTTTTGCATTTTGTTGACTTAGAAACAATCCGCCTTGTCCAGTCGACGATACAACGTGTGAAAGAAAAACATTTTGATGACATGGCTGACCAATCTTTTATTGCTCTTGTCGTCCATGCCACTTTAGCGATTGAACGAATTAAGCAAGGCGAACAAATTAGAATGGACGCGGGCCAGCTTGAAGCATTGCATAAGGAAGATAGCCTGCCGGTTGCACAGGAGTTAGCCGAAGCGCTTGCGCAAACGTTCCAAATAACGATTCCTGAAGCAGAAATTGGCTATTTAGTCATGCATTTGCGTGGCGCGAGAATTGGGCATATACAAGGCGAGCCGTTTGAGCAGTCCAATGCAGAATTGGCAGGCAGATTAAAGCAGTTTATTGCCGGAATGGAACAGGATTTGTCTGTCTCTTTAGCTGAACCGTCCTTATTCCAAGGGTTGCTCGCTCATCTGAAACCTGCTCTCTACCGGGTGAGGCAAGGAATGAAGATCCATAACCCGCTGCTTGAAAAAGTCAAAGCCGATTATGCTGCTCTGTTTGCCGTAACAGCTAAACAAGCAAGTGAGGCGTTCGCACCCCTTAAGCTGCCTGAAGAAGAAATTGGTTTTTTAACGTTGCATTTCGGGGCTGCCCTTGAGCGGCGCAAACGATCCGTGTCTTTATCAGCATTGGTTGTATGTTCAAGCGGAATTGGTTCGGCCAAAATGTTGGCGAGCCGTATTAGACAAGAATTTCCCGAAATTTCCTCTATTACAAACGCCTCTTTGTTTGATTTGGACAAATATGATCCTGCCAACTTTGATTTGTTCATTTCAACCGTCAAGGTGGAGACGAATAACAGGCAAGCGCTCCGTGTCAGCCCGATGTTAACTGCTGACGAGGCAAGTTTAATTAAAGCAAATATCGATGAGCTTTTAAATGAGCAAACGATCACGGCGGCGCCGACTATTCGCACAAACGTGGAAGAAAAGCGCTCATTTGCAGACATTAAACGGATGGCATCCTTTATCGACTCTTTTTTACAGTCTGTTCGTCTTGTTGCTGTGGATGAACTTCTTGCAGGGATTCGTGTTTATTGCGACATTCTTGAAGAAGAAGGGGCGTTATCCGAGGCCAAACAAGTGTATGATGCGCTGCTTGCGAGGGAGCGGCTAGGTGGGATTGGCATTCCTGGTACAGGGTTGGCCTTGTTCCATACTCGTTTAAACGAAATTAAGCGGCCTGTGTTTGTCTTTTTGGATCTAAAAACAGAAGCGCAAGTTGCTTCAATGGCTGATGGCAATGAACGCATTAAACGAGCGATTCTTATGCTTGCCCCTGAAGCTTTAGCAGAACAGGAGCTTGCGTTTATGAGTTTTGTTAGCATTTTGCTGATTGGATCAGATGACGAAACGGCACTTTTCTATCAAGGGAGAGAACGCGAAATTACACAGTTTCTTGAACAAAAGTGCCGCGAGTTTATGATATCGTATATAAATGAAGGAGTGGACCAATCATGAGCATTTTAAAAGCAGAGAACATTAAAATTGGTGCGAGCGTGGGCTCGAAAGAAGAAGCGATCAAACTTGCCGGACAAGTGCTGGCTGACCAAGGCTATGTGAATGAGCAGTACATTGACAAAATGTTTGCCCGTGAAGAATTGACGTCTACTTATATGGGGAACTTGCTTGCTATTCCCCATGGGACAGAGGATGCCCGAGAGGATGTTACACAGTCTGGCTTATCGATTTTATTGCTAGACCATGAAATTGACTGGAATGGCAACCCTGTGCAGCTTGTCATCGGCATTGCTGGCAAAGGAGATGAGCATTTAGAGATCCTTTCCAAAATAGCGATTGCGTGCTCGGAAGAGGACAATGTCAGAGCGCTTCTCCAAGTGAAAACAGCTGAAGACGTACTTGACTTTTTTTCAGGAGTAACAGAATGATGAAGGCTGTTCATTTTGGCGCAGGCAACATTGGCCGTGGTTTTATTGGCGCATTACTGGTCGATGCAGGTTATGAAGTAACGTTTGTTGATGTCAATGAGAAAATCATTGATGCCCTGAACGAGCGGAATGAGTACAAAGTAACGGTTGCGGGCGAAAGAAAAGAGACTGAGACGGTTACAAATGTGCGTGGAATTAACAGCAAAACAAATGAAAAAGAAGCGATTGACGCAATTGCCGAAGCGGATATCGTTACAACTGCTGTAGGACCGACTGTTTTGCCCTATATTGCTAAGACGATTGCACAAGGATTAAAACAACGGACTGCAAGTAAGCCAGTCAACATGATTGCCTGTGAAAATGCAATCCGGGCGACTTCTCAATTGAAAAAAGACGTTTTGTCCCATCTTTCTGAAGAAGAAACGACAGCCTTGTTGAAGGATGCTGGCTTCGCTGATGCTGCTGTCGATCGGATTGTGCCGAATGTCCAATCAGATGATATTCTTCATGTCACAGTAGAACCTTTTTTTGAGTGGGTCGTCGAAAAGCCTGCTCTGAAAGGAGATGCTGTTCAGCTCGGCAAAGCAGTGCTTGTTGAGGATCTAGCTCCATACATTGAGCGCAAGTTATTCACAGTTAACACTGGGCACGCGGTTGCTGCTTATGTTGGCTATCGCAAAGGAAAGAAAACGATTAAAGAGGCTTTGGCGGATGATTATATTAAACACCGTGTCCGCGGTGCTCTTAATGAAACGAAAGCGATGCTTGTAGAGGAATACCAGTTTGATGCCGAAGCCCATGAAGATTATATCGACAAAATTCTTCTCCGTTTTCAAAACCCTCATCTTGAAGACTTGGTTGAACGAGTTGGCCGCGGCCCTATCCGTAAGCTGGGACCAGCAGATCGCCTCGTTAAACCTGCGAAGTATTTAGCTGAAAAAGGGCTTCATCCTGAGTCTTTGGCAGAAACGATTTTTGATGCCCTTCACTTTTATGCGGAAGGGGATCCAGAAAGCGAGGAGCTGCGAGCCCTTGTCGATGAAAAAGGGTATGTGGACGCGTTCTGTGAAATTTCTAAATTAGAAAAAGATCATCCGCTTGTTGAAATCGTCGCTAAAGAGTAGATGGCTTTGGCGAGGGCCTAACAGAAAACGTAAAAATGAAAAGAAGCCAGTCTGGGCGTTTCCGCTGAAACTGGCTTCTTGTATGTTTTAAAACAGGCTTGTTGAATGTCCCGGGAATGCGCGAGCCGTCGGGTCAATGTATACTTTCGCATTGTTGACAGCGGTAGGCGCTTCGCCAAAACCGGTAGCAATTAATTTAATTTTGCCGTCATACGTGCTGACGTCGCCAGCGGCATAAACGCCAGGAATGTTTGTCTCCATTTTGGTGTTAACTGGAATCGCATTTTTGCGGATTTCAAGCCCCCACTCTTTAATTGGTCCTAGCGTGGACACGAAGCCAAAGTTTACGATCACATCATCAACAGCAATCGTTTCTGTCTGATCTCCTTTCACTTCTGAAAAGGTTACCGCAGTGACGCCGTTTTCGTCGCCATGAAGTTCTGCCGTTTCATAGGGCGTCAAAATTCGTACAGACGATTTTTTAAGCAAATCGACGCTGTGCTCGTGGGCGCGGAAGGCGTCACGGCGATGGACGAGCGTCACTTCTTTGGCAATTGGCTCAAGCATGAGCGCCCAGTCAACAGCTGAATCGCCGCCGCCAATAACGACAACACGTTTGCCTGTAAAAGCACTTAAGTCGCGAATAAAATAATGGATGTTTTTGTCTTCGTAGAAGTCAGCTTTTTCGACTTGGAGTTTACGCGGGGCGAATGCGCCAGCTCCGGCTGTAATCAATACCGCTTTTGTATAATGGATATTGGCATCAGTAGTCAACACAAACGTTTCATCTTCTTGCTTTTCAAGCGTTTGCACCGCTTCTTCTAAAACGATTTCTGGCTGAAACTGTTGCGCTTGGGCAGTCAGTTGATCAACCAAGTCCTGCGCTTTTACTTTTGGAAATCCAGCAACATCGTAAATGTATTTATCAGGATAAAGGGCCGAAAGCTGTCCGCCAAGTTGAGGCATGCTTTCGATCACTTTTACTTTCATTTTGCGCATTCCTGCATAAAAGGCAGCGAATAATCCAGCAGGACCGCCACCGATAATAGTTAGATCAAACATGTCTTTCTGTTCTTGCAAAACCTCCACCCCCAAGTGAAAATGAAATCCTTTCTCATTATACATGCACTTTCAGGCAAATACAAAGGACAGGTCTGTTTTTCCTTGCACCTATCCGTTTTTGTCGATGGAAAGAAACATGATAGAAATAGTGGTTACTTTTTTTTATAGGGGAGTTGAAATTTGAACAAAAAACGAATATGATTAAAGTGTTAGAGATTGTGGCGAATTATTGAAAATGGGCATTATCTGAAAGAGAAAGTGAAATGAATCACAAACACCAAAATATTTAACGAAAGCGGAAGTGATGAGAGTGAACAAGGCAAGAATTGTAATCGCTGGGGCAGGATATGGCGGCATGAATACAGCGGTTACGCTGTCAAAGAAGTTAGGGCCAAATGATGCATCCATTACCCTTGTAAACAAACATGATTACCACTACCAAACAACTTGGCTCCACGAACCGGCTGCGGGAACGCTTGAGCCTGACCGGACACGGGTCAAGATCGCCGATGTTTTAAACACAAGTCGGGTCAATTTTGTGCAAGATGAAGTGTTGGAAGTAAAAACCGACGAAAAGAAAGTCATGTTAAAAGAGGGCGAGCTTGAATATGACTACTTAGTGCTAGCGCTAGGAGCAACAGCTGAGACGTTTGGCATTCCTGGCGTACACGAGCATGCTTTCACAAAATGGACGCTTAACGGAGCGCGCCAAGTCAAAGACCATATTGATGCCCAATTTGCTAACTATAACAATGTAGAGGACAAGCATGAAGGGTTACTCACATTTGTGGTTGCAGGTGCAGGATTTACAGGAATCGAGTTTATTGGCGAACTTTCAGAGCGTGTGCCTGAGCTTTGCAAAACATATGATGTGCCTCGTGAAAAAGTAAGGTTGTTTGTCGTTGAAGCAGCACCAACTGCGTTGCCTGGCTTCGATCCAGAACTGGTTGAATACGCTATGAACTTGTTAGAAAGCCGCGGCGTTGAGTTTAAAATCAACACACCGATTAAAGAAGTCACTGCTTCTGGTGTCATTGTCGGCGAAGGGGAAGAAATTAAAGCGGAAACGGTTGTTTGGGCGACTGGTGTACGCGGAAACCCTGTTATTGAGAAATCAGGATTTGAAGCAATGCGCGGCCGTGTCAAAGTCAATCCTGACTTGCGTGCTCCAGGCCATGATGATGTTTTCATTATTGGCGACTGTGCACTTATCATTAATGAAGAAATTAACAGGCCATATCCGCCAACTGCGCAAATCGCGATGCAAATGGCGAAAACGTGCGCGAATAACTTAATTGCCTTGAACAAGGGGAGCACGGACCTTGAAACCTTCAAGTTTGACAATAAAGGGACTGTCGCTTCTCTTGGCGGAAAGCAAGCAATTGGCGTTGTTGGCTCCCGCAAAATTTACGGCGGCACAGCAAACTTTATGAAAAAAATGATTGATAACCGGGCACTCTTTATTCTTGGCGGCCCACTCCTAACGTTGAAAAAAGGCAAATTTCCTTTTTAATAAGCGAAGCGGGACGAATTTTGCTTAGCCAAAATTCGTCCCTTTTCTATGTTCAGAAGCTCAGATTGATGCCGACTTGTTATAGTGTTTGCGGCTGACGTTCGTATGATCGTTTGCTACGGCTCGTCTGACAGGCTTTCAATCGTTTCGACTTTGTCGACAACAGGAAGCTTTTTTAGTACACTAAGTTTTGTAGGAGGGCGCTTACATGAATGAAATCCATATACTGCAACTGATCGTATCGATTTTGCTGTTTTTTGTTTTGTTTGCGGGTATCGGTTTTTTGCTTAATATGGTGCTGCGGTTAACATGGATTATGGCGTTTCTTTATCCGATTGTGGTGTTGCTGATTGTTAATGAAGAACCTTATCGCCAATATATCGCTGCTCCAGGACAAGCATTTGCGGCTTTGTTTGAAAAAGTCGTGTCTCTTCATCTAGCAGACTTGATTATTTTGACTAGCGGCTTTTTAGGTGCCGTTGCTTCGGGGATTATTATGAAACTGCTCCGCAAAGCGGGCTATCAAATGTTTTAAGCAAACAGGCGTGATTTTAGCCTGTTTTTTTGTGCATATTCTCTCTTTTGCTGGCAATGCTGTAGAAAGAGGAGTGTGACGAATGCTTAAATCAACCCACTTAAGAAAATGGATGTTTCGCGGGGTAATGGTCGTTTTGTTTATGGCTGCCTTGCTCACAACTGTTCATATCTTTACGAATTTAACCGTTTTTCATTTTCATTCTCTACCGAACGTCGAAAAACGCACTGCTGTCCAAGCAAAGACAATTCCAGGTGTAACAGTACCCGTTTACAAAATGGTGGAAGAGGAATTGGATACCAGTCTTTATGAACGGACAAGAGTAACTGCCACGGGCTATACGGCAGGAGTCGAGTCAACTGGGAAAGCGCCTGGCGATCCTGCTTATGGCATTACTTTTTCTGGATTGCCGGTGGAGCGTAATACGTATTCCACGATTGCTGCCGATCCTGCTGTGTTTCCGATTGGCTCTATTTTATTTGTACCAGGTTACGGGTATGGGGTAGTGGCAGATACAGGATCGGCTATAAAGGGGAAACACATTGATTTATATTATCCTACCGTTTCGGATGTTTATAACGAGTGGGGGAAACAAGAGCTTGACGTGTACATGATTAAAAAAGGAAGCGGCGAATTGACGCAAAAAGAGCTTGATGATTTAAATAGCGATGCGTCTATACATGTGTTTCGTAGTCGCACATAATGGCACGGACAGGCTGTTCAAAAGCCTGTCCGTTTGCGTTTAACCTATGAACCATGTATGCAATAGCAACGCGAGGATAATTCCCAGCAACGCGCCGAAAAATACTTCAATTGGCTGATGGCCAAGTAACTCTTTTAGTTTTTGTTCGTTTTCTTTTTTAGGCCACGTTTTAATTTCTTCAACAAGCTTGTTGAAATCTTGCACGAGCTGGTTTAACACAGTGGCATGGTAGCCTGCGTGGCGCCTAACGCCTGTAGCATCAAACATAACAATAATGCCGAGGACAGCAGATACGGCAAAAAGGGAAGAGTCCAACCCATGCTCTATCGCTACGGCAGTAGACAAGGCGGTAACAGCCGCTGAATGAGAGCTAGGCATCCCACCTGTGCTTGTGAACAATGAAAAATCAAGTTTTTTTGTAGCAAAGAAGGCGAGTGGAATCTTAATCGCTTGCGCAATAATAATTGCCATAAATGCCGCCCAAAGCGGGAAATTATCCAAAATTTCCATGTTCTCTTCCTTTCGCTGATAAGCCTCTTTAATTCGTATAGTATAACATACGTTCATAGCGATTTCCTTGACGGGATATTGATTTTTTGTAAGGGATTTTAGTCGCTATGGTATACTGGCAGTGAGGAGGGAATTGCATGTTTTATCTAACAGATCAATGGACAACGGCTTCGTCTGAAGAAGTGCTCGTTGTCGGTATATGGAAGAAAAAGCCTTTTAGCGGTATAGTGAAGGCGCTAGACGAGGCATTGGCAGGACAGCTAGGAGAGTTAAAAAAGCAAACCATATTCCCAAAGCAAAGCGGCGGTATTCTTACCATTCCTACACTTAGTTTGATTGCAGCTAAACGTATTTATGCGGTCTACTTAGGGGAAGAGGATGGATTCGGGGCAGACGAGTTGCGGGAATATCTCGGCCATGTAGGAAAGCAACTAAAAAAAGAACGTGTAGAAACTGCAGGCGTGTTGCTAGATGGCTTTGTGACAGAGGCTGTTTCGCCGGAAGACGCTGCCTTCGGAATTGGAGAAGGCCTTGCTCTTGGCAGCTACGATAAACAGACGTATAAAGAAAAGAGCAATGAACCGATTAGAAGCCTTGCAAAAGTGACGCTTTATAGCAACAGAGAAGGGCTCACCTTTTATGCTGATCGAGGATATACATATGGAAAGGGGACAAATTTGGCGCGCAAGCTCGTGAACATGCCAGGCAACCTCTTAACGCCAAGCGACTTGGCCAATGAATCTGAGGCGCTTGCTAAAAAATACGGCTTTTCGTTCAATGTTCTTGAGCGAGAGGATATGGAACGCTTTGGAATGGGGGCGCTATTAGCTGTCGCTAATGGAAGCGATCAACCGCCAAAAATGATCATTATCCGATACGATGGCAATCCTGAAAGCGACGATGTAACAGGGCTTGTCGGAAAAGGAATTACGTTTGATTCTGGTGGCTATTCGTTAAAACCTCCTGCCAGCATGCATGAAATGAAAAACGATATGGGCGGAGCGGCAGCAGTGCTTGGGGCGATGGCGATTATTGGTGATATGAAACCGAAAGTCAATGTCTTGGCCGTCATCCCATCAAGTGAAAATTTAATTAATGGCTCCGCAATGAAGCCGGGTGATGTCATCTGTTCACTAAGCGGCAAAACAATCGAAATGCGCAATGCAGACGCCGAAGGGCGTTTGGTTTTAGCAGATGGGATTACGTATGCGAAACAGCTTGGCGCCAAACGGCTTATCGATGTAGCGACGTTAACAGGCGCTTGTGTGGTGGCTCTTGGCCACGAAACGACTGGGGCAGTCGCTAACGATGATGCGCTCATGGAGGCGGTGAAAGCAGCAGGCGACAAAGCTGGAGAGCCAATTTGGCGGTTTCCAAGTGGAAAAGGGTATAAAAAGCTGTTAGAATCGAGCGATATCGCCGACTTAAACAATTCACCTGGACGCCCAGGTGCAAGCATAACAGCTGGGTTGTTTATCGGTGCCTTTGCTGAAAAAACGCCGTGGGTCCATCTCGACATTGCTGGAACGGGTTATTTAAACAAAGCAACCAACATTGGTCCAGCAGGAGCCACAGGTGTGATGGCGCGGACATTAGCCCATTATGTGGAGTCGTTAAGCGAAGCATAACTTACTTTCGTTTCCCATTTTTTGTTCTTGTACGCATGGGGAAATAAGATTATAATACGGAGTAAGGATTCGTGTGAGCAGATTGTTTCTGGACGAGGAAGGAGAACAAAATGATTGAAACGGCCTATGTCGAAATAAAGCGTACGCGCGAACTTGGCACCATGGGGCGAAAATGCCGTGTTTTTCTTAACGACCATTTTGTCGGTGCATTAAAACGAAAACAAAAAATGACGATTGAAGTTCCAGCAGGCACCCATACGCTTTTTGCTACAAATGATGCATCCTTTACGGAACCAGTAAAATTGTCTGTTCAAGCAGGCGACACTATTTCTTACCAATTAAAAGGGCGCCGCAACAAATCATTATCGTTTACAAAAATTATTGCTTTTTAATGAAACGCTAAAGGTTATGCCTTTAGCGTTTTTTATTTTGCCTATTTATATGTTTGCTGATCAATGGGAGGCGTTTTAATCTTTGGCAGCACGGCAATGGTTGACAGAAAAAAACAGCCGTGGTAACGTAGTAAATGTTTTCGTTGTTTAATGATTTAATAAGATAAAGGAATGGGTATGTATGAATGCTGTTGTCGTGGCGGTTGGCTTAATGCTGCTTTTGAGTTTGCTACGTGTGCATGTCGTGTTGGCTTTAGCGATTTCGGCTATTGTCGGCGGGCTTGTCGGCGGGCTAAGTTTTAACACAACTATCGAAGTTTTTACGGCTGGATTAGGAGGCAATGCAGAAATTGCTTTTAGTTACGCTCTGTTGGGTGGATTTGCGATTGCGCTAGCTAAAACAGGGTTACCAGACTTTTTGATTAGCAAACTCCAGCAATGGATGGAACGAAAAGGAGAGAGCAGGCAGCAGACGTTGACAAAAATGTTGCTTTTTTTAATGTTGACTATTGTTGCGTGTATGTCACAAAATCTTATACCGATCCACATTGCTTTTATTCCCATTTTAATTCCGCCGATTTTGACCATCTTAAATCAGCTACAAGTAGACAGGCGTTTAATTGCTTGTATTCTTACTTTTGGCCTCACTGCTCCGTATATGCTTCTCCCTTATGGGTTCGGCCAACTTTTTCATCGGATCATTGCCGACAATATGGCACAAAGTGGGCTTGTCATTGATATGGCGATGATCCCTGAAGCGATGCTGTTGCCGACGGCAAGTTCTGTACTTGGTTTGGTGCTTGCCGTATTTGTAAGTTATCGCAAAAACAGAGCGTATCATAACGAACCACTTGCTGGGTTTGAGCACGCTGAAGAACAGCAACCTTATACAAAGTGGACACTGACTGCTGCTGGAGCAGCAGTAGTCGTTACAGTTGCTGTGCAGTGGGCATACAACGACTCGATGATACCAGCTGCGTTGTCTGGCATTTTTGTATTGTTGGCCACAAGAGCTGTGCAATTTCGCATAGCGGACGATATGATTACCGATGGGATGAAAATGATGGCTTTTATCGGCTTTGTCATGCTAGCCGCGGCTGGTTTTGCTGATGTAATCAGGGAAACTGGACACGTAGAAACGCTCGTGGCCGACGTCGTTGCTACGATTGGAGGCAATAAAGCAATTGCGGTAGCGGCCATGTTTGCTGTTGGGCTAGTCATTACTTTAGGCATTGGTTCATCGTTTTCGACCATCCCGATCATTGCCGTTTTATTTGTGCCCCTTGGAATGGAGCTAGGCTTATCGACCATGGCGATTATTTCGCTCATTGGTGCAGCAGGGGCAATTGGGGATGCAGGAGCGCCTGCATCTGATTCAACGCTTGGCCCTACGGCAGGCTTGAATGCCGACGGCCAACACAACCATATTTGGGATACATGTGTCCCGACTTTTCTTCACTTTACTGTTCCGCTGTTTATTTTCGGTTGGATCGCAGCAATGATCTTATAGGAAAGAATCGGAACGAAAAAAACGCAAGCGTTCGCAGGGAGCGCTTGCGTTTTGTTATTTTACAGCGTCTTTTAATTGTTTGCCTGCTTTAAATGCAGGCGTTTTTGTAGCAGCAATATCGATTTCTTCGCCTGTTTGCGGGTTGCGTCCTTTTCTTGCTGCCCGCTCGCGGACCTCAAAGTTGCCGAAGCCAATTAGCTGGACACTTTCACCTTTGCCAAGTGACTCAGAAATTAAATCAAACATGCTGTTAACGGCAGCCGATGCATCTTTTTTTGAAAGCTGGGTGCGTTCAGCAAGGGCATTAATCAATTCTGTTTTATTCATCATACCACTCCTCAAATGACTAATTGGTAAGTTCTGCTACCATCATACCCACATAGTGAGTTTCTATACGTTTTAAGCGCTTTTTTTTCGCAAATGATGCAATGTCGCGTTTATTTCCGCGCCGACAATGAGGATAATCCCAGTCAGGAAAAACCAAAACATGAGAATGATGACGCCTGCCAATGGGCCGTATGTGCTTTCGTAATTGGCGTAATTGCTGACATATAGGGAAAAGAAAAAAGAAATTAACTGCCAGCCAATTGTGGCAAAAATAGCGCCTATTAGCCCATCGCGAAAACGCTGCTTGGCGTTAGGCGCAATCCAGTATAACGCCATAAGAGCGACAATCATGATCGCAAATGCCGCAATCCAACGGAAATTATCGAGCATAGCAACAACCTCGGTCGGAAGGAGCAAAAACGCCTCAAGAAGGTTTAAAATTTGATTTCCGAATACGGGAAGCGCGAGTGTGATGATAATAAGCAACACCATACCAACAGTCAATCCAATTGCAATGCTGCGGAGCTTTAAAAAATGCCTCGTCTCTTCAATGTTGTAAGCACGATTCACTGAACGAATAAAAGCATTGATGCCGTTTGAAGCAGACCAGAGCGTGCCTAAAATCCCAATTGACAGCAAGCCCGCTTGTGGTTCGCCAATCGTATTTAGGACAATTCGGCTGAACGTGTCACCAATTTCACCAGGAAAATAGGCATTAATTAAGTTTTGCACTTCGTCATTGTTAATTTCAAAAAAGGATACACCGGCGAGCACAAAAATCATCAGTGGAAAAATCGATAAAATAAAATAAAAAGCAAGCGTAGCCGCTAAATCAGGAATAGGGTCGCTTTTTAATTGGGCAATCAATTTCTTTGTAAATAAACGAGCAAAACGCAAGTCCATATTCTCCCTCCAGACATGAAACAACCCATTGATTTATACCCGCTCTTTTAAAATCATAAACAAACACTTCGACAGGACGACTCATTATCCTATATACTAAAAGGAAATGCAAAAGGAGTGGGTACGATGCCTTCAGTAGAAAGTTTTGAACTTGACCATACGATTGTAAAGGCCCCGTATGTCCGCCATTGTGGGAAACACAAGATTGGCAGTGACGGCGAAGTGAACAAGTTTGACATTCGGTTTTGCCAGCCTAATAAAGAAGCGCTAAAACCTGGCGTGATTCATACGTTAGAACATTTGCTTGCTATTAACATTCGCCGTTTTTCAGAGGAATATGACCATTTTGATGTCATCGATATTTCGCCAATGGGGTGCCAAACCGGCTATTACTTAATAATGAGCGGAACCCCGTCTGTCGAAGAAATCATCGATGTTCTTGAAAAGACAATGACGTATTCGCTGTCAATTGAAACCGTTCCTGCGGCTACGGAAAAAGAATGTGGGCAAGCGGCATTGCATGATTTGGAAGGAACGAAAGAAGTCATGCGCAAATGGCTATCTGAAGACAAAGGTTCATTAAAGCAAGTATTTTAAATGAGAAAAAGCTGCATATCAATGTGCGGCTTTTTTCTATAGATACAAGGAAGGCAGGCGTTTTTCCTTCATTTTTCATTAGACCAATTTAGCTGCTTGTGTGGTATCATTAGGAATACAAAAATGCTGCAAGAAAGAACAAACGATGGGGGGAGAGCGTCCATGTTAGACCAAAAAGCTTATGAAATTTTACAGATTATTGAAGCGAATGGACGTCTGGAATCAAACAAAATTGCAAAAATGGTTGATTTGACTAGCGAAGAAGTTGATCAATATGTAAAAGAGCTAGAAGATAAAAATGTCATCCTTAGCTATTCGGCAGTTGTTGACTGGACGAAATTGCCTGCCAAAGAAACCGTTACAGCGACAATCGATGTGAAAGTCGCTCCAAAAAGGGGCGTTGGTTTTGATGAAGTTGCCGAGCGAATTTACCGTTTTCCAGAAGTGAAAGCACTGTATTTAATGTCTGGCGCATACGACTTGTCTGTCGTGATCGAAGGCAAGACGATGCAAGAAACAGCCCGTTTTGTGTCAGAACGCCTATCGACGATTGATTCCGTCTTATCAACGACGACCCATTTTCAATTAAAAACATATAAACATGATGGCGTAATTTTTAAAGAGCCAGAGTCTGACAAACGAATCGTGGTGAGCCCATAATGGAGAAAGTAGCGATGACTTCCTATTCCCGCTTATCAGACCGTGTTTCAGAAATCAAGCCTTCAGGCATCCGCCGCTTTTTCGATTTAGCTTCGCAAATGGAGAATGTGATTTCATTAGGTGTCGGTGAACCGGATTTTGTGACGCCATGGAATATTAGAGAAGAAAGCATTTTCTCTCTTGAGCGAGGGTATACGGCATATTCAGCGAATGCCGGTTTAATTGAGTTGCGCGAGGCGATTTCGCATTACATGGAAACAAGATTTGCCGTTTCATACAATCCTGATACAGAAATTTTGGTCACAGTAGGAGCTAGCGAAGCGATTGACCTTGGCATGCGGGCGATTTTAAATGAAGGAGACGAAGTGATTATCGTTGAGCCGACTTTTGTTTCTTATGCGCCCCTTGTCACAATGGCAGGTGGCGTTCCTGTGCCGGTTGGGACGTCGGCTGAAACAAATTTTGAAGTGCGGCCTGCTGATATTGAAGCAGCTGTTACCGATAAAACAAAAGCAATCATGATTTGTTACCCAAATAACCCAACCGGATCCTCGATTAGCAAAAAGTGTTTAGAGGACATTGCCGCCATCGTCCGCAAGCACAACCTGTTTGTTTTTTCTGACGAAATTTATGCCGAACTAGCCTACGACAAAGAGCATGTTTGCTTTGCGACCCTTCCTGGCATGAAAGAGCAAACAATTGTCATTAATGGGTTTTCCAAAGCATTTGCGATGACAGGCTGGCGCGTCGGTTTTGCCCTAGCCCCTCCTGATCTTTTAGGAGCGATGTTGAAAATCCACCAATACAGCCTTATGTGTGCGCCAACAATGGCCCAATACGGAGCGCTTGAAGCGTTGCAACACGGAATGGATGATGTAGAACGGATGAAGCTGTCTTATCAACAAAGACGCAACTTCTTTGTGAAAACAGCGAAAGAAATTGGTTTGCCGTGCCATCATCCAGACGGCGCCCTTTATGCATTTCCATCGATTGCCCATACAGGGTTTACGTCAGAAGAATTTGCGGAAGCCTTATTAAAGGAAGAACGTGTCGCTGTTGTGCCAGGTTCTGTGTTTGGTGAGGGCGGAGAAGGGCATATTCGTTGCTCTTATGCAACTTCGCTAACCCACTTAGAAGAAGCGCTTGAGCGGATTGGACGCTTTTTAAGAAGGCTCGAATTGCGCTAATAAACAGAGCGAAACACTTGAATAAACCGAAAGGATCGCATAGATTTAGCGTTGCTTTGCAAAATAAGGCTATGCTTGCTATGTATGTTTGGAGGGAGACAAATTGGAACTGGTAAGGCAAAACAACCCGTTAATCCACTGTATGACAAACGACGTGGTGATGAATTTTACCGCCAATGGCTTGCTTGCTATTGGCGCTTCGCCAGTAATGGCTTTTTCCGCTGCAGAAACGGAAGACATGGCCTCTGTGGCAGATGCGCTTCTCCTTAATATAGGCACACCCTCCAACGAAGGGGTCGACTCGATGGTTTTAGCGGGAAAAGCGGCAAACAGAGCAGGCAAACCTGTTATTTTTGACCCTGTTGGAGTAGGGGCTACGCCGTTTCGAAACGAAATATCAAAGCGGATTTTAAACGAAGTCGACGTTGCCGTCGTTCGCGGAAATGCTGGGGAAATTGCTGCCCTCCTTGGACAGGCAGGTACGGTAAAAGGTGTTGATGGCAAGATCAATGCTGATGTGAAAGAGCTATGCCTGCAGGCCGCTAAAGCGCTTCGGACCGTTGTCGTAGTAACAGGAGAGGTGGACGCTGTTTCAAATGGCGAACAACTAGTAGCCGTTGCAAATGGTCACGAGTGGCTCACGAAAGTCGTGGGTACAGGCTGTTTGCTCGGAGGTGTGATTGCTGCTTATGCTGCTGTTCAGCCTAATAGTCTTGTCGACGCTGCGGTTGAAGCACTTGCCTTTTATGGCGTTTGCGCAGAACAAGCATATGAGCAAACTAAGAAAGAAGGAATCGGCTCTTTCCAGCAAACATTTTTAAATGAGCTCGGCAATATGACGGACGAAAAAGCGGCTGCTTTGAAACGAGTAGAACAGATTTGTTAGGAACGAAGCTAGACTTGGATCGAGCCACATGCAGCGAATGAGACTGTGTGGCCTGATCGCTTATGTAAAGGAGCAACCAATGATTAATCATTTTCAATCGGCCAATTGGCCTGATGCTATTGGCGCCAATTTGCTTGCCAAAGGGATAAAAGAGCCAACCGCCATTCAAGCTGCGGTGATTCCGGCAGCTTTGGCTGGTGGGAATATAGTGGCCCGTTCTCAAACGGGAACGGGGAAAACACTTGCTTATCTCATGCCACTGCTTGCTAAAATTGATGTTTCCAAGCAGGCGACACAAGCAGTCATTGTGGCTCCGTCCCAAGAATTGGCGATGCAAATTGTGCAAGTTTTAAAAGAAACAACGGACCATACAACGATTACAAGCATGCCGTTCATAGGAGGCGCCAATATAAAACGGCAAATAGAGAAATTAAAAAAAGGCAAGCCCCATATAGTCGTAGGGACGCCTGGGCGGCTGCTTGAACTGGTTCGCTTGAAAAAAATCAAATTGGCAATGGTCCACACATGTGTGATTGATGAAGTAGACAGGTTTGTAGAAGATGAGCAGTGGGCTGAAACGGAAGAACTGGGAAAACGGATTGGCCGAGATGCCCAATATTTGTTTGTATCGGCGACAGTCCCAGATAAGCTCGAAGAAAAATTAGCGCTATTCGCGCCTGCGATTAAACGGATTGAAGCGAAAGGTTCCCTTGTTCCTGCCAGTGTCGAGCACTTATGCTTGTGGGTGGAAGCGAGGAATCGTGTTGATGTAACGAGAAAACTAATTGCTGCTGAGAACATTGAAAAAGGGATTGTGTTTGTCAACCATTTGCAGAGGCTAAATGAGACGGTGGAAAAACTGCGCTTCCGCAAAGTGAAGGCGGTGGCACTCTCTTCTGAAAGTGGAAAACAAGAGCGGGAAAAAGCGATTGCTTCGTTTTCTGCAAATGAAGCTCATATTTTGGTGGCGACAGATGTCGCTGCACGTGGCCTCGACCTTGAAGGGGTGACGCATATTATCCAGTTAGAAGCGCCGTCCGATCCAGACAGTTATTTGCATCGTGCAGGCCGTACAGGAAGAATGCAGCGCAGCGGTAAAGTCGTAACACTTTTTGAACAGCGAGAACACTATAAAAAAGAAAAGTACGAAAAGCAACTCGGCATCGACATAAAAGCGGCTTCCCTTGTACGGGGGCGCTTGGTTTTAACCGATTAGAAGGAAAAATTCGATCATCCTTTACTAAAAGGAAGGTCCTGTGGTAAAATCAAAAGGTTAAAACATGTTTAGGAGTTGTGATTTATGGCGAATTATGAGGAAGGCAGCATCGTTGAAGGGAAAGTTACCGGTATAAAGCCGTTCGGAGCTTTTGTCGCAATTGACGAAAAAAAACAAGGGCTTGTACACATTTCTGAAGTAGCGCACGGTTATGTAAAAGACATCGCCGATGTATTGGCAGTAGGAGATGAGGTAAAAGTAAAAATTATGTCTGTAGACGAGGAGTCTGGAAAGATTTCTTTGTCAATCCGCGCGACCCAAGAAGCGCCTGCTCGCCCGCAAGGGAAACCACGTGCTGGCAAAGGGAAACCTCAAGGCGCTCAACAAAAGCAACAGGGCTTCAATACCCTCGAAGACAAGCTTAAAGAGTGGTTAAAACAGTCCAATGAAATTCAAGCTGATTTGAACAAGCGCGCGAAAAAATAAGAATAAGGTAAAAGCAGCTAGACGGTCTAGCTGCTTTTTTCTTATCGTTGTGGCTCAACTTCGTGGTCACGCCCAAGTTCTTCTTTCGGCTTCATTAAGATTGAAATAGCATACAACCCGGATAAACCGATAAGAGCGTAAATGAGGCGGGAAATAATCGATGCCTGGCCGTTAAAGATAAAAGCGACAAGGTCAAAACGGAAAAAACCGATTAGACCCCAGTTGATCGCGCCGATAATCGCAAGGACCAGCGCAGTTCTTTGAATACCGCTCATCTTTTTCACCTCCCGTTCTGTGCACACATCTGTGATGTGGCTACCTTTATGGTGTGGAATAGCCTTCCAGAATATACGCAATGCTAGTTGGCAATAATCGGTTGGTTGCAATAAGCAATTGTTTTGCAACGGCGTGCAAGAAAAGATACGATAAAAAAGGATGCTTTTTAAGCAAAGGAGGAAATAAGCAAATGGATGCTTTTACTTTTTACAATCCGACCAAATTAATTTTTGGCCAAGGAAAAACCGAACATTTGGCAGAAGAGCTTGTTGTTTACGATCGCAATGTCTTGCTTGTTTACGGAGGCGGTAGCATCAAAAAGAACGGCTTGTATGAAAAAGTCACGAAACAATTAGAATTAGCAGGATGTACGGTCACCGAATTGGCAGGAGTAGAGCCAAACCCACGGCTGACAACTGTGCAAAAAGGAATTGATTTGTGCAAAGAAAAGCAAATTGGCTTTATTTTAGCAGTTGGCGGCGGCAGTGTGATTGATGCGACAAAAGCCATTGCTGTAGGTGCCCGCCATGATGGCGACATTTGGGATATTATTACTAAGAAAGAAACGCCTATGGATGCATTGCCGTTTGGAACGATTTTGACGCTTGCAGCAACTGGATCCGAGATGAATTCTGGTTCTGTGATTACCAATTGGGAAACACATCAAAAAAAGGGTTGGGGCAGCATTTTTAGTTTTCCTAACTTTTCTATTCTCGACCCAATAAATACGCTTTCGGTTCCACAAGACCAAACCGTTTATGGCATTGTCGACATGATGAGCCATGTTCTTGAAGCCTATTTTCACCCAGCGGAGAATACGCCGTTGCAAGACCGGATTTGCGAATCCATTTTGCATACAGTCATTGAAGCAGCCCCGCCGTTGTTAGATGATCTCGAAAATGTGGATTTGCGGGAAACGATTCTTTATAGCGGAACGATGGCCTTGAACGGAATCACGCAAATGGGTGCGCGAGGCGATTGGGGTACACATAATCTTGAACACGCGGTTTCGGCTGTTTTTGATATTCCACACGCTGGCGGGCTTGCGATTTTATTTCCTCATTGGCTCCGCCACAGCATTGATGTCAATCCAGAACGAAGTGCGATGCTCGCTACAAACGTGTTTGGCGTTGATCCAACAGGCAAAGACAAACAGGATGTCGCCCTTGAAGGGATTGACAAGTTAGCTGCTTTTTGGAAACAATTAGGGGCCCCAAGCCGTTTGGCTGATTACGGCATTGATGAAAGCAAACTTGAGCAAATTGCTGACATTGCTTGTGAGAACGGGATTTATGGCAATTACCATAAACTCGGAAAGCCTCAAACACTTGAAATTTTAAAAGCGGCACTTTAAAGGGGAGGCCATATTTTTTCATTCTTCACCAAGCTTTTTCCGTGTATAATGTACGGGAAGGAGAGTGAAAAAAGTGGCCAAGAAACGAGTAGGCATTATTTTTGGAGGAAAATCTGCTGAGCATGAAGTTTCACTGCAATCAGCAAAAAATATTGTTGAGGCGATTGATAAAGATCGTTTTGACGTGACATTGATTGGCATTGACAAACAAGGCCAATGGCATATAAATGAAGCGTCTAATTTTTTACTTAACGCAGATAATCCAGCTTTAATTGAGCTAAATAAATCGAATCAAGGCGTAGCCCTTATTCCTGGGAAGGAAGACAGGCAACTGGTGGGCACGGCAAACCAGTCGGTTCTTGACCAGCTTGATGTCGTGTTCCCAATTGTACATGGTACCCTTGGAGAAGATGGATCGTTGCAAGGGATGTTTCGTCTTGCCAATTTGCCATTTGTCGGGTCAAATGTGCTTGGCTCGGCAGTGAGCATGGATAAAGACATTGCGAAGCGGCTGCTTCAAGGGGCCGGCCTCCACGTTGCAAGTGGGTTGACATTTACCCGTGCTGCTAAGGAAACGATTGATTTTGAGAGCATTGCTGATCAATTAGGGCTGCCCCTATTTATAAAGCCTGCCAACCAAGGCTCTTCTGTTGGTGTCAACAAAGCAACAACTGAAGCTGAATTTACGGCTGCTATTGAAGAAGCATTTTCGTATGACCATAAAGTGCTTATTGAAGCAGCCATTAAAGGGCGCGAAATCGAATGTGCCGTTCTCGGCAATGACTACCCGAAAGCAAGCACTTGCGGGGAAATTTTGCCACAAGATGGGTTTTATTCGTATGATGCGAAGTATATTGATGAAGACGGCGCCAAATTGGCGATCCCTGCAGATTTGCCGGAAGACGTCAATCGCCGTATCCAAGACATTGCCATTCAAGCTTACAAAACATTGAATTGTGAAGGCTTGGCTCGTGTTGATGTGTTTTTAACTGAAACAGGCGAAGTGATCATTAATGAAGTGAATACATTGCCTGGCTTTACGAAAATCAGCATGTACCCGAAATTATGGGAAGCGAGCGGTGTGTCTTATCAAGACTTGATTACAACGTTAATTGAGCTTGCCATTGAGCGCCATGAACGGGACAAACAGCTGAAAAGCTCGGTTTTTGACCGCAATTGACTTGTGTTTTTAGCCTCCGTTCGGTACATTTAAAAGGTACCGAACTTAAGGGAGGCTATTTTTTTATGGCACATATTCAATTTGACTACAGCAAAGCTCTTTCCTTTTTCGGAGAGCATGAAGTTGCCTATATGAGAGAGGCAGTCCGCGCTGCACATAAAGCGCTTCATGAAAAGACGGGCCAAGGAAATGACTTTTTAGGATGGATCGACTTGCCTGTTGATTACGATAAAGAAGAATTTGCCCGCATTCAAAAAGCGGCAGAAAAAATCCGCCATGATTCCGATGTGCTCCTTGTTGTCGGCATCGGTGGTTCGTACTTAGGGGCACGCGCTGCGATTGAAGCGTTGAACCATTCTTTTTTTAACCAACTGCCGAAAGAAAAGCGCAACGCACCGCAAGTCATTTTTGTCGGTCAGAACATTAGCTCAACGTATTTAAGCGATGTGCTTGATCTTCTTGATGGCAAGGATGTATCGGTCAATGTGATCTCTAAATCAGGAACGACAACAGAGCCGGCGATTGCTTTCCGTGTGTTCCGCGACTACCTTGAAAAGAAATACGGAAAGGAAGAGGCGCGCAAACGCATTTACGCAACAACTGACAAAGAGCGTGGAGCTCTGAAAACATTGGCCAACGAAGAGGGATACGAATCTTTCGTGATTCCAGATGATGTTGGCGGTCGCTTTTCTGTATTGACAGCTGTAGGCCTCTTGCCAATCGCTGTAAGCGGCTTAGCGATTGAAGACATGATGAAGGGAGCGGCTGATGCAAGAGAAGCTTTTTCAACAGGTGAATTAAGCGAAAATGCAGCTTATCAATATGCGGCCATTCGCAACATCCTTTACAATAAAGGCAAAACAATTGAATTGTTGGTGAATTATGAACCGCACCTTCATTATGTGTCTGAATGGTGGAAACAATTATTTGGCGAAAGCGAAGGGAAAGACCAAAAAGGGATTTACCCAGCATCCGTCGACTTTTCAACTGATCTTCATTCAATGGGCCAATATGTACAAGATGGACGCCGTAATTTGTTTGAAACGGTACTTCATGTCGAAGCGGTCGACAAACATATTACGATTGAAGAAGCAGAAAGCGATCTTGATGGGTTAAACTATTTAGCAGGAAAAACAATGGATTTTGTCAATAAACAAGCGTTTAAAGGAACAATGCTTGCTCATACTGACGGGAATGTGCCAAACTTAGTCGTTTCCATTCCTAAATTGGATGAATACTCATTTGGTTATCTCGTTTACTTTTTCGAAAAAGCGGTGGCTATGAGCGGTTATTTGCTAGGCGTGAATCCATTTGACCAACCAGGCGTTGAAGCCTATAAGAAAAACATGTTTGCTTTGCTCGGAAAGCCAGGCTTCGAGGAAGAGAAAAACAAACTTGAAAGTCGCTTAACGGACAACTAAACATTGTGCAAACTGGCCAACGCAGTCCATTGGGCTGCGTTGTTTTTTGTGTGTTGACGGTGTATAAGTTCGAGGCTCCTTTCCCACACTAATGGCGATGGAAAAACGAAGGGAGCGATTGGCTTGATCGCACTTGAATCAACAATTGAAGGCAAACAATATAAAGCAAAAGAATTGCAAAGCGTATTGGAATCATTAGGCTACACACTCGGTGGCAACTGGGACTACGACCATGGCTATTACGATTACAAAATCTCGTCGGACAATGGTTATACGTTTTTGCGTATTCCTGTTCAAGCAGTGGAAGGGGAGCTAGGCTCAAAAGACGCTGTCATCCAAGTTGGAACGTTGTACTTGCTAAACCATGTTTATCAACAAGACAACGATGAAGAGTCGTTAAGCGGCGTTGTGCCGGCGGTGGCCGAGGGGCTTGTAAACCAGTTTCAAGCGCCTGTTGACAAGGACGGGGAAGTCTCCGACAAGTACCGCTCGTTAGCGGAAAACTTAGTAGCAGAGCTTGAGCAAACGCTTGTTTGATCATCATTGCGACATGGGGGAAAAGTTGCTAAAGTAATAGCGGGAGGGGGAGTGAAAATGGGTGAAGCGCTCATCATTGCTTTAGCTATTTTTTGCGGTTGGCTAATACTCGATTTTGTAAAGGCGAAACGAATCACAATGGAAGCCGCCATCCAATCTGCAGTCGTCGGTTTACTCGGCGGGTTTGTCTGGTTTCTTATTGGTTTGTTTTTGCCTACTTGATAGTGTTTAAGACTGAACCATTTTAAGCGCAAGGCTGCGATTTTTTGTTATTTTTGTATTGCAAACAGCGGTGAGCTATGTTATATTATTGCAGTAACGTTATTGGACATACATAACCGTGTGGGGCCTTAGCTCAGCTGGGAGAGCGCAACGCTGGCAGCGTTGAGGTCAGGGGTTCGAGCCCCCTAGGCTCCATTAAAAATTAGGACGCACATGCTCTAAAAAGGAGCATGTGCGTTTTACTATTTTACAAAGGACACAGAGAAACGATGGTCAAAAATGAACAAGCCAATCCCGCAGAACATTCGCATGGTTTATGGGCGGGATCTTTTGCGGCGTATACAAGCGTGACGTGTTTTTGAACCGCCAGTTCACATATTCGAACCGCCCGTTCGTAGCGAATGGGGTGCTGCGCCAATTCTGACTCGTATTTCGCGGCGAATGTTGCAAATCGCTCCGGTCGACAAGAATTCGCCCCCCATCTTCAGGAGGAGAGGGCGCTTCAATTCGTTTGACATGTATGGTTATCCGGTTCTCTTCGTTCATCTGCTGTTTACTGGGGCGGTCGAGCACCGTAAAAGCTATCCTCCTTTTATTAATGATGCCTTGCATTGGGTGTTACTTTCTCGCCCTGAAAAGATAAGGAGAAACAAGCCAGTTGAGAACATGTCAACTGGCTTGTTTTGGATCATGTTTAGTTTACGTTGGCGATTGCTTCTGTAAGTGGCGGGACAACTTGTTTTTTGCGGGAAACAACGCCTTTAAGAACAGCTGTATGGTTTGTCAACGTTGTCTGGAAGGCTTGTTCAAATGCAGCGGTTTTGTCGCCGAGAACGAGGGCGACTGAATCATTTTCAAGGATGTCTGTAATAATAAAGACGAATAAGTCAAGCCCATTGTCATTGATTTTGGCTGTAATCACTTTTTCAAGTTCGCTTTGGCGAGCGAGTACGTCATTTATATCCACGGTATTCACTTGAGCAATTTCCACTGTGGCAGCGCCCATTGCAAATGCTTTTGCATCCATTGTCAACAGCTCACCAGCTGTTTTATCAGAAATGTCAGCGCCTGCTTTAAGCATGTTTAATCCGTATTCTTCGGCATTAACGCCAGCAATTTCCGCTAATTCTTTGGCTGCTTGCTTGTCCTCTTCTGTGCATGTTGGCGACTTGAATAAAAGGGAATCAGAGATAATCGCGGAAAGCATCAAGCCTGCAATTGGTTTAGGAATGTCCAGGCCGTGTTCTTTGTAGAGCTTTTTGATAATCGTCGCCGTGCAGCCGACAGGTTCGGCCCGATAATAAACAGGGTCAGCTGTTTCAAAGTTAGCAATGCGGTGATGGTCGATCACTTCTACAACTTGGACGTCGTCAATGTCGCTGACGCTTTGTTGGCGTTCATTGTGATCAACAAGAATGACTCGGTCTGTTTCGTTTGCTGCTTTTTCGATCAAGCGTGGCGTGCTTACACCGAATGCTTCAAGTGCATACAATGTCTCCCCATTCGGTTCACCTAGTCGTACGGCTTCTGTTTCAACACCAAGCTGTCCTTTTAAGTCGGCGTAAGCGATAGCTGAGCAAATTGTATCCGTGTCAGGATTTTTGTGGCCAAAAATAAGTGTTTTAGGCATCTAATAAAACTCCTTTTACATAGTATGTTCAACATTACTATAGTATCATCTTCGTCCGGAGACTTGAAGCGTTTGTCGGTCGATTCGGTGAATCCTCCTTTAAATCAGCGGTAAGCGATTTCACACTTTCCATTGGACCGGAAAAAGCGTATAATAGAATATGTGTGTGCGGACTGGACAGGCTGTAGCGTTTTTTCGGAAATTGGTCACAACTTCTTGACAGGACTTCGACAGTTTGTTTAAGTAGCTGCGCAATAAGCTGTCTATGCTAAAATAATACAATAGGAATAATAGTGGTTATATTACACAGTTTAATGAGACAGGAGGAAGAGGGGGTTTATGAGAACGGAAAAAATAGATAAGAGCATACACAATGCCTCTCTTGCTACGCCTAAACAAGCTTTTTCGCAAGTCCTCTCAGAAACATTAAAAACAGGGATCATTAAATCCAATCTGCTTGCGATGGCGGCGGGATTGAGCCTAGCTCTTTACGTTACGGGCATTCCGATTGGCGAAAAGCTTCCAGAAATTCTTTTTGCTATTTTTGGCTCAGCCTTTGTCATTGGGGCAGCAGGTGCCTTTAACAACATTTACGACCGTGACATTGACGCCATTATGGACCGGACGAAAAACCGGCCGACGGTAACTGGCAGGATGCAGCCTGCCAATGCGTTAGTGCTTGGCATATCTTTATCATTGCTTGGGTTGTTGCTTCTCGGGGTCGCTTCGCCACGTGCAGCATTGTTTGGTTTCCTCGGCCTCTTTTTATATGTGGTGCCTTACACAATGTGGTCGAAACGGCGTACGATTTATAATACCGAGATTGGCAGTGTTGGCGGTGCAGTCCCACCGCTTATCGGCTGGGCTGCGATTTCTGGAGACTTGGTTCACCCGGCAATTATTGGCTTGTTTGTTGTTACGGTCCTTTGGCAAATGCCTCATTTTTATGCGATTGCGATTCGTCGCTATGACGAATACAAGGCTGCTAAAGTGCCAATGCTGCCGGTTGTCAAAGGGTTCAAGCGGACGTTTATCCAAACGAATGTCTATTTGGTTGTCCTAGCGGCATCCAGCTTTTTCTTTGTTTCGTTAAGTTGGTTCATCACCATTGTAGCTCTTGTGTTGTCATTGATTTGGCTGACGTTGAGCATAGCTGGCTATAAACGAATGGAGCCTAAAAAATGGGCGACCCTTATGTTTGTTTTTTCACTTAACTATCTTACGATTCTTTTTACGGTGATCATCGGTTTTTCACTGCTTTCTCCCTTGTTTTAACAAAGTGGTGTCTTGCCTAGGCAAGGCGCCTTTTTTTAGGGTTTAGCTTTTGGTTAGAAAGGGGATGTTTCAATGGAGAACAATTGGCTGCTAATTGCCGTTCCAACGCTCATGGCAGTTGCTATGGGGAGCGCAGCGCTCGTGATCCGCATGAAAGCATCGAAACGCCCTACTTCGGCGAAGCGGATTATGGTGCCGCCGCTAGCGATGTCAACTGGCTTCTTGATGTTTTTATACGAGCCAACAAGGCCTTCAGCCTTCCATGTTGGCGAAGCGCTTATTGTCGGTGCGCTTTTTTCAATCGTCCTCATTTGGACATCGAAATTTGAAGTGCGGGATGGTGCTATTTACTTAAAACGTTCGAAAGCGTTTGCTTATCTTTTAATCGGTTTGCTTGTATTAAGAGTGGCGTTTCGAATTGTCATGGGGCAGGAGTTAAATCCCGAGGAACTGTCAGGTATGTTCTTTTTGCTTGCCTATGGAATGCTGTTGCCTTGGCGGGTAGCCATGCTCGTCCGTTATGTAAAACTCAAGCGCGATAGCGACAAGGTGGCAACGTATAAGCCGTGATCGTGTATGGTTAGCGTTTGAAAAACAGACACGCTATACTGAAATAGAAAGACAATCGTAAAGGAGGATATTCAATGAATTCTGGCGGATTTATTCAAGAGAACTTTTCCATTTTTCAAGCTTCCCACGAAGGTTCATGGGCCATTCTAGCGATATTGTTCTTAGTTGCTTATTTTCTTTTCCGTGGAGGTAAAAGCAAGGCTGGTACGATTATACATATGATTGCCCGGCTATTCTTTGTGATTATGCTCGTAACAGGCGCAAGCATGCTTATTGCCTACCAATTTGCTTATTTTTTCTTTATCAAAGGAATCCTGGCCGTATTGCTTATCGGTTTTATGGAAGCAGCGCTTGGGAAGGCGAAACGGAATGAAAACAGCCTAGGCATGCTGTTTGCTGTTCTTGTGGTGCTTGTTGTCATCGTGCTGATGGGGTATGGGATCATCCGTTTTTAAAACAAAGCATGCCACGGCATGCTTTGTTTTAGTTTGAGAATAGGTTGCTGTAATGGAGGAGTGTGCGGTAATGCATGCCTTCATGGAAGGCGACGATACTGAGAAGTTCGTCTACGGTTTGAAACGATTGGCCTCGCAAAGTAAAAGGCGCCGTTTTTTCGGTTCCTCCCGTCTCTGTGGCTAACTTCTGTGCTGCTTGTTGTTGTTTAGCTGCTGCTTCTTGAAGCGTTTCAATAGAGGGAACTTTGTCGGTCCATTGCAAAGGGCTCGAACCTTTGGCAAAAGGGTGGTAATACTCTTTTGGAATCGTTTTTTCAAAAGTTGGCGCATGCCCAAGAACATGGTCTGCGATGACCAAGATGTGCCCGTAATTCCAATGGACAGAGTTTTTGAAACCGGCGGGAATAATATCGTGTTTTTCTGCAGGGATGGTCTGCAGGGTCTGTTCATTTGCCATACGGGCATATGAAAAGGCGGCGTAGGTCATCGTATTTGCTCCCTTCGGTAGGATGGTTAAAGTATAACGAAAACAGCTGAAGATTGCATTGATTTTAAGTAGGAAAGGGGGAGTAATTATGGAAGCAGACGGTCTATGGCTCAGCTTGCTATTTGTGGCGAGCATGATTCCCTTCATCGAGTATACGCTTGCCGTACCAGTTGGTATTCTTTTCGTGAATCAACCCCCTGTGCTGACCGTATTGGTATCGATTCTTGGCAATAGCCTCGGAGTGGTGCTGCTTGTGTTGCTTAGCGAAAAAATTCGCGACTGGACACTGAAAAGACAGAACAGCCAGAAAAGCGGGCGACAGTCAAGCAAACAGCAGGAGAAGACAAAGCATTTTTTAGAAAAGTATGGGATGCCAGGCGTAGGGATTCTTGCACCGATTTTGCTAAGTAGTCATATTGGCGCCGTAACCGCCGTTGCACTTGGCGTTTCACGCAGTTATGCAATTTTGTGGACGCTTATCGGTGTTGTCCTTTGGGCCATCATTTTTGGCATTATTTGTGTGTATGCAAGCCATTGGCTTCTTCCATTTTTTGGCCAATAGAGATATGAAAAGCGCGGCAATCTAATCAGATGCCGCGTTTCTTGTTAACCTTGCATGTCTTGCGTATCAAGTTGTTCGTTCGGATCTGAAAATACTTCTTTGTCAAGGCTCCCTGTCACTTTTGAAGTAAAGATGCCGGACACCATGCTGCCTGAAACGTTTAAAGCAGTACGGCCCATGTCAATTAGTGGTTCAATCGAAATAAGGAGGCCGGCAAGGGCAATTGGAAAATCAAGTGCGGACAAGACGAGAATGGCAGCGAAAGTTGCCCCACCGCCAACGCCTGCTACGCCAAACGAACTAATGGCAATGACCACAATTAACAACAAAATAAACGTTGGTTCTAGAGGATTTTGGCCTACCGTTGGCGCAATCATAATGGCCAGCATGGCTGGATAAATCCCAGCACATCCATTTTGGCCAATTGATAAGCCAAATGAACCTGCAAAATTGGCAATGCCCTCTGGAACGCCTAATTTCTTTTGTGTTTGGATGTTCATTGGCAATGCCCCTGCACTCGTGCGTGACGTAAACGCAAAAGCGAGCACCGGAAATGCCTTTTTCACATACGTAATGGGGCTTAGGCCAGTCGCAGCTAGAATGATTAAATGAATAACAAACATGACAATCAGTGCGGCATAAGAAGCAAGCACAAACGTCCCAAGTGTCGAAATTGCCTGTAGGTCACTTGTTGCAACTGTTCTTGTCATAATCGCCAAAACACCATAAGGAGTCAACCGTAAAATTAATGTAACGACGCGCATAATGATCGCGTAAAGGGCATCGACAATGCCTTTAAACGTGTCGGCTGCTTCCGGCTGTTTGCGGCGTACACCTAAATAGGCTACGCCGAGAAAGGCAGAAAAGATCACAACACCAATTGCCGAAGTCGGTCGTTCGCCAGTTAGGTCAAGAAATGGATTAGCAGGGATTAGCTCGACAATTTGCTGCGGCAATGTCGCTGCTTCCATGCCAGCGTAACTTTCTTCAAGGGCATCGCCGCGGCTAAGTTCTGCTTCGCCTGCAGGAATGTCAATCGCTTCAAGTTGAAAGACGGATGAAGCAGTGATCCCAATAGTAGCGGCAATGGCTGTCGTAGCAATCAATGTGCCAAGAATCAAAGCGCTAATTTTCCCTAGATTCTTTGTTAACGTCATACGTGTAAATGCAGACAGAATCGAAATGAAAATTAACGGCATGACAATCATTTGCAAAAAGCGGACATAACCGGTCCCTAAAATATTGACCCAATCCATTGATTGTTGAATAACAGATGAATCAGGGGCGAAGAAAAACTGGAGCAACAGGCCATATACCACACCGGCTCCTAGCGCCAACAAAACGCGGATCGAGAAAGAGACGTGCTTTTTTTGCATGTAAAACAACAGTCCAGCTACAGCGAGGACGATCGCAATAATCAATAAAGTTAAGAACAAGTCCATATGCTCAAACTCCTTTGGTTAAAATATACAACGTTCTTTATAGTATTCTGTATAATCATATGAGTCAAGTGGGAATTATATGTGAAGTGAGTGTATCATAGATTTTGCCATCTGGAAAAGGAAAACGCTCGCGGATAAAAGAAGGCTTTTGCCTCTGATTGGCGTTTTTCTACTAAGAAAAATGGGAACGTTAAAAAGCAGTACATGGTTGTTGTATTTCATGTTAAATGGTGGTGCTTGAAATGAAAATGAATACAAATGCGCTTGTGATAAGCATCGTTTGCATAGCCTGTTTTTTAATCGTAGCTTTTAGTTTAAACACCGTTTTTTTAGAGAAAGTCGACCAGTTGGCGTTAACATGGGCTGAGTCGATTCGTGCTGAACCGGTTACGGCTCTTATGCATGGCTTTGCCTTTTTAGGGGCGACCAAAACGGTTTTTGTTTTGACAGGAGCAGTGTTGATCATTTTGCTTGTTGCCCGTGCCTCGAACAAAGAATTAGCATTTACTGCTGTTACGATGGCGGCGACAGGTCTTGTGAATATGCTCGTAAAAGAATGGGTAGAGCGAGAACGGCCAGCACAGTATATGCTAGTTGAATTGACCTCGTACAGTTTTCCAAGCGGCCATTCAATGGGAGCGATGTCGTTTTACACAGTGCTTACCTTTCTGATTTGGAAACGAATGAACAAACGAAGGCACCGTATAGCGTTTGTGGTGTTTGCAAGCTTCATGATACTCATTATGGGGTTTTCTAGACTATATCTGGGTGTTCATTATTTGAGCGATGTCATTGGCGGATATTTCCTAAGTGGCAGCCTTGTGTTTTTCTTGTTTTGGCTGTTCCAACCAAGAAAATTGAACGGATAAAAGGACAATTTCTAATTGAGAGCGAGATTCTTTCTCATTTAGACTTGATATTTTTTGTAAAAATGATAAGATAAGTACGTAATTGATAATGAGTATCATTAGCTGTAGGGCAAAGGAGGCAAGCAGCATGTTTTATTCATGTTAACATTATGAAAATAAAATATTTACTCCCTTTGCTTTTAATTTTATCGTTTGCATCTTTATTTATTGGCGTACAGGATATATCGCCACTTGACTTATTTCGTTTAGACGATGAAGATGTGCAAACACTTGTCATTAGCCGTATCCCCCGTCTATTGAGTGTATTGATTGTTGGTGTTAGTTTAAGCGTTTGCGGTTTAATTATGCAGCAGCTTACACAAAACAAATTTGTTTCGCCGACAACAGCTGGAACTATGGATTGGGCTCGGCTTGGCATTCTTGTCGCCGTGGTTGTTTTTACACAAGCGACCACGTTGCAAAGGATGTTTATTGCCTTTCTTTTTGCGTTGTTTGGAACGTTTCTTTTTATGAAAATACTGGAGCGCATCCGCTTTAAAAACGTTGTGTTTGTCCCGCTTGTCGGGCTTATGTTAGGCAGTGTGGTCAACTCAATCACGACTTTTCTAGCTTACCGGTATGATTTAGTGCAAAGCTTATCTTCTTGGATGCAAGGGAGCTTTTCACTCGTTCTTAAAGGGCGCTATGAAATTTTATACATAGGCATTCCCCTTGTTGTCATTGCCTTTTTATTCGCAAATCGCTTTACGGTAGCAGGAATGGGGAAGGATTTTTCGACAAACTTGGGCTTAAATTATAACCAAATTATGAATATCGGCCTTTTCATTGTCGCGATGATCACGGCTACGATTGTCGTCACAATTGGCTCAATTCCTTTTTTAGGGCTAGTCATTCCTAACATCGTTTCGATTATAAGAGGGGACAACTTAAAAAACAGTTTGCCTCATACAGCGCTATTAGGCGCCATTTTCTTGCTCGCTTGTGATATTTTAGGGCGTGTTCTCATTTATCCATATGAAATTCCGATTGGACTGGTCGTTGGGGTTGTCGGGAGCGCGATCTTTTTGTACTTGCTCTTAAGGAGACGATCTCATGCAGCCTAAATGGATCTATTTATTACTCGGCGCTATGTTAGCAGCATTGGTTGGTACTTTCTTGTTTATTGACATCGCCCCTGGAGCGTGGGACTATGCGTTGCCACGACGAGGAAGAAGCGTTGTGGCGATTGTTATTGTCGGCGGGGCAATTGCTAGCTCTACCTTGTTTTTCCAAACAATCACAAACAACCGAATCCTGACGCCAAGCATTATCGGCCTTGATTCTTTATACATGCTTATTCAAACGTTGCTTGTATTTTTGTTTGGGACGATCGGTCTTGTCTTGATAAACCAATATGTGAACTTTGGTCTATCCATTGTCTTTATGGTGTTGTTCGCTGTCTTGTTATATGCCTTGATGTTTAAAAAAGAAGGGCAAAATTTATACTTTTTGCTGCTTGTCGGCATTGTATTTGGCACATTGTTTTCAAGCCTTTCGACGTTTCTGCAAGTCATGATTGACCCGAATGAATTTTTGACGATCCAGAATCGGATGTTTGCTAGTTTTAGCAACATCAATGTTGATTTGCTTTGGATTTCTATCGTGATTCTAGCAGCAACTGTTCTTTACATTTGGCCGTATTTGAAATACTTGGATGCCATTTCTCTTGGACGCGACCAGGCGATTAACTTAGGCGTTCCTTACGATAGAGCGATTAAAAAGTTTTTAGTCGTCATTGCTTTGCTTGTTTCTGTTTCAACAGCTCTTGTCGGCCCGGTGTTGTTTTTAGGCCTACTTGTCGCGAACGTTGCAAGAGAGCTTATGCCAACCTATAAGCACACCCATTTAGTGATTACATCGGTTCTAGTTTCAAGCATTGCCTTGGTTGGCGGGACGTTGCTCGTTGAGCGCGTGTTCACTTACTCGGCTCCGCTGAGCGTCATCATTAACTTTGTTGGCGGAATCTATTTCATTTACTTGCTCTTAAGGGGGACGAAATCGACATGACCACCGCATTAATTGACCGAAATGCCATCCCATTGCAAAAGCTTGATACACAGCCTATAGGCATAGAAGTGAAAAATGTCAGCAAACAATACGACGGAAAAAGGGTCGTCAACGATGTATCGGTTAACGTTCGAAAAGGAACAATTACATCGTTTATTGGCCCTAATGGTGCCGGAAAAAGTACGTTGATCTCGATGATCAGCCGCTTGTCGAAAAAAGAGGAAGGCACTATTTTGATTGAAGGACGTTCGCTTGAATCGTATCACAGCAAGGAACTGGCAAAAAAAGTGTCGATTTTAAAACAGGCAAACAACATCAACATCCGTTTGACCATTCGCGAACTTGTCAGCTTTGGCCGCTTTCCGTATTCACAAAACCGGCTCACGAAAAAGGACTGGACGTATGTCGAAGAGGCGATCGATTATATGGCGCTTCGCGACATTCAAGACAAATACTTAGACCAGTTGAGCGGCGGGCAGCGGCAACGTGCTTATATTGCGATGGTGCTTGCTCAAAATACCGATTATATCATTTTAGATGAACCGTTAAACAACTTGGATATGAAGCACTCTGTCTCGATTATGAAAACGCTGCGCCGTCTTGTTGATGAGCTAGGCAAAACGATTATGATTGTCGTCCATGACATTAATTTTGCCTCTTGTTACTCCGACTACATTGTGGCGATGAAAGACGGGGCGATTGTGGAAGAAGGTCGCTGCCATGAAATGATCAACTCCGACACACTCCGCAATGTGTACGACATGGAAATCGCAGTTGAAGAAGTGAATTGCAACCGCATTTGCGTCTATTTTAACTAAATAGTAGATGTCGTTCATTTTGAAATGGAGGTGAAAAAGCAAAATCTTCAATATAGAGAAATATTGACGATCGCATTAGGGGGCCTATAGAGAGAGAATAAAGGAGGCAATTAGACATGAAAAAACCATTTATGTGGGCATTAACCGCTTTTGCAACAGTAAGTTTAGCCGCTTGCGGTACAAGTTCAGATAAAAATGAGCAAACAAGTACTGGCGAAGGAACAAGCACAGAAGCGACTGAAGAAACGATCGAAGTGGAATCAATGAACGGCGAGGTTGTCAAAGTGCCGGTTAATCCAGAAGTAGTCGTATCGTTTGACCATGGCATTACCGATTCGATTCGCGCCCTAGGCGGAGAAGTATCTGGAATCCCAAAAGCGAACAACATCCCTGACTACTTGTCTGAGTTTGAAAGCGACGACTATGAGGATGTCGGTTCGTTGTTTGAACCAAACTTCGAGTTGATTCACAGCATGGAGCCAGACGTTATTTTCATTTCTGGCCGTGCGTCTGACAACTATGAAGAATTAAGTGAAATTGCGCCAACGGTTTATATGGCCGTTGACAACGAAAACTTTATGGAATCGTTTGAAACCAATATGCGGACGTTGGGCGATATTTTTGAAGCGCAAGACGAAGTAGAAGAGCAGCTTGCAGGCATCCATGAAACAATCGACAACGTCAAAGAGCGGGCTGACAACACAGATAAAAATGCCTTGATTCTGTCTGCTGACGAAGGGTCTGCGAGCGCATTCGGCGCAGGTTCACGTTTTGGCATTATCCATGATGTACTAGGTATTAAAACAGCAGATGACATTGAAGCGGAAAACCATGGAGAAACGGTTTCGTTTGAATACATTGCCGATGTAGACCCTGATTATATATTTATGATTGACCGAGGCGCTTCTATTGGCAACGAAGCCACAGCATCACAAGTCATTGACAACGAGCTTGTCGCCCGAACCAAAGCAGCACAAAACGATGACATTTATGTATTAGACGGCGAAGTTTGGTACTTAAGCGGCAGCGGCCTTGAATCAGTTAAGCTGATTGTTGATGAAATTGACAGCATGTTTGAGACAGAATAGGACAACCTTTCTTAAGGGATCAAAACAAAGTCGATAACCTTACTCAAAAACTTGGTTCTAGTGATGGAACCAAGTTTTTTGATTGGATGCTCTATGGTATACTAAAACTTTCCTAGCGTCTCAGGAACTGATACTAGTAGAAATTTAATTTGCTTTTTAAAAGGAACGGTTGATGTGGAAAGTACTTCATTCCCCTTATGGTTGCTCGCTTTAGCCGTATTGTTGGCGGCTGTTTGGGCGCTCCGTATCGCTCTTAGAAGAAAGAAGCGGACAGACATAAGCAAAATCACAATAAAAGATATTGACCGCATGGAAGGCGGCGAGTTTGAAGACTATCTGGCAGTCGTGTTTGCAGCGCTTGGCTATGAAACGTACCAAACAGCGAAAGCGCGCGACTTCGGTGCTGATTTAGTTGTTGTCGATGAAGAAGGGCATAAATGGGTCATACAAGCGAAACGGTATAGCGCCAATCTTGGTTTAGCTTGTGTGCAAGAAGTGTATGGAGCGCAAGTTTTTTATAACGCTGACAAGTCATTGGTCATCACGTCTGCCGAAAAAGTGACAGAAGCATGCTGGAGGCTGGCAGCAGCGACAAACACCTATTTCTTACTACGTGAAGACCTCAAAGAACTGGCTAGTTTGATACGTAAAGGCAAACTTGAAGAAGCAAGTTGGGTCGTAAAAACGCCGCAAGTGCCTGAACCGGTCAAGGGAAAGCCAGCATTAATTGAAGTCGAACAGAGCCGAAAGCGCATTTCAGCCGGCGATTATTTCTACAAATAATTAAAAAACAGCGAAGGCAGCTTCGCTGTTTTTTTAGGTTAGAAATAAGTGCTTAGCTCATGAACAATTCGTTTGATACATGATTGGTCAGCAAGTAAATCGTATTCGCGAATATCAAGGCGCAAAACCGGACAGGCGGAAAAGGAAGAAATCCATGTTTCATAACGGTTGTACATTTCTTCCCAATAAGAAAGGGGCGTTTGTTTTTCCATTTCGCGCCCTCGTGCTTGAATACGGTCTAAAATCGAGTCAAAATCGCCATGCAAGTAGATTAATACATCCGGGCGGGGAAAGTAAGGCGTCATCACCATTGCTTCAAATAAGCTTGTATAAGTTTGGTAATCGGTTTGCGTCATCGTGCCTTTATCGGCATGCATTTTCGCGAATATGCCTGTGTCTTCATAGATCGAACGATCTTGAATATAGCCACCACCTTCTTCTACCATTCGCTTCTGCTCTTTAAAGCGCTCCGCTAAAAAGTAAATTTGCAAGTGAAAGCTCCACCGTTCGAAATCGCGATAAAATTTGTCTAAGTATGGGTTGTTGTCTACTTTTTCAAAGGATGTTTTAAAATTTAGCTCGTCGGCAAGTGCGTGCGTCAAAGTCGTTTTTCCAACTCCGACTGTGCCAGCTACAGTTATGATCGCATTATTAGGAATATGTAACATTGGTAAGCTCCTTACTGGTTAACAGATGTCAAGCATGCATCAATTTTGGCAAATACAAAGTCCAAATCATGCGGATTGGCGACAAAGTCAAGGTCGTCCGTGTCAATCGTTAAAACTGTTGTGTTTTCCTCTTTAGCGAGTTCTGCCATTGTCGCCTCATAATCGTCTGAAAGCTTTCGCAAATAATTGGGGTCCATTTCTTTTTCAAAAGGACGCCCCCTTTTGGTAATACGGTTGGTCAATGTGGACAAGCCTGCTTTTAAGTAAATGACGACTGTTGGCTTTGGCAATGGTTCATTTAAAATTTGAAAAATACGTCGGTATTGGCTCCATTTAAAAGCAGACAGCGTTTGGCGGGCAAAAATTAAGTTTTTGCAAATATGGTAATCCGACACGACGAGTTTGTGGTTAAGAACAGGGCCGATATCTTCTAGTTGTTTGACGCGGTTGCACAGAAAGAACATTTCGGTTTGAAAACTCCATTCCTCCATATTGTCATAAAATTTTTCAAGAAAAGGGTTTTCTTCAACGATTTCAAGCAAGCACTCTCGCCCATAGTGGGTAGCAATCGCTTTGGCCAATGTTGTCTTTCCGACGCCAATCACTCCTTCTACACATATAAATGGGGTCGTCAATCCGTTTCCTCCTCGTTTTGCATGTTTACATGTGCTAGTGTACCACGTTTTGTGGTCAAGCAGTGTGAAAGTCCAACGTCAAAAAATGTGGTACACTTATGAAAGTAAATGAGGGAAATGAGAAGAGGAGGGAGACTGCTGTTAAGCAGTATGCGATGAACGAATTTGATAAAGTAATCGAACGCAGAGGAACCAATTCAATGAAATGGGATGGAACAAAAGCACGGTTTGGCGAAGATGATTTGTTGCCAATGTGGGTAGCAGATATGGATTTTAAAGCGCCGACCGCTGTTATTGATGCTTTAAAGGCTAAAGTGGAACATGGCGTTTATGGCTATGCGGCCCCTTCCATTGAGGCAGACGAAGCGATTGTGAATTGGGTCGACTCCCAGTATGGTTGGAAAATAGAAGCCGACTCCATCGTCCATGTAACAGGCGTTGTGCCGGCATTAAGCAATTTAATTAAAACCTTTACAAATGAAGGCGACGGAATCATTATTCAACCACCTGTATATTACCCGTTTTATGATGTGATTGAAAAAAACAAACGGCAACTTGTGAAAAATCCGCTTCTATTTGACGGAAACCACTATAAAATGGATTTAGCTGGGTTAGAGCAGGTGATCACAGACAAAACAAAAATGCTTCTGTTGTGCCACCCGCATAATCCAGGCGGACGCGTGTGGAGCAAAGAAGAGTTGCAAGCGCTGGCCGAGATATGTGAGCGTCACAACCTTTATGTCATTTCTGATGAAATCCATGCCGATTTGCTTTTTGAAGGCTATACACACACACCGTTTGCAACTGTGACAGAAACAATTGCAAACCGTACGTTTACAGCGCTTGCGCCAACGAAAACATTTAATCTCGCTGGCGTTCAAGGAGCTTACGTAATTATTGAAGATCCGAAGCTTCGCCTGGAATTCCGTAGAGAGCTGGCTGCGACATTTATGAATGGAAGCAATATGTTCTCTGACATTGCTACTAAAGCGGCATACGAGCACGGAAAGCCTTGGTTAAAGGAATTAATGGCATACATCCAAGCTAATTATCAGTATGCTGCCGACTATTTGGCCACTTATATGCCAAAAATCAAGCCGATCCAACCACAAGGAACGTACTTATTATGGCTAAATTGCCAAGAGCTTGGCCTTCACCCTGATGAACGGAAAAAATGGTTGCTGCAAGAAGCGAAAGTTGCACTTAACCATGGTGCCATTTTCGGGGAAGAGGGCCGTGATTTCGAGCGTTTGAATTTGGCAACTCCTCGAGAAACGCTTACGGAAGGGTTGGAGCGCATCCGCCGCGCTTATGAAAATAGAGGTTTTTGATGCAGGAAAGTTGTATTTTAAAGGCGAATAGAATATATAGGTGTCTTGTCATCCTAATACGTCCGATTAAAGGAGTCGTTGCCTATATGAGCAGGCCTTTAAAATCATTGTCGGAAACTTTGGAGCAGGAATTTACACGCTCATTGAACCGCGAATTAACCAAACCGGAAAAAGAACTGTTGAAATGGATTGAACAGCGGCAGCTGTATCTCACTTACGGGCAAATGAAGACATCATAACTGACACCAGGGCTAGGCAAGACGTGGGGAGGAAAGTACTTGAAGACATTTAAACTGTATGCATTGCAAGTGATTGACGGGCAAGGGGGGAAAATGGAACAACACCCCATTCCTTTTAAAGACGGGCTCATTATCAATATGGAAAATGAAGACAAGACATGGTTTCTTGACGCCGTTGTTTCCAATGAGGATGCCCATTTTTTTGAAAGAGAACAGGAAGCAGAGCGCCATATACTCGTTAGTGTCGTCATTACGAGCAAAAACAACCACCCCGCGGTCATGATTACTTCCATTGAAGCCATTACAGAATTGGATCAAGGAAAAAGTGTCGTATTAAAAGGGAAAATTGTTTCAGGCCGCGATGACGTGCTGGAGGATGTGTTTGAAGACATTCTTGCTGAAGGAATTGAACGGGCTGATGTGGTGGATGAGTTTAAACGGCGAGTCGAAAAGTTAGAGGCATATTCAGATAAAACGATTCAAGAAGTGTACCAAGACTTGAAAAAAGATAAAAATTACCATTTGCTTTAACAGAGGCAAAGGCAACGGGAGGCGCGTTCTTCCGTTGTTTTTTTCGTGGGTGGGCGTGTTGTATAGCTTTATTGCTTTTGCTCCATAATAACAGGAAAATGAGTGGAAAAGGAGCGCCGTGATTGTGGGAAAAACAAAGAAAACATGGGGGTTGCTATCCCTTGCCTCCGTGCCGCTAGTCATGACGCTTGGAAACTCCATGTTGATTCCAGTGCTGCCGACTATTGGAAAACAATTGCAAATTAGTTCTTTTATGGTTAGTCTTCTTATTACTGTTTATTCTGTTGTGGCAATCGTATTTATTCCCATTGCGGGCTATATTTCTGACCATGTAGGGCGAAAGCCAGTCATTGTCCCAAGTTTAATTATTGCCGGGATTGGCGGATTGATGGCCGGGTTAGCCGCATGGAAAATGGACAATGCATATTGGGTTATTTTAATTGGCCGGCTGTTGCAAGGAATCGGCGCGGCGGGGGCATCGCCAATCGTGATGCCATTTGTCGGTGATTTATTTAAAAACAACCAAGATGTCAGTGAAGGATTAGGCATAATTGAAACTGCTAATACATTTGGCAAAGTGCTGAGCCCAATTTTTGGGGCCGTACTTGCTTCTATTATTTGGTATTTGCCGTTTTTTTCATTTCCTATTTTTTGTTTTGTTTCGATTTTTCTTGTCTTGTTTTTAGTAGAAAGCCCGCCTTTAGCAAAAAAGCCAACAAACTTAACGCGTTTTTTAAAGTCGATGAAAAAGATCTTTAAACGGGAAGGGCGCTGGCTTTATGTGGTGTTTTTTGTTGGTGGGATGTGCATGTATATTTTATTCGGCGTCCTTTTTTATTTGTCATCGTTTTTAGAAGAGGCGCACCATATTGATGGAATTAGGAAAGGCGTTATTCTAGCATTTCCGTTAATGGCATTGTGCTTGACGTCGTATGGGACAGGGCGAATCATTGGCCAAGACCAAATCAAAATGAAATGGATGACAGTAGCAGGGTTGTGCCTGCTTGCTGTTTCGACATTTGTCGTTTCGTTTAATAAGGAATTGTATGTAATGCTGACAGCACTTTTTGCAGCAGGGGTAGGCATTGGTGCGGCGCTACCGAGTCTGGATGCGTTTGTGACAGAAGGGATTCCCATGGAACAGCGAGGGTCGGTTACATCATTCTATAACAGCATGCGCTTTGTTGGTGTGGCAATTGGCCCGCCATTGTTTGCTCTTTTTATGAAAGGGAACCATTTCTGGACATTTGCAGGGAATGCCCTTCTTGTCGTTTTATCGGTTTTGCTTGTATTTTGGGGCGTACGGCCACATAAAAAAGTGTCGCAGACTTGGCAATAATAGACGCATTAACCGCAATTGGCTATACTTTTAACAAAAGAGGAAATCGAAAAAGGCGGTTGTGTATGGAACAATTTATCGATCCCCAAGGGCAAAAGGTGAAACTCGTTCTCGGGAAGGAAGAGCGATTTACAGAGGAGGCGGGGCACGTGCTTGTACTTCCCCGTTTTCAACAACAATGGGTGCTTACTGAACACCGAGACCGTGGCTATGAATTCCCAGGCGGAAAAGTGGAGAATGGCGAGACGACGAAAGACGCGGCGATCCGTGAAGTTTGGGAAGAGACAGGGGCGCATATTGGCACCATCGTTTATATTGGCCAATATCAGGTAGAGGGGCAGTCTGGAACGTCTTTTTGCAAAGATATTTTTGCAGGCATTGTGACTGACATGGAAGAAAAAGATTGCTATAAGGAAACAAAGGGGCCTCTTTTGCTAAAGGAGCTTCCGGCTGCCTTGAAAGAGGACCCTCGTTTTAGCTTTATTATGAAAGACGAAGTTGTTCCCAAAGCGACTGCCTATGCAATCGGACAAGGGATTCTTTCGTAGCGTGAGAAAGAGTACAAGGGCATGCTTAACGGTGATGCTCGGTTATCCGTTTTTCTAAGCGCTCGACTGCCATGTACATAAGTGTGGCCAAAATCGCGATGACGAGCAAGCTCATGAACACTAAGTTAAAGTTAAATACTTGGAATCCATAGATGATTAAGTAGCCTAACCCTTGCTTGCTAACAAGGAATTCACCGACAATAACGCCGACCCACGATAACCCTACATTCATTTTTAGCGTGGAAACAATTACCGGTATCGTTGCTGGATACACGACGTGGCGGAATTGTTGCCATTTGGATGCAGAAAATGTTTGCAGCACTTTCAAATAGTTGCCATCTACTTCTTTAAATGCTGTGTAAACAACCATTGTTGTAATGATGACGGAAACGAGCATGCCCATAGCAATGACAGAAGTCATGTTTGGCCCAAGCCCAACGATCAAAATCGGACCGATCGCTACTTTCGGCATTGAGTTTAATATGACTAAAAATGGATCAAGGATTTCGGCCAACCTTTTTGACCACCAAAGCAAAGCTGCCAATAACGTCCCAGCCACGGTGCCTAAGAGAAAGCCAAGGACCGTTTCAAACATGGTTACCCCGGTATGGAGCCAAAGCGTTCCAGCGACGATATGCTCATAAAGCAAACTAACGATGCGTGATGGCATGCTAAATAGCAGCGGGTCGATTAACGCTAAACGTGAGGCTGTTTCCCAACCAATGACAAGAGCAAATACAATCGCCAGCTGTGTGAGGCGAATGAACCGTTTTTCCTTTTGACGGGTAGTCATGTAGCGTTGGTGCAGATCATGTGGTGTCAAGTCGTTCCAACTCCTTCCAAATGAGCTGAAATTGGTTGTTAAATTCTGGATGGTTTCGGGCCTCAAAAGGAGAAAGTTGTCTTAGTGCTTGTGGAACCGAAAAAATTTGTGCGACACGCCCGGGCTTTTGGGTGAACAAAACGATCCGGTCGCTCATTGCAATCGCTTCGCCAATATCATGCGTTACAAGAATGGCTGTTTTCTGTTCCGACTTCAATGTCTTAAAAACAAGCTCCTCCAGCTTGAGTTTTGTTTGTTGGTCCAATGCGGAAAAAGGTTCATCAAGCAATAGTAGCGACGGGTCAGTAGCCAACATGCGGACAAGGGCGACACGTTGGCGCATTCCTCCTGAAAGCGCTTGTGGACGCTCATGCCGTTTATCGCTAAGGCCAAAGCGGTTCAGCCAACGTAGCGCTTTTTTTGCCGACAACTCTGTATAGCTGCCTCGTATCCGTTGGCCAATCGTAATGTTGTCTTCAATCGTCAGCCAAGGAAACAGATAATCGTGTTGCAGCATATAGCCAATTTGGCCATTATTGGCGGTATCAAGAGACAGCGATCCTTCGGTCTGTTCCAGCAATCCTGCAATGATCGAAAGGATCGTTGTTTTGCCGCAACCACTTGGGCCAATAAAAGAGACAAATTCCCCTTCTTTTACTTCAAGGGAAACATCTTTTAATGCTTGAAAAGCACCTGATTCGTTGACGTAAGTGAAAGAAAGTCGGTCAATGCGTAAGGATGCCATGATCGTGCCTCCTTATTCCATTCCTTGTTTGCTAATTTCATCGTTGACAAGTTCACTAAAGGGAATCGGTTCCGGTAACTCTCCTGCTTCTTCCATGATTTCAAGCAACTGTGCCCATGCTTCTTCTGTTAAAACAGGATCTTCTGCATAAGAGCCTTGCTCTTTATAGCGTTCGACTGAACTTGCTAAAATGGCAATAGGGGTGTCTTCAAAAAAGGGCTCAATCGCTTTAGCCGTTTCTTCAGGAGACTGTGATTGGATTTGTTTTTGTCCTTCATAAAGGGCTGCGCTAAATCGGACGAACAAGTCGGCATTTTGATCCAGTACACTTTGTTTAGCCATAAAAGAAGTGTAGGGGACTTGTTTAGCTTCAGTGCCAAAAGAGGCAACAACTGTACCGATTCCTTCTTCTTCAAAAAGCGAGGCTTGTGGCTCAAACAATTGGACATAATCGCCTGTGCCAGAAGCGAAAGAACTGGAGATATTGGCGAACTCGATATTCTGCAAAAGCGTTAAGTCTGCGTGAGGGTCGATATCATGCTGTTTGAGCACATATTCACCAACCATTTGCGGCATGCCGCCTTTGCGTTGGCCTAAGAACGTACTTCCCTTCAAATCTTCCCACTGAAAATCGCCTGTATCTTCTCTGGCAACAAGGAATGTTCCATCTGTTTGCGTCAATGCTGCAAAGTTAATCGCCGGATCAGCAGCTTCCTGGGAAGCGACATAAATGGATGTTTCTGAACCCACTAGAGCGATATCGGCCCCGTCAGATAAAAGGGAAGTCATCGTTTTATCGCCTCCCCAAGTCGTTGTCAGTTCGATGTCAATCCCGTTATCGGCAAAATAGCCTTCGGCGATTGCGAGATAAAAAGGGGCGTAGAAGACAGACCGAGTCACTTCGGCAACACGCACCGTTTCTTTGTCCGTATTTTGACCACATGCCGCCAAAAGAAGGCAGGCAATCGCTGTGCCAATAGCAATATTTCGTTTTTTCACGAGTCTTTCACTCCTTTCAATTGCCTTTGCCTTTGCTTACACTATGCACGCACAAAAAAAAGGGTGTTTGCCCATTTCAATAAAAGGAGTTTTTTTATGCTCATCACAAAAGAACGTGTTCCGTCACCCCATCCGAATATTTATTTATACGAGACAGCTTACAAAAGTGGCGCGTTAACGGTATACGGTTTATTAGCAGAACCGAAGGGTCGAGACAAACAACCAGGGTTGTTGTATTTGCGCGGAGGCATTAAATCAGTCGGCATGGTCAGGACACAGCGTGTCATCCAGTGGGCTCACGAGGGATTTGTTGTGTTTGCTCCTTATTACAGGGGCAATCGCGGTGGCGAAGGCAGAGAGGACTTTTGTGGAGATGACCGTGTTGACGCATACAGCGGTTTTGATCTGCTAAGCAGCCATCCTCTTGTTGAAAAAGAGGCGGGCGTCCATGTAGTTGGATTTTCAAGAGGAGGCATCATGGCGCTTTGGACAGGGCTTATGCGGCCTGAAGCGACTAGTGTTGTCTGTTGGAGTGGCGTAACCGATATGGTGCTAACCTATAAGGAGCGCGTTGATTTGCGAAGAATGATGAAACGCGTAATTGGGGGAACGCCGTGGAAACGACCAGAACTATATGAAAAACGAACACCACTTCGCCATTTAAGCGATTTTCGTCCCCCGCTTCTTTTCATACATGGCGAAAAAGATGAGCATGTATCGATTGTACATGCTCAAAAAGGGCTTCGCGCAGCCAAGGGTAGCCAAAACGCCGAATCATGGTTTTTCGCTGATTTTTCCCATCACTTCCCAGCCGACGAGCAAGAAAAAGTATTGAGAAAGGCAGCGTCATGGATGAAGGCAAAACATCACTCAGGCTGAGGCAAGCGTGTTAGCCCGGTACGAACACGGAAACGACGACAATGGGAGTGTTTGTCTCGGTCATATGCTTTAAAACTGTCGTTTTATCCGCAAGAAAACCGTTGCTCATGAACCCCTGTTCTTTCGCCTCTTCCCTCGACTGCACTCCTCGTCTGACAAGCATTTTCTATCAGTATGATGCGGTTTATCGACTTTGTCGACAACATCAAGCAGGCAGCTAAAAAGCTGCCTGCTTGTTAAAGGTTATGCAAGGCGTGGTCCAGCAAGACGGACGCTGTCTTTTGCTGCCGGAAAGGCAGAAAAATTTTCGTGGAATTGCTTAGCAAGCTGTAAGGCGGTTGCCTCGTAAGCTGCTTCGTCCTTCCAAACACGTCGAGGGGTCAACAGCTCATCAGGGACTCCTGGGCAGTGTGTTGGGACATAAAGGCCAAAAATGGGATCGCACACTGTTTCAATCTCATCCAATTTTCCTTGTAAAGCCGCTTCTACCATGGCACGTGTATAAGCAAGCTTAATGCGTGTGCCAGTTCCATAGCTACCCCCTGTCCAGCCTGTGTTTACAAGAAACACTTGGACGTCGTCATTTTCCAATTTGTCCCCAAGCATAGTAGCGTACTCTTCTGGTTTGCGTGGCAAAAACGGAGCGCCAAAGCAAGTAGAAAATGTCGCCTCAGGTTGCGTGATGCCTCGTTCCGTTCCTGCTAGTTTGCTTGTGTAACCAGATAGAAAATGGTACATTGCTTGTTCTTTTGTCAACTTGCTAATGGGCGGCAATACGCCAAATGCATCAGCAGTCAAGAATATTATCGCTTTTGGAGGCCCGGCAACACTAGGCAGCAAAGCATTTGGAATCGCTTCAAGCGGGTAGGCAGCCCGCGTATTTTCCGTCAACTCACCGCTTTTAAAGTCAGGTTTGCCCGTGTTTGGATCGACGACGACATTTTCAAGGACTGCCCCGAAAGCAATAGCGTCCCAAATTTGTGGTTCGCTTTCTTTTGAAAGGCCGATGCATTTGGCGTAGCAGCCTCCTTCAATGTTAAAGATGCCTTTTTCTGACCAGCCGTGCTCGTCATCGCCGATTAGGCGCCTATGTTCGGAAGCCGACAGTGTCGTTTTGCCGGTACCTGAGAGGCCAAAAAAGAGTGCCGTTTCTCCTTCATCGGTTGTGTTGGCTGAGCAGTGCATTGGCAGCACGCCTGCTTCAGGGAGCAAGTAATTCATCACGGAAAAGATCGCTTTTTTCATTTCACCGGCATATTCCGTACCGCCAATTAAAATAATGCGTTGCTCAAATGAGATGATGACAAACGCTTCTGAGCGAGTGCCGTCGACGGATGGATCGGCTTTAAACGTCGGTGCGCTAATGATCGTAAATGGTTCCAAACCATTGTTTGAAGGAGCTTGCTCACGAATAAATAGCTGTCTAGCAAACAAGTGATGCCAAGCAAACTCATTTAAATACGTAATCGGCAGTTGGAAAGAAGGATCAGCGCCAGCGAAGCCAACGGATGCGTAACGGACCTCTTTTTGTTGCAAATAATGTAGCACTTTGTCTTTTAGCCGGGTGAACACTTCCGATGAAATGGGCTTATTCGTTGCGCCCCAATGGATGGAATCTCTAGACATTGGTTCATCGACAATAAACTTGTCTTGAGGCGAGCGGCCTGTGTAAAGGCCTGTTTTGACAGCAAGTGCGCCAGAATCGGTCAATATGCCTTCATTTCGTTGGAGTGCATGCTCGACGAGTGTCGAAGCGGGCAATTGGTGCAACGTTTTAGGGCTTGAAAGCAATTGTTCTAGTAAAGCTGAACGGTGAAGCATTTTCATGTTTAATGGCTCCTTTTTGCAATTTTAAGTGGCTTTAGTATAACACATTTTATTTAATAGTCCATACTAAAGTGAATAAATAGGTCATTCTTTTTTAGATTAGGCGGCAAAGCAGGTAGGCTGGTGAAAAGCTTTTAGAAATGCCTTTTCTTCTCTGGTGGAATATGTTAAACTTAGTCGCGAAACGAACGAAGCGCCAGCATCCTATAACAAAGGAAACGTTGGGTGTTATCGAGATGCAGTTAACATAACGCTTTTATCCAGAGATGGCGGAGGGACAGGCCCGAAGAAGCCCAGCAACCAACACGTAACGTGTAAAGGTGCTAACCTGCAGAATGCTCGGCGTTCTGGAAGATAAGAGGCGAAAGGTAAATGGACAGCCCTTTTCCTCATGGAAAAGGGCTTTTGTTGTGCCCAAGGCTTTTGCGCCAACTACACGCCTTTGTAAGACAGAAACAAACGAGGCGAATAACCCTCTGTATTGTTCGTTCTATTTGGGCTAAGCAACAGGCCGTATTAAAAGGAGGAGCTGCACAATGTCTGTAAAAAGAGGTAGACATTTATTTACATCTGAATCTGTTACGGAAGGGCATCCCGATAAAATCTGTGATCAAATTTCCGACGCTATATTAGATGAAATCTTAAAGAAAGACCCGAATGCACGAGTCGCTTGCGAAACATCGGTCACCACTGGTTTGGTGCTCGTGGCAGGCGAAATTACGACAAATACGTATGTGGATATACCGAGTGTCGTCCGTCAAACGATCAAGGGAATTGGCTATACACGGGCCAAGTATGGGTTTGATGCGGAAACATGCGCTGTATTGACATCAATTGATGAACAATCTGCGGATATTGCACAAGGGGTGGACAAAGCGCTAGAAGCTCGTGAAGGTCAAATGACCGATGCAGAAATCGAAGCAATTGGCGCTGGTGACCAAGGGTTGATGTTTGGATTTGCAACCAATGAAACGGAAGAACTGATGCCTCTTCCTATCTCTCTTAGCCATAAACTTTCCCGTCGCCTAACGGAAGTCCGCAAAAATGGGACACTTGGATATTTGCGTCCTGATGGGAAAACGCAAGTGACAATTGAATACGATGAAAACGATACGCCTGTTCGTGTCGATACGATTGTTCTTTCAACACAGCATGCTCCTGAAGTGACACTTGAGCAAATTCAAGCAGACTTAAAAGAGCATGTGATTGAAGCCGTCGTGCCAAGCGCGTTAATCGATGAAGAAACAAAATACTTTATTAACCCAACTGGCCGTTTTGTCATTGGCGGGCCTCAGGGAGATGCGGGCTTAACAGGGCGCAAAATTATTGTTGATACGTATGGCGGGTATGCTCGCCATGGCGGCGGTGCTTTTTCTGGCAAGGATGCAACGAAAGTAGACCGTTCTGGCGCTTATGCCGCACGTTATGTAGCCAAAAATATTGTTGCAGCAGGCCTTGCTGATAAATGCGAAGTACAGCTCGCTTATGCAATTGGCGTTGCCCAGCCTGTTTCGATCGCTGTTAATACGTTTGGGACTGGCAAAGCAGCGGAAGATGTCCTCGTCGAGTTGGTTCGCAAGCATTTTGATCTCCGTCCAGCTGGCATTATTCGCATGCTCGATTTGCGCCGCCCGATTTATAAGCAAACCGCTGCTTACGGCCATTTCGGTCGCACCGATGTCCCACTCCCATGGGAAGCCACAGACAAGGCAGCAGCTTTAAAAGAAGATGTTTTAAAATTAGAAGCAAACTAAGAAAGCGGATTAAGCAATAAACAATAAAATGTAAAAGCCTGTCGGTTCATTTTGCCGACAGGCTTTTTGTGTATCATTTTTGTACGCTTTATTCATTGTTGATCTTTGTTTCTCGTCGCTGTCTGTTGCTGCAACGATTTGTAGTATTGGCCTTTTTCTACGTATTCCCGGCGAATCCGTGCCATTTCTTTTTTGTCTGTTTCATTTAAAGGACGGACGACTTTTGCAGGCCGGCCAAAAGCAAGTGTTCCAGGAGGGATCACCTTACCAGGAGGGACAAGACTGCCGGCGCCAATAAATGCGCCCTCGCCAATTTCGGCGCCGTCTAGAATCGTGGAGCCCATGCCAATCAGTGCTTGTTTACGGATGATCGCGCTGTGGAGCATTGCTTGATGACCTATTGTGACATCATCTTCAATCATAAGAGGCGAATGGGGGCTTTGGTGGAGCATTGATTGATCTTGAATATTAACACGTTCTCCAATGATTGTCGGCGCTACGTCACCGCGAATGACTGTATGAAACCATACGCTTGATTGAGCACCAATCGTAACATCGCCTGTAACGATCGCTCCCTCGGCTACGTATACAGATGGGTCAATAGTTGGAACAACGCCCTTGTATGGAAGGATCATGTTGTCACATCCTTTTCGTTTAATAAAAAAACAGCTATACTAAGTGTAACGCATAATGTAGCGAAGCAACAGCTTGTATAAGGAGGAGTGGCTGTGCGCTATTTTGACGTTCCAGATGCCAGAGGCGTTGCTGTTATTGTTCATGGAGCCGGGGAGCATAGCGGTCGGTACCGTTGGCTTGTGGAAAAATGGAATCAACATGGGTTTGATTGCCTGCTAGGGGATTTGCCCGGGCAAGGGGAGTCGCGGGGAAAGCGCGGGCATATCGACTCATTTCAGAAATACATAAAAACAGTGGATGTCTGGCTTAAGCATGCAAGGACAAAGCAATTGCCAATTGTGCTCGTTGGGCACAGCATGGGCGGCCTCATTTCTATTCGTACATTAATGGAAAAAGACCATTCGTTTGTGGAAGCGCTCGTGCTTTCTTCGCCTTGTTTGCAACTCGCTATGGACATTCCTGCGCCGAAAAAGGCGGCAGCAAAAATGCTTAATCATGTAGCGCCTGCGTTTAGCATGAATGCTGGTTTGTCTCCTGAACAAACGACGAGGAGCGAGCAAGTCCGTGAAGAATATGCGCGGGACCCGTTGCGAGTAACGAAAGTATCTGCCCGTTGGTACCACGAATTGGAGAAAGCAATGCGCCTTACGAGGCGCTACCCGGAGAAAATGCCAAATATCCCCGTATTATTGCTTGCTGCAGGAGAAGACTATGTGATCGATAAACAAGCAGGCATGGCTTGGTTTAATGATTTGCAGATCAACCATAAAATGTACAAAGAATGGGACGGCCTTTATCATGAGCTCTTTAACGAACCTGAAAAAGAAGAAGTGTTTCGTTTTACGATCGGCTTTGTGAATATGCTGTTTCCGTAACAGGCAGTCATCGATAAAAAGATGGCCTCGGGTGTTACCCAAGGCCATCTTTTTGCTGTCTATTTCATTTTGTTATGCGTCTTGCGGCTCCTTGGCGTTTGCCCCTTTTTGCAAATCACGTTGTAGCAAATCAAGCTTTCCTGTTTCAGGATCGATGACTAGACCGTGAACCCGTACATCCTTTGGCAAAAGTGGGTGGTTAATAACCATATCGACACTGTGGTTGACGCTTTCCGTTACATTTTCAAAACCAGTTAAAAACTTGTTCACATCTACACCTGCGTATTGGAGTGCATTGATTTCATCCATATCAATGCCCCGTTCTTCAGCCTTTTGGAGAACGGAATTTGCAGAAAGGCCTGTCATTCCACAGCCGTAATGGCCAATAACAAACACTTCTTCTGCGCCTAATTCATAAATGGCAACTAGAATGCTGCGCATGATGCTGCCAAATGGATGGGAGATGACAGCGCCAGCATTACGGATAATTTTAGCGTCGCCATTTTTTAAATTCATCGCATTATGGAGCAATTCAACGAGCCGCGTATCCATGCATGTTAAAATAACGATTTTCTTTTGCGGAAATTTGTCTGCTTTAAAGCGCTCATATTCTTTATTAGCTACAAATGCTTCATTAAAAGCTAGAATCGATTCAAGTTTGCTCATTTGGATCACTTCTCCTTCTATCTTTTCTTTAGAAAACCCAGTGTTTTCTCTTGCTCGGACGCTTAAAGATGAAATTTCGCTCGTTTTTCAATGGCTACCACAAAAGGAGGATCATTTTTTTGGTTAATAAATTGGTACGTCGCTGCATGGGCCTTTTCTTGAGGAAGCGATTCGACATAAGCCAACAGTTCGTTTTTTTCCTTTTTGCCTTGTGGGTGTCCATGGTAGACGACGAGAACAATCAGGCCGCCTTGTTTTAAACGGTTAAATAGTTGCTCAATCGCTGCAATTGTCGTTTTCCCTGTTGTTGTAACGCCTTTGTCTCCGCCAGGCAAATAGCCTAAATTAAAGATGGCAGCGGCGATGGTTGAGTTGACAAACAACGGCAAAGTCGCCAACTTTTCATGGCCGATTTGGAATAGGGATACTTGCTTGTCCAAACCTGCCTTTTGAAGGCGTGCTTCTGTAGAGGTTAGTGCGGATGCTTGGATGTCACAGCCAATCACAACGCCTGTTTCACCAACAAGTTTAGCCAAAACCAATGTATCGTGTCCATTTCCAATTGTCGCATCAACGACGGTGTCCCCTGGCTGGACAGCGCTGGTAAGCAACGAATGGGCAAATGGCAGGACGCCAAGAAGGTTCACGGCTCCTCCCCCCAAAAGGCGGGGCATATTAAAGGCTGTTTAATTAACGCAAACACGTCAGGCAAATACCAAAAGCAGCTGACTGGGAACGGGAACACGGCAACGGGATGATGAGCGATTTCGGTGCCGAGCTGGTTATTCATCATTTAGACGACTCCCTTTTCATCTAATAGCTATCGCCGTTATACAAGACAGAGGCCATGTGCGTCTCTTGTCTTTTGGCGAATTTTTTTCTTAGTTTACCATAATTGCAGCGAATGTGCTTGTTGCTTATTTGCTAAATTTCTCCTACACTATCATAGGCACAATGTGAGAAAGGAAAAAAAGAGGAGGCGCGTGTTTTGCCGAAATCAATTTGGATTTTAATGGTAGCAACAGCCATTAACATTACCGGCGCTTCGTTTTTATGGCCACTCAATGCAATCATTATGACGCAACTGCTTGGGCAAAGTTTAACAGCTTCGGGAGCTGTGCTTATGCTAAATGCAGGGGCAGGCGTACTTGGCAGCTTGATTGGCGGCAGATTGTATGATCGGATTGGCGCCTATCCTACCATTTTGCTCGGTTGTGTTCTTTCTGCAGCCTCTGCTGTTTTGCTCGCTTTCTATTATGGAGAATATGGATGGTACGCTGTTTTTCTAGCGGGGATGGGGTTTGGTTCTGGAATGATGGCCCCTTCCATGTATGCACTTGCTGGAAGTTTGTGGCCAGAAGGTGGGAGAAAGTCAGCAAATGCGATTTATGTAGCGCAAAATGTAGGTGTATCACTAGGAACGGCTTTAATTGGCGTTGTTACGCTCGTACGTTTGACAGACGTTTTTGTCGCCAATGCAGCCATGCATGTGTTGCTACTTGTCTACATTGCTGTGTTTTTTCGCCATTGGTCAGGAAGCAAAGGAAGAACGGCGGGAGCAGGAATTCAACATGCCAACAAAGCGTCTAAATACCGTTTGCAAGCGCTATGGATTGTGTCAGTAGCTTTCTTCATTTCTTGGCTTGGCTATACGCAGTGGCAGGCAAATGTGTCTGTCTACATTCAGTCACTCGGCATTCCATTACATGCTTACAGTATATTATGGACGATGAACGGATTGTTAATTGTCCTTGCACAGCCCTTGATCCGATGGGTGATCCAAAAGGGGAGGCTAACGCTTAAAGGGCAAATGGGCCTTGGGTTGTTCATTTTTGCTTTGTCCTATCTTGTATTGACACAAGCCCAAGTGTTCAGTGGCTTTTTTGTCGCCATGCTCATTTTGACAATCGGCGAAATGTTTGTCTGGCCTGCAGTGCCAACAATTGCCAACGCCCTTGCTCCATCTGGGCGGGAAGGGGCATATCAAGGCATTGTCAATAGCGTAGCCACTGGCGGACGCATGATTGGCCCGTTGCTCGGCGGCATAGTGGTAGATAGGTTTTCAATCCAAGTGCTGTTTGTCCTCATTAGTATTTTACTGCTACTGGCGATTCCGCTAGTACGTCTTTATGACCGCCCGCTATTAAAAGAGCATCAGAATGATCACCTGAACAACGCTCAATAGAGCGTTGTTCAGGTGATCGATAAGCATTTTTAACTAGTTTAAGTGCCGGTATGGGTTTAGCCAACCGCACGCGTTTTAACCGAAAAAAACATAGGCAAAGTGGTGTACTTGAAAATTTTTGTGAAATAATGCACAATATAAATGTGAATAATTTCACAAAATCCTTAAGAAGGATGTGGGCGCTTATGGTCAGAACGCCGAGTAAAGCGAAAAGGGATCGCGTTGTCGTCATTGGAACGGGGCATGTAGGCAGCAGCTATGCATTCGCACTGATGAACCAAGGGGTGGCAAAGGAGCTTGTCATTATAGATATAGATCAAGAAAAAGCAAGTGGCGACGTGATGGATTTAAACCATGGCCAGGCTTTCGCTCCTTCCGTCACATCGATATGGCACGGCAATTACGAAGATTGCAAAGAGGCTGATGTCGTTTGTATTAGTGCTGGGGCAAATCAGAAGCCAGGGGAGACGCGTTTAGATCTGCTTGAAAAAAATGTGATTATTTTTAAGGAAGTCGTGGATGCCGTTATGGCAAGTGGATTTAACGGTATTTTCCTAGTCGCCACAAACCCTGTTGATCTATTAACACAAGCGACGCAAGTTTTTAGCGGCCTGCCTAAAAAACGAGTCATCGGCAGCGGAACAACGTTAGATACAGCAAGGCTACGGTTTATGCTAGGCGAGTACTTCCAAATTTCTGCTAAACACGTCCACGCTTATGTAGTAGGCGAACATGGCGATAGCGCACTGCCTTTATGGAGCACAGCAACAATTGGAAATGTCCCACTTTCCCAGTATTTGCTCCGTAACAGAGCGTATAAAAAAGCTGATTTAGATGACATTTTTACCAATGTCCGCGATGCCGCCTATGAAATAATTCATAAAAAAGGCGCCACTTATTATGGGATTGCCATGAGTTTAGTCCGCATCACAAAAGCACTGTTAAAAAATGAACATGCTGTCATGACTGTCAGCACATTTCTTAATGGCGAGTTCGGAGCGAAAGAAGTATGCATTGCTGTACCGGCAATCGTAAACCGTAATGGTGTTCGTGAAGTGCTTGAACTGAAGTTGAACGACATTGAGCGGCAACAGTTCACTGAGAGCGTTCAGATGCTAAAAGGCACTTATAAGACTATTATGCAAACAGGGCACTCTTTTTAGAACAAACGGATCCGTGTTGAATCGAAAAGCTAAAATAGGTATATGTTTGCTTGACTTTGGAAAAGACTTTTCATACAATGAGCATATCGTAAACTAGGGAAATACAAGGATAAAGGAGTAGTAGCGTCACTTCGGAAAGCAAGAGAGCTGGCGGACGGTGCAAGCCAGCCTGAGAAGAGATGTGAACTCGCCTTTTAGTTGTAAGAGTGAACCGCATTGCCAGTAGCTCTTAACGGGACACACCGTTATGTGTAAGTGAACAGGCGATGCCTGTTAATGTGGGTGGCACCGCGGGAATGTATGCAAACTCTCGTCCCTTTTGGGAGAGAGTTTTTTTGTTGGAAGCAGCAGAAGGAGGAAAAGGAATGTCGTTTTCACATCAGGAGATTGAAAAAAAATGGCAAGCATTTTGGGAAGAAAACAAAACGTTTAAAACAGACGAACAAGCAGAAGGGCCACATTTTTATGCATTAGATATGTTTCCCTACCCATCAGGGGCTGGTCTTCATGTCGGCCATCCAGAGGGATACACGGCAACGGATATTTTAGCGCGGATGAAGCGGATGCAAGGCTACAATGTTCTTCATCCTATGGGTTGGGATGCTTTTGGCTTACCAGCTGAGCAGTACGCTTTAGATACAGGCAAACACCCGGCTACATTTACTAAACAAAACATTGACACCTTTAAACGGCAAATTAAAGAACTTGGTTTTTCTTACGATTGGGATCGTGAAATTAGTACGACTGATCCTCACTATTACAAATGGACACAATGGATTTTTCTGAAATTATATGAAAAAGGGCTTGCTTATATTGACGAAGTAGCCGTGAACTGGTGCCCGGCACTGGGGACTGTGCTAGCCAATGAGGAAATTGTCGACGGTGTCAGCGAACGAGGAGGCCATCCAGTTGAAAGGCGCCCAATGAAACAATGGGTGTTGCGCATTACGGCTTATGCTGAGCGCTTGCTCGAAGACCTTGAAGAGCTGGAATGGCCGGAAAGCCTAAAAGATATGCAGCGGAACTGGATCGGCAAATCGGAAGGCGCTGAAGTGACATTTAAGATCAATGAACATTCCGTTAACGTGTTTACGACGCGGCCAGACACGTTGTTTGGCGCTACTTATATGGTGCTTGCCCCTGAGCATAAGCTCGTGACTGAGATCACTACCGATGAGCAAAAGGAAGCGGTAGAAGCATACCAAAAGCAAGTCGCGCTCAAAAGTGACATTGAACGGACAGATTTGGCAAAAGAAAAAACAGGCGCGTTTACTGGCGCTTATGCCATCAATCCTGTAAATGGCGAAAAGATTCCAGTTTGGATAGCTGATTATGTACTAATCAGTTATGGCACTGGAGCTGTCATGGCTGTTCCTGCCCATGATGAGCGTGATTTCGAATTTGCTAATGCATTTGGCTTGCCAATAAAAGAAGTGGTCGCAGGTGGAGATGTCTCAAAAGCTGCTTACACAGGGGACGGAGAACATGTTAATTCTGATTTTCTCAATGGGTTAAACAAGCAAGAAGCGGTTGAGAAAATGATTGTCTGGCTAGAGAAAAATGGCGCTGGGCAAAGAAAGGTCACATACCGCCTGCGTGATTGGCTCTTTAGCCGCCAGCGTTATTGGGGCGAACCGATTCCAATTATCCACTGGGAAGATGGCTCTATGTCAGCTCTGGATGAGAGCGAATTGCCGCTTGTGTTGCCTGATCTAGAGGAAATCAAACCTTCGGGTACAGGCGAATCGCCGCTTGCTAATGCGAAAGATTGGCTGGAAGTTGTTGATCCTAAAACAGGCATGCGTGGTCGCCGTGAAACGAACACGATGCCCCAATGGGCAGGTAGCTGCTGGTATTATTTGCGCTATATCGACCCGACAAACGACGAAGCGTTGGCTGATCCTGAAAAACTAAAAAATTGGCTGCCTGTCGATACGTATATTGGCGGTGCCGAACATGCAGTGTTGCATTTGCTATATGCACGTTTTTGGCATAAGTTTTTGTATGATATTGGCGTTGTGCCGACAAAAGAACCATTCCAAAAAGTGTTTAACCAAGGCATGATCCTTGGCGAAAATAACGAAAAGATGAGCAAGTCAAAAGGCAATGTTGTGAACCCTGATGAGATTATTGCCAGCCACGGGGCTGACACGCTGCGCCTGTATGAAATGTTTATGGGCCCTCTAGATGCATCTGTAGCTTGGTCAACAAACGGCCTTGATGGCTCGCGCCGTTTTCTTGAACGGGTTTGGCGCCTGATTGTTAACGAAGAAACAGGCAAGCTGAACAGCAACGTCAAAGATGTAGAAGGCAATGAAGCGTTTGTGCGCACTTACCACCAAACAGTGAAAAAAGTAACCGAAGACTTTGCCGAGCTGCGCTTTAATACAGGGATTTCCCAATTAATGGTGTTTGTAAACGAGGGAAATAAGCAAGAGGTATTGCCAAAAGCGCTAATAGAGGGCTTTGTGAAGCTTTTGTCGCCAGTTGCTCCTCATATTGCCGAAGAGCTGTGGGAAAAGCTTGGCCATACAGATACGATTACGTATGAAGCGTGGCCGACATATGATGAGTCGTTGCTCGTTGAAAACGAAGTTGAGGTCGTCGTGCAAATGAACGGCAAAGTTAAAACAAAGCTCGTTATAAACAAAGGAGCCTCAAAAGAAGAAATGGAAGCAGCAGCACTCGCTGATGAAAAAGTGCAAGCAGCTATCGGCGAGAAAACGATTCGCAAAGTCATCGCTGTTCCTGGAAAGCTTGTCAATATTGTTGTTGGTTAATCATTGTGACTAAACGGCGATTAATGCGATTCGTCCCCTATCCTCTTTAGCAAGAAGAGGATAGGGGTTTTTTTGTGGGAAACAGGCGAAATCCGAACATTAGAGCGTATGAGTAGGCGAATGTAAAGAATTCGTGTTGACGAATAATGTCGAAAGGTGTAAGATGACGAGTGTAAAACAAGGGAGGATGACAATCTGTGATCTTTGAACAGCAATACGAAGAAATTCTTGCCATCGCTCGTGATATTTTTGCCCATCCTGAACTTGGCTATAAAGAAACGCGCACGAGTGAAACTGTCCGTACATTTATTGAACAGAAAAACCCGTCAGCTCTCATTGAACCTTTTAGCACAACGGGGCTGAAAACGCAATTAACGACGGACAAGCATAAGACAATCGCGTTCATTGCCGAATTGGATGCGGTTTATGCGCCTAGCCACCATATGGCTGACAAAAAGACTGGCGCAGCCCATAACTGTGGCCATTATACACAAGTAGCCATTGCCCTTGCGTTGTACAATTATTTTGTACAAACTGGCGAGCATCTTCAGTTTGATTTTAATGTAGCTTTTGTATTTGTTCCAGCAGAAGAATACCTTGATCTTGCTTATCGGGAAGAATTGCTTAATAATGGCACGATTGGCCACTATGGAGGCAAGCCAGAAGCAATGAGACTCGGAGTGTTTGACAACATCGATGCAAGTATTTGCATCCATGCCATCGGTGGAACATTTGAAAAACGGACAGTTGAAATCAATTGTGATTTAGCAGGTTTTTTGTATAAATATTATGACTTTATTGGCGAAGCAGCACATGCAGGCTTCGATCCGTTTGCTGCCAAAAATGCTTACAGCATGTCAACGTTGTTTAATGTTGCTTTAGGACTTGTACGCCAGCAGCTAAAAGACAGTGAAAATGTTCGAATGAACCCGATTGTCTCAGCTAGCGATATGTCGACCAATGTGATTCCCAACGCGATTCGTATCGGCTCCGACTTGCGCACAAAAACGTTAGCCTATATGGGAGAAGTCGCTAAAAAAATGGACGCCGCTGCACGTGGAAGTGCCCACGCTCTTCAAGGCGACGTCGCCATTCATACGCAAATGGGCTACCTCCCCTTTGTACAAGACCGTTACTTGTCCACCTTTGTAAAACAGGCGTTTGCAAAAACAGAGGAAGTGGAAGAGTTGCTCGAAAACAACGCGATTAGTGCAGCAGGTGATATTGGCGATTTGTCGTACATGATGCCATGTATTCAAATTGGCCACAGCGGTTTTGCAGGCACCATCCACGGCGATGATTTTGTCGATGTTGATCCACATTTTCTGTTTGCAGTGTTCCCGCGGTTTCTCACTCAAGTATTTGCTGAGTTAAACGAGGCGATAGACTGGAGCCGTCTGTATAAACGGAGTTATGACGACTATTTAGCCGTAATTGAAACAGTGATGACGAGCAACACCAATTTATAAACGAACAGGGGTGCACTATGAAAGGCACATTTATTTATTTGCTTTTGTTTTCTCTAATTGTGATCGCCGTCTCTGAAATGATTGGCTTTCAAAGCATCGCGATTGGTCCCCTATCGATCAATCTCTTACCGCTATTATTTGCAATTTTAATTACAATGGTGTTTGCGTTTTCAATTTTTCGCAAAGGAATCCTTAAAAAAGTCTACAGTAAAAGCAATGTTTCTTTTTCAGGCACGTATTTAATTATCATTATGCTGCCACTTATGGCTCGCTACGGGGCAGATGTAGCCCCGCAAATCCGGGAAATCCTCAGTATTGGCTGGATTTTCATTGTTCAAGAATTTGGCAATTTAGGCACAGTTTTATTAGGCTTGCCTGCTGCACTATTGCTAGGTTTGCGGCGTGAGGCGATTGGCGCCACGCTTGGAATTGGTCGCGAAGGCGAGCTCGCCTATATTTCTGAAAAATATACGTTAAACTCTGATGAAGGGAGAGGGGTCTTGTCGCTGTACATTATCGGTACGCTATTTGGTGCGATCTTTTTCAGCATTTTGCCGCCAGTTTTGTTGCATTTCGGATTTAGCGTTGAGTCGCTGGCCATTTCTGCGGGCGTTGGTTCAGGCAGTATGATGACAGCCGCCTCTTCCTCCCTTGTAGCAAGCCACCCAGACAAGGAGAGCCTCATTCTTGCTTATGCTTCAGCAAGCCAACTACTCACAAGCTTTATTGGCACGTTTACGATGGTGTTTTTAGCGGCTCCTTTGCAACGGTTTATGTATCGCACGCTGACACGGAAGGAGGCTAAATGATGGAATTAATTATAAAAAATAAATATATGAAGATGAGCCTCATTCTTTTGCTCAGCATCATGTTGATTCTTTTTACCCATAGCATGAAGCTTCTATTTCATCCTGGCTCGGTAGGAAGCATTTCCCTGATGACAGTAGCAGGCCTTGGCTCGTTGTGGTTTTTTTCGTTGATTGGCTTGTTTATTGGCGATTTAGCTAAAAAACTCCCAATCGGCTTTGTTGCAAATTTTCCTGTTCTTGGCTGGGTTAGCATCACGTCTCTAACTCTATGCTTGTTGTTTGATGGATTTGTCCAAGCGATCCAAGCGGTGGATTTCTTGTCAATAACGACACCGATTTTAACATATGCAGGCATTTCTGTTGCTGACCGCCTAGTCGAGTTGCGGAAGCTGTCCTGGAAAATTGCGATTGTCGCGATCTTCGTTTTTACAGGCACATATTTGGCAAGTGCCGTTCTAGCCGAGGTCGGTTTGCGTATCGCGTCATAAATGAAAAGAATTTAAAAAGCCAAAAGGAAGCCATAACAGCTTCCTTTTGGTTTTTTGTTTTTTCTTTTTTCGTAATGATTTTAGCCCAGTTCAATTCCAATATGATTAAAATCAGAGTATTACTAAGGAGGCAAATTCTATGATCAAAAAGAAACTAATTGTCGTACTCGCTATGTTAACGTTGTAAAACAGCCAACAAGTACTGAATAAGGAATGTGAATAATCGATAAAAATAAAGGAGGATTAAGGCTATGAAGAAATGCTTCACGCTAATAAGTGCTGTTGCTATGTTTATCATTTTAACTGGATGTCATGTAAAGGAAGAAGCTGAACAAATTCAAATAATGGATTCAAGTGATGAAGAGCTTCCTAATCATTTAAATGAAATTATTGAGTTCTCTGACGTTATTGTAAAAGGATCGTTTACGGAATTTGTAAAACCAACAAATATGATTCGTTCAGCTAATGATCCTACAGTCGAATCAGACGAACTCTATACGGAAGGGCAAATATATACGTTTCAGATTGAAAAAACGTATAAGGGAGAAGTGGAGGGTTCCATTAAAACAGCGATCACTTACGCAGATCAAATAGCCGCCATTGATGATCAAGGAGAAAGGATTGAAGAAGTAATGGTTGAAAGCCTTGATTATGAAGAGCTTGATTTAAACAAGAATTATATATTGTTCTTAGTAGATAGCGGGTTTATTGAAGAAGGTTTGTACACCCCTGCATCTGGCGCGTATATCATTGAAATTGAAAATGACGAATCGATTCGTTTTCTATCAAAACGGATGGAAGGACAACTTGCTGAAAACCTGGAAGTCGAGGAAGGGGACGGAAGCGTACATGGAATATTAAAGACTGAATATCAGAATGAAACAGCGCTTACTATTGTCGAAGAGTTCGACATTTTTCCTAATTTCCTTGCTGAAGAAGGAATAGAAACGTTAAGTGATATTGAAGAAATGTCAGGGAAATAGCTGCCTAGCATAAAACATCAGGCTCGCCTTTATGTGAGCCTGATGCTACAGCTTACAGCTGACTTATTTGTTTGCAAAAAGGGCTGCTGACTGCCCGGCTGTATAACCAGTCGAGAAAGCGCATGTAATGTTAAAACCGCCTGTATAGCCATGGATGTCGAGCACTTCCCCACAAAAATACAAGCCTGTTGTTTTTTTGGAGTGCATCGTTTTTGGCTCAATTTCTTTAATCGATACGCCGCCACCTGTGACAAATGCTTTTTCAATCGACAATGTGCCATTGGCATGCAATGGCAATGCGTCTAATGCTGATGCTAATTTTCGAAAGGCATCATGTGGGGTATTGGCGCACATTTCACTGGAATCGATCTCTAATGACTGATATAAGTACAAAAGCAATCGCTCAGGGGCCATCCCTTTTAATGCTGTTTTTAACGTTTTTTTTGGCTCTGCCTTTGCCCGTTTGACGAGCGCTTGGAAAAGGCTCTCTGCCGATTGTTCGGGGAACAACTTAATCGTCATTGGAATCGTAGGCGTTTTGAACTTTTTCAGTGCCTTGACAACAAACTGGCTACAGCGTAATGCCGCGGGACCGGATATGCCGAAATGGGTAAAAATCATGTCGCCTTCATGGCGAATAATTTTTTTGCCATTTGGTCTTAGTACCGCTAGTTCAATTCCGCGTAATGACAGGCCTTGAAGAGACTGATCGCCGATAAAGGGATCGGCAAGGGTAATGGGCACTTCTGTCGGGTAAAGCTCCGTAATTGTGTGGCCTGCTTTTTTGGCCCACGGGTATCCGTCGCCAGTAGAACCTGTGTGGGGCACCGATTTGCCGCCAGTAGCGATAATTAACGCTTTTGTGCCAAGGCGCTGCCCGTCTTCTAGTGCCACTCCAACTACCTGCCCGTCTTCTACAATAATGTCAGCGACCCGGGCATTTGTACGGATGGTGACATCGAGTTTACGGATTTGCGCAAGCAATGTGTCGACCACAGTTTGTGCTTTATCGTTAACAGGAAACATCCGTCCTCTGTCTTCTTCTTTTAAGCGAATTCCTAAGCCTTCAAAAAAAGCGATAATCGATTTATTGTCAAATACAGCGAATGGGCTATGCATAAAGCGGCCATTCCCTGGAATGTTTTCAATCAACTGTTTCCTTTCCATCCGGTTGGTGACATTGCAGCGTCCCCCGCCTGAAATCGCAAGTTTGCGGCCGAGTTTGTTGCCTTTATCGAGCAAGAGGACGTGTGCCCCTTGTTGCGCAGCGGCGACAGAAGCCATCAGGCCAGAGGGTCCGCCGCCGACTATGATTACATCGTAGTTGTCCATTCATTTCATCCTCACTTTTTTCACTCTTACCATTGTACACAAAAAAATAGAAAACAAAAGGACAAAACAAGCAGGAGGTAACGGTTTTTAAAGCGAAATAAAAGATGGACCGATTTGGAGATTGGAGTGGAAGCAATGGAAGGAATCGCAACGAAGAAATTAGAAACGTTACAAGCACAAGTCATCGAATGGCGCAGGCATCTTCATGCAAACCCAGAGTTGTCGTTTGAGGAAGTAGAAACGCCTGCTTTTATCGTACAAAAATTAAAGGAAATTGGATTTACAGATATACGCGAACATGTAGGCGGTCGCGGGGTGGTAGCAAAGCTCCACGGCAAAAAGCCAGGACCGACAATCGCTTTTCGTGCTGATTTTGACGCATTGCCGATTCATGAAGAAAATGATGTTTCTTATGCATCGACGAAGCCGGGCGTTATGCACGCTTGTGGGCATGATGGCCACACAGCTGCTTTGTTAGGTGTTGCGGCAACGTTGTTTGACCAAGTAGATGAGCTTCGTGGGACAATCGTGTTTTTGTTCCAGCACGCTGAGGAAAAACCTCCTGGCGGCGCCCGTGAAATGATTGCTGACGGCTGTTTAGAAGGGGTGGACGCTGTATTTGGCGCCCATGTATCCTCGCAAATTCCACTTGGGCAAATAAATGCAAGCCCCGGAGCAGTTATGGCTGCAGTTGATGCATTTACTGTGCATATTCAAGGGAAAGGCGGGCACGGCGCTCATCCTCATTCGACAATTGACTCAATTGTGATTGGTAGCCAGCTTGTCAATGATTTGCAAACCATTGTTAGCCGCCGCATCAACCCTATGGATACGGCCGTTGTCACAGTTGGCGTCTTCCAAGCAGGCACAGCGTTCAACGTAATTGCAGATACGGCGCGAATTGAAGGAACAGTCCGCACCTTTCAAGAAGAAACGCGAGCTTTCATAGAAGAGGAAATTCGGGCGATTGTTTCTGGGAAGGAGCATGGCGGGCATGTCACTTGCACGATTGATTATTTAAATGGCTATCCGCCGCTTGTAAATGCCGAAAAAGAAACAGAAGTCATTCGCGACTTGGCAAAAGGGGTTTTTGGGGAAGAAAATGTATTAATGTTGCCAGCTGCACTTGGAGGCGAGGATTTTGCCTATTACTTAGAAGAAAAGCCTGGGTGCTTTTTCCACGTTGGTGGCCGAACGGAGGAAGAACGCACGCAATTTCCTCATCACCATCCTCGTTTTGATTTTGATGAACGGGCGCTTTTCCATATTGGCGAAATGTTTTTGGCCATTGCGAATCAGTATTTGCGTAGTCACTAAAGCAGATTACTCAGCCTCTTGAAAACAATCGTTAGCTGAGGAAAGAAGCGGAATGAGCCTGTTGGCTACAGTCTAAGCAAGCGCAACCGTTATGGTTCGCTTGCTTTAGTGCTCCTTTGGGAAATGGTTTGCAAATCGCTGATCGGCTGCTCGTTAAAGGGTAAGCGGATGTATAAAATTCTGTTTCAATCGAAGTTCTCCTGATTAAGTAGCAAACTAGAAGGGAATGAGCTGAGAAAAGGAGAGGTGGGTAAAATGAAACGTTATACAATTGATACTAGCAAACATAGTGACATGATTGACATTACTGCCCAAGTTGAAGCGGCTGTCAAAGCAAGCGGTGTCCATTCAGGCATAGCTATTGTCCAATCGTTGCATACAACGGCTGGCATTACTGTCAATGAAAATGCTGATCCAGATGTCGTCGTTGATTTTTTGCGCCGCCTTGATGAAGTGTTCCCGTGGGAACACCCACAGGACCGCCACATGGAAGGCAATACGGCCGCTCACTTGAAAACATCGACTGTAGGGCCGTCACAAACGGTTATAATTGACGATGGCCGTCTTGTGCTTGGCACATGGCAAGGCATTTATTTTTGTGAGTTCGATGGCCCCCGTGCAAACCGGTCGTTTGTTGTCCAAGTTATAGGGGGCGGATTATGATTCAGGCAGAAGCAGTATGGAAGGGCAAGGCGGCTCTTGGGGAAGGCCCTTTATGGGATGAAGGAGAGCAAGTTCTCTACTGGGTAGATATTGATGGTTATAAGCTCCATCGCTTTAACCCTAAAACAAATGACGATCAACAGTTTTCGTTTGCTCAACATGTGTCAGCGGTTGTCAAAAAGGCTGGTGGCGGTTTTGTCCTTGCGATGGGGGATGGCCTATACTTATATGAGGAAGAACGGCTGACACCTTATTTCCTCTTGCCGCAAGGGGGAAAGCAGCTCCGTTTTAATGACGCAAAATGCGATCCTGCTGGAAGGTTATGGGCAGGAACGATGGCCTTTGACTGCCATTCGCCGATTGGCGCCCTTTATTGCCTTGACCATAACGGCCAGATAAGCAAAGCGATTTCTGGACTCGCCATTTCAAACGGACTTGCGTGGGACGAAGAGAAAGGACTACTCTACCATAATGAAACTGCGAGCGCGTCCACGACTGCTTACCGTTTCGATGAACAGACAGGGGAAATGTCTGAACCACGTATAATTGACATTCCATATCGCTCTTATAATGGGAGTCCAGACGGTATGGCAATTGATGAAAACGGGCATTTGTGGATTGCTTTGTATGGAGCTAGTAAGGTAATTTGTGTAGACCCTGATAACGGGAATGTACTTGAGGAAGTCGTTGTGCCAGCAACGAATGTAACTTCTTGTGCATTTGGTGGCGAAGACTACAGGACATTGTATGTGACGACAGCGAACAAGCAAGGTGAGCATGAAGGAGGCAGTCTATTTGCTGCCAGAGTAGAAAGCGCAGGCTTGCCGGCACACGCCTACCTCTCACGGAAATAGCGTAATAGAAACCAGCCGCCCTTGGGGTGGCTGGTTTTTGTATGCACTTGATATGAACTTTTTCGATCGTTTTTATAAAGAGAAGCAATTCTTGTTAATCTATGCTAAAATGCGAAAGAGGTCGCCTCGTCTTGAGGCGTGTCGAAAAAACGTACGAATGAATGAAATGTGAAGGATTTAGAAACGGGGGAAGTCATGGCTGCTTCAAAGCTCATGCAAGGAACGAAAGTATTGACCGTGGCGACGCTAACGTCAAAATTGATTGGTTTTGTTTATGTTATTCCTTTTACGGCACTTGTTGGTTTGCAAGGGAATGCCCTCTACCAAAATGGCTATACACCGTATTCGATTTTACTTACATTATCTACGCTTGGCGTGCCTGTTGCCATGTCTAAGTATGTTTCAAAATACCACGCCCTAGGCGATTATGAAACAGCGCACCGCCTGTTCAAGTCAGGGATCTGGTTTATGGCCGTTACAGGCCTTCTTGCATTTTTAGTCATGTTTTTAGGCGCTCCTGCCCTTGCGTCGCTTAGTTATCAACCGAGTGAAACAGATCAGTATACGTTTGACAACGTTGTCTATGTGATTCGCATGGTTAGTTTTGCGCTGCTTATTATTCCAATAATGGCGATTGTCCGCGGCTATTTGCAAGGGTTTCAACAAATGGTGCCGACATCGGTTTCGCAAGTCGTTGAGCAGATTGTCCGCGTTGTCTTTATATTAGCAGCTTCGTTTGCTGTCATGTCTATCGGCAGCGGCGATTTGCCACGTGCAGTCGGTTTTGCGACGTTTGGCGCTTTTGTCGGCGGAATTGGCGGAATGGCTACGTTGCTTTATTTTTATTTCAAACAGCGCCCTACGATTTTGGCACGTGTACAAAGCCACCCTGCCAAAGAAAGACAAACGCTTCCGAGCATGTATAAGGAACTGATTTCGTATGCACTGCCTCTTTCTTTTGTCGGCTTGGCGATTCCTTTTTTCCAGGCTGTCGATTTGTATTCGATTGAGGGGGCGCTTTCTGGGACCGCGTATGCCAGCGAAGCGAAAGCGTTTGTCGGCGCTTTAACAGGAGTGGCCCATAAAATTGTCCTTATCCCAATGGCGCTAGCAACGGCCTTATCGATTACGTTGGTGCCGACGATTACAAAAGCATACGTTAATCAAGACAATAAGCTCTTGCAAAGCTATATTACACAAACGTACCAAGTGATTTTATTTATCGGTATCCCGGCGGCAATTGGTATGTCTGTTCTAGCAAAGCCAACTTATTTTGCCCTATTTGGCAGTACGAACTTGGAGCTAGGAGCGGAAACGCTAGGTTTTTACGCGCCGGCAACCGTGTTTTTTTCTATTTATGCCGTAACTGGTTCGATTTTGCAAGGAATGGATCGGCAAAGGAATGCCGTTTTATCCCTTGTCGTCGGGCTCCTATTAAAACTAGGGCTTACTTATGTATTCTTAAAATGGTTCGGGCCATATGGCGCGATTTGGACAACCTATATTGGTTTCGGGATAGGTATTGCCTTAAATGTTTATTTCATCGGCCGATTTGCCAAGTTTGACTATACGTTTATTTATCGAAGAACGGTGCTGATCGTTATATTTGCCGCCATTATGGGAGTTGCAGTATGGGTATTTGCCAATGGGCTTGCAGCTTTATTTCCAGAGTTGTCCCGTGTGACAACGTTTATTGTCTTACTTGTTAGCATCGGCGTTGGTTTAATTGTTTACTTCTATTTGGCCATCCGTTCCCATTTGGCTGGAAAAGTGCTTGGAGAGCGGTTTAAATTGTAACATAGCTCGTTTGTGCACAATCATAAAAAAGCAGTTGCCAAGGAAAAGACGACTGCTTTTTTACAGATTAAATGGACCTGTTTCAATTTAGTCTTGGCTGACCAAAGCGGCGGCAAAACTAGTTTATCTGCAAGGAGAATGACTTGTTCCGCAACTTTCCCATAAACTAGATGATTTTCGACATTTGTTTATAAGAAAACCCTCTTTTTCATGGGGACAAGCTTTGATATAATGAAGCAAGTTTATTCCGATTTAATGGGCGGTTTGACTCATGCCTTCAGCGTAAGCTTTTGCGCGGGCCGCTGCCACGTTTAAAAGGCCCATAGGAGGACTAAAGTGAACTATTCCTTTCGCAAAGACAATGATTGGGTATTGATTGGAGCAACGGTTGCACTGACATTGTTTGGCTTATTAATGGTATACAGCGCTAGTTATGTGGAAGGTTATTTTTTGGAAACGCCGAATCCATATTACTATGTAACGAGGCAAGCGGTTTGGCTTGTCCTTGCCATCGCAGTGTTTTTGTTTGTGATGCATTTTCAATACCGACATTATAAAAAATTAACGCCTGCCATTGTGGTTCTAGCGCTCTGTTTGCTTGTGCTTGTATTAGTAATCGGCGGAGGCAGCGAAGTCGGTGCGACACGGTGGATTCGCATTGGACCGATGAATTTGCAGCCTTCGGAGTTTGTGAAAATCGGAATGGCGATTTATCTTGCCCAAGTGTATTCGCAAAAACAAGCCTATATTAATGACTTTGTCAGGGGGATTTTGCCGCCGCTTATTATTGTCGGCGTTGCGTTTGCCCTCATTATGCGCCAACCTGACCTTGGGACAGGCACGTCGATATTGATGACAGCCATTCTTATGGTGTTCGTATCAGGGGCAAGATGGAAGCATTTAATTGGCCTTGGGTTAGTGGGCGCTACGGTATTTGCTGCACTGGCGATTTTTGAACCGTATCGTCTTGAGCGCCTTACGTCGTTTGTCAATCCGTTTGCAAGCCCGGATGATAGCGGCTTTCAGCTTATTAACGGCTATCTGGCTATTTCAAATGGAGGCGTTGCTGGCCTTGGGCTAGGGCAAAGCCTGCAAAAAATGCGGATGCTTCCAGAAGGACATACCGATTTTATTTTAGCGGTCATTTCTGAAGAGTTGGGGCTTCTTGGCCTTGTGTTTATATTTGGTTGTTATGCGATCATCTTGTTTCGTGGGATTTCGATTGGCGCCAAATGCAAAAATCCGTTTGGCAGTTTGCTCGCCTTTGGGATTGTGTTTCAGCTTGCGATTCAAATCATCTTTAATGTCGGAGCTGTTTCCGGCATGCTTCCGATTACAGGCATCACATTGCCTCTTGTATCATACGGGGGGACATCGCTGCTCATTACTCTTGTGGCGATCGCGATTTTGGCGAACATCCATCAAACCAACATGAGACAAGCACGCAAACAAGCTTCAGACGAATCGCTATCAGCATAGATGGAGGCTATCAATGGAACGAAAACATACGGGGATTGATTATACGCTGTTGTTTCTGCTGTTTTTGCTTATGTGCGTCAGCTTAGTAGCAATTTACAGCGGGGCGGGGCAGTATTTTTCCGATGACCCCACTTATTTCGTCGTTAGACAATTAATATGGTACGGTATTGGTGCGGTCGTTATTGTCGCCGTGATGTTGGTTGACTTTGACTTATTTCGAAACTTCTCCATTCCTGTTTATGCAATAGGGATGGTTTTGCTTTTGGCCGTCGAGTTTTTTGGAGAAGAACGGAATGGCGCCCAACGCTGGGTTTTTGGTATTCAGCCATCCGAGTTTATGAAGATTTTTCTCATATTGGCACTCGCTCATTTATTATACAAGCTGACAAAGGATAAGCAAAAGCGGACTTTCAAAGAAGACATGGTCGTGCTTGGAAAAATATTGCTTGTCAGCTTACCGCCGTTTTTCCTTATTCTAAAACAACCTGACCTCGGTACAGCGCTTGTAATTGGGTCCGTAATTGCAACGATGTTGTTAATGTCAGGCATACGGTGGCGGATTTTGTTGTCACTTGTTGGGATTGCGGTTTTAGGTATTGCCTTTCTCGTGTACATGCATGAAGCTCATTTTGAGTTTTTTAGCGAATATTTGATTGAGCCTCACCAGCTTGACCGGATTTATGGCTGGCTCGATCCAGACAGTGACACGAGTGGGATTGGCTATCAATTAAACCAGGCGATCCTCGGGATTGGTTCAGGCCAATTGTTTGGCGCTGGTTTTCTGGAAGGCATGCAGACGCAAAGCGATGTGATCCCTGAGATTCATACGGACTTTGTGTTTACGGTAATTGGCGAGGAATTCGGCTTTTTAGGGGCAATGGTTTTGCTCGTTATTTACTTTTTGTTGTTTTACCGCATGATTATGATATCGCTGACGTGCAACAACCTCTATGGCTCTTACTTAGTAGCGGGCGTTGTTGGCCTGCTCGTTTTTCAAGTGTTTCAAAACATTGCCATGACGATTGGCCTTATGCCGATTACGGGACTTGCTTTGCCATTCATTAGCTATGGCGGAAGCGCATTGCTAACGAATATGATGGCGATTGGCATCGTTCTAAATGTCCATTATCGTACGAAAAATTACATGTTTACAAGTGAAGACACATTTAGCTGAAACCACGTTGTTTCAGCTTTTTCTTAAAGTGAGGGGGCCTTTTCGATGAGGCTTGATAAAATGCTAGCCAATGCCGGGTATGGCACGAGGAACGAAGTGAAAAAAGCACTCAAACAAGGAGTGGTTGAAGTCGACGGTGCTGTTGTGAAAGACGGGAAGCTCCACGTGCAACCAGAGCGACAATCTGTTTGCTATGCAGGCACCCCTGTCCGTTACAAAGCTGAACTTTATTTAATGCTCAACAAACCAGCGGGCGTTGTGACAGCGACAGAAGATGCGAGGCAGAAAACGGTTCTTGATTTAATGAAAAATGAATGGGGACATATGAAGCCGTTTCCAGTCGGAAGGTTAGATAAAGATACAACCGGATTGTTGTTGTTAACAACAGACGGTGCCTTTTCCCATGAGCTTATGGCTCCGAAAAAACATATTGCTAAAGAGTACCGTGCTTTAGTTGAAGGTAAAGTGACACAAGCAGACGTGGAAGCATTCAAAAACGGTGTCGTTCTTGATGACGGCTACTGCACAAAGCCAGCCCAACTAGAAATTGAAGAATCTGGCCCTTTGTCTGCGATATCGTTAGAACTGACAGAAGGAAAATTCCACCAAGTGAAACGCATGTTTGCAGCAGTTGGCAAAAAAGTCATCAAACTGGAGCGAATACGGATTGGCAGTTTGTTGCTTGACTCAAGTTTGCCAAAAGGTGGTTATCGTGAGCTAACGCCAGCAGAAATACAGCTGGCGAAAACCCCGTATATAAAAAAGAAAAGCCTTTGAAACCATGGTTTCAAAGGCTTTTTCCCTCATATTAGGACACTTTTGTTTTTTTACTAGTTGCTTTCCATTTACCCCTGGCAGAACTTGTGACTAAATTATTGTACTCCAATACATTTAAATCTCGCTGCACAGTGCGCTGTGTGATGCCGAACTCTTCAACTAATTCATTCGTCGTGACAGTTCCCTTCTGTTTGATGTACAAGTAGATGGACTTAATTCGAGTCAGCATACGATCAGTTGAAGTTTGCAAAAAACCACTCCTTCTTCGTCTTCGTCTCCTATACCTTATAGCTATCCTATGCATAAGCGCATCTGGCAGAACCGAGATTCGTCGCATAGGGGCGTCAGGTGAGGCGATGGTCCTATGTTTTCGTGCATCTTCCCGTTTGCAAATGGAGGTGCAATTTGGGATACTTCTAGTGTACACGAAAACAAGCGAAAGCGCAAAGAAGAAATCATGTAAATTCTTGGGCATTTACACTGTAAAGACAATGAAAAAAGTGTAAAACCCGAACATTTACAAAGTGAAAAGGGGAAATTTTATGGTAAACGGAATTAACCATATGACGTTTTCAGTAAGCAATATGGATAAAGCGGTTTCTTTTTATAAACATGTCTTCATGGAAGCGCCTCTTGTCTTAGGAGAAAAAACAGCCTATTTTACCATTGGCGGCACTTGGCTTGCGCTTAATTTGCAACCAGACATTGATAGAAAGGAGATCAGGCAGTCGTATACTCATATTGCTTTCTCGATTGAGGAGTCGCAGTTAGACGCTTTTTATACTCGTTTGCTGGAAGCCGGAGCCGATATTCTCCCTGGAAGGAAACGGCAAGTGGAAACTGAAGGGAAATCCATTTATTTCCGCGATCCTGATGGCCATTTGTTGGAAGTCCATACGGGCACACTTGCCGAACGGTTGGCACACTACGAAAAAACTGCGCCTGACATGCTCGTAAACATAGACGAGCAAAATAAGAAGTAGGGAGCTCTCACTGCATACGTTACTTACATGTCTCTAAAAATAACTGGTTTCAGCTTTGCGAAGCCATTCAATATATGAACCGCCCGCTTTGTCTTACTACAAATCACACATGTCTGTCCCCTCCTTACCGTTTGGGGTAACAAGCTACGTATAACCATTCATTGCAAGCGTGATAGAGCCCGAGAAAAGCTTTCCCATTCTGGTTGTTATCCTCTCACATTTTATGCCTTGCTATAGAGTAAACTCTAGGCACTATACTAAAAACATCCAAGGGGAAAGGGAGGATTACATGATGAAAACAATCTTGATTACAGGGACATCAACAGGGCTCGGAAAAGCAACGGCCAAGTATTTTGCGGAGCGGGGGTGGAACGTCGCAGCAACGATGCGCTCCCCGGAAAAAGAAACAGAGCTCATCAATTATAACAATGTTTTTATCACCCGTATGGACGTTCAACAGCCTGAAACAATCGATCGAGCGGTAAATGAAGCCATAGAGCGTTTTGGGCAAATGAATGTACTAATGAACAATGCCGGCTATGGAGCTGTGGGGGTATTTGAGGCTGCTTCCGAACAACAGATTCATAACCAGTTTGACGTTAATGTTTTCGGGCTTATGCGCGTAACACAAGCGGTGCTGCCGCATTTCAGGGCAAACCGGAATGGAGTGATTATAAATATTTCTTCTCAAGGCGGAAGAATCACGTTCCCTCTGACCTCTTTATATCATGCAACTAAATTTGCCGTGGAGGGATTCTCCGAATCGTTGTCCTATGAGCTGGCTTCCCAGAATATCCGTGTTAAATTGATCGAGCCAGGTATTGTGAATACTCCATGGTACAGTGCAGCTGTACGTTTGAATCATGAGGCATTGTCAGACTATAATCGTTTTACTGATTTGTTTAATAACCAATTTGAAAAATTCGTTCAACATAATGCCCATCTTCAGGCCACACCGGAAGCGGTTGCCGAAACGATTTATAAAGCTGCGATGGACGAAAGCGATCAATTAAGATATCCTGCAGGCAAAGATGCTGAAATCATATTGAAGAAGCGGGCACAATTGAGTGACGAGGAATTCAAGGCGTACATGAAAAACCAAGTTCTCGGCTAAGGAGGAGGTTCTTATAAAGTATTCAATCGGCCAGGTAGCAGAAGAAACGGGATTGTCCATTCATACTTTGCGTTATTATGAAAAAGAGGGGATTCTCCCTCCTATTAAACGAGATGAATTCGGTGCACGAGTCTTTGATGAGGAAGCCATGGAATGGCTGAGGTTCGCATGCTGTTTGCGGGATACGGGGATGACCATTGAAGAAATGAAGGGATTTTCCCAATTAACCCTTCAAGGAGACAAAACCATTCCGGAACGTGTTAAGCTTTTGAACCGGCAGAAGGAGCGTGTCGCGAATCAGGTCAAGCAGCTAATGAAAAATATGTCCATGATTGAGCAAAAGCTTGAAATTTACAGGGAGAAGCTTTAAAGGACCTCTTATAGAGTTTGCTTTTTTTAGGATTCGGCAGAAAAAGACCATATATAACAGCAAGTTTTTCGGACAACCCTACAAAACGGTGCAATAGAAGTCGGAAGGGCGCTTCAGAATCCTGCTATTCTTACCTGAAGGGAGGTTGTTCATGTGGATTGGCTAGCGAATTTGAACAGGGCTTTGCAATACATTGAAGATCATCTTACTGAGGATCTGAATTTGAAGGAGGCCGCTAGGCAAGCTTGTTGTTCAGATTACCATTTTTCGAGAATGTTTTCATTTCTTGCTGGGATTCCGTTATCTGAATACATTCGCCGTAGACGTCTGACACTAGCTGCATTCGAGCTTCAGACTAGCGATTCAAGAGTGATGGATGTGGCGATCAAGTATGGCTACAGCTCAGCGGACGCCTTTTCTAGAGCCTTTCAAGCATTGCATGGGATGTCACCCTCACTGGCAAAGTCCAATGGTCATTTATTAAAGGCTTATCCACGTATGACTTTCCAATTAACCGTTCAGGGAGGAAGCGTCATGCATTATCGTATCGTAGAGAAGGAAGCATTCCGAATCGTCGGTATCACGAAAAGGGTACCTATCCAATTTCACGGCGTCAATTCGGAAATCGAGTCGATGTGGAGCCGTTTAACATCAAAAGATATCGCGCAGCTCAAAGCCCTTTCGAATATCGAACCGCAAGGACTGGTTCAAGCCTCGGTGAATTTTTCGGAGGAGCGGATGGAGGAGAAGGGATTGCTTGATCACTATATCGGTGTGGCAACCAGCAAGGAGTGTCCTAAGCACTTAACGAAGTTGGAGGTTTCAAAAAGTACGTGGGCTGTATTCGAAGCGGTCGGCCCTTTTCCAGATACGTTGCAGAACGTCTGGGGCCGTATTTATTCGGAATGGTTTCCTTCTTCCAGCTATGAGTTGGCAAGAGGGCCAGAGATGCTATGGAATGAAAGCAAAGAGTTAACCTCGCCAACGTTTCGAAGTGAAATTTGGATACCTGTCATTCAAAAACAAGTCTGAGCTAATCTGTGAAAAACGCGATTCACGAAGAGGGGCTGTCCCATAAGGTCCATTACATGACCTTATGGGCAGTCTTTTTAGTTATCCTAAGCAGGTGCAACAACATGAGTGAAGTGTACGTAACTGATTAAACTCCGGAAAGTGGGAACACTCTAGTTGATAAGAACCTATTCGGATTGATACAGGTCGGTCGATAAATAGCGCTCGCCTGTATCACAGGCGATGGCAACGACGTGATCGCCTTTGTCAAGCGTCTTGGCCATTTCCAGTGCCGCAAAGCAAGCCGCTCCAGAAGAAGGGCCGACAAGAATGCCTTCAAGCCGTGCCAAGTCTTTTGCTGTCTTGTATGCATCTTCATCTTCGATCCGCCTAATCTGGTCATAGATAGCTGTATTTAGTATAGGCGGTACAAATCCAGGGCTTGTACCGACAAGCTTATGCGGGCCAGGCTTGCCACCTGACAAAACAGGTGATCCAGCTGGCTCCACCACATGAATAAGGGCATCAGGGTAATAGGTTTTAAGCACTTCTCCTGTGCCGGTGATCGTGCCGCCCGTACCAGAGGCTGCGACAAACCCTGAAAGTGTGGCGCCAATTGCATCTAAGTCTTGTTTAATTTCTATGGCAGTGGTACGGCGGTGGGCATCAGGGTTTGCTTCATTTTCAAACTGCATTGGCATGAAAGAGCCAGGAATGCTTTCGGCAAGCTCCTTGGCTTTTTCGATGGCCCCAGGCATTTTTTTATCGCCTTCCGTTAGCACGACTTCAGCGCCATACGCCTTTAGTAAATTAATCCGTTCTTGGCTCATTGTATCAGGCATGACGAGAATAGCGCGATAGCCGCGGGCCGCAGCGTTCATAGCCAAGCCAATCCCAGTATTTCCACTCGTTGGCTCAATAATGGTGGAACCAGGTTGCAAATGGCCATCCTTTTCTGCTTGAATAATCATGGAAAAGGCAGCACGGTCTTTCACGCTGCCGCTCGGGTTATTCATTTCTAATTTTAAATAGACAGATGCGCCTTCACTATCAGGCAGCTTGTTTAAACGGACCAAAGGCGTCTGTCCAATTAAGTCAGCGATATTGTCTACTACTCGCATCAGTAATCACCTCTTTAAAGTTCCATTTATTTAGTTTAACATAAATAAGGCAAGCCAGCTTATTGAACGCTTAGGAGGACAACATGAACGAACTACACTATTTTTTAGCTTTGCCCCTTTCTGACGATATTCAATCGGCCATTTGTTCACATACTCGCCGTTTTGTCCACGAAGAGCGATTTAAAAAGTGGGTCCATCCGGCTGATTATCATTTAACCTATCATTTTTTTGGTTCCTTACAAGCAAAAAAGTGGGCAGAAACGGAAAAAGAGCTTGCCCGATTGACTGCAACGTTCACGCCGTTTGTGTTGCAGTTTGGCGAATACGGGACATTCGGCAAGGAAGACAGTCCGAGAATTTTTTACATGAAACCTGACCCAATAGAAGATACGCTAGTGCAACAACACGCCCAAGTTGTGTCGTTATTGGCGCAACTTGGTTACCCAGTCGACAGCCGTCCATTTTCTCCCCATGTTACGATCGCCCGTAAATGGGTTCATAGAAAGCCCTATGTACAGCCGCCATCTCGTTTTCATTACTCAGAAAAAGTGGAGCGCTTGTGTTTGTACAAAACCGTTACTGGACAAACTCCGAAATATGAAGAAGTCTGTTCGTTTCCGTTTTTAGGTAGGGAAGAGCAGTGAAGTGGCTGCGTTTTGTTTTGCAAATTATTGGGCTATTCATCTTTAATCACATTGGCGGTTGGCTTGCTGCTGTTCTCCATCTACCACTATCAGGAAGCCTAGTAGGCATGATGCTCTTGTTTGTGCTCCTTGTGACTGGCGTAGTGAAAAGCAAGTGGCTAGAAGACGGTGCGTTGGCTTTGCTTGCATTTTTACCGCTTTTCTTTGTGCCGACGACTGTCGGGGTTGTCGCTGAGCCTGCTTTGTTTTCAATGCAAGGCTTGTTGTTGGTTGGTGTGACAATCGTAAGTACTTGTGCAGTCATGGTTGTAACTGGTTATGTTGGTCAATTATTAGCAACGAAAGAGGAAAAGGGGGAATCAGCCCGTGCTGAACAATCTGACCACCACCTTGGCCGCTAGCGGGGCTACGCTTATCGTCTTTTTGGCTGCAGTTGCTCTCTATAAACGGAAAAAAACGCTATTGTTTTTGCCTTTGCTTGTGACAACAGCTATATCGGTTTTATTTTTATTGCTAAGCGGCATTACGTATCAACATTATCAGGAGGCAGTGAGCTGGATATCGTCCTTCCTTGGACCGGCTGTAGTTGCCTTAGCCATTCCTTTGTACAGGCAGTTGCCGCTCATAAAGAAATATTTTCGCCCTCTGATCATTAGCATTACAACTGGTGCGCTGTTTGGCGTCGCGAGTGGCTTTATGCTTGGCGCATTAGTTGGATTAAAAATGGCGTTTCTTCAGCCGTTGTTGACGAAGTCCGTCACTGCCCCAGTGGCGATGGATATAATGGCGCTTTTAAATGGAAATATAACACTAGCAGCAATTTTAGTGACAATCGCAGGGCTAACAGGCGCGATTGTTTCAGGCACGTTGTTTAAATGGACTCATATTTCACACTTTATTGGCAAAGGTGTAGCTTTTGGAGCTGGCGCCCATGCAATAGGAACGGCAAAAGCGCTTGAGCATTCTGAAGCAGAAGGGGCCATTTCTTCCATTTCAATGATCGTTTGTGCGATTATCGTTTCGATTGCCGTCCCGGTTGGAGGTACCGTTTTATTGACAATCGGGTGGTAACTAACCTTTGTATACTAGCAGATATTCGATGATGATTCTTTTATATTGAAAGGGGAGCCTAGTAAAAATAACGATAACCAACAAATGATGATGAGTAGATGAAAAGAAAATTTAAGAAAACGCTTCCTTCTTTGTATGACTATTTAGTATGATCGTTTTAGATAACCGTATCTCCAGTTGACGTTCTGGACATGATTTTTTCCATTAAAGGAGGCTACAACAGTGAATCAACAAATGAGCAGAGCAATTTTGAATTCCGATTGGTATAACGGTTCTGTTAAAGCTGCTTGGAGTCGCTATTTAAGGAATGAGGAGATCTTGCAAAGTGAATTGAGAAGTGAGATTGCTCATTCATGGGAAACATCTAAAGATTTAGGGGTTAATCCGTTTCAAAGCCAAATAAACGAAATCATAAACGATCAGACGCTTGCGATTCGATTAAAACATAATAAGCAGTTGTTGTCTTACGCATCCCCTCGCATTCAGCAGCTCCTCGATTTATTTGATGATTCGAAGACGGTCCTATCTATTGCTGATAAAGATGGGACGATTCTGAAATCTGTAGGGGAAAAAAACGTTTTAAAAAGAGCAGAGAAGCGCTATATTTTTGCAGGGGGCACTTGGACCGAGAAGTCTGCAGGCACAAATGCAGTGGGGATGGTTCTGAGAACGAAGCAATCGTCTCAAGTCTTGTTTTCTGAGCATTTTTGTGAAAATGTACACGATTGGTACTGTGTTGCGTTTCCTGTTTTAGCTCCTTTTACGAAAGAATTACTAGGCATTGTGAATCTCGCAGGTAATGCAAGTGATGTTCATCGTCATTCAATTGGTTATGCACTGGCTGAAGCGAAAAATATGGCTCTTTCGCTTGAACGCCATTTTTTTGAATATGCTTTACGGCATCACCTATTTTTACACACAGCACTGGAAAAGATGGATCACATCGTGTTGTCCGTAGATTTAAGCGATCAAATTCTCACTCGAAATGAGGGAGCGAATCGAAGCGAACGGTTTCAAAACGAGACGTCCATAGCCAGCTTTCCTGAATTAAAAGCATTAGTGGCTAACGTTCGGACAAATGGCCAGCAAATCGTAAATGAACAAATTCAAGACGGATCAACAAATAAACGCTATCAAGTTTCCATTTACCCTGTCCGTTTTCAAGACCATATTTATGGCGTTGTCATTTTTCTTCAGCAAGATCAGAGAGTAGTGAACAAAAAGAAGCCGTCCCCTAGAAAAGCGACAACGCGTTACAGTTTTTCCAATATGGTCGGTGTGTCCCCAACCTTTCAGGCGCTATTAAAGCAAGCGGAAAAAGCTGCGAGCTTGCAATCTACTATATTGATATCGGGCGAAACGGGGACAGGAAAGGAAGTGTTGGCGCAAGCGATCCACCAGGCGAGTAACCGTGGCGGAAAACCATTTGTAGCAATTAATTGCGGAGCGGTCCCACCGAGCTTGCTTGAAAGTGAGCTTTCTGGTTATGAAGCAGGTGCTTTTACTGGCAGTAAAGCAAAGGGGAGTGCAGGAAAATTTGAACAAGCAAATGGCGGCACCATCTTTTTAGATGAAATTGGCGATATGCCGTTAGATTTACAAGTCCATTTGCTGCGTATTTTAGAAGAACGGGTCGTGACGAGGATTGGTGGCAGCGTCCCGATACCTGTTGATGTACGAGTCATATCTGCTACGAATAAAGATTTAAAGGAAGCGGTGCAAAAAGGTACCTTTCGTGAAGATTTGTATTATCGTTTATGTGTCCTGCAAATGGAACTTCCACCATTAAGGGAGCGGAGTGAAGATATACCTGTGCTCATTCAATCTTTCTTGCCTGCTCTTTGTCAAGAATTTGGAAAACAGATGATTAGCTTAACGAGAGAAACGTTAACCATCCTCGAACGTTATCATTGGCCGGGAAACATAAGAGAATTGAAAAATGTACTTCAGCAAGCGATGTTTGTGATGGACGGCGATGTTATCCATCCCCATCATTTACCGGACAGCTTCTATTCACAAACACAAAGTGATGAATATGAAAAACAAAAACTGTTGCGTGCCCTTGAACAGCAGGAAGGCAATGTAACAAAGGCAGCAGCTTCTTTAAATATGTCCCGCGCTACCATCTACAGAAGACTAAAAAAATATCGCCTTGAACGCCACTAAGTATAAGCGTAGACAAAGTGACAGTTAAACACTTTGTCTACGCTTTTTTGTTTCCTGAGACAATGGATACACAACCTGTTTCAGATGATACATATCAATATTCGACAGCAACCGCGAAGATGCGGTAAACACGGGCTCCACATAAGCAAAATAGTTGGCATGGAAATTGCAAGATTAATTGATGAAAAAGTAAGCGCTTGCTTTTAGGGCGGAAAGGAGTGTGGCTTGTCAATCGATTGAATATCAACTAAGAGGAGGGAGAAGGGATTGAAATCATTTGATTTAACCGTTGTCGGTGCGGGTCCCGGAGGTTATGTAGCGGCCATTCGAGCCGCTCAGCTAGGCATGACTGTAGCACTCATTGACCGGGGCAAACCTGGAGGAACTTGTTTGCATAGCGGATGTATTCCTTCCAAGATTATGCTGCAGCACGGGGGACGCCTTGAGGACATTCGACAAGCACAAGAATGGGGGATTGAAACATCTGTAGTCCAAGTAGATGATTCTAAACTGTTTCGGCGACAAAACGCCATTATTCAATCATTATCGGCAGGCATTGCCCAATTGCTAAAGAAAAATCGCATTACGTTTTTCCAAGGAGAGGCAACGATAGATGGATCGCAACAGCTCGTTTGCGATGGTCACCTCATTCAAAGTGAAAATCTATTACTGGCAACAGGGGGAAAACCGTTTATTCCGCCGATTGCGCAACTAGAAACGATTGATTATATGACGACGGATACGTTTTTTCAGCAAACATCGCTGCCAAAATCGCTCGTCATCATTGGAGGGGGTGTGATTGCAGTTGAGCTCGCATTCGCCGTCTCTCCGTTTGGCACAAAAGTGACGATTTTAGAAGTGGCGTCGGATATTTTGCAAACAGAAGATGAACAGGCACGGGCGGTTGTGAAAAAGCAGTTGCAGCAGCGAGGCGTGGAAATCGAGACAAATGTCGTCATTGAAAATGTGGGACAAGGGCTTGTCCGAACGGCAAATGCTGCTTTCCCATTTGAACGGTTGCTAGTGGCGGCGGGAAGGCGTCCTAATACGGAATTAGCGGATGCCCTGCATTTACAAAAAGACGCAAACAATCGTTTCATCGAAGTAAATCCATATTATGAAACGAGTAAAAAGGGCATTTATGCGATTGGTGATGTGATTGGCAAATATGAATTGGCTCATGCAGCGAGTGCGGAAGGCATTGCGGCCGTCGAACATATGGCAGGGATAAAGCAGCAGCCAATTGACGAACTTGGCATCCCCCGCTGTGTTTATACCGATCCTGAAATCGCTTCCTTCGGTTTGAGTGAAAAAGAAGCGAAAGAACGAGGTTACGACGTCAAAGTCTCATTTTCAGCAAATGCCGCGAATGGGAAAGCGCTCGCAGAAGGGGACACATCTGGCTTTGTAAAGCTGATTACAGAGAAAAAATACGGTGAACTGCTCGGTGCAGTGATTGTTGGGAAACATGCAACTGAGCTAATAGGAGAGTTGCTGGCCACCCGAGTATCAGAGGGGACGATTTCAGAATTACAGCAACTGATTCATGCACACCCAACCATTGCTGAAGTCATTGGCGAAAGTGCACTGGCGTTTAGTAAACGAGCCATTCACCAGTAAGAAACTTCATTAGAAGGAGGAGTAAAAATGAAGAAAAAAGAAGCCTTATGGATTTACCAAAAAATGAATGAAATCCGTTTGTTTGAGGAAGAAGTACACCGGAAGTTTGGGGAAGGAATCATTCCAGGTTTTGTTCATTTGTACGCCGGTGAAGAAGCTGTGGCGACAGGTGTTTCGGTTCTATTGGATGAAGAGGATTATATCACAAGTACGCACCGCGGCCACGGCCATGCAATTGCGAAAGGCTGTGATATTAACCGGATGATGGCCGAGATTATGGGAAAAAAAGATGGACTTGGCGGCGGCAAGGGCGGCTCTATGCACGTGGCGGATGTTGAAAAAGGAATGCTTGGCGCCAATGGCATTGTCGGCGGTGGTTTTGGACTTGCAGCGGGTGCGGCTCTAACGATTAAAACACTTCGGCAGAATCATGTTGCTGTTTGTTTTTTTGGAGATGGAGCATCTAACGAAGGTTTATTTCACGAAGGACTTAACTTAGCGTCGATTTTAAAATTGCCGGTCATCTTTGTTTGTGAGAACAATCAATTTGGCGAGGGAACGCCGTTCCGTTATGCCAGTGCTTCTGAAACGGTCGCAGAACGGGCAGCCGCTTACAATATGCCTGGAGTCCGGGTAGATGGCATGAAAGTAGAGGATGTTTATAGCGCGACAAAAGAAGCGATTCGGAGAGCAAAAGCAGGTGAAGGCCCAACGTTAATTGAGTGCGACACCTATCGGCATTACGGGCATTTTGAAGGAGACGAGCAAAAATATAAATCTGAAGCGGATCAAAACCGTGATCGTGATCCCATTCCTGAATTTCGAAAGGTCGCTGTTGAAAAAGGCTGGATGACGAACAAACAAGCGGATGAGATTGAAAAAGAGGCAGCGGAAACGATTAAGAAAGCGAGCGAATTTGCTCAAAAAAGTCCACTTCCTGATGTGGAATCGTTATATACAGATATTTTTGCTTAAGAAGGGGAGGAACAAAAATGACAGAACGGATCGTTACATTTATGACAGCCATTAATGAGGCGATGGCGCAAGCAATGCGGAAAGACGACAACGTCATATTAATTGGTACCGACGTTGCTGGCGGAGCGGAAGTCGACCATTTAGTACAGGATGATGGCCGGTATGATGACGCATTTGGAGGGGTTTTCGGATTATCAAAAGGCCTTGTTACAGAGTTTGGCAGGGAACGGGTTATTGATACACCGATTGCAGAACACGGTTATTTTGGTGCAGCGGTGGGAGCAGCCGCGACAGGGCTTCGTCCGATTGCGGAGCTTATGTTCAATGATTTTATCGGCTTTGCGTTAGACCCGATTTTAAACCAAGGGGCGAAAATGCGTTATATGTTTGGCGGAAAAGCGAGAATGCCGCTTACTGTCCGAACCGTTCACGGTGCAGGCGCAGGCGCGGCTGCCCAGCATTCGCAAACGTTATACGGCATGTTTGGAGCGATTCCTGGCGTAAAAGTTGTTGTACCTTCTAATCCTTATGATGCCAAAGGCCTGATGTTGGCTGCGGTTGAAGAAGACAATCTCGTTGTGTTTTCTGAGGATAAGTTGCTTTATGGAATGAAGGGCCACGTACCAGAGGATTATTATACGGTTGAAATAGGCAAGGCCAACGTCATTCGCGAAGGAAAGGACATGACGATCGTAGCGATTGGGAAAATGGTGCAAGTAGCAGAGGAAACGGCTCAAATGCTTGCAAAAGACGACATTTCAGTAGAAGTGATTGACTTACGGACTGTTGCGCCTTGGGATGAGGAGACGGTCATGGATTCGGTTAAGAAAACTGGGCGTTTAATTGTGATAGATGAATCCAACCCTCATAACAACACGGCGACTGACATCGCATCAGTTGTTGCCGATAAAGCATTTGATTACTTAGATGGACCGATTAAAACGGTCTGTGCACCGCATACACCTGTTCCATTTGCGACAAATTTGGAGCAGGCGTATATTCCTGATGCTGCTAAAGTATTACGCGTGGCAGATGAAATTATTGCCGATTTAAAACAATAAATATGGATTTTGGAGGAGGTGAATGACGGATGGGTACAATCGTAATGCCGAAGTTAGGAATGACCATGTCTGAAGGGACGATTGTCAATTGGTGTAAAGAGGTTGGTGAGCCAGTTACAAAAGGCGAGGCCATTGTGGAAATTAGCTCTGAAAAATTAACACAAGAGCTAGAAGCACAAGAAGACGGTATATTATTAGCTAAATACGGTGATGTAGATGCCGTCATGAAAGTCGGTGAAGTGTTGGCGCATATTGGCCAAGAAGGAGAAGAAATACCAGAAACGGCTGCAACTCCTTCCACTGCGCCACAATTATCCACGTCAGAAACAGACACGGCAAGCAAAACGCCTGCCAAACAAGGGCAAAAGAAAGGCGAAGAACGTATTTTTATTACGCCATTGGCACGGAAGCTTGCAAAAGAACATAACGTAAACATCGAAGAAGTTGAAGGTACAGGTGGCAACGGGCGCATTACAAAGCGTGATATCTTGCGAGAAGCATCAAACCAAATATCAACCCAAGCAGTCAAACAAGCAGCAAATGAAAACGCGCAAGTGGCGCACTCAGACGACATAGGGGAAGGCCTGTCTCCGATCCGCAAAACGATCGCCCGTAATATGCGCGCCAGCTTGCACAATACTGCCCAGCTTACATTGCATCGTAAGGCCCATGCAAATGCACTGCTTGCCTTTCGTCGTTTATTGAAGACAGAATCAGAGTCTCACCAGCTACAGTTGAAATTGAGCGTGACGGTTCTTATTGCCCGGGCGACGATACTGGCTCTCCAGCAAGTTGGTGCCATGAACAGCCGCTATGAGAATGGACAGCTTAAAGAATTTGAAAATGTCCATTTAGGAATTGCAACGTCGCTGGACGATGGACTTGTCGTCCCTGTTATTCGAAATGCCGACCATTTATCGATCGGCCAACTCGCAACGAAGATTGAGAAAATCGCTGCAAATGCCAGAAGCGGCCAAAGCAATCCAGATGAGTTGTCTGGCTCGACTTTTACAATCACGAATCTAGGCGCGAGCAGCATCGAATACTTTACGCCGATTTTAAACCCAGCAGAAACGGGCATTTTAGGCGTTGGCTCTTTGCAACAGGAACTCGCTCTTTCAGAAGACGGACAAGTGGAGCCTGTTCAAAAAATGCCATTCAGCTTGACGTTTGATCATCAAATTGTTGACGGTGTGTTAGCGGCACAATTTTTAGATGCGGTTGTTAAATATGTCGAAAATCCACATTTGCTTATCCTTTAAGAATGAAAAGGAGCTAGGGTAGAAAACGCCCTATGCTCCTATGAAAGTTGACAAAAAAACCTGTCTTCTCAGCACCTTTATTGTTCGCTATGCAACTGACAATAGAGGTGCTTTTTTATTGCTTCATAATGAGCACTGTCCGTGCTTGGAAATGCCCCTAATCCGTTTTGTATCTCATTATAAGCGCCAATTATCACGACCCTTAAGCATTGCACTCTCACAGCGTCCATGATGACAGGTTCAATATAGACATTGAAGTTCGATGATGAACCCGTTATAATGAAAAAGCCGTTGTTTTTTAGAACGTTTGGGCAATCTTTCCAGTTAACTGAAAAGGTTGCTTTCTTTTGCCTAGAGCTGTTCAAAAATGAAGGAGGTATTGGATGGTTCAGGACAGCTTTCAAACGCCAGATGTAAGCCAATTCCATTTAAGGGTCCGTAAAGTATTTAATTGGCTTGGTGGGCATGAGTTTATGATTGAATTGTTAAACCGCGAAGAGTGCATTGGCTTTGGTGATACGGTTGCCGAAGCAAAACAGAATTTAAACGAAAGCATAAAGCTGTGCGTGCGCCAGCACGGAGCGGATTCGCTGCCAGAGCCGATTCAAGGTGCGCAAATTATTGTATTAGAAGCGCAGATGTCTGAAGAGGAATTCGCGGCCATTAACCATGAGTTGATTATATTAGACCAATCCTAACAGGCATGTACAAAAAATGTACGTGCTTTTTGTCAAAGTTGAAAGGAGGCAGGCGAATGGAAGAAAAGCGAGTTGTCGTTACTGGTGGAGCTAGCGGCATAGGGAAAGCGATTGCTCTTGCATTTGCGCAAAAAGGGGCGCTCGTTTTTATCCTTGATAAGGAAGAGGCACTTTTTCAAAAATGGAGTGAAAAAGCGGAGAACATTGTGTTCATTCAAACGGATGTCAAAGAAGAGCGCGATATCAAGGCTGCTTTTGCCACCATTGCCTCCCAGTCTGGACCTGTGGACATATTAATCAACAATGCAGGAGTCTCAACATTTACGCCATTATTCGAACTAAGTGTGGAAGAATGGGACAATGTCTTGAATACGAACTTGCGCAGCGTTTTTCTTGCCTCAAAAGAAGCAGCTTTACATATGCAACCTACAGGGAAGCCTGCTAGCATTATTAATATTTCCTCGACACGGGCGCGCATGTCAGAGCCGAATTCTGAAGCTTATGCAGCCTCTAAAGGAGGGGTTGAGGCGTTGACCCATGCATTGGCATTATCTCTTGCAGAAAAAAACATTGCCGTTAATGCCATTGCTCCTGGATGGATTCATACAACGAATGACGCCTTAAGGGAGATCGACCATGAGCAGCATCCTTCAAAAAGAGTGGGAACGCCTGAAGACATTGCGAACGCATGCCTGTTTTTAGCGGATGAGCGCAATCGGTTTATAAATGGCGAAACGATTGTTATTGATGGTGGTATGACGAGAAAAATGATGTATGAGCAGTAAAAGCAGAGCTGGCATGATGGCCACTCTGCTTTTATAAACGTTAAAAGACAATTGTTTTATTGTTATAAACAATCAATTGGTCATTTAAATGCCAGTTTACAGCTCGGGCCAATGCAATCCGCTCGATTTGACGGCCAGCGATTCGCAAGTCGGCGGTTGTATGGCGGTGGTTCACTCGTAACACATCTTGTTCAATAATCGGACCCTCATCCAAATCGTCTGTAACGTAATGGGCGGTAGCGCCAATCAGTTTTACGCCTCGTTCAAATGCTTTTGCATAAGGGTTGGCGCCGATAAAGGCAGGCAAAAACGAATGATGGATGTTAATGATTTGTTGAGGGAACGTGCTAACAAATGTTGGCGATAAAATTTGCATGTAACGGGCAAGAACGATAAGTTCAATATTGTGTTCATGGAGAAGTTCAATTGCTTTGTCCTCTGCTTCTCGGCGATTAGCCTTTGTAGACGGTATATGGAAAAAGGGAATGCCGTAAGCTTCCACTTCTTCTTTATTGTCAGGATGATTGCTAATGACAAGTGGGATTTCCGCATAAAGTTCGCCAGCTCGCCACTTCCATAACAGCTCTGACAAGCAATGATTTTCTTTTGAGACGAAAATCGCCATCCGCTTTTTTCGCGAAGCTTGCTCCATCCGCCATTGGTAATGTTCAGCGTCTGCAAGGACAGAAAAAGCTTGTTTAATTTCGGAAAACGCTGTTTTTTCTTCCTGCCATGCAAATTCAATTCTCATGAAAAACATGCCGCCCTCAGGGTCAGTCGAATATTGGTCAGATTGGACAATATTCGCCTCATGGTTGTATAGAAAAGATGATATGTTGGCGACCACGCCTGGACGGTCTTGGCAGGAAACGAGCAAACGCGCTCGTTGTTGTTCAATAGCCATTTTGTTGTTCCTCCAATTTTGAGCTTACACATCCCCTCCTGTCTACTTTGTTTTTTAAAAGCGCAAAGTAGAAGGAAAGGCTGACTTATTTATTGAATCAGAATCGCAAAGAATTTGTCAATCGCTTCAAGGAGCGCTTGCGTCATTTGCTGGATAAAGAGGAGGCATGTCATTTGCTTGAAAACGTAGTACTCCAAGGAACTGGCCTGGTTTTGCCGCTTAAAAGAATGTCATTGACGATTTATCTCCATCTTTGGTACCATTGATTCATCTATTGGTCAACGTGTCTATTAAGCCAGCCGCTGTCAACGAGTGCATTTGTCAAAATTGTAACGGCAGAGCCTGTCCATTGCGCTCTGCTTCTTTTAATGAATGCTTTCCCAGTACAACATGCGTTATACTAAAAAACGAGTATGCAGCAAGGAAGCGGAAGAAAAGAAAAGGAAATTGAGGGTGAACCGGGTGGAATTGTTTTTAGGAGAAGGATGGGATGTCATGCCCGCTGGTGGCGCAACAGGCGAAGCCTATGTAGCCAAACACGGTGACTACCAATTATTCATAAAACGAAATTCATCACCTTTTCTTGCGGTTCTTTCTGCCGAGGGGATTGTGCCAAAACTCCTCTGGACCAAAAGGTTGGAAAGCGGCGACGTGATTACTGCACAGCGGTGGATTCAAGGGCGGGAACTGAAGGCAAAGGAAATGATGAATGCCAGTACCGCAGCCATGCTTTCGAATATTCATCGTTCGAATGAATTGCTTGATTTGTTTAAGCGGATGGGCAATGAGCCGTTAGATCCACGGCATATGGTTGAAAACATGTATGTCCAAATCCAACTATACAGAATTGAGGACGAGCTCGTCCTCGCTTGTATGGACTACTTAGAGCGAACAAAAGATCAACTTGGCGATGCCGAGTATGCTGTTTGCCACGGCGATATTAATCATAACAATTGGATGCGAGACGAACAGGACAACCTTTATCTAATTGATTGGGACGGTGCATCTGTGGCCGACCCCGCACTTGATCTCGGTTTGATGCTGTACACGTACATTCCAGAGGAGCATTGGGCTACTTGGCTGGCTCAATATGGTGCTGAATTGGATCATTCCCTTAAAATGAGAATGCATTGGTATGTGGTCGCCCATACGATCTCAGAAATTTTATGGAACCATAGCAGGGGCCAATTCAGCCAAGTCGAGGAACTCAAAAAAGCGCTGATGTATGTCGCTTCCAAAAATGATCACTCAGACTGATCGAAAGTCTGGTAGCTCATCTTCATAGATGAGCTATCTATTTGTGTGCCATCCCTCATTATGTAAGGGATGACATTGTGTTAAGCCATTGCTGGACGGCTTCACTATCCATTGTCTCTGTATGGGAAGCGCTCGAAATTTCGTCAATGGTGCTTGCCAGCGCTGGATCGAGAGCAGGATCTTGGGCAAGCGCCGTCAAAATTTGTTTCAACTGTTCAGATTCATTTGTCGTCAGGAACTTTTCGCTGACATGGTTTTGCAGCAAGTCTTGCAACAAACCTAATTTATGTTGAATGGAAATTGGCATGAGGGCACCTCCTGCCCTTATGTTTTGCGCAATAGCGGTTTTTATACCATTTAACAGTCAATAGCAGTGATGAAAGAGAGAAAGAGGGATGAAGTTTGCGTTTACGTCATAAACCATGGGCTAGTGAAGAATTGGCAAAGCGGCCGAATTTGGTCATTCAACAGCCGGAGCAGCACAAAGGGAATTGGAACAACTGCTTTTGTACAGCCCAACCATTATATGTGGAAGTGGGAACAGGGAAAGGAAAGTTTTTGACGGGTATGGCGAAACAGTTTCCGTCCATTAATTTCATTGGCGTCGAACGCTATGAGAGCGTCTTGTTGACAGCTATGGAACGGGTGGAAGCGGAAAAATTGCCGAACGTCAAGTTGCTTCATAAAGACGTTGCTCAGTTGCTGGAAGTTTTTGCTGAAAACGAAGTGGATCGCTTTTTCATTAATTTTACCGATCCATGGCCTAAAAAGAAGCATGCCAAACGGCGCCTTACGAATGAAAGGTTTTTAACAATTTATAAGCAGTTGTTAAAGCAAGATGGAGAAATCCACTTTAAAACCGATAACCAAGGGTTGTTTGAATACTCTTTGCACAGTATGTCGACTTTTGGGATGGCTTTTAAAAATGTTAGTTTAAACCTTCATCAAAGTGGGATGGAAGAGAATGTGATGACGGAATACGAAGAGAAGTTTTCGGCAAAAGGTATGCCGATTTATCGGCTCGAAGCAACATTCCGACCATAAAAAAGAAGCCCAATTAGGTTTTGGGCTTCTTTTTAAATCTCTTGTAAATCAAGCAAAACACCTGTTTTGACATCAGCCAAAAATTCATACTGGACAGGCCCGTCGGTTGTTGAACTGGTTATGCCTCCACGGTATGCTTCATATGGGAGGCCAAAGCGAGTAATGGATTCAGGCTGCATATGAATCCAAGAACCGCTAATCATATATTCTTGCTGGACAATCGCTTTTACACGTTTCAGCACGGCTTCAGGAGTAAGCTGTTCTTGTTTCCATGCTTTGCTTGCCAATACACCAATTAATACGCCCACACCTAAGCCTAGTGACAATCGTTTCATCTTTAACACCCTTTCGTTGTACAAGACCTTTTATACCCAGTATAACGAACGAGCGTGAAATTGACTATCGGGAATGGTGGAAACTGGCACGACCCACCAAAATCAGCTACAATGAATGTGCCGTTTTTGTTGCTACCGATAACCGTTAAATGCAGCAATACATAAGAGATCCCGCTACCGGGGTCTTGTATTTTATGCCTTTTTTAGCAGATGGAGGAGGTTTTTATGAACGAGAAAACAAAAGCGCTTTTTCAAACATTGACGGAGCTTCCAGGACCGTCTGGGTTTGAACATGAAGTACGCCGCTTTCTAAAAAGCGAATTGCAAAAACATACAGATGAAATTGTCCAAGACAAACTAGGCAGTGTGTTTGGCGTGTTGCGAGGCGATGCGTCAGGGCCTAAGGTGATGGTGTGTGGACATATGGACGAAGTCGGCTTTATGGTGACATCCATTACCGACAATGGCTTAATCAAATTCCAAACACTTGGCGGCTGGTGGTCACAAGTCCTGCTAGCGCAACGCGTAAAAATTGTAACCGATCAAGGCCCAATTATCGGAGTAGTTGGCTCTACACCACCGCATTTGTTGAAGGACTCACAACGCAAGAAGCCAATGCCGATCACGGAAATGTATATCGATGTCGGCGCTGATGATAAAGAAGATTGCTTTGCGTTAGGTATAAAGCCTGGTCAGCCGATTGTGCCAGAATGCCCGTTTACACCAATGGCGAACGAAAAGAAAATTTTGGCGAAAGCATGGGATAATCGGTACGGAGTCGGCTTGTCAATCGAATTGCTTGAAGCTATAAAAGGGAAAGCTTTGCCGAACACTGTTTATTCAGGCGCAACTGTGCAAGAGGAAGTCGGTACGCGGGGAGCGCAAACAGCAAGCAATATGATTCAGCCTGATGTCAGCTATGTCCTAGATGCCAGCCCTGCAAATGACGCTACTGGAGGGAAGGACGCTTTTGGCCATCTTGGCAAAGGCGCATTGCTGCGTATCTTTGATAGGACGATGATTACACATAAAGGCATGCGTGATTTTGTTCTTGATACAGCAGAAAGCCATAACATTCCTTATCAGTACTTTGTGGCGGCAGGGGGAACGGATGGAGGCCGGATTCACACTTCTGGCAACGGCGTGCCTACAGCAGTCATTGGCGTATGCGCACGTTATATCCACACATCGGGATCGATTCTTCATGTTGACGATTATGCCGCTGCAAAAGAATTGTTGACGAAGCTTGTCCTTGCTACTGACAAAACGACTTATGAAAGTTTGATTGCGTTTGAATAGCGTAATGAGGAATAAAAAAGCAGCAGTCGGCTCGAAAAACCGTGCCAAAGTCCATGCCGTCCAAGACGTTTTGATCCAGGAATATATTGAAGTTGTCTCTGTTGCTGCCTTGTCTCAAGTTGCGGCACAGCCATTTTCGGATGATGAGACGAAAGAGGGCGCTGTAAACCGCGCTCGTGGAGCGCTTGACGCTACAGAAGCTGACTTTGGTTTTGGTTTGGAGGGGGGTGTCTCAGAATGGCAAGGGACGCTTTACTTGTGCAACTGGGGCGCGCTTGCCACCCGTTCTGGACAATTATATACGGCAGCGGGTTTGCGCTTGCCTTTGCCGACTGACATAGCCGCCCTCCTTTACGATGGGCTCGAACTAAGCAAGGCGCTAAAACAAGCCGTCCCTCATGTTGATGTTAGCCAAGGCGCCGTCGGCCATTTAACAAACGGTCTGCTTACCCGGAAAACGATGTTTTCTGAAGTGGTTCGTGCTTGTTATGGACAGTATAGGCTCGCAACAGACAAACTTCATTAAGGAAGTCAGCCCCCGTGGATGGAGGGGGCTGGCTATTCAGACTGTAAACAAATGCTCGCGTTTTCTTTTTGCTTGGAATTTTACTCTTCTTCAAATACATAAGATAGGGCGGCAATCGCTTGCGCCGGCGTTTCGACAACTACTTGTGCTTTGTTAGACAGCTCTTTTAAAGCGTGATGAAGCTTTTCAGGGCGAATCAAAATTAACGGTTTTCCCGCTTCAATGGCAGTGGCGGCATCCATGGCTGTATTCCATTGTCTGTAATCTTCGCCGAAAAGAGCAATGACCGCGTCTGCACGCTGAAGCCAAATCCGCGTACGGAAATTATTAATGCTTGAGGCAGCTTCGTCCCGTAATACAGCGTTTGGTTGTTTGCCGAGAATGTCTTCGCCGATCGCATCGCTTTTTCCGTGATTTTCCATCGGGCCTTTAAAAACGATAGGCAATTGTTTTTCACTTGCCAAGCGTTTTATCTCTTCGCGCCAGTCAGAGTGGATTTCCCCAGCCAAATAAACAACAAGTTCCATACAAAAATGCCTCCTTATTTTCCCAGACTATAAACAAAACCTTGCAGCCTTCGTTTCGTCTCGTTTATATCCTTTAAAACGAGCGTTCCATGTGCGCGACAACGACCTATGAACAACGTTCAAATTTGCATATTCGCGCTTGTTACGTGCTTCGGCTGACGTTTTCGATCTGTCTGTTGGTACATATCCAGTTCCACTTGAAGTTAGAACATACGTTTTCTTTAGCTAGTATAACATAAGAAGAAGCAAAGGGAGCAACATAATGATTGATTTTGTTTCCATCTCTCTCGGCTATAAAAAAAGTGTCTTGTCACATGAATAGTCATAGGATATGCTAAAGAGCGGACAGTCATTTACAAAAGGAGAGGGCATCTTGCGGGAATTTTTACGTGAAAAGGGAGTCAACCCTTCTTGGCATTTATATTTCATTAAGGCAATGGGGCAAATGACATTTGGGTTGTTTGCGACTCTTATTATTGGGCTTATTATCAAAACGGCAGGCGAACAGTTTGGCATAGCCGCTTTTTTGGAAATTGGTGAACTAGCAATGGATTTATATGGAGCAGCGATAGGAGCAGCGGTCGCACTTGCCCTAGGAGCTCCTTCGTTTGTCGTTTTGGCGACCATTGTTTGCGGTACAGCCGGGGCGGTGTATGGCGGTCCTGCAGGTAGTTTTTTAGCCGCCGTTGTTGCTGCCGAAACAGGCAAGCTTGTGTTTGGGTCGACGAAAGTAGATATTCTCGTTACGCCGATTGTGACGATCATGAGCGGTTTTGCCGTCGCCTGGCTTTTAGGGCCTGCTATTTCATTTGTGATGGAATCGATTAGCGGGGCGATTGCCTGGGCGACAGACCAACAGCCCTTGATGATGAGTATAGTGGTGGCAATCCTAATGGGATGGGCATTGACTGCGCCGATCTCAAGTGCTGCGATCGGCCTCATGCTTGGATTGGAAGGAGCGGTTGCTTGTGCGGCTGCTATTGGCTGTGCAGGGCAAATGGTCGGTTTTGCAGTGGCGAGCTTCCGTGAAAACCGTTTTGGCGGGTTGCTTGCGCTTGGCATCGGTACATCGATGTTGCAAATGCCAAATATTTTAAAAAACCCTCTTATACTTATTCCGCCAACGATTGCTGGAGCCGTTAGCGCCCCGATCGGTACGATTTGGTTTGGGCTTATTAACAATGCCGCCGGTTCTGGCATGGGGACAAGCGGTCTTGTTGGGCCGATCATGACGTTTACGGAGATGGGCTATTCTGGATCGCTTTTCATTCAAGTCATTCTGTGCTATGTTATTATTCCAGCGGTTTGCGCTTTCATCGTGTCAGAATGGATGCGCCGCAAGGGCTGGATTAAATGGAATGATATGCACATCTCTTTTAATTAAAGGAGCGAATAGCGATGGAACACATTCAATCTGAACAGCAATTTAACGAAATAAAAGCGAACGAAACAGCCGTTTTTTTATTTTCTGCAGACTGGTGCCCTGATTGCCGGGTTATTGAGCCGATTCTGCCGCGAATCGAAGTTGATTTTCCAACGTTTACATTTTATTATGTGGACCGCGATAAATTTATTGATGTTTGTGCAGCTCATGATATTTTTGGCATTCCGAGCTTTTTAGTATATGCAAACGGCAAAGAAGTCGATCGTTTCGTTTCCAAAGACCGTAAAACTGAAGAAGAAATCGTCGCTTTCTTAACAAAAGCTGAAGCAGCGATTGATTGATAACAAGCTGGAGGGCATCCTTCAGCTTTTGTTTATTCGCTTTTCCGTTTATCGCCAAACATGTTAAACTAGAGGAGGAAAAAAGGAGGAAGAAGCGTGGACTTGCAAACTTTCCGGAAACAAATTGAGAAAAAGTTGCAGCGGGACGGTTGGACAATCCGCTATGATCATAAAGAATCAACATTGCGTATCGAAGACAAAGCGACTAAAAAAGGGGCAACACTTGCTTTAAAGCCTTTGCTTGCCAAATGGGAGCGAGAGGAATATGCGGCTGTCGACGAGGCGCTCCGCACCGTCGCGGTGGGTCTTGAATCAATGGCAAAAGCCGTTCACCTTAACGGAAACGAAAAAAACATTTTTCCAGTCATTCGCGCAGCTTCATTCCCAGATAAGACAAAGGACGGAAAAACACTTGTTTACCAAAAACATACAGCAGAAACGAGAATTTATTATGCCGTTGATTTAGGGGAGACATATACGCTTATTACGGATGAACTTCTCAATGAGAGCGGCTGGGAGTTAAAGGCATTAGCAGAAATGGCCACATTCAATGTGCGTTCCTTGCCACAGCCGTTCAAAGAGGATGAAGTTGCAGGGAATCGTTTTTATTTTCTTTCGGCCAATGATGGGTATGACGCAAGTCGGATTTTGGACCAGTCGCTTGTGCAGCGTATGGAACAAAAGGCAGTTGGGCAGCTTGTAGCCGCAATTCCCCATCAAGATGCGCTCATTTTTGCTGATATCGAAAACGACACTGGGTATGATGTACTGGGTCAAATGGCTTTGCAATTCTTTGGCGGTGGGCGTATTCCTGTGACTGCATTGCCTTTTATTGTTGAAAATGGGCAACTTGAACCGGTCTTTATTATGGCGCAAAAAAAGCCTAAAGGCTGATGGGGCGAAACGAAAACCTATGCTATACTAAGTTGGTCTAGGCGTTCGCTTCTACACGCTGAAAACGAGTAAGGAGAATAAAACATGAACGTATTTTATAATGAAAAAGGCATTGGCGATGTCCTTATGGTTACTGTTCAAGACATAAGCCGCGATGCACAGGTTGTTGAGAAAAACGGCGATGTCGTCGTCATTTTGAATAAAAGCAATCAAGAAATTGCTGGAATAAACGTATTCCACGCTTCTTCTTATGGAGCCATTAGCGGAGTTGGTGCGATTGAGCTCAATGAAGGCATAAAAGCGCTGCTAAAAGAAGCGTGCGACAAAAATGGTGTCGCTCTTGAAATGGAATGGGAGCAGAGACCTTCTTTTGTTGTCGGTTATGTAGAAGAAAAAGAGAAGCACCCTAATGCAGACAAGCTTTCCGTATGCCGTGTAAACATCGGCACGGAAACATTGCAAATTGTTTGCGGAGCCCCGAATGTGGCAGAAGGACAGAAAGTAGTTGTTGCTCTCGTTGGGGCTGTTATGCCAAGCGGGCTTGTCATCAAGGAAGCAACGCTGCGTGGTGTCGCCTCTTCCGGTATGATTTGTTCAGCCAAAGAACTAGGGCTCGAAAATGCCCCGGCAGAAAAAGGCATTCTTGTTTTGAGTGACGATGAAGTGGTCGGCACACCCTTTTTGCGGTAGCCTAAAAACGAAATGGCTGGCTGAATGAGGCCAGCTTTTTATGTAGAATGAGGCTAAGGGATAATCGCGATATAAGGTGGTGAAAGAATGAACATATGGAAAAAATGGCTTGACTGGGTTAAGGGATTGAACGAAGACGATGAAGAAGAAAACAACGATTATGGGCGAAACGGGGAACCCATACAGAAGTCAATACAGAAACTGGAACGTGAGAACAACGAGCTTCCTGAGTTAGAAGAAGCGCGCATGACTTACCGATACGCCAATTCAAATGGGGAATGGCCAATTTCCAAGAAGAAAGCAGGGCGTGTTGCAGCGACACAGCCGCCTACTCAAAAAAAGGAAAGGCCAGAAGAGAAGCGGGACGAGCTGCCAAAAGTGGTACAAAAGAAAAGGTCTGCCGCTGGTAAAGAGCTGTTTCAAGGGACATTTAAGTCGACAGAAATCCCTTCTCCTGTCCACGGCATTCAGAAACCGGAAAAAACACATGAAAACAGTGATTACGACTGGCTCATTTTTTCAACGAAGGATAAGCAGGCTGAATACGCAGAGCGCCTGTTACACCGGCAAAGACCTCCGCAAATTGATAGAAAGCCTGCTTTTTTGCGCAAAGAATCACGCTCCCTTGAAGAGGACGTGTTGAAGCGGGTGCGTGAACATGCCCTACAGTCGCTTCCACTTGCCGAAGCACAGCAACAACAAAGCAAAGAAATCCGTCCCCAAGAAGAGGCAAGTGGTGACGAAAACGAGCGTACATATAAACACGAGGAAGCAGATATGGATGAAGGAGAAGCCATCGTTGCGACCGAAGCTATGCCAGGCGAAACAGGCCAAAAAGAAGCGAACGAACGGTATGGACGCGGGGAACCAGAGATTGAAGAGGCAGAGGGAACGAGTGGAACCGACACGTTGCCAGGCGAAACAGACCAAGAAGAAGCGAACGAACGGTATGGACGCGGGAAACCAGAGATTGAAGAGGCAGAAGTAATCGCTGGAACCGAGGCGTTGCCGGGAGAAATGGAACAAGAAGAAGCGAACGAACGGTATGGACGCGAGGAGCCGGAGATTGAAGAGGCAGAAGTAATGTCTGGCACCGAGGCGTTGCTGGGAGAAATGGAACAAGAAGAAGCGAACGAACGGTATGAACGCGAGGAACCAGAGATTGAAGAAGCGGAGGGAACGAGTGGAACCGACGCGTTGCCAGGCGAAACAGGCCAAGAAGAAGCGAACGAACCGTATAGAACGGAAATCGACCCAACTGCTGAAATTCCTGCTCCTTTCAACCGTAATGCCGCGGATAATGAAAGAATAGAGACAAAGCCGATTCAGCCTATTAGTGATGATCCGACAACATCAACTAGAGAGAACGAAGAAGCACAAGCTCCGTCTAGTGAAAAAAAAGTTTCCCTTAGCAGTGAAACGAAAAAGCAAGATAGGCTAAGTAACCGAACGAGCAATGACAATACGCAGCCTGGCATTCCTTATAATGTGCTGATGTTGCCAAAGGACCGTAAAAAAGCGCCAATTAAAAAAGGGCAGCACACAAAAAATGGCTACGAAGCGCCACCGCTTCATTTGCTAAAAGTTCCTGAAAAAATCGATCAAGATGATTCTCTTTGGCTTGACGAGCAAGCGCAATTGCTTGAAGAAACACTATCAAGTTTCCACGTTGATGCAAAGGTCGTTAACCGGACAAAAGGCCCGGCGGTAACGCGTTTTGAAGTTCAGCCTGCCCGCGGCGTGAAAGTGAATAAGGTCACAAATTTAACAGATGATATTAAGCTGGCGCTAGCTGCTAAAGACATCCGCATGGAAGCGCCAATTCCTGGTAAAAACGCAATCGGCATTGAAGTGCCAAATCGAACGTCAGCCCCTGTGATGCTCAGGGAAATTTTGCGGCGTGATGTATTTAGGCAGCCAGATTCGCCTTTAACGGTTGGCTTAGGGCTTGATATTTCTGGACAGCCGATCGTTACTGATTTAAAGAAAATGCCCCATGGCCTCGTTGCTGGCGCCACAGGCTCAGGGAAAAGTGTTTGCATCAACTCAATTTTAGTTAGTCTGCTCTATAAAGCATCCCCAGATGAAGTAAAGCTGTTGCTTGTCGATCCCAAAATGGTCGAGCTTGCTACCTATCAAGAAGTGCCTCATTTGGTTGCTCCTGTTATTACTGATCCAAAGCAAGCGACAGCTGCTTTAAAATGGGTTGTCCAGGAAATGGAACGGCGCTACGAATTGTTTAGCCAGCGTGGCGTTCGCGATATTAGTAAATACAATCAGCGGTTCTCTGAAAATGGCAAGCCAGCATTGCCGTATCTATTAGTCGTTATTGATGAACTCGCCGACTTAATGATGGTGTCACCACAAGATGTGGAAGATGCGATTTGCCGGATTGCTCAAAAAGCACGGGCATGCGGGATTCATTTGCTGCTTGCAACGCAGCGCCCTTCTGTTGATGTCATTACAGGATTGATTAAAGCAAATATACCGACGCGGATTGCCTTTGCTGTCGCTTCACAAACGGATTCTCGCACGATTCTGGATATGGGCGGTGCGGAACGGTTGCTTGGAAAAGGCGATATGCTATTCCATGAAAATGGATCACCGAAGCCTATCCGTGTCCAAGGGACTTTTGTATCAGATGAGGAAATTGAGGATGTTGTCGCTTATGCAAAACAATACGGCAAGCCTGAATACTTATTTGATACGGAGACAATTGAGCGGACGCTCTTACAGGAAGAAGAAGAGGATGAGCTACTTGAAGAGGCATGTTTTTATGCAGTTGAACAAGGTACCGTTTCCGCTTCAAGCATACAGCGACGCTTTCGGGTAGGTTATAACCGGGCTGCCCGTTTAATGGAAATGATGGAAGCTAGAAAGATTGTATCAGGTGCTATGGGAAGCAAACCACGCCATGTGTTGGCAAGTGAAGAAGACGTAAGAGAACTGTTTGGGACGACAGAAACAGCAAGAACTTGAGAAATAAAGAAAATTTCTATATGATATGGAAGGAACAAATCGTGCTACAGGAAGGCGTATGCAAATTGCAGGACCTTTTCTTAAAAATGACATATACTACTATATAATTAATGGAACGAGGGCCATGTTCGCAAGGCGTCGAATACGATTTGCTTTTTTTGATTGGAGGCTTCACGATTGACAAACTATCACTTTACCGGAATCAAAGGTTCAGGCATGAGCGCATTGGCGCAAATCCTGCATGATTTAAATGAGAATGTACAAGGATCGGACATTGAAGAAACAATTTTTACTCAGAAGCCGTTAGAACGAAAAGGCATTACGTTATTGCCTTTTTCGCGCGACAATATTAAAAACGGGCAACATGTCATTGTATCAGCTGCTTATGGGGAAACACATGAGGAAATCAAACGGGCGCGGGAGCTCGGTTTGAAAGTGGATGTCTATCCAGAATTTCTTGGCTCCTTTATTAAACAGTTTACAAGCATTGCTGTTTCAGGCTCACATGGAAAAACGTCGACAACAGGGTTGCTCGCTCATGTGTTAGGGTCTGTTGAGCCTACCTCTTATTTGATTGGCGATGGGACAGGGAAAGGTGCGGCCAATTCAACGTATTTTGTATTTGAAGCATGCGAGTACCGCCGCCATTTCTTAAATTACTCGCCTGATTATTGCGTTATGACCAATATTGATTTTGACCATCCTGATTATTTCAAGAGCGTGGAAGATGTCGTTTCTGCTTTCCAAACGATGGCGAAGCAAGTCAATAAAGCGATTATTGCTTGCGGCGACGATGAACATTTGCAAACATTGCAGGCGAATGTGCCAATTGTTTATTATGGCCTTGGCGACCACAATGATTTTCAAGCGAAATCGATTAAAAACACGCCAGAAGGGACGGCGTTTGATGCCTGGGTTAGAGGCGATCTGTTTGGGTCGTTTGTAATCCCTGGCTTCGGCGACCACAATGTCAAAAACGCTTTGTCTGTCATTGCCTTATGCCACTATGAAGGCATTGGCTATGAAGACATTGTTGAGCACTTAAAAACATTTGCTGGCGTCAAACGGCGTTTTAGCGAAAAACGTTCAGGCAAGCAAATATTAATTGATGACTATGCCCACCATCCGACAGAAATTGCAGCTACAATTGAGGCGACAAAAAAGAAATACCATGACCGAGAAGTGACAGCGATATTCCAGCCTCATACATTTACGCGGACAAAAACGTTTTTAAATGAATTTGCGGAAGCGCTCAGCCAAGCCGACCACGTTTATTTATGCGATATTTTTGGCTCGGCGAGGGAAGAACAAGGTTCTCTTTCGATCGAACAGCTACAAGCGCTTGTTGATGGCGCAAAACTGTTGACGGAAGCAGAAATTGAAACGCTCAAAGGCCACGGGGAGTCTGTTCTGTTGTTTATGGGCGCTGGTGACATCCAGAAATACCAAAAAGCCTATGAAGCATTGATCGAATCAAGTTCGTAATTGAATAGAAAAGCCAAAGTGAGTAGCAGGTATGAACATGTGGTTACATTAGGCAGCTGATTTTCAGCTGCTTTTTTTATTTTGAAGGGAAAACGCAGGCATTTGTCGAAAATGTTTCTTTAGCACATTGCAATTTAGGTTTGATCTTATTAAACTTGGGTAAAGTATGTAGGAAGGAGGGGATGATAAGTGGAAGCCATCTTATACATAAGCGCCTTGATTGTTGCACTGGCTTTTGCGATACTGGTTATTTATTTAATCAAAACACTGAAATCAGCTACCAAAACGCTTGAAAACACATCGGCAACGGTGGAAGCGCTTGAAAAACAACTGCGAGGGATTACGACTGAATCCGAATTGCTTTTGAAAAAAACCAATGTTTTAGCAGACGACTTACAACAGAAATCGGAGTCGCTCAATACCGTGTTTGGCGCCGCTAAAGAGTTGGGTGAATCGATGAAAACACTCAACCAATCTGTTCACCAAGTTTCTACCAAAATAAGTGACCAAACAAGTCGGAATGCTGAAACAGTCTCCCAAGCAGTGCAATGGGGACAGGCTGTTTTGGATTTCTATACAAAATTTAAACAACGAAAGCAACAGCTTGATCGTTGACAAACAAGGAGGAGTTAGAATGGGTGATATGAATACAAAAGACTTTTTGATTGGGACGTTAATCGGTGGAATTGTTGGCGCGACAACCGCATTGTTTCTCGCACCTAAATCAGGAAAAGAATTACGTAGCGACATAAGCGATCAAGCGAGCGCCGCTTATGAAAAAGGCAACGAATGGGTGGACATAGCTAGAGAAAAGTCGAACAATATCGCCAAAAGTGTAACAGATCAGTCTATGCAAGTGGTTGAAAAAGTAAAAGATTTGAGCGCTTCTGTCAAAAAAGAAGCAGAAGACCAAGTAAATGAAGCGGCGAGTCTTGCTGAAGATTTAAAACAGGATGCAAAAGAAGCTTCGGAAACCATTTCAGAAACAGTCAAAAATGAAATTGAAGAAGCGGAAAAAGAAGTTCGCGCCAATGCGAATACGGAAAGCTAAAAGAAAGCAAACAAAAAGCGCGATGAGACCGAGTTTTCATCGCGCTTTTCCTCTTAATCTCACTTTATTACGTAAAAGCGTCTAAGTAATAAAGAAAAAGTCCGTGACTTTTTAACGCCAGTCAGCTATAATAGACAAAAGTTAAATTTCTGACAGAGAGAAAGGTGCGGAGAGACGATATGAGCAATGAACAGTTGGATTCCCTTAGAGATGAGTTAGACAAAGTTAACCTTGCTATTCTTGAAAAGATTAATGAGCGTGCGAGGCTTGTAAAGGAAATTGGCGATATTAAAAGAGAACAAGGCATTAACCGCTTTGATCCAGTTCGAGAACGGAGCATGCTAGACCATATTGCCAAACACAATGAAGGGCCATTTGAAACAGCGACACTTCAGCATTTATTTAAACAAATTTTTAAAGCGAGCTTAGAGTTGCAAGAAGAGGACAACAGCAAAGCGCTCTTAGTATCCCGAAAAAAACAGCCTGAAAACACGACTGTTGATGTCAAAGGGGAAAAAATCGGCGATGGCCAGCAACGGTTTGTTTTTGGCCCATGTGCCGTTGAAAGTTATGAACAAGTGCTAGCTGTGGCGAAAGAGATGAAAAAGAGGGGGCAGCGCCTTCTCCGAGGCGGTGCTTTTAAGCCACGTACGTCTCCTTATGATTTCCAAGGCCTAGGTTTAGAAGGCTTAAAAATATTGAAACGTGTTGCTGATGAGCTTGATATGGCGGTTATTAGTGAAATTGTCACTCCAGCTGACGTTGAAGTGGCAACAGAATATGTCGATGTCATCCAAATTGGCGCTCGTAACATGCAAAACTTTGAACTGCTCAAAGCTGCTGGCTCTGTTAAAACGCCTGTATTGTTAAAGCGTGGCTTATCCGCAACGATTGAAGAATTTATCCACGCTGCTGAATACATCGTCTCAAAAGGAAACAGTCAGTTGATGCTTTGCGAACGTGGCATTCGTACTTACGAGAAAGCAACACGCAACACGCTCGATATTTCCGCCGTGCCGATTTTAAAACAAGAGACACATTTGCCAGTAATGGTTGATGTCACACATTCTACTGGACGCCGTGATTTGCTTCTGCCAGCCGCAAAAGCAGCTCTAGCGATCGGGGCAGATGCGGTGATGGCGGAAGTCCATCCAGACCCTGCTGTCGCTTTGTCTGATTCAGCGCAGCAAATGAATTTTGAGCAATTCAATCAATTTTTAGATGGCTTAATCGAATCAGGCCTTTACAAAGCTCCAATTAAACAAGCGTAATCAAAAGCAGCTCAAAGAAATTTTGAGCTGCTTTTCTGTTTAAAAGCATCTAAAAAGGGGCATTTTAGTAATACTGTTATAATGAAAAAAGAAAACTGTTTTTCAAATGGTGAAAAAGTATGAAAGATAGTCTTTAATCATTGCAGGAAATCTTAGTGTATCGTATGATAGAAGAAACATTACAATGAAAAACAGTTATTGCTATCGTATATGATACACAATCATGAATATCGTCATAGTGAGGAGGAAGCTGCTGCGTATAAGCTGCGCGGGCAGCAAAATAAGATGAATACGACCATTTATGATGTAGCTAGAGAAGCTGGCGTCTCAATGGCTACTGTTTCCCGAGTAGTCAACGGAAACCCAAATGTAAAACCGACAACAAGGAAAAAAGTTCTGGAAGCAATTGAACGCTTAAATTACCGTCCAAATGCAGTAGCCAGGGGGCTAGCTAGCAAACGTACTACAACAGTTGGCGTCATTATCCCGGATATTTCAAGCATTTTCTTCTCAGAGCTGGCGCGGGGAATCGAAGACATTGCCACTATGTATAAGTACAATATCATTCTTTGTAACTCTGACCAAAACAAAGACAAAGAAATTCACTTGATTAATACGTTATTGGAAAAGCAAGTGGACGGTATTGTGTTTATGGGCGGCGAAATTACAGAGGAGCATGCGGAGCAATTTAAACGGGCACCTGTACCGATTGTTCTTGCTGCCACATTAGATGATGAGAAATCATTTCCGTCAGTTAATATTGATTACACACAAGCGGCTGAAGACGCGATCCAATTTTTAATTGAAAAAGGCCATAAACGAATCGGCATGTTGAGCGGTTCGCTGGAAGACCCAATCAATGGCTACCAGAAGTTTGCTGGTTATCGCCAAGCGCTTCAGAAAAACAATATTGAATTTGATGAAAACCTGATTGTCATTGGCGATTACACGTATGATTCAGGTATGGAAGCAATGGATGCATTTCTTGCCCTTGACGAAAAACCGACAGCGCTATTTGCTTCAAACGATGAAATGGCGTTAGGCGTCATCCATGGCATCCAAGATCGTGGTTATGATGTGCCTGGTGATATTGAAGTACTTGGTTTTGACAATACACGTTTGGCTACAATGGTACGTCCAACCTTAACGACCGTTGTCCAGCCCCTTTATGACATTGGCGCTGTTTCCATGCGTTTGCTGACCAAACTAATGAATAAAGAAGAAGTAGACAACTACACAGTAACATTGCCACATCGCATTGAAAGCCGTGGCTCAACGAAATAACCTTGCAAGACTGATAAAAAACGTTCGGTGATCGACGATGCCACGGGCGTTTGTTTACAAGCTGAAGCCGGATCTTAAACAGATCCGGCTTTATTCATGCTTTTCCCCCTGTTTCTGTGCTGCTTGTTTCTCTGTACGAATATGGTACAATGCTTTTTCCAACGTCAAATTGTTCTTGGCGGTAATTTCTTTTCTTCTCGGTATTTCTGGGATAGTAGCGTCTGTCCATGTCGTCGGCAGTGTTTCTTCCGCCTTGTCCTTCCACTTGTCTATCCAAGCTTGAGGCACATGGTCGTTTGCGAATGCGGTTTGCCCGCTCATTTCCAACCAAATCAATGCCCATGCCCGTGGGACAACTCGCCATTTGTCATAGCCTCCGCCGCCGACAGCAACCCATTTTCCGCCGCAATACGTATGAGCTAGCTGGTGGGCGAGCCGTGGAATTTCGCGGTACACGTTCATTGATACATGCAAATGCGATAAAGGGTCGAGATAATGGGCGTCGGCCCCGTTTTGTGTAACGATAATGTCAGGTTTGAAAAAGTCGGCGACTTCTGTAAAAGCCGACTGGTAGACGTCTAAAAAAGATTCATCTTCTGTAAACGCATCAAGTGGGACATTGATGGAAAAGCCATAGCCTTTGCCTGACCCTTTTTCTGTCACGTGGCCAGTTCCTGGAAACAAATAGCGCCCTGTCTCGTGCAAACTTAGCGTACATACATCTGGGTCGTCGTAAAAGGCCCATTGGACGCCGTCCCCGTGGTGAGCATCCGTATCGACATAAAGGATCCGCACACCATATTTTCGCCGCATGTACTCGATCGCAATCGAAGAATCATTGTAAATGCAAAAACCGGACGCTCGTCCGCGAAAGCCATGGTGAAGGCCACCGCCTAAGTGGAAGGCATGCAAGTAGCCATCGGCTAAAACTGCGTCACAAGCCCGGAGTGTTCCGCCAACTAAATGGGCAGCCGCTTCGTGCATATGGGGAAAAAGGGGCGTGTCTTCCGTTTTTAGCCCGTATGCTTCTGCTGCGCTATCTGGTAACCGTCCTTCGCCGCCTGCAATGACTGCTTCAATAAAACGCGGATCATGAATCAGCTCCAATTCTGTTTTTGTAGCTGCGCTAGGTTGAATGAGTGGCTGGTTTTGCACCGCCCCCAACTCTTCCAAGAGAGAGTATGTCAACTCGAGACGAAGGGGATGAAATGGGTGTGTTTCGTTAAATTTATACGGATATTGACTTGGTCCATATACAAGGACAGCTTCTTTGTTATTCATTGGAACCTCCCAGTGCGGGAAACAGCGGATTATAGACTTCATATCCTGCCAATTGCAGTGCCGCAATAATACGCCGTGGATCAATCGTTTGGACACGAAATGAGAGCATATATTTTTCTGCTTTTTTGCTCGGATAAGCGACAGCGCTAACAATATTAATACGCTCTTTTTTAAAAACGGCGGCGACATCTGCCAACTGCCCAGGGCGGTTGTGTACACACACTTCGATAATGGAGCTCGGCTGATCTGCGCCGAGGAGTTTGGTTAAACTATAAAGCATATCAGACTCTGTGATCAGTCCTACCAATCGATCATTGTCCACAACTGGGAGACAGCCGACGCGATTCTGGAAAAACAGGCGTGCAACTTCTTGGACGTCATCATCAGGATGAGCGGTTAACACAGGAGTACTCATTATTTTCGTAACCGGTTGCAAAAAATCAGTTGCTTCTTTGGTTACGGAAAGGGTAGAAGGCCGTATATCACGAATATCCCGGTCAGACACAATGCCAACGACAGCTGTGTGACCGTTCGTAATAGGAATATGACGAATGGAAGCGCTTTCCATTAGGGCAATCGCATCTTCAATTGTGTCAGTGTTTGTTAGTGTTGGCACATTCGTGCGCATAATTGTTTTGATTTTCATTGGCAAACCTCCTTTCTAGTACATAAAGCGGTTTACAAAGCGGAGCTGGTCGAATTTTTCAATCGAGTTCTGGTCAACATTCTTTCCAATTCGCGCCATTAAGCAGTTTGCCGGATGGGAACTAATTTCTGGATCGTCGGTTGCATACCAAATGAGCCCACCAGCGTTCATCATTTTTTCCATCACTTTTCGGTATTCCCAGACGTCGAGTCCGCTTCCTTTTAAATCCCAATGCCAGTAATACTCTGTTGTAATAATAATATAGTTTTCCATGGCTTCATCTTTCATTGATAAGCGCAACAGCTGTTTGCCGATCCCAAGCGCCCGGTATGGAGGCGCAATTTCAATCGCACCGAGTTCGAGCAAGTTTTCCATATTGCCTTCTGACCATCGTTCCAGAGGGTCAGGATAAACAAATGTCACATAGCCAACGATCATTGAGCCATCGCGGACGACGTTAATACGCCCTTCTGGCAATTCGGCAATTTCTAAAAGCGCTTTTTTTTGTTCAGTCGCTGGCCTGAAGGAAGTTAAACCTTCATGAAAATCATAACCGGCAAGTTCGTTAGCTGGAAGAGGGCCCTCTAAAACCAATTCCTTGCCTGCAATCGAATATGGTTCGCGGATCAGTGTTTTTGGATGCTCCATTGCTTCACCTCGGTTAGACAATCTATGCTTTCATTATACATTGTAGAAACGAAAACAAGAAGGTTGCGAACGAAAATCGACGAATTTATGAAAATAAATGGAACAAAGAGTGAATTTTGTTTGAAAACGTTACCTTGTTTATACTATAATGAACTTAATTTGAGAGTGAGAGGTGTGAACCTGTTATGAAAGCGCTTCCTGCTATTGAAGGAAACCATAACCTGAAAAATTATGAAGAAGCTGTACAAAACTTTGACTGGGAGGATGTCAGAAAAACGTTTTCCTGGCATAAAACAGGCAAAGTCAACCTTGCCTATGAAGCGATTGATTATCATGCCGAGAACGGCAAAGGCGAACAGGTTGCTCTTTATTATAGCGATGCGCGCCGTGATGAATCCTATACATTTGCGGAAATGAAGACGTTCTCAAACAAAGCAGCGAATGTGCTAAAAGAAGCCAACGTTAAAAAAGGCGACCGTGTCTTTATTTTTATGCCACGCACACCTGAGCTGTATTTTACGCTTCTTGGCGCCATAAAAATAGGGGCGATTGTTGGCCCGTTGTTTGAAGCTTTTATGGAAGGGGCTGTGCGTGACCGTCTTGAAGACAGTGGCGCAAAAGTGCTTATCACAACACCGACATTACTAGAACGGGTGCCGTTTGATGATTTGCCTGATTTAGAAACGGTGCTAGTCGCTGATGAAACGTATGAAGACAATGGCCCTTTTTTACAGTTAAACAAGCGGCTTCAGGCAGCACCAAGTGATGTTGCAATTGAATGGGTAGATCGGGAAGACGGGCTCATTCTCCATTATACGTCTGGCTCAACGGGCAAGCCAAAAGGGGTTCTTCATGTTCATGAGGCGATGGTCCAACATTACCACACGGCCAAAGTCGTCCTCGACTTGCAGCCAGATGACATTTACTGGTGCACGGCCGACCCTGGCTGGGTAACGGGAACGTCTTACGGTATTTTTGCGCCTTGGCTTGCAGGGGTAACCAATGTGGTGCGCGGCGGCCGCTTCTCACCGACTGATTGGTATGAGACGATTCAGCGCTACAAAGTAACAGTTTGGTACAGCGCGCCAACCGCATTTCGTATGTTGATGAGCGCAGGCGACGAACTTGTTAAACAATATGATCTCTCGTCACTGCGTCATGTCTTAAGCGTTGGCGAACCGCTCAATCCTGAAGTGGTGCGCTGGGGAGTGAAAGTCTTTGACAAACGCATTCATGACACGTGGTGGATGACGGAAACAGGAGCGCAAATGATCTGTAACTACCCGGCAATGGAAATTCGACCAGGATCAATGGGCAAACCGATTCCAGGCGTCGAGGCCGCCATCATTGATGATAGAGGCAATGAACTGCCACCGAACCGAATGGGCAATCTTGCCATTAAAAAAGGCTGGCCAGCGATGATGCGTGCCATTTGGAACAATGAAGCCAAATACCAAAGCTATTTTGAGCTTGACGGCTGGTATGTGTCTGGCGATTCTGCTTATATGGATGAAGATGGTTACTTTTGGTTCCAAGGTCGGATTGACGATGTCATTATGACCGCAGGTGAGCGTGTTGGTCCATTTGAGGTGGAAAGCAAACTGGTTGAACACCCAGCCGTTGCGGAAGCAGGGGTCATTGGCAAACCTGACCCTGTCCGTGGAGAAATTATCAAAGCATTTATTGCACTGCGCCAAGGCTATGAAGTCACTGACGAATTAAAAGAAGAGATTCGCCAATTTGTAAAGACAGGACTCGCAGCTCATGCAGCACCGCGGGAAATGGAATTCCGCAAGTCATTGCCAAAAACGCGCAGCGGAAAAATTATGCGCCGCGTATTAAAAGCGTGGGAATTGGATTTGCCGACAGGCGACTTATCGACAATGGAAGATTAACGCAAAGAAGCGTGCCTCTACCTTTAGAGGCACGCTTCTTTAATCGTCATCATCTTCTTTTTCATTAGATGGTTGAGCATTCGGTTTAAAGTTCGCTTGAAACGGGGCTAGCCCCTCGATATGATCGATCATGTCGCTTCTGTATAGGTCGGTAGTGACTAAGCCTTGTTCTTCGCATGCTTTTGTTGGTGGGCCGCCTGTTAAGCCACAGACTCGTTTTTCGACAATGCCATCAGGCTGCTCAAAGCGTTTGCCTTCTGCTGTCATTAGATCCGGGTCAACACCATAAGCAGCATTAGCAAGATTGGCCCAAATGGACTGTGTCCGCGCCCCTGTGCCGAGCCCGCCAACGCGTTTGCGTAAACTAATTGTTTTGTCACCGCTATAACCATTCCATACGCCTAATGTCACCTCAGGGTTGACGGCAATAAACCATGAATCATAGTCTCTGTTGGTCGTGCCTGTTTTTCCAGCCCAGTCGGCTTGAAACTGCAACTTGTTGGCTGCTGTGCGGCCAGTGCCATTTGCGCTGTACATCACATCACGCATCATATCGGCGACCAAATAGTTTGTTTGTGGGCTAAACATTGTATGCTTACTAGCAGGATGCTCATAAATGACTTCGCCGGAATCCGTTTCGATCCGTTCGATCATATAGGGTTCCATCCGGACGCCATTGTTGCCGAAAGCGCTAAAGGCGCTGACATTTTGTTCAACGGTAACATTGCCGCCACCGATAGCGACTGCTTCATTCACGCCGTGCATGTCTGGATTAAAGCCGGCTGCGTCGCGGAGTTTTACTTTTAAGTCATCAGGGACATGCCACCACGCCTCTACAGCGGGCACGTTGCGTGATTGTGCCAGTGATTCCCGCACAGTGAGATTGCCTTTGTGAGCGTGGTCAAAGTTTCTAATTTCCCTCCCACCAGCTTTGTAAAACGCTTGTTCATCAGGAATGACAAGCCCTGGTTGGGTTACTCCTGCTTCAATCGCGCCCGCATAAGCAAGAACAGGTTTGCTCGTCGAGCCTGCTTGGCGATAAGCACGTGTAGCGTGGTTATACAGATGATCTAAGCTTTCTTCACGACCACCGACAAAGCTAAGGATTTTTCCAGTTTTATTTTCGATTAAAACAGAGCCGACTTCTTCCCGTTGCCCTTGTTTGTCGGCACCAAAATACGCGTCAGATTGTTGAGCTGCCTCGTTCATGGCATCATACAAATCTTTATCAATGGTCGTAATGATGTTGTAACCACCATTGATAATCGCGTTTTCGACTTCCGCTTTAAACTGATTGCGTTCAACTTGTTTAGCAGTGTCGCTTAATTTCTCCCAACCATCGCGGTTATCGATTTTTTGTTGTACGAGCACTGCCGTTGCCCGGTTCATAATTTCTTCAGTAAGCCGCGGCCGTTCTTCCATTGGGTCAGGCGCGCTTGTTGTAAAATCAGCAGTAAGGTCGTAGTCTTTTGCATCCTCGTATTGCTCTTTTGTGATGTACTCTTTTTCGTACATGCGGCTTAAAACCGTTTGGTAACGGTTCAACCCAGGCTGCAAACCGTCTTGATCTTTAAGCTGTTGGTCGTTTGTAAAAGGCGTGTAGCCATACGGGCTTTGCGGCAAGCCAGCTAAGTAAGCTGCTTGTGGCAAGTTTAACTCGCTTGCCGAAACACCAAAGACCCCTTGTGCTGCCGCTTCAATGCCAGCAACATTTCGGCCCGAGGCATTCCGGCCAAACGGAACGACGTTTAAGTAGGCTTCCAATATTTCATCTTTTGTCATAAACTGTTCGAGCCTAAGCGCGAGCATAATTTCTGTTGCTTTGCGGTCGAACGATACTTCATCGGATAAAATTTGTTGCTTTATTAATTGTTGTGTCAATGTGCTGCCGCCTGTCTGAACAGACGAACTAGTCAGCTCTTGCATCGTTGCCCGTAGCAACGCTTTTGGGACGATGCCATTATGCTCGTAAAAATGTTCGTCTTCTGTAGCAATGATCGCCCATTTTACTTCATCGGCCACGTCATCAAGGGAGACAATTTCCCGGTCTACTTCACTGCGGATTTTTCCTAAGTAAACGCCGCCAGCAAGGTAAATGTCGCTTGTTTTTGAGAGCGAGCCTACGAATGTGCGCATGTCTTCTTCTGAATATGTTTTTTCATCGACTACGAGGGAAGCAAAGTAACCTGCGGCGGTTCCGCTAGCGAACATAAATCCTAAAAAGCCAATAATGAATACAATAAGGAATAAATTCCATAATACTTGGTATGTAATGCCGACTTTCCGGAAGAACTGAATGTCATCTAGCTTTGCTATAAAGGCATCCCAGTTGTTCTTCCACTTCGAAAGAAAGTGCTTCATCGACTCCCCCCTTAGTCGTCTTAGTATATCATAAATTGCGTGATGCGCATACGTGTGTTCGCTATGTTGACAGTGTACACACCGTATGGTAAAACTAGAAAGTGAATTGAAAACGTAAAAAAGCGAGGAAAGGCCGAAGTATGGGCGTACGCTGCTCGAAGAGAGCCGGTGGTTGGTGCGAACCGGTACACGTACGTTAGCCAGAATTACAGCCTGGAGCTATTCTTTGTTTCGGCAAAGAACGGAGAAGCCGTTATCGAATGAGTGGGAGGCACGAATGCCTTCAACAAGGGTGGTACCGCGACAAGTTCGTCCCTTATGGGGAGGGGCTTTTTTTGCGTTGAATTGAAGGAGGAACGATAGATGGATGAAAAACAACCGTTAACCCCTGAGCAGCAAAAGCTCGTTGATGAGCAAGTGGAAGCGCTTATGCGAGGAGTTGTAGAAGTCGTCCCGAAAGAGGCATTTCGGGAAAAAATTGAGAAAAGCGTTCGAACAGGAAAGCCGTTAAACATTAAGCTTGGCATGGACCCGTCAGCACCTGATGTCCATATCGGCCATACAGTTGTACTGCAAAAACTGCGTCAATTTCAAGAGTACGGCCACCATATTCAACTGCTAATTGGTGATTTTACTGGAAAAATCGGTGATCCGACTGGAAAGTCAGAGACGAGGAAAGTGTTGACTGATGAACAAGTCAAGCAGAATGCACAAACATACGTAGAACAATACGGAAAAATTTTGGACATTGAAAAAACAGAAATTCTTTACAACTCTCGATGGCTAAGCGAGCTGAAATTTGATGATGTTTTAAAGCTTGCTGGTCAGATGACAGTGGCCCGTATGCTTGAACGGGAAGACTTTAGCAAACGCTATAAAACCGGGCAACCGATTTCGGTTCATGAATTCTTTTACCCGCTTATGCAAGGCTACGATTCGGTCGCAATGGAAACCGACATCGAAGTAGGGGGGACGGACCAAACGTTTAATTTGTTAATGGGACGCCAACTCCAAGAAGCGTACGGAAAAGAAAAGCAAGTGATGCTGACGCTGCCGTTAATTGAAGGGCTCGACGGCGTCCGCAAAATGTCAAAGTCGCTTAATAACTACATTGGCATTGACGAAGCACCAAACGAGATTTTTGGGAAGGCGATGTCGATACCTGATGAATTGATGGTAAAATACTACAAATTGGCGACGGATGTGCCGATGGATGAAATCGAAGCTTTAGAAAAAGGGCTTGCAGATGGCAGTGTCCACCCTCGCGATGCAAAAATGCGACTTGGCCATAAATTTGTAGAAATGTACCATGGCAAGGAAGCGGCTGATGAGGCAGAGCAATATTTTAAAACGGTTTTCCAAAAACGGGCGCTGCCAGAAGACATTCCGGTCTTTTCCTGGGAAGGCGACAAAGAAGTGCCGTTAATTGATTTGCTTGTTACGTTAAACATGCAGTCTTCAAAAGGCGAAGCACGCCGGATGATTCAAGGTGGCGGCGTGAAAATTAACGAACAGAAAATCACCGATATTCATACGGTCGTATCGGTTGAAGATAATATGATCGTTCAAGTCGGAAAGCGCAAGTTTGCCAAGCTGAGCTTAACATAAGGAATAAAAAAACCAGCCATTTAAGGCTGGTTTTTTTATTCTTAACGAGAATACCACTCAACGATAAGCGCTTCAGTAATTTCTGCTGGAAGCTCAGAACGCTCTGGGTAACGTGTGTACGTACCTTCAAGCTTTTCTTCGTCAAATGATACGTATCCTGGCGTGAAATCATTTACATCAAGTGCTTCTTTAACAACAGTCAAATTCCGTGAACGCTCACGAAGGCCAATTGTTTGCCCTGGCTTTACGCGATAAGATGGGATGTCAACGCGTGAACCGTCAACAAGCACGTGGCCATGGTTTACTAGTTGGCGCGCAGCACGGCGTGTACGGGCAAGACCCATACGGTAGACAAGGTTGTCTAAGCGTGACTCAAGCAAAATCATGAAGTTTTCGCCGTGGATGCCGTTCATTTTGCCAGCATCGTTGAACGTGCGCAAGAATTGGCGCTCGTTTACACCATACATGTGACGAAGTTTTTGCTTTTCATGAAGTTGAAGCGCGTATTCTGAAAGCTTTTTACGTTGGTTTGGACCGTGTTGGCCTGGAGCGTAAGGACGCTTCGCAAGCTCTTTCCCTGTTCCGCTTAGAGAAACGCCAAGGCGGCGGGATAGTTTCCAAGATGGACCTGTATAACGAGACATTGTGTCTCCTCCTTGTTATTTTGGTGTTGCAAAATAACAACCTAAATGACAATCTCTAAACTCCAGCCATTCCATTTTCATGCACCTTCGCTTCGACAGCTAAAAGTTACGCGATGCACCTCAATCATTGCAGCCGCTTGAGGAATGGATTGGTCAAAAGTTCGTTTGTCTTGGCTGTCACTCACACCGATCTATCATAGCGGAAAAGCGCCTACTTGTCAATGTTTGATTAAAAAAGGTTCCACTCGCTTCAGTAAACGTTCAAGCGCTTCCGCTTCTTTTTCGTGGAAGCGGCCTTTGCTCGGGCTGTCAATATCAAGAACTGCTATCACGTTCTGTTCGTGGCGGATCGGAATAACGAGTTCGGCGTTTGAAGCGGCGTCGCAGGCGATATGCCCAGGGAATGCATGAACATCATCAATGCGCATCGTTTTGTTTTCGGCCACGGCGGTTCCGCAGACACCTTTGCCAATTGCAATCCGTGTACAGGCGGGCAGTCCTTGGAATGGGCCGAGCACAAGTTCGTTTTCTTTAAGAAAATAAAAGCCGACCCAGTTAATGTCATCTAAAAACTGGCCCAACAATGCACATAAATTGGCGTAATTGGCTAGCGCATCCGGCTCATCTTCAAGTAAGGCAACAGCTTGCTGTTCCAAAAGGCGATAGGCTGCTTCTTGTTCGGTAGGATAATCAAGTTTACTAAACATCGGGTCATGCTCCTTCCATTTGTCAAAAACCGCAGCGATTCAACAAAAGCATGCGGGATTTGTCAAAAAGTTTTTGCGTAAAAGCCGCTTAATCAGACAGGAAGCGGGTAATAAAAAACGAATACTGTTTATAAGATAACACGATTTGCGGCTGCTTGCTTTAACATATTTCCGAAAGAAGTCTCCTTCTTTAAGCGTGTAGGGCGTAGCCGGGCGGTAAGGGGAGATGACTATCGGTTGGTTTCAATAACTTCATCCGGAAAATATTCTATTTCGATTCTTACAGAGTATGAAAAAGAAATTAAAGACAAAGACATTCAAAACGTTGTAGGATTAGACTTTGCGATGGATGGGCTGTTTGTTGATAGCGACGGGAAGAAAGCCAATTACCTAAGTTTTATCGACAAATGCTGGATCGATTAGCAAAAGAACAACGCAAACTATCCCGCAAGAAAAAAGGTTCTTCGAATTGGCACAACCCTTGAAGTTTGGCAAAAGTGTCGCTGATAATAGATGGGGAATGGTCACTTCTTTCTTACAGTACAAACTAACGAGCAAGGAAAAAAACTGATCAAAATCGATAAATGGTTTCCATCCACAAAGACTTGTTCGCAATGTGGCTCCATAAAAGAAATACCATTATCCGCATGTACGTATCAATGTACTTGTGGACTAACTCTTGATAGAGACTACAACTCTGCGCTGAACATCAAAAAAGAAGGAATTCGCTTATAGCCACTGCCTCATGAATCAATCAACTCTTGGAACAAGAGGGTTAGCTTGGTCCATTTCGTCAGCTACCAAAAGGGGCGATTACCCAAGAAGCCCCCACTTCAAGCGACCTGCAAGGGTGATAAGTGGTGGGTAGTTCACAACCAACTTGGAGGGATACGAATGAGCGAACAGACGAAAACGACGATTAAAGATGCAGCTATTTCCTTGTTCTACGCAAAAGGCTTCCACGGTACATCCGTTCGCGACATTGCCAGAAAAGCTGGTGTGAATCCAGCACTGATCTCCTATTATTTTGGCGGAAAGCAGGCTTTGTTTGAATCGCTATTAATTGATTTTTTTGAAGGGTATGTAAAAACGATGGAAACAGCCGCACGGGAACCAAACGGCGATCCCATCGATTCTTTAGTAGAGCTGTTTAAAAAAGTGCTGCTTTACCAGCAATCGTGTCATTGGCTAGCGCGTATGGCACACCGGGAAATGACGCTAGACTCGACCCTTGTACGGGAAGTGATGAGCACCTATTTGCGGAAGGAGCAACATTTGCTTGAACAAGCAGTCGCCCGGTGCTTACGCAGGCAAGGGGAGCCATTAGCTGCTGATTTAATTGTTGTCCAGCTTCGCAATATGATGACATTGCCTTTTTCTTCACCGCAATACTTGCGTGAACTCTTTTTGCTTACTCCGGCAGATGAGCAGTTCATCGAGCGGTATGGACGGCATGCCGATGAATGGATTCGCTCTTTGCTTAGCTCATTGGAGCAGAGGAAAACAATGGTGGTTCGCCTGACATCGTAAAGCTTAAAACATGCGGAGACCTGCGGCAGAATGGGCGTCTGAACCATAAACAAGGGGGATGCCCATCGTTTTTGCTTGCAGTGCAATTTCTTTTGGTGGATAGGACTCTCCACAATAAGGCTTGGTTAGACCTGCATAGTTATAATCAAGCTGAAGCCCGTTTTCATGGATGGCGGCAAGGATGGCGCTGATCTCTTGTCCAAACGATTGCTCAGCCTGATAGAGCTTTTGAAATTTTTTGCATAGCGTTATATGGCCGATCCGCTTTGGTTTATAGGGGCCGAGATCAGCACAAATCGAAGCTAAAACCGTGTCGTAATAAAGGGCATATAAGGCGTTCGTGCTGCCAAGATCCGCTGCGATTGCCGCAAACTCTTCTGGGCTGTAATCGATGCAGCGGTAATGGCCGCCTACTTTCAAAAAATGGACAGATAGAATGCTGTCATCAAGGGAAGGGCCAACCTCGTTTAACAGCGCTTTTGTTTCTGCTTCGTAGCCGAATATATAATCAACCTCTAAACCAATGAGGACGTCCAGTGCGTGGGCGTACTCTTTTTTTATTGCACGCGTTTCCTGCAAATAGGCATTTAAGTCTGAAGCTGCCATGGCGCTGTCTTGGTTCGGTGTAGGATCGCTAAAACCGGCGGGAAGAGGGGCGTGTTCAGCAAATGTAATCGTCTTTAGGCCAAGTGAAATCGCTTGTTCACAGTAAGATGCCAGCGTATCCGCTGAACCATGGGGGCAAAAGGGTGTGTGGATATGCCCGTCTCGGATAATCATGGAAACAGCTCCTTTATAAATAAGGTCGTGTTTGAAGATATTTGTCGAACGGCAGTGTCGGGAATCTGCACACAAATTGTCGCATTCATGGTATTATATTACGTATCAGAATAGGGATAAAGCAATGTTTTTATAACTTAACGGCAACGTTTACGATTAGTTTGGATAAACCGATTAAAAAACAGGTAAAAGAAAAGCGCAGTAGAGGGGAGTTCCATGTGGATATTTTTGTAACAGTCATCATTATAGTGCTCGTCCTTTTTATAGCAGGGACGGCAGCTGGGATTTTTCTCAGACGGCATATACATAAAGCAGTGGACGAGCTCGATGCCAGGAAAATCAATTTATTGAATCGCGACATTCCAGAGGAAATTGCCAAAGTAAAGAAGCTCCGCATGTCAGGTGAAACGGAACAGAAATTTGAAATGTGGCGCAAAGACTGGGATGAGATTGTCGAATCGATTTTGCCTAGCATTGAGAACCAATTAATTGAAATTGAAGAATGGGCCGCAAAATACCGATTTAAAAAAGCAAAAGATGCGATTGGCTGGGTAGGAAATCGAATTACGACAGTGGAACAGCAGTTGGATACGATGGTGGAAGAAATCGATCACTTGGTTTCCGCTGAAGCGAAAAACCGCCAAGAAATTAGCGAAGTCCGTGGCAAATACCAAGAGCTGTCAAATGAGCTGTTAACAAAACGGGGATCCTTTGGCGAGGCCGTGAGAGCCCTTGATGAAGCAATGGCCGATATAAAGCAGACGCTTGCATCCTACGATGAAGCGACTGAAAATGGCAGCTATCTCCAAGCGCGGAAACAGCTTTTAATGATGAAAGATCGTTTGCATGACTTAAGGGAAACAATGAATGAGATTCCGCAGTTGCTCATCCAAGTAAAATCAACCGTTCCAGCTGATGTACGCAACTTGGAGATGGGCATTGCCCAAATGGAGGAAAGCGGCTTCCATTTAAAAACATTCGCTTTTGATGTGCGCCTTACACAATTTAAAAAAGACATTGATAAGGCGTACGAGCAACTTCTCAACCTTCACGTCAAAGAAGCAAGCGAATTGTTGCAAACGATTAACGACGAGAAGGAGCAAATGTACGAAACGCTTGAAGCAGAAGTGACTACCAAAAATAAGCTAATGGAGAAAATTCCAACACTAAAGGAACAGGTGCAGGCAGCAACAGAACGATTGCAAACGTTGTTGCGTGAAACGACTCATGTACAAAAAAGCTATTTAATTGCTGAAGAAGAAACCCATTTGCAAAATGCGTTGCAAAAAGACCTTGCCAACTTGCGGAACCAATTGCATGTCATTGTCGATGTAACCGAAAACCAAAAACAAACGTACTCTTCCATTTACGAAATGGCTGAGAAATGGTCAAAAGAGATGGACACGTTCAAAGCCAATATTGATAACAGCATTGAACGGCTTCGTCGCCTTCGAAAAGACGAGTTAAAAGCGCAAGAAACCGTCTCACGGCTTCGTAGTGTCATGTACGAAACGAAACGGACGTTGAAAAAAAGCAACTTGCCAGGGGTGCCAGTAAAGCAACTGGAAGCCCTTGACTTTGCCGAAACGAAAGTAAAGCAAGCTGCCGATGCGCTAAATGAAATCCCCCTTGAAATGGAACGAGTCGAGCAATTGGTACACGAGGCGATTGAGCAAGTTGAAAAAGGTTCAGACGCAATAGAAGAAATGGTTGAAAAAGCTAGACTCGCCGAACTGGCTATCCAGTTTAGCAACCGATATCGAAACCGTGGTGAAGAAGTGCGGCAAGCACTTGACCAAGCAGAAGACGCGTTTCGCAGTTTTCATTATGAGGAAGCACTTGAGCGAGTCCAACATGCTGTTGAGCCATATGAACCAAACTTGTTGGAAAAAGTCGAAAGGCATATAAGTGCATAGTGCCTTTGCCGTGCAAGGCGAACGCCCAACACGTACTATTTATCCAGAGTTACCAGATGCTAGGCGAGGAAGATGGGGAACGTCAAATAAGTGCATGGTTTCTGGACGTATAAAAACGACGATAACCACGAACCGACGACGTATGTGAACGCAGTTTCCTTTGTGAAACTGCGTTTTTGAGTTGCGGTGCAGATTGTTGAAAGATATGCTTGCAATAGCGAACGAGGCTTGCTAAGTTAAAAGCCTGGAAGAGAGGAAAGGAGTTACACCGGATGATTTATTTGGACAATAGCGCAACCACTCGGCCCCATCCCGACGTGCTTGTTTTATATACGAAGATGGCTGCAGATTATTTTGGCAATGCTTCGTCGTTGCATACTCTTGGCATGGAAGCGGAGCAAGTACTTGATCATGCCCGTAAACGTTTTGCTGCTTATCTTAACTGCATGCCGAATCAGCTTATTTTTACCTCAGGGGGCACAGAAGCAAATGCGGTGGCCATTCAAGGAACAGCGAAAAAGCATGCAAACGGCCACTTAATTACCACCACTGTTGAACATGCATCTATTTATGAGAATGCTCGCGCTCTTGAAGCGCAAGGGTTTGAAGTGACGTATGTGCAAGCGGACGAGGATGGACGTGTGACAAGCAAAGCGATTGAATCTGCCATTCGTCCAAATACCGTTTTGGTTACGCTTGGGCATGTCCAAGGCGAACTAGGGACTATCCAACCGATCGCTGAAATTGGCGCTTTGCTTCAACGCTACCCACAAATCAAATTTCATGTCGATGCCGTGCAAAGTTTGGCAAAAGTCCCATTTTCGCTGAAAGAAGCAAACATTGATATGCTGTCTTTATCCGCCCATAAAATCCATGGTTTGAAAGGGACAGGGTTGTTATTTGTCAACAATCCTGCTACTCTGGAAAGTCTCCTTTACGGAGGCGGACAAGAACAACGATTGCGTCCTGGCACAGAAAATACAGCAGGTGTCGCTGCATTTGCCAAGGCGCTCGGGTTAATGGAAAGTCAGGAACAGGAACAGCAACAACGGCTGCTTGCCTTAAATGACATGTTGCGCGCCAAGCTGGAACAAATAGAGGGGCTAGTCGTTAACACGCCAACATCGGGCTATGCACCTCATATACTGAATGTATCGATTCCAGGCATTAAGGCCGAAGTACTTGTGCAGGCACTCGGTCAACGCCAAATTTACGTTTCGACACAGTCAGCCTGCTCGACGAAAACGGGCAAACCGAGCCGTGTCCTTTTAGGGGCAATGAAACCGAGAACAGTGGCTGAGAGCGCCATTCGCATGAGCTTCTCGTTTGCAACGACACATGAAGAAGTGGAAGCATGTGCAGACGCCTTAAAACAGATCATTCCAGAGCTTCAGGAGGTTGTAGGGAAATGAAAATGGACCATATTCTTGTTCGTTATGGCGAATTGGCCTTAAAAGGAAAAAACAGAGGCCATTTTGAAAAACTACTGCTCGCCAATATTCGCCATGTATTAAAACCTTTTCCAAAGGTACAAGCGAAGCGGACGTTTGGGCGGATTGTCGTCGAACTAAACAGCACCGACCATGAGCCCGTTGCAGCAGCACTAGCCAATGTATTTGGCATTCAATCATACAGCCTCGCCTTAAGAGTGGAGAATGAGTTAGAAGCCATGCAAAAAGGCGCACTCTTTATGCTTACTCAACATCCAGATGCTAAAACGTTTAAAGTCTCTGCTAGGCGGGCATACAAGCTTTTTCCGATTGATTCCCAGTCCCTTAACCACAAAATAGGCTCATACGTGCTAAAGGCATTCACTGGCGAGTTAGCTGTTGATGTCCATCATCCCGATGTCAACGTTGTAGTCGATGTGCGAGAGTCAGGAACGTATATAACAGCTGGTGTGTATGCAGGAGCAAAAGGATTGCCGGTAGGAAGCAGTGGAAAAGTTCTTCATTTGCTGTCAGGCGGAATCGATTCGCCTGTTGCCGCCCATATGCTAATGGGCAGAGGAGCAGAAGTAGAAATGCTTCATTTCCACAGTCCTCCTTATACAAATGAACGGGCCAAACAAAAAGTGATTGATTTGACAAGAGAGTTGACAAAATTTGGTCGTACGATCACGCTTCATTTTGTCCCCTTCACCGATATTCAAACGCATATCCATAAAGAAGTGCCGTCCAGTTATGAAATGACGATTATGAGACGGATGATGTTGCGGATTGCGGATCGGATCGCCAGGGAACGAGGCATCTTAGCGATTTCAAATGGTGAAAGTTTAGGCCAAGTCGCCTCGCAAACACTGGCCAGCATGAATACGATTAATGAAATGACCAATTTACCTGTATTGCGTCCGCTTTTAGCAATGGATAAAGAGACGACAATCGCTTATGCGAAACGGATTGGCACGTATGAAACATCGATTCTCCCTTATGAAGACTGTTGTACGATCTTTTTGCCGACAGATTCTAAAACAAAGCCAAAACGGGATCGTTCTGCTCATTTTGAACAATACGTGCAAGTGGAGGAAAAATGCAGAGAGGCGATTGCGGGAATTGAATCCCTTGAAGTAACAGGCGCGCACACATCGCCAACATTGGACCAGTTATTTTAAAAGGAAATGATGGGAATCCCCTACTTCTTGCGAAATGGAAGTAGGGGAAGTTCATATATTTACCAGTTATCAAGCATGTATGTTCTTTCCTCTTTCGAGCAATCTAGAAGTACCGGAGGAGGTGAGACATATGGCTAACTCAAACTCAAATAACTTGGTAGTACCTGGCGTACAACAAGCACTTGATCAAATGAAATACGAAATCGCTTCTGAATTTGGCGTAAACCTTGGAGCTGACACGACTTCTCGTGCAAACGGTTCTGTAGGTGGCGAAATCACGAAACGTTTGGTTGCTCAAGCTGAACAACAATTAGGCGGATTTCAAAGATAAGTTCATACAAAATGGCTAGGAGCAGGGACACCCCTGCTCCGTTTCTGTGTTTTTCAACGATATGGGAAGATGATATACTAGAAAGAGGCAGAAAGGGGCTTTTGTGGTAACCGCACGTTGTATACGGAAGCAAGAAAGGACTCTAGGCTGCGTGGCGAACGGAGAAACAACGATACATAAAGATGATAATGGGCAATGGGGGAGCTACGAACATTTGTAGGAGATGGCGGAGCATTTGATTTTAAGACAAAATTACAAAGGAGCGAGAGGATGAAAGCGAGAAGGTGGATTGCATTAGGAATTGGGGCTTTTATTTTGGTGTTTTCAGTCATTACATCGCTATCACTAGCGATGAATACATATTCCCAAGCCAATTGGCTAGCAGGAGCTTATGACGAAAGCGTAGTGATTCAGGAAGGAGATCCTTCCGGTTCAATTGCCCTTTTAGAAGTAAACGGGGCGATCATTAATACAACAAGCGATTCTCTGTTTTCTGCTGAAGGGTACAATCATTCAAACTTTATGGATTTATTTTACCAAACAATGAGTTCCCCAAATGTGGAAGGGATTATTATTGCGGTTGATTCTCCTGGTGGCGGCGTATTAGAAAGTGCGGAAATTCATGATGCGGTCATTGAAGCACAAGAAAATTATGGGAAACCCGTTTACATTTCAATGGGTTCGATGGCTGCTTCTGGTGGGTATTACTTGGCCGCTCCTGCTGAGCAAATTTTTGCATATCCGCAAACGTTAACGGGGTCAATTGGCGTGATTATGAGTTCGTTAAACATTACCGAATTGCTTGATAAAATCGGTGTCGAGGAAACGGTTTACAAAAGCGGTCCTTACAAAGACATGATGAGCGGCACTCGTCCGCCTACTGAAGAAGAAGATGAGATTTTACAATCGATTGTCGATGAATACTACGATGAATTTGTCGAAGTCATTGCCAATGGCCGGGGAATGGATGAAGAGCGCGTTCGTGAATTAGGGGACGGCAGAATTTATACAGGCAGGCAAGCGCTCGAAGCAGGCTTAATTGATGAGCTTGGGTCGATCAATGATGTCATTGCCGCCATGCAGCGTGATTTGGGCAGCAACTACCAAGTCATTGCGATTGAGCCGAAACAAGGATTAACGAGTATGTTTGGCCTTGCTGCTGAAAAAATATTTGGCAAAGCTGAACAAAAACAAGGACTCATGGAACTGACCGAGTACAACCAACCTAGAGCCATGTATCTGTATGATTATGAATAAGGGGGCTGAACAAATGGAAAGGCGATTCCCCTCTGCCGGATTCAAGCGTTATTTACGAAAACAGCCGCCGGTGATGGTTCCTGCAACAAGGGAGGCGGCTCAAGAAAAAGGGGCAAGCGCGATTCGTTATGCTGGGTTTTGGATGCGATTATGGGCGTTTTTATTTGATTTATTGATCGTTTCAGCTATAAACGCGGCATTAGTTCATTCGTGGCTGCCGTTTGTACAAACAAACGACCATTTCTTTGGGTTTGCGGTTACAACGGTGATTGCCCCAGCTATTCTTTACGCACTGTTGTTTTTCGCTTATTTTGCAGGAATGACAAAAGCTTTCTCGCAAACGCTTGGAAAAATGGTGTTTGGTTTAAAAGTGGTTGCTGCAGACGGCTCGCCGCTCACATGGCGAACATTGTTCTTTCGAGAAGGCGTCGGCCGCTTTATCCAGCAAGCACCCTTACCACTTCGTTTCCCGCTGCTTGCTTATATTGTTGTTGCATGCACGCCTAAAAAACAAGGCATCCATGATTTGTTTGCCGAGACATATGTCATCCATTGTGAGTAGCAAGAACAATGGTGAAAACGGAGCCTGTCGTCTAATTTTGACGACAGGCTTTAGGTTTATGGACAAGGAAACCGCAGCGCTCCAACCCCCGTTCCATTCGATTTTCCCTCGTCTGCCAAGCGTTTTTTAACTGTCAGAGTACGATTATCGACTTTGTCTTTTTTAGATAACGACCGTTTGTTTATTTTTTCGGCAATTGCGTATAGTAAAGAGAAAGGAGGGCAACGGTGTGCAAAGCTGGGTATGGTGGTTAATAGCGTCCACAGCTAGTCTGCTGCTACTAGGCATATGCCTTTTAATGGCAACAATTCGCATTCGGTGTACTTACAAACATCGACAAAAGGAAGATTTGCTGCAACTGGATGTCCGCATGTTAGGCTTTACTCTTTATCAATTGGAAGCGCCTTTAATTGAATGGAATGAAAACGAAGGCACGGTGTCGATCAGGGAAAAAAATAAAAGCCCTGTAAAAGAAAACAAACAAAAAAAGAAATGGTCGATTGAAACAATCAAGCGCTTTATTAAGAAAAGCAAAGAGTGGATTGCACACTTTCCCAGCTATAAACGGATCGCTGTTCGTTTTTTTAAAGGCTTGACTGTTGAAGAGTTCAAATGGTCCACTGAAATTGGCACAGGAGAAGCCGCCAGCGCTGCCAAAGTGGCGGGGGTCGTATGGGGGCTAAAGTCGTTTTTTTGCGGATGGGCTTCCCATAAAGTGAAATGGCGTGCTGCCCAACAATTGGACGTCGTTCCCCATTTCCAGTCTGAAACGTTCGCCCTTTCGTTTTCATGCATAGTCTCCTTTCGCGTGGGACACGCTATACGTACAGGTCTTGCGCTTGTTCTCAATTACAAGAAGAACTCTTCACAGAAGGTACAGGCGCCTGCACAAGGTGCTGTAGCAAGTGATTGAGTGAAAGGAGTAAAGTCATGTCAGAACATCCAATTCAGGGCTTGATGAAGACAGCAATGGAAAACATCAAGGCCATGGCTGACGTCAATACCATTGTCGGTGACCCTGTCGAAACACCTGATGGCAGTGTCATTATGCCGATTTCAAAGGTAGGCTTCGGGTTTGCTGCAGGGGGAAGTGAATTCCACATCGAGCAAGCTCACGATGAAATTGGCCATCCATTTGGCGGTGGAAGCGGCGGCGGTGTGTCGATTACGCCAATTGCCTTTTTGGTCGTAAATAGCAAAGGTGTCAATATGGTTCATTTAGACAGTTCGACTCATCTTTATGAACGACTGCTCGACTTGGCGCCGCAAGCTTTTGAAAAAGTACAACACATGCTAAAGCAGAACGAGCATGGTGACAAAACTAGCTATCATTATGACGATCCCCTTGCATAATTGGTTCAACAAGCTCTAAGCCAGTTGAGATCTTCTCAACTGGCTTTTCGGCGATGTGCAGATTTTATGATGCTTCCAATTCGGCATCGGCCATGCATTTTACCCCTAAGTTGTTTAATTTGCGATGATGCAACACGCGATAGGCTACGATGGCCAGAATCACAATTGAGGCTGAGATGATGTACATAAACGAATAGGTAGAGCCTGTGACAATGAGGCCAAGCACGTAAGAGCCGAGGCCGATACCAAGGTCATAAAAAATATAAAAAGTGCTTGTCGCTTGCACTGCTTGTTTTGGGGGAACAGATTGAACGGCAAGCGTTTGGAAACTTGGCAGCACAGAGCCGAAACCGGCACCCATTAAGACAGCGGCGATTAAAAAAATCGATAAGCTGCCTGCTTGCGAAAGGGTAAAGAGGCCGATCGCAAATAAAACAAGTGTTGGGTAGACAACGACATTTTCACCAAAGCGGTCAAAAATCCTGCCCGTAATCATACGGGAACCTAGGAGGACAAGGGCATACACAAGAAAAAAAGCACTTGCTGCGGATTCCATGCCGAGGCTGACAGCGTACAACGTAATAAAACTTAATATCCCACCGTAAGCAAAGGAGGCAAGGGATGAGCAAAGGCTGACAGGCACCGCTTTTATGGCAATAAACCGATCTACAGAAAGAGGTTCTGGTGCTTTTCTTACAGGCTTATACACGATAAACAATGCAAGCAATAGCCCTATAACGGATAAAAATACGGTCGTTAGAAAAAGTGCTGTGTAGGAAATGTGTTGGACGACTTGCAATCCAACGACAGGGCCGATGACCATAGCCAGGCTCATAAACATGCTGTAGTATCCGACTGCTTCTCCTTGCCGTGTTTTAGGGGCAATCATGATCGCTAGCGCACCTGCTGCTGTTGTCGCTACTCCAAAGCCCAAACCTTGTAAAAAACGCAAAAAAAGAAGCCATCCGAATGAAAATGACCAAATGTGCAAAATGGCGGTGATCACTACGACGAGAAAGGAAACGAGCAACATGTTCTTCTCTCCGAAACGATCAAGCAATAGCCCTGCGAAAAGGCGGGCAATGACTGAGGCAGCGATGAACACTCCAACGATAATGCCGACTTGTTGTTCTGACGCATGAAGCACGTCCATCGCAAATAACGGCAATGTAGGAATGAATAAGTTGAAAATCGAAAATAAAGTAAATGCGCTAAAGCATAAATACAAAAACGTAGGCGACCAAAGCCGCTGCTTAGCCATGGAGTCACATCCTTTAATTGTTTGGCACACGAAATAATTATATACGTTTATAGTGTAGAGCGAATGGCAGAAACAGTCAATGGGAAAGGCATCCTTTTTGTGCCAATCAATGTTCACGATTAAAACGTCGCAGTTGCCTAACGACTGCTTAGCCTGTACAATTTATAAAGAAAGAACCAATATGATGGGGGGAAGGGAAGCATGCAAATTACATTCAAGCAAAAACCAGTCACATTAGCTGGAACACAAGTCCAAGTAGGGGAAAAAGCGCCGGATTTTACGGTGTTGGCCAACGATTTATCTGAAGTAACGCTCGCAGATTCAAAAGGAAAAGTTCGCTTGATCAGTGTTGTGCCATCCTTGGACACAGGTGTATGCGACCAGCAGACAAGGCGTTTTAATGAAGAGGCAGCAAAATTGGATAATACGGCGGTTCTTACGATCAGCGTCGATTTGCCATTTGCCCAAAAACGTTGGTGCGCTTCCGCTGGCATTGATAATGTCCAAACGCTTTCCGACCACCGCGACTTGTCATTTGGCGAAGCATACGGTGTAGTAATTAAAGAATTGCGCTTGTTGGCCCGTTCTGTCTTTGTCGTTAATGCGGATGATGAGATTGTTTATGTGGAGTACGTGAACGAAGTGACGGAGCACCCAAATTATGAGGCTGCGTTGGAAGCAGCTAAAAATGCTTAATAGCCGAACGGCATAATCAGTTTATGTCCACTGCTGTGACAGTGGACTTTTTCTTTGTGCTTTTGTACAATACAGGACAGACAAGATGGACGGAAAAAAGAAGGTGTAAAAATGGAATCAACTCAAGTAGTACGTCTGTTTGATTATTTGGACCAAAGCGCTGACATTTTACTTAACCAGATCGAGGGAACGTATTTAGACGCTTTGGCTGCAGCAGGCGACAATTTATTTGAACAACAGATTTTGCAGGAAGTGCGTGGCGAAACCGAGGCAATGCTCGAAAAAAAGCTAAACGAAGTGAAAGACGAAAAATGGGAACGGGAAGATATGCGCAAAGCATTTCAGCTTGCCATCATAAAAGGAATGAAAGGGACCGTACAAGCAAACCACATGCTGACGCCTGACGCGGTAAGTTTGTTTATCGGCTATCTGGTTCAAAAACTAATAGACCCTAAAAAAGAGCGCTTTAAACTGCTTGATTTGGCTGTTGGTTCAGGGAATTTGTTGTTTTCGATTTGCAACCATGTAAACAATGAGCCAGAGGCAATTGGATTTGAAGCGGATGAAACATTGCTGAAAGTCGCGTTCGCAAGTGCCAATTTGCAGCAACGTGAAGTCGCTTTATACCACCAAGACAGCGTCCAAGTTACATTGCCTCACGCAGACATCGTGGCGAGCGACTTGCCTGTTGGCTATTATCCAAAAGATGATGTCGCAAAAGGGTTTGAGTTAAAAGCAGGAGAAGGGCATAGCTATATTCATCATTTAATGATCGAACAAGCAATTCGCTCCCTTCATCCCGGCGGGTATGCAGTGTTGCTTGTCCCAAATTTTTTATTCTCAAGCGATCAAGCAGAAGCATTAAATGTTTACTTGAAAAAAGAAGCAATTGTGTTAGGGCTTCTCCAGCTTCCAAGTTCGCTGTTTTCCAACAGTCAACACGGCAAAAGTATACTGTTGTTGCAAAAAAAGGCAGACAACGTCAAAACCCCTCAACAAGCATTGCTTGCGGAGCTGCCGTCTTTTTCAAACGCTGAAGCGATGCACGATATGATGAGGCAAATCAATAAATGGTTTTCAGAACAGTTAGGGCGCTAAATGAGCGCTCTTTTTTTGTTGAAATTGCCGCTCTTTTTAATTAATTCAAATGTATGCGCTTTTTTGTCGAACCGTGCTTGAAATCAAGGCTGGTGAATGCTTAAATGGTAGAGGAACATGCGTGTTAGACAGAAAAAAGGAGTCGAAAGAACCATGGCTAAAATTATTGCAATTAATGCAGGAAGTTCATCTCTCAAATTTCAACTGTTGGCAATGCCAGAAGAGACAGTCATTGCAAAAGGGCTGGTTGAGCGGATTGGCTTAAAAAAAAGTATTTTTACAATCGAAGCAAACGGCCAACAGCATGAATTGACCGAAGATATTCCTGACCATGCTGCAGCAGTAAAGCTTTTGCTAAAGGACTTAACGGGCCGCGGCATCATTGCATCCCTAGAAGAAATTGAAGGCATTGGCCACCGTGTTGTTCATGGCGGCGAGAAATTCAATGATTCCGTTGTAATTACAGATGAAGTCCTTCAAGGCATTGAGGAAGTATCAGAATTGGCTCCCCTCCATAACCCTGCCAACATTACAGGTATTAAAGCCTTTAAAGAAGTCCTTCCAAATGTACCTGCTGTAGCAGTGTTCGATACTGCTTTCCACCAAACGATGCCAGAGAGCGCATTTTTATATAGTTTGCCCTATGAATACTATGAGAAATATGGCATTCGTAAATATGGATTCCACGGCACTTCCCATAAATATGTCACACATCGTGCAGCCGAATTAATGGAGACGCCAATTGAAGAATTGCGTATTCTTTCTTGTCATTTAGGCAACGGCGCAAGCATTGCTGCGGTTAAAGGCGGCAAGTCGATTGATACATCGATGGGCTTCACGCCACTGGCAGGTGTGACAATGGGGACCCGTTCAGGAAACATTGACCCTGCCCTGATTCCTTACATTATGGAAAAAACCGGCCAATCTGTAGAAGAAGTCGTGGCTACGCTTAATAAAAAGAGCGGCTTGTTAGGGATAACTGGCTTTTCAAGTGATTTGCGTGATATTGAAGCGGCTGCGAAAGAAGGGGACGAACGAGCACAGGTAGCTCTTGATGTGTTTGCGTCTCGGATTCATAAGTATGTCGGTTCATATGCGGCACGGATGGGCGGACTCGATGCGATTGTCTTTACTGCTGGCATTGGCGAAAATAGCGCCACCATTCGGGAACGTGTTCTAAAAGGGCTCAGCTTTATGGGCGTTGATGTTGATTTGGAAAAAAATAATGTCCGCGGCAAAGAAGCGTTTATTGAAAAAGCGGGCGCTCCAGTTAAAATCATTGTCATCCCAACCAACGAAGAAGTCATGATTGCTCGTGACACGGTTCGGTTAACATCATAAGATAAGTTCGCCTTGCCCCCTCGGTTAAACCAGAGGGGGGAGGCTGTTTTTTTTATCTAGTGTTTCCCATAGAAGTTTTGCCTTTCTGGAAAGAAGTAGATAAGATAGAAGCGGAGGTGTCTGGCAATGACAGTCAATGGCTTTTATTTAATTCGTGACCGTGAAATTAAACAGGCAGCTAATGGCTCGCTCTACGCCAATTTCACACTGCTAAAACAACATACGATTCTGTCTGCGAGGCTATGGGATATAACAGACGACCAACAAGATAAATTTGTGCCAAAAGCAATTGTAAAAATTGAAGGGAAGCTAGAAACATTTCGCTCTAAACAACAAGTGACGATCCAAAAGATTCGCTTGGCTACTGAAGAAGACGGCATCAACCGCACCGAATTGGTATCGAAAAAAGGGATTTCCAGAGAGGATTTGTGGCATGAGCTGCGGATGATCATGGAAGAAATCCAATCGCCAGTTCTTCAACTTGTTATAAAAAAGCTTTATGGCGATCGATCAATTCGCGAACGCTTTACAACCATCCCTGCTGCTAAAAAATTGCATCATGCTTATTACGCAGGCTTGCTTGAGCAGACGGTAGAGTTGGCCGCTGCTTGTTTGCAACTTCTTCCTTTGTACGCTGACTTGGACAAAGACGTAGCCCTTGCCACTTGTTTGCTCGGCGACATTGGCAAAGTAAAAGCATTGGAAGATCCGTTTGCCCCTGAATACACCCGTTCTGGTGAGTTAATCGGCCATTTGGCATTAAGTTCAGAAATGATCAGCCAAGCGGCTAATGAACAGGGGTTGGACGTAAACGACCAGAAATTAGTAGCAGTCAAACACGCGATATTGGCCCAATATGGCGAAACGGAGTCAGGGTTGTCCAGTACCGTTCAAGCAAAAACAAAAGAGGCGCTTTTTTATTACTATATCAAGCGGATGAATACAGAATTACGGGCGTTGCAGCAAGCTGAGGGCGGAGAACACGACTTTGCCTATCTCGATTTGTTTAAGCGAAAGATGGCTGTCGGAAAGGCTTTTCATCAAGAGGAGGAAGCTGAGTGAAGACGGAGATTGCCTTAATGCATGATCGAGTACGTAAGTATGAAAAACAGTTATACGAACAAGCGCAAAGCCCAATGACGACGCCTGTCCCTTTGCAAAAGGCAGGGATGCGGACATTAGCTCAGTTAGAACCGTTTGTTCTCCAATTGCATCCCTTTATCACAAAAGATGAATGGTTTAATCAGCGTGCAAAGGAAACGTTTACACCACTTCCCGTTAGCGCAAGTGAACAACAGATCACTATTCATGAACAAAAGCTAAATCGCGAGGAAGCCAAAATACGACTTTTGTCTGCAGGCAAAGGAGCCTATTTAGCGAAAGGCAAAAGAATGGCATTGACTTTGCCAGCGCAACTGTATGCGTGTGGACGCGCGATTGCTCTAATCGGCCATGCTTATGGATATAAAGGAGACACAGCGCTTGAGTCGCTGTATGCGATTCGCCTACTCCACTTATCCTTTTTGCCGCGCTATGCGCGCCTCGCTGAATGGGAACTCCTGCAAAAGGAGCTGGCTGAGCATGAAAAAGGCCAACCTTTCTATCAATCAAGGGAAGATTTATTCAGTGATGAATTGCTTGTGTCTTTGGCTTTGCAATCGATGAAATGGGGGCTTATTCGTTCAGTAAGCAATAAGCAGATTGCTGGCAAAAGCTTGGCGACATCTGCGGTCGGCGCTTATAGTTTTTACAAGCAAATACAGACAACCCTCGCTGCTGCACGTGTTTTTTACCAAAAAAGGTGGCTAAATTCTAGGGAGCGCATATACTATACAAAAACCAGGCGATGACTCAATCAGGCCTGGTTATTTATATAGAATATTTGGCGAAACCCCTTGTCAAAAGAGAGGAAGCCTGTTAAAGTTATGTATATTCATTAATAGAGGCTTATTTTCTTGCAAATCGGGAAGAGGTTCCCGACTGTTTTTTGAACATTTATGTATAAAAATAACGAAAAGAGAATGATTATTCATAGCGGAGGGATTCACATGGCGAAAGAAAAAGTAGTTTTAGCTTACTCTGGGGGATTGGATACGTCTGTTGCCGTTAAATGGCTAACTGACAAAGGGTATGACGTTATAGCTGTCGGCCTCGATGTTGGCGAAGGAAAAGATTTGGAGTTTGTAAAACAAAAAGCCCTTCAAGTTGGGGCCATTCAATCTTATACAATTGACGCAAAAAAAGAGTATGCTGAATCATTTGTCTTGCCTGCGTTGCAAGCACATGCCCTTTATGAGCAAAAGTATCCTCTTGTTTCGGCGTTATCACGCCCGCTCATTTCCAAAAAGCTCGTAGAGATTGCCGAACAGACGGGAGCAACAGCAGTAGCCCATGGCTGCACAGGAAAAGGCAACGATCAAGTGCGCTTTGAAGTTTCCATTCAAGCGTTAAATCCGAACTTAAAAGTATTAGCACCTGTAAGGGAATGGGCATGGTCACGTGATGAAGAAATCGAGTATGCAAAAGCGCACAATATCCCGATTCCGATTGATCTTGACAACCCATATTCGGTTGACCAGAACTTGTGGGGACGTAGCAATGAGTGTGGCGTTCTTGAAGATCCTTGGGCGACTCCGCCAGAAGGAGCCTATGCGCTGACAGCGCCGCTTGAGAAAACGCCTGATACACCAGACATTATTGAACTGTCTTTTGAAAAAGGGGTGCCCGTTGCGATTAACGGAGAGGCATACCCTCTTGATCAGCTGATTTTGACGTTAAATGAGATCGCTGGCAAACATGGCGTAGGCCGGATTGACCATGTTGAGAACCGCCTAGTTGGCATCAAATCTCGTGAAGTTTATGAATGCCCAGGAGCGATGACGCTAATCAAAGCTCACAAAGAGTTGGAAGATTTGACGCTACCGAAAGAATTGGCCCACTTTAAACCGGTTATCGAAAAGAAACTGACTGAACTCATTTATGAAGGGCTTTGGTTTTCAAGCTTGCAACCAGCACTTCTTGCTTTCTTAAAAGAATCTCAAACGCATGTAACTGGTGTTGTCCGTGTCAAACTTTTTAAAGGCCATGCGATCATCGAAGGGCGCAAATCTGCTTACTCTTTGTACAATGAAAAACTAGCCACGTACACGCCAGATGATGAATTTGACCATTCAGCTGCAGTTGGGTTTATTTCCCTATGGGGCTTGCCTACAAAAGTACACAGCATGGTGACAAAGGAGAAAAAGGAGGTCACGCTGTGAGCAAGCTGTGGGGTGGAAGGTTTACAAAAACAGCAGAACAATGGGTCGATGAATTTGGCGCATCGATCGGTTTTGACCAACAGCTTGTTGAGGAAGACATTACAGGAAGCATTGCCCATGTCACGATGCTTGCCAAACAACACATTCTTTCTGAGGAAGAAGCGGCCCAGATCAAAAATGGGCTAAAGACGCTGCAAAAAAAAGCAGCAGCAGGAGAGCTTGTCTTTTCTGCTGCTCAAGAGGATATCCATTTAAATTTAGAAAAGCTGCTCATTGATGAAATTGGCCCTGTTGGCGGTAAACTGCATACAGGAAGAAGCCGGAACGACCAAGTTGCGACTGATATGCACCTCTATTTGCGGACGCAAACCGAAGAAATCATGGAAGCAATCCGCACATTGCAGGCCGCATTGGTTAAGCAGGCGGAAGGGCATGTCGAAACGCTGATTCCTGGCTATACCCATTTACAGCGGGCACAGCCGGTTTCGTTTGCCCATCATTTGCTTGCCTACTTTTGGATGCTGGAACGTGATTACGGCCGATTGCAAGACAGCTTAAAACGGGTGAACATTTCTCCATTAGGGGCTGGTGCTTTGGCGGGGACGACATTTCCGATCGACCGTGCTTACACTGCGGAACTCCTTCATTTTGAGGGCATTTACGAAAATAGCCTTGATGCCGTCAGCGACCGCGATTTTATTGTTGAATTTCTCGCTGCTTCGGCGACGCTAATGATGCATTTGTCTCGGTTATGTGAAGAGTTGATCCTATGGTCTGCACAGGAATTTCAATTTATTGAAATCGACGATGCCTTTGCAACTGGATCAAGCATTATGCCACAAAAGAAAAACCCGGATATGGCTGAATTGATCCGCGGCAAAACCGGACGCGTGTACGGCAGTCTGTTCAGCTTGCTGACAACGTTGAAAGGTTTGCCGCTAGCTTACAACAAAGACATGCAAGAAGACAAAGAAGGCATGTTTGACACTGTAAAAACAGTCAAAGGCAGCTTGCGGATTTTCGCAGGAATGATTGAAACGATGACTGTAAATACGGATGCGATGGCAAAAGCCGTCACAAGTGACTTTTCAAATGCGACTGAGTTGGCAGACTATTTGGCGACAAAAGGAATGCCTTTTAGAGAAGCTCATGAAGTAGTAGGCAAACTTGTGCTCACAGCAATTGAAAAAGGTGTGTATTTGCTTGATTTGCCTATCGAAGTTTACAAAGAGGCGAGCAGCCTGTTTGCCGATGACATCTACGAAGTTCTCCAGCCCAAAACCGTTGTTGGCCGACGGAATAGCGCAGGGGGCACCGGTTTCGAGCAAGTCAAGCTCGCCCTTGGAAAAGCAAACGATCTTTTGTCTCAGTCTATAAAAGGATAGTATGTGCAGGCTAAAGTCAGCTAAGCAAGATCCGAAGCCGAGTAAAGATGTAAGAGGGAGCATTGATGCTTCCTCTTTTTTATTTTTTTGTGAAAAGGGGGTAGAAAATAAATACAGGAGGCAAACTAAGGAGCAATGAAAAAGGAGGAGTGGGACAATGGAAAAAAAGCAAGAAACCAATGGCGAACACATTGAGTCTGGCGAGCAGATGGTAAATGAACAAATTATGGATTCCTATTACCAAGGGACAGCAGAGGACGAAAAGCGTCGCAGCAAATGACGTCCTGATCTCGATCGGATGACACAAACGCAAAACAAAACCCAGGCTGATTAGTAGTTAGCACTGGGTTTTGTTTTGCGTTTCCAATGGGACTCATGTATCTTTGGGATAAAAGCGTCTAGTCAAGAGGTGAACAGCAATGAGGCATGCATTGATTACGGCCGGGACGAAAGGGCTGGGCTTACAAGTAGTGGAAGGATTGCTGGAAGCGGGGTACAGTGCAACGGTTACTTATTTCAGTGACAAGGAAAAGGCTGAAACGCTCCAACAAAAGTGGGCCCATAAAAAATTGCAGCTTGTCCAAGCGGATGTCACGAAGAAAGAGGACTTGCAAACGGCAGCAGCACAAGCCCTTTCCTTCGCTGGCAGAATCGATTTGTGTATCCATAATGCCGGCCCTTACGTGTTTGAAAAAAAGAAGCTTATGGATTACAGCGAAGCCGAATGGGCATATATGATCGATGGCAACTTGAATTCAGCGTTTTACCTGCTCCAGCAAGTCATCCCCGTCATGCGGAAACAATCATTTGGACGCATTGTTTTTTACGGTTTTCAAGGCGCCAATAGCGCGCCTGGATGGATTTACCGATCCGCTTATGCAGCTGCGAAAGTCGGACTTGTTTCGCTTATGAAAACGGTTTCGATCGAAGAGGCAGGGCATGGCATTACTGCCAATATGGTGTGCCCTGGCAATATTATGGGTGAAATGAAAGAATCGACGATTCAAGAGGCACGAGAGCGAAACGACAGTGATACGCCGATTGGCCGCTCTGGGACAGGGGAAGATATTGCCAGAACGGTGTTGTTTTTATGTGAAGATGATGCTGATATGGTAACAGGAACGGTCGTTGAAGTAACTGGTGGAGTCGACGTCATTCACCGTTATCGGTAAATGCATAATCACACATGTTTTTGCCTACCTTAGTAATAAAAAGGTGGGCTCGTCCAAATGAAACACACACTTATGTATACGACGCTGTTTGCTCTATTATTGGCGGCGATTTGCCCATTGCCTGTGTCTGCTGTATCGGGGACGGAGCTTATGGAATCTTTTTCACTACGGGTGACGGTCATTGCAGAGGGAGTCGAACATCAATGGGAATACGATAACCCAAACCATTATGAGTATGAAAAAGGCAATTACGTTATAAAAGGGGAGGAAGCCCGGTCCCATGTAGAAGAAATCGTCGATTTGCTCCAAATCAATGAGGAAACGACAGAAGCAGAATACGCTGATCGGCTTTCTGCTAAATTCCCCACGATGGAACGCTTAGAAATTCGTTGGATGAATAGGGACAGCGAACGTTTTACATGGTTATGGACAAAGTAAGCGAATAAAAAAGGGTAAAGCAAAGTGGCCTGCGAGGAGAAGGCCACTTTGCGTTTTTACGAGCTGGACAGAGCGGTTATAAGCGAACAGGCACAGGGTCCAGCGTTTTCGGGTAGCTTGTCATTACCTCGCACCCAGCGGCTGTAATAACAACATCGTCTTCAATTCGTACACCGCAACGATCTGGTATGTAGATGCCAGGTTCTACTGTAAAGGTCATCCGTTCTTTTAAATGGTTTTGGTTGTCTTGGTGCATGGAGGGAGACTCATGTACATCAATGCCTAACCCGTGTCCAAGTCGGTGTGGAAAAAACGCGCCATAGCCAGCTTCTGTGATCACATGGCGTGCAGCTTGGTCAACAGCGCCAATGACTGCACCTGGCTTCGCAGCAGCGAGCGCCGCTTCTTGCGCTTTAAGGACTGTATGGTAAATAGTGGCCTCCTGTTCGGAAACGTTTCCGTAGGCAACGGTCCTAGTAATGTCGGAGCAGTAGCCCTCTAAAACGACGCCAAGGTCAAAAAGGACAAACTCGCCTTCTTGCAATTGGCGATTGCCTGGCTTTCCATGTGGTGCGCTCGCATGGTCGCCAAAGAGGACGGTTGTCTGGAATGACATTTCCCGGATGCCTTGTTGTTTCAGGCCATATTCAATCGCCGCGACGACTTCCATTTCGGTTACGCCTGTTTTTAATGCGGCTACGCCTAACTCTACCCCTCTATCAGCAAAAGCAGCGGCAGCACGCAATGTTTGCAGTTCTTCATTCGTTTTCTGAAGGCGCTGCTCCATTAAAAGTCCTTCACAGTCAGTAAACGAAACCTGTTTATCAAGGGCTTGTAAAGCGCGAATCCGTTCAAAAGAGACAAGCCGTTCTTCCACACATATAAGTGGCAAGTTACGGGGCTCGTGCTCGGGAATGCGGGCATAGATGTTTTCCCAAACATTTTCATTATCACTATATGAAAGAATATCGCCTTCGTATCCAGCTTTTCTGACCATGCTTTCTTCCATTTTAGGAACAACAAGAAAATGGCTATTTGGAAAAACAAAAAAGGCAATGAGGCGTTCATGGGGGTCCGTACGGTAACCGGTTAAATAAAAGACATTTTCTTTGCTTGTTATAAACGCAAACCAAGCTTGCTTTTCTCCCATTTGCCTTTGCAATGTTTGCAGCCGTTCCAATTTCAAATGAATCCTCCTCCTTTCTTTAAGTATACGGTAAAATAGTTTTAGTCGAAAGAAATTCGGCTATAAATCAAAAAGAGACAAACATTCGAAAGGAGCGCTTGCGAGTGAAAGTAAGTTACCATGGCCATTCCGTTGTCCAGATTGAAACAGGTGGAAAAACGATTTTAATTGATCCGTTTATTACAGGAAATGAATTGACTGATTTAAACGCAGACCATGTGGAAGCCGATGTCATTCTGTTAACACATGGCCATAATGACCATGTCGGCGATACAGTCGCGATTGCCAAGCGCACAGGGGCACTGGTTGTCGCTGTAGCCGAATTAGCAACATACATGGGCTTTCAAGGAGTTGAAAACGTTCATCCGATGTCCATTGGCGGCGCATACCAGTTTGACTTTGGCCGTGTTAAGTTTACACAAGCCTTCCACGGTTCTTCGTTCACAGAGGAAGATAGCCAAAAAATTGTCTATACAGGCATGCCAGGCGGCATTCTGTTCACTGCTGAAGGCAAGACCATCTACCATGCAGGCGACACAGCTTTGTTCAGCGACATGAAGCTTATTGGCGAGCGCCATCCTATCGACTTGGCCTTTCTTCCAATTGGCGACAACTTTACAATGGGGCCAGAAGATGCAAAAACAGCAACAGAATGGATTGGCGCCAGCTTAACTGTTCCAATTCATTACAACACTTTTCCGCCGATTAAACAGGATCCTCATGCTTTTGTTACCAGCCTTCAAAGCGGCGAAGGGCGTGTCTTGGAAGTTGGCGAAACGATAGAACTGTAAAAATACGGCTTATTTCAACAATTTGACGTTCACATCACCGATGTGGACGTTTGTTCTTTTTAAGAGCGGCAATGCATAGGCATAGGACAAGGGGGGAGCCTATGAAGCAACGTTCGTTCATTTGTTTGCTTGCAGCCATCGTTTTAGTCGTTTATGCATTCGATTATTTGCCGATACATGAAGAAGGAATCGGGCAAATGTTTGCCTATTCTTGGCTTGCATTCGCCGCGCTTGTCATTGCTGGAAATGGGGTCGCTGTGCTAGGCGGATACCGGCAAAAAGCGCAGAAAGACAGGCAACAGGAAAACGCCGAACCGGAAAAAAGACGAGAATTTGGTTAAGAAGTTGCTATGGCGCCGCGTCAAGTCGTATACTAGATAAAAGAGTGATACGGTGAAAGCGTGGTGCCAAGGTGACGACAAAGCATGAACAAATACTTGAATACATAACACAATTGCAAATAGGGGAAAAAATATCGGTCCGGTCTATTGCTAAAGCTTTAAGTGTTAGTGAAGGAACCGCATATCGCGCCATTAAGGAAGCGGAAACGCAAGGGCTCGTTTCGACGATTGAACGGGTTGGCACAATCCGGATCGAAAAAAAGAAAAAAGAAAATATAGAAAAGCTCACTTTCGCAGAGGTCGTTAATATCGTTGATGGACAAGTACTTGGCGGTCGGACAGGCCTTCATAAAACACTAAACCGTTTTGTGATTGGTGCCATGAAAACGGAGGCAATGATGCGCTATGTGACAGCGGGGAACTTGCTCATTGTCGGCAACCGCTACCAAGTGCATAAGATTGCTTTAGAAACAGGGGCAGCTGTCCTCATAACTGGCGGATTTAGCACGAGCGCCGATGCAGTCCGTCTGGCTGATGAACTTAACCTCCCTATTATTTCTACATCCTATGACACTTTCACAGTAGCAGCGATGATCAACCGCGCCATCTACGACCAATTGATAAAAAAAGAAATTGTCTTAGTAGATGACATTTTAATCCCATTGCAGGATACGTACTATTTGACAGTGACGAATACGATTGGCAAATGGCAAGAGTTCAACGAGCGGACTGGGCATAGCCGTTACCCCGTTGTCGATGAGGCAATGAGGGTACAAGGAATGATTACAGCAAAGGATGTATTTGATAAGCCGAAGCATTGGCTGATTGAAAAAGTGATGACTGGCGACCCGATTACGGTCAATGAACGTACTTCCATAGCCGCGGTTGCCCATTTGATGGTTTGGCAAGGCATTGAGTTGCTCCCTGTTGTCGACCAACAGCGAAAATTGATTGGTGTGGTTAGCCGCCAAGATGTATTGAAGGCCTTACAAACAACACAAAGGCAACCTCATGTCGGAGAGACGATCGAAGAGATCGTGACAAGCCGGATGGAAGAAAAACGAAGTGGAAATGAGTTGCTTTTCACTTGTGACATTACACCGCAAATGACCGACCATGTTGGAACCGTTTCTTACGGTGTTGTCATGACGTTGATGGTTGAGGCGGCAAGGCGAACGATGCGGAAACACAAGCGCGGGGATTTGGTGCTTGAAAACGTCACGTTGTATTTTTTAAAACCTGTGCAAATTGACAGCCATATTTCCATCATGCCATCTATATTGGAAATTGGCCGAAAACATGGCAAGTTTGATGTCGCCCTCTACCACGAAGGTGAACTTGTCGGAAAAGCAATGCTTACTGCCCAGTTGATTGAATAGTGAAGCTTGCCAGTAGGGCAAGCTCCAGACTGTAGACACACGCTCGCATCTTCGTGGCTCACCTCGACTGACAAGCGTTACAGTCAGTTTGAGTGATGTTGTCTAATCCAGTTGTGCTGCATAATGTTTATGAGCGCGAAATCCGTAAATGGCGTTCGCGAGGCCGAATATAAGGAAGACGGCTCCGACAATGAGTTGAATGGCGGTATAAAACGAAAAAAAGGCTAAGTTAACGCCAAGGGCAGTCATCGTGGCGCCTAGAGCCAAGCGGGCCCGTGATTCGAGAATCCGTTTTTCCAAGGAATCCTGCAAACGAAAGGCACGGACACGGGTAATTACATAAAACATAAATGCGGCAATCGCAATAATGATCAAAATACGGCCCATATAAACCTCCTGTTACGACTTGCATGAGTAAATAAAGCGATTTCTTTTATTGTATCGCGAATGGGAAGGTTTGACCAGCCGCACAAATAAGGAGGAACCATGTTTTCGATCATCAGTGAACACATTCAACAATATGAGACGATTATTATACACCGTCATGTGCGGCCCGATCCTGATGCCCTCGGCTCACAGCTCGGGTTTAAAGCTCTGATCAAACAGGCGTTTCCTGAGAAAAAGGTCTATGCTGTCGGTGAAGAGGAGCCATCGCTGGCTTTTTTCGGAAAAATGGATACGATTGAAGATGATGTATACAAAGGGGCGCTTGTCATTGTCTGTGATACGGCCAATACAGAGCGCATTAGCGACCAACGCTATAAATTAGGGGAAGTCGTGATCAAGTTTGACCATCATCCAAATGAAGAGCCATATGGCGATCTCGTTTATGTTGACACGACCGTTAGTTCCACAAGCGAGTTGGTCATTGCCTTTACAGAAGTAGCACGTGTATTCAAGCTTACAGAAGAGGTCGCTTTCTTGCTCTATGGCGGCATTGTCGGCGATACAGGCCGTTTCCGCTTTCGCAACACGACTGCCGACACGCTCCGGAGAACAGCAACGCTACTTGAAACAGGATTTGACAGCAATGCATTTTATCGGAACTTGTACAAGCGTTCATTGAACATGGTTCGCCTTGAAGGATACGTACTGCAAAACTTTGAAGTGATCCAAGAAAAGGTTGGCGTGATTAAGCTGACGGCAGAACAATTACACCGATTTGGCGTCACAGCCAATGAGTCTTCGTTGCTTGTCAATTGTTTTGCTGATGTGGAAGGATTGGAAGCTTGGGCTTTCTTTGTCGAAGAATCAGAGACGAAAATCCGCTGCCGCTTACGGTCAAAATCAGTATCGATAAATGAAATCGCTAAACGGCATGCTGGTGGAGGCCATCCAGTTGCCGCTGGAGCGACAGCCTACTCGTGGGAAGAAACAGACGTAATTACGACTGAACTTGTTGAAGCTTGCACGTAAGAGGCAAGTGGCAAAAAACAGGCACGTGCCTGTTTTTTGCTGTATAAGCGGTTAGCGAATGCTTTTTTCTTCAATAATTTCAACATTGAGCTCCATTTCAGTCATGGCAAAGAAGCTAATCGTTTTGACGCGGTATTCGTTGTTGTTGAGCGTGTATGTTTTATTTTCGACTGCGCTTAAGATCACTTCTTTTATGCTTGCGATGGTTTCGATGTTGGTTCCTTGCAAATGGCGCAGTTCCTTTAAAATTTGCTGTTTTAATTCATACACATTCAATTGGCTAAGGTGGTACTTGTCGCTATTCGTCAAGTTGACAGTCACGCTTTGGACAATTAGGTTCTTTAAGTTTTCCTCGTTATGCAACGTAATGTCGTTAATGAGCTGGTCATTTTTTGCCCGTAATTCATTGATGATAATGCTCTGTTTGCCCATCTCATTATACAAGTGATCATACCGTTCGCCGTACTCAGCCAGAAAAAAGCCCCAACCAATCAATGTGCCAATAAGAATACCTGAAAAAAAGCGAAGCCAGCCTCGGTGTTTTCTGTAGTTTGGTATATACATTAGACGGGGTCTCCAACAATCCACCGAAGTAGAATGGTTCCTGATTGGGCGCCGCAAAAAGCAACAAGCAGCATCGCTAGCGTTCGGTAAATGTCTTCGTGGACGCCGCTGAACAAGCCTGTTTCAATTTTGGTGATTGCTTCAAAAGAGCCGCCAATCGCTGCGACAATTGCCCATATTTTCAAACTGTTGGAAAGGCTGTAAATTTCAATTAACACCGGTTTGCCGATTAAAAAAGCGCCAATGCCGCCAATTAGCGCTCCGCCGATCATCACGCCGAAGGCAATAAAAAAGTTCATGACTAAATGCGCTAGCATTTCCTTTGTCAAAAGCATAGGTTGCTCACCTCGTCCAAGAAAGCTTTACTTTCATATATAAGGCCGAGGGCGGGGAATTATGCAGGTCAATTGTGGACAAGTCTGGAAAGTTGCATAGGGCGCCCTTTTCCATTAAAGTCATTTTTATTAAGGATTGTAGCGAAAAATAAGAGGAAGTGGTTTCGTGGATGCCCTGATTACGAATGTTTACAGCGAATACAGCTTACTCCAGTCAACGAACCGGGTGGATGAGCTTGTACAAGCTGCTAAGGAAGCTGGCTACACAGCGCTTTCCCTTACAGATAGACATGTATTATATGGGGCTGTGCCTTTTTTTCAAAGCTGTCGTAAAGCTGGACTCAAACCGTTGCTTGGCCTCGAAGTGACTGTCCGACTCGATGAAGAGATAATACCGGTACGGATGGTCGCCAAAAATGAAGAAGGTTATCGCCAACTTGTTGCCCATAGTACATCGCTTGGCTTTCAAACTAAACAGGCAGCGATTGAGCTAGAAACATGGAAAGCAAACAGCACCGCGTGTTTTGTTTTTATCCCGAAAGAAGCCTTTGTTGCGGCAAAAGGCAATTGGCTGCGCTTTTGGGAGCGCCTAGCTGGTGGGCTTGAGGCGTTTATCGAGCTTGCAGGCGGCGAAAGCGACCACGAGCTCATACAGTTTGCGAATGCCCACCAAATCCCGTGTGTGGCTGCTCCGCCAACCCGGTTTTTGCGCAAAGAGGATGCGCCTGTTTACCAACTTGTGCGTGCGATAGGGGCTGGGACGACGACGACTCACCTTGAATTAGAAGAGGGCTGGCAACGGTGGCATTTGCCGACCGCAAACTCGCTGAAAGAACGTTTTCCCGAAAAAGCGCTTTTGCAGGCAAGGGCGCTTGCGGAAAAAGTTGAACCGTATTTGCCTGAAGAAAAGCCGCGAATACCTGCTTACGATGGGCTTACGGTTGAACAAGCAGATAAACGCTTAGAAACGTTATGCCGGCAAGGTTTGAAAGCACGATACAAGGCAGTGTCAGTAGAGGCTGAAAGGCGGTTGGAACATGAGTTAGCGATTATTGCAGAACGGGGTTTTTCCTCGTATTTTTTAATTGTCGCTGACTTTGTCGGCTATGCCAAAAAATCAGGCATTTTAACAGGCCCAGGCAGGGGCTCGTCGGCTAGTTCCATCGTCGCTTATACGTTGTTCATTACCGACGTTGACCCGCTAGCCCATGATCTTTTATTTGAACGCTTTTTAAACCCTGAGCGTGCAAGTTTGCCCGATATCGATGTCGATTTTCCAGACTATCGCCGTGATGAAGTGATTGCTTATGTTAGAGAGCGGTTTGGCCATGATCGAGTTGCCCAAGTGTTAACGTTTGGCACATTTGCAGCACGCGCTGCGATTCGCGACGTTGGAAAGGCGCTGTCGATCCGCCATACTTTTGTCGATCGCGTTGCGAAGTCGTTAACCCCTGCTTCTCTCAGCCTTAATGAAGCGCAGGAAAAAGGCGTCTTTAAAGGCCTTGAATCGCCTGAACTGGACGAGTTGCTTTTTTTCGCTAAGCAAATTGAAGGGTTGCCAAGGCATGCATCGACCCATGCTGCAGGAGTAATTATTAGCGACAAGCCACTTAACAATAAAACAGCGTTGCAGTTAGGGATCGACGGCCATGCGGTGACGCAAGCGGATATGGATAGTTTGGCGCGTCTAGGTCTTGTGAAATTTGACTTTTTGGGGCTGCGCAATTTGACGTTGCTTGAACGGATGCTCAAAGTAATTGAACAAGAAGAGGGTGTCGCATTAAATTTGCAGCATATCCCACTCAATGATAAAGCCACTTTCCAGCTGCTTCAACAAGGGAAATCAACGGGAATTTTCCAACTTGAGTCGGCAGGCATGAGGCAAGTGCTGAAACAGTTGCAGCCAAGCCAGTTTGAAGACATTGTTGCTACAAGTGCTCTTTATCGGCCAGGACCAATGGCATTTATTCCAGAATACATCCGTGGCAAACATGGACACACGCAAGCTATTGTTCCCCATGAATCGCTGCGTCCAATTGTCGAGCCTACTTTTGGCGTTCTCGTTTACCAAGAGCAAATTATGCAAGTCGTGCAGGCGACGGCCAATTATAGTTTAGCTGAAGCGGATTTGTTCCGTAGGGCCATTAGCAAAAAGCAACATGATGTCATCATTCAAGAAAGACACCAATTTATTCACCGGGCTGTCGAAAACGGGTTTTTACCTGAAGAGGCAGAGGCTATATTTTCATTAATTGAGCGGTTTGCCAATTATGGCTTTCCTAAAAGTCATGCCACAGCTTACAGTTTCATTAGCTACTGGCTTGCTTATTTGCGTGTCCATTTTCCAGCTGCCTTTTTTGCTGCGCTTTTTTCCTCAGTTTGGCAAAATCACGAAAAATTGTATTCGTATATAAACGAGGCGAAAAAAGAAGGCATTCGTGTGCTGCCTCCGTCTGTTTGCAAAAGCGGCCTGCTATTTGAACTTGAAAATGGCCAAATTCGCTTTGGTCTTTTGCCAATTTCTGGTGTTAACGTCCAAGCGGTCAATGAAATCATCAGCAAGCGGCGAAAAAACAGCGACAGCAACTTGTTTATGTTTTACGCCCATGTTGCCTCAACGGCTGTCAACAAACGGGTAATGGAAGCTCTTATTAAAGCTGGGGCATTGGATGAGTTTGGCCAATCGCGAGCGACGCTGCTCGGCAACTTGGATAAAGCAGAAGCTTTTGTTGAGCAAGTCCGTTCGTTTAAAGCATCTTCAGGAGGGCTGTTTACAATCAAGCCTGCCGTTCCAGCTTACTTGGATGTGACGCCGTCTACGAAAATGGAAGATTTAGAAGGGGAGCGTGAAGTGCTTGGCTTTTATTTATCGGGCCACCCAATTGAAAATGAACTAGAGCGGCTAGCACCATTCGGTCGTATCCCTTTAGCTGAATGTATCCCTTCAAGAAAGCCAGTACGAATTGCGGGAATGGTCATCGATGTAAAAAAAATAGTAACGAAAAAAGGCGAAGCGATGGCCTTTTTGACTCTGAGCGACGAATCGGGCGAGTGTAGTTGCGTGGCCTTCCCCCAAGCGTGGAAAGTATATGAAGGGCTGTTCGCCCCCCACGCCCTTGTGTTTTTAGAAGGCGTATTAGAAGAACGGCAAGGAAAAACGCAGTTTATTATCCATAAAGCAGCTGATGTTTTGCAACTAAACAAAAACAAGAAAAAACAAACGCTCTATATTCGTCTAACGGCGGACAAAGATCAGCCTACACGCCTGAGCGACTTAAAATATGTGCTAAGCCAAGATGTCGGTTCAACACAAGTGATTCTTTACAGAGAAAAAGAACAGGCGCGAACGCGCCTTGCAGATGAATACAGTGTCGCGCCAACAAGGAAGACGCTTCAGTTATTAAAACAAATGTTTGGCGAAGAGAATATTGTGCTAAAAAGCGACGAAGAGTAAAGAGAGCCCATTTAAATCAAGATTTTTACGGGAAACCTTGCGCTACCTATTGGCGTATGGACAGGAGTTGTTTATAATAGGGAGCGTAGAATTGAGTGGTCTGACCAGTGAGCAAAACGAAAAGGAGAGAGATACGTGCCAACGACGAGAGAAGAAGCGCTTCACATGCACCGGATAAACCAAGGAAAACTAGAATCAAAAGCGAAAGTCCCAGTGAAGGATGCCCGAGACTTAAGCTTAGCCTATTCCCCAGGTGTAGCAGAACCGTGCAAAGAAATTTTTGAAGATGTTGAAACGGTGTATGAGTACACGATGAAAGGGAATATGGTTGCTGTCGTCAGCAATGGCACAGCCGTGCTTGGCCTCGGTAACATAGGCCCAGAAGCTTCCCTCCCTGTTATGGAAGGAAAAGCGGTTTTATTTAAGTCGTTTGCCGGTGTAGATGCTTTTCCAATATGCCTCCGTTCAAACGATGTCGATGAAATTGTCAATACGGTGAAGTTGCTTGAGCCGACGTTCGGCGGTGTCAACTTAGAAGATATTGCGGCACCAGACTGCTTTGTGATTGAAGAGCGGCTAAAAAAGGAGACAAATATTCCGATTTTCCACGATGACCAGCATGGCACAGCGATTGTTACCCTTGCAGGCTTGATCAACGCTCTAAAAATTAGCGGCAAAAAACTGTCAGAAATCAAAGTAGTCGCCAATGGCGCAGGAGCTGCTGGGATCGCCATCATTAAATTGATGCTCCGCATGGGTGTGCGCAACATTATTATGTGCGATACGAAAGGCGCAATCTATGAAGGACGCCCATATGGAATGAACGCAGTCAAAGAAGCGGTTGCAAAACGGACAAACATGAATAAAGAAGAAGGCAAGCTTGAAGATGTCATTAAAGGGGCCGACGTGTTTATTGGTGTATCCGTTGAAGGGGCAGTCACAAAAGAAATGGTTGAAAGCATGAATGACAACCCGATTATTTTTGCCATGGCTAACCCTGTTCCAGAAATTATGCCAGAAGATGCGAAAGCAGCAGGCGCTTCTGTTATTGGTACTGGCCGTTCTGATTTCCCGAACCAAGTGAATAATGTTTTGGCTTTTCCAGGAATTTTCCGCGGAGCGCTAGATGCCCGTGCTACCCATATTAACGAAGAGATGAAAGTGGCGGCTGTTTATGCAATTGCCAATTTAGTTTCTGAAGAAGAATTGTCTGTTGATTATGTGATCCCAGCACCATTTGACTCTCGTGTTGCCCCAGCAGTCGCGGCGGCAGTAGCTAAAAAAGCGATGGAAACGGGCGTTGCCCGCGTAAAAGTAGACCCGGAAGAAGTAGCTGAAAAAACACGGAAATTAGCGATTATTGATTGATTGGGCGAGTGAAAAATGGCAGCTGACCAGCCAAAAAGGTATATAGAGATCATTCGGGCCGTAAGTGAGATGATTCAAAACGATGGCTTGAAAAGTGGCGATAAGCTTCCTTCTGAACGGGAACTCAGCGACCGGCTTGATGTCGGTCGCTCCTCTATTCGCGAGGCTTTGCGTGGCCTTGAGCTCCTCGACCTTATTGAAACAAGAAGAGGCGAAGGCACGTTTATGAAGGCGACGTCAAGCTATAAATTGGTCGACCTCTTGCTGTCTTTTGTCCTAAAAGACGAGCAGGCGAGGAAGGATTTGACTGAGACAAGGCGAATTATAGAGTTGGAAGCATTAAAACTTGCTTGTGAGCGAATAACAGACGAGCAAATCAGGAAGCTTGACACGTTGATTTTACGTTCCAAAAAAGAGTGGAATCAAGGAGACTTTCCTGTTGAAGAAGACTATCGTTTTCATAAAACGATTGTGAAATCATGCCAAAACGTCCTGCTATTCCACATTTGGAAATCACTCGTTGCTTTTAATAAAGAAGCGATCAAAGAATCCCTTGAACGGAGCGGCCGTCCTCCTATATCGATAAAAGAACACGAGCAAATTGTGGAGGCGTTAAAGAAGCGTGATAGTGAGCAGGCGCTATTAGCGATGCGTCTTCATTTGCAAAATAGCCGATTTTAAGCAAGGAGCCGGCTTTAGCATCAAGTTAGGAGCGAATATCATGTTAAAAGATATGTTCTCAAAGAAAAAAAGGTACGCGACGATTCCCTCTGAACGGGCTAAGCAGGAAGTGCCAGAAGGGATTATGACCAAATGCCCTTCATGCCGCACGATTATGTATACAAAAGACTTAAAAAAGAACTTGAGTGTGTGCAGGACTTGCGGGCATCACCACCGCATGAGTGCGAGAGAGCGAATTGACTCCATCATTGACGATGGCACGTTTAAAGAAGCATTCGCCTCTGTCAAAGGAGGCAACCCACTCCAGTTCCCAGGGTATGAGGAAAAGCTCGAGAGCGACCGTAAAAAAACCGGTTTGAATGAAGCGGTGGTCACTGGTGAAGGAAAGATAAATGGATATCCCGTTGTCATTGCGGTTATGGACCCCAATTTTCGAATGGCGAGCATGGGCTCAGCGGTCGGGGAAAAGCTAACGAGGGCAATTGAATTGGCCACCGAGACGAGTGTTCCGTTGCTTATTTTTGCTGCCTCAGGGGGAGCGCGCATGCAAGAAGGCATGCTCAGCCTTATGCAAATGGCGAAAACGAGCGCCGCACTTGAGCGGCTGAACCGAGCAGGAGGGCTTTACATTTCGGTTATGACCAATCCGACGACGGGCGGCGTGTCTGCTAGTTTCGCGTCCCTTGGCGATTACAATTTTGCCGAGCCGAAAGCATTAATTGGCTTCGCTGGGCGGCGCATTATTGAACAGACGATTCGTCAGGAACTTCCTGAAGACTTTCAGACAGCAGAATTTCTATTGGAGCACGGCCAGCTTGATCGTGTCATTCCAAGGCTAGAAATGAAAGAAACGCTGACTAAGCTGTTGGCGATGCATCAGTAACAAGGGAGGATATAACCATTGTCTTCGGAACAAGAATTTGAAAAACCGGTCATTGAGCTTAGGCAAAAAATTGCCGACCTCCGTGCATTTGCAATGGAGAGGGATATGGACCTCAGTACAGAAATAAAAAAAATGGAAGCCCGCTTAAGCGAGTTGGAAGAAGAAGTGTACGCCAATTTGCAACCGTGGGAGCGCGTGCAAATCGCCCGTGACCATGAGCGCCCAACAACACTCGATTATGTGGACGTTTTATTTGAGGATTTTTTGGAAATGCACGGCGATCGGCTGTTTGGCGACGATAAAGCCATTGTAGGCGGCATTGCCACTTATAAAGGCAAGCCGGTAACTGTCATTGGCCACCAGCGCGGAAAAGATACAAAAGAAAACATTGTCCGCTATTTTGGCTCTCCACACCCAGAAGGGTACCGCAAAGCGTTGCGCTTAATGAAACAAGCGGAAAAATTCAAGCGCCCGATTATTTGCTTCATCGATACGAAAGGTGCCTATCCTGGAAAGGCAGCGGAAGAGCGCGGCCAAAGCGAAGCAATTGCCCGAAATTTGTTGGAAATGGCCGGATTGAAAGTGCCGACAATTAGCATTGTCATTGGCGAAGGCGGCAGTGGTGGCGCTCTTGCCCTCGGTGTAGCTGATGAAATTCACATGCTGGAAAATGCGACATACTCAGTCATTTCTCCTGAAGGGGCTGCTGCGATTCTTTGGAAAGATGCAGGAAAGGCTAAAAAGGCAGCGGAGTCAATGCGCATCACCGCCCCTGACTTATATGAACTAGGCATTATTGATTCAATTATTCCTGAACCTCGAGGCGGTGCCCAGCGGAATTTGCACCAACAAGCAGACGAAATCGACCGCCTTTTAGAAAAAGCATTAACAAGGCTTGCTGAGAAGCCTGTAGACGTCCTTCTCGATGAACGTTATGAAAAGTTTATGAAAATCGGTCATATCCCTGAGGAAGCGGCAACTACAGGACAATAGGAAGATGGAAGTGCTTTCATTGTTTGGAAGCACTTTTTATTGTGGGACGATACTTGTTTTCGACAAATCAAAGTGGTATCTTTACTTGCAGAGACTGCAGAGAAACACAGCTGCTTTGCTTTGATATGAGTGTGTTAGGAGGATTTGCATTGAAACGGATAGGTGTATTAACAAGTGGCGGGGATTCTCCCGGTATGAACGCGGCCATTCGTGCGGTTGTCCGGAAAGCGATTTTTCATGGTTTGGAAGTGTACGGCATTTCCTATGGGTACCAAGGTTTAATTAATGGCGACATAAAAAAAATGGAGCTTGGCTCTGTCGGTGATATTATTCACCGTGGCGGAACAATGCTTTACACAGCTCGCTGTGAAGAATTTAAAACGTTGGAAGGCCAACAAAAGGGCATTGAACAGCTGAAGAAATTTGGAATTGAAGGGCTAGTCGTTATTGGCGGAGATGGTTCTTACCGCGGCGCTCAACAATTAACGAAACATGGTTTTCCAACAATCGGCGTTCCAGGGACGATTGACAACGATATTCCAGGTACTGATTTTACAATTGGTTTTGATACAGCATTAAATACAGTCATTGACGCGATTGACAAAATTCGTGATACGGCCACTTCTCATGATCGTACATACGTGATTGAAGTAATGGGCCGCCATGCAGGGGATTTGGCTTTGTGGGCTGGCCTTGCCGATGGTGCAGAGACCATTGTCATTCCTGAGGCTGAGCATAATATGGAGCAAATACTCGCAACGATTAAACGTGGCCAAGAACGTGGCAAGAAGCACAGCATTATTGTCGTCGCTGAAGGGGTCGGTTCAGGCATAGAGTTCGGCGACCGGATCAGCAAAGAAATGAATATGGAAACGAGAGTAACCGTGCTCGGCCACATTCAACGCGGAGGATCGCCCACAGGGGCAGACCGTGTTTTGGCGAGCAGACTTGGTGCAAAGGCAGTTGATTTGTTGTTAGAAGGCAAGGCTGGCATGACAGTCGGGATTCAAAAAAATGAACTTGTTTATCACCCAATTGATGAAATTTTAGACCGCCCACACACGATTGATCAAGAAATGTACAAGCTATCTCAGGAATTATCCATTTAACAGCAACACACCTATTAAGGAGGAACGTATGCGTAAAACAAAAATTGTTTGTACGATTGGACCAGCAAGTGAGTCGCTTGAAAAACTAACAGCACTCATCGAAGCGGGGATGAATGTAGCCCGTTTGAATTTTTCACACGGTGATTTTGAAGAGCACGGTGCCCGAATTAAAAACATTCGCGAAGCGGCAAAACGGACTGGAAAAACGGTTGCTATTCTACTTGATACGAAAGGGCCGGAAATCCGCACACAAACGGTAGAAGGCGGAGCGATTGAACTTGAGAAAGGGCAAGAGCTCATTTTGTCAATGAATGAAGTCCAAGGTACGAAAGAAAAGATCTCCATTACGTATCCAGGGCTTTGCGAGGATGTAGAAGTCGGAAGTACGATCTTGCTCGATGATGGCTTAATTGGGCTTGAGGTAAAGGAAATCCGCGACACTGAGCTGGTTACGATTGTTCGCAACAGTGGCGTGCTGAAAAACAAGAAAGGCGTCAACGTCCCAAATGTCAGCGTCAACCTACCGGGGATGACCGAAAAGGATGCAGCCGACATTGTATTTGGGATTGAGCAAAAAGTTGACTTTATAGCCGCCTCCTTTGTGCGCCGCGCTTCTGATGTTCTAGAAATCCGCGAGCTCCTTGAAAAGCATGGCGCTGCAGATACAGCGATTATCCCGAAAATCGAAAACCAAGAAGGCGTTGACAATATCGATGAAATTCTTGAAGTATCGGACGGCCTTATGGTCGCAAGGGGAGACTTAGGTGTAGAAATTCCAGCAGAAGAAGTACCGCTTGTGCAAAAACAGCTCATTAAAAAATGCAATGAGTTGGCCAAGCCGGTCATCACTGCCACGCAAATGCTTGATTCCATGCAACGCAACCCGCGTCCTACACGAGCGGAAGCAAGCGACGTAGCCAACGCTATTTTTGACGGGACAGACGCCATTATGCTTTCTGGTGAAACCGCTGCTGGTGATTACCCTGTAGAATCGGTGCAAACAATGCACAATATTGCCGAACGAACAGAACAAGCCCTCAATTATGAAAACATGCTGCGTCGGAAAAGCAAAGAAGTGAAAACATCGATTACAAGTGCAATTGGCCAGTCTGTTGCTTACACCGCCTCAAACTTGAATGCTGCTGCGATTTTAACAGCGACAGAAAGCGGCTATACAGCACGGATGACATCACGTTTCCGGCCGAAATCGCCAATCTTGGCCGTAACGAGCAATGAGCGTGCTTACCGGAGAATGGCGCTCGTGTGGGGGGTTACGCCAATACTTGGTAAACAAGCAAACACAACTGACGAAATGTTAGACCGTACAGTTGAAGCGGCTGTCGCTACAGGAGTGGTGAAACAAGGTGACCTTGTTATCATTACGGCTGGTGTTCCCGTTGGGGAGTCAGGCACAACGAATTTAATGAAAGTCCATATGCTTGGGGAAGTTGCAGCAAAAGGACAAGGCATCGGACGTCGCTCTGCCTCAGGAAAAGTCGTTGTTGCCCGTGACGCAAAAGAAGCGATTGCAAAAGTAACGGAAGGCTCTGTGCTTGTCACAAAATCAACCGATAAAGACATGATCGAAGCGTTCGAGAAAGCTGCTGCTGTCGTGACTGTAGAAGGCGGTCTTACATCCCATGCAGCTGTTGTTGGCTTAAACTTGAGCACGCCTGTTATCGTCGGTGTAGCCAACGCCCTTGAACGTTTCCAAGACGGCGATGAAGTGACTGTGGACTGCATTAGCGGAAACATTTACAGCGGCCAAGCCCGTGTATTATAATGGAATAATCAAACTGGCTGATAGAAAATGCTTCGCAAACCATGATGGATGCGAGCGTTTGTCTACAGTCTGAAAAGGAGAGGTGAGCCTCTCCTTTTTTACAGTCGGCAAAGGTGGTACGAACAATGAAGAAATCGATTGTCGTCGCTGCGATCGCGATTCCCGTATTGGAACTGTTTATCATTACGGCCTTTGTCAATTGGCTAGGCATATGGCAAACGCTGCTTCTTATGTTTGCTACGTCAATACTAGGCTTTATTTTTGCCAGAAAACAAGGGATGCAAGTGTACCGACTTGCTCGGCTACAGATGCAAAACAGCCAAATTCCAAGCCATGCATTGCTTGATGGGTTGTGCATTTTGTTTGGTGGCATTCTACTCGTTATCCCAGGTTTCTTAACAGACGCCATTGGTTTATTTTTCCTTATTCCATGGACACGTGCGATTGGAAAAGCACTGCTGCTGAAAATCGTTCATAGCAGCATGACAAAAGGGAACTGGACCGTGATAAAACGGCGCTAAGTTTGTCTGAATTTGTGGGATATAGCCGAATTTGCAAAACTGTGTTATGATATGAATTGCCTAGTTGAAGCTGGAGGAGAAACCATTGTTATCTCAGAGTACCTTGTTTTTGTTGCTATTAATGGCGATCGCCCTTATTGCAAAAAACCAATCATTAATCATCGCTATTTCCGTTTTGTTACTGATAAAATGGACAGGGCTTGGAGATAAAGTGTTTCCTCTCATGCAGGCAAAAGGAATCAACCTTGGCGTCACCATTATTACCATAGCTGTCCTTGTGCCGATTGCTACAGGGGATATTGGGTTCAAACAGCTGGGAGAAGCAACAAAATCATTGTATGCATGGGTTGCACTTGGCAGCGGCATCGCTGTTGCGCTCGTAGCTGCAAGTGGCATTGACTTGCTGAAAAACGATCCGCATATTACAGCTGCCCTCGTACTTGGCACCATCGTCGCTGTTTCTTTTTTAAACGGCGTTGCGGTCGGCCCTTTAATTGGTGCAGGCATTGCTTATTTGACGATGCGCGCTATCCAATACATCGCCCAACTATGGGGATAAGTGTCACGGCCGTATCATCCTTTACGACGTTTTTCGTAACCGCTTTACCAGGCGTTGTGCGCGAAGGGATCATATTTACAGAAAAGGAGAGATAAAGGTGACTACAACTCGTGGTTTAGAAGGTATTGTGGCAACACAATCGAGCGTTAGCTCCATTATTGATGATGAATTAACGTACCATGGTTATGGCATTGACGACCTGGCCGAAAATGCTAGTTTTGAAGAGGTCGTTTATTTGCTGTGGAATGGTGAATTGCCTACGAAAGAAGAATTGGAATCGTTTTCAAGAGCGCTTGCTGAACAAGCGGGCGTCCCCGATGAAATTTTCGAACAAATGAAAGCCTATCCAATCGATAGCGTCCATCCAATGGCTGCCCTGCGCACATCTGTTTCAATGCTTGGTTTGTTTGATGATGAAGCAGAATCAGTCGAGGAAGAAAAAAATTACCGCAAAGCGATTAAACTTCAAGCAAAAATTCCTACAATTGTTGCCGGCTTTGAGCGGATCCGTTCTGGCAAAGAACCGATTGCTCCAAACAAGGAGTTATCGTTTGCAGCAAATTTCCTATACATGTTAACGGGCGAAAACCCAGATGCGATTTCAGTAAAAGCTTTTAATAAAGCGCTTGTGCTCCATGCGGATCATGAACTGAACGCCTCAACATTTACGGCGCGTGTTTGTGTAGCGACGCTGTCTGATATGTATTCAGGCATTACAGCGGCAATTGGCGCATTGAAAGGGCCTCTTCATGGCGGCGCAAATGAGGGCGTCATGAAAATGCTTCTTGAAATCGAAGAATTTGAGCGAGTGGAACCGTATATCCAGAAAGCGCTTGATAATAAAGAGAAAATCATGGGCTTTGGCCATCGTGTATACAAAAATGGCGATCCTCGGGCTAAGCATTTGCGGGAAATGTCCAAACAACTAACAGACGTTATTAAAGAATCAAAATGGTACGACATGTCTTTGCGGATTGAAGAATTGGTCACCACTCAAAAAGGCTTGCTGCCAAACGTTGATTTTTATTCAGCGACTGTATACCATAGTCTTGGGATTAAACATGATTTGTTCACGCCGATTTTTGCGATCAGCCGCACATCTGGCTGGATTGCCCATATCCTCGAACAGTATGCAAACAACCGCCTGATTCGTCCGCGTGCTGAGTATGTCGGTCCGAACAAACGCAGCTACAAACCAGTAGAATCACGATAGTCCTAGGCGGAGGAAACTCCGTTCTACATAAACATCTTTAGGAGGTTTTACTATGGCAGCAGAAAAAATTCAAACTCAAAACGGTGTTTTAAACGTTCCAAACGAGCCAATCGTTCCATTCATTGAAGGCGATGGTACAGGCCCAGACATTTGGGCAGCAGCTTCTCGTGTTCTTGATGCTGCAGTTGAGAAAGCATACAACGGCGAGCGCAAAATCCACTGGAAAGAAATTCTTGCCGGTGAAAAAGCGTACAACGAAACAGGAGAATGGCTTCCAGCAGAAACGCTTGACGCTGTCCGCGAATATTTAATTGCGATTAAAGGACCTTTAACGACGCCAATTGGCGGCGGCATCCGCTCATTAAACGTAGCGCTCCGCCAAGAGCTTGATTTGTTCACGTGTCTCCGTCCAGTCCGTTATTTTACAGGAGTGCCATCTCCAGTGAAACGTCCTGAAGATACGGACATGGTCATCTTCCGTGAAAATACAGAAGACATTTATGCAGGGATTGAATTTAAAGAAGGCTCTGACGAAGTGAAAAAGCTAATTGCCTTTTTGCAAGATGAGCTTGGTGCAACGAATATCCGCTTCCCTGAAACTTCTGGTATCGGCGTAAAACCTGTATCGAAGGAAGGAACAGAGCGCCTCGTCCGTTCTGCCATTCAATATGCGCTTGATGAAGGCCGCAAGAGCGTGACGCTTGTCCATAAAGGCAACATCATGAAATTTACAGAAGGCGCGTTTAAAAACTGGGGTTACGAATTGGCTGAGCGTGAGTTTGGCGATAAAGTATTTACATGGGCTGAGTACGATAAAATTGTGGAAGAAAGTGGCCGCGAAGCTGCCGATAAAGCGCAAAGCGAAGCAGAAGCTGCTGGCAAAATTATTGTGAAAGATGCCATTGCCGACATTTTCTTGCAGCAAATTTTGACTCGCCCGAAAGAGTTTGATGTGGTTGCGACGATGAACTTAAACGGCGATTACATTTCCGATGCTCTTGCTGCTCAAGTAGGCGGAATCGGCATTGCTCCAGGAGCAAACATCAACTATGATACAGGTCATGCCATTTTTGAAGCGACACATGGCACGGCGCCAAAATATGCGGGACTCGACAAAGTCAACCCTTCCTCAGTCCTGTTGTCAGGAGAACTGCTTTTGCGTCACCTTGGCTGGACAGAAGCAGCAGATTTAATTATGGCGTCAATGGACAAAACGATTGCCAGCAAAGTTGTTACTTATGATTTTGCCCGCTTGATGGATGGCGCAACAGAAGTGTCTTGCTCAGGATTTGCAGATGAATTGATCAAAAATCTATAAATCTATTTCGTGATAAGCAGATGGACTACACACGTTGAGGAGTGTTTGGCATGGCAATTAAACGAAGAAAAATTTCTGTAATCGGCAGTGGCTTTACAGGAGCTACCACTGCGCTTATGGTTGCCCAAAAAGAGCTAGGGGATGTTGTTTTATTGGACATTCCAAACATGGAAGGTCCTACGAAAGGAAAGGCCCTTGATATGCTTGAATCGACACCTGTCCAAGGCGTCGATTCAACGATCACGGGTACCTCTAGCTACGAAGATACGAAAGATTCGGATGTCGTTGTCATTACGGCTGGCATTGCCCGCAAACCGGGAATGAGCCGTGATGATCTTGTAGCCACAAATGCAAAAATCATGAAGTCTGTCACAAAAGAAGTTGTTAAGTATTCGCCTAACAGCTACATTATCGTTTTGACCAACCCTGCTGACGCGATGACGTATACGGTTTATAAAGAATCAGGCTTTCCGAAAAACCGTGTCATCGGCCAGTCTGGCGTTCTTGACACAGCACGTTTCCGCACGTTTGTCGCCCAAGAACTAAATGTATCCGTAGAGGATGTCACTGGTTTTGTCTTAGGCGGCCATGGAGATGATATGGTTCCGCTTATCCGTTATTCAGCAGCAGGCGGTGTGCCGTTAACAAAACTGATCGCTCCAGAACGGATTGAAGAAATTGTTGAACGCACGCGCAAAGGCGGCGGCGAAATCGTTGGCTTATTAGGCAATGGCAGCGCCTATTACGCACCAGCTGCTTCGCTTACACAAATGGTCGAAGCGATCTTGAAAGACAAAAAACGCATTATCCCAACAATTGCCTACCTCGAAGGCGAGTATGGGCAGCATGACCTGTACTTAGGCGTACCGACCATTCTTGGTGGTGACGGCATTGAGAAAGTCATTGAGCTTGACTTGACAGAGGAAGAAAAGGCACAATTGGACAAATCAGTACAATCGGTGCGCAATGTAATGGCAGCATTGCCAGCGGAGTAATAGGAAAGCTAGAGGCTCTTCCAAAAGCCTATAATTGAACAATGGGAGTAGAGATTTGACATAAACTCTACTCCCATTTTCTTGATCGATTGTTTTTCAAGCGATGTTGTTATTTGGCAGACCCGTGTGGGTTTGATTGGGTGTAATCGATGTGGCAATGGACTTTCATTTCCCGTACAGCCTGCTTTGCATGGACACTTATCATCGAGCATGCCCATTCATAATCAGCTTGTATCCGTGGCGATCCGTACGTCGGCTATAGGCTATAGCCACGCCATGTTACCCAACACTCATAAAAGTGGTTCTCGAGCATGCTTATTTATGTGGGCTGCTCTTTTTCACGTCTTGCATCGTTGCCATCCCCTCATCTTCAATCGGGCTATTATTGAAGAAGACATTTAAAGAGTTTTGCTTATCAACTAGAAGGATGTTGTGATTTATGGTTTAATGAATGAAGTGTTTACTATTCATTTTGATTCAATTTGAAAAAGGTGACTGAAATGGATAAAATGGATCGCGATATTCTGAAATTGTTGCAGGAGAATGCGCGAATGACAATCAGTGAATTATCAAAAGAATTGGCGCTAAGCCGTCCTAGTATGTCGGAAAGGCTGCTGCGGCTTCAAGAGAAAGGCATTATTGAACATTTCACCACACGCGTCTCACTGAAAAAAATTGGCAAAGATATACTGTTGCTGATCCAAGTCAGTGGTTTAAAAGTGCCTGTTGCGGAATTTGAAGAAATGGTGCGACAGGAGCATGACATTATTGAATGCCACCGGGTAACAGGTGAAGTGAGCTACTTTATTAAAGCGGCTGTATCAGATGTAGGCAGCATGAGGAAATTAATTGACCGCCTTATTCCGTATGGAACGATTAATACGTCTACTGTATTAAATTCCCCAGTGCCCTATCGGATTATTTTGCCTGATGAAGAGGGATATGAGTAAAAAGTTTGCTATACTAGCATTATAAAGAGAGAGACCGTTCAAATCAAAAAGTTAGGAGTGTAGGAAGCACCTATGGCAAAGCGGATACTCGTAGTTGATGACGAACCGTCCATCTCGACGCTCTTGAAATACAATTTAGAGCAAGCGGGCTTTGAAGTCGAAACCAAATTGGATGGCCAAGCAGGTTTTGACCGAGCAAAAGAAGCAGATTTTGACCTCATTATCCTGGACCTCATGCTCCCTGGCATGGACGGCATGGATGTATGTCGGCAGCTAAGACAAGAACAAATTTTTGTGCCGATTCTCATGCTTACCGCCAAAGATGATGAGTTCGATAAAGTTCTTGGCTTAGAACTTGGGGCTGACGATTACATGACAAAGCCGTTCTCCCCAAGGGAAGTGACCGCGCGGGTGCGGGCAATCCTTCGTCGAATTGAACAAACAGGCGGAGCCGTAGCGAAGAATGAACAAGGAAAAGGCAAAAGCATTCAAATTGCCGATTTGACGATTTACCCGCAAAACTACGAAGTTTATGTGAAAAAAGAACTGCTTACATTAACGCCAAAAGAATTTGAACTGCTTGTTTATTTGGCAGACCATAAAGGGCGGGTGCTTACACGAGATCAGCTTCTGAACGCTGTATGGAACTATGAATTTGTTGGCGATACACGAATTGTGGACGTGCATATTAGCCACCTCCGCGACAAGATTGAGCCTAATTCTAAAAAACCAGTCTATATTAAAACGATTCGTGGCCTTGGCTATAAGCTAGAGGAACCAGCAAAGAATGAATAAACTCCGCAACCGTTTTATTTTCAGCATTATGCTCGTTATCACGCTTGTTCTCCTAGTATTAGGATTAACGCTTGGTTCCTGGTCAAACGAGCGCTATGTTGACTTTGTTTCAGAGCGTGTTAAAAATGAAGCAGCACTAGCGGTTTGGGCAGTCATGCGCGATGGCTATCCAAATAGCACGCAAGCCCAACAAATTGCAGAAGAAATTGGGACTGAAATTGAAGCACGGCTAACGATCATTGATGCTGAAGGGAACGTCATTGGCGATTCATGGGCTGATCCAAAAGAAATGGAAAACCATCTTGATCGCCCAGAAATCCAGCGTGCTCGCCTCGATGATGAATTGGAACTGCGCTTTAGTGAAACCATTGGTGAAGAATTGCTTTATTACGCACTTCCTTTAGAAGAAGGCAGGGAAATGTTCGGCTATGTCCGCGTCGGTGTGTCTGTAGAGCCGTTGAACCATATGAATCGGACGGTATGGACGGTTATTGGCGTCAGCTTTTTAGGAGCATTCATTTTCATTTTGTTTTTAATTACACGCATCACCAAACAAATTATCCATCCGATTGACCAAGCGACAAAAGCGGCTATTCGCCTAGCCGAGGGCGATTATCAGACTAGGACTTATGAAGATCACCATAAAGAACTTGGGCTGTTAGGCCGTTCCATTAATGCGCTTGCGTATAATTTGGAGCAATTATCGAGACGCCACCAGGCACAGCAAGACCGAATGGCTGCTCTAATTGACCATATGGGAAGTGCGCTCTTGTTTATGAATGTTCGTGGCGATGTGGTGCTGTTGAACCAAACGACAGAGCAAGTGTTTGAAGTCGATAGCAGTGATTGGCTTTCAAAACCGTACTACCATGTATTTCCGAGCCAACCTCTTATCCAGTTTGTGCAATTGGTTTATATGACAGAGAAGAAACAGCGCAGCCTAATCGAATGGACGAAGCATTTTTCAACTCGCGTCTATGATGTATACGGCGCGCCGGTAATGGCGGATTCGGGCAGGCTCAGAGGTGTGACGCTTGTCATGCACGACATTACCGAACAAAAAAAGCTAGAGCAAGTTCGCAAAGACTTTGTTGCCAACGTTTCTCATGAGTTGAAAACGCCCGTTACATCGATTAAAGGTTTTGCAGAAACGCTCCTTGATGGGGCGATCAACGATCCCGTGCTTTCGAAACAGTTTACAGAGATCATATGGAAAGAAAGCGACAGGCTACAAATGCTAATCGTCGATTTGTTGGAGCTGTCGAAAATTGAGAATGCCCAGTTTAAGCTCGATTTGGAAGATATGTCATTGAAAGACATCACGGAAGATGTGTTTGAACTAGTGCGGGGCAAAGCTGAAGAAAAAGGCATGCACTTGCATATACAAGAACAAGGCAGCTCCGTGATTGAAGGGGATCGGCAACGGTTGAAGCAAGTTGTGTTGAACCTAGTTTCCAATGCGATCGCCTATACGCCATCAGGCGGCCATGTAACGGTCGCACTCAAAGAACAAAAGGACGCTGTTGTTCTAAAAGTGCAAGATACAGGAATTGGCATCGACCCAAAAGAAACATTGCGCATTTTTGAACGTTTTTACCGAGTTGACCGGGCGAGAAGCCGCAATTCGGGAGGGACGGGATTAGGCCTTGCAATCGTCAAGCATTTGGCCGAAGCACACCATGCAAAAATAGAAGTGCAGAGCGAAGAGGGCAAAGGAACCGAGTTTTCCTTGACGTTCCCAAAAAAACAGCCAAGCACACTTTAACAAAATCTTTACACAATGTTCATCAAGGCTTAATGGCGCGCGCTTACACTAAGGGAGAACGGTCAGTAATGAGATCGGTATCCCTCTTCCGATCAGCCCTTTTTAAAGGCAAGAGTGAAACTCTTGCCTTCTTTTTGGTTGACTAAACACGTATACTGCTTTCTCTTGTAGCAACTAGCCTCGATTCATCAGCCATTCTTCCTGCCTTCCTGCGTACGTTCGTTCGCATATGCTTTTTTCTTTTCCAGTGACTATGGTACAATAAGAATACATGTATAGATCGAGAAAGGGGCTCTCCTGCTTGAAAAAATTAGTGCTTATTGACGGCAACAGCATTGCTTACCGTGCATTTTTTGCATTGCCGCTTTTAAATAATGAAAAAGGCGAATATACAAATGCTGTCTACGGCTTTACGACCATGTTGTTGAAGGTTCTCGAAGACGAAAAACCGAGCCATATGCTTGTCGCCTTTGATGCAGGGAAATCGACGTTCCGCCATCAGACTTATGCGGCTTATAAAGGCACGAGGCAGAAAACGCCATCAGAGCTATCTGGGCAAATTCCAATGATTCACCAAGTGCTCGATGCGTTTTCGATTAAGCGTTATGAAGTAGACGAATACGAAGCAGACGACATTATCGGCACGGCGGCAACGAATGCAGCAAAAGAAGGCTTTGACGTTGTTGTCATTACAGGTGATAAAGATTTGCTTCAATTGGTTGATGACCGTGTTGAAGTCGTGCTGACGAAAAAAGGCATTTCTGAAGTGGATCGCTATAATCGTGAAAAAGTGGCTGAACGCTACGGGCTTGAACCGAGACAAATTATTGATTTAAAAGGGTTAATGGGCGATTCGTCTGATAACATTCCAGGTGTTCCCGGCGTAGGTGAGAAAACGGCACTAAAATTGCTTGCCGAATTCCGCGACGTAGAAACGGTGCTTGATTCGATTGATGCGATCTCTGGGAAGAAGCTGAAAGAACGTCTTCAAGAGAATAAAGACCAAGCCCTCCTAAGCAAAAAACTCGCCACAATTGCCCTTGACGTGCCACTTGCCGAAACGCTTGATTCGTTCGAGTATGGCGGATATGAGTATAAACAAGTTAAAGAAGCGTTTAAAGAGCTGTCTTTTCATTCGTTGCTTGGCCGCATTGACGGCAACGGCGATGAAGAAAGTGCACCACAGCAATTGACGGAACTGGATTTTGATATCGTTGAAGAACCGTTGCCTGAACATTTTTCCAGCCCGTCAGCGTTAGTCGTCGAAGTGTTAGCGGAAAACTACCATCAAGCCGAAATTGCCGGTATGGCGGTGGCGAACGAGAAGGGCTGCTTTTATTTCCCGACTGAGAAAGCAGTGAAGTCAGACGCGTTTAGGGCATTTGCCCGTTCGCAAGAAAAAAAGAAATGGCTGTTTGACGCAAAGCGCGCTGTCGTCGCTTTAGCCTGGCATGGGGTTGAATTAAACGGCGTTGATTTTGACTTGCAAATGGCTTCCTATTTGCTCGATCCATCGCTGTCATCCCACGAAATTAGCGACATTGCTACCCGTAAAGGGACAGGTGGCGTGGCTGAAGATGAAGCTGTATACGGCAAAGGCGCCAAGCGCTCTCTTCCAGAAGAGGCCGCCCTAGCCGAACATCTTTGCCGTAAAGCGAATGCCATGTTTACGTTAAAAAGCACATTGGAAGATGAACTGGCGCAAAATGAGCAGCTTGAATTGCTCAAGAAGTTAGAAATGCCATTGTCTGTTGTACTTGGCCGTATGGAAAAAGAAGGTGTCCGTGTCGACCGAGAACAACTTGAGGAAATGGGCAAAGATTTATCGGATCGCTTGAACACTCTAGAAAAGGCGATTCATAAAGAAGCTGGAGAACCATTCAATATTAATTCACCGAAACAGCTTGGCGTTATCCTGTTTGAAAAACTAGGGTTGCCGCCTGTGAAAAAAACAAAAACAGGCTATTCCACTAGTGCTGATGTATTGGAAAAACTTGCAGGCACACATCCAATTATTGAACACCTTCTTCTTTACCGGCAACTTGGCAAGCTCTATTCAACATACATCGAAGGGTTGCTTAAAGTGATCGATTCGGAAACAGGGAAAGTCCATACCCGTTTTAACCAAGCTTTAACGCAAACAGGACGCCTTTCGTCGACAGACCCGAATTTGCAAAACATCCCTATCCGTTTAGAGGAAGGAAGAAAAATCCGCAAAGCATTCGTTGCCTCGAAGGAAGGCTGGAAAATAGTTGCGGCTGATTACTCGCAAATTGAGCTCCGTGTCCTCGCCCATATTTCTGGCGATGAACGGATGAAGGAAGCGTTTTTAACGGGGATGGACATCCATACAAAAACGGCAATGGATGTTTTCCATGTAAAACGTGAGGAAGTTACTGATTTGATGAGAAGGAGCGCGAAGGCCGTCAATTTTGGGATTGTCTACGGCATAAGCGATTATGGGCTCTCACAAAGCCTAGGAATTACGAGAAAAGAAGCGAAAGACTTTATCGACCGCTATTTAGCAAGTTATCCACAAGTGAAAGCTTATATGGAGAATGTGGTGAAAGAAGCAAAGGAGAAGGGGTATGTCCAAACACTGCTTGCGAGAAGGCGTTATTTGCCTGAACTGAAAAGCCGCAATTTCAATCAGCGCAGTTTTGCAGAACGGACAGCGATGAACACACCCATCCAAGGGACCGCAGCTGACATTATTAAACGGGCGATGGTGAAAATGAGTGAAGCGTTAGAAGAAACAGGGCTTAAAGCAAACATGTTGCTCCAAGTCCATGACGAACTCATTTTTGAAGTGGCGCCTGACGATGTGGAACCGTTACAAGAGCTTGTCACAGAAGTAATGGAACAGGCACTTGAGCTTGATGTGCCTTTACAAGTGGATGTCTCTAGCGGAAATTCATGGTTTGACGCGAAATAAGGAGAAGAGAAATGCCAGAATTACCGGAAGTAGAAACGGTACGCCGAACACTTTTGCAGTTGGTTAAGAACAAGACCATTGCGGACGTGGACGTCGGCTGGCCGAAAATGATTAAAGAACCAGATGATGTAGAACGTTTTATACAGCTATTAAAGGGACAAACGATCGAAGACATCGGGCGCAGAGGCAAATTTTTGCTGTTTGTGCTCAACGACTATGTACTTGTCTCCCATTTGCGGATGGAAGGGCGCTATGGTTTGTATCAACCAACGGATGAAAAAACGAAGCATACGCATGTCGTCTTTTCGTTTACAGATGGGTCTGAATTACGTTATGCGGATGTGCGCAAATTCGGTACGATGCATTTGTTTGCTAAAGGGGCCGAACACGTTGCCATGCCTCTTGCCCAGCTAGGCGTTGAACCTTTTTCCGAACAGTTTACGGTCGAATTGCTGGAACAAGCTTATGCAAAAACAACAAGAGCGATTAAAACAGCATTGCTTGACCAGAAAACAGTCGTGGGGCTCGGCAATATTTATGTCGATGAAGCGCTCTTTCATGCAGGTATCCATCCTGAACGGACGGCTTCATCACTGTCAAAGGAAGAATATCACAACCTTCATAAGGAAATTAAAAGAACGCTTAAAGAAGCGATTGAGGCAGGGGGCAGCTCGATAAAATCGTATGTAAACGGCCAAGGGGAAATCGGCATGTTCCAACAACAGCTCCACGTTTATGGCCGTAAACAACAACCGTGCCATCATTGCGACACAGCGATTGAAAAGACAGTCGTTGGCGGGCGCGGAACTCACTATTGCCCCAATTGCCAACCACGGCCGTGAACAATGACAAAGTCCTCTCCATATACTAATGGCAACGAACATTAGACAGGAGGGGCTTCTATTGGCAACATTGGTTATGTTGGCCGCGGCAGTTAGCCTTGATAGTTTTGGTGTCGGGTTTGCCTACGGCACTCGTCGTATCAAAATACCACTCATATCGCTTTTATTTATTGCAGCTTGTTCAGGTATCTCTATTTTAATCGCTATGTCAGTTGGTTCTGCCTTATCGATGTGGTTGTCGCCTGACGTGGCTGAATTGCTCGGAGCGATCATTTTAATAGGCCTTGGCTGTTGGACTGTTTATGCAGCATATCGGCCGAAAAAAGAGCGGAAGCCGCGTGTTAAACAGACGAAAATGGATTTTACGATTCGCTTATTCGGGTTTGTTATCCATATTTTACGGGAACCAGAAAGCGCCGACATCGACCGTTCCGGCACAGTGACTGGAAAGGAAGCCCTTTTACTTGGCCTCGCCCTATCACTTGATGCCTTTGGCGCTGGGATTGGCGCTGCGTTAATGGGCCTTTCCCCTCTTGGCCTTGCGACATGTACGGCTATTTTAAGCGCCTTGTTTGTCACACTAGGTATGACGTTTGGCTACCGGACAGCACGGTTGAAGTGGGTGCAAAAAATGGCATTCATTCCAGGCTGCTTGCTGCTCATTATCGGCGTGATGAAATTGTAGGAGGAACATGTACTTATGAGAATTGGCTTAACTGGCGGGATTGCCAGCGGAAAATCGCTTGTGGCAACCTATTTGGAGAAACAGGGCATTCCGGTTGTTGATGCAGATAAACTTGCACGTCAGGTCGTAGAGCCTGGCGAGCCAGCGCTTGCCCAAATCGTCGCGACATTTGGCGAACACGTTCTCCAGGACGACGGCACGTTAGATCGGAAACAGTTAGGGGCGATCATTTTTGGTGACGAACAAAAAAGGAAGCAGTTGAATGAAATTGTTCATCCCGCTGTACGGCAATCGATGAAAAAACAGGCCGATCTATACGAACAAAGGGGCTACACTCGAGTTGTGCTCGACATCCCCTTGTTATACGAAAGCAACTTGTTTCATATGGTCAACCAAGTTTGGCTCGTGTATGTAGACGAAGCAACTCAGCTTCGGCGTTTAATTGAGCGAGATGGCTTAACTGAAACAGAGGCGAAACAACGAATTGCTGCGCAAATGCCATTAACCGCCAAAAAAGCACAGGCCGACGTGCTCATAGACAATAATGGAACGAAGGAAAACACCTACCGACAAGTATACGATGCGTTGGCTAAGACCGCCCACGAATAGGCGGTCACAGCCTGAAGACAAGCGCTCGCATACGTCGTTGCTCACCTCGTTCATATGCTCATGAACCCATTTTCTATTCGCATCTTCACTCGGTTTCGCGCCTCGTCTGACAAACGCTTTCTTTCAGTCTGGACAGTTGTCGACAGAGTCGACAACTTAAGACCGCCATTGAATAGGCGGTCTTTTTTGTGCCTAAATTGAAATTGGTTCACGTTTTTGGTTTATTTATGTTATACTATTTCATATAATATTGGTAAAAAGGATAACATAATAACCTGAAGGGGCTGGACTTTATGAATGTGAAAATGGCAATCAACGGGTTTGGACGAATTGGTCGAATGGTGTTCCGAAAAGCTTTTTTAGAAGGGAAAGTGGACATTACCGCGATCAATGCTTCTTACCCCGCAGACACATTGGCTCATTTAATCAAATACGATTCCATTCATGGGCCATTTATGGCCGACGTTTATGCGAAAGATGGGCAGTTATTCGTAAATGGAAAGAAGATTGAATTGCTCGCTGAACGGGATCCGCGGCGCTTGCCTTGGGAAGCGTTAGGGATTGATATTGTCATTGAAGCAACTGGAAAATTTAAAACAAAAGAAGCGGCCGGTGCTCATTTGCAAGCAGGCGCGAAAAAGGTGATTATTACAGCTCCGGCAAAGGGCGAAGATGCAACGATTGTCGTCGGTGTAAATGAAAGCGACTACAATCCACAAGAAGATCACATTCTCTCGAATGCCTCATGTACAACCAATTGCCTAGCCCCAGTTGCGAAAGTCCTCGACGAAAAATTTGGGATTGAATCAGGGATGATGACAACGGTGCATTCGTATACGAATGACCAGAAAAACATTGACAACCCCCATAAAGATTTGCGGCGCGCCCGTGCATGTGGACAGTCCATCATCCCGACATCGACTGGAGCGGCTAAGGCCCTATCAAAAGTGTTGCCGAATTTGGACGGCAAACTAACAGGAATGGCGCTTCGCGTGCCAACGCCAAATGTTTCGTTAGTTGATTTAGTTGTGAATTTAAAAACAGAAACCACTGCAGAAGCCATCAACAACGCCTTTTGGGAAGCTTCACAAGGAACACTTAAAGGGATCTTAGGAATTACAGATGAACCTCTTGTTTCAATCGACTTTAATGGTGAGGAACAATCGGCGGTTGTGGACGGTCAATCAACGGCAGTTTTAAACAATCGTCAAGCAAAAGTCCTTGCTTGGTATGACAATGAATGGGGCTATTCATGCAGAGTAGTTGATTTAATGAATCATGTCGCAGCCCAGATGTCGACAAAAGAAGAAATCCATTCTGCATCGTAAGCATGCTGTAAAATTGTTTAGAAATCCAGTTGCAATCGCGGTGTAAACCAAGTATACTGAATCCCGTGAGTTCGTTTAAAAACGGGATTCGTTTTTCTTGCAGCATGGGTTAGGACCTCTTAGGACTAACTTTCCCCCCTGTACGAAGACGATCCTACATGCATGCTTTTGCTGCATGGCGAATTACCGAAAAGGGGGAAGTTCATATGGATACAATGGGACGTCATGTCATTTCTGAGCTTTGGGGTTGTGACACAAACAAGCTAAACAACATGGAATTTATCGAACAAGTATTTGTAAATGCAGCTTTAAGAGCTGGAGCAGAAGTGAGGGAAGTAGCGTTTCATAAGTTTGCCCCACAAGGGGTGAGCGGAGTCGTGATCATTTCTGAGTCGCATTTAACGATTCACAGTTTCCCAGAACATGGCTATGCGAGCATAGACGTTTATACATGTGGTCCAGTTATAGATCCAAACGTTGCTGCTGAGTTTATTGCAAGAGAGTTGAATGCAACAACAAGCGAAGTGCTGGAATTGCCACGAGGAATGGGACCGGTTAAGCCAGAAAAACGATTAAGCCACAGTGCTGTTAAATAAATTAGGGGAACCGCCGAGCATACTGCTTGGCGGTTTCTTTTTGCTATAAATGGATGCGCTTTCGTGATTTATGGTATGATAAAGGCAACGTTTACACAGGGGGAGAGAGCAGGATGGGTTTTCGTGAAACAATGAACCGTATTTTCAGCACACGCACTGAAACCGGGGAAGAGCACCCAGTGAAAGAGTTGCAAACACGTTACTATAAAACAACGAAAGACAAGGCTATGCGTACAATTGAACAAGTGCTGACACAACAAGGATTGACGATAAAGCGGAGCGAAGATGACAGAGGGGAAATTGTGGCACAAACGAAATCAGGGAAAAAACTACTGTTAGTCGCATCCATTATTACAGTAAAACCGTATCGGACCGCGGTTGATTTTTCTTGTGCAACGGAAACCGTGCTTCCAAGCGATTTTGGCTACAGCCGGAAATTCATTTTAGCTCTTTACCAGAAACTTGACCAGGAATTAACGTACGTCGGTTCAGCGCTAGGCCAAGAGCTGCTGTAAGAGGCTTGCCACAGGCGCCCTTTTTTTATATGATAGAAGAAACCAATCTCATTTTGGTATTCACGTCCTTTGGGCACAGATGGAGATGATTGCAATGCGCTGTCCCAAATGTCAGCATAACGGCACAAGAGTGCTCGATTCCAGGCCAAGTGATGAAAGCCGCTCGATCAAACGGAGGCGGGAGTGCGAAAAATGTTTGCAACGTTTTACCACCTATGAGACAGTGGAAGAACGACCTCTTCTCATCATTAAAAAAGACGGTATGCGTGAGGAATTTAGCAGTGATAAAATGCTGCGCGGTCTTGTGCGTGCCTGTGAGAAACGCCCCGTTCCCCTTGAAACGCTTGAAAAAATGGTATTGGACGTAGAGCGCACGCTTCGCAATGAAGGGAAACAAGAAGTACGGAGTCAGGATGTGGGCGAACTCGTCATGGAACGGCTAGCGAAAATTGACGATGTGGCTTACGTTCGTTTTGCTTCTGTTTACAGACAGTTTAAAGACATCAATGTATTTATAAAAGAATTGACAGAGTTAATGAATAAAAATTAAAAGGAGCTATAAACGCATGGAGCGTTTTAAGCTCTTTTTTAGCGAAAGGGGTAAGGGCCATGCCTTGGCATTGGAAAGAAGTTCTTCCTGTAGACCAGTACACAGTGCGGCTGGCCGATGTTATCACAGACATGGATAACCATGTGCTTACCCTTTTGTACCAGCCTTTGATTGGCACTGAAGCTGTTGGCCTATACAATAGTTTGAGATCGCAGCTTCCGTCAGGGAAGTACCAAGGCGATATCCATACTCACCATCAACTTAGCGTCCTCCTTGACTTGAGTTTGCCTAAGCTGCTCGAAGCGCGGAAAAAGTTAGAAGCAATAGATTTGCTCAGGACATACCGAAAAAAAACAGATGACGTCCGCTTTTTTATGTATGAATTACAGCCGCCAATGAAACCGCACCGTTTTTTCCGAGATGATGTTCTTAGCGTTTTTTTGTATAACAGGCTAGGCAAACAAGGATACCGGGCAGTAAGGGAACGCTTTGCTCTGCCCGTGCTGGACAGTAGCGAGTTTGAAGAAGTGACCGAATCCTTTTCCAATGTGTTTGCCTCTTTAACTCATTCAGAAATGCAGCCAGCGTTAATGAACGAACAAGATGGTGCATTGAAAGGGGCAAATGGAGAGGCGCTGATCGGCAAGGACAGCGATGGCATTCGCTTTGATGATTTTGACGTTGAATTAATGAAGCAAGCGTTGTCTAGCTTTATTGTCCCGCCGGAAGTGTTGACTGATCGATTGATCGACTTGATCAAAAAACTCGCCTTTGTTTACCAAGTTGAGCCGTTAACAATGGCTAATTTAGTTGAGCAAGCATCTCGAGGCGACATGTTGGATGAAGACGACTTACGTAAAACGATCAAAGAGTGGTATCGTCTTGAAAATGGCACAAAACCGCCTGCGCTTGGCTTAAAAACACAGCCGCAGACAGCGCGAACGATGACGAAAGAGCCGCAAACGGAAGAAGAACGGTCGATCCAATTTTACGAGCAGACACCGCCAATGACACTCTTGGAAATGCGCCAAGAAGGAGCAGCGGTTTCTCCAGCCGACGCCCGCTTGATTGAAGAACTCATCGTTGACTATAAATTGCATCCAGGTGTGGCGAACGTGCTGATTGATTACGTCCTATTCCAACACGATATGAAACTTTCCCGCGGCTTTATGTTAAAAATTGCTGGCCATTGGAAGCGAAAAAAAGTAAAAACGGTGCCAGGCGCTATGGGGCTTGTGAAGGAAGACAAACAAAAACAGGCCAATGCATCGCTGCGGCAAACGTATAAGCGAAACGCACGCCAAGACAAACTACCAAAGTGGCTAATGGCTGAGCAAGAAAAGGGAAATAGTCAAGAAAGCAAACAAGCTAGCGGTGTGGCGGAAGCAACTGAATCCAAAACAAGCGCAAGTCAAACAGAGTCAAAAAAACGGATTGCTGCATTAATGGAGGAACGAAAACGACTAAGGGAAAAAAAGGATGAGGGCGAATGGAATCAATAGAACAGGCGCTGAAAGCTTTTGACCAGGATGGGCGCCTGCAAAAACGGATTGAGCGCCAAAGGCAGGAGCTGCTAGATAGCGCGATTGTACAAGCCTTTTTGCAAGACCATCCTGATGTAACCCGCTCGATGATCGACCGTGCCCTTAGCAAACTATACGAGTTTAAAAAGGAACGGGGGAACTGCCAAACTTGCCCTGGGTTAGACCATTGTCCGAATATGATAAAAGGGTTTCAACCGGCGCTTTATACAGAGAGAGGCAGCATTGAGATTTCTTATAGCCGATGCCAACTAAAACGGGAGCAAGAGGCTGAGCAAGCCAAACTACAGCTAATCCAGTCGCTTTATATTCCTAAAGATATCCTTAAAGCAACATTTGACGATATGGAACAAAATGAGGAACGGGCAGATGCGCTAAGTGAAGGGCTCGAATTTGCTTTATCAGCCAATCCAGGAGAAAAGGGAAAGGGTCTATACTTATACGGGAAATTTGGCGTAGGAAAGACCTATTTATTAGGAGCTATCGCAAATGAATTAAAAACAAAAAACATCCAATCCTATTTGATTTATACACCTGACTTTTTTAGGGAAATGAAGCAAGCCATTGGCGATGGGTCCTTTCAAGAAAAGCTGGAAGCTGTCCGAAAAGCCCCTGTTCTGATGCTAGATGACATTGGAGCAGAAACAACAACTGCTTGGACCCGTGACGAAGTTTTAGGTCCCATTCTTCAATACAGAATGGCTGAGAAACTGCCAACGTTGTTTACTTCGAATTACGATTACGATGAGTTAGAAGAGCAGCTTGCCTATTCGGAAAAAGGCGGGATCGAACGGCTAAAAGCAAAACGGATTATGGAAAGGATCAAACATTTTACCACATTCGTAGAAGTGGGCGGACAAAATCGGCGCAGTATGTAGCGCCGATTTTTATATTGTCGATTTTTCGACAACAGCGCTCAGGCGGGTAGAAGCTGCTTGGCAAGCGAGTGGAATTGCGGAAAGTATAGGGGTTCACGAGCGACGTATGTAAGGTTTTAGAGCAATGCTTGGTCATTGGATGTTTAAGGATAACTATGGTACGATGTATAGAGAATACTAGATTACTTGTGCTTGGGGGTACAACAATGAGCATAGATGCCATATTAGAACGGGCAGTAAACGGCGAGCGCATTTCGATGGCCGATGCCGTTAAGCTTTACGAGAGCGACGATCTCGATAAACTTGGCAAAGCAGCTGATACGATTATGAAAAAATGGCACCCTGAGCCAATAACGACATTTGTGATCGGTCGCAATGTGAACTACACGAACTTTTGCGATACATATTGTTCGTTTTGTGCCTTTTACCGACCGCCTAACCATAAAGACGGCTACGTTCTTGATGATGAAGTCATTTTTCAAAAAATCAAGGAAACACAAGACGTTGGCGGGACAGAAATATTAATGCAGGGCGGAACCAACCCTAACTTAAAGCTTGATTACTATACAAACTTGCTAAAAGGCATTAAAGAACGTTTTCCAGATATTTGGATGCATTCCTTTTCCCCTGCGGAAATCTGGAAAATCGCTGAAGTGATGGACATGTCGATTGAAGACGTGCTTCGGGAACTCCACAAAGCGGGGCTTGACAGTATGCCTGGCGGAGGCGCTGAAATTTTGACGGAAGAGACACGGATGCGCGTCAGCCGTTTAAAAGTGACAGCCGATCAGTGGCTTGATGCGATGAAGGCAGCGAAGAAAGTTGGCATGTTTGGTACGGCCACAATGGTCATTGGCTTCGGTGAATCGTTTGAAGAACGAGCCTTGCATTTGCAACGCGTTCGTGATGCCCAAGACGAAACAGAATGTTTTACGGCCTTCATTTCCTGGCTGCTACAACCGGAAAATACAGGGTTAAGAAGGCTGAAAAAATTAACGCCAGAAGATTATTTGAAAAACGTAGCGATTTCAAGGATTTTCCTCGATAATATCGCCAATTTCCAATCTTCCTGGGTGACAATGGGCCCTGAAGTCGGCAAAAAATCGCTTCATTTTGGCTGTAACGATTTTGGTAGCACCATGATGGAAGAAAATGTCGTATCTGCTGCAAATACGACACACAAAGTCAATTCAAATTTGACGCTTAAATTGATTCGCGAAGCTGGAAAAATACCAGCCCAACGTAACACAAAATATGAGATATTAAGAACGTTTTCCAATGACGAAAACGTTGAGAAAGACTTTATCATGCAAAATTGACCCGATTGCTCCGGAGCGACTCCGGAGCTTTTTTGTATGCAATTAGCATGTTTTTGTGCCACCAACATAAATTGATAATAAGCCTGTCTGGCTTCTAGTGAGCTTTAGGTAAGGTTTTGATATGTTAGGGGGAGTCATGCGTGATTGCCATTCATTTTGAAGAGCGCGGCAACTGCTCGCGCCTGTTTGATGAATTGAGGGGCTATATGGCAACCTATAAGCCATATGGTTTTGGCGGGGCAGTGGAAAAAAACAGTGAAGCGACGATCACCGTCCGTTATGAAAACAAAGACGTCGATTTTTATGAGTCGTTCCATCCTTTTTTGGCCTCGATCTTTGCGGAATATGTCATAGAAACAAAGGAAGATGAATGGTTAATGGACATTGCTGAAAACCTTTTTTACTTTACCGACGAAGAGGAAAAGCAGCAAATTGTCGCCATTGCCCAAGCGATTCTTCAAGGGGATCGGAATGATATCCCATCTGTTAAGCCGCATTTTGATAGACGTGCATTTCTATATGACGCCTTCGCCTCACACCTCAACCCGGATACGACATTTTATTACGAACCATTTCTGACATTCCGGCTAAAAGAATATGGAGAAATGTTAATTGATTGTATCGAGCTTGCGATTGACGAATATTTAATGGAACAAGATTACCAGGCAATGGTTGAAAATTTGCGCCATTATATCCGTATCACACCTGCACGGTTGCCAATGGTTTACCTCGTTCACAAGGACATGTTTACGTTTTATGATGAACATTTCCGGGAGTTGACTGCTGAAGAAATGGCTTATTATTTAAAGCAAGAACTTGTATTTGAAACAGGCCTTGATTTTTCTGAAATGGTCATTAGCCCGCTCGTTAGCATGGCTCCAGGGCATGTCCATGTATTTACAGATGAACCAGACCATGGGGTCATTTTAACGATTCAAGCGATCTTCCAAGAACGGCTGACGATTTTCCCTTTGCAAGAACGCCATTGAACGATTACAACGAACAAGCTTGCATTTTTAGCTTTGTTTTTTGTATAATGGCTGTATGAAAAGTGATGATAAGGACACCGCATTCAAGTAAGGCGTTTTTTAGAGAATGGGGCATAGGCTGGGACCCCTAAACGCGACTCGATTGTGACCACCTTTGAACTGCCCTGGGGAATGACAGTATCCAGCGCCGGCCCGCAGCCGTTATCTGTATGTAGAGCATGTAAGTAGGGTGGAACCACGAAACCACACTCGTCCCTTCGATTAAGGGGCGAGTGTTTTTTATTTTAATGCGAAAGGAAGATGAAGTATGACGGACAAACGAATGTTTACGTTTCCTGATGGAACGGTAAAATCATTTCCAATTGGAACGACGACTGAAGCGATTGCTGCTTCTATTAGCCCAGGATTAAAGAAAAAAGCATTGGCTGGAAAACTAAACGGGACATTGTATGATTTGAAAACGCCACTTCCTGAAGATGGGAACATTGAAATTGTCGTCGCAGGATCAGACGAAGGATTAGACATCATGAGGCACAGTACAGCCCATGTGCTTGCCCAAGCAGTCAAGCGATTGTTTCCAGGTGTTAAGTTAGGTGTCGGGCCCGTGATTGAGGACGGCTTTTACTATGACATCGATGCCGACGAATCGATTACGGCAGAAGATTTGCCGCGGATCGAAAAAGAAATGAAAAAAATCATTGGCGAAAATTTAGAGATCCTACGCGAAGAAGTGAGCCGTGAGGAAGCGATTGCCCGCTTTAAAGAAATAAATGACCCTTATAAACTAGAGTTGATCGAAGCCATTCCAGAGGAAGAAACAGTCACGATTTACAAACAAGGCGAATTTTTTGATTTGTGTCGTGGCGTCCATGTGCCATCAACGAATAAAATCAAAGAGTTTAAGTTACTGTCCACTGCAGGAGCTTACTGGCGCGGCGACGCGAAAAACAAAATGTTGCAGCGTATTTATGGAACGGCATTCTTTAACAAAGACGACCTAAACGAACATTTGCGCTTGCTCGAAGAAGCAAAAGAACGAGATCACCGCAAGCTTGGCAAGGAACTTGGTATCTTTGCGCTTTCACCTAAAGTAGGACAAGGGTTGCCTTTATGGTTGCCAAAAGGAGCGACGATTCGCCGTATCATTGAGCGTTACATTGTTGATAAAGAGGAGCGCCTTGGCTACCAGCATGTTTATACGCCGATCCTTGGTTCCTCTGAGCTCTATAAAACGTCTGGGCACTGGGACCATTACCAAGACGACATGTTCCCACCGATGGAAATGGACAATGAAACGCTAGTGTTGCGGCCGATGAACTGCCCCCATCATATGATGGTTTACAAGCAAGACATGCGCAGTTACCGGCAATTGCCGCTGCGAATTGCTGAACTGGGCATGATGCACCGTTACGAAATGTCAGGCGCTGTTTCTGGACTTCAGCGCGTTCGTGGAATGACGTTAAACGATGCCCACATTTTTTGCCGCCCTGATCAAATTAAAGAGGAATTCGTTCGCGTTGTACGTCTTATTCAAGAAGTGTACAAGGATTTTGGCTTAAACGACTATAAGTTTCGACTATCGTACCGTGATCCAGAAGACAAGGAAAAATATTTTGATGACGATGACATGTGGAACAAAGCGCAAGCGATGTTAAAAGAAGCAATGGATACATTAGGGTTGCCATATTATGAAGCGATTGGTGAAGCCGCTTTTTACGGGCCTAAATTGGATGTGCAAGTAAAAACGGCCCTTGGCAAAGAAGAGACGCTTTCGACTGTTCAGCTTGATTTTCTCCTTCCTGAACGCTTTGATTTAACCTATGTCGGCGAAGACGGAAAGCTGCACCGCCCGGTTGTCGTTCACCGCGGGGTTGTCTCAACAATGGAGCGATTTGTTGCTTTCTTGTTAGAAGAATACAAAGGTGCGCTGCCAACATGGCTTGCGCCTGTCCAAGTACAAGTGATTCCTGTATCGAATGAAGTCCACCTGGATTACGCCAAACGTGTCATTGAACAACTGCAACAAGCAGGTGTCCGTGTCGAGATCGACGACCGTGACGAAAAGCTTGGCTATAAAATCCGTGAAGCGCAAATCCAAAAGATCCCTTATATGCTCGTTCTTGGCGACAAGGAAGTGGCAGCTGAAGCGGTAAATGTCCGTAAGTATGGGGAGCAAGCCTCTTCTTCGCAACCGCTCTCTGTCTTTGTCGACGAGATTGGCAAAGAAGCGAGAAAATAAAGGCTGCATAAACGTTCCAGCTAGGTCAAGCCGTGGCTGGAACGTTTATTTCAATTTGGTTACATTGCTTTGAAAGGCGCAAATGCTTATGAATTTATGCTAAGCTAGTGGAGAATTTTTAGATTTGTACGAAATGGAGGAATGGCAGTTTGCATACAGAAGCTTTGAAATGGGGCATTTTAGGGACAGCTTCAATTGCAAAACGAGCAATTATCCCTGGAATCGCTGCATCCGCAAGCGGTGAAGTGGTAGCAATAGCGAGCCGTTCACTTGAAAAAGCCCAGGCATTTGCAGCTGAGCATGACATTAAAACAGCGTATGGTTCTTATGAGGAGCTATTGGCAGATGAGGAAATTGAAGCCGTTTACATTCCGTTGCCAAACCACTTGCATAAGGAGTGGGTTATAAAAACTGCCGAAGCCGGAAAGCATGTCCTGTGCGAAAAGCCGATTGCTTTACATGCAGAGGAAGCCGAGGAAATGAAAGGGGCATGCGAGCAGCATCGTGTAGTCCTCGCTGAAGCTTTTATGTACCGTTACCAAGCACGGTACAAAGACATATTAGCCCATATCGATAATGGCGACATTGGCGAAATTCGCGGGATTCGTGCTGTATTTACGTTCAATAATGCAAGCGCTTTCGATAATTTCCGTATGAAACGAGCATATGGCGGCGGCGGCCTTTATGACGTCGGTGTCTATCCACTTTCATTAGCGCGGTTGGTCTTTGGCGAGGAACCCGAAGCAGTGACGATGCATAGTTTTATGCCTGATTCCCATGACCAAGTCGATATGGTAGCAGCAGGGTTAGTTGAATTTTCGAATGGCCGCTACCTGACATTTGATTGTGGAATGTGGGCCGCATTTCGTGATGAAGCCGAAATTATTGGTACAAAAGGACGGATTACTATCCCAACCGCTTTTACTAATGAAGCAAATGGATATGATTTGTATACGAACGATGGCCACACTCATTTTTGCGGCAATGCAGTGGATCACTATGCGTTGCAGGCAGATGCGTTTGCCGCAACGGTCCGCAACGAAAAGCCGTTGCCTTTTTCAGCAGAAGATGCTGTGTTAAACATGAAAGTGCTAGACGCATGCTTGAAGTCACAACTTGAACGAAAACGAATAGAAGTGGAGCGGTGACAATGAAAGCAATCCCTTTCGAAGGCATAACAAAGCCAGTATCCGCCCTCATAATGGGCAGTGACTATTTTTCTCCAGATCATCAAGAGGCCGTTAACAACATTCTTGAGCAGTATGTTTCGATCGGTGGCAATACAATTGATACAGCATTTATTTACAATGGCGGCAAAAGTGAGGTTGCTATTGGGAACTGGCTTGACGCTGGCAACCGGTCGCGAATGAATGTGTTAACCAAAGGGGGCCACCCGAATGAAAAGGGCCATACGATTAATAAACACGACATTGCCGAACAATTAAAAATTAGCTTAGACCGTTTGCAAACAGATGCAGTTGAATTGTATGCCCTTCACCGCGATGATCCAACAGTGCCAGTCGGCGCCATTTTAGAATGGCTTAATGAACATAAAGAAGCAGGGCGGATAGGCGCGTTTGGTGGTTCAAATTGGTCGTTAACAAGGCTGGCCGAAGCGAACGAATATGCCGAAAAACATGGGCTTGTTGGTTTTTCTTTCTCCAGCCCCAATTTAAGTCTTGCCAAAGCCCAACAGCCTTACTGGCCTGGCTGCATTAGCCTTGACCAAACAGCGATTGAATGGCACGTGGAAACGAAGCTGCCTGTGTTCTCGTGGTCTTCCCAAGCACGTGGATTTTTTACTGGCCGCTTTTCTCGGGATGACCGAAGCAATGAAGATTTGGTTCGTGTGTTTTACAATGACGACAATTGGCAGCGCTATGACCGGGCAGAAGCGTTAGGAAAACAAAAAGGGGCAACGACAATTGAGGTCGCTTTAGCCTATGTCTTAAACCAACCTTTTCCTACTGCTGCGATCATTGGACCGCAAAATCAGCAAGAAATGCAGTCTTGTGCAAAAGGGGCAGCATTGGCATTAACTGCTGACGAAGTTGCTTGGCTCGATTTACAAAAATAATGATTGGCATGTAGAAGTTGTTCTTTTTATAGAGGGCAGCTTCTTTTTTAGGTTTATTTTAAAGAAAGTGGAATAAACTGAACGTAGCATCTTAATAGGAGGGGAAACGAGTGAAAAAGAATGGGCGTTTAGCATTGTTGGCGATTGTGGTAGTCTTGCTTGTATTTCCTCTTACAACCTCATTCCAGGCAAAAGAAAAAACGCCACATTTTGCAGATGAAATTGCTGCGCTATTGGAACATGAACGTTTGGCTGGCGCATCTGTTGCCGTGAGTGTCCGGGACGGCGCTACCAATGAACTGTTGTTTGAACACAATGGGAACATGCTGCTCCATCCAGCCTCTTCGATGAAAGTGTTAACTGCCGTTGCTGCTTTAACGGAGCTAGGCTCTGACCATACGTTCAAAACGACCGTGTTTACAGACGGCAAAATAAGCAAACGCGTCCTCCATGGAAATGTATACATAAAAGGGGGTGGCGACCCTACACTCATGGAAGCAGAATTAAATGAGCTTGCACAGGAGGTGCGCAACAAAGGCATCAAAAAAATAAATGGCGATATAATTGCCGATGAATCACGCTATGACGACGTACGGTTATCCCAAGATTTGAATTGGTCAGATGAATCGTTTTATACAGGGGCGCAAGTGTCAGCATTGACTCTTTCTCCGACAGACGACTATGATGCAGGAACCATCTTGGTTGAAGTGACCCCGGGAAAAAAAGCAGGCCAAAAACCAATTGTCACGACGCAGCCTGACGTTAAAGCAGTGCCGATTATAAATGAGGCAGTGACAGTAGCAGCTGAAGAACAGAAATCATTAAAAATAGAAAGAGAACATGGCAAAGCGGACATCCGCATCACCGGCAATGTGCCCATTGGGGCAAGCGCAACAAGAAGTTGGGTAGCTGTATGGGAGCCGGCTCAATATACAACTGCTGTATTTAAGCAGGCTCTTAACAATGCGGGGATTGACATAAAAAAGGCGGACGAGACAATAGGGTACGTGCCTAAAAAAGCAGTGAAACAAGCTGAACGAGAGTCGATGCCTTTGCATGAACTGCTTGTACCGTTTTTAAAGCTTAGCAACAATGGACATGGAGAAGTGCTTGTAAAAGAAATTGGTTATGTAAAAGAAGGAGAAGGGAGCTGGGATGCGGGATTGCCTCTTGTCGCAGAAAGCACCGAGCAGCTTGGGGCAAGCGGTCCTTTATTACTGCGTGATGGCTCGGGCATGTCCCATAAGACGCTCGTTGCAGCAAATGATTTAACGAGCGTGCTCTATCACGCTCAGCAGCAGCATTGGTTTACTGATTTTTACAATGGTCTACCAGTGGCTGGAGAAAAAGAACGGCTTGTTGGCGGAACGTTGCGGAATCGTTTAGGCGGGATAGAAGGGGAAGTGAGAGCGAAAACGGGCTCCCTTACAGGGGTATCAAGCTTAACTGGCTATGCAAGGACAAATGACGGCGATAGCTATTTGTTTACGATTATGGTGAATAATTTCATTGGCGAAAGCCAAACGATTCGACACATTGAAGATGAGATCGTGTTGGCGATTCTTGGCGAATCATCCTAATGAATACGAGGGGCGCGCGGCTAAAGAAAGCTGCGCGCCTTCTGACCGTGCGGTTTGTTTTCAAACAACTGCGTTCGACTAACGTGTTCTTGAGAACGACGAGATTATCCAACAAAAAATTCTAAAGTTTTTATAAAGTGCCTGGTTTTTCTAGTATTTAGCAGTATAATAGAAAAATAGAAGATGTACCGAATTTCTAGTTATCGAAGGAGAACGAGAGATGGAACAATTCAAGGAGGCACACCAGCCCGAAGAGTTCGCTTTTTCAAAAAAGCCTAATATTTTCGCCTTTCTTTTTAACCCAAGTAAACAGTTTGTGCGCATGAAAGTGGAACCGTCCGTCGGCTTTCCAATGTTTATCATCCTATGCCTCGTCTTACTTGGCTTGCTTTTTCCCGTTTTTACTGGACAAGGAGGGCTAATCGACTTAGATGCGGTTGCCTATGACGGCGACATGGATGGGATGATGATGGAAGAAGGAATCTACATGGAGGATGCTATGTATGAAGAAGAGGCGCCGCTGTTTGCTAGCTTTAACATAGATGGCCTCGTTTCAGGAATTATAATTGGAATGATTATGCTGGTTGCTTATGCTGCCGGACCGCCTCTGCTTGCGCTTATCTTGTTTGCGATTTCGAAAATGCAAAACAACCAGACGCCCTATAAGGCAATTTATTCAATGACTGTTTTTGCCACACTCGTAAGCGCCATTGGCTTTCTGTATTTGATGATTGTCAATGCGGCAAACGGAACGTACGGCTATATTTATACGGCGCCATCTGTGTTTGTCAATGAAACACACCCATTCTATTCTCTGTTACAAAGCTTGGAAATCTCTACGCTTGCGTTTGTTGCTTTTATTTCGCTGGGGCTCATTAAGACAGCCAACTTCAAAAAATTCCCAGCAATTGCGATTGGGGCGGGCATATTTGCATTGGTGTTAATTGTCAATTTATTAGGGGGGCTTTTGCGTTGAGTATGAAAAAAGCAATCATTGGTGGAGTGGTTGTTGTATCTATTGCCACATTTACTTATTTTGGACTATCTAAAGCCCGTGAAACAGGTGGCGGAGAGGCAGGATACACGGTCGATTTGGTTACACCGATGAATGAAGTAATGGACTCCAAGGTAATGGTTCCGGGGAAGTTAGAGTTAGTCGATCGCCAGTTAGTGACAGAACTGGCTGAACATAGCGGGTTCGAAATATTAGTCGATGTCGGCGATGAAGTCGAAGAAGGGACGCCGCTCGTCCAATATGAAACATCTGAGCTTGATTTTGAGCAACAGGACGTTGAACTGCAAATTGAAAAAGCCAATGGGGTGATTGCGGAACTTTCAAAGCAAGAAGAGGATGTGAAGAAGCGTAAAAATGGGCCTGATGTCAAACCGACCTATGAGACGGACGAGGAGACAGGTGAAAAAACGGAAATTGAACCGGTCGTGACCGTTGCTGAGCTTGACGCTGAGTTGGCTGAGCTTGCCGCACAGAAAAAAGAAGAAGCGTTTGAATTGACGCGGCTAAAAAACCAATTAGAAAGCATTAAAGAGCAAAAAGCACAATTGACCGTGAAAAGCAAAATTGCAGGAACGGTCATTAAGAGAAACGACACGGCAGAGGAAAGCAATGAAGGCCTCGGTGAAAGTGCGACAAATGCGTTGCTTGAAGTGGCCGACACGAGCCAATTTACGATTACAGGCAACATTTCCGAGCAGCAATCCCTCGAAGTGGAGCCTGGCCATCCTGTTATGATTACATCTGATACTGTAGAAGATGGTTTTTGGGAAGGGGAAGTAGTCGATGTCTCTTATTTCCCAACTGAAAGCGATGAATTTTACGGAGAATCGTCGAGCTCTCAATACCCAGTTACAATTAAAATAACCGAAGGCGATACGGACAAGCTCCGACCAGGTTACCAAGTTTATGCTGAAATTATAACGATGGAACACGAAGGGCTTGCTTTGCCTATGGAAGCGATCCAATATGATGAGTTTTCCTCATTTGTTTATGTTTATGAAGATGGTATCGCTGTACGTAGGGACGTTGAAATTGGAATTGCAACTGAATATTCGATCGAGATTATAGAGGGCGTGACAGAAGCTGATGAGGTCATTCTCGATTACATGGGAGAAGTGCAGGATGGCATGACGGTCACGCCAGCCGTTTACGAAGATGGCGACTTTGAAGAAGGGCTTGACGGGGTCGATGAACAGTTTGAAGAAGGGGAAGAACCGTTAGAAGCGCCAATTGACGGAGAAGAAGGCGAAGTGATTGAAGGCGGCGAGATTATTGAAGAGGACGATGAGGTATGATTGTGCTCAAACAGGTGACTAAATCGTTCCGCGTTGGGCAAGCTTGGTCGCAAGTGCTAGCTCCCATCGATTTAACGATTGAACAAGAAAGTTTTATGTCAATCATGGGCCCATCTGGTTCTGGAAAATCGACGCTAATGAATATCATTGGCTGTCTTGACAAACCGACAACAGGCGAATATTTGCTTGATGGCCAGATGATCGGCACACTAAGCGAAAAAGAACTTGCCAAGATCCGCAACGAAAAAATCGGGTTTGTGTTCCAGCAATTTCATTTATTGCCACGGCTTTCGGCATGGAAAAACGTCGAACTGCCGATGGTATATGCCGGCATCAAAAAAAGTGAGCGAAAAGAGCGGGCATATGAGGCATTGAAAAAAGTGGGCCTCGGCGACCGTGCTACATACAAGCCTGCTTCCCTTTCAGGCGGTCAAAAACAACGAGTCGCCATCGCCAGGGCGCTAGTCAACAATCCGTCGATTATTTTGGCGGACGAGCCAACTGGCGCTCTCGATTCGAAAACGAGCGAGTCGATTATGGAATTGCTCCGTGGTTTAAATGAAGAAGGGGTAACCATTTCGATTATTACGCACGAAACGGAAATTGCGGAAAAAACAGACCGGACTGTTTTTGTAAAGGATGGCAAAATCCAGGAGGCAACAGCATCCTGATAAGCTGCTTGTTTTCCGGAAAGGAACGAGGCCTGTGAACATCATTGAAAACATCAAAATGGCGTTTCATTCGATTGCTGCCCAAAAATTGCGGGCGCTATTAACAACGCTTGGCATTATTATCGGTGTTGCTGCCGTCATCATGGTGGTAGCAATTGGGCAAGGTGCTGAACAAAAATTAAAAGCACAAATCGTAGGCGTAGAGAACATTCGTGAGATTTATTTCGAGCCATCGGAATTCGATGAACAGGAAAATCCGAACATTTACGCCTTCTGGCAGTACTCGGAACAAGACGTAACAGACATTCAAGCGTTGCCTTCCGTTCAATCGGTCGTCGCTTCTAGTGCCGAACACACGACGATTTTGGCGGGTGATGAAAAGGTTGAAACGGAAGTTAACGGAATCAACATGCACTATATGGATCTTTACGATTATGAAGCTTTAGAAGGGAATTTGCTTCATCCAGTCGACTATTTAACGGGAACGAGGAAAGCCGTCATTACATCCGTGCTGGCTGAACAACTGTTTCCTTACGAGTCTGCTGTCGGGCAAACGGTAAAAGTTGGCGCTTATCCGATTGAAATTGTCGGCGTATTAGCGCCGTCTGACAGCATTATTAACTATGAAAGGGAACAATTGTTGCTTCCCTATGAAACGTGGAAACAAATTTTCTTCCGTGATGGATTTGACTCCATCCATATTAAGGCGGAAACAGTCGAAGACGTTGAATTGGCTGTAGTGGATGCAGCTGCGATTTTAAATGAAAACCACAGCACAGTTGATGCCTACAAAAGCTATGATATGAGCGAATTTATGGAAACAGATTCAACGATTACCCGTGTCATGACGATCATTATTGGTGGCATCGCTGGCATTTCGCTTCTTGTCGGCGGAATTGGTGTCATGAATATTATGCTTGTTTCAGTGACAGAACGAACGAGAGAAATTGGTATCCGTAAGTCAATGGGGGCCACTAGAGGACAAATCCTGTTTCAATTTTTAATTGAATCGATTGTGTTGACCGTGCTTGGTGGGACAGCAGGCATTTTGCTCGGGGCGCTGCTCGTACAGCTCATCGGCAACGCATTTGATATGGAGGTCGTTTTGTCTGGAACGGTTGTCTTAATTGCGACTGCTTTCTCCCTGGGGGTCGGCATATTGTTTGGCATATTGCCAGCCAATAAAGCGGCGAAGTTAGATCCAGTTGAATCACTCCGATATGAATAATGCAGGCAAAATTCAGCAACGTGCATTGACAGGAACCATTCACCATGGTAAGATACGTCTTGTGTTAGTTAATAGAGCAAGAAGAAGCGCCCGCTTCTCACCTGTACGACATTGGTTGCCAGGTTAGAAACCGTCAGTTTGTTAAAATGCTGATTAAGTGTGGGTGCCGTGCGTCCACACTTTTTTCACGTTTAGACGCGTTAATTGCTTTAGCTGCATCACAAAATCCACTGGAGGTGGCTCATTATTAGCAAGGACATGTTGGTCAATGAAGGGATTCGGGCTCGTGAAGTACGTCTGGTTGGCGCCAACGGCGACCAAATCGGCGTCAAGTCAAAGCATGAAGCACTGGAAATGGCACAAAGAGTAAATCTTGACCTTGTCTGTGTGGCGCCAAATGCAAAACCGCCTGTTTGCCGGATTATGGATTACGGGAAATATCGCTATGAACAGCAAAAGAAAGAAAAAGAAGCGCGCAAAAATCAAAAAGTTATTACAATCAAAGAAGTACGTTTAAGTCCGACGATTGAAGCCAATGACTTTAATACAAAGCTTCGCAATGCCCGTAAATTCCTAGAAAAAGGCGATAAGGTGAAAGCATCCATTCGTTTCCGTGGTCGTGCAATTACGCACTCACAAATCGGACGTGACGTACTTGAACGTCTCGCAAAAGAATGCGAGGACATCGCAACGATTGAGGCCCGCCCAAAAATGGAAGGCCGCAGCATGTTTCTCGTTATGGCACCTAAAACCGAGAAATAAGGGCAGGAATTAGTTAAAGGAGGACGTCGTTATGCCTAAAATGAAAACACACCGAGGCGCTGCTAAGCGTTTTAAGAAAACAGGAACTGGCAAGCTTAAGCGCTCACATGCTTATACAAGCCATATGTTCCGCCATAAATCACAGAAACAAAAACGCAAACTCCGCAAAGCGGCAATTGTGCATTCTGGAGATTTTAAACGCATTCATCAAATGCTCACATACAAGAAAAAATAACTGTTCGGATAGATTAAGGAGGGATTTGCGATGCCAAGAGTAAAAGGCGGTTATGTCGCTCGTCGTCGTCGTAAAAAAGTATTAAAATTAGCAAAAGGTTACTACGGTTCGAAGCATACGCTTTTTAAATCAGCACAAGGCCAGGTCATGAAATCTTTGCAATATGCATACCGTGATCGCCGTCAGAAGAAACGTGATTTCCGCAAACTTTGGATCACGCGTATCAATGCAGCTGCACGCTTAAATGGCCTGTCTTATAGCCGTTTAATGCATGGCCTGAAGCTAGCTGAAATTAACGTTAACCGCAAAATGCTTGCTGATCTAGCAGTTAACGATGAAAAAGCATTTGCTCAACTTGCTGATAAAGCAAAAGAAAGCTTAAATAGCTAAAAACACACGCAGCCAACGATTACATTGGCTGCTTTTTTGTGTGTTCGTCACGATTTTAAGAATACGACTGAAAACAACGTTGTTTTATGAGTAAAGTCTATTTGCAGAAAGTTTGTAATTGACAATATGGTAGCGTTTTCATATGATAATGACATACTGATAAACGTAGGAGGGGAAGCAGTATGCCACGAAAAAAAGGCGAAACGGAGTATGAGCGCATAACGAAAAGCGCATCCTTTGCGGAGCTGATGAAAAAGAAAAAAGCGTTTTTAGTGCCTAGTATTCTATTTTTTATGGTCTTTTACTTTTCCTTGCCAGTACTCGCCGTTTATACCACTGTTTTGGAAACGCCGGTTATTGGCGAAATCACATGGGCATGGGTGCTTGCAATTGCGCAATTTATTATGACATGGACGTTTTGCATTTTGTATGTAAAAAAATCAGCGCGGTTTGATAAGCTAGCTGAAAAGGTAGTAAGCGAGCAAGACACTGACAGGAAAGAAGGGGCGGGTTTATGAACATTACTGTCATTTCACTATTTCTAGCGATCGTTATACTGACGCTTGTCATCACTTACTATGCGGCGAAACGGACAAAGACAGCAAGTGAATTTTACACAGCTGGAGGCGGTTTGACTGGCTGGCAAAACGGGCTTGCGATTGCAGGTGATTACTTGTCTGCAGCCTCGTTTCTAGGGATAGCCGGTGCCATTGCTTTGTTTGGCTTTGACGGGTTCTTTTACAGTATTGGCTATCTAGTTGCCTACTTGGTTGTGATGTTTGTGGTGGCAGAACCACTTCGGAACTTAGGGAAATATACGCTTGCTGACATGATCCATTCTCGTTTTGATGCGAGGAAAGTCCGTGGTGTTGCTGCAGGGAGCACGATTACAATCGTGATTTTCTACATGATCGCCCAATTGGTGGGGGCTGGAGCGCTCATTCAATTGTTGTTTCAAATTCCATATACATACGCTGTGCTGTTAGTGGGCGTTATGATGACCATTTATGTGTTGTTTGGCGGAATGACAGCGACAAGTTGGGTGCAAATTGTTAAGGCTACATTGCTAATGGTCGCGACTGCGGCGATTTCGATCATGGTGTTGGTCCGGTTTAACTTTAACCTATTAGACATGTTTGCCTCTGTTGGCGCTTCTCAAGAAGAAGGGTTCCTGCATCCTGGAATGCAAGGGAGAGCTCCCCTTGACTCCATTTCGCTCATGCTCGCTCTCGTTTTAGGGACGGCAGGCTTGCCACATATTCTGATGCGCTTTTTTACCGTAAAGGATGCAAAGACAGCGCGTAGTTCCGTTGTTACTGCAACTTGGATTGTCGGAATCTTTTATATTCTAACGATTTTCCTTGGATTCGGTGCTGCTGCATTTGTTGGTTCTACCGATATTATGGCTGCCAATCCAGCTGGAAATATGGCGGCTCCATTATTAGCAGAACGTCTTGGTGGCGATTTGTTTATGTCTTTTGTCGCTGCTGTCGCTTTTGCCACGATTCTAGCAGTTGTAGCAGGGCTCGTGCTTTCAGGCGCTTCGGCGTTTGCCCACGATATTTATGGGCAAATCATCAAAAAAGGAAAAATTACGGAGAAGCAACAAGTTGTGGCAGCGCGAATAGCTTCGGTTACAGTTGCGGGTCTATCGATTGTGTTGGCGCTGTTTGCGCAAAATATGAATGTCGCCTTTCTCGTTGCCCTTGCTTTCTGTGTGGCTGCAAGCGCCAACTTGCCTGTTATTGTTTACACTATCTACTGGAAAAGGTTCAACACGGCTGGTGCCGTAACAGCAATGTTGTCAGGCTTGTTCTCAGCTTTAATACTCGTTGCAATCAGCCCGAATGTGCTATCGCCGACAGGCGATGCATTTATTACGGCGGAACCGCTTATTACATTAACGAACCCGGCCATTATTTCTGTTCCGATTGGCTTTATCGGCGGCATAGTAGGGACGTTGTTGTCTAAAAAACGGGACGATGCCAAATACGCAGAAGTGAAAGTGCGGGCCAACATTGGCTACCGAAAAGCGGAATAGATCGAGGAATGGAGGTAGTCGCCATCCTCAATCTCACTTGCTAGACGAGGAAAGGGAAGTAGCGAATAGAACTTGACGTTTGTGTCGGAACAAAGAGCTGCGAAAACACAACGTATGCGAACATGTGTTGACAGTACAGGAGGAGCGCTAATCCTAGCGCTCCTCAGGCTGTTTTGCTTGTTTCATAAACTCTTTAATCGGTGATGCCCATTCAATTGTCGCCTCTGGATAACGTAAGAGGACTTCTTCTTCAATAAAATGGAAGTCAGAAAAAGTTAAGCCGCGGAGTCTATCTGTATCTGCTTTTATATAAACGCGAACGACTTCAAATGATTCCTTTGTCGCCTCTAAATACTTCTCTCCTTCAAACATAATTCCTTTAAATGTGAGTTGGAAATTTTTGCGCACATTCGTGCTATCGTCCAAAAAATAAAACTGATGCGCGTTCTGGGCTTTTTTTAGCTTTCGTTCAGGCTGCAATGTATATTTTATTAAACTATAGGAAATGACAACAATGGTAGCTACTATCAGTAGCCGGAAGATTAGGACGAGCACGGGCTAAACCCCCTTTTTGGCATAATGGTTTTCAATATATACGGCTCTACAACAAAAAAGGTTTCACTTTTATTAATAAAAGTTTCTATTTGGCTTTTAAAAATTTGTTGGCTGCTGGTGTTTTCGCTATACTAGGAAGGAATTCATAAAAGGAGTGGAACAATTTGGATCAACAATTGCAAATGCTAAAAGCGCTAACTGATGCAAACGGGGTTTCCGGTTTTGAAAAAGAAGCACGGGACGTCATGAAGTCATATATTGCTCCTTTTGCCGATTCTGTGGAAACGGACCATTTGGGCAGTTTGATTGCAAAAAAAACGGGCAATGCCGATGGGCCAAAAATTATGGTCGCTGGCCACTTAGATGAAATTGGGTTTATGGTGAAAAGCATTGATGAAAAAGGATTTGTGCGTTTCCAAACCATCGGCGGCTGGTGGGGCCAAGTTTTGCTAGCCAGCCGTGTAACAGTCATCACAGACAACGGGCCGATTCCTGGTGTTATCGGTTCTCAACCGCCCCACGTGCTGTCCCCAGAAGCACGGAAAAAACCAGTCGAGATTGAGGACATGTTTATCGATATTGGCGCCACATCAAAAGAAGAAGCACTAGAGTTTGGTGTCAAGCCTGGTAACCCGATTGCGCCTGTGTGCGAATTTACAGTGATGAAAAATGAGAAGTTGTTGATGGCCAAAGCATGGGATAATCGTATTGGCTGCGCCATCGCCATTGACGTCCTTAAATCATTACACGACGTCGAACACCCCAATGTTGTCTACGGAGTTGGAACGATACAAGAGGAAGTCGGTTTGCGTGGGGCAAAAACGAGCGCACATGCGATACAGCCAGACATCGGCTTTGCCATTGATGTTGGTGTTGGCGCAGATACGCCGAATACGAAGGGCGAAGGCACGCTTGGAGCTGGCCCGCAAATTATTTTATACGACGCTTCGATGATTGGCCATAAAAACCTAAGGGATTTTGTTGTGAAAACAGCAGAGGAAAACAACATTCCTTTCCAATATGACACCATTCCAGGAGGAGGGACCGATGCAGGCGCCATCCATTTAACTGCCAATGGCGTTCCGGCTTTGTCGATTACGATTGCAACTCGCTACATCCATACGCACGCAGGTTTACTTCATCGAGATGATTACAACAACACGGTTAAACTGCTCGTTGAGTTGGTTAAACGGTTGGATGGGGAAACGGTTAAAAACATCACATTCGCTTAAAAACGGGAGGAACAGAATGAATAAGTTCGGGAAATGGTCATTCTTTCTCGCGATTATTTCGCTTGTGTTGTTTATTGCCTTTGCACTCTTGCTCACTACAGGCTATGCGTTGCGACTTTTGCCAAGCACAACGAGCGCGGTCGGCACCATTGCCGTTGTTGTTCTAGTGGCAAGCGCAATTGTTAGTTTGGTGTCTCTTGCAAAAGGGGAGACTGGCAAGTGGAAGCTTGCACCGTGGCTCTTAATTGGCGCAAGTGTGCTCATACTCGCTATCTTGCTTAATGTAGTGTGGATGAGCGGATGAATGTAGAATATTCAAAAATATCATCTTGTGAGCTCATTGCGGACGATATCTACTCCATATAAGAAAATGCTAACATGAAGCAAAAACAAAAAATGGCGAAATCCTCTTAACCCAAATTGGTCAATTGGGTGAGCGAACATAAAGAAGAGTCCATAGACAATTAAGCAGAGTGCGATTAGAGAAAATCCCCAACGTAAAATCATTGCCATTGGTCGCTCCTTCCACTGTAATAGTCTAGTGTATGGGACAGCACGCCCGTTTATTATACAAGCTGCTGTCCTTGACTAAAGCGATTATGAAAAAAGCGAACAGGAAAATCCTGCTCGCTTATTCATTAAGCCCTTTGCTAATTTCAGCACAAAGCTCGTCTTTTTGGGATTCATCTGCATGTTTCCAGTAGACTTCAAAAAGCACGCCAAGTCCCGGCAACATTTTTTCTTCGCCACTTTCCATGGCATCGACGATTGTTGCTTCGACTTCTTGTTGGGAACTGCCTTGTATATTCGCCATAATCGCGTTGCGCAAATTAAAGCTCAATGAAATAACCCCCTTTAAAATGGTGAATCGACTAGTAGTATTCCCGAACTAAGGTGGATTATAAATCGAAAACAAGCTATTCTGTTAGTAAATGTCGACAACAGCATAAAAAGGGGCCATTGGTCATGAAACGGATAGAATCAGTCAAAAATGAACGTATTAAAGCATGGAAAAAATTACATAGCAAAAAAGGACGTGACCAGACAGGACGGTTTTTAATAGAAGGGGAACATTTAGTTGAAGAAGCGTGGAAATCAGATTGGAAAGTAGAAACGGTGCTTACGACTGCAGACGATGCAAGCTTATTTCCCGGGGAATGCATAGGCGTTTCTGAAGCCGTCATGAAGGAGTTATCGGAAACGAAAAGCCCTCAAGGCATTGTAGCTGTATGTCAAAAAAAACAGTGGCATACCCCAGAACGGTTGAAAGGGCGGTTTGTTCTTCTTGACCGGGTTCAAGACCCAGGCAATGTCGGAACGATTATCCGCACGGCATTGGCTGCTGATGCAGCAGGAGTTGTTTTAGGCAGTGGTTGTGCTGATTTATTTAATGCAAAAGTGATCCGAGCAACACAAGGGGCATTGTTTCATTTACCTGTTTATATGGGCGATCTAGTTACCTGGATAGAGGCGCTCAAAGAAAGTGGTATTCCGGTTTACGGAACATCTTTACAGGATGCTACGCCACATGATCAGTTCCACTCCCAAGAACAGTTTGCGCTTTTGCTTGGAAATGAAGGGGAAGGCGTGCAAAGCCATTTGTTGGATGCTGCTACGGAGAACCTATTTATCCGCCAAAACCGGAAAGCAGAATCATTAAACGTTTCTGTAGCTGCCGGTATTTTGCTATTTGCCTTGAAAAGTTAAGCTTGCAGCTTGTGTGGCAATTGATTATAATAAAAAGCAATCGTAATTGTATAGGATAAAAAGCGTTGATAGAGAGTAGTAAGCTTAAAACCGCCTTTCAGGGAGGGAATGCCAAAGACTGGAAGCGTTTCTATGGTAGGATGGGCCGAATTCACTCTTGAGCTGGCATCTCTAAAAGATGTTCCCGGTTTAGAGCCGTTATGGACAATGAAGTTGCACTTTTTTAGCAAGTGCAAACGAAGGGTGGTACCACGGAGCTTTCGTCCCTTTTTAGGGAGTAGAAGGCTTTTTTTATTGTTTAAAAGGAAAGAAAGGATACAAGGAGGCATTGCCATGCGAGAACAGCTAACGGCATTAAAGCATGAGGCGTTGGACAAAGCCGAGGTAGCGAAATCAGAGCAAGATATTCAAGCGATTCGCGTTGCCTATTTAGGGAAAAAGGGGCCGATTACCGAAGTCCTTCGCGGCATGGGGAAATTGTCAGCGGAAGAACGCCCAATTATTGGTGCCCTCGCCAATGAAGTGCGTGATGAAATCAAAAACAAATTGGATGAAAAAAGTAAAAAACTTCAAGAAGCTGCGATTAAACAGCAGCTTGAACAAGAATCAATCGACGTGACGTTGCCAGGTCGCCCGGCGCTTCAAGGCGCGATTCACCCATTGACTGCGGTTGTCACGGAAATCGAAGAAATCTTTTTAGGGCTTGGTTTTTCGATTGGGGAAGGGCCAGAAATTGAAACGGATTATTACAACTTTGAAGCAATGAATTTGCCAAAAGACCACCCGGCAAGAGATATGCAGGATTCGTTTTATGTAACAGAGGACTTGTTGTTGCGGACGCAAACATCGCCAGTCCAGGCGCGGACAATGGAAAAATTTGCAGGAAAAGGCCCAGTTAAAGTCGTTGTTCCTGGGAAAGTATTTCGCCGCGATGATGACGATGCAACCCACTCGCATCAATTCATGCAAGTGGAAGGGCTTTATGTTGATAAAAAAGTGCGTATGAGCGACTTGAAAGGGGTACTCGAAACATTCGCGAAACAATTTTTTGGCCAAGACCGTTCCATTCGCCTGCGCCCAAGTTTCTTCCCGTTTACGGAACCATCAGTGGAAGTCGATGTATCTTGTGGAATATGTAGCGGAAAAGGTTGCCGAGTATGCAAACAATCTGGTTGGATTGAAGTGCTTGGGGCAGGAATGGTTCACCCCCGTGTCCTTGAAATGAGCGGCTTTGATGCCAATGAGTATAGCGGCTTTGCCTTCGGTATGGGCGTAGAGCGTTTGGCAATGTTGAAATATGATATAGACGACATCCGCCAATTTTATGCAAATGATCTTCGGTTTCTAATGCAATTTAAAGACGTTTAAGGAGGGCGACACATTGCTCGTTTCATATAAATGGCTACAAGAATATATAGAGATTGGTGATATTAGCCCGCAAGAGATTGCTGAGAAAATGACGCGGAGCGGTATAGAAATTGACTTTATTCACGAACGGAATAAAGGGGCAACCAATGTGGTTGTCGGTTATGTGGCTGAAGTAGCCCCTCATCCTGATGCGGACAAGCTAAATGTATGTCAAGTTGATATTGGCGAGGAAGAACGTGTCCAAATTGTTTGCGGGGCGCCGAATGTTAGCTCTGGCCAGTATGTCGCCGTTGCCAAAGTAGGGGCGCGTTTGCCTGGTGGCATCAAAATTAAAAAAGCGAAATTGCGCGGACAGCACTCCAACGGGATGATTTGCTCTTTGCAAGAGCTCGGTATTGACAGCAAACTAGTGCCAAAAGGTTATGTTGACGGGATTTATGTATTCCCGGAAACACAAAGCGTTGAACCTGGACAAGATGCGTTAGCACTTTTCGAGTTAAACGATAGTGTGCTGGAACTTGATTTAACACCGAATCGCTCTGATTGCATGCATATGCTTGGCGTTGCTTATGAGTTGGCTGCCCTTTATGATCGGCCAATAAAAATGCCGAAAACCAAAGTGAAAGAAGTCATCGAATCTGCTGACGGTTATATCAATGTGAGCGTCGAAAATGGCGAAGATACACCGTTTTATCAAGCACTTGTAATAAAAGACGTTAAAATCGGGCCATCGCCTTCATGGCTGCAAAACCGTCTCATGGCAGCAGGTATCCGTCCTATCAGCAACGTCGTTGATGTCACCAACTACGTGCTTCTTGAATATGGGCAACCACTGCATGCGTTTGACTACCATGCCCTTGCCTCGAAATCAATCCATGTGCGTCGCGCGAAAGCAGAAGAGGCGTTTACGACACTAGATGGCGAGAAGCGGACACTATCGCCTGAACAGTTAGTGGTCACAAACGGGCGCGAACCAGTCGCGCTTGCTGGTGTAATGGGCGGCCTTCATTCAGAGGTAACAGCGGCGACAACGACGGTCGTATTAGAGGCTGCCGCCTTCCATCCGACAGTGGTCAGACGCTCAGCTCGTCTTGCTGGCTTACGCAGTGACTCTAGCGCTCGATTCGAAAAAGGCATTAATCAGGAACGGGTGTCAGAGGCAGCACGACGAGCTGCTTACTTAATCCAAGAAATAGCTGGCGGGATCGTGCTAAGCGGAGCGGCCATTGCGGATGCGCGTGTTCGCTCGGAGAGAGTGATTGCCCTTGATTTGGACAAAATGAATGAGCGTATTGGGACAAATTTGTCCATCATGGAAGTTGCGGCACTAATGAGACGCCTCCAGTTTCCGTGTGAAAAAGTTGGCTCTGATCTACATGTAACCGTTCCGCATCGCCGCGGCGATATTACGATTCCAGAGGATTTGTACGAAGAAGTGGCACGCCTTTATGGATATGACGAGCTTCCTTCAACATTACCTGTTGGCAACACTACACAAGGGAAGCGGACCGCTGAACAAGCAAAACGTCGGAAAATGGAGGCGTATTTAAGAAGTGCTGGCCTTTCTGAAGCGATTTCGTATGCGTTAACCAGTTCGGAGAAAGCAGCGTTGTTTGCTGCGGAAACGATTAAGCCGATCCAAGTGGCCATGCCAATGAGCGAAGAACGGAGCACAATGCGTACAAGTTTGCTTCCTCATTTATACGATATTTGCACGTACAATTTGAATCGAAAAAACAATGACGTCCTCCTGTATGAACGTGGCTCAGTGTTTTTGAGCGAGCAAGAAACGTTGACTGAACTGCCTACAGAACAGGAACGTCTTGCTGTCCTATTAAGTGGGACATATATGAGCCATCCGTGGCAAGGTGAGAAAAAAGCAGTCGACTTTTATGTGCTAAAAGGGATTGCCGAAGGTTTAATGGAAACGCTTGGTCTAAGTGAACAAATTGAATACAAACCGGATGTGCGCCCAGGCTTCCATCCAGGTCGTACCGCCAATGTGTTGCTCAAAGGCGAGTCAATTGGGTTTCTAGCCCAAGTCCATCCGAGTACGCAAAAAGCACTTGATTTAAATGAGACATACGTGTTGGAATTAAATGTCGATGCGCTTTTTGCCGCTGAGACAGAGGCGCTCATATATAGAGGGATCCCTCGCTATCCAGCAATTACCCGCGATATGGCTCTAGTTGTTTCAAAAGAAACGACGGCAGCTGAATTAATGGCAATAATCCGTGAAGCTGGCGGAGAATTATTAGAAACAGTTTCCATTTTCGATGTGTACGAAGGTGAGCATATGGAAAGCGGGAAGAAATCAATCGCCTTTTCTCTCACTTACCGCCATGCGGAACGGACATTAACGGACGAAGAAGCATCTTTGGCCCATGAAGGGATAGTGGCAGAAGTGCAAAAGCAAACGGGTGCCGTGTTGCGGGCATAGGTTAAAATGGAAAGCAATAGAACAATGGAGCGATTGCATTTAGCAATCGCTTTTTAGCAGTTTCCAATTTTGCTTTCGCATGGTATGATGAACATTAGTTTTAGGGTAGGGCACAATCAATGTGCGCTAGGAGGTTCTTTCGTGGAGAAGAACAATAATAAAAAAAGAGCAACTGTCCGTATACAAGGACAAACTTACAAAGTGGTGAGCAGTGAGGAACCAGCTCATGTAAAAGAAGTAGCCTCCTACATGAATAAAAAAATGGAGGAGCTAAAGAAGCGTAATCCGTATTTGGATTCAACAAAACTAGCTGTTCTTACTGCCTTAAACATTGCTGATGAATACTTAAAATTGAAACGCCAATACGAAGGAGAATAACATGGTTAGTGCTGTTATTATGCTGTTGCTTCTAGTTGGCTTTTTAATTGGCCGGCGTAGAGGTTTTATTTTACAATTTATCCATCTGGTTAGCTTTTTTGTAGCGATATTTGTCGCTTGGAATTACTATGAGCCCCTTGCCCGTACCATCCGTCTCTATATTCCATATCCGGAATTTTCGGCTGATGGGGCATTCGGCATGATTATCCAAGCCTTTGACGCAGAAAGCGTCTATTATTCAGCGATTGCATTTGCGATTTTATTTTTTGGGACGAAAATCTTGCTTCATATTATTGGATCAATGCTTGATTTTGTTTCCCATTTGCCGATATTGCATACACTCAACCGCTTGCTTGGCGGCGTGCTCGGCTTCGTTGAGTTTTATTTGCTGCTGTTTGTATTGCTTTTTGTAGCAACAGCATTGCCTATAAACGAAGTGCAATCGGCGTTGCAATCGTCCGTTGTCGCAGAATTTATGATTAACCATACGCCTTATCTGTCTGATTGGTTAAATGACTTATGGGTAAGGCCAACGTTTTAATTGGCAGCTCGCTATAGCGGGCTGCTTTTTGGCTCCACCTAGTTTCGGTGTGCGTTTTCCGCTGGAACCACTCGATTTTTGCGGTTGCTGTTTGCGTTTGAAGAGCAAAAGTCGGTATGATAGGGAAGGAGCAAGAAGGAGAGGACGCCGATGGACAAAAAACAAGCGATCCAAGTGTTAGAAACTATCGCGACTTACATGGAAATAAAAGGGGAGAACCCTTTTAAAATAGCTGCTTACCGGAGGGCAGCCCAGGCATTGGAACAAGACGGCCGCACGCTAGCGGAAATAGATGACCCAACGGCGATTACTGGCATCGGCCAAGCAACGGCCGATGTCATCCAGGAATTAAAGGAAACAGGAGCGTCATCGTTGCTGAATGAATTGGCACAACAATTGCCGGCAGGGTTATTGCCGCTTCTAACGATTCCTGGGCTTGGTGGCAAAAAGGTCGGCAAGCTTTACCGAGAACTTGGCATTACCGACGCAGAAAGCTTGCTTCAGGCAGCTAAAGCTGGGCAAATTCGCGCGCTTGCAGGATTTGGAAAAAAATCAGAAGACAACATGATCGAAGCGCTTGCCGTTTGGAACGTGCGGCCAGAGCGCCTTCCTGTTGCTGACGTGCTGCCGTTTTCCGAGCAACTTGAACAACAGATTGCTGGCTTCGACGATGTGATACGTTTTTCTCGAGCAGGCAGTTTACGAAGAATGCGGGAAACGGTCAAAGACTTAGATTATATCATTGCGACTGATAACCCATCTTCGGTTAAGGACCAAATTTTGCAGCTTGAAGGGATTGCCAACATTATTGCGAAAGGAAATGGCAAAGTATCTGTTGAACTTGACCTTGAAGAACATACGATTTCCGTTGATTTTCGCCTTGTCCCTGATGAAGCATTTGCAACAGCGCTGCACCATTTTACTGGCTCCAAAGACCACAACGTCCGTATGCGGCAACTCGCTAAGAAACGTGGCGAAAAAATTAATGAATATGGAATTGAAACGGTCGAGACAGGCGCAATTCAAACATTTCCCGATGAGCGAGCTTTTTTTGCCCATTTTGGCTTGCCTTATATTTCACCGGAGGCAAGAGAAGATGGCAGTGAACTAGAACGCTACCGCGAGACGGCAGAAGAGGTTTCTTTCATCGATGCGAAAGCGGATTTGCATATGCATACGACGTGGAGCGATGGCGCCCATTCGCTTGAAGAAATGGCGGAAGCAGCAAAGAAGCGTGGTTATACCCATATTGCCATTACTGACCATTCCCGCTTTCTAAAAGTAGCCAACGGCTTATCGATTGAACGCTTAAAACAACAACATGAATACATCAGGAAGTACAATCAACAAAATAACGGAATTACGATATTAACAGGAATTGAGATGGACATTCTCCCTAATGGGGAGCTTGATTATCCAGACGAGCTGTTAAGAGAAATCGATTTTGTAATCGCCTCGATCCACTCTGCTTTTTCGCAAAGTGAGGAGAAACTAATGGAACGATTGCAAGCAGCGATTTTCAACCCCCATGTGGACCTGGTTGCTCATCCAACAGGCCGGCTTATTGGCAAGCGCAAAGGCTATGCCGTTGATGTGCCCACACTAATTCAATGGGCGAGTGAAGCTGGTTGCGCACTCGAATTGAATGCAAGTCCGAGGCGTCTGGATTTAGAAGTCCCATGGTTAAAGTTAGCAGCAGAAACAGGCGTGCCGATCGCCATCAATTCAGACGCACATCGAATCGGTACGCTGGCAAATGTTGAATATGGCTATGCTCATGCAAGAAAAGCGATGTTGTTGCCTGACCAAGTGTTGAATACTTGGCCATTGGAAAAATTGCAGCAATGGCTTAAACGCAAGCATTAGCTTTGAATAAAGGAGGTTGCACGATGGAACGTGTGCAGCGCGTTTTAGAATACAACAAAATGAAACAGCAACTGCTTGAACATGTTGCTTCATCCCTTGGCAGGCAGAAAGTCAACGAGCTTGTCCCTTCTACGTCTTTAGAAGAAGTCCGCTATCTCCAAGATGAAACAGCTGAAGCAGCAAATGTTTTACGGTTAAAGGGACATGTCCCTCTTGGAGGCATTTCAGATGTCCGCCCTCATATTAAGCGTGCAGCGATTGGCGGAGTGTTGTCGGCAACTGAATTGATTGAAATTGCTTCGACATTATATGGTGGAAAAAGGGTGAAGCAGTTTATCGAAACGATCATTGAAGACGGTCATATCGAAGTGCCGATTTTAGCAGGGCATGTAGAGCAAATGGAGCCCCTTTCACCAATTGAAAAAGCCATTAAACAATGCATTGATGATAACGGCTATGTCCTTGACTCAGCTAGTACGAGTTTACGGACAGTGCGGCATCAAATCCGCAGCTATGAATCCGGGATCAAGTCCAAGCTTGACCAGTTAACCCGTTCGTCCAATACACGGAAAATGTTGTCTGATGCAATTGTAACCATTCGTAGTGACCGTTACGTGCTCCCTGTTAAACAAGAATACAGGGGGACATTTGGCGGCATCGTCCATGACCAATCATCCTCTGGGGCGACGCTGTTTATTGAACCGGCAGCGATTGTGACGCTAAACAACCAATTAACAGAAGCCAAGGCAAAAGAAAAGCGGGAAATTGAACGGATTTTGAGAGAACTGTCGGCAAAAGTAGCAGAGGAAAGCGAGCAGCTGCTCCTTAATGTCGATAAGCTGGCGCAACTGGATTTCATATGTGCGAAAGCCTATTATGCCAAAGCTGTTAAGGCAGTGAAGCCAACGTTAAATGACCGTGGGTATTTGGATTTGCGGCAAGCGCGTCACCCCCTTTTGCCTCCAGACAAAGTCGTACCGAGTGATATGGCGATCGGCGACCAGGTCCGTTCGCTAGTTATTACTGGACCAAATACAGGTGGCAAGACGGTTACGCTGAAAACGATTGGGTTGCTGACGTTAATGGCCCAGTCTGGTCTGTTTGTTCCTGCTGCTGAAGAAACGGAGCTTGCCGTTTTTGAACATATTTTTGCCGACATTGGCGACGAGCAGTCCATAGAACAGAGCTTGAGCACATTTTCGTCCCATATGAAAAACATTGTCTCGATTTTAAATGAAATGAATGAAAATAGCCTCATATTGTTTGACGAGCTAGGAGCAGGAACAGACCCAACTGAAGGGGCAGCATTAGCCATTTCAATATTAGACCATGTCTATAAACGGGGAGCGCTTGCTGTGGCAACTACCCATTATAGCGAGTTGAAAGGCTATGCCTACAACCGCGAAGGCGCCTTAAATGCGAGTGTTGAATTTGATGTCGAGACGCTGCGGCCAACGTATCGCTTGCTTGTCGGCGTCCCTGGGCGCAGCAATGCGTTTGCGATTTCAAGGCGCCTCGGACTAGACGAACGCATTATCGATCAGGCCAAACTGCAAATTGACAGCGATGCGTCCCAAGTAGAAAAAATGATTGCTTCCCTGGAAGATAGCCAAAAATCAGCACAAAGCGAATGGAGCCGAGCGGAGGCGGTCCGCCGTGAAGCGGAAGCATTAAAACGAGACTTGGAAAAACGGATGGCTTCTTTCGAAGAAATGAAAGAAGCGGCTTTGCAAAAAGCCGAACAGAAGGCGGAAAAAGTAGTTGCTGCCGCACAAGAAAATGCAGAATTGATCATTTCCGAGCTGCGCGATTTGCAAAAGCAAGGGGTAGCTGTAAAAGAGCACCAGCTCATTGAAGCGCGGAAACAACTGGAGGAAGCGGCGCCAAAACTTGTCTCTAAAAAGCGCAAGCAAGTAAAAAAGCAGGCAGAAAAGGCGAAACGTCTGCCAGAGCCAGGCGACGAAGTCAAAGTGTTAAGTTTTAACCAAAAAGGCACAGTCGTGAAAAAAATAGGCGATAATGAGTACCAAGTACAGCTGGGCATTATGAAAATGGCCGTCCCTATTGATGACATTCAATTGCTTGAACAGGAGCGGCGCCAGCCAGAAAAAGCAATTACGACGATACGTGGAAATGATGCACACGTCAAAGCAGAGCTCGACCTTCGTGGGGAACGGTATGAAGACGCGATGCGCCGAGTCGAAAAATACATTGACGATGCGTTGCTTGCTGGATACCATCAAGTCTCGATTATTCATGGAAAAGGGACAGGCGCCTTGCGCAAAGGCGTGAAACAGTTCGTTGCCAACCATCCACGTGTTAAATCTGCCCGTGACGGCGGCATGAATGAAGGCGGACTTGGCAATACAGTAATCGAGCTTAAATAGAAAGGAGCTAGACATGGACGTTCTCCTTCAAAATGAATGGATTCAAACCGTAGCAAACTACAGTGTAACGATCTTAATGCTAGTCGTCTTTCTTGCCGTTTTTGAAACAGTGACGCGCTATAATAACTGGGAAGAGATCAAAAGAGGCAACGTGGCCGTTGCCATGGCTACAGGCGGGAAAATTGTCGGGACAGCAAACATTTTTGCTGCGACGATCCAGCATGCCGATGGTTTACTAGTTATGCTGATGTGGGGAATTTTTGGGTTTGCGTTATTGTTATTTAGCTACTTTATTTTTGAATTTCTAACACCAGGTTTCAAGGTCGACGAGGAAATCAAAAACGACAACCGCGCAGTTGGCTTGCTGTCACTGCTGCTGTCTGTCGGCCTTTCGTTTGTCATTAGTGCAAGTATAACCGCTTAGAGAATAGGTTGTGAGTGCATGGAACGGTTGATACGAATTTTATACATTAGTTGTGGATTATTTGCCATTGCTGGAATCGTGTTCTTAATTTTATACGCATAGCATTAAGGAGCGTTTCCCTCTCGCTGGGGGAGGCGCTTTTGCCATTCGCAAGAAATGATCGCTTGGCATAAATGTGCAAAAAAAGAAAAAAACATTTGAAATCATGTAAGCGATTACAATACAATGAAAGAGAGGAGAATTTCTTGCGAAAGGGGCCTTTATAAGGAGGAGAACCATGGCGAGCGATGAAAAAAGGTGGTTTCAGCATTATCCGAAGCAAGTCCGCCCCTTTTTGGACTATGAGGATGTGCCGTTGCAGCATTTTTTCAAGCAATCAGCTAACAGGTTTCCGCAACACGAGGCGATCCACTTCTTAGGGAAAACATTAAGCTACGAGGAATTGTATGACCAGACGCTCCGGTTTGCGAATCGACTGCAAAAACTGGGCGTGAAAAAAGGCGACCGTGTGGCAATTATGCTCGCCAATAGCCCCCAATCGGTGATTGGTTACTATGCGGTGCTCATGGTAGGGGGCGTCGTCGTTCAAACGAACCCACTCTATGTCGAAAGGGAACTGGAGCACCAGCTCGCAGACGCGAGGGCAAAAGTCATTTTGTGCCTGGATTCGGTCTTGCCTAAAGTTGAAAAGGTGATGGCGCGTACGTCACTTGAATTGGTGATTGTGACGAGCATCGCTGAATACCTTCCTTTCCCCAAAAATATGCTCTTTCCCTTTGTGCAAAAAAAGCAAGGGATTCCAAAAGTGAAAGTGACGTATTCGGAGCGGGTATTGCCGTTTGCTCGGCTTGTAAAAGAGGGAGAAGCGTTGGAGCCTGAAGTTGAAATGAACGCAGACGATTTGGCGTTGCTCCAATATACTGGAGGGACAACGGGGCTTGCCAAAGGCGTAATGCTCACACATCGGAATTTGGTGGTCAACGCAGTGCAATGTGACGCTTGGCTTTACAAAACAGAAGAGAGAAGTGAACGGGTGCTTGGCGTCATGCCATTTTTCCATGTGTACGGGATGACGACAGTGATGAATTTCGCGGTTAAAACGGCAGCGACAATGGTGCTATTGCCGAAATTCAAGCCAGAAGAAGTATTAAGAACGATTGAAAAGCAAAGAATTACACTTTTCCCTGGAGCGCCAACGATGTATGTAGCCCTCGTAAACAATGAACGTATTCATCAATACGATTTGACTTCGATAAAAGCGTGCATTAGCGGTGCTTCCGCCTTGCCCCTTGAAGTACAGCAAAAGTTCGAAGCACAAACGAAGGGCAGAATCGTAGAAGGATACGGGTTAACTGAGACGTCGCCAGTTGTCTGTGCCAATCCGATCTGGGAAAAGCGGAAAACGGGCAGTGTCGGCATTCCTTGGCCAGACACAGATGTAATGGTGTATTCACTTGAAAAAGACGGGGAAGCAGAAATTGGCGAGGTTGGCGAACTGTTTGTCCGCGGCCCACAAGTGATGAAAGGATATTGGATGAGACCTGAAGAAACGGCGCAAACGTTTCATGGCGAGTGGCTAAAAACAGGAGATATGGCCCGTATGGATGAAGAGGGTTATGTGTATATCGTTGATCGAAAAAAAGAAATTATTATTGCAGGGGGATTTAATATTTATCCCCGTGAAGTAGAAGAAGTGTTGTTTGAACATGAAGCGGTTGTCCAAGCAGCCGTAATTGGTGTTCCTGACGAGTATCGGGGCGAAACGGTGAAAGCGTTTATTGTGTTAAAAGCAGGAGAAACGATATCTGAAAAAGAGATGGAAGCGTACTGTCGACAAAAATTGGCCGCTTATAAAATTCCACGACTGTATGAATTTAGGGATGAGCTGCCAACAACGCTAACAGGGAAAATTTTAAAACGGGTGCTCATTAGTGAAGAACAAGCACGCAAGGAAGAACAAGCGCAGCAGGAAGCATAAAGGGAAGGTTTCTTTACATGCGCCCATGTAGAGAAACCTTTTTAAGCGCCGTTATCATTTGACAATCGCCCTTTCCCGTACTATACTAAATAACATGAATGAACATTCATTCATGTTACGGAGTTAAGGAGAGATGGTTTTGAGTAAAAAGAGAGGTCAAAAGTATGACCAAATCATTGATGCAGCGGTCATAGTGATCGCCAAGCACGGTTTCCATCAAGCGCAAGTATCAAAAATAGCAAAAGAAGCGGGCGTTGCCGATGGAACAATTTATTTGTATTTTAAAAACAAGGAAGACTTGCTCGTATCGCTATTTGACAAGAAGCTAGGCGCTTTTGTCGAAAAAAGCAGGAGAAGATTGGCCAAGGAACACTCAATAGAAGCGAAATTCCGCCTTTTAGTTGAATCTCATTTCTCACAGCTAGAAGACAATTACGATCTTGCAGTGGTGACACAGCTTGAATTGCGCCAATCTAAATCGGAATTACGCCAACGAATCAATCAAGTTTTAAAAGGATATTTGACACTTTTAGATGAATTAATAGCAGAAGGGAAAGCAGAAGGTTGCTTTCACCCTGAACTGGACCCGCTTTTAGCAAGACAAATGGTATTTGGCGTTATGGATGAAGTAGTCTCCAATTGGGTCATGGCAGAAGGCAAGTTTCCGTTGAAGAAACAAGCTGAAAATGTCTATCATTTGCTCCTCCACGGGTTGCGAGGGAAGTAACGTTTGAGCGCAAGGTGACTGCAACACCGATAACGACTACGTTTTGACTTGCTTGAAAAGGGGCAATTGCTCTTATTATAGGTTTACAGTAAAGGAGGACTACTAGTGGAAAACATAACATGGAAAGTCACAGACGGCATCGCAGAGATCGGGTTAAAGCGGCCCCCTGCCAATGCGCTTGCACGGTCTGTGATCGAAGAGCTGAGCGAAGTTTTTGAAAACGTATACAACGATGATGCAATTAAAGTGGCAATCATTTACGGAGAAGGCCGTTTTTTTGCGGCAGGGGCAGATATTAAAGAATTTACAGAAGTAGGCGACAGCGAAGAGTTTGCCCAACTTGGCAAAAAAGGGCAAGATACGTTCAATAAAATTGAAGCAGCTCCGAAGCCCGTTATCGCTGCTATCCATGGCGCCGCGCTCGGCGGCGGACTTGAACTAGCTATGGCTTGCCATATTCGTCTGGCGGCACCAGAGACAAAACTGGGCTTGCCAGAACTGAACCTCGGGTTGATCCCAGGCTTTGGCGGGACGCAAAGGTTGCCACGGCTTGTTGGCCAGCCGAAAGCGTTGGAAATGATGCTGACAAGCGCTCCTATTACGGCCGAAGAGGCGCTTAACGTTGGACTTGTGAATAAAGTGTGCGATGAAGATCATCTGCTGGAGGAAGCAAGGGCAATGGCAAGGACGATTGCTGCGAAGAGCCCGTTAACGGTCAAGCGCGTATTGGAGCTTACGAAAATGAGCGAAGGCGCTCTGAAGGAAGGCTTAGATAAGGAGATCGCTTATTTTTCTGAAGTTTATCAGAAAGAGGATCGCATAGAAGGCGTCAATGCTTTTATTGAAAAGCGCAAGCCTGTTTTTCGCGGCAAATAGTCACTACGAGTTTATAGGAGGAATTCCCATGAATATTTTCGTTGTGTTAAAAAGAACATTTGATACAGAGGAAGCCATTACCATTCAAAACGGTAAAGTCCAAGAAGAGGGCGCCGAGTTTATTATTAACCCGTATGATGAGTATGCTGTCGAAGAAGCCCTTGTGCTGAAAGAAGCACATGGCGGAGAGATCACAGTCGTCACAGTTGGAGAAGAGGAAGCAGAAAAGCAACTTCGTACAGCATTGGCAATGGGAGCAGACAAAGCTGTTTTGATTGATAGAGAAGAGCTTGAAGAGAGCGATCCTGCAACAACAGCAGCGCTATTGTATGCCTACTTTAAGGACAAAGAAGTCGACATTATTTTGGCTGGCAATGTAGCGGTTGACGGCGGTTCAGGCCAGGTTGGCCCACGGCTTGCCGAATTGCTTGGCATCGCCCAAGTGACGACGATTACCGGGCTTTCTATTGAGGGGCAAACCGCTCATATTGTTCGTGATGTCGAAGGGGACGAAGAAAAACTGGAAGTGAAGCTGCCGCTCCTTGTCACTGCCCAACAAGGCTTAAACGACCCTCGGTATCCGTCGCTTCCAGGAATTATGAAAGCGAAGAAGAAGCCACTTGAGGTGCTTGATTTAGACGATTTAGATGTAGAGGAAGAAGACGTAGCGGCAAAAACCACGGTAGTTGATGTCTATTTGCCGCCTGAAAAGCAAGCAGGCAAAAAGCTAGAAGGAGAGCCATCTCAGCAAGTGAAAGAACTCGTCTCGTTGTTAAAAACAGAAGCAAAAGTGCTTTAAGGGGGAGAGGAATATGGCGAAAAAAATAATTGTCTTGGCAGAAGCGAAAAACAATGAGCTACGAAATGTGTCATTTGAAGCGATTGCTGCTGCAAAAGAGCTTGCGGATGGCGGCGAAGTGACAGCCGTTCTTGCTGGGGAGGCGATTGCAAGTCTTGGCGAACAGTTATTTCAATACGGAGCAGACCGGGTTATTGTCGTGGAACACCCTGAGCTAGCAAATTACACAACAGACGCATATAAACAAGCGTATTTGCAAGTGTTTGACAAAGAAAATCCAGACATTGTCGTTCTTGGCCACACTTCAGTTGGCAAAGACCTATCGCCGCGTTTGGCTGTTAAACTGGATGGAGCGCTCTTTTCTGATGTCGTTGCAATCGAGGCAGGCGACACGCCTGTATTTACACGGCCAATCTACTCAGGGAAGGCATTTGAAAAGCGCAAAGCTGTTGAGGAAGGGCCTTACATCGTCACAATCCGGCCGAACAACATTGCTGCTTTAGCTAAAGAGGAAAGCGCTTCTGGTGAAGTGGAAACACACTCTGTTGACATCCAAGATTTGCGCGCGATCGTGAAAGATGTGGTCAAAAAAGCGACTGGCGGCGTCGATTTGTCTGAGGCCAATATTATTGTAGCTGGCGGCAGGGGTGTGAAAAGCGCAGATGGCTTTAAGCCACTGCAAGAGCTTGCGGACCTTCTTGGCGGGGCAGTCGGAGCTTCCCGCGGAGCCTGTGACGCCGAATATTGTGATTACTCATTACAAATTGGCCAGACAGGCAAAGTCGTCACACCAGACTTATACATTGCCGTCGGCCTATCAGGAGCGATCCAGCATTTAGCAGGGATGTCCAACTCGAAAGTGATTGTAGCCATTAACAAAGACCCAGAAGCCCCTATTTTCGAAGTTGCTGATTATGGTATTGTCGGTGATTTGTTTGAAGTGGTGCCCCTTCTTACAGAAGAATTAAAAGCCGTGCTTGTCTCTAAATAACAACAGCTACTTGCGCTAGCGGGTAGCACCCATGACGGCAGAAGCCGACTAGAAGCCAGTCTTTCGCCTTATGCTGCTTGCGTGAGCAAGTGGCTTTCTATTTTGGAAAAAATCGTTTATGATTAGTCGACAGTGGGTAATCTATTCCAGAGAAGCAGCATATTTTTCTACATGCTTACGGAATGGTATACTGTAAATATGTTATCAATGAAAGGGGATTTGGCAAATGGCAATTGTCAATGCGACTGACCAAAACTTCACGGAGGAAACAAAGGAAGGCCTCGTTCTTGTAGATTTTTGGGCTCCTTGGTGTGGACCATGCAAAATGATCGCTCCAGTATTAGAAGAGCTCGACGGTGATCTTGGCGATAAGGCGAAAATCGTAAAAGTCGATGTCGACGAAAACCAAGAAACCGCAGGGAAATTTGGAGTTATGAGCATTCCAACGCTGCTTGTTTTAAAAGACGGCGAAGTGGTTGACAAAGCGGTCGGCTTCCAACCGAAAGAAGCATTGGAAGAGCTGTTGAATAAACAAATGTAATCCTAGCAGTCCGCCTTTCTTAAAAAAGGCGGACTTTTTACAGGAGGAGGAACGATTGAACGAAACCATTACCAATAAGTTGGCTCTCTTGCCTGACAAGCCTGGTTGCTATTTGATGAAAGACCGCCAAGGGACGATTATTTATGTTGGTAAGGCAAAAGTGTTAAAAAACAGAGTGCGCTCCTACTTTACGGGGAGCCACGATAGCAAAACACAACGCCTTGTTGGAGAAATTTGCGATTTTGAGTACATCGTCACTTCCAGTAACATCGAAGCATTGATTTTAGAGCTTACACTGATTAAAAAGCATGATCCCAAATACAATGTGTTGTTAAAAGACGACAAAACGTATCCGTATATTAAAATCACGAATGAGCGTCACCCTCGTTTATTAATTACGCGGAAAGTGAAAAAAGACGGGGCAAAGTACTTTGGCCCTTATCCAAATGCAGGCGCGGCTACGGAGACGAAAAAACTGTTAGACCGCCTGTATCCATTGCGTAAATGCCGGAAAATGCCGGACTCCGTTTGTTTGTATTACCACATCGGCCAATGTCTTGCTCCTTGCGTATACGAAGTGAGTGAAGAAACCAACCAAACTATGGTGAATGAGATCACAAAGTTTTTGAAAAATGGTCATAGCGATATAAAAGAGCAACTTCGCGAACGAATGGAAAAAGCGGCCGAAGACCTCGACTTTGAACGGGCTAAAGAATTAAGGGATACGATTGCACAAATGGAAAAAGTAATGGAAAAGCAAAAAATGGCGTTTGCTGACAAAACGGACAGGGACGTATTTGGCTTTTCCTATGATAAAGGATGGATGTGCGTCCAAGTATTCTTTATTCGCCAAGGCCGCCTCATTGAACGGGACGTGTCCATTTTCCCCTTTTACCAGGAGGCAAGCGAAGAGCTGTTAACATTTATTGCCCGGTTTTATTTAGAAAAAAACCATATTAAGCCAAAAGAAATTTTTGTTGCTGAAAGCGTCGATAAACAATTGCTGGAAGAGTTGCTTGAGACGCGCGTCACACAGCCGAAACGAGGCCAAAAAAAAGCGTTGCTTGATTTAGCTGAAGAAAACGCTGCTCTCGCTTTAAAAGAGAAATTTTCGCTCATTGAACGTGATGAACAGAGAACGGTGAAAGCAGTCGAACGTCTCGGGGAGGCAATCGGAATAAATGCGCCTTACCGGATCGAGGCATTTGACAATTCGAACATTCAAGGCGTTGACCCAGTATCTGCTATGGTTGTTTTTGTAAACGGCGTGCCGCAGCGAAAAGAGTACCGAAAGTATAAAATCAAAACGGTAGAGGGCCCTGATGATTATGGATCGATGCGTGAAGTCGTGCGTCGCCGCTACGTCCGCCTTTTAAAGGAAAAACGGCCATTGCCTGATTTGATTGTCATTGATGGGGGCGCCGGGCAAATTGCTGCAGCTAAAGAAGTGATTGAAGACGAGCTTGGCCAAGCTATCCCTGTCTGCGGTTTGGCTAAAGATGATAAACACCGGACGTCGCAATTATTAATGGGGTCTCCTCCGGTAGTCGTGCCTTTACAGCGTGACAGCCATGAATTTTATTTGTTGCAACGCATCCAAGATGAAGTGCACCGTTTTGCGATCACATTCCATCGCCAAACACGGGCGAAATCGTTTTTGCAATCAGCACTTGACGACATCCCTGGCGTAGGGGAGAAACGGAGAAAAGCGCTTCTTAAAACGTTCGGTTCAGTAAAAAAAATCAAGGAAGCTTCCATTGAGGACTTAAGCAAACACGTGCCAACCAAACTGGCAGAAACCATTCATCACACATTAAACAAAAACAAGCCGAATGCTTAACGGCTTGTTTTTTAGTGCCCTCCTGTTAGTCGCCTACGTTGACAGTATCATTTCGGTCAAAATGCACCGTAAAAATCGTGCTGTTTCGTTTTTGCGTATATGTAACGGCCGTTGTTACCTCATGCCACACTTCAAATGTTTCCGCTAAAAAGCCAGCCTCAAGCTGGTAACAGCGCCTATCTTTTCGTCCCATCCAATCTCCTGTTAGTTCAAAAATGTATTCGCTCCGTTTTTCTTTTAGACGCTGGAGTTGCCCCCATTCGGCACGTTGAAAAAACGAAATTAATTCTTCAACGGATTCAAGTGGGTTGTCGCGCGCGACTTTTTTGCCTACCCAATAAAGCAATCTGTCGTGCTCGTCTCCGAGAATCGTGCGCAGGATATCATTACGGATTAAATCATAGCCATATTGCCCTGCTGTTTGCTCCTTGTTGTCTTCCCCGCTCATTGTCACACCTCAACCTTTCGATAGCTTTCCATGTTCCTATACTACCTGTGATTAGCGATTTTGTCAGTAGTTCTTCTGTCTAATTTTTCACGGCAAATGGAACCTAGGCGATATAGTAAAGGAGCCCAGACAGTGATATACTAACTGGTGATAAATGAGAGGTGTGCCATGGACAATAAGCATGCACGGTTAAGCAATTCATTCCAAATTATTATTACTGCCTATTTGCTGACGATTTTTTTGTTTAGTCTGCTTTTAATGATTCCCTGGTTTCATCAAGACGGCGTAACGCTTGCCTATCGCGATTCTTTGTTTACAGCGGTTAGTGCCGTCAGTGTAACGGGGCTAACGACAATATCTGTTGCCGACACGTTTAATGGAACGGGCATTATGGTGCTTTCCCTTGCGATTCAGTTAGGCGGCATTGGCATTATGACACTCGGAACATTCACTTGGATCGTATTAGGAAAGCGAATAAACCTTGCCCAGCGCATGCTTATCATCGCCGACCAAAATCGCGTCCAAAACCATATGAGTGGCCTTGTTTTGCTCATGAGGCAGCTTTTGCTACTTGCGCTTGCGATCGAGTGTGTTGGAGGGCTTGTACTCGGTACTTATTATTTGCGCTACTTTGACACATGGACGGAGGCTTATGTTCAAGGATTTTTTGCTGCGTTGAGTGCGTTTACTAACGCTGGCTTTGACCTCACCGGGCAATCACTCCAACCGTTTGCCGGCGACGCAGTTGTCCAGCTTGTGATGATCTTGTTGATCATAGCCGGCTCGATTGGGTTTCCTGTTCTTGTAGAGTGCAGGGAGTTTTTGTTAAAGCGGAAAGCCGGATTCCGTTTCAGCTTGTTTACAAAATTGACCGTTTCCACTTATTTTCTCGTTTTCGCCATTGGGGCACTTGGCATTTGGCTGTTCGAGTCGTTTGGAGCTTTTGCTGGCTTGCCTTGGTTTGAACAGTTTGGCCATTCCTTGTTCCAATCGGCCACAACAAGAAGTGCCGGGTTATCAACAATAGATATAAGTCAATTTGAGCAGTCGACGCTGCTATTTATGTCGGGACTGATGATTATCGGAGCGAGCCCTTCAAGCGTTGGCGGCGGGATACGGACGACTACCCTTGCTGTAATGGTTTTGACAATCAGGGGCTACGCTTTAGGGCGCAACCGCGTAAATGCATTTGGGCGGCAAATCCATAAAGATGACCAGGAAAAGGCGTTTATCGTTTTGTCTGTTGCAGCATTGCTCATTGCCGTTTCTTTAATTAGCATCGCTTTTTTTGAACGAGACAGCGGCATACGTTTACTTGCTTTAATTGTGGAAGTCGCCTCTGCCTTTGGGACTTGCGGCCTAACAATGGGGGAGACTGGCTCCCTTTCCTATCCAAGCCAAATCATTTTAATGTGCTTAATGTTTATTGGCAGAGTAGGGATTGTCGCTATGCTGTTCTCCTTTAAAAAGAAACATACGAAAAGCCATTACCATTATCCGACAGAACCAGTCATTATCGGCTAGCGCCAAGCAGCCGATTTCTGTCGGTTTATGTAGAAAGAACATTCAAAACCCTTTAAAATCAAGATGAATTGAATCCGTTTTCTTGACTCGGATTTTCCCTAGGAGTAAAATGAAACTGTCAAATAGATTTCACAGTTTCAGTTTTTCAATGAAAGTCATTCATAATCCATATCAGGGGGTACGTTTATAAGAGAGAGAAAAACGCACGAATTTGTATAAGGGGTCTTGATGAGGAAAAATATCGTGGAGGGAACGTGTATGGCTGAGAATCGAGAGTACTTTAATCGTAGGCTTCATTCATTGCTAGGAGTTATACCAATTGGAATTTTTCTAATTCAGCATTTAATAGTCAACCACTTTGCAACAAGAGGACCGGAAGCATTTAACCAGGCAGCCCATTTTATGGAGAGTCTGCCCTTTCGTTATGCGTTAGAATTGCTCATCATTTTTATTCCGATTCTTTATCACGCGATTTATGGCATTTACATTGCGATGCAAGCAAAAAACAATACGAGCCGCTTTGGCACATTCCGAAATTGGATGTTCCGCATCCAACGGTGGACAGGGGTTTTTCTCTTAATTTTCATTTCTTGGCATGTTTGGGACACGCGGATCCAAGCGCTGTTTGGTCATGAAGTCAACTACGATATGATGGCAAATATTTTGCAAAACCCTTGGATGATGGCATTTTACATAGTCGGCATTGTGTCTGCGACGTTCCACTTTGCCAATGGACTATGGTCATTCGCTGTATCATGGGGCATCACCGTAACACCTCGTTCACAACAAATTATGACATATGTATCAATTATCGTTTTTGCAGCACTTACCTATGTAGGTGTTTCCGCTGCATTTGCTTTCGTATAAAAATCAGCAACTAGCGAATTTTTTAGGGAGTGGACTTTATGAGTAAAGGGAAAATTGTTGTAGTAGGCGGCGGGTTAGCCGGGCTAATGGCAACGATTAAAGCGGCAGAAAAAGGGGTACCGGTCGATTTGTTTTCGATTGTACCGGTGAAACGTTCCCACTCCGTATGCGCGCAAGGCGGCATAAACGGCGCTGTCAACACAAAAGGAGAAGGGGATTCCCCTTACGAACATTTTGATGATACTGTGTACGGTGGCGACTTTTTAGCGAACCAGCCACCTGTTAAAGCAATGACCGAAGCAGCTCCGGCGATTATTCATTTAATGGATCGCATGGGCGTTATGTTTAACCGTACCCCTGAAGGGCTCCTCGATTTCCGTCGTTTTGGCGGTACACAACACCATCGCACCGCTTTTGCTGGGGCCACGACTGGACAGCAGCTTTTGTATGCACTGGACGAACAAGTACGCCGTTACGAAGTGCAAGGGCTTGTAACGAAATACGAAGGCTGGGAGTTTTTATCTGCTGTGATCGACGATGAGGGCGCGTGCCGTGGCATTACAGCACAAGAGCTGAATTCAGCAGAAATACGCAGTTTCTCAGCTGACGCCGTTATTATGGCAACTGGTGGACCAGGAATCATTTTTGGCAAATCGACGAATTCAATGATTAATACCGGCTTCGCTGCAGCAAAATTGTACGAACAAGGCGTTGCCTATGCGAACGGCGAGTTTATCCAAATCCACCCGACTGCAATTCCAGGCGACGACAAGCTTCGCCTGATGAGCGAGTCTGCCCGTGGAGAAGGTGGGCGCGTATGGACATACAAAGACGGAAAACCGTGGTATTTTCTTGAAGAGAAATACCCGGCGTATGGTAACCTTGTCCCGCGTGACATTGCTACAAGGGAAATTTTCCATGTGTGTGTAGACGAAAAGCTTGGCATTAATGGCGAAAACATGGTCTATTTGGATTTATCCCATAAGGATCCAAAAGAATTAGATATTAAGCTTGGCGGCATTATTGAAATCTATGAAAAGTTCACAGGCGATGATCCGCGGAAAGTGCCGATGAAAATCTTCCCTGCTGTTCATTACTCGATGGGCGGCATGTGGGTAGACTATGATCAAATGACGAATATTCCTGGTTTATTTGCCGCCGGCGAATGCGATTATTCTCAGCATGGTGCAAACCGCTTAGGTGCAAACTCGCTGTTATCGGCCATTTATGGCGGTATGGTTGCTGGGCCGAAGGCAGTGGAGTACATTAGTGGATTGAACACAGCTACTGAAGATTTGTCGTCTTCGCTATTTGAAGCGCAAGTGAAAAAAGAGCAAGACCAATTCGACGCGATTTTGCGCATGGATGGTACGGAAAATGCGTATGTCCTTCATAAAGAGCTTGGCGAGTGGATGACGGACAACGTCACAGTTGTGCGTTACAATGACAAGCTGTTAAAAACAGATGAAAAGATCCAGGAGTTAATGGAACGTTACCAAAACATTAACATCCATGATACGGCTAAATGGTCGAACCAAGGAGCGGCATTTACGCGCCAGCTTGGGGGAATGCTCAATCTAGCCCGTGTGATCACGCTTGGCGCTTACCACCGCAATGAAAGCCGTGGCGCCCATTACAAGCCGGAGTTTCCAGAACGAAACGACGAAGAGTTTTTGAAAACAACAAAAGCTTGGTACAATCCGAGCACCGGCGCGCCGGACTTTGAATATGAGGAAGTCGACACATCGTTGATTCAACCACGCAAACGCGACTACTCACAGAAAAAGCAAGGAGCTGGAAGCAAATGAGTGAAAAAACAATTCGCCTTATCGTGACAAGGCAAGATGGACCAGACAGCGGCTCCTATGAAGAAGAGTTTGCTATCCCTTACCGGCAAAACTTGAATGTGATTTCTTGCTTAATGGAAATTCGCCGCAACCCTGTCAATGTTAAGGGTGAGAAGACAACGCCTGTCACGTGGGATATGAACTGCCTAGAAGAAGTATGTGGCGCTTGTTCAATGGTTATTAATGGCAAACCACAACAGTCGTGCACCGCGCTCGTTGATAAGTTGGAACAGCCCATTCGGCTTGAGCCAATGAGGACATTCCCTGTTGTTCGTGATCTTGTCGTCGACCGCAGCAGAATGTTTGATTCTCTGAAAAAAGTAAAAGCTTGGATTCCAATTGACGGCACGTATGATTTAGGTCCTGGACCGCGCATGCCAGAAAAAAGACGCCAATGGGCTTATGAGCTGTCTAAATGTATGACTTGCGGCGTCTGCTTAGAATCTTGCCCGAACGTCAATTCAAAATCTGAATTTATTGGGCCAGCAGCACTATCTCAAGTTCGCCTCTTTAATGCCCACCCAACTGGTGAAATGAATAAAGAAGAACGGTTGGCTACGATTATGACAGACGGCGGTCTTGCCAATTGTGGAAACTCACAAAACTGCGTGCAAGCTTGCCCGAAAGGCATTCCGCTTACAACATCCATTGCTGCATTAAACCGCGCGACGGCATTGCAGTCCTTTAAAAACTTCTTTGGAAGCATATGATCATACAACGAGGCTGCGAAGCAGCCTCGTTCAACTATAGACAAACGCCGCTTACGTCAATCCCATTTCTATTTCCATTTTCCTCTCCATTATTCCCGTCTACTAAGCCTTTTCAATTAAGCTGAGATTTGTCAAAAAAAGGAGCGATGAACGATGAAAGTGCCTGCTTATATCAATGAAATAAGCGCATGGGAAGACTCATTTACATTTTTTGTTCCCATCAAAGTCCGCTTTTCGGAAACAGATGCATTTGGCCATGTGAATAATACGTCTGCGTTTATTTATTTTGAACACGCAAGGCTTGAATTTTTTGAGTCTTGCGGCTTAATGGAAGATTGGGCCGCGATTAGCAATGATGCCATTGTCGTTACTGCTGATTTGCAATGTAATTATGTGGCCCAAATTCAATACGGGGATACGTTACAAGTAGGGGTAAAAGTGGATAAAATCGGGCGTTCTTCATTGGACATTCATTATGTAGCAAAAAGAAACACTGATATTTGTTTAACAGGGAGAGGCACAGTGGTGCAAGTTGACAAACAGACAGGCAAAGCACTCCCTTTCTCTGAGAAGATGCTTGCTAAACTAGCATGTAAAAAAACTACATAGCAAAAAGCCTGCATAGCAGGCTTTTTTCAAATGGTCAATTCACCTAGACGTATAAGTTCGATAACGGCTTGAGAGCGCCCCTTTACTCCCAGCTTCTGCATTGTGTTCGAAATATGGTTGCGTACGGTCTTTTCACTAATAAAAAGGTGATTAGCAATTTCTTTTGTTGTTTGGTCTTGGACGAGTAGTTCGAATACTTCGCGTTCCCTTTTCGTAAGCAAAGGTTTTGGTCCGAAGTCTGCTCCCTTCAATATGTTCACTCCTTCATGCCGGGCTAAGAGCAGGTCAACGCTGACCTGAAAGGCTTTAGTCAAGACAGTATATGTTGTGTATGAAAAAGGTGTGAGCGTTCATTTGCGAATAGGACGTTTTCATTATTGTCGAATTTAGTCGTTTTTTTGATAGGGCCCTTGTTTTTTTGTTGAAAGGGATTACCCCCCATGCTATAATGACGATGTTTATAAAGCTCTTTTATAAGAGGGTTTTGCAGCTGAATAAAGTGCATTGCTTAGCAAAAAAGAAAAATAAATTGGCTAGAGCAGCTCATTGCAGGGTACGATACTTAGTAAGAATCAGTCGTGATTTGTGCAAAGGCGACCCGCTGTACAAGGGCTTTACCAATGAGTAAATACTAATAGAAAAGAGGAATTACTATGGCTGAAAAAACATTTAAAATTACTGCAGAAACGGGCATTCACGCGCGTCCAGCTACACAGCTTGTTAATAAAGCTGGCCAATTCTCGTCTGATATCACTTTGGAATACAAAGGGAAATCAGTCAATCTTAAATCGATCATGGGTGTCATGTCTCTTGGTGTTGGACAAGGCGCAGAAGTAACAATCAAAGCGGAAGGTTCAGACGCAGATGAAGCGCTTTCAGCTATTGAAGAAGTGATTAAAGAGGGACTTGGCGAATAATGCTTCATTCTCTTAAAGGCATTGCTGCATCTGCGGGTGTAGCAATTGCCAAAGCCTTTGTGCACGAAGAGCCTGATTTTACAATCAAACAAAAAGAGGCCAAAAACCCCAGTGATGAGATCAAGCGTCTGGACGAAGCACTGGCTATTTCTCGTGAAGAATTGACGGCTATTAAGGAAAAGGCGCTTAATGAATTAGGCGAGGACAAGGCTGAAATTTTTTCAGCCCATTTGCTTGTGTTAAGCGATCCTGAGTTGGTCGACGCTGTGAAAGCAAAAGTAAATGAAGACTCCGTAACAGCGGAGTTTGCATTGAACGAAGTCGCCAATATGTTCATTACCATGTTTGAAAACATGGACAATGAATATATGAAAGAGCGAGCAGCGGATATACGTGATGTTTCTCGCCGTGTATTAGGTCACCTTATGGGAATTGAAGTCGTTTCCCTTGCCGCTATCGAAGAAGACACCATTATCATTGCCCATGATTTAACACCATCTGATACGGCACAATTAAATCCTGACGTTATCAAAGGTTTTGCGACAAACATTGGCGGTCGTACGTCTCACTCTGCCATCATGTCTAGATCTTTGGAAATTCCTGCTGTGGTCGGGACGAAAGAAGCTACTGCCAAAATTGAAAACGGTGCACTTGTGATTGTTGACGGCATTGATGGCCACGTCATTGTCAACCCTACCGAAGAAGAGTTAGCTGCTTATGAGCAAAAGCAAGCTGATTATGAAGCGCAAAAAGCGGAGTGGGCAAAACTTGTCAACAAAAAGACGACAACGCAAGACACGCACCACGTTGAGCTAGCGGCTAATATCGGAACGCCTAAAGATTTAGACGGCGTGATTAACAATGGCGCTGAAGGGATCGGCCTTTATCGGACAGAGTTCCTTTATATGGGACGGACAGAGCTTCCAAGTGAGGAAGAACAATACGAAGCTTACAAAGAAGTGGTGGAACGGATGGATGGAAAGCCAGTCGTCATCCGTACACTCGACATTGGCGGCGACAAAGAGCTTCCTTATTTGGATTTGCCACACGAACTAAACCCGTTTTTAGGGCATCGGGCCATTCGCCTTTGCCTTGAAAAACAGGACATGTTCCGGGCCCAGCTCCGCGCCTTGCTTCGCGCAAGTGCACATGGCAATTTAAAGATCATGTTTCCGATGATTGCGACGTTGGAAGAATTGCGTCAAGCTAAACAAATTTTGCACGAAGAAAAAGACAAGCTGCAAGCGAGCAATGTTGATGTCAGCGACGAGATGGAAGTTGGCATTATGGTGGAAATTCCATCGACTGCGGTGGCGGCTCCACAGTTTGCCAAAGAAGTTGACTTTTTCAGCATCGGTACGAATGACTTGATTCAATATACAATGGCTGCTGACCGTATGAATGAACGAGTTTCTTATTTATACCAGCCGTACCATCCAGCAGTTCTTCGTCTAATTGACATGGTCATTCAAGCTGCCCACGCAGAAGGGAAATGGGTCGGCATGTGCGGCGAAATGGCCGGTGATGAAATTGCGATTCCCCTTTTGCTCGGTCTTGGCTTAGACGAGTTTAGCATGAGCGCCACGTCGATTCTCCCTGCTAGAAGCCAGATTAGCAAATTGTCTAAAGCTGAACTGGAATCTTTTGCGCAAGAAGCATTGACAAAAGATACGGCCGATGGAGTCGAACAACTAGTTCGCAGCAAATACAGCCAATCATAAGGAAATAAGGGCAAGCGGAAATCGTTTGTCCTTATTCCCATGTGTTTAGTCGACAATCTAAGAAATCTAGTTGATAAGAGGCGTTGAGGTTAGTACAATAGTCTTAGAATGAATAGAAACCGATAGGATTGGATGGAGGTGCAACGATTGGAAAAACCTTATGACAACAATCGTCACCAATTCGAGGAGATTGAGCGCTCTCTCCGTAAAATTGCTGACTTAGTGAAACAAAAGGGCAGAGAAATTTTAGCGCATTTCCCGATAACGACTCCGCAATTTGTTGCACTGCAGTGGTTAAATGAATATGGTGATATGACCATAGGGGAACTTTCTAATCATATGCACCTGGCATGCAGCACAACTACGGACTTAGTAGATCGAATGGAGAAAAATGGATTGGTGATGCGGGTAAAAGACAAACAAGACCGGCGCGTCGTGCGAATTCATTTGTTGGATAGAGGTCAAACGATCATACGTGAAGTGATCGCTAAGCGGCAACATTATTTAGCGGAAATGCTTGAGCATTTTACAAGTGAACAAGTGAACGATCTAGAAGAAAATTTAAATTTCCTTTTGAAAACGATGAAGGAAAAGCGTGAAGTGCGTTCATAAAGGGAGAGAAAAGACGCGTGAACAGACCGATTGGCATTATTGATTCAGGCATAGGGGGATTGACTGTCGCCTCGGAAATTATGCGTCAATTGCCAAAAGAACCGATTGTATATATAGGGGATTCCGCCCGTTGCCCATATGGCCCCCGCCCTGTCGAAGAAGTGCGGGCGTTTACGTGGCAAATGATCGGACGTCTCTTACATGAAGGTGTCAAAATGATTGTGATTGCCTGCAATACAGCAACGGCGGTTGTGCTAGAAGAGGCAAGAGCCCAGTTAGACATTCCAGTTGTTGGCGTGATCCGTCCAGGGGCGATCAGCGCGATACAAGTGAGCGAAAATCGCCATGTTGCTGTCATTGGCACAATAGGCACAATTGCGAGCAACGCCTACACGATGGCACTCCATTCGATTGATGAAAACGTAACGGTTGAAAGCTTGGCATGTCCGTTATTTGTGCCCCTTGTTGAACAGGGGACGATTAAAGGACCTGAAGCCGAAGCGGTAGTACGCGAATCGCTCGCTCCCCTTCAAGGCGCCGGTTTCGATACGCTCATTTTAGGCTGTACCCATTACCCATTGTTAAAGCCTGTCATTGAAGCGTGTTTGCCCGGCGTTACCGTCATTTCATCAGGCGAGGAGACAGCAAGGGAAGTAAGCAGTTTGCTGTTTTACCATTCAATGAACGAACAACATCAGGCAAAGGCGACACATCGTTTCTATACGACTGGAGAAGCGAATCAATTTAAGCAATTAGCGGCGAGTTGGCTAAACATTCACACAGACTCAGTCGCGTCGATTCATCTTGATGGGCCATTGCCGGTTCAAGCAACGATGAAAAGTAAGTGAAATTCAGGCAAACCCCTTTATGTTTCTGAGGCAGGGGTGTATGCTAGAGACAGGCAGTAGAATGATTGAGAAGAAGAGACGGCTTTTTTGCTGTTTTCTTAAAAGAGGAGACTTTTAAAGGAGTGTAAAACATGGCATTTGTCATTTTGAGCCCTTGCATCGGGGAGAAAGCTGGGGAATGTGTCGATGTATGCCCAGTTGACTGCATTGAAGAAGGAGAAGACCAATACTTTATTAATCCAGATATTTGCATTGATTGCGGCGCTTGCCAAGGCGTATGCCCAGTTGATGCCATTGTGGAAGAATATGAGATGGCCCCTGAAGACCAAAAGTTCTTGAAAAAAGCGGAAGAATTTTTTGGGATTGAGTAACAGTTGGAAAGGCGCTAACAACATTTATCAAAGTAGCCCACGATAGAAAGCTCATCTCCTTAACATGGGAGGGAGCTTTTGTTTTGGTCATTTCGCTTGCTTTTGTTAAAATAGCAAGGAACTGGACAAAAAGGCGAATTTTTGTATAATATAGGTTGGCAAAACATGAGACACAGATGTGGCTGACTAGGTAAGACACCTACACATTGTATCTTGCAAATATAAGGAGATAGGTGGAAGAGTATATGTCTAAAGATTACCGTGTACTACTGTATTATTATTACACTACGATTGAAGATCCAGAAGGGTTTGCTAAAGAGCATCTCGCTTTTTGCAAAAGCTTGCAGTTAAAAGGCCGAGTACTTGTAGCAAAAGAAGGCATTAATGGAACCGTATCAGGGCTGAAGGAACATACCGATGCCTATATGGAGGCGATGAAAGCCAACCCATTGTTTGAAGGCATTGTATTTAAAGTGGACGAAGAAGAGCAGCACGTATTTAAGAAGATGCATGTACGCCCTCGCCCAGAACTGGTAACGCTTCGCTTGAATGAAGACGACGTCAATCCAAACGAACTGACAGGCAAGCATTTATCGCCAAAAGAATGGCGTGAAGCAATGCTGGCAGAGGACACGGTTGTCATTGACGCCCGCAATGATTATGAGTATGATGTCGGCCATTTTCGTGGAGCGATCCGCCCAGACATTAAGGCTTTTAGGGAGCTGCCTGATTGGATTCGACAAAACAAAGAGCAATTTGAAAATAAACGAATTCTTACTTACTGCACAGGAGGAATCCGCTGCGAAAAATTTTCAGGCTGGCTTAAAAAAGAAGGGTTTGAAGATGTAGCTCAATTAGATGGCGGCATTGTCACTTACGGAAAAGACCCAGAAGTAAAAGGGGAATTGTGGGATGGCAAATGCTATGTATTTGATGAGCGGCTAACAGTGCCGATTAACCACGTAGCGCCAACTGTAGTCGGAAAAGATTACTTTGACGGAAAACCGTGCGAGCGGTATGTCAATTGCGCGAATCCAGAATGCAACAAGCAAATTTTATGTTCAGAGGAAAATGAGCATAAATATTTGCGCGGCTGTACACCTGAATGCCGCGTCCACCCTCGCAATCTCTATGTAAAAGAGCATCAGCTTTCTCCTGAAGAACACCAAGCGCGGCTTGACGCTCTTGGAGAAAAGCTTCCTGCTCGATTATAAATCATTGACACGCCTCCTTTTTGGGAGGCGTGAGGTTGTCGACAAAGTCGACAAACAATCAGACTGATAGAAAACGCTTGTCAGACGAGGAGTGCAGCCGAGGGAAGATGCGAATAGAACGAGGGTTCATGAGCATATGACCGAGGCAAACGACGAAGTATGCGAGCGTTTGTCTATAGTCTGACGCCTCCTTTTTGGGAGGCGTTTTTTTTATTCAAGGTATAAACAAGCTGGTCTAATCTGAGAGAAAGCTCGTATATATGGAAGTACAACCATTCTGGGGAGGGAAACGTATGCGTAAATTAGCTGGAGTTAGCGCGCCTTTTGTTGTTGTACTTGCACTTACTACTACGGGCTGTTCACTTGGAGCCAATGATGCTGTGGACACACTCGATGAACCGCCAGTCACATACACGGATGCGGAAGAGGATTTTGGAAACGAAGAAAATGAACCTGAAGAGGATGTAACGGAAGAACAAGCCGATGAAAGCGAAGCAGGGGAAGAAACAGGGGAGGAAACAGGCTCAACAGATGAAACAACACCAGATGAAGCTGCCGAATCATTAAATCAGCGAGAGCTCTATTTAATTGATAGCAATGGCCTAGTCGTCCCGCAAACGTTGACGCTTCCAAAAACAGACAGTGTGATGAAACAGGCGCTTGAGTATTTAGTAGAAGGGGGACCAATCAACGATATTCTTCCTAACGGCTTCCGGGCCGTCTTGCCAGCAGGAACGGAAGTCGATATCGACCACTTAAAAGAAGAAAAGTTGGCGATTGTCAATTTTTCAAGCGAGTTTAATGACTACAATCTTGCAGATGAAAAGCAGATTTTTGAGGCTGTCACCTGGACATTGACGCAATTTCCTGACGTTGAAGAAGTGAAAGTCGAAGTAAACGGTTATGAGCTCGATAAAATGCCACAAAGTGAGAAACCGCTTGTCGGAAACCTAAGTCGCGCAGACGGCATAAATGTCGACACAAGCGAAGTAGTCGACTTTACCAACAGCACGGACATTACCCTCTATTTCCTTGGGGCAAATGACGAGGACACATACTATGTACCGGTAACGAAAAGGGTTGAAAATGTCGACAATGAGCTAGAGGCGGCAATCAATGAATTGATTGACGGGCCATCGCTCATGACAAATTTGCTAACGGAAATGTCAGGCGATGTGGAACTTCTTAATGAACCTAAACTGCAAAATGGCGAAGTCGTCTTAGACTTTAACGAAGCCATTCAATCGGCCAACGAAGGCAGCGCGATTCCGACTAGTGTATTGGAAAGCTTAGCGCTCACATTAACAGAGCAAGGCGGCATCGAAAAAGTGTCAATCCAAGTGAACGGAGAGGCAGGCGTAAATGAGGCGGGCATTGAAGTGGAAGAAGTCACTCGCCCTGAGCTCGTGAATGCTAAGCCGCTATAGGGAAGCAGACAAGGCGCTTGCATATGCAGGCGCCTGTTTAGGTATGTTATACTAGAGCCGATACAATTTGGAGGGCTTTCCATTGCTAAGGAGGAAAACAAATGCGCCAAGACGGCCGAAAACAAAATCAACTAAGAGAGGTTGAGATCATTCCTCATTTTACAAAGCATGCCGAAGGGTCTGTACTGATTTCTGTTGGCGATACAAAAGTGATATGCACAGCAAGCATTGAAAACCGCGTCCCCCCGTTTTTACGTGGGCAAAATAAAGGGTGGCTAGCGGCGGAATATTCGATGCTGCCACGAGCGACAGGCCAGCGAACGATTCGCGAAGCCGCAAAAGGCAAATTGAGCGGGCGTACAATGGAAATCCAACGCCTGATCGGCCGGGCTCTCCGGGCAGTTGTCGATTTAGAAAAGCTCGGTGAAAAGACGATTTGGATCGACTGCGACGTTATCCAAGCAGATGGCGGTACTCGAACCGCATCGATTACAGGTGCCTATGTGGCGCTTGTGCTCGCAGTTCAAAAAGCGTTCGCTGAAAAAACAATTAGCGCTTGGCCGATTACTGATTTTCTAGCAGCTATATCTGTCGGCATTTTGCCTGAAGAAGGGGCGGTGTGTGATCTGTGTTACAGCGAGGATTCGCAGGCAAAGGTCGATATGAATATCGTCCAAACAGGTTCAGGCGATTTTGTTGAAGTGCAGGGCAGTGGAGAAGAAGCTGTTTATACACGCAGTGAATTGAATGAGCTCCTTGACCTCGCTGCAGAGGGCATTGACCAATTGATTCACATCCAACGCCCGTTTCTTGGCGAGGCAGCTAGTTGGATTGAAGAAAAAAAGGGGACATGAACATTGAACGAATTGGTTGTAGCAACAAAAAACAAAGGCAAACTTGCCGACTTTCAAACATTGTTTACGGATCGTTACATAGTCAAATCACTTTATGATTACCCTGAAGTCCCTGAGATTATTGAAGACGGCGACACATTCCATGAGAATGCCGCCAAAAAAGCAGAAACGCTGGCTGCCTATTTGCAAAAACCGGTCATTGCCGATGATTCAGGACTGCTGATCGATGCCCTTGGCGGCAAACCAGGAGTATACTCTGCTCGCTATGCTGGTGAACCGAAGAACGACCAAGCCAATATTGACAAAGTTCTTTCGGAGCTTGATGGTGTTCCGACACAGAAGCGTACCGCCCGCTTCTTTTGTGTCATTGCATTGGCTGAACCAGGAAAAGAAACGATTTTTGCCGAAGGAGCTTGCGAAGGCCGCATTACCGAAAAGCCAACGGGCTCGAATGGTTTTGGCTACGATCCGATCTTTTTTGTACCTAGCCACGGACAAACAATGGCAGAGCTATCAGCCGGAACAAAAAACCAGCTCAGCCACCGCGCCCGTGCCCTCACAGCCTTAAAAGAAACAATCGAGGGAGTGTGGCCGAAATGAATATTCTTGTCATCAGCGACAGCCATGGCTGGACCGATCAGCTAAAGGCGATTATCTCCCGCCACGAACATGAGGTGGACCAAGTCATCCACGTCGGCGATTCAGAACTGCCTGAACACGCGCCAGAACTGGCTGGGGTTAATGTGGTTGCGGGCAATTGCGATGTGTTCTCTTCTTTTCCAAATGAGCTAGAATGCCAATGGGAAGGAACAACCGCTTACATCGCCCACGGCCATCACCATGGCGTTAAACAGACGCTTGCGAAACTAATCGACCGTGCAAAAGAAAAAGGCGCACGCATCGCCATCTACGGCCATAGCCATATTGCCCAGGCAGAAGAGCAGGATGGTGTCATCCTCATTAATCCTGGCAGTGTTCGCCTACCAAAACAGTACCCTGAAGGCACATATTGCTGCCTAACAATCGGAAACGAACATGTCGACATCAACTATTGGACAACCGCTGGCAAAAAAGCAACAGACTTGGACAAGCACTTCACGCTCTAAAGGGTTGCTTTTGCAAATAATGGTTGACAATCTTTTCAATGTCCTGTATAGTTATAAGCGTCGCTGCTGTAAGCGGCGCTTTGCATCTACATAATAAGGTCACCGACAATAGGCATCGAGTTGCCTCATCGAATAAGCGAGCAGAGGAAGAGGCATGGTATAGGGTGCTCGAAATAGAGAAAATAGCTTAATGAAAATGCGGGTGTAGTTTAGTGGTAAAACCTCAGCCACGAGCGACACATCCATGAATAATCCCCGAGTTGCCTCGACGCATGAACATCGCTGAATAAGCGAGCAGAGGAAGAGGCATGATATACGGTGCTCGAAATAAAGAAAATAGCTTAATAAAAATGCGGGTGTAGTTTAGTGGTAAAACCTCAGCCACGAGCAACACATCCATGAAAAAGCCCCGAGTTGCCTCGACGCATTGGCTTCGTCGATTAAGCCAGCAGAGGAAGAGGCATAAAGTACGGTGCTCGAAATAAAGAAAATAGCTTAATTTAATATGCGGGTGTAGTTTAGTGGTAAAACCTCAGCCTTCCAAGCTGATGATGAGGGTTCGATTCCCTTCACCCGCTCCAATCATGTCCCAGTAGCTCAGCAGGATAGAGCAACGGCCTTCTAAGCCGTCGGTCGGGAGTTCGAATCTCTCCTGGGACGCCATTCTATAACATAGAAAACCTAATAAATTCAGGCCTGACAAAAGCGAAAAGGTGTCTAACTAAAGGAAATACTTTTTCAAAAAATATCGTTACATAAATGAAACTTCCAATTGTATGGTTTGGAAGTTTTTTATTTTGTGAAAGATGAAATTTTTGGTTTTTCGATTAAATAGGATAGCAGACATTAAACACAGGTCCCCTGGCAATCGGGTAGGTGCCAGGGGCAACCTCCTTCCCCCCTCATCGCCTTTCCTTCTCTGTTTTCGGATCAATAACAACGAAAGGACGCATCATATCATAGTCTTCATGCTCGAGAATGTGGCAGTGCCATACATAGTACCCGGAAAACGGCGCAAATCGGGCAATGACGCGAGTGATTTGCCCTGCAGGGGCAGTGATTGTGTCTTTCCAGCCTCGCTCATTGATTTTAGGCGGAATAGTCGGCCCCACTAATTCGATTTGGCCATTTTCATTGTACAGCTCAACGTTAAACGCCCGGTGGTCCAAGAGTTGAAATTGGACTAGGTGGATATGCATGGGATGGGGGACGTTGGTGACATTGACGAATGACCATATTTCCGTCGTTCCTAAACACGGTTTTTCCTCAACAGGGTCACTCCACAGTTTGTTATTGAGCAAAAGGAGAGGCCTGCCGTACTCGTCCGTCGTCCCAGAAATTTTTAAGTTTCGTATCCGTTTGACGTCGTTTTGCTGAAGCGACGGGATATAAGATAGGTTTTGAGGAATGATGCTTGTGTCTTCTCCGGATAAGGGAAGAACGACCTGAAACTGCATCACATCCGCTGTGGCGTCAGTGCTTGCATTGTTTTTCAGTGTGATCGTTTGGCCTTCGAATTTACTGAAATCAATGATGACTTCAATCCGTTCGGCTGGACGGATATCGAATGCCTGCAAAGAAACAGTCCTTCTTAACAAACCGCCGTCTGAAGCGATTTGATAAAAGGGTGCTTCTGAATCAAGGGCTAGCTGGTAGGAACGTGAATTGGATCCATTTAAAATGCGAAGTCGGTACTTCCGTGGTTCAACTTGCAAGTAAGGCCAAACTTTTCCGTTTACTAAAATCGTATCGCCGACAAAAAACGGCAAGACCGACGGATTCGGCAAGTTTGGCGCGGGATTGGCTGGCTGGGCTGGGTAGAAGAGAGAGCCGTCGTCGTTAAAAGACCGGTCTTGAATCAGCAATGGAATGTCAAATTCTCCCTTTGGCAAGTTTAACTGTTCTTCTCGTGGGTCACGAATAATGTATAGACCACTCAACCCTGCATATACATTAAGGCGTGTAATTCCCATCGCATGGTCATGGTACCAGAGGGTGGCAGCCCTTTGGTCGTTTGGGTACTCATAAGTTTCTTGTTCAAAAAAAGATCCCACTTCTGCAAAATCCTTTGTAAACCAAGCTTCAGGGTAGCCATCGCTTGCTGGTGTCGTTTCGCTCCCATGCAAATGGACGACGGTGCGGACTTCTGGTTCATGGGCAACGTGGTGTATCGATCGGTCAATCGGAAGGAAGTGGGTATCAGGGAGGTTGTTCATCCATTTGATCCGAGCTGGTTTTCCCCGCATCACTTCAATCGTGGGGCCAGGGAATTGGCCATCATACCCCCATAAGCGAGTCGGGTTTAAATCCCGATGCAGTTTTTGTGAAAACTCCTTCATCTCAATTTCGTAATAGTCTCCATCCTTGCTTGTTTTTTTAGGGATTGCTGTTTTCATAATAGGCATAGGGTCGACAAATTTTTCTAATTCCATAAAAATCCGCTCCTGTCATGTAGGTAGTGGTATATGGAATGTTCCGTTTGACGGTTTTGCTTGGGCGCTTTCACTAAATAGGTAAAGCGTTTTTTCTTAAAACCGCAAAATCCGAAGAACGGATTCGGGCAATTAGGCCTTGTATTTCCTGCGCAATGTCCACAACTGATAAAGCATTAACAATGTAGCCCATCCAGTGAAATAGCTCAAAATCGTCCAGCCGACTTTTAAGTAAGGTGCTGACAAAGCAACCACTTTGGAGCTAGTGAAAAAATCCCTGAAATAGAACGCTGCAAAAACGATTAAAGCTAACAAAATGAGAAGAACAAACCACCATTCGAACAGTTTGCTCCGTGTTTGTCCTTTCTCAGCGTTGTATTGATTATGCCAGCCGTCTTTTTTGTTTTTGGAAAGCTTGTCTAGCCAAATATGAATAAAAATCGATAATTTCACCCATAAATAGATTTCAGCACTTATGACCGTGCCAGAAAGCATGACATCGATTGGCCTTCTCATTGGCGTTTTTACGGCCAAAATCAAATTAAGGAGAGAGGCGACTGCTATAGGAATGACCCAAATCCAATTCCAGGAGAACTGAGCAGTAATAAGGGAAGTAGCGAGCAAAACGACCAACAAGATCCGAATCGTTAAATCGAGCAATGACCTAAACTGCGCCCTCCAAATCCGCCATCGATGCTTTGTTTTTATGTCCAATTCGCTGTTCGTAAGCAAATCGATTGTGCCGGAATCCCATTTGTATCGTTGCTGGCGGAACGTGTGGTATGTCTTCATCGAGTCAACAAAGCAGCGAGCGTTTGGGCTGATCAGCGTTTTCCATTTCGCTTTTTGCAGCTGCCAAGTTAGTAGCATATCTTCGACGTCACTATCATCTTGCCACGGTCCGTCTAGATTGTTTCGGTTCACAATATCATGGAGTGCCTCTGGCCGAAAGAGCGTCGCTTGCCCACCTAATACGTAAGTGCTGCCCCCGTTATATTGCAATGTTAAAAGCCAACTGGCCATATCTTGTTTTTGTTGGTGCGTCCACCATCTAGTAAAGGGGTTCCCATACTGGCCGCTAGCGATTTTTTCTTCATAGTATGGATCGTCCAAAGAAAGTTCTTTTAGCTTTTTAGGCATTCTCATCGTGTACTTGGCCATTACCCCGCCAATATTTCGGGCACTCATTAAGCCTTCCCACAGGTGCAAAAGCGCTCCAGGTGCCATTCTGCTATCTGCATCCATTCCTAAAATAGCCTTTACCGATTTATTGTAAAGTTGTTGGTACGGACTTAAGTTGGATGCGTGAATGTCTAATAAATCGCCATACAAGCTTTTCCAAGCAGTGTTCAATGCTCCGACTTTTCGCTTTTTGTTGTTTCTCGTTTTTAGCACGATCAATTGCAAATTGAGGTCTTGCCCGCAATGTAAGGCCACTTCTGCCGTACGATCTGTGCAATTATCGGCAATGACGATCACATCAAGGTCAACCCCTGCCGGTAATTGCTGGTCTGCTAACCCTTCTAAACAATCGCGAATCGACTGTTCTTCATTATGTGCTGGAATGAAGGCAACCACTCTTGGTTTCATAAACGCATTTTTTGTAATTGGAAGCAAATGTTCTGTGCTCAATTCTCTACCCCCATTTTCCGTGTATGCTTGTTTGATGTTTATGATCGATACGTAGTAAAAAATAACTATGCTTAAAAATAGATTGCTTCTCCTGCTGCGATAATCAATCTTTTCGCTCTATTAAAAAGGTAATTCATTTCTTGATAGAAAACAGATGGAATTTTTTTAGTCGAATAGATGGGAGTAGAGGCATTCGTCATGATTAGGGGAAAAGAGGAACAGGAAAAGGGCAATGGATGAAGTGAAAAGATGAAAATGACAACGAAAAAAACGCCTTATGTAAGTGAGGCGTTTTTTGGCGGGTGAACAAGCGTGTCCACTTCATATAAGAGTCGATCGATATTTCCATCAATTTGGTTATCGTCATAAAAAATGAGCGTCCAGCCTTTTCTTTCAAGGTACCTAGCGATTTTTCGCTCTTGTGTGAGAGTGGTGTCGCGCATCAGCGCTATGCGATAAGGAACGAGGGCAACATCAATCGACAGATGGTCAATTGCGTATTCTGGGGAAGCGTAATAGCCTCTCTGCTGCAACGCTCTACAAAGTTGGCGTTCCGGCTCATTTGGGCATTGCTCCCAATGGTTCGTAACAAGCACAAGGGATGGCCTATGCCGATCTGTTAAAAATTTGGCCAGGAATGGCAGTTTGACAAGCGTGTTCTTTACCCGCTTATAAAAGAAATTCATGTAAACACCCCCTTTTTTTACTATCCCCGGTTTTCCGATTTTTATAGCCTTTTTCAGTAAAAAAATAAAAAAACAAAAAACGCGGCCTGTTCACATTGGAAGCGCATTCAACGAAATTTTCGATCTTTTTATGATAAAAAACGGTTGACCGCAAAACAGAAGAAGCGTATAGTAAATTGCAATAATAGTTTAATAAAAACAGATGTCTTTCTCGAAAGGAACTCCTTTTGGGAAACGAGAGAAAACGGGAATTTATTAAAGTAGAGAGACTGAGTGAACTGGGGAGCGATTCGATGAGAAGCAACATGATTAAAAAAGGGATCGATCGAGCGCCTCACCGAAGCCTTTTGCGGGCTGCCGGCGTAAAAGAAGAGGATATGGATAAGCCGTTTATCGGCGTCTGCAACTCCTATATTGACATCATCCCAGGGCATATGCATTTGAATAAATTTGCAGAAGTGGCGAAAGAAGCCATTATTGAAGCCGGAGGCATTCCTTTCGAATTTAATACAATCGGCGTAGATGATGGAATTGCGATGGGGCACATCGGCATGCGTTATTCGCTGCCAAGCAGGGAAATTATTTGTGATGCTGCCGAAACAGTCATCAATGCCCACTGGTTTGACGGCGTCTTCTATATACCGAATTGCGACAAAATTACGCCAGGAATGCTGATGGCGGCTGTACGCACAAACGTGCCTGCGGTCTTTGTCTCTGGTGGTCCGATGGAAGCAGGCCGTACTAAAGAGGGAAAAAGCCTTTCACTTGTATCCGTATTTGAAGGAGTAGGCGCATTTTCGTCAGGAAAAATGACAAGGGAAGAGCTGCTTGAAATTGAACAGTTAGCTTGCCCAACTTGCGGATCTTGTTCTGGAATGTTTACAGCCAATTCAATGAATTCGCTTATGGAAATGCTCGGTCTGGCTCTTCCAGGAAACGGAACGCTTGTCGCTACATCTACGGAACGTCATAACTTGATTAAAGATGCAGCGAAGCATTTAATCAATTTGATTGAAAAAGATATTCGCCCACGCGACATCGTTACCGAAGAAACAATTGACGATGCCTTTGCCCTTGATATGGCAATGGGGGGATCTACCAATACAGTGCTCCATACATTGGCCATTGCCAATGAAGCCGAAATCGACTACGATTTGACACGTATCAACGAAGTGGCTGAGCGAGTGCCTTACCTTTGCAAAATTAGCCCTGCCTCTGATTACTCGATGGACGACGTCCATAAGGCGGGCGGTGTAGCTGCGATCATGAAAGAGCTGATTGAAATGGGAGCGGTCAAAGGCGACCGGATCACCATTACAGGAAAATCACTCTATGAAAATGTCGCTCATGCTCAAATAACAAATACCGATGTCATTCGCACGAAAGAGACTGCGTATAGTCCAGTCGGCGGTCTATCAATCCTTTATGGAAATTTGGCCCCGGACGGCGCTGTCATCAAAGTAGGTGCAGTGGACCCTTCGATTAAAACATTTACTGGGGAAGCGATCGTGTTTAATTCCCAAGAAGAAGCGCAAGAGCAAATTAATAACGGCGCTGTGAAAGAAGGGCAAGTTGTTGTTATCCGTTATGAAGGCCCTAAAGGCGGTCCTGGAATGCCAGAAATGCTGGCACCGACTTCAGCCATTCAAGGCAGAGGGCTTGGCACCAAAGTTGCACTCATTACGGACGGCCGTTTTTCCGGCGCTTCACGAGGAATTTCAATCGGGCATATATCGCCGGAAGCAGCAGAAGGCGGGCCAATCGCCTTCGTGGAAAATGGCGACATGATCAAAATCGATTTAATCGAACGCACAATTGAGTGGGAAATAAGCGAAGAAGAGTTAGCAAAACGCCGTGAAGGATGGACAGAGCCGGAACCAAAAGTCAAAAAAGGCTATTTGGCCCGTTACTCAAAACTTGTTACTTCAGCCAATACAGGCGGCGTTATGAAAATCTAATAACGATAACACAATGAAGAGGAAAGTAATTTTTGCTTTATCTACAGAGAGCCGTTGGTTGCTGGAAAACGGTGTTAAAGCTTAAATGAAACTCACCTCTGAGTGCGTCTCTGAACATTGTAGTAAGAGCGCCGGATGCTGTGAACGCATTCGTTATAAAAACTGCAAGCCGGATTTCGGCTTGCTAGAGGCTAACCATTGTTAGCGAAAAAGGGTGGTACCGCGTGAAGACTTTCTCGCCCCTTGCTGGATCCCAGCATGGGCGCGCAGAAAGTCTTTTTTGTTGGCGGAAAATAAATAAATAGAAAATCAAAACTAAGGGAGGCGCGAGAGACATGATCCATTCCAATGAAGCGGCAACGCCACAAGCCGCTGAAAACAAGCAGGCTGTTTGCACAGGTTCTGAGATTTTATTAAAAGCACTTGCCAGCGAAGGAGTCGAAGTCATTTTTGGCTATCCAGGCGGAGCGATTTTACCAACATACGATGAGATTTATAAATTAGGAATGAACCATATTCTAGCCCGCCATGAACAAGGCGCAATCCACGCGGCTGAAGGGTATGCGCGCATTACCCAAAAGCCAGGCGTCTGCATCGTCACTTCGGGACCAGGAGCAACAAATGTCGTTACAGGCATTGCGGATGCGATGATGGATTCGCTGCCAATGGTCGTCATCACCGGCCAAGTGGCTACAAAAGTGATTGGTACCGATGCTTTCCAGGAAGCCGATATGCTTGGCATTACAATGCCGATCACGAAGCATAATTTTCAAATCCGTTCCATAGAAGAACTAGCGCAAACAGTCAAAGAAGCGTTTCATATTGCGGTAAGCGGGCGGCCGGGACCCGTATTGATTGATTTGCCGAAAGATATTTCGGAAAAACTGGGAATCTTTGATTATGAGGAACCTGTCCATTTGCCTGGCTACCAACCAACCGTTAAACCGAATAAGCAGCAAATTCGCAAGCTTCTGGATAAGTTTAAAGAAGCGAAGCGGCCAGTCCTGCTTGTCGGCGCTGGTGTCCTCCATGCACAAGCAAGTGAGGAATTAACTGCATTTGCTCGTAAATTTCAAATCCCTGTCGCTCAAACATTGCTTGGACTAGGCGCTTTTCCTGGCGAAGAGGAATTGCATCTCGGGATGGCCGGCATGCATGGAACATATGCTGCAAACATGGCGCTCCACAAATCAGACTTTTTGATCAACATTGGCTCTCGTTTTGATGACAGATTAACTGGTGCCCTTGAACATTTTGCTCCGGAGGCATGTATTGCCCATATCGACATTGATCCTGCTGAAATTGGCAAAAACGTTCATGTCGAAATTCCGGTAGTAGGGGATGCAAAAGAGGCTTTAGCGATGCTAGTGAAAGGAAGCGGGGCTATAGATGAGCACGACGAGTGGCGCAAACAAGTTAGCGATTGGAAACGAGATTATCCGCTGTGGTTTCATCGCGACGGGGAAGTTATTAAGCCACAGGAGCTGATCCAAAAACTGTATGAACATACAAAGGGTGAGGCGATTGTTACGACGGACGTCGGCCAGCATCAAATGTGGACGGCGCAACATTTTAAGTTTAACAAACCAAATCGCTGGATTACATCAGGTGGTCTTGGCACTATGGGATTCGGGTTTCCAGCGGCAATTGGGGCGCAAATTGCTGAACCGGAATTGCCGGTATTGGCGATTACTGGTGACGCAGGCTTTCAGATGACGCTTCAAGAAATGTCGATTTTGCAAGAACTGGATTTGCCAGTCAAAATTGTGATTGTCAACAATGCTTCCCTTGGAATGGTACGGCAATGGCAACAACGTTTTCATGGCGAGCGCTATTCCCATTCGCTTTTCCCAATCCAGCCTAACTTTGCTAAGCTCGCTGAAGCTTATAACATTAAAGCGGTAAAGGTCGACAAACTGTCGATGCTGGACGAAGCGATTGCTGAAACATTGGCGCATCCAGGTCCGGTATTGTTGGAAGTGTGTGTCGCCAAAGAAGAAAACGTCTACCCGATGGTTTGCCCAGGCACAGGTCACCACTGTATGGAAGGAGTAGAGCCATCATGAAACGGACGATTACCGTACTCGTTAACAACAAATCAGGCGTGCTAAACCGCATGACAGGCTTGTTTGCAAGAAGGCAGTACAACATTGACAGCATCACTGTCGGTGTAACCGAAAATCCAACGATTTCGCGAATGACATTTGTGGTTTTTGTCGACTCGATGGAAAACGTCGAGCAAATGATAAAGCAACTTCATAAACAAGTCGATGTGTTAAAGATTAAAGACATTACCGATGAAGCGATTGTCGAGCGTGAACTTGCCCTTGTCCGCGTAGGAGCCACGCCCCAACAACGGGGCGAAATCGCCTCCCTTGCTGAAACATTCAGGGCGCAAGCAGTCGATATCGGCAAAGAGTCGATGACATTGCAAATTACTGGGAATAACGAAAAAATTGAAGCATTTATTGAATTAGTCAAACCATATGGGATCCAAGAACTGGCCCGCACTGGCGTGACTGCTGTTAATCGCAGCTCTAAAGCTAGCACCGATACGTCAAGACTAACGCTGATTAATTAGCGAGTCCATATAAAAACAATAATTGAAGGGGAGATTGAATCATGGCAAAAGTATATTATAACGGAGATGTAAATGAACAAGTATTAGAAGGAAAAACGGTTGCCATCGTTGGTTATGGCTCCCAAGGCCATGCACACGCACAAAATTTGCGCGAATCAGGAGTGGACGTCATTATTGGATTGCGTCCAGGAAAGTCATGGGATAAAGCAACGGAAGATGGGTTTTCTGTCTACTCTGTCCGCGAGGCTTCTGCAAAAGCAGACATTATTATGATTCTTTCACCAGACGAACATCAGCCGGCAATCTACAAAGAATCGATTGAACCTGAATTGACGGCTGGCAAAGCGCTTGTATTCGCACACGGCTTTAATATTCACTTTAACCAAATCGTACCGCCTGAACATGTTGACGTCTTTCTAGCTGCCCCAAAAGGGCCTGGCCACCTTGTCCGCCGTACGTATACAGAAGGCGCTGGCGTTCCAGCACTAATTGCTGTCTACCAAGATGCGACAGGGCAAGCGAAGGACATTGCACTTGCTTATGCAAAACAAATTGGCGCTGCCCGTGCAGGAGTGCTTGAAACGACGTTTAAAGAAGAAACAGAAACAGACTTGTTTGGTGAGCAAGCGGTACTATGTGGCGGAACTTCCGCATTGGTCAAAGCAGGGTTTGAGACGCTTGTTGAAGCAGGTTATCAGCCGGAAATTGCTTACTTTGAATGTTTGCATGAATTAAAGCTGATCGTTGACCTTATGTACGAAGGCGGCCTTGAGTACATGCGTTATTCGATTTCTGATACAGCGCAGTGGGGCGATTTCCAAGCTGGACCACGCATCGTGACAGACGAAACAAAAGCAGCAATGAAAGAGATTTTAAGCGACATCCAAAAAGGCAAGTTTGCGAAAGGCTGGATTTTGGAAAACAAACTGAACCGTCCTGAGTATAACGCCATTAACGAAGCGGAGAAAAATCACCCTCTTGAAGTAGTTGGCCGCGAATTACGGGAAATGATGCCATTTGTGAAAGCATCCAAATCCAAGGGAGTGGTCGCGAATGCGAAAAATTAACGTGTTTGATACGTCGCTGCGCGATGGAGAACAAATGCCTGGCATCGCTTTGACTGTAAAAGAGAAGTTAGAAATTGCCCGGCAATTGGAACGTCTAGGTGTGGACATTATTGAGGCTGGTTTTCCAGCCTCCTCACCTGGCGATTTTCAAGCAGTCAAGGAAATTGCTGAAACAGTAAAAGGTTCATCCATTACCGGTCTTGCTCGGGCCAAGAAAAGCGATATTGACTCTGCTTGGGAGGCGTTAAAATCAAGCGCTGAACCAAGAGTCCACGTTTTTCTGGCGACATCGCCGATTCATATGGAACATAAACTTAAACTGACTCCAGATCAAGTAGTGGAGCGTGCGGTAGAAAGCGTTCGTTACGCAGCGGAAAAATTTCCCCACGTCCAGTTTTCGGCAGAGGATGCAAACCGTTCAGAATGGCCGTTCTTAAAACGAATTATTGAAGCGGCGATTGATGCAGGCGCTTCTGTCATTAATCTTCCTGATACAGTTGGGTATAGAACCCCAGAAGAAATATCGAAATTGTTTGAATTTGTAACCGAAAATGTCAAAAACATCGACCGTGCCATTTTATCCACTCATAACCATGACGATCTTGGCATGGGTGTAGCCAATTCACTTGCCGCTATTTCTGCGGGGGCGGGCCAAGTAGAGTGTACAATCAATGGCATTGGCGAACGTGCTGGAAACGCGGCGCTAGAAGAAATCGCTGTTGCTTTGCAAATTCGGTCTGATTATTACCAGGCGAAAACAGGGCTAAAACTATCAGAACTAAAGCGCACAAGCGCCCTTGTGAGCAGGCTAACGTCGATGAATGTTCCTGGAAATAAAGCGGTTGTAGGAGCGAACGCGTTTGCTCATGAGTCAGGCATCCACCAAGACGGAATGCTCAAAAACAAAGAAACCTATGAAATCATTACGCCTGAACTGGTCGGCGCTACGTCTACATTGCCTTTAGGAAAACATTCTGGCCGTCATGCATTTAAAACAAAGTTGAATGAATTAGGTTTTTCTGGCTCTGACGAAAAGCTACAAACGATTTTCAGCGCGTTTAAACAACTTTGCGATAAGAAAAAAGAAGTGACCGAAGATGATTTGTATGCATTGATTGCCGATGCAACCGATGATCAAGATAGCACAGCTTATGAACTAACTGCGCTGCAAGTCACGTATGGAATGAACCACGTACCAACTGCCACGATTCGCCTTAAGAAACAAGATGACAGCGAAATCGAAGAAGCAGGGACTGGTTCTGGAAGCGTCGAAGCAATCTACAATACATTGGCAAAAATGACTGGTGGCAATTACAGCTTAGCTGATTACCGAATCCAGTCGGTAAATGGTGGAGAAGATGCGTTAGCGGAAGTTCATGTGCGCATTAAAGCAGACGATTTCGAACAAAGCGGACGGGGCGTGGCACATGATGTGTTAGAGGCATCAGCCAAAGCGTATTTGCACGCTGTGAACCGCGTAATAGCCCGGAAGCATTATGCAAAACGGGAAATGGCGAAGGTGGAAAGCTAAGGAGGAGACAATGGAAAAACAAATATTGCTTTTACCTGGGGACGGCATTGGCCCGGAAATTATTGCCGAAACCAAACGGGTGTTAGAAGAAATTGCCCGGCTGTATCACCATACATTTCAGTTTGTTGAAGGGCGAATTGGCGGTGATGCCATTGACGCAACTGGCAGCCCCCTTCCTGAGGAGACGCTGGATCTTGCCAAAGGTAGCGACGCAATTTTGCTTGGCGCAGTCGGCGGACCAAAGTGGGACGGCAATGCCCCTGAAAAACGGCCAGAAAAAGGTTTGCTGCAAATCCGCAAGGCACTGGGCCTTTACGCCAACCTTCGCCCTGTCCGTGTACTGAAACCGTTAATGGGTGCATCCACCTTAAAAGAGGAAGTGTTGGCCGACGTTGATTTGTTGATTGTACGGGAGTTAACAGGCGGACTTTATTTTGGCGAGCCGCGTGAACGGCGACAAATCAATGGAGAAGACGGGGCAGTGGATACACTCCTTTATACAAGGGGTGAAATCGAGCGGATTGTGCACCAAGCGTTTCAATTTGCAAGAACGCGGAAGAAACGGGTAGTCTCTGTTGACAAGGCCAATGTCTTGGAATCGAGCAGGTTATGGCGGGAAATTGCTGATGAAGTAGCCCGCGAGTATCCAGACGTCACGCTTTCGCACATGCTTGTCGATAATGCGGCGATGCAGCTTATTCGTGATCCAAGGCAGTTTGACGTCATCGTAACGGAAAATTTGTTTGGCGATATTTTGAGTGATGAAGCTTCGATGATTACCGGATCCTTGGGCTTATTGCCCTCGGCGAGCATGAATACGTCAAAAGTCGGCTTGTTTGAGCCTGTGCACGGCTCTGCTCCTGACATAGCAGGGACGGGCGCGGCCAATCCGCTAGCGACGATTTTGTCAGCAGCGATGATGCTGCAATATAGTTTTGGGTTAGCGGACGAGGCAAAAGCAATCGAAGTCGCAGTCGACCGTGTGCTCGCTCAAGGAGTACGGACAAAAGACATCGCAAAAGCAAGCGAAAACGCTGTTTCGACAACGGCAATAACAAATGCGGTTATGGAGGCGCTTGCTCTTAAAAGTGCCTCAAGCCGCTAAAAAAAGAGGGAGCGTTATGGCGAAAACAATTATCGAGAAAATATGGGAATCGCATACGGTTGTGGATGAATCAGGAAAACCTAATTTGCTTTATGTTGATTTGCATATGGTGCATGAAGTCACATCCCCACAAGCATTTGAAGGGTTGCGACTTGCAGGAAGAACAGTGAGGCGGCCAGATAAAACGTTTGCCACGATGGACCACAATGTCCCGACAGTGAATCGTTATGACATTCGTGATCAAATCGCGCGCACGCAAATGGAGACACTTGCTGCTAACTGCAAGCAGTTTGGAATCGAGATGGTTGATTTAGACCACCCGGAAAACGGAATTGTCCATGTCATTGGACCTGAACTGGGCTTGACTCAGCCAGGGCATGTAATCGTCTGTGGCGACAGCCATACATCGACCCATGGTGCATTTGGCGCTATTGCATTTGGGATTGGCACAAGCGAGGTTGAGCATGTGTTGGCCACACAAACGATTTGGCAATCAAAGCCGAAAACGCTCGAGGTCCATATTTCTGGGCGCCTGAACGAAGGCATATCTGCTAAAGATGTGATTTTGGCCATCATTGCCAAGTTTGGCGTCGATATTGGCACAGGCAGCATCATTGAATTTACTGGAGAAGCTATTCGCGGTATGACAATGGAAGAACGGATGACGATTTGCAATATGTCGATTGAGGCAGGGGCGAAAGCAGGTTTGATTTCCCCTGACCAAGTAACGTTCGATTATTTGCAAGGTAGAGCAAACGTTCCGAAAGGCGAGGCGTACGACGAGATTGTCGAGAAGTGGGCCCAATTGGCAACCGATCCAGGAGCCACCTATGATCGATCAGTGACGATTGATGCAGCGGAAATTGAACCAATGGTGACATGGGGAACCAACCCTGGCCAAGGGGCAGGGATTTCAAAAGCTGTACCACGGCTTGACGATGCGAAATCGGAAGTAGAACGGCGCGCCATTAGCCAAGCGCTTGATTATATGGACATCAAACCAGGCACGCCTTTGAGCGAGATTGAAATCCAGCATGTGTTTATTGGGTCATGTACCAATTCACGCTTGAGCGATTTAAGGGCAGCGGCAGCCGTTATTAACGGGCGGAAAGTAGCGCCTGGCGTCCGTGCCCTTATTGTCCCTGGCTCCCAACGTGTCAAAAAACGTGCTGAGGAAGAAGGGTTGGATCAAGTATTTAAAGAAGCGGGATTTGAATGGCGTGATTCAGGTTGCAGCATGTGTTTGAGCATGAACCCAGACGTTGTTCCTGAAGGGGAACGTTGTGCCTCGACTTCCAACCGAAACTTTGAAGGTAGGCAAGGAAAGGGAGCGCGCACCCATTTGGTTAGCCCGGCAATGGCAGCAGCAGCCGCGATCGCTGGTCGGTTTGTAGACGTCCGCAAAATGGTAAAAGCAGGTGAGTGTTAATGGAACCGATTCAAGTTCATAAAGGCAAAGCAGTTGTTTTAGACCGCGTTAATATTGATACAGACCAAATTATCCCGAAACAATTTTTAAAGCGGGTAGAGCGCACGGGCTTCGGCCAATATTTGTTTTACGATTGGCGTTTTCAAGCAGATGGTGCAGATAACCCGGCATTTGAGCTGAATCAGCCAGAAGCAAAAGGGGCAAGCATTTTAATTACCGGTCATAATTTTGGCTGCGGCTCTTCCCGGGAACATGCGCCATGGGCTTTGTATGATTATGGTTTCCGCGTCATTATAGCCCCAAGTTTTGCCGATATCTTCTATAATAATTGCGTAAAAAATGGTTTGTTGCCGATCCGCCTTTCGCCTGAAGAAACGGAATTGTGGATGGAACGGGCGAAAGAAAGCCAAGAAGAGATTACGGTCGATTTAGGCGAACAGCTCATTAAGCAAAATGGGCTAGAAACGAAGTTTGAAATGGATTCGTATTGGAAGCAAATGCTCTACAACGGCTGGGATGAAATTAGCCTTACCCTTCAATATGAAGAAGCAATTGCTAAATACGAGCACCGCCAGTCAGCAGTCAATAAATAAAAGCAACCAAAACGCTTGCTAGACGAGGCGTGGAGAGAGAAGCGCGAGGGTTGGAGCTATGTTCGATATACAGAGTCCCATTCCCTAGGGCTTTCCTAAGTAGGAATGTAGTGTTTGGCTAGAGTCTGTGAAAGTCCCCTTTTGGGGGCTTTCTTTGATTAAGTTTGATTTAAAAGGGAATAGGGAAGGAATAGCGAATAGGAGTACATGGGGATTTGTATAAGATAGAGGAGCCGTGATACATTAAAGGAATCGGGCAGAAAGCGGGCGATTGCATTGACGAATGAACATCACCATGAACCACAAAACATTATCCTTTTTCCAGGAGTCGTGAAACGGCTTGTAGAGGAAGGCATGGATGAATTAAAACAAAAAAATGGCCAAAAAGCGCTCCAGCTTTTCTCACAAGCGGAAACGTATGAGCCGACGAGCGCCCAAGCACGTTTTGGCGTAGTACTAAGTTTGATTGAGCTAAACCGTCAAGAGGAAGCGGTAGAAAAAACAAAAGCGCTATTAAACGAAGGCATTGGCGATTACTACGAAACATTGCAAGTCCATGTGTCTTTGCTTGTACAGTTATCGCGTTATGAGGAAGTCGTCCACTTGTTGGAAACGGTTCTCAGCGAAAACCGGCTGCCATCTGAACATGCGGAAACTTTTTATGAACTTCTCCATTTCAGTAGGCAAATGTCGAGCTCACAAGCATATGACGCCTCTCTCTTGGATGAAGAACATAAAAAAGAAACAGAGCTGGAGTTGCGTGCTGGCCTGCATGCAACGAATGAGCCAGCAAAATGGAAAGCATTGCAAACGGTGAAGCAGCTCAATGTGAAGGCGTTACTGAAAGACGTGCGCGAGTTAGCTGCCGATGAAAACGCCAAGGCACTTATGCGCACGTATGCCCTTGTGCTCTTGCATGATTGGAATGATCGGCTACCGATCGTCATTAAGAAGGAAGAGCGGAGCATGGAAGTGCAACCAGCCGAATTGCCGATACCAGGAGAACGGGACATAGACAAAGCGATTCGTCAAGCTTTGGAAGAACAACTTGAACAGGAAGACCCGGTGCTCTTGCAAATGGCAAGACAACTACACCATACATACTTATTGATCACGTATCCTTTCTTACCAGATCCGCCGAATCCAAAAGCATGGGCATGTGCTTTCCATTTAGTTGCTGCTGAACAGCTTGGCTTAGAAACAGATGAAGAGGACATGGTTGATTGTTATGGCTGCAAACGGTTTGACGTGCTATGTGCTTCAAATGAAATCGAAGCGTTGGAAAAGGATATTCTCCTTGAGTCACAAGATCAAAACCAATGGTTCCATACATAAGAGATTTTAGTAAGCAACTGATTGAAAGATGGCGCCTTTATGTTATAATGGAATGGTTGTCAAAAACGTGAGAAATGATTTTGCTATTTTAGTGCTGGAGGGAATAAGAACATGTCTGCAAAATGGGAAAAAACAGAAGAGAACACAGGCGTCTTAACAATTGAAGTCGAAGCAGATAAAGTCAATGATGCTTTAGATAAAGCGTTTAAAAAAGTGGTAAAGAAAGTGAATGTCCCTGGTTTTCGTAAAGGAAAAGTGCCTCGTGGCCTATTTGAAAAACAGTTTGGCGTTGAATCGCTTTACCAAGACGCGATTGACATTTTGTTGCCAGAAGCTTATGCAAATGCTGTCGAAGAAACAGGCATCTATCCTGTAGATCGTCCTGAAATCGATGTAGAAAGCATTGGCAAAAATGAACCGCTTATCGTTAAAGCTACCGTTACAGTAAAGCCTGAAGTCAAGCTTGGTGATTACAAAGGCCTTGAAGTAGAAGTGCCGAGCGCAGATGTAACCGATGAGGATGTAGAAGCGGAGCTTAAAAAGCTACAAGAACAACATGCAGAGCTCGTTGTTCTTGAAGAGGGTGAAATCGCAAATGGCGATACAGCTGTTATTGATTTCGCTGGCTATGTAGATGGAGAAGCATTTGAAGGCGGCACGGCTGAAAATTATTCATTGGAAATCGGTTCAAATTCCTTTATCCCTGGATTTGAAGAACAGCTTGTCGGCTTGAAATCAGGGGAAGAAAAAGATGTCGAAGTCACATTCCCAGAAGAATACCACGCAGAAGAACTTGCCGGAAAGCCTGCGACATTCAAAGTGAAAGTGCATGACATTAAGCGCAAAGAGTTGCCTGAACTCGATGACGAGTTTGCAAAAGATGTGAATGAGAAAGTAGAAACATTGGACGAACTGAAGAACGAATTGCGTTCTACATTGGAAGAGCAAAAGAAAACAGCTTCTGAAAATGCCGTCCGTGATTCACTGCTTGAAAAAGCGGCAGAACAAGCAGACATCAATGTGCCTGAAGCGATGATCGAAACGGAAACAGACCGTATGTTGCAAGAATTTGGTCAGCGTCTACAAGCGCAAGGAATGAACTTGGATATGTACTTCCAGTTCTCTGGGCAAACGGAAGAAGACATGCGCAACCAATTTAAAGAGGATGCTGAAAAGCGCGTTCGTGTAAACTTGACACTCGAAGCAATTGCAGAAGCGGAAAATGTCGAAGTAAGCGAAGAAGAGATTGAAGAAGAATTCCAAAAAATGGCTGATATGTACCAGCGTTCAGTGGAAGAAATCAAAGCATTGCTCGCTGCCCAAGGCGGCACAGACAATGTAAAAGGCGATCTGAAACTGCGCAAAGCGATTGACGTGCTTGTCGAAAACAGCAAAGAAGTAACAACAGAATCATAAGGGCGGCACGAGCCTTACACTGCCTTTGTATGTGAACTTGGCATGGAATTGTTCCATGCCTTTCTCCATATTTTTAGTATGTTCTGTTCCGATATTGAACATGCTGGAACTAGGCAAATTTTAAAGGGTTTTTGCATCGTTTGCTTGAATAGTATTATAATGTGGCAAAGCGAGCATCCATTCCTTTTTGAAGTCCACAATTAAGGCAAATCGCAAAATACGTACATAAAAAGCATTTTTCTAGAGTGTTAACGGCGAATATGCTACAATGATTTGACGTTAATGATTTTCTTTGTTTGAGCTCCTCAAGCAACAGAAAATAATATCCTGTAAGGGGTGAGGGCATGTTTAAATTTAACGAAGAAAAAGGCCAATTAAAATGTTCGTTTTGTGGAAAAACTCAGGATCAAGTTCGAAAGCTCGTAGCTGGCCCTGGTGTGTATATATGTGATGAGTGCATTGAACTATGCACAGAGATTGTAGAAGAGGAATTAGGCACGGATGAAGAAGTAGAAATTGAAGAAATCCCAAAGCCTAATGAAATTTGCTCTATTTTGGATGACTATGTCATTGGGCAAAGAGAAGCAAAAAAGTCCCTTTCTGTAGCAGTCTATAACCATTACAAACGAATTAATTCCATGTCTAGGTCTGAAGATGTAGAGCTTTCAAAAAGCAACATCACCTTAATCGGGCCAACAGGAAGCGGGAAAACGTTGCTCGCACAAACGCTAGCGCGGATTTTGAATGTTCCGTTCGCGATTGCGGACGCCACCTCGCTTACCGAAGCCGGCTATGTCGGGGAAGACGTAGAAAACATTTTGCTGAAGCTGATCCAAGCGGCCGATTATGATGTGGAAAAGGCTGAAAAAGGCATTATTTACATCGACGAAATTGACAAAGTTGCACGCAAGTCAGAAAACCCATCGATCACACGCGATGTTTCTGGTGAAGGGGTACAACAAGCATTGCTTAAAATTCTAGAGGGAACAACGGCAAGCGTCCCTCCTCAAGGCGGCCGCAAGCATCCCCATCAAGAATTTATCCAAATTGATACAACCAATGTCCTCTTTATTTGTGGAGGGGCGTTTGATGGGATCGAACAAATCATTAAACGGCGCCTTGGAAAGAAAGTAATTGGTTTTGGTACCGACGATGCCAAGCAAGATGATCTGAAGCCAGGTGAATATTTATCAAAAGTGCTTCCAGAAGATTTGCTGCGCTTTGGCTTAATCCCAGAGTTTATTGGTCGTTTGCCAATCATTTCAAGTTTGTCGCCGCTTGACACAGATGCGCTCGTTGAAATTTTGACAAAGCCAAAAAATGCGCTTGTTAAGCAGTATCAAAAACTTCTAGAGCTTGATGATGTAGAGCTTGAATTTACCGAAGATGCGTTGCGAGAAATTGCCAATAAAGCAATTGAACGTAAGACAGGCGCTCGCGGGCTTCGCTCCATTATTGAAGGCATCATGCTCGACGTTATGTTTGATTTGCCGTCACGAGAAGATGCAGTCAAATGCATCATCCATGGTGCATGTGTAACAGATGACGCACCGCCGATTTTAAAATCAGCAGACGGCACAGAATTAACGTTGGATAAACCGAAAGAAAGCGCATAGCTAGCCCCCCTCCGGCAAACTGCCGGAGGGTTTTTACGCTTCCTTCCTCTAAAGGTGCAATTGAAATTGGAAAAAATGAGCGTGTTGTTTTTCGGTTAACGAAAACGCTCTAGGAAATACTAACAGCATCATTCATCTATTAGGGAGGAAGGAAATTATGGGCTTTGCAACCATTGCCTTGTTTGTGCAACTGTTTTTTGGAATTATCATTGGTGTTTACTTTTGGAATTTGTTAAAAAGCCAGCGTAGCCAAAAAACATATCTTGATAAAGAATCAAAAGTGGAATTAGAGAAAATGAAACGGCTTCGTGACATTCGTTTGACAGAACCCCTCGCTGAAAAAGTGAGACCGAAGCATTTGTCGGAAGTTGTTGGTCAGGAAGATGGGTTAAAAACACTTCGCATGGCGCTGTGCGGGCCGAACCCTCAGCATGTGATCATATATGGTCCTCCAGGAGTCGGGAAAACAGCAGCAGCACGCTTAGTTCTTGATGAGGCGAAACGCCAAGCAGACTCGCCGTTTCGCTCAACTGCTGCTTTTGTTGAATTGGATGGCGCCACGTCCCGTTTCGATGAAAGGGGCATTGCTGATCCTCTTATTGGGTCTGTACACGACCCGATTTACCAAGGGGCGGGCTCAATGGGGCAAGCGGGCATTCCCCAACCAAAGCCAGGGGCTGTTACAAAAGCACATGGCGGTATTTTGTTTATTGATGAAATCGGCGAACTTCATACAATCCAGCAGAATAAGCTGTTAAAGGTGCTTGAGGATCGAAAAGTGTTTTTAGAGAGTGCTTATTACAGCTCGGAAAACGAGCAAATCCCTTCTCACATACACGATATTTTCAAAAGGGGGCTCCCTGCTGATTTTCGCCTAGTCGCTGCGACGACACGCCAGCCAGAAGAAATGCCACCAGCCATTCGTTCTCGCTGTCTAGAAGTGTTTTTCCGGGCTCTTGATCCTGATGAGATTGTGGAAATTGCAAAAAGAGCTGCTGATAAAGCGGGCATGGCGTTAACAAGTGAAGCGGCCAAAAAGGTTGCTGACTATGCTACCAATGGCCGGGAAACGGTCAATGTCGTCCAAATTGCGGTAGGAGCCGCCCGAGCCGATAAACGCACTTCCATTGAAAAGCATGATATTGAATGGGTTCTCCATTCGAGCCAAATGTCGCCACGGCCCGAACGGCGCATCCACGAACAGCCTGCCGTTGGCCTCGTCAATGGCTTGGCAGTAACAGGGCCAAATAGCGGCGCCCTTCTGGAAATTGAAGTGCTTGTACAAGAGCGGGCAGGGAATGGTACGCTGACGATCACAGGAATTGCGGAAGAAGAACAGTCCGGTTCGCAAATGCGTTCAATTAAACGAAAAAGCATGGCCCGGTCATCCGTTGAAAATGTCATTACCGTTCTGAAGCGGAAAGGGCTGCCGACTGGTGACTACGATATTCATGTCAATTTCCCAGGGGGTACGCCTGTTGATGGCCCGTCTGCCGGGATTGCCATTGCCACTGGTATTTACTCGGGTATTAAACAAAAGGCCGTTTCAAACGAAGTTGCGATGACAGGGGAATTAAGTGTTCATGGGAAAGTGCGACCGATTGGCGGCGTTATTGCAAAAGTGAAAGCGGCAAAGCAAGCCGGAGCCAAACGGATTATTATTCCGAAAGAAAATGAACAAGCGCTCTTGAAAACAATAGAAGGGATTACCATTCATCCCGTGAAAACGTTTGATGAAGTCCTTGAGCTTGCACTCGTAGAGGAAAAAATTGAAACAGAGGCGATCCCAGCGTCTGCGGTGGGATACGATCCCTCTCCAATCTAAGTATTAGACAAAGGGCGCGTAAGTAAGCTAAAATAAGTTGAATGAGTAGAAATGATGTAAATGACAGAGCGTCAATCATTTGAGTGGCGCTCTAAGCGTTGTGTGCTTGAAAGCAAGAAAACAGTATTATCTTTTCTTGCATTCGGATACACTGGTAAAACAAAAAGGATTAAGGCTTCTAGAGAAGACTGTGCGGAGGTGTATGACGGATGGGTGAAATTCGTTCGGAACGACGTGTTCCGCTCCTTCCTTTGCGTGGTGTGCTTATTTTTCCAGGCACGATCATGCACTTAGACGTTGGACGCGAAAAATCTGTCAAAGCGTTAGAGGAAGCGAAAAGCAATGGCCATCACTTATTTTTGGCCACCCAAAAAGAAACGACGTTAGATGATCCTCAACAAGAGGATTTGTATAAAATAGGAACGTTTGCGAAAATCAACCAAGCGTCAAAATTGTCAAACGGCACTGTCAGAATACAAGTGGAAGGGATCCAACGAGGGGAAATCACTTCTTTTAAAGATTATGGCGATGTCTTAGTTGTCGATGTTTCCTTATTTGAAGTAAAACGGGAAGGCGATATTGAATCAGAAGCATTGATGCGCACGCTTTTATCGATGTATGAACAATTTGCCAAACAATCGAAACGAGCTTCACAAGAAACGGTTAATTCCCTTAGAGAAACGACAGACCCTGAATTGTTTTCGGACACCGTTGCTGCGAACTTAACGTTGAAACTAACGCAAAAGCAAGAATTGCTTGAGTTGATTGATGTCAACAAAAGGCTCCATAAACTGATTGAACGATTAGGCAATGAACAAGAAGTGCTGGGGCTTGAACGGAAAATTGGCCAGCGCGTCAAAAAGGCAATGGAGAAAACGCAAAAAGAATATTACTTGCGTGAGCAAATGAAGGCAATTCAGAAGGAATTAGGCGACCGTGAAGGGCGAACGGGCGAGATTGCGGAGCTCCGTGAAAAAATTGATGCAGCTGGCATGCCTGAACATGTGTATGAAAAAGCGATCAAAGAACTAGGTCGCTATGAAAAAATGCCAGCCAATGCGGGGGAAAGCTCGATTTTAAGAACGTATTTGGATTGGCTCATCCAACTTCCATGGAAAAACGAAACAGAAGATGAGCTTGACGTCGGTCGCGCTGAAGCGATTTTGAATGAAGACCATTACGGACTTGATAAAGTGAAAGAGCGCGTTCTTGAGTATTTGGCCGTGCGCCAACTGACAAAAAGCATGAAAGGCCCGATTCTGTGCTTAGCTGGACCACCTGGAGTCGGCAAAACGTCACTGGCCCGTTCCATTGCCCGCTCATTAAACCGGGAGTTTGTACGTATGTCACTAGGTGGCGTACGTGACGAAGCAGAAATCCGCGGCCACCGCCGCACATACGTCGGCGCAATGCCAGGCCGTCTCATCCAAGGAATGAAACGAGCAGGGACGATCAATCCAGTATTTCTCCTCGATGAAATCGATAAGATGGCCCAAGATTTTAGGGGCGATCCAGCATCTGCTTTGCTTGAAGTGTTAGACCCTGAACAAAACAGTACATTTAGCGACCATTACCTTGAAGAAGCTTATGACCTTTCGAAGGTAATGTTTGTGACAACGGCAAATAATATTGCCACAATCCCTGGACCTCTGCTTGACCGAATGGAGATCATCTCAATCCCAGGCTATACCGAGCTGGAAAAGTTAGAGATTGCCCAAAGCTACTTGCTGCCGAAACAAGTGAGCGAGCACGGGTTAAAAAAGAGCACATTACAAGCAAAACCTGAAGCTCTTAAAAAAGTAATCCGCTACTATACTCGAGAAGCAGGTGTCCGTGGTCTTGAACGGCAGCTAGCAACACTATGCCGCAAAGCCGCGAAAATGATTGTGATGAATGAAAGAAAGCGTGTCGTCCTTACCGAAAAAATGGTGGAAACGATGCTAGGAAAACCGCGTTTTCGCTATGGGATGGCGGAAGTGGAAGACCAAGTTGGCGCGGCGACTGGCCTTGCTTATACATCCGCTGGAGGGACAACGCTGGCAATTGAGGTTTCAGCAGTTCCTGGAAAAGGCAAGCTGACGCTAACGGGCAAGCTTGGCGATGTCATGAAGGAATCGGCCCAAGCAGCTTTCAGCTATATCCGTTCCCGGTCAAAAGAGCTTGAGATTGATCCTGGGTTTAATGAAAAGACAGACATACACATCCACGTACCTGAAGGGGCGACTCCGAAAGATGGCCCGTCAGCGGGGATTACAATGGCGACAGCACTTATATCTGCACTGACTGGAAGGAAAGTTGACCGCGAAGTCGGCATGACTGGCGAAATTACATTACGTGGCCGGGTGTTGCCGATTGGCGGCTTAAAAGAAAAAGCAATGAGTGCTCATCGGGCTGGCATTAGGACGATCATTATTCCGAAAGACAATGAACGGGATGTCGATGATATTCCAGAAAGCGTCAGAAAGGAATTAAAGATTGTTTCTGTCTCCCATTTGGATGAAGTATTGAAAGTTGCGTTGAAAGAGGAAACCCAATGAAAGTAACAAAGGCAGAATTAGCGCATGTCGCTGTAAAAGCAGAGCAATACCCAAAGAACCAGCTTCCTGAACTTGCCCTTGCCGGCCGTTCTAACGTCGGCAAGTCTTCTTTCATCAACAAAATGCTAAATCGGAAAGGGCTTGCCCGTACGTCAGGCCAACCAGGCAAAACACAAACGCTCAATTTCTATGAAATTAACGAACGCCTTTACTTTGTGGATGTTCCAGGCTATGGATATGCCAAAGTCTCAAAAACGGAACGAGCTGCTTGGGGCAAAATGATTGAAACGTATTTGTCCGAGCGAGAAGAGCTAAAAGCCGTGTTGCAACTCGTTGATATTCGGCATCGCCCATCCGAAGACGACCAACTTATGTACAACTGGATGAAGCATTACGGCATCCCTGTCATTTTGGTCGCGACAAAGGCTGATAAAATCCCGAAAGGAAAATGGCAGAAGCAGTTAACGGCCATTGCCAAAACGTTGGACAAAGAGGCAAGTGACCCGTTGCTATTCTTTTCTTCTGCAACAGGGCTCGGCAAAGATGAGGCTTGGCGAACGATTTTGAACCATTTAAAAGTAACCGAATGAGCGGTGGAGTAAACTTCCACTGCTTTTTTTGCAAGTGATCAAGCCTAGATTACATTCATTCAAAATAAGAGCGTTTTCTTTGTTTGTTCACAAAATGTTTTTGAGTCCTTATTTAGACATGTTATAATTAAGACATGTTATAATCGATTTTGGGCAAAGTAAAGTAGAGAAACTAGAATTGGATCGACCTTTAGGGGGCTATGACATGCATACGATCGCAATAGGATTAAATTATAAAACAGCCCCAGTAGAAATACGGGAAAAACTAGTATTTAGCGAACACCAGCTTCCAGAAGCACTTAAGAAGCTTCGCTCATCTAAAAGCATGATGGAATGCGTTATCCTTTCTACTTGCAACCGGACTGAACTGTATGTAGTCGCAGATCAGCTTCATACTGGGCGCTATTTTGCAAAAGCCTTTTTGGCAGAGTGGTTTTCTGTCGATATGGAAGATGTAACGCCGTATTTGGTTATCCGTGAAAATGACCATGCTATTGAACACCTTTTCCGCGTTGCTTGTGGGCTAGACTCAATGGTAATCGGCGAAACGCAAATTCTTGGACAAGTGAAGCAGGCCTTTTTGCTCGCGCAAGAAGAGAAAGTTACAGGCACGGTGTTTAACCAGCTATTTAAACAAGCGGTTACGCTCGGCAAACGTGTGCACTCGTCAACCGAAATTTCTTCACAAGCGGTTTCTGTTAGCTATGCAGGCGTAGAACTGGGAAAGAAAATTTTCGGTACGTTTTCAGGGAAACATGTGCTGATTTTAGGCGCTGGAAAAATGAGCGAACTGACGGCCAAACATCTTTATGCGAATGGGGCAGCTTCGATTAGCGTCATGAACCGGACAAAAGAAAAAGCGGTGGAACTGGCAAGCCAGTTTGCCGGAACGGCTCGCTCTTTTGCTGAATTGAATGATGCTTTGAAAGAAGCGGATGTCGTGATTAGCTCCACAGGAGCCCGCGACTTTGTTGTCACAAAGGAAAATGCTGCAGACGCCCTTAAAAAACGGAAGGGCAGGCCGCTGTTTGCGATTGATATCGCGGTGCCACGGGATATCGACCCGGAAATTGCAACGATTAGCGACGTTTACTTATACGACATTGATGACTTACAAAACATTGTTGAAACGAATAAAAAAGAGCGCAAAAAAGAGGCTGAAAAAATCGGTGTTATGATCGAGGCAGAGATCGATGACTTTAAAGCATGGCTAAACACACTAGGGGTTGTACCTCTTATTACAGCCTTGCGTGAGAAAGCATTGCAAATCCAAGGCGATACAATGGAAAGCATTGAGCGAAAGCTTCCTCACTTATCAGAACGTGACATAAAAGTGTTGAACAAACATACGAAAAGCATTGTCAATCAATTGCTCCGCGACCCGTTGACGAGAGTGAAAGAGCTTGCAGCTGAGCCAGATGCCAAGCATTCCCTTGAATTGTTTAAGACGATTTTCGCCCTTGAAGCACAAATAGAACTGGCTGAAAAGGCAGAAGCCGATCATGCGGAACAATCTTGGAAAGAAGGGCAGCGCCCTTCCTTAAATCAAGGCATGGCGTTGCGGACATAGGGCGTGGTGAGGGCCAATGGATTTCGTTTATCCAATCACCGTCTTGCTCTATAGTTTGAGCTTAATTGGATATTTTATCGACTTTTTGACTAACAACCAAAAAGCCAACCGAATTGCCTTTTGGTTGCTTTTGTTTGTGTGGGGGCTACAAACTGTTTACTTCGTTATGCGGATGTTTGAATTGGACCGGCTCCCATTAATCACTCCGTTTGAAGGGCTGTTTTTTTATGCATGGTCGATTGTGACCGTTTCGCTTTTCATTAATTGGAAAGTGAAAATGGCCTTTTTAGTGTTCGTCCTAAATGTCCTCGGTTTTGCCGTAATGTCAGGCAGCTTGTTCGTCCCTTCTGGTGATGTGACACAAGCAACGATGGATTTGCTTGCCTCGGAACTGCTTGTCATGCATGTTGTGTTTATTTTGCTTTCCTACACAGGTTTTACTGTCGCAGCCGCTGCTGCAGTGCTCTATTTGCTGGCGCACCAGCTTTTGAAGCGGCGGCTATGGGGGAAGCGGCTCATTCGCCTTGATTCGCTGCCACAAACGGAGAAGTTTTCGTACTTCGCATCTGTGGCCAGTTTTCCGTTCTATTTGGTCGGCGTCATCTGGGGCGTCGTTTGGTCGATTAGCCAATATGACCATGTTTGGTGGACGGATGCCAAAACGATTTGGTCATTGTCCGTTCTTGCTGCTTATGGGCTTTATTTTTATTTGCGGCTGGTGATTGTCGGAAAAGGCTATCGGTCGATTTGGCTTAATATAGGCGCCTTTGCCGTTTTGCTCATTAATTATATTGTCAGCGGCCGTTATACAGATTTTCACACATGGTTATAAGGAGGAGCACATGCGAAAGATTGTGATTGGCACACGCCGAAGCAAATTGGCGTTAACGCAAACGAATTGGGTCATTGACCAGCTTAAACAGCTTGGCGTTCCCTATGAGTTTGAAGTGAAAGAAATTGTGACGAAGGGCGACCGCATTCTCGATGTGACGTTATCAAAAGTAGGCGGGAAAGGGTTGTTTGTTAAAGAAATTGAAGCAGCGCTCCGCTCTGGGGAAATTGACGTTGCAGTCCACTCAATGAAAGACGTGCCTTCCGAACTGTTGGAAGAATTCACTCTTGCTGCAATTACAGAGCGAGAAGATCCACGGGATGTGCTTGTGAGCGAAAATGGCCACACACTGGACGAGCTCCCAGCTGGTGCAATTGTCGGAACGAGCAGCTTACGGCGTTCTGCGCAAATTTTACATAGGCGCCCAGACGTGCAAGTGAAATGGATACGGGGCAATGTGGAGACCCGTTTGCGCAAACTAAAAGAGGAAGATTTTTCGGCGATTGTCTTGGCTGCAGCTGGGTTAAAGCGGCTTGGCTATGGCGAGGACGTCATCACCGAATACTTAGACAAAGACGTATGCTTGCCTGCGATTGGCCAAGGGGCGCTAGGGCTTGAATGCCGTGTGGATGACGTAGAAACAACGGAACTGTTAGCAAAGCTGCACCATGAAGAAACAGGAAAAGCCGTTTTGGCAGAACGAGCCTTTTTAAAGGAAATGAACGGCGGTTGCCAAGTGCCGATTGGCGGGTATGCAACGGTGCTTGAGGATGGCGCAGTATTCCTGACAGGGCTTGTCGGTTCTCCTGACGGCAAAACGATACTAAAAGAAGGAAAAAGCGGAATGGTTGCGGATGAGCTAGGGAAAGAGGTGTCTAGCCTGTTGACTGCACAAGGGGCTGGAGCGATTCTTGAAAAGGTCAGGAGCGAACTGGAAGGGTCATGAAACCGCTAAAGGGGAAACATATTCTCATTACGAGAGATGAGCGGCAAAACGAAAGGTGGGCAGCCGAGCTAGCTGTTTTAGGCGCTATACCTCATTCTTTGCCGCTCATTCAATGCGTTACGAGGAATTTGACACCGGCGCTGAGGGAAACATTTGCTCATTTACACCAGTTTGCTTGGGTTGTCTTTACGAGCGCTAATGGCGTGCGCGCTTTTTTTGACCTGTATAAAGGGCAGCCATTTACGGCAAAAGTAGCGGCTGTTGGCCCAAAAACAGCACAACTTCTTGAAGAACAAGGGCTCCATTGCGATTTTATTCCGAGTGAATATACAGGTGAAGCGCTCGCAAAAGAGTTGGTCCCATTGCTTGCTCCACATTCGGATGTATTGGTTGTAAAGGGACAACTGGCTAAAAGAACGGTGTGCGACATCCTTTCATCATCTGACAGACAGGCCACTGTTACAGAAATGATCGTATACGATACACTATGCCCTGCTGGTGCCGAGGAACAGGCGAAACGTTTACAACAAAAGACATTTGATTACGTTACGCTGACAAGTACGTCAGCGGCCGTACATTATGCCAATGTCGCACCTGCAGCTGGGATTCGCGCTAAAACGATTGCCTGCATTGGCCCAGTTACAGCCCGAGCAGCAAAGCAATGCGGACTATCTCCTCTAGTGACTGCGAGCGAATATACTGTTAAAGGGCTAATTGATACGATTTTAAACGATATCGGGGGAATGAAACGATGAACCAACCATTTACGCGCCACCGCCGTTTACGCCAAAGTGCCGCGATTCGCCGCATGGTTCGAGAAACGACATTACAAGCTGATGATTTGATTTATCCGCTTTTTGTGACAGAAGAAAAAAACAAGAAGACAGAAGTGCCGTCGATGCCAGGGGTCTATCAGTTTTCACTTGATCGCCTAAATGAAGAAGTGGGAGAAGTGGAAAAGTTAGGGATCCCGGCTATTATTCTATTTGGTATCCCGTCAGAAAAAGATGCTTGTGGTTCACAAGCGTATGCGGAGGAAGGCATCGTCCAGCGTGCGATTCGACAAGTAAAGCATGCGTTTCCAAATATGGTCGTGATTGCCGATACGTGTTTATGCGAGTTTACGGACCACGGCCATTGCGGACTTGTGAAAGAGGGCGATGTCCTAAACGATGAAAGTTTAGCGTTGCTTACGAAAACGGCTGTTTCCCAAGCAGAAGCAGGGGCGGACATCATTGCCCCATCCAATATGATGGACGGCTTTGTTTATGCGATCCGCAACGGATTGGATGAGGCAGGTTTTACCGATATTCCAATTATGTCTTATGCCGTTAAATATGCTTCTGCGTTTTACGGCCCGTTCCGTGATGCGGCTAATAGCGCTCCTGCTTTTGGTGACCGCAAAACGTACCAAATGGATGCTGCCAACCGTGAAGAAGCCTTGCGAGAAGCCCATTCAGACGTAGAACAAGGAGCCGACTTTTTAATTGTCAAGCCTGCGCTCTCTTATCTGGATATTGTCCGCGAAGTCAAAAATGAAACAGGCATGCCGCTTGTCGCTTATAACGTAAGCGGCGAATATGCAATGGTAAAAGCGGCCGCCCAAAATGGCTGGATTGACGAAAAAGCAATGGTAATGGAAACATTAATTAGCATGAAGCGGGCAGGAGCAGACTTGATTTTGACTTATCATGCCAAAGATGTAGCCAACTGGCTTAAAGGGAGCTGAAAGCATGGGAAATTGGACAAAGTCGATTGAAGCGTTTAAAGAAGCACAGCCGCTTATGCCAGGCGGAGTGAACAGCCCGGTGCGGGCATTTAAATCAGTAGGCATGAACCCGGTTTACATGAAAGAGGGGAAAGGCGCAAAAATAAAAGACATTGACGGAAATGAATACATTGATTATGTCCTGTCTTGGGGGCCGCTCATTTTAGGACATGCCAATGACGTTGTCGTCGAAGAGTTAAAAAAAGCAACAGAACTGGGAACAAGTTTTGGCGCTCCCCACGAATATGAAACGAGGCTTGCCAAACTTGTCATCGAGCGCGTTCCTTCGATTGATGTTGTTCGGATGGTCAATTCAGGGACGGAAGCGACAATGAGCGCATTGCGCCTAGCACGGGGCTATACAGGCCGAAACAAAATTTTGAAGTTTGTCGGCTGTTACCATGGACATGGCGACTCGCTATTAATTAAAGCAGGTTCAGGTGTGGCAACACTGGGCCTCCCTGATAGTCCAGGTGTTCCAGAAAGTGTAGCCCAAAATACACTGACGGTGCATTACAATGATGTGGAGAGCGTCCGCTATGTATTTGAGACGTTTGGAGATGATTTGGCAGCCGTCATTGTCGAGCCAGTCGCAGGGAATATGGGAGTTGTCCCTCCAGAACCAGGCTTCTTAGAAACATTGCGAACATGGACGGAAGAAAACGGTACGCTCCTGATTTTTGATGAAGTCATGACTGGTTTCCGCGTTGGCTATACGTGTGCACAAGGGGAATTTGGCGTAACGCCTGACCTCACATGCCTTGGGAAAGTAATCGGTGGTGGCCTTCCTGTCGGCGCCTTTGGCGGCAAACGGGAAATTATGGAGCAAATCGCCCCAAGCGGACCGATTTACCAAGCAGGAACCCTTTCTGGAAATCCTCTTGCGATGACGGCAGGTTATTACACACTTTCACAGCTTACAAAAGCAGATTACAGCGAGTTTGCTCGTAAAGCAGAACGTTTGGAAGCTGGTCTTTCAGCCGCAGCGAAACAGCATGGCATTCCCCACTCAATTAACCGTGCTGGTTCGATGATTGGCTTATTCTTTACAGACGAGCGCGTGTATAACTTTGAAAAAGCGCAGACGTCCGACTTGGATTTGTTTGCCGCCTATTTCCGCGGAATGTTGGCAGAGGGCATCTCTCTTGCCCCATCGCAGTTTGAAGGGTTGTTTTTATCGACGGCCCACTCAAACGAAGATATTGAGGCGACCATTGCAGCAGCAGAGCGAGTCTTTCAAGCAATCGCCACGAAATAAACAGCATTCACTTGCACAAACCAGTTGAGCACAGTTGCCAACTGGTTTTTTTGTATGGGCGCCAACCATTGCTTATCATCAGTCCGCTCCTCTCACCCCCTGTTTTTCGTCAAGCTTGGCCGATTAGGAGAGGCCGCCAGATCTTTATTAACGATTTAAATAGACCGAGGCCACGCATAATCACATAAACTGTGTCATAAACGTTATAATGTACAACGTTTTTAGGACATTTGAGAAGGGGGAATTAGAGTGGCGCAGGAGCAATCATCGACGTTAACCTTTTCCATAGAAGATTCCGTATGGCTGAACCAAGGGCAACAAATTGACGAAATTCTTGGCATGACCTTAACGCCAGAGATCTTTGTCGATCAAGACGGCGAGCATGTAACGATTAAGGGTGGACTACGTTTTGTCGGTGAGTACAAAATTGACCGTGGTGTAGAAGAAGAACAGCGCATTGATGATGGAGAATCATTTGCTGACTTGAGCGATTTCCGCCAATCTGGGCAATTGACTGAGCATGAAGGGGAAGTTGGCGAGATTGAGCATTTGTTTCCAATTGATATTACAATTCCGATGGCTCGAATCCAACATATTGATGATATTTTTGTGGAAATTGCCAGCTTTGACTATGATCTGCCAGAGAAAGGCTGCATCCAATTGACGGCTGACGTTAGCATTAGCGGCATGAAAGCGGAAAAACAGGAGCTGGAAGCCGATGCAGATGACCGTGAGTTGGAACAGGAAGAAGAAGCGGAAGAAACGGCTTTTTCTTTCACTGCTTACAAGGAGCCTGACGGAGAAGAGCCGAGTTTGCAAAAACCAACAGTCGAATCCGATGCACAACAAACAGCATCAGCTGGCGCAGAAAATCCTCAAGAACATCGAGAGCAAGTGTTGGACATCTCTGCCGCTTTTGAAGCAGCACTTGAAAACAATCATGAAACATCACCGCCTTCTGAATCGGTGTCGCCAAGGTCAACAGAGAATGAACTGGACGTTGAGCAAGAGAAAAAAGCGTCTGTGGAAACGACTGAAGATGAGGTGATAGAAGCCGTAGCAGAAGAGGTTCGTTATGAGGAATCTCAACAGCAGGAAGACGGGCTAGCAGGCGATGACCAAGAACTAGAAGAAGAAGCACTTGAAGAGGAAGATCAAAAAGGTGAGCGAGAAGAAAACGCGACGTATTTGACGAGCATGCTCAGAAATGAAGTCGAGCAATTTACAAAGTGGAAAATGTGCATCATTCAAGAAAATGAAACGCTTGACACGATTGCCGAGCGGTATGAACTGTCAGCAAGCCAATTGACGCGCTATAACAATTTAGCTGATGAACAGGTATCAGAAGGGCAAATTCTCTATATACCTGTGAAAGCGGAGTAGGCAGACAATGATTGAGCAATTGAAAGCACGCTACGGGTTTGGAGATGCCACTCTGGAAAACGATCAGCTCTTGACAGACTATGGGACAAAACGGCTTGAATACTGGCAAGATAAAGCGTTATTGGATTGGCATACAAATTGGCGTGACAGTTGCAGCGTCACGCCAACTGTCTTGATGGATCGCATGATTCGCACAAAAGACGGAAAGCCTTTTATAAAAGTGGATGGCCGGTACGTCACGGTTCATGACCACATCGTTCCTAGCTGTTTGCAAAAAGGGTATGAACAGCAGTGGGGCACGCTATTAGGAGCTATGGTGGCGAACGGGAGGAAGGAAAGCAAGGATAGGGAAGAAAGGGCCAAACCTTTGGCAGAATTGGAGTGCCTGCTGCCCAGCCTCGAGCCTGAACAACAAAAGGTTGTAAAAGGATTGTGGAAGGAAGCGGAGAAGCGTCAGGCAAAAGCTGAAAAACTAGCGCAGGAAAAGCAACCGGTAATGGCTCAGATCGAAGCGCCTGAACAGTCTGGAATTCTCTTTCATATGCTTGTAGTGAAAGGGACGACTAAGCCTCCTGAAGTAGGATACGGTTCAATGATGCGCTTTTTAAAGAACTGGTACGCTGAACATGGACAAGAATCATTTTGGGCGTTGCTCGATGCATTGGATGCACAAGCAGCATTGACAACGCCAGAAAAAAAGGCGCTGTTGGCAGAAGGGCTGCAAGTGCATGAGCTTGACCCGTTGTTGTCGTACGCATCAGGCAATCGCGACAAAGAGCTGGCAGTGTTAGTGGAACGTGCCGTTTCCGATTGGGACAAAACAAGGACGTTTGTTTCAGCATTTGCTAATTGGCTAGATGAAAAGAGGGTGAAAGTATGAATCCGCTCTATGAAGCCATTTTGTTTTACTATGATTTACAGCCAAGGGCAATCGAACAAGTCGGCCAGAAGTTAATCCGTGTAGAGACGGACCAAGGCATATTTGCTTTAAAGGAGACGGATATTGACCGAATCCGCGCCGATGAATTTGTTCATGCGATCCGCAAGTTGACAAAGCTTCGTTTCAGGCAATTTATCCCTGTTTTGCCAACGAAGTTTGGCGAGTATACGCTTTTTGCTGGGGATAAAAGCTATTATTTAATGCCGTGGGTCAATGAGGTTGACTATCAAAGCCGCGTCTCGATTGAAGAAACGATTGCAGATCATCTTGGTGTCATCCACCGCATAACGGTAAAGACACAGCCAGCTGTAAAAGAGTCACTCGATGGATCGTGTGAACGGTTGTTGGCTCGTTGGGACAGGCATTTTTTAGAAATGTCCCGTTTTGCTGATCAAGCTGAACAGAATCGTTATATTTCGCCCTTTGAGTTAACGTTTTTAACCCATTACGGCTTGCTGGAACAGCTTGCTGAAGGGGCGCGCAACCAGTTGGAAAAATGGTACGAAGCAACTTTAGAAAAACGTTCCTATAGAAGCGTGCTGACACATGGAAGGCTTTCTCGTCACCATGCAATGGCGACCGAAACAAACGAACTGTTGTTGTTTAATTTTGAACAAGCAAGTTTAGACACACCAGCACGGGACTTGGCCGCCTTTTGCCGACGCAGCTTTCCTTACGCATTATGGGAAGAGGATGAAGTGTTCCGTTGGTTGCATCGCTATGAGCAACATTTGCCATTGCTTGATTCTGAAAAGCATCTCCTTTGTGCGTACTTATTGTATCCAGATCCAATTTATTACGCGATCGGCGATTATAGGCACGGGGGAAACGAACTTGAGCATGTCCGGCGCCTTGAGAAGCGGATCATGGCCATGCGCAAAGTTCAGCGTTTTGTGTCCAAACTTGCTCCAGCCGAAGAAAAAAAGGAAGCATAAGCCTTCAGCTTTCACTCTGAAGGCTTTTTCTTTGCCACCGAAGAAATAAAAAAATCAGGCTCCATGGAATATAGGTTGTCTATTCATTTCTGGCAACTAGTTGACAATTGGGTGTGCATTCCTTTTTTGCGTTAATGCTTTGCTGCAATGTTAAAGCTTGAAAAACAATCCGCTCTCCTGTTAAATGAAAGAGTCTAGATCTTAATAAAATACAACGATGAGGAGCAAAGGCAGGTGTCAATGAGCTGTGGGCAACATGTTGCGCGCAAACGATATTAGAACGAAAGCAGAGAAGCTAAGCGAAGAAAACCAACTTCTTTTTGAAGAAGTATCCCATTATATCTATTCAGCGCCGATTTCTTCGCGGCAGGCGAATCAAGTCCTCGCTGAAATCATTGCTGAATGGCTTGAGCTTGAACAGCGCCGCCTCCCTCTTCATGTACAAAAGCATAGTGTCGCTGCTTATTGTCAACAACGGCTTTTAGGTATACCGAAGCAGCCTGCAAAACTGAAAGTAGCCCAAGCGCTTGCAACAGGCATGCTCATTTTGGCGGTTGCCTTTGCTGTCCAGACAATCGTCCAATTTATTGGCTTTTTTGATGCCACTGTGCAAGCGACAAAATTTTCATTGTTTCCCCTCGTGTTACTCGCTGTTTTTGGCCTTGCAGGCATCTATATGGTGCATGGCACAAAGCAAAAAAAACGCGCGAACATTTGGAAAGTAGCTGGTGTCGCAAGTCAGCTGCTCGCTGTGTTGCTGTTTTTTACGGCAATGAGGCTTTGGGATGGGCTTCTTACAGTGATATTGGACTTCCCGAGTAGCCTGTTGTTCCTTGTGCTGTCCGTTGTCGGCTGGTTTGGCGCAAGGCGCCTTAAATACGTTTTAGAGGAACAACAGGAACAAACGCAAGGTGGGCAAATGCCGGTAGCCTTGCCACCTCCCCCACACGCTACAGCCACTTTAAAAAATACGCAGGAAGAGGCAGAAAAACAAAACAATAATAACAGTTAACACAATCAAATCAAACGTAGTCGGAAAAAAGAGGGTGCGCAGAAGTTGGAAAACAATAATAGGCGGCAGCACTTGGAGCAAAATGTTTTTAAATCCCCATCCTTTTTTCGGCGGGCAATGTGGTGGGTGTGGAGGCGGAAAGCCCCGAAACCGTTTAGCCATGTTCATGACCTCCTGTGAATGGTTTGCAATAGTTTATGCAAACATTGCTTATTTGCGTGCTCCAAGAAAGGCTTCGTATAAAAAACGCTTATCCGGCAAAGCTGTTATTGACGATTGCACTGGCAAACGGTAAAATACGGACATATCCTATAAAAAGCGATGAGCAGGAAGAGTAGAATGGCTGTGCCTCAAAGAGAGGGAAACCAAGGCTGGAAGTTTCCTAGGCTACAAGCGTTTGAAGGTCGCCTGTGAGCTGTTCCGCTGAACGAGTTAGTAAGCGGAATCGGTTTTTGACCGTTACAAAAAAGTCGAGCTGCACGGTTACAAGTATGCCGTGAACAAAGGTGGCACCGCGAACACTCCCTTCGTCCTTTGAGATGAACGGGGGTTTTTTTACGTGAAGGAGGATAAAAAATGGAAGAACAGCACTCGATGCCAACTAAGTATGATCCAAGCGCAACCGAAAAAAAATGGTATACGTATTGGCTCAAAGGAAAATTTTTTGAGGCGACAGGTGACCCTGATAAACAACCTTACTCGATTGTCATCCCGCCCCCAAATGTAACAGGAAAACTTCATCTAGGGCATGCTTGGGATGCGACCATTCAAGATATCCTAGCACGGACGAAGCGGATGCAAGGGTACGACACGCTGTGGCTGCCTGGAATGGACCATGCAGGCATTGCTACGCAAGCAAAAGTAGAGGGGAAACTCCGGGAACAAGGCATCTCCAAATACGACCTTGGCCGCGAGGCGTTTTTAGAGAAATCGTGGGAGTGGAAAGACGAATACGCTAAGTTTATACGGGAGCAATGGGCAAAAGTCGGCATTTCCGTTGACTATAGCCGAGAACGGTTTACCCTAGACCAAGGGCTGTCCGATGCGGTAAAAGAAGTGTTTGTCAGTCTATATAACAAAGGGCTTATTTATCGAGGCGAATATATTATTAATTGGGATCCGCAAACAAAAACGGCTCTGTCTGATATTGAAGTCATTTACAAGGACGTCCAAGGGGCGTTTTACCACATGAGCTATCCCCTTAGCGACGGAAGCGGTTCAATCGAAATTGCCACGACACGGCCCGAAACCATGCTAGGTGATACAGCTGTAGCTGTGCATCCTGATGATGAACGGTACCAGCATTTAATTGGAAAAATGGTCAAACTGCCAATTGTAGGAAGAGAGATTCCGATCATTGCCGATGATTATGTAGATCGTGAATTTGGATCTGGCGCTGTCAAGATTACGCCTGCCCACGATCCTAATGATTTTGAAATTGGCAACCGCCATAACTTGCCTCGTGTCCTTGTCATGAATGAAGACGGCACGATGAATGAAAAAGCAGGGAAGTATGAAGGAATGGACCGTTTTGAGTGCCGGAAGCAGATTGTCAAAGATTTGCAAGCACAACAAGTTCTTTTCAAAATTGAAGACCATCTCCATTCTGTCGGCCATTCAGAACGTAGCGGCGCTGTAGTAGAGCCATACTTATCAACACAGTGGTTTGTGAAGATGCGCCCGTTAGCAGAAGAGGCATTGAAGCTTCAAGAACATGCTGATACAAAAGTGACATTTGTGCCGCAACGGTTTGAACAGACATATATACGCTGGATGGAAAACATCCGCGATTGGTGTATTTCGAGACAACTGTGGTGGGGTCACCAAATTCCAGCCTGGTACCATAAAGAAACAAACGAAATTTATGTTGGCAAAGAGCCTCCTCGTGACAGCGAAAACTGGCGTCAAGATGAAGACGTCCTTGATACTTGGTTTAGCTCTGCACTCTGGCCTTTTTCAACAATGGGCTGGCCTGACGAGGAAGCGCCTGACTATAAGCGTTACTACCCGACTAATGTGTTAGTGACAGGCTATGACATTATTGCCTTCTGGGTATCGCGGATGATTTTCCAAGGCAAAGCCTTTACTGGCCAACGGCCATTTAAAGACGTGCTTATTCACGGTCTGATTCGTGATGCGGAAGGAAGGAAGATGAGCAAATCTCTTGGCAATGGCGTCGATCCGCAAGAGGTTATTGACAAGTATGGCGCTGATTCTTTACGTTTCTTCTTGGCAACAGGCAGCACACCTGGAAACGATTTGCGTTTTTACTGGGAAAAAGTTGAGTCGACTTGGAATTTTGGCAATAAAATTTGGAATGCTTCCCGGTTTGCCTTAATGAACATGGATGGTTTCTCTTATAGCGACATCGATATTAACCAAGAAAAGTCAATTGCGGACAAGTGGATTTTAACGCGTTTGCAAGAAACGGTAGAGTCGGTGACTCGATTAATCGATGCTTACGAATTCGGCGAAGCTGGAAGATTACTCTATTCGTTCATTTGGGACGATGTATGTGATTGGTACATTGAGATGGCAAAGCTCGCCCTTTATGGGGAAAATGAGCAAGCAAAACAGGCAACTCGTTCTGTGTTAGCTCATGTCCTTGACCAAACGATGCGGATGCTCCATCCGTTTATGCCATTTATTACGGAAGAAATATGGCAGCATCTTCCTCATGAGGGCGAATCGATTACCGTTGCCAACTGGCCAGTGTACGATCAATCTCTTGTTTTTGAGGAAGCCGTAGAAGACATGGAAGCACTTAAATCGCTCATCCATGCCATCCGGACAACACGCTCGGAACTAAATGTGCCAATGAGCAAACAAATTGAGCTAAAGATCCGTCCGCAAGACGAACAAATGGCGGCACGGCTCCAAAGAGGGGTCGCTTATATTGAGAAATTTGCCAATCCAAGTCTGCTCGATATAGCGGTCGACTTGGCTACACCAGAAAAGGCTATGTCCCATGCACTTTCGGGAATGGAACTATTCTTGCCGTTGGCTGGCATGCTCGACTTAGATAAAGAAGTGGCGCGGTTAGAAAAAGAACTAGATAAGTTAAACAAGGAAGTTGAACGGATTGAGAAAAAGTTAAACAACCAAGGCTTTCTTGCAAAAGCGCCGTCCCATGTCGTAGAAGAGGAAAAAGCCAAACAGCAAGATTACGCAGCGAAGCGGCAAACGGTGATTGAGCGCATCGCTGAACTGAAGGCATAACGCATTTTTTAGCCCAGCGGCCGTTCGCTGGGTTTTTTTCAAACAGACTGATTAGGAAAGCGGGGATGGAAGTGAAAACAGCAGAGGAAGCAGTACAATGGATCCACTCGCTATTGCCTTTTGGCATAAAGCCAGGATTAAAGCGAATGGAATGGATGCTTGAAGCGTTAGGCCACCCAGAACAAAGGCTGACGGCCGTCCATGTCGCCGGCACCAACGGAAAAGGTTCGACTGTCAGTTTTTTACGTCACATCCTTACAGCGGACGGCTTTTCAGTCGGCACGTTTACATCGCCCTACATTGAGCAGTTTTCAGAGCGCATTTCGGTGAACGGTGTGCCCATTTCCGATCGTGATTTGCTTCAAGCTGCCCAGCGCCTAAAGCCGATTGTCGAGGAAGTGGCACAGTCTGACCTTGGGTCGCCAACAGAGTTTGAAGTGCTGACGGCGATGATGTTTTACCACTTTGCCGAAGTCGCTAAACCGGACATTTGTTTAATTGAAGTCGGCCTAGGTGGCAGACTCGATTCCACCAATGTAGTGACGCCTGTTTTATCTATTATCACCATGATTGGTCACGACCATATGCACATTCTCGGCCATACTCTGGCGGAAATTGCCTATGAAAAAGCGGGCATTATTAAGCCAGGCATTCCGGTTATTTCCGGTGTCGAAGGGGAAGAAGCGTATACAGTTATTTCCGAGACAGCTCGCCAAATAGGAAGTCCCTTGCACCAGTTAAATGAAACGTTTTTTGTTGAGAGCCTTCAAGGACGAACGTTTACATACAAAGAGGAAAAGGACGAGGAAGCCGTTCGTTATCATGCTGGGCTCTACGGGGCACACCAACATAAAAATGCCGCGCTTGCCCTTAAAGCTGTTTCGTTGCTCAGCAATTCACTGAAGCGGCAGATCGGGAAGGAAGCCAAGGCAATCGGGATTGCCAACACAAGTTGGCCAGGAAGGTTTGAAATTATCCAAGTGAATCCACCAATCGTCTTAGACGGAGCTCATAATGAAGAAGGCTTTTTAGCCCTAACAGCTGCTTTACAAGAACGTTTTAGCGACAAGAGCATCCATGTATTGCTTGCATCGACAAAAGAAAAAGACATGAACGTGTTGTTAAAGCCGTTTGCAACAAGCGGCCTTGAAGTAGCATTTTCATTCACAAGCTTCGACTTCCACCGTGCTGCGAATGCTGAAGACCTATTCAAACAAGCACCAGTCAAGCGAAAGCAGGTAGCAGCTGATTGGCGAAAAGCGCTCAAAACAATGATGGAAAACCTTGGCGAGCAGGATGTCCTTGTTGTGACAGGGTCCCTTTATTTTATTTCAGAGGTGCGGCAATTGTTGGCTTCTCACAAAGAAGGCATGTGACGTACTTATAATGCAGCAGGCTTTCATTTGCGGCTCGTCTCACATGAGTTAAAAATGGCGATATTCACTAGAAGATTGAAACATTTTTGCAGGAATTAGGCTATTTTCGTCGAAAAACGAAGACGAAAAGGAAGGAGAGGTGAAGATGTCTCTCGTCATATCCTGTTATGCTGCTATTTGTGGAGGGCTAATGGGTTCTTACCTCCATGTAGCGGCAACACGGGTGCCACTGCGCTTAAGTTTTTGGGGACGGTCGCGTTGTGAGGGCTGCCGCCGCGTATTAGGGCCGTCTGAGTTGATTCCGATTGTTTCGTATGTCATCCAATCTGGAAAATGCAAACATTGCCGAATGCCTCTTTCCATCTCCTATCCACTTATCGAAATCGCCAGCGCTGGTTTGTATTTGCTTGCCTGGCTTTTGATAGGTCTTCGCCTTGAATTGGTTGTTTCCATTCTTCTCATCGCTATGCTTCTCTTAGTGTCAATGACTGATTATAGCCGGATGATGATCCCGAATATGGTGTTGTTGTTTTTTGCCATTCCTCTTGTTTTTTTGCGCTTGTGTGTCGTGCCAGTACCTTTTTCGTGGCTTAGTGCAATCAGTACAGCAATGATGCTTCTTATTCTCGTAGCTGCGTGCCTCAATGGAAGCATGGGCGGTGGGGATTTGAAATTATTTGTCGTGCTTGCTATTGTGCTGGGGCCAAAGCTGTTTTTGCCTATGGTCGCTTGTGCTGCTTGTTTGGCTTTATTATTTGTAGGAGCGAAAACGGTAGTAGGAAAGTTTGCACCAAACACGGCAATCCCTTTTGCGCCATTTATCAGTGCCGCAGCATTGCTTGTTTATTTTGCGGCTAGGATTTGACGTTCTAAAAATAGACAAGCCTCATATAGATAAAAGCAGAAAGGGGTGTATAAAAAATGGAAAACAACAAAAAAACGATGTCTTTTCGCTTTGATCACAACGAACCACTGCCGCCCAAAAAGACACCCGCTAAAACGAGTGAACAAGAAGAAAGCCCACCGCTGGAAGTATTGACATGGGATGGGACGCCTTTTCAAAAACCAGAAGAAACGATAAACGAAAGCAGCAGTGAGGATGAATTTTTGCCGAAGCCGGACAAAGTCATTGATTTAAACAGAAAACGGGAAGAACGTGGACAAGAGGAACGTTTTTGGGATGATGGCAACCGTTCAAAGTCGCCAAAGCTGCCTCCAAAAAAACGGAAGCGTCCTACAAACTGGACGGCAAAAGCGTTTCCGTGGAACATAGTCGCTGCTGTTGTATCAGCGATTGTCGTCGGCGTAGGATTAGGGGCTGTCCTCTACCAATTTGTCATTGCAAGCCCTGCTCAAGATCAGACACCACAAGCAGTCTCGGTGGCTGCTAGTGGCCAGGTTGCCTTTCCGACAATGCAAGTGGATGTTGTGCAAGGCGCAGCATTTGACGAGCCAGGCCAAGCGGAGCAAGTCATTCAGTCAACAAAAGCAAAAGGGCTGCCAGCGACATTAATCGGCCAGGAGGAGCCATGGTTTATGTTTGTTGGCGTTGCCGGGGACCGTTCCCGCGCCGAAGAGCTTGGCACGCTTGTGTCAAACGCAGGTCAAGAAGTCTATGTGAAAACGTATACGGTCGAAGGAGGCGTGCCTGAAGCCGGCGGAGAAGCAGCCGCTGCTTGGTTCACTGACGCTTATTCTTTGTACAGCGCTCTCGCAGACTTGTCCTCTAGCCAGTTGTTAGCAACTGATAACTCTCCTTTAAACCAAGAACAGCTGCAGCAGTTGAATACAGCGGTTGCAGAGCTACGTTCCAACCGTGATGGGGCGTTTTCCGAGTTAGGCGAGGAAGCCAAACCATTCGCATTGGCGATGAGTGATGCTCTTTCTGAAGCAACAGCTAATCTTGAATCGTACCAAGAAAACGTGGAAGAACCACTATTATGGGCAACACAGCAAGCACTTTTGCAGGCATTAAGCGATTATGAAAATGCCATCGCTGCGATCAAACATTGAAGAACGCTTTTGAGCGTTCTTTTTAAGATTGTCGATGCCCCCACTTAGACGGATAAAAGACACGCGGTGACATTCTATTCCTTATTATTCTTTCTATACTCGAAGTTTCTGTTTATAATGGTAAACAGGAGGGATGCTTTGATGAAAAGCCGCGTATCTGCAGAGACACTATATGAATTAACAACAGTGACAAGCCCAGCAGTAGCGCCTGATGGCAAGAGTGCTGCAATTGTTGTCACAAAAATGGACAAGCAAAAAAATGACTACATAGCCAATATTTACGGACTGGACATGCAAAAAAGTAGTCACGTTTCTCAATGGACATTTGGGAACGATAAGCATATTTCACCAAAATGGTCCTCAACTGGGGCGCTTGCCTATCTCTCAAACCGGACTGGAAAAATGCAAGTTTATGTAAAACAAGGCATGGCGGAAGCTGAACAGCTGACAGATCTCGAAAATGGCGTTAACGCGTTTTTTTGGTCACCTGACGGGAGCAAAATTGCCTTTGCTGCTTATAAACAGCCTGAAGAAACAGGGACAAGCAATGATTGGCCAAAGCCATTAGTGGTAGAGGCAATGAAATATAAGTCAGACGAAAGAGGTTTGTTTGATGGCAGCTTGAAACAAATTGGCGTAATCGACATTGCCACAAAAAAGTGGAAGTGGGTAACAGACAGCCCTGCTGACGTAAATGTAATTGACTTTTCAGCAAATGGACGCGCTGTCCTTGTAGCTGGCAGCCATAACGAAAACAATGATTTTACTTTTGCTGTCGATGTTTGGTTTATTGACTTGGATACGGGAGCAAAAACGCAAATCACAAAGGAACCAATGGTCGTGCAAAGCGGATCCGTATCACCTGATGGTTCTTATGTCGCTCTCCTAGGCCATGAGAGAGAATACAAAAACGCGACATTGACGAAGCTATATGTTTATGATTGCCAAAAGCAAGAAATCCGTTTGCTTTCCAGCCAACTGGATGCCTCGATTGGCGACGTTGCAATTGGGGATTTTTTACAGAATATTGGATCAAATGGGCTGAAATGGGGAGAAGATGGTCAGTCCATTTATGCGCTTGTTTCAAAAGAAGGCGATGTAAATGTTTGGTCGTTTCGCCTCGATGGCACAGTGAATCAGGTCACGCATGAAAAGCGTCACATAAATGGATTTGATTTTCAAAAAGGGCAAGCGATTGTGACGATAAGCGACGTCAAACAGCTTAGCGAGGCTTACCGACTTGATCTTGCTACTGGGACGCTTCATGAACATACGTCATTCAATGACCAACCGCGGCGTACGTATGAGTTTAGCGAGCTAGAAGAAATTTGTTATAAACGGGAAGATGGCAGTTTTGTCGCAGGTTGGCTAATGAAGCCGATTGGGTTTGAAGAAGGAAAAACGTATCCGCTTGTTTTAGAAGTACATGGCGGTCCCCATGCGATGTATGCCCGTACGTATTTTCATGAATTTCAACTATTATGCGCGAAAGGGTTTGGCGTGTTGTTTACCAATCCCCGTGGTGGCCTTGGGTACGGGCAAGCGTTTGCTGATGCGGTCCGTGGCGATTATGGCGGAGGGGACTTCCAAGATTTAATGGATGTCCTTGATTTTGCAATTGGCCAACATAACTGGATTGACCAGGAGCGCATCGGTCTGACTGGGGGAAGTTACGGTGGCTTTATGACAAATTGGGCTGTTGGCCATACGAATCGGTTCAAAGCGGCTGTTACGCAACGCTCGATATCCAATTGGATTAGTTTTTATGGCGTAAGCGATATTGGCTACTATTTTTCAGAGTGGCAAATAAAAGCAGACTTGCATGATATCGAAACACTGTGGGCCCATTCGCCACTCAAATACGTTGAAAACGTGGAAACGCCATTGCTTATTTTGCACGGTGAAAAAGACTATCGCTGTCCGATTGAACAAGCAGAGCAATTGTTTATTGCGTTGAAAAAGCATGGGAAAGAGACTGTATTTATCCGTTTCCCGGAAGCTAATCATGAACTGTCAAGAAGTGGTAAGCCGAATTTGCGGATTGAACGTCTCAATGCGATAGCAGATTGGTTTTCCAAGCGGTTATGACACGTTATAGGCTAAGTGTTTATATTTGAAAGCAGTAGCGATCGATGCCGCTCGCCACTATGTTTCCTTATTTGCGAGCGGTTCGATTTACTGAAGGAGAACCTATTTTAGCTACGGTGAAAAATCGTCCCTCATAAGGCGGACGCCAAGTTTGGCACTCTTATACGCTGCCTTCATGTATATTCTCTCTAAAAAACAGTCTTGTTTTTCCAGTACACGATTTGGTAAACTAACGAAGAACCTGTACACTAGATAAAAACGATGTAGAGGTGACTTCATGAATACCTTTCTATTAGCCTCAAGTTCCCCGAGGCGCAGCGAGTTTTTAAAGCAATGCCACTATCAATTTTTTACCCAACCAAGCAATGTAGAGGAAACATTTGACCCAACATGGGAGAATGACACCATTGTAAAAGAGCTAGCGAGGCGAAAGGCGGCTTCAGTCGCAGCTAATCATCCGAATGCCGTCGTTCTTGGCGCTGACACAATTGTTGTCCATAATGGCAAGCATTTAGGCAAGCCGGCGAATGTGGCAGAAGCAAAAACGATGCTCATGGCATTGTCGAATAGCACCCATACCGTTTATACAGGTGTTGCCATCCTACATGGAAATAAAGAACATGTTTTTTCTGATGCAGCCAAAGTGACGTTTGACGAACTGACACCAGAGCGGTTAGAACGCTATTTGCAATCAGGTGATTCGCTTGATAAAGCTGGAGCATATGGAATTCAAAGCTTTGGCGCCATTTTTGTCTCGCGAATAGAAGGAGATTTTTATACAGTAGCGGGGCTACCTCTTTCAAAAACAGCAAAAGCATTGGAAAAATTTCATATCTATCCGAATATCGGTTAAAAGGGGTTGGATGATGACGTTGCTTATACGCGATGTACCACAAACAGAGCGCCCCCGGGAACGGTTTATCCGTGAAGGGGCCAAAGCATTGTCAAATCAAGAGATTGTCGCGATTTTGCTTCGAACAGGCACGAAGCAAAGCTCGGCGCTACATGTAGCGTCTACGTTATTGAGCCAGTTTCCGACGTTGGCGATGTTCAGTGAAGCGCCGTTAGAAGAAATTCAAAAAGTACCAGGTATTGGGATGGCTAAAGCAATTGAATTGTCTGCTGCGATTGAACTAGGCAGGAGAATTCAGAGAGAAACCAAGCTTGTGAGGCCCGTAATTTCCTCGCCTGAAGATGCCGCAGAGCTCGTTTCAGAAGATATGCGCGGCCTACAACAAGAACACTTTGTAGCATTGTATTTAAATACAAAAAATCATGTGATAAAGCAAAAAACACTCTTTATTGGCAGCCTCAATGCGAGCATTGTCCATCCGCGGGAGGTATTTAAAGAAGCCCTTCAATCATCCTCTGCCTCTGTCATTTGCCTCCATAATCACCCTAGCGGAGACCCAAGTCCAAGCCCGGAAGACATCAGTGTTACCAAGCGTTTGCGTCAAGCTGGAGCCATTCTCGGAATTGAATTGCTCGACCATATTATTGTTGGTGATGGTTGTTTTATTAGCCTAAAAGAACGTGGTTTTTTCGCAACAATTTCGTGAGTTTCAGACTTTGGACAGATTTTTATGCCTGGGGAACTTTAAGGCTATTTTTTTTTGCAGTTATTCGATATAATAATGGGTATGATTTCATATTATGACAAGCGATGTTTCACACTATGAATACAAAAAACAAAAGACACGAACCTACGTGTAATAAAGGGAGGCTTTCTGTTTGATCATTAGGGGTAGCAGCCAGCGTAATAGCGGCTGTATTTTGGTCGGACAGTACATATAAAATGTTTGGTAGCAAAGATATTGGAATCGATTTAGGAACAGCAAATACACTCGTTTATACAAAAGGAAAAGGAATTGTGCTACGCGAACCATCGGTAGTCGCGCTAAGAACCGATACCAATTCGATTCAAGCAGTCGGAAATGACGCTAAAAACATGATTGGCCGTACGCCAGGGAACATCGTTGCCGTCCGTCCGATGAAAGACGGCGTAATTGCAGATTTTGACACGACGGCGACAATGTTAAAATACTTTATCCAACAGGCAATGAAGAACAGCTCGATGTTTAGTAAAAAACCGGCTGTCATGGTATGTGTGCCTTCAGGCATTACTGCTGTCGAAAAACGGGCGGTTGAAGATGCGACAAAACAAGCAGGGGCTAAAGAAGCCTATACGCTGGAGGAGCCATTTGCGGCTGCGATTGGCGCCAATCTTCCTGTCTGGGAACCAACAGGAAGCATGGTAGTTGATATTGGCGGTGGCACGACGGAAGTCGCGATCATTTCTTTAGGAGGAATTGTCACGAGCCAGTCAATCCGTGTCGCTGGCGATGAAATGGACGATGCCATTATTCAATATGTGAAAAAGACATACAACTTATTGATTGGCGAGCGGACTGCTGAAACGTTAAAGTTGGAAATTGGTTCGGCCAGTTCCGACGACGAGCAAAATGGTGAGATGGATATACGTGGCCGTGATTTGTTGACTGGGCTGCCGAAAACCATTACGGTGACAGCCGAAGAAATATCCAATGCACTGGCGGATACAGTGGCAACAATTATTGACGGAGTAAAAAGCACGCTTGAGCAATCGCCGCCTGAGCTTGCTGCTGATATTATGGACCGTGGCATTGTTTTAACTGGTGGAGGGGCGCTGTTGCGCAACTTGGACAAAGTCCTTAGTGAGGAAACGAATATGCCGGTCATTGTCGCTGAAGAACCTCTTGACTGCGTGGCCATTGGCACAGGAAAAGCGTTGGAAAACATTCACTTGTTCCGGGGCAAGTCAAGTAGCCAAACAAGATCGGACTGGAAGTAAGGGTGTAAGGGATGAGGTCTTTTTTCTCCAATAAAAAGCTTATCGTCTTACTGGTGAGCATTATCATTCTAGTGGCGTTAATTGGATTCTCGATGAATCGGGATCGGGATTTGTCAGAGCCGGAACAAATTATGCGCGATGCAATCGGGTGGGTGCAAAATGTCTTTGCCCGGCCCGCCCATTTTGTTGGCGACATCTATGAAAACATTCAGGAAATCTTTGACGTCTATAATGAAAACCAACTTTTGCGGGCCCGGCTTGAAGAGTATACGCAAATCTCGGTGGAACGGGACCTCCTAAAAGAAGAAAATGCCCGTTTAGTCGATATGCTGGGGATTGACGAAACGCTAAACGATTATGATCAAATCTCTGCGGTTGTCATTAACCGTTCTCCAGACGCTTGGGAACAATACGTTGGTTTAAACCGCGGGCAAACTGACGAAGTCACTGCCGACATGGCCGTCGTTGATTCCCGAGGTGGATTAATCGGCAAAGTAAGCCGGACGAGCAAGTTTACATCCTACGTACAACTGCTCAGCGACAATGATCCGACAAACCGGGTGTCGGCACAAGTAGTGCTTGAGGATGACACGGCTGTCGGCTTCATTGAAGGTTATGATGAAGAAAATGATTTATTGATCATGCGCAAAGTTGACGTGGAAAGCGAAATTGAAGAAGGACAAACCGTAACAACTTCAGGCCTTGGCGATGTCTACCCTGCTGGTTTGTTGATAGGAGAAGTCGACCATACGGAAGCAGACGAATATGGTCTTTCTCAAAATGTATACATTCGTCCTACAGCAGATTTTTCAGCACTCGATTATGTGTTCATCGTCCAGCGTCATCTACCTTCTATGGATGAAGAGCTGCTTGAAGAAGGTGAGGCGGAATGAGCAGAACGTACTTTTCGCTCGTTCTTCTCTTTTTACTCGTTGTAGAGGGCTCTTTGTTGCCTAATTTGCTTCTCAATTATACAGGCTCTGACCAAATTGTCGTTCCTCGCTTCGCGCTTATCGTTATTGTGCTGATTGGCCTTTATTCTGGCAAGCAGGTAGGGATGTTGTACGGGCTTGCATTTGGGCTAATCTTTGATGTCGTTTATACAAACTATCTTGGCATCTATACGTTTGGCTTTGCTTGCCTCGGCTATGCGCTTGCGGTTCCTTTAAAAGCTGTAAAGGAATCGGCGCTTTGGGCTGTCGTGCTCGCTATTGTTGCTGTTTTTGCGTTTGAATACTACCAATATGGCCTATTTTATGTTTTGGGCGTAACAGAAATGCAAGGAAGCACCTTTTTTATGGACCGGCTTTTGCCAACACTTGTGTTAAACAGCGCTTTTGCGATCCTCATTGTTCTCCCTGTGCGTAAACTCGCTGCCCATGTCTTAGAGCAAGCGCGCATTCGCCAGCGCTAAAGCAGGAGTTTGGCGGATCGTGTGGAACTAGTCTTGATAGAAACGAAACGACAAAGAGATAGGTACCGAGGTGATAATGGATGACACGTGGAAAATCATTCGTCACCATCAAAGGCACAAAGGATGGGTTGACGTTTCTTTTAGATGACCGCTGTTCTTTTGATGAATTAATAAAAGAGCTTACAGACAAACTATCGGCCAATTACTACAAAAGTGGCGAAGAAGAACGGCCGGTTTACGTTAAAATGGATTTGGGCAACCGATATTTAAATGAAGAAGATAAAGCGCAGCTAGAAGCGGTTGTCACAGAAGGCCGTAATATGCGGATTGAGCATTATGACTCTGGCGTCATTTCTTGGGAAGAAGCACAATTGATGAAGGAGCATGCGCAAACAACGACTTTAACGAGAATGATTCGTTCTGGACAAGTCGTCCATGTCAAAGGAAATGTCTTACTTGTCGGCGACATTAATCCCGGTGGGCTTCTGACGGCTACAGGGAGCATTTATGTAATGGGCGCTTTAAAAGGGCGTGCTCATGCCGGGTTTGAAGGCAAACGAGATGCCCGCATTTGTGCGGCAATGATGGCGCCTGCTGGGTTACAAATTGCAGACGAATCGCTGTATTTTGTCGATAAAGACGAGGCTGTAGAGGATCATATGAAAGCAGCTTTTCTAGATGAGGTGAACGGTAGCATTCGCATTGAACGAGTGCAGCGGCTTTTGGATGTGGCAGCGGAAATCAACAAAGAAGCCGTTTCCTAGATTGACAAAAGAAAAAGGGGGATGAGAGCGTGGGTGAAGCGATCGTTGTAACAAGCGGCAAGGGCGGAGTCGGCAAAACGACAACCTCAGCGAATATTGGAACGGCGCTTGCGCTATCAGGCAAAAAGGTATGCTTAATCGACGCAGACATTGGCCTGAGGAATCTTGACGTTGTGATGGGACTGGAAAATCGGATTATCTATGACTTGGTAGATGTAGTGGAGGGCCGCTGCAAATTAAAGCAGGCGCTTATCAAAGACAAGCGGTTCGACCATTTGTACTTGTTACCTGCGGCACAGACGAAAGATAAAACCGATGTGTTGCCGGAGCAGTTAAAAAGCCTGGTCAACGAATTAAAAGAAGACTATGATTATGTTATTATCGATTGTCCAGCGGGAATCGAGCATGGTTTCCGCAATGCAGTTGCCGGTGCTGATAAAGCAATTGTCGTCACGACACCGGAAGTGTCTGCTGTCCGCGATGCTGATCGGATTATTGGGTTGCTTGAACAAGAAAATATTGAGCGCCCACGGCTAATTGTGAACCGTATTCGCAATCATTTGGTAAAAAATGGTGAAATGCTAGATGTAGATGAAATTACCTCTATTCTTGCTATTGATTTACTTGGCATTGTTGTCGATGATGACCAGGTCATTAAACATTCGAATAAAGGCGAGCCCATTGCCCTACATACATCGAGTAAAGCGTCAATTGCTTACCGCAACATTGGAAGAAGAATTTTGGGGGAAACAGTCCCATTAATGGCGATTGAGGAAAGCAATACGATGTTTTCAAAAATAAAACGGCTGTTTGGAGTCCGTTAAAAGAATCTGCCTTTGTGCAGGTTCTTTTTTTCATGTGTACGGCCATGTTTAATTGAAAAACAGGCAGGGTATGACACAAGTAGACGCTGTTAGAGAAAGGATGAATGGACAAATGGGTAAGAAAGTCGCTGTACTTATTACGGATCTCTTTGAAGATGTAGAATACACGGATCCGAAAGAATCGTTAACGGAAGCAGGCCATGAGTTGGTCACAATTGAAAAAGAAGCAGGCAAAACGGTGACAGGTAAGCAAGGCAATGCAAAAGTAACAATTGACAAAAGCATTGACGATGTTCATGTGGACGACTTTGACGCGTTGTTGCTTCCTGGAGGCTTCTCGCCAGACCAACTTCGGGCGGATGACCGCTTTGTCGAATTTACGAAAGCATTCGCTCAGGCGGGCAAACCAATTATGGCGATTTGCCACGGCCCACAACTTTTAATCAATGCGGATGTCTTGAAAGGACGGACTGTGACAGGGGTCAAACCGATTGTACCTGATCTAAAAAATGCCGGTGCGATATTTAAAGATGAAGAAGTCGTTGTCTGCAACAATAATTTGGTAACAAGTCGGACGCCTGATGATTTGCCAGCTTTCAACCGTGAATCGTTAAACGTGTTGGCAGATTAAAGCTACCAAAAAAGCGAACCGTTTCCATATACGGTTCGCTTTGTTTATGTACGTTTTCTTGAAAGGTAACAAGGACCTAGAACAATGCTTTGAGAAATGGATTTGCAAGAGTCAAATACCGCAAGCGCTGTAACCGTGGCAGCCATGAGGGCTTCCGAATCGACAGTTGCAGCATGCCGCGCTTTTACTTCCGCTTCAATCAGCAACTCCCAAACCCCTGATCCAACTTTCCAATCAAAGGAAATGGCTACCGCCGATAACGGCTTAAAATGGCAATATGGCAAAACAGAAGATGTCTTTTTTGCCGCGAGCGTGCCCGCCGCCCGTGCGTTTTCAAGCACGGAAGCCTCGTGCAAGGCGCCTCGTTGCAAACTTTCATAAAGGTCGCGGTTCATTTGCACGCTTGTCTTCGCAATCGCTTGCTGTAATGTTGCATTTGTTTTTGGCAATTCTGTTAGCCCCGTTCGAGCCCCTTCCTGCTTACGCCACATACCAACCCTCTTTTCGCTCCGTTCCTTATTTATCCTTATCATAAGCGAGGCCTTTTAACAAAGTCAAGTTTCCGTTCGTCCATTTGTTAACCTATTATTAAAATGGGTTGACAAAAAGAGTCGATCTCCTTATAGTAAAAGAAAAACGAAAGGGAATCGGAAAGCATGAACTTAAAACAACAAATGGCGATTGCCATGATGGCAGCTTTAACAGGGGTGATGGGAGTGGTTCCCTCTATCCCAATAGGTCCAGTACCAATTACGATCCAGTCGATTGCACCGATGCTTGCTGGTGGCATTTTGGGAGCTAAACGGGGCGCAGCATCAATGATGCTTTTCCTTCTCCTTGTCGCTTGCTCAGTCCCGATTTTATCAGGAGGACGAGGGGGTGTCGGTCATTTATTCGGCCCGACAGGCGGTTATTTATTTGGCTGGATACTCGTTGCGTTTCTAGTCGGTTGTTATGTTACTTACGCTAAGCGCGTAAACGTTTGGAAACTAATGGCCGTCAATATCATCGTCGGAATGTTTATTCTCTATGGATGCGGGGCGTTGTACTTGTCGCAAGTGACAGCCACATCTGTCAGCGAAGCGCTTTTGCTTAATATCGCTTTTATTCCTGGAGATACAGCAAAAGCAGTATTGGCTGCTTTCATTGCTGTCCGTGTCCGTCATGCCTTAGGGGAAGGAACTACAGAAAAGGTTATGGCAGAAAAAAGGAGCGCCTAAAAAAGCTCACGCACCGTTTCTACGTGCGTGAGCTTTTTTTATGAACGGTGTTGCGTGTATTGGCTTTGTTTGGTGATCCGTTCGATGTTGTCGATTTCTGTCTGTAACATTGGCTTTTCCTTGCAAGAGCGGGCATTTTGTCTTAGCTGCTCTATAGAGCTGGCACCAGCTACAACTGCTGCTACTGGCGGATGGGCCAAACAATAATCGAAAGCCACTTTTGTCAAAGAGTATGTTTTTCCGTAAGTTTGCATAAGGACGTCGCGCAATTGTTCAATTTCTTTGACTGAGTAATCCAAATAACCATCAGAAGCAGCAGCAACCGTATGTAAGGGGCGTTCGCTTAAAATCCCTTTTGCTACTGGGCCACGGGCAACGACGCTAATGCCATTTTCCTGTAAATACGGAAACCATTCTTCTGGTCGCCTGTCTAAAATGCTGTATTGCATCATAATCGACACAATGGAAGACTGCTCAACATATGTGCGGATCACATTGGGGCGAATCGAGGAAATGCCGTATTCGCGAATAAGCCCTTCCTGTTTTAGTTCCTCAAATGCTTCAATGGTTTCATCGATTGGATCATCGATGGTTCCGCCGTGTAGTTGGTACAAGTCGATGTAATCTGTTTGCAGCCGTTGCAAGCTCGCTTTTGCTGCTTCCTTAATATATTGTTTCGAAGGATCCCACTCCCAGCCTTGTTTGCCCTTTTCAAAACGATTGCCAGCCTTTGTAGCTATAATAAAGTCGGGGCGTTTTCCTTTTAATGCTGTGCCAATTATTTTTTCATTCTCCCCATAATCGTACAAATCGGCCGTATCAATATAATTGACCCCAAAGTCTGCCGCCTCAGCGATTATTTCGGTTGCACGGCGTTTATCTGTCCCTAGCGACATCGCTCCAAGGCCGAGTTCGCTTACGTAGAGCTCCGATTTTCCAAGTTGCCGTTTGTTCATCGTTATCACCCCTACTTTTGTCATTCCCGCTTTTCTTTATTATTAACCTGAATACGAGTTAGGGACAAGTCATAAGATGTACAAATCGATGAGAGGGGCCTGTAAAATGGATAGAAGGAAAAAAATCCAAAAAAAGATCGCCGCTAGAAGGCAAGCTGCTCCAAAACGAAACATTGCCTTAAATGAGGCGCCGCTTTCTCCTGAAAAAGGTGATGATTTGCTGTCACAAAAGCGCCAGTCAGGAATACGCCGTTTTATTATGCAATTGGCCATCTCCGGATGCTTGTTTTTTACGATCGGCATTATTTATCAATCAGGCAATGAGCGCGTACAGCCTGTGCAAGCATTTGTTGAACAAACATTTGACCAGCATTTTCAATTTGCTGCTGTTTCTGCTTTTTTTGAAAAGCATTTAGGGTCGCCCCTTCATTTGCTTCCAGAGCAACGTGCCTCTGAAGAAGAAAAGGAACCACTTGATTACGCTTTTCCTGCATCAGGTGTTATTCGCGAAAGCTTTGATAAAGACGGCAAAGGCATTTTGCTTGAAACAGGACTAGGCGAAGAAGTAAAGGCAGTTAAAGGAGGCCATGTGATTCGTGTGACGACAAGCAAAGAATCTGAATTGGGCAATCTGATTGAACTTCAACATCCTGATGGCACATCCTCGATATACGGTATGCTTGATGATGTTTCTGTCCATCCATATGATATTTTAGAAAGCGGAGCGGTGCTGGGAACTGTATCATCTGATGAAAATCAGGCAGGCATCTTTTACTTTGCCATTCGGCAAGGAGATGACTATATTGATCCCAGCGAAGTGATGAATTTTGATTGAACTTATTAAAAGAGTTCGCGTACATCCCCTATTTTGGCTCGTCATTGCTGCTGGCATCATCACTGGTCATTTTAAAGAAGTATTGATGGTGTTCGTCATTGTATTTGTCCATGAAATGGGGCATTCAGTAGCGGCCTATATGCTTAAGTGGGATATTAAAAAAATAGAGCTTCTTCCCTTTGGCGGCGCTGCGCAAGTGGAAGAAAACGGAACGAAACCAATTAAAGAGGAACTGGCCATTGTTTTGGCAGGACCGCTGCAGCACTTATGGTTATGGGCATTGTCTTTTGCCTTGGTTGGGCAGCCTTTTTGGTCTGAGAGCGACCATGAACTGTTTGTGGCTCATAACGCCGCGATTGTCTTGTTTAATTTGTTGCCTATTTATCCACTGGATGGCGGAAGGATGGTGCAACTTGCTTGTTTAGCTGTTTGGCCGTACAAGCGGGCGATGGCAGCTAGCCTTGGGATTTCGGTTGGATTCTTGGCCGTAGCCCTGTCAATGATGCTGTTTTTGCCCTTTCATCTTAATTTGTTTGTGGTTCTTTCTTTCTTGGCACTAACGAATGGATTGGAATTCAAGCAGCGAAACTATCGATTTATGCGGTTTTTAATGGCGAAACAAACAGATCGTGCGATGAAATCTATACATGCCAGAGTTTCTGGGCAGCTGCCCATTCGTGATGCTCTGGCGCTTTTACGGAGGGGCCAAGTGCAGCTGTTTGTAATAGAAGATGGCGGCACACGGTACACAATAGCAGAGAAAGAGCTTTTGCAAGCTTATTTTGCGGAAGCGAAACTTCATGCGCCAGTAAGGACATTAGTGCCTCCAGCTGTGTAACAATTGTATCTCCTTTTGGCTTCGCGTAAAATAAGATACAAGCCAAAAAGGAGCGTAAACATGGAGCAATCGATTGTCATTACGAAAGGAATCAATAAACGCGAAGCCGTCCTTTTGGAAAACAACGAGGTGGTTGAATGGTTTTTTGAAAGCAATGACCGCCCCCAAATGGTTGGCAGCGTGTTTTTAGGCAAAGTGGAAAGAGTCCTTCCTGGCATGGAGGCAGCTTTTGTCGATATTGGCACGGGCAAGAACGGGTTTTTGCACCGTGACGAGCTTCTCGCTTTTCATCTTGACCCGAGTGACTTAACGGAAAAGCAAACAAAAAGCATCTCCCAGTTTGTATCGCCAGGCGATACAATTGCCGTACAAGTGACGAAAGAAGGGACGAATGAGAAAGGGCCTCGTTTGTCAGGCGTTGTGTCTATCCCGGGAAAATATGTTGTTTATATGCCAGAAGGCGCGTATGTCGCCGTATCACGGCGCATTGAATCAGAATATGTCCGGGCTTCGCTACACACTGCTTTAGAAAACAAGCTTCAGCACAATGAAGGGGCGATTGTCCGGACTGCTGCTGCAAATGCGCCGATTGAAGAGGTAGAGCGTGACTTGGTGTTTTTGCGGACACTGTGGCAAAAAACGCTCCGTCATCAAGAGCAGGCGCCAGCGCTTATTTACCGAGCAGCTACTTTAGTGGAGACGTTGCTATTAGGCTATCTCAATGAGCAAGTCACAGAAGTGGTCGTCGATGACATTGATGATTACCGCCTTATGAAGCAACTAGTTCAAACAGACGATAAAGACAAGGTTAAACTGTACGCGCACAAAGGTTCTTCGTTCCAGTCAGCACGAATTAGCGCCCAATTAGCTAAAGCGCAAAAGCGTCGAATTTGGCTAAAAAACGGTGCGTTTCTCGTCATTGACGAAACGGAGGCGATGACTGTTATTGATGTCAATACAGGCAAGTTTACCGGCAAATTTGCGCAAAGCGAGACCGTACTCGCTGTCAACAAACTGGCAGCGGTAGAAGCGGCGAAGCAAATTCGCCTCCGCAACTGCAGCGGCATCATTGTGATCGATTTTATTGACATGCAGAGTGACTCAGACCGCTTAGCTGTCCAGCAGACTATGGAACGGGCCCTAAAAAAAGACAGGGTCAAAACAAGTGTCCGTGGTTTTACAAAACTAGGCTTGCTTGAAATGACACGGAAGAAAACACGCCTATCGATGGCAAAAACAGTAACTGTTGAGTGTAAGGCTTGTGCAGGCACAGGCGCTGTGCTTGCAGGCCATGGCCACGCTTTTATGCTTGAACGGCTCATATTGGAGGAGCAAGCGGAAGCGCTCGTTGTCGCCGTAACAGCTGAACTGCGGTCGCTTTTAGTCGGGGGTGGCGACCTGTATAAGGAGCGGCTTGAGTCATTGGCCGGCGTAACGTTGTTTCTCGTAACAGATAACTCATTGCCACAGGCCAAGCCTTACTCGATCGATTTTGCTGGATCTTATGAAGAAGCACAGAAACGCTTTGACACCATGGCACAAGCAATTGACTAGGAAAGTCATTTATGCTATGATGAAACTTGTTGGTGATTTGGAGAAGCACCCAATGAACTTACAACCGCGCAGATTAGGCGTTAAAATGGCATGTCCTGCCTATGATGGCGAGTCTGATGTTATGAGGAGGTGCAAACAGTGTACGCAATTATTGAGACTGGCGGAAAGCAAATTAAAGTAGAAGAAGGCCAAGAAATCTACGTTGAAAAATTAGACGCAGAGGCTGGCGAAGAAGTAAGCTTTGACAAAGTTCTTTTTGTAGGAGGGGAATCGGCGAAAGTCGGCGCTCCGTTTGTAGAAGGTGCATCTGTTACGGGAACGGTTGAAAAACACGGTCGTAACAAAAAAATCATCGTCTATAAAATGAAAGCGAAAAAGAACTATCGTCGCAAGCAAGGCCATCGCCAACCTTACACAAAAGTTGTGATCGGAAAAATTAACGGTTAATCCCGATGATTTATGTTCGCATGCAACATAATGAGCATGACGATATCATCGCTTTTACGATGAGCGGACATGCAGAAGCTGGCCCTTACGGCCAAGACATCGTCTGTGCCGGCGCATCCGCTGTTTCTATCGGAACGGTCAATGCTGTCCAGTCCTTATGTGGAGTTGATCTTGTTGTCAGCTCAAAAGGAGAAGGTGGCTATCTTGACTGCGCTGTTCCTGAGGGGCTCGATGTACGGACATATGAAGATGTGCAGCTGTTGTTAAAAGGGATGGAATTATCATTTTTGTCAATGGCTGATGCGTATCAAACGTTTATTACGGTTGAAATAGACAGGAGGTGATTTCCATGTTGAAAATGGACCTTCAATTTTTCGCTTCGAAAAAAGGGGTAGGTAGCACAAAGAACGGCCGTGACTCCCACTCAAAACGCCTGGGTGCAAAACGTGCAGACGGGCAAGCGGTAACGGGCGGTTCTATCCTCGTACGCCAACGCGGCACACGCGTATATCCTGGTGAGAATGTCGGCAAAGGTGGCGACGACACATTGTTCGCTAAAATTGACGGCGTTGTGAAATATGAGCGTGTCGGCCGTGACCGCAAAAAAGTAAGTGTATACCCAGCATAAAGCTAATAAAAAACAGTTCTTTTTCATAAAGAGCTGTTTTTTTAATTGGTTCTATGTGAAAAAATGATTAAAAAGTACTATTATTTTTAGCAGCTTTTGGAATAGATTTCCGTCTTAACACTAATTTTTCCTATTAGGCTATTAAAAGCGAAAAAGATGAAGTAAACTAGATTTATACGCATAAAAAGGAAGAAATAGGAACTGCTTAAGAAGGAGACGTGAAGAATGAAATCAACAGGTATCGTACGCAAACTGGACCAACTAGGTCGAATTGTTATCCCGAAAGAGCTTCGCAGCATGCTGAATATTGAAATTAAAACCCCGCTTGCGATACTAATTGATGGCGACCAAATCGTTTTAGAAAAATACCAGCCATACAAAGCATGTATGGTTACAGGCGAAAGTTCTGATGAAAATTTAACACTTGCAAACGGAAATATTGTTTTAAGCAAAGAAGGAGCAGAGCAAATTATTAAAGAACTGCAACAACAGCTTGAAAGCACCGCAAGCCGCTAAGGTTTCGGTGTTTTTCTATTGCCGAAACATTGTATACTAAAAAGAACTCGTATAGGAAGAGGGGATCGAATGAAAGCGATTATAAACGGGCTCGTATGGACAGGCATTGCGAATCAGCCAGCTGTCCCTGGAACGGTTTTGGTGGAAGGCGCCTGCATAAAAGAAGTCGGCCTTGATGTTGTAGTGCCAGAGGGGGTTGAAAAGATCGACGCGAAAGGGGGCTGGGTGACGCCAGGCTTAATTGACGTACATACCCACTTAGGCGTCCACACACAAGGGCTCGGCCATGATGGCCATGATTTCAATGAAACAACGGCTGCATGCACACCTGAAGTCCGGGCGATCGATGGCGTTAATCCGCTAGACCCAGGTTTTAACGACGCCCGCAACTCTGGGGTTACCACTGTACAAATTTTACCAGGAAGCGCCAATGTGATTGGCGGCGAAACATGCATCTTAAAAACAGCAGGCCGTACTGTTGCTGATATGACCGTTAAAGCCCCTTCTGCGATGAAAGCTGCACTCGGGGAAAACCCAAAGCGTGTCCATGGGGGAAAAGGACGAGCGCCAGTGACGCGTATGGGGGTGGCTGCCGTTTTCAGGCAAGCCTTAATGAACGCCCAAGACTATGCCGAACGAAAGCGTGCTGGAAAATTAGAAAAACGGGATTTAGGAATGGAGCAGCTTGTGCCTGTTATCGAAGGGAAACGGCCGATGCGTGTCCATGCCCATCGTGCAGATGACATAATGACCGTTTTACGGATTGCCGATGAGTTTTCGTTGCGGCTTACAATTGAACATGCGACAGAGGGCCATCTTATTGCTGAAGAGCTAGCGAACAGTGGCGTGCGCTTTACCATTGGTCCAACGTTCTCTTCTCGCTCGAAACAAGAGCTTGCCAACAAAAGTTGGGAGACGATTCAAGTGTTTGCTGAAAAAAATGTGCCTTTTTCGATAACGACAGACCACCCTGTTATTCCGATTGAACATTTGTTAACGACTGCCACTTTTGCATTAAAATACGGGATTAGCGAGCAGCGGATGTTGGAAGCGATTACTGTAAGGGCAGCAGAGCATCTTGATATCGACGACCGTCTTGGCACGATTGAAGCAGGCAAAGATGCGGATCTTGTCATTTGGAGCGGTTCGCCATTGCAAGCGGGTACGGTTGTAAGAGAAACGTTTATAAATGGGGAATCCGTCTATACTAATTAAGTAGACCGATTTAGTGGCTTCTTAAGAAGGAACAAAGCGAAGATGGAAGAAGACAGCTCGGTGAGCGTCTGTGTTGTCTCCATTGCTAAACACGGAGCGGGCGCAGATGCTGGCTTGCGATAAAGAGAAGCTGCTTCGTTAGAAGGAGGAACAAGTCGTGTGTGCCTGTACTGATTTTGAACAAGCGGATATGGACGGCTTGTATAAACGGTTTATGCAAGCTAAAACGGAAGAGGAACGAAAACGTTGCGTGACCGAAATGGCATTGGCTATTGAACAAGCCCGGTTAAAGGAGCAAGGGAAAAGCCATGATTAGCAAACAGTTACAAGAACTAGGGAAAAAGCGAATCGCTCCGTATCCGTGTGAAGGCTTTCTCCTCGGCGGCGGAAACGAGGAGGCTGACGTCTTGTTTGTCGGGGAAGCGCCAGGGCGTGATGAATTACAAACGCACAAGCCTTTTACTGGCAGAGCAGGGGCGAATTTGAATGGTTTTTTAAAAGAAGCGGGCATAAACCGAGAGGACATTTATATTACGAGCGTTGTGAGAAGCCGCCCTTATAAGCATGATGTTAAAAGCAGCAAAAAGCCAATTGAGGAGCGTGGAAACCGAACGCCGACACAAAAGGAAATCATTGCCCACGCTCCCCTTCTCGATGAAATGATCAACCAACTGGACCCGAAGCTCATTGTAACGTTAGGGGCAATTGCCCTTAAACGCCTTGTCGGCCCGGGCCTCAACCTTCAAGATGTTCACGGGAAACCATTTTGTACCCGTTTGCTGCAATTGCCATCGCTTGAATCTAGCAAACTAGTACGAGGAGAGCGGCAACAACATGTTTTTCCGACATTCCATCCGGCTTCTGTCTTTTACAATCCAACATTAGCAACAACGATTACAAACGATATGCGGCAATTGCGGGCCGTGCTCGACTCGTTACATGAACAAGGGTGAAAGAGGTTTTCCCGTCTCATCAGCCCTATTAGGAAGATAAAATTCGACGCTTTTATCGATTGTCTTGAAGGATGGTAGCGACTTTGTAGTCTTCAGGATCAAGAGACATCCGATTGCCAAGCATTTGCTGTGCAAGAAGCATGCCAATATAAGGCCCAGTCGTTAAGCCACTTGAGCCGAGGCCGTTGGCAAACCACACGTCCTCTACGCCAGGAAGCAAGCCGAAGACCGGTTGGAAATGAGGGACGACGGGACGGAACCCGACTCGCGTTTCAAGCCATTCTGCTTTTTGTAACCCTGGGGCAACATTAAGAGCATTGGCCAGTATCGTGTGCATTCCCCCAGCAGTCACGGCTGTATTAAAGCGGGGATAATCCTCATGGGTTGTGCCTGCAACGATGCGGCCGTTCTCAAAAGCAAGCAAATAGGAATTTCCAGGTGGCATGACTACTGGCCATTCATCTGTGTTTGTTTCGAGATGTAAATGGATGATTTGTGCTTTTTGTTCCCGCACGTCCACGGCAATGCCAACGGGAGCGAGCAACTCTTTTGCCCAAGCGCCGCAAGCAACGACCATTTCATCCCCTTGCACTCGTTTTCCGTCAGCATAAACGCTGAGCTTACGGGGTGATTCACGAACAAGCGTTGCTTTTGCAGGAATAAGGGTAGCGCCAAGATTTTGGGCAGCTTGTTGCAGGGCTTTATTTAAGCTAGAGCCGTCGACACGCGCTGCGCCACTCACATGAACGGCACCAAAATCGTTGCTTAGGGGCGGAAAAAGCGTTTGCGTTTCAGAAGGGGACAAAACCGTTAGTTCACCCATTTCTGGTGCATCGGCTTGTTTTTGGCGGGCCCGCTCATAGGCGGCTGCAAGTTCTTTTGAATCTTGATGGAGCCACAATGCGCCCGTTTGCTTATAGCCTGTTTGTTTTTGCCCAAGTGCGGCCAACTGCTTGATCAAGTCTGGGTAGTAAGCGGCGCCTTGTTTAACAAGGCGGTACCATTTTTGGTTGCGGCGTTTTGAAAGCCAGGGGCAAACAATCCCTGCTGCTGCTTGTGTCGCCTTCCCATGATGGTTGTCGTCAATAAGCGTGACAGACGCACCGTTTTTAGCAAGATGGTAGGCTGTGGAACTTCCTAAAATGCCTCCACCAATTACGACAATTTTTTTCATAAACAGGAGTCCCTTCTGTTCGTCAGTAGTCCTTTTTGAGCGTAACGAAAGGGGCAAACGGTGTCAACTGAATGAAGGTCTTTAGTAGATTTTTAACAAAAGGTTCAAGACTGTGCCGTCCATACATAAACTAAAGGAGCAATCTGTGACGGGAGGAAAGCGTGTGAAACAGGTAATCATCGGCATTACATCGTCTATTGCTGAAGAAACGTTGCTCAGCACGACGCTTGCAAATATTTGGTCTGTCAATGATGCGGAAGTGCTTCCAGTCGTGCTTCCAAACATCGCGGATAAAGCTGAGCATTATGCCGACATGGTGGATGGCGTGCTGCTTACAGGTGGAGGGGATATTGACCCAGCGCTATTTGGAGAAGATCCTCATCCGTTGCTTGGGGAAATCACACCGGAACGGGACCAGTTTGAAGTGGCGTTAACGAAAGCGTTGCTGGCGCGAAACAAGCCACTTCTCGCCATTTGCCGGGGCGTACAAATATTGGCAATTGCTGGAGGCGGGGATATGTACCAAGATTTGCCGAGCCAATTTGCGAAGCCGCTCATTCAACATCGCCAACATGCGCCTCGTTCCTATAAAAGCCATCAGATTACAATCGGGCAAGGCACGCGATTGGAAATGCTCGCAAAAGGAAATACCGCTTACGTCAACAGTTACCACCACCAAGCGGTCAGGAAAGTTCCTGCAGGTTTTCAAGCTTCGGCTTGGACAAATGATGGTGTGATTGAGGCGATTGAAAACAGCGCTAGCTATCCTTTTCAAGTCGGCGTCCAGTGGCACCCAGAAACGTTAGTAGACGATGAATTTTCAACCCGTTTGTTTCATGCTTTCATCGCCTCCTGCAAATGACAAAGATTGGCGTGGCTTGTGATTGTCAAGTATAATGAGGCAGTTAAGGGGGGAGAAGCATGGATTCATCTGATTACAAACGTCTCGATGGTGTAGCGTTGGCTGAGCTCATTCAAGCAGGAAACGTTTCACCAGAAGAAGTGCTCGATGCCCATTTTCAAGTTAGCTACGAATGGGAAAAGCTGAACGCGATTGTCTCAAAGCGTGAAAAGGAAGTGTACCAAGAAGCGAAGGAAGCAGCCAAAAGCGGTGTGTTTTCAGGCGTGCCATTTTTGCTTAAAGATAGCTCCCACGCCTTAAAAGGGGCACGGCTCACGTCTGGGTCGGCTTTATTTAAACAGGAGCGAGCTAAAGTGACTAGCCACTATACGAGGACATTGCAGCAAGCGGGGTTGCTTATGGCAGGCCATACCAATGCCCCTGAGTTTGGCTTGAAAAACATTACAGAACCTAAACTCCATGGCCCAGCACGGAATCCACTCGATCTAGACTATTCGCCAGGTGGGTCTAGCGGTGGGGCTGCAGCGGCTGTCGCTAGTGGCATTGTTCCTTTGGCGGGAGCGAGCGACGGAGGAGGATCGATTCGCATCCCTGCTTCGTTTACCGGGCTTGTAGGCTTAAAGCCGACACGTGGCCGTACGCCAGTCGGGCCAGGTGTCGGCAGACAATGGCAAGGAGCGGCAATCGATTTTGTGCTGAGCCGCTCTGTCCGCGATAGCGCTCGAGCATTGGATGTGCTGCAAACAGTCCAATGGGAAGCCGCTTTTCAAACACCATTGTTTGCAAATCGTTATGAACACACACTCCAGGAGCAATTGCCACGTTTGCGGATCGCCTTTTCCGCCCAATCTCCTGTTGGGACTCCCGTTTCACAAGAAGCGATTACAGCATTGCAACAGGCAGTCCGTTGGCTAGAAAAGGCAGGTCATCATGTTGAGGAAGCAGCGCCGCCAATTGATGGCGTCGAGCTAATGAGGCATTATTATTTGATGAATGCAGGAGAAATGTCTCGTTTGCGCCAACAACTAGGCCAAGCCCTTGGCCGCTGTCTAAATGAAGATGACTTTGAAATGGAATCATGGGTATTGGCGGAGTACGGAGACAACGTCCGCGCAGCAGAATATGCGGCGAGCCTTGCTGCTTGGGACGATGCTGCAGCAGCTACCCATTGGTTCCATGAGACATACGACCTCTATTTGACGCCTGCCACGGCGAGCGTAGCGCCAAGGATTGGTGAATTAACACCAGCGCCTGCACAAGAGCGTTCTTTAAAAGCGCTTGTCCAGGAGTTGCCGCCTAAGGAACAGCTTGATCTAGTCTATGAAATGTTTTTGCCAAGCTTGACGTATACGCCTTTTACCCAACTAGCCAATTTAACGGGGCAACCGGCGATTTCAATGCCTTTGTTTAAAAATGAAACAGGGCTTGCCATCGGCGTGCAAGCAATGGCACGAAAAGGAGAGGAGCACCGTCTTCTCCAACTGGCTTATGCGTTTGAACAAAGTGAACTTTGGCAAGGGACGCAGCCGCAATAAAGAAGCTTACAGCTGGCCGGTGCCTTTTTAAAACAAAGTGTGATAAACAGTGGACAAGCTTTAGCACAGAAGTGGAAATGTTGTATACTTCTCTTATAGGCTAGATGAAAGGGTGATTCAATGTATCGTACAGTTAACGATTTTTTGCAAGAGTGGCAGGAAGAAGCAGACTTGACAAAGTCGGTAATTAGTGCCGTGACCGACGAAAAGAAAAACCAAGCGATTGCCGAAGGGCACAACACACTTTCTTGGCTTAGTTGGCATTTGGCGACAACGCCAGCGTTTTTTGCCGGAGGTGTTGGCTTGGCGCTCCACATAAGCGCTGATTTGTCAAACGAGCCTCCATCGATTAAGGAAATAGTGGAAACCTATGAAGCAGTTACCGCTGAATTAGCAAAACAAGCAAGCTCGTTAAGCGACGAAGCGCTCGAAGAGCAAGTTGACTTTATTGGAGCTAAAGTAGCACGGGGTGTGATTTTACGGAAACTAGTGAATCATCAAATCCATCATCGCGGGCAAATGACTGTTTTGCTTCGCCAAGCGGGTTTGACCGTTCCTGGCGTATACGGCCCAACGAAAGAACAGCAACTAGGGTAGCAGAAATAAAGGCAGTAGACTGACGTTGAAAGGTGAATGGATTAGCAAAAACATCTGTACGCAAAGTTTGTCTGCAGTCTGGAGCAACGGCATGTCCGTTGCTTTTTTTTATGCCTTTTTCTTTCCATTAAAATATAGCGGTGTTTGACACCTTGCATGGTGACGGCATTCATGCTGTCATCTCCCCTTTACAAAACCTTAACATTAGCCATAAATAAGCTTAATACTCGATCCTTATACTTACCCTTGTAAGACGTAAACCTATATAGGGGGAGAAACGTTAATGAAAAAAGTCCAATTAGGAGCAGTATTTGCGTCGTTTTTGTTTGTTGCCACCGCTTGCGGAGGCGGAAACGCAAATGAGCCAGCAGAGACAGATTCGGCAGAAGGCAATAATACTGAAGAAAACGAAGCGTCAGGCAGCATCTTAGTGTCAGGCTCAAGTGCAATGGAGCCACTAATTGCAGCCGCAAGTGAAGAGTTTATGAATGAAAATATCGATGCAAGCATTTCAGTGCAAGCAGGTGGATCTGGCCAAGGACTGTCATCTGTTGCAAGCGGACAAGTCCAAATTGGAAACTCCGATGTGTTTGCTGAAGAAAAAGAAGATATTCCCGCTGAAGAACTTGTCGACCACCGTATTGCCGTTGTAGGCATGGGGCCGGCAACGCATCCTGAAGTAGGCGTTGAAGATATTTCGACTGAAGATTTAATTGCTGTATTTACAGGGGAAGTAACCAATTGGAGCGAACTTGGTGGCGCTGACCAAGAAATCGTGATTGTGAACCGCCCAGATTCTTCTGGGACGAGGGATACATTTGTGAAATATGGCCTTGAAGACAACGAGCCTGTTCCAGGAGACATTACGGAGGACTCTTCCAATGCCGTGATGAAAATCATTAGTGAAACACCTGGGGCCATCGGTTATCTCGCTTTCTCTTATTATGACGAACAAGGAACGGTTTTGCCGCTTTCCGTAGATGGCGTTGAACAAACAGATGAAAACGTCATTTCAGGTGAATACCCAATTTGGGCGTATATGCATTCTTACACGAAAGGCGAACCTGAAGGCTTAACGGCACAGTTCATTGAGTATTTGCAAGGTGATTTTGTACAAGGCACGTTGATCCCAGAAATGGGCTACATTCCTGAAGCGGACATGCAAGTTGAACGAGATGCGGAAGGAAACGATACACCAAAATAATAAAGAAAAGTGAAGAAGGTCGCTGCCGGCAAGGTAGAGGCCATTCTCACGTAGGGCAAAAACAGGGCAAATCATGAGGGGGAAACTGTCATGCCGTCTTCTCAATCGGTAGCGGACCGTTTGTTAAAAGCAAACAATAAACAAGCAGCAAAAGCTGAACGCAAAGGAAAAATCATCGTTTACGCCTGCGCTGCGCTCATCATTATTACAACCATTGCGATTACGCTGTTTCTTGTTATTCGTGGACTGCAAGCATTTGTAATCGATGGCGTCAGTCCAATCGAGTTTTTGACGAGCTTAGATTGGAACCCGACTAGGGGAGCGGACGCCGGTGGGCCGTCTTATGGCGCGCTACCGTTTATTTTTGGTTCATTTGCTGTAACGATCTTATCTGCATTGATCGCTGCTCCTCTCGGAATTGGCGCAGCGATTTATATGACGGAAATTGCGCCTAGCTGGGGCAGAAAAATTTTGCAGCCTGCTGTAGAATTGCTCGTTGGCATCCCATCTGTCGTATATGGTTTTATCGGTTTATCCGTCATTGTTCCGTTTATACGCGACCATGTCGGTGGCCAAGGGTTTGGCCTCCTATCAGCCATGATTGTATTATCGATCATGATCCTTCCAACTGTGACAAGTATATCAACCGATGCACTGCGTTCGATTCCTGGCGGTTTGCGTGAATCGTCGTTGGCGCTTGGCGCCACCCGCTGGCAGACGATCTACCGGGTACTCATTCCAGCCGCTGGACCTATGTTGCTTACAGCAGTTGTCCTAGGAATGGCACGTGCATTTGGCGAAGCATTGGCCGTACAGATGGTCATTGGCAACTCGCGGACAATTGCAGAGTCGCTCATTGATTCCACAGCGACGTTAACGACCATCATTACATTAAATATGGGACATACTGTACCAGGAAGCATTGACAACAATGTCCTTTGGTCACTCGGCTTGATTTTGCTCGTTATGTCCTATCTGTTTATTATTCTTGTACGGTTCTTGTCATCTAGGAGGAAATTCTCATGAACAAAAAATGGGCGGATAAATGCGCAACGTCTATGTTTACAGTCATTGCCGCAATCATTATTGCTGTTTTAGCTGGCTTAATTGGCTATATTTTTGTGAGGGGGCTTGCCCAAATTGACTGGGCCTTTCTTACAAACCCACCAAGCTCCTACAGAGCTGGCGGCGGGATTGGGCCACAATTGTTTAATTCATTTTACATCTTATTTTTAACGATGTTGTTTACCGTGCCTCTTGGACTTGGCGGAGGCATTTATATGGCCGAGTATGCAAAGCCAGGACGCGTAACGGATTTTATTCGTACTTGTATTGAAGTACTCGCTTCTTTGCCATCCATTGTCGTCGGTTTGTTTGGGTTGCTCGTATTTGTACAGCTAACTGGTTGGAGTTACTCGATTTTAGGCGGTGCGCTTGCGCTGACGGTGTTTAACTTGCCAGTAATGGTCCGTGTGGTCGAGGATGCGATCACGAGCGTTCCGAGAGAGCAAAAAGAAGCAAGCCTTGCCCTGGGCATTACCCAGTGGGATACGATTCGGACCGTGATTTTGCCAGCGGCGTTTCCTGGAATTTTGACTGGTGTAATTTTGTCGGCAGGGCGCGTGTTTGGCGAAGCAGCAGCGTTGTTGTTTACGTCAGGCGTTACGACGCCACGGCTTGATTGGATGAATTTGAATCCTTTTTCGGAAACATCGCCATTAAACGTATTCCGTCCTGCTGAAACACTCGCTGTTCACATTTGGAAAATCAATACGCAAGGCTTGATCCCCGACGCGCGGGAAGTAGCAGACGGGGCTGCGCTTGTGCTGATTTTCGCTGTGTTGCTATTCAATTTGTTGGCCCGTTTGCTTGGGCGCTACGTGCACCGGAAACTAACGGCATCGAAATAAAAGGGGGAAAGCCAACATGACTGCTCTGACCGTTCCAAAAAAAGATACTACTGCACTTAAACAGCCATCCAAACAGGCTGAGGCGATTTTACAGGCAAAGGACATCAATATTTACTATGGCGAAAACCATGCAGTAAAACAGTTGTCGCTTGATATTAACAAAAACGAAATTTTGGCGTTAATCGGCCCGTCTGGTTGTGGGAAATCAACCTTTTTGCGCAGCATTAACCGCATGAACGATTTAATCCCGAGCGCACGGGTTACGGGCACCCTTGCCTATGAAGGACTTAATTTGCTCAGTGATGATGTAAATGTGGTTGCTTTGCGGAAAGAAATCGGCATGGTTTTCCAGAAGGCGAACCCATTCCCAAAGTCGATTTATGAGAATCTTGTTCACGGTTTGCGCTTCCATAACGTTAAGAAAAAAGAGTGGGCTGACATTGTGGAGGATTCTTTAAAGCGTGCCGCTTTATGGGATGAGGTCAAGGATAGGCTCCATGAATCGGCGCTGTCACTATCCGGCGGCCAACAGCAGCGACTCTGCATCGCCCGCACGCTTGCTTTAAAACCAGAGGTGATTCTTCTTGATGAACCAGCTTCGGCCCTTGACCCGATTGCAACAGCTAAAGTGGAAGAACTCATGGTTGAATTGAAAAAGAATTATACGGTTGTTGTTGTTACACACAATATGCAACAAGCGTCACGGGTTTCTGACCGGACTGCGTTCTTCTACAACGGTGAGTTGATCGAAGTCAATAAGACAGACGTCCTATTTCGTAATCCTGAAAAGAAACAGACCGAAGATTACATTTCAGGACGATTTGGGTAAGGGGGAAGAAGCATATGCAAGCATTAGCTGAACAAACGGAAACAAAGAACGTGTATGATGTTCTTGACTTTAATCTTTGGTACGGCAACAACCAGGCATTAAAAAACATTTCGCTTCAATTAAAGGAAAAGCATGTGACGGCGATCATCGGCCCTTCTGGTTGCGGAAAATCAACGTTTATCAAAACATTGAACTTAATGTCGCGTTTAAATCCCGATATTCGCATGGCTGGTGAATTGAATTTTCGGGGCGAAAATTTGTTGACAACTTCAATGGATTTGGCTGAGCTGCGTAAAGCGGTCGGCATGGTTTTCCAAAAGCCGAATCCCTTTCCAAAGTCGATTTATGAAAATGTGGCGTATGGGCCACGCATTCATGGAATTCGCAAGAAAAAAGAACTTGATGAAATTGTTGAATCAAGCTTAAAAGGCGCATTTTTATGGGAGGAAGTCAAGGACCGACTGAATAAAAACGCACTGTCGTTATCAGGTGGTCAGCAGCAACGGCTTTGCATTGCCCGAGCACTGGCGACAAAGCCTGAGGTATTGTTAATGGATGAACCGACAAGTGCCCTTGACCCGATTTCTACGACGAAAGTAGAAGAACTGATTACATCGTTGCGTGATTCTTATACGATCGTCATCGTCACACACAACATGCAGCAGGCTGCACGAATTTCAGACGAGACAGCATTCTTTTACATGGGCGAACTGGTTGAAATTGGTCCGACACAACGAATTTTTTCCAACCCTGAGCATAAACGTACAGAAGACTACGTATCTGGCCAATTTGGCTAACAGGAGGTCATCCTATGTTAAGAAGCATGTTTCAAGAACAGCTTGATGAAGTAGCAGGGCGAATTCAAGTGCTAGGAACCGCCGTTTTAAAACAGCTGGATGCTGCTATTGATGGTTTGTCAACAAAGAACCGAGCCGCCGTCCAGCAAATTATTGACAATGATGCCGACATCAATAAGAGTGAACTTGACATCAACGAAAAGGTGTTTGACATTATTGCTAGGCAGCAGCCAGTTGCAACTGATTTGCGACGGTTGATCGTTGTCATGAAAATGGCTGGCGACCTTGAACGTGTAGCAGACTTTGCTGTCGATATTGCTAAAGTGTCAAGACGAATTGATGTGTTCCCTAACGAAGAGTTGAAGCAAGAATTGATAGAGCTTGCTTTAGATGCGAAGGGGATGATCGAAAAAGCACTGCATGCTTATGCAACAAAAAATGTGCTTACAGCTCAACAATTGGCAAAAGCCGATGATGAAATCGACGAACGCTTTGGTAAGCTTATTAAAAAGCTGTTTAGGCAAGAGACGACAGATCAAGACGTAGAAGCGATTACCCAGTTGGCTTTTATTGCCCGTTATATTGAGCGCATTGCTGATTATGCAACAAACTTGTCCGAATGGATCCTTTATGAAGCAAACGGACAATATGTTGATTTAAACTGACAAGATTAACCAGACTGATCGAAAACGTTTGTCTACAGTCTGAAGGGAGCTGCCTTAGGCAAGCTCTCTTTTTTTCGTCGGTCCGCTGTTATCGTATGGTATAATAGACAAACGTTTAGACGAGAAAAGGCAGGCGTTAACGATGATTTCCGCACAAGCTTTCCGAGTAATTGCTGCTTTCCATAGTGGGGTTTGGATGCTGTTTTTTATTGGCGCTGCTGTTTGGCTTCTGTTCACATGGCGAGGATGGCAGCACGCCCGTTTTCTTTGCGCTTCCTTTGTGCGAACAACGGAAGCGGTCCTTCTGTTGTCTGGGTTTTTAATGTGGTATGCGTACGAGTTTGCTGCTTTTTACGCAGTCAAAGGCGCAATTGCAATTCTAATGCTCTATTTCTATGAAAAAACACGTTTGGCGATAAAGAAACAACAATATAGGCAGCTATATCCGCACGGGGTATTGCTTGTCGTAACAGCAGTCGTCGTTTGGGCGATGGGCGTCTATTGGAAATAAAGGGGGATGAATGATGAAGGCGCATATTAGGGCGGTCAGTGGGTGGCAACCGTTCTCGCCAAAGCGCTACGGGGAATGGGCACGTACACAACGGGAGACCGGTTGTTGTATTGTGCCGACGACGTATTGGGTGGAGCAAATCCGGTTGGTGGCGCCAGAACTTCGCTGCTTAACATTTGACTCGTTTATCCGCAAGTGCCAGCAACGAGTAAACGATATGGAGCTAGTTCACCACGAATGGAAGTGGGCGATGGCAAACGAAGCGAATGCGACTGGAAGAAAAAACGAGCAAATCATAAATAGTTATTTGCAATATAAGCGTTTTGGCGAATGCCGACTACCTGACAGTTTACGCTTTTTAAAACCTGAATTTGCAAAGATCAAGGCTATAGAAGAAAAGAGACGGTGGAAGACAATTGAAGATGACTACAACGCCTTTGCTCGAAAACCAGCGTCTTTGCCTTATGATGACATTGTAGTCGAAGGGTTTCATGATTTCTCTGTCAATCAGCTAGAGGCACTAGAGCGAATGGTTAAAGAGGGCGTGGGGCTGACCATCTACCTTAATCGAGAGGCGAAAGCTGCGATATCGGAGTTAGTGAAGATTGGCTTTACGGTGGAGGATGTTGACAGACAGCCAGTCACGGATGGTCAAACAGGGTGTTTGTCTCTGTATAAAGCGGTGACCGAGGAAGAAGAGCACATTGGTTTGATTGAACATATTCTTACAAGCAATACGCCGCTGTCCAACATCGCTGTGCTGTTTACGAAATCAGACGCGCGTGCCGCTTTTATGGCAAAGGCGAAGCAGGAAGGACTGCCTATTGCCGCTAGCAACCGTAGTTATTTGGCGGACACCCCTTTCTATCTATGGGTCAAAGAAGCGCTGCTCACCCCTTTGCCTTCAAAAGAAGCGCGACTGGGGGCAGTTGATTCCCTCTTTGCTGTGCTTGGCATTACTGGGCGTCGTTGCTTAAGAGCGAAGCAGGCTTTGTACGCTGGTTATGGCACTGGTGACAGCGAGGTTGACTTTTTTCTGAACCAAATCGGCAAAAGCCCCCTTGCCGAAGGGAACACGATAGCAGAAAAAGCTGCGTTGCTCGTTGACATGCTAACCAAAATGGAAGAGCGAACGGATATCCCGTATGCCCCCACAGTAAAACAAGCGCTTTTGGCCCTGGACGGCATCTCCTATGCAAAAGTGGAAACAACGGAAGATGGGTTTCGCCAATGGTTCCAGACATTTGCGCAAACACTTGTCATTGGCGAGGAGCCAAAACCGAAAGAGGGAATTTCCGTCCTCTCGTGGGCGGATGTCGCTGCCTTTCAAGGGTCGACCGTCTATGTTGCCGGGCTTGCTTTAGGTACGTTTCCACATCCTTATTCACTGCTAGGTTATTTCCAAGAAAGTGATTTAACGGAGATTAACAAACGGGGGGTGCCATTGACATCCCGTACACGTTCCGTCCAAGCGTTGCAATTCCAACAGCTCATCAACAGCGGCATGGACGTATATGCCAGCTATGTGTGCGGTCTTGACCGAGACAGTCCAGCGCTACCTTCTCCATTTCTACTCGACTTCCAACTAGTTGGTTTCTGGAATTACCAAGATAGGTTGAACAACGGAATCGGCACATATTCACGCAAAGATGGGACTGCTTACCGCGGTGAACTCGGTCACTTTCAAAAAAGGCTGCAACATTTGCAATTAGGGCAAGAATGGCTTTCAGATGCCCAACAGGCGAAAGAGAAAGCAAAACCCGCTGTTGCCGTTACTGCGTTTGAAGCTTATGCGCGCTGTCCATTCCGCTATGGTCTAGAATGGCTTTTAGGGATCAAGCCGCCAGCAGCTCAAAACGAAGGGCTTCCGGCAAATAAGATTGGAACACTTATTCACCAATGCATTGAAACATTGTATCGCCATAAATTGAATGTCATTGGCAAGCCTTTTTCCACCCTTTCGGAAGCAGAAAAAGACGAAGTGCCTCATTGGCTTGAATCAGAATGGCGCCGCCGCTTTAATGAGGATATTGTGCCATTTGTCCCATATATGAATCGTTTCGAGCTTGAACAGGAAGAAACATGGTGGGCCAACAAGCTTCGTCTTTGGTGGGAAGCAGAGCGGGCGCGGTTTTGGGATCGGAAGGAGTTGGCGGATGCTTACATTGAAGGGCTGGAAGTGCCTATTGTTCTTGAAAACTTTCCGTTGGGCACAACGAAACTAAAAGTGACTGGAAAAATCGACAGGGTCGATGTCGCAAACGGTGAAAAGGTACTCTATGATTACAAGACTGGCAAGGCGGCATTGAAACTGGAGGAAGCCTCACACGGCACAAAACTCCAGCTTCCTATGTATTCGTATATCATTGGTAAGCAATCGCCAGTAGCTGGGGCTACATATATTTCTTTGCTTGATCCAGGAAAACGGGCAGGGAACGGGGTTTGGAAGCCAGAGCATGTTGGCAAGCAATCGATCTTTGGCGTCAGTGCTCAATGCCGCAATAAAGAGGACGCTTTAGGAGAAGAGGCTTTTATGGAAAAATGGCACATCCATGAGCGTCTTCAAGAACTGTGGGAAGGAATGCAGACAAACATGCCCGTTGCCCCCCTTGATTGCGCGGCCAGCTGCCCTTATAAAGCGATTTGCCGAGTGACGGAAGAACAAAAAAGGGAGGCTCAGCATGCAATTCAACAGCGCACAAAAGCAAGCAATTGAGTCGAAACAGCCCCTTGTCGTCGTTGCTGCTGGAGCTGGTTCTGGCAAAACCAGGGTGCTAACGGAGAAGATCGTCTCCGTTATCGACGAACATTTTCATGACAAGGACTCAAATTATGGCGCTCCTATTAATGAAATTGCCGCCATCACTTTTACTGAAAAGGCTGCGAGAGAAATGAAAGAGCGCCTTGCAAGCCGGATGGGCGAAAAGGCGGAAGCGGCAGGAAATAGGGAAGAAAAACGCTTTTGGCTTGCACAGCAAGAAGAAGTAGAGACGGCAATGATTGCAACGTTTCATCGTTTTTGCCGGCAACTGCTTAGCCGTTATAGCCGATACGTTGAAGAAAATGGGGAACTGGCGGTTCTTGATGAAACCGAAGCTGCAATGATAAAAGCGGAGCTTGTTGAACAGTTGTGCAAAGAGCGTCAATTTGCCAATGAACTGAACCAACTCCGTCGGGGGCTGTCTCTTTTTGCATTGAAGCGTTCATTGGTGGCGGTTCATGATGCGGTTCGAGAACAACGAGCGGGGGATGACGTCATTTCCCACTTTTCGCCGCTGTATATGTGGGACAAGCAAATCAATGGGGCTATTTGCGAACAGCAGCAACAAGTGGCGATGATCGTCAAGGCGGTTAAACGCGCTGCAAAAGAATTACCTCCTTTGTCTCAGTTATCGAAAACCGAACAAAAGCATGCACAGTCGCTGACCACGCTTGCACAAAGTTTGCAACTTGCTGCAAACGAGGAGGAAGCGGTTGCGATGATGAACGAAGCGCTTCCAAGCAGGGTCCAAAAAGCATGGCAAGAATCGTTGCCGTCTCTGTACGTTTTTTATGAGCACAACTGGAAGCCATTCAAAAAGCAATGGAGTGAAAGGAATCAAGTCGCCAGTGATCGAGGGCTGCCTTTGCTTAAAGCGTTTGTGACGCTGTTGCAAGCATTTGCCAAACGCTATGCCGATCTAAAAGCACAGCGCCTTGTCGCTGACTTTAGCGACTTGCAACAAAAAGCGTATACACTATTACAACTACCAAAAGTAGCAGCAGCTTGTCAGTCTGCTTATACACATATTATGGTCGATGAATTTCAAGACACAAACCAAGTCCAATTGCAAATTGTTCAGGCGATCAATCCGGCCCATTTGTTTTTTGTCGGCGATGAAAAACAATCGATTTACCGTTTTCGCGGAGCTGATGTCGCTATTATGAATGAAATGGCCAAAAAGGCAGCTGAGATAAATGAAGGAGAATTGATTCATCTGCAAGAAAATTACAGAACTGCTCCGCAAATTGTTGAACTCGTTAATGAATTGTTTGCCCATGTGATGGCACCAGGAGGGGAGGACGCCCTTCCGTATGCGACCAGTTATGTGCCCCTAAAAGCAGGGAGGAAGCCTCATACAAACAAACAAGCACTTGCTGCTTTCCATCAACTTGAAAAAAGCAACGAAGCTCGCTCGTTTGCATCGCTGCTGCAACAAACAATAGCGGATGGAATGATTGAAGTGGAAGGTGAAGGCAAGGTTCGCCAAGCTCAATGGAATGATGTCGCTGTTCTACTTCCTTCGCGTACAAATTTGCCAGAGCTTGAGCAGGCGTTTGCCGAAGCTGGCATTCCTTATCGTGTGCACGGTGGTGTGGGTTTTTTTGAGAAACAGGAAGTGATTGATTTTTTAAATGTGCTTAATTGGCTCAGACGTCCATTCGAGGATGCTTATGTGGTGGCGTTGCTTCGTTCCCCCCTCTTTGGGCTGACACTAAGTGATTTGCTGACAGTGAACGATTGTAAAGAGGAACATGAAAACTTAGCCGTTTTTTTAGCGAAAGAAGAAGCGCCTTCCTTATTTGCAAACCACCCACGGCTGCAACAAGCGCTAAAGCAGTATGGCGAATGGATCGATTTGTTCTTGCCGTTTGCTTTTACAGGAAGTGTAAAAGAAGGGCTGCTTCAGCTGTTTGAGCTAACTGGCCTGCGTTATGCTGTTTTAAGCGATACGAACGGCATTCAGCGTGTCGGCAATGTGGAAAAGCTCATTGATTTGTTTGCACAATTAAATACAACTAATCTAGAAACGCTATGTTTGCAAATGAACCGCTATATAGCGGCAAGCAAAAATGTCCCTGAAGCAGAAGTGGAACAGTTGGAGGGAGAGGCCGTAACAATTATGACCGTTCACGCCTCAAAAGGATTGGAGTTTCCAGTTGTTTGCCTTCCGTATATGGACCAAAAACGACGGCCGGACACGGATGCGGTCTATTTTGACCAAGAGTGGGACATTGTTTTCCAACTAAAATTAGACGATCGTGATCCCATTTCTACGCCTGCCTATTTCCAGGCGCAAGAAAAAAGAGGCAAACAAGCGCTCGAAGAGGCAAAGCGTTTATTTTATGTCGCTCTTACTCGTGCCAAAGATTATTGCTTGTTAGCAGCCGCAGACTTGTCCGAACGCCGGTCGTGGGCAGAAATGGTTGAAGCAGCGAATGAGCAATCTCCATTGTCTGCGATTAACTGGGTTGAATCTGTAAAGAGTGGCGAAAACGTACTCAACATTTAAAGATGGAAAGCCGATAAAGAATACGAGGAGAGTCCCTCCTCGTATTCTTTTTTATCGAGGTGGGCAAGGTGACTCAATACGATTACATAGGTATGTTTTTAGAAGAGGCAGATGAGCATTTGCAAGCAATGAATGCAAAGTTGCTTCAACTTGAGCAGGATCCTTTTGATAAAGACGCGATTGCTGAAATCTTTCGTTCAGCCCATACGCTTAAAGGAATGTCGGCGACGATGGGCTTCAATGCCATGGCCGAGTTGACCCATTCATTAGAAAATCTTCTTGATGCCATGAGGGACGGAAACATTGAAGCTGGCGCAGGCGAAATCGATTTGCTGTTTGATGCAGTTGAATATCTTGAAGCAAGCGTCAGCCATGTACGGAATACCGGGGGAGAGTTAGAAGAAGCTAACGGGTTGCGGGATACGTTTGCACAGCTTCTCGGCCAAGAACGAAAGAGTGCCAATGAGGTTGCCGCTAGTCTCGACACAGACACACACGCCGTTATGGATCAAGCTGTACAAGACGGTGTCCCTGTCCAAGTGATCCATGTCGAAATCGATGACAATGCAGCGCTCAAAGGAGTGCGCGCTTTTATGGTTGCAAGTGAAGCCGCACAGTTTGGCGAATTGATTCATACGGAACCTAGCAGAGAGGAGCTTGAGGAAGGGAAGTTTGCCAGCGGCTTTACGCTCACGGCAGCTACGACGCTTCCAGATTCAGACATTAAAAAACGCCTAGAAGGCATCTCTGAAGTGAAACAAGTAACAGTTACCGCTTATAAGCCGCAGAAGAAGGCGGATAAGGCCAAGTCGCAAACGGCAAAAGCCCCTTCTGAAAAAGGGGCCGGTGCAAAAGGGGAGCAAGCGCAGCAGAAAACGATTCGTGTCAATGTCGAAAAGCTGGATTCGTTAATGTACTTGTTTGAAGAACTAGTTGTGGAAAAGGGCCGTCTAGAGCTAGTGGCCAATTCATTGCAAACAGATGAGCTGACAAATGTATTTGAAAAAGTAAGCCGCATTACGAGCCATTTGCAGGAAGTAATGTTGTCTGTGCGACTGATGCCATTAGAGCCAGTCTTCAGCCGTTTTCCACGGATGGTACGTAAAGTCTCAAAAGAAATCGGCAAGCAAATCCGTTTTGTAATTGAAGGGGAAACGACCGAATTAGACCGGGCCATTATTGACGAAATCGGTGATCCGCTCCTCCATTTGCTGCGCAATTCGATTGATCATGGCATTGAAGAGCCGGCAGTCCGCCAAAAAAGCGGAAAGAATCCTGAGGGGTTAATCGTGTTGCGCGCTTTTTATAGCGGCAGCCATGTTGTCATTGAAATTGAGGATGATGGCGCAGGAATTAAACAAGAAAAAGTCTTGAAAAAAGCGATTGAAAATGAATTGATTACGGCTGCAGAGGCGGAAAAAATGGCAAGTGATGAAATCAACAACCTGCTGTTTGCCCCTGGTTTTAGCACAGCCAATGAAGTGACGGATTTGTCTGGGCGTGGAGTCGGCCTTGACGTTGTCAAAAGCACGTTTTCTGCTATGGGCGGTGAAATCGCTGTTTCTTCCAAAGAGGGAGAGGGCACGCGCTTTTCCATTTCGCTCCCATTAACTGTTTCCATTATCGATGCGATGATGGTTGAACTTGGCTCAGACATTTATGCCTTTCCAATCGCGAATATTGCCGAAACCGCCTATGTGCAAAAAAGCGAGTTGAAGCAAGCAGATGGGCAAAGCTTGTTTGAATGGCGAGGGCAACTTGTTCCCCTTGTCTCATTAAATGAGCAGTTTGGCTTGCCAGAAAAGGAAGACGAGCAAGAGCTTGCCGTTCTTATGCTTTACCGCAACCAAACATTAATGGCTGTAAAAGTTGATCGCTTTATTGGCAAACAAGAAGTTGTGCTAAAGCCACTAGGTTCATTGCTGAAAGGGACAAAAGGAATCTCAGGCGGAACGATTCTTGGGGATGGCACGATTGCATTGATTGTCGACATTGCGCTGTTTTTTAACAATTAATCGCTTCAACTATGAATGAAAATAGCCTTGCTTTAGAGAAAGGGGGGAAACGATCGTGGAACATACGAAACAATTTACCGTATTTGCCGTAGGAGAGGAATGGTATGGCATTGATATTTTGCACCTTTCTTCAATAGAGCTCCTTGACGGCATTCGTATTGTCCCAAATGCGGACCCTGCCATAATGGGGGTCGTTAATATTCGCGGCTCCCTGCTGCCGGTAGTTGATCTACGTTATTTGCTATATCGAAAAAAAATGGAAGTGACCGAAGCGTGCCGCTTGCTTGTGTGTGCGGAAACACTTGGATCATTTGTCCTGGCCGTCAATGAAGCGAGCGACATTTGGGAAATCGATCTTGCTTCGATTGAAGAGCTGTCTGATGCCCCTTATAAAAAGGGGATAAGCCACGTGGAGGGGACGCTTGTAACCATTCTCGATGGGGCCCAGTTGGCAAAAGAGATTGAACATCAAGTCCAGAAACAATAAACTACTTGCTAGTTAGGCATATATGGATACGAAGAGGGCAATTAAACCGATGTTTAACTGCCCTCCTTGCAATGTTTAAAAATGGGCCAGCGTTTTACAGCGCTCAGCGTCTTTCTGCTGATGTGTGCTAATCAGTCGCTTGGCAACGTGGATGTCATGCCACATCATATACGTAAGGACTGTCCATAAACGGCGGCTATAATCGCCGTGGCCGTCCCGGTGTGCTTGCAGCATTTGCAGCAAAAAAGGCTTATGAAACACGTCTTCTGTATTGCTTGACTCGATAAGCTGCTTAGCCCAATCGTACAGTTCGTTTTTGAGCCATACGCGAATCGGCACTGGAAAACCTAATTTTTTACGGGGCACAATATTTGCCGGAATAAGGTCCTTCATGGCTTGCCGGAGCACAAATTTAGTTGTCTTATGGGAAAGTTTCATATCCTGGCCAAGCATTCTCGCAAATGCAAATACATTTTTATCGAGAAAAGGGACTCTTAATTCAATCGAATGTGCCATTGTCATTCGGTCAGCCTTCACAAGGATGTCGCCAGGAAGCCACGTATGCATATCGACAAATTGCATAATTGTCGATTCATCCATGCCTTTTGCCTGTTCGTACAGTGGCGCTGTTACATTGGTGTAAGGTTTGGTTCGATCATAGTCGCGGAACAACTGTGTTTTTTCTTTTTCAGAAAAAATAAAGGCATTGCCAATGTACCGCTCGTTGAGGGGAGTCGTTCCCCGTATAATGTAGTTTCGTCCCTTCAGCTTAGACGGCATATGGGCAACAACCCGCTTTAAGCCAGCGTGAAACGTAGGCGGCAACTTTTTGAACCAGGCAAGGTCAAGAGGTTCCCGGTAAATGTTGTACCCTCCGAACAATTCGTCAGCGCCTTCTCCTGACAAAACCACCTTTACATGTTTGCTTGCTTCTTGGGCGACGAAATAAAGGGGAACTGCTGCTGGGTCTGCAACAGGCTCGTCCATATGCCACACGATGTTAGGCAGTTCTTGAATAAATTCATCAGCAGATATGACTTTATGAATATTTTTGACGCCTAATGCTTTTGCTGTTTCTTTTGCGACGGCAATTTCGCTATAGCCCTCTGTCTCGAAACCAACCGTAAAAGTCAATAGGTTAGGGTGCACTTGTTGTGCTAAGGCAGCAATCGAAGTCGAATCAATGCCGCTTGATAAAAATGCCCCAACTGGGACATCAGAGCGCATATGTTTTTCGACAGAGTCTGTTAACAATTTTCGTGTTTGGTTGGCAAGCTCTGTGACCGTCGGCCCCGATCTAGGCTGAAAAGTCCGTTCAGCATATGCTTCAATTTGCACACAAAAGTCTGCATTGACCGTTAATGTATGTCCTGGCAGTAGCTTATGAATGCCTTTAGTCAGCGTGTTAGGTTCGGGAACAAACTGAAAGGTGGCGTAATGTTGGAGCGCTTCTTGCTCAATCGAGATTTGCTCAAGCAATGGCATGATTGATTTTTGTTCAGAGGCAAAGAAAAAACGTTCGTCTGTTTTCAGATAGTAAAACGGCTTAATGCCAAAACGGTCACGCGCACAAAACAATTCCTTTTTGTGCTTGTCCCAAATCGCAAACGCATACATTCCCCGTAATTGTTTAACCGCATTTTTGCCATCTGCTGCATAAAGAGCGAGGAGTACTTCGGTATCAGAATCGGTTCGAAATGTGTAACCGCGTTGAATTAATTGAGAACGCAGCTCGATGTAATTATATATTTCGCCATTAAAAACAATATGGTAACGCCCTTTGCTATATGCAAGGGGCTGGTCGCCGTGCTCTAAATCAATAATGCTTAAACGTTTAAATCCAAAACGGACTGTTTCATCTTTATAAGTACCGGTGCTGTCAGGGCCACGGTGATGAATTGCTTCTAGCGTTTGAATCCACAAATGATCAGGCAAATGGCTGCCATTTCGAATAAGCAGATCGCCGACAAAACCACACATAATGTTTCCTCCAGTTTTTTGGTGAACTAATCTTACTCCAATTAAATATAAAAGTCAATTTTTTGCTAAAAGGGTAACAGTCGACTAATAACGTAGGACAATGTTTCATTTTCATGGTTTAGGGTATAAACACATAAACCCAATTTTGAAGCAGGAGGGGGATTCTTATGGAAAAGCCATTTAGGCTAGACGGCGACGTGTACAGGCAATTAAGCATTATTAACCGTTTGGAATTGCGGGCCGATTTAACTGTCCAATCCCTTTATGCGAAAGCGGTGTTGGAATATTCCTTGTACCACTTTAGAGAACAACATTTAAAAGAACAAATTGATCAGGCGTTGGAGCAACGTGACGAACAGGCATTTTATTCACTAACAGAAGCATTAAACGACCACAGGGACCGCTATAAAGGCGGGCGTACACTGCATGAAAATGGCTTCAGGCTCCATCTGACGTTCCAGTAGCGAAAGACGGAGCAGGTGCGGGAACGGCTCTAGTACAGGCAAGCGAGACTGCGGTGAACTGCTTATTCCCTTGTGAAAAGCCCATTTTCTAATGAGACCGTTGTACATTAGCTAAAAAAGAATGAAAAGGCTTCAGGTCAGTCTGAGCGAGGTTGCCAACTATTTCGGCAACCTCAAGCAGGTAGGCCGTTTTTTTATGCCTTTTATAAAAAAAATTGTCGAACAAATGCAGAGAATTGTCGAACAAAATAGATTGTTAGATTCTATCCCTTTTAGTATCATAAATTTGTCATAATAATATGTTAAATTATGACATAATAAGGAAAATGAAAGAAGGGATGAGGATGAAACAATCAATACAAAAGTCTGTTTCCTTGCTTCTCGTGTTTTTGCTTGTGTTTAGCAGCATGCCGTTGCAAGCCATTGCTGAACAAAGCAAGCAGCCTTCTGAGGCAGGGGAAGCGGAAATTGGAGACCCTCATGAAGAGGCGGGAGAAGAGGAAACTGATGAAGAAGACGAAGAGACACCTCTTCTTTATGAGAACATCGAGCCTGATTTTCTAGCAGGCGAACATTCAGTTTATGAAGATTCTGAATGGGAGGAAGAGGATGACCCTGCACCCCTAGAGGAAGTAACAGAAGAGCGGACGGAAAATACAAAACTTTTCATAAACGACGATGGCACGTATACGCAAGAAGTGTATTTCGAGCCGATCCATACGCTTGATGAACAGTCAGGGGAATGGCAAGACATTTCAAGCGATTTGGAACAGGGGTCGTCGGGAGAAATTGCCACTGAAAATACAGACCTCACCTCCAACTTCAAGTCAACAATGGAAGACGGAGAATATGCGTCTTATACCCGGCATGGTCATACACTTACATTTTCGCTGCTAACCGCAGAAGATGAAAACGGTGAACAAATTGTGGCCAGAGATCAACAGGCTGTTTTTGGCGAAAATGAGATTACCTACTCCAATGTTTTTCCTGATATTGATTTACGCCATTTTACCTTTAACCAAAGTACAAAAGAAGATCTTGTCTTACAAACGTACAATGGAGTTCATATTTTCAACTATAAGATTGAGACTGAATTAGATGCTCAAGAAAACGAAGATGGTTCGATCACGTTTAGTGACGAAAACGGAGAAGCAGCTTTTGAGCTGCCTAAACCATTTATGGCTGACTCCAATTATGACGATGCCAAAGGAGAAACAGCAGAATCAGACGCCGTGTCCTACAAACTGGAAGCGATTGATGGCGGTTACGAGCTGACGATTGACGCAGACAAAGACTGGCTCGCAGACGAGGAACGCGTGTACCCGGTTTATATTGACCCAACAACTTCTGTCAATGTGAGCGCTGATGCGTTTGTAATGAGCGCTTATCCGACGACCAATTATAGCTCCGCCAGCAGCAAGTGGGATTCATCGCAGAATGCCCATGTATTGAAAGTCGGCAAATACGATAGCACAACAGGGACGACCTATGGTTTTTTAAAACAAAGCATCGATCCAGTCAAACATATGACGGTGACGAAAGCAACATTGAATGTCCATGTTATTCACCACTACTATGGCGATAACCCCAATGGGCTATGGCTTGATACAGTGAACAGCGATTGGCAGCCAGGATCACTTAACTGGAACAATAAACCGGGATCGACCAATATTGGCAAAGTCGATGTCGGCCGTAATAAACCGGCTAGCTTTGATGTGACAAGCACAGTCAAAGCATGGCTAGATGGCTCGAAAAAGAACTTTGGCTTTAAATTGCATACAAACGGAAATGGCAAAGAGTATTGGAAAAAAGTGATTTCGACCACAAATACATCAAAGAAACCATACTTGAGCATCACTTATACGATTCCAGCGCCAGCTGCCCCTACGTCGAAAACATATACAAACGGCGATGGCACCGGCCATGTTAACTTAAGTTGGAAAAAAATGCCTGGGGCAACGGGCTATAAAGTGTGGGTATATAACGGTAAGGACTATCAAGGATTTGACGTTGGCAATGTGACAAGCTGGTCGACGGAAGGGAAAAAGCTTTGGCCGACGGCAAGCGATATTGCTGCTGGGAAATTTAAGCTATACACAAATGGCAAAGGAGCGGAGTTGGCCGTTGACCCCTCTCCCGTTTACAAAAACTCAGGCGGCAATTTTCCAAACAGCAAAAATTACTGGTTCCGTGTCAGCGCCGTATACGGACAAGGCGAGAGCGCGATGTCGGCTGAGCATAAGCCAACCATTCCAAATTTGAAAAAACCGGACAGGCCAACGGCTAAAAGCTACAGTAACGGTAACGGCACTGGCTACATTGATTTAAATTGGCCAGCGGTCAGCGGTGCCAGCGGCTACAAGCTATATATGTATAACGGCAAAAATTATGAAAGTATTGACGTCGGCAATGTGACTTCCTACACTACGAAAGGAAAGAAAGTGTGGCCGACGGCAGCGGAAATCAAAGCTGGCAAATTCAACTTGCATCTATCAGACAACGCAGGAGCAGAATTGCCGATCGACCCATCGCCTGTTTATAAAAATTCTGGCGGGAACTATCCAAACGCCAAAGATTTTAATTTTAAAATCCAAGCATACAACAAGCATGGCGAAACAGTACGGTCTGCCAGCGCGCTTCCTTATATTCCCGACCTGGCTAAACCAAAAGCGCCAAACGGCGTTGCTTACACGAACATGAAGTCAGAAAACACTGGTTACATCATGCTCGATTGGGAAGAAATTGAGAACGCATCTGGCTATAAAGTGTGGATTTCCAATGGAAAGACGTACACCAGTTTTGATGTTGGCGATACAACGCACTGGACGACGCAAGGAAAAGGGATTTGGCCAACGGCGGCGGATATTGCCGCGGGAAAATCGGCGCTTTATACGAACGGCAAAGGGAATGAATTGGCTGTTGACCCATCGCCTGTTTACAAAAATGCCGGCGGCAATGCCAGCGCGAAAACGTATTTTATTCGACTGACGGCTTATAACAAGGACGGCGAAACGATCCAATCGCCAGACTTTAAACCGTCGATTAGCCAACCAACTGAACTTTTCGGCGAGGAAGACTACTGGTCGATTTTGACAGTCCCTTATGGCAAAGTCAATGCAGCGACGGGCAATTTAATTGTCTCAGAAGACGATTTGTCGATTGACGGGCGCGGCCCTGGACTTGGCTTCACCCGCACTTACAATAGCTTGGCGCCAACGAGCGGCATGTTTGGCTATGGCTGGCATGCAGACAGCGAAATGACGTTAAAGCAATCGGGCAACCAAGCGCTGTTTGTCGATGACGACGGTACGCTCCATGTCTTTACGAAACAAGGAGACGGCACGTACAAGCCGCCTACAGGCGTGTATTTAGAGTTAGAAGAGACAAGCGACGCCCTGATTTTAACGACAAAAGAGCAAACGAAAGCGCATTTTTCCAAGACGACAGGCAAGCTCGTAAAGCTGGTCGACGGTCATAACAATGAAACAACGTATACGTACGAGGAAAACCGCTTAAAAGCGATAGAGGATGCGTCAGGCCGGCAAGTGAGCTTTGACTACAATGCCGATGGAACGGTAAAAACGGCCCATGCGCCTGGTTCCCGTAAGCTTGTTTACCGCTATGACAAAGGCCGCCTTGTCAGCTATAGTGACTTCGACGGCGCCGTCACTACGTATGAATACGATGAAAGCGGAAAGCTTACAGCCGTCTATGAGCCAACGCACACAGACGAAAAACCAGTCGTCAACCGCTTTCTTTACAACGGCGACATGCTAAAAGAAGCAATCAACCCACGCAATGAAGCATATACACTTTCGTATGACTTGCAAAAGCGGCAATTGTTGTTCACGCAGCCGAACAATCGCAAATTATCGTATACGTATAATGCAGCGGGCAATCCGATCCGCTATGTCGAAGATGTCGATGGCCTTAAACTGACAACCGAATTCAAGTACGAAGGCAATAACTTGACGGAAACGACGGACCCGAATGACGTCGGCAGCGGCAAGCCAACCGAGTCGTTCCAGTACGACAAAGACGGCAATATTGTGAAAGCAGTGGACGATTACGGGACAGAGACGTATACCTATAACGATAACCATGATGTCATTTCCATGGTGGACACAGAAGGCGACGAAGTCACGATCGCTTATGATGGGCTTGACCCGGTATCGGAAACCGACCAAAGCGGCAAAACGGCATCGGCATCGAAATATGCCAAAAATGGAAACTTGACCGAAGAAAGCTATGAATTGGCCACTGCCGCAAATGTGCTGGCCAATGGGCAATTTGAAAATGGCACAACAAGTTGGACGCGGATCGACAAAGGTGCGAATGGTGCATTCGGAACGGATAAACAATCACCAGGTAAACTAGCCGGGCCTCATTCGTTGAAAATGACGCTTCAGTCCCAATCAACAGGCACTGTTTATCAAGCGGCGACACAAGTGGTCGAGGCCCTTCCAAATGTGTCGTACACATTTAGCTCGCTCATTAAAACCGATACAAGCGGTGCCCGGGCATTTCTCAATGTCGAAATCCTCGATTCCACTGGCAAGCGAATCAAGTGGGTAGACAACCGCTACAGCCATTTATCGGGAAAACAAGAGTGGGTGGAGCGTCAGCTGACCTTTACAACGCCAGCCAATACGGCGAAAATTCGTGTCTACTTGGAGCTGGAAAGCACGAAGCCTGATGGAACAGGGACTGCTTGGTTTGACCAGGCCCAGCTTGAGCGGGCTGAAGTCTCGTCAAGCTTTAACCCGATCGCCAATTCCAGCTTTTTAAACGGAGCGACAGGGTGGAGCGGCTCTGGCGGCACGATTGACAACGATGGCTTTGACGATGGAAAATCCTTGAAGATCACGAAAACGGCAAGCCAAGGGGCAAGCGAATACAAACAAACGGTGACGCTCAACCAAGCAGCCAGCGAAGCGCCAATCGATGTTACCCTTACCGGTTTATCAAAAGCCGATAACGTTAAGTCAAGCAACTATGGCCTAAAAGCGAAAGTGTATTACACGGACGGATCGACAGCCGACTTTGGCCCAGCCACATTCCCAGAAGGCACGCAGGATTGGAACCGGGCGAATCTGAAGATCACGAAAAGCAAACCGATTACGAAAATCGATGTGTCATTCTTTTTCCAAGGCAGTGGCACCGCTTGGTTTGATGACATCCGTCTGCTGGAAGGGTCGGTCGTCAAAAAGCAAACGTACGACGATAAAGGCAACTACGTTACCAAAGTCGAAGACGAGCTAGGCTATGTAACGACAAGCGTTTATGACGATTACGGCAATGAGATCGAATCAACCGATGCCCTTGGGAAAAAGAAGTACTACACGTATGATCTTGCCAACCAGCTGAAGCAGCTAAAACTAGACAACGGCACGACGATTTCGTATACGTACGATAAAAACGGCAACATGCTGTCAAAATCGATTGCTCCCCCTTCTGGCCAAGCGCAAACATTCACGTATGAATACGACGCTGCCGGAAAATTGATGAAAACGGTTGGCCCGTTAGGCGATGTCGTTTCCAACCAATACGATGCCAACAGCAATCTCACCAAAACGACGACAGCAAACGGCCATACAACAGAAATGACGTATGACGGCACCGACCGGATGGCGACGAAAAGCTATAATGGCGAGCTCGCATACCGCTTTACGTATGACAAAAACGGCAACGAGCTGACGGTGAAAGACGTAAAAGCAGGGCAAACAAAAACACGGACATTCGACAAAAAAGACCGGATGGTTACGCTCACTGACCGTGGCGGCAAGCAAGAATGGACCTACTCGGATACGTCCGACAAGCTCAACCAATTTACGTTGACGCACGGCTCATTCACACAAACAAACACATACGAATACAACAAAAAAGACGAAAATATCCGTATGAAAGACGGCGACGCCACGTACCATTTTGATTACGATGAAAAAGGAAACATCAAAACGTACACGTCCGGCAACGGCACAGGCGCCTCCTTTACGTACGACCCCCGTGGTCTTGTCACAACGCTGTCCGTCGGCACGACAAACGGCCCAGCGCTGCTTGAAGAATTCATGGCATATGACGCCAATGGCAACCGGACAGAAATCAAAGACCGCACAGGCAAAGCAATCACATACACGTACGGGCCGCTCGACCAACTCACAAGCGAAACGCTCCGTGACGGCACGAAAACCGAATTTGCCTACGACGGTTTTGGCAACCGTATTTCCGTCAAAACGACAAAAAATGGGCAAACAACGGAGACAAAGGCAACGTACAACGTATATAATCAACTTACAAGTTACGGCAGCGAAACGCTGACATACGACGAAAGCGGCAACCGCCTCACAGACGGCGCTTACACGTATACATGGGACGCGGCAGACCAAATCACAGCGATTACGAAAACAGGTGAAAACAAACCGTTTGTCACCTACCGCTACGACGAAGACGGCCGCCGCATCGAAAAAACGGTCGGCACCACTGTCACCAACTACCATTACGACGGCGACAGCTTAAACGTCCTCTACGAAACAAACGGCACCGGAGCAGTCACAAAATCGTATACGTATTCCGAGTCCGGCCAGCTCGTGGCGATGAAAAAGGGCAATGCCAAATACTATTACCATTACAACGCCCACGGCGATGTGATTGCCCTCACCGACAAAGACGGCAAGCGCCTCGCCACATACGAATACGACGCCTGGGGCAACCCGCTGAACGTCGAAGAAGCAGACGAAGTCAAAGACAACCCGTACCGCTACGCCGGCTACCAATACGACCACGAAACCGGCATGTACTACTTGATGGCGCGTTACTACGAACCAAAACACGGCGTGTTCTTATCGCTAGACCCAGATCCAGGCGATGACGACGACATCCTCACGCAAAACGGCTACAGCTATGCGAACAACAACCCGGTGATGTTGGTTGATCCGGATGGGCATTGGGTGTGGGCCGCTGTAGGCGGAGTGATTGGAGGAATTTCATCCTATAAAGCCGCGAAAGCGAAAGGGGCTAAAGGGTGGAAGTTGTTTGGTGCAACGGCTGGAGGAGCAGCGTTGGGCGCTATTGGTGGGGGAAAGATAAAAGCTATTGGTAAGTTTATTGGAAAAAGCAAGCTTGGGCAGAAAGTACCCTACAGAATTACGAGTCAATATAAGAGAAGTGGTAGTCTCATAAGTGTTGTAAAAAGATCAGGAAAGAATAAAGGGAGAAAATTTGGATTAGACTATCATAAATTTCGAGAAAACAAAAGAGAGTCAACTCGAAAAATTCTTCATGTACACTTTGGAAAAGGGAAAAAAATACAAAAGCACCGTGTAATTTACCCAAGACGAAGTAAAATAAAATGGAAGTGAAAAAGAGTAGGTTAGAGAGAATTCTTTCTCTGACCTACTCAGTTTTGAAAGGGGATTTTAATGGGTGATAATGAACCAGAAGTATTTGAATTAGAGTCACTAGACAGTGCACCAAAAGAAAAGGTTGAAATAATACATATGCAGCACATGTATTATTTCAGCTTTCATAATTGTGGAGAATTAATGGAGCTACTAGAACGACATTGTGAGGTTGAGATCCTCGTATGTATTGATTTATCTGTTATTATGAAGGATGAGTTTATAAGGATTGTTGCAGACAATCATGACTACCATTTTTTTAAGCAGCAAAAACGTCAATTGCAGTATGTTCAAGTTCGATTAGAGAAAGAAATGATTAAAGAAAGTGAATCTTTTTTTGAATTTATAGATGTTCTTGCAGGAATGAATGATTTCATTTTTATTGTAATTAATCCGAAAGGTGAATTACCTCATTATTTATTGAATGATAAAGTGAGAGTAGATACAAGTAAGGACGAAAAAATATATGTATTCGATTACGATGGTGCTGGTGCTTTTATTTTCTCTTAATTCTTTTTACGAATTTTGGTACATCTAAGAGTAAGTAGAACATAGCATTCGCATTAAAAAGTTTAAGATAGAAGTAGAGACTTTAATGAAGAAGAGATTAAAGCCCGCACGAAAGTGTGGGCATTTTCTAATGTACTACTTTATCCAGACCCAGGCGATGACGACGACATCCTCACGCAAAACGGCTACAGCTATGCGAACAACAACCCGGTGATGTTGGTGGATCCGGATGGGCATTGGGTGTGGCTAGCGGTTAATGCTGGTTTTGCTATATACGATGGCTATAAAGCGTACAAAGCCGGAAAGGGCTGGAAAGGGGTTGTCTGGGCAGCCGCATCGAACTTCGGGCCAGGGAAAGTGTTTAAGGGCGCGAAGAAGGTACTGGGGTTTGCGAAAAGATCTAGCAAAATCAAAGGACATACAAAGCATGGAATTCACCAATCTATAGGAAGAAATGGTGGAAGAGGAGTAAACGCCAGAGCTAAACTCGACGCTGTTAGAAATGCTAAAAAAGTAATTAAGCAAAGCAATGGAGCGACAAAATATGTTGGTAAAAAAGCAACTGTAGTTTTGGATAAAAGAGGTAGAGTAATAACTGCCTTTGGAAGTTCTAGAGCAAAGGGGTCTAAACAAGTATTTCATAAGCACGGAAAAGGAAGCCGGGCGAAACGAAGATAAATTTGTTATGAAAGGGGAGATTGTATGGCTAGGATTAAAGATAAATTAATAAAGTTAGAACTTGTTCCAAGGAAATATTTTGATTTTGAAGAGGACCCATTTATCCTATCGTACTTTGAACTTTGTTTAAATAATAAAGTTATATTCAGAGATTTTTCGGCTTTACTACTTAAGAGTGAATATGAACTTTTTTTAAATCAACTTGAGTTAATTTTATTAGGAACACAAAGCAGCACTTCCTTTGAAACGATTGAACCTTTATTAAATGTTAATATACAGCGGATTCAAGATCAGCTGATAGAGAATATTCAAATCGTAGTTGATGTATGCAGAGAAAATGAAAACGAGAACGATGGTCACGTTATAAACGTTAATGAAACTACATTAAGAAAATTCATGGATGAACTGAAACAGGAGTTGAAAATGACAAAAAAACCTTCAAAGTTGCCTTAAATAAAGAGTGATGCACCATATTCCTATAGCTTGACCCCGCCCACGGCGATGTAATCGCTCTTTGAGAAAAATATAATCTGTGTTGCGAAGGATAAGGTACATGATGAAAAAGCACTTTAAAGGTCTAACAGAGGAATCTTTAGACAACTTGTCTAATGATAAGGACCATATCATACAGTTTAGTAACAATAGAACCCCTCTTAGATTTACTAACGAGTAGTGCTATTAATGAAATTTGGGTAGCTATTGAATCAGATGATTATATGCCGGATTGGTTATTGGAAACAATCCAATCTTATCAACACAAGCTATTCAAAGAAAACGGAATAGAAGAAGAGTTTTTTCAAGTGAATTTGGAGAATAAACAGATCAAAAATAACGTTAAGTTTTTCGATTTTGTAAAGGCTATTGTGGAAATAAATGATTTTGGTTTCATTGTCTTTAACCCGAAAAAAGAATTACCTAATTATTTTCGTAATGGTAAAGTGATGGTCGACACAAAAAAATGGTGAGAGCTATATCATTTTTGATTATGATGCTTACGGGGTGTTTATCCTATGTTAATGAAAGAAATTTTTTGTCGCCAACGCATTACGTAACAAGGTTTAAAAACAGAGAACTAAGCTTGTTTATTATTAATGTTGAAAGGATTTTGGGGCGGCTCCTTTTTACCGTCTGCCCTCATACTTAGGCGTTGGCAAAGTAGTTCAATCAGTTAGTTGCTTTCTTTTTGGGTATATGTAATGGTAGAAGAAAGTTGAGGCGATTTTAACGAAAAGGAGCAATTGTTTGTGGCGAAAAAACCGATTCAATGTGAAAACGAGTATGGCCTCCTAAAGGAAGTTGTTGTCTGCGAACCGACGTTTATGGCAATTGAGGAGGCGATTAATAGAACGCAACGGAAATACATGGATGAAAATATTAATAGGGACATAGCGAGCCAACAACATCAAGCGCTCGTTACAGCTATGGAGAAAGAAGGCATTCGTGTTTATTCCGTGCCAGCACACGACCATTTGCCGGAGCAAGTGTTTATGCGGGACAGTGGTTTTGTCATCGGAACGTCCTTGTATGTAGCCAGTTTGGACAGAGAGATTCGCAAAGGCGAGGAAAGGGTGCTTGGCGAGTATTTGACCAAAATCGGCAAACCGTTTGCAAAAGCAAGTGCAGGCACAGTGGAAGGCGGAGACGTGGTCCTCGCCAATGATGAAGTGTACATAGGGGCAAGTGGACGCACAAATAAAGAAGGCATTGAGGAGCTGCGCCGTCTACATCCTGAAAAAAGAATCGAAATGGTTTCACTAGATCCAGACTACTTGCATTTGGATTGTGTGTTTCAGCCCGTTTCTGAGACGCAGGCGCTCATTTACCGTGAGGCCCTTTCTAAAAAAGCGGTCGACATGCTTGCACAGCGTTTTTCGTTAATTGACGTGCCAAAAGAGGAACAGTTCCATTTAGGCGTGAATGTCCTCTCAATTGGAAACAAGCGGGTGATTGCACTGCCCATGAATGAAAACACCAATGCCCAGTTGCAAGCGCACGGGTTTACGATTATTGAAGTCGACTTCTCCGAAATTATTAAGTCTGGCGGTTCGTTCCGCTGCGTGACGATGCCGTTAGTTCGCTCGAATTAACGTATAAATCTGCGTCTTCTGGTTATATTACGACAGAATGATAGGAGGCGCGTTTTAGCAGATGGAGCGAAATAAACGGTTAGCCGCTGAACGAGCAAGGCTTGCATCTGGCGGTGGGACAAAAAAACAGCAAGCTCAGAAACAAGCTGGAAAACAAACCGCAAGAGAACGGATTGGCATGTTACTAGACCGTGAGAGCTTTACTGAGCATCTTGCTTTTGCCAGCGGATCTGGGGGTGAGGCAGGCGATGGCGTCATTGTCGGTTATGGGACAATCTCCGGTCGCCTTGTATGTGTCTATGCACAGGATTTCACGGTCAGCGGCGGGTCGCTTGGGGCGATGCATGCCAAAAAAATATGTGCGATTATGGACTTGGCCTACGACATGCAAGCACCGCTCATTGCCCTGATCGATTCAGGAGGGGCCAGAATCCAAGAAGGGGCAAAAGCGCTTGCTGGCTACGGAGACATTTTTAAGCGAAATGTTCGCTATTCAGGCGCCATCCCCCAGCTTTCAGTTATGCTAGGGCCATGTGCAGGCGGGGCCGTCTACTCTCCGGCGTTGACTGATGCAATCTTTATGGTCGACCAAATGAGCCAAATGGTGATTACTGGCCCAAAGGTGCTTAAAGCAGCGACAGGGGCAGAAGTGAAAATGGAAGACTTAGGCGGTGCCCGCATGCATTCTGAAAAAAGTGGCGTTGCCCACTTTTGCGCAAAAACAGAAGCGGAGTTATTCGTGCTTGTTCGCCAGTTTTTAAGTTATCTCCCTAATAACGGAGCGAAAAAGCCATGCCATAAGCGTGTGAGTGAGAAAGTCAGCGCCCATTTGCCCCGCGATAGTAAAACCGTGTATGATATGGTGCCGATTATTTGCGGACTTGCTGATGAAAATTCTTTTTTTGAATGGTCGAAACGGTATGCCCGCAACTTGATTACCGCCTTTATTCGCCTAGATGGCCAGCCTGTAGGTGTTGTCGCCAATAATCCGAAGCATCTTGCGGGCTGCATTGACATGGACGCTAGTGATAAGTGTGCCCGTTTTGTCCGGTTTTGCGATTGTTTCCACATTCCTTTGCTCGTTCTTGAAGATGTCAGTGGCTTTATTCCAGGTGTGGAGCAGGAGAGCCGCGGATTGATTCGCCATGGCGCTAAAATCATTTATGCCTTTGCCGAAGCAACCGTGCCAAAAATCACTGTGATTGTGCGAAAAGCATATGGTGGCGCCTATGTGGCTTTAAATAGCAAAGCTTTAGGGGCCGATTTTGTTTATGCCTGGCCTGGAGCTGAAATTGCAGTAATGGGCCCAGCAGGGGCGGCGGCGGTCCTTCATCAAAAAGACATCCAGGCGAGCAATGACCCGGCCAAAGCGCTTTTACAATTTGAAGAAAACTATAGGGAAAAGGTCGCTGATCCCTTTTCGGCGGCAAAAGAAGCGCTGATTGACGATGTGATTGAGCCTGACGAGACGAGGCAACGATTAATTGAGTCATTTTCGATTTTAGCGTGCAAAGATGAACGTGCTAATTGGCAAAAAAAGCATGGCAACATGCCGTTATAATTGATGCTTTTTCACTCGCTCAGTATGTGATACGATACGATAGAAGCGTTATTTATTGTATGAAAGCGAGTCGTTGCCAATGGTTGTCCTTTCTGAAGGCTGGGTCCAGTTTTTATTGGCTATCAGTTGCGTTCTGCTGCTCGTTATTAGCTTGTTGGCCGTTTTTTCTTGGTTGAAGCGAAAGAAAGGCATAACAAAGGCGAAAGAACAAGCAGGCGCTTTTTTAGTATTTGTCACAGTGCTGTTAATTTATTTTGCATTGTCGCTTGCCCTCCCCCGCGCGTATGTTTCTGATGTACTCATTGGGCCAAAGACAGCAAAACAGGTCGAAGACAATGGAGTTCGGTACTTGAGTTTATCAACGATTTACAAAGTTCACGGAATTGAAACAGGAGCAGTGATCCGAGAAGCACAGGGGAAGACCGTACATATTTTGATAAACGAATATGAGCCAATTTATGCATTTGCCAAAGCGAACGAGGAAGTTGTCCGAAATGACCAGTCAATTGACGTAGCGGCTTATATCGATCAAGTCGCCGTCCCTGAGCTTGAAAAGCTAGACAACGAGGAGATTACGTTAACACAGTTGCGGGAACGTCTCCCTCATCTCCAATTTGATTTCCAATAAATGCGTTCTGCTTGCTTTGCGAGCAAACTGGCCAGTAAACTAGTAGAGGAGGTGGCGCAATATGGCCCGTAGTGAAGACGGTATCGTTCAATTGTCAACAGAAGAAATGAAGTCCTTTTTGATCAATAAAGCGGACGAGCCCATTATTATTGACGTCCGCGAAGTAGAGGAATACGAGAATGGCCACCTGCCAGGTGTACCACTCATTCCCATGAATGAAATCCCTAGTATGGTTGCTGGAATGGACCAATCAAAAAGTTATGTATTTGTGTGCCGTAGTGGCAGAAGAAGCCAAAACACTGCTTTGTATTTAAGAGAACAGGGATTTTCGAACGTCCGAAATTATGAAGGCGGAATGTTAGCTTGGGATGGAGAGCTTGAATATGGCCAGGAATGGGTCGTAAAGGACGTAGAAGAACTTTACAAATAAGGTGCGAAAAAGGCCTCTCCTGCACGACAAGAGGCCTTTTTAGGTTTATCTCTCCTCTTTTAGGGAAGACATAAGAGTAAGAAGATCATTCTATATAAAAGGGGATGGAAGACATGAAAGCCAAACAAACGACACTTGCGCTTGGAATTGCGGCCGCTGCTGGAATGGCTGTTGTTTGCTTAAAAGACGGAAACCGCAGGCAGCAAATGAAAAACAAAATGCAAGCGATGTTAGCCAAATGGAAGGGACAAAAAACGATGGCGAATGAAAATGTGTTTAAGCTCGGCAACCCTAAGCCATCGTCAGCAGACAGCAAAATGGTCGATGAAGGTTCCTTGTATAGCATTAAGCGCTACAACGAAAAATACCAAGAAGGCGTTTAAGTGCAGTCGGCACCGACTTAGAACGGAGCTCATTATCCTGTGCTGACAAAACGTGTTCGTTGAGCCATGGACGTTGTTGCCATCGCCTAGACGGATAAAAAGCGCTTGTCGGGCGAGGAAGATGCAAGTCGAATGGGTGTTCATGAGCAGTGGTTTTCCTGCTTAAACGACACTTTGTTTACAGTCTGAAGCTGCCTAAAAGGGCAGCTTCTTTTACCAAGGGAGGAAGGGAACCAATGTTTTTAATTGAAGAACGGGAGATCGGCTCTGTACCGCTATTACATATTACAAGCAATAACGGCCCTGCGAAAAAGCCAGCGCTTCTTTTCTATCATGGAATCACAAGTGCAAAAGAGCATAACTTACATATTGCCTATACGTTTGCAAAGAAAGGGTTTCGCGTTCTTTTGCCTGATGCCCTTCACCATGGTGAGCGGGAAAAAAGCGTCGTTGGGGAGAAACGCTATTTATCCTTTTGGGATATTGTTTTGCAATCGATTCACGAAGTCCCTACTATCGCCGAGCCTTTTTTGCAAGAAGGATTGATCGATGAGAACCGGATAGCGATTGGTGGCACGTCCATGGGGGCGATTACTGCTTACGGCGCATTGGCAGCTTATCCATGGCTTTGTTCAGGTTGTTGTTTCATGGGCGCCCCCCAATATATGACATTTTCGAAAGCGATGTTTGAAAAGCTGGAACAACACGGAGTGGAAGTGAAAGAAGCGCAGAAAGAAGCTGTGCTAGCAAAGATCCGCCCGTTTGACTTGACGGCTGACATCGAACGATTAAATGGGCGTCCTTTGTTTATCTGGCATGGAAAGCAAGATGACACAGTGCCTTTTATGTATGCGGAACAATTTGCCAATCGGTTGTTCAATGCTTATCAAGGCAAAACAGACCGCTTTCAGTTTATTGCAGAGGAAGGCGCCGGCCATAAAATTTCTAGAAAGGCAATGCTTGCGGCCGCAGAGTTTCTCCCGCAAGCAATAGGGAGTTCTCATGTTTCTCGTACAACATAATCTTTTTAGGGAAGCTGGAAAAATTTTCATTGTTCTTGTCGGTTCATTGCTGCTTGCTTGTTCGTTAAACTTATTTTTAATTCCCGCTGACGTGTTTGCCAGCGGTTTTACGGGCGTAGCCCAGCTTCTTTCTTATATTCTTCCTTTATCAACAGGGACGTTGCTCTTGCTTTTAAACATTCCAGTTGCCATTTTAGGTTGGCTTAAAGTTGGAAAAAGCTTTACAGTGTACAGTTTTGCTAGTGTTGCCATGACGACGCTTTTTCTTGAGCTGATTCCTGTCCATGCTTTATCGTCGGATATTATGCTTAATGCGGTCTTTGGGGGCGTGATCGGCGCAACAGGCGCAGGCTTGCTTCTTAAATGGGGCGCTTCATCTGGCGGGCTAGACATCATTGCCCTTGTGCTGGCCCGGTATACGGATCGACCAGTCGGCAGCTTTTTCTTCCTCCTCAATTCCATTATTGTCGTTGCTTCCGGGCTATTGCTTGATCCTGAAAAAGCGTTATTTACATTAATATCCATATACGTCACTTCTCGCTTTATTGATGCGATTCATACACGTTACGTGAAGCTGACAGCCATGGTTGTCACCAAAAAGCCTGATTTATTAAATAAGGCGATTCATGAACGGCTGACGAGGGGAATTACCCGAATTCCTGCAAAAGGCGGGTACACGTTTGAGGAAAAGGAAATGCTTGTCATTGTCATCACTCGCTATGAATTGTATGATTTAAAGAACATCATCGAAGAAGTCGATCCGGAAGCCTTTACGAATATTGTCGAGACAGCCAGTATCTTTGGCTTGTTCCGCAAAGATTAGGGAGGATTTTTGATGAAAAAGTGGAATGTGCTTATAGCGCTTAGTTTCGTATTGGTGCTCTGCGCATGCGGCGGACAGCCAGAAGAAGAAAATCCGGAAATTCCGGCGGGAGGAGATGCCTCAGTGAGCACTGACTGGACGTTTGACGTTCGTGCAAAGCAATCAGGCGAGATGTTGGAAGTTGAAATGGATGTCATAAACCAATCGGATGAGCAGCAAACACTTGTCTTTCCATCGTCACAAGAATACGAGCTTGTGCTTAAGAATGAGGAAGGGGAAGAGGTTTTCCGTTATTCAGAAAACCATATGTTTGCCCAAGTCATCGTTGAGCGTCAATTTGAACCAGGAGAACAAATTGAGTTGCAAAAGGAACGGATTCCAGTTGGCGATTTACCATCTGGCCATTATACATTAACAGCTGAGTTAGCTGTATCAAAAGAAACAATTGAAGCGCAAGGAGACGATAATCCGTTTGTACAAACAGTAGAAGTGGAAATCGAATAAGCGCACTAGACGCCTAAAGGGGTAGCTTTTGCTACCCCTTTAGGCGTTTTTCACTTTCTGCTTTCAAGGCTTCTATGAATGTTTGCCATTCCGGTCTCCCTTGTTCAGCAGGTAGCGAATCGATGTAGTTTTCATTCTGAATTTGTGTTTTTTCGGTGTTCCAAAAATGCTCAAACGGTGGTTTCATTCGCTGCTCCTTTCTGTATGGCTGAGTTGAATAAGGGAAAGCAATTCATCATCATTTAATTCTGTTAAAAACGCAGGCGTTTGCAGAACCCCCTCAGCAAGCGCTTTTTTCCCATTGATGAGCTGATCAATTCGTTCTTCGACAGTGCCAGCCGTCAGCAGTTTGTATACTTGGACAGGCTTTGTCTGACCGATCCGGTAAGCACGGTCTGTTGCTTGGTTTTCAACAGCTGGGTTCCACCACCGGTCGTAGTGAATCACGTTTGTTGCTTTTGTTAAGTTTAAGCCGACGCCTCCTGCTTTCAACGACAAGACAAATGCGGCTGCATGGGGGTCGTGTTGAAATTGGTCAATGGCCATACGCCGTTGGCTACGGGAGAGGCCACCGTGTAAAAAGGGCACAGGCACCCCATAGCGAGCTTGCAATTCGTGGCTAATCAACTTGCCCATCTCTTTATACTGCGTAAAAATCAAGACACTCTCGCCTTTTGAGAAAATGCTAGCGACAATGTCGAGGAAAGCATCCCATTTCCCTGATTGATGCCCCGCTATATCCCCGTCTTTATAAAATTGAGCAGGATGGTTGCAAATTTGTTTCATGCGCGTAATGGCGCGCAAGATCATTGCTTTCCGTTCCAAATGAGCGACTGTGGCGAGGCGTTCTGACACATCTTCCACTACTGCTTGGTAAAGGGCAGCTTGTTCCAGGGAAAGGGGGACAGACTCGGTCGTTTCCCGCTTGTTTGGCAGTTGTAGTCCAGTAGCAGGGTCATTTTTCGTACGGCGCAACAAAAACGGGCGTATTAACGTTTGCAACGCTTGTTGTTTCGTTTCATCATGGTCTCGCTCAATCGGGCGTATATAGGCTTTGTGAAAGCCGGCAAATGAGCCGAGCAATGATGGATTGAGCAAGTCCATCAATGACCACAATTCTTGAAGCCGGTTTTCAATTGGCGTTCCTGTTAAAGCAATGCGGTGTGTAGCTGACAGTTGGCGGATCGCTTGCCGCTGTTTTGTGTTTTTGTTTTTTATATGTTGAGCTTCATCCAAAATCAGGCCATTCCAGTGGACACTTTTGAAAAAGCGAGCATCCCTTAACGCGAGAGCATATGAAGTTAGAACGAGATCTGCTTCGGCCAGCCTCGCGTCTCCTTCTTCGAGGCGATCTTGGCCGTGATGGATAAACACCTTTAAGCTCGGCGCAAATCTTTTACATTCATCGGCCCAGTTGTAAAGCAGCGAAGTTGGGCAGATGAGGAGGAATGGCGTTGTTTGTTGCTCTGTTTGCTGTTCTTGGACATATAACATATAGGCGATTGTTTGAATTGACTTGCCTAAGCCCATATCGTCAGCTAAACAGCCGCCAAAGCCAACTTTGCGCAAATGGAAAAGCCAGTCAAGCCCTTGTTTTTGGTAAGGCCTCAACGTGCCTTTTAAGGCGGAAGGCATTGTAACCGGCTCAGGCTGCTGTTTATAGAGCGCGGTCAGCCTCTCTTCCAGCTCGTCTGTCCATTCTAGCTGGAATGGAACAGTGGAAAGAGCTTCGGGGACATCTTGTGTTTTCGTGATTTTCCAAGCATCTAAATAAGTAAAACGGCTATTGATATCTTCGAGATAGGCTTTAAGTTGTTTCGCTAACGTTGGATCCCAAGCTAGCCACTGGCCGTTTACATAAAGAAATGGTTTGTTTTCTTGTACATATTGATCAAACGTTTCCTCTGTAACTGCTTGCCCACCAATGGAGACTGTGTATTGGAAGTTCGCTAAATCTTGCCAGTTTAAAACGGGGTCTGCCCCATTTTGTGCGGTTTGGTGATCGCCAATTAGGCGAACGCTTAATGGACTTCGCTCTTTAAGCCATTTTGGCACAATCAATTGAATGCCCATTTCAGCGAGTTGCCTGTCGTAAGTGGTAAACAGCTGATACGCCTCTTCAGCACTCATCGTCTTTGTAGGAGCTCCAAGCGACAGGCCTGCTAATAGCGGAATGTGATTCGATATAAGCAATACATCGCTTTTTAACCGTGAGACAGGGTTTGTCCGCCAAGGATGACTGCCAGCCATCAGCTGTTCCATGCCTACTAATGTTTCTGGACGGTTACGATCAGCTACAGATAAAGAGACAGACCAGCTTTCCTTTGGAGACGGCGGATCGTGTAAAACAAGAGCTGTTTGAAACGGCTCCGCCTTTTTTAGGCCCAGCTGTTCTGCAAACAATGTGCTTGGCGGTGAAACTGTCTTCGAGCGTCCTGTTTCCAATGAATGCAAAAAAGGCACCATTTCCTGCGGCACGGCTTGTTTCCAAGCAGTGAAGGCAGCAGAGACGTTGTCAGCAGAAAGGAGGGAGCGTACGGCCTCATCAATAAGCGTTTTCAGCAATGTAGTTGCATGGTGCTCGATTTCGTCGCTTTGCCTATCACTGTTGGCCATTTGACTTGAGCGCAAAGAGAGAGCTGCTTTAGGCAGACTGGCAAAACAGTCTTCAAACCAAGCATCATTGATTGTTAATTTCCATAACCCGTCTTGCCCTGGCACGACAAGGCCTGCTCGTATAAATCCATAAATGCTTTCTACAATGGCAAGCCATGCTGAAAAGTCCGCCCCTAAGTGAAGCGGTTCTTTCTGTTTCCATGTCTGAAAAACAGGGAAATAAGCGATAAATTGTTTTATGGATAACGTGATTCCTTCAACTGGAAATGGGAAGGCGTCCCACCCTTCATTCGCTTGGTAAATCGTTGCCTCCCCCGCAGGTGACTGAAACAGGCGATTGTGGAGTGGGGCGTCTAGTAAAGCACGATCTGTCTCAATAAATGTGCCGTAAAAGGAATCAGGGTCTTCTTGAAAAAGAAGCAGTTTCAATTCAAATGGTGGAACCAAAAAAGGATAAATAAACCCATTTTGTCCAGTTCCTTTTCCTTGCGGTTGTTCGCCCCATAGAAAAAAACGACTGTCAATCCAGCCACCATGGATCCAAATGCTACTGCTTTTCAAGATGATTCAACTCCTCAATGAATGCCCTGTACGTTTTGTACACTTTTTTCAATTTCCCGATATACTCCCTGTAACGCACATGTTGGCCAAGCACCCGATACAATTCTTTTAAGCCAATGACATATTCAGCTGCTGCCACATAATGTTTTCTAGACCGTTTTTCCACCAGCCTGACGACAAATTGGTGATAAACAGGAAGAGCCAGTTCCGGACGGTTCGTTGCAAGCGCCTCAAGGAGCTCGATTTTTGGCGGTTGCAATGACAATGGGTTTTTTTCATACAACAAAAAATAATCCCGCGCTTGATCAAAATAGCGGTAACGGTTTAAAAGCTGTACGTAAACGATTCGCGTGGCCTCGTTATAAAGTCGTTCTTCCAGCTTAGGCAATAGGTACGCAAGGACAGATGATACTTGCTCTTGTCCCATTGCGGCTACAAGCTGTTCAAACCGTGTAAACATCGGAGCCTGGAGCCAGCGGTCCCACGTTCCGTAATGAACAGAAGTGGCTGGCTGCAAAGCAGTTTCAGACTCATCCGCATACCGCTGAAGCGAACCAAGGTGGCTTTTCTGATCCGGGAATAATTGGCTTAGCCAATGCTGAATTTGCCGATGGCGCCCCCGTTTGGCCAGGAGCATAAAGTGGTCCTCTACATCGTAAGTAGCGAGGTTGTTTGTCGCCACTAAAAACTGCAATGCTTGCAATTCCTTGCCAATAAACAAATAAAAATAGCTGGCCGCTAAGCGAACTTGTTTTGCCGCACCGTCAAAGGACGCTTTTGCAAAGGACTGCTCAATCGCTTCAAGAGAAGCCGCAGAAAAAACAGGCAAGCTGGCTTGCAACAGTTTTGGCCATGGGGACTGATCTTCTTTCAAGCTAGCTTTAAGTTGTTTGACGATCTCTTTCCCATATAGACGTTCTTCTTTGGTGGCGCTAAGTTGTTTCAAGTAGGTGAGCAAATAACTATGAATGGATTCGAAAAAGTGCTCTAAGCGCCGTTCGCACGCTTCCCAGCGCCCTTCTGTCTGCGCCTCGGCATAGATTGTCTTGATAAACAACATATAGCCGCGCCAATGGGGTTCAACAGTGGCTTCGACGCTTCGCTTTGCTTCAAGGGCAAGCACTTCTAAATGGGCAGGTGAAAAATACCTTGAAGAAACAAGCTTCCGGTATGTTGCTGAAAGCGTAGGGCCAAGTTGCATAGCAAGTGAATCTCGAAGATGTTGATTCACGCTGTCACCTCATTCACAAAAACAGTATCCCTTTATTTTACTTCTTTTGGCGGAGAAAAAAAAGTGGTGCTGCAAATGAGCGAGGGTAGAGGCACGAAAAAGGCTTGTCCACGTTCAATTTTGCCCCCGTAAAAAAGCAAGCACGTTGGTTGGTGCTTGCAAAAAGCGGCTACTTGTTTAAGAGCTGCTCAATTTGCGTTCGGCGGTTTACAAGTTTTTTTAACCGCTGTTTGTGGGTGGAAATACGGGGGGCATCTTTTGCTTCTATCGCTTCAAACAACTCCATTAACACATAGTCGATTTCCAAGTTTAGCATATTATAAAGCGTACGCGGGCCGAGCGCTTTGCCATCATCTTTGTATTGAACCATCGAACCGTTTTTATTCATCATGATTTTCTCACTCCCGTCAATTTCAATCATGGATTCAACATCCCCGCCATTATAAGACGTAATATAGAGTGGTCCTTTGCTGGTTCGTTTGACAATCCCATTTCCTTTTTCTGATTGCAATAGGTTTTCCAAGGCATCTGAAAGCACATCATCATACACATACAACACTTTTGCTTGCATCGTTAAAAATTCCTCATTGCGGATGAAGGGAAGTTCGTGTGTCAATTCCCCAAGCTCTACTGTCAAATAAATCGTTTTGGCGTCATAACGCCAGAAAAGTGCATAGTGCTGGCCCATCATGCGTTTAATAAATTGATGGAGGGCCGTTTTGGACAGATTGATTGAAAGTTCTTGAAATTCAATTGGCGTAAAGGAATCACGCATGATTCAAGCACTCCTTTTTCGACCTCAGGGCATCTTTTCGAGATTGCTTTATCCTATGTAAAAAAGCGAAAAAAAAGAAGCAAAACGCCCAGGTTCGAAAAAAATAGGCGTTTTGCTCCGCTTTAGAAGCGAAAGCTGTACCGCTTCGATACAACGTCGTAAAAGCCGAGAGAGTTGTATAATGCTTTTGTCGCTTCATTATTCATGCCAGTTTCTAATTCAATGCCTTTGATTTTGTGTTGCTCCGCCCAATAAATAATGCGCAGCAATAGTTTTTTAGCAATACCTTGGTTCCGGTACGCTTCTTCGACATACAATTCATTCAGCCAAATGTACTTTCCGCCTTTTTGAAAGCTTGTCAACGTGTTAAAAAAGGCAAATGCCACTGCTTTCCCTTCTAGTCTTGCGATAAAAAAATAGACGTGTGAGTCAGGGTGCAACGCTTCCTCCAAAATTTTTTCGATTTGTGACAATGCTTTTTTACCGGCAATCGCATGGAGCTGTTTTTCAAACAGGCTAGTCAACTCCCGCTTCGTTGTCTCTGTAGTTGTGTCTGAAGTTAATTCCAAAATTTCAATCATGCCTCATCCCCTCCCGGCAACAAGTTTATAAATGGAGCACCTTTTCCAAATAGCAGGCGATGCCGTCCTTTTCATTTGTCTCAGTCACGCAGTCAGCAACCGCTTTAATTTCGTCGATGGCATTGCCCATTGCAACGCCGTGGCCAGCATATTCAATCATTTCATAGTCATTCTCTTCGTCGCCAAAGGCAATGATGTTTCCTTGCTCAATTCCGTAATCGTTGGCGATTCTTTCGAGAGCGGTTGCTTTCGTCACATTGCGTGGGGCAATTTCTAAAATACGCGTTTCGCCTTTCCACCAGCGTTGCAGTGTTGTTTCCGTTCCCGTCTGTTGCAAGGTGTCGTGAAGGACATTGACTTTTTCGGGTTTTGGTTCAATAAGAATAGCAGTTGGTGCTTCTTTTACGAGTGCATGTAGTTCTCCTGTCCCAGCAGGTTCAACGCCGTCAGTCAGAAACTCTGCAAAAAAGCCAGCTTGTTTTTTCATATAAAACGTGTCGCCAATTTCCACCATCATATTAAAGACGCCGATGGTTTCACATCGTTTGATTAACTCCTTGCTATAAGCAAGTGGGATCGATTCTAGTATCCTTGGATAATGAGCGTCTAAGGGGTGATGGACCGACGCGCCATTAAAATTGATGATCGGCGTCGTTAGCTGTAATTCTTGATAATAACGTTTGCTTGCCCGATAAGGGCGGCCAGTCGCAATGGCGATAACATGACCCTTTTCTTTTGCTTTCATAAGCGCTGTTTTTGTCCGTGGCGAAATCTCTTGGTTTTTAAGCAGCAATGTGCCGTCTAGATCAAGAGCGATTAAATGTCTTTTAGCCATATTAAGTCCTTTCTACAAATGGTCACAAAAAGCGATCCTCATCCCAGTGCAGCAGCCCGTCACGTATGCTATAGTTATAGAAGCGAACAATTGCGAAAGGAGAACGCTTTGTATGGAAATGCTGTTGACGGAACTTGGATTCCGCGCTTTATGGACACCTGAGCTGATTATTGCTCTCGTCGGCGTTGCTTTTATATATAGCTGGTTTTTCAGGAGGACAAACACTGGACCAAAACGAAAGCGACTCTTCTTTTTCCTCGGATTGGCAGCGCTTTACTTAGGATGGGGCAGTCCTCTTTATGTAACGGGGCATGTGATGATGACACTGCATATGTTACAAATGGTATTTGCTTATTTTATCGCTGTCCCACTTCTGTTGCTAGGCATTCCACAAGCGTGGTATGAGGCGGTTCGCTCAAAACTTGCTTTTAAGCCGCTTCGGCTGGTTTGGAATCCAATTTGTGCACTGCTTTTGTTTAATGGATTGTTTTCATTTTACCACGTTCCAGCAATGTTTGATATGCTCATGCAGTCGCCAGTGTTGCATAGTTTGTATGAATGGGTATTGCTTTTCACTGCGGCCCTGATGTGGTGGTTTATCTTATCGCCGTTGCCAAGCTCGTACAAGCTCCCCGATTTGCGGAGGATTTTTTACATATTTGCAAACGGCTTATTGATCACTCCTGCTTGTGCATTAATCATTTTTGCTCCGTCCGCTATGTATGCCACATACACAGACCCTCTTGTGTGGGCAAATGTAATGGCTTATTGTTTGCCTGGTGGGGCCGGACCAGAACTGATGTTGTCGGCATTTGGAAGCCCTGAATCCCTTTCTATTTTTGAAGCGCGAATTGATCAGCAGCTTGCTGGTGTGTTAATGAAAATTTTCCAAGAGATCGTTTACGGAATCGCAATTGGCTATGTATTTAAGCAGTGGCTGAAAAAAGAAAAATTGCAAGACGGCGAATTGACAATTAGCGATGTGCCTCATTCATAAAAACAGCTGTTAAGCTGTTTTTTCTTTTTAGTAAAATAAAATAAAAATACAGTTGAATTTATTTTTATTCAATCATATAATTAAACACATCCATAAAAAAGAACGGAACTGGCTAAAGGGAGTGGGACAATGGAAGTTGGCATTATAGGCGCGACAGGTTATAGCGGTCTTGAATTGATTCGTCTGTTGAAAAACCATCCTCAAGTAACAAATATTATGCTATATTCATCTTCGCAAAGTGGGGAAACGATCAACCGTCTGTATCCTCATTTACAAAATGAACAATGGAAGCCGTTAAAAGAAATCGACTTAAACAAGATTTCCGCTGAAATCGATGTGATGTTTTTAGCGACTCCTCCAGGTGTATCCGCAGAGTGGAGTGGTCCGTTGCTTGAGGCCGGGCTGTCTGTGATTGATTTAAGTGGCGATTTGCGTTTGACCGACCGGGGCGTTTATGAGAAATGGTATAAGCGCCCATCTGCAAAGGAAGGGCTTATAGAGCAGGCCATTTACGGTTTAAGCGAGTGGAACAAATCAACCATTAAAACTGCGAAATTGATTGCCAATCCTGGTTGTTTTCCAACGGCGGCTCTTTTAGCACTCATCCCGCTTATTCAAGCTGGTGCAATTGAGCGTGATTCGATTGTTATCGATGCAAAGTCAGGGACGTCGGGAGCCGGAAAATCGCCTACTTCGATGACGCATTTTAGTGAAACAAATGAGAATTTTAAAATCTATCAAGTCGCATCGCATAAACATACGCCAGAGATTGAGCAGCAATTGGCAAAATGGGGAGCGCAGCCACCGCTGTCTTTTCAACCTCATCTCGCCCCAATGGTAAGGGGGATTATGGCGACCATTTACGCCAAGGCGGCAAAACCCCTCAGCAATGAGTGGTTAACCGACTGCTATAACAGTGCTTATGAAAATGCTCCTTTTGTACGAATAAAAGAAAATGGAACGTTTCCGGCAACAAAACATGTTTTTGGCAGCAATTATTGCGATATTGGCTTTTGTTATGACGAGAGGACGGGACGTGTCATTGTTGCTTCTGTCATTGATAATCTCATGAAAGGAGCCGCTGGCCAGGCGGTTCAAAATTTCAATCTAATGCACGGATTTGACGAAACAGCAGGGCTTGAGGCCGTGCCAATGTATCCATAATGGGGAGTGGCGAGATGTTAACCAAACAGACAACTGGGCAAGCATGGAAGCAAATCAAAGGGTCGATTACCGATGTAAAAGGGTTCACGACAGCAGGCGCTCATTGTGGGCTAAAAAGAAAACGATTAGACATTGGCGCGATTTTCTGTGACGTGCCAGCCAATGCTGCTGGTGTATTTACGTTAAACCAAATTCAGGCAGCTCCGCTTAAAGTTACGAAGGAAAGCCTTGCTCATAGCAACGGCAAATTGCAAGCAGTGCTTGTTAACAGTGGAAATGCGAATGCATGTACAGGGGCGTCAGGACTCGTGGATGCCTATGAAATGCGGGCACTGGCGGCAGCAAAATTTGCGGTTCCAGAAGAGATGGTTGCTGTTACGTCCACAGGCGTGATCGGGGAAAAAATGCCGATGGAAAAAGTGCGCTCTGGAATTGAGGACCTGGTCCTGTCCAAGGAGTCGACTCCGTTTGCACAAGCAATTTTGACAACGGATACTGGAACGAAAGAAGTATGTGTGGAAGTAGTGATTGATCAAAAGACAGTGCGAATCGCCGGCGTAGCCAAGGGATCAGGCATGATTCATCCAAATATGGCGACAATGCTTGGTTTTATCACAACCGATGCGAATATTGAGACTGCCGCATTAAAACGGGCGCTAGCCAAGGCAACGGATGAGACGTTCAACCGTATTACTGTAGACGGGGACACGTCAACAAATGACATGGTCCTTGTGCTTGCTTCTGGTCTTGCCGATAATCAACCTTTAGATGAAACGCACCCTGATTGGGCGAATTTTTATGGCGCTTTGTCTGCATGCGCAGAAAGTTTGGCCAAAAAAATTGCCAAAGACGGAGAAGGGGCGACGAAATTAATTGAAGTTCAAGTAGCTGGGGCTGTTAGTGATGAAGAAGCAGGCAAAGTCGCTAAGGCGATTGTTGGATCTGACCTAGTGAAAACGGCTGCTTACGGCAAAGACGGCAACTGGGGCCGAATCATTTGTGCCATCGGCTATAGCGGCTGCACACTCGACCCTGACACGATCGACATCGCGATTGGCCCTTACGCCACGCTTGTGCAAAGCGAACCTGTTGTTGTAGACGATGCCGCGATTAGCAAGTATATGGAAGCCGAAACGATCGTCATCAAAGCCGACCTCCACCAAGGGCAAGGCGTCGGCAAAGCATGGGGCTGTGACTTAACATACGATTACGTCCGCATTAATGCAGGATACCGGACATAAGGAGGCGCCTGATGGCAACAGTGGTGATCAAAATAGGGGGAAGCACCCTTGAAGCGTTAGAGGAAGGATTTTATGAGGGAGTCGTTAAACGGGCTAGCCTAGGCGACAAGATCATGATCGTTCACGGGGGCGGGCCAGCGATTAACAATCTCTTACAAGCGATGGCAGTAGAATCACAGTTTGTGAACGGCTTGCGCAAAACAACGGCAGAAGTATTAACAGCCGCAGAAACAGCCTTATCCGGCCAAATCAACAAACAGCTTGTCCGCTCTCTTTATCAGGCAGGCGGGAAAGCCATTGGCTTATCCGGCAGTGACGGACATCTATTGAAAACTATCCCAATTGACACAGACAAACTAGGCTTTGTCGGAGCGGTCGAGTCGGTGAATGTTGATGTGCTTTTCAATGTTGCTAAAGCTGGCTACATACCGGTTATTGCGCCGATTGGAATGGATGCAAACTATCAACCATACAACATTAATGCGGATACGGCCGCTGCTGCGGTCGCTAAAGCGAGCAAAGCGGAGGAGCTCGTATTCGTCACCGATGTAGACGGTGTCCAAAAAGACGGGAAAGTCATTAAGGAAATGGATGAGGTTTTGGCAAAGCACTATATAGAAGAGGGCGTTATCTATGGAGGAATGGTGCCAAAAGTGAACGCATGTTTAGACAGTTTAAGCGGGGCATTGACGAAAGCACGAATTGTCAACGGCAAAAAGACGTATCACCCTTCCGCAGGGACGGCAATTGTTAAACAAAGTAACGTCCTCACATCGGGCGCTTAAAGAAAGGAAGAGCAATGGTGAGCTATTTATTCCCAACCTATTCTAAAAAAAGCCTCCGTATTAAAGAAGGACGAGGGGCATGGCTGCAAACAGAAGACGGAAAAGACTATCTTGATTTTATGGCCGGCATTGCCGTTTGCAATTTGGGGCACCGCCACCCTAAAGTCGTAGCGGCGCTCCATCAGCAAGTCGACCGCCTTTGGCACGCATCGAACCTCTTCCACTATGATGTCCAGGAAGAAGCGGCAAAACAATTGGTACAGGCAAGTGCGTGTGATTATGTATTTTTCACAAACAGCGGTACAGAAGCGAATGAAGCGGCGATTAAGCTAGCACGCAAAGCGACTGGAAAAAATCATATTGTATCGATGAAACAATCTTTCCATGGCCGAACACTTGGAAGCATGGCCGCGACAGGGCAAGACGGGATTAAAAGCGGTTTTGGGCCAATGCTGCCGTCTTTTTCATATGCTCAGTTTAACGATATGGCTTCCTTGCATGAAGCGGTCTCCGAGGAAACAGCAGCAATTATGGTAGAAATCGTTCAAGGCGAGGGAGGCGTCCATGTCATGACAGCGTCTTTTGCCGAAGCGATGGTGGCCCTTTGCAAGGAACAGAATTTGCTGCTCATTGTCGATGAGATTCAAACGGGCATGGGACGTACCGGCAAACTGTTTGCCTATGAACATTACGGCCTCGATCCAGATATTGTGACTGTTGCGAAAGGGCTAGGCAATGGCTTTCCAATTGGAGCGATGCTTGGCAAAGCGTCTTTAAAAGAAGCATTTGGCATAGGCAGCCATGGTTCTACGTTTGGCGGCAATCCTTTAGCTGCTGCAACGGCAATAGCGGTCTTAGCCGAATTAAGCGCAGATGGCTTCTTGCCAGAAGTGGAAGAGAAGGCGGAGCGTTTTGTTGCTTATTTAAAAGGGGAGCTTAGTGGCATTGCAATCGTTAAAGATATACGCCACAAAGGTTTTTTGATTGGCATTGAAACTGCGATACCGGCACTCGACTTAATTGCAGCGTGTGAGCAACAAGGTTTGCTGCTGCTTCCGGCAGGCAGCCATGTGACACGGCTGTTGCCGCCGCTTACCGTGTCAGAAAGCGAATGGCGCAAAGCTGTGGCGATCATCAAACAAGCGGCAACGATCTATGAACGAGAGAACAGCTTTTCCTCTTAAAAATAGAGGGATTGCTGCGCCTATAAATGAATTTTTATAACTTATATAGAATAAATATAAATTTTGGGGTGGTGAGCGGATGAAAGGCTCGATCGTATTGGAAACGGGAGAAACATTTGTAGGTAACTGGCATGGCGAACCTAAGCAAGTTGAAGGCGAAATTGTCTTCTTTACTGGCATGACAGGTTATCAAGAAGTGATAACTGATCCATCATTTAAAGGACAAATCGTCGTGTTTACGTACCCGTTGATCGGAAATTACGGCGTTAATGAAAGTGATTTTGAAAGCAGCAAGCCGCAAGTCGAAGGCGTCATTGTTTGCGAAGCTGCCAGTGACCCATCACATTGGAAAATGAAAAAAAGCGTTGTCGACTACTTAAGTGAACACCGCATTCCATATATGTCAGGGGTAGATACACGGGCAATTGTGAAACGAATTCGCCAACATGGAGACATGCGTGCAGTATTGACGACTGATTCCCGAAATGCCAATGTCCAGGAGACGAGGCTTTTGTCTGATAAGTTTGTTGTTGCCGATGTGAGCGTCACAGAACCTGTCGTTTACAACGCCACAGGCACAACCCATATTGCCGTACTAGACTATGGCTGTAAACAATCAATCATTCGTTCACTTGTCAAAAAAGGCGCGAAAGTGACGCAGCTTCCATACAACACAGATTTTGCTGTGCTCGAAGCACTTAAACCGGACGGTGTCCTTCTCTCAAATGGACCTGGAAATCCAAAGCAGCTGCAAGCTTTGTTGCCAGACATTAAAAAGGTGGCGGAAACGTTTCCGACGCTAGGCATTTGCTTAGGCCACCAGTTGCTTGCATTGGCTTACGGAGGGGACACACAAAAGCTCCGATTCGGCCATCGCGGCGCAAACCAGCCGGTGCTTGACAGCTGCACAGGGCGTGTGTGTATGACTTCGCAAAACCATAGTTATGTAGTGACAGAAGAATCGCTCGCTTCATCGATCCTTGAACCTCGTTTTTACAACATTAATGATCGATCGATCGAAGGCCTCGTTCATCCGAAACGGCCAGTCATGAGCATCCAGTTTCATCCGGAAGCAAGCCCAGGTCCAGTCGATTCGACTGAAATCTTTGATGCGTTTTTGGCGCCGCTTTTAAGCAAAGGGAGAGATCACCAATATGCGTAAACCACACATCAAGACGGTCCTTGTCATTGGTTCAGGGCCAATTGTCATCGGCCAGGCAGCAGAATTTGATTATTCCGGCACGCAAGGTTGCTTAGCGTTAAAAGAAGAAGGCATCCGTGTTGTGCTGTTAAACCCAAACCCAGCAACAGTCATGACCGATGATTCATGTGCGGATACGGTTTATTTTGAACCGTTATCGGTCGAGACGGTTGTCAACATTTTCGAGAGGGAGAAACCTGACGGGCTGTTGGCGACGCTAGGCGGGCAAACAGGTTTAAATCTTGCCTTAAAGCTTCATGAGCAAGGCTTGCTCGCTGCCTATGGCGTCGAACTGCTTGGCACGCCGATTGAATCGATCCAAAAAGGGGAAGACCGTGAGCAATTTCGGGCTTTAATGCATCAATTAAACGAGCCGGTGCCTGATAGTGAAATTGTCCATAGTGCGTCTGAAGCGCTACGCTTTGCTGAACAAGCTGGCTATCCGATCATTGTCCGTCCAGCTTACACGCTTGGTGGTGCAGGGGGCGGGATCGCCGATTGTGAAAAAGAGTTAAAAGCAATCATAGAAAATGGGCTCGCCCAAAGCCCGATAAGCCAATGTTTAATTGAAAAAAGCATCGCTGGCTTTAAAGAAATTGAATATGAAGTGATGCGTGATGAAAACGACACGTGCATTACAGTTTGTAATATGGAGAACATTGATCCTGTCGGCATTCACACAGGCGATTCCATTGTTGTGGCGCCATCGCAAACCCTTACCGATAAAGACTATCAAATGCTGCGTGCCGCGTCCTTAAAAATTATCCGCGCCTTAGGAATCATTGGCGGATGCAACATTCAATTTGCGCTTGACCCGAACAGCGACCGTTACTATTTAATCGAAGTCAACCCTCGCGTCAGCAGGTCGTCGGCGCTTGCTTCAAAAGCAACTGGCTATCCAATCGCCCGGATGGCGGCAAAACTGTCAATTGGCTACTATTTGCATGAATTGAAAAATCCGGTGACTGGCTATACATACGCCAGTTTTGAACCTAGCTTGGATTATTGTATTGTCAAATTCCCACGCTGGCCATTTGATAAATTTTTTACCGCTAACCGCAAGCTTGGTACACAAATGAAAGCAACTGGTGAAGTGATGGCGATTGAACGTTCGTTTGAAGCAGCTGTCCAAAAAGCGATTCGCTCTTTGGAAATTGATGTAGCCGGCTTGGAAATGCCGGTGCTTAGCGGCAGTGGGGAAAAGGAGCTTTGGCAGCACGTGCTCCAAGCAGATGACGCTAGGTTGTTTGCGCTATTTGAACTTTTGCGCCGCGGTGAAACGTGTGCCAACCTCCATGAGAAAACAAACATAGATATGTTTTTCTTGAAGAAGTTCGAAAAGCTGGTGCACTTAGAAAAAGAAACAAAGCAGCTATCGCTCGAATCCCTTTCAAAAGAAGCGCTGCACCGGTTAAAAATCGCTGGTTTTTCGGATGAAACGATCGCCTGTTACTTAGGGGCGCCAAAGGAAAAAGTGACAGCCAAACGGATCGATTGGGGAATAAAGCCAGCTTATAAAATGGTTGACACATGCGCTGCTGAATTTGAAGCAGCAACTCCTTATTTTTACTCAAGTTATTACGGAGAAAATGAAGCCATGCCGAGTACCCAAAAAAAAGTGCTCATTATCGGCTCGGGGCCAATCCGCATCGGCCAAGGAATTGAGTTTGATTATTGTTCAGTCCATGGCGCTAAAGCCGTTCGCAAACAAGGCTATGAAGCAATTATTATGAACAACAATCCTGAAACGGTAAGCACTGATTATGCCACCGCAGATAGACTATACTTTGAGCCACTCTCTTTTGAAGATGTATACGCCGTTTGCGCGTTGGAACAGCCAGAAGGCATCATTGTTACATTAGGCGGGCAAACAGGGATTAAATTAGTGCAGGAGCTAGAGGAAGCTGGCCTCCCTGTGCTTGGCGTATCTGCTGATACGATTGACATGCTTGAGGACAGACAACGTTTTTATGCATTTATGAACAACATTGGCGTCCCCCATATTCCTGGCGAAACAGCCAATGATTTGGAAGACGCTTGCTGCCGGGCTAAGGCAACGGGCTACCCAGTGCTTCTCCGCCCTTCTTATGTGATTGGCGGGCAAGGGATGGCGCTTGTTTCTAGTGAAAATGAGCTGACTTCTTATTTACAAAACCATGAGTACAGCGGGTTGTTTCCATTATTAATTGATCATTTTATTGAAGGGATCGAGATCGATGTCGATGTATTAACCGACGGCAAATCAATCCGAATAGCTGGCATGTTTGAACATGTTGAAAAAGCAGGTGTCCATTCAGGCGACAGTACCGCTGTTACACCGCCCCATACTTTATCGGCGTCTATGTTGGCGCAATTGGAAGAAGCGGCGAAAAAAATAGCGACTGGCATTCACTTTCGTGGCCTCTTTAATATTCAGTTTGTTGTTGCCGGCGACCGATATTATGTGATTGAAGTCAATCCTCGGGCTTCACGGACAGTACCACTTCTTGCCAAAATTTACGGAGAGCCATTTGTCGAACAAGCAGTGAAGCTTATGCTAGGCTGTTCCATCAATGAGCTGGCTCCACCGAAAAAACAAGGCGATTTTGTTGCCGTAAAAGCACCGGTGTTTTCATACAGTAAGCTAGCAGGGCTCGATCCACTTCTTGGCGCGGAAATGAAGTCGACTGGAGAGTTGCTCATGATTGGGAAAAGTGTAGAAGAAGCGTTTGCCAAAGTGTTTGCTCCTTTTGAAGAACCAATCTCTTTGTATAAACCAAGAGAAGAGAAATCGGTTTTTGTGGATCTTGCGGATGAGCATAAGCACGATTTTTCTGAGATTTTGCAGAAACTGGAACAAGTAGGGTGTACGTTAGTAGAAGACGATTTTGCCAATTGGCTAGAAAGCCCCCATGCGTGTGCGTTAATCAGCGTGCCGCCTCTTGGTAAGCGTGACGGAGCAAATATGCGAATGGCAGCACTGGCCAAACAATTGACCGTGATCTCAGCAAAAGAGACAGCCACAGCCATGCTCGCTTATTTTGAGCAATCGAAAAAAAGCTGCAAGCCCATCCAGGAATGGCATCGCTTGCGAAAAACGGAAATGGCAGGGGAGACGAATTAATATGGAGACGGTAAAAACAAAGTTGACAGGGAAACACTTGCTCACGCTGCTTGACTTTACGCCAACGGAAGTAGCGCAGCTGTTAGAAGAGGCTAAAGCGTTAAAAGCAGCCTTGAAAAAAGGAGAGCCTCACACTCTTCTTGCTGGTAAGTCACTTGGGATGATTTTTGAAAATGCTTCAACACGTACACGCGTTTCCTTTGAAGTTGGAATGACGCAATTAGGCGGGCACGCCCTTTTTCTTAGCAGCCGCGATTTGCAAATCGGCAGAGGAGAGCCGGTGAAAGACACGGCCAATGTGCTTTCTCGTTATGTAGATGCGATTATGATCCGCACGAATTCCCACAAGAAAGTTGTGGAATTTGCAAAGCATTCTTCTGTGCCGGTTATTAACGCTCTAACGGACGCTTTCCATCCTTGTCAGGCGCTGGCAGACGCATTGACCATTATGGAGCATAAAGGCACATTGGCTGGAAAGAAACTTGTCTATATTGGCGACGGCAACAATGTTGCTCATTCCCTGCTTGCTGTAGGCGCCAAAACGGGCATGGATGTCACAGTTGCTAGCCCGAAAGGTTATGAAGTCGATCAAGCGATTTTTGCTAAAGCGCAAGAAGCTGCTATGCAAACAGGCGCCAAGCTGGTGAGCACAAATGACCCTGAAGCAGCTGTGGCAGACGCTGATGTTCTTTATACGGACGTGTGGGCAAGCATGGGCTACGAGCAAGAGCAAACGAGCAGAGCAGAAGCGCTAGCTCCTTACCAAGTTAATCATAAGTTGGCAAAAGGAGCCAAAGACGATTATCTGTTCTTGCATTGCTTGCCTGCCCATCGAGGCGAAGAAGTAACCGCAGACGTCATTGATGGCTCCCATTCAGCCATTTACGACCAAGCAGAAAACCGCCTTCATGTACAGAAAGCAATTTTGGCCGCCCTTATTCGTTAACCGCACAATGCTTCAAGGACCAGTACGATTACTGGTCCTTTTGCCTCTCATAGAAAAGGCGATTTCTTGTTTTTAGCCTGATCTTTTTTCCCATCTTGCACATAGAATAGAATAACGACGAATAAAAGCAGGAGAGATAAAGAATGCCCGTCTATGTTCGCTATATTGACCTTAGTGGGTATACGTACAGTTATAGCTTGCCAGAGCGTCCAAATGGGTATGCAGTGTTTGTGATGGCGGACGACGACTCTCCTTATAAAGAAAAGGCACGTGTGCTTGCAAACAGCTTGATTGAAAAAGGTTACACGGTATTAACTGCCTTCCGCCTAAAAGCACATTGGGGTTCGCCAAAAGCGGTTGCTCATGCCAGGCAGGTTATTTCCCTTTTCATAAAACAAGAAACGGTGAATAAACGGATTTTTATTTGTGCTGAAGGGGCGAGTGCCCTAATTGCCAAACAACTACTAGCGGATGCAACCCTTGAAGTGAGGGCTGCAGCTTTAATCAAGCCAGTGTTGTCATTAGAAGCGGCCTTTCAAGCGATTAAAAAAGACGAATTGGCTGGCAAACGTTTTTTAAAGGAAGTCAAAGCAGCATACAAGCTAAACGGACAAATCGATGTCGCATATTTGCGCGCTATTGACCAACAGCAGCGCTTAATCGATCGCAACCGCCCACTTGCGGCAACGCGTATTTATCAATTATTTTCTGAAGCAACCGCACAACCGACTAACCTTTCAAGCGCCCAATATGCAGACTATTACTTTTTCGCTTCTTTACAAAACCCAGCAGAGTTAAGCAAGCAAATGGCTTCCTTTTTTGCTTCTTTCCATTGAAAGTTCGAGGATGATGACGAAATCGAGTAACAAGGAAAGGGGAGATAAGGACGGTGAAGCATGTCAAAATTGCAGGAGGGCTTGGGTTTATTGGCTTTCATTTGGCGCAGAAGTTGCTTGATGAAGGCTGGTTGGTTACAGCGGTTGATTCATTAGAAAATCGTAGCGAGTTAAAGCTTGCTTTAGAAATGGAGCTTGGCCGCAATGCCCATTTCACCTTTTTGCAAACAAAGATTGAACAGGTTGATTTTGGCGATGCAGATGTGGTGGTTTATGCAGCCGATAATGAAAATCGGGCTGCTTTAGAAGCGGTTTTGCGCAAGTGCCAGCCTGACTGTTTATTTGTGTTTTTGTCAACGACGGATGTTTACGAATATAGCGGCGAATGGCGGGTACAGCCTGTGACTGAATATGGGAAAGCGATGCTAGCGCAAGAAGAAAACATTCGCGTGACTTGTGCAGAAACGGGGGGCGCCGCCGTCATTATTCGTTTACCGACTGTTTACGGGCTCCATCAGCCTTATCATTTAAAACTAGGCAGACAGTTCGTATCTTATGAGGATGAAACAGGCAAAACGGAATCCATGCATGATCTTCTTTATATTGACGATGTGACAAGCGCGTTAGCTGCAGCGATGGCAATTGACAGCGGGCAGCATACCATTCATTTAGGTAGCGGCACATCCAATCCGTTTGAACGAACAGGGAAGAGCAATGGCCTTGATTACCAAAAAGCCCATGAGCTATTAGGCTTTTTTCCACGAACTTCTTTAGCAGAGGGCATTAAAAAATACCAACTTGCCCACGAAGAATGGCAAAGGCAAAAAAAACTGGCAGCGATGTACGATGAAACAAAGAGCATGGCAGCTAAGCATCCAAACACAAATCAGTGACAAAGATGACGAAAAACGGCAGTTGCATTTTTCACAACTGCCGTTTTTTCGTGTTTTACTCGGTCATACTGTCTTGGTAAAAGGAGTTTTCGTAAAAATGGAGGCCTGGATATTTATCTTGCGCTGTCCTCATTTGGAATTCATTCTCAAACAAAGCAACAATCCGGCCTTCTCTGTCGGTGACGAGGTTGCGCTGTTTCTCTTTAAATCGTTTCATCTCTTCTTCGCCGCCGCTGATCCAACGGGCAAAAGAAAACGGCAACCGTTCCATCTGGATATCGACATTGTATTCAGCGTGGAGACGGTGTTCAAGCACTTCAAATTGGAGTACGCCAACCACGCCGACAATTTGTTGTTCAACGTACTTATTATAGGTTTTAAATAACTGGATCGCGCCCTCTTCCGTTAATTGTTGCAAGCCTTTCTCATATGATTTGTGCTTTAAAGCTTCTTTCACCGTAATGCTTGCGAAGTGCTCTGGTGAGAAATGAGGCATTTCATTAAACTCAAACGATTCACCATCAACAAGCGTGTCGCCGATTCGAAATGTACCTGGGTCAAATAAACCGATAATGTCGCCAGCATACGCTTCATCAACAATGCTGCGGTTTTGCGCTAAAAATTGTGTTGGCTGCGAGAGTTTTAGCGGTTTGTTGGTCCGGACATGCTTGACGTTCATTCCCCGTTTAAATGTACCAGAAGTGATCCGCAAAAATGCGACGCGGTCCCGGTGTTTAGCATTCATATTGGCTTGCACTTTAAAAATAAAACCGGAAAAATGTTCCCGAGAAAGGGGGTCAATCGTCCCAATCGAGCTCTCCCGGGAAGCTGGCGCAGGAGAAAGCTTTAAAAAATGGTCCAGAAACGTTTGAACGCCGAAGCTTGAAATCGCCGAACCGAAAAATACAGGTGTCAGTTCGCCTTTGTCAATCCGTTCTTTGTCATATTCATCACCAGCGACATCAAGGAGTTCTAGCTCTTCCCGGAACTGACGGACCAGTTGTTCATCGCCAATTGCTTCATCCAACTTCGGATCGTCTGGCCCGCTTAGTTGAATCGTATCAATCGCCTTTGGATTGTCAGGATTGTATAATTCTAGTTTTTGCTGGTGACGGTCATAAACAGCTTTAAATGATTGGCCCATGCCAATCGGCCAGCCCATTGGGTATGAACGAATGCCAAGGAGATTTTCTAGTTCTTCCATTAATTCAAATGGATCACGCCCTTGACGGTCAAGTTTGTTAATGAACGTGAAAATCGGAATATTGCGGAGGCGGCAGACTTTAAAAAGCTTTTTCGTCTGTGCTTCAACTCCTTTGGCAGCGTCAATTAACATTGCGGCAGAATCAGCAGCAGTCAATGTGCGGTACGTATCTTCCGAAAAATCTTCGTGGCCAGGTGTATCGAGAATATTGACATGAAAGCCATTGTACTGGAATTCAAGCACAGAGCTTGTAACCGAGATGCCACGCTGTTTTTCAATTTCCATCCAATCACTCATTGCGTGTTTGCTATTTTTGCGCCCTTTCACTGTTCCTGCTTCCCGTATGGCACCGCCAAAAAGAAGCAACTTTTCAGTTAATGTTGTTTTTCCGGCATCGGGGTGGGAGATAATCGCAAAGGTACGCCTTGCTAAAATTTCTTCTTTTAATGCTGGGTTCATGAATCAACCTCATTTCCAAATCGATTTTTCCATTATAGCAAGAAACGGCCCTGCTTTCATCTTTGAAAAGCAAATCGGTCCATCCTTGCCATCGAGCAACCGTTCAGTTATCTTAAAAGAGAATACATATAAAGGGGTTATTTCAATGGAGCAACACGAAAGAAATTTGAAGTTTATGGAAATCGCCATGAAGCATGTACCTGAAGCGCGTAAATTGCTAGAAGGCAAAGGCATAGAAGTAACAATGGATGAATTGCAGCCGCTGCTTTCATTGTTGCTTCATGTGATGAACGAAGCATACGAACTTGGGTTAAACGAGCAGGAATGAAAAAGGATAACCAGTAAGCGCAAAATAGGGCACAGGTTTGTTTACAAGCATGACAGAACGAAGTACCAAAGCAGGCTGATACAAAGCCCGTGCGCTTGCTGTCATCCCAATAATGGCCTGATTCGACAGAATGAAAGTAGGGAAGAAACGATCCACCAATGGTTTAAGCATTGATGGATAAAAAAGGGGCATAAAGCTAATCGCTATCTTTCGTTTCTTTTTTACTTTGCCAAAATTCTTTGGCCGCGCCAATGATAGGCTTGACTTGTTCAATAATAGGAGAGATTGCTTGGATAAGGGCAATGACTTGAACGAGCTGGCTTGCGTTGTCTAACTCATCAGGCGTTTCTCCCTCTGTTTCTGCCGCTGTTTCTATTTCTGCTTCTTGTTCGATTGGTTCGCTTTGTCTTGGCGGCCTTGGGCCAAACATCATGGTTGAGAAGAAGTCTTGCTCGCTATTGCGCATATGTGACGCCTCCTTCTGTTCCTTTCATTTTATATTAGTGTATAGCCATTCGCCGTAATCGTGAGACGGCATGCGCCCGTTCTCGCGCATTATTTAGACAAAAACGTTCTGGACAGCAACAAAAATGGTTGCTAATATTAGGATCAGGTACTAATTTTAAAAACACGTCTTTTAAAGTAGGAAGGGGTAGACGTATGCCAAAGGCAGGAATTTTAGGGCTCGGTCGTTATGTGCCGGAGAAACGTGTCACAAATCATGATCTAGAAAAGTTTTTAGATACATCTGACGAATGGATTAAAAGCCGTACTGGGATTGAAGAAAGGCGTTTTGCTGAAGGTGTGGAAACATCCGAAATGGCTTATGAATCGGCGCTTAGCGCCTTAAAAGCTGCGAAGCTTTCAGCAGAAGAGATTGATTTAATTTTGGTGGCGACGGTAACGCCTGACATGGTTTTTCCAACGGTCTCGACAATGATCCAAGACCGCCTTGGTGCAAAGCAAGCAGCAGCAATGGATATTAGCGCAGCTTGTGCAGGTTTTATTTATGGCGTGGCTACGGCACAGCAATTTATTGAAACTGGCGCCTATAAGCATGTGCTTGTTGTGGGTGTAGAAAAACTTACGAAACTTGTGAATATGGAAGACCGTAACACTGCCGTCCTGTTTGGCGATGGAGCTGGCGCCGCTATCGTTGGACCTGTGGCAGAAGACAAAGGCATTCTCGCTTTTGATCTTGGCGCAGACGGTTCAGGCGGCATGCACATTAATAAAAAAGGCCCTTTTCTTGAAATGAATGGCCGCGAAGTGTTCAAATTCGCCGTTCGGCAAATGGGGGATGCTTCTTTACGCGTGTTAAGCAAAGCGGGCTTAGGTAAAGAAGATGTCGACTTTCTTGTCCCCCATCAAGCGAATATCCGCATAATGGAAGCCTCTCGTGAACGGTTGGAACTTCCACGCGAGAAAATGTCCGTAAATGTAAACAAATACGGAAACACTTCGGCTGCTTCGATTCCGATTGCGCTAGTGGAAGAAATCGAACAAGGAAAAATCAAAGAGGGAGATGTCATTGTACTTGTCGGCTTTGGCGCAGGCCTAGTGTGGGGCTCATTGGCGATTCGCTGGGGCCGCTAACGAAGACTAATGATGGAAAAGTAGAAAGAAAAAAGGAGCGATACAAAGTGGAAAAACGACGTGTAGTTGTAACAGGCCTTGGGGCGGTTACGCCGCTCGGGCTCGATGCAAAAACATCTTGGGAGCAGGCAAAAGCAGGAAAGTCGGGGATTGGCTATTTAACCCGCATAGATGCTGCTGCTTTTCCGATGAAAGTGGCGGCAGAAATTGCTGATTTTGACCCAACTGCTGCGATTGATCGCAAAGAAGTTCGGAAAATGGATCGCTTTACCCAGTTTGCGGTTGTTTCAGCCCAAGAAGCATTAGCGGATGCAGGGCTAGAAATTACACCTGAAAATGCTGATCGCGTTGGCGTTTGGATTGGCTCTGGGATTGGCGGGATGGAAACGTATGAAAATCAATTCCGTATCTTTTTAGAAAAGGGTCAACGCCGCGTTAGCCCATTTTTCGTGCCGATGATGATTCCAGATATGGCGAGCGGGCAAGTATCGATCTTTACAGGAGCAAAAGGCCCGAATTCGTGCTCTGTAACGGCGTGCGCATCAGGGACAAATTCAATCGGGGACGCCTTTAAAGTGATACAGCGAGGGAATGCGGACGTTATGATTACAGGCGGAAGTGAAGCGCCTATTACCAATATGGCTGTGGCTGGTTTCTCATCAGCTAAAGCCATTACAACAAGCGATGATCCGGCAACGGCTTCGAGGCCATTCGATGCCAACCGCAGCGGCTTTGTCATGGGTGAAGGAGCAGGCATATTAATTTTGGAAAGCTTAGAGTCTGCAAAAGCCCGAGGTGCCCACATTTATGCGGAAATTGTCGGCTATGGCTCAACAGGGGACGCCTTCCACGTCACCAGCCCTGCTCCCGAAGGTGAAGGAGGAGCGCGCAGCATGCAGGCAGCGATTGACGACGCCGGTCTAGCTCCTGAAGAGGTTAGCTACATTAATGCCCATGGAACAAGCACAGAGCTCAATGATCCTTATGAAACAAAGGCGATAAAAACCGTGTTTGGCGAGCATGCTTATAAACTGGCAATAAGTTCAACAAAATCAATGACAGGACACTTGCTTGGAGCGGCTGGAGCAGTGGAAGCCATTTTCTCAGTGAAGGCAATTGATGAAGACATCATCCCGCCAACGATTAACTTGGAAACGCCAGACCCTGAGTGTGACTTAGATTATGTGCCAAACGAAGCGAGACAAGCACCTGTCCATGTTGCTTTAAGCAACTCACTCGGCTTTGGCGGCCACAACGCCTCACTCGTATTTAAAAAATGGGTTGAATAACTAACACCGATTAGACCGGCGAGTGATGCTTAGTGATAATGGGTTCATGCGTATAGAAGTGAGGCAAACAAGCAGCATATCCGAGCGTTTGTCTGTAGTGTAAAAGAGGCTGGTGATCACCAGCCTCTTTGTTTATGTTTTCTCAGCAATCCAAGCAAGGGCTTGGTCTTTTGTAGCAATATGCCCGTCAAGTTGTAGGCATTCGATTTCGAGCAACCATTGTGTAAATGCAGGACCTGGTTGGTAACCCGCTTTGAGCAAATCAGCTCCTGTCAAAAGCGGCTTAAACTGTGTGCGTTTTTCGGCATAACGACGTAAGAGCGGGCTTAGCGGAAGTTCGGCCTCGCTATAAAAGCGAACGATTTCGCTTGAAATTCGCGCCAAGTCGCGATGTGCTTCTCCGAGTGAGGCTGTCGGCGCAAGTTGTTGCCAAACGGGCAAGCTTGTTTCTTCTACCAAGCGTTTCTCTTGCTTTGTAAGAGCGTAACGACTTGCGACGTCAAGACGAGTGCAATCAACAGCGCCAGCCAGTAAAAAGAACATGCCATCATTCAAACCATGTTGCTGCAAGTTGGCCATATGCCGCCAGGCTCGCTCGGAAAAACGGGAACCAAACAACGTTGTCCAGACATGGAGGTCAGCCAATTGGCGAAAGCCTTCAAAAAGCACGCCTTCATTAGCTAGCAAATCAAGTTCCTGCCGTAAGCGTTTAGCACTAATGTGGTGCAGAGCAGCACCTGTTTTAGTTGCTTGGTGTATCGTCTCTGAGGAGAGGCTGAAGTTTAGGCGCAGGCCAAAACGGACAGCGCGGAAAAGCCGGGTCGGGTCTTCTATGAAACTGAGCGGATGGAGAATGCGAATGTGTTTGTCGATAAGCGCTTGTTTTCCCTGAAACACATCGAGCACGTTCCCGAATGAGGATCGATTGATTTGGATTGCCATCGCATTTATAGAGAAATCCCGCCTTGCTAGGTCTTCGTAAATCGAAGCCGGGCGCACGGTAGGCAATGCCCCTTTTTGCAAATAAAACTCTTTTCTACACGTCACAATGTCAATGTCTTGTTCGTTGGCCCACGTAGCAGTGCCAAATGACTCATGGCTGCGCACGCTTCCCCCAAATGCGGTTGCCAGTTGCTTGGCAAAGGCAATTCCATCCCCTTCAACGACTAAGTCAATATCTTTATGTGGGCGCTTTAAGAAAAAGTCGCGCACAAGGCCGCCAACTAAATAGACAGGTACTTGGAGTTCGTCGGCGAAAGCACCAATCTTTTGCAGAAAGGAACATGTTTGCTTCCCAAAATAAGACGCGAGCTCAGAAGGGACAACGGCATGCTTATTCGGGTAAAGCGAACGGACGATGTCTGTTCGAGTCACAATGCCAATCGGTTCGTTGTTGTCGCCAACGACAGGGAGACGGCCGACTTGATTGTAAGCAAGGTGGGCACAAGCGGCATCAATCGAATCGTTTGCCCGAAGCGTAATGTTAGGCATGCTCATCACTTCGGTGACTTGAGCTTCTCCCATGCCAAACTGGCGTGCCTTGGCGAGGTCCATACGCGTAATAACGCCTGCTAGTGCCCCCGTCTCATCGACAACGGGAAAACCGCTATGTCCTGAACGAAGCAGCGTTTGCCACACTTCATCAACCAATTGCGATGTTTGTACAGTTACAACAGGCTTACTCATTACAGAAGCGATTTTTTCAGCCAGTGGCGCTTGTTGCAAATAGTCGTTGACTACGCGCAAATCAGCGCCTTTCTCAAGTAAGTAGGCACAGGCATCGCCATCACTAGCCGTTGTTGAAGGGAGCGTTAAATGATGGGTGCTGTTATATAAACCTAGAGCAAAAAGCGTGGCTTCTATAGCTGTTACCGAAATTTGTTTTCGTTTCATCTCATAAATGAGGGTAGTGATCGGCACGCCTCTTTTAGTCGCTTTGATCGTTCGCCACAAATTCGTCTCAACAGCAGAAGCGGGCAACGAGCGATAAAGGCTTTCCTGCTTTTCATCTTCCCAATCTACATATACAATTTCATCTACTTCGTTCCATGAAAGCTTGCCATCATGCTGAAAGGAAAAATCGGTTTTATAGTCGTCCAAAAATCGTTTGACAGCATGTTGGTAAATAGGCGGTAGCACAACAATGGCATCCGGATGAATTTTTTGGGCCGCTGCAAGAATAGCAAGGCCATGAAAATCAAGATGGTTGAGGCTGACAATTGCTTTCATATAAGCCGCCTCCTTTTGCTTTTTTCTCTTCTCTAGTAGTATACCAAAAAAGCAGCGGGCTAAGACGCTGCTTTTTAACAGAAGTAATCCATGGCCAGCCCTTCTCCGCCGGCCATTAGGTTTATATTTGTTGGGGGGGAAGCTTGTTTGAAAGCGTCGGCTAGAATGGCCGCCTCGTCAGTGGTAAGAAACGGTCTTCCAGTTGACGCTGTTTTCGAGAATAACCCATGTTTGCTTAACTGATCGTTCAGACGATGATAAAAACGAGCTGTTTTGAAATGGCAAGATAGAGAGAATACCCAGTCGCTCACACGCTCTTCCGCTTTTTTAGCTACGGGCCGCATTTCTGGCGCTTTTGTATAACGTAACGCGTGGCCGTAAGCGAGCAGGCTATTTGCAGACGTATCGCTTGTTGTTTTTTCAGTTGATACGACCCGCTCAAGCGGTGCTACTACTGCTGCATAGTTTGGTTGGACGCCTCTATTTATATCAAGAGCCGTCACACGATCCAGGCGAAGCCCTTTTTCCATACAGACCACTCCTTTATAACTGTTATTCCCTGTTATACGCTGTTTGAATCAACCATAGCACAGCAAGCGCAAAAAAAGCCCATGCCACCATAAATGGCATGAGCTTTCAAACTGTAGTCAAACGCTCGCACATCCTTCGTTGTTTGCCGTGGCTGACAAGCGCTTTCTATCTGTTTGTCTAAAGAAACTTAGACATTGTGTAAGTTTCATTTATTCGGTTATTGTCTAAGGCGTTACTTGGCAAAAATATGGTCGCCGATAACGAGTGTTTGCTCCCGAGTCGCTACCCAACCGCTTGTTGCTGTTTTCGGGTTATAGAAATAAAGCGATTGTTGACCTTGGCCCCGAAACGCGAGGGCTTCTGTCACAGCTCGTCTTGACTCGTCATCAGGCTCATTGTTAATGGCGCCATCCAAGACAGGGGAAAAGGCATAATGGCCTGATGGTGTCACTTCATAAATCACATCGCGCACAGTATCTGGATAATTTTCATTGTCCACTCGGTTTAGCACGACAGTCGCTACCGCGACTTTCCCTGCATACGGTTCGCCTTTTGCTTCAGCGCTGACTAGTTTAGCTAAAAGCTCTCTCTCCGCAGCAGAAACAGCTGCAGGGATCGTTAGCGTCTCGCCAGCTTCAATCGCAGAATCAGAAAGATCGTTGACTTTCATTATCGCTGCTTCTGGGACGCCATACCGTTCGCTTAGTGTATATATGGTCTCACCTGGCTGAACTGGGTGTGTAAGTTGTTTTGCATCGGCAATTTCAAGCATAGCAAAAGACAATCCAATTGAGCCAAAAATGAGGAATATAAGTTTTTTGATCATAAACCTATACAACTCCTATCAAGTAAATCTAGTGTGCACAAAGGTTGCACGTTAACACTGTAACAGATTCTCATCAAAAAAGAGCTGAAAATGTTTTCCAAGCTTCGCACAAAAGACAGCAAATGGGATCGTGGCAACGCTGAAGCCAATTTGTTACGCAATGGTTACAATTAGAGCCTCGTTTTACAGTTGTGTAACAGTTGAGGAGAATTTCCAGTTGCTTTTTTGAAATATGGCGGCGATCAAGCCGTTAATGGCCGGGCTAATTGTTCTATTACAAAACGTTTCAAGATGCCACTATATGAATCTTTTACCATAGAATCCGATTCTTTTTGTATGCTAGGATGTGTGTGTATCTGGCGAACAGGGATACGAATACACAGTACGCAACGATTAGGAGGATATTCATGAAGAAATTAGTTATCTCTACATTAGCTGCCGCTGCCATCGTAGGAGCAGGCTTTTCTAACCAAGCCGATGCTGCAGGCCAATATAAAGTTCAAGTGAAAGGGCCTTACGTCTACACAGCTAGCGGTGATTGCGTGAAAGTCGACCTAAATGAGCTAAAAGAGCAATTTGGCAACATCGATTGGTCGAATGTGAATTTGGAAGATTTAGATTTTGTTACGGATCTTATCAATAAAGAAGAAGCGCCAGCCCCTGCTCCTGAAGAAGAAGCACAGCCTGAGGCACCAGAAGTAGAAGCAGGCGAGCCAACTAACACACCTGAAGAACAAGAAACGGTAGAAGAAGAGCCACAACAAGAGGAAACCGATGCATCTGGTGATGTGACTCAAGAAGAACAGCAAATGGTTGACCTTGTTAACCAAGAGCGTGAAAAAGCAGGGCTTCAACCTCTAAAAGTCGACCAAAAGCTAACCGAAGTAGCTCGTGTTAAAGCGCAAGACATGATCGACAACAACTATTTTGACCATAATTCACCTACGTACGGTTCTCCATTTGACATGATGAAGCAGTTTGGTATTTCTTATAATACAGCTGGCGAAAACTTGGCTGGAAACCAAACAGTAGACGCAGCACACAATGCTCTTATGAATTCACAAGGACACCGTGAAAACATTTTGAACAGCAATTACACAGAAGTAGGCATTGGCGTAGTTGACGGCGGTCCTTACGGCAAAATGTTCGTGCAATTGTTTAAAGGGTAACACTCCAAAAAAACTCCGTTGCTAAAGAGCAGCGGAGTTTTTTTGTTTCAGCAAGTTAATATAAGGCGTTTATTTTCGCAATTGGACTTGCTCAACGCGGTGGTGAGCGCCTTTTGTTAAGATCAAATCTGCGCGAAGGCGTGTTGGCTTAATGTTCTTTTCTAAATTAACGCCATTAATGGTATGCCAAATCGATTCCGCCATTGCAACCGCTTCTTCATCCGTTAAGTCGCGGTAGCGGTGAAAATACGACTCGGGCTTTTGGAATGCTGTGTTACGGAGCAGTTGAAAGCGCTCGATATACCAAGATAATATGTCTTTTTCCTCTGCATCGACATAAATGCTGAAATCAAAAAAATCAGAGACAAACACATGGGGCATGCGCTTGCCTTTTCGGTTTACTTGTAGGACATTAATGCCTTCGACAATGACGACATCCGGTTCTATCAACGTTTGGATATGATCTTTTTCAATGTTATAAGTCAAGTGAGAATACATAGGTGCTTTTACGATAGGCGTGCCTGCTTTTAAGTCTGTCAAAAAAGTAAGCAGGCTGCGGATATCGTAACTTTCTGGAAAGCCTTTCCGTTTCATGAGGCCTCGTTCTTCCAGCACTTCATTTGGATATAGAAAGCCGTCTGTTGTGACAAGCTCCACTTTCGGAGAGCCGGGCCATCTTGAGGCCAATGCTTGAATCAGCCTTGCGGTTGTGCTTTTTCCGACTGCAACGCTCCCGGCTATGCCAATGACAAAGGGCACCCGCTTCCGTTCCCGCTTTAAAAAGCGATTTAAATCGTCATGAAGCCTAACATTATGGACCATTCGTTTATAAAGTAATTCAGATAAAGGCATGTATACATCGTTCACTTCTGCCTCAGATATCGTTTCATAAATCCCTTCGAGGTTTTTCCGCTCTTTTTCCGTGAGAGGAGCGCTATGCCCGTCATTTAGCTGTGCCCATTCTGCACGAGTGAAGTGGGTAAAAGCCTCTAAGCTTTTTGTTAATTCATCCGTTGTCATAAGGATCTCCTTTGCGGGTTGAGCTTACTTCAATAGATGAAGCGTAGCACGGCTGAAACGGATAATCAAGAATAGAACACTTGAGCGAACGTATACATGTAGGAAAAGATTTGTTCACACGCCTGACAAATCATCAGGTAGTTTTTGCAGGCTTTCTAGCAATTTTCGAGGAATGGCGAATGTGTGGCTGTTTAATTGCAATTGTTCGCTTTCGCTTGGCTGTGCCGCTTGCTTCTGCTTGACAGCACTCATTTCATGATGGATATGTTCCATTTTTTCATCGAGTGCAGCAGCTGAGTGGGCGGCTTCAGTTAATTCTGAAATGAGCTGTTTTGGTACATTCTGATTGTATTTATAAAAGATCTTATGTTCGAGGCTGGCCCAGAAATCCATCGCAATGGTACGGATTTGGATTTCTACAAATACTTCTTCTTTGCGTGCGGAAGTATAGACAGGGACTTTTACAATCATATGGAGGCTACGGTAGCCGTTTTCCTTAGGCTTTTTAATATAGTCCTTTACAGTGACTACGTGCATATCGCTTTGTTTTCTCAACATTTCCTCGAGCCGGTAAATATCAGAGAGAAACGAACAAGTAATACGGATTCCAGCAATGTCTTGGATGGAATTTTTTAAGACATGCAAATGGAAAGGAATATTTTTGCGCCTCGCTTTTTCAAAAATGCTTTCCGGCGATTTCAATCGTGTTTTTACATGTTCAATTGGACTATAATCATGCATTAGTTCGAATTCTTCTTGCAAAATGGAAATTCTTGTTTCCATTTCGTCTAAAGCAAATTTATACATCATCATAAATTCCGTTAATTGTTGTTTTAGCTGTTTTGCTTTTTCGAAAGTAAGCAAAGGATCATTCATTGTCAGTCACCTCTGCCTTTCATTTTGGATTTGGCGCTAAGCAAAGTCAAGTGTAACTCTGTTTTGAAGGATGTGAGAGTGTGGGAATCGTCAAGACAAACAGATGGATTGAGCTATATGTGGACCATTACGAGGAGCAATCGGTCCAAGCAAGGTATAGGCAACTATTTATCCAGCCACTTCAATCGCTTTTCGCCTATTCGACAGATCAGCAGTTGGCCACTTATTTACAAAAAATCGGTTTATTTTTGCCCAAAACGAGGAAAAGCCGCTTAAGGCAATTTTTGCACTCAGACTGCTGGACTGTAGCTGGCGAACAATTTAATGCGTTGAAACAAAAATGGCAGGGGCCCAATGTGCCCGTTTTCTTGTTGCCAGCAAATGAAGAACATAAACGGCTTCAGGCAGAACTAGGAGGGAAAATGGGGCTCGGCTTTCCTGATGGCATCGTTCTTTTTATTTCAGGTGACATTGAGGAGAACGATTTAAAAGCATTAGTCACCCATGAATACCATCATGTTTGCCGATTATGGCGCACACAGGAAACCGAGTCGTCTATTACGTTATTAGAATCAATGGTGATGGAAGGACTAGCTGAATTAGCTGTAATAGAAGAGGTCGGCGAAGCATATGTGGCACCGTGGACGAAGAAGTATGACGGGCATTGGCAAGAAGAATGGTTTGTCCGCTATTTGGAACCGAATTTATTAAGAAAAGGAAGAAGCCATTACAAGCCCTTTCTCTATGGCGACGACCGGGCAGGCATTCCGGCTATGCTAGGCTATTATTACGGTTTCAAGCTTTGTAAAGCAGCGGCTGAACGTTCTAGGAAAGATACGTTAGCGTTTCTGGATGAGGATGCTGAGTCAGTGCTGCGCATTGGCACGGAAACATGAAAACGGTGTTTAAGATTTGCCCCTCGTGACCATACTGACTCCAAAGAGCATACTAGTGAGGAGGATCGATTCAGATGGTCATGATGAGAGATGTATGGGTAAATTGGTTTGAAGGCGAGGAGAATGGATACAATGTGTGCCCGTTCCATGAATGGAGAAGTGAAGACCGCATAGAAGTGCTCGATCAAGTAAAATTGTTAAAAGTGGACGAGAAGCTAATGGACTACATAGAGGACCAGCTTCTTGATTTGCCAATGGAATTGCTCAAAGAAGTGTTTCAAAAGAGCTATTTGCGTAAAAATATGTCACGCATCCAACTCGATTATTGTTTTATTGCTACGGATGGGAAACGGATTATTGCAGTAGACACAATGGGATACAAAACGCCCATTAGAAAGAGCCGGTTAACGCCACGCCAAGAACAAGTGGTGTTTGAGACATTAACTGAACAAGACGTTCCTTATTTCCAATTAGAAATCCCTCTGCCTGCAAAAGACTACCATTTGCTTTCCCCGAGTCCTGCTGAGTTAGCGGGACTGACCCGCAAGGAAAGGCAGCTGAAGCAACTGTTGCTGATGGTGCTTGATCAATTGCAGACAACAGGCTCAGATGCGGAAATAAAATATTGGTGTACAGAGTGGGACCCTCTGACATACAAAAAGCTTCAGCAAAAAGGCCGTACAGAAGTGTGGGAACAATTGCTAAACGGTGTCCGTGCAGGTTGGAGCCAACGCCATTACAAACTATGTGAAGCGATGGTTAAAGGCCATTCCTTTTTCGAGAAATTATGGGAGTTGGAGCATCCAGAGCGGGTGAAGTAATGTTAGCGCGTTAAAGCAAGGGGCCTGCTTTAACGCGTCGTTTTTCTATTTACATCGTATGCGCTTTCTTTTATAATGGAAGCGACAAAAGGAGGCACGGATGGATGGAGACAATGGACTCATTTGCGTATTTGATTATGAAAATTTTAACGGTTGTTTTGTTAGTCGGCACGCTTGGACTTTCCTTTTTTGTTGGGAAAGTGTACAAGAAAACAAATGGCTATTAAGAAACAAATTATCATTACTTAAACGGAAACGACGTAGCACACGGCTACGTCGTTTTAACGTTAGGACATAAAATGCTTATGTTTTATCAGGTTATCTTCTCTTTCTGCCTAAGCCCATCGCACGCTCTGCTTTTATGAGCGTTTTTTGTGCTTTGCGGTTCGCTTTGTCTGCACCTTTGTCCAATATCGCATCAAGTTCGGCTGATTCAATCAACTCATAGTAACGTGTTTGCACTGGTTGCAGCGCTTCAATGACTGCGTCGGCAAGGTCGGCTTTAAAAGGGCCGTAGCCGGAGCCTTCATACAGTTGTTCAAGCTCTGTGACCGATTTGCCAGAGCAAAGAGAAAAAATCGAAAGCAAGTTAGAGACCGCTGGCTTTTCTTCACGATCAAAACGAATGGTACCTTCTGAATCGGTGACGGCGCTTTTAATTTTCTTTGCAATCGTCTTTGGCTCGTCAAGCATGGAAATATAGCTTTTCGCATTGGGATTTGATTTGCTCATTTTTTTATGAGGGTCATTTAAAGACATAATTCTTGCGCCGACTTTCGGGATGCGCACGTCAGGAACAGTAAAAATATCATTGTACTTAGCGTTAAAGCGCTCCGCCAAATTGCGGGTTAATTCCAAATGCTGCTTTTGGTCTTCGCCAACGGGCACAATGTCCGTTTGATAAAGAAGAATGTCTGCGGCCATAAGTGGCGGATACGTTAACAGCGCAGCCGAAACGGCCTCTTTACCGCTGGATTTGTCTTTAAATTGGGTCATGCGTTCCAATTCGCCAATATAGGAAACACATTGCATCATCCAGCCTAGCTGGGCATGGGCTGGCACTTCCGACTGGATAAACAATGTCGACTTGTTTGGGTCGATTCCTGATGCGATGTAAAGGGCGGCGAGGCTGCGGATGTTTTCGCGTAGTTTCAAACGCTCTTGTGGTACCGTTATCGCATGCTGGTCCACAATACAAAAGAAGCAATCATAGTCATTTTGCATGTCGGCAAAGTGTTTCAATGCCCCTAAATAGTTGCCAAGCGTCAACGTGCCGCTCGGTTGAATTCCAGAAAAAACGGTTTGCATACGTTCAACTCCTGTTTTGTCACTCTTCTCCATCGTAAATCAAAATGCAAGCAAACACAACTCTTCCATCTAAATAAGGTAAAGGCCATGCATAAAGAGGGGGAAGAGGGACATACACTAGAACGAACCCTATTTTTTACAGAGGCAGGTGGGTTAATGGGTTCGTCCTTGAAAACGTTTATATAGTAGCAAGCCGAGGTTGAGTGCCACGAGCAAGATAAACCATAAAAGCGAAAAAGGGACGTCTTGCAAAAAAAAGACGAACACCAATAAAGCGAGGCAGGCAACAGCTTGGCAAAGTTGATACTTGTTCATCGAAAGACACTCCTAATCATCCTCCAAGAAAGGGCGTTTTAGTGGTATGATCCGTTCCATCAGACGGTCCATCTTGTTTTTCATCCTAGTAGCAGCGATTCTGGCAGTAGGATGGTTCCATTTTAAAACAGAATCGATCTTTCGGCACGTGGAAGCCATTGTACATGCAATGGAAGAAGGGGTCCATGAAGGGAAAGCAGCTCCTACCTTTGCGTTGCCGACTTTATCTGGAGGCATTGGAGAATTTGATCCAAAAAAGGAAGCCCATTCGTATACAATGGTCCACTTTTTTGCAACATGGTGTTACCCGTGCCAAGAGGAAATGCCATTGATCGTAGAAGCGGAAAAGCGACTAAGACAGCAAGGCGATCATTTTGTCGCCGTCAATTTGACGAGCGAAGAGACAAGCACACAAGAAGTCAAGGCATTTTTAACTCATTTTAACGCGCCGTTTGACCCCCTGTTAGATAAAGAGGGGGACATCCAAAAACAGTATCAAATTTTCGGTATACCAACGACGCTTATTGTCGATAGGGAAGGAAGAATTGTCCGACGCATTAACGGGGCGATGGATGAAGGGATGCTAACCGAGCTACCGCCATTTTCTGTTGCTGGCGCCGGCCTGTAAAAAGCCGTCAATTTGGCTATCAAGTTCCGCCAATAACTGCCGTGCCGTTTTTTCCTCAATCGTTCGGTAATGATGGCTGCCTTTTGGCTCTTCATCAAGTTCATCTGCTTTTGCGACCACCGCTTGCAACGGGCTGAGGGCAAGCTCTCCGTTAGGCAAGTAAGAGTCTGTATGCAGCAAAATGGCCAATGCGATTTCTTTTGCATGACGGGGGTGTTCCCCAAGACGGATTAATAATTTATGGGCACGTTCAGCGCCTTTAATGGCATGAATATCATAGGCTTTATAAAGCGAGTAGTCCCATTTGCCGTTTTTGTACCAAGTATAATGCCCGATATCGTGTAAAAATGCTGCTTTTGCGGCCAAGTCGGGGTTGACGTTTTCATTCACCGCTAACGCACAGGCGTGGTAAGCACAGCGAATCGCATGAGCCATGCCAGAGCGTTGCAAATACTTTTGGGCGATGTGGTGGTCGTAAAGAGCAACTAGTGTTACTTCTCTCATCATCATTCTCCTTCCATCCACACATTTTTTTAATAATCTATGCTATAATGAATGCCAACCGTTGTAAAGGGGGAAGTTATTTGGCAAATACCCACGTTTTCTCGAGACGTGAAGAACTGGTCAATGCGCTCACGCATGGTTTTGGTGCGCTTTTGAGCATCTTGGCGCTCGTGCTTTTAATTGTTTACTCTAGCATGCACGGTACTGCTTGGCATATCGTTAGTTTTACGATTTATGGCACAAGTATGGTGCTCCTATATTTATCTTCGACACTTGTCCATAGTTTTAAGCCAGGCAAGGCAAAAGACGTATTTGAAATTTTTGATCATGCCGCTATTTACTTGTTTATCGCAGGTACGTACACGCCGATTTTATTTATTTTAGTCGGTGGTGCACTAGGCTGGACATTATTTGGGATTGTCTGGGGTATTGCCGTTGTCGGCATTATCTTTAAAGTCTTTTACGTAAAGAAATTTTTAGTGTTGTCGACGATCATGTATGTCGCAATGGGCTGGATTGCCGTGTTTGCAATGGGTCCGATTATGTCAACCCTGCCTAGTGGAGGCATATGGCTGTTGGTGCTTGGTGGGCTTTTTTACACCGCTGGGACGATTTTTTATGTCTGGCGTGGATTTTTGTATCACCATGCGATTTGGCATTTGTTTGTGTTGGCAGGCTCTGTCTCACATTTCTTTCTTGTATTTTTATTTATTTTGCCAGTAGGCATTTAAAAACGATCTGGGCAGTTGACCAGATTGTTTTTTCTTCGAGCAAATAGGGTATGTAGCAAGCAAAAGGGACAATTTCCGATAGGGGAAATGCCTGAACGATGTCATCCTTTATTGGGCGAGGGAGGGAGAGGCTGTGTATATTTCGCTACAAGAATTGGCTTCTTATCTTGGCGTTACTCAGTCTTATTTAATGGAACAAGCTCATCTTGGAAATATACGTGGCGTTTATGACGGAGAAACGTGGCTTTTTAACAAAACACAGTTTGAAAAGCTTAAAGAACAGCTGGAAAAAAGGCACAGGCAGTATATGAAAGAAGAAGAGGAGATTCCAGATGATTGGGATGCCCATGATGAGGATTAAGGATGAAAGGGAGTGTATGTGTGTGTAAATGGATGAAAGTCGGCTGCTCTGCTCTGTTATCTGCTTCATTGCTAGTTGGTGTTAACGGGGGAAGTGTTGAAGCGACATCGGGTAACGGGATGCTTGTACATGGCCATAAGCTTGTTGGCCAAACGCTGTTTGAAACCCCGAAGCTCTCAACGCGCTTTGCCAATCAGTCAGGGTACACGTTCAATTATCCAGAAGACGGAGTGAGGGGAATTTATGTGTCTGGTCACTCTGCAGGAGGAGAGCGCTTTCACTCGCTTGTTGATTTCGTCGGTGAAACAGGGCTTAATGCGATGGTCATCGACATTAAAGATGATCATGGCAATATTACATATATGCCTGACGAGAGTTCGCCTTATTACAACATTGCAAAGAAATACATAAACGACCCTGAGGAAATGATGAATGTTCTTGAAGAAAACGAGATTTATCCAATTGCCCGAATTGTTGTTTTTAAAGATACGACTTTAGCTGAAATGAAACCAGAGCTTTCGTTTAAAGAAAACGGCTCCGTCTGGAAAAATGGCAGGAAAGAAGCATTTGTCAATCCATTTTTAGAGGAAGTATGGGAGTATAATGTCGGCATTGCCGAGGAAGCAGCACAAATGGGGTTCCGAGAAATCCAGTTTGATTATGTCCGTTTTCCAGAAGGATTTGAAAACCGTGATGAAACGCTGGAATATGAGACAGGAAAATACGGAGATGACGAAATTGACAATGTGCAACGCCGTGTAAACGCAGTCACCGATTTTGTCGCATACGCCCGAGAAAAACTTAGCGTCTACCATGTAGATGTATCCGTTGATATTTTCGGCTATGCCGCAACCGTGCCTGAGGCGCCGGGAATTGGGCAAAACTTCTTGAAAATATCGGAGAATGTCGATGTCATTTCTTCGATGATTTATCCAAGCCATTGGACGTCTTTTGAAGGATTGGACAAGCCTGACTTGTACCCTTATGAGCTAACAGATGGCTATGCCAAATTGGAAAACGGGCTTTTAGAGCAGCTAGAAGATAAGAAGCCAGTGTCGCGGCCATGGATTCAAGACTTTACTGCTAGCTACTTAGGGTCGGGCAATTACTTACAGTACGGAAAAGAGGAAGTAGAAGCGCAAATCCGTGCTTTGTATGAAAATGACATTAACGAATTTTTATTGTGGAATGCAGGCAACACTTACACTCAAGGGGTCGATTACGACAATCCGTAAAAGCAGCTTCAGCTGCTTTTTTTTTGGGCCAATAGGGCAAACTAAATGATGGGTTTAGGACAAAGATGAAAATGGCTATATAAATGAGTATGTAAAAAACGAAGAAATGGAGGCATGAAAATGGCAACTTGGTATGAGAAGCTTGCTGAATATTTTCCTGTTGAGGAAATGAAGTCAAAACAGCATATGGAACTGTTATTAAAAGAAAAGGGAGACATTTATCATAAGGAAGAGAGCGATAACCATGTGATGATGTACGTCGAGACCGATGACTTTATCTTTGTCGATTACTTGTTTGTGGCAAAGCAGGCTAGAGGAGAAGGACTGGGGAAAAAGCTATTAGAGCGATTGAAAAAAAAGCAAAAACCGATTATACTTGAAGTGGAGCCTATCGATTATAGAGACACGGATACGCAAAAGCGACAGCGCTTTTATAGTCGTGAAGGGTTTAAACATGCCAAATCAATTGGCTATCGTCGTCGTTCTCTTGCGACAAATAAAGTGACGGAATTAGAAATCCTTTATTGGTCACCAGAGAATGAAGATGAGAATAGTATATATGAGAAAATGAAGCACACGTATGAGAACATCCATACGTATAAAGATAAAACGTTGTATGGAGAATCCTATGAAGCAGTTGATGAAGTATTAACATTAAATGATTAAGACGGTGAACAGTAGGCTCCTGACAAAAAAAACGGGAGGGCGAAGCGCTATGAAACAAAAAAAGAAAGCTAAACAAAAACGAAAGCGCCTAGCGTGGAAAGATGCTTTTAAAAAGCAGCTAGACAATTTGAAAAACCGTCGTCCGCAGGAATATCCTTATCCCCAATCGAAAAAAAGCATTGCGTAATCCGCCGTACGCCGTACTGGCGGATTTTTTTCTGAAAATAGGTTTATGGTTAGGCAATGTCGGGAAGTGTGCATTAATAAGAGGATTTCCCATAGTTTTTGTTCAATCTTTGTATAAGTTTTTTGCAACGACTCTATACAACAGTTGAACAAACTTGTATAATAAAATGGTGATGAAGCGAACGATAACGGATACACTTGTCACACTTTGATTAAAGGAGAGGTTCAATAAGATGGTCACACTACTTACATCCCCTAGTTGTACATCTTGTAGAAAAGCGAAAGCATGGTTGGAAGAGCATGATATTCCTTTTGAAGAGCGTAATATCTTTGCATCTCCACTCTCTGTTGAAGAAGTAAAACAGGTTGTGCGCATGACAGAAGATGGCACAGATGAAATTATTTCAACACGTTCTAAAGTTTTCCAAGAACTGGACGTAGAACTTGAATCATTGCCTTTACAAAAATTGTTTACAATTATTAGCGACAATCCTGGTCTGCTTCGCCGTCCGATTATCTTCGATGAAAAACGTTTACAAGTAGGATACAACGACGCTGAAATTCGCCGTTTTCTACCAAGAAAAGTGCGGACATTCCAATTGCAGGAAGCACAGCGCTTAGTAAATTAATACGAACCTTCTACAGAAACCTCTGTAGAAGGTTTTATTTTTCTTGACATTGACCACGGCATGCGAGAGAATAAAGAACTAACAAAATACGTTTGCACCCGTCAGAAAGCAGATGGATTCCATTTTTCGGCTAGTTATCATACAATAGGAACAAGGAAGGCAAGCTCACTGTTTCCTTGATAAAGGCTACCTAATGTTAAGATTACAGGAGGGGGAGCGAGTATGGAAATCGAACGAGTAAATGACTCAACTATTCGGTTTTTCATCACGTATAAGGATATTGAAGCACGTGGTTTTGAGCGTGAAGAAATTTGGTATAACCGTGAACGTGGTGAAGAACTTTTTTATGATATGATGCACGAAGCAAGCGACAGGGATGAATTTGAACTAGATGGCCCGCTCTGGATTCAAGTTCATGCCCATGATAAAGGGTTGGAAATTCTCGTTACACGTGGGCAATTGTCAGATGGCAATGTAAAATTAGAAATTCCTGTGAAAGAGGACATGGAAACAGACGAGCAGGAAGATGTTCCAGTCCACACGCTTGAAGAGAACGAGCTAGATAGTCTCGAGCTGATTATTGGTTTTAAAGAGCTCGAAGATGTAATCTCTTTAAGCAAAGCTGTTCGCCCTGAGCGAGTGCTTAATACACTGTACCACTACGAAGGCCGTTATTTCTTGCATGTCCAATTCACGAACGATCTTTATACAGAGGATGAACAAGACAATTTGTTGAGCAGGATGCTTGAGTATGGCTATGAATCAGAATTAACGATTCACAGGCTTCAGGAGTATGGCAAAGTCATTATGCCAGAGACCGCTTTAGCGAAGCTCTATTCAACTTTTTCCTAAGTCCGTTCAGGCTGCTAGAATACGCTTGTTAGCCGAGAGAGTGAAGGCAAGGGATTTACGCCAACGACGTTAGCGAGCGTTTGTTACCGTCTATAAGAGCCATAATAGGCTCTTTTTTTTGCGCAAAAAAAGGATAAACGTAAGATTGGTTTAAATAAAAAAAGAAGAAAGGAGTGTGGTCATTGCTTCAAGCTTTAGATGAAAACGATCGCCTTATTCGTTTTACCGATAAGCGCAGTTATTCAGAATGGCGGTACTTACAAAAAGCAGGGCGTTTTCGTTGTCCAATTTGCAACCAACAAGTAAGGATGCGACTTGGAACAAAAAGACGTTGGCATTTTGCCCACCAAAAAAGTGAGCAGTGCCCATCTGGAGGGGAAGGGGAGTCGGATGAGCATGTACGTGGAAAACAATTGCTGTTTCACTGGGCGGCCAAGCAGAACAAAGCAACACAATTGGAAACGTATTTAAGGGAGTCAAAGCAACGACCGGATGTTTACATTGAAGCTTCCTCGCCGCTTGCACTGGAATTCCAATGTGCTACCCTTTCCGCCAAAACGTTATATGAACGCAATACTTTGTACGCACGCCAAGGCATTTCCCCAGTTTGGATTTTCGGAGGAAACCGTTTAAAACGGAAGCGGCGGCAAATGTTCCAAATCCACCAATTTGAATGGTATGGGCTCCAATATGCCAAAAGGGAACCATTTTTTATTTATTTAGACGCTCATACTGAACAAGTATGTTTGCTCCGTCATGTAGTGGCTGTTCTCCCTTCCTTAGCACTTGCTACCCCATCGTTTATTGCTCTCGAACGTTTAACATTAAGCGATTTGCGCCACCCCCCGCCACTGTCTGTTTGTTATACAGATAGCTTGTCTGCCTATCGCCAGCAAGTCAAAAACAACGTTCACCGCAATCGATTGTTCGTGCACTTGCTTGGAACGTTTCAACTAACCGATATTCCGCTTACTGCTGGCTGGCCCTTGCCAACTCAACGCTATCTCCAAGTTTCCCCGTTTCTATGGCAGACATCGTTTATTCATGCTTATTTGTGTCATGCTTTTAATAGTGCTCCACGTACGCTTACCCAAATCGCTGTGTTATTGTCGTCTTGTTTGCGGCAGTTCCGCCACCCTTTCAAACCTTACTGCAACCCGAAAAAAGTCACTTCCCACCTAGCCCGCGAATATCTAGCTTTGCTTGAAGTATTTGGTTTGTTGAAAAAGATCGCTCCTGCCACTTTTATAAAAAGCGATGAGGAAATCCTTTCTTGTAGCGGAAAGGAAAAAGAACAGCATTTTCTCCGTTGCTGGCATGAATGGTTGTTAGCACACCATAAGCATGCTGGTGAAGCCGAAACGAAGCAAGGAAAAGAGGCCAGCATATAGGGACAAAAATGCATTGAAAGAAAGTGATGCGGTTAGTTGTTTAAACAATTCTTTGTTAACGAGGGCGGTATCCTTTAAAACGCGGTTTCTTTTTTAACGGCCGGAATAAGCAAAAAAGCGCGATGAATAATAGCGGAACGGCTACCCAAATTGGAAAAAGGTGCAGCAGCCCAAGAATATACAAATAAAAGGCAATGAGGACGAGCGCAATGCGAAGCAATAGTTTCCGTTTCATTTCGAATCTCCACACCCTTTTTACACAAAATAGGATACGGCGATAACGATGTTTTCGTATATGCCAGAAGCGTGTTTGTATAACATATGCCTAGGAATGGAAACTATGTGTGGTTCATTGTACAAACTTGTCAATTAAATTTCTTGTTGCTTCTGCTTGTTTTTTTCAGTAGAATAGAAGTGTTGCAACTCACATTCTCTTCGATTAATAGGAAGGCTGTCTGCTTTATAAGCGGACAGCCTTTTGGTGTTTTGGACGAAAAAGAAAGGACCCTGCCTAGGCTGTACCCTTACATTAACCATTTCCAAAAAGTCCCGTATTCATAAGGGACAGCTTCTACTTTTTGCTGTAACATGAGTGTCTTTAGCTTTTTTTCTGCTTCTTCGCTACTCAAATCCAAAACCATTGCTACTTCCGCAGTGGCTAAAAAACCATATGTTTGCAACAACCCCTCGAGAGTCGGTGGAGTCGCTTTTACTGGTACGAAGCCAAGCATGTCTTCCAATAACTGGACATAAATCGAAAATGGATACTGGCCGGAAATTTTAATGCCTGCTTCTTCCGAATTGTCATTAAAGAAAACAAAAGTCGGAACGGTGTCAACGTCCATCTCGTTCGTCGTTTGCACGTCACACTGAAGCGCTTTGGCGGCGCTCGGTGAATGAAGGTCGGCTATAAAAGCATCAACGTCCAGTCCGGCAGCATTGGCGCATGCTTTTAGCACGTCTTCATTGGTAATGTTTTGTTTTTGTAAAAACAACGTTTCTCGCAGCTTGCGCAAAAAGCGGTGGCCAGCCTTTGGTCCTTGTAGTTCTGCTGCTTTTATCGCAAGTGAAGCTTTATATGGATGAAAATCACTAAGTTTTATATCCCCGGCGTAAGGCATATTTGAGGATGATACACCTTTCACCCATACCGGCGGGCGTGTATATTTGGCTTTGCCTGCTTCGCACGCATTCCACACATTCAACTTTCCAGCAAGCAGGACCCGTATTCGGAAATAATGACCATATTCGACTTTGAGCTTCTTTAGAATCGGCTCCATCGACCAGCATTGAGCGCACAGCGGATCAATAAAGGTGTAAATCTCCAATGGTTTTTTGGCAGGCAGCGCTTCATTTGCCTCGGGAGAAATGCCGCAAATCCCGAGTTCATGGTCACAATGGCTAGTCACGCGATGTTTGGCGTTCATGGGCCAACTCCTTTCTTTTATCCCGGCGTTGGGTGATTAACCATATGATGTGCAGTAAGCCTAAGCCGATGCATCATATAATCACGGATGTCGCCTGATAAATGCACGTCGTCCATGGCACGCTCCATACAGGAAAGCCAAGCTTCAGCTTGGACAGGAGAGATGACAAACGGCATATGCCGCGCTCTTAGTCTCGGGTGCCCAAACTCTTCTGTATAGAGCGGTGGACCGCCGAAAAATTGCGTTAAAAACCGCTTTTGTTTGTATGCTGTATGAGTCAGGTCTTCAGGAAAAAGGTGGCGAACGTCTTCATGAGCCGCGATGTAGCGATAAAAAGCATCGACAAGTTCGCTTATCTTTTCTTCCCCACCTAAAGCCTCAAACGGGCTTTGTTCATTTCGTTGATCAGGCACAAATGGTCTCTCCTTTTCGTTTGCCTAGATCCATTGTAGCAACCATTGTTCCGTTCAGCAAATAAAGTGTTTTTAGAGTTAAAAAGAGGAAATCCTTTCTGTCGATTTTTCGCAAACTTTGTTATAATGGAAGAAGAAAACCGCACGGAGGGGAAATATGGAAATTTCATTTTGGCCGCAGGCATACACAAGCGAACGGGTTTCACCACAAGCATCGCAAACAGATGAAACGACTTCATTCTCGAAAATGCTCCAATCTGAATGGGACAAAAGCACGCAAATAAGCACTCCGCCACTACAGTTGCCGTTTTTGTTGCCGATGTTGCAGCAGCCGCTGTTTTTAGATGAAAAGAATACATATGAAGAGGTTGCTACTTTACAAACGAAAGCAGAAGAAGTCTACGGTACAGCAGAGCAAAAAGTGGAACAAAGCAAGGGAACAGCGCCAACAAGCAAAGCTGAATCTTATGGACCGCTTATTGAAAGCATTGCCGCGGAGTTTGGGGTCGACGCTAAACTTGTTAAGGCGGTAATTCAACACGAGTCAAACTTCAATGAAAGAGCGGTAAGCTCAGTAGGAGCTAGTGGACTCATGCAATTGATGCCTTCTACAGCTAGAGCGCTTGGCGTTAAATCGATTTTTGATCCTGCTGAAAACATCCGTGGTGGGGTTAAATACTTAAAGCAAATGCTAGACCGTTACAATGGCAATGAAGCATTAGCGCTTGCAGCTTATAACGCCGGCCCAGGAAATGTCGATAAGTACGGCGGTGTTCCACCTTTTAAAGAAACACAGAATTACGTTCCAAAAGTGCTTAACACATATCGTAGCTACGCATAAACGTGCAGCCAAAAAGGCTGCACGTCAACTATAAAAAGATTAACAACCCTTTTCTATCAGGCAATAGACGAGATGGGAGTTGAGCGGACCACGGGCTTCTCTTCTCCCATCTTTTTTGGGGAGAGGAATGGTTGCTCCTCCATCTTGTTCTATGGTGTTGCTTGCTCGTAAAAACGGGCAACTTTGTTTTTCGCTGGTACGAATGGCACGTCAGCTTCTGCGAGTAGTTGGGTAAGAATGGATTCGGCGTGTTCAAGCGACTGTCCCTCATATTCGATTTCATAATCTTCCGTTCCTGCATAGACGCTATGGTCTAAACATAGCACTCCCCCTTTATAAGGCACCTCCATTCTATAGGTCGTTAACGATCCAAAGTGGCGAATGGTGGGAATCGTCCCGATGAGTTCTTTAATGGCGGATTGCACTTCTCCTTCAGGAAGCGCTCCACTTAAGAGCAACTGTTCATCGCTTTTAGTGAGAGGCTGGTGTGTCTCCAACAGTCCACCATTTGCTGGCGCTTTTAAGGTAAAGACGGACGAGCCTTTTTTTCTACGGACTCGTAGAGCTGCGCCTGCACTCTTTAATGTAAAGTCAGCCGTATCATAGTAATCGTTCTGTTGTTTTTCTGCTTTTGTGCCAAATTTTTCGGTTAACTGGCGATAGGCAGCTTCACTAAGCATTGATTTTGCTTCATACTCGATTTCTTTAGCCATGGTCGTTCCCCATTTCTGCGTTTTTCGCTCCTTATTATACGTAGATTGGCGTCCTTCTGCAAAACGTGGGTTTTCAGAACGTTTTGTGTTACACTGATTACGGAAAAAGCAGCTTTGGGGGAGAAGGATGAAACAGTATAAAGTATCGGCCATCGAAGTGGACGAAGAAGCGAGCACTGTTGAACTAGAAGAGGAAATAGACGCACAATTGGCGGCGCGATTAAAACCAGGAAAGCGCGTGCTCGTCGATTCTGACCAATATGCTTTTATTTACATTCTTGAAGATGAGGAAGCGTTTTACGCGATCCGTTTTGAAAAGAATGTTTGGCCAGCATTAAATGAAGCGCACAAATTAAAAACGAGTTATTATGTAAAGCTGAATGAACATACTCGTCTTGCACTCGTCGATATGGAGGAAGAGCTAGTATTTCTTCTAGAGAACATTCGTGGTAATGGGAATTATGGAGAGGCCTTTGAACAAGCAGTGAACGACGCATTTTAGTTTTTTTAAGAGGTGGAGCTTTTGGACTGGGATGCTTTTTTAACACCGTATAAACAGGCTGTTGAAGAGTTGAAAGTGAAATTTAAAGGGACGAGGGAACAATACCAGAAAACGTCGCTGCATACACCAATTGAATTTGTAACGGGGCGTGTGAAGCCAGTATCGAGCATATTAAACAAAGCGGCACGCAAACAAATTCCTCTCGAACAGCTGGCTGATAAGATGCAAGATTTGGCTGGCGTTCGCATTGTCACTCAATTTGTCGAGGATATAGACAAAGTCATTGAGCTTATGCGTGCCCGCTCCGATTTTGAAATCATTTCCGAACGAGACTACATACAAAAGAAGAAACCGAGTGGGTATCGATCATACCACTTAATACTTCGCTACCCTGTTCAGATGATTGAAGGGGAAAAGAAAGTCCTTGTTGAATTGCAAATCCGCACACTGTCAATGAATTTTTGGGCTACGATTGAACATTCATTGCGCTATAAATATAGCGGTGAAATACCGGAAGACATCAACATGCGTTTGCAGCGGGCTGCAGAAGCAGCCTTTTGGCTCGATGAGGAAATGTCGATCATCCGTGATGAAGTACAAGAAGCTCAGCGAATTATAACCGCAAAACAACAGCAAAGCCGCTGATAGCAAGGAGTGAAACAATTTTGAAGTTTACGGTTGCCTCGCGAGGGGATACACTCTCAGATGAATTATGCGATACGATAAAAACACGCCTTCTTGCTGCCGATTTGGCACATGACAGCGATAAACCGGATATCGTCATTACGGTGGGAGGGGATGGAACGTTTTTAGAGGCATTCCATTCTTATGCACACCGGTTAGAGGAAACCGCTTTTGTAGGCATCCACACTGGCCATCTCGGTTTTTATGCTGACTGGGTTCCTGAAGAAACAGAGCATTTGATTACTCATATCATCAAGACGCCGTTTCAGATTGTCGAATACCCTTTGCTTGAAGTGGTCATCCGCTATCGTGGCGGCCAAAGAGAGCCGAGGCGTCATTTAGCCCTCAACGAAAGTACGATTAAAAGCACCGAAGGGTCACTCGTTTGCACAGTTGAGATTAAGGGAGAGGCGTTTGAGACATTTCGAGGCGATGGCTTGTGCATGTCCACGCCTTCGGGGAGCACGGCTTACAATAAGGCGCTAGGGGGAGCAATCTTGCATCCGTCCCTTGCATCGATCCAGCTATCGGAAATGGCTTCAATTAACAACCGCATTTATCGGACGCTCGGATCGCCTCTAGTGTTGCCTCAGCATCATACGTGTTTGTTGAAACTGCTAAATGATGTGTCCGTCCAAGTTACCATCGATCATTTTAATGTACCGGTGTTTGCAGAAAATGTCGATACGATCCAAGTCCGTGTCGCAGAAGAGAAAGTTCGTTTCGCCCGTTTTCGGCCATTTCCTTTTTGGAAGCGGGTGAAGGAGGCCTTTATTAGTGAGTAACCCGACTTTTTCATGGCGCGTCGATGAAGACGCGCCCCTGCTATTACGGACGTTTTTGCGTGAAAAAAAACAAGTGTCGAAGCGGCTTTTGGCAGCCGTGAAATTTAAAGGTGGGCTTTTGCGGGTAAACGAGATGGAAGCAACGGTGCGCCATGTGGTAAAAACAGGGGATTTAGTGACAATGGTGCTACCGCCTGAATCGCCTAGCCTAAGTTTACAACCTGAACAGCTTTTATTTGGCATCCCTTATGAAGACGAGCATCTGCTCGTTGCCGATAAACCCGGACATATGGCGACGATTCCTTCTCGAGATAGACCAGGAGGTTCCCTTGCCAATGGAGTGCTCCACTATTACAAACAGCAGCACCTGCAGGCAACGTTTCATGCTGTCAACCGTCTTGACCGTGGCACAAGTGGGCTGCTGATTGTCGCCAAGCATCGTTACGCCCATGATTTGCTATCTCGGTTGCAGCAGCAAGGGGGCGTCAAGCGTTGTTATAAAGCGCTTGTAACAGGGGTTCTTTCAGAAAAAGCGGGCATTATTAATGCGCCAATTGACAGGAAGCCTGGAAGCATTATTGAACGAGAAGTGGGGCCAGGTGGCAAATCAGCCATAACCCACTACAAGGTGGAAGCAGAATCAAAGACACACAGCTTAGTGTCTTTGCAGCTCGAAACGGGCAGGACACACCAAATCCGCGTCCATTTTGCTTACATAGGCCATCCACTTGTCGGCGATGGGCTATATGGAGATCATGACGAGGCGTTGGCCCACCAAGCGCTGCATTGCGATCGTGTGGCATTGACGCATCCGTTTACAGACGAAGTACTTTATGTTGAAAAAAGCTTGCCGAAGGAATGGCGTCCATTCGTTGAGGGCATGCATCCCATTCATTGAAGATGTTCCGTTGTATGGCAGGAATTAAGACAGCAAACGCGAATTTTGCATAGTACCTTGTTAGGCATTATGATAAACTATTAGTACCTGATAATAAAATGGGAGTGATAACAATTGAAAGCAATTGATTTGTCGAACCGTACATACGTAGTGATGGGTGTCGCAAATAAACGCAGTATTGCTTGGGCGATTGCTCAAGCGCTAGCAGGGGCAGGAGCAAACTTGGTGTTTACTTACGCTGGAGAAAGGTTAGAAAAAAATGTCCGTTCTCTTGCTGAAACGCTCGAAGGGGAGCATCTTGTTTTACCATGCGATATTGCGAACGATGAAGAGATTGACAAAACATTTAACGAAATTAAAGAGAAAGCCGGCGTCATTCACGGACTTGCCCATTGTATTGCATTTGCAAACAAGGAAGAGCTCGAAGGCGAATATTTAAATGTCACACGTGATGGCTACTTGCTCGCTCAAAATATTAGTGCTTATTCATTGACCGCTGTAGCCAAAGCTGCCCGCCCGTTGATGAGCGAAGGGGGAAGCATTATTACAATGACGTACTTAGGCGGGGAGAAAGTTGTCCGCAATTATAACGTAATGGGTGTAGCCAAAGCGGCTTTGGACGCCAGCGTAAAGTATTTAGCAAACGACCTTGGGAAAGACGGCATTCGTGTCAATGCCATTTCTGCTGGGCCAATCCGGACATTGGCAGCAAAAGGAATTGGCGGTTTCAATAATGTTCTTAAGGAAATTGAAGAACGAGCACCATTGCGGAAAACGACGACCCAAGAAGAAGTAGGCGATGCCGCTCTATTCCTTGCAAGTGATTTAGCACGGGGCATTACCGGAGAAATTCTTCATGTAGATAGTGGCTATAATATTCTTTCACTTGCTTAATGTTAAAAAAGCAGCGCTCATCATCAATGAGGAGCGCTGTTTTTTTTATTCGTTTTTGATTTATACATAAGGCACAGCACACATTCATAATCATGTCTATTATGGGCAGAAAGGATTTTGTATCAATGATCTCACCATTTGAATGGTTCGTGCTTGCTTTTGCGACTTACCGCTTTACACGTTTGCTCGTTTGGGATGATATTACCGTATGGCTTAGGCGCCCTTTTATTAAAGAAACAGAGATGGTAGATGAAAATGGAGAAAAGGTGTTGTATTTAGAAGGCAAGGGGCGAGGGCTGCGCAAATGGGTAGGAAGCCTACTATCCTGTTATTGGTGTACCGGTGTCTGGGTTGCGCTATTCTTTTATGGAGGGTATGTTTTTTTTCCACGCGTATTTTGGCCGTTAGCCGTTCTTTTTTCCATTGCTGCTGTGGCAGCAGTTCTGGAAACGATGACAAGAAAGTTGGAATAATAGAGGAGTGCCACATAGGCAACTCCCCTTTTTTGTGTATAGAAAGGATAAAGGACCATACATGAAAAAGAGCTTGGCATAAGATGGTTTTGCATTCATCAAAAAATATTATTCTTTAATCGTACAATAGGTTGCCAATCTGTTAGGGCTAAACGGTTTTCCAATTAACGATCCTATCCTTTAATCCCTTTAAAAAGAATAAAGGGAGGAACGGTTTTTTCATCTTTCCATTTTAGGCCGTACTCATCTTCCACACGTCGAATCGTCTTATTGGCAACGTTTTGTAGCGTCGGTTGTTGTGTTTCGATTTCAATAAAGCCGTTGTTAACGAGCCATGTTTCATACGTTTTTTCTGGCCAATGGTAATCTTCAATTAGCAACTGATTTCCGCCCCAACGCAATTCTTTTTGAATGATATCGCCCCGTTTGTAGGTTTTGCCTTTTTCGCCGATACGGCATGTGGAAAAAACATGACCTGTGGAATTGGGATTGGTATCTAACAGCACAAATGGAGCACCTGGTTTTAATACACGGTATATTTCTTGCAAAATGTTGTTTAGTACTGCTTCATCCCCAATCGTAATGAAAACGAAACATGAAAAAGCACCATCAATGGAGTTGTCATCTAAAAAAGCGAGTTTTGGGTCTTTCACTAAACGATAATGCACGTTTTTATGGTTGTGTTTCTTGGAAGCAAGCTGAATCATTTCTGCCGATTGGTCGACTGCAATAACGGTCGCTGAAAACAACTCAGCAAAGCGTGTTGCGATTTTGCCTGGCCCACAGCCAAAGTCAAGAATGGTCTGGCGCTCGTCTTTGTCAAAATGGGAAAACACAAATTGATACCCTAATAGTTGCTCCAAAATGTCATTATAGGCTTCGTACTTTTCCGCTACTTCCTTTTGAAAGAAAAACTCAGTCATCCCTCTACACCTCCTAGTAAACATAGTTATATGCTTGGAATTAAAAGAGTGTGCAATGACAGAAGGTGGAAACCGGTAAAAATAAAAAAACCAGGCTTAACAACGCCTGATTTAATAAAACAGCTAAACAAGGGTGAAAGCGATCGCATTCAAAGCAGGAATGCCTTCTGGATGTTCGTCGCCGTATACAAAACCGTTCACTTGCATCGCCACAGAGCTTGTTGCCGCCATAGGCAATTGAATTTCAAAATTAGAAAACATAACCGTTGATAAGGCAGGAATTTCCGCTGTTTTTGGCTTCAGCCAATACTGGCCCGTTTCTTTTGCTTGTGCATCGCCGCTTTCCTCTAAAAAAGACCAGCCATCGCTTTCATTCATTTGAGCAACATGGTCTTTAGGCGCACGGGGGCGATTGATTTTCCCAGTCAAATTAGCCAATTCCGGTTTATTAAAGGCAAGGCAAATGATAGGAGTGGACAGTGGCGCCGTGCCTTTATTTTCGATAACAAAATGGCCCTTTACAAGCACTGTTTCATCTTCTTCGAAAGTAGAAGGCACTAGAATGGAATACGAAAAATAAGGGACGATGATCGCTTGCCTCGTAGAATTTTGTTCATAGTCGTTTGCGCCGGCACCGCTGTTTTTTTCAGCTTGTTGCGCCAATTCTTCCAGCCGGTCAGTCAATCCATCGATAATTCGCTTTTGTTCAAGCAATTTCTTCTCCTGCTGACGAAGCAGCCGTTCATTTTTGACCGTTTCAGAACGATAGTGCAATAATCGCTGCTTTAGTTGAATATGTTCTTTATGAACGTTTGTTTTCTGGTTAAAAGACATAGACGCCTCCTTAAAAAGTCGGACATTGAAAACAAGTCTGGTAATACAGACTACGCGGCATCTCGTTATTGTATGTATGGCTGATTCATTTGCGACGAGAAAATCCGAGCCGTCGTGAAACGGCTCGGTGGCAAAAGGGGAGATTAGGATGCGGATTTTGAATGGCTTTTGCTTTTCTTGCCAGGAAATAGAGTAGGGCATTGTGGTGGGAATTTCGTTTCTTTGCAAAGAACATCGCTAATAGGAAATTCCAACCGAGGTTTGCAATATGCCGCTTCAATTTCCAGCAAAACGTCAGCTAATACATGGACATCTAGGCAGAAGGAGAAAGAAAGGTCCAGCTGCATATAAGAGCCGTCAAAGATAAGTTCAGCATCACATTGACCTGCTGTGACGAAAGCGCACACTTCAGTGCCTTCTGGCGCGCATAAGTAGAACGTTTCGACTTTTGTAAATTCAAATGGCTCGCATGACGTACAAATATGGTTGCCAGCTTCGTCGTATAGGTCTACATCGACGGAAACCTTAATGAGAATTTTCACTTTCTCAAGCGTAACCTCTTCGCCATTTGGCATGCAAACTTCTACTTGCATTCTGTTATGCGGATCAGTCACTTCCTTCGTGTAAATCTCGGACTCAATCACCCGGCAGACGGCTTCACATTTCGGGAATTGTTTAATAAACTCTGTAAACGATTCTGCCTCGCTGTCCCTGCATTTAAACAGTTCGGACAAATCACTGCCGGATTTATTTCCTTCATGGTAGCATGCCGTTGGCAAATCGACTTGGCGTGTGACCCAGTCGAACACTTTAGGGACACTAATGCATACATTATGCTTTTCGTGATCTGTGCTCATGCATAAACCTCCTTATGATTTCCTAGCGTGGTTTTCTCTCTTTGTGCCCTTAACTAGGTGTTCAGGCTACTGTATAGTATGAATGGCCAGTAAAAATGTGCAGCCTGATATAAATTATTTTCGGGCTCCTATCCGTACCTTCTAGCCACGGCAACATAAGATAGTAAATACGATAAATAGAAAGAGGAGGAAAAAGCGGATGAATCAAAAAAGCAATCAGCCTCAAGCGTTTATCAAAAGAGTAACAAACAAAAAGAGACCGAAAACGGGGTACAAACCAAAGCCTACCTGCTGCGGTGGCAAGAAAAAAACAAATAAACGTTCATCTTAGACTAGGCTTAAAAAGACTTGGACCTGTATGTTCATTCAATATAAAAGGAAGGCATGCCATCTCCACGAGGCATGCCTCCAGCTGTAGGGAAGCACTTGCATCTTTCGTCGTATGTATGAAGTGAACAAGTTGAAGTCATATCGTTTAGCGTTACTGCCGCTTCCTTCATTTAAATAGAAGTTCCCCGTCAGCAAAATAAAGCTAAGGAAATACGCGTAAATAAATGAAATGGGCGTGTTTAGCCGGTAAATGAGCTGATTTTTCCGCGTGTATCACTCACTTAAGACGAGCCAAACTCATATTGTATTAGTGTCCAATAAAAAACGATGAGGAGGTTTATGCATGCAAAATCAATATCAACAATTGATAGAAGTCCTTGTTCGCCAAGTTTTAAAAAAGCATAACGTCTCTCCGACAAAAGACTTGTCAGAAGAAGAAAAAGAAAAAATTCGTAGCACTGCTTTTGGTCTGCAGCAACAAGTGGAAGAGCTGTTGAAAGAAAAACAAACGGGAACAAATGAGGAAGCAAAGAATGACAAAGGCAATGACTCGCAGGGGAAAAGTGATCCGTTTAGTGAAATCCTAAAACGGAAAGCGGAAAAACGGAAAAAAACAGAGTAACAAGGGCCTTAGCTGAAATTAGGCGGCTGTTCCAGGGACATACGCACAGGCAAAATAGTCGGATGAGCATAATTTAAATTAGATTCTAAATTGGAGGGAAAATCATGAGTGAAGAATTTACACGGTTTTTAGATAAACCGCGCCATCATTCATCTTCATGCGATAGCTGCTCTTGCCATAGCTGTTCACATGGTGGACACGATTCACACTGTCATTCGGATAAGCACCATCATTCAGATAAGGATAAAAGAGATGACCACCACAAGAAATGGTCTGCATTAGACCCAGATGCGTGCCATCCAATGGGCTTTGACGAAGATATCGCACAAAGAGCAACACAGGCAAACAAAGATATCCAAGTTTCCGAAGAACTCATTTATATTAAAGATTCTTGCGATGTAGAAGTGGAATCGACCGACACGAAAGCAGCGATTAATTTACAAGTAGCGATTCAAGCTGCCATTGCGTTGATTATCCGCATCTCTTTAGCTGGAAGCGACAATGCCGAAGAAATCACACAAGAAATTCTTCAGGTCTCAAAGACGAAGCAAATCACTCGTCAAAAAACGATTGTCGACAATTCCAGAAATGTTCAAGTGTCAACGACGGATACGCAAGTGGCGGTCAACATTCAAATCCAAATCGCAATTCTCTTGGCCATCCTCGTCGAATTGGATATCCTTTAATACCATGGAAAGCTGTCAAGTTTGGCAGCTTTTTTTGGTATGTTGATTTCGCAGATTGGCTATTGTGCCTTGGCGGTCATTCTTTCTTCGAACGCCCTCGATCTAAAAGGTTACGAGAGAACCAGTTTGGCGACATTTCGCTAGTTGGTTCATGTGGAGCCGCCCGATGAGCTACGTAAAAAGTGGACTCTTGTAATTTTTCTTTTGGAGACGGGTGTTCTTCTTCTTGTACCTTTACCTCAGGGCCGGCAGCAGGGGCTGCTTCTTTTGGTGGCGGTGGGTTGGTAAATGACTTGGCTTTTGCTTCCGCCAGCTCTTCTGATAATTTGTGTTTCTCGTTTAGCGCCTGCTCAAGCCGTTCCTGCAGTTGTTTGTTCTCTGCTTGCAATTGGTCGATCATGTTGTAATGATAATCATTTTTATATCGTTTCAGCTCTATTTCTAATTTAGCCGCTTCTGCCTGGGCATGGATTAATCGTTGGTGCAGTTGGGCAGCTGTTAGACGCATTGGAGATCGATTCACTCTCATCAGTCCTTTCAGCTTCATAATTGCTTAGTTTAAATGTATGAAAGCAAAACAAAAACATGAATTGAAATTGGCGGTGTTTGGTTGGAAAGGGGGAAAAGTAGAGAGTGTGCTTGCTTGTTTTTGCATCATCTCCTACTGTTATACTCCTCAATGGCAAACTCATTGAGGAGTATACGTCACCGAGTTCGTGGCATCGATTTCCGGCGTTGTTACACGAAATGGATGCCTATAAAAGGAATGAGGGAAGAGCAGACTCGTCCTAGTTTTGGCTGCGGTTCATCAAGCTGCGCACAAATCGGGTTGGGTGGGCTCGTTTGCCCCGATAATGAACAGGGGCCGAGATCGCCAATTCCTTTTTCGCACGCGTCATCGCCACATACATCAGTCGTCTTTCCTCTTGCAAGGGGCCATCATCGCCTTCTCGCCAAGCGTCAAGCGCATAGTCATGGGGGAGGCTGCCCTCGACTGCTCCTACAATAAAGACATGGCTAAATTCAAGCCCTTTTGAACGATGGATCGTCAATAATTGAATGCTTTTTGGGTGGCGAGTTTGGAACGTTTGGCATTCCTGTTGTTTGGCGATTACATGGTCGATATGGATCAAAAACGATTCGACTGTTTCAAATTGTGTCGCTGCGACTTTAAGTTGATTAAAATCGTCGCTGCCTTTTTCGAATTTATTCCCTTCCTGACCTTGTTTTTTGATCGTTTCATTCAATCCTAAACGTGCTTCGGCAAAAGCAAGCGCTTCGGATGGATTCATCTTTTGCATGCGGCGGCAATCAGCAGGCAACGTTTTTAGTTTTTTTGCTTGAAAGGCGGGCAACTCTGTTAAAAAAGGGATGGCTTCAAGAAGACTGCACCGTTCTGTTTTCTGGATGTGTAACAACTGATCGAGATGCTCTTGCTTTATAAATAAAGCTTTCAACAGTTCTACCATCACATATGGACTTTCTTCGTTCCTGCCAATCCGCAAAAAGGAGAGCGCACGGCGTACAAATGGCCGTTCATAAAAACAGGCAAATCCTTGTTCGAGCGAGAATGGGAGCGTCGTATCAACCAAACGGTCCACGAGGGCTCTCACGCTTGTAGACGTGCGGTAAAGCACGGCGATTTCGCTTGGACAAATGCCCTTTCCAATTAGCCTCTTGATTTCTTCCACAATCATGGTTGCTTCCTCTTCCTCGTTGTAGGGGAAGAACAAATAAGGCAATTGATCGGATGTGTGCTGAGCAACGAGCGTTTTTTCTAGTCTCGTCCGATTTTCTGCAATCACTCGATTGGCACTGGCAATAATCGGGTGTGATGAACGATAATTTTCGACTAAATGAATCGTTTTCGCTTCTGGATAGTGAGCGGTAAAACTGCGAATAAAACGAGGGTCGCTCCCCCTAAACCGATAAATCGATTGGTCATCATCGCCGACAACGCATATATTGCGCTGAGGCATCGCTAACAATTTGACAATTTCAAATTGCACAGGGTTAATGTCTTGAAATTCATCGATTAACAAGTAGGCAAAACGTTCTTGGTAGCGCTGCAAGAGGCGGTTGTTTTCCTGGAGCACATATAGGCAGCCGAGCTGCATATCGTCGAAATCAAAACGCCCTGTTTCCCGCAAGGCTTTCTCATAATGTTCGTAAAGGAGGGCTGCTTTTTCTTCAAACGGATCTGTTGTCTCAACATGTTTAGGAGCGATCATATGGTTTTTCCACCAGCTAATTTGTGTTGCTGCTTGATCATAAGGAAACTCGCTCTCATCTAAACCTAGCGCTCTGCCTTGTGTTTTTAACAGTTCTTGCCCTGATTTTATTAATTTTGACCCATGCCATTTATTGGGATCAGCATGGACAAGCATTGTATAGAATAAACTGTGGAATGTGCGAATCAGCAATGACTGGGCGAACGTTGGTTCAATCCCTGGGTATTCAGTCATTCGTTCCCGCATTTCTTGTGCGGCTTTTGCGGTAAACGTAACGAGCGCCATTTTGTTGGGATGAATGTTTGCTTCGCTTATCATATAGGCTGCCCGTGCTGTGAGGACGCGTGTTTTTCCACAACCTGCGCCAGCTAAAAGGAGCAGCGGCCCATCGATATGCTTGACAGCTTTCCATTGCGCATCGTCGAGTGTAAGGCCGGCTTTTGTCAGTTGCTCGCGGTAGCCTTCCATGGCCATTTGTTTAGTAGAGGCTGGCACCGTAAACGGAGCAACGTTTGACAAGACAAGAGGCGCTTTCCATGCTGGGGTGGTGTTTAAAACCGCCCTTCTTTGAGGCAAACGAAACCCATGTGCGGTTGTAGCAGCTGTTTGAGATTCTGCTTGCCTTGCTTGTTCAAAAGCTTCTACTTGCTCCCTGCAACGGTTGTCGCCGCTAGGGGGATGGATAAATGAGGGCTTTTGGTGAATTGAGAAGGACATAGATAAAGGGGCGCCACAGTGTATGCAATGGAGCAACCCTTTTTTACTAAGCAGGTAAAATGTATGCCATTTCCCCCGATCAAGTTCTGGCAAATACAAAGGTTCGTTTAAATAAAGTGCCGTGTTCATACTAACTCCTTTCGGGTGCAACCGTTATCGTATCAAAAGGAACAGCAACCACGCAATAAAAGCTCATAACAAAATACTATATAAAAAAACAAAAAAGATGCAGGGAATTGCTAATAGATAGCGAAAAAACTAGAAAACCGTAAAGGAGGTTACAAATGGCTGACATTGAAGGAAAAAGCACGGCCATCCTTTATGAAGCTTTTCAGTCTGAAGCGAGCGACATTCATTTTCTCCCTACTTCAAAAGGGTACCTAGTTCATTACCGGGCACTTGGTGAAATTCATGCTGGGCAAACGTTAAAGGCTGAGGATGGCTTCAGAATCGTAAGCTATTTTAAGTACGCTTGCGGAATGGATATTGGCGAACGAAGAAAACCACAAAGCAAAGCGATCTCCTACGATTGGCAAGGCAATGGTTACACACTTCGCTTCTCGACATTGCCTGCTAAACCAAGTGAAAGTTTGGCTATACGCATTTCCCCACGCACGACTCCTTATACACTCCAATCTCTTTCCTTATTTGCTTCTGATACGCGAAAGTTCACGGAGCTTGCCCATTGCCAGAACGGTCTTGTCCTCTTTACAGGGGCGACAGGGTCGGGCAAAACAACGAGTGTTTATGCATTGCTTGATTACGTGCAGCAATCGAGCACGAAAATGATTGTAACAATTGAAGACCCGATTGAAAGGCCGATTGACGGCATGGTTCAAATTGAAACAAATGAAAAAGCGGGCATCACTTTTGCAACAGCTTTAAAAGCGGTGTTGCGCCACGATCCTGATGTGATTGTCATTGGGGAAATTCGTGATCGCAACACAGCGGAACTTGCTTTGCAAGCAGCGACAACAGGCCATCTAGTAATTGCCAGTTTACACGCTGCGAGTGCTTCTCTTGCCTTTGCCCGTCTAGCGGAGTTAGGCGTGAATGTACGCGTTGAATGCGTCCGGGCAGTCATTCACCAAAAATTAGCGAAAGTCGTAAGCAAAAACAAACGTGTGGCATTTTTTGAATGGTTGCTAAAGGATTCGCTCTTAAAAGGAGCTGATTCTAATGACAAGTCAGGTGAAATAGAAGCGCTTAGAGCGGTTCGCAAGGCGTGGGCCATTGGAGCGATTGACCGGCACTCATATAACTTGCTAACAGACAAAGGGATGACGGAGGTGGGCAGTGGGTACTGTTAGGGAAAAGCAAAAAGTGGAACAAGTGCAATTTTTGAAGCGTCTCGGTGAATTGTTGAATAAAGGGTACGAAATGGACCAAGCATTGTCGTTCTTGGCTGTCCACGCCTCAAGAGAGTTGCAGGGGAAAATTACAGGTTTAAAAAAAGATTTAAGAGAAGGGAAGACATTGTGGCAAAGCATCGAGCCATTCTCCCTACCTGGAGAAGCACAATCATTTGTCTATTTCTATGAAGAGCAAGGTGAGCTTGCAGAAGGGCTTGTGTCTGCTGCTCAGTTGGCTGAAAAAAGAGCTTATACAAAAAAACAGCTGCAAAAGCTACTGCGTTACCCCATTTTTTTACTTTGGGGCGCTGCGGTTGTTCTGATCGTATTAAACCAATTTGTTGTTCCACACTTTAAATCATTGTATGCGACAATGGAATCAGCGCCTCCATGGCTAACGCAGTTCTTTTTCCAGTTCCTTACTTATATCCCCTATATGCTCATTGGACTTGCTGTAGTTGGGTTTATAGCAAGTATGCTCATATGGAAGCAGTACAAAAAACGCTCTCCACACGACCAAATAGCGGTCTTTCTAAAAATAAAGCCAATAAAAGCAACAGTCCAACAAGCGATTTCCTATTATTTCTCTTTGCAACTAGGAAGGCTCCTCGAAACGGGAATGTCGTTGCAACAAGCGCTAAACGTATTTGAAGGACAAGATTATTTGCGTTTTTTTAAAGAAGAAGCACGGTGGATGAACAATGAGTTAGAAAGAGGGGAGTCATTTATTGCTTACATTAAGGAAAAGCCTTATTATCTAGATGAACTAGCTGCTATTGTCGAGAATGGTATGCGTACCGGCACAATAGCTAGTGATTTGCAACAATACAGTGAATGGCTTTATCAAGAAATGGATGATCGCTTGCAAAAAGGCGTTGTTTGGTTGCAGCCTGTGTTGCTTTTAGCAATTGGCGCGTTTGTATTTGGTCTGTTTTTAGTAGTCATGTTGCCGATGTTTGAAATGATCGGTTCGCTTGAGTAAGACTTGACCAATCCCTATCAGAATCGGTAATATAGAAAAAGAACGAGCACAAAAATGAGTTGGAAAAACTTTTTTTAAAAAAGTCCTTGCGCAATGTCTGCTCCTATGGTATATTATTAAATGTCGCTGAGGTGATAGACAAGCGGCATTACATAATCTTTCATTTTCGGGGCCTTAGCTCAGCTGGGAGAGCGCCTGCTTTGCACGCAGGAGGTCAGCGGTTCGATCCCGCTAGGCTCCACTTTTACGGAGGAATACCCAAGTCTGGCTGAAGGGATCGGTCTTGAAAACCGACAGGCGGGTTACACCGCGCGGGGGTTCGAATCCCTCTTCCTCCGCCATTCTTTTGATTTATTCTTAACGACGCGGGGTGGAGCAACGAACGAAGTGAGTTGTCTCGACGCACCAAACATCCCTGAATGAGCAAGCAGAGGAAGAGACAGTTATCCTCTTTCAAACAATAGCACAGCAAATCTCATATTCATTAGTAGCGACGCGGGGTGGAGCAGTCTGGTAGCTCGTCGGGCTCATAACCCGAAGGTCGGCGGTTCAAATCCGTCCCCCGCAACCAAATAATGGGCTATAGCCAAGCGGTAAGGCAACGGATTTTGATTCCGTGATTCCCTGGTTCGAATCCAGGTAGCCCAGCCATATGCGGAAGTAGTTCAGTGGTAGAACATCACCTTGCCAAGGTGGGGGTCGCGGGTTCGAATCCCGTCTTCCGCTTTTTTTATTGCAAAATCAATGATAGGCGGGGGTAGTTTAGTGGTAAAACCTCAGCCACGAGCGAAACATCCGTGAGTAATCTCCGAGTTGCCTCGACGCATTCACATCGCTTGAATAAGCGAGCAG
>NZ_FRBS01000007.1 GCF_900142675.1 Shouchella rhizosphaerae | reverse complement strand
TAGCCGAAGCCATCTTTCACCCTCTCTCCAGGTGGAGAAAGGGATTATCCGGTATTAGCTCCGGTTTCCCGGAGTTATCCCAGTCTAAGGGGCAGGTTGCCCACGTGTTACTCACCCGTCCGCCGCTAACGTCCGGGAGCAAGCTCCCTTCTGTCCGCTCGACTTGCATGTATTAGGCACGCCGCCAGCGTTCGTCCTGAGCCAGGATCAAACTCTCCGTTAAAAAGTTTGACTTGCTCATTGCACAACCGAAGTTGTGGCTCACTATGATTGACGAGATACCTTGTATCTCTTTTACGCTTGGCTTTTGTTCAGTTTTCAAAGGACTCGTTTGTCAGTCGTTTTTTAGCGACTTTCCTATCATACAAATTCCCACCGAAAAAGTCAACTACTTTTTTCATAATGGTGGGCCTGAGTGGACTCGAACCACCGACCTCACGCTTATCAGGCGTGCGCTCTAACCAGCTGAGCTACAGGCCCAGAAAATCACAATCTACTAAAACATTGATTATGGAGCGGGTGATGGGAATCGAACCCACATCATCAGCTTGGAAGGCTGAGGTTTTACCACTAAACTACACCCGCATATTTTATTAAGCAATTCCCTATTAATCCCTGTCCCGAACACCATGCCTCTTCCTCTGCTCGCTTATTCAGCGATGTTGATGCGTCAAGGCAACTCGGAGACTATTCGCAGATGTTTCGCTCGTGGCTGAGGTTTTACCACTAAACTACACCCGCATATTTAATGTAAGACATTTGACGTTACAGATGGTCGGGAAGACAGGATTTGAACCTGCGACCCCTTGGTCCCAAACCAAGTGCTCTGCCAAGCTGAGCTACTTCCCGCAATGGCGCGCCCGAGAGGATTCGAACCTCTAACCGCTTGATTCGTAGTCAAGTACTCTATCCAGTTGAGCTACGAGCGCTTGTTGTCATTAAATTGTTTTCGCTAGCTCGCCAGCGACAAGTAATAATATAGCATAATCATTCTGCATAGACAATACTTTTTTAAAAAATATTTATTACAACGCAACCGTAACACTAACTGTTATTATACCACATTTTATATGGATCTACGAATATCATAGTTTTTATTATGATTTAAACAAAAAAGTGGAAGGCTTTTCCTGCCGTTATTTAAGCATAAGCCTTCCCTAGCCTCTATTGCTTGACACTATGAGATTAAACTTAGAACCACAGTAAACATTATCCCCATTTAAGGACAATTGACATTGCGCAGCAATTGCCGCCTTCACTAATGACCGGAGACGCTAGCTGGAATACAATGCCTGTTGGTGAAAACTTAATGTCGTTGACAGCCGTTAACCCTGGAACAGATTGAATCATGTGCTGCACGGTTAGGTTGTCGCTCTTTTGCGCAGCTTCCATTAAATGCTTCGCAAATGGCCGATTTCCTAATTGGTGCAACAGGAGTTGGCCCTGTTTAAGCAAAAACTCAAACTGATGAACAGACTCCGTCAATTCAGTCGTATCAACCGGGGGAAATTGCCTGTAACACACAGCTTGTTGTGGGCATTGCTGAAAAGCCCATCGCTTATAGTCGTTCATCTTCTCTTCCTTTCACATCGCATACTATCTTACATTTGTATGCATATATGCCTATCCAAGCTACAAAGGAAAGAAAGGAACAAACTAGGCTTTACTTCTTAGTTCTATTACTGCTGTGCAAGTGCACCAATCGTTGATAAGATAAAAACAGCAACAGCCAAAATAGCAAATAGCAGCCAAAACTTAGGCATTTTTTTCTTTTTAATGGCACGGTACACGAGTCCGCATAGCCATGTGATCAATAATGCAATCAAACATGCCCCTAACAATCTACCAACCATATAACCGATTACATAACCCATTTCCTTCGTTTCCCCTCACGTTCCATCTTTTATAAGTAAATTATACAGAAGGCCAAAACCTGCCTCGTTAGCTACTAAAAGAATAATTGATATAAACCCGTTTCATCATCAATTGCTTGCGCTCGCTCAAAAGCTGTCCTTTCTGTACTACTATTATTTATTAGTTCATACATAAACATTAACACGAATAGAAGAGAAGCATTTCCATCCACATCATCCTTTGGCGCAATGTATGATTCCGCTTTGCCGTGTTTAAACGCTTCTGCTAGTTTTTTATCTCCTAAAGTACAACCTGTAGCCACAACGTGAACGCCCTCTAGATGTGCATGCTGCAACACTTGTGCGGCTCCGAAAAAACAGGAACGATGTTCATTTTCTTCATAAACGTCTTCAGCCAATTCTGGCAATATAAATTGCCCTTCTTCTCCATGAAAACATAAAATTAGATATTCGCTTTTGTCCCTTGTTTTTCCTGATAAAATGCCAACTAAGTCATTGGGCCTCCCTATCCAGTGCATATGTACACGCGCTCCATAATACTCAAGGACAGACCGTAAGGAGAATGCTTCCAATTCACAATTTGGCCCTACCGCTAGTGTGATACGCATATTTGGCTCGCTCAATACGAATCATCTCCATATGAAATTGTCTATGCATTGCTATTGTAATTGAAGTTTATTGAATTTGAAAGATCAAGTAGTTGACCATTCAAGGGAAGCCAGCGGATTTGCCCGCTAGCTATCGGCGGTTTTTCGTCCTTACATTTTGTCGCTAATATTCTCCGTTTCGAGCATTTCTTTGAGCCCACTAAACATCAAACTCCATCCATGCTCACTCTCATCATGATACCCTCTTAGCGCTTTTTCAATATCCGCTTCAAGAATAAACAAGTTTATGGCAGTGAATCGTAGATACTAGCAGAATAGGCTGTAATCGCTTCGTCGTAATCTGGATAGTTGTAGCCAAGACTGGCCGACAATCCTTTCGAGTATTTTCTAAAAAGCTCATAACAAGTAAATAAAGATTGCCACGTTTCTGCGTAGCCCTTCTCACAATAAGTCGAAAGCAGTGCTTCCCAATCCTCTTTAGGAAGATAGCGATCAATAAATTTATAATTTTTCCCCACACTAAACGTATATCCTCGCTCTGAGCCCACGTACCAAGCCATCATTCTCAACAAGTTAGGCCGAGCAATTCCGTTTAAATGGTCGATAGCAAAGAGGATTTCCTTTCTGGCTAATCCTTTGACCACATAGGTGGAAACCATCCAGAATTCATTGCAACAATCATCAAATTCTCTTTCTGTTGGCTTTTTTAGCCAATAGTGGCGATCATCAGCAACGATTTCGTTTTTGACGAGCCGATCTTTATCAAGCAAAACCTCAACTAGGCCATCACTTTGAGAGAAGTAATCTTTGACTTCGTTGAGAGGAATAAGGGTTAAATCCAATTTGTTGCCATCCTCAAAAAGAATAATATAAGAAAACCAATTGCCTAATTCAGGCGGAAAAAGCTTCATGTCCTCTGGCTTTTGCATCATTATTGCTTTTCCGAATGGATCAAGCCACTGGTCATTTTCTTTAAACGAGTCGATATCCGTTACAAAGTAAGAAATATCGTAATCCTGGAATTTATCAGGAGTGATCGCTTTATTTGTACGTGACCCTTCTAACGTGACTAAGCGAATTCGCTCATCGTTTTTCGCAAAATCTAAAAACAGCGCCATCATTTCTTGTTCGCTTCGCAATGTACTCTCCTCCGATCTTCTATTTTATTCTTATTTTTATACCCTCTTCCCTTTCTGCAAGACTTTCATTCGCTTAAAGTTACATGTCATTGGCTTTTTTATATCTTACCTTAATACCCCGCTCGGGATGTGCGTTTAAATAAAAAAAGCCCCCTTGGCGTGAAAGGAAGATTGACTTTCCACTCAACCAAGGAGGTTCATACTCCCAAAGGCTAATCCAGAAACCAGTGTAGTCTCATCATTCAATCTTAATGAAACCCTCGATACAAAACGCTTGTCCGAGCGTCCTGCCCTCTATTAATGGCACAACTGATGCCTTAAAGAACACTGCTCATTTTTTTGACGTTGTTTCGGTCCTTCTCAGGAATTGGTTTTTTCAAAAAGCCAATGATCAAGCATGTAATGATCGACCCAAGCAAGATGCAACCAACGTATAATAATGGTTTATCACTTGCAATCGGGATCACAAAAATACCGCCATGAGGTGCCTTTAATGAAATATCCAGCGCCATGCACAATGCACCGCCTACTGCAGCACCGATAATATTTGCCGGAATGATTCTTAATGGATCAGCAGCGGCAAAAGGGATTGCCCCTTCGGTAATAAAGCTTGCTCCCAAGACATAACTTGCTTTTCCTGCTTCTGCTTCTTGAATCGTAAAGCGATTCTTAAAGATTGTTGTCGCCAGCGCAATTCCAAGGGGCGGGACCATTCCGCCAACCATCAACGCTGCAGAAGGTTCAAAAATATTGGCAGCAAACATCGCTAGCCCAAAGGCAGAAGCCGTTTTATTAATCGGCCCGCCCATATCCGAAGCCATCATACCGGCTAATAAAGCGCCTAACAGTGCCGCATTTATGCCAGTAAGACCTTTTAATACAGCTTCCAAGTATTGGTTGAGCATAGACATAGGGGTGTTCAAGATAAAGAACATAAACGCGCCAACGACTAACGTACTTAATAATGGAACAATTAAAACAGACACTAAACCTTGAAAAGATTTCGGTATTTTGGCCATTGCCTTGCCAATAAATTTAGCAGCAAAACCGCCTACAAAGCCAGCTATCATACCACCGAGGAAACCAGAGCCTCCGATTGTAGCAACCATGCCACCAATCATGGCTGGGGCTAACCCTTGTTTGTCGGCAATGCTGTAGCCAATAAACCCAGCCAGAATAGGAACCATCAATGCAAACGCCGCTTCTCCACCGACCTGACTAAAGAAATGGGCAATCACATTGTATTGATCGCTTTCAGGATCTGCCGCATAAATGCCAAACATAAAGGAAATCGCGATAAAAATGCCACCTACTACAACGAATGGGATCATATACGAAACCCCACTCATAATATGCTTGTAAAAATTCAATCCTGTTTTTTCTTCTTCTAACTCTGGCTCCTGCTTCTGTACGGCTTGCTCAACCTTTTCATCCCGAATACGATAGGAAAGTGCTTGGTCAATTAAATGATCTGCATCACTAATCGCTTTCTTCACAGGTACATCAACAAAACGTTTGCCTTGTAATGCAGAAGTATCAACTCGTACATCGTGTGCAACGACAATGGCGTCTGCTTTCTGAATATCGGCTGCTGTTAGTTTGTTTTCAGGGCCATTTGCGCCATTGGTTTGAATTTTCACTTTCATGCCCCGTTTTTCGGCTGCTTCCTTTAATGATTCTGCCGCCATATAGGTGTGGGCAATTCCAGTCATACATGCCGTAATTCCGATTAAATATTTTCCTGAGTCTGCTTCGTCAGTTGTATCCTTTTCCTGTAAGTGGTCCTGTTCCTCAATCGCTTTCATCACCTCATCTACTGATGTAGCGACAAGGAGCTTTGCTCTAAACGTTTCACTCATTAAAAAGGTTGAAAGTCTAGACAAGAGCGCTAAATGTTCATTTGAAGCATGTTCCGGCGCAGCAATCATAAAGATTAAATTCGTATGTTGCCCGCCAAAATCAATTCCTTGCAGTGTCCGCCCCATTACAATTGTCGGTTCCGGCACAGTGCTAGATTTTGCGTGTGGAATCGCAACGCCATAGCCGACTGCCGTCGAAATTTCTTGCTCTCTTTTATAAATCGCTTTTTTGAATGCTTCCGGGTTATCAGTAAGGCCGTTTTGTGCCAATTTATCGACTAACTCATCAATAACAGCTGTCTGGCTATTCCCTTGAAGGTTCAAAATTACATTATCACGCGTTAAAATATCGACCAATTTCACGTTATTCCCTCCTTTAAGTGTATGAGTTTAGCAAAAATAGAGGTGTGCCTTATTTGTCGAATTAAATAAATCCATTTTTTGTTTTACAACTTGTTGAGCTGCTTTCCGCGCACTTGGCATAATCACGTCTGGTTCATAAGCACTTTGGTTAGCCGTTAAGAAACGCCGCATTTCTTCAAAGAAAGCACTTTTCATGTCTGTCGATAAATTGATTTTTGCTACGCCATGAAGATAGGTTTGCGAAATCTCCTCATCTTTATTGTCACTTCCTCCATGAAGGACAAGAGGAATTCCTACTTTTTCGTTGATTTCAGCGAGCAAGTCTAGCTTTAACTCTGGTTTGCCTGCGTGCTTATATTGACCATGAGAAGTACCAATCGCAATCGCCAACGTATCGATCCCTGTATCTTCAACAAATGTTTTTGCGTCGTTAGCGTCTGTATACAATATTTCGTCAGCCCCGCCTTCAGAGCTTCCTTCATTTGATCCAATTGTCCCTAATTCAGCTTCTACGGAAACATTTACATGATGTGCAAGTGTGACGACTTCCTTCGTAATCGCGATATTGTCGGCAAACGAGGCATGTGAGGCATCAATCATCACTGACGTAAACCCATTTCGAATCGCTCTCATCACATCTTTGACAGAAGCGCCGTGATCAAGATGGATCGCCATTGGCACTTTTGCGTTTTTGCATCTTTCCCGGACGTAGGCCACAAATTCATCGCCAAGCAACTCAATTTCATTCGGATGGATTTGGATGATGGCAGGGGCATTTTTTTCTTCGGCTGAATCGACAACGACTCGTACAAACTCACTGTTTGCGACATTGAAGGAACCTACTGCAAAGTGGTGTTCGTATGCTATAGCTAACAATTCTTTCATATTCATTAACATCGATTTTCTCTCCTTATTGGTTAAATCTGATTCCAAACTTTGATAAATTCTGTTTTCTGTTCTGTATGAAGAAGCTCTCGTACATGTTCGATTCTCTTGGTCTTCTGAAAAAACTCTGTAAAAGCGTATTCATTCCGTTCAATATCGGAAGAGGGAATGTAAATGATAATCAGTTGAACTAGCTCATTCCCCCACTGGATCGCTTTCTGATTAACGCCAATGATCACCCTCTCTTTATATTCTTCCATTTCAAAATAAGGGTGAGGAATAGCCACTAAGTTGCCTATCGACGTATAAGACATGCTCTCCCTTTTCATCGTTGGTTCATAGTAATGCTCTTGGCCATTTAGCGTAAGCAAGTGGCGGATCGCTTCTTCAGGGCTATTCTCATTCATCCAGTGAATCGCCGCGTCCTCAATAATCGAATTCTGGGCTTCAAGGAAGAAACGAATTTTCTTTATATCAATGCTTTGAAAGCCATTTTGAATCATAATGAAATTCGCAGTCGTTTGTGGTGTAAATGCTAGATTGATGCCAATGTATAAATAGGAATGGTCAAATACATAATCGGTCGAGCATTTTTCGATTTTGCAAATGTCTAGTTCATCAAAATAGGTTGCAATTTTAGAAGCAATAAGCTTTGTCCGCTCATAGCTTCTACTGTAAAGAATGATGGTTTTTAATTTCTTCCTCTTTTTATCCTGTGAATCGAGAATGACTTGAATATGATAGGCTAAATAAGCAATTTCACTGTCCTGAATTTCGACAGCAAATTCTTTTTCAATTTGTAGAGCAATATTAGAAGCAATACTGAAAGAGAAAAAATATTCTGCTTTCGTTTCTTTCACAAACGGGTTATAGATAAGCAAATTATGTGAAGCAGGATTGATAATTCGATAAATGTGATTGGAAATGTTATTTCTAAACCTTGTCTGTGAATAAGTAGGAACTTGGTAGACCTGTTCCACTTGACGTAAAATCTCTTCAATTTTGCCTATCACTTCTGGGTTCTTGTTTTTTATTTTGGCATCGTCTAAGTCTAACTGTAACGATATTAAATAATTGACAAGAAAAATCGCTTCATCGTCTGTGATATAGACGAATTCATGCAACTGAGACCGAAACGCTTCTGCGACTTCAAATTCCTTGAAGTCTGTCAAATTCACCAGCTCTGTATCTTGAATAGCGACAAAATGACCAGCATTGATTTGATGGATAATAATAATCAATTGAGTAGTCAGTTTTTTGTAAATCGAGAACTCCATGTTAAGCTGGTGATTTTTATTAATTTCATCCACCACTTTAAAAACACTTTCAATCGTTTCTGGCTTCACCCATGACCGGAATCCATTGATGACAAAATCCTTGAACATCTCTTTCTTTACAGAAATGGACGTAAAAAAACTTTCCAACAAAATTCGTTTTTGCATTTCCGTCCCAATCAATTTCATGCCTTTAAACACTTTTGTATCTATGGAAACATCGATTCCTAAAGCGTCAATATTCATTGTAAGCCGTTGCATTCGACTGCGAATCGTCTGCGGAGAATAATAAAACTGATCGGCAATTTCGTCGTATGTGGTGTACCGATCCTCATTCATTAAGAACTGGATAATTTCAAATTCCAGAAGCACTTCTTCCATTTCTTTATTCGTTGAGCCGACTCGCTCTTGATCAATTTGGCTATCATCTTTGAGAAGTTTATAGCCTTGCGGCGATGAAATAATGGCGATGTCACTAAAACTTTCATTAATATCCTTAATATAGTTGCGAATCGTGCGGTCCGTGACATTTAAGATCTCAGCCAACGCGGAAGCGGATACATATTCTCGATTTTGGTTCAATAGAAAGTCAATTAATTGATTACGCTTTTTATGCAATCTAACCACCACCTTCCTATGTCATCACTGTATAATAGGAATGACATAGACGCTATATCCGTATATTTTCCTATAGCTAGGAAAATATGCGCTTTCCATTTCTAAACAATAGGCGATTTTGCTCATATAGCCTAAATACTTTACGCAGAGGAAAACTTATAAATGTAAAAACGAATGGTCTAACTTGGATTACGTTGAATGGATACTAGAAGGGCGATGACGCTTAGAAGGAAGTGAATGGATAAAGGGTAAGAGGGTTGTTTCCTTTTTTAAAGCATAAAAAGGGGGACAGAACGCTCCCCCTTTAATAGTTATACTTTAGCTGCCCAAATTTCGATTTCAATTTTAATCTCAGGTAGTCCTAACTCCGCAAGGTACCCAATGGTCATCGCTGGATACTCCTTTTCAAACAGCCGATCCCACTCTGCATATAAAAAATCCCAATCGATTTGCTCAGTCGCCCATATGTTGACCTTTATAATATTTTCAGCACGTAGCCCTTCAGATTCCAACACTGCTTTCACATTCGAGAACGTATTGCGCACTTGGTCATTCATATTGCTCGGGAATTGCCCTTGTTGATCGACGCCAACTTGACCGGATGTGACAAATAACTCTGCATTTCTAGGAATCTTTGTAATATGCGTATAGTTGCCCACTGGTGCTGGCACACTTGCGGGGTTTTTTCTTGTTATTTTTTCACGCATTCGTATCCCACCATTCTAAGATTTTTCCGCTTTTTTCCCCTACACTTTAAATGACTTCGCCTGTAGTTGCTATTCTTGTAGTTTATCAGTCTTACTTACGTAACCAATAGCCTTAAAGATACGCACATCCCTATACTAACACGAATAAGCGATGAAACCGTCGTCCAAAGCACAGACTCCCAGTAAGTTTGAAGCCTATCATGATATACTCAATTCTAGTATCCTTGATGTATAACGCGGGGAGAAACGTTTTATAAAAACAAGGAAGAAGGTCTGATCATACGCGACTTTCATTGCCCTTTATGGGAACAGAGGTAGAACTTCCCTCTATTTTAACCCCTTCCGTAACAACAGCTTGCAAGGAGAGATAAATGATGATTGCCGATAAGTTTGATGTATTTTTATTTGATTTAGATGGGGTCGTCTATATAGGACCAGACCCACTTCCTGAGGCCGTAGAGTCGCTTCAACGATTACGAAAAAAACAAAAGGGCATTCGATTTTTAACAAATAACCCTTGTACCACACGAGAAAAAACAGCAAAACGATTGCGTACTTTAGGTATAGAAGCAAGCTGCGACGAAATTATCACCTCTAGTTGGGTGACGGCCCAATACCTCAGTAAGGAGAACATCAAAACGGCCTTTGTTTTAGGTGATCAAAATTTAAAATGGGAATGTCAACAGGCTGGTATTGATATACAGGACCAAGTAGATGTAGATGCAGTCGTTGTTGGATGGGACGACCAGGTGTCTTTTCATGACATCAAAAAGGCAGCAAGCATGATTGAAAAAGGGGCCACATTCATTGCTACAAATACGGACAAAACCTTTCCGACACCCGAAGGTCCTTCACCTGCCGTAGGGGCCATCGTGGAAGCGTTACGTGTGCCAACAGCAAAAGAGCCTTTGGTTATGGGGAAGCCCTATCCTCATATGTTTAAGGAGGCGCTTCGTGATTTTCACCCGTCTTCTCAAACAGTAATGATAGGCGATACTCCTTATACCGACATTTTAGGAGCGCATCAGGCAGGAATACCAGCTATTTTAATAGCGGACAACGATTTTAAACCACATCCTTCAGCAAGAGATTTGCGTAACCCAGATGTTGTCGTGCCTCATCTAAAGAGTCTATTTGACGACAATATCAACATAAAACCATCAGTCACTCCTTCCTTTTCTTGGCCCGATAATATCAAGGCAGGAGTAGCGGGCATTATTTTTGATAAAAAACAGAGAGTTCTCCTCATTAAACGTCTCGATAATGGATTATGGGGTATTCCCTCAGGTCATGTTGAACCAGGAGAAACCGTCGAAGAAGCGATTATTAGAGAAATTTGCGAGGAAACCGGGTTGGAGGTAAAAGTGAATAAGTTAATTGGAATTTATTCAGAGCCTTCCTCTCAAGTTTTCTCTTATCCAAACGGGAAGATAAGCCAGTTTATCACCTCATGTTTTGAATGCGAGGTTGTAGGCGGAGCACTAATCAAAACAAGCAACGAAACATTAGATGCGAATTATTTTGACTGTGATGATTTACCAAGCAACCTTCTTCCTATGCACCCCATGTGGCTTCAAGATGCGTTAGCAAAGGAAGTAAAACCTTTCATTAGGTAGTATTTATATACGATGGGCAACGGTCCTTTCGTCGATTAGAGCATGTACCAAGATAGGCGCATGCTCTTTTTATTGACAGCTCGATAAAGTATGAGGCAACAGTGCAAAAGTGACTAGTATGAGGACAAAAACAATAAAAACCTCTATGTCATTTGATACAAGTATGCCAAGAGCCTAAAACAAGATTAGTTAGACAAGGGGCATTAAAAAATTTCAAGAGTTTAGGCTCTTGAAATTTATAACGAACTTGATTCACTTAGAAAAATTCAATTCCCATGATACCCCATTTCTGTCCTTGACAATTGCATGCTTGGCTCCCCAAAACGTATCTTGCAATTCCATCTGCACTTCTCCGTCTTTTGACAACTCGTTGTAGATACGCGTTATTTCTTCTTCGCTGTCAAGGTCAGGCCCGAGCAAAATATGACTGCCTTGGATCGTCTTTTGCCCAAATACATCAGCCATGTATAAAATGCAATTCTCATTGATATGCAATTCGGCATGAATGTACTTTCCTTCATGGCCTTTAAACATTTCAATGCCGTCAGACAACTGGGTATTTTTGATTTCTCCGCCGAAAACGTTTTGATAATACCCAATTTCTTCTTTGCAATTCTCGATCCTGAGATGAGGCACGATTCTTTTCATGAATGCTTCCTCCTAGTATGGCTTATAAGGCATAGCGTTTCATAACAGTATACCCTTTATTCAATGGAACATCCTTCATTCCTTCTTCTAAAATCTGCGGCTACTATCATTTTTTCAAAGATACTTTAAACACATAACTTACTTTTTCATAGTCCATTTTTTGTTCATAAAATCGATGTGCGCTTTCCCTTTGTAATCCTGAAGATAAGGCCACTTGTTCATAATGATGGTTTTTTGCCCATTCATGTACATATGTAAGCAGCTTTTCTCCGTACCCTTTTGAACGTTTTTTCTGATCTGTGACTAAGTCGCAAACCCAAACAAATCGTCCGTAATAGAGCGTCACCATTGGTTTAAAGCCAATAACCGCCACGATTTCATCCTCCTCAAACAAAGCAAGCATTTTGTATCGATCCTTTTCCTGCGCCTCGATTACAAATTCAAGATACTCGCTTTCGTCAAGATGAGTGCGCAACTGCTTTACTACTGGAAAGGCGGCGAGAATTTCTTTTTCTGATTGCAGTTCTTTTATCATTACCATGTATATCCCTCCAACTTCTTTAGCTGCTTAAGAAATTTAATATAGCCCGTTTCTTTATTCCATTAAACCTGTTAAATTCTTATTTTGGCAGTGCCTTACGGGAACAAAAAGGTTCTTTGAATCGCCTTTGTATGTTATAACTAATGAAGTTGCTTGATCAAGGAAGTGAGCCAATGTCAGACAAAAATAAACTACTACCGGCTTTAAATGCAGCGTTTCCGTATACCATACCGATTCTAGCTGGTTTTTTATTTTTAGGAATCGCTTATGGAATTTACATGAACGCTTTAGGATTCGCGCCCATTTATGCTATTTTAATGAGCTTAACGATCTTTGCAGGGTCGATGGAATTCGTCGCAGCGCATTTGTTGCTCGTTGCCTTTAACCCGCTTAACGCGTTATTGCTTACACTCATGTTAAACGCAAGGCATTTATTTTATGGCATATCGATGTTGGAAAAATACAAAGGGACGGGGAAAAAGAAGTTTTATTTAATCTTTGGTCTTTGTGATGAATCGTTTGCCATAAACAATACCGTTCAAATACCACCCCATGTCGATAAGGGCTGGTTCATGTTTTTTGTCACTTTGCTCAACCACATTTATTGGGTTGTGGGCGCCACGATAGGAAGCCTCTTCGGCTCTATTGTTACGTTTAACACGACTGGTTTAGAGTTTGTGATGACTGCTTTATTTGTCGTGATTTTTCTTGAACAGTGGTCAAAAGAGAAAACGCATCAAAGCTCATTAATAGGGTTAGGCGTTTCCATTTTGACGTTAATCGTATTTGGTGGAGAAAACTTTATTATCCCTGCAATGGCACTGATGTTAGCCATTCTAACCTTCATGAGAAAACCTTTAAAGAAAGTAGAGGGAACAGCTAGACAATGACCGTGCCGCAACAAGTTATCATCATTCTCATCGTTGTTTTTGGAACAATGATGACTCGTTTTTTGCCCTTTTTAATTTTCTCAGCTGATAAACCAACACCTTCATATATCAAATATTTGGGAAAAGTTCTTCCACCAGCAGTATTTGGCTTACTTGTCATTTATTCGTTAAGAAAAGTGAACGTCTTTGAAGGAAATTACGGCATCCCAGAACTCGTTTCTGTCCTTGTCATCATCGTTTTGCATTCCTGGAAAAGAAATATGTTGCTGTCTATCGCAAGTGGGACCATTTTGTATATGTTCCTCGTGCAAATCGTATTTTAAACGGATTTCATAGATTGTGAAGAATGGTTTGAAACAAAAGAAGAAAGACTACTAAATGCTTACAAATAAGTTTACCGACGTTAAATAAAAATTTTTTTATTTTAGAGGTGAATCATATGGACGCTTTTAAAGAATTTTTAGATCGTATTGATAACCCGCAACACCGTGCTCGAACGGAAGAGGTTTTGGCCTGGGTAACGAAAACATTTCCACATTTAGTCCCGAAAATCGCATGGAATCAGCCTATGTTTACCGATCACGATACATTTATTATCGGCTTCAGCGTCGCTAAGCATCATTTGGCTGTTGCCCCTGAACAAGCGGGGATTCATCACTTCGTTGATGAGATTGAACAAGCTGGCTATGATCACACTAAGGAACTGGTACGTATCAAGTGGGATCGTCCAGTTGATTTTTCATTATTAGAAAAGATGATCGAGTTTAATATACGGGATAAAGCAGACTGCACAACTTTTTGGCGGTAACGAGAGACAGTTGATGGAACAAATTTTAGGGGGAGGCATTGTGGTACGATGCCCCCCCTTTTTACATACACTCTGGCTGAATCCGACTACTGAACATGCCCTTTTTCAAAATATGTCCTAAGGCAAGCCGCAATACTAGTGAACCGCTCTCGCTAGAGGGACATTTCAAGTTCATAACAACCATCCCCCTCCCTCCACACTGCTACCATCACTTAAGATTTTTTTATTCACGCCTGGACTCGTCTTATAAAAAAGATTGACACGCAACCAAACGGTGTCCTATAATCAAAGCGTCACTAAATGGTGTCCAATTATAAGTTGTCAAACAGCCACTAGACGGGCTGACTTTTGGCAATCATTATTAGGAGAGGGTGTTGTGAACGAGTATAGCCCATCGCGGGACGTGTTTGACGCGATTGCCGATCCAACTCGGCGCCATTTAATTCATCTTTTGGCAGAAGCAGATGAAATGCCACTTTATGAATTGACGGCACAGTTTCATATGGGCCGAACAGCCGTATCAAAGCATTTGACTGTCTTGAAAGAAGCCGATTTAGTTCGTGACCGAAAAGTCGGCAGAGAAACGCGATTTCGGCTAAACGCTGCTCCTCTGAGAGAAGTTCAAGATTGGGTCGCTTTCTACAGCAAGTACTGGAATACGAACATGTTGCGCTTAGGCCAACTATTAGAGGAGGACGAAGAATGAGTTTAAAATTAGAATTGGATTTCCAATACAAGACGTCGATCGAAAAACTTTGGTCAGCTATCACTGACTCAAACAAGCTTGCCCAATGGATTACGGAAAATGATTTTAAGCCTATTGTAGGTCATCGCTTTCAATTTCGCCATGAGCCATCCGAATGGTGGGATGGTATTGTCGAAGGCGAAGTGCTTGTTGTCGATGAACCGAATCGCTTGTCTTATACTTGGGCAACCGGAGACGAAAGGCATACCGTCACTTTGACGCTTCAGGATTTAGGGGACGGAAAGGTGAACCTTCATCTCGAACAAACTGGATTTTCGAATGTTCATGGCCTCGAAGGCGCGAAGCATGGTTGGAGTGCTTGGGCCAACGAACTTCCACAAGTGTTGGAACAATAACTTGCACTCGGTTGTTAATCGTTGCAAATCGGCTGCATGCTGTTTGCAGCCGGTTTCGTAATGACTAAGCGAACCATACAAGAAAACGATTTCTATTGGAAGGATGTTACGTATGAGCGAATCGAATCGAGAATACATCGTCATCTCGGGTGCAAGGGAAAACAATCTTCAAAACGTCTCATTGCGCATCCCTAAGCGAAAGATCACCATTTTCACAGGCGTTTCTGGATCAGGCAAGTCATCGATTGTCTTTGATACCATCGCCGCAGAATCGACCCGTTTGCTGAATGAGAACTTCAGCATGTTCGTGCGCAGCTTCCTCCCCCGCGTTCCTCAGCCAGATACAGACGCGATTGAGAACCTAAGCATGGCAGTAATCGTAGACCAGAAGCGGCTAGGCGGCGGCTCTCATTCCACAATGGGCACGATTACTGATATCTCACCGATTCTCCGTCTTCTTTTCTCCAGAGCAGGCCAACCCTACGTTGGAGAATCAAACATGTTCTCCTTTAACGACCCCCAAGGTATGTGTCCCGAATGTAACGGTATTGGCCGCAAACTGAACGTCGACATGGACAAAGCAGTTGATCTGTCAAAATCGTTGAACGAAGGGGCCATTAAACTACCTGATTATAAAGTCGACGGTTGGGACTGGTCATTGGTTGTACAGGCAGGACCCTTTGACCCTGATAAAAAACTGAGCCACTATTCGGACGAAGAGCTAGAAAAACTGCTTTACAGCAAAGCGAAAAAAGTAAAGATGGACTTTGCAGGAAAAGCAACAAATGTCACAGTAGAAGGCGTCATTGAGAAATTCACCAACAAATACATCAAGCAAGATTTGAAGACGAAGTCTGAGCGTACACAAAAAGCAGTTGCGCCATTTATCACCGAGGGCACGTGCTCCACTTGCCACGGCTCGAGACTTAGTCAGGCTACACTCAGCTGCAAAATAAATGGCTTTAACATTGCAGAAATGTCTTCCATGGAGGTCGGACAGCTCATTCGCATCATTCATGAGGTCGACATCGCTGTTGCTGCGCCGATCATAAAGTCGTTGTCAGAGAGGCTACAACATCTTGTCGATATTGGTCTTGATTACCTAACATTAGATCGGGAAACAGATACATTGTCCGGCGGCGAATCGCAGCGCGTCAAGATGGTCAAGCACCTGAGCGGTAGCCTAGTAGATGTCACGTACATCTTCGATGAGCCGAGCGTAGGCTTGCATCCCCGCGACGTACACCGCTTAAACGAACTGCTGCAAAAGCTGCGCGACAAAGGCAATACGGTAATTGTTGTCGAGCATGATCCGGATGTAATCAAGGTCGCCGATCATATTGTTGACGTCGGGCCTCACGCTGGCAGCCATGGAGGTACGATCGTATACGAAGGAAGTTTTCAAGGCCTGTTGGAGTCAGGTACTTTGACCGGTACCCATATGAAGCGGCCACTTGAGCTGAAACATGACACAAGGCAGCCCTCCGGCAAGCTGTCCATCAAGAATGCGACATTGCATAACTTAAAGGACGTAAATGTCACAATTCCAACAGGAGTGCTGACCGTTGTTACAGGTGTGGCTGGCTCAGGCAAAAGTACGCTCATTAACGACGTATTCCTCAGCCAGAATCCAGATGCCATTGTCATCGACCAGTCGGCAGTAGGCGTGTCTACACGTTCAAATCCCGCAACCTACACGGGCATAATGGATGATGTGCGCAAAGCGTTTGCTTCTGCTAACAAAGTTAACAAAGGATTGTTCAGTTTCAACTCCAAGGGAGCTTGCGAAAACTGCCAAGGGCTCGGCGTCGTGTATACAGATCTTGCCTTTCTTGAAAGCGTGAAACTGCCATGTGAAGTATGCAGAGGCAGACGGTTTAAGGAAGAAGTCCTTGCCTACAAGTTAAATGGCAAGTCTATTGCAGAAGTTCTTGAGATGACTGTAGAGCGGGCATTGGAATTTTTCGAACAAAAAGAGATTGTCCGCAAGCTTCAGGCAATGAGTGACGTAGGGTTGGATTATATTACACTTGGCCAGCCACTTAGCACCCTTTCAGGCGGGGAGTGCCAGCGTATCAAGTTGGCAAGCGAACTTCACAAGCAGGGCAGCATCTACGTGATGGACGAGCCGACAACTGGCCTGCATATGTCAGATATCGGCCTGCTTTTAACGATCATGAACCGCCTTGTCGATGCCGGCAATACAGTAATCGTCATTGAGCATAACCTCGATGTCATTAGCCAAGCGGATTGGATTATTGATATGGGACCAGACGGAGGCAGCAACGGCGGCGAGGTCGTGTTCGAAGGCACGCCTTCACAGATTATCCACGCAGAGCAGTCGATCACAGGAAAATATTTGACATAAAGCAGGAAATCGTTTAGAAAAGCCCGCTATTCGGGAAAAGGAGCTGAAACATGACATTTTTTCAAGACGTATTCTCGGTATTCAAAAAGAGAGAATTGGTTTTTCAACAAAGCTACAAAGAATCCGATGACATCTATTCTTTTCTTTTTGAAAAAGAGCACGATGTAACATGGAAAGCAGGACAATATGGATTGTTCAGTATTACGCATAAAAAAGTGAAAAATCCTACAAAACCGTTCAGCATAGCCTCTGCCCCCACAGAGAATGTCATAAAAATAACAACGCGCATTAGCAATAACCCCAGTGATTTTAAAAAAGCAATGCTCGAATTAAAACCAGGTATGAAAGTAAAAATGAGCGGGCCAGTAGGAGCTTTTACTCTTCAAGAACAAAAGCCCTCACTCCTGATCGCAGGAGGAATTGGCATCACCCCATTTCGATCGATCCTCACACAACTAGAGGCAGAAAAGAATGGAGACGACAAACACATTCATCTCCTCTACCTCGATAGCAAAAAGTCATACCTATTTAAAGATGAACTTGATGCGATTGCCAACCGCGCATCTATTCACGTGACTTACCTTGATTCACAAGACAGCTTGCATCAAGAGATTGACCAGTTTGCTGCTTCACATCAAAACAATGGCGTTTACTTTATTGCAGGACCAAAATCCATGGTCGAGTCCATTTCCACTTACTTGAAAAACAAACACATTTCAAAACGGAATATTAAGAAAGATACTTTTTTCGGTTATTAAAGGGAAAGAAGGTAGAGCAGGTATGGAGACCGTTCTACCTTCCTAATTGATACAGGCACGTGCCGGCAGACCAGAGCCTTAGTCTCAGTGACCATAGGAATCGGCGCCCTAGATGATAAAAACGAAACGCTAGCTGCGTTTGTCACTTGTGGTCTTTGTATAATTCTTTTGCATCACCCCTGTAAAGTACTATAATCTAAAGACCAATATACAGGAGTATCCTAATAACACTATGTCAGGGATGGAAACTGTCATCTAAAAACCAATAAGCGAATCATTAATTTTTTATTGTTAATTAAGCGGCCGTTTCCTTTATTGTTTCTACTTCATTATCAATGAACTTAAAAAAAGGCAAAGTAAGGCCGACGAAAGCCGCTGTGCTAATAATCAATCCAATCAATAAATAAAGTGGTCTAACACCAAATGCTTCACTTAATAACCCTCCTAGCAATATACCAAGAGGCATTGTCCCTCTAATGATAAATAATCGAACAGAAAAAACTTTACCCATTAAGTCGTTTGGAATCACTTGCTGACAAATCGTAGTATTGTGTATACTAAAAATCGCCATCACTATACCGCCTATTATTTCTGTTGTTATTGCGAAGGATATACTATGATTAAAGGCTAGAACGAGAAATGTGATTCCACCGATAAACAAGGAACCCAACATGATTAATCTTCGACTTTTAAATACAATTTTCGGTACTAATATCGCTCCTATAAAATAACCTATAGGGAAACCTGCCATAAAATAACCATATTGCGCATATGAGCCATTCAGAACCTCTGTTATATAAGGAAGCGTTGTGACCATCGTTACACCTACTCCAAATTGAACAAAAGCTAAAAAAAACCCTAACCAAACGACAATACGTTGTTTAAAAAAGAAATAAATGCCTTCTTTAAATTCCAACAACCACGTACTTCGTACTGTTTGATCTGCTTTTTTTCCTTCGTTTATAAGTAATAAGGTACAGCCACTCATTAAGAGCAGAATACTAACCAATAAAAGTGTCACGTCCAAACCTAAATATTGTATGACAATGCCTGCCAGTATTGGCGCTAAAAAAGACATGATACGAACCGTTCCATCAATATAAGCATTAGCCGACTTTAATTGTTCTTTCGGTACGATCATAGGCGTCAATGCATGGTTAGCGGGCACGTAGAGAGGCGAAATGAAACCGACTACAATTTGTACAGTGTATATTTGCCATACCTCAAGGTTTCCAGTATATAACGCTATTAAAGGAATGAAAAAGATCATCCCTCTTGTCCATTGAGACAAGACCATAATCCACTTTCTACTCCAACGATCGATATATGGACCAATAACCAATTGCAAGATAAGGGAGGGAATAAAATACAACAACCACATACTCCCTAACGCAAAAGTTGACTCGGTTAATTGGTATACTAAGATCGAGTTGCAAAATGTGCCAAACGCCCCTCCCATTTCTGAAATTCCATTTCCTGCCCAAGTAGAAATAAACGAACGATTTTTGAAGAGTTGTGTTTTCATTAGAGAACCCCTTGATCAGCGATTTAGATACTCGCTTAATTCTTCTGCTAGCATATTTAACGCATTTTCTTTTAAAGCGTATTTCGTTTCTTTCATACCTACAATTTTTGACGCCCTTAAGATTTTTAAGTGATGGTGAACAGTAGATTTTCCCATGTCCAGCATGTTAGTAATGTCTTGAAGCGAGCGATCCTTTTCACATAGCAACTTAACAATTCTGAGTCTTACATCATCTCCAAGCGCTTTATACTTTTGAACTAAGAAGTTTGATGGCATGTATTTATCGTCTGGCGACAAGCTTTCATTAGCAACTGGATAATAAAATACTTTTGTCCCCTCAATGTCTGCTTCAATATTCCAAGGACGATAAATAAATTGTGGTATTAATAATACTTTGTAAACACTAGGCTCCGGCACATAATGAACGCCTCCCGTGGCCCAATGAACCAACTCTTCCGGGTTTAATTTTTGTTTCCTATTTAGCTTGGATTTATAATCAAACTCAAGTATCTGCTCAATACGCTCCAATTTAGGTTTGATAACAGTATTAAACCAACTTGTCATGACATAAATGAGATGTTGCTTCAATCGTGCCGTTTCTACCTTGAATAGAAAATCTACATATTGTGGAAAAAATGGATTATCCTCAGTAGCTTTAATTAACTTTAAATTGGCAGCAGAATCACCTTGGGCAGCACTTTTTCTTACCTCTTGATAAGGTTCCCCAATATAAGGCAAGCAAATAAATTTGAGTTCATAAGCGTCTAGCTCATTAATATACTGACAGAAATCAGAAAGGCTAGTTCCTTTATAGTAATGAAGCAATTGTAATAATGCCTTCCATGTATTATTTTCCTCGACATATAGTAATCCCCTCAATAGTTCATCTGGGAAATTTTCTTTTAACGTTGGCCAATAGGAGTTTGGTTTTTCTAGTGTGTCGATTAATTGTTTATTAGTAATAGCCGCAATCCCTAAAGCACATTCCCATAATGGGGAATGGGTTAATTCGACCTGGTATGTGTCTCTTTTTCTACTTGTTATATGTAATATGTCCACTGGCACCCTCCTACATTTGTTTATATACAGAGTACACTAAGAAAGAACACCGTTCAATATTTTCCGAATGAATAATTCTAAAACAACCGAACGATTTGTTCTGTCTTCCACATCCACTCAGGGCGACACAATAAGCAGGAGTTTTAAGTTAAACGCAGAATAGCTACCTATCAAGGTTTAAAGGAGTTGAAAGAGAGTTAACTCTGATGGGCGTTGGGAAATAATTTTAGGAGGGGGTGGGCTCATGGGCAATCCAATATTAAAACAAATTGGCACTGTATTCATTCCTGTCAGTGACATAGAAAAAGCTAAAGATTGGTACTGTGATATTTTTGGATTTAATGGAGATGGGGAGATTCTGTTTGGTCACCTTTATGTCATTCAACTAGAAGGAACGGGGATTGTACTAGATAGCAAAATATATTCGCCAGAAAAAACGTTTCAAACACCAGCTTTTCACTTCAATACCACTAATATTGAAGAAGCTTATCAATATATGCAGAGTAAAGGCGTGAAACTTCTTACAGGAATAGAAAACAACCATTACTTTAATTTTGAAGACTTAGACGGAAATAGGTTAATGGTTTGCAAGTGTTAATTAATTCCATCGATCATCATTGGATTAAGCCTATTAGGCAGATAACACCTCCCCAGGCGATAGTCCGATACAACTGAAGAGGTGTTTTTAGATTTTTTATAACCTATTACGAAAGGTTCTGTTAGTAACCTCTCTGTTATAACCGTTAGCGTAAAAGAGTTTTGATGATCTCCGATGTCACTTCAGTAGTGGAACTAGTTCCACCAATATCTGGAGTTCGAATACCTCTGCTAGTTACTTCTTCTATAGAATCAAGAAGATGATCTCCTAATTCAGTTTCCCCATGATGATCTAACATCATCTTAGCAGTCCAGATCTGACCAATAGGATTAGCGATTCCCTTCCCTATAATATCAGGTGCTGATCCATGAACTGGTTCAAACATAGATGGATATTTACCATTGATGTTAATATTAGCTGCAGGGGCAATGCCAATACTCCCCATAATCGCAGCACCAATATCGGTTAAAATATCACCAAATAAGTTTGAAGCAACAATAACATCAAAACGTTCAGGTTGGGTAACAAAAAATGCTGCTAGTGCATCGATGTGTTGCGAATCAACTTCAACTGACGGATAATCTTTACTAATCTCTTTAAACACATCATCCCAAAAAGGCATGGAATACACGATACCGTTTGATTTTGTAGCACTCGTCACATGTCCACGTCTCGTTTTTGCTAATTCAAAGGCGTAACGCATTGCTCTTTCAGTTCCCCGTCTTGAAAATACAGCGTTTTGAATCGCAAGCTCTTCATCTTCATTATAAATTCTGCCACCAATCGAACTATACTCCCCTTCACTATTCTCCCTAACAACAAGCAAATCAAAATCTTTCGGGTTGGATAACGGGGAGTTAATACCTTTAATTAATTTCGCTGGTCTTACGTTAATAACTTGTTCAAATTCTCTGCGTATTTTAATTAAAAGCCCCCATAAAGATATATGATCAGGAACTAAACGTTGATTTCCCACAGCTCCTAAGAAAATCGAATCAAACTCCTTTATTTGCTCCAATCCATCTTCAGGCATCATACTTCCATTTTCTAAGTAGTATTCGCAACTCCAAGGGAACGATGTAAATTCGAATGTCAATCCTCCATGCAATTCTGCAATCGCTTTCAAAACACGTTCTGCTTCAGGGACAACCTCTCTTCCAACTCCATCGCCAGGAATACTTGCAATGTTTACTATCTTCATTGGACATCCTCCTATTCTCCTAAAAGCGACAGTCGACTAACGACCGTCGTTCTTTTCTGGATTATACTATTAGAGAATCTGAAAAACAATACCCGACTTAGTGTTTTATATATCAATTTAAAAATTTGTAGGGATATGTACAGAATGAGGGGGTTTATATCTTCTAAATAAAAATCAGCAGTAATGATCTCCTATCACTCTGCTGATTTATATTAACTCATCATCTATTGGGAAGTACTTTTATGAGATGGGCTAAATCTAACTCAAGGTGTGAAATCATCGCTTTAGCAGCTTTTTCCGGATCTCGCTTTTTTATAAATTCAAAAATCCGGTAATGTTGCTCAAGGATAACGTTCGCGCGATTATCCCCTTGGAAATTTAATATACGAAAATAATAAATCAACGCTTTTAAATCATTGATTTGCTTTTTTAGTCTTAAGTTCTTTGTATAATCTATAATGGTACTGTGAAACAATTCGTTTAATGAAATGATGCGATCCTCTTCCTTTTTTGAAGAAATAGCTTGGTCGGTCCTTATTAATAGCTTCTCTAATTCATGAATGTCTTCATCTGATGCAATCTTAGTAGCCTCACTTACTGCAAATGATTCAAGTGCCATTCGACAGAAATAAACCTCTTCAACATCTTTTTGGGTTGGTTTGTATACGATAACCCTTGATTTTTCATCTACAATCACTAAACCTTCTTTTTCTAGAATTCTAATAGCCTCTCTAATTGGACTCTTACTAACATTAAACTCTTTTGCTAGTTGAGTTTCAACTATTCTGTCACCAGGTTTAAAGTGTCCAGTAAATATCATTTTCTTGATTGAATGATAAAATTGTTCGTAATACGGAATAGGTCTTTCAACGACAAACTCTTTCATTTAATCACCTTATTCTTCCTCTATATTTCACGAATTTCCGGAATGAATCTTGGTTAGCTAGCATTCAGAAGGCTTCTTTACAAGTCCTATTTTACGTCATCCTTATAATTGTGCAAAGAGAAATCCAAAAACCGTTTACTTTATCTAATATTCGGTAGCATAAAAAAACCGACTGGCTTTGTAAGCACAAAATAGTCGGTTTCAAATAATCTCATGAAATTTATAGCTGGTACGACACCAAATTTATATTGATTAAATCGATTACCCAACAACAATTAGTTCACATACAAATGAATTTGGTTTCCAGAGGGATCTTCGGTGATAAACTCCCCATTCTCTTCAATGACTCGATAACCCATAGCCTGTAATTTTACAACGATTGATTTTCTTTTTTCCTCGCTTGGAATAACAACCGTATAAAAAAGCATCCTCACACTATTGGACACAGGTTTTGGGGCATTTTTTCCAAACCACATATTGGTTCCAATATGATGGTGATACCCACCACTAGAGAAAAAGGCCATTTGATTTGGTATATCCATAGTAATGTCAAACCCTAAACCTTTATGGTAAAAGTCCTTCGTTTTTTCTAAATCAGATACATGTAGATGAATATGACCAATCAGTGTTTCATTTGGAATCCGATTCCATGGTTCTCCGTTTGTTTCAGCAATAACGCCCTCGACATCCATTGGAGCTTGCTTCGAAAAGTCTAATTCTCCTGCTGTATTTCTCCACGTCGATGGATCAGTGTCTACAGCTACTTCGATACCATGACCATCAGGGTCTTGAAAGTATAAAGCGTCATGGGTTCCATGATAGGTAGCACCTTGTAATGGATACTTTTTATTCAACAGATGAATGATCAATTTCCCTAAATCTTTGCGAGTCGGAAAAAGTAAAGCATAATGATACAAACCGGTTGTCCGCTCTTGCCTAGGAATAATAGTGTCAGGTTGTTCAATCGTAAGCAAAGGAGTGGTTCCGTTTGCTGTCAATACTGCTTTTTTTCCTGATTGATTTAATACTTGAAATCCCATTAAGCCTTCGTAAAACTCAAGCGAACGACTTAAATGTTCAACTTTTAAATGAACGTGATTCACAAATGTATTTGGTTTTCTATGATAGACATTCATTTTTTACCTCCTAATAGATTCTACAAACAAAGGTTCATATCAGGCAGAGCGTATAGTGGGTCCCAATGTTATTGTTTAACGATTAAGGTCATAATAACCCCTTAGAATAATAAAAGGAAGTAGGCACATTAACGTTCTATAGTATACAAAAAGATACCAAAGGATAATAAAATAGCTCTCTTTTTTAAAAATAAAAAAGCACCGAAGCCTAAAAGACTTGGTACTCCTCACTTTCAAACTATTATAAACACCATTTATATTGTAGGGTACTTCACAACAGGCCATTTTTCTTTCCTTAACTTATTAGTAAACTTGGAATCGACATGTATATTATGTTGGACAAGTTCCGTTGGAGTAAGAGCCAACCATTGATTTAAAGATACATCTTCAAACCGATCACTTTTGAACATTTCAAGAAACCACACTGATTCGTTGCCTGTATTTTGAATATAGTGCCCTGTGGCAAAAGGAACATACCCAACATCGCCAGCCCGATAATCAAATGTACGCGCTACGCCATTCCCAGTAAACACAGTCATTCTTGCCTGGCCAGTTAAGTAATACTGCCATTCATCATTATTCGGGTGCCAGTGCATTTCCCTCATAGCTCCTGGTTCAACTTCAACCAAAGCAGCAGCAATTGTTTTGGAAACAGGGAAATTCCTTGAATCGACAATACGTACACTGCCTCCAGGTGTGACCAATGGGGGCTGTTTTAATAATTCATGCTTAAACGTTTGTGGCACAGCGCCATAAGGGGAGTTTATTTGTTGCGACTGCAACGGTCCTGGAACTTCATCCTGGTAAATATACACTTGTTCAGTTGGAATGGTTGCAAATACAGATTCAGGTACACCAAAATTTGCCGAAAGAACGTCTTTCGGCGTGTGGGCCATCCAATCGGACAACGACAATGTACTTAAATCAGAGAACATCCCATCATCAAAAACAAGCAAAAATTCACAACCGTCATCCAAACCTTGAATCGAGTGGGGAATCCCAGGGGGAAAATACCATAAGTCTCCTGGGCCGACATCTGCTATAAAGTTCCTGCCATTTTGGTCAACAGCCGTAATCCGGGCATGGCCAAGTAACATATAAGACCATTCTGCTTGCTTGTGCCAATGAAGCTCACGTACGCCTCCTGGTGTTAAACTCATATTCACTCCGGCAAGTGTTGTCGCAATCGGCAAATCCCTTTGCGTAATTTCTCTTGACCAACCGCCATGATTTAATTGCATATGGGCATCGGAAAAAGAAAAACGCAAATTAGGAATCAACCCACGATCGGTTTCCGGTGGAACAAGTATATTAGGATTCTGAAGATCACGCATCAAATTCCGCGGACCACGATCAACGCCTCCAGCGCCATCAGCTCGAATAGGCTGCGGAATATTTGGATTCCCTTTTAGCGGCTTCACGTTATCTCCCCGTTTCATTTTTTAATCCCTCCCATCATATTAAACAAGAAGCCGCTTTATTCTTAGTAGTTCGTCAACTTAAGAACTTGTCTTATTTTGAATATAGTTATCCTCTATATTTTTTATCCTCAATCGTCTACTTGAATAAAATAACTTTTAATTGGTATAAATAAATCATTCGTGTTTTAAAAGATTTATCAACCGACGAGGTGAACGCTATGAAATTGAAACCATTCATAATTTTTGGTTTAGTTGGTTTTATTGCCGGTGTATCAATAAGCCTGTTTGACCCGAAAGTTTTTCAGGAATATTATTATGGTGGCGTGATCATTGCTTATACTGGAATGGAGATTTTTTTTAACATAGCTAGATATGGCGTTCTCGGCGCTATAACTGCGCTCGTATTCGTATTGGCCTATCAGTTAAAACCGAAGGCAAATGTAGGCTAGTCCAGAAACCAATCCATTAGAAGATGGATGTTAAGCCAGCGTGAAAGACTGTTGGCTTAGTACCATTTCCACATTAATTAATATGAAAAAAGGCGCAATATCTAGTGAAAGTGCGCCTTCTCCATGTCATCTACGAATTTACATGTTCCTATCTCATCTCGGACTCTTGAAAACCATCCATTTCTCTTCTGTGGTGTGCTGGCGTTAACGGGCATTTGGCTGTTTCCTGTACATAAAAGTTAATGGTTTTCTTTTCCATATACTTTCCACTCCTAATGGATGATCCTTAACCAGAAGTATAGACTTAATAACGTTATAAACAACACAGGCAGCGTAATGACTATACCAGTCTTAAAATAAGCGCCCCATGAGATTCTTACACCTTTTTGTGTCAACACATGGAGCCACAATAATGTGGCAAGCGAACCAATAGGTGTTATTTTTGGCCCTAAATCAGAACCAATCACATTTGCGTAAACCATCGCTTCCTTCATTAATCCAGTTGCGCTCGTCGTATCAATGGCAATCGCATTAATCATTACTGTTGGCATGTTGTTCATCATCGAACTTAAAACAGCGGCAACAAACCCCATCGCCATCATAGCAGCAAAGACACCTTGTTCCGCGATTCTCTCAAGTCCCAAAGCGAGCAAATCAGTTAAACCGACATTTTGTAAACCGAACACGACAACATACATCCCAATCGAGAAAAAAACTATGTTCCATGGCGCGCCTTTCAATATAGATCGGGTTTGAACAGCAGGGCTTTTTCTAGCTATCACTATAAAGAGCAACGCAATCAGTCCTGCAATCATAGAAACGGGAATATGCAAAAACTCACTGACTAAGTAACCCATTAACAATAGAACAAGCACCCACCAAGACAAGCGGAACATGTTATTATCTTTAATTGCCGATGCAGGTGGTTGCAACGTCTCGTAATCATAGTTGTTCGGGATGCTTGTTCGGAAGTAGAGATACAGCACAAGGATACTAGCGATTAAAGAGAAGACATTCGGAACAATCATCCGTGTTGCATATTCAATGAAGCCAATCCCAAAAAAATCAGCCGAAACAATGTTCACTAAGTTACTTACAATGAGCGGCAGCGACGTTGAGTCCGCAATAAACCCACTGGCCATGATAAAAGGGAACACCATGTTTTCATTAAAGTGTAAAGCACGCACCATCGCTAAAACGATTGGCGTTAAAATCAAGGCAGCGCCATCATTGGCAAAAAACGCCGCAACTACGGAACCAAGAATGCACACATATACAAACATCAGCTTGGCGTTCCCCTTCGCTGCCTTGGTCATATGTAAGGCGGCCCATTCAAAGAAACCAATCTCATCAAGGATTAAAGAAATAATAATAATTGCAATAAACGTCAACGTGGCGTTCCACACGATCCCCGTCACTTCCACCACATCGGCAAATGAAACAACGCCAAATAATAAAGCGAGAATAGCTCCCCCACACGCTGACCAACCAATATTCAAGTTACGTGGCTGCCAAATAACCAACGCGAGCGTCGTAATAAAAATCAATGAAGCGAAAAGAACCGATAACAACGCTTAATCCCCCCTTTACCCACAGTCTACAGGTGTTTCCTTCTCTATAAGACTGCGGTAACGTTCATCTTGATCTGAAATTTGCTTCAAGACGACTTGAATAAGTTCAGCTTTCGGAGAGGACTGGTTCAAAGAATAAAAACGCCATTGGCCTTTTCGCGTTTCCACTACTAGGCCAGCTTCCTTAAGTTTCTTTAAATGCTGACTAATTGAAGGTTGACTCGCATTAAACATATCGACAAATTGACAAACGCAATATTTTTTCTTTGAAACAAGTTTCAACATAAGCAACCGAGTAGGGTCACTAAGCACTTTCATGCATGTCGCAATTTCTTCGGAACTTAAACTGAATACCATTCATGATCTTCCCCCTTCCAGACACCATTATAAATGCAGCCATTATATAAGTAAACGCTAATATATATGACAATAATTTATGTGTTCCATAAAAAAACGAGCACCTGAGCACTCGTTTTTTTATCGTTCAAGATATTGGAGTATTGCCTTTCTACTCACTGTCTTGTTTTGTGTAGAAATATTCCCATCCGTTTCGATCGGGATCCGTTACCCCAAATTTATCTTAGACAGCATAGCAGCAAGTAGTATTCAATTCTTCACGGGCAAAGAAACCTTCACGTTCGAGCCTTTCTTTATGTTTAAGTACATCTTCTTTGGTCTCAACCTGTATACCTAAATGATTTCCTGCCACTTTATTTCTTTGTGTTAACGTCAAATTTAAATTAGGTTCTTGGGTCAGAAATTTGACATAATCGTCTTATACTTTTACCGGTTTAACACCTAAGAATCGTTCATAAAAGGTTTGACTTTCACTTAAGTTTTTTTACATTCACCGTGACCGACGACGCGGTAATGTCTTCTTTTGCTTGAGACTGATATCCGAAAAAATCTGTTTGTTGACATTAAAAAAATCATCGTGTTATAATTAAAAATTTGTTAAATAAACAAATGTATGGTAACCTTAAGACAGTCCCGTATATGGAGGTGGATTATATGTTTCAAATTGGCGATAACATTGTTTATCCGATGCACGGAGCAGGTGTAATTGAGGCGATAGAAGAAATAGATCTTTTAGAGGAAAAACAACAGTATTATATCATAAAAATGTCAATCAACAATATGAAAGTTATGATCCCAACAAGCAAAATTGTGAGTTCAAGAATACGGCCAGTTACTGATATACTTGCGATAAACCACATTATACACATATTTCAGCACGGAGAATCAGATACGTTACTGCCGTGGAAACAAAGGTATAAAGTAAACGCGGACAAAATAAAAATGGGTGAAATGCAAGAAGGCGCTGAAGTGGTACGCGATTTAAGGCGCATTAAGAAAGAAAAAACACTTAATACAAGCGAAAAAGAACTGTTGGATAATGCCTATGAATTTTTGCTTAGTGAACTGGAAGTCGTTAAAGGAATCACCGATAGGCAAATAAAAAGTTTCTGTTAAAAATAAACATCATTGCACATCAGAAATTCACTAAATTTTTTGGTAATATTATAATTAAAAGTCATCATTTCAAAGACGTTCAAGTAGGTTTTTTAGTGAGCATGATACAGAGAACATAAAAAAACAGGCCCTATTTAAGGAGCCTGTTTTTATGAAAATTAATTTTTTTGAACGTTAGCAGCTTGAGCTCCACGAGCACCTTGCTCAATGTCAAACGATACTTTTTGACCTTCGTCTAAAGATTTAAATCCTTCACTTTGGATAGCAGAGAAGTGTACGAAAACATCGTCTCCATCTTCGCGTTCGATAAAACCAAAACCTTTTTCTGCATTAAACCATTTCACTGTACCTTGTTCCATTTTTGTTGCCTCCTAGTGTGTTGCCACACATTATATTACTACTCTTGTCCAAAGTATCATCAAGACGAAAAGTCAATATTCATACTATCCTTTACACCGAACAAAAATAATTCTCTTTATTATAACAGGAAACGGAAGTAATAGCAAATTAATTTTAGTTTTTTTTCCATAGCCGTATAACGTGTAGATGTCAGGGTAAGAACGGCATCGAGCATGTCATCATCTCCCCTAAAAAATTTTACTTTTCAGCTGGCGAGATTGCTTCACGTATGTATATGATGACTATATTTAAACAGTGAAGATTTGTATGTTATTAAGTAAATGCCTTGGAAGAAGTTATATAAGTAAAGGCTAATTGGAGGATACGTTAGATGAAACCTAGAATTGGTATGATTGGATTAGGTGGGATTGCTCAAAAAGCGTATTTACCTATTTTATCAAAGGAAGTAGATTGGACCTTTGTCGGAGCATATTCGCCGAACAAACAGAAAAGAGAACAAATTTGCAACCACTATCGCATCAAAGCATTTGAAGACCTACCTACATTAAGTGAATCATGTGATGCCATCTTTGTTCATAGCTCAACAGAAACACATTATGAAATTGTATCTCAACTACTTCGCGATGGAATCGATGTTTATGTCGATAAACCATTAGCAGCTACTATTCAACAGGCTGAGGAATTGGTTCATTTAAGTGAGACGCTTGGCAGGAAGCTCATGGTTGGATTTAATCGACGCTTCTCACCAATGTATGTGAAATTAAAAAAGTTACTGAAAGAAAAAGACACTGCTTGGATAAACCTTGAAAAACATAGAATCGTCTCAAACAATGATACGCTTTCTTACGAGCACATCCTGTTGGATGACTATCTCCACCTAGTAGATACAGTTAGATGGCTTTCGGATGGAAACATACGTTTTGAAAATGGCTTCTTAAAAACGATTGATTCTAAGTTAGCCTTTACACAGCAACAATTCCAGTCTGATGACAATATCATCTTTAACAGTTCCATGCATAGGAGTGCAGGCACTAATTTAGAACAACTAGAGATGGTAACAACTGGGGGAATCTTTCGTGTGAAAAACATGAACATCTTTGAATGTGAAACAGATAATCACCTTTCCACTTTTTATTCTGGCTCCTGGGAATCACTTCTCAAACAAAAAGGATTTGAGCATGCTGTGAACCATTTCATTCAGTGTATCCAACAAAATATTGAGCCGAGTGTACCAGCAAGAGAAGGTTTAGAGTCGCAAGTATTGTTGCAAGAACTCATTCAACAGTCCAAGCGTCTTTAAAAGATCGCCAACAGAAATTAAATCATTTATAGTCGTGTAAGTCTTTTCCTCCTCATGTTATTTTTTCGTTTATACGATTTTTATATGTGTCTAATTTCTTATAATCGATGTAATATAAAATAATGAGTATACTAGGAGAGGAAATTTATGTCGACGACTACATTGAAAATAATCGCCTTATGCGCTATGTTCATTGATCACATCGGGCAATTTTTTCCTGAGACACCGGAATGGTTTAATTGGATTGGAAGAATATCCGCCCCTATTTTTATTTATTGTGTTGTTTTAGGAATTAAACACACTATGAATAAAAAGAAATACCTGATTCGGTTATACTTATTTTCATTAAGTATGGCGATTATAAATATGGTACTGAATCAACTATTTGATTATACCCATTTCTATATTTGGAATAATTTTTTTAGTTCTTTATTTGTTGTTGCGGTAGTGATACTTTTACTAGACAACTTTAAAGCAAAAAACTTGTTTTTCTTCATCATTTGGCAACTATCCACCCTTATTTTATGTTTCGTTTTAGTTGAAAAATATGAGGTATTAAGACTAAGTGACCCATCAGGTACATATTACTTTTTAGGTTCAGTATTTGGTAATATCCTCTTTGTGGAGGGCACTTTTTTAGGGGTTGTACTTGGAGCTATATTTTATCTTACTTTATCGAACCGAATTAATTTAATTATTCTATATAGCTCCTTCTCCTTGTGTTTTTATATGCTTCATTTAAAGGTAAGCAATTACGGAAACCCAGTCATTCACACATATTTGTTCCCGTTTGCAGACTATCAATGGATGATGGTTTTCGCCCTTCCATTTTTATTGCTCTATAACGGCAACAGAGGGATTGGCTTAAAGTATACCTTCTATATTTTTTATCCATTACACTTAGTTATTCTGTATTTATTAGCTGTGTCTCGATTGTAGTAGATTAAATCTACAACTTCCTACTAGTTAAACAAAATCATCGCTTAAACGACTTCTTTTGAAAATCAGCATATAAAAAATACCAAGGTCGCTTCTAACCCTTGGTATTCTTGTGATCTTACGATGAATGCGGCTGAGTTCGTGTTGGTTAGGGAAAACCCTTCTTGATTCACACTAAATTTTAATGGCTTTAAAGGTGTCTTATGCAACAGCGTTGTCATACCCGGGTGCTTATTGCTTAGCTATTATACGTTGTAATTCAAGTTACAAAACCAAATATATGCTCGTTAAATGCAAGCACTCTTACTAGGCAGTTGCATATACTGTAAAAAAGCCTAAGGAGAGATTTGCTGTGAATTACTACTATAATTCATTTTACAACAGTCCCCAAAACCTGCCTGAATGGAGAGGTATTCCCTATTACCAAACACATAACATGTACAGAACAGTGCCATACCAACAACCCAAAACGGATTTTGGGAAAGAGCCCTTTACATTAAACATCTCACAGGCTTCCAAAAATAATAATACCTACCGCACTGTCATTTGGACTGGTGAACATCTACAAGTAACCTTAATGAGCATTAATGTCGGTGACGATATCGGGTTAGAAATACACCCTCAAACGGATCAATTTTTAAGGATAGAACAAGGTCAAGGCTTGGTACAAATGGGTAGCAGCCCCAATCATTTAACGTATCGAGCAAATGTTTCCGAAGATAGCGCGATTATGGTTCCTGCTGGCACATGGCATAATGTTACCAATACTGGCCCTGTCCCTTTAAAACTTTATTCCATCTATGCGCCTCCACATCATCCTTATGGAACAATCCAACCAACAAAGGCAGATGCTATGGAATCGTGAGAAAAAAGAAGACCTTGCTTCGGCAGGGTTATTTTTTCTCGTTTACGTTCCTTTTTTTGGGTTTGTGTTTTTTAAGAAAGCACCATCGTAACCAATCTTAAATCAAGGGGGGTCCTATTAGATTACGACAAAAGAAGAAACCTGGTATTCAGCAAGTTCTTTTCTTAATAAGGTTCACTTACAACATACATTCCTGAGTCTTTACTAATATGGATATATCCTTGTGTATTTTTCTTACTTTCTAAGAAACTAATAAATTGATCATATCTGCCTTGCTTGTTTAAAGCATCTTCAAGTCCTGTATCTATCGAAAAGATATAATCAGCCAAATCGTGAACATTCGTAACTCGTAAGTTAGATTCGTACTTCAATAACTGAACACGATTAAAAGAGCTGCGTAATGCTTTTTCCCCATTCTCAAGACCAAAATACGTTGAATGGACCGGTTTAATGAACGGTAATGAGGAATCAAACTCTTTAACAAAATGATAAATCTCTTTCATATGACTATTACCATTAGTCGCAGCATAAAAAAGACCATTAGGTTTCAATATTCTTTGAACCTCTTTTAAAGCTGCTTCTATGTTTGGAACGTGATATAACATATGATTCGCTATAACAATATCAAATAGGGAATCCTCCAAATGCGTAGCTTGAATATCCATTTCTCCAAAAGTTATATTTTGTTTTTCAGGAATATTTCGTTGCGCTTGACTAACCATCCCTTTAGAAAAATCAGTTAGTATAATACTCCAGTTTTCTCTAATTTTCATTAAATTTTCCGTCCATAAGTATCCTGATCCGCAACCAAATTCTATAATGTTACTCTCATCATCAAATTGAATATTGTCAAACACCCATTCATGCCAATCTATTCGATTGGTGCTATATTCTTTATGTAATCTTATTCGAGCATCAAGTTTTGATGAATTTACGTACTGTTGGTTTAAGAATTGATTAGAGTTAGTTCGCATAAGATTCACCTCTCTGCTATTTTAAAATATGATTTTAACTTGGATAGAGTTGTCTATGTATACATTCACTAAATAATTCCTTTAACCTGCAATAAATAATCGTAAGAGAAGGTGACTAGCCTCCGACCTCTGTCACCACAATACGCACGGTTCCGTATATAGCGGCTCAATTTTAAGCACGGAAGCTATTGTAATGTTGTACACAGGAAATTAGCCGAAAACATATCGTTCGGTCTTTTATGTCTTCACATCTCCTTTTTCTAATCCCAAGCCCCTATCATTGAAAAGATTGACAGATAGAATACATTATTCATATTAAAAAAGGCTATCTTTTCTTGGATAAGAACGATAATACACTTCCGCACTGGCATTCCAATCCCAAAATACTGATCCTTGTGAAAGAATGTATCTCTCCAGAAACATTTCAAAACTTGAATTCAAAGGTCTAGGCTCATCCACATCTTCTAAAATATAAAGATAGTTCGGGTTTCTTTTTTTAACCTTTTTCTTATTGATAATTAAATGACACTCTTCAAGTAGAAATGCAATAGGGATGTCTTTAGTGTCAAGATACTTCTGAGCTTCTTTCATTTGATCAAGATTAAACAGCCTTAAGCCACCACCCGCAGGCTCACCAAAAAGCAAATTCCCATAAATCCTTGCTCCATTATGGAGAGACAGGAACTCTTTAAAATCTGAAGGGATGTTTATGCCTTGATCTTTTTCGAATTGTGAAAGATGATTTTCAGTAACTGGCTCATTGAATGAACAAAAGCATTCCTGTGATGTGAGAAGTGATTTAATTTTCCCCTCCTCATTTAATGCTTCTTTAAGACTATCTAAGATTTCCTTCAAAGTGCTCGACATTTTCTTGCCTCCTATTATCTAGTAAGCGTTCCACCAAGGTGTTGCTTTTTTGTAATGAAAGTCTCTAGGTAGATGAAAAAGGTTGTTCATTGCATTCGTCCCACCGTACTCTAAAGGAATGACGTGGTGAAGATCATAAGCTTTCCAACTTATTTTTGGAGCAGCATACTGACCAATATATTAGCGTCTCTTTGATCAGCACGTACAACCTTCATATCTGCTTGCGCAGGAGCTAGCATATACCTTTTATTATGTAAATTATAGTGTTAAGGATTATAACACTGCTTTGCCGTTTGTCAAAAATGCCCAGTAGAATGTTGCTTGTAATGGGAGCTAGCCCTGTCCACGCTGCTAGCATTATTAATAAATCAATAAGAAGACCATGTAACTGGTAAAAATTAAAAAAGCACCAAAGCTCTAAAAGCCTTGGTACTACTAGTATGCGGTTGAGAGGAATCGAACCTCCACGGAATTTAACTCCACCGAAGTTTTTGGATTGTCACCTTATTCTTTTTCTTCTTTTTTAATCTCATGTAATAATTTTTCACCTTCTACATCAATGTTAGGCATGATTCTGTTTACCCACTTAGGTAAATACCAAGCATGTTTACCTAAAAGAGTCATTACCGCCGGTACTATAGTTAACCTTACAATAAATGCGTCAAACAACACTCCAAAAGCTAATGCCATACCGACGGATTTTATCATTGTGTCAGGAGTCGCCATGAATGCAAAAAATACAGTCATCATAATCAATGCAGCTGTTACGACTACTTTGCCCGAATCCTTAATCCCTTGTAAAACAGCTTCTTTTGCATTTCCAGTTTCACTAAAAACTTCTCTCATTTTACTAACTAAGAATAACTCATAGTCCATAGCTAATCCAAAAAGAATTCCAATAGTTACAACAGGTAAAAATGATAAGATCGGACCGGATGATGGAAATCCGAATAGTTCAATTAGGTTACCATCTTGTATGACAAAAACCATAAAACCTAAAGTAGCACCTATTGATAAAACAAATCCTAACACGGCTTTTAATGGTACAATTAATGATCTAAATACAGCTACAAGTATTACATAAGCTAATACGATAATTAAACCACCGAAGATTGGCAATGCTTCAAATAACTTGGTCGAAATATCAAAATTCATAGCCGTAGTTCCACTAACCATAAGATTAATGTTATCTTCGTTTTCAACGTCAACTGCATATTCTCTAATATCATCTATAACATCTTTAGTTTCTTGATCGTCTGGTCCAGTATTAGGTGTTACGTTAAAAAGAAAGAAGTCTTGTGATTCATTAGGTATTGGCCCGACTACTGAACTTACCCCATCTATTCCTTCAATGTCTGTTAAAATTTGACCTAAAGATTCTTCTGTATTCTCAATGTTAGTAGGAACCTCGGCTCCAACAATTAATGCAGAATGAATACCTTCACCATAAGCCTCCGTTTGTAAATCATAAGCTTTTCTTTCAGTGGTATCTTCATGATTGGTCATCTCAGTTGATGGTAAGCCTAATTGCAAATTAACTACTGGAATACTAATCAATATAAGTAATCCTAATGAAACCAGTACTACACTTTTGGGGCGTCTTACTATAAACTCTCCCCATTTATTTGATGAACTTCCGTTTTTATTCCCTTTTTTAGATAATCTTCTTAATAATTTATTTTCATTGTCCGGACTAATTTTGTTACCCAGTAATGACATAATTGCTGGGAGTACAAGTATAGATACAACTACTGATAAGAATATGCTAATGGCTGATGTTACACCCATTACCGTTAAGAAAGGAATACCTGTAACGGCTAATCCTAATACACCAATAATAACAGTGATACCAGCAAAAACAACGGCTGTTCCAGCTGTACCATTTGCAATCGCAATTGAATCAACAATGCTATTCCCTTTTGCCCTTTGTATCTTAAATCGATTAATAATAAATAGTGCATAATCGATCCCTAAAGCCAAACCTAGCATGGCAGCTAACACGATAGAGACAGATTGAATTTCAAAAATATGTGTTCCTATAACGATCGTTAATAAACTAATACCTAACCCTAGAATAGCTGAAACAATTGGCAATCCAGCTGTAACAAACGATGCAAACATGATAGACAAAATTAGAAATGCGATTACGACTCCCACTGCCTCTGTCATATGAGAAAAGCCATTCGCACTAAATACTACTGAATCACTAATTAGTTCTGACTGAATATCATTATCTCTTGTAATATCCAAGGCACTTACAATATCATCTTTAGTTTCTTCTGAAACTTCTGCCCCAGCTAGATCGAGATACAGTTCAGCATATCCAATCATATTATCCTCACTAATATTTCCTAAATCCCAAGGTGGAATAACTCCTTCCACATGAGCAATATCCATCAACTCAGATATAAGTTCACCTATATTTCCTTGCACCGAATCTGAATTTAAATCTTCTCCCTCAGGAGCTTTAAATACAATTTCAATAGTACTGGTTTCATCATCTTCCATACCATCACTAAAATTTTCGGTAATGAATGTTGCCGCCTCATCTGCCGGTGTACCTGGTATAGTCATATCCTCTTCGAAATTTAAACCAAGGTTTAAACCAACAATTGCAAGCAATACTAGTATTGCAACCGTTGAAAAAATTACTTTCTTGCTATGAGTAATTGACCACTTAGCAATATTGAAAAGTTTATTTGCCATTTCTATATATCTCCCTCTATCCCAAATTTAAAACTAACAAATGTAAGTACATTTGTTATCATAACAACTAGATATTATATTCGCAAGCATTTAATGTTACAATTTTAAGAAGTAGTTTAAATTAAGGAGGTATACTATTGGAAAAATTAACAAGCGGTTTATCTCAATCTCAAAAATCAATTATGCAGGCAGTAGCTACCCTATTAGAAAAAGAACAATTAAAAAACCTTACAATCACCAAGGTTTGCAAAGAAGCAGGTGTTGCAAGAATTACTTTTTATAAATATTACGACACCATTAATGACGTCATTGAAGCTACAGCTCACTTGAAAGTAAGTGAGTTATTCATGCAATTTAGTAATAATACAATTGAAGATTTAGATGACTTTATTAATGGATTAACTTTAAGAATTTCAAGGAGTAAGAGTAGTATTAAAAATATGTTAGACCTTAATATGTCTCATATTTTATTAGTACATTTCATTTATGCAACCAAAGTTTACTTAGAGAAAAGTAACTTAAAGGTAACAAGAACAAAGCTTAATTTTTTTGCTGGTGGTATATTCAATGTAATCTCTGAATGGGTAAGGGATGATTTATCACTCGAGGATGAACTAAGAGGTCAATTAATCGAGATATTTGAATATATGCGTGTACTTAGTAATGAATAAGGACTAATAAATAGTTCTTATTCGTTTTTAACTTGAATCGATTATTTTAATTTCATACTTGCAATCCCTAAAATAAAAAAAGACCAAAGCTTTAAAAGCCTTGGTACTCCTACATTTCTTCTGTATGCGGTTGAGAGGACTCGAACCTCCACGGGATTTAACTCCCACTAGGCCCTCAACCTAGCGCGTCTGCCATTCCGCCACAACCGCGTATTCTGGTGCGGGTGAAGGGACTTGAACCCCCACGTCATAAAGACACTAGATCCTAAGTCTAGCGCGTCTGCCAATTCCGCCACACCCGCTGGCAAATTAATTTAAAATATAGATGGCGGTCCGGACGGGACTCGAACCCGCGACCTCCTGCGTGACAGGCAGGCATTCTAACCAACTGAACTACCGGACCTTGTTGATGGTGGAGGATGACGGGATCGAACCGCCGACCCTCTGCTTGTAAGGCAGATGCTCTCCCAGCTGAGCTAATCCTCCATTCTGACTGCAGATAAGCGGCGAATTTCTTCGTCCAATTCGTGCCTCTCAGTCAGTCACGTACGTTTGTACGCTCCTTCCCTCAAGCACTTCTTGTCCTCGAACTTCTTGCTTCTCTTTGTCAAACAATGATGCTGATAAGCTGCAAATCTTTTCGTCTCGTTGTTCATTCTCTAACAGCGATTGAAACGAACTGGTGCTGGAAAGGAACAATGGAACAGAACATGTCCATTTTCCTTTCAGCGCCTCGTTTTGCAAATGACCCGTACGGGATTCGAACCCGTGTTACCGCCGTGAAAGGGCGGTGTCTTAACCACTTGACCAACGGGCCAGAAGAGCGGAGAAGGAGGGATTTGAACCCTCGCGCCGCTTACACGACCTACTCCCTTAGCAGGGGAGCCCCTTCAGCCACTTGGGTACTTCTCCATGGCTCCACAGGCAGGATTCGAACCTGCGACCGATCGGTTAACAGCCGATAGCTCTACCACTGAGCTACTGTGGAATATGTACGCTTTTTTCCGCCTCTCCTTGGCGACTCTTATAATATAGCATAGTCACTTCCTTTGATGCAATACTTTTTTCGATAAAAATTTTAGTTTCCCGTGGCAGGTACCACAAACATATTTTTGCGTATTGATTTTTCGCCGCCGGTGGTATGTTCGGCTACAAGATGTACATGTATACACAAGAACGGTCTGTTCGTCTTGCGCTGTTTTGCAGTAGCGAGGTGCTCCTGTTTTGGCAAGCCATTCCTGAAAATCTTTATCGCCATGTTTGTAGCCTTTCCCTTCGAGATGAAGGTGGTAATGGCAAAGTTCATGTTTAATGATGCCGATCAGTTCTTCTTTGCCGTAGCGCTCATATTGCTTTGGGTTTAGCTCGATATCATGGCTTTTTAGCAAATACCTTCCCCCCGTCGTGCGAAGGCGGTTATTGAAGCGGGCTGTGTGTGTAAAAGGGCGCTTAAAAAAAGCAAGAGAAATCGTTTCTGTTAGCTGTTGCAATTCTTTGTTTGTCATTCTTTGTCCTCCATTAAAAACTATTCAACTCTGACAAACAGCCCAACATATACTACTTGAAACATGAGAGGAGCGTTCGATATGCCTATTTGGTTAAAGAAACAGCTTCGTAAAGCGTATGCTGAAAAAAATCGCCATCAATTGAAGCTTTTAAATCAATGTTGGTTTTATTATAAAGCAACTCATGGAGAAAACACGCTTTCTCAACATAAAGAACCGATGTAGGGAGCTTGAGACGCTCCCTTCATGCAGTTAGACAACAATTGGCGCCTTCATTGTCAGGCTGATGCGTCCTTTTTTCTCGTCAACGTCCTCTACCCAAACAGTAACAACATCGCCAATGGATACGACTTCCATAGGGTGTTTAATGTAGCGGTCCGACAATTTGGACACATGCACGAGACCGTCCTGTTTGACGCCAATATCGACAAAGGCGCCAAAATCGACGATATTGCGCACGGTTCCTTGAAGTTCCATGCCTTTCTCCAAGTCCTCCATCTTAAGAACATCTTGTTTTAACTGTGGCGCCGCTAATTCATCCCGTGGGTCTCGGTTCGGACGGGCAAGTGCGTCGATAATATCGGCTAATGTTAACGTGCCAATTTCAAGTTTTTCTGCTAATTCGCCTTGATTGAGGCTGTTTAGTCTTTGTTTCAGTTTGTCTGTGCCAATGTCTTTTGGCTCTGCCTCTACATACTGAAGGAGTTTTTTCGCCTCGTTGTAGCTTTCTGGGTGAATGGCCGTCGCATCCAATCGATTTTTGCCGTCTGGGACACGTAAAAAGCCAATGCATTGCTCATATGTTTTGGCACCTAAACGGGGAACGCTCTTTAACGCTGTTCTTGTTGGAAATGGCCCGTGTTCGTCTCGATAGGCAACAATGTTGGTCGCTTGCGTTTTATTAAGCCCAGCCACATAAGAAAGCAATGCTGCTGAAGCGGTATTGACATTGACGCCGACACGGTTGACGGCGGTTTCGACAACAAAAGCAAGCGACTCATTTAGCTTTTTTTGTGACACATCATGCTGGTATTGGCCGACGCCAACTGATTTTGGATCAATTTTGACTAGCTCTGCCAACGGGTCTTGCAGGCGACGGGCAATCGAGATCGCGCTCCGCTGCTCGACTTGGAGATCAGGGAATTCTGTGCGGGCAATTTCAGAAGCAGAGTAGACGCTCGCCCCCGCTTCGTTGACGATACAATAGTAAAGCGTATCATCGATCTCTTTAATCGTATTTGCGACAAATTGCTCGGTTTCACGGGAAGCTGTTCCATTGCCGATGGCAACCATTTTAACGCCGTATTTTGTCGTCACATTCCGTATGATCGCTGCTGCTTCTTCCGTTTTATGGTGTGGCGCTGTTGGGTACATGACCCCTACTTCAAGCGCTTTGCCTGTAGCATCTACAACCGCCCATTTGCAGCCTGTCCGAAAAGCTGGATCGATGCCTAACACGACTTTGCCTTTCATTGGCGGCTGCAAGAGCAGTTGCTTTACATTTTCTGCGAAAATCGCGATCGCCTGCTCTTCGGCTTTTTCAGTCAAAAATGCCCGTACTTCCCTTTCTAGCGAAGGCTCGACCAAACGCTTGTATGCATCTTCAATCGCCTCTTCCATAATGGGAACGACCGGTGAACCATGCTTTTTGATAATGAGGCGTTTAATTTGGTCGATAAAGGCATCGCTTGGGAAGCGTACGTGCACGCGCAATACCTCTTCTCGCTCACCGCGGTTAACGGCGAGTGTCCGGTGGGGCACCATTTTTTTAATAGGCTCTTGGAAATCATAATATAGGGCGTAGACGCCTTTTTCATCTTCTGCGCCGCCATTTTTTCGGCTTGTTTCAATGGTTGATTGCTTTAACGCCCGTTCACGGAGCGTCGACCGTATTTCTGGGTCTTCGGCAAACATCTCTGCTAGTATATCTTTCGCGCCAGCGATTGCCGTTTCACTGTCTGGCACTCCTAATTCTTGATTGATAAAGGGCGTTGTCGCTGTTTCTAGCGAAAATTCTCTCGGGAAAGATACTATTTCTTGCGCCAATGGCTCAAGCCCTTTTTCTTTGGCTGCGGTTGCCCGAGTGCGCCGCTTTTGTTTATATGGCCGGTATAAGTCTTCTAATGTTTGCAGCTTTCGAGCCGCTTTAATTTGCGCCTTTAATTCGGCTGTCAATTTGCCTTGTTCATCAATGAGGCGAAGCACTTCTTCTCGCCGCTGCATGACGCTTTCAGCATATTCGTGCGCATCTGCGATTGCTTTGATTTGCAATTCATCAAGACCGCCCGTTTGTTCTTTCCGGTATCGAGCAATAAAAGGGACCGTATTGCCTTCCTTTAACAACTCGACAACTTGCCTAACTTGTTTCGGGGCTAAGCCTGTTTCCGTTACCGTTTCGTTTACCAATTCCTCCATTGCCTTACCGTCCTCCAATCTCCGTTTATCATAGCACAAAAGCAAATAAACAAAAAAGAAACACCTCGCCCTGTAAGGTGTTTCTTTTCGCTTATCGCCCTATCCCCTATGTACCGCTGCAGGCACTCTAAATTTGCCGACCATTAACGTCGCGTCATCTTTTTGATTAAACCGTTTGGCTGCCACCACGTTCTCACTTACGTTGTATAAGCCACTCTGGTCAATTAGCGCTTGTTTTGGCGGAAGCCGGTCGACGCCATCTGTATAGATCATAAAGGCGCTACCAGGAGAATATAAGAACTTGTCGCTTTTGATTTTGCTTTTGCGGCCACACAAATAGCCTCGCGTCGGCATTGGCTGAATAAACGAGCCATCAGGATGGAATAAGACAAAGCCAATGTTTCCGAAGTTTGCGTAATGGAGGATGTTGCTTTCGTAATCAATTTTAATGACTGTCATAACAGCCCCCCGTTGATGGATCAAAGCCCTATTGCAATGTTCAAGAATCACATCGGCAGACTCAGCATGATACGTTTGCACCGCTTCTAGTGCCGTCATAGTAGAATGGTATGCCCCTTGGCCGCTCCCTAAACCATCGACAACGGCACATACTGTGTATGTGCCTTTTTGGATCACCATGTGCCCGTCGCCGCAAACAGCATTACCTGGTTTGATTTGCTGGACAGTCGCAATATCCGTATATTGGTCTTTAAAATACGTTAGCATTTCAGAAAATCTCCGTAGGCTCCACACGTATGGAGTCGCGCAGTTTTTGAAGTGCACGGCGTTGCAAACGGGATACATGCATTTGTGAAATGCCCAATTTTTCGCCTGTCTCTTTTTGGCTTAAATTCTCATAATAGGTGCATTGAAGAATGTCCTTTTCCCGTTCGTTTAGCACCTCGAACGCTTTTTCAAGCAATAACTTTTGGTCAGCTTGCTCATAGCCAGCCTCTTCATTGCCAACAAGATCAAGGAGCGTCACTTCTCCGCCTTCTTGGTCTGCCTCAAGAGGGCGATTGACGGATAGTGCTTGGTAACTTTTGCTCATTTCCATTGTCTCAAGCACTTCTTCCTCTGTCACTTGAAGGTACTCGGCAATTTCATGAACATAAGGGGAACGTTGCAACTCAATGGTTAGCGTATCCGCTGCTTTCTTAATTTTTGGCCCCAGTTCTTTGATGCGGCGCGGCACATGGACACTCCATGTTTTGTCGCGAATAAAGCGCTTGATCTCTCCTACAACTGTAGGAACTGCGAACGATTCAAAGCTTCTGCCATAGTCTTCGTTATAACGTTTCATTGCGGCGAGCAGACCAACCATGCCGACTTGATACAAGTCTTCATCGTATTCTCGCCCTTTTGAAAACTTCCTAGAAAGGGAGCGGACAAGCGCTTCAAAATGGTTTACCAATTTGATTTGGGCTTCTTCACTTCCAGTTTTTTGGTATTGTTCAATCCAAAGATAGATATCATCCTTGTTCTGACTGTAAGGAAGAGATTCCGTCGACACTTTCCTCCACCCCACTCTCGTAAAGATACTTTGTCATGACGAGCATCACGCCGTTATCTTCATTGATTTCAACTTTATCCATTAAACTGCTGATGAGGAATAAACCAAGCCCTCCTTCCTTTAAATCTCCAACTGGCTTTTTCGCATCAACTGGACCTAGTCGACTTTCCACATCTTTAATGTCAAAACTCTTGCCTTGATCAGCAACGACTACTTGAATTCGATCATCATAAATATAACAAGCTAAATAAATCGATCCACCTTCAGAATAGGCATGTTCTACGACATTCGTACATGCCTCGGCAACTGCGATCTTAATGTCTTCAATATCGTCGTAAGAAAAACCAAGACGGTTCGCGACGCCAGAAACGGTTAAACGCGCAATGCTGACGTATTCGGGCTTGGCAGGGATTTCCACGTGGATACGGTCATGTTGTTCCATTAACTCTGCCCCTCCTTCACTTCTTCAATCGTAATCACTTCATCCAGTCCCGTTATTGAAAATAGCCGTCTAACTCGACTAGACATGCCACAAAGCTTTAAGTTGCTGCCATTTGCATCCGTTGTTTTCAACACACCAACAAAAACACCAAGTCCAGTGCTATCAATATATTCCACCTCATTAAAATGAATCGTCATCTCAATACCTTTTTCCTTTGCTAGAGGAATGAGAGATTCACGTAGTTGAGGAGCTGTATAAGCATCAATCTCGCCAGCAAGGTAAATATGATAGGCGTTGTCTGTTTGTTCTGATCGTATTGTAAGGTTCATATGTAAACCGTCCTCCTCAAGCAATTAAGTTCCATTTCTCTTTCATACCCGGCCACTCCTATTTTTAAACGGTCCTCCGCAAAAGAATAAGCGTAAAATCATCACGTAATACAAAATCTTGGATTTTTACAAGTTCCTCATAAACGCGGTTGACCGTTTCTTGGGCAGGTAAATGCATATATTTACGAATTAATTTCGTGATTTCTTCCCGCTCAATAAATTCGTCGCCTATGCGGCATTCTGTTACACCATCAGACAAAAGCACAATAAAATCGCCTACATCCAAATGGCGGGTATATTCTTTATATTTGGTTTGCCGGGACACGCCTAATACGAGCCCTTTGGCGTGCAATTCTTCAAATGCATCGTTGGCCACGCTGTAAAAAAAACCTGGTTCGTGGCCTGCACCTGAATAGTGGAAATCACCAGTTGTTCTGTTATAATACCCGTACATCATCGTAATAAACATGCTGTCTCCAACGTTTTGGGCAACAACACGGTTTAAATTTTCAAGTAAAAGCGAAGGTTGGAGTTGCTGCTCTGACGGCAAACTGTCCATCGCATATTTGATCATAGACATGCAAAGAGCCGCAGGCACGCCTTTGCCAATAATATCGGCAATAGCCATACCCAGCCCTTTGTCATCTTCATGTACATAATGGTAATAATCGCCGCTCATTTTCTTTGCTGGTTTACAAACAACACCGACATCAAGAAATTCTGTTTCTGGCTTTTCTTGCGGGAGCAGAGTCTGCTGCATACTAGCTGCGACATCAATTTCTGATTCAAGTTCTTGCTGTCGGTTCCTCAATACTTGATGTTCTTGATAAGCAAGCCCATATCCCATCATGACTTCCAATAGGAGAACAAACGAATCTTGAACTTGCTCGTCCAATTGAGGGAGCATTTCTGTCAACACTTTAAAATGGATGCTGACAAATTCTTCAGGCGAAATTTTTTGCTCCAACAAAAACTTGCTTACTTTTTGCGCCTCGTACAGACTTTGTTCCGATTTGTTCTCTAAAAAGTCTTTCAAGATGCGCTTATAGGAAAGCTGTAACTTATAGTCTACAACAGACATCTATCTCACATGCCCCCTCATTTGGGCCCATTTTGTTGCCGTGATCGTTGTTCCTACGCCTATTTCTGAATCAATTGTGAATTCATCCATAAGCCTTTTCACGCCAGGCAAACCTGCCCCTAGGCCGCTGGAAGTCGTAAATCCATCTACCATTACTTGCCGTATATCTTGAATGCCAGGACCATCATCTTTAGCAATCACACGGATGCCTTTGATGATCCCGAGGTTGGAGGGTTTCTCCACCAATTCAAGGCGAATTTCTCCCCGCTTCGCATACAAGTAAATGTTTCTTGCTAGTTCAGAAATGGCTGTCGTGATCCGAGCTTGATCAACACTGCCAAAGCCGATTTGGCGTGAAAGGTCGCGCCCTGCCTGCCTAGCAGCGACGATTCCCCATTCATTTTTCACTTCCACACAGGATTGGATGTCCATCTCTAACCCTCCAATTCCTGTTGCAAGCTTGCGAGTCCTTGTTCAAGATCTAACGCGGTTGAAACACCTTCTAATTTGATTCCCATATCAATTAATGTAATAGCAACAGCAGGACGAATGCCGGTCAGTACGACACGAGCCCCCATCAAATTGGACATGTCGACAACATCGCCAAGTACTTTGGCAATGAACGAGTCAATCATATCGACACTCGTTAAATCAATAACGACTCCTTTTGAACCTTCTTCGTGGATTTTTCTAAGCAAATCTTCCTGAAATTGGAGGGCAGTTTGATCATCTAACTCAATTTGGATGCTGATTAATAAATATTGTTTGAGCTTAAGAATTGGAATCCTCATTGCATTTCCACCTTCCATCATAAATCGACCACTTTCTTTCCTGTCATTTCTAAGGCCAACACAACCCCTTTGCGTAGTGTGCTCTGCGTTGGAAATCTAGCCAAGTCAATGCCCAAGTTGACAATGGTCTGGGCAATTTCAGGACGAATCCCCACTAATACAGCCTTCGCTCCAATTAAACGGACAGCTTCGGAAGCTTCAATGATATGTTGGGCAACCATTGTATCGACGACCGGGACACCTGTAATATCAATTAAAACGACTTTTGAGCGGTGTTCGATCACGCCTTCAAGCAAATTTTCCATGATCAGTTTCGCTCTCGCTGTGTCAATCGTCCCGATTAACGGCATCACCGTAATCTCTTCAAAAACAGGAATCAGCGGAGCGGATAACTCTAACAGCGAAAGCTTTTGCATTTCGATCGTATATTCCCAATTCCCTGCATAATCGTTTACAATTCGATCCGTCCGTTCATCAATCCATTCATTTAATTCCGCTAACATTTCCACAGCCTGACTTTCTTTTACATCAGACGCAATTACGAACCTTTGGCATACCTTCCTAAACAAATGCATCGATTTTGAAAATAAGATTAGTGAACCGCCATTTTGAATAAAACGGTCGACATGCTCTTTTAATTCCGCATAATAACTGTCTTTATGCCCTTCAGCCGTAGACAGCACCAATTCCATTAGTTTTTTGTTCGTATGTTCAAACGCATCGTTAGGCTGCGTTTGCAAATCACTCTCTGAACGAAGCTTCGCCCATTCTTTTCCCCATTCCTCAATAAGTCTTGTCCGGTTTTTTAAAAGATAAGAAGCAATAAACGATTGCATAGCCTTCCCCTTTCACCCTGTATTTCTCTACTGCTATTATTTCATGAGTCGAGATCCCATGCAAAGATTAATCGTTTCCAGCGATCGTTTTTCTCAGTGTTTGACAATTCCACATTTTAAGGAATCGTTCTTATAAATGGCAAATAAAAAACCCTGTACGAGTGCTGTCCCCAGTTAGGGTCACTACGATGTACAGGGAATTGCCTGAAAAAAGATTCGTGATGCACACCAAATAAATGGTTGCCACGCTTTCTTTTATCCTCAAATGTCTAAAAATCAATTAATCCCAAACTGATTGTGAGTGCCTTGTCAACAGACCTCATCATTTTGTCGTCAAGATGGGTAATTTTATCTGTCAGTCGTTGTTTGTCAATCGTGCGTACTTGCTCAAGAAGAATGACCGAATCCCGGTCGAACCCATATTTGCTCGCATTGATTTCCACATGTGTTGGGAGTTTTGCTTTTTGGATTTGGGCTGTAATAGCTGCTACGATCACTGTCGGGCTAAATCGGTTACCGATATTATTTTGTATGATGAGTACAGGCCTGACCCCACCTTGTTCTGAGCCGACAACGGGGGAGAGATCTGCAAAATACACATCGCCGCGTTTGACTATCACATCGCTACACCCCACTAACGAGACGCGTCAGCGTATGATTCGCTTCCTCCTCAGCAAGAAAGGCTTCTGATGCAATTGTAAGATTGATTTTCGCCATCTCCATATAGCCTTGTTGCATTGACTCACGAATTTCAGCTTTTAGTTTTGCACGCTTATTGCTGTTTTCTTCGTTGTCCCACTTTTCCTGCTCAAGCACAGCATCCACCTCATTTAATCAGTGTAAGGCCTATTTAGGCAATTCGTTTCTACGTCCGACATTTCGCCGCAAGTTATACATCATTTATCATAGCATTGCCAATAGGTCTTTGCAAAGCTCTTTTTCAAAATCTTGCTTTGCTATTTAGCCATTATCCATTCTGTTGGTCATTTTTCCCTTGCTCTTCTATTTTATGCATAACCCTTGATTCTATTTGCACAGATTGATATTTGCCGTTTTTTACGTAAATACGGGGCAAGCGAGGATTGAGCATACAGGCAGCTTCATAATTAATCGTATCAAGCCGCTTCGCGACGTCATCAAGCTCAATCTGCTCTTGGCCGTCTTTGCCAACAAGAGTAACTGTTGTACCATTTGGCACTGGCTCAGAAAGTTCAATCATGCATTGGTCCATACAGATTCTCCCTGCAAAGCGCGCTGTTTGCCCATTGACGAGTGCATACCCGCCTTTCGTGCTGTTTTGCCTTGCCCAGCCATCAGCATAGCCAATTGGCAACGTCGCAATCCATGTCGGTGCTTCTGCTTGATAAGTAGCTCCGTAACTGACAGCGTCCCCTTTTTGAATAAGCTTCGTGAAAACTGTTTTTGTTTTTAGCGATAAGGCTGGAATAAGCTTAAATGGCAGTGCTTGTTTTATTTCTACTGAAGGGGTGAGCCCATACATGGAAATGCCGAAACGTACCATATTGTACATATCGCCTGGATAGCGCATGCTTGCTGCACTATTGCCAGTGTGGATGAACGGAATCGAAACGTTTGCTTCTTCCAATTTGTCAACACATGCTGCAAACCGTTCTTGCTGTTTTCGGTAATACGTATGATCGAGCTCGTCAGCAGTGGCAAAATGGGTAAACAGCCCTTCAACAACACCGATTTTTTGCGCAGCACAGACAACCGCCATCGTGTTTTCAACCGTTTGTTGGCCTAGGCGGCCCATGCCCGTGTCCATTTTGACATGGATACGGAGTGGATCGTTCGGTGATTTTGCCAGAAACCGTGTAGCCTCTTCTAGCCATTCTTGCTCAAATACAGTTACCGAAATCCCCTCAGACCGGGCAAGCTCTGCATTTTCTGGGCGTGTTTTACCAAGGACAAGGATCGGCGCCTGAATGCCTGCCTTTCTTAGTTCCAATGCCTCGTCTAATAAAGCAACACCAAGAAAGGTCGCTCCAGCGGCAAGCGCCTCCTTAGCAACGGCTATAGCCCCATGGCCATAGGCGTTCGCTTTCACAACTGCCATAATGGCGACATTGTGGCCTTGGCTTTTATAAAAGCGCGCTAGCGACGAAACATTGCTCGAAATTGCATTCAAATCAACCTCAACCCATGTATCCCTAAAGAAAGGGAGTGCCGTTCGATCCATCTAATTACCTCCAGGACAGTTCACATTCTCACCCTAGTATAAAAGCTTAATGGAAAATTGTCGAACGGTGTTTGGCAACAACGTGCCTTTGTTTATATATAAAAAAGCCACGAGTTCGCTCGTGGCTTCAGACTGTAGACAGTGGTTACTTTTCGGTCGTGGCGTAAACAGAGCGCGCCACATCGGCCATCTCTTCTTCTGACAAGCTCTCTGAAATCAGGGAGTAGTCGATGCCTTCATGGGACCACATAATACGGTCAGCCGATTGGATTCCAATCGTGAAACCGAGGTCAACGGGTTCTCCCTTTACTAAATTTAAGGGCGCTGTTGTCGCTGGGACGATCGAGCTCTTCTCTTGAATCAGTGTAAAAGGCTTATCGCCAGAATATTGTTGCACATAAGCTGTACGCTCGCCTGTTTCGACGGTCTCCAATTTAGGCTCACTATCGACTCCATCTGGGATAAACATCGGGTAGCGAATCGAAATTTCTTCCTCTTCTTCAGGAGTAGCCATTGTCGGTTCGGACATTTGTGCGCCATCCATTGTTTTTTCTGTATTAAAGTCTTCATTCGACAGCTCTGGATTTCTCTCGAATTCAGTAAACGTCAAGTCGACTAAAACATTGTTATCCGCATCCATAATCTTAACGGAAACTGGCGCTAAATCTTTTTTATTCAGCCGGATTTCTTGGCTGTTTAAGTTTTTGTTTTGATACGTTGTCGCTGTTTTAAAGACATAATGGTTTTCGTCTTGTGAAAACATGACATCAGCGTCAAGGCTAATATCCTTTAAAAGCGATTCATACAGATAAGCTTGGCTGCTCGTTTTGGGCCAATCGCTTTGGAAACGGAATGTTTTGTTTAGCGCTGGGGTCAAAACGAAAACGCCGTCGTCATTTTTTAAGATGATTTGACTTTGTTCGTTTTTCGCATTTTTTAAATCAACTTTGTAATAAGCGTTATCTTTTTGCCACACTTCTACATCATACGTCTGTGGTTCTTGGCCCGTTTCCAGCACCATCGTCGCCTTTGACTTGTAGCTCTCCGTGTTTTCTAGGGCCTCTTCTACGTCGTTTAAAACATCCTCTTGCGACTTTTCTCCACACGCTGCCAATACGACTACCATTAGGACAGCAACCATGGCCAGCCATGATTTCGTCTTCTTCATGCCTACCTTCACCCCTTCGGCTCACTTTAGGCATGGACGGCGAGTCCATTGCCCTGTTGCTGTAAACTATATGAGCCGAATGACGGCAATATGCAGACGAGTATTGACAAGTAGCATTTTTATGTTTCAATCACGACTTGTGCAGCAGCGTATTCTTTTGAATGTGTAATGGAAAGATGGACACGGGCGCTGTCGTCGTTTACCACAATATACGGTTTTCCACTGCCTTCAGTGCGGATTTCAATATCATGCCAGGAAAGGCCGGCGCCAATTCCAGTCCCTTTCGCTTTCGCAAATGCTTCCTTTGCAGCAAAACGGCCTGCCAAATATTCAATTTGGCGGTTCGGCGCTAGCTGTGCCATTTGGTCTTGTTCATAAGAAGTCAATACCCGGCCTGGGAATCGAGGCTGTCTCGCAAAAGCAGCCTCAATTCGCTTTAGTTCAATTAAATCAATGCCAATGCCAACAATCATTTGCACACCACCTGTTTATCATTCTGTCCGGTTATGCGGCACAAGGCGCAAGCTGCTATAATGAGACTAGTTCATGATGGTCATGACACCTTACACGGCTAATCACCAAAAAGGGGGAATCCCATGTTTCACCGCAACGAAACCTTTTCGAGCTATATTCGCAACTACCCTGTGATCACCGCCATTATAGCAACCAATGTGATCATTTATTTCCTCTTCCTCATTATACCTTACGGGGGCTGGCTTCACTATTCTGGGATGGGATGGAATGCAGCGATTCTCGCAGGCGAGTACTGGCGCCTCGTGACGCCGATCTTTTTGCATGGCGGGCTGTTCCATTTGTTTTCAAACATGTTCGCTTTGCTCATTTTCGCTCCTGCACTTGAAGTGATGCTTGGAAAACGAAAATTTGTCACCATTTATCTCATTTCAGGCGTATTGGCAAATGTGGCCACTTTGTTTTTGGAATCGCCAAGCTATACCCACGTCGGTGCATCAGGCTCCATCTTTGGCTTATTTGGCGTCTTTTTGTTTATGTACCTTTATCGTAAAGATTTAATGGATAGCCAGTCAGGGCAAACGATTCTTCCGATCATTGTCATTTCTGTGATCATGACGTTTGTCGGCTCCCATATTAACATTTTTGCCCACTTATTCGGGCTGTTATTTGGCTTCTTGCTAGCACCTTCCTTTCTAAAAGGAGCTCGTCCTTTTTATAGCCAGCAAACGACCAGTCGTGTTCGCCGCGCTTATTTTGACGACGATGAAATCCAGTTTAACCCTCAGCGCTGGAAACGTGCGAATAGCAATCGGAAACTGAAAAAAGTGTTGTGGGTGCTTGCAGCGATTATTGCCATTATCCTATTGGGAACGATTCAGTTATAAGGGGCTTTGTGCCCTTAAAGGCTCATACACATCACCCGTCATAGCGATACGTTTGTCCGCATAGAATGAAAGAAAGCTTGGCTACTGAGTGGGTGAGGGTGATAGGGTGATAAAAGGACTTCGTTACGTAATAGTGTTGTTTGTAGGCTGTTTGCTAATTAGCCTTGGGATTAACTTATTTTTTGTTTCCTACCATTTGCTAGACGGCGGCATTATTGGCGTCGGATTGATCGCCCATTACATCTGGGATTTTCCAGTCGGTATGACCATAATCGTCGTCAGCATTCCCATTTACATTCTTGCTTGGATATACTATAGGCCGTTTTTTTACAACTCACTGGTAGGCGTCATCGTTTCTTCCTTAATGATCGATTACTTTGCCGCTTACATACCGGCTACTCCCCTTTTGCCTCCACTTCCTAGCGCCATCATCGGTGGCCTGATGCTCGGCATAGGCGCTGGTATTATGTTTCTCCTAGAAATTAGCACTGGGGGTTTTGACTTGCTGGCGCAGATGATTGCTGCTAAAACAAAATGGAATGTTGGTGTTTTAATTGTCGGTTTTGATTTAGGAGCAGTCGTAGCTGGCATTCCCATTGTGACACACGATGAGATCATCTTATCCGCAATTGCCGTCATTGGTACTGGCTTTGCTACCACTGTGATTACAGCCGCCGGCGGCGTGAATGGCCATGGCAGCATGTCAGCGAAATAAAAAACCGTCGCATACGCGACGGTTTTTTATTCTTCAGAGCGATCAAACATATCGTTGTCTGGCTCGAAAAAGCGAAGTAAATCACCATAAATAATTTTATCGGAGTACTCTAAGTCTGATTGCGCACGTGGGATAAACTCTTCACAGCTTGATGGATCTTCCATCTCTTCTCCTGTATGTTTGTCATAACACGTGTTGCTGGCATACACAAGATCATCCGTGATAAAGTTGCCGTTACGTAAAACCGCATAAGACTCATGTTCTGGCGAAAACAAGTCGCTGCCAAACTGGATGTCCTCTTTTGTCGACAGACCGAGCAAATGCATGAGCGTTGGCTTAATGTCAATTTGCCCGCCGACTGTGTCAAACGTTTCCCCTTCATGGCCCGGAATATGAATGATCAGTGGGACACGTTGAAGCTGGACAGAATCGAATGGGGTAATCTCCTCTTTGTCGAGGTACATCGCCATTGCCCTGTTATGGTTGTCAGAAATTCCGTAATGGTCTCCATAAAGGATAAAGATGCTGTCTTCATATAGGCCGGCTTCTTTTATATCCTCAAAAAACTGCTCCACTGCATAATCCATATAACGGACAGTCGGAAAGTAACGGTTTAACGTGCCGCTGTTCGAATCGTATTCCTCGATCATTTTGTCTTCCTCGCCCAGTTCAAATGGAAAATGGTTTGTCAGCGTAATAAACTTTGTATAAAATGGCTGCGGCTGTTCCTTGAGCAAGTCAATCGACTGTTCAAAAAACTCCTTGTCTTTTAAGCCCCAACCGACCGAATTTTCTTCCGTTACTTCATAAGAATCCACGTCAAAAAAGCGGTCATAGCCGAGTGTGTTATAAACGACATCACGGTTCCAAAACGTTCGGTTATTGGCATGCATGACAGACGAGTAGTAGCCATTCTCCCCTAAAATTTCCGGCAACGCATTGTAGTCATTTTGGGCATGGGTAAAGAACACGGCTCCACTGCTTCGGCCAAACAGCGAATTGGCAACAATAAACTCAGAGTCCGATGTTTTGCCTTGTTCCGTTTGGTGGTAAAAATTCTCGAAATAATAACTTTCTTCTTTTAATTGGTTTAAAAACGGCGTGATTTCTTGTCCATAAACATCGTTGTCAATGACAAAACTTTGCAGCGACTCAAGAGAAATCATAAACACATTTTTGCCTTCAGCCACGCCAAATAAATCTGGGTTTGGCTCTTTATGGTTTGCCTGTGTATAGTTTTTCACTTCGACAATGTCGGAACTATCGGCTAATACACGCTGTGCTCTCGATTGTGATTGCAAAAAGACGTCGTAAATATGGAAGTTAAAAACGCCGATGTTTTTAACGATCATATCCCTGTCAAAAGAGCGCGTAAGCAGTTGTGGACGTTCTGTTTGCGCTAGGGATAGATTCCCTAAGAATAGCAAGATCGCCAAAGCAAAGATCAAGCTAGGTTCTCTTTTTAAGCGTCCCACTACAGGCACTTTTTTACGTGCGACCAAAATCCAAAGTACAGCAACATTTGTAAATAAGAAAACATCCCAAAAGCTCATCAGTTCAAATACGCTGCCCGATAAATCTTGCATATTGTTAGTTTGCAGCAGTACAGGAAGGGTCAAGAAGTCAGTATAGAACCGATAAAACAACAAATTGACGTACAAAATGAGTGAACCGACAAACGATAGGACGACAACCATGATGTTGCGCATTCTGTTTTTGAATAACAGGGCAATCCCTAAAAGCAGGACAGACGAACTGATCGGATTAATGAGCAGTAAAAATTCTTGCATCATGTTATCGGCAGGGATCGCAAACGCGACTTTGTAAAGCACGTACGTTGTAATGGTTAGCAACGCGACAGCCAGCCAATAAAATGTCAGTCGCCTGAAGCCGGCTTTAATTTTTGTCATGAATTTTACTCTCCTCTCATGAACTTTGCGTTTAAAACTACTTCCGCCTAACTGTTATCTATTTGGCGGGCCAGAAAACGGTTTTATCTATCATCAAGCAAAAACAGTCATTTGCCATTCAAGCAATCAGTTTATCAAAATTTCTGCTCCTTGAACATAGTTCCTTTGACATACCGAACTTTCACATCGTTTTTACAACTTCTTGACATTTTCTAGATATTCTTCAAGGGTAATAAAGTGGTTGTAAATGTCGTTGGCCACATCGCCCACATAGCGCAAGTGCCATGGTTCATAGCCGTACCCTGTAATTCCTTCTTTTTCGGCCGGATAGCGTATAATAAAGCCGAACTGGTGGGCGTGTTCCGCAACCCACTGCCCTTCTGCCGTTAAACCAAATGCCTCAATCAAGCCATAATCGACAGAAGCGCTGCTAATATCCATCGCTAATCCCGTTTGATGTTCACTGTGCCCTGGCATGGCCACTAAATCTTGGTCTTCTCCTTGATTTTCCAGCGCTTCTTCATATAAAAGCTCTTGCCGTTCATATGATCTAAAACCTGATATGGCAAACAGGTCATAGCCTTCCTCTGCTGCGGCAGCAAACAATGCTTCCAAAGCTTCGGCAGCTTCCACCCTGAGATAACGCCTGTCATCTTCCTCATCAAAAGGAAAAGGAACATTCGGTATGGTTAAGTCGCCAGGTCGATAATCTTCGGGAAGACGGTAGTCTTTATTGACGTTGACCACAATATTGTCCGGATTCATAATGGTCATTTGCCCATTTACGACCTCGGTTTCGTTAAAATAACGCTCTTCTAAGAAAAAAACAGGTGCAGAATCGCCGCCTTTTTTCATTTCCTTTTCATGTAGTTGCGGATGAGAATCGCCTCCACAAGCTGTCATAACCACGAGTGCGCAAACAAAAGGGATAACAAGTTTGAGCATAGTCCTACCTTCCTCAAAGGTTTAATTTCTTCACTATAGCACAGCTCGTCCCGATAGAAAATCCCCTTCAGGTAGGATTTATTGACGATCATTCAACGGTTTGCCATAAGCATAGACAGGGTATGGCTTGGTTAATTGTTCCGCTAGTTGTAAGCTTGGCATATCCATTATTGTATGTTAGAGATACAGGTTCTATGTCTTAGTGTGTCGCTTTCTGTTTTGATACCCAAAATTCTGAAAACGAAACACGTTCTTCCTTTTTTAAACCGTGTAGGTGTAAAAAAGGAAGAATCGGGTATCAAGAGGGAACAGAAAAAATTGGAGGGACGATTGCAATGGGCCGAAAACGTTATTTTGTTACAATTGATATGGCAATGATGCGCCTCTCGACCACAAAAACGCCTGACAACTCGATCCAATATGAGATCTATGCAACTGATGAGGAAGCAGACAAAATTAAAGCGCTGCTGGAGCAAATCCGATCTGAAGACTTTCGTGAGGAGCAAGTTTTTCAACACCCGTTCCAAGAAAAGAAAGCCGACCAAGAAAAAGAAGCCACACAAAATGAACTTCAAGAGTTGTATCAAATCATTTATGATTTAGGGACAATTGAAACAAAAGAAGTCGTGAAAGATTTAAAATAAGTGAGCGATGTAAAGGGAGCGGCAATTTAATAAGCCGTCTTCCTTTTTTTGTGGTACAATTAGGATAACGCTTTCAAAAGGTGGTTAGTGCAATGGAAATGAATGGATTCATGGGAGGGATTTACAAAGCTGCCGAGTGGATCATGCGGCTTGCCATCGTCAACTTGCTTTGGCTTGGGTTTACATTTGCTGGACTGATTGTTGGCGGTTTGTTCCCAGCAACACAGGCTGCCTTTGCCATTTGCCGCCAGTGGATTCGTGGAGAAACAGATATTCCTTTGTTTAAAACATTCCTTTCGTACTTTAAAAAAGACTATTGGAAAGTACAGCGCCTCGGCTGGATACTCGCCCTAATTGGTTTTGTCCTAGTCGTTGATGTCATGTTTATTTACAACCATACCAACCCTTATGTGACGATGCTCGCCATGCCGATTCTTCTTCTTTGCCTTTTGTATATATTAACAGCCGTTTACGCGTTTACGTTATTTGTCCATTACGAGATGCCCATTTTTCGCCTATTAAAACATGCAGTCCTTCATGTGCTTGTTCGTCCTTTTCTGAGCATAGGCATGCTAATTACATCATTTGGTATCTCTATACTCATGCTTCGTTTTCCAGGCGTTCTTCCTTTTTTCGGTGTGTCAGTCCCCGTCTTTTTACTCATGTGGTTTTCCCATACGGGATTTGTCCGCAACGAAGAAAAACAACGGAGCCAAGCGGCATAGCTTGGCGCTGATTTTGATGTGCCATTCTCACTGGGAAAAGCCTATATTGCCAGCTAACGCTCCTCCTCTATTTTTGTTTTTTGTCGCCTTGCATTTTCTATAGAAAGGACAGATCGTCCATTGCTTCTTATATCGAAAAAAACGGCACGGGCCTTTTTGCATAAAACATTTATTGCCACACGCTATTCAAGCATGCCCGACCTTCTTAATGGCTTGGAAGCGATTCAACTTGATCCTGTTGCGGTTATTGAGCGTAACCACCATTTGACTGCAAGTTTGCGAATGAAACGGTATGACCCAGCTGAATTAGAGCAGCTGCTTGAAAAGCAGCAAGCATTCGAATACTACGCCCAAGCTGCCTGCTTATTGCCGATCGCCGACTTTCCCTTGTTTGAAGATGTTCGGCAGCGGCTCTTAACAGCTTGCGCTTCCGATTTATCCGCCCACAAGGATGCCATTCGCGTCATATTCAACCGGCTGGCAACCGAAGGTCCTCTCGCTTCAAACGCCTTTCAAAGCGAACGAAAAGTGATTGGTGGTTGGGATACAAACAGCGCCTCCACTAAAGAAACGTCTCATGCCTTGCAATTGCTTTTCCTAACAGGGCAAATCCAAGTTGTAAAACGCCAGGGGGCGAAACGGTTTTTTGCATTAACGGAAGACGCGATTCCAAACCATTACTTGAAATCGCCTTTGTCGACACAAGAACGGACAAGGGCGTTACTCCTTAAATATGCCCGCGCGTACCGGTTATTTAGCGCTGACGATCCCCGTTATGGATGGCAGAAGCACCGAGCTGCAATGCGAAAAAAATGGCACGCACAGCTTGTTGAGGAGGGCGTCTTGACTGAAGTGGCGATTGAGGGCGTAAAACGGCCTTATGCCGTGCTTTCAACAGATGTGGACGAGCTGCTTTCACATAGCGACAACCAACCTAAAGGCATTGCCTTCCTATCGCCGCTAGACCCTCTTTTATGGCGGAGAGAACGTTTGCAAGATATTTACGACTTCCACTACCGCTGGGAAATTTACACGCCAAAAGCAGCCCGGAAAGTGGGCTCCTATGGAATGCCGATTCTCTGGCATGGAAAACTAATTGGCCAAATTTCGCCATTAATGAATCGGGAAACGGCTACTTTACATATTGAGAACATTGTGGTTGAGCCGTCATTCAAATGGACTCCAACGAGAAAAAAAGCGTTTGCCCACGCTTTGGAACAATTAGCCAAGCGTGTCGGCGCAAAACAAGTTGCCTATGATTGTTTATTATAGGTAAAAAAATGAAACGCCCACATGGCTTGGGCGTTTCATTTTTTAAGACAAGCGTTGTATGTTGTTAAAGCTAATTGAAATGCTTTCTAGAGGGGAACGCTCACAAATGTCCTGTTCGACAAAAAAGTAGCGAGCCCCTGCTTCTTTCCCTGCCTGGATAATGTCTTTTATATCCAATGTTCCCTCTCCAACTTCGGCAAACGACTTATCGGTTGCTTTCATGTCTTTCAAATGAACCATTGGCACACGTCCAGTGTATTGGTTCATGTAACGTTTGGCATCCACACCGGCAAACTCGACCCAGTACGTATCACATTCTAATTGCACATGTTCCTCTGTTGTCTGGCTTAACAACAAATCAAGGGCATACTCGCCATCGAATGTTTGCAATTCGAAATCGTGGTTATGGTAGCAAAATCCAATGCCAGCTTCTTTGCAGGCATTTCCAATCGTTTCAAGATCTTTCGCCAATTCGAGGTAATCGTCTTTTGCCTGCCGCTCTTCTGGCGTTAAGTATGGACAGACAATATATTGAACGCCGACTTCTTTATGGTAGGCAAGTACATCGTCAAGAGACTCACGAAGCTGAGCAAGAGGCACATGACTGGACCATGCTTCTAGACCAACTTCCTCTAACATTGCTTTTATCTCTGAAGCAGAGTGGCCGCCAAAACCTGCAAATTCGACACCCGCATACCCAATTTCTTTTACTTTTGCTAATGTGCCTTTAAAGTCTTTTGCCAGCTCGTCACGCAGTGTAAATAAGGCAATTCCCCATTTATCCATGCTTTTCCCCCTTATTTGATCGTTGCTACAGACACAAACGTTTTGGACTTCGTTGACTCCAGCGCTGCAAGGACAGTGCGTAGTGATTCCATTGCCGATTCTCCTGTAATGGAAGGCATGCGGTCATTGGCAATCGCATCAACAAACTCGTCAATCACACCACTTGCAACTTGGCCTCCAGCTTCATTGGTGGCAATTGCCCCCACTGAATACCTTTCAATGGTGCCATCGGCTAGCTTTACAACAACTTGGACATTAGGATCATCGTGGATTTCCAACACACCTTTTTCGCCGTAAATCGATGTCGTGTTGTCTTCACCTTTGTAGTACGTCCAACTTGCCGCCATTGTGCCAATGGCTCCGTTTTCCATGCGCAGTAACGTTGTCGCATTATCGTCTACATCGGCATCCTTATCGAGCGTCTCAACAAATGCAGCCACTTCAGCCACTTCTTCGTCAAAAAGCCAGCGCATTAAGTCAATCTTATGGACGCCTAAATCACCCATTGCCCCAACAAAAGCCTTGTCTTTTTGAAAGAACCATGTGTCTTTGCCTTGAATGCTCCAGGAATCAGGGCCACCATGGCCAAATGTCGTTTTAAATGTTAACGGCTTGCCGATTTTTCCAGATTGCAAGATTTCTTTCGCTTTTACATGGGGCGGCATAAGCCTTTGATTGTGCCCTATCATCAACTTGACATTGTTGGCTTTAGCGGCGTCAATCATTTGTTGCGCTTCTTCAATCGAAGTAGCCATTGGTTTTTCGCACAATACATGGCAACCTGCGTTTGCTGCATCAATCGACACTCGTGCATGGTCCACATTTTGTGTACATACACTAACTGCATCCATTTTTGCCTCTTTAAGCATCGCTTCGTGGGAGTCGTATACCTGCTTGACTCCATATTGATCAGCGAGTTTTTGGGCGACTTCGATGTTTAGGTCACAAAAAGCGACCAGTTCTACATTTGGATTGGCCGCATATTCAGGTACATGGCGGTGGATGGCAATCGACCCACAGCCAACTACTGCTACTTTCAATTTCGACATTGTCTTTTTCCTCCTTACAGCCACCACATGTCTGGAGCTGGCTCTTTCATTAAAACTTGCTGCAAATTGGCAACGGCTTTTTGGAAACCTTCGTCAATGGACATTAGCCCATCTTCATGTTCAATGCTGACTGCCCCGTCATAACCTACAAGGCGCAGAGCACTAATAATATCCGCCCACGTTTTCAGGTCGTGCCCATAGCCAACTGAGCGGAAGTACCAAGCCCGATCTTGCATATTTGCGTAAGATTGCATATCAAGTAAACCGTGCATATTGACATTTTCTTGATCGATGTACGTATCTTTTGCATGGAAAAAGTGGATGGCGTTATGCTTGCCTAGAATTTTAATGGCTGCAACTGGATCGATTCCTTGCCACCATAAATGGCTCGGGTCTACATTTGCGCCAATCGCTTCGCCACACGCTTCACGAAGTTTTAACAACGTCGCTGGCGAATGCACTAAAAAACCACCATGCAGTTCAAGGGCGACCTTGACATTGTGATCAGCTGCATATTGGCCCCATTCGCTCCAGTAAGGGATCAGTTTTTCTTGCCATTGCCATTTCAATATATCTCCATACTCGTTCGGCCACGGGGCGACAGGCCAACTAGGCTGCTTTGCGCCTTCATACGCGCCTGGCGTTCCTGAAAAAGTAGTAACGGTTGGCACTTCTAGCTTTTCTGCCAATTGGACTGTTTTCACAAAGGCATCATGCGACTGATTAGCAAAATCGGCATCTGGCGTTAGGGCATTGCCATGGCAGCTTAAGCTAGAAATCGTCAAACCGCGATCCTCTACTGCCTTTTTAAACGCTTTCAATTTCGTCTCATTTTCGAGTAGTTCGCCTGGATTGCAGTGCGCGTTCCCAGGATACCCTCCTGTACCAATCTCGATTGTTTCTAGGCCAAGCGCTTTTACGTGGTCTAGCATTTCTTCAAACGGCTTTTCCGAAAATAGGACAGTAAACACGCCTAATTTCACTTTTACCCCTCCTCTGAGATCGATCTCATATTAAATGATAACGCTTTCTAGATTATTGTACTTCTTTTGCTGTTCGATTTTAACCCCTTTTTTTGATTTTCCTAAAAAAGATTTGCGTTTGGTCTACGTCGAAAACGGCTATACGAACATTAATACGAATTCTGGAGGGAGAAAATGATGCTGATCCATGCAAAAACGCTCGAAAAGTACACGATGCGCGCCACCGATGGGGAACTTGGTTCACTTGCTGATTTTTATGTGGATGCAGACACGTTGCACCTTCGCTACTTTGTTGGAGATACACGCACTTGGTTTTTTGGCGGTAAAGTCCTCTTAAGTCCCCATGCATTTTCGAACGTGGATAAAGAAAACATGGCCATCGACGTTGATGCGACGAAAGCTCAAATTAAAGATAGCCCGAAGCCAGAAGAACATGCACCCATTAACCGGAAATATGAAAAGGAACTGAACGAGCATTATGGCTGGCCACTTTATTGGTTTGGGCCCGCAGCCCCCCTCAATCAAACATATGGAGCCGGTTCTCCAGCAAGTGCGCCGCTAATCCCGCCTGTTCATATCCCAGAGCGCAAAAACCCGGAAGGCACAGCCGATGCAATACGGACAGGTGCAAACGAAGCTCAAACAGAAGCACAATACCAAGAACAAACTCGCCTATTTAGCCTGGAAGAACTAACCGGGTATACCATTCATGCCAAGGGCGGCAAAGTCGGCAAAGTCGTAGATTTCATCATTGAAAAAGCAGATGACTGGCTTGTCCGTTATTTTGTCGTTGATACAGGAGGTTTTTTGCAGCGGGAGCTTGTGCTCGTCCTCGTGGAAGACGTCGAAGAAGTTGCTTGGCATGACCATGCGATTCTTGTCAAGACGAGTAAAGCCCAAATTGAGTCGGCACCTGCCCATTCACAAGAAAAAGAGCTGACAAAAGAGGATGAAAAAACCGTTTATGAGCATTATGGCAAAACGCCACATTGGAAACAGGAGGGGAGTCTAGGCAACAGCCATTAACCCTTTGCACTTCCACAAAAAAGAGCCGTCTGTCAAAACAGCAGCCCGAACGCTAGATTCATTTAAACACTTGTCAGCCGATAAGTGAAGGCGAGAAAAGAGGCGAATAGAACAGGGGTCACCTTGCATAGGAAACGATTGTTCAGTTCAAAGCAGCTGACCGAGACAAACGCTAGTGGATCGGGGCGTTTGTCTACAGTCTAAAGGGGCGTGCACACGCCCCATTATTTATTTGCATCCGTGTGCTCAACTGGTTCGTTGTAATTTTCTTTGTTTAAAACTTCCTTCAGTTCATCTTCTACGCTTTCTTCCGTAAGTGGTACTTTAGACCGATATGCTGCACGCGTAATCAAATGTCCCGCCACCGGCGCTGTTAAGAACACAAATACAATGCCGAGTATGAGGCGAATGCTAATATAAGCGTCTGCAAGCCAAAAATAGATAAAGCAACCTGTCAACGTCAACAAAACGGCAAGCGTTGCACTTTTTGTGCCGGCATGGGACCTTGTATACACATCAGGAAGGCGGATAATGCCAATCGCGCTAATCACACTCATTATCGCACCAACAATAATCAAAATAGAAGCCAGCAGTTCACCGGTTACGCTTGCGTTCAATAATGACACCCCTCTCTATAAACTTCGAGAAAGCAATGGTGCTAATAAACGCGAGAATGCCTATAATTAAAATAACTTCCAAAAACGCTTTTGTATCAAGGATAATCGACACGATCGCAGCAATCGAAATTAAATTGACGCCAATCGTATCCAAGGCAACGACACGATCTGGCATCGTCGGCCCTTTTATAATCCTGAACGCACAAATGCCAATAGCTACTGCGAAAAGCACAAGAGATGCGACCATCGCCATTCCAAACATTATCGCGTCACCTCCATAATCGCTTTCTCAAATGTAGTCATTGCCCGGAGAACCGAATTTTTAGATTCGGGGATGTCCATCGCATGGATGTAAAAAACATCATTCGATGGGGAAATTTCAATCACGACAGAACCAGGCGTCAACGTAAGCAAAAGTGCTAAGGCCGTTATCTCTACATCACTTTTTAACTCTGTTCGATACGTAAAAATTCCCGGGGTGATTTTTAGTTTTGGGCTTAAAATTTGCTTGATGAGCACGACGCTCGAGTAAAAGAGCTCACGGATGAAAATGAACAACAGTTTCACTACCGCAAACAGCCTATGCAAATAAAATTCGTTAAAAAAGAAACGGCGCATCACATAAAGAATGCCGATCCCCACTAAATAGCCGGCAAAAAACGTTGAAAAGTAAAACTGGTCCTCATCTTGCAATAATACCCACAGAAAGGCAATCAAAATGTTTAGCAAAAGCTGTCCGAACATCGAACCACCCCCCTTTGTTGTCGATCCTTCCATACTTAAGCGCCTCCTCGATTTAACACAGCATCAATATAGACTTGTGGGTTTAGCAACGTATTTACTGCATCTTGGACAATGCCAGAAATACTTTCAGCGCCGAGACCTAATGCCAGTGTTGCTGCACCAAGAAGAGCGCAAGGGAGGATCATGCCTGTTCTCAGTGGAACCATCTCGTCAGTGCCAATAATCGTTTCGCCCCAAAACACAGTGCGGAAAATCCGCAACAGCGAATAAAGGACAAATATACTTGAAATGAGCGTAACGGCCAATAGAACAAACGCTTGGCCGTCAATGGCACCCTGTGCGACAAACACTTTGCCGACAAACCCACTTAATGGCGGAATACCAGCTAGTGAAATGGTTGCCAGGAAAAACAGCCAGCCTAGTAACGGATAGTTGCGAATCATGCCACTCATCCGTTCAAGTCGTTGTGTTCCTGATAAATAAATCGTTACACCTACTAATAAAAACAAATACGCTTTGACGATCATGTCATGCACAAGGTAATAGATCGAACCTTCAATCGCCGCTTCGTTGAAGATCGCAAGTCCGCTCAAAATAAAGCCTACTGCGATGACAACATTATAAGAAACAATTTTCCGCAAATCATTGTAAGCGACCGCTCCAATGCTGCCACCAACCATTGTCACAATCGCCATAACCGCTATGATCGTATGGGTTAGTTCTGGTTCGTGGTAAAACAACATCGTGAAGAAGCGGAACAATGCATATATCCCTACTTTGGTAAGCAATGCCCCAAACAACGCTGCTATGGCCATAGGCGGCGCCCCGTATGCGCCAGGCAACCAAAAATAAAGGAGCAAGCCAGCTTTTAAACTAAAGACGAGTAAGAAAACAATCGCAATTGTCGTTAGGATTGGTGGTTGACCAGCTTCAGCAATCCGCACCGACAAATGGGCCAAGTTTAACGTCCCCGTCACACCGTATAAATAAGCGATGGCAATTAAGAAAATAAAAGAAGATAGGACATTGACAAGCACATACTTAATTGCTTCCCGCAACTGGACACGTTCTCCGCCAAGCACGATCAAGGCGTACGAAGCAAGAAGCATGACTTCAAAACAGACATACAAGTTAAACAAATCGCCTGTTAAAAACGAGCCAGAAACGCCCGCCAACAGCAAGTGGACAAGAGGATAAACAAACATGTTTTCTTTGTCTTTGCCCATGGTTGAGAACGAGTAAAGCGAACAAATGGTGGCAATGAAATAGGTCGTGGCCGTTAGCAACAATGAAAACGAATCGCCGACAAAAGAAATACCAAATGGAGGAGACCAACCACCAAAATCAAGCGTTATAATGCCTTCTTGCTGAACATGAAGCAACAAATAAATACTAAGACCAAAAGTAAAGAGCAACGTCGCAAAACTAATGACTCGCTGCCATTTGACAAAAGGCCGCAAAAAAATGAGAAGGATGCCTACAAGCAGCGGGAGAACCATCGGCAGTACAAGTAAATTATTCATCATCATCGAGTCCCCTTAACTTTGTAAGATCATCCGTGCCTAAGTCTCGGTACGTCCGATAGGCCAATACTAAGAAAAGCGCCGTTACGCCAAAGCTAATCACAATTGCAGTTAAAATGAGCGCCTGTGGGAGTGCGTCTGTGTAAGAAGTTGCTTCCTCCCCAAGCAACGGGGCGCTTGAGTCTCCCGAAAAGCCGCCCATAATCATAATGAGCAAGTGAACAGCGTGGGACATAATGGCAGTGCCCAAAATCACACGGAGCAAGCTTTTGGAAAGGATTAAATAAGTGGCGACCGTAACAAGCACGCCGACCAATAGAGACATCATAGTTTCCATAAGCTAAACATCCTCACTTATACTCAGAATAATAGTAATGACAGTGCCAATAACGGCGAGTGCGACACCTGCTTCAAACAAGATGACAGACGCAAACGCCACATCACCTAAAATCGGCAAAGGTAGATGGACTTCTTCTTGAGTAAGAAAAGGAACACCAAAGGCAATCGACGCCGTCCCCGTGGCCACAGAGAGGAAAGCCCCTGCCCCTGCAACCATTTTAAAATCGATCGGCATGCCTCCTTGCACGGTTTCGATATCAAATGCCAAGTACATCAGCACAAATGCCGAAGAGAGGACGAGTCCCCCGACAAAGCCGCCGCCAGGTTCGTAATGCCCGGCTAAAAATAAATGAACGCCGTACGTTAAAATGATGAAAACGGCCACTTTCGTCACTGTCCGTAAAATGACATCATTTGCCTTCAAGGTCACGTCCCCCCTTACTCGCCTTCAGCTTGATAAGCACATACACGCCAAGACCAGCTATAAGCAACACTACGACTTCAAGCATCGTATCGAATGCACGGAAGTCGCCGAGAATGGCGTTAACAATATTCTTTGCGCCTGCAAGTTCATAGGCATTTTCATAAAAAGCGGAAATGGAGTCAAACAAGCGATTGCTGTTGACTGACAGCGCCAGAACAGTCACCATGGCTCCTGTTGCCACTGCAATAAGCCCGTTGAGTAGCTTTGGCTTCGTCTTGTGCTTTTGTTTGTCCCAATCAGGCAGGAAATAAAAACAAAGCAAGAACAATGCAGCTGTTACCGTTTCGATGACAAGCTGTGTCAGCGCTAAATCAGGGGCACGGAAAAAGACAAAAAACAATGCTACTAAATAACCAAGAACGCCGTTTAAAAGAATGCCAGTCATTCTGGATTTAGCAAATAGGATTGAAATCGCTGTAATCGCCATTACAGCGGCGAGAATTCCTTCATAAATACTAATAGGAGCATCATTCGAGACATTAAAAGACAACGCGCCTGTCGTTAAGGCAACCGTATATACAAGCCCCAATATCACAAGGAATATATAGAGCAAATAGTGGTACATATTCCCTGTCATATAGCGGTTTGTTATTTCATTCGAGCGTCTTTCAACCGAAATCAGCGCTCCATTGTATAGGCGATCAAGCGATAGCATTGCCGGAAAGAGAGAATACACACCAACCCAACGTGGCAACGACCGGTATAGAACTAGACCTAAACCAACAATCCCTAGCGTCATGAGCAATTCTGTATTGATCCCGTGCCACGCCTTGATCTGATAGTCGAATACTCCTGCATCTATAAACGCAGGCATAACGGCCCCGTATGCTGGTTTAAGCAAAAATTCGCCTAATACATTCGGGAAGAAGAAGAACGCGACAACCAGGCTCGCTAAAATAACAGGCGAGACAAGCATGCCAAACGGTGCTTCATGCGCTGACTTTTCCAGTTTTTCTGGCTGATGTTCACCAAAAAACGTTTTGAATATGAGAATCAAACAATAGACAAAGGTGAGCACGCTCGCCAGCCATGCAATGATCGGAAATAGCAGCCCCCATGTCTCAACTGAGAAAAATGGCAGCTCTATTATGCGCAAAACGGCCGTAAAAAACATTTCTTTGCTTAGAAAGCCATTAAACGGAGGCAAACCTGCCATCGAAAAGCTGCCAATCACCGCTACTGTAAACGTGACTGGCATGACTGTCATCAATCCGCCTAACTTGCGAATGTCCCGCGTCCCTGTTTCATGGTCGACAATACCTACAACCATAAACAGTGCCCCTTTAAACGTCGAATGGTTTACGAGGTGGAACAAAGCTGCAAAAATCGCGAGTGAATAATAAAAAGATTGATTGTCTATAACCTCAAAATGCAGCGCTGCCGAACCGAGCCCGAGCAATGTCATAATCAATCCTAATTGGCTGATCGTCGAGTAAGCAAGAAGGGCTTTTAAATCGGTTTGGCGAATTGCTGTAAATGAGCCCCAGAATAGCGTCACAATTCCTACGATACTGACAACCCAAAACCAAACGGCCTCTCCGCCAAAAACAGGCGTAAACCGGGCAACTAAGTAAATGCCCGCCTTGACCATTGTAGCTGAGTGGAGATACGCACTAACAGGCGTTGGCGCCTCCATGGCGTCAGGCAACCAAATATGAAACGGAAATTGGGCTGATTTCGTAAATGCACCTAATAGAATGAGTAGCATCGCTGGCACAAAGAGGGCATGGCTAGCATAGTCGCCCATCCCGCCAATAATTTCTCTTACGCTGAATGTGCCTGCAAACGAACTAAGCATTAAAAATCCAGCAAGCATGCCAATTCCGCCCATCACCGTAATCAACATCGATTTTTGGGCGCCGTATCGAGATTGGCGGCGATGGTGCCAGTAAGCAATAAGCAAAAACGATGAAATGCTCGTTAATTCCCAAAATACATAAAGCACTAGCAAATTATCTGAAAACACAACGCCGAGCATAGCTCCCATAAACATGAGTAAATAAATATAAAAATGATGCAATGATTCCCGTTCTTTCGAAAGGTAATAAATCGAATAGAGGATCACCAAGCTTCCAACGCCTGTGATAAGCAACGCAAAGATTAAACCTAACCCGTCTAAATACGCTGTAAAATTAATGCCAAGTGACGGCAGCCAAGGGATTGAGGAATAGAATGTTTCTCCATTAGCAACAGCTGGAATATAACTAGCCAATATCGCGAAAAGGGCGACTGGTACAGCCAGTACAAACCAACCCGTATGAATGGCAGATAACCTTTTATATAGGAAGGGGATGAAAAGAGCGACTATAAAAGGTGTTAAAATAGCAATGTTTACAGTGTACAAAACGCGACCTCCTTTTTCTCAAGTTAAACTGCGTAAATCTATGTACGTATTCATTCCTTTCGCTTATGTCCTTCCAAGTGTACCCTAAAAAAACCAAGCCAATCAAAGCTTGTGCTTCCTAGAGAGAAAGTGTATGATGAAAGCAAAATATTGGAATGTCTGCTTTATGCCAGCTCGAAATCGCGCAACGGAGTGGATGCTGCACGGAAAAGCCAATTCGCCTGCTTTGGACGCTAGGCCTTTTATATACTTTTCCAGAGCACGAGGGAAGGCCAAAAAAGCATGAGGGTTGTTTGTAAAAAATGAACCGTTGGTGATTTACTTGTCGATTAAAAGTATATACTATTTTTAAAGGCAATGCACACAATACGCCTTGGGCCACACAAAAATGTCACAGGCAGTATGTCGGCCCAAGCAAACGAACGTAATTGGCATTCAATAAAGAGGAGAAAGAAATTTAATCTTTTTTGTAGAAACAATTGAAATTCGTCCATCGCCGTTATATAATAACAAAGTTTTCAATATGCCTCGGTGGCAATGAGCTGACTGAGGGCAGAAGCCATATTCAGACCTAAACGTCATTTTCATTGTTGGTTCGATAACATAATTAACTGAGGTGATCTTTTATGAAAAAAGCTAAAGGACGCATGGATGAAAGCATCCTCGTATGCGTTTATTACGGGCCAAACGGCGAACGGTTAATTAAACGCGGTGCTAAAATTGCTAACATGCTTGACTGCCCTTTATATATATTAACGGTTGACCCACTCCCTTATGATGAGTTAGATGCCGAAAAATCGGCCTATATTGATAGGTGGAAAGAGCTGGCGGAAGAGTATGATGTTGAAGAATTTATTATTCGTGATAATGAAAAGAAACCGGCGGTAAAAGTAATCGCTGAAGTGGCGAGAGAACATCATATTACGCAAATCATTATCGGCCAAACAGCTAAAAGCCGATGGGAAGAAATTACGAAAGGTTCCTTTATGAACGTGCTTCTCCGCGAGATTCCTTTCGTCGATTTCCACGTCGTTTCCTGTGACCGGGCGATCAAAGGACTCGAAGGCCACTTTGAAAAAGGCGTGCGTGCCTATCTTGTAGAAGACGAAGAAGGGTATCGTCTTATGTTCAGCCATACGAAAGATGCTAAATATGAAGGCATATTCTTCAAAGAAACGGGAACGGACTTCAATAACGGCATTTTCAAGTTTATGCGCCATAACAAAATGTGCCAAGTCCACATTACTGATGACCGTGTGACAGAGCCGACCAAAATTTATCCACAATTAAAAGAAGAAGCGTTGCGAAAATAAGATTGTTGCCTTGTCGCGGCAATCAAAAAGCCAGTTGAGGACATAAACTCAACTGGCTTTTCGTATTACTTATATAATTTAACACGATCTTCAAGCGGCAGAAATTCTTTCTCTCCTGGCTCTTGCACAGGTTTGCCAAAAGGCATTTGCGCACGAAGTTTCCACGTTTCTGGTACATTCCATTCTTTTATCACCAATTCGTCAACAATCGGGTTATAATGTTGCAACGAAGCACCAAATCCTTCGTTTTCTAAACCAGTCCATACAGCAAGTTGATGCATGCCTGAGGATTGCTCTGACCAAATCGGAAAGTTTTCTGCATAAAGCGGGTAAGACTCTTGTAGCTTCAGAATTGGCTCCTGGTCTTCAAAAAACAATACAGTGCCGTACCCTGCTTTGAATCCATCCATTTTCTGTTGTGTGCCTGAGAAGTCTCCGTCTCCAACTACTGCTTTTAAAGCATCTGTCGTTAAATCCCAAAACTTGTCATGTTCTTTTCCAAGCAGAATGATCACGCGTGCTGATTGGGAATTAAACGCAGACGGAACATGTTTTACAGCATGCTCGACGACTTCTTTAATGCGTTCATCTGATGCGACAGGGTCTTTGCTAATTGCGTAATAGGAACGCCGTTTCTCAATTGCTTCAAAAAAAGTAGCCATTGAAATTCTCTCCTTTGTATGGTTTTTCTTTTTTAGTCTATCCAATCCCCAATGAATAAAACAGTACGCACTTTAAAGTACGTTAGTATAATAAAAGAAACTATAGAGGCTAAAAAGGCCAGGCAAAAAGATTGTCTATATCCCTTTGTTTGTCATATAGTATATAAAAAGAAACTGTTAAAAGGAGTGGAAACGATGGAATCCTGCGAAGTAGATACAGCGTTAGAAATTCTGGTCGGAAAATGGAAACATAAAATTTTATTTCAGTTAATGACACATGACGTTATGCGGTTTAATGAATTGAAACGTGCTATTCCGGGCATAACCCAAAAAATGTTAACATCACAACTTCGAGAGTTAGAATCTCATGATATTGTAGAGAGAAAAGTTTATCCACAAATCCCGCCCAAAGTGGAATACTCCATTTCTGAATATGGGAAAAGCTTACAGCCTGTTTTAGACGCCATGCACGAGTGGGGAAAGAACCATACGGACCACCTCAACAGGACATACGCTGAAACAAACGAACAATCTTAATCAAAGACCCCCCTCGCCAAATGAAGGCAGGGGGTAAACGTATTTTAGCACTTGCTCCAAACGGGCTAGTTAACCGTGAGTCGCAGCCGCAGCGGCTTCTCCATGTTTCGGCGTGGTGCCTTCGTATAGATGACAAGCTGCAAAATGGCCGGGCTGGTATTCCAGCATTTGCGGTTCAATGAGCGCGCATCGCTCCATTGCTTTCGGGCAACGTGTCCGAAAAACACAGCCACTTGGCGGCGAAAGCGGGCTTGGAATCTCTCCCTTTAGCAAAATTTGCTCACGCTTGTCTTCTAAATCTGGGTCTGGAATCGGAATCGCTGAAAGCAATGCTTCTGTGTATGGGTGAAGTGGATTCTTATAAAGCGCCTCGCTTGTTGTCAGCTCGACTAGTTTGCCCAAATACATCACGCCAATGCGATCGCTTATATGGCGGACCATCGATAAGTCGTGGGCAATAAACAAAAAGGTTAATCCCTTTTCACGTTGGAGTTTACGTAGCAAATTGACTATTTGTGCTTGGATGGAGACGTCTAAAGCCGAAATGGGCTCATCAGCAACAATAAACTCTGGATCGACGGCAAGAGCGCGAGCAATGCCAATTCTTTGCCGTTGGCCGCCACTAAATTCATGTGGATAGCGATTGGCATGCTCAGCGCCTAAACCAACTGTTTGCAACAGCTCATAAACCTTTTCCTTACGGCGGCTCCCTGTATAGAGCTGATGGATGTCGATTCCTTCGGCAATAATGTCCATTACGACAGAACGAGGATTTAATGAAGCGTATGGATCTTGGAAAATCATTTGCATGCTTCGATTCAGTGCTTTTGCTTGCTTTTGTCCAGTTTTATGGACATCGGTGCCTTTAAACTTCACCGACCCAGACGTTCGTTCATACAAACGAAGGATTGTGCGGCCAAGCGTTGACTTTCCACAGCCTGATTCGCCAACAAGTCCTAGCATTTCTCCTTTCTTAATGGCAAAAGAAACGCCGTCGACCGCTTTAAGCGTTTGGTTTTTGCGTATAGCAAAATGTTTTTTTAAATCCGTCACTTCCAAAAGCGGCTCACTCACTAAATGTCCCTCCAACTAGGCGCGCTTAAAAAACGGCGCACTGCGCAAAGTTCTTTTTCATATATAGTTCCAGCAAGGGGAATTTGCTCGACTGTTTTCCCTGTTTTTGGAGCATGAATCATTTCTCCATTGCCAGCGTACATGGCTACATGGTGAATCGCTCCTGTTCCATTGTCATGACCAAAATAGAGCAAATCGCCGATAGCCGGCCTGCTTGTATCAACGATTTCCCCGGTCAAGACTTGATTGGAGGCATCCCTCGGAATAAGAATGCCGCTGGCACGATGGATCGCATAAACAAACCCGGAGCAGTCAAAACCAAATCCACTCATTCCTCCCCATAGATAGGGAAGACCAATAAACTGGCGAGCGCTTTTTAACAATGCCTCCCCTGTCCGTTCCCTCGGCCCCTCTTCTATATCAGTCCGTTTAACAATCCCTGTTCCAAGAGGCGTGTCGACATGGATGACATACTCTTCAACTTCCACGACTGCTAGTTCTGTACCAAAACTAAGCGTCAGCCATTTTTGATGTTTTTCAGTAAACAACGGCGCGACCGTGCTTGAAATCCGGACTGTTTTCATAGCAGGAGGGCTTTTTTCCTGGAGCTGGCAAAGGGGGATCCATCCTGGGTACCCTTCCTTATGTTTCGTAGTTGGCTGGTTTGGTAATAGCACTTCAGCCCACTTGCCTACTTCCTGTATGATCAGCACAGCCTCGCCAAACAAAACCTGGCTTTGGACGCGGTTTTCCGTACAAAGTGCTAAGCGCTCGTTATAGGAAAGTTGTTCAAGCCACTCTTCATAGCAACTGGTTGCACAGATTATTTTTTCGTCAATCGCTCTTGGCGAATCCTTTGATGTCCAAAGTGTCACAACTGGCTCAGCTGCCTGTGCTTCCTTCATTGCCCTTCCCCCCTCACACCAGCTTCAACGACAAAACGTTTGCGCTCCGTATCTAAAACGGCCATGGCTCCATATGGAACAGACAATGCAGGCGAGCAATGGCCAATTTGAAAACCGCTTATGCACGGCTTGCCAGATGCAGAAAAATATTCATCCAATACTTCTTGCAGTGTAAACGAATGTTGGCGCTTTTTCGGCTCACAGCCGTTAAAGTTGCCGATAACAAAACCTGCAGCATCATCAAGCTTTCCGGCAAGCCTAAGCTGGTTTAGCATTCGGTCAATTCGATAGGGTTCTTCCTCAATTTCTTCAATAAACAAAAGAGCGTCTTTTGTATCGATTTCATAGGGCGTTCCGATCATGCTAGCAAGCAACGTCAAATTCCCACCAACCAATTTCCCTGTAGCCATGCCTTGTGCTAAAACGCGCAACGGCTGACGTGTTTGCTCAAACACTTGCTGGCGAGGCGCCATGATCTGTGATAATCCGGCTAATGTTGCCCCTTCCAATTCGCTATTGCCAAGGTCAGAACTAAGCATGGGCCCATGAAACGTCACTAACCCTGTTTGCTGATGGATCGCAACATGCAAGCACGTAATGTCGCTATAACCCCAAAATACTTTCGGATGTTCGGCGATTAATTTGTAATTCAGGCGGTCTACAATTCTTGGTGTTCCATATCCTCCGCAAGCACAAAACACGCCACGCACGTCTTCATTGGCAAACATCGCTTCCAAATCAGCCACACGCTCGGCATCCGTGCCCCCTAAGTAACCGTGGCGTTTGCCTACCGAGGGAGCAAGCAACACCTGAAGCCCCATCTCTTCATACAAAGATTTTGCTTTTTCAATACGGGCGAGATCTGGTGGACTTGCCGGAGCGACCACGCCAATGACATCACCCTTTTTTAACGCTTTTGGTAAGATAGCCTCCACAAGCCATTCCCCCTTTGCAAAACGGGCATGAGGGAAGAGCGCCCTCTCCCCTCATGCCTTTTAATTAATGTCAGCCCATTTCAGCTCAATATAGCCAACAGGATGGCGGACAACGCCTGTCACGGAGTCGTTTTCTAAGATTGGCTGGTTATAAAAGTAAAGAGGGAAAATCGGCATTTCTTCCATTAACAGTGCTTCTGCCTCATGGAGCAACGCAAACCGCCGCTCTTCCTCGCCTTCCTCCTTAGACTCGGCAATCAACCGATCATACTCTTCGTTCTCCCAACCAGTCCGGTTCATAGAGCTGCCTGCGACAAAACTTTCAAGGAAGTTGACTGGATCAGCGTAGTCGGCGATAAATGAAGACCGGGACATTTGCAGTTCTAAATTGCGTTGCTGATCTAGGAAAACACTTGATTCAACGACTGCCAGCTCAACGGAAACGCCTAAGTTTTCTTGATACATTTGTTGGAGTGTTTCAGCAATGCGCTGATGCTCATCCACTCCTGAGCTATATGAAAGCGTGACAGGAGGCAATTCTGAATAGCCTTCTTCCGCCATCCCTTCTTCAAGCAATGCTTTTGCTTCGTCTGGGTCATACTCAAGCAAATCGCCGCCTGATTCACGGAAGTCACCGCCGCCAGGTTCGGTAAATCCGTAGGAAACAAATGCTCCTGCAGGTTCCTGGTTTTGGCGAATGACGCTATCAACTATCGCCTGGCGGTCAACTGCTTTGGCAAATGCTTGGCGGATTTTTTGATTTTGGAACGGCTCTTCAGTCACTAAAAACCGGTAAAAGTATGTGCCTGCTTGTTCTAATAGGTCAACCTCTCCCTCTGCAATCAGCTGTTCGGCCATGTCTGCCGGCGGTGCGGCTGCATGAAGGTTTCCTTGTTCATACATTTGGTAGGCAGTCATTGCATCTTCAAGCATGAGCCATTTGACACCGTCAAGAGCGACATTTTCCGCATCCCAATACTGGTCGTTTCTCTCCATCCGCAATTCCGAGTTATGGTCCCAACCAACGAGGACAAATGGACCGTTGCTTACATACGTGTCTGCTTCTGTATGCCAATCAGGGTTTTCTTCTGCTGTTGCTTTATGAACTGGGAAAAACGATGGATTGGCAATGATGCTAAGGAAATATTGTTGCGGGCTAGTCAATACAACCTCAAGTGTTTTGTCATCGATAGCCGTCACGGCCATATCCTCGGCTGAGCCTTCTCCTGCATTGTATTCAGCAGCCCCTTCAATCAATTCAGCTAAAAAAGCTGCTGAGGAAGCGGTCTCTGGATTGACAAGTTCTTTCCAGGCATATTCAAAGTCTTCTGCTGTCACAGGCTCCCCATTGGACCAATTGGCATCATCGCGGATATGGAACGTATACGTCAAACCGTCATCAGAGATTTCCCAACTCTCAGCTGTAGCTTCCTCTGGCGTATGGTCAGAACCAAGCCGTGTAAGCCCTTCCATTATGTTATTCAGCGGCGCATTCGAAACTGCTTCGAACGCAATTTGTGGATTCAAAGAGACAGGCTCATTGCCATTGTTCAAAATCAAGATTTTTTCCTCTGCTTTTTCTTCTGTTCCTGTTTCCCCCTCTGTTGTTTCTGGTGGATTTTCGTCAGTTGACGTCCCGGTTGTACAAGCCGCGAGCGTCCATACAAAGCTTGCCGCTAGTGGAGCATAATACCATTTCTTTTTCATCGTGCTTCCCCCTTTAAGCTAACTCTTTAAAAACTTGTTTGGCGCGTGGATCTTGGAGCCAGCACGAAACAGCATGCGTTCCTGTTATCTTCGTTTCCGCTGGCATATGGGAACGGCAAACATCCATGGCGTACGCGCAGCGTGGCGCAAATGGACATCCTGCCGGCGGTGCAAATAAATCAGGCGGCGTGCCGCCAATTGGTTCAAGCTCAGCTTCACTGCCGTCTAGGCGGGGAACTGAATGTAACAATCCTTTTGTATAAGGGTGCTGAGGGTTATAAAACAACTCTCTGCGATTGCTTGTTTCAACGATTTTTCCGGCATACATGACATGCACACGGTCAGCAAGCTGAGCGACAACGCCCAAATCATGGGTAATTAACATGATCGCGACTCCTGTCTGCCGTTGAATGTCTTTAAAAAGCTTTAAAATTTGTGCTTGGATCGTAACATCAAGCGCCGTTGTTGGTTCATCAGCAATAAGAATGTCCGGTTTGCAAATAAGCGCCATCGCAATCATGAGACGCTGCCTCATCCCGCCACTAAACTCATGAGGGTACTGCTTTAGCCGTTCTTTCCCGTTGGCAATGCCCACGACTTCAAGCATTTCCAACGCTTTATGATTAGCCTCGCTCGCAGAAATTGACGTATGCTTGCGGATGCCTTCAGTCAATTGTGTGCCGACTGTTAATGATGGATTGAGCGAGGTCATCGGGTCTTGGAAAATCATCGAAATTTCGTTCCCTTGGATACGGCGCATTTTTTTAGCGGACAGCTTCGTCAAATCTTGGCCTTTAAATAAAATTTCTCCCTGTTTGATCGCGGCGCTCCCTTTTGGCAACAGGCCCATGATGCTTTGTGCTGTTACACTCTTGCCGCAGCCGCTCTCGCCAACAACAGCAAGTGTTTCTCCTTTTTCCAGACTCAGATTGACTCCTCGGACTGCTTGAACTTCACCGCCATATGTTTTAAACGCTATATGCAGCTGTTTTAATTGCAATAAAGCCAAATGCTACCGCCTCCTTGTTTTTGGGTCGAGTGCATCTTGCAAACCGTCGCCAAAGACGTTAAAGGCAAACATGGTGAGCGAGATGAAAAAGGCAGGGAAAAACAGACGCCACCAATGGCCTGTCAATATAGAGGACAAACCGTTATTGGCGAGCGATCCCCAGGAAGCAAAAGGCGCTTGAATGCCAAGCCCTAAAAAACTTAAAAATGCTTCCGCGAAAATCGCTGAGGGGATGGTCAACGTCATTTGGATGATGATCGGCCCCATTGTATTCGGTAAAAGGCTCTTTCGAATAATATGCGAAGTGCTCCCGCCAAATACTTTTGAAGCAAGCACATATTCATTTTGTTTTAATGACAGCACTTGACCGCGGACAATTCGGGCCATTCCGACCCACCCGGTTACAGTCAACGCGATAATAATCGTAAGCAAACCTGGCCCCATAATAACCATAAGCAGTATGACAACTAGCAAGTAAGGCAAGCCGTACAAAATTTCAACAATCCGCATCATGGTCGAATCGACGCGCCCACCTTTGTAACCAGAGATTCCTCCATAAACAATCCCAATTAGGCAATCGATCGCGGCTGCAGCAAGGCCAACAAATAGTGAAATTCGGGCACCGTACCAAGTTCTGGCAAACATATCACGGCCAAGCTCGTCTGTACCAAACCAATGTTCAGACGAAGGGGGCATGTTGACTTTCGTTAAATCGCCGGCAGTGACGCTATGAGGAGTAATCCATGGGCCGATCACCGCCATGACGCCAAGAGCGACCATCGTCGCAAGTCCAAACATCGCCAATTTGTTTTCTCGCAAGCGGACCCACGCTGAATGCCAATAAGACAAAGAGGGACGAACGACTTTTTCGGCACTGTCAGTCTGTACCGCTTTTTTAAATAAAGCGTCATCAACTGGCTGCTGGTTCGAATCAAGAAGCGCCATTAGTGGCCCTCCTTCCGATGCAGTTTAATTCTTGGGTCAAGAAAACCGTAAACAATGTCAACAAGGAACAGCATAACCAGCAGAATGGCGCTATAAAAAATCGTTGTACCCATAATCACTGGATAGTCGCGGTTATTGATCCCTTCGACAAAATAACGACCAATACCTGGTATGGCAAAAATCTTTTCAATCACAAAACTGCCAGTTAAAACGCCGGCGATTAGTGTGCCCAGTATGGTCGCAACAGGCATGAGGCCATTTCGCAACGCATGTTTGACGACAATTGTCACAGGGGATAGCCCTTTTGCCTGTGCCGTCCGGATATAATCTTGTGTCAGTACATCAACCATCGTTGACCTTGTTAATCTAGCTATAATCGCCATTGGCGACGTAGCAAGGGCAAAAACGGGCAAGATCATATGCTGCCAGCTCTGCCATGTCGCAATTGGCAAATAATCTTTAAATGAGTGTATAAGTAAAGCAGCCAAAATGAAATTAGGAACTGAAAGGCCAAGCACAGCAAAAGTCATTAGCGTATAATCGATTAGGCCATTGCGCTTTAGCGCCGACAGGACCCCTAAAATAACGCCTGAAACAAGGGCAATGGCAATGGCATACACTCCAAGTTCCAAAGAAACAGGAAAGCCTCTTGCGATTAAATCATTGACGGATACGCCTGGTTGTGCAATCGAAGGCCCGAATTCAAACTGCATGAGTGATTGCAAATACGAGAAGTACTGGTCGATCACTGGCTGGTCAAGCCCAAAGTAAGCTTCTAAATTGGCACGTACTGTTTCATTTGTCGTCTGTTCACTATTGAGCGGCGAACCTGGCACTGCATGCATAAGCGTGAAGGTAGCCGTAATAATGACCCATAACGTGAGTAACATTGCTAAAAAACGTCTGCTCACATATTTAAGCATGTGGATCGCCTCTTTCTAGCAAAACGTCGTTTGCATGGCAAGCTCAGTCATGACAAGCATCGCCTGGTACGCTTCCTTAACGTCTTTTGCTGCAAATTTAACAGTTGTGCCTGTCTCTAATTCAGCGCCAGGCATTAACGCTGCCCATTCCGCTTGCCCGTAATTGGCAAATTCAATATGTAAAATAGGCTGCTTGTTTGCAATGAGCGGTTCCACTTTGCCGCTTTTCATTAAAGCTTCCTTTGTTTTTGTTTGCAACAACGCTTTGCTTTTTGCAGGCGTTAAACAGAGAGCAGACGAACGGGATTGTGCTGTTTTTACTATAGCAGTTGTCACATTAGGAATGAGCGCTTCCGCTTCTTTTGCGGCCTGGTCATCTCCTGCTACAAGCAATACCGGAACGCCGTAATAGCCGGCTAAATAAGCATTTAACCCCATTTCCCCGATTTCATGGCCATCAAGCCACATCGAACGGACGCCAAAAATCATCGTATGGCTCATGACTCCTGGCATAGAAGCCCTGGAGTGGTAGCCTATAAAGAAAGCGCCGTCGAACGAATCGTCGAGCCCTTGTACCATTGAATACGGTTTAACCTCGCCAGAAACCAATTCAATTTCTGCAAGAAGCCGCTCCACAAGCAAATTATTCATTTTCCCATGTGAGTCATTGACGACAAATCGTTTGCAACCAAAGGCAAACGCAGCTTCTGCTACATGGTTTACCTCGTCTGTCATTAACTGTTGGCCCCGTTCATAAAACCGTTCGCCGGGCGTTACAAACTGGCGGTCAACAAGCCCTGTGATCCCTTCCATGTCAACTGACGAATAAATGTTCATTTATTTCCCTCTCTTCAGCCTTATCTGTCCAGTATGATAGTTAGTATTCTAAGAAAAAGATCGTTTTCCTGCTCTTCTTGCAGAAAATAAAAAAGAATCGTGTCAACTTTTCTGGCAAAGCCATGACTTTAGCACATTAGACTTACGCTGAATGAACTAAAAAACTTCTCATTACGACAATAAAAGTGCTGATTTATTTTACTCCTTGTGTATAATATATGGACATAGCGTTATTTCTCCTAGATATCGGCTAGTGCTGCATTGCCCGCTTTGGGGCTCAATTTTTGTTCCATTTGCAATTTTTCAATGAAACAGGTGGACTTATGCGTTCGAAAAAATGGCTTACTGTCGTCTTCATTGGCGTGGCGACTGCTCTAATGGGTGAGCTCCGTTTCGCCCCATTTGGTTGGGAATTCCGGTTTGGCATGGGTAGTAGCACATTCTTTTTTCTGCTCCTTGCTTTTAGGCAAGCCCCCCCTTTTCTAACGGGGATTTTGACAGGAGCGGTTGTCGTACTGTTTCGGGTATTAACAAGTACCTTATTTTTAGAAGATCCCTACTCTTTTGTAGAAGTTCTATTTGTCCATCTTTCAGCTATGTTTTATTACTGGGCTTTCGGCTTAGGAATCACCCTTTTACCGACCAAGCTTGTCCAAAAGAACATGCTCTGGTTTGGATTATTTGTTGTCGTTATTGATATTGCCTCTAATTTAACTGAGCTCTTTGCCCGTTCGGTCTTACAAGACATTACGACTCTGTCGTGGACAGATTGGTTGGCATTATTGGTGGTTACCGTTATTCGGGTTTATTTTGTCCTTGGCGTTTACGCCAGCATCGCCCAGCATAAACAGCAGACGATCTTAAAAGAACAAAAAAAACGCTATGAAACGTTATTAAACGTAAGTGCAAGCCTTTTCGGCGAAAGCTATTACTTAAGCAAAGTGATTGAAACAGTGGAAAACATGACGAACAGAGCATTCTATCTCTATCGGAAACTAAAACAAGAACAGTCAGCGTACCACCAAGAAGCATTGCAAATTTCACAGGAGATTCACGAAATAAAAAAAGACGCACAGCGCATCCAAGCAGGATTAGCGAAACTAAACAACCATGACCACACATTTGAGCAGTTAAACCTCAAACAATTAGGCGATTTTGCCATCAAAGGAAATGAAAGCTATAGCTTTTTTCTAAACAAACGTATTCGTTTTCGCCAAGAAATAACATCTACTTATTTAACAAATAAACATGTCGAACTTTTAAGTTGCTTAAATAACTTGTTAGCAAATGCAATCGAATCTATTGACAAGGAAGGCACGATTTTACTTTCTATTTATGAAAAAAATGAGATGACTTATTTTGAGGTGACTGACAATGGCGCTGGCATTGCAGAAGAAGATATGCATCATTTATGCGAACCGGGTTTTACAACCAAGTATCGTGAGGACGGAAGTCCCTCAACCGGAATCGGACTGACTCACGTGCAGCATATTGTCACTGACTTAGGTGGATTCCTGCAATTTGAGCGCAGCCATGTCACAAAAGTTTGTCTAGTTATTCCAACGAAGCGATTGGAGGGAAATCAACAATGATAACGTTCGCAATTATTGACGATGAGCCTGGTTGTCGGCGTATGTTAGCGTCCATTATTAAGAAAACCGGACTTGGAGAGATTGTTTTAAGTGATGAAGGGAACGCTGCTTCGATTCATGCCATTATTGCTCGCCAACCGGATATCGTCTTAATCGATCTGCTCATGCCGAAAATCGATGGTCTTGATATGATTGAGCAGTTGAAAACTGCTGGTTATCGTGGGCGTTTTGTTATGATCTCGCAAAATGACAATAAAGAATTAGTAGGTGAAGCCTATCAGCTCGGAGTGGAGTTTTTCATTCATAAACCAATCCATGCGATCGAAGTAGAGTCTGTTTTATCCTATGTAAAACGCCAGCTTCAACCTTCCCTTCCAGAAATGCAACTCGCATTAGCTCATGTGAGCCATGCGACTCATCCGCATGTTGCCCTGCAACGAGCAGCGCGGCGGACACTTGCAGAGCTAGGGATTTCAAACGAAGCAGGCGCCAAAGACTTTATCCATGCGATGGATTATTTGGCCGAGACAGGGAGCGAGCCCCTTTCATTGCGTACTTTATATAAAAAAATGGCCTTAGCCCGCTTTTCCAAACCTATCGATCAAGAAAAAGAGGCAAAGGCCATTGAACAACGGATGCGCCGAGCAGTAGGAAAAGCACTGACAAACATTGCTTCCCTTGGTCTAACTGATTACGCTCATCCAAAATTTGAGTATTATGCGCCGCTTTTCTTCGATTTTCGTGAAGTGAGGCAGCGGATGAAAGAAATCGATTTAGACATGGCTCATAGTGTCGTACGCATTCATATTAAAAAATTTTTATTTGCACTTTTTGATGAAGCAAACGAAAGTAGAAAAGGTGCTTAAACGTGCTTCGCTTCAAGTTTCTTTGCAATTTTGGACAATGCAAAATTGACGACAAAGTACATGACCGCGACAAAGAATAGAATCGCGAAGACCGAATTGGAGTTATGGGCACTTAGAATGCGTGCATGGTGCATGACTTCTGGCAATGTAATAATGACCGCAAGCGAAGTATCCTTTAAAAGGGCAATGAATTGAGAAACCGTCGGTGGCATCATTTTTCGTGCTGCCTGAGGAATCAAAATCGCCCGCAACGTCTGTGTGTACGTCAATCCAGATGAACGCGCGGCCTCAATTTGCCCTTTCGGAATCGAATTTAAACCACTGCGGATAATTTCAGAAATCATCGCACCTTCAAATACGGTCAAAGCGACAATAGCTGCTACAAACGGGCTTACTTGAAACCCTAGTTCCGGTAGCAAAACAAAATGGGTAAAAAATAAAATTAACAGCAAAGGCAAACAGCGGATAATATCAACGGCCGCGCCTAATACTCTCGAAAAAACCGGAATCTTTGCATAGCGAAGAATGCCGAGTACAATGCCGACTACATAACTGCAAATGATGGCGATTAATGCCAATAATAATGTAACTTGAAATCCTTCCCATAAATAAAGGAGGTTGGATGGCGTATATGCCGATAGAAAGTCCATTTAGGCGCCCCCTTTAGCAAGGCGTTTCTCATAATAGCCGATTCCCCAGCTAAGCGGAATCGTTAAAAGTAAATAAAATAACGCAACAATGCCATATACGGCATACGGACTAAACGTCATGCTGTTAATGATATCGCCTTGGTACATTAAGTCAGCCCCTCCCACTACTGCAAGAATCGAGGAGTTTTTCACCAAGTTCAATGTTTGGTTCCCAAGTGGGGGAATGACTGTTTTGATCGCTTGCGGCAAAATGACGAAGCGCAATGCTTGTGTATAAGTTAAACCTGAGGAGCGCGCCGCCTCCATCTGGCCGGTTGGGATTGCCTGAATGCCTGCTCGTATAGCTTCAGCAATAAAGGCGCTTGTATAAATCAATAAACCTAGCGTCCCTGCTTCAAAGCCGCCTAGGCGAAATCCAAGCCAAAAAATAAAGACAGTGAGCAACAGCGGGATGTTACGGAAAAACTCAACGTAAGCAGTTCCTAGCCAATTAAGTACACGGATCGTGGAAATGCGCATGACTGCAATTAGCGTGCCGACGACGAAGCTGCCTACAAGGGCATAGGTGCTTGCTTTTAACGTCTGCAAAAAGCCAGACAAAAACGCATCCCAATAGTCAATTAAGATTGTAATCATCGTTTCGCCCCCTTTTTAAAAAGGGCAAAAGCGCAAGTTTGCGCTTTCCCCTAAGCAGTCTTATTCTGGAGACTCGCCGATCCATTTTTCATAAATTTCATCATACCGGCCAGAAGCTTTTAAGTCTGCAAGAATTTCATTGATTTTTTCCGTGAATTCGTCGTCGCCTTTGCGGACAGCAATCCCATATGGCTCGTCGGTAAATGTACCGCCAACGACTTCATAATCGCTATTTTCCTCAGCCATACCATAAAGAATGGAGTTATCCGTAGTTAGCGCATCTCCTTGACCGGACTGAAGAGCCAAGAATGCCTCTTGGTAATTTTCGAGCTCAATCACTTCGGCATCAGGCGCTTGTTCTAGCAAGTTTTGGCCTGAAGTTGCGCCCTTAACTGCAAGCACTTTTGTTCCAGCCCCGATATCGTCAATTCCTTGAATGTCGCTGCCTTTTTCCACCAATAACGACTGTCCTGCTTCAAAATACACATCAGAGAAGTTGACTTCCTTTTTGCGTTCTTCCGTAATGGTCATCGTCGCAATAATGGCATCGATTTGCCCATTGTCTAATAGTGGAATTCGTGTTTTAGACGTCACTTCTTTTAATTCGATTTTGTTTTCATCGCCTAGCAGCTCTTTTGCAATTTCCTTGGCAATATCGATGTCAAACCCTTCCACTTCGCCAGTCCCAGGATCCTTTAAGCCAAACAACCTTGTGTCAAATTTGACTCCGACCACAAATTTGTCCGCTTCCTCAATTTTTGCAAGCGTGCTTTCTTCATTGCTATTTTCTGTGCTTCCGTCTACCGTTTCATCGCCACCACCGCATGCAGAGAGAGCCAACACAGCCGCTCCTGCAAGCAATCCATTCATCCATTTTTTCATTACTTTTTCCCCCTTTAAAGTATGTGATGACCACAGCAAATACGCCTTTTAAAGCCTAATGAAGCAAACGGCTTAAGAAATGCTGTGACCTTTCTTCTCTCGGGTTTTCAAAGAAATCGATAGGCCTCGCCTCTTCTACAATTTGGCCTTCATCCATAAATATCACTCGGTCAGCTACTTCTTTAGCAAATCCCATTTCGTGGGTGACGCATACCATCGTCATCCCTTCTTTCGCTAACGTTTTCATTACGTCTAGCACTTCGCCTATCATTTCTGGGTCAAGTGCCGATGTAGGCTCGTCAAAAAGCATAATTTTCGGCTTCATCGCCAACCCTCTGGCAATCGCCACTCGTTGTTGTTGTCCGCCTGAAAGCTGGGATGGATAAGATTTTGCTTTTTCGGGTATGCCTACTTTCGTTAAGTACTGCATTGCCGTTTCTTCCGCTTCTTCTTTAGAAACTTTCAATACTTGGCGTGGGGCTAATGTAATATTGTCCAATACATTCATATGGGGATATAAATTAAAGTGTTGAAAAACCATGCTAATGTCACGGCGCAATTTATTGATATTTACTTTTTTATCATGTAAAGCAAAATCATTGACTAACAGTTTCCCATCAGTGATGGTTTCAAGCCTGTTAATGCAGCGAAGCATTGTTGATTTTCCAGACCCGGATGGCCCAAGTACAACGACCACTTCTCCACGGTCAATTGTCGTTGTTATATTTTTCAGAACATGGAAATCGCCATAATGTTTATTTACCGACTCAAATGTGATCATTGCTGTCCCCCCTCTCGATTTTGTCCATTCTTGGGCTTATACGAATGGTAAAGGCCTGCCTATAAAAACCTACAAAAACTTATAGAAACTTATTTATTCGCCCTGCGAAACAAAAATAAGGTAAACTAAAAAAAAAGTGAATTGGGGAGAGACAATTGAATACGCACAGAGGAGATACATTTGGCATTGTCGCGGCTTCTAGTTCTTATTTCATTTGGGGATTGTTGCCGCTCTATTGGGCATTGCTAAAACATTTGCCATCACTAGATATTTTAATGTACCGGATCGCGTTTGCTTTTGTTTTCATCGCTATGCTGCTCTTGTTTTCGAAGCAAAAAGCCCATTATCGTACAGAGTTGAAATGGGTATTTACGAACGGACGCGTTTTTATGAGCATCTTCGCAGCGTCTATTTTAATAAGTTTAAACTGGTTTATATTCATCTTTGCCGTCAGCGGCGAAAAAGTGGTTGATGCAAGCCTTGGCTATTACATCAACCCCCTTTTAAATGTTGTCCTTGCCACTTTGTTCCTAAAAGAAAAACTGAGCAAAGCGGAAGTCGCAGCAGTTGCCTCAGCGACAATAGGCGTATTGCTGTTAATTATCATTGATGGCCACATTCCGTGGGCCTCTTTCGGCATGGCGCTCACTTTTTGCTTGTATGGATTCATTAAACGTGCTGCTCCATTAAGTGCCACAGGGGGCTTATTCATTGAAACGCTCCTTGTTGTCCCTGTTGCGCTTTGCTATTTCGCTTTTTTCACAGCCTATCCACTAACTAGCTTTACGCCTCTGATGATCGCCCTTCTTTTTGGTGCAGGGGTGGTGACGGCAGTGCCTTTGCTTCTTTTTTCTTATGGGGCAAAGCGGATTTCCTTTTCATTGATTGGTTTTCTACAGTATGTCGCGCCAACATTAATGCTGTTGCTAGGAATCTTTGTATTTGGCGAGCCCTTTTCCATTGTTCAGTTTTTCGCGTTTTTCTTCATTTGGGTTGGCTTAGTTGTCTTTACTTCTTCACGGCTCCTTGGCCATCGTCAGCAAAGAATAAACGCTAAAACATGAATGATTTCTGCAAATCGGTTATACTGTTGGAGACATTGTACGAGAGGAGTGTTTGGTTTGGCGATTTACCGAGGATACATTGGCACTTATTCCAAAGGAGATAGCAAAGGTGTTTATACGTTTACACTAGATACGAATACAAAGGAAATAACCGATCTTAAGCTAGCGACTGAGTTGAAAGATGCAACTTATGTGACGATCTCCGATGACAATCAATTCCTTTATGCAGTTATGAAAGAAGGCGACGCTGGCGGCATTCAATCCTTTTCCATCAATGCGCAAACCGGGGCCCTCGAACCGATCAATAAGGAAATAACAGCAGATGGTGGACCTTGCCATATTAGTGTAGACAAAGCAGGAAAACGGGCGTTGTCCGCCAACTACCATAGCGGTATGATTCATGCTTTTGCCTTGAACAATGATGGCTCAATCGCAAAAACAGTAGCAAGTGTTCAACATAAAGGCAGCGGCCCAAATGCAGAGAGGCAAGAAAAAGCCCATGCCCATTTTGCCGGTTTTACGCCTGATGAACGATACATTGTAGCGGTCGATCTAGGTACAGACGAAGTCGTGTTGTATACACTTGATGGCGAAAACGTGGCAAAACATTTTACGTTCAACGCCACTCCCGGCTCTGGGCCCCGTCATATTGCTTTCCATCCGACGGAACCATATGCCTATATTATGACTGAGTTATCCAATGAAGTCATTGTGTGTGCTTTCGATGCGATTCCTGGAACATTAAAGGAAATTCAAGTCGTGCCAACTTTGCCTGAAGGCTATGAAGATCTTAGCCAAGGCAGTGCGATCCATGTTTCCCGCGACGGCAAGTTTGTTTATGTTGGCAATCGCGGGCACAATTCAATTACAAGCTTCCGTGTTAATGAACATTCTGGCGAACTGAGCCTAGTCGAATTTGTTTCGACTGAAGGCAATTGGCCGCGGGACTTTCGCCTCGATCCAACCGAGTCCATTGTCGTTGCTTCTAACCAAGAATCAGGGGATTTAACCGTCTACTCCCGAAACAAAGATACAGGCAAACTAAGCCTTCATAAAGCCAATATTTCTGTGCCATATCCTGTTTGTGTAGCATTTTTAAGCACGCCGCTTTAAACGCAGCCAAATAAAAAGAACGCTTGCCCCACATGTGGTCAAGCGTTCTTTTTGTTTAAGGCAACTCAGCTAAAACTTCTTCTGCTTGCTTATAAGGATAGTTTAGATCACGTGCAACTGCTTCATACGTAATAAAGCCATTCGCTACATTTAAGCCTTTGGCAAGTGCTAAATTCGTCCGTAATGCCTCTTTAGCGCCTTTATTGGCAATTTGTACAGCGAAAGGAATGGTGACGTTTGTCAACGCAATCGTCGATGTCCGCGGCACCGCTCCTGGCATATTAGCGACAGCATAATGGATGACATCATACTTCGTATAAGTCGGGGCATCATGTGTTGTTACTTTATCAGCTGTTTCAACAATGCCACCTTGGTCTACAGCCACGTCGACAACGACACTCCCTGCCCCCATTTTTTGAATCATTTCTGCCGTTACGAGTTTAGGCGCTCTTGCTCCTGGAATGAGCACGGCGCCAATAACAAGATCGGCCTCGGCCACAGCACTGGCAATATTTAAAGGGTTCGACATGATCGTCTGAATGTCATTTCCAAATTGATCGTCCAGTTGGCGCAGCCTTTCTGCACTCACATCAAGCAGAGTGACATCAGCGCCAAGGCCAACAGCCATTTTTGCCGCGTTTGTGCCAACAACGCCGCCGCCAATGATCGTTACTTTGCCCCGTTTAACCCCAGGCACACCGGAAAGGAGGATTCCCTTCCCTCCTCGCGTCTTCTCCAAAAACTGGGCGCCCACTTGCGTTGCCATCCTTCCAGCCACTTCACTCATCGGCGTTAACAATGGCAATGTCCGGTTTATCTCTACCGTCTCATAAGCAATCGCCGTCACGCCTGAGTCGACTAGTGCCTTTGTTAACTCAGGTTCTGCCGCCAAATGCAAGTACGTAAACAAAATTAACCCTTTGCGGAAATACCGATACTCTTCAGAAAGCGGCTCTTTGACTTTAATGATCATGTCTGCTGCCGCCCACACATCTTTCGCGTTTTTTTCAATGATTGCGCCTGCCTTCTCATACTCCTCATCTGTAAAGCCGCTGCCAATACCTGCGGCTGCCTCCACTACGATACGGTGGCCGCTGCCAACAAGTGCATCCACTCCAGCTGGCGTAATCGCTACCCGATTTTCATAGCTTTTAATCTCTTTCGGTATTCCGATAATCATATGCCAAGACCTCCCTCGTTAACGTTTATTTTCTTAGTATACCCGAGTTACGGTCTTTTTTTCTTTGGGGCATCCACCCTAAAATTTCCTATGCCATTTGTGGAATTCACCGAAAGTTGCGCTTTTTTGCGCTGTAAATCTAAATATAAGCCGATTCGTTCAGCTGGGTTACGCAAATGCAAGCCCGTCAATTCGGCAATTCGCTTTAATCGGTATTGGAGAGAATTAGGATGAACATGAAGCGCTTTCGCTGCGGCGGTAAGGTGCCCGTCTTTTTCGATATACATGGCCAATGTTTCCAACAGACTTGTTTGATTTTCTGCATCATATTCACGCAACTGCTCAATTGCTGGATGGTCACCAGCGATCATCGCTGTGTCTTCATAAGGTTGTATATATTTGTACGCCCCTGCTTCATAATAGAACAAGCAATCCGCGAGCTCGCTGCCAAACCTCTTTTTCAATTCCAACAATGCTTTCGCCTGTTCATAAGCCCGGGCGCATCCATCAACGGCAAACGAAGGATTCCCCGCGGCTATGTGGACACCGTCTGGCAGTTTCTCAGCAAAGGCGCCAACTTGTTTCCTTAAGTCTTTTCCATAAATAAAGGCAATAAAAAATTCACCATCAAACATAAAAAGCACAGCGTTGCTGTTTTCAAATAGTGTTTGTACAGTCTCCATATGTTCAAGCTGGTTTGCCAAATCGATTAAAAGGATGCTGCTTTGCCGCTCCTCCTGCCGCACTTCTTCTGGTATGTCGCCCAGTTCGTGGGTATTCGTCAATAGTTTCCAAAGTCGCTCCTCATTTGAAGCTTCCCCACGTTTATATCGATTCGCTTTTTGCATAAGCCGTGCTGCTTTTCGAGCCGCCTTTTTCAACCATTGCTGTTCATATGCCGTAAGGGTTCGATTGGTTTCCGACACCCAAATATAACCAAGCACACGACCTTCCTGGTCCCGAACGGATAAAGCAACTCTTGGCCCAAGTCCCATGTCAGGAATCTCAGCAATTGAAATCGGTTCAGACGATTGATTTAACGAAGCCATAATCCCGTCTTTCCAAAAACGGTGAATTAACGGCGCTGGCACTTTACGGCCGATAATGGTGGATACTCGTGCTTGGTCTGTTCCTTCTCCATGCTCTGAATAGGCCAGTAAATGATGGTGACTGTTTTCTACTGTAACAGGACATTTCAGCAAGTCGCCTAATTCTTCCACAAATTGATCAAGGGTGGAAAACGAATGGCGCAAAAATTGATCGTATGCAAAAGCCAACATGATCACCACTTTTTCTCATTCAATCGCTCATTTGCGGGAGCGATTGTTTTTTACTAGTATAGCAACTGGAACATTTTTCTGCCTAGCATCTCTCCACAAAAAAACTCGCTGACGTGGGCGCTAACAGCACCGACCCCGTCTCGCGAGTCTATTTCATTTATTGGCTTGGGTGGCCTGTCTCTACTGGATAACCGCTGCGTGAAGACCAATCGCTCCAACTTCCTGCATATAGTGTGACCTGTTTAAAGCCTGCCCGCTTTAATGCAAGTACATTTGGACATGCGGAAATGCCTGAGCCGCAGTAGACAATCACTTCCCGATCACGCGGGAGAGCGGCAAAATGCTGCACGAGTTCCTCAGCAGTCTTCCAGTTTCCGTCCTGGCGCAGCACGCCGCCCCACGGAAAATTGAGTGCGCCTGGAATATGCCCGGCTTTTGGGTCAAGTGGTTCCTGTTCCCCTTGATAACGTTCTCTAGAGCGAGAGTCAACCAAAACAGCGCTTCCCAACTTATTTTTCACTTGTTCGGCGGTAACTAGCCAATCTTCCTTCACATGCGGATCAAATCGCGCCTCATCTGGGGGCTTCACCTCATCCGTCGTCGGGTAGCCACTGTTCTTCCAAGCCTGAATCCCACCGTCAAGAATAGCGGCGTTGTTGTTGCCTAGAAATTCAAGCATCCACCATGCTCGTGCTGCCGCTATTCCACCATTTTGGTCATCGTAAATAACGACTTTGCTGTCTTTTGATATGCCTTTTTTGGCAAACATCTGGGCCATGTCCTTTGGAGATGGCAGCGGATGGCGCCCTGCCCCTTGGATGCGTTTGTCCGCCATTTCTTCGGCCATATCGATAAATAGAGCGCCTGGCAAATGTTCTGCATGATAAGCCTGTTTTCCCTTCTTTTCATCAAATAAATCAAAACGAGCATCAAGGACGATGACTTCACCAAGCCTGTCATAAAGCCATTTAGGCGTTACAATCATGTGCACTCCTCCCTTTTCTATCCATCATACCAAAGAACAATCCCAAAATGAAAAATGTGAACGTAAATAGCAGAATGCCGTTCTGGGGAAATGGACTATTGCACTCTTGTTTTCTAAGCCGTACAATGAAGTGTACATTTTTTTGGGGGTGGTTCCTTTGGAGAAAGAACAGCAGTTAAAGCGTACGCTTACGCTGGTACCGCTGCTCGTCATTGGCCTTGCCTATATGGACCCGCTAGTCGTCTTTGATACGTACGGCGTGGTCGCGCAACTCACTCAAGGCCATGTAGCAACATCATACTTGTTTACAATCGCAGCACTACTTTTAACCGCTTATAGCTATGGACGAATGGTCCAAGCCTTTCCAAAAGCGGGCTCAGCGTATACGTATGCGCAACAAAGCATCCATCCAAATGTTGGTTTTGCCGCTGGTTGGTCTTTGCTTCTTGATTACTTGTTTTTGCCAATGGTCAATTTTGCAATTGGCATGGCTTATTTAAACGCCGCTTTTCCAGAAGTGCCCGCGTTTATTTGGGTCGTTATTTTAGCAGCGGCGATTACGACCGTCAATATTCTCGGCATACAGTTAACTGCAAATATAACTGGGTTATTCGTCGCGTTCCAAGTTCTAGTTGCTGCCGTATTTGTTGTTTTTATGATTCGTGGTTTGATGAATGGCTTAGGCACTGGCGAGCTATTATCGCCTGTGCCCTTTTTTAGTGACACATTCGCATTCCAAACCGCTTTTACAGGTGCGTCCATTCTTTGCTTTTCCTTTTTAGGGTTTGATGCGATCTCGACTTTGTCAGAGGAAACGAAGAATCCGAAAAAAACAGTCCCACTGGCGATTGTACTAGTTGTTTTAATCGGGGGCGCCTTGTTTGTAGCTGTTTCTTACTTGCTGCAGCTTGTTTATCCTAATTATGATGCGTTCATTTCTGCCGAAGCGGCATCTTTGGAAATCGCCCAGTACGTCGGGGGCGCATTTATGCACGCCTTCTTCCTTGCTGGAACAATGGTTGCTGTGGTCTCATCCTCCATGTCTTCCCATGCAAGTGCTTCAAGGCTGCTATTCGCGATGGGACGCGACAATACATTGCCTAAGCGCTTTTTTGGCTATGTTCATCCGCGTTTTAAAACGCCAACGTTTAACATTGTCCTAATTGGCCTCCTTTCTTTAACCGCCATTTTTGGCGAATTGGAAATCATATACTCATTCATTAGTTTTGGAGCGCTTATTGGTTTTATTAGCGTAAATGCATCGGTCGTGTTCCATTACTATATTCGCGAAAAACGCCGTTCCCTTAAAGGAACAGTGGCAAATTTGCTGTTGCCAGCACTAGGAGCGGCCTTTTGCATTTGGTTGCTTTATTCCATTGATAGACATGCGTTAACGATTGGCGTTATCTGGACCATCCTTGGGCTTATTTATTTTCTTGTACGTCGAAAAAACAGTCCACATTTTACAGCAGACGCTGCCAACCGCCATAAGGAATGAACGGGGGAATTTCCCCTAGCCTGCTGAGTTCTATAAGGCAATTGCCTCGCTTGCCTTTCTGCCAGTCTGGTTTGTACCATAAACAAAAAGAGCTAGCGTCTGGAAGGGGGGCATTTTGTGCGGCCATTTTTACGATTGCTGCTGTTTTTGGTGATCTGCGTCGGCCTTGTGTTCATTGCAGGATTTATCTCTAGAACAGGTTGGTTCAACGGTTTGGTCCAACCTTCTCTTACAGCGATAAACAATACAGAAGTCGAAATAGAAGAGATTGTCCCAGCGGATGGGCTTCACCCAGTGGTAGCTGACTATACGGAAAAATTGATTGAAGAAGCAGAAGCAATCGGTATCTCGATCCTCATTACAGACGGTTACCGCACCCCTGAAGAACAAGACCGTCTCTATCAAAAAGGACGCGACCAACATGGGCGTATTGTCACAAATGCAAAAGGCGGTCAGTCTTACCACAATTTTGGCCTTGCTATTGACTTTGCCCTTTTAGATGAGGGCGGCGAACCTTTATGGGACATCGCTTATGACGGCAACGAAAACGGCGAACCCGATTGGTTTGAAGTCGCAGAATTGGCGAAAGAACTTGGTTTCGAATGGGGAGGAGATTGGGCAAATTTCACCGATTATCCACACTTGCAAATGACATTCGGCTATTCAATCGAAGAATTGCAACATGCCCACACTGAGTTTGAAAAAAGCGAGCTTCCTTAACGTAAAGGGATCTCGCTTTTTTTGAACAAACTCTTTGTTAGGCCGATTATTTTCACTCAATTTGCAGGAATTTAAATATTATTGGCGAATAAAGTATATATAAAATTAAACATTTTGCTTCTTATAAATAGGTTAACGATACTTATACAAAGTGGGTTGATGAAACGTGGAGTTAGGCAAAACAATCAAATACTACCGAATTAAGCATAATATGACACAGGCAGAACTCGCTGATGGTATTTGCTCCATTCCACACCTTAGCAAAATTGAAAACAACATCTATAAGGCCAACCATGCTACAGCTTCCCTTTTGCTTGACCGGCTTGGCGTCAATATAGAAGATGAATATGCCCAACACAACGAGATTAAGCAGTCGCTGGAAGCCTTTATTGAAGCGATACAATTTGTGGATGTACAGGAAGCAAAACGGATTCAAAAATTATTAGTCGAGAAGGAATTTATCATTGCCCGAACGGATTACATTAATACGTACCATTTATACATGATGCGCTACCATTTGATGAACGGAGCAAACCACCTTGCCCAAGAGCAGCGAGCCATCTTAGATAAAAACCGCACGAATTTGTCCGCGATCGAAGAACTGTCTTATCGTCTGTTCAACGGCATCCTCCTAGTAAACCGTAACCGCTTAAAGGAAGCAAAAGAAATTTTGCTTGACTTGCAAAGTGAAGACTATTCTTCCAAGTACATTTTTGTCCGTGAAGTCGCTTTTGTGCTAGCACAGTGTTTTACACAGCTAAATGAGCCAGAAAAAGCCATCATTTATGCAAAAGAGGCGCTTCAAATTTTTAAGCAAGAGGACAATTACATTCGCGCTTTTCACACGCAAATGTTACTAGGGGTCAATTATACACAAATGAATATGACAGAGGAATCCCTTCGCCTCTATAAAATCCTTTTGCGAAACACACGCTTGTTTAGCCGCGACACGCTTTATTACCAAGCCATGTACAATTACGGCGTCTTGCTTAAAAAAATCGGCAACTATGAACAAAGCCATGAATGTTTTACAAAATGCAGTGCTTACTACGATAAAGACAGCCAAAATTACGTATTCAGCCTTCTCGCAGACATAGAAGTTCTCTTCCAATTGAAAACGGACAAAAAACAAATTGAATCAAAATTAAATGAAATTATTGAAATTAGTGCAAAACGTGGATACAAACGTTCTGAGCTTCAAGCCCGCTACTATGCGCACCGCTTAAAAGCCGACGATGCGATGTACAACTTTATCGAACAGGAACTGCTCCCTCATCTCGATAAGCTTGATAATAAAGAAGAGCCAGTCCACTATGCAATTGAGCTGGCACAATGGTATCAAAAAAACGGAGAGTACGAAAAAGCAAACGAATACTTAAATAAATACGCCATGAAAGTCAAAAGACGTGAATTTTCCATCGTGTAGCGGCAAATCCTGCGAGCGTAAAGAGCTTCAATAGCCCTTTACGCTCGCTTTTTGAAATCGGCGATCTATGCTCTTTTTCGATTCATACACACTAAAAAACGCTGTGTGCTTAAAGCACACAGCGTTATTATTATTGATTAGCGTGTTGCCGCTTCTGCATTGACAAGCCCGCTTCCATACAAGTTCGTGTTTCCTAAACCCGTTGCCGTATTCTTTAGATGATTGCGGATTTGTACATTGGACCAAGATGGATTCTTTTGTTTAACAAGGGCTGCTACACCTGCAACATGAGGAGTAGCCATCGATGTACCGTTTAAGCTGGCATATGTTGAACCTGGGTATGTGCTCTGCACATTGACACCTGGCGCGACAATGTCAAGCCCAGCTCCATACTGTGAAAAGCTAGCGCGGTTGTTGTTTTGGTCAGTGGCCCCGACTGCCATTGCGTTCGCATAACGGGCCGGATAGCTGATTGAGCCTGCACCTGAATTACCAGATGCTGCTACGACAAGAACGCCTCTAGAAGTAGCGCTATTAACAGCTTGCTCAAGTGTTGCACTCGGCGACGGGCTTCCTAAACTCAAATTCGCAACGTGCATGCCATTGTTCCCTGCCCATTCCAATCCTTGGGCAATCGAGCTGACCGAACCTGAACCGCTCGCGCCTAATACTTTTACAGCGTATAGTTCCGCGCTCGGTGCTACGCCCAGAACGCCAATCGAATTGTTTAAAGCAGCAATCGTCCCTGCCACATGCGTGCCATGTCCATTTCCATCTTGAGTGGATGGTTCTCCTGGCACAAAGCTAGCACCACCGCGAATATTTAAGTCTGGATGGGTGGAAATACCCGTATCGAGGACAGCAACTTTTACACCAGAACCTGTCAATCCACGGTTATGGGCAGCTGGGGCTTGTACACGGCTAATTCCCCATGGCACTGATTGCGCCATTGTCGTTACTTCTGCATCCTCTTCAATATACGAAATCGTTGGATCGAGCTCAAGCGCGTCCACATCTTCTGGACTTAACTCAACAGATAAAACAGGAATCGTTTCAAACTCATGAAGCAATTCAATTTCGACTTCCTCTTCCTCAGAGAGAATCGCGACATCGTCATTTGCCTCTATTTGCTCTACAAACTCACTAACTGCTTCCTGCTCATTAAAGCCAATTAAATATTTTTCTTTTGCTTCCTCAGCAGCCGATGCGATCGATGAACTAAAAGCAACAGAAATGAGTAGTGCGGTGCTTGCGACAATTTTCCCCAACGGTTTCTTCATTCGGTTCCCTCCTCACTTTTATCCCAACTCGTCCAAGCTGGTAGTTTAAACGTATCAAAGTTAGAAAGATTTGCCTATTGGGAAACAATTATTAACATTAAGTTAACAGAATTTTCCCACTTTGTTTTTTGATTAAAACGGTTTCAAGTGGGGAAAGCTACCAATAAAAGGAGGTTGATGGGTTTGGAATCTGTCCACAAACCAGCCAGTACAGAACGAAAAAGACTGCGCTTCAATACGCGGCTTTCTAAACATATTCTCACTTACAGCGACTGGTACGACTCGGCGACAATTGAACGTGCGAAAACGGATTTAAAAAACGCGTAACAGCCAGATTTGTCTTTGTCATAAAACAACGAAACAAGTGTTCATCTGTCTACGCCAAAAAGCCATTTGAACGAGAAGCATTCAAATGGCTTTTTTCATTATTGTTCTTTTGACACACAGTAGCTTTCAACCCGCTTCAAGTCTCGTTCATGCAAATCGGCAACGATATGCCAGCCGTCTTCTTCAGCACGTTGTGTGTGAACATGGGCATGGTTGTTTAAATAAGCAGCCGCCTCCCCGTCACGATAAGGAACGATGAACAGATGTTTTTCCAAATCTTGAAAAACATAGCTTGCTATTTTCTGTGCTAATAAATCAAGCCCTTGTTTAGTCTTAGCTGATATAAACAGCTCATCGCCATGCGCTTGAGGAAATGCCTCTTTCAATCGATCCATTTTGTTATAAACATAAATCATCGGGCGATCAATTTCCATCGCCTGGAGTGTTTCATTTGTCGTCTTTGCCATTTCGCGATGGCGTTCATTTGAATAATCGACGACATGGAGGAGCAAATCGGCTTCCCGTGCTTCTTCCAATGTTGAGCGGAATGCTTTAACGAGGTGTGTTGGCAATTTAGAAACAAAGCCAACCGTATCCGCCAATAAAACAGAATGGTTTTTGTCAAGTTCCACTTTACGCACAGACGTATCGAGAGTGGCAAACAACATATCTTTTTCAAACACTCGCTTTTCCTCGGCATTGTCCAGCATCGCATTCATCAGCGATGATTTCCCTGCATTTGTATAGCCAACTAAGGCAACGACCGGCAGCGCTTGTTTTTTCCGGCGTTTGCGCTGTAACTCGCGTCGTTTGACAATTTCTTCGAGATCTTTTTCCAACGCATGAATACGTGCTTCAATTTTACGGCGGTCGAGCTCCAACTTTGTTTCCCCGGCGCCGCGGTTGGCCAAGCCAGTGCCGCTACCGCCTTGCCTGCTTAATGAAGCGCGCATGCCGACGAGCCGTGGCAGCAAATAGCGGAGCCGCGCCATTTCTACTTGAAGTTGAGCTTCTTTCGTCTTCGCCCTTTCTCCAAAAATATCTAAAATCAACATGGTCCGATCATATACGGTTACTTCCAGCAATTTCTCAAGATTGCGGATTTGTGAAGGCGATAGCTCATCATTAAACACAACGAGCGTAGCCCCAAGGGATTCACACATCATGGAAAGTTCAGACGCTTTGCCAGCACCAATATACGTCGCTTGATTTGGTACAGGCAGCTTTTGCGTGAGCTGTCCCGCAACCTGTAAATCAAGAGCATCGGCCAAATTGTTTAACTCTTCCATCGAATAGTGGAAATCTGTGTCTTTTTGCAACTCCACACCCACAATAATTGTTGGTTGTGTCGTTTGTCTCAATTGTTCATGCATATAATAAGTCCTCCAGTTGTTATGTCTATTTTGATTTTACTAGGCATAACAAAATACACACGCCTAAAAAGCCTGTGTGGGCAAACGAGGGTATTTAATTTAAGGTTCGGCCTTCATTACTTAGACGCACCTTTCCCGTTTACACTGGTACACAGTAGACAGTATTCAGTTAGCGGCCTTGGCAATCGTCTTTGTAATGATCATGATAAAAACCTCCCTTAAGATAACACATGTATCGTACCAGACTGATTGCCAAAACGCAACGGCGCGGCACAGCTTCACACAGGCCAAAGCCGCTTTTTTTGTTTTTGTAAATGCTCAAGCATAAGATGATTCACAATTTCAGGATGCTCATGGTGGAGCCAATGGGTAGCTCCATCTACTAACACGGCATCGCCATTGCTACACCTTTTCAAACTGGCTTGTGCGAGTGCTTTTCTTAAAAACAGGTCATTGGCTCCCCAAATGATCCTTGTCGGCACAGAGACTGGCAGATCAATCTCGGTCTTCCTGTCTACCCCTTGGAAACGGATGGCACGATACCAATTAAGCATTCCTTTCAGCGCTCCTGGCTGCCGCCAAGCCAGTTTATAGTGACGCAATTCCGCCTTTGTAAAAGCCCGCTCATTGGCTGTTTTCGTCATTCCAGCTTCCAAGTAGGCAAAATCCCTGGCGGCAAGCAGCTTTTCTGGGGCATGGGGCACTTGGAAAAACAGCATATATGCGCTGCGGAACAGCTGCAAAGGGTGCTTCTTTAAAGCAACACGCATATCGGCTGGATGGGGAATATTAATGGCGACAAGCTTTTTCACAACTTCTGGCTTTGAGGCAGCTAGATGCCAAGCAACTGCTCCTCCCCAATCATGACCGATTAAATAAGCCTGTTTCCGCCCAAACGCTTTAATAAACGCCACACAGTCATCACGAAGGACATCGAGCGTGTAAGCTTTAATGTCTTTAGGCTTATCAGACTGGTTATAGCCACGTTGGTCTGGCACAATGACGCGGTATCCTGCTCTTGCCAATGCATTGATTTGATGGCGAAATCCGTACCAAAACTCAGGAAAACCATGCAGCAAAAGGACCAGTTCTCCATCTTCTTGTCCAGCGGACACGATGTGAAACGTGTGGCCTCCTGTTTCGACGATGTGATGTTTGTATTTTTCCAACCTGAATCACACCTTTCTCTTATAGTTCATGTTTACCCAAGAGCAGGCTTATTCATGCCCTGTCCATTCTATTTTTTAAAAAGGCTTGACGTTTCTATTAATCTTCACGTATACTATCGTTAATTGCATAACATTCCTTCAAAGGGGAGTAGCTGCAAGTTATTGACATAACTTGAACCAAAGTCGTCATTACGTGGATTTTCCACCGGCTTTGTTGTTGGCATGATACATAAATGTCTAGCAAGACCTTTGCCTCGTTTTTAAAACCAAGGCAGAGGTCTTTTTTGTGTATTTTTTCCTCTCTTTGGTGAAAACGAGCTGGAGTGGACATTAACTAAAGAGAGGCGAGTGGAGCGATGGATGTATCATTACTTTTAGAGTACAGCTGGGTGCTTGTTGTGCTTATTGCATTGGAAGGTGTATTGGCGGCTGATAATGCGCTAGTTCTAGCGATTATGGTCAAACATTTGCCTGAGACAGAACGTAAAAAAGCGCTCTTTTACGGTTTGGCTGGCGCGTTTGTTTTTCGGTTAGGTTCGTTGTTTATCATTTCTTTTCTTGTCGACATTTGGCAAGTTCAAGCGATTGGTGCCGCATACCTATTATTCATTGCGCTAAACCATTTATACCGAAAGCATATTGTCAAGAAAAGCGAGGAAAAGGCCGGCATTGCAAAAGCTAAAAAAGGAAGCGGCTTCTGGACGACTGTGTTAAAAGTCGAAGTCGCCGACATCGCCTTTGCTGTTGACTCGATTTTAGCTGCCGTTGCCTTGGCCACCGCTTTAACGCCAACTAACCTCGGCACGGTCGGCAGTATGGACATCGGCCAATTTATTGTCGTCTTTCTTGGCGGTTTCATCGGCCTCTTAATCATGCGCTTTGCAGCTACAAAATTTGTTGCACTGCTCGAAAAACGGCCTGGCCTTGAAACGGCCGCATTTATTATTGTTGGCTGGGTTGGCGTCAAGTTGACGGTGCAAGTGCTTGCCCATGATGCGATTGCATGGATCCCACACGAATTCCCACACTCAACGGGCTGGAAGCTCTTTTTCTACGGCGTTTTAGTTCTTATTGTCATTGCCGGATGGTTCTTATCAAGCAAACCACAAGATGGCGAACAAGAAGCGCAGTCAGAAAAACGAGCTGAACGAAAAATCGAAGGATAAGAAAAAACAAAGCTCAGCTTCCGCTGAGCTTTGTCTTCTATTCCAACGACAGCCTCGGCTGGCCATCATTACGTCTATGTTTGGCGTAAGCCTGAAAGTACCTTCTTCTCCATTATTGCAGTTTAATATGCAAATCGCCTGTTTTCGCCCAGCCAATCCGTTTGATTAACTCATATAACGCCAATGAAATGATCCCTGGCAAAATGATGCCTGTGCCTATAAAAATGAACAAGCCTGTTATTCCTTGTGTGGAAAAAATCGTAATAGGCGCAATCAAAGAATTCAAGCCTAAACCGGCAAGCTCATACGAAACTTGGAACTGAAAGGCTAGTGAAGCAATCGGAGCGCAAATAATTGCTGCGGCAAACGGAGGCAAACAGAGGCGCGGGTTTTTAATTAAATTGGGAAACTGTACTTTTGGCGTGACAAGCCCTTGGGCAAGTAACGCCCCAGCATCGTTTTGTTTCCAAGACATAAGGGTGAAACCGACAAACTGAGCTGTGCAACCAATTAATGCTGCACCACTTGAGATCGGGTCCATTTGCAAGGCAATCGCAAGTGCAGCCGATGAAGCTGGTGTCATAAGCAAAATGCTCCATGTGAGAGCGATGGCCATTGGAGCGATAATAGGCGATCCTTGTACAGACGTAGCCAATTGCGCGCTTATCCATTCTAGCATCGGTGTCGTAACAGCTGCCATAACAAGTCCTACAAGCCCGCCAACAAAAATACCGGAAAAAGGAATTGCCATCATATCCAGTTTCGTCTTTCCAGTTATTCGTTTGCCGACATAAGTCGCAGCGACTGCTGCAATAACAGCGCTCACAGGTTGTCCTGGTGCGAGAACTGGCAGCCCTTCGACAAAACTAATCGCATTGCCGCCCACCGTACTCGAAGCCATAGCTGCATAAATGACGAGCGTGTTTCCTCCTAGCTGGTAAGCGATCCCGGCGCCAATTGCTGGAGCGAGTAGAATTTTAGTAATGGAGCCAATTGTGACAAACGCACTCCAACCAAAAATATTGCCGAAAGATTCAAACAAAAGTCCAATACCTAACGTAACAAGCACTGCATTGGCGACCCCTGCAGATGCTTTATACATCCGATCAATTACGTATGATTTCATGCTGTCTCCCATCCTTACAATATTTCATTTATCTGTCTATTTTTAGTCTCCGAAGCATCATAACACCTTCTAGCGTGCCTTGCAAATGTTTTTTGCCAGTGGGCAACGTACCGTTAACAGCTATTCATTGCACTTTGTCTGAAGATATGGTTCACTTTAAGAAGAACCACTAGGGGAGCCATCTGGCTGAGAAAAGCGCTGCTTTGACCCTTTGAACCTGATCTGGCTTGTACCAGCGTAGGGAAGTGGAGAACAATTGCTTATTCATGTAAAGCAACTCTCCTTTCTTTGCGTCAGGCATCCCTTTGTGGAAAAAAAGGAGGAGACGATTTTTATGAGTTTTACTGCCGAACTTCGCAAAACCGCCGACCCGATTTACAAAGCCATATTTAGCCATCCGTTTGTACAAGGTATTGGCAAAGGCTCGTTGCCCGCAGATTCCCTTATTCACTACGTCAAACAAGATTTTGAATACTTAAATACGTTTATGCAAATATACGGCATTGCTATTAGCCGGTGCGAAAACCGCGAAGACATGGCGATGTTCGCGGAACAAATTGGCTTTATTTTGCACAGTGAAACACACCCTCACCATAATTTTTGCAAGGTGGCAGGCGTCCGCTATGAAGATTTGCAATATGAGCCTCTCGCCCCAACTGCCCACCACTATACACGCCACATGCTTGATGTCGCCCACCGTGGTTCTCTCGCCGAAATATTGGCTGTGCTTCTGCCTTGTCCGTGGACATACCAAGCGATCGGCGACTATTTGTACGAAACGTTCCAGCCAAAAGCGAACCATCCATTTTTCGACTGGATTTCCTTTTACCGCTCAAACGGAGAAATGGGGGTAACGAAACAATTTTGTAAACGCCTCGACGAGCTTGCGGCACATGCTACCGAACAAGAAAAAGAACGGATGCAAGACCATTTTTTAAAAAGCTGTCAACTAGAGTATAGTTTTTGGGAAATGGCTTATGTAAAAGAAAAATGGCCGGTTGCTTATTAACAGTGCTCCGGCTTATCGTTCAAATATGAGGAGGTTCCTATGCCAAAGCGTTGTAGTTGGGTAAGTAACAGCCCCCTCTACGAGCACTACCATGATAGCGAATGGGGGCGCCCTACTTATGACGACCAACAGCTATTTGAAATGCTTATGTTAGAGCTTATGCAATCAGGATTAAGCTGGCTAACTGTCTTAAAAAAACGAGATGCGCTCCGAACAGCATTCGCTAGCTTTAACTGGGAGTCATTGGCCCGTTTTACAGAAGAAGATGTGGCGCGCTTAAAAGAAATGAAAGCGATCATTCGCCATGAAGGAAAAATCCGTGCCATTCTTACAAATGCGGCTGTAGCTCGTAAACTTGCAAACGAGCATGGCTCCTTTGCCCGTTTTATCTGGTCCTTTGCTCCAAATAAACAGGACAACCTTTCCGAACAAGCTATAGCGCTAAGCAAAGCGTTAAAATCTGCTGGTATGGCCTTTGTTGGGCCAACCACTTGCCAGTCTTTTATGGAAGCTGCTGGCTTAGTCAACAGCCATGAACAAGGCTGCTACCTTTATCAACCAGCAAAATAGGAATTTCTGTTTTAGTAGACAACAAAAAATAGGTTGTCGGCAAAGTCGCTAACCGCAATCAGACTGATAGAAAACGCTTGTCAGACGAGGAGTGCAGCCGAGGGAAGATGCGAATAGAACGGGGGTTCATGAGCATATGAGTGAGGCAAACGACGAAGTATGCGAGCGTTTGTCTACAGTCTGAGGTTGTCGGCAAATGCCGACAACCTCCACTGACTAAATTATTTCGCGCCTTGGTCTGTTTGCTTGGCTAATACTTCAAGTGAAGCAGTATAAACAGCTCCTTGGTATTCATTGCCTGCATTCTCGTCTAATTTCACGCCAAAATTAAGATCAATGTATTGGCCTTCATCCAATTGCCAAAATTCGTTGTCAGGTCCTTGCAAGCTGCCATCGCCAAGCACAAACTGATCAGCATTTTCGTCATAAGCTTGTTCATCAATTAAGGCAGCTACAACTTCAACGCCATTTGCCTCGGCCGTATGTGAAAAAGACTGAACTTCATTAGTAATGCCATTAAACAATTGGTCTAACTTATATTGTGCATCTTCATACACATCCCTGCCTGGCGTTGTTGTATACTTAATCGCAATGTAGCCAACTTTATACGCATCGATGGGTACATTCAAGTCGACAGAGTGGTCATAGGTTGCTTGCAAATGAGTGTCAAGGGTGCCTGTATTTTCAATTGAGAGCCAATCGCCAAAGATTAGCTGTGAAGGAGCAAAACTTTCCGCTTGAACGATGTTGCCGTCAATGTCCTCGCCATGGTTAATTTCCAGCGTTCCATTTTTAATTTCCCCAGTAGCAGACGTTTCCCCTGTAAACCATGAAAACGACCCTCCTGAGCCGAGAACAATAACTAACGCTCCTACAAAAGCTGTAGCGATCATGGCTAATTTCAATGATTTTACCTTTTTCATCAAGAAGCCTCCTTGCGTTTTTTTTGGATGGTTTCGTAGAACGATAACAGCAAATACCCAGCAATCGGCACGACAATCAACAAACCATAACCAATTGGTTGATTGATTTTTTCAGCAACTAAACCAACTTTAGGAATGGTGAACATATGGGTGCCGACAATTTGTTCTTTTACGATTGGGTCTTCGTCTACAACGTTGTTGTTATCGCCTTGCGTCTTATAATACGTCTTTCCATTGCTTTCAAACTTCTCAACAATCCGGTGTGTGAACAAGCGCCGTTCAGGAGCCATAAACGTTACAACATCGCCAATGCTAGGCTCCTCATTCTTTTTCATGATGACCACATCTCCGGCGGAAAATGTCGGCTCCATGCTGTTGGACAAGATGGTATAGCTTGTCCAGCCAAACAGCTCAGGTCCTCTGCCGTCACTGCCCTTTCCTTGAAGGACAAAAAAGAGAACGAGGAAGAACAAAAACGATGCAATCCCGGTAATCGCCAATTTTCCGATTGTTATCCACATGTTGACCATAAATAAACCAGCTTCCTCAAAAAAAGGGGACCCCCCTTCTTTATTAAGATGCAAAATCGAAAGCATAGACAGGCGTGCCAATTGGTTGCGCAACCAATGCTTCTTCTGAAACATACGTGCCAAACGGAATTCGATATACTTCACTTTGGTCAGCGACGTTTGTCAACGTCATATACCCTCCGTACAACCCTTCTGCTGCCGTTTTCGGTGCAATGAGAAAGGCATTGTTCTCGACTGTCTCGCCTGCTGGCACCGTAATCGTTGAATTGGTTTGCAGAGTAAGGCCATTCTCTCCGGCAGGAAGCGTTCCATTGGCAGTGTGGAAGGATGCATGTACATTGAATGTCTTTGCTTCAGTACCGCTATTTGTCAAGCGTAGGCTGTGACGTTCCCGGATATTGCCTGCATCCGTACTAACGAAACCAAAGCTTAACCCGCCTGTTTTGTCTTGAATCAAGGCTAAAAGGTCGTCCTCGACGTGGTAACTGTCAATCGATGCCTGAATCATGACCGTTGATTCAATCGCAGCCACTGGGTTGATCCGGCCTGCCCCTATTTCAAACACATTGTATTCCTCTGTCATTGGCACAGCCGTATTCATTAATTTGGTCTTGATGTCCGCAGGTGTCTGTTCTGGATTGGCTTGAATCATGAGTGCCGCAACCCCGGCCACGTGAGGGGAAGCCATCGACGTACCGGACGAGCGTCGATAAGCAAACTCATAATCGCCAGTGAACTCCGGTCCTGCCATATAGCTTGGTACGGTAGAATGGACATCGACCCCAGGGGCAACAACTTCCGGTTTAATTGCCGCTGTGTAGTTGACCGGCCCCCGTGAACTAAAATCGGCTAGCAAATCACCGGTCGTCACGCTTCCACTCATTTCGCCAAATGTTACTGTTGCCCCATCTTCCAATAATGAAGCGATCGCCTCTCCGTCCTCATAAGTTAAAGAAAAACTAGGGACATAGTTGTGGCCCGCACCAGCATAGATCGGATTATGGCCATCCCCTGGAAGATTGTTATAAATAATGATTGCCTCTGCTCCTGCTGCTTTAGCGTTTGCAATTTTATCAACAAATGCAAGTTCGCCACGAATCACAAAAGCGACTTTTCCGCTTACGTCTACTTGTTCAAATTCTGCAACGGTACCAAGCCCGGCATCAACTAGCTCAAGCGTTTGGTTGCTGAAATCCTCTAGGTTGCCTGTAAACGATTCGGCAATGACACGGAGGTCGCCTGTCAGCTCTTCCTCTCCTAATTGATACGTACTCGAAAATTCAGGGATCGTAAGAGAAACATTGCTTGCCCCTACAGAAATAGGCAATGCTGCTGCCCCAGGAGCGCCTACTGTGCCGAGCCCATTACGGCCATTGTTTCCAGCTGATGTCACAACCGTCACTCCAGCCAAGGTAGCATTGTTTGTTGCTATGCTCGTCGGTGCTATTGGATCGTTGGCATTGTTTCCGAGTGATAGATTGATCACATCCATGCCATCCATTACGGATTGCTCAATGCCAGCAATGACATCAGCCGTTGTTCCGGAGCCATACGGGCCGAGGACACGATAGGCATACAAATCGACTTCAGGGGCGACGCCAGTGACAGCATATTCTGAATCATTTTCTCCTGTTCCTGCCACGGTACCGGAGACATGTGTGCCATGGCTCGTATAATAGGAGCTTCCATTTGCATTAAATTCTGGCATTCCCGAGTTTTTCCAGTCCTCATAAGTCGCTTCCATTGGGTCGTCATCATCGTCGACAAAGTCATAACCGCCTTTGTATACAGCTTTTAAATCTGGATGTTCGTAGTCAATGCCTGTATCAATAACACCGACTTTTACACCTGCTCCTTTCAGTCCTTGTTCATGGAGCTCATGAACACCGAGGAAAGGAATGCTGTCGACCATCATTGCTTCCACAGGCTCATCAACGGCCTTTTCCTCAACAGGCTTGATTAACTCAATGACATCATTGCTATAAATCGCTTTTACGCCTTCACGTTCAAGCAATTCTTCCACTTTGTTTGCTGGCAAGTTTACAGAAACTCCATTAAAAATGGTCGTATATTCCCGTTCTACATAAGAAGAAGCGTTCTCGGACGTATCTAGCACATCGGCCAATGTTTCTTTAAATTGCTCATGCGATTCTTCTACATTTTCCCGTGCTTCTTCCTCTGTCAAATCGTCTTCAAGCTCTTTCGAAACAGCAAGGGCCACTTGTTCTGGAAGTTCATCAAACTCGACAATAACCGAAACGTCTTCTTTACTGGCCAAATCAATCTCATCAGCTAAAAAGAGCGATTGCGCCTCGCCCCTTTCAGCGATTGCCAACTGGGGCACAACCGGTACAGAGCTTGCCACCATACAAAGAGACAGCGCACTCATATACATCGTTTTACGTCCGCTTAATGCACGCGCTTTTTTCAAATAAAAACACCCTTTCTGAATCTTTTTGTCATGCATAACCGAATTATATCGAAAATGCAGAAAACAACAACAAAATTCATAGGGCTTTTGTCTATTCAAGAAATCGTCATTTCCCCGAGAAAATAGAACTATTTTTTCATTTTTAGGCTCCAGAAAAGACTGTGCCAATACCTTTTTCTATTTTCCCAACTCATCTTCAATTTTTAACTGAAAGAAAAAAACCAGCCCTTCTCCCTATTTTTAAAACATGGTCAATTGCATAGATTAATGGCTTTATTATCCAAATGGATAAAACTTTACACTCATTTCCGGGTTTCTCCTCTACTCTTTCCACTGCTCACTATATACCCGTTAAAAAAGAGCCTGCAAGGCAGGCTCTTTTCGCTTATAACATCACGGATTTCCGCTCTTTCCCAACAAAGAAAACCATCTCTTTAAATCCAATCTCCTTTAGCATACGTTGAACTTCATGATAATCATCAGCAACGCGCTCAGGCGTGTGGGCGTCGGACCCAAACGACACAGACACACCATAATGGTGGGCTCGCTCTAATATTTCATGGGAAGGATACCAACCACCACAATCTTTTGTTTTTCCAGACGTATTGACTTCGATTGCGACCTGTTCATCGGCAATCACTTTAAGCGTTTCTTCAATAATGGGTGTTTCAATAGCTGAGAACGCTGGATAAAATCCTTTCATGGCATCAATATGGCCAAGCACTTGAAACATTCCACTTTTTGCAGATTGTTGAATCAGTCGATAATAGGCCTCTTTCACTTCGACACGCTCTGCCTGATTTAACCCTTCCCAACGCCCTTTTCGAAAAATGTTGACCTCATTTACATAATGGACGGAGCCAATAACGTAATCAAAAGGGTATTTCTCATACATACGTTTGTACAGATCTTGGTGGTCTGGAAAAAAGTCGCTTTCCATTCCTAGTAGGACATGGATTTGCTGCTTATACTTTTTCTTTAACGCCAGCACTTCTTCGACGTAGTTAGCTAATTCGCTTTTCCCCATCGCAATGCCCGGATACAGTTGGTCTTCATCGCTGTAAAAATACGGCGAGTGGTCAGCAATGCCAATATAGTCCATCCCTTTTTCAATCGCCGCCTGTATGTAATCTTCTATCTCCCCAAGGGCGTGGCCACAGCGATGGTGGTGGGTATGCAAATCAAATACAACAGTCATCAAATCGCTCCTTTCTTATTGTGCAGCCTTATTATACAACTTTCCTTTCGGACGGTTTAGCGAAAAAGACCGCCCTTCTTGGCAAAGGACGGAAAACAGCCAGTGTATGGTCAATCGTTTATGATCACAAGCTTGCCAATCATGTTTCCTTGTTCTAACAGCCGATGCCCTTCTTTAAGCGTTTCGGCATTCATCGGTGAAAGCGTTTTTGTCATTGTCTGTTTTAATTCACCACGATCAAACATAGCAGCTATATCGACTAACAAGCGATGCTGTTCAATTTGATCTTCTGTTTGGAAGACAGGACGGGTAAACATCAGTTCCCAAGAAAAAGTAACGCTTTTCGAACGTATTTTGCCCATATCAAGAGGCCGTTTATTTTCAACGATCGCACAAATGGCGCCTTGAGGCTTGATGCAAGCAGCCATCCCATCCCAATGCTCATTCGTGTCAGCCATGCAGAAAATATAATCAACGTCTTTATAGCCAAGCTCTTGAAGTTGAGGAAGCAATTCCTGTTTGTGGTTAATCGTATGATGGGCGCCCATGCTTTTGCACCATGCTGCCGTTTCCTGTCTTGAAGCAGTCGCAATGACATTCAAGTTCGCTTTAGCGGCTAATTGGATCGCAATGGAGCCAACGCCTCCAGCTCCGCCAATCAGCAAAATCGATTTCCCTGCATCCCCTTCGCTAATCCGCAGACGGTCAAACAATGCTTCCCAAGCGGTTATAGAAGTTAACGGCATCGCGGCTGCTTCTGCAAAAGATAACGATTTTGGCTTTGGTCCTACAATTCGTTCATCCACCAGTTGAAATTCGGCATTCGATCCTTGCCTCGCAATATTGCCAGCATAATAAACTTCATCGCCTACATCAAATAGCACACATTCTTCGCCTACAGCCTTTACAACCCCGCTCGCATCAAAACCGAGAATACGAAGCGCCTCCTCCGTTTTGTCTTTAGGAGCTCTTACTTTCGTATCAACGGGATTGACAGACACAGCCTTTACTTCGATCAGTAAATCCCGACCGCTTGGCACAGGATCTGGTACTTGTTCTTCTACTAAACTCTCCTTGTCATCAATCGGCAAATAGCGGTACAACCCAATTGCTTTCATGTGAACCAGCTCCCTTTTTTTGAGTTTTATAAAACCATTCCCAGAAAAGCGAGAAGCAAACATTTGGCTAACTTATGGGAGAATGCACAGAAATGACAGTCGAACTCTCTAGCGCTCAACTGTCATTTTTTTAATCACTTGCTCGTGCCCAGCAACTGGCCTGCCCTCTTGGGCACCACCTGTTTCTGTCTCTGTTTGTTCGGCGATCTCATCGACTACGTCCATGCCTTCAATCACCTTTCCGAAGGCAGCATAGTCGCCATCAAGGTCTAAAGCATCTTCATGCAAAATAAAAAACTGGGAGCCGGCTGAATCCGGTTCTTGCGTTCTTGCCATCGAAATGACGCCACGCTCATGGGAGAGGGGGTTATCAATACCATTATTTGAAAACTCACCTTTAATTTCATAACCTGGACCACCTGTGCCATCTCCATTTGGATCGCCACCTTGAATCATAAACCCTGGTATTATCCGGTGAAATGTCAGGCCGTCATAAAAACCATCTTCCACAAGCGCGACAAAATTATTGACTGTTTTAGGAGCAATCTCTGGATAAAGTTCTAATTTCACAATGCCGCCATTTTCCATTTCCATTGAGACAATGGGTGTCTCTCCCACAGCTACGTCCGGTGCGCCTTCTTCATTTTGCCCTTGCTTGCTGTCGGTTCCTCCGCACGCTGCAAGCGTCAACAAAAAGCAAGCCACAATGAACATGCCGATCTGTTTCTTATTTATCACTCATCTTCATCCCCTGTATCAGCAGAGCCCGACTCCTGCTCTTCCGTTTGCTCATCTTCGTCTTCTTCTGCTTCCTGCTCAAGGCTCTCTAACTCTTCTTTATCCTCATCCACAACGACGACACGGGCAGCATCTGCTTCCTGTGGTATAGTTTCCTCTACATTCCCTCTTGGCACCACTTCTACAACGAGGCCACTCTCTAAGTCTTGTGATTTTAATGGTTCATATTCGTCCTCATCGACAAGCTCTAGTACTTCGGTTGCTACGTCGTAATGAAAACGCGTGCCAGATTCATAATGGCCATCTTCCCCTAAAACAAAGAATGTGTTTTGCTCTTCATTGACATTCGATACAATTCCTTTAATGGAATATTCTTTTGTTAAAATGACAATTTTTGTCGCTTTCGTTTCTTCTGGCTGTTGAGACGTTGTTGGTTCTCCATACACTTCTACTTCTAGCTCGGGCTTTAGAAAGGACTGGTCGACACGTAAATAATCATTTAAGTGTTTGACATATATTTCCGTTCTTCTATTTATAAGGACATTCATTTGCGGATTTGCGTCTACATCAAACGAAGTGATCGTTGGTGCAGGTTCGCTGCTTTCCCCAGAAACGCCCACGCTTTTGGCGTCTGCATTCGCTTGGTAATCGCCCTCAAATTCGACGTCTACAATCGTCCCTTCCGTTTGAACAACATCATCTTCTGTCAAAGAGATGCCGTCATTTTGTCCGCAGCCTGCCAAACACCATAGCGCACCTACAGCAAACAGGACTTGCTTCAACGCATTTCACACCCCTCTTGCTCCTTTTTACCTAGTATAACCGATTCTATATTTGATGTAGGGGATTCAAGCAGATTTCATTAATATCACACAACCAATTTGACAAAAGCCCATAGTTTGCTTTCTTTTGGTCGTTGACAGTCACCATGCTATACTGTTTGTTAAACAAAAGCAATCACGATGATTTAATAGGAGTACGATATGGAATTTACCGTTCAATATTTATCTTTTTATGCCGTTCAAGTCGACCATGAGACGGATACAAAACAATATAGCCATTACCAAACTTTAGACACCGATGCTTTTGAAAAAAGCCCCCTTTCTGCCTTTTTAGAAGGGGAGCTAAAAAAAATCGTCAAACGAAAAGCCCAGCACCATCCAAATTCAGACGCAGCGCCGACTAAAATCGGCCGCTTTGTCGCAGAACCTGGCCATCCTTTAAGTTCTAATCCAAATTATAACCTCTTTCAACGCGCCTTAACGGCCGACTCAGTTGCTGCTTTCCAAAAAGAAAGCGAAGCCTTTGTGAAAACCTATCTACAGACAAGCGCAGTACGCGGAGGCGTCTTTTTAGTTTGCAAAGCTGTGCCCAAAAAGTATTACAGTGACTTATTTTTATTCGTGCTCAAATGCGATTTTCAGGAAAACGTCGCCACGCTTGCCGATTCCAAAACACTGATTAAAAAAGTCGAACGGGCTATTACAACGAAAAATATGAAATCAATTCAATACCCACATATGATTGAGGAAGGCATGGTGGAACAAGCGGAAGTCAAAATCCACCAGTCTTCCCACGCCCGATACTTCGAAGATTTTCTTCCTTACGTCGAATATGGCGATTCAATGCCGCAAATTTTGCGGACACAGGTACAAACGATTATGGAAGAACATGCAGAGGAAGCATTTGCCCACTCTGTAGAAGAACGCAACGCTTTCACCGAAAAAATCGAGCTTTGGGCTTCAAGCGAAACGAGAGAGCTGCAAGAACAATTTTCTACCCATGAAGTGATGGAAGCGTCTGCACAAATCGCCGAACATGCGCCTGATGCTTCGACACGAATGAAGCTCGGCGACACAGACATTAAAGTGCCCATTGCTGAATTTGGCGAAACCGTCCATTTAGCAAAACTCGGCGACCGTTATATGCTGCTTGTCGAGGCAGATCAAGTCCAGTTTGACAAGCATGTATCGCCAATTGAGTTTTTAAAGCCAGAAGATGTTCAAACCGTGTTTGAGCGCATTAAAGCAAAGTCCTTGTCTGTCCAGCAATAAGGGGGTGTCTAGATGTTGACGCATGAACTGGCAAATGAAATTGTCACACGGACAATGGACATCGTTCCTAGTAATGTGAACATCATGAATGCAGAAGGGGCCGTGATTGCAAGCGGTGAAAAAAAGCGGCTTTTTAACATTCATTCGATTGCAGTCGACGTTTTGCGAACAGGGAAATCGATCTCTATCAACCCAACTGGCGACTGCCCCTCAGGGACAAAACCTGGGATCAATTTGCCGATCCGTTTTCAAGGGAAATCAGTCGGCGTCATCGGCATAACGGGGAATCCCGTGGAGGTGGCGCCATATGCCGAGCTCGTGCAAATGGCAGCCGAATTGTTAGTCAACCAAGCTTATTTAAGTGAGCAGCTTCGGCAAAACGAACGAATTGCCTACCAATTACTGCGTGCCTTAGTCGTTGGCGAAGTCGAAAACGAGCGTACTTTTATGGAAAGGCTCCAAGCAACTGGTCTTGACTCCCTTTTCCTGCCGCTGCGCGCCTGGGCGTTGTCAAAGGCGCACGAGCAAACATTCCCGAAAGAACTCGGCCATTTTTTCCAATACGAAGAGCGTGGAGAATTATTCTTTTTTGAAACACGTCCTGAAGAAAAACGGTTCGAATCGTTCTTGCAAAAAAACAACTGCTTGCTAATCGCCACGTCAGGGCCAGTCGCCCATTCCTTTGGCACCGTTGCTTCCTCATGCAACATAGCCAGGGCAGCACTGTCTCTTTATGAAGAAGACGTACCCACCACTGAAAAGCGTCTGCTCTACTTTGAGGAAACAATGCTTGAAGGACTTGCATTCGAGTGGCAACAATCAGGAACGATTCAACCTTTTTTGGCGCTACTCTCTCCACTGCTCGCATCTAATCAATCTGCTGAACTGATAGAGACCATCAAACAGTACTTTATTCATAATGGCGATATTAAGAAAATCGCCAATCACCAATTTGTACACAGCAATACAGTCCACCACCGTTTAAATAAGATCAAGGCGCTGACTGGAAAAAACCCAAAAGTGATTCGTGAGTTAACTGATTTGTTTATCGCCTGTTTGCTGTACCAATTAAATGGTATACAAGCACAAGGAAAACTCTTGTAGATTCGTTTTCTTTGTGCTTCGCCACAGTGCTTACAGGCTAGCGTTGCTTTATAATTGTTATTGTAACCGATTTCAAATATTGAATTAAATGCAACGGCGCCTAGCGTAACTGTGAAGTGGAACGTTGCTGACAGTGCGAGTCCCTTCACATGGTTTACTTAGCGCAATCGCATTTAAAACTCGGCACCCGCTCCTCAATAGCGACGGATGCTATCCACGATTCCATGCACGAAAGGAGAAAACGATGCAAAAAATTTCAATTGCTCCTGATTCGTTTAAAGAAAGCTTGACAGCCCTCCAAGCAGCACAAGCGATTAAAGCAGGATTTAAACGAGTTTTCCCCCATGCCATTTACGAATGCATCCCTATGGCCGACGGAGGAGAAGGAACAGTTCAATCACTCGCCGATGCACTTGGCGCTACAATTCGTACAGCTACTGTAACAGGACCTCTCGGCAACCAAGTCGAAGCAGCCTACGCCTTCGCCAAAAAAGAACAGATAGCAGTTATTGAAATGGCAGCTGCGTCTGGCTTGCATCTCGTGCCAAAAGATAAGCGCGACCCGCGGAAAACAACAACGTTTGGAACAGGCGAGTTAATAAAAGACGCGCTGGAACAGGGCGCTAAACGGATTATTCTCGGTCTAGGCGGCAGCGCTACGAATGATGGCGGCGCAGGTTGTGCACAAGCACTTGGCATCCGCCTCGAAGATGCCGAAGGGAAAGAGCTTCAACAAGGCTGTAGCCCCCTTATTAAGCTTGCTCGTATTCGTACAGAAACAAAGCATCCCTTGCTTGCGGATGCTTCGCTTGAAATTGCCTGTGATGTCGATAATACGCTGCTTGGTCCAAAAGGGGCTTCAGCCATTTATGGCCCGCAAAAAGGCGCTACCCAAGAAATGATCGCAGAAATGGAAAGGGCGCTCACTCATTATGCAGCCGTCATTAAACAACAGCTCGGCAAATCTGTTCAGCACATTGCTGGCGCTGGCGCGGCAGGCGGTTTAGGAGCAGGATTGCTCGCCTTCTTTCAACCAAGAATCGAGTCTGGCGTTACGCTCGTTTTAGAAGCAACCGGTTTTCATAAGCGAATTGCTGGTTCAGAGCTGGTTGTGACAGGAGAAGGACGGCTCGATTCGCAAACCCCTTACGGCAAAACACCAATAGGCGTGGCGAAAGCAGCCAAAGCACAACAAATCCCTGTCATCGCCGTAGCTGGGCAATTAGGCGATGGTTATGAAGCGATCTTCGACCATGGGATTGACGCAGCCTTTTCTCTTGTCCCAGGCGCGATCCCATTGGACGAGGCAATTGCCAATGGGGCCGCCTACTTAGAAGCCGTTGCAGAGCAAATCGCTCGAACGTACGCACTGGGTTTGGAAAACAACCGAAACGACTAATTTACATGGCATTCTCCCCTTTCTGTTTGCATACGTTGTAAGGAAAGGGGTTGTCTGTTTCTATGGCCATTTTGAGGCACTCATTTAACGCTGTAGCCGGCATCTTAGTTTTTCTCGCGTCCCTTTATTTAAGCTCCCATAATGAAAACGTGGAAGGCACCAGGCAATTCGCTCCTGCCTACTTGTTGTTATTTGTTGTATGGGTATGCGGCTTCTCCCTCCAATTTCGTCCATCTACACGTCTTACCGGCATTGCGATTACGCTCGTCCCACTGTTTTTTTTGTTGTTTTCCTTTTTCTTTCATATTGAACGAGGCGGGCTTTTTTAACGATAAGAAGCAGGCAACATAATAGCAAAAAGGGTTCTGACTGTTTCATCAAAACCCTTTCCCGTTTTTTCATTTATCCTGTGCATCCAGTCTGCTAAAAAGAGAGCCGTTTCCCTTTTATTCTCCACTTCGAGCCCCAGACTACCGCTTGTACGTTAGATTTTTTTATATTTTCCTTCGTAATAAACAAGCGGCTCTCGGTCTGTAACGAGCACATCCCTCACTTTGCCGAAAAACAACGTGTGGTCACCTTGCACGACAGTATCGTGAACATCACAGGCAATTGTCGCAATTGCCCCTTTTATCGCGGGAATGCCTGCAAACTCGCTAAAGTCGACATGGGCCAACTCTTTTTGCCCGGCAAAATGCATAGACAATTCTTCATGGCCTGTGGCCAATATATTGACCGAATAATTTCCGGATTGTTCGATAATCGGTTTCATTCTCGCTTTATTAGCAATTGAAACGACAATCAACTTCGGCTCTAGGGAAACAGACATAAATGCATTTGCTGTCATGCCATGGTTGTCATTTTCCCACTTCGTCAATACAACAGTGACGCCTGTGGCGAACTTTCCCATCGCCGCTTTAAACAAACGATCATCCATCGATATAACCTCCTCTAGCGCCAATTGCTGTATACGCATTTCTTTCCAGTCCATAATAGCCAGAAAGATTTAAACTTTGCAAGGATAAGGTCTTCTGCATGGAATACACCAATTGCTTTGCCTACACTTACGTTTATGCAACATACAGGCCATTTACAACTCGTTTCCGGCGTGGACGTTCGTTTAACCTTTACAAACATTGTTTTCGTTCCCACGAAATTGGAAAAAGCACCCTCTCTGCTACCTACTTTTGCAAAAATGCGTTACACTAATGAAGAATGCATCACTATTGTGAACGTGCCCAACCATAAGCACATATGTTAAGAAAGAAAGTAGGCGATACGATGATAACACTTAAATCGAAGCGTGAAATTGCGCTAATGCATGAAGCGGGGAAATTGCTAGCCGATTGCCATAAAGAAATTGCGGAACGGATCAAACCTGGAGTGACAACAGAAGAAATTGACCACTTCGTTGAATCCTACTTAAAAAAACATGGCGCAACCCCGGAACAAAAAGGCTATAACGGCTATAAATACGCCACGTGCGCGTCAATCAATGATGAAATTTGCCATGGGTTCCCACGAAAACAGCCTTTAAATGAAGGGGATATTGTCACGATTGACTCTGTTTTTAACCTTAATGGCGCCCTTGCCGATTCAGCTTGGACTTACGCGGTGGGGAATGTATCCAAACAAGCTTCAGATTTGATGAAAATTACCCATGAAGCCCTTTACAAAGGGATTGAACAAGCACACGTAGGCAACCGCCTAGGCGACATCGGTTACGCGATCCAATCTCATGTGGAGCAAGCAGGCTATTCCGTTGTCCGCGACTTCACTGGCCATGGAATCGGACCAACGTTGCATGAGCCGCCACAAGTGCTCCATTTTGGTGCTCAAGGCAAAGGACTGCGCTTACGAGAAGGAATGGTCATTACGATCGAACCGATGGTAAACATCGGCAAGTACAACAGCACGCTTGATGCTAACGGTTGGACAGCGCGGACAGTTGACGGCACATTGTCTGCCCAATACGAGCACACGGTCGCAATCACAAAAGACGGCCCATTGCTATTGACCGACCAACAAGAAGAACGCCCGTTTTAGTCTGATAATACGATTGACTTTGTCGATAACACAAAAAAGGCAGCTAAATTCGCTGCCTTTTTTACATCTATAAGTCTTGCGACAAGCGGATCATATCGACACATGGCAAACCGTTCTCTTCAATAGGCTCTTCGTAATGACGCACAAAGAAATCACGGTCCACATGAGTGATGCGAAACCCACATTTTTGATAAAGCATTAATTGGCTCGCTCCTGAGTTCCCTGTCCCTACTTCAATCGTTTTATAACCCTGTTTTTTTGCTGTTGCTACCGCATGCGACACAAGCTGTTTCCCGATTTTTTTGCCTTGGTGTGCCTCTTCCACAGCGACGTTGACGAGTTCAACCGTATCTGGTCGGGTCGGCACTAACACATATTCGCCAATAATCGTGCCTTCTTCATCCTCTGCTACATAGCATGTGCCCCGCTGGCAATAGTCTTGGACAAGTTTTTCAGACGGATCTGCCAATAGCAAGAGTGTCCATGGCAACGGTTCGCCCGCTTCTAGCCTTCTAATGTTCATGCAGCTAACAACTTTTCCACAGAAGCCAGTTCGACACAGACAGACACGACTTCCATTGCTTTTTTCAACTCTTCAACAGACGGGAATGTTGGTGCAATCCGAATGTTGCGGTCACGCGGGTCTTTTCCATAAGGGAATGTGGCTCCAGCACCTGTCAAAATAACACCAGCTTCTCTCGCCAAAGAGACAACGCGCTTTGCACAGCCATCTAGCGTGTCAAGGCTAATAAAATAGCCTCCTTGCGGTTCGGACCACTCGGCAATGCCTTTTCCGCCTAACTCCTCTGTTAGTGTGCGGTTGACTTGATCAAATTTTGGTTTGATCAGTTGGGCATGTTGTTTCATAAGTTCGCCAACGCCGCCAATTTGCTCAAAGAAGCGCACATGGCGAAGCTGGTTGATTTTATCGTATCCGATCGTTTGCACTGACAGCTGCTTTTTAGCGTAAGCAAGGTTGGCTTCTGAGCTAACGAAGGCAGAAATGCCTGCTCCAGGAAACGTCACTTTCGATGTGGATGCAAACATGTAAACGCGATCAGGGTAGCCAGCCTGTGCACAAGCAGCAAAAATATCGGCTAGTTCATCTGGTGTGTCTGTCAAATGGTGAAACGCGTAGGCATTGTCCCAAAAAATGCGGAAATCTTCAGCCTTGGTTTTCAATGCAGCTAGACGTTGAACGGTTTCATTTGAATAAGTGACTCCACTAGGGTTGCTATATTTAGGCACGCACCAAATGCCCTTAATCGTTTCATCGTTGGCCACAAGCGCCTCTACTTGGTCCATATCCGGCCCTTCAGCGGTCATATTAACAACAATCATATCGATATTAAATAATTCACAAATGGCAAAATGGCGATCATACCCAGGGGATGGGCATAAAAATTTCACTTTCGGCAGCTTTCCCCACGGCGTCTGTCCCTCACCTGTCCCAAACAACACCGCGCGGGCGACCGCGTCATGCATGAGGGACAAGCTCGAATTGCCGCCGACAAATACGTTGCTTGCTTGTACGCCGAGCAACTCGCCAAAGAGCGCCTTTGCTTCAGGAATTCCATCCAGCTGGCCATAATTACGAATATCGCCATTGTGGGTTGCTTTCACATCTTCTTCCGATAAAGCACGGAGGAGGCCATGTGAAAGGTCAAGCTGTTCTGGTCCAGGTTTTCCCCTTGACATATCAAGCTGTATGTTTTCCATTTTGTACATGTTGTATTGCTTTTCCAATTCTTCTTTTCTTAACTCCAGTTCCGCCGTCGACAAATTTTTCAAATCGCTCATGCTGTGCAACTCTCCTCGTTTTAGCTTCTATCTATTTCATTGTAGACCAGCTTTATTCAAATGTTCAACTGCATGATAACACTTTTAAAAAAATCGAAAAATGAAAGAGCGATTGGGACATTTTAATTGGGGGAGACTAGGCAAAGGTCGGCGATGATTGCATTAACGTGCACAGCGTTTCCATTACGAGCAGCTATGACATTAAAATAGAGCTTGGCAAGCGCTACTAGATGCCTTGCTTTTCCAACACACCTATGGTATTTTTAGAGCGCTTTTTCCATACTGTTCCTATTAAATTAGGCTCGACGTATTTCCTAATAGAGTGGAGTGAGATGCAATGATTCGCCAAGGCACGCTGAACGATTTGCCACAAATCGAGCAAATCGCCATCGATGCAACCAAGCAAATGAACTTAGAAGGCAGCGATCAATGGACGAGCGCCTATCCTACAGCTGCCCATTTTCAGGAAGACATCGAACAAGGCACTCTTTATGTTTATCTAGAAAACATGAGGATTGTTGGTTCCATTTCAATTGATCAAAACCTTCCAGTTGAATTTAACGAGTCCCAATTAAGCTGGAAAACGAAACACGAAACAGCCGGAACGTTTCATCGTTTAGTTGTTGACCCAGCTGCCCAACAAAGCGGCGTTGCTGTAAAATTGGTTCAGTTCGCCGAATCGTATTGCCGCGAGCAAGGCTTGGCTTCTTTGAAAATGGATACATACTCGAAAAACAAGAAAGCGCAAAAGCTGTTTGCCAAACTCGGGTATAAACCAGTCGGAACATTTTACTATCCGAATAAAAAAGACCCGTTTTTTGCTTATGAAAAAGCATTAACATGAATCTAGCAAAACAAAAAAGAAGGGTACCCCTTCTTTTAATGCTTTTCCAATTTACTCATATCTAGCTCGTAATCGCCCTCTGCTGCTTTAGCTGGTTTAGCGTTAAAGATGCTGTCGCGGTTAATGTTCAACTTTTCTGCTGCACGGTCAGCGTAAGGGTCGATCAACTCCGTATCTTCATTCAACACGAATTCCAATGCATTGATTTGCGTGCGCAAACGTTGCATCGTCCGGTCTAGGTAAATGTAAACTTGCTGGTCATGTTGGCTCATGTTTTTAAAACTTTGTTCGTCGACTTTCATTTCTTTAACCTTATTAATACACTTGCCCAATTCTTCTCTTAAAATATTGCGTTGTTCTTTTACGGTTAGTACGCTTCTCATTTCTGTCATCCTTTCAGAATGCCATTAGTTTTTTGGGAAAGCCCATAGTGCATTTACTACAGTATAAATGTTTTATTCAAAAATATCAGCTCATTGCAGACATTTCCTCATAGATTTACAAAATCCGTAATTGACAGCTACCAAGAGCTGCGTTATTATAATTTCTAATTCGAGATGATTAATTTCGAGGTGAATCCATTGAACCAAAGCCAAACAGATTCGCTGAAGCTGTTTACGGTGATGACGAAAGCGCTTCAGTCTGTGCGCATAAAAGCGATTGCCGATATTAAAAAACACGGTTTTAATCCAACCGAGTTTGCCGTGCTAGAGTTGCTTTATTCAAAAGGCGAACAGCCAGTCCAAAAAATTGGCGAAAAAGTGTTGATTGCTAGCAGCAGCATTACCTATGTCGTTGATAAGCTTGAAAAAAAAGGGATGATTGTCCGCAAGCCATGCCCAACGGATCGGCGTGTGACGTTTGTTTCCCTTACAGAAAAAGGGCATGATTGGATGGCTGACATCTTTCCCCGCCATGCTGAAGCAATTGACACCATCTTTGCTTCTCTTGACGAGGCAGAAAAACGCCAGCTCATTGATCAATTAAAGAAAATCGGTTACTATGCCGCTCAACTTCCTTGATGGGGGGGCGGCACAAAAGCCGCTTTTCCAAACAGCTCGCAGCAACAGCCCGTTCCTCGTCAAGACTCGTCTTTCTACTGCGTTCGTTTGCGCAAGAATGGCCTCTGCTTTCTTTTCCTTTTCTCGCTTTCTCTTTCATTCCATTTTCATCGGCTTTTCCGATTTTCAACAAAGAAACGATTGACATTGCCGCTTAACAGTTGTAAAGTGAAGCATGCAAGAAAACGATATATTCCTCGTTAGGTGAGGCTCCTGTGCAGGAGATACGCTGCTACCCAAAAATGTCCAAAGACGCCAATGGGTCAACAGAAACCATCGACATAAGGTGGTTTTTAATGTAGCTGGCAATAGCCTATGCCGCACAGTGCTAAAGCTCTACGAATGGAGGCTATTTTTACGCATGCGCGTTTATTCGCGTTTATTTATCATGTGTTCGAACACCTCCATAGAGGTGTTTTTTCATTTTCTTATAAAAGGTGGTGGTGTGGGATGGATAGTTTGCCCAATCCGAGGTTAGGCTGTTATCGAATGATCATAAATAAAATAATGGAGAGGGTTCCTCCTGCGCCACGTGGAAGCAGCCCTCTCGTTTAGGGGGGATACACATGGATCAATTAAAAACCGATCGGAAACGAAATGAATATAAAAAACAAATCGTCAAACACCTCGTCTCCCGGAATCTCCGCGCTTTTCGGGAAACCTTTCTAGAGCTTCATCCCGCAGACCAAGTCGAGTTGTTCCATGAAATTGAAGTGGCACAACAAAAGCAAGTGCTGCTATTTTTAAGCCCAGCGGAATTCGCCGATTTGTTTGAAGGACTTGAGCTTGAAGACCAGCTCACGGTATTCCAAGGCCTCAGCTATCAATACGCTGTTTCGATGTTCAATAACATGTCTGCCGACGATGTTGCCGACTTTCTCGCTGAAATTGAACCGGAACGAGCTAAAGACATTTTAAGTTCCATGGATATGGAAGAGGCAAAACGAGTCGAAGAACTGATGGCCTATGCGCCAAAAACAGCTGGCGCGATTATGACTAAAGAATTTGTGCGCTTGTCCGTCGAATCAACCGCCAAGGAAGTCATTGAGGAACTTCGTGAATCAGCACCGGATGCGGAAACGATCTATTATTTATACGTGGTTGACAAAGACCAACGTCTTGCTGGCGTTGTCTCATTACGTGACCTCATTATCGCCGTCCCAGAAATGACGGTTGACGAGATTATGAGCACACAAGTCGTATCGGTCAACGAAAATGAAGACCAAGAAGACGTTGCCCGCCTGATCCAAGAATACGACTTTCTCGCCGTTCCAGTCGTGACGCCAGACAAGCGCCTCGTCGGCATTATTACCGTCGATGACGTGATGGACGTCCTTGAGGAAGAAATTACGGAAGACTTTGGCGAGTTTACTGCTTCCCGGGGCGCCACCGACTTGTCGTTGACCGCCTTTACCGCCGCGAAAAAACGGGCGCCTTGGCTGATCCTCCTCATGTTTTTTGGTTTGATTACGGCTAATATTATTGGCCAGTTTGAACAAACACTCGAGCAAGTCGTCTTACTGGCAGCGTTTATGCCGATGTTAATGGGAACGGCCGGCAACACCGGCACACAGTCACTCGCTGTAGCCGTCCGCGGGATTGCCACCGGCTCGTTTGAGCGGGGCGGCGTTATGAAAACAGTGAAGCGGGAACTTGGTACAGGCATTATGCTTGGCATTACATGCATGATTGTCCTTATGGGCATTATTAGTTTGTTTTACAAAGGGAATTTCTTGCTTGCTTTTATTGTCGGCATCTCCCTTTTCTTTGCCTTAAGCGTCGCGGCCGTCATTGGCGCTACCGTCCCTATCATTATCAACAAGCTGAAAATCGACCCTGCCGTTGCTTCTGGCCCGTTCATTACTACAATGAACGACATCGTCAGTTTGCTGATTTATTTTACAGTCGCAACGACATTGATTGACAAACTGTAAAAACAATCTAGGTTTCTGCTTTTTCAAATGTCGAGTGGAAATGAGCGTGACAACAACTTACCGTCCTGATCCAGGGCGGTTCTTTTTATCCTTTTCGCCCCTAATGCGGCTCCTGTTCTGCTATCTTAACCAGCCTTTTTTCTGATAGTACGAAATCGCTTCAATCCGGTTGCCGACTTCGAGTTTATCGAGAATAACCGACACGTAATTGCGCACCGTTCCGTTTGTTATCTTCAGCTCATCAGCAATTTGCTGGGTCGTGCGTCCTTCGGCAATAAGCTTAAGAACTTGCTCTTCTCGCTCCGTAAGTGGCGTTTCATTGTGGTAGACCATATCAACCAATTCAGGTGCGTAAACTCTACGCCCATCCATAATCGTGCGTATCGCAGCAGCCAAATCCTCACTTGGACTATCTTTTAGCAAGTATCCCTCAACACCTGCTCGCCGAGCCCGTTCAAAGTAGCCTGGCTGTGCAAAGGTGGTCAACACCATGACTCGACAGGAGTGGTCTTTCAGTTCATAAGCAGCATCTAACCCATCCATGACAGGCATTTCAATATCCATAATACATATATTCGGGTTTAACGCTTTAACCAATTTAATCGCTTCTTCGCCGTTGTGCGCTTTGCCAACCACTTTCATATCAGCTTCAAAATCAAGAAGCGCTCCCAGAGCCCCTAACATCATTTGTTGGTCTTCAGCTATGACAATTTCAATCATTGTACACTTCCTCCGTCTTTTTCACCGGTAACTGGAACACGCATAGCCACCAAGAATCCGTCTTGCGACTCGTAATGCAAGTCCCCATTAATAAATTCTAGCCTTTCTTTCATTCCTTGGAGCCCGCCCTGTTTCTCATCTGTCTTGCCAGTGAGGCCGTTTCCATTGTCTTTTATCTCCATGCAAAACTCTGTCGGTGTCTGGGCAAATGTAATCGTACACCTATCCGCTCCGCTATGTTTCACGATGTTGGTCACCGCTTCTTTAAGGCACATACATAGAACATTCTCAAGAAGAGGTGGTTTTTTCAACAATGCATCATCTTCCCCTTTTATCTTCAACTCCACTTCCGCCGCCGTAAGAATTTCTTTTATCCGTGCTATTTCATCACTTAAACGGCTACGTTTTATATCAGATACAATCTCTCTCACCTCATTAAGAGTGGTTCGGGCGATCTTTTGAATTTCCTGTAACTCTATATTGGTTTTTTCTTGATCGATCGGTAGCCACTTTCTCGCCAAGTCACTTTTTATACCGATCAACGAAAGCTTTTGGCCAAGCGTATCATGGAGATCACGGGCAATCCGCTGCCGTTCTTCCGCTAATAACAGTTGTGCTATTTTTTCATTCGCTGTCTCAAGCTGACTTTCAAGTCGCTCCCGTTTATGGCGGTTCGAAATGGTAAACGGCAATAAGAGAACGCCAATTAACGCAATGGCTATAAATGGGAGCTGAACCATAAACGTCTCATTCTGAATGTAAAAGCCAATCGTTGTGGCAGCAGCCGTAGTCGTTACATGTGCAGCATATATAGCAAAGAACCCTTTTCTGTTTTGTACATTCCCGATGAAAAAGGCGAGAAACAAAGCGAAATAAATATACCCAAAATAAACCGTCATCCCAATGTTAATGGCCATTTCAATTGCCACTGACATATACATCGTCCAGCCTTTTTTAATGAAAGACAGTCGGTATGTTGTAAAAAACAGCATAATCATAATGCTGCCGATTGTAATCTCAATAAACGTTGCCGATGAAATCACAAAATAAAAGGGCAAGACACAAAAGATAATCCAAACATAGAGGCTTAAGCCCGTATTCTTAGGAAAAATATGAAACCAATTTTGCACTGTATTCCCTCCTTGCTCTAGTATACCAAGTAGCGCGTTGAATAGCCTTCCCCGCAAACAAAAAAGGCTATTCTAATCGAACATTAGATAGCCTACACGGATTCATTATAAGGAGCGATGGGCCGCCAGCTTCATCTTTCTCATCTTTTTAAAGTCTCCAAAACTAACGAACGTCTTATTCTTCTCATCAAACAAGCGAAATTTTAGTGACGCTAAGCTTGTCGCAAGGGTGATGGTAGTGGCTTTTTGTAATGGCACCACTTGTTGGTGTGTCTTTTCCAGATTGTAATTAGGCACTTTAGGGCTTAAATGATGGACATGGTGGAAGCCAATGTTACCCGTTATCCACTGCAATGGCTTCGGCAACTTGTAATAAGAGCTGCCCTCCACAGCCGCCTTCACAAAATCCCATTCGGCTTCATTTTCAAAATAGGAATCTTCAAACTGATGCTGAACGTAGAAAAGCCAAATACCGGCTGCACCCGCAATAAACATAAGCGGCCCTTGCACCAAAAGAAACGCTTGCCAGCCAAGCAACCAAATGCCGGCTGCATATAGCGCCACTATTGCCACATTGGTAACATGTGTATTGAAACGCTCCTTACGTTTCGCCCCTCTTTTATTCAACCGATTTTCAATTAAAAACAAATAGAGTGGCCCAAGCCCAAACATGATAAGCGGGTTGCGGTATAACCTGTACGCTGCTTTTTTCCAGATGGAGGCTTGTTCATACTCCTCAATCGTTAACAACCAAATATCGCCTGTGCCTCTCTTATCCAGATTTCCGCTAGTCGCATGGTGCATCGCGTGGCTCCGCTTCCACTTTTCAAAAGGGAAATGAGTAATGATGCCCAAAAATGTCCCTAGCACCCGATTGGCCTTGGCGTGTTTAAAAAAAGAACCGTGTGTACAGTCGTGGAAAATAATAAACAACCTGACAACAAATCCACCGCCTATTACCGAGAAAAGCAGCGACAGCCAAATAGACAGAGACAGGCTTTGATAAGCAGCCACCCATAGAAATGCTAGTGGTAACACCGTGTTACAAAGTTGCAGAAGACCTGCTCTTGTATCTGCTTGCGCGAATGTCGCCGCTTTACGTTTAAGGTTCATTTGTTTTGTTTGGCTCTTCATGGCTCACTCCTCCAGTCATTCTGTATGGATTCATGATACGAAAATCAATCAGCCATTTACAGTCACATCTGTCAGGAGCGTTACATGACAAATGTCATGTAGGGTGGGAAGGCTTGCCAAAAGCCCACTCCTCCATTTAAACGCCAAACAAAAGAACAAGATCGAAATAGTTAATCACGGTTTCTATCGATGTGGCCTCTCTTACCACTCTGTGACAATGTAATCAATTAAATGGTTGTCTTCGTTTTTACGAAATTTGCTAGCAGATACGCCTACAGTCTTTTTAAATACTTTTGTAAAATAATTGGGGTCATCCATTCCGACTTGGTAAGCCACTTCCGCAATGGTGTCATCGGTTTGCGCCAGCAAAGAGGCCGCTTTTTTAATGCGAATAATCGTCACATAGTTCATTGGCGTAATGTTTAATTCTGTCTTAAACTGCTTTATAAAATAATATTTCGACCAGCCTGCTTCTTGTGCGATTTCCTCTAATGTCAGTGGTCTTGCATAGTTCGCTTCAATATAACGGATTGCTCTTGCAAGGGGTTCTTTTACTACTTGTTTCGGAGGAACTTCTAGAAAGCGGAAACACGACAATATAAATTCATATGCTTTTTGTGAGCCTGTATAGGAGTCTTGGATTTCTCCAGCTGCCGTTTCGGCATACAATTTAAACAAACGACGAATTGGTTCGCTGTCTTTTTGTAAGGAAAAAACGGGCCCGTACTTGTTCTCCATATGTTTTTGCATACGCAACGCTTCTTTTCCTTCAATCGTGACATAAAGAAATTCCCACGGCTCTGTCTCTTCTTCTGGATAGTAATAACAATGGGCACTTGGCAACGAAACGAAAAAAGCTTGGCCCGCTTCCACTTTATAAAGTGTCCCTTCATGGACCAATTCCCCGTAGCCTGAAAGCGTGTATTGAAACACAATTTTTTCTCGTTCCATCCGTTTTGTGCCATCCCAACGATAAGCTTGATCGGTTTGTGTTTCCCAACCCACATTCCATAAATTCATGACAAACGGATAAGGCTGTTCCTGAAAACGAAAGCCATAGGAAACGTTTTCACTTGTTTTCGACATTGCGCTCCCCCCTTTCTCCCAGTATAAAGACAACCGTTATGAAAGCGCAATATTATCCATAAATCAAACAGCAATTTTCTACTGTTTTCACAGCCGCCTCTCTATACTATGGATAAATGGAACAAAGGGGGAAACGCCATGAAAAAGATTACGTTTATCGGCGCAGGCAGCACCATTTTTGCGAAAAATGTACTCGGTGATTGCATGCACGTGCCGGCGCTGCAACAATTTGAATTTGCGCTTTATGACATTGACAAGGAGCGGCTTTCGGAATCACAGACATTGCTTACACACTTAAAAAATAATTTAAACTCAACGATCACAATAAAAGCCTATGACAACCGCAAAGAAGCGCTACGCGGCGCCTCCTATGTCATTAACGCCATTCAAGTTGGCGGCTATAAACCAAGCACAGTCATTGACTTTGAAATCCCTAAAAAGTATGGCCTGCGCCAAACAATCGGCGACACCATCGGAATTGGCGGCTTGTTCCGGTCATTGCGTACCATTCCAGTTTTGCTTGATATTGCCCAAGACATTGAAGAAGTGGCGCCAAACGCTTGGTTTTTAAACTATACGAACCCAATGGCTGTCTTAACTGGCACGCTTTCACGCTACACAAACGTGCAAAATGTTGGCCTTTGCCATAGCGTTCAAGTGTGTACACGTGACTTATTTAAACATCTTGAGATGGACCATACAGGGATTGAGGAAAAAATTGCTGGCATTAACCATGTCGCTTGGCTCCTTGAAGTGAAAAAAGACGGCCAAGACTTATATCCTGAAATCAAACGGCGCGCCAAAGAGAAAAATAAAGAAAAACACCACGATATGGTACGATTTGAGCTAATGGAACGGTTTGGCTACTATGTAACCGAGTCTTCCGAGCACAATGCTGAATACCATCCGTATTTCATTAAATCAACCTATCCCGAGCTGATCGACGACCTCAATATTCCTTTGGATGAATACCCACGGCGCTGCGTCAGCCAAATTGAACGATGGGAGCAAATGAAGCAAGATCTTGTCGACAATGCTCAAATTACCCATGAACGTTCGATCGAATATGGATCTCGAATCATCGAAGCGATGGAGACAGGTGAAACATTTATGTTCGGTGGAAATGTTCTCAATATAGGTGGCTTAATCGCCAATCTTCCTGATAAAGCGTGTGTAGAAGTACCATGCGTTGCCAATCGTTCTGGCATTACGCCTACCTATGTTGGCGAGCTTCCAGAGCAACTGGCTGCTCTAAACAGGACGAACATTAATACACAGTTATTAACGATTGAAGCGGCAATAACAAAAAAACGGGAACATATTTACCATGCTGCTATGCTCGACCCCCATACGTCTTCCGAACTGTCCCTCGATGACATTGTTAGCTTATGTGACGATTTAATCGAAGCACATGGCAATTATTTGCCTGAATACCGATAAGGCAAAAGACGCGATTTGCAACATGCAAAATCGCGTCTTTTATTTCCTTTTCCTGCGCAAGCGAATATACCATAGTAGGATCGCTATCACAGCAATCGCTATTCCTACATAAACGACGTCTGAAAAGACACTCATCGCCTCAACAATATCATGCCAGTTCTCACCAACAGAAGCCCCTAAATGAACAAGAATGGTATTCCAAACAGCTGTGCCAAGTGTCGTTAAGCAAATAAATAGCCAAATGTTCATTCCTGACATGCCAGCTGGAATCGATATTAAACTACGGATAAGGGGAATCAGGCGACAGAACAACACCGTCCACGGACCATAGCGATCAAACCAACGATCAGCCTTCCGTACATCCTCTTTCGTCAATCGTAATACATGCCCGTACCGATCAATCAGCACTTCCATCCGCTTCACATCAAGCCATCTGCCAACGGCAAACAAAATGAGCGCTCCGCACAGCGAGCCGCCTGTGGCAGCAAGGACGACCCCTGTTTTACTAAGTTCCGTTTGCTGCGTCATAAACCCGCCAAATGTCAAAATCACTTCTGACGGAATCGGCGGAAACACATTTTCCAATGCAATCAACGCGAAAATTCCCAAATAACCGAATTGTTCCATTAGTTGAAGCAGCCACTCTTCCACTTCATCTCCTCCATCTCGTTCCTTCCTAAAAAAGTATAGCATGCCCTTTTCTGATTCTTTGTAAAAAATTGTGGTACAGATTTCCCAATCGAAAACGAATTGCATTAGGAACGTATGTTCGTTATACTCGATTATACGAAAGCATGTTCGCCTTTTTTATTTTTTCTTTGATTTTTTCTGGATAGCTTTCTCTTTATACAAAAAAGACTGACAAGGAGGCACTCTCATGGAATCGTATGAAGAAGAACTTTGCCGGAACCCGATCATTTCTAGGTTTTTAGAAGATCCGGAAAACAAACGGCTTTACACCCAGGCAGTAAACGAACCAACATCTAAAAACAAGCAAATCCTTGACGAGGCTTTTAAACATTTTTTCGTCCGTGTTAAAGTGATCCATTATATTAGCCGCTTAATAGCTGGCTATTCTGTCGATTTTGACAAGCGTATCCGTAAAAACGAACAACAGCTGCTTTCCTTAGATGCCCTCTTCCACAATGGACAAACGACATTGCTTGATATGTTGGCAGCTGGCGATGTCATTAAAGATGCAGAACTCGTTCAAGAAGAGGACGGGCACTATGAGGAGCTATTTGAAAACGAGGTGCTGCAACAGGCCTTCCAGGAACTAAAACCTTTGCAACGTGAAGTGCTCGTTTACTCGTTCTTTTATGGATACCGGAATAAAGACATTGCCAAGCGGCTTGCTATATCGGAACAGCGTGTTTCTTACAACAAAAAACGAGGCCTCGAACTGCTGAAACAAAAAGTTGCAGGGCAAACGAAAAAACAAGGAGGCATGCCCTAATGGCGAAAGAATACCAGGACTATGAAACAATTTTGGCAGCCTTTGATTTAAAAATAAAAAAAAGCCTCTATTCAACAGACCCGGCTAACCGCGAAGATTTAGAACAGGAAATCAAGCTCAAAATCTTTGAAAAAATGCCTGTGATCGAAAATATGAACGCCCCTGGCTTTTACGAATTCGTCCATGGCGCTAATATGGCAGCGGAAACAAAGGCGCTGTATGCACTAAAAAAAGACGGGCGCCGCTAGCGCCCGTCTCAGACTGTAGACAAACTCTACTCTTTTACCGAACCAAGCACAATCCCTTTGACAAAGTACTTTTGCAAAAATGGATATACAATGATAATCGGCAGTGCGCCAATGAAAATTTGAGCAGAACGGACTGTCCTCTCAGACAATGCTTTCACTTCATCAGGATTGACATTGAGCTGTGAAAAATCATTTTGAACAATAATTGTTTGCAAAAATGTCGATAACGGATACTTGGTGGAGTCAGTCAAATAAATGAGCCCGTCAAACCATGAATTCCATTGGCCTACCATGGTAAACAGGCCAACTGTCGCCAATGCTGGCAAAGAGATAGGCAAATAAATTTTAAATAATATTTGGAAGTGGCCCGCCCCATCAATAAAAGCGGCCTCTTCCAGTGACTTTGGCACGCCTGTTCGGAAAAAATTTAACAACAAAATCAGATTAAATACATTTACAGCTCCAGGTAAGACAAGGGCCCAAATCGTATTGATCAAGCCAAGATTTTGGACGAGGATATACGTGGGAATGAGGCCGCCATTAAAAAGCATGACAAACACAAGTGCATACATGTACATTTTTCTGCCTTTAAATTCCCGGTCTTCTTTTGAAAGTGCATAAGCGGCAAGTGTAATCGTGACGAGGCTGATTATGGTGCCAAGGACTGTCCGAAAGACGCCATTCCATAACGCACGCAAAAAGTTTTGGTTGCCAAACGTCTGCTCCCAAGCAGACACCGTAAAGTCGACTGGCCAAAAACGGACAAGATTGGCATTGGCGGGAGCGGGCGCACTAAAGGAGACGGCGAGTATATGGATAAGCGGCATGATGCAAATGGCGCTAAGCACCAGTAAAAAGACAATATTAAACACAGAAAAAATTCGGTATGTCCGGCTGCGGTAATGCATGCCACCCCTCCTAAAAAATCCGGTAGTTTGCGTATTTGTAGGCAAGGCGATACCCAATTACAATCAAGATGAACGCAATGACTGATTTAAACAAGCCAACGGCAGTTGCATAGCTAAAATTACCGCCAATTAACCCTTGCCGATACACATACGTATCAATAATATCGCCTTTGTCATATACCAGCGGATTATATAAGTTAAAGATTTGGTCAAACCCTGCATTTAAAATATTACCGAGCGCCAAAGTCGCTACTACAATTGTAATAGGCAAAAGCGCAGGCAACGTAATATAAAGCACTTGCTGAAAACGATTGGCACCGTCAACCACTGCTGCTTCATACAGACTCGGGTTAACCCCTGCAAGGGCAGCTAAAAAGACGATCGCCGAAAAACCGAAGTCTTTCCAGACATCACTGGCAATGACGGTTACGCGAAACCAGTCGCCATCGCCTAAAAAGAAGATTGGATTAATGCCAATGCTAGCAAGGATTTGGTTCACTAAACCGCCATCGACCGACAACAAATCTAGCAAAATGCCGCCTAAAATCACCCATGAAAGAAAATGAGGCAAATACACGAGTGTTTGGATCGATCGTTTTAACGCCATAACCCTTACTTCATTTAACAGCAAGGCAAACATGATCGGAATCACCAGTTGAAAGACAATTTTAAAACTAGAAATAACAAGCGTATTCCAAATCACTTGCCTGCCTTCACTAAATGCAAAAATTCGCTGAAAATGTTCAAATCCAACCCATTCTGAGCCGGCAAAGCCAAACCAAGGTTTGTATTCTTGGAAAGCCATAATGATGCCGCCCAATGGGATGTAGTTAAAAACGATGGCTAATAAAATGGCAGGCATGACGAGGACATGCAACGGCCAATTCCGTTTCATGTCCCATGATTGTTTTTTCTTCAACAAAGTCGGCAGCGGTTGCCCTTCTGTCTGAGCTGACTTCACGCAATTCACTCCTTTACCTGCTTCTAAACTCTTGTGGGGTCATATGAAACTCTCTCTTGAATACTTTGATAAAATAAGATGCATCTTTGTAGCCAAGTTTTTTTGCGATTTGCGAAACTTTCATATTTGTCTCTGCAAGGAGCTCCACCGCACGATCCATGCGTAGACGATGGATGTAATCGCTAAACTTCTCGCCTGTCTCTTCTTTAAACCGCTTCGATAAGTAGGCCGCGTTTAAAAAGAGGTGATCTGCTACCTCCTGCAAGCTAGGCTGTTCAAAAAAATGCGCTTCTACATATTCATAAACGCGAACGGCCAGCTGTTCTTTTTTATGGCGAACTTCCTGAACCAATGGCGATGTCCCTGAAAGGAAGCTTTGGTAAATCTTAGGCCCTTCTTCCCAGAACAAAAATGGCAGCGAGGTAGTCAATGTGATAGGTGCCTGGCATTGTTTTCGTAATTGCGTTTTCAGCAACAATATTTGCGGTTTCACTGCGTTTAAAAGCGATTCATCCCCCTGCGTGCGGAGAGGATAAAGCAATATGGCATAGAGGTTTTTGTACAGATTGAATGTTGCTGTTGCCGTTATTTTCGTTAGATTGCTGGCCAGCACCGATTTCATTCCATCAACATCGTCCGTTGACGGCTCCTTATGAATATGAACGAATAACCATAGTGCTTTTATGTTTGTATCCGTTGGCAAGCCGTAGCTTTTTAGCTCTTGTTTGGTTTCAAAAGTGCTCTTTTTACTGGACAGCCACGGTGCTATGACCTGTTCAAAATAATCGCCAATGTTGTTGCGAATCGCTTCCATTGAACGCTTTTGCAACTGCAACTTCTCCAATTCGCTTTTCCGTATCGACAAAGCGCGACCAACCGCTTGCATTAGTTCCTCGTCGCTGACTGGCTTTAGTAAATAATCAACTGCTTGGGCTTGAATAGCTGCTTGCGCATAGGCAAATTCTGCGTAACCAGATAGCAATAAACATTTTGGTGCATGTGGACTCTTTTCCACTTCTGCGAGCAAATCAATGCCTGACTTCCCTGGCATTCTAATATCGGTCACAACAACATCTACATTTCCTTTTTCCAAAGAGGCTAGCGCTTCACTTGCTGAACATGCGCAATGTACACGGTTGATGCCAAGCGTTTCCCATGGCAAAGCCGATAAACCAAGCACCGTTGCTTCCTCATCATCAACAAGTAGCAATTCGAACGATTTCCCTGTATCATCCATTCAGACGACCTCCTGTTCGAATAAAATTTCGACTTTTAAACCGCCGAGCTCTGATTCCGATAGCACGAGGCCAGAGCGGCCAGCAAATGTCTGTCTTAAACGTTGATGGACGTTGCGCATGCCGTAACTTTCAGAAAGTACGTCCTCTTCAAGCATTCGTTGTAATTGATTGATTTTGCCTACGCCAAGTTTCGGGCCATTGTTTTCTACTGTCAGGCGGCAGATATTATCCCCGCTTATTTCACCGGTAATTTGGATGTATCCATCGCCTTCGATGTTTTCAATTGCATGGACAATCGCATTTTCAACAATCGGTTGTATTATGAGCCGGGGAATCGTAATCGTCTTCATTTCATCCGGAACTGCAATGTCATAGTGCAAACGCCTTTTTCGCAGCGCATGGATCGCTAAAAAATTTTCAACAAGGTTAATTTCTTCTGCTATCGTTGTTTTTTCTTCCTCCACTTTTACACGATAGCGGAAATAATCACCTAAATGCAGGGCCATTGCTTCCACAGCATTGGTGTTATTCACTTTTGCCATATTTTTAATGTAAAACAGGCAATTGTATAAAAAATGAGGATCAATTTGTGCTTGCAACAGCTTCAACGATGCCTCTTGAGAGCGGATCTTTTCAGCAAGCACCTGTTCAATCAATGTTTGTATTTGTTCAGCCATTTCATTAAATCCATTCATTGCAATGGCGAACTCTTTTTGCTTAGGCACTTTCATCCGCACGCTATAGTCGGCTCCTTTAAACGCCAAAATCCCATCTTTTAACCTGTCGATTGGCCGATGAATTTGCGTGTATAAAAGCCATGCAGCAGCAACGCCAAAAAGCAAGAGCATCGCTACAGTCACATAAAACCACAGGCGCGTCGTTTTAATCGGCTCTAATACCTTTTCCATAGGGACAACGTCAATTAATGCCCAGCCGAGTGAAGGAGATTGTACGTAGGTGACAACGTATTCATTGTCATCTTCTTCATACGTGAACATCCCCTCCCTTTGATTGTCGCCATGTTGGTTAAATTTTTCAATCACGGCCTCGTGATTGCCGGCCGAAACAATCGCATGATGGTCTTTGTTGTAAAACAAAGCGGTTTCTTCCCCAGAAGACTCTAGTGAGAGCAAATGGGCTCGTATGCTTTCCGCATAAAGCCTTGCCTCAATGACAACATTGTTGCCGACAGGTTTCCCTTGGCTTGGGTACTGAAAATGTTGGATAAAATACGGTTTAGCGTGGTCATTATGTGGTCCAGCATCCACATACGTCCACGAAGGTGATAGCGCCCGAGGCTGTTCTGGCACTTGCGGCATTGTCGAAATCGTACGTTCGCCATCAGGCAAATAGACACTTACATCGACAAGCATGTTGCTAAGTTGCTGATAAAGAAGGAGTTTTTGCTGGACTGCATCTTTATTCACAACCGCCTCATAGGGGCTCATCAGTTCGATATTACGAAGCTTGTCTACATCTGAATCAATGCTAAGCGCGATCAAAAACTGCGAAAGCTGCCAGATGTCTGCCTCCAACCTGTTCATTGTCACTTCAAGGCGGCTTAAATTACGGGAGTGCACTTCCTCACGGACAACTTGTTCGCTAACATAATAAAAGTACGTATAAAGGGCCATAACCAGTAACAGCAATAAAACGATACTAGCGACCATTTTTTGAAACAAAGATAATTGCTTCATTTTATTGGCTCTCCTCCTTCGCTTTTAGGATACAACCTATTCAGCTTGCAGAGGAGAGCTGTTTTTTTACTCTTTGTTTTCTTGAACCGATTTAAACCATTCATTCACTTCCGCTGTCATATCATCGCCACCTGAAGCTTTCCATTGGTCAACAAGAGACTCAAAATCATCAATTGGTTTTTCTCCATAAATCATTTTGCTAAAATTCTCCTTTAGCAAACTATCAAGCGTATCGCCTTTTTGGAGCATGGTGTCAGTCGGGGCTCCCGTAAACATGCTTGGAATTTGAGCATCCTCCCCATCTACGACAATCCGTGCTCCCTCCCAGGCTAGTTCTGGGTATTGTAAGTACATTTTCTTTTGGAACGGCGTTTCTGGCTCCTGTCCTCGGGCAAAATCAGCAAGTGTTTTAATATAAAGCGATGGCATCCGCGCTCCGTCAAATGTAAGCGTATATTTTACAGGATCAATGCGGCCGCCAGGAATGTCGTCATCGCTGTACTTCACTTCCCCATCTTCAATGACGTAGTCGTAGCCTTCTGCAAATCCATATTCAAATTCGCTACCTTCAGTTGGGTTGGCAAAATGATCAAACAAATAATTTTGGTAAACAAAGAATGCTTGGATTTCTTCTTCTGTCGCGTTCGCATTGATCATCACTGCCCCATTGTGAGATGAAATTCCAGTAGAACGCCCTTTTTGCCCGTCTGGACCACTTGGAATGTCGTAAGCCTGGTACTCAGCGCCCTCTACATTTTGCTTTAGCTCGCTTAAAGGCCAGTCAGGCATCCAATGAGGACCAGCAATGATGCCGGCTCGCCCAGATGTGAACAGTTCCGCCGCTTTGCCCTCGTCCCAAAGGCCTGACTCTGGATGGATATAGCCTTTCTCCATCCACCGCCTCATCGTTTCCAGTCCTTCTTTTATTTCTGGTTGAACCGAGCCATGTTCTAAAGTGCCATCGTCAGCTAAATTCCACTGGTCAGGCATGCCGCCATAGGCGCCAAACACCCAATCAACTTCAGACATCCATGTGTTTAAAGCATTGGCAAACCCAACAGCTAGCCCATACGTTTTCTCGCCAGTGCCAGTCGGATCTTCATTGACAAAAGCATCCATAATTTCTTCGATATCATCCATCGTTTCCGGAGGTTCGAGCCCAAGGGCGTCCATCCAGTCTTGGCGGATAAACAAGACCGAATCGCCATTCATCTCGTAATCCAAAATAGGGATAGCCATCCGCCCTTCCTCACGGATATAGGGATCCCAAGCGTGTGGATCAGCGGCCATTGCTTCTTTCCATGTGTCTGAGGCATACTTGTCAAACAGTTCACCGACTTCCATCACACGGCCAGAATCAATGAGATCTTGTGTAATATCGCTGCGCAATGCTAAAATCGACGGCAATTCTTCATTAGCTGACATGCTTAGCTGTAGCTTTGTGTCAAAGGTTTCCCCTGGCCCACTCGTTGTCCATAAATAATTCAAGTCAATATTAAATTGTTCTTTGACCCAATCTGTGTGGACATTGTCTTCTATCGTTTCCCCGTCGCGAAAGAAAATATCGCCCGACACATGCTTGATGACATTAAGCGTCACCGGCTCTTCAAACGTTTGTGGCAACTCATTTGCAGATGCGACTGGTTCGACTGAGCTTTCCTTTTGGTTTGACTCTTCGCTACACCCAGCAAGCACCAGCGTGAGCATGCCAAAACATAAATAGGTGATTTTCGTCTTCATGCTTGCTCCCCCCTCATTAATGAAAACCCTTTCATAAATGAGTGTACGCGCTTTTCTCGTTCGGATAAATAGGAGTTTTTTAAGCTTTACGGTATTTCTTTGTGAATGATCGGGCTCCCTTGAGTAAACAGAAAAAAGCCCTTAAGAGGGCTTTCAGACTGATAGAAAAATCACCACTGCCACAATAAGAAACTGAACGGCGCCGACAATTTCCAGAATGCCCACTTTCATTGGTTTCATGGTTGTACCGGAAAACTTTAGGGCGCGCAGCAGTGGAAATAAATACGCCAGGCTCAGCCATGGATTGCCGAACAACAGTGGCACCACTAAAATGACAACATGATAGATCTTCGAGTAGTATGTATATGGCCTGTTCTTCCGCTCACGAAATACGGATTTCACGAAAAACACCGTCCCGGTAAAATAGAGGAAATTAAACAGAACCACAGCCGTAAGCCCGTTATCGAACCTGCCTCCACCTAGAAAATAAGCGGCTGCACCTCCAGTGCAGAATAGCAGAATCGCACAAATATCATTGAATAGCGCGCGCTCCGCTTTTCGGCGAACGTGCCAGATATGGACCATCATGAATGCAAGCAGTACAGGCGCGATTCCTAGCAACAAAGGTTCCAGCAGCACGACTGGAATGAGAAACGCAGCAGCGCTGGCAGCATAGCCGAACCCCCATTTTAACCAGCTTCTTTTCTTGCTCCCCCTCCTTAACGCTTGCAACAATGGATAGGAAGCTAAATACAGCAACAGCCAGGCAAGGAAGAGCGGCAGATGGAGCAACACGGGCTGTGCGGCCATCATGCCGATGATATAGGGCACGCTGATCATCGCCCAGCCGCCATGCTCTCGTGGAAGGACCACTTTTGTTTTTTTCATCTCTTCGCCCCCCTTTTTCAGCCGAGTGGAGCGTGCTTGTCGCCCCTAGCTTGCTCATTTGACTCAGGCGTGCTTCCTTGGGGGGTGATCTGTAATATCGCTGAAGGTGCCGACATAATGAACGATGTCCCCGGTTTCGTCCTTTACAGCATTGATGGTTAACAGTTCGAGATACTCTTCCCCATTCTTTCTGCGGTTCCAAATTTCACCCTGCCAGCTGCCCTTCTCCATAATTTCCGTCCACATGATCTGATAAAATGCCGATGATTGCCGCCCTGATTTAAGCAAGTTTGGATTCCTGCCCAATACTTCCTCTTCTTCGTAACCCGTCAATCTCGTAAAGGCGGGATTCACAGCATGTATGCGCTTTTTAGCATCAGTCACCAAAATGCCTTGACCAGTCGAGTTGAACACTTGGGAAGCAACAGTCAATTTGTCCTGATAATACATCCATACGACTAGCACAAAGCTGGCGAGCGCAACCTGCGATAAAGCCATGAATCCAATCGAGTATTGACCTGTCACTGAATGGATGAACGAGAGCATCAACGGCGGGAAAAATCCACCCAAACCGCCCATCATCGATACGATTCCATTGACAATGCCTGCTTGTTTATTAAAATAAAACGGCACCAACTTAAAAATAATGCCGTTGCCAAGACCTGCACAAACGGCTATCGTCAGACATCCAACCGTATACAAAGCGAGTGATGGGGAAAACGCCAGCACCACCGCCGCCAATGTCATACCGATAAATACCCCCATTAGCAAAAACAAAGGCTTGAATTTATCGGCAAGCCACCCTCCAACGGGACGGAGAAACGTTGCAATCAAGATAAAGCCTGCGGTCCGCAGCCCTGCATCCACTTTCGGCAGCTCGAAGTGACTGACCAAAAAATTCGGCAAATAGACAGTGAAGGCCACAAAAGAGCCAAACGTAATGAAATAAAAGAGTGAGAAATACCATAATTTGTCGTTTTTATATACACCCTTGACCTGTTCCATAATCGGGGTTTTGACTTTCGTTTCTTTGCGGTCGCCGAAGACGGCGTTTAGGGCAACAAATACCAGCAGCAAAATTAAGTATAGTTGGACGGTAGCTGACCAGCCGATCTGCGTAGCAATGACTGGCGCTGCAAATGTCGTGATCGCCGTCCCCAAATTGCCCATTCCATATATGCCGTTTACTAGACCTAGCTTTTCCTTCGGATGGTATTTAGGTAACGAAGTGACCCCCACCGAAAACACCGCTCCTCCGATACCAAGAAACAATCCCCCGACCACGAGATGGGTAAAACTTGTCGCGATGCTGATAAAGTAAACCGGAAACAATAGCAGAATAAAACTAGTGATAAACACCATTCGCGCGCCCACGACGTTGGCGTAATAGCCGAGAGGAATCCGTAGAACCGATCCAAGAACAACAGGGATTGCGGTTAAGATAGCAACCCGATCGGCGGGAATTGCAATATCTTCCTGTATAAAGGGCAACAGCGCCGAGATGATTACCCACACCATAAACCCTAGTACTAGATTCATCGTTTGCAGCGGTAGCTGCAGCTTATTGATCATTCTCATCACCTTTTCTGTGCATAATGAATGGCTCTTGCGCTTGATCCCCGTCTCTTATTTTAAGTGAATTTATTCACAAACATAATAGGGAAGTTCCCTGATTCTTACCAAGGAACTTCCCTATGATCTTATCAACAGACTCCCTAAAGCCCTTTAAAAAGAAGTAGATAAACGAAGATTCTGCTAATCCCTAACATAATAAATGGCCGTGTAGCACACGGCTCTAAAAATCTAGCAGTTTTTTCTTCAACGCATATTCAACCAACTCCGGCCGGCTCTTCAGGTTAAGCTTCTCCATGATTTTAGCCTTATGCGCCTCGACGGTCTTGACGGATACATACAGCTTCTCGGCAATCTCCTTGTTCCCAAAGCCTTTTGCAATCAACGGCAATATTTCAACCTCTCGCTGGGACAAGCCGTTGAACAGATCTTGCTCGGCCCTTTCGCTGTCTTTTTTTATGAATTCCCGGACCAAAGAAGTAGCCATTTGAGGATGAATATAAGTGCCACCAGAATGAACCGTTCGTATGGCCGATAGAAGTTCGTCATCAGGCGCGTTTTTGAGCACATACCCTGCTGCTCCATTCTTCAGGACATGAAACAAGTAATCCTCGTCATCATACATGGTCAAAATAATAATTTTCGTATCTGGAAACTCGCTGCTGATTTTGCCTGTGGCAATGAGCCCACTTTCCCCGGGGGGCATGCTTAAATCCATTAGCAGCACATCTGGACGATGCCTTGCCACCATTGCGTAGGCTTCCAGGCCATCGGCTGCGGTGGCTACCACCTCCATATCCGGCTGATAGTTCAAAATCATAGAAAACCCGCTTCGAACAACAGCATGATCGTCTGCAATGACAATTTTCATGCCTCCACCTCCCGTTTCTCCTTTATCTTCGGCAGCGGGATGCTTAGCTGAACAGTAGTCCCTTCGCCCACGGCGGAGTGGATCGTAAACTGACCGCCCACCAGCTCGGTCCGCTCACGCATTCCATACAAACCGAGTCCAGTTCCCTTTGCTTCGTTAATGACCATATCAAATCCCACGCCCTCATCTCTAACCACCAGTTGAAGCTGACCGTGCTCCTCGCACAGCCGCACGTAGACCTCATCAGTTTCTGCATACTTCAAGGCGTTAAGCACGGCCTCTTGACATACACGATAAACGACCGTCTCAATTTCGCTTCCATAGCGAGCTGCGGCAAGCTCTGCGGAAAACTTCACCAGCAGTCCGTAATTTTTCTCCATCCACTTAAAATGGGAGCGAAAGGCTGCTTCCAGCCCGAGATCATCTAGCGAAGAGGGGCGCAGCTCCACCGCTAAATGGCGGATGTCATCGAGCAGCCGTGTCAAAGATTGCTCGGTATGCTGGAGCTTCTTCAGCACATCTTCCCCGACATCCATATATTTGACAACACGCAGGTCGACGAGTGAGCTTAACAGTTCCTGGGCTACGCTGTCATGAAGCTCCCGAGAAATCCGCTTACGCTCGTCCTCCTGTGCTTTAATGACATATTTAAGCATATGATTGCGCTGTAGCATCTCCTGCGTTTTCTGCTGCTTCGTCAGATCCAGCAACATGAGCACCCGCACGCCAGCTTCCTCGTCAATCGTATGGTAGCTCGCGGCAAACGGAACGACAGCCCCATCCTTTGTCTTAAGAAACAATTGAAAGGAGGAAAACTCTCCTTGGGGATAATCGAGGTAGCAATTGGCACAAGAGATCAGTTCTTGTTCATCCGTGTAGCCTTTGCAAGTTTGACAGAACGATTCGTCAGTTCCGGCGCGAATTCGCCTAATGACTTGCGGGTCAATAATCTGCTCCGCCGCGGGATTCATATCAATCACGTTGCCTTCTTCATCGATGAAGATCATAGCCTCCATGCTATTCCGGTACAGCTTGTTCATCAATTCGCTCAAGTGTTCCCCGGTCATCGTTTTCAAGGCTGTGACACCTCCCTGATCTGAAAAGCTCCAAACGTCGAGCCTAAGCTTTCTTGGAAGCTCGCAAACGATGGTTGATTTAAAACATTCTCCTTGCGAAAGCCGACTAACAGCACGCCAACGACACGCGCCCCTTCCCATAGCGGCAACGCCCCGAGGCTTTTCAACTGTTCTGACACAATAATAGGATAATTGAACAAGTCCCTTGTGCCGATATCGCTGTTCACATTTTGGAGCAGTATTGCTTTTCCTGTTTTAAAAACGATCCCGGCAACGCCTTTGCCTGAATGGAGCACAATCCGCTTGTACCGGTCATTCATGTTCCCGGACACATACTGCCACGTTAATACAAACCGATCTTCGGCCGGCTGGACGAGAGCTAGAGATACAAAGTCAAACTTCCATCTCTTCCGGATGTCGTCAATCTCCTGTTGATAATTGATTGAAGGGAGATCCGCCATTGTCATAACTATAACTCCTCTGGCGTAGAAAAGAAGGCTGCTTTAGCCTTCTCTTAGCTACGTTCATATTTTACGGTGCTTTCTATAAAGGATATATCGTCTGCCGATATAATTCAACGGCACACTCCATACATGGACAAGTCTAGTAAACGGCCACAACGCAAAAATGAGCAAGCCAGCAGTAATATGAATTTTAAATGACAGCGGCACGTCTATCATTAAGCCCGCGTCCGGCCGGAAGAGAAAAAGCTGGCGAAACCAGACCGACACCGTCTCCCGGTAATTGAAGTCCGGCTGCAGAGCATTGGTGACAAGGGTGCTGTACATGCCTACCGCTACAATAAACAGCAGCAGGACATTTACGATCATATCCGAGGCGGAGCTGAGCTGGCGCACATTTTTCATCGTAAATCGTCGAAAAGTAAGCAGGACCATGCCAGCAAGAGTTAAAAATCCGAACGCGCTGCCTATATATACGGCTCCGATATGGTATAGATGTTCATTCACACCGACTGCCTCCATCCAGGACTGGGGTATGCCCAGTCCTGCCACATGGCCCATAATGACCGGGATGATGCCTAAGTGAAACATCAGGCTGCCTGCCCTTAGTCTTTTTTTCTCAACAAACTCGCTCGACTTCGCCGTCCAGTTAAACTGGTCTGTTCGATACCGGTAGATATGTCCGACCACAAAAACAGAGAAACATATATAAGGGTAAATCACCCACAAAAACGGATCCATTATACTCATTTGCCTGGAGCCTCCTGTATAACGCATACCTTAAACGTTTCCCGCAGTCCCTTAATGAGATGAAAATAAGGGCTGTCTGCTTTTTCTAAAGCATTTAGCAAATGATAAGTTCCATCCTCCATTACCGCCAGCATCAAATCCAGGCTGCTTGCAGCTTGCTGCTCATGGCCCTGCCAAGGGGCGGCGTACAGAAATTCACACATGAGCGGCAAGTAATCTGAGAGTTCGGTGCCTTCGATCGCAAGGCCAAACAGCTCATATGCTTGTTTGAGCCGTACGAGGAGCGCTCCCCGCTCCCGGCTGTCCTCATATTTGTAAAAGGTCATGTACAAGGTTGTGTCTTTTTGAAAATCAAACGTCTGCACATACATCTCTTCGATCTGCTCGAAGCTGTAATTTTGCATGAGATGCCAGTATTTCTGGAGTGAAGGATGGGCCGGGTGTCCGGCAGTCAGCGCTTCCGTCCACACATCAGGATGAAAATCCAACTTCTCTGGGTACATAAGCTGGCGGGCAAAAAAGGCGAATCGTGACTTCTGCTCATGTAGCTTCTCAAGATCAATCACGCCAAATCCCCCCGTAGAAATTTTCTTCATACATCTCTTTGCCGCTTTTGCCACCAAAGCCCTCTGGGCCGCAGCCCGTGCAACCGAGCCCAAAGCCTTCATCCCCTTGGGAGCGATACACATCCATGTACGCCTCCTTATGCGAAGTAGGGATGACAAACCGATCTTCATATTTGGCAATTGCCAGCAAACGATACATTTCTTTCACCTGAGTTGAAGTGAGCCCCACCCGTGTTAAGCGACGTTCGTCAAAGTCAGCGCCAGAGGAGACGGCCCGCATCATCGATCTCATCATGGCCATTTTCTGAAGCGCTCCCTTTACCGTCTCGGTATCCCCGGCCGTAAGCAAGTTCGCTAAATACTGAATCGGCGTGCGCATCTCCTCGATCGCAGGGAATATTAAATCTGGGTTCCCGATCGAATCCTTGCCTTCAAATAGATTCATGATCGGGCTGAGCGGCGGTACATACCAGACCATCGGCAGCGTCCGGTACTCTGGATGAAGTGGAAATGCCAGCTTGTATTCAATTGCCAGCTTATACACAGGCGACTGCTGTGCCGCTTCGATCCATTCCTCAGGAAGCCCATCTGCCCGGGCCTGGGCAATAATGGCCGGATCGTTCGGGTCAAGAAACAAATCACACTGAGACTGGTACAAATCCTGCTCATTCGCTACGGAAGCCGCTTCTTGTACACGATCGGCGTCGTAGAGCAGCACGCCGAGATAGCGGATCCGTCCAGTACACGTTTCGGAGCAGACAGTCGGCAAACCGGCTTCGATTCTTGGAAAGCAAAATGTACATTTCTCCGCTTTATTCGTTTTCCAGTTGAAATACACTTTTTTGTAAGGACAGCCTGTCATACAGTACCGCCAGCCCCGGCAAGCTTCCTGGTCAACTAGTACAATTCCATCCTCATCGCGCTTATACATCGCCCCTGACGGGCAGGAAGCGACACAGCTCGGATTGAGGCAGTGTTCGCACAACCGTGGCAAATACATCATAAACGTTTGCTCAAAGTTGAACTTGATTTCTTCTTCGATCTTTTCGATATTCGGATCGCGGGGGCCTGTTACGTGGCCTCCCGCAAGATCATCCTCCCAATTGGGTCCCCACTCTAGATCCATCGTGTCCCCGGTCACTGCCGATTTCGGACGGGCTACTGGCTGATGCTTCTTCTCCCCAGCGTTTGTCAAATGTTCATAGTTGTAAGTCCACGGTTCATAGTAATCCTTCATTTCCGGCATATCAGGATTGTGAAAAATGCTGCCAAGGGCGATTTTGGACAACTTGCTGCCAGATTTCAGTTCCAACTTGCCGTTCTTAAGTGTCCAGCCCCCTTTGTATTGTTCCTGATCCTCCCAGCGAACCGGGTATCCGATGCCCGGTTTTGTCTCGACATTGTTGAACCATATATACTCGGCCCCTGGTCGGTTGGTCCACGTACTCTTGCAAGTCACGCTGCAAGTATGACAACCAATGCATTTATCTAAATTCATCACCATGGCCACTTGCGCTTTAATCTTCAAGCCAATCCACCTCTTTCATTTTGCGAACAGCCACGTACACATCCCGTTGGTTTCCGATCGGTCCGTAGTAATTAAATCCATAGCTCAGTTGGGCATAGCCCCCGACTACTTGTGTCGGCTTCACGTGGATCCGAGTCGGGGCATTGTGACTACCGCCGCGGTTTTTCGTAATTTCGGAGCCTGGGACGTAAATATGTTTGTCTTGGGCATGGTACATAAACATCGTCCCTTTTGGCATCCGATGGCTAACGACAGCTCTGGCTGTGACCACTCCATTTCGGTTGTATACCTCGAGCCAGTCGTTGTCCTGAATGTGATGAGCAGCAGCGTCTTCATTGTTCAGCCATACTGTCGGCCCGCCCCGGAATAGTGTCAGCATGTGCAGATTATCCTGATACGTGCTGTGGATATTCCACTTCCCATGTGGTGTTAAATAACGCAGCACGAGCGTTTCGTCGCTGCCATCCACCTGCCTGTCGCGAGGCCCGAATACCATCGGCGGCAACGTCGGTTTGTACACTGGCAGCGCTTCGCCGAATTGCAGAAAAATCTCATGATCGATATAAAAATGTTGTCTGCCAGTCAATGTCCTAAAAGGTACCAAGCGTTCAATATTGGTCGTAAATGGGGAATACCTTCTTCCCATCTTATTGGATCCGGTAAACACCGGTGTTGGGATAACCTCCCGTGGCTGGGCCGTGATGCTTTGGAACGTAATCCGCTCCGCTGACCGATCCGCTGAAATATCTGCAAGTTGGACGCCGGTATCCTGTTCGAGCGCCTCCCAGGCACGCTGGGATACACGGCCGTTGGTGGCTGATGATAGCGTCAATATGGTTTCAGCCGCATGACGTGCCGTATACAATTTCGGCAGTCCCTGCTTAATCGTGTCGTCCTCATAGATGCCGTTGATCCGCTTCAGTTCCTCGTATTCCTCGGCCACCGGGAAGCTGACGCCGTGCGCCCCTACCTTGCCGTTGGCCAGTCCTGGGCCAAGCGAAATATATTTGTTATAAATTTGTGTATAGTCCCGTTCCACAATCGTCAAATTCGGCATCGTTTTGCCAGGCACCGCTTCAATCTCGCCCTTGCGCCAATCCTTGACGACGCCATAAGGCTGGGCAATTTCACTCGCAGAATCATGGGCGAGCGGCGTAGCGACCAAATCTTTGTGTACGCCGGGGAGGTGGTCTTTGGCCATTTCTGAAAAGGTCTTGGCAAGGGTTCTGTAAATATCCCAGTCTGAGCGCGATTCCCACAGAGGATCAACGGCCGGATTAAACGGATGGACGAACGGATGCATATCGGTTGAAGAGAGATCCGTCTTCTCGTACCAAGTTGCTGCAGGCAGGACGATATCGGCATAAATCGGCGTTGCAGTCATGCGAAAATCAAGCGCAACTAGCAGGTCTAGCTTGCCGACTGCTTCTTCCCGCCAGACCATCTCCTCTGGCTTTTGCTCCTCGTTCGGAGAAGAGAGCAAATTATCCGACGTGCCTAGCAGATGTTTCATAAAATATTCCTGCCCCTTAGCCGAGCTGGAAATTAGGTTAGACCGCCATACAAACATCGTGCGCGGAAAATTTTCCGGTGCATCGGGATCCTCGGCCGCAAATGTGGTTTTGCCAGAGACGATTTGCTCATAAGCATGCTTGACGATGTCCTCGTTGTTTGTTTTTCCTTGCTGCTTCGCCTCCTCTGCAAACGCTAGACTGCTCTTGTTGAACTGAGGATAGGACGGGAGCCAGCCAAGCCTTGCAGCCAGAACGTTGTAATCGGCAGGATGGGTGTACCGAGTTTCGCCACCAGTAGGCGATTTCAACGATTCGGTGTCCATCTCCTCATACTTCCATTGATCGGTGGCAAAGTAGAAGAAGGAAGTCGCGTTTTGTTGCCGCGGTGGCCCCTGCCAATCTTTCGCAAACGCTACAGTTGACCAGCCTTCGATTGGGCGGCATTTTTCTTGACCGACATAATGGGCCCACCCGCCTCCATTGACGCCTTGAGATGCGGTAAGGATAACCAAATTCAGAATGGCTCTGTAGATTGTGTCGCTGTTGAACCAGTGATTGATCCCAGCTCCCATAATGATCATGGAGCGTCCACCTGTATCCAAAGAATTCTGGGCAAATTCCCGGGCAATTTGTACGACAACGGAGGCTTTCACACCAGTGATGCTCTCCTGCCAAGCAGGCGTGTACTTCGAGGTTTCATCCTCATAGCCATCAGCCTCCCACTCGCTTCCGATACGCTGGATGCCGTACTGGCTCAGCATTAAGTCGTACACAGTTGCTGCCAGACGTTTCGTTCCATCGGCCAACTGGATCGTTCGGACGGGAATCACCCGTTTAAATGTGCCGCTGCCTGCGTTATCAAAGAACGGAAAATAAATCGTTTGAAACGCCTCTCCATGGGGTTCCACCGAGAGTGCAGGCGATATCACCGAACCGTCCTCGCGCTCCAAAATGAGGTTCCACTGTTTCCCCTCTTCCCAGCGCTGTCCCATCGTCCCGTTAGGCACCAAAACTTCTTCTGTTGTTTCATCAATAAGAACTGGCTTCCATTCCGCATGAGGGGACGTTTCCCCGAGATCACTTGCCCGGAGGAAGCGCCCTGCTTTATAGCCGTCCTCAAACTCCTCTAACAAAATTAGAAAAGGCATATCTGTATACTGCTTCGCATAATCCAGGAACATCGGCTCCTGGCGTTTATGATAATATTCGTTCAAAATAACATGAGTCATTGCCTGAGCAATCGCTGCATCAGTTCCAGGATTCGGCGCCAGCCAGTTATCAGCAAATTTAACGTTTTCGGCGTAATCTGGAGCAACAGAAACTACCTTGGTTCCTTTATAGCGTACCTCGGTCATGAAATGGGCATCTGGCGTGCGTGTCAGCGGTACATTCGACCCCCACATAATAAGGTAGCCGGCGTTATACCAGTCGCTCGATTCTGGCACATCGGTTTGCTCTCCCCAAATTTGCGGAGAAGCAGGCGGAAGATCGGCATACCAATCATAAAAGCTAAGCATCTCGCCTCCCAGCAGAGAAATAAAGCGAGAGCCTGAGGCATAGCTGATCATCGACATTGCCGGAATCGGCGTGAATCCGGCTATCCGGTCTGGACCGTATTTGCGTATCGTATAGATTAACTGGGCGGAGATTAGCTGTGTCGCATCCTGCCAGGATACGCGGACATGGCCGCCCTTTCCTCGTGCCTGCTTGTATGAGTTAGCCTTCTCGGGATCCTCCACAATGCTTGCCCAAGCGGCGACTGGATCATCGTGCTGCTTAAGGGCCTCTTTCCAGAGCCGCCATAGCCGTCCACGCATATAAGGATATTTCACGCGCAACGGACTGTACTCATACCAGGAGAATGAGGCTCCCCTTGGACAGCCTCGCGGTTCAAATTCAGGCATATCCGGCCCGCAGGAAGGATAATCAATCTGCTGGTTTTCCCACGTAATGATGCCACTCTTCACAAACACCTTCCAGCTGCAGGAGCCGGTACAGTTAACCCCATGGGTGGTTCTGACCACCTTGTCATGGGACCACCGGTTTCGGTACATATCCTCCCATTCCCGGCTCTTCTCCTCGAGAATGGACCAATTGTCCGAATAGCTTTCTACTTTTTTAAAGAATGTCAATCCCTTGTTTCGTTTCATAGGACGCTTCAACTCCTTGTGCTTGAATGACGATGATTGGCGGGGAATCAATGCGTCGTCCATTCGTATACCTTTATTATGAAGAATCCACCGCGGCTGCTCCTATTAGGGAAACGCCTATATTGCTTCGTGAACTCCCTTGTTTTGCGGTATGAACCGTTCTAACCCAACAAAAAACGCCGCTCGGATCTTATCGATCCGAACGGCATTTTTCAACGATTCTATATTTGATTGGTTTTTAAGCTTTGGTTTCCATCACATCACTGTACAGACATTCCGGAATAATATGTTGTTTTCTAGATGAATATGATCATACGTATCTTGTTCAAGGTAGGCAAGGCCTGATATACAAGACGATAAGTACCGCAAGCATCAGCCGCACGGTTCCATTGCTCCGCAGTGCTTGTCTTGTTTTCTAACGGCCTTTCTCCACACAGCCTTCGCCTCAAACAGCGATTTTGCTTATAGAAGTACTTCCCCGTCATCAGGCGGCATCACTTATTTTGCCCGCTGAGCAACAAGATTGGCGATATTGACAATCACATGGACTGCTTTTTCCATATTGTCTACTGACACATATTCATAGCGGCCGTGGTAGTTTTCTCCTCCAGTAAAAATGTTCGGTGTAGGCAACCCTTTATAAGAAAGTTGCGAGCCATCGGTGCCGCCACGAATCGGCCCTACTTTCGGGTCAATGCCAAGCTTCTCCATCGCCTCCAACGCAACCTCGACTATCTCCTTCTGTGGCTCGATTTTTTCACGCATATTGTAATATTGGTCACGAAGCTCAATGGATACTTTTCCCTTTCCATGCTTTTCTTGCATTTCCCAGGCAATGGCCTCCATTTTTGCTTTCCTATTTGCAAATTGCTGACGGTCAAAATCACGAATAATATAGTGGAGTTCAGCAAAATCAGCATTGCCTTCCATTGAAAGCAAGTGGTAAAAGCCTTCATAGCCTTCCGTGAATTCTGGCGCTTCGTTCGCTGGAAGCTGTGAATGGAATTCGATCGCCCGCTTGATCGCATTCACCATTTTATTTTTGGCCGTTCCCGGATGAGTGCTAACGCCATAAAAGCTAACTTTTGCTGCCGCCGCGTTGAAACTCTCATATTGGAATTGACCTAAAGGTCCGCCATCAAGCGTATAAGCAAAGGCAGCGCCAAAAGCATCAACATCAAAATGAGCCGGTCCCCGTCCAATTTCCTCATCTGGCGTAAAGGCAACACGAATCTTCCCATGCTCTATTTCTGGATGCTTAATCAAATAATCCATTGCTGTCATTATCTCGGCAATCCCGGCTTTGTCGTCAGCGCCAAGCAGCGTGGTTCCGTCTGTGGTAATCAACGTATGGCCTTCGTACCCTGCTAATTCTGGGAATTGCTTAGGCGAGAGCACGTAGCCATGGCCAAGCTCAATGTCACCGCCATTGTACTCGTGCACTTGCGGATTAACGTTTTTGCCTGTAAATTCCGTTGCCGTATCAAGATGAGCAAGAAAGCCAATAGTCGGGACTTCCTTATTCGTATTGCTTTCCAATGTCGCCATCACATAGCCATTATCGTCCATCGTCACTTCTGTTAAGCCAAGCGCTTTCAACTCTTCTACAAGGATGCGGCCTAGTTCCAATTGTCCTTCTGTTGTCGGAACAGTATTGCTCGCCTCTGTTGATTGTGTGTCCACTTTGGCATAGCGAGTAAAGCGGTCAATGATCTCTTGTTTCATATTTTGCAATCCCTTCACCGATTTGGTTTATTTCTTTCCATTATAGCAAAAACCGCAGAAGAAACAGAAAAATGCACTCTATATTATTTTCTCGCTAACTGGAAACAGTCGCAGTGACCTCTACTCATGTATTCAACGTACAGATGTTAGAAGTGAGGGATAAATCGTTTAAAGCTGAGGAAAAATGAATTTAGCAAATACCTCTCTTCTCATTCATCTATGAAAGAGTCAAACCGCTTTCATTTATTTCCATTGCCAAATTAGGAAAACAACTATATAATCTTTGTAAATAATTTACCTATAAGGAGTGAAAATGATGAGTGTTTTCTTTGAAAAGGCACAACGGTTCGGTAAATCGTTTATGCTTCCCATCGCCGTGTTACCTGCCGCTGGTTTACTATTAGGCATTGGCGGCGCTTTAAGCAACCCGAATACGCTGGTTGCTTATCCGTTTTTGGACCAGCCGTTTTTGCAAGGCTTGTTTACGATCATGAGCTCAGCAGGAAACATTGTCTTTGCTAATCTTCCGCTTTTATTTGCGATCGGCCTTGCGGTCGGACTAGCACGGGCCGATAAAGGCACCGTCGGCCTTGCCGCCGTTATCGGCTACTTTGTTATGAATGCGACGATTAATGCCATGCTAACGATTACCGGCACGCTCGCGGAGGACTCTCTTGCTGATGTCGGCCAAGGAATGAGCGTAGGCATTCAAACACTGGAAACAGGCGTTTTTGGCGGTGTACTCGTCGGAATTATGGCGTATGTTCTCCATAAACGTTACTATAAAATTGAGCTCCCTCGTTTTCTTGGTTTCTTTGGCGGCTCCCGTTTTATTCCGATTATTACCTCTGTCGTTGCGATGGTTCTTGGTGTCCTATTGTTTTATGTATGGCCCTTTATTCAACAAGGCATTTTCTCGCTCGGTTCTTTAGTAGAAATGACCGGCTATATTGGAACATTTTTATACGGCTTTATTCTACGTTTGTTAGGGCCATTTGGCTTGCACCATATTTTTTACATGCCATTTTGGACAACAAGCCTTGGCGGCTCGATGATTGTCGATGGCACACTTGTCGAAGGCACACAGCGAATTTTCTTCGCACAGCTCGCTGATCCAAGCGTGACTCAATTCTACGAAGGCACGTCTCGCTTTATGTCCGGGCGTTTTATTACGATGATGTTCGGTTTGCTCGGTGCATGCTTAGCCATTTACCACACAGCAAAACCTAAAAACAAAAAGATCGTTGCTGGCCTTTTACTCTCAGCAGGGCTCACTTCCTTTTTGACAGGCATTACTGAGCCAATTGAGTTCTCATTCCTGTTCATTGCTCCTGCTCTTTATGTCGTCCATGCCTTTTTTGATGGTCTCGCCTTTATGCTCGCCCACATCTTTTCGATTACAATCGGGCAGACATTTTCTGGCGGCTTCATCGATTTTATGTTGTTCGGCGTGCTTCAAGGCAACGATAAAACCAATTGGGTGTTTGTCCCGCTTATTGGCATTGTCTGGTTTTTCCTTTACTATTTCACGTTCCGCTTTATGATTAGGAAATTCAATTACAAGACGCCAGGCCGAGAAGACGAGGAAATCACTGCACAAACTGTATCTGGCACAGAGAGAGCCACCGCCATCGTCGCTGCTCTCGGGGCTGCGGCAAACATTAAAGATGTTGATGCCTGCGCTACCCGCCTTCGCGTTAGTGTCCAAGATGGTGAGAAAGTCGATAAAGATCAATTCAAAGCAACAGGCGCCAAAGGTGTTATTGTTAACGGCAATGGCGTACAAGTGATCTACGGACCGGAAGTGACGGTCATTCGTAATGAAGTTGATGAACTGTTAGGAGATAAATGACATGCATGCTGTGTTAAAAAAAATGAAAAACAAACTGGTCGTTTCCTGCCAAGCATTAGAAGAAGAACCGCTTCATTCTTCCTTTATTATGGGGCGCATGGCTCTCGCCGCTAAACAAGGCGGCGCTTCAGGAATTCGCGCCAATTCGAAAGAAGACATACTTGAAATCAAATCAACGGTCGACTTGCCTGTCATCGGAATTGTGAAGCGCCATTATCCAGGAAGCGACGTTTATATTACGGCGACAATGACGGAAGTGGACGAATTAATGGAAGCCAACGTGGACATGATTGCCATGGATGCGACCAAACAAAAACGCCCTAAGCAATCGCTGGCGGAAATGGTAGCAGCAATCCGCAACCAGTATCCGTCCGTTGCCCTTATGGCGGACGTTTCTACGTTGGAAGAAGCAATCGAAGCAGACCGCCTTGGCTTTGACTGCATCTCGACGACATTAGTCGGCTATACCGCTTATACCGCTGGCGCGTCGGCGTCAGACAATGATTTTGCTCTTTTAAAAGAGATGGTCCAAGCGGTGAAAGCGCCAGTCATCGCAGAAGGAAAAATGAACACTCCTGCCCTTGCCAAATGTGCTCTTAAAGCAGGCGCCCACAGCGTTGTTGTCGGTGGAGCGATTACCCGCCCTCAGCAAATCACAAAGACGTTTGTGGAAGCCTTGCAGTAAAATTCAGTTATAGACAAAACGCCTTTGGGAATGATCTCAAAGGCGTTTTGTTTATAGCAGCGGCTACTAGATCTTTTTTAATTGGCTGAGCGCGTGAAGTGTTTTTCGGCGCGCTTTTGCTCGTTCTTCATTTTGGGCGAGTACAAGGCTGATTAAATCAAGCACGTGGACGATGGAGAGCTGGGCGTTGAGAAAGCCACGGGCGTAAAAAGGTTTAGGGCTGAAACTTAATAGCAGCAAGTCTGCCATTTCGCTTAATGGCGTATGTTCATGGTTCGTCAACAAAATGACCGTTGCCCCATTTTCTTTGGCTAACGCTACCGCTTCCTGAATATCAACGGTATGGCCAGAATTTGAAATGGCGAGAACCACATCAGCCGCTGTCAAAAGCGAGGCGTTCATCACCATTGTATGGGAATCGATATGGCAGTCAACGCGCATCCCCATCCGCATTAGCCGAAACTTCATTTCCTGACCAGACAAGCCTGAACTACCGATTCCATAAATTTCAATCCGGTTCGCGTTCTCAAGCAATGTAGCCGCTTGGACAATGTCGTCCTGATTTATCAGTTCCCGACTTCCGCCAATAATCGCTTTGTAAATCGACTCCATTTCAGCGATTAGTTCTCCGCCCTCTTCTTCTGTTCGAATGCTGTCTCTCACCGACATTTTAAATTCAACAAAATTGGCGGCTCCGACTTTTCGGCAAAAACGGGTGATTGTCGCTACAGAAACACTGCATTTTGCCGCCAAGTCTTTAATATGGATATTGGCAAGTTCTTCTGGCGCGCTCATCACATAATCAGCAATACGTTTCTCCGCAGCGCTGAGCGCATGATAATTCACTTGGATTTGTTGCAGCATTGGCAACATGAGCGAAACCTCCCTGCCGTTCTTTCTCTATCATACACGATTTTTCGTCGTTTTACCCTTTAAGCGATATCCGACTTTAACTAACAAATTAAGACAAGGCTCAAAATAGCGTACATTCTTGAGGGCATTCGCAACATGAATCACTATGAAACCATTACACGCCATCCCTGTTAAGTTCCTTGATCATCGAGCATGTTTCTACTTGATAGCCGGCCTTTTGATAAAGAGAAATAGCACGCTTATTTGCTCCAAAAACATCTAATTTCAAGTATGTATAGCCATGATCCTTGGCCCATTGCTCCCCTTTTGCTAATAACCTTTTGCCAACATTCTTTCCCTCATGCTCACTAGCAACCACAAGAGCAGCCACATACCCTTGCTTTTCCTCTGTAAAATAATGCATGTGTTCGCGAAGAGCAATATACCCGACAACCGCCTCTTCTTCTTTGGCGACATAGATCGTAAACGATGGATCGGTTAATGTTTCATTTAGCAACGTTTCTTGTTTTCGTCTGAATGATGTGAAATCATTGACGCCAACCACATCCGTCCTGTTCAAACGGACGGCTAATGGGACAATTTGAGCTTTATCATTTTCCTTCATCTCCCTAATAACCATCGTTTCCTCACTCCTATCTTCAATTATAAACCATCTCCTACTATCCAATTTTTGAAGTTATTTTAAAGTCAAATCTCTTAATCAATACCTACTTACGCGAACTTATGTTCTCATATCTTTAAATATGGTATAATAAAACAAGGCAATTGAATAAGGCTTTGGAGTGGTCGTTCGCCCCCTTGCATGTTTTTGCTAACGAAAGGGGGTGAGGCCTTGACAGTATTTGAAACGCTAGTTGTCACGTTTGCAGCAGCAAACCTACTCGTTGCCATACTGTCGTATAAGAAAGACAAATAACCACTCCTAAGCCCGGGAAGCTAGAGTGGTTATTGGAATCACTTAGGCGAACGCCCCTTTAGGGCATTCAATTGCCGCTGGCCTCGGTGTTCGCGCACCAGGCCTTTTTTATCCTATGTCTTTGTATCCTTATTATACCGGCGATTTGGCCTAAACGCAAACGGAGCTTATCAAAAAGGCATTGTAGCGGCATTTGCCGTTTTAGACTCTCCCCCTAAGAAAGAGGTTGATCGGAAGACCATCCACCCACTTTTTACGAAAAACTTCGATTCGCGACTTGGTTAATCCAGTTCAAGTCTGCTTCTAAATGCAGCAACATGCCTGTAATTAATAAGTACTTGTTTTCGTCGCCTTCAAGCAAAAACGTTGTTTTTAATTTCGTTAACTCCATGACTTCTTTAATCACTAATGCTTTTTGTTGTTCCAACATGTTCTTTTCTTGGGCAAATTCGATTTTCCGTGCACAACTCCATTTAAAGAAAAAATCATCTTTTGTTGAATCGTACGTTACTGGTTCCAGCAACCATTTTTGTAGCTCTTTTTCACCGGCAGGCTCCAACGCGAATAACTTCCGTTCCTGCTCATCCGACCCGGGAGAGGAAACGAGTTGATCCCGAATTAAGCGATCAAGGGTCGTATAAATTTGGCCCGGATTGATCTTTCCTTTAATCCCCAATAGCGAATCGAGTTCTATTTTCAATTCGTATCCATGGCGATGTTGCTGGAACAATAATGTTAAAATCCCATATTTAACTGACAAACGATCACCCTTCTTTAAGAGATGACTGTATATCCATTTTACTTGCACTGTGGCTAGATATCCAGGCTGCACCAAGGCTTAACCCAATTCCGGCAATTAGAGCTAAGACCATATTGCCAACAGGCAACTGAAAAGACATAAAGCCTTCCATTATTTCAGATTGACTGGTGACAAAAATTAATAATACACCAATAGCCATCCCTATCACCACGCCTGCTAAACCAATCAAGAATCCTTCAGCCATGATCATTTTTCGAACTTGTTGCTTGGTGAAGCCAAGTGCACGCATCGTCCCAATCTCCGTTATCCGTTCCATTGTATTCATTACCAACGTATTTGCAGTGCCAATACTCGCTAATCCGATCATCATAAACAACATAACAGAAATCAGTTCATTCATGCCGGACACCGCTGACGTCGTTGAGCGAATTTCATCTTCTACCGTTTCCACTTTTGAAAGCTGCCCACCAAACTCAGACCATATCTGTTCGCGAATCGTATTATACGCTTCCTGCTCGGCAGTAAGCAACAAATCAAAGCTATTGGTCCAGCCAAATTCGTGCTGAAGGTGGCTCTCGTCCATAAAAGCGACATAACCTGAATAGTGGGACGTCTGCACGACCCCAACTACTTCAAAAGATTGTCGGCCGTTTGGCGTGTTCATTTGTATATGCTTGCCTATCTGTCCTCCCCATTCTTTAAAAGCGCGCTCCCCAAGCAAAATAGATGGGTTCTGGTTTAACTGTTTAAGGAGCTCCTTCTCATCAGGATCGGCAAATAAGGAAGGGCCCTCTTCGCTAGCAGCAAGAACAGAAAATTGCCTGCTTTCTCCACTCATCGTTTCCCACGTTATCGGCGTTGCTTCTGTAAACGGCTCAACCGCTGTAATCTCTTCATAAGAAAGGAGTTTGGCACGATCTTCCTCTGTCCATGGCGCCTCAGACGTTAGTTTCAAATCTCCACCATACGAGTTTCGAATGTCGTTCTCAAATCCTTCTGGAGCAGACTTTATGACTGCGCCAAGCAATAATATAACCGACATGCCGATGGCAAGAATCGCCGCTGTATTGGCATTGCGATTTAACTGCTGGCTTATATGGTTGGTAGCCATGATCCCTGGATACTGAAAAAGCTGTTTCAATAGCGGTCTAAGGAGTTTGTTTAACCCTAATAACAGCAAAGGAAACAACAGAATCACACCAGCTACAATAGCAGCGTAAGCGGCAGGATGGTCGAAAAATCCTAAACAAAGAAGCCCAGCGCCAACTACGGCCCGTTGCCACAACCGTCTCGACGAATGTTTCGTTTCAGTTTCCATTTTTAACGTCAGTAAAATCGACGTCTTGCCAGCATGGTAAATCGGGAAAAGAGAAAAAGCAATCGGAAACAGCACACCAATGATGATGGCCATCAATGCCGGCAGCTGCCAGTTTAGCGTATAGACCATATCAAATTCAAAAACACTAAGAAGAACTTCCATGAATACATCCCCGAGCCATACCCCGAGGGGGACGCCTATTGCCGTGCCTAACAACGACAAAAGCAATATTTCCATAAGCACGAGCTTAGAAACAGCACGCTGTGTGTACCCTAAGCTTTTCATAATCGCAAATTCTTTTCTTCTTTCAATGACGCTCGTATAAATCACATTAAATACAATAAAGCCACTAATAAACATCGACAAGCCTGCGACTAAATAAAAGAATGTATAAAGCCCGCCAATATCGTTGCTTTGCAAGTCATCAGCCACTACAGGTTGAATAAATACTTGAGTATCTCGAAATTGTTGTTGCAATGACTGAAACAAATCCGTGCCGTCGCCTTGCACTTGAAAACGCATATAGGAAATGGCATGGTCGTTTCCTGTCCACTCTCTTAATAAATCAAGTGGCGCCATAATCCGAAAACTAGACGACTCTGCGATTTCCCAATTATTAGGACTTGCTAGCAGTTGCGTATACTCAACGATCGCAGAGACTCGCGCCTCGCCCATATTAGCTAGGCGAACCGTATCGCCAACCCCTACCCCTAAAAGATTGGCGACGCTTTTGGGTACGACCAATCCTTGATTGTCTAGTTCCCCTTCTATCACAGGCAATTTTAGCAAAGGACTGTTTTGGTCACTGACTCCTGTAATTCTTACAGCCCGTTCATTTAAAGAGCGGTCGCCCTCAAGCTCAAAAAAAGCGTGCTTGTCGAGGGCTTCTAATGTATGGGTGACAATCGGATCATTTTGGATGGGCGCAATCATTTCTTCAGGATACGTATGTTCATCGCTTAATACCCAATAATCAGCATTGCCGACATACATTTGCTCGTAGTAATCAAAGACGTCATTTGTTGTTTTATCAGCTACTAGCATAGCTGTTACAAAAGACGTCCCTAGTATAATAGCGAGCAACGTCAAGCAAAACCTTTTTTTGTTGTCGGTAATATTACGCCAAGAAATTCGCCAGGTATTTAGCATAGTCACGATCCTCCCTTGAAATAACTTGGTCGATGACCCCATCCCTAAACAGAATGATGCGGTCTGCAAAACCAGCAGCAAAAATGTCATGTGTTACCATCACGACCGTTTGCTTGTCCTTTCGGTGGAACGTTGACAACAAAGCAAGTATCTCTTCTGCTTTTGCTCGGTCTAAATTTCCAGTCGGTTCATCTGCCAACAAAACAGTCGGATTATGAACAAGTGCTCTCGCTATCGCTACGCGTTGCTGTTGACCCCCACTGAGCAAGTTCACCCGTTTGCGGTTCAACCCCTTTAATCCTACTGAATCAATCAAGTCATTGACCGCTTGGCTATGTTCACTCGTCCACTTACCGTCCGCATGGAGGGGAAATGCGACATTCTCTTCTACCGTTAACGTAGGCAACAATTGATAATTTTGGAACACAAACCCTAACTTTTGTCGCCGAAAGATCGTTCTCTCTTTTTCCTTCATCTGATGCAACGGTTTTCCGTCTATCTCTATTTCCCCAGCAGTAGGCACATCCAGTCCACCTAGCAGTTGAAGCAACGTGCTTTTCCCAGAACCACTCGGCCCCATGATGGCCACGAATTCGCCTTCCTTTATAGTAAAATCAACCCCTTTTAACACTTGTGTGGCCTCTTGCCCTTGCATAAATTCTTTCGTCAGGTTGCTCACTTTAATCATTCTGTCCCCTCCTATTAACAATCTAACTCATTATATACTAAGTATATATAAAAAAGAAGAAAAAAATGTGGAATTCATTTTTTTTGCGTAATAAACCACAATAAGATGTCCAAATTGTTATATACTAAGTAACTACCCAGAGTAGTAGAGCGGGATTGGTGTAAACAAGAAGTTCGCTAGTCAGCCAATTGGTTAAAAGGTGACACGGTTATCCTCCGACGTTATTTTTAAACATCGGCCATTTCTCATAAAAAAGAGCCCCTTGAAAAGCATTTTTCGCTTTTCAAGGGACTCATAACCATACTTACATGTCGTTTTCTAAACGCGACAGTTTCACTGTCTCATTCGGGTCAGGGACGGGAAGTTTTTGCGGGCTCAAATCTTCTTTTTCCGCGGCGGCATTAGGGTTCACTTTGTTTTCATGCTGGTCTTCCTCAAACTCAAACAATCTTGGCGTAGATCCTGTCGTTGGCTTAAGTTCTCCCTTGCTTAGTCGATGCTCGTTTTCGCTTTGCCCGTACATACTAATAGAGGCTGAGAATACAAGCAACGTACTAACAAAAGCAATCGCTGATCCAAAGATCAAAATGTTCTTTTTTTTCAGCATCTATATCACCCTCCTATACAAATTGTACCATATACAAGGGTAAAATATAACAATTGCTTTACAATACTGATCGTGCAACCTTAATTAATTGGTCTAGGTTTAAATCTGAGGACTCAAGTCTATACCCTAGACCACCTTTATCCCAACCTAGTTGTTGAACCGATCCATCCCACCCCTTTTCAGCATCTTCAAAACTCTGATTGTCTTTAATCAAGACTCTTCCATAAGTCCAAAAAACGTTTTGCTCTGTTAGTTCGTTTTTTTCGGATATATTTAGCACATTTTCAGCAAGTACCTGAGCACCTGAAAAATGACCCTGTCTAAATAAAAAAGTATTTTTCCCGTTAATATAAGTCAAAATAACCGTCTCATTCTTATTAAATTGTTCATCCTTACTATCCGGGATAAAGTGTTGTACGTGCAAAAGGTTATATCCATTAGGTATAAAAGTAGGATTTAGGATGTTAAAATTAGATGCTGTATTTGCCTCTTCAACAGTTTTAAAAATCCTTCGTTTTGTCTCTATAATTTGTACCTTTGCTTTTTTATTCATTTTAGAGTTCCTCCTTTTGATAACAGTTTAAATGTAACAAGATCCACAACTACCTGTATGAGCACTACAATTTCGACAATTACTCGTATAGCAAGTAGGACTAATTACATACCGACATTGCTGTATATTCCCACATGGGCGACATTGATATGTGTAGCACTGAGACATACCATTACATCGTTCATTACATTTACAAAAACGATCCCTACTAACGCAAGCAAAAATTCCACAACTACTCATTTTTTACCTCCAAATATAAATTTAGTTATTTTTATCCGAATGACCGTGCTCTTTTACTTAACCGATAAAACCAAAATACATATCACTTTAGTCAAATAACTTTAACTTTCATTTACCTCCCTCCTTTCACTTCAAAAAGAGAGTAAATAAACGAAAAAACAAAATAGCAATTATTTTTTTATTGCATCTCTAAGTTTATTTATCATCACTGCCGAAGTCTCAGCAAGTTCAGCATAAAGCTCTTTTTCCTTCCCATTACAGCAATTTAAACATTTCGAACAAATTGACAATGTTTTATGCACAGAAAGTAAACACTTTATAAGAGCATCTTCTCTATTCATCAGTTTCTCTCCTTTCTTCCTTATTCTTAGGATCACTCAAAAACTCTATCCCGTATAAACTAAAAAGACAGTTCAACACAATTATCAAAATCCAATGGTAAAAACAATTAAAAACCCTAAACGGACTCACTTTTTTGAAAAAAATCGATTTGCTGTATGCCTTAACTGTGTATGAAACAGATCTTGTTGAGCCACTTGAGGAAACGGGCTTATATCAACATCTAGGCGATATACAAACAGAGCAAACCGTATCTTTCAAAAAGGCGAGGCTTTTTTTAAATTGATTAAATAAATCGAGAATGATCATCCGCTTTGTCTCTACGAGCATTAACCTAAACTTGCTAATTCCTAACATCGATATTGTTTTCTCTCCTATTTTTAATATTAAGACAGGAAAAATAGGAAAGGGCAAGAAAACATAAGACAAAGGTCAATTCGCAGTTTGATAAAAAGATCAATTGGTAGAAAAGTCCAACTTTAAAGAGCTTAAAGGGGTGGTAGGGTGAACTATTCAAGAAAAATGGTGGAATTGCTTCTTACACAGAAAAATATAAAGCTCCACGAACTATTTAGTTCAGAAAGCATGATTAAAGAAATAGCACAACAATCTTACTTCCGTTTTGAAGAGTGGATGTTATTGATCAAATATATATGTCCCCAAGACACAATTTCAATTATGAATGTTTATGCCCCTAACGTGAACCAAGTTGATGATATACGTGATGCTTTTGAATATGCGACTATTTATGAAAAACTTGACCTTTTAGAGAAACTTCTTGCACTCCATAAAGAAAGAGAGTCTTTACGAGAATGGATTGTTGTTTATGAAATTACTTTTCAGGTACTCTCTGGTTCGATGTCTTTGAAACAAGCATTGGAACAAGTTAAATATCAATATAGCCGTTTGCAACATCCAATAACGCGAATGCGCCTACAATTAATCGAACTAACCACAAACTTTAAATTAGGCAATGTTAGAAATGCCCTACTTTTTGCCGACCAACTGCAACGTGATCTTATGAAATTGAATCCGTGCTACACAAAAAGCGTAACGGCCTCAAGGCTTCTTTTATTAATGGGGCTGGGAAAACTATACGGTGAAGGAAATGCATCAACTGCAGAGGAGTATTTACAAGCAGTTCACTCAATTAAAGTTGCACCAGAACCTGTACGCGCATCTAGCTACCATGCATTGTCAATCTTGTATTCAAAAAAAAATAAAGAGCACTGTTGGGCCTACAGAAAAAAATCGATTATCCATGCTAAACAAGCAGAGTTACGGGATTATATTAAAGCCTTGGAATATCACAAAGTTCCATTTATAAAAAATTTGCACGGCGAAATGTTCGAATTAAATAATACGATTCCAATAGAAGAACATATTCATCAATATGTTATCCGAAATAACAACGAAACAGCATTAAACCTTATTCACAAACTTGAAAACGAGGGAAAACAAAGCCCTTTCATGCTTTATTACAAAGGCAAAGCTACTAAAGACGCAAACCTATTAATGGAAGCAATAATGAGTTTCTCCACAAACGGGAGAGCAGACGTTGTCCCTTTTATTAAAGAAGATATTGCTGCTTTATAGGCAGTAGTGGATATGTTGATGACGAGCAGGAAGACTAACAGATAAGGTTGTTGTCTTTGTTGGCGTTTGCGACAGCCTGCTATATTTTCTGTTTTTCTTCATGCGGGAAGTTGTCTCTCTTCACCATTGAGATTTGCCAAGAAAAAACAAACCTCTATGGGCGTGTACTCGTGTTTTTCTCATTGCAAACAAAAGCTACTTTTTCCCAACTGATTTCTATTGTGTTCTTTTTTATAATGGGCTTAGAAGCTTAATAACAGCCAAGTCTAACACCATTTTTCTTTTTAGGAGGATGGCTAATGAAAAAGACTATTGGTACGTTGATTGTGGTGACTATGATGGCAATGGGGGTTTCATCTAAAGTCGCTGCATCAGAAAATTCCGCCGAACAGGAAGGGTGGAGACTCGTCTGGAGCGATGAATTTGACGGCAATACTCTTGACCAGAGCAAGTGGCGATACGACATTGGAAATGGCTATCCAAATTTGCCTGGCTGGGGAAACGAAGAATTGCAATACTACAGCGATCACCCGAAAAATGTACGGGTGGAGAATGGCGAGTTAATTATTGAAGCTCATCAAGAAACTGTTTCCGACCAATATGGTACCTATGGCTATACATCAGGAAAAGTGTTAACAGATGGCCGCTTTAGCCAAACATACGGGCGGTTCGAGGCAAGAATGCGTTTGCCTGCCGGACAAGGGTTTTGGCCCGCCTTTTGGATGATGCCACAACATGACCGTTATGGCGGTTGGGCCGCATCAGGCGAAATTGATATTATGGAAAACGCAGGCGCTACGCCACATAAAGTCGGAGGAGCGATTCATTACGGCGGCCCTTGGCCCGACAATCGATTTTCTGCGGGTGATTACTATTTCCCAAATGGGACAAACGCTACTGACTACCATGAGTACGCGGTCGAGTGGGAGCCAGGTGAAATTCGCTGGTACGTCGATGGGAACTTGTACCTGACACTAAACGATTGGTACACAGTTGGAGGCCCTTACCCCGCACCCTTTGACCAAGAGTTCTATTTGATTCTCAACCTTGCTGTTGGCGGTTGGTATGGCGGCAACCCAGATGGCTCTACCCCATTCCCTTCCACCATGGCCGTTGATTATGTTCGCGTGTATCAGCGATAGTATTAAAGCTAGGTGGCTTAAATGAGTTGCCTGGCTTTCACTTTTGTTTATGGCTAATATTAGATGTCCATTGATTTCAATTTATTTTATTCAATGATCCCCTTTTCCTTTAATAACGTTTCAAAATTTCCTTCTCGTATCACCCCGTCACGAACATATATATATACTTTCTGTTCCCCCTAAATCTTCCCCTTCTGGTAATTCTTTAGATAGAGCGACTACTGTATCCTGCATGGTCTTTTGACTTCCAATGAGCTTTCGATACACCTTAATCCAATCTCCTTTATCGACTTCATCCCAAGGAAATTCGATTGAAGGAAACGCTTTAGAAACAGCTTTCCACCTTTCCATCGTATGTTCTGTCTCTTCTGTAGGCGTCAGCACAATATCTTTCACGTTTCCTCTCTGTTTATAGCCACTATAATCAATTTCCATGCGAAGGATGTCTGCAGTAGTAGCATACATTTTCAATTCACTTTCCTCTGCATGCATTTGCTGTCGTTCTTTTTCTTGATATTGTAAATACCAAAAAACTAAGACTCCTACACCGACAACCATTATTGTCACGAGAACTCTCCATTTCCATTTTGTCATTCTTAACGCTCCGTCCCCATAACTAATTTTCCTCATTATATCGTTTGTTCTGTTCAACTAATTTCGAAACCGTGACATCTTCCCCAATTTGGTTGCGAGTGATATACTCCTGTAAAGCAGGATAAATTGCCGTATTAGAATCCTCACCGCTTCCCCTCAAACTTCCACTGACCGTTTGCCAGTCTTGATTTTGAATCGCTGGAAACTAGCACTTTGTCGTTTAGACGTGCTGGCAAAGGCTATTCTCTAATTGCTCACGCTTTTCAATTGATTTATGCACTAGAATGAAAAACGATCGTTCAAGTTTTGGATTGCTGATGAAGGAGGAAAGGAAGCCATCTGACCTCCCTAAGTTGTGTTTCTTATTAAAATTCGTTCTTCTCTCGATTATTTCCACAAACATCTCTTCCGCATGTGACACAGCAATCCTCACTACTCTAACCTTCTCTGATCTGGCGCCTCAATTCCACTTCAAGAAATTCACGGAAGTAGTCATTGTGTACAGATTCCTTATATAAATATAATTATTAATCCTAGAAAGATCATTAAAAGAAAAAGTCCGCATAGATCGCTTCGACGATTTCTGCATCATTGATTTTCCATTCTCTGTCCTCTTTTGTCATCTCGATATCGATAAAATTGAGGTTTTCATGAAGCGGGTTTACTTTTTGAGGAACTAATCGGTATTTGACTGTTCCCTCTTGGCGTTTGACCTTCGAGTAAAGGACACAATACTCATTATTAGCAGACAACCCAGCCTCAGTTTTTCTTAAAAAAAATAAATTCATGCTAATAGACTGGCCTGACTCAATGATTTTACTCACTTTGCCTTGATAATCTTTAGTGAACCATCTCTCATATTCTTTTTCGACCATACCTTGGATCGGTTCTTCATTACCTTCTTCTAGCAATATTTCACCCGTTTCAAAAGCTGATAAAAATCCTTCTAATACTTCTAGACTCTCTTTTTCTGCTGCTTTCGCATTTAAAATACAACCTGTAGTAAATAAAAGTACCATACCAAATAAAATAGGCAACCGTATTCGTCTCACTTGATCACTCATTTCCTTATTACTTTAAAAGGCTAGCGTCATTTGATCTCAAAAAATACTACGTAGCAAACGTCCCAAAGGCTTTGTTGCTGAAATTCATTTGATAACCCCGTTCTCCTTTAACATTTCTTCAAAATTCCCTTCTTGTATAACTCCATTCTGAACATATATATTTAAACTCTCTACACCACCCATAGTTTCTCCTTCAGGCAACTCGGAAGCTAGAGACACAACTACTTCCCTCATTTCTCCTTCACTCCCAAGAAGCCTTTGACATACTTGAACCCAATCTCCTTCTTCTACTTCTTCCTGTGGAAATTTAATTGATGGGAACGCTTGAGATACAGCTTCCCATCTTTCTATGGTTCTTTCCGTCTCTATGGTAGGCGTTAATACTATATCTTTTACAGTTCCAGTCTTCTCGTAATTACGGTAATCAATTTCCATACGAAGTGTGTCGGCTGTACGTATATACAGTCTTAACTCCCTTTCCTCATCTCGAAGCTGCACACGTTCCTTCTCCTGATAATTCCAATACCAGAGGGATAAGGCCCCTACAAAGACGATACTCAATATAATAAGGAGTTTCCATTTTCTTTTTTTCATTTCATCGCTCCGCTTCTATTCCTTACTTTCATGACGCTGTTTATTTCTTTTTACTAGATCCTCCACCGTATCATCCTCCCGAATGTCTCCACTTATAATATACTCTTGCAAACTTGGATAAATGGTCGTCGTTGAATCATCACTGCTTCCTCTCAAGTTTTGACTGACCGTTGGCCAGTCTTGATTTTGAATCGCTTCTTCTGGATACTGAATGTTTGGATCAATTCATTCTCGCTCGTGTCTACATCTAAGTACAAAGTCCCCGCTGTGTAACTATATTTGTTATGCAAAGCTCGATTAGCCTCTGTTTTTCCTTGTTGGTCTTTGTTCCAAAAATAGAAGGCAATGCCTACGCAGAGGGCGAGGACAACGGCGATAGCGATTACAATTATCCAGATTCGGTCAAACTGACTCCATTTCATCAGGTAGATGGTTTCTGCTTGCTTTTTCTGATAGACCTCTAACATTGAAAAAGGAAGCCATCTAGCCTCCCTAAGTTGTGTTTCTTATTAAAATTCGTTCTTCCCTCCACAAACATCTTTTCCTCATGTAGCACTAACAATCCCCACTACTCTAACCTTCTCTGATCTGGCGCCTCAATTCCATTTTCTTCAAGAAATTCGCGGAAGTAATTCCTACGTATCATTCCTTTGTAAATATAACTGTTGATCACCATTGACTCAGGCGTTTCATTTGTAGCTCCCTCTGCAAGTTTTTCAGACGCTTCTTCCATATCAAATCGATTATTTGCCAATGTGTTATAAACCTTGAGCCAGTCTCCTTCTTCAACTGCGTCCTCTGGATAATCAATTGTTGGAATCACTTCGGCAATTAATTCCCAACGTTGTAAAAGCTCATAGGTAAGGTCCGTTGGCATTAACTCAATATCATTGGGATCTCCTGTTTGATCATACTCACTCGTGTTTGCCTCCATATGCAAAGTCCCCCCTGCATAGTTATATTCCTCAAGCAAGGCATACTTTGCTTCCGCGTCCTTTTCTTGTTGGGCTTTGTACCAAAAATAGAAGGGAATGCCTACACATAGGATGATAAAGACAACTAAAGCCATTAGAATTTTCCATTTTCGGTTCATTACTTTGGCTCCGTTTCGTCAGGTAAATGTTTTTTTGCTTGAGGTCCTACTAATTCAACAGTTGTTTTCCCATCTGGTAAATTGCCATCGATGATATATTTATATAGATCATCGTTGATTTTGTTAATTTCCCCTGTGCCTTTAAAAGTTCTTCACTAATCTTGGGCCAATCATGATGATCAATTGCCTCTTTTGGATAAGGGATTTCAGCGTTAATAGCATTCACTTCTTCCCACCTCTCAAGGATATCAAAAGTATCTTCAGTCGGTTGAACAGAAACATTCAGTTCCTCACGCTCTCCCACAACCCTTAAAGGCGAACGCTTCGTCACGTGCAACTCCATTTTGAGAGCACCTGCAGTCACTTTTGCTTCCCCTATTGTTAGTTGATGGTTGATCTCCTCTTGACCAATTTGAGGGCTTCTACCCCAGGGATTTTAATATCGAGTTCACTTAGTAGAAGTTTCGAAAAATCGTGGAATAATTCTCAATAATAGCAGGTCCTAATCAGCAGTAACTTCTAACACATAAGCATTATGTATAAATTAGATTTCTCTATCGCACAGAAGCACTTAATTGTCAAGATGGCTTCATAAACGCTATTAGATCCTAGTACATATTTTTTCACTGACTTCTTCCTTCTCCCGGCCAAACATAAATCACTGAAAAGACTCCGCTTTCTCAACCACAATCCTATCCTTTGGAATTGTCTTCGCATTCACCATTTCTGACTCTCCCCCTTCAAGCACCGTAAAGGAATAACGTTCATCATCCAAGGAAATAAATTCAGCACTACCTTCTTCCTTTACAATCATAGTATAAGAATGTTGGTTATCGTGTGAATAGAAGACCCACGCCATCCCGGTTTGCTCACTCAAATCGACCTTGTCCCCTGACTGCACAACATAATAACCTTTTCCCAATTCCGAACTCACTACCTGTCCAATAAAAAAATAATTTTTTGGGTCTTCAATTAAAAGGAACGTATCCCCTTGGCTGGTTTCAATCTGCTCCACATTGCCTTCCACCCCTTCAGTAGAGATGTAATGGTGGATGGCTGCTTCTTTTTCTTGAAAATATTCAGTTTCTGGAAACTCAACCTCTTGCTGCTGTTCCTGATTAAAATCGCAGCTTGCCATCATAGACACGAACCATATCGAGATGATCAATTGAAAGTAAAAAGACTTTTTCATTAAGCTAACACCTCCTTATCCTATTACAATTAGTACCTAATTAGAGACTAACAAATCAACAATAACCAATAGAATCGTCAGCCTTAAGCTTCATCAATTCGACTCCGTCTTATCATCGAGACGTTGATTTTCTTGAGTTCCTGCTATCCCCCTAATGGTCTTTCCTTCTGGCAATTCACCATTAACAATGTATTTATAGAGATCAATGTGGATTTCATTAATAAACACTTCTGCTTTTAACAATTCATCGCTAATTGTGTACCAATCGTGATGCTCAATCGCCTCTGCCGGATAGGGGACATCTGCATTGATTGTGTTCACTTCTTTCCACCTATTTAGGATGTCAAACGTTTTTTTAGTAGGTTGAAAGGAAACATTCAGTTCCTCTCGCTCTCCCTCTAAGCTTAAAGAGGAGCGCTTCGTCATGTGCAGTTCCATATTGAGAGCTCCAGCGGTCACCTTGGCTTCCCCTAAAGTGATTTGTTGGTTAATTTCCTCTTGTCCCGCTTGATACCTTGACATTCGATCGATTGTTTCCAGCCCAGGGATTTTTTTGCTAAGTTCGCTCATGATCATTTGCTCCACCTCTGTGCTAAGGAAGTCGGCATTGTAACGTGCTTTTTTTTGGTTGAGTTCTTCGTTTTCTGCCATTTGTAACCCAAGAAAACTTCGTTCTCCCGTATAGTATGTGACTTCTGATTCATTCATGCGGACCATAGGAACGGATTCCATCTCTAAAAACTGTCCTCTTGTCCATTCTGTTTTTTCATTTTCGATCATCAAAATCGTTATATTGGTTTGAAAAGAAAGAGAGAGAGGCCCTTCACTTGCCTCATATTTGATATTCTCCACCCGAGCAAACAAAGGCTTTCCTACTCCTCCAATTTCCTCACCCGTTTCTTCTCTTACTTCGATAATGGCTTTTTTATAGTTATACAGCACTTCTAAATAAGCCCGCAGCTTTGCTGCATCCTCCGAATCAACATCATGCTCATCCGGTCTTAAATTCCCCCGATACAAATACGCTTCTACGAGGGCGATCTCGCGGTCTAGAGCATCCTCGCTTGCGAGTACTTGATGGTTTATTCGGTTTAGTAAAGCATCTGAGCCGTCTCCAATCATTCCGGTCAGTGCTTGCATGTCTTTGCGGATGTCACCGTCCAACACCTCACTCTGTATATACTGGTACAGCAACTCTCGCTCAGCATAGTTGAGGGCTTCGCCGCTTTCCATTTTGATGAGCAGGCTGGTAATCAGGCTCTTGTCTTCGAAGATCGCTTGTTTTAGCTGTTCGACGTTTAAGGTGGCGAGGTTTTCGCCATTTTGGCCGAGTCCGTTTGTGAAGGCGTTCAGGGCGGAGTCGAGGGCACTCAAGCCGGTTTGTGCGGCGGAAAAGTCGGCTTTTGCGGTTGAGTCGGCTGTGACCATGCCGTCCCAAAAGCGGTGGATGGCTTGGAGGTCTCCGTAAATGTCGCCTTCTTCTACGACTGCAATGTGTGGAGGGGAAAAGCCTCGTTTCGCCAATAGTTCTTGCGCGCCTATTCGGACGGAGTTTGCACGAAATACGCTATCCATGTAATCTGCCATAATCTGTTTGTATTCCTCAATTAACCGGTTTAGTTCCTCGCGGTCGGCGCGGTGGTTGCCCACAGGATCACCTTCCTCCTATTGATTTTATAGAGCACGGAGCTTGCTTTGTGTACTGGCGATGTTGGCTTTGACAGAGTGGATCGACGCTTCGTTGGTGGCGATTAGGCGCTCTAGTTGAAGGGTCGCTGCCTGTTGTTGTTTAATCTCGTGTTGGATTTGCCGGGCTTGATGCTCTAGTTGTTCGATCATTTCTTGGATGTTTTGTCCTGTCGTTTGTTGGGTCATCCGCCGGGATTGTATTCGCTCTTGGATCTTTTCTAATGCTCGGCTTTCCAGTTGGCCCGTTTTGACGAATTGGACTGTGGCCATGGGAGATGCTTCGCCGCTAGTCAATTCCTCGAGTCGCGCTTGTTCAAATGCGATGTTTTGTTGGTATTGCCGAAGTTCTGCTAATTCTTGTTCTAGTTTTTGGATGGCCATCATGCCGCTGTCGTAGCGTTGCTGGTAATCGGCATTTTGCCGGTATAGCGATTGTAACTGGGAATGGTTCGCTGACAAGTGCGCGTTTAGCTTTGTCAGTTCTGCCTGTTTGTCCATAGTACCCCCCTTATCGGCTTATTGGTCGGCTAGATAATGGTCGACTTTCGTTTCAAATTTGCTGCTCATTTCTTCGTCTGTCTCGTTTATCTGCTCGATGGCTTGGTCGAGCGTTGCTAGCATTGCTTCCATCAACGCCTGCGTTTGTACAAGCGCCTTTCTCAAGTCTGCGCTTGCGAGGTCGTGCTCGGCTTTGGCGTCTCCTTTCCAATCGGACACAGCGTCGATTAAGGCGTCTAGTTTGCTAATCGCTTCTTCCATCTGTTCGCCTGGGATTAGTCTCGCTTTCTCGATTAAGCTTTGTACGGCAGCGGGGTCGACTTTGATTTCAAGTGACATGTGTTCACCTCACCCTGTAAATGGTTCAACTTCATTGATTTTTTGTTGGAATGTCGCAGCGGCTGCTTGTAATTCTTCTAGCGACAGGGAAAAGCGGGTTAGGAGATATTCTTTGATTAGCGCGCTGCTTTCCGCAAAAGCGTCAGCGGACTCGCCTGTAAAGATGCCCTCACTTTTCATCAGTTCAAAAGGTGTAAAAAAATCAGTCAATATGCTGGTGACTTCTTCTAACAGCTCTGCATACGTGTCGTTTAACTTGTTTAATTGCTCGTCGCTTATTTCAATTTTGTCTGGGCCGACCAACATCGTCTCTTCACCTCTATTCTCGCTTGCATGTCCGTATTTTCTGTTTTGACAAAAACATGGTTATTCGTTCATTTGCGCGGTTTTAGGAATAATATAAATCAATAAAACAGAAACGAGCACGGTGGCCACAGCTGCTAATATCCATGGCAGCACGTTTACTTTTTCTTCTGCCTGCACCACTTGGCGGACCAACTCTTTTTCCTCTGTAAACAGCCCGGCGCTTGCGGCGAGGTTTTCCTCGCGGTTTGCATCAGCACTACTCGCAAACAGGCTATCTTGCAGTTCCGCGTATGTTTCTTCCAATGGCTGAGTAAATGTGAGTATTTTTTGTTCTTCAGGCACTCTAATTTCTCTTTGCTCTGCTTCTGGTTTGTACTCGCGGAGCTCTAACAGCACTTCCCGCTCTTTGTAAACACCAGGTTCCACACGTTCTTCTTCGGCAAAGCTTGGAGTTGCCAAGGACAAGAGCAGCGTGACGCATGCTCCTGCCCCGGCAATGATGGCCTTACATTTCATAATCGTCATCCTCTTCTTTTCGGCTGTTCACGACCAAATGGCGAATGATTGGCAAAGCAATCGTTGCTGCTGCAATGAGAGCCAATGGGATCATGCCTGCGAGAAACGCATTTTGCGGGCTCGCCTGAATGGAAATGTATAGCTCCGCAATTGGGTTATTGGTACGGAAGTTTGGCATCGCCATATCAAGAAGCGGGCTTGTAAAGAATAGAATGAACGCGACACTAAGCAGCCATCCGACCCACGGGCCCGCCATAAAGGCAACGCGGATAAGGCCAGCTGTCGCCAAAATCAAGAGGACGGTAATGATCGTCCATTGAATCGATTGGCTCTCGCTCATTGTGTAAATCGTCAGTCCATAAATGCTGATGACTAAACCAACAATGATCGATAAAATGCTAAACAACGCGATATTAACGGCAATTGGCACAGAGCTATAGTGGTGTGTCAAAAAGCCGATCAGCAAGCTCGACAATAGTACGATCACAAGAACAATGATTGGCGGCGTCATTCTTTCTGCAGGTCCTGTTACTTGCTCGCCGCTTATATCAACAGGGCTAGAAAGATGGTTATAGACATAGTCATTATGGTGCCCGTCTGACAGCGCGTTGCCAAGAATCGTGTGAATGTCCTCGTAAACAAGTTCAGTTGTTTGGACATTGTCCGACCATCTCGAGTTTAAATCATCGGATTTGGCTTGGACTGCCGTCACATTGTTGTGTAGGTCTTCTGTTTGGGCAATAATATCGTCTTGGCGGTTGCTAAGAGATTCAACTGCTGCTCCTAATTGTTGGACTTCGCCTAATGACATTTGTTGATTGGTCACGACCATTTGCCCATTTAACCCTTCGACAGGCGCTGGTTCTGTTTCAATCGCTCCATAGCTTTCAGATAAGTTCGCTCCAATAGCGTTGCCCGTTTCTGCAATCGCCGCCACTTCTTCGCGAATCGCTTGTTGTTCTTCAGCAATTGCTTGTTCTAACTCGTTCAGCACGTTGTTTGCATCGGCGATAAATTGATTAAATTCTGCTTCTGCTTCCTCAACCGATTGTTGGGCTTCTTCCAATTGCGTTCGCTTGCCCATAAACGAATCGACTGATTGCCGCGCCTCGTCAATTTTTTCCTGAACCTCGCGGACACGGTTGTCTTCATCGACAATTTGCTTAATCCGGTCTTGATTCAAATAGCCTTGCTGACTGTATGCCCAATCCAATTTGGCCAGCTCGCCGTAATAGGTAAGCAGTTCACGTACATTTGTTGACTGAATCGGACTGTTAATAACGGACGGAGATGCGCCTATTCGGTTGAAAACGGCTTGTTCTTGCTTGTGCACTTCCTCGATGACTGGATCAATCACTTGCGCTTCCAGTTTCTCCACATACTTTTCCAAACGCGTTGCATAACGTTCCAGTTTTTCGACGTATTCGAGGAACGCCTCGGTCACTTCTCGATGGTCATCGATTTTCCACTGTGCCACTTCTAACGTTGGTTCCATACTTTCAAGAAGCTCCATTGCTTCTTCCCAAACGATTTGCAGTTCTTCAGGCGTAAAAGTGACAAGTTGGGCATGGTACGGCGTAAAGGAGAGCGCTTCTTCTCTATCTTCTTCTTGTTCGCCTTCTCCTGCTGGTGGCTCTTGCTCAGTATCCCCGTCGCCATCTCCACCGCCATTGCCGTCTCCGTCGCTATCTTCAGGAGGCTCTGTTGAATCTGGCGGGGGTTCCTCTCCACCGTTCCCATCATCATCGCCATCTCCTGGTTCTGGTGGCGTAGGCTGTTCATTATCGTCGCCGTCACCGCCATCGCCATCTCCGTCCCCATCGCCTGGATCAGGTTCTGGTGGCGGCGGCTCTGGAAATTCAATTTCTTCAGGGTTTAACTTGCCGACTAGCTTTTCAATTTCGGCAATCGTTTCTTCTGCGTCTTTCAGTAGGTCTTCGTCAATCGGCTCTAGTGTTTCCTCTGGTTGTTCAGGGCGAGGGATGTTCTGTGGTGGCCGCTCGTCCTTTGACAAATGGCGGCGCACATTTAACGTTTGCCGGAACTGCGCTTCTGCCCGTTCTCCTTGCGTCGCATTTGCATATTTTCCAATCAGTTCAGCCTGTGCATTTGGCAGCCGATCGACGGCTAGATCTTGGGCAGCATATACTTGGTTTATTTCGCTATTAAACCCATTCATTTCGCCATTAAACTTATAGGCGCCAATTGCCCAATCATCAAACAAAGAGAAAACTTTGTCGCCTTCATTGGAAAGCTGTGGCGCAAACGCATGCTGGCCTTCCTGGACGTTGCCGCTTCCTGCCTGCAATGCCTGTTGGTAGTCAGCCACTGCTTGGTTGACAAGCTCCCCATTTTGAGCGTTCGCCTGCACCATCATCTCCGTTTGCTCATTATGGTAAGCCATGTAGGTATCAATCGCATTGGTAAGTTCATCAAAGCCAGCTTGCGCTTCTTCTAAACTAGTACGAGAGCTTTCCGACAAATTGACAGTGTCCGAAGAAGTAGCGAATAACTGGTCAAGACGACCTCGCTGCGTTTCAATTTCATCTGCCAATTCTTGTGAGCTTGGCGAGTAAAATGAATACATTTCATTTAGGAAGTCAACTTCTTTTTGTAGCACTTCATCAAAGTTGTTTCGAACTCGGTCGACTTCCTCAGACACATAGCGCCAATATTGGGTGCTAATTTGCTGGTTCATTTTTAGTTGGGCACTCTCTAGCTCTTTTTGCACCCGTTCTTGGTTTTCAGCATTTAAGTTATTATAAATTTCGTATTGTACACTGGCTCGGTTCGGCATTGAATCTTGAAAGGACATAATGTTCTCGGAAAAAGAGGAATCAATATAAACGATCGCATCATATTCCTGATTCGCTAGTCCTGCTTGGGCAGAGGCCCTGCTAGCCACTACCCATTCGTATTCCGAGTCATCTTGCAATGTTGGCACAATATCATTTCCTAAAATAAGGGGATCATTCTCCTCATATTGGTACCCTTTGTCCTCATTGACAATCACGATCTTGCCAGACGCTTTTTTTTCTTCACGCATCGGTTCTTTCCCGATGTACTGAAAAAAGGCAAACGGTACGGCGATGATGATTGCCACAAGCACCAATAGTTTTAACATATGTTTTTTCTGCAATTAAACCACCTCGCTTGTTCTTTCATTTATGGAGCTTCCGGTATTTTGATTTTCGTCTCGATTCCATTGACGACATAGTAGCCAAAACCTGGGGCAATCTCTTCTTCATTTCGCGTGAACGAAAGATTGACAAGGGTTTGGTCTGACTTTTTCATGACGATGATATAGTGGCGCACCAACTTCAATTCTGCAGTAAGAGGATCGAAGCCTTTCGTAAATTCTACGGAATTGCCGCACACAATCAGACGAAAGCCTAAGTGGCTCGAATTTTTCATTAGCTTCGCCAACTTATCTTGAATGGCTGCATCAACCGTTTGTTGGAAGCGGATCAGGCTGTCGATTAATAACAGCACTGGGGCAAAAGCTGGAACCGTTTCTCCATTGTTTAACGCGTCCATATAAGCTTGTTCCCGCACAGCCATTTTTTCTTCAACAGCTGACACCCAGTCTTTAATCTGTTCTTTTTGGTCTATATAGGAAATAAGCTTTTGTCCGACAAAAGCAGACAGTTTGCGGTCTGTGCCGTCAAACAGCCCAATTTCGTCAACTTCCTGTTGCAAATAGTAGTTTAATAGGACTTTGGCAACGTTTGTCTTTCCTTTCCGCGGCTGGCCGACAACTAACAAATGAGGCTCTGACTTCGTTTGCAGGAATACAGGCTTGACCGTATCTTCGTCAAGGGCAAAGGGAATGCTGTCGCCTGGATCGCCAACACGCGTTTGGAAAGAAGCCAGCGATAGCTGTGTAGGCAGCATCGCAATTTTTTCCGGGAGCTTGGCGTCTTGATAACGCTGGCCTAAATCGGCAATCGTATTTCTTGTGGCTGCCATCATTTCCTGGTCATCTTCACCGGCTTCTGGCAAATACATTTGCGCAAAATAATGGCTGTCTTTCGCTAAAATGGCGCGGCCAGGTATCGGTTCGATTTCGTACTTGCTGCGGCCGAGCAGCGTGATAACATCGTTTCGGTCGTTCATAAAGTGGACGATCTTTGTTTTCATTGTATTCATGAGTGGCTGACGCAAAGCATTTGCCCGCGTCGCTGTTAGGCTTACGTAAATTCCTAGAGACTGGCCATCACGGGCAAATTGGATAAAGGTTGATTCCAACTGCTCGTATTCTTCCTTGATTAAATCAAAGTTGTCAATGAACATAAACAGAACAGGCAATGGCTCTGTTGCTGTTTGGTTATACATCGTCAAACTATTGACTTCTTGAGCCAGGAACCGTTCGCGGCGATCGTCCATCTCCGCTTTTAGCAAGGCAATGGCCTTTTCGATTTTGCGCTTTTCATCGATTTTAAAATAATCGGCTGTATGAGGAAGTTGCCTAAACGGCAACAACGCGCCATTCCCAAAATCAAAAATGTAAAAGTGAAGGTCTTCTGGGCTAAACGCCTTTGCAAACTGGAGCATCAACGCCATAAGCGTTGTCGATTTTCCGTAACCGCCAGAGCCAAATACAGCAATATTGCCGTCTTTTAGCCATTCATAATGAACATTGAATTGCCTTTGTTCCTCTGGCTCATCAGCAAGCGCCAACGGAAACATGCCAGCCTCTGTATCTGTTTGCACAGGAGGGAGCCATTCTTCAAGAGGGTCAAGCCATGGGCTTGAAGCTTTTTGAATGCATAGACGTTCAGTTGTCGCTTCAATCTCTTTAACAACAGCTTCAATTTCAGAGATGCTCTTTTGTTTTTTCCCAGTAGCAGCTTGGACGTTGGAAATGGGCACTAAGCCTGCATCAGTGACTAATGCCACATCTTCCTCGCCTTCATGGGTTTCGCGCAAATACGGCGCACCGCTCCATGCGGATTGGAACAATTCATATAGTTCATTATTGCCGACTTGCAAATAGGCGCGCCCTGTTACCGTCAAATTGGCGGCATCGGGATTTTTCAGAATTTCTTTAGAATCTAGAGCGTCTTGCACTTTTAATGCGACTCGGAAGCGGGCGTTACTCCAAATTTGGTTGTCGATAATTCCGCCTGGCTTTTGTGTGGCAAGAATGAGGTGGACGCCAAGGCTACGTCCGATCCGCGCTGCACTTACGAGTTCTTTAATAAATTCAGGTTCCTCGTTTTTCAATTCCGCAAATTCATCAGATATGATAAACAGATGTGGCATCGGTTCCAATACCTGCTTCTGTTTATACAACTCCATATAATCATCGATATGGTTAACTAAGTTTTGGTCAAACAGCCGCTGCCGCTTGCGCAGTTCGCTTTTGATCGACGCCAACGCCCGCATACTAAAGTTCTTGCTGTCGTTGATGTTGGTAATGGTGCCGAGCAAATGGGGAATATTTTTAAACGGCTGTGCCATCCCCCCGCCTTTGTAGTCAATGAGAAGAAAAGCAACTTCATGGGGATGGTAATGGACGGCTAACGATAAAATATACGTTTGCAGAAATTCACTTTTTCCCGAACCTGTTGTCCCTGCAAGCAAACCATGGGGCCCATGCGCCTTTTCATGGATGTTCAGCTCAAGAAGTTCATCCTTTGCTTTAAATCCGACGGGCACAGCAAGCGACTCGGCGCTGTTTGTCGTTTGCCACCGTTGTTCAATAGCAAGTTCTTTTGTATGCTGGACGCCAAACATTTCGAGAAAAGACGCCATCTCCGGTATAGAACGGCTCATGCCTCGTTGGTGGTTCAATGATGCCAGCAAGCGGGCATACTTTTCATTTGTTGTTGCATCCTGAGGGTCAAAGGTAAAGCGTTTATGCTCCGCTTTCCGTTCCCGGATGACAATCTCGCCTTCTTTTTGGTTAACAACCTTGACGATCGTATGGACATACTCCGTTAAATTTTCTTGTGCATCGGTGAGAAAAATAACCGACATGCCAAGCACTTTATCCGGGCCTTCCAAATACTCCATGATGGCATGGTCGCTTATCAAACTGCGATTGGCGACTAAAAAGACAAAGTGAGGGATGAAACGCTTTGGCTTGTCTTGGCTTTGTTCCAACTCCCGCTCCCGCACCATTTCATAAATCGATGTCAATAGTTGGTCCCGTGTCCGCTCATTGTAAATAAACCCTTTCGCGTACATGTGCGGCAATTGAAAATGAGGGAGCCATTTCATCCATTCCCAATTTGCATACTGCTCTTCGCTGAAAACAGCAACGAAACGAAGGTCATGGTAGCTTTGAAAAAAGGCAAGTTGCCCAACCATTTGAGCGACTTCCCGTTGTACCGTCTTCAGCTGGCCGACATAGCCAATGGAACCGCTCGCTAAGCTAAGGCTAAGGGGCGCATCATTAATATGCGAATAATGCTCTTTTAACTTTTCGCCTTCTTCTAGCAGCTCGTCACGATCTCGATTCGCTAAATCGCCACCTGGATCGGCAATCTGAAAACTTATCGGGATCGACGATTTCCCAACACGGACATGCATAAAATCATCGTCGCCAACTGTTTTCTCCCAGATACGGCCATTCAAGTTCGCTGCCATATATTTATTTTCCTCAAACGACGGAAAATGGTAATCAAGTACATGCCGTTGTTTGTCAGCCATTTCCTGGAGTTCGACGCGCTTTTCCTTCAAGTAGCGTGTATAAACACGTTGCCGTTTTTCCTCTTTTTGCTTGCGGATTTTCCGCTCGCGAAAATAGTTGACGGTCGAAGTAATCAGCGTTACGGTGAACATGGTGGCCGAAATAATGATAAAAATGCCCCGAGGAATGAGCAATGCGACAATTCCCATGACAATGAGCATCGCTAACGGCGGCAATACGATGAGCCAGAGGGCACGATGATTATCGTCCAACTCCTGGCCTGGAATGGAGAAAGTCACCCGGTCTTTTGGCTCTTCATAAATGATCCGCGGCGTCCGCCTGTACTCAGGGTATTTTTTTTTGCTTTCGGAAGTAGGAACCGCTATGCGTGCGAGTCGCGTTTGCAAAGGATCGCTTGATTCAATTGCCAATAAGTCGCCTTCTTTAATGACAAGCGCTGTATAGCCAAGCAATAGCACATCGCCATTCTTTAATCGTTGCTTGTTTGTAAGGGCTTTGCCATTTACAAACGCATGGCTGTGCTTTTCTGGATAAGCAAACCAATTGCCGCCTTTCTTTATGAGCGTACAAGAGGCAGAAGGCTTCTCACTAGGCAGGACAATGTCGGCTGATTCCTCAGGCCCAATGGAAAGGAACGTTTCTTCACCAATAAAATACATCCGTTCGCTTGCCGCTTCGTTTTTATATACAAATGTGACGGCAGCGTCATTTTCTTTATACTGGAATGATTCACCAGCCGCTAAAATTTGCTCACCTGCTCCTTCTATGTCAAGCACACATTGCTTTTGGTCACTTGCCATTTTCGCGCGGATTTTAGCATGCAGAGGCGGAACGAGCAAATCAACGTCCTCGCTTGCGCCTAACAAACGCTCTGCTTGGCTTAAGTCAAGTTGCTGTACATACGAATCATAAAATACCCACAGTCTATCCATTGTCCCATCTCCTACGTGCGCACTTACTCATCTGCGTTCTCCTCTTCCTCGTTTTGCTCAGGCTCGTCCTCTTGCTCGTTTTCTTCGCCATCTTCCGAACGCTCTTCGCTTTGCTCTGGCTCTTCTTCAGTCGCATTGTCATCAGCAGCGGCGTCCTCTTCTTCCTCCGCTTCCCGTTCTTGTTGCTCTCGCATATAACGGTCAATATCCGCTTGAATATCGTTAAGCAATTCTTCCCGCTCATCTCCTGACAAGCTGAGATCCTGGCGAATCGCATCACGCCACTTTAAATTCGCATACATTTCCAATTCCCCGTCCTGCAACTGGCGAGCAATTTCATTGGCTTCCTCATGTTCACCACGGCCAATCGCAATCCAATATTGGAAATAAAGCTCTTCAGCTTGAAGCGTCAACGTATTTTGCACATTTGCAGTCTGATCCATGTTCAAGTCTTCATTAGCAACATACGATTGAGCCAACTGATACTGGACAACGCGGGGCATTTGGCTCGGGTTATATGGTTCTAATGCCGTAATGACATCGCTTGGCTTGCTGTTAATATAGGCCTCATTGCTGGCAATAAAGGCGTCGTGACGCGGATGAAGGAAAAAAAGCGCATAGACGGTAAAAACAATAGCCGGTATAAGCAGTCCTGTAACAGCAAAAAACAAGCTTTTTTGCAAGCGCCATTTTTGCTTTGGCACCATATGCATTTGGCTAGCACGTCGCTCTTCTTCTTGGATCCATGTCTCTACACAGCTCAAAAGCGCTTCAATTGTATCAGCCTCTAGCAATTTTTTTGCTCTTGCCGACAATTTCATTGTGTCCGTAAAATTCATATATTCAACAAAGCGGTACTCGCCATCAAGCAACACAAGCAACGTTGTCTTAAGCTCAGTGAACAGCTTCTCTTCGTTCTTTTCATATGGTGGGAGGCTTTCTTTGATGCCATAATGGATAAAGTGAACATCAAGCCCCTCTGTTACTAATAAATTCTCCGGACAGACAATTAAATGCAGCCTGGAACTGTGATGCTCGGCAACCGCGCGAATAAGTGAGTGGCCGATGATTTGTTTTGCGTAATCGCCCTTTTTCCGAAACTTGCTAAAAGGCTGCATTGTCTCTTGCGGATGAACGGTAATGACAAGCTCATCTTCTGCTTCAGCAATTGTACGCTCGAGCAGCGGATCTTGTTGTTTTAACAACTCCGCTTCTAGCGAATTCGACAGCTTTATTTCTGCGGTTTGAAATGTTAATGTATATGTATTCGATTCTGCGTCCCTGTAAAAAGCTGCACCCGTTTGTTCTTCTAAATAAAATCGCTTTTTCTCCATTGCATGTCCGACCCCTTCAACCAATGCTATAAGATTTCCAAGCGGTCTCCATTTGTTACACCACGTTCAGCAAGTATTTGGCTGCCGTAGACATGAGTTTCTTTGTTTTGGACACGGATCCAGCTCCCATCACGCCGTGGAACTTCCAGCTTCTCAATGCCCCAAACGAGATCAATGACTTTTTTTGCTGTATATTGATCAGAGAGGCGCAAATCAAACCGTTTCCCTGAGTATCGGTTCATGTCAACTGTTACAGTGATGTACATCAAATGCCACCCTTTCATAAGGAAGGACGCAATTGTAAGGAATTGCGTCCCAAGATGTTTCTATTCGCCGCCAATTAACCGCGAATGTTGCCCGCGATTTGTTGGTCTGTTTCTTCAAGTGTCCGTCCGCTGTTGCGAAGCTGTTCAGATACTTCACCAAGCAAATCGCCCATGCGGACAAAGGATGGCTTCAATTCATCGTACTGTTGAATGAACGCCTCTGAAGCTTGACCATCCCACATTCCTTGAAGCTGGTCTCTGTAACCATCTAATCTGCTCACGAGATCATGGATCTCACCACTTGAGCGGTTGTAATCATCAGCTTTTTGGTAAAGTTCTTCTGGGGTAACGCGAATAAGTCCAGACATAGTAAATCCCTCCTTAATGGTTTATATTATCATGGTAGCCAGTGGAGATTTTACCAGTCAACCATGATCTTACAAATTTATAGAAAACAGTTATATAGTACTGATATTATCAATTTTCACACACCGAAGTCGAGACCTTCTTCCTAGAACAACTTGGCTAGTTTTTTGCCTCCCTAATACTAATTTCAAAATCATATGATAAAAGATAATAATCATTTTTATTCAGGCATAAACGCACTAAAAAACCCAGCCTATTTGAACTGGGTTTCACGGAAAATCCTCTTCTCCCGCCTAAACGACTGTTTATCCTTTTACACCAGTAAGGGCAATCCCCTCAATAATTTGCCGTTGAGCAAAAAAGTAAACAATCAGCACAGGGACGACGGAAATGGTTGCACCTGCCATCATGAGCGGCCAGTTAGTGACGTAAAGTCCTTTAAATGTTGCTAGCAACAACGGAACAGTGAACAATGTCGTATCGCTTAAAAACACGAGCGGCTGGATAAAGTTATTCCAAATGCCGATAAACGAAAAAATCGCGAATGCTGCTAGTGCCGGTTTAATGAGTGGCAGCATGATTTTCGCATAAATATACAATGGGTTGGCGCCGTCCATCACGGCCGCCTCTTCCATTTCTTTTGGAATTCCCATCATAAATTGCCTTAACAAAAACACGCCAAACGCATTAAATAGTGCATTCGGAACAATGATTGACAGATGCGTGTTGACCCAGCCGATGTTATCCATAATGATGTAAAGCGGAATGAGCGTTACTTGCATGGGCACCATCATCGTTGCCAAAAAGGCGATGAACAACACCTTGGAACCTGGAAATTTCAATTTGGCGAAAGCGTAGGCTGCCATTGAACAAGTCAAGACTTGGCTGACGACAACAATGGTTGAGATATAAAAGCTGTTAAAATAGGCACGTCCAAAAGGCATCGCTTGCAAGGAATCGGTGAAGTTGCTCCAGACAAACGGATCAGGAATCCAAACAGGCGGAACGGCAAAAATTTGTTCAAACGATTTTAAGCTGCTAAGCGCCATCCAAATAAACGGGCCTGCCATAACGATCGAGCCGATGACTAAAGTCACATGCAACAAGATTTGTGAGATGCGGATCCGGCCGCGTTTTTTTTGCTTAACTGGCCCTGGGTTAAGAACTGGATTATCTGCCGCCGTCTTCATAATGCACCCACTTTCTTGATACAGAGAATTGGATTAAGGTAAAAATGAGGATGATCGCAAACAAAATCATCGCTGAGGCTGTACTTGGCCCAAATGCCGTCCGTGTAAACGCCATGTCAAAAATATGGTACACAAGCGTATAACTCGCTTTTCCAGGGCCGCCTTGAGTCATGACATAAGCTTGGTCAAACACTTGGAAGGAGGCAATCACAATCATGATCGCCACGAAAAAAGTCGTTGGCGATAGTAGCGGAAACGTAATATGCCGGAATTTTTGCCACGGTGTCGCCCCATCAATGTCAGCCGCTTCATAATAACTGCGGGAAATCCCTTGCAACCCTGCTAAAAAGATGACCATGTTTGTCCCAAGCCCCCACCAAATGCTAAGGGCAGCAATCGAAGGCAACACAAGCTTTTGATCAGTCAGCCAGTTTGGTCCGTCAATGCCGGCCATGGCGAGGAGCTGATTGATCAAGCCAATATCCCCATTTAAGAGCCACATCCAAATAACCCCGATCGATACAGAACTAGTTACAACAGGCATGAAAAACAGCATTCGATAAAAATCTTTGCCTTTGACTTTATTTAATGCAAGCGCAGCGCCTAGGGCGGCAATAATGCCTCCAGGAATGACGAACAACGAATAAAGCGTCGTATTTCGCATAGCTGTCCTAAAAACAGGGTCTTGAAATTGTTGAATATAATTATCTAAGCCGACAAACGTCCGCTCCCCAAAACCGTCCCAACTCATGAAACTGAGGGCAAATGCGAATATGAGTGGAAGCAATGAAAACACAATCATGCCCAGCAGCTGGGGAGCGATGAACGCATAGCCCCACCATTTTTCCCGTTTTGTATACATCTCCAGCTCCTCCTTAATCGATGCGCAAGAATTCAAGGGGCACAAGGCCCCTTGGCTGTTACTCTTCTAACGCAGCTTTCGCAATTTCCGTCGCTTCTTTAAGAGCGTCTTCAGGCGTCTTGTCGCCAAGTAGCATCAATTCGTATACATCATTTATGTCCCTATGGAGCCCCGGCGATGTATATTCAAGACTGACGACACGCCCTGCTTCGCGGGCATCGAGTAAGTACTGGCCATGCTCTGGTTTATCTTGGTTTAATACCACTTCATCAATTCCAGTAACGGAAGGGACAGCGTTGCCTTCACCATCAAGGCGTGTTTCCTGGCCTTCCTGGGAAGTGTAAAACGAGATGAACTTCATTGCCTCTTCAACGTGCTCACTTTTTGAGTTTGCAGCCATATACGCAGTGGCAATATTCGCCGTTTCTAACGTATTTTCTGTATTCGAAGGCCATGGAATATAATCAAAATCAATGCTTGTTTCCAAAAACATTGGTGTCAGCCAGCGTCCGGCCCCTACAAAGCCAACTTGGTTCGACATAAACATCGCATCCATGCCCTGTCCTTCTGGCAGTGTCCCTGCAAAAATAAAGTTGCCTTCTTCTACCATACGATGGACAAACTCGAACGCTTCCAGCACTTTTGGATCAGCGTCGCCTATGACTTCGTCATCTGTCGCAAATTCGCCACCATTTGTCCAAATCCAGTTTAGCAAGTGTGGGTGTCCACCCTCTTGGACAAATCCGTATTTGCCGTGGTCACGCAATTTTGCAGTGACTTCTTCAAACGCTTCCCAGTTCCAATTGCCTTCTTCGTAATATTCTTGCGGCGACTTTGCGCCAGCTTCTTCAAGCAATGTTTTATTGTAGTACATTAAATACGGATTACAATCAACAGGCAGTCCGTATATCGTTTCGTCTTTCCGTGACGCTCCCCAAATGTCATCGGTAAACTCATCTGCTTTCACATAAGAATCTTCTGTCTCCAAAAAGTCGGACAGCGGTTCAATCGTTCCGTTCTCAATTAACGTTGAGATATCCTCTGCTCCAACGTAGAAAATATCAGGCGCTTGCCCTCCTTGGAGGCGTGTTGTCAATGTTTGAAAGTAATTGTCATTCGGAATACCAGTGAGCGTGACTTCGATCTCGTCTTGCATGTCATTAAAGGCATCGACTGCACGATTGTACACTTTTAGCTCAGCCGGATTGCCCCATGCCGAAAATGTCAGTTCTACTTTTCCATCAGCGCCTCCCCCGCCTGAAGTATTACCACTACAGCCGATGAGCAAACCAGTCGCAAGTGCAACAGACAGAGATGAGCATATAACCTTTTTCATTGAAAAGCCTCCTTTTTCACTTTAGAGTAAACGTTTACATAAATAATTAAGAACGACCAATTTTCTGACGCGTTCTTCTATACATCTACGAAAGTTGGTATATAATAAGTATACAATGTTAGCGCTTTCTTTTGGCTAGTAACATTTTTGCGAAAGAGGGTAATATTTTGCGGTATAGACCATAATAAGGATGTATGAGGAGGCTCCCAAATGAATAAACAACAACCATTTACAAGAGGGTCCCATTCTTTTACTTTCCATTTATTCCCTGAGACTGGCTTGCTCAATTTATGGAACGTCGGTTGGGAAGTGCAAACCGACACAAGTTACTATTGGGACGGGAACAAACGCGCTAAAGATAATGACAGCATTATTTTCCAATATACAATTGCTGGTTCAGGCGTGCTGGAAATCGGCAAGGAGCGTTACACCGTTGGCCAACATCAGGCGTTTATTGTATCTGTACCAAGTGACCATCGCTACTACTACCCTGAAAATGCGAAAGAACCGTGGGAATTCATTTACATTTCTTTGCAAGGGGCATCTGTGCAAGACATTTGGCAACGGCTGATCCAAAAGTCAGGGCCGATTGTTTCACTGCCACCAAATTCGCCGCTTATCCGCTCCCTATATTCGATTTATGCGGACACAAAAGCGGACGGGCTGCGCGATCCTTATTTGGCCGCAACGCAAGGGTACCAATTTTTAATTGAATGTTTTCGGGCCATGGCAGAAGAGCGGCCGCAAAATGAGCCCTATCATTACCAGCGTGCCCTCGCTTATATCGAAGCCCATTATCATGAACAAATTTGCCTGGATAACATTGCAGAAGAAGTAGGCGTTTCCCGTTATACACTGACACGTTTATTTAAAAAGCAATTGCACACAACACCAATATCCTATGTGACAGACTTGCGCATGCGCAAAGCTTGTTCGCTTCTTCTTCATACAAACCGGACAATCAAACAAATTGCTGCAGATGTCGGCTATCCAGACGACAATTATTTCCACAAAGTATTCAGACGTTACACCGGTTCAAGTGCAACCCAATTCCGGCGCAACGGCGATTTATCGCAGTTATATGCAAGAAAAATCGTCAAATAAAAAAACAGAGGCTGCCAAAGATCGTACAATAACGTCTTTGGCAGCCTTTGTAAGTTCTCCTAATGAAACGACTTTCTTCATTAAATATCGCAACGTTCTCTCAGTCTCCGTTGTCCAGCCCATGTGCAAATGCGGTTGTTGCTTTTACCCATGGCCGTCCATTTGCCCACTCGACCGTAAGAGGCAGCCCCAACGCCTCACTTATTAGGCTAGCTGTCAATACTTCTTCTTTCCTGCCCGCAGCAAGGACTCTCCCCTTTTTCAGGAGCAATACATGGCTGATGGACGGAAGAATTTCTTCTGGATAATGAGTCACATACAGCAACGTTGGCGCTTGTTTTCTTGTCAACATCCGTTCTACTTCAGCGAGCAACTGCTCCCGCGCAGACAAATCAAGCCCGCTTGTTGCTTCATCCAGAATCAGCAATTCTGGCTCATTGATTAACGCCCTCGCCATAAAAGCTTTCTTGCGTTCCCCTTGCGAAAGCTGGCTTAGAGGCGAGAAAGCAACATGTTCTAACCCCATTGAGCGTGCTAGCGCTAACGCCCTTTCCCCATCTGCTTTTGTGATCGCTTCGTGAACACCAATCGAGGCATGAACGCCACTGACAATCACATCTGCACATGGCATCCCTTCATGCATTTGGTAACGCTGGTCAAGAGAAGCACTGACCCAGCCAACCCTCTTCCGCAACTCATGGATATTGACAGAGCCAAAAACAGACCCTAATACCGATATCCTTCCAGCAGATGCCCATTCATACCCTGTAATCAGCTTTAATAACGAGGTTTTTCCTGATCCATTTGCGCCTAATATCGCCCATTGCTCCCCAGGCCTTACTTGCCATGAAATGTCCTGTAAAATAGGTTTTTTCGCTTTTTGAAACGAGACATTTTCTAAATCGATAACCATGTTTCTCTCCCCACCTCTTGTCCTTTTCCCCTTTGGAACCACTTTGCAAAAATGCCGATTTTGCCGCAACAGCTCACCTTGCAGCAGGCAATTCCACGACTTCCCCTAAGGCCATACCGAAAGTTCGACACGATCATCGTGCTAGTGGCCATTAGCACGATTATACAACAAAAAAGACAAATGTTTCAGAACAAGGAAAAACATCTTTCTAGCGGGAGAAGAGAAGGAGACCAGAATAACTCTCGGCCTATGAGTGAGTCCACATTTAAAACGGGCCTCCTTCGCATCCTTATTTGAATCAGTTTAAGTACGGTCGGTCTGCGAGACCGTGAAAAATCGCCAAGATCCTGTCGCTAATGAATATTACGTTTTCTGAAATTGCCGCCCCTCACTTCTGCAACGTCATATACAGTCACAAACGCATCTTCGTCAATTTCTTGAATAATTTCTTTCATTTTACTTTCTTCCAAGCGGTTAATGACGCAAGTGATTTCCCTAAATTTTTCTTTCGTATAACTGCCATATACTTCATTGTACGTGGCACTTCGGCCTAAGCGGTCACGTATCGTCTCCCCCATTAATTCAGGTTGGGTTGTAATGATTTTAAAGGTTTTAGACCCACTTAAACCAACCTCAACGACGTGAATCACTTTAGAGGCGATAAAATAAGCAATACCGGAAAGAATGGCGCCTTGCAAACCAAATACAGTTGAAACAAAAATAAATACAAACAAATTTAAGAAAAGGATTAGATCGCTTGTCCCAAACGGTAATTTTCGGGAAAGCAGCACAGCCAGCATATCAATCCCATCCAATGCCCCACCATTGCGCAATGCCAGTCCCATCCCAAAACCGAGGACAATACCGCCCACAACGGTAACCAACAACGTATCCCCTTCAATAATCGTGGGAATATGGTGCATAAGACTGGTGCTAACCGCTAATGAAGCGATCCCGATAATCGAATAAATGGCAAAACTTTTGCCTATTTGTTTATAACCTAACCAAATAAAAGGGATATTGATGACCGCAATTAAAACACCTAACGGCAATCCAAATAACTGTGAACCTACGATGCTTAGGCCAGTGACCCCCCCATCAGAAACGTTGTTCGGGATTAAGACCGCTTCTAACCCGTATGCGGCAATAAACCCACCAAGCACGATGGCCATTCCCCGCAAAATCAGTTTAAGTTTTTTCGACTTATGATGTTTTATCGTGCTCATATGTAACCTCTTTCCACTATTTTTTCTCCACTTTCGATAAAATGACGTTTTCTGACCTGGTTTTATAAAAAAGGGATAAACTTAAAGAACCCTTCATTGAAGTTATGGTATTTTTTATATCAAACCAAGCAAAAAAGTTAAAGCAATATGTACTTTTTGTTATAATTTTATTACGGCAAGGAACCAATCCTTAGCTATTTTAATTTAAAAAAGAGGGATAGACTATGGCAAAAGTAGCAATTGTAACTGGTTCTGCAGGCGGCTTAGGTAAAGGGATTGCGGAAAGATTGTGTAAAGATGAATTTAGCGTTGTTCTCCATGATATTAATGAATCACTATTAAATGAAACTGTCTCAGAGTTCGGTAAAAAAGGGTATAACGTGATTGGCGTAAAAGGAGACGTTGCTAAACGAGAGGACCAATTCAATTTGGTAAAAGAAGCTGTAAATACATTTGGTCGTTTAGATGTCTTTGTAAACAACGCTGGTATTGATGCGGTATCTCCATTTTTAGAAATTACGGAAGACCAACTCAACAAATTATTCAGCATTAATGTAAATGGTGTGGTTTTTGGCACTCAAGCAGCGGCAGAACAATTTATAAACCAAAAATCAAAAGGGAAAATCATCAATGCTTGTAGCATAGCTGGACATGAATCTTTTGAAATGCTTGGAACCTATTCTGCAACAAAGCATGCGGTTAAATCTTTCACTCATTCAGCTGCTAAGGAATTAGCCAAACATCAAATTACTGTTAATGCTTATTGTCCCGGCATAGCTAAAACGAAAATGTGGGATCGAATTGATGAAGAAATGGTGAAGTATAGCGACGATCTAAAACCAGGTGAAGCATTTGAACAATACTCCTCACAAATCGCCTTGAAACGATACCAAACACCGGAAGACGTAGCAAACTTAGTTTCTTTCCTTGCATCCGATGAAGCTGATTATATTACAGGCCAAGCAATACTAACGGATGGCGGCCTGGTTTATAGATAAGAACCAACTGAAAGGCCTGCGGAAATGAGCCCCCAGGCCTTTCAGTTTTTCATCCAGCTGTCTTGAAGCGCTCTTCTTATTCCCCTTTTTTTTCACTTATAGTAAGATAGCTATGAAAGTTGAGGAGGAGTTTCCATGGTAACAATCGGAATTGACTTAGGAACAACCAATAGTTTAGTAGCCTACTGGGATCATGATCAGCCTCGCCTTATACCTAATGTTTTAGGAGAATACCTTACTCCTTCTGTCGTAAGTGTAGATGAAAATGGCGAGGTCTTAATAGGGCAAATTGCAAAGGAACGCCTCTTAACCCACCCGCATTTAACCGCTTCGATCTTTAAGCGGTTCATGGGTACAGATAAAAAGTATACGTTAGGCGCTCACACTTTCACCCCTGAAGAACTTTCATCGTTTATCATCCGAGTATTAAAAGCAGATGCGGAATCCTATTTCCAGGAGAAAATCACAAACGCCGTGATCAGCGTCCCCGCTTATTTCAATGATGCCCAACGAAAAGCAACCAAACGAGCGGCTGAACTTGCCGGGCTAACAGTGGAGCGGCTTATCAGTGAACCGACAGCTGCTGCACTTGCTTACGGACTAAACCAAGAAAAACCGGAAACGAAATTTTTGGTGTTTGATCTAGGCGGTGGAACATTTGACGTATCGATACTTGAATTATTCGAAGGGATTATTGAAGTTAAATCGATTGCCGGTGATAACTATCTTGGTGGCGAGGACTTTACCAATCTATTAATCACGTATTTTATCGATACCCATCAATTAGATAAAAGTGCACTAAATGCAAAAACGATGTCATTTCTCTATACGCAGGCTGAACGATGCAAACTCGCCCTCTGCGAGTCATCCTCCAGTTCGATGAGCGTTACGATTGATGGCAAGACATATGAAACGACGCTTCGCAAGGAGGACTTTGAAAAACTTTCGAATCAACTGCTCTTGCGGCTGCGCTACCCGATTGAACGGGCATTGCGTGACGCTGATTTATTGCCAAGCGACATGGACGCTGTCATCTTAATTGGAGGGGCAACACGCATGCCGCTTATTAAATCAGTCGTCTCCAAAATGTTTGGCCGGATGCCTTATACACATATACACCCTGACCAAACCGTTGCTTTAGGAACCGCTATTCAAGTTGCTTTAAAAGAAAGAGATAAAACGTTGGAAGAAGTGATTTTAACGGATGTATGCCCCTATACCCTTGGAACACACGTTGTGGAAGATTTCGGAAATGGCAAAACAGAAAGTGGCTATTTCTTTCCGATTATTGAACGCAATACGCCAATCCCGGTTAGCCGGGTAGAGCAATTGTATACGGTCCAAGACAATCAAAAAGTGCTTAACGTCGAGGTTTATCAAGGGGAAAGCAGGAAAGTCGCCAATAATATCAAACTGGGAGAACTCTCTATCCAAGTACCTCCAGCTCCCGCCGGGACACAAGCCATTGATGTCCGTTATACATACGATATCAACGGCATTCTTGAGGTTGAAGTGGTCAGTAAAGCTACTGGAGCGAAAAAAAGAGTCGTCATTGAGCAAAATGCTGGAGACCTTTCTAAGGAAGAGATTGAAGCCAGATTAAAAGAACTAGAAAATATTAAAATTCATCCGAGAGATCGGACAGAAAATAGGTTGCTGCTCGCTAAAGGAGAACGGCTATATGAAGAAATGCTTGGAGAGGAACGAGATAAAGTAGCCCTCTTTTTACGGGAATTTGAACGGGTATTGCTGACTCAGAATGAAAAAGAAATCAAAAAAGCAGCAACAATATTCAATGAGCAGTTGGAAACGATTGAAAGGTGGATGTACTCTCGATGACCGCTTGGGAAACGTTAGAAATCGAACCAACGGATAATCTAACAGCTATTAAAAAAGCCTATGCGAAAGGGCTAAAAAAACATCATCCGGAAGAAGATCCTGAAGGCTATCAGCAGCTTAGGGAAGCCTATGATTTTGCCATGAAACAGGCTAAGCAAGGGATTGTACATACAGCGACAAAGACGGCTGAACCTTTACAAGACTGGGCATTGGATGAGAAGGCAGTGATTCCAGAACACCCAGTAGACGAATTTATCAAAAAGGTTCAGAACCTCTATGATGATTTTTTCGCACGTCTTGAGATTGATAACTGGGAAACGTTACTGCAGGCAGACATTATTTGGAACGTGCAACATTCGGAACAGCTTCAAGATGAGTTAATTGATTTTTTACAGGAGCATCCTTATTTACCCTCCTCCGTTTGGCAGCTTCTTGAACAAACATTCCATTGGTCTGAACAAAAGGAACAATTGCAAGAACGCTATGGGGAAGAAACGACATCCTTTTTGATCGAAAATATAGCCCATTATCAACAAGTAGGCTATGATTGTTTCCAAAAAGAAGTCGATATAGATTATGAGCGCTACCTTCAATTACGGGCGGATGCACAAGCTTATTTACGTAATGATCAATTAGAAGCCGCCAAAGCAGCAATTGACCGGGCCTTCCAATTGTTTGCCCGTGACCCTGACTTATGGCATTTAAAGGGAGTCTACTATTTACGAAACAACGATTACCGGGCTGCTTTGCACATGTTCCAGGAAAAGCTGGCATTATCTCCAGCAGACCCAGATGGATTGCTTTATAGCGCTCAGCTGCATTTTCACTTCAAAGACTTTCACAAAGTCATTGCCGACTGTGACCAACTTCTTGCCTACCACGAGCATCACGTTGAGGGATTATTTTTAAAGATTAAAGGCCATTTAGAATTAAACGATGAAGTAACAGCCCATCAGTGGATTGAGAAGGCAATTGAATTACATCCTGATCGGCCGGAGTTTTTTCCATATCGATCAAGAGTGCTCAATGAAAAAACAAGAAATGAGCAAATTGAACTCCCGGAACCGACGTCCAAAAAGAAAAGACGCTTGAATAATATGCTCTTTTATTTATTTATGGTTCTACGGAGAGCATGGATATACGTGTTCGTTTTTCTTATTATGCTTATCCCGCCCATCCCTTTTCACTATACTGCGCTTTTTCTAATCCCGATCCTTTGGGAATTTGGGAGAGTGGCATTGGTATTCCTTAAGCCGGCAGGGATGTTCAAAAAAACAAAGAAAAGACGGCAAGCTCTTTATTTCCGCTGTCTTTCCGCAGCTTGCATCGAAAGTGATTTTCTTAATCATTATTTTACTGTATACGACTTTACCTATGTTAGAGATCGCCTGATCGGGAAAAAGTTTTTGCAAAAAGTGTTAGAAAAATGGGAGGTTTCCAGTGCCGCCGAGTTAAAACAAAGGATTCAATGGTTAATGGACGTTGGGACCCGCCAAGAATTCGATTACTATCTCGATCAGCTGACGCCTTTATCAGAAGAAGCACGGACCCGGTTCGTCCAATCCTTAACGAAGGATGACCCTGACTATCCGAAATTCTTTATAGCGAATCGGGGAATTCATACGTTAACAGAAGCAGGAGTTGCAGCAGTAGACTGGGCTTGGAGCATTTACTTGTGTCGCGTCGGCAGACGTCTAGGCTGGTTATCAAAAACAGAAGCAAATGAGATAATGTTAAAGGCTGCCCAACAATCGCAACAGGCCTATTTAAATTGGAATGAATATTTCACAGCCTTTCATTTGGGCAGTTATTTCAATGCCGATGATAGTGAACATGATCAATATGCGAAACATGGCCTTTCCATCATATTTACCTTACTTATCCAAGGTAATTCTCCGTTATTAAAGCTCGACTGGAAGAATGAGGAGCTTGTCCATAAATAAAGGAAGAAACATGCAAGCGCCTTGCGTTGCCGTACGGGACCGTGCCACTGTCATCATTTACGCGGTCCTATACTTTGGAGAGATCATTAAGTTCGTTATTGACTTTATCAACACAATCAAGCCTGTCAACTTTGTTGACAGGCTCACTAAAATGATTTCCCCTCTACTTCCCCGTTAATTCCGGCAAGAAACTTGTACCAAATTCGGGCGTTTGTACGCCTGTAAAGTCACTTAGTGTCGCCGCAATATCGGCCATCGTGTCTCGAACACCTAAACATACTGGCTGAACTTGTTTTCCATATACGAGTATAGGGGTGTGCTCCCTCGTATGTTGGGAGTGGCCGCAAGTCGGGTCATTTCCATGGTCGGCTGTAACGATAAGTAGGTCGTGTTCTGCCAGTGTCGGCAAAAACTCAGCCAAAAAATGATCGACCGTTTCAAGCACTTCTTTATACCATGACGGATCTTCTTTATGACCGGCCAAGTCAGTTTCTTGGACATTCACGAGGAAAACAGCATCTTCTTCCGCTTCATTGTACATTTTTTTGTATATTGAAAGCAATTCAGGCGTATGGACGACAGGGTTTGCAAAGCCTTGCGCCTGAATAACATCCGCTGTTTTGCCAATTCGATAAACTGGCTTTCCTGCTTGTTCGGCCAAATAGGCAAATTGCTTTTCAAATGTCACGCCATAACCTAAATGGAGCACTTGATACCCTTCGCCGTATACACCTGTTTTAGGCGCATTAATGCCCCACTGGCCTGGTTTCCCTTCTTCTGCCGCGGCTACAATGTCTGTCAGCGGCACAGACTCGTTTCCAAATACAATCACACGGCTTGTATCCACATGCTTTCTGACTACAGCAGCCATCTTTGTTGCCGCTTCAAAGGAAATTTGGGTTAAATCAGCAGTCATATTAATGATATTGCCGAGTGCCGACTCTAAATTGTCTCCTACGACGACAGCGCCGTCAACTAGCAAAATCGGCTTGCCTTCGATTAGTTCTTCTACATGGTACCCATTTGCGATTAAACCGTCGGCGATTTGCTGCCCAACGTCTTTCATGAGGCGCTTAGCTGGTTTTCCTGGCTTCGACCCCATTAGTTCTTGGTGGCCCATAAATGTATCCGCTCCGTGATGGGCAAGTTTGCTTTTGCCATAAGCGGCAATGGCTTCGCCTTCATTGTTGACGATTTTTCCTAAGCCCATTTTCATGAGCGTAGGCAAATTTAGTCCGACGGTTTCCTGTAGATGGGCGTATGTGGAGGCGTGGATGTCTTCTGGTTTGGTTTCACGGCAATCTGCCATTGCGCCAACACCAAAGCCATCCAACACGAGCAACGTTGCTTTTCCCATATAGCTACATCCCCCTTTTTTGCTGATGGACGATAACCGGCTTGCCGTTTGCCACACCTCTGACAAAGGCAACGTGGGAACGGGTCACAAACACTTGTGAACGGTAAGCATACACAACCGTATCACCTGTCTGCATTCCCTGTTCACGCTTCAATGCACCATAATAATCAATATTGCCAGGTGAAACGAGATCGACTTCCGCTTTATTGAAAATCGTCTTAGGTGAATCACCGTAAAACGCATAAGCCATATTTGAGCGTGGGTAAAATCCCCCAGCAATCGTATAAGCATGGGTTTGGTCCTGGTGAGAAATTTCAGAGACATACACCATAGCCGGCAGCTCAGCTAAATCCTCGCGGTAGGCATGCAACGGCGTTGTACCAGTAAGGGCATGGCCTGGCTCTGCGTGTGTTGCGCCAAGTTGTTTAAGCATTGGGATTGTATTTACACTCGTGGCGCTTGGCGTATTCACATGCTTCACTTCCACTCCAGCTTGTTGGAGAAGACCGACGGCTTTGACAATCGTTTGCGCATTGCTTGCATAATGGTAGCTATTGTCTCCAGCGGTATACGCTAAAACGGGAAAGCTCGTCACACCGATTAAGCGAATTCCTGTTAATGCCGTTAACTCTTTGATTGCTGCAGGCAATTCTTCCAATAAAAAGCCGCCATATTGGCCTGGAAAAACGCAATCTCCTTTGCTGATAACACGGACAATAACGTCTTGTACTACTCCTGCTTGCACAGCGGCTTCATTTAATTGTTTAGCCCGTTCAAGTGAGAAGAGCGTGACGACTTCCGGTTTCATATCTGTTAACACAAATGGCCATTGGTTTTTGCCAGGTTGGACCAAATGCCCTAAGTTGCCGATCGCACAGCCGCCGTCCTTTAGTTGAATTGCTTCATCGATATCGACAGCAACAGCTTTGTGAATGCCGCTTTTCTCAATGTGTTTGCCGACAAAGCCGCTTCTGCCGATCTGCTTCGTCATGTAATACAGCGTCATGCCATATTCTTCCGCTGTCTTCGCAAGAATGGCGGCATTTCGTTCAAGCGCATCGAGATCGATTAAATGGGTATTAGGCGCAAGAGCTCCGCTTTGATGAAGGCAGACGGCTGCTTCCACCAACTTCGGGTTACGCTTAGCGATCATGCTAGTAAACATCTCTTGCATTCATCCTTTCTGTGCTTCTTTCACAGCCAAGTGTAAGATGCGCAGAACAGTGCTTGCACTTGATTTCATCGGGTTAACACGCAGGCCATGCTTTTCTAACTTTGGATCTGCTTCCCTAAAGCTGCCAGATGGACGGTACACCATTGGGGCCAACTCATAACGGGACTCCGCGCCGACTGGATAGGTGGCTGCACCAAGACGGGCCGCGTTGGCAATGACTTGGCTCGCAATCGGTTCAGCAAGCTCAATCATCACGTTTTTAGACTGGGCATTGACCATGTAAACATCTTCGACTCCAGGCAAAGCACCATTTTTAATACGTTGATAAAGTTCTTCGACTTGTTCATTTTGCGTCGCCAACATGACTGGCGCTAGCGTCAAGCTCCGTAACAGCTCATGAGCTTCATGGCCTTGTACTTGGCCCCCTCCTGAATAATTGCGGGCATGGAGGCGTTCAATCGCTGCTGCTTTTCCAACAATAACGCCAATCCCTTCTGGCCCAAGCAATTTAAAACCAGAAAAAGTCGAATAATCCGCGCCATATTCACAGCCGATTTTTGGCATCTTGAAGGCGCAATAGTTGTCATCGACTACGACTGGCAAATCAGGACGTATCGTTTTCGCCGCTTCAATGACTTCACCAAGCTGATACGTATCATGAGGAGCCTGACGTGCATGTTGGACATAAACGAGCTTTGCTTCTGTAGCAGCCACGGCGCTTTTAAAAGCAGAAAGATCATTGTAGTCAACCGCTTCTTGCTTCAGTCCAAGCTGCCGAAATGTTTCTTTTGTCGTCATGTACATTGGCGCTGTATGAACAAGGCATGTATCGCCTGCTGCCACTAATTCCGCTAAAATGAGGCGAATCGCCCCTGTGCCGCTACCACGGACAAGTGCACAAGCTTCGCTGTCAAATACTTGAGCTAACACACGCTCTGCTTTAGCTGTGGTTTGCGGGCGCCCAAAATCAGGATGCAGCCCGACATCGCCAAGTTGATAAAATTCGTTGTCGGTAAACTCTTTTGTTATTTCATCGACCATTTTAAATTGAAGAGACTGCGCTTCTTCCATTGACCGATTTTCCAACAGTGCCTCGCTGTATTTCATGATGTCCCTTCCCTCTTTGAAAACGCGTTTGCTGGGTTTTCAATCAAAAGTTTTCGTATTTCCTGCTGCGACAGCCCAGACGCTTCCATTCTCGGTTGAAACTCCCGTAGCGTGTAATCAAAGCCTTGCCCGCCGGCAGCAAAAAGGTGGGAATTTCTTGTGATATCAGTGGATAACATAATTTTGTCCCCATAGCCTGCTTCGATAAAGCGCAACAGCGAAGTGAGACGTTCCTGATCAGAACGGTAATTTTCTTTGCCAATCGTATCCATAGCGACGTAACAGCCAGCTGCTAGGACTTCAAGCACCACGTCATCGTTTTCATTTAAATCTTGGTGCCCAATAATTACTTGGTCGAGCGGCAACCCTTCCTTAGCGAACAGCTCGACTTGCTCAAGCGCCATTGTCCCCAATGTGGTATGTGTGGCCAACGGCAAACCGCTCTCCTTCGCTGCAATGATTGCCCCATGAAACAACTCTGTCTCCACTGGTTTGAATTCATTTAAACTGCTGCCGATTTCTCCAATAACACCGGGCTTGCTTGGAGAACCATCAATGCCTTCCTCAATCTCTTGCAACATAAACGCTGCAAATTGCTCCCGGTTCCATGAAAGGGCCTCCGCCGGAATAAACGGGTCTTTGTAACAGCCTGTACTGGCCACAATATGCATATCGAGCTCTTCAGATAAACGCCGCATAAATTGAATGTTCCGCCCCATGCCGACATTGGTCATTTCAATAAAGGCTTTTCCGCCGGCTTTAATAAAACGGGCTACGTCTTCTTTTACACGGTCATAATCGGTTAATGCGGTGTCATTAGACTTTTTAATATGGCTTAAATCAATATGGACATGCTCATGGCAAGCACATATGCCAAGTTCTTCGGGCTTAATCGGTCCCCTCACCGTTTCAATCATCGTTTTTCCTCTCCTCTATGCTGGTGGCGTGAAAATCCCTAATAAGGCTAAGATGTTGCCAATAATTCCAACAGCTATCGCGCCAACAGGGCCTACTGCCATCCGTACAATTGGGCGGCCTCCGGCTTCGTTTAGTAAATAAAATCCGGCGATGGCAAAGAAGCCAAATCCAGGGACAATCGCATTTGCCGCATTGGCGCCGCCGATGAGCAATGCTACTTCAAGAACACGTGTCATCGCGGTACGGATATTTTCCCCAGAAGCACGCACGCCTGGATAACGGTCAAGAAACTTCGCTAACTTTGATAACAGCAGGACTTCAAGCAAGATCACAATCGCACCAATCGCCGCGGCAATAAACGGGTTTGGCGAAAAGATACCAACAGCAAAAACGAGTGTAAACCCGGCTGGACCATATACGCCTGTAGCAATAGCGGTGCTGGCAATGAGTGGCACAAAGCCAAGTGCTTTCGCTAGTGCGGCAATGCCTCCCTCATTAATCCGGCCATCTGCAAGCAAATTCAGTGTGATCGGATCTCCAGATACAATTAACAAATTTGCAGCTGCAGCAAGCAACGCACCTGATGCCATGAGCACAACTGCAAACTTTTTAATCCGGTTCACCCGGTCGACAAACAATGTCGCCATTTGTTCCATGCTTGTGTCATCCGATTTTTCCTGCATGGCAAACGCCATTAAAAACACCATTCCTACAACGAGGGCAATCCCTTCCGGACTAAGGGTCACCGATGAACCACCAATTTCAATAAGGCCTTTTTCATTGGAAAATACAATCAGCTGCCGGGCAAGCGCTGCCACCAAAAACGTGACAACCCCTTTCTTGACAGAGAACTGCAAAGCAACAGCAATCGCTGGGAAGACCATAAAGGCCACAACAACCGGTTCGCCAACCAAATTGAAGCCATCTACAAAGTTCAGCGGCAAGCGAGCAAACAAATCAACAACGACTTGAAGCCCATAATAGATGCCTGCTCCGTAAAGTCCCCCTAACACACCTGCTGCCATTGTGGAAAATTTGCCTCTTGCGATTGACAGACCAATGATATCCGTTCCTAGCAAAATGCTATGGATCAAAATAATGCTGCCAGCAATAGATATAGGAATGCCGAAACCAATGACAAGCCCAAAGCTCATTGCAAATGCGGTTACTCCTAATTCCTTCCGTGACATGCGCCCTTCCAAGTTCTCTGGTACAATTGGGCGCAACCCATCATTAAAAACGGCGATTCCTAAATTGGCCATCACTGCGCTTAGCGCACCGATTGCAATGAGCAAAATTACATCTACCATGGTATCCCTCCGTTAGCTCTTTATATTAAGCTTTTAACGCATCGAGTAAATATTCGACCGCTTTTTCTTTATGATCGCCGGTGAAGCCAAATGCCTTGCCGCCTTCCTGCACGGCTTGTTCAACTTTTTCTTTCACAGGTGGTTTCCCAGGCATCGAAATCGTGTGGCAGCTTGCCTTGCCAACCAACGAAATCGCCATCGCCAAAGCACCGCCGCCCCCAGTATGGCATGCGCCAAAATAGTAATCTGCTTGGCCTTGTTTGAGCAGCATCGCTGCTTCTAGATCAGACTTGACAACGGTTTCAATATCAGGATTCTTCTCTTTAATTAATTTCTCTATTTCCTTCTTTTCTACTTGGCCGCCAATAACAATTTTCATCGAAAAACACTCCTTTAGTTTTTGGTTTAATTTCTCACTATACTGCTTTCCTTATGAAACAGACGAAAATGTGCTGACAAAATGCATATAGAGAAACTGCTGTTCTTCTTTAGGGAGCGGTTCGCCAACAAGGGATTCAATTTTTTCGACGGCCTCCTTAGCAGCAGGCAAATGTGGGGAAGCAAGGACTTCTTCCATAACGGCATCCCCTGGACCAGTCAACGCTTCGTTCTGTTCAATTCTTGTCAACGCCATTGCCAAATGGGTCACTAACATTGCATAATTCTCATGCAAGTGGTCAGGAACTTGCTCGTCCACTACTTGGGTGGTGACACGGTATGCTTTGTCCGTGATCGTTCCTGCTTCTTTTAAAATCTGCAAACGTGTATACAATTCCATCTTCAACCCTCCTTAATATAATGTACATTTTTTTGTATATTGAATGTGAAGGAAAGTTCCTAATAAGAAGGAATGATCTCCCCTTCAACGACTTGCTTCTGGATCGTTAACAGTTCTTGTTTGTCTATTAATCCTAACAAATAAGAAATCGTTTGTTTATCTCCATGGGCCACAAGCGCCGTTTCACTAATCTCCTGCGAGTTTCTGACTGCAAGAGAAGAAGTAAGTTCTTTTGCATAAAGTGTCGGGCGCTGCACTTCATCTGCATTCCACACGGTCGCATCGATCAATCCAGCTTCTAGACTTTGCAGCAAGTGCATGTACGTCGTTTCTACAAATGTTACCTTCTTTCCTTGTGCTTCCGCTTCAGCTAACGTTCTTTGGTCAGCCGATTTTGAGTCAATACCGATTCTCATGCCATCTTCAATTTCGGTTTTGTCGCTGTCAGCAAAATAGATTTTATGCTTGCTGACATAAGATTGGGCGCCTAGCCTTTTTTCAATCGTGATGTTTGCCTTTTCTACGGCATTTTTGGCAGCCATAAACGAAACAACGGCAAAATCATAGCGTCCTTCTTTGACTCCTTCAAGGCGCGGGTTGCTTCCTCTCATGAAGGCAAGGTTTAAGCGAATGCCCATGTTATGGAAAACAGTCGTCAGAGCGGTCGCCAAGCCTTCGTATTTTTTCGAGTACGGCAAAGGCATAACCGCCGTAATCGTGTTGACACCAGCAAACTCCAATAATTTCGAGACATCTTTCTGTAACAGGAATGTGCCCAAGTGACCACGGGACAAAAGCTCAATCGCCTTCGCTTCTTCCAGTATTTTTAAAGAACTTTGTATAGTGCCTCGTCCTACATTTAGTTCTTGTGCTAAAGATTCGACTTTCGGAATCCGTTGGCCTTTCTCAATCGTGAGTAACAGGGACGCAACTCTTAGTAATGTTTTCCCTTTTTTTGACAGAAGTGCTTCGTTCATGTTCACCTCCACCAATATACTGTTTTTTGTACAATGAAACATTATCATAGAAAGCGCTTTTACACAAGTGTTTTTGTTAAGATTTCTAACGTACATTTTCTTAGTTGTCATTTTCATACTATTACAATTCGGTCACATCGCGATTTCAAGTTACGTAACACTCTTCAAAAATTACCGCAAACTACAAGCAAATGACTGCACCACCCTATAGCCCTATGTAAGTTTTGCTCACAAGGTTTTTCGAAAACAGAGGATGTGTATACTAGCATTGTAGAGCCACACCTGGAAGTTGATACAGAAAGGGGTTGCTTTGATGGACAGCCGAATTAAATGGATCGATGCGGCGAAAGGGCTTGGCATTGTTCTTGTTGTCATGAGCCATGCGCCCATCGACGAAACGCTTAAAGCCTTTTTGTTTGCCTTTCATATGCCTTTGTTTTTTTACTTGTCTGGAGCAGTATTTCGTCCTCATTCCATGAGTATTTGGGCCTTTATTAAGAAAAAAGCACGAAGCCTGTTATGGCCATACTTCGTTTTTTCAGCTGCCTCTTATCTCATTTGGTACAGCATGACAAGACATTTTCCTTTCACTGCTGGTGACGACGTCAATCCAATTAATCCGTTTGTCGGCATCTTTTTGTCGACACCTGGGAATTATCAACTTACGTACAACCCGGCCATTTGGTTTCTCACTTGCCTATTTGTTGTCGAATTGCTCTTTTTTCTTTACTATCGCCTGTCTAAAGGAAGATTCATTGCGACGTTTCTCATTGTCGCTGCTATCGCCGGTTACGGGTCGACCATGCTTTCGTTTGCATTGCCTTGGAACATTTTCGTTGCTTTAACGGCGATTGTATTTTACGGCCTTGGCCATTTGACAAAACATTTATGGAAGACGCTCCCATGGCCAAGAGTACTGCTTATTGCCATGCCCTTATTTATATTGGTGTCTTTCGTCCAAGCGCTCAATACAGAGCGTGTTGACATGCGGGCAAATGTACTTGGCGAATTCGGCTACTTTTATTTAGCTGCAATTGCAGGCATCGCCGCCTTTCTTGTGCTCATTCCTAAGCTGCAGCACTCAAAGACACTATTGTTTCTCGGCCAAAACTCGATTGTGATCTTGCTTATCCACTTGCCAATGCTAAACTTTGTCCGCGCTGCCCTTTATTACGGATTTCAAGTTGACTTAAGCACCGCTAACAGTTTGCCTTGGACGTTGTTTTTCACAGTCGTTACGATTGTCCTTGTCGTCCCATTTATCTATTTGTTGCAGAAATACCCATGGCTGCTTGGAAAAGCACCATTGAAAAGGCAGGGGCGGTTGCAGAAGCAACACGCCTTACAAGGAAACGCTGTGCCCCGCTAACAGGGCACAGCGTTTCAGACTGTAGACAAACGCTCGCATACTTCGTCGATTGTCTCGGTCATATGCTCATGAACCCCCGTTCTATTCGCATCTTCCCTCGCCTGCACTCCTCGTCTGACAAGCGTTTTCTATCAGTCTGATGATTTTGTCGACTTTGTCGACAACCTCCACTATGCCCGCTAACAGGGCACAGCGTTTTTTTAACCGATCGGCCAGTTTTCTTGTTTATAAGCCATATCCCAGAACATATATTCATAGCGGCTCGTATTCATAAAGATCGTTTCAATCCGGTCTAGTTCGGCCTCGCTCTTTTCTGCGGCAAGCTCGTCTAGCTTGGCAATCAGCCAGTCCGCAATTGCGCCAAACTCTGGCGAAGAGTACATTTTCACCCATTCTCCGTATGCCTCATGTTCTGTGGCGCCTGGAATATTCGCGAGCGCTGTGCCAATTTCATAATAGCTCCAAGCACACGGCAAAATCGCCGCAATGAGCTCGGCAAGGGATCCTTTTTGTGCTTCAGCCATCATCGCGCTGCTATAAGCAAGCGTTACTGGGCCAGGAACTGTCTGTTCCAACTGTTCCTGTGTAATTCCGAGGCGCTTCGCATATGCGCGATGCAGATCCATTTCGCTGTTAAGCGTTTCATCAAGCGCTTTCGCAAAACCAGACATCGTTTCCAAATCAGGTGCCAGTACCGTGCCAAGGGCGATAACGCGGGCATACTCGATCAAATATTTATAATCCTGGCACATATAATATTGAAATGCTTCTAGTTCAAGAGTGCCGTGGCCAATTCCTTGGACAAACGGATGATTGTGGCTCGCTTGCCAAATCGGATCAGCGTTTTTACGAATACGTTCTGAAAACTTCATAAGTTATTCTCCCCTTTTTTCGGTATTGCACCATTTATAAATGAAGGCGACAAGCGCTTTCGTATAACGGACGAGTTCATCAATGTCAAGCTGTTCATTCACGCCATGGGCGTGTGCTAATTTCCCAGGCCCATAACAAATCGTCGGCATTCCATATTCGGCCAACCAGCCACCATCGTTCACGCTAGTTGACATTTCTATTTCCAATGGAGCCTCGAAAACAGTCTGATGGACGGTCTTTAAAACAGATAATGCAGGATGAGCTTCATCGATTGAAAAAGCAGGGAATACTTCCCCTTTGTCTTCAATCATAGAGGCGCCGCCCCAAGTAAAGGTTGGAAGGTGGTCCTTCAACCACACATCCGCTTTAGCTGTAGCAAGAAGATGGGCTTCAATTTCGTTGGCCACTTCTTCGGCAGATTCATTTGGATAAAAATGCACCGTTACCCACAACCTGCATTCATCAGCAATAAACGCTGGATGGCGCCCGCCTTCAATGACAGCTGGATTAATCGTATTGGTTCCAGGCGGAAAACCTGGATACGACTTTGTCACAGCCCAGTGGCGCTCCAGTTCTTGCAAAGCAGCAATCAGTTTAGCCATTTTTTCAATCGCACTAGCTCCCTTTAAGCCACCACCGGCATGGATCATATTCCGCCGCGTGCCATCATGGTGAGTCGAGTCACTTTTTACGGTAATCCAGCCAGTAATGACACCGCCTTGTCCATGGACACGGCAGTTGCTTGTGTCGGCTACAAGTGCATAATCTGCCGTATAGCCTCGCTCACAACATTGTTTCGTGCCAGCCTCGCCGACTTCTTCGCCTGTAACTGCTTCAAGCAGGACGTCGCCCTTTAGTTCAATGCCATGATCATGCAAAAGACGCAACGCAAACAGACAAGCACCAAGCCCGCCTTTCATATCGGCGGCACCACGGCCATACAGCGTCCGTTCTTCTACCCTAGGAGAAAAAGGAGCGTATTTCCATTGGCTTTTTTCTTCCTCTTCGACTGTAGCGACATCGACATGGCCATTTAAAAGGAGGCTATGGTACTTCGTTCTATCTGTGCCTTCCTTCTTCGCCACGATATTCCAATCGCCTGGGTACGATTCCCACTTATCGACAGCCATCCCCGCAGCACGCAAATAGCTCTCAATATACTGTTGGATATCGGCCGTATTTCGGGCTGGAGGGGCTATGGTCGGATAGGAAATCAAATCAGACACAAGCCGAATGAGCTCCTCTTCCCGTTCTTCCACTTGCTTAAGCAACGATTCCACCTGGTTGTTGTCCTCCTTTTCCACACAAAAAAACCGCTACTTAAAAAAGAAGCGGGTGGCATGTCGAGAAAACGTGCCCGCTTCCCTCCGCTGGTCCGAACCAGATCAGGTGATAAGGGTTAAGGCGTTTGCCTCTCTCAGCTTCCATCATTCGAAGCACCCCTAGCGGTTTTAGTGATTGTTTTGATATACTAACGCTACCATATGTAAGCGCAATCGGCAAGGCTTGATCTTTTATGAACACGATAGGAGATGGCTTTTATGGCTTTTCCACGTAAATTGAAACGCTTGGGTCTTTTTGGGCAAATGACTGCATTAATGGCTATTGTTCTTCTCGTTTCATTGCTGCTTGTAACGGTGTTCTTTTCATCCATTATCGACGGGATGATTGAGCGAACCACGGGAGAAAAAGCACTGGCGGCAGCGGAACTAATCGCTGAACACCCGGACATTATTGATGCGTTTGCCGACCAAAATCCAGCAGCACGGATTCAGCCAATTGCTGAAACATTGCGCAAGCGCACGGGCGCCGATTATGTTGTTATTGCCAATACGGAAGGGATTCGGTATTCTCATCCTCATGAAAACCAAATTGGCCAGAAGACAGAAACAAGCAACGAAGCGCCTCTTGCCGGCAAATCAACCGTTTTTATTGGCAATGGAATTCTTGGCGAGGCTGTAAAAGCCAAAACGCCGATTTTCAATAGAGAAGGAAACATTATCGGCGTTTCATCAGTTGGTTTTCTAACGACTGAAATTAAGGATGACATTCTTTTTTACCAACTGCGCGTTGCTGGCTTTGGCGGTTTAGCCCTCTTGATTGGCATTCCCGGCGCACTCTATATCGCTAGACGCGTCAAAAAACTTATCTTCGGGTTAGAACCGGAGGAAATCTCGCGCGCCTTTTCGGAAAAACAAGCAATTCTCGAATCGGTAGGGGACGCAACGCTGGCAGTTGGCCCCGATCTCCAGATTCTTTCAGCAAATAAACGTGCACGAGTAATTTTAGGGAGCCATGTGGATGGCGAATTAACTGAACCTCAATTGCAAGCGTTTATTAAACAAGCTGCTGAAAACCCGGAAAAGATTACCCAACAGAGGCTATTAATCGCTAACACTCTTTATATTGTTGATGCGGCGCCAATTTTAGCTAAACATGCAGCAATCGGCTTTGTGTTGACGATCCGCCCGTTTTCAGAAGTAGAGGACCTGGCAAATGAATTGTTGGAGATTAAGCAACATACCGAACATATGCGAGCGCAAACCCATGAATACTTGAATAAGCTTAATACATTAAATGGCTTATTGCTGCTTGAGAAATACGAAGAAGCAAAAGCGTTTATGAAAGCGGAAGTAACAGAGTTGCAAGAAACAGTCACCTTCCTCATGGCTTCTGTGAAAGACCCGCTTATTGTCGCAGCTTTGCTTGGCAAAGTAAACCGTGCCAAAGAAATGAAAGCAGCCCTTACATTTGCAGAAGGAAGCACTTGGCTCGATTATCCTGCGACAATCAAAAGCGACCATGTTGTGACTGTCATCGGCAACTTAATTGACAATGCCTTAGAGGCGGCTGTTGCTCACCAAGGAGCAAACGCCCATGTCCATATTGCTTTTACCGATTTTGGGAATGATATGATTATGGATATTGAAGACAACGGCAAGGGTATGACCCCTAAAGAAGAAGCGCACTATTTGGAAACAGGGGCAACAAGCAAAAGCGAGGGCCAGCACGGCCTTGGTTTAACCATCATGCAACACGCCCTTCACCAGCTTCATGGCACTTGGTTCATGGCCGAACGCCCTGGGGGCGGCATGCGTATGACGATTGCTATACCTAAACATAAAAGACTGTAAATCATACAATGCATCTTTATAAGGAAACAAATCAGAGGAGCGAATCAAACTATGCAAACCCCTTCCATCGGCGTGCTGATTGTTGAAGATGATCCAGTCGCCGCTTCTGTTTACGAACAATTGATTCAAAGCAAACTAGATTTTACGATTGTTGGAAAAGCGGAAACAGCGAAAGCGACAAAACAGCTTCTCCAAGTCATTACGCCAGATTTAGTGTTGCTCGACGTTCAATTGCCCGACGCTAACGGCATCGACTTGCTGTTTCACATTAAGCAACTTGACCATCATGTCGACGTCATCCTTATTACTGCCTCTAACGATGCCCAAACAGTAGGAGAGGCCAAACGAGGAGGCGCATTTAGCTATATGCTAAAACCAATTATTGTAGATCGTTTTTTCCAAACACTTGAGGAATACAAAGCAGCGAGAACGAAAGGCAAGCCGAAAAGTACCGATGCCGAAAGAGACATTCAACGTTTGTTCCACCATGATAAAACGGGCCAACCGGCTTCCAATGTTGGCCTGCGTACGTCTGGGCCACTCCCAAAGGGAATTGACAAGCATACGTTAAAAAACGTGGAAGAAGCACTCGTACATATTACTGAAAGTGAAAGCCTAAACGCTGAGCAAGTCGGCAAACGCATTGGCACTAGCCACTCCACAGCAAGACGGTATCTCGAATACCTTGTTTCGATCGGCGCTGTCAAAGTGGATGTCGTTTATGGACATGTGGGCCGGCCAGAACGGCGCTATAAGCAAGCAGCACGCAAATAAGCGGCTTGCTTTTTTCGATCATTTTTTCTACGACTGCCGAGAATGAAAAAAATGAAAATAATAGCCACTTATGCAAAAAACGCAAGTAAACTATCGCTTTCGCACCTTCCTTGCTACATTAATAAAAAAAGAAAGCGGTTTCAAAAGGAAGGGGAGAATGTCTATGCTTGCAGTTTTAGGCTACAGCATGATTGTTGTTTTTATGGCTTTAATTATGACGAAACGAATGTCAGCTTTGCTTGCATTAATAATTGTTCCAATTGCATTTGCCTTAATTGGCGGCTTTTATTTGGGCATCGGCGAAATGATGTTGGACGGCATTTCACAAGTTGCTCCTACTGGTGTCATGCTCGTATTCGCCATCCTTTTTTTCGGCATCATGATCGATGCCGGTTTGTTTGATCCCATTGTCAATTTGATTTTGCGTGTTGTCAAAGGCGATCCGCTAAAGATTGCGATTGGCACGGTTTGCTTGGCATCGCTTGTTGCTTTGGACGGTGATGGCACGACTACATTTATTATTACCGTAACGGCGATGCTTCCATTATACAAAAAGCTTAAAATGAACTTGTATATGTTAGCGACTTTGGCGCTTCTCTCGATTGGCGTTATGAATATGACGCCTTGGGGCGGACCAACTACCCGGGTAATCAGTTCATTGCAGTTAACGACAGAAGAAGTTTTCTTGCCGTTGATCCCAGTAATGGCATTCGGGATTGTTTTCGCTTTACTTGTTGCTATTTATTTTGGCTTGAAGGAACGCAAACGCCTTGGCATCCAGCAAATTGGCGAACCAACTGCTGTAGATATCCATGCTTCGGAAAGCCAAGTCGCCGCTGCTGTTGCGAGCGAAAACGAACTAAAGTCATTGCAACGTCCGCGCCTTATTTGGGTAAATGCCTTCTTAACTGTTGCTTTGCTTGTTGCTTTAGTTGCCGGAGTGCTTCCACTCCCGGTACTGTTTATGATCGCCTTTGCTATTGCAACAATGATTAATTATCCGAACCTAACGGAACAAAAAGAACGTATAGTGGCTCACGCCGGCAATGTCCTTTCTGTTGTCGCTCTCGTGTTTGCGTCAGGCATTTTTACAGGCATTATGAATGGAACAGAGATGGTCGATGCGATGGCAACCTCACTCGTTAACATTATTCCGGAAGAGCTTGGTACGCAACTGCCGCTCATTACGGCTTTAACAAGTATCCCATTTACGTACTTTATGGCCAATGACCCGTACTATTTCGGCATTGTTCCTATTATTGCTGAAACGGCAAATAATTACCAAATTCCCATTGCCGAAATTGCCAGGGCTTCTGTCTTGAGCCAACCAACTCACGTACTAAGCCCGTTGTACGCTGCTGGCTATCTCCTTGTTGGGATGCTTGGCATTGACTATGGGCAAAATCAACGCTTTGCTCTAAAATGGGGCCTCGGCTCAACCCTATTTATGGTTTTAGCAGCCATCTTGTTAGGCGTCATTTCTATTTAAGGGAAAATGTTAAAATCCGAGTTGATACTCGGATTTTTTGTGTAATTAGCCCCGATGGTTTGCATAGAAACGATTCGCTCGTTCACGTTTGGGTTAAAAGTGGCAAGCAGATAGCATGACCACCATTAACAAAGGGAAAAGCACACAACTACCTTGAGATTTTCCCACTATCTATTATCCTCTTCTTCCTCCTTTAATTCAGGAAAATTCTCAATCATTGATCGAACATCTTTAACAAACTCTTCCTCTGTATATTGACCATCCGCATGTTTTAAAATATCCAGTTTGCCACAAATAATCTTCATGATTCCCTTTGCGTGTTCTTCTTTCAAGCCGTTTACTTTATCAATCATCTTATCCAACTCAAGCATTCAATCATTACTCCTTCCGCTTCCTCTACACCTAATATTAACATACCACCAATTCGTTTTTATAGATGAAGGCCCATCCTTGCTATACGAGCGCTTTTAAGGAGTGGTTTTGTTCCAACTTGTTATTGTCAAAAATAAACATGTATTATTTATTGAAAATACAGTATAGTATAATCTACATTTATATTTTCATTGGTTTCAACTATTTTGTAAGCGCTGTCATACATGCCAATGATCCTTAGAAGGAGGTTCCACCATGAAACGTCTTTTCCTGTTTTTCAGTGTGTCGCTCCTTGTTTGTTCTAGTTGTCAATTTGCCCCTATGTCAGGCGAGTCTAAACCGGTCATTACACTTTGGTATTGGAACCGCAGCCTGAGTGATGATGTGATTGCGAAGACGCAAGAAGCCTTTCCTCATGTGACGATTGATGCCCAAAAGATCGGCGGAGATGAATACAAGACGAAGTTGCATACGGCACTCATTGCGGGGAGGGGGCCTGACATTGTCGCCATGAATGACTGGGCCTATGAGTATATCGCTTACGCCGAAGAGTTTGTCAATTTGCTGGATTATGGCGCAGATCAATTAGAGCAGGAGTACTTGGATTGGAAATGGCAGGCTGTACAAGACCCAGAAACCGGTGCGCTCATTGCCCTGCCGATAGACACTGGCCCAACTGCCCTTTATTACCGAGCAGACTTATTTGAGGAAGCGGGATTGCCTACCGAACCCGATGAAGTGCATGCCCAATTGCAGACATGGGAGGATTATATCGAGGCGGGCATTCAAATGAAAGAAACAACAGGTGTCCATATGTTTGAATCGATTACAAAACCTTATTTGCAAGTGATTGAGCAGCAATCAGACAAATACTTTGCTGAAGACGGCACTTACATCGGCGATGGAGAAGCGATTCAATATGCTTGGAATACAGCAGTCCGCATCCACGAAGAAGGCCTGTCTGCACGTCTGACAGAAGGGCAAGAAGTCAATGCCGCTTTAAACGGGGGCGATGTTGCTTCACGGGTAGGAGCAGTTTGGGAATCGCAAATTTTACAGGATGCTGCTCCTGATACAGCAGGGAAATGGCGTGTTACGAGAGCCCCTGGCGGAGACGGCAATAACGGTGGTTCCTTTATTGGCGTTCTTGATAGCTCCGCCCACAAAGATGAGGCAGTGGCGATTACAAAATGGCTTGTATCACCAGATGCCCAGCTCGACCATTTTTTAGACGTCAATCTTTTTCCTTCTGCGATTGAGACGCTTGAGTCAGAGCTTTTGCGTGAACCTGATCCTTTTTATGGCGACCAAGTAGTAGCGGATGTTTTTGTTGAGTCGGCGAAAAACGTCCCTCCTACTTTCTATGGAGAACATTACGGCAAGTTTCGCACGATTTTTAATGATGAGATGGTGCTGATCGATCGAGCCAATAAGAATCCAGAGAAGGCTTGGGAGGATGCACAGAAGAAAGCGCAACGGGAACTGTCAAGAATCGATCAATAAGGAGGAATACGCGATGATCACTAAACCACAAACAGAACTCGATGAGATGCTCCGTCAATATAAGCCTTCTCTTTGGGCTGAAATATGGAAAAAACGCACCCTCTATCTGTTCATCTCTCCTTTCTTTCTTTTATTTGCGGTCTTTGGCATTTTTCCAATCTTCTATTCCTTGTATCTGTCTTTCCACAGTTGGTCTGGATTAGGCGAAAAGACATTTGTCGGCCTGTCCCAATTTCAATATTTGCTTGGCGATGCTGAGTTCTGGCAAGCTGTCGGAAACACATTTGCGATTTGGTTCCTCTCAAGCATTCCTATGTTGTTCTTTGCTTTAGTTATCGCTTTCTTACTTAATCTCCCTTCCCTCAAAGGGAGGAGCACCTACCAAACGATGTTCTTTATCACGAATGTCACCTCCATTGTTGCCGTAGCGATTATCTTCGAAACGATTTTCAGCAACCAATACGGCTTAATGAACTACTTGCTCTCACTCATTGGCATCGCGCCTCTCGAATGGCTGAACTCAGGTTTCTTAGTGAAAGTCGTCATCGCCTCCATGGTTGTTTGGCGGTTTGTCGGCTATAATGCGATCATTTATTTAGCTGGCTTGCAAAATATCCCAAAAACCCTTTATGAAGCTGCCATAATTGATGGAGCCAATAAAACGCAAATTTTCTTTCGCATTACCATTCCTTTACTGCGCCCAATCATTTTGTTTACGGTCATCATGACAACAATCGGCTCGATGCAAATTTTTACCGAGCCGCAAATATTACTAGGCAATTCTGGCGGTGTTGGCGGAGCTGGCATGACGATGACACTTTATATGTATAATGAAGGATTTTTAAATAACCAATTTGGTTATGCTTCGGCAGTTTCATGGGCCATGTTCATCATCATCGCCTTGTTCTCCCTTATTAATTGGAAACTAGTCCAGAAAGCATAAGGAGGAAATCAGATGGCATCCGATAAATTTCTCACGAAAGCATTAACCCATTTTGTCTTGCTTATTGGCGTCATTATCTCGATTTTCCCGTTTTACTGGCTAGTCGTCATGGCCACGAATACAACAAGCGATATTTTAAGATTTCCTCCAAAACTGACTTTCGGCCATGAACTGTTTACAAATGTGAAGAATGTGCTGGCTTCGATTGACTTTTACCAAGCTTTTTTTAACACGTTATTTGTGTCAACCATCACGGTCATTGGCGTGTTATTCTTTTGTTCCCTTGCCGGATTTACATTCGCGAAATTTCGTTTTCCAGGAAAAAACATGCTGTTCACTGCTTTGCTGTTAACGATGATGATTCCTTCACAAATGAGCTTTGTCCCGTCTTTCCTGCTGATTGCCGAGTTTGGCTGGGTCGATTCGTACAAAGCGTTGATCATTCCTGGCCTCGCCAGTGCGTTTGGAATCTTTTGGATCCGCCAATTCTGCCAGGACGCGGTTCCTGACGAATTGCTTGAAGCAGGAAGATTGGATGGCTGCAACACGTTCCGCCTATACTGGAATGTAGCGCTGCCCTCGTTGCGGCCAGCGCTCACCTTTCTCGGCATCTTTACATTCATCGGTGTCTGGAATGACTATTTATGGCCGCTCGTTACGATTAACTCACCAAGCCGTTATACACTACAAGTCATGCTCGCACAACTAAATGGGGTGTATGACACCGATTACGCGATCATCATGACAGGCACATTGATGGCGACATTGCCACTCATTGTCTTATTCATCATTTTCAGCAAGCAATTTATGAAAGGTGTCGCGGAAGGAGCTGTGAAGGAGTAAGGTACACCTTCGTACCTAATGCGAGAATTACCATTCCTCGAATTTAACGCGTGCGAAAGGGAAATATTTACGGCCTTCCTTTAGATTGAAGACAATGGGAAGGCCGTTTTTTTGAGTACAGAGGGTAGGTTGCGAAAACTTGAATAGAATACTACCTCAAGATCAATAAATTTCCGTAAGTAAAGGCCTAATCGACTCTACCTTCAACCAAAAATATTCCAATTTTTCGAAGATCTTCTTGTCCTGAATACACGTTTTACGTCCATCCTAACCTAGCTGCGACCATCTCTATAAAATCGTTTTTATAATTTTGAGCTGTATTTCTATGCATATTCAGCTCTATTGCAATTCCTTCCCAAGTCAGATTCTTTTGACTCCAATACCTAAGTTCAATCACTTTTTGTTGATCTTTAGTCGCTTCATTATAGGTCTCATTAATGGCATCTATAATATCTTGCATTTTACGGGCCCTTTTATTATAGAAAGCAACTGTTAGACTTTTTCTTGGTATGTGGTTCCTGTCCTCACCCTCACACTCCATATACATTTTTGTTAACTCTTTTTTAGTTTCTTTAATAGTCTTAATCTCATTTTCAATATGCTTTATAGTCCCACTCTTTAATTTCATGTTCGAAGTATTCATTTCTAGAACAACTCCTTTGTATATTAAATAGGAACACCTGTTCCTATAATACATAACTCTTACGTTAAAATCAACCTATTATAAAAGTCTTTATCGTTGTTACTTACGCTAGGGAGGTATAGAATATATGTAATATGTAATGGCTTGAAACCAGAGGTAGAACTTTTTCTATTTTAATATATTTAATTCTTTTAATTCTTTCGGTATCATGTTTATAGCCTAAAAATACCATGAATCTATCATTGGTTTTACAAACTAATTTTTGTTAAAATCCTTTTGAAGGATAGTGATAATTTGTCTAATCTAAGTAAACAAAATGAGATAAGAAGAAAGCTAAATCTTATTATTTTAATAACTGTCATTCCTTTATCTATTACACCATTTTTGTATATCGAATTGCTCCGTTCTACACTATATTTTTACTTACCCTATCTTTTGTTGATTTTAATCTTTTTAAATAACAATAAAAAACACAGAATCATTATGCTCATTGTAGGGGCACCATTATTTTTATATACGTTGTGGGTAGTTTTACTACTTCTGATTCTGTTCTTTACTTGGAGATAAAAAACATGGCCCGAAAGCCATGTTTTTTAATCCTCTTTATCAAGCCACTCTGCACAAACATCTCTAAATGCTTGCGCAACACTGTCCGCCTCGTTATCTGTCCAATCAGATACATTAAATGCAGATTTAAATTGGCTTCGCGCAAAAGCAATTGCAGGCTGCGAAGTTGTTAAATACCTTTTCGCCTCGTTATAGAACTGTTCCCTATTATAATCAAATCGTGCGCGAGCAGCTGCTTTAAACCTACGTCTGTAGCCTAAACGATAATAGGTATCCATTTCTTCGAATAGATTTGAGGTTCTATCATTCATATCTAAGGCCCTACCAATATTGATTGCATCCATATCTCCCAATAAATCCTCTAATGGGAATGTTCCTGCCGCATCCGATGTATGACCAATATAATGTCTTGCTGCGCTATACACTGAAGTGAAATTCCCATTTTTGTAAGCATCTTTTGCATTATCTACTACGGTAATCAAATCCCCTAACCAACCTGCAAAATCTGAAAGTGATGCCGTAAAATCGCCAATAATGAATGTTTTTTGGAATAATATTGCATTAAGCGTTGCAGCCATATGCATAAAATCCATATCCGTCCCTGTAACTGGATCATAGAGAACAGGGAAACTTGACGGCTTGCCAAAACGTCTTTCCGCTGTCTCTACAAAAGTAGAATCAATGGCACCAGCTATAGGAGTCCAAACGCTTGAATTATAATTTTCGCTTCTTAGATAATTTAATACTAAGATGTTGGCTATTCGATTGTCCCCGTCTGAATTTTCATAAGAAAAATTATATAATTCTCTCAATTTTTCAATGAACGGTTTATTGTATTGAACATAATCATTAACTTCTGGACTTTCAACACTATGATCTTTAGCATTCACTCCTCTATCCCTATTTGAAACAATTAGGTTGTCGATCGCTAATCTACCTGACCCAGAACCAATAAAATGTTCTTTCACTTGGTTGAATGCCCAATTCAACGGTAAGACATGACCTTTATTTCCAAAAAATCCTGTAGACATACCACTTACGAAACTATATACAGTTAAATTTTGATTCATTAAAACTGTACAAGCATAACGTGGCCCATAAACACCAATCCGATAAGATGCACCTGCATTACGATTTCTTCGAATTTCCTCATTAACGCCATCAAAATATGGGATAATATGGCTATTTATTTGACTAAGAGACACGTCAAAATCAACCGCAAAATAAATGACTGTTTCATATGGAAATTTCAAAGCTGTAGCAGCTCTTACTGCATCTCTTGCATCAATAATACCTTGGTTGTAAGAAAACCATTCAACATTGTCCGCAAAACGCTGATAGATAGGAAACACCCGGAATCCATTGCTAAACAATGTGTTTAATTCAGCAGATGAAAGCGCAAATGACCCCGTTAAATATCGCCCAACCATTTCCCGCCCGTCTGCTTTTAGAGTCTCTGCTCTAGAGTGGGTAATGGTATTTGATGTATCTATTCCTTTCCCCTTAACATCTGGATTTCCTGTGCTAACTAACAAAGACATCCATGTGTTAAGATCGACTATACCATTCTGAGGGAGCATATGAAATCCTTGAAATGCTTTTAACCTTGTTTGCATAGCTTCATCAAATGTTCCATTGAAATTCCCCGGATGGTAATTGTTAACGTACATAGCATACTGTACTAATCGGACATGATTTACACGACTATCTCCTAATTTAATTGTTGGTGTAGCAGCTTTTGTTCCTTCTCCAAAATGCCCATTGGCACCTGCCACGTTGCTTTCAATTTGCAAGCCATATATTAAAGCAGTATTTGTATCTCGTGAATAATTTCCATCCGCTGGAAGGATACCTGTATATTTATAATACTTTCCATTCAAATAACGTTGCATATCTACGACATTCTCATCTGCTGAAGGACCTACCGCTCGATAAGCATCCATCCTCAACATGGCTTTAAAAATGTCAGGGTCTACAATTCCATTTACAGGTACTCCAGCTTCTTCCTGCATTTTCCGAACACCTGCAGCGGTTCCTGGACCAAACTTGCCTGTAAATCCCCCTGGACTATACCCTTTACACCACATAGCTCCTTGTAAAATCCATACAAATTCATGTTCATCGCCTTCTCGTAGCGTTGGACATAACCTATAGGTCGTGGGACCAAATGAATTGACTGGATTCTCTATACCTAATTCGATTTGAAGAGCACGAGTTAAAGCATACATGATCTCCCAACTGGTACGTCCATTTTCTTCAACGGGACTTCCAAAATTAGGTCTATGAGCATAATTGACATTAACGAACTTTTGAACTTGCAACACCATTTCATCCATATTAACAGCTCCTTAATAAGCAAATATATCCTTTTAGTTTCTAATGATAGTGAGACAAAAAATATAAAAAGGTATTTATACTATAGTCCAAATAAGTAATAACGGCTAAGAAAGTGACCTTCTGACTGTGTGGATCAGCAACAACCTCGTTATGTTGATTGATTTCTACAGTGATGATATTTTAAAACACGCTAGAGCAATTACCCCTATGGTAAAAAACAGATGCTATAGAGCAGTTTTCATCTAAATCCTCTTGAACAAGCAGTAAAGTATAGCAGTGAGTACAGCTCTCATAGAATACCCGCCAAGTCATTAATACACGGTAGATTACTGTCATAAAAAATCTCTCCTTTCTATTTAGTAGAAACATGTTTCTTTAAATACATTTTAAAATTGTTAAATTAATAAAAAGTACATCTTTTGCACATGCTTTCTAATTCCGTAATTTTAAACAATGTAAGGTAGGCCAGAATACATGGTAGTCCATCCACAAAAAAGGGCGGTCTTTTTCGGATAACTCTATATTTGGAAAATACTAAGGATCACGCTTCCCTCAGAAATCTTGACCGATTTACCGATAATGTTTTCTGCTAAGTCTTTCAATGGAAATGCAATCGGTGCGCAACTTCTTCATTATTCTGTTTACGTATGTGCAGCGCAGTCCTAACAAGGAAGTAACGCACAATCACCCCTTCCTTTTTTCTTTCACCAAGGCCCTGTTGGACAACCGTTTTTCCAGTCTCATAGTTACTGCAACCAGTAGCCAAAAGAAAAAGCTTCCCGCATAGGAAGCTTTCCACCTTAAACGAACATATTTGCAATGAGTAGCATAATAAGGGAGATAAACCAGGCAATCGTAGTCGGCACTGACCAGACAAGGATTTGCTCTTTCGCCTGCTTAATGCCAATTGTGCGGTTGACTACCCAGAACAAACTATCATTAAAATAAGAGAAGAATAATGAACCGAGAGCGGCTGCTTGTCCAGCAAGCACCATATTGACATCCATATCGGCTAAAATTGGCGCTGAAATGGATGCAGCTGTAATCATCGCGACAGTGCCGCTGCCTTGAATAAAGCGAACGAGTGTAGCAATGACGAAAGGAAGCATAATTGCAGGGATTCCTGTGTTTACGACGATTTCTCCAATATGCTCGCCTACGCCTGTCTGTCTTAAGACAAAGCCGAGGGCACCGCCTGCGCCGGTGACAAGCAATACGATACCCGCTTGCTTAATGCCTTCTTCCATCCGCTCCAATGCTTCTGAGCGCTGGATATGGCCGAACAAGCCGTAGATAGCAAGCAGTACAGCGATTCCTACTGCAATGACAGGCGAACCAAAAAAGGTCATGTAGTCGACAAATGGGCCTGATGCTTCCATTGCATTTAATGTAGTATTCATAAAGATCAGCACGATCGGCACCACGATTGGCAAGCACGAGCGGAGCAATGAAGGCAGCTCTTTTTGTTCTTTTTCTTCCAACCATTGTTCTACATCTAGCTGTTTTTCGGGACGAATCCAATCCATTCCGTCTTCGCTCGGAACTTGGTAAATCCGCTTGCCAAGCCATTTTGCGTAAATGACCATCGCAATGACAATTGGAATGGCAAACAACATGCCAGAGATAATCATCCAACCGATGTCAATATCGAATATTCCTGCAACTCCAAGGGGACCCGGTGTCGGTGGAACAGCACTATGAATGACAACTGCGCCACCGGCGAGAGCAACAGCAAGAGCGACAATTGATTTTCCTGTCTTTTTTGACAACGCTTTCGCAAGTGGACTCAAAATAATAAAGGCTGAATCAACAAAGATCGGTATCGCGACGATATAGCCTGTAATGGCCATCGCCCACTCTTCCTTACGTTTTCCAAGAACTTTAACGATCGTGTAGGCAAGCCGTTCAGCTGCACCTGATACTTCAAGAATTCGGCCCATCATCACGCCAAAACCAATCACGATTGCAATCGAGCCAAGCGTGCTGCCAAATCCTTCTGTAATGGCATTCACCACGTCTGGAGGCGCCATTCCGCCAACGAGCCCTGTAATTGAAGCAGCAATAATTAAAGCCAAAAAGACATGAACCTTTGTTTTAACGACAAGAAAAATGAGCACAACGATAGCTAACACGAGGCCGACCATCATTTGTGTTTCAGATACTTCCATAAGTGTTTCCTCCTTCTTGTAAGCGCTTTATAATAAGATAATTAGCTGGGCTGCTCGTCGCAGCCCAGTCGGTTACGCCTGTTTAAAATGAGGCGCGTATTTAGCGGCAAGCTTAATGCTTTCTTCCATGCTGACTGAACTTGCAATTCCTTGGCCGGCAATATCAAATGCTGTGCCGTGGTCGACAGACGTCCTCAGGAATGGAAGTCCATTTGTAATGGAAATGGTGCGATGGAAATCGGTCATTTTCGCAGCAATATGCCCTTGGTCATGGTAAAGAGAAAGCACGGCATCGTAACGTCCATTTAACGCTTGGAAAAAGACCGAGTCAGCAGGAACTGGACCGACAGCGTCTATCCCGTCTGCTTTAGCAAGCTCAATTCCTGGCTTGATTTCATCCACTTCCTCATATCCAAATAATCCATTTTCTCCACTATGTGGATTTAAGCCAGCTACAGCGAATTTGCGCTTTTCAACACCAAGCTTTGCGAGCGCTGCATCACAGCGGAGCAAATAATCGTGGACACGTTCCTTCGTCATTTGTCCAATCGCATCTTTTAACGACAAGTGGCGTGTCAAAAAGAAAATGCGCATGTTGCGGACTTCAAACATCGTAAGCGGATCAGCAACATCAGCTAGGCCAGCAAGCATTTCCGTATGCCCAATGTATGGTACATTTGCTGCTTTAAGGGATTCTTTATTGATCGGTGCTGTTGCCATTGCTTGTACTTGGTTGGTTTTGCAAAGCTCAACCGCATGTTCAATATAAGCAAATGCTTGTGCACCGCATTCGGCGCTAACTTTCCCAAACTGATAATCACCGAGGTTTGGAAAATCAATAACGTCAATTGTTCCATATTCACCCTGTGCTTCAGCTGGAGTGTTAACTTTGTTAATCGTTAAGTCTGCTTTGACTACAGGCAACAGTTTTTCTAGCACTGCTGCATTGCCAATCACGACAGGCGTGCAAAGATCATAAATTTCGCTCTTATTCAATGAACCAACTGTAATTTCAGGTCCAATTCCTGCTGGATCGCCCATTGTTACTGCAATAATTGGTTTTGCCATGTTATCCCTCTCCTTTGTTTACATTGCTTTTGTCTCAATAAATTTGACACATTCGTAAATCGCTTTTTTATCGCCAATTAATCCGCCTTTTGTCACAACTGGCAAACCGTCAAAATAGCCGCCGTCAAATGTGCCATATGCAGCAAGGGGCATGACTTCGTCTTTTAAAGCAATGCCATTCGCGCGCCCGAGCGCACAGACGGATGCTGTCACATCACCGCCGCTTGTAAAACAACCAGCAAACTGGACACGCTCGCTTGTTAGCAATTTCCGGCTAATCGTTGCCAGCCCATCGGTAATCCGTTTCGCAAGGGCATCACTGCTCTTTCCTTCTTCTATCGCTTTTGCTTTTAAATCGACTAGTTCTTGGCCAGGCTTGTGTGTTGTTACAATGAGAACGCGGTCTGTTTCAGCTTGCTTTAATGCAGCTTTTGTTGCTCGCTCCACTTCCTGTTTCCAAGACCCCCCATAACTAGCAAGGGGCTCAGGGTTCACATACACGGGCGTGGAACCTGTTTTTTCAATCAGATACGCTAGTTGCGTCCCTGTTAGACTTGTTGCACTGCCGACCGCCACTAAAATGTTTGCTTTCTTCGCATAGTCGCGGGACATCGCTCGAGCATAACTAGCCGTCAGCGGGCCAGGATCAGCACACAACACTGTTCGCCCACTGGACGCAAGTGCTTCGGCTACTTCATCAATCTGTTCATTGGTCATCGCATCAACAACGATGATTCGTGCGCCAGTTTGCAATTGGAGCGACAGCTCATTTAAGAAAGACTCTTGGCCTTCCATGACAGCGCTAAGCCCGACATAGCCCACTTGGTGATGGGATTGGTCTCCGATTAAATCAGGGACATAAGACTTTTTAATTGGTGCGATCGGGTCTTTTGACACATATGTTTCTTGAAGGGGAATGCCATCTAGCAACAAATAGCCCCCTGCCATCGCCCGGCCGGAATCTGGAAAAGACGGCATGACGATGCTTATGGCATCTTCCGCCATTCCTTTAAGCATTTCATCGATCTCTGCACCAATGTTGCCTCTTAATGTGCTGTCAATCCGTTTTGTAAAAATGGCAGCGCCCCAATTTTGCAACTGCTCCATCGCTCGGGCAACACGCTGTTTGGCGACGCCTTCCTCAATGTAACGGCTATCGGTATCCATAATGACTGCATCGTAGAAACTGTTGGCAGGCAACGTAGCACTATGGACAATCGTTGACGCTTGAAACCCTTGTCGAACCAGTTTCACGCCAGAGGCATTCGCCCCTGTTAAATCATCAGCAATAACGCCTATTTTCATTGTTCTCCCCCCGTTCGCCTACATCGGCGCCAACCGCATGTTTTCATGGCATGCCTCCATCTCGTGCCCTTGGATTCTCGAGTCGGTCACAATTCCTTCCAACTCATTCAAACCACAAACACGGGCGAATGACGTTTCATCAAATTTTTTGGAATCGCATACAAGCCATGTTTTTGCTGCTGCTTGCATCATCAACTTTTTGATTTTCGCCTTTTCAAGCGTAGGCGCTGTGATCCCGGCTGAGGCATGGACGGCATGGGCGCCAAGCAAAAATAAATCAACGTGAATATTGCGCAATAGCTCTTGGGCATGGGGTCCGTGCAGCGCCCCGAGTTCGGGCTGGACTTCACCCCCGGTTATAATACAACGCGGCTTTGCCTCAATCAGTTGTGAAGCTATCTTTATATCATTGGTAATAATGGTTAAATCATTCCGGTCTTTCAATAACTTAACAATTTCAAGCGTTGTTGTCCCCGAGTCTATTAGTACTGTTGATCCGTTTTCTACAAGTTGTGCCGCTTCCCGTGCAATTGCCTTTTTCGCTGGCAATTCTTTCGTTTCTTTACGGGCATAAGGCGTCTCCTTGACAAGTGCTTTTTGCAGCACAGCTCCGCCATGTGTACGAATAATTTGGTTTTCCGCTTCAAGCAAAGCCAAATCGCGCCTTACTGTCATATGAGAAACATCAAGGGCCTTGGCCAATTCATCAATATCTGCTTTTCCAGCGGTCGCCAACAACTTTTGAATATACAAACGTCTTTCTTTAGGATTCATGTTCTTTTTTCACATCCTACATTGTTAATTTAGAACAAAAAATAGCGGTTGTCAATTAAAAAATGTTCTTTTTAAACATAAATCGACATATTTCTGCACAAACCAAACAAAAAAGCGGTATATCCTTATTATACCTGATCGTTTTTCACAAGTGTACTAGCGTGAAAGAATGAGATTGGAAAAGTTAACGAGTAAAGAAAGAGAGGAAATCATCAATTGAGCCTTCGATTTGCACTTAATGCCAGAATAAAACGCATAGAAAGGAGTTGGATGCTACATACTACAACTATTCTCACTTCAGGCAGGAGGTGTCCCTCTAAGATGAAACAATCCGCACCGCCTCATGACTACTTAGCAAACAAGAAGCCTAGCTCTCATCTCGCTGATACGATTGACTTTATTTTAACTACTACCGGACATAGCGAAGATATACTCGTACGGCCTTTTTCGTTTGGGAGAAACCAAACATTAAAAGCAACTTTTATTTATGTAGAGGGACTTTGCAATGAAGACGCAATTGAAAAAATGATAAGCAGAGCGAAATTTTTTGATGAAAAGGAACCTGTGTTTGAAAGCGCACAACAGTATTTAGAGGAAGTAGGCCATACAGAAACGCTTAATTGTTTCCGCCCCCTCATTGACAAACTTTTCATTGGCTATGCCATTTGTGTAATCGATGGTTTTTCTACACCTATTGCTGTCGCTATTCCCTTTTATAAAGAAAGGCCTGTATCAGAACCGATGACAGAAAAGGTCGTCCGCGGCTCACGAGAAGGATTTGTTGAAAATGTGCGGACGAATATCTCCCTATTGCGAAGGCGAATAGGCGACGAACAGTTATGGGTTGAGACAAAAACAATCGGCACCCGCACCAAAACGAAAATCATGATCGCCTATATGAATGATATTGTCGACAAAAGCATATTACGGGAACTACATACAAGACTAGATCGCATCTACACTGATTCGGTTTTAGAAGACGGAAACATCGAGGAATTAATTGAAGACCAAGTATATACGCCTTTTCCGACTGTATACTCAACTGAGCGCCCTGATACAACGGCAGCTCATTTATTAGAAGGCAAAATTGCGATACTGAGTGATGGTTCGCCAATGGCTCTTATTGTTCCGGCCCTATTCGTGCAATTTTTTCACAACGCTGAAGACCATACACAGCGTGCTGACATCGGAACCCTTATTCGTCTGTTACGGTTCTTGTGTATTTTTATCGCGATGTTGGCCCCCTCTTTTTATATCGCGATCACCACATTCCACCAAGAGCTGATCCCCACAGGGCTGCTCGGCAATTTAGCCGCGCAACAGGAGGGGACGCCATTTCCGACATTTGTTGAAACATTAATGATGGAAGTCACGTTTGAAATTCTCCGCGAAGCTGGGATTCGCATGCCTCAGCCAGTCGGCCAAGCCGTATCGATTGTCGGCGCTATTGTCATTGGCCAAGCCGCAGTGCAAGCAGGCATTGTCTCCGCAGCAGTTGTCATTGTTATCTCGATTACGGCGATCGCCAGTTTTGTGTTTCCAACATACAGCATTGGCGTACCAATCCGTATTTTGCGATTTGGGTTTATGGCTCTTGCTGCTTCTTTTGGCCTTTTAGGCATTTGCATTGGCTTTACTGCGGTGCTTTTACATTTATCTACTTTAAAATCATTTGGCGTCCCTTATTTAAAAGGGCTTTCCCCATTTATATGGAAAGACCAAACCGATACACTTTTCCGCGCGCCTAAGTGGTTGATGAATGAGCGGCCAGAAGCTACGACAAAGTCGAATCAAACGCGGCAACGCACGCCAAAGCCTAGCCCTAAAGATTGAGTGAAAGGAGGAAACGGCTTTGAAAGCAAACATACAGAAAACGATGATCATGGTCGTCTCCTTTTTTCTTTTAAGTGGTTGCTGGGACCGTTGGGAGCTCAATCAGCTTTCCTTAATTGTCGGCATAGCTGTTGATAAGGAGGGAGATGATTATGTGTTGACGATGCAGGCAATGAACCCTGCAGAAATCGCTTCCCAGGAAACCGGCAGAGGCTATGCACAAGGAATGGATGTCCGTGAAAAATCGGAAACGATTCATGAATCGTTACGGAAAATGATCCAAAAAACACCAAGGCGATCGTTTGTTTCCCAATTAAAAGTATTGATTCTTAGTGAAGATGTTGCGAGAGACGGTTTAGACCATGTATTGGATTTCTTTTATCGGGACCACGAAATGCGCTCTGATTTTTTCGTGTTAATTTCCAAAGATACAGCCGCTGAAAACATTTTAAATGTGCTCACACCGTTAGAAAATTTGTCTGCACAAAGCCTTTTTGATTCGGTCGAGTTTTCAGGCCGTTCTTATAGCAGTACCAAAAAACTGACAATGGATCGTCTGTTTTATGAAATAAAGGCTGTCGGCATTGATCCTTCGATTATGGGCGTAACGGTTTCCGGAGATATACAGCAAGGGAGGACGAAGAAAAATGTCGAGCAAAACATGGCAGCTGCCTTTGTCGAAACGAATGGTTTAGCTATTTTTAAAGGCAGCAAAATGATTACGTGGCTTTCTCAACCACACAGCAAAGACATTGAATACTTAAACAGTGGAATTGAAAATAGTGTCAAAAGCTTCACTTGCCCTGGCGGTGGCAACATCGCACTAGAAATCCATTCAAACAATCCGGCTATAAAAATGGAGCTAAAAGATGGGATGCCTTCAGTGACATACGATCTCTCACTTGAAGCCACTATTTCAGAAGTAGATTGCGTGGATTTGGACTTGTCCGTCCCTTCTTCCTATGAACAGGTCGAAAAACAGGCGCAAACCGAGATGGAAGCTAACATTCATGAAGCGATTGTCGCAACCCAACAAGCGGGTTCGGACATCCTTGGCATCGGACAGGAATTGTATCGAAAATTCCCTGATTACTGGGAGCAAATCCAGGACGACTGGTACTCGATCTACCAAGACCTCGATGTAAAAATAAATATTGCTATCACCATTACTGATAGTGGAAGCATTATCAATTCTTTTTCAGAAGGTGAACAGTAATGGTGCTATCCTTTGTTTGCGTCCTGTTAAGCGCATTTGTAATCACATGGGTAAATTGGCGCGACTTAAAAGGCAATCGAAAATTGCAGGTTGTCTTTTATACGATTTTGGCCATTGCTACAACATACGGCGCACTATACACAATAGGATTAGAGATACCGAGCATTGCCCGAGGGCTCACTTCACTCGTTAAGTCATTTTAAAAAGCAACGCCAAGAAAAGGAGGATCAGAATTGAGAAACACAGTGGAAACATTTTCATCGCGTTCTTTTGCTACGATGGTCCTTTTCGCGACAGTTAGCACGGCAATGCTCGGTCTTCCAGGGTCGTTGAGCTTTTTTATCCAGCAAGATGCGTGGCTTATTCCAATTATCGGCAGCATCGTAGGCATTCCGATTATTTTCCTTTACACGTTGCTTGCCCGGTGGATGCCTTCTGATGTCATTTTTGACATGAACAAGCGTACTTTCGGGAAAGTTATCGGTTGGCTTGCTTCCTTTTTCTATATTTTGTTTCCACTGATTCATTTCCCAGCGATTATGAGCTATGCCGTTACGTTTATTAACCATTTTTTGTTGCCGTCGACGCCTTTTTTCGTATGCTACTTGCTATGCTTGTCCATCATTGTATTCGGCGTCATTTGCGGGATCGAAGCCATAGCCCGGACAGCATCGCTATGTTTGCTTTTCTTTTTCGTTCCACTCACACTGCTAATTGGCTTAACTTTGCACGACGTTGATATTGGCTATATTATGCCCATTGCCCATTCTCCAATGGCAGCAACGATCGAAGCGTTCGCCATTTATATGGGCAATGTCGTTTGCAACGTCGTCATCCAACTTTCGATTTTCCCTAAGCATATAACCGATAAAAAAGCAGCCGAGAAAGCGCTCTGGCTCGGTTATTCTCTTGGTTGCCTGATTTTAATCGTGTTTACATTCCTATGCATCACGGTTTTAACGCCGCAAGTTGTATCTCGTGATTTTTACCCAGCCCTTTCACTTGCACAGCGCATCGATGTCGGCCAATTTTTCCAGCGAATTGAAGCAACAATCACAGTCATATGGTTTATCTCCATTTACTTCAATTTACTTCTATATTTCTATGCGATCTTAACGGGAATTGGTCATTTATTCAATTTGAAAAAAAACAAACCATTAGTGTGGCCAATCGCGATGCTGTTATTGTTTCTTGGCGTCACTTATTTCACAAGCATTATTGAAGAACGTGAATTTTTTCGATTCGTAAGCATTCCTCAATCAATTTTAACTGGTTTTTTCCTGCCTCTGTTTCTCGTTGCCGTCGGCCTAATCAAACGACGCAAAAAGAAACAGCCTCTTTGGCCGAAGCACGCTAAAGAAAGCACAGGGCTGCCTACTTCCTAACAAAACGGAGTTACACCCACTCATTCAGTCTCTAACGAGAAAAGAGCTGCCCTTTTGTGGACAGCCCTTTCTATGGCTATTATTCGTTTGGAATTTCCCAAATTGCTTGGCCTGACAAGAGAATTTCTTCAAAAATAAGCTCATAATAGTCGGCTTCACTTACATCAAACACCACTTGTCCAGCCATTGTCCGACCAGCGCCTATCGTACCGTCGAGTTCCCCATCTTGGTCGCTTACAATCGTTATATCTTGTGAGCGACCCTCGTTTGTCACCAATTCAAATTGCATTAGTGAAGAAAGCGTATAGTCTTCGTCACCATTATTTACAACCGTTATATCGATGTACGCATACTTATCCTTAGAAGGCTGCTCCCACTCGCTGCCTTCACTAAAATCTACACTGTTGACAGTGATTGAAAGGTCATTAAAGTTTACTTCGTCGCCAATTTGAAAACCTGAAACTTCTTCCCCTTCGTCAACTTCAGCTCCGTCTTCAGCCTCTGTTTCACTGTTGTCTTCGCTTTCCTTATCGGTGTTTGTCTCTTCCGCCTCAGCATCCGTATTTGAATCGCTGGCGCTAATATCAGCTTCGTCCCCGCAAGCCGCAAGAGCCAATGTCGATGCAAGCACAAGCGCTGACAGTGTCATATACTTTTTCATGCCAGACCCCCCTATTAACCTATAAATATATGTAACAATCCTCCAAAAATATAACATAATGGACCTAGTAATGTAAACAAGAAATTTTGCATTTTTAGTAAATTTTCCATGCTTTTCGACAGATAGACGACAATCCGTCTAGTTTTATTATCGGTGGAATTTCATTTCATTTAAGGCTTATAGCTAAAATTGCCCTTTACAGAGTACGATCAAAGCAAAAAGAGCATTCTTGCAGAAAGGATCTAAGGAAATATGAATCGAAGGACACTCCCGCTACACGTTTAAATTTCCGTCCGTAAATCCCAGAGCTCAGGGAAAAAACGTTGCTCAAGGACACTCTTTAAGTAGTTGACTCCAGATGAGCCACCTGTGCCAACTTTAAAGCCAATGATTCGCTCAACTGTTTTCATATGGCGAAAACGCCATTGTTGTAACCAGTCTTCAATATCGACCAGTTTTTCCCCTAATTGATAGAGGTTCCAATAACGATCTACATGTCGATAGACGGTCAGCCACGCTTCTCGGACAGAATCATTTGCCACATAAGGTTTTGAAAAATCCCGTTCTATCACGTGTTGGTCAACGGCTAGGCCAGCATTTGCCAAGGCTTGAATCGAGACGTCATACAAACTCGGTGCATGATAGGCTTCAACCAGCCTTTCATGCAACTCCTTGTCTTTTTCGTAGATTTTTAAGATCGCTCCCGTTTTATGGCCAAGAGCAAACTCTATGAGACGATATTGATACGACTGGAACCCTGATGCCTGGCCGAGTTGTTCCCGAAATTCCATGTATTCAGTTGGTGTCAACGTAGAAAGAACGTCCCACGCTTGAATGATTTGTGATTGTGTTTTCGAGACGCGTGCTAGGCGCTTAAACGATGATGGCAAGTCGTTTTCTTTAATAGAAGCAATAGCCGCGTAAGTTTCATGGAGGATGAGTTTCATCCAAAGCTCGCTTACTTGGTGGATAATAAGAAAGAGCATTTCATCATGATGATTCGACAACCGTTCTTGCGCCGTTAAAATTTGATCAAGTTTCAAATATTCCCCATACGTCATCCTGTTTTTAAAATCGGTATGGATTCCTGCTTCTTCCTGTGACGTTTGTTGGGGAAAAGGCTTCTGTTCGTTTGTCATACCCATGCCCGCCTTCCTGTTTAAATGGCTCGGATAACAGCCCGTACTGGACTACCATCTGCCTCTTCCATTGGCAAAGGCAAGGCAATCAACTCATAATCGCCTTCCTTGACCTTATCTAACATGAGGTTTTCTAAAATAGAGATGCCATTGTCTGCTAAAGCATGGTGCCCTTCTAGCTCTTTACTATCGAGTGGGTCAACAGAAGGAACATCGACGCCAATTAGTATAATCCCTTTCTCCTTCATGTAGGCAGCACCGTCTGGAGTTACATATGGAATGTTTTCAGGAAATGCCGTTGCCTGGTTAGGGACAGCTGTCTTTATTAACAACCTTTTTACTCCTTCTAAATGGAGAGAACGAAGGGCAGCTTGGTCGATTTTTTCGTATTTAGATAAATCAACGACTCTCGCTTTTCCTATAAACACATGAATATCCAAGTCTGTTATTTTGGCACCGTCATTTTTAAAATGAAACGGCGCATCAACGTGAGTACCAGAGTGGACACTCATCGCCATTTGGCCAATATTGACAGAACCTGTTTGCTGTTTGGAAAACGTCAACTGGTACGAATATGGCAAATCACCTGGCCAGTGGGCAAGTTTTTCATTAAGTGGCTGTGATACATCGATCCAGCGGTTCATGTTATTTGTATGATTCATTAAGCAACCACATCCCGTTCATTTTTAAATTTTTTGTAACGCTCTTCTTTCATAATGAACTTTAATACTTGAATGGTATTCCATACTTCTTCAAACGTATTGTAAAGGGCAACCGGTGCGAGGCGAATGCCTTTCGGGCTGCGAAAATCAGGAATGACGTTTTCTTCCTTAAGCGCTTTGCAAATACGAGCGGCTTCATCATGTTCAATGTAAAGATGGGCGCCTCGTCTTTCATCCCTTGGGTTTTGGATCGTAAACTGGTAATCGGAAAGCTCGTGCTCAATTAGTGTCATCATATAGTCAGTCAGTTTTAACGACTTTTTGCGAATTTGTTCGATTCCTGCTTCTGCAAAAATGGCAAGAGACCCAATCAAAGGGGCGATGCTAAAAATATGAGGTGTACCAATTTGAAAGGCGCCGGCATGTTCAGCGGGCGTGAGCGTATGCTCCATGTCAAACTGTTTTTGTTTGTTTGAACTAAACCATCCGGCCAGGCCAGGACGCCTGCCAAAGTGCTTTTCGTTTACAAATAGCGCTGCTACGCTGCCTGGCCCGCCGTTTACGTGTTTATACGTGCACCAAAAAGCAAAGTCCACATCCCACTTTCTTAATTGATGAGGAATAGCACCAATTGAATGACATAAATCAAACCCGATCAGAATGTTTCTTTGATGAGCGGCTGATGTCAACCGTTCCATATCAAGGATTTGCCCGCTTCGATATAAAACACTCGGCAAAACAATTAAAGCAATATCCTCCTTCATTTCCGCGATAATGTCCTCTTCATTTAGAAGGTGGCCATTATCACTTTTCACTTGAATAAGGTGTTCCTCTGGATCAAAGCCTTGAAGATGGAGCTGGCTTTTTAATGCATAAATATCACTAGGAAAATTCAGCTCATCTGCCAGTATTTTTGTTTTCTTTCCTTCAGGCCGAAAAAAGGAGCTAACTAATTGATGAAGATTTGTTGTCGTTGACCCAGTAACGATCACTTCCTCCCCCTTCGCCCCTACAAGGGAAGCCATTTTCTCTCCCAATGATTCAGATAAATAAAACCAAGGATGCTTCCCTTTCGTCCAGCCATCAATCCCATACTGTTTCCAGGAGTCCAATACGTCAAGCAATGACTGCTCTGCCCGTGTAGATAGCAAGCCAAGTGAATTGCCGTCGAGATATATGCTATCTTCATCTATGTAAAACTCATTACGAAAGCGGGCAAGTGGATCAACTGCATCCAGTTGTTGCGCATATTCTTTTGTGTAAACGCTATCAAAACAAGGCATAGGAGCCCTCCTTAATAAGTATCGTTCCCGTTCATTTTACTGTTCCTTTTGAGACCGCGTCAATGCTAAGGAATTCGTAACAGTGGCTTTAATTAGTTACACGATTGAGGCAGAAAACACCGCGCGAAATCAATTCGTCCATCATCATTGGGCCTTTAACACACAAAGACCCCAATCCTGCCTTTTTGTTGCAGGATTGGGGTCTTTTTTAGTTAACCTTTACTTTTTTCTTCTCTTGTTTGCTTCTCAGTTGGCCGCAAGCCGCATCAATATCTGTGCCGTGCTCTAAGCGGACGCCGCAATTGATGCCCTTTTTCTTCAATGTGTCGAAAAACTGGGAAATGGCCTCAGGTTCGCTGCGTTGGTATTGGCTATGCTCATCGACTGGATTGTACGGAATCAAGTTCACATAGGAAAGGTGGCGTTTATCACCAATTAGCTCAGCTAACTGCAATGCCTCTTCTTTATGATCGTTGACATCCTTGATTAAAATGTATTCATAGGTCACACGGCGGTTTGTTTTTTCTATATAGTAGTTGATCGAATCCATTAATTTTTCAATCGGAAACGCTTTGTTGATTTTCATAATCCGTGACCTAAGCTCATTGTTTGGAGCATGCAAAGACACAGCTAAGTTGACTTGCAGTTTCAAGTCGGCAAACTCATAAATTTTGTGGGCTAGGCCGCTCGTTGATACGGTAATATGCCTTGCTCCAATCGCCAACCCTTTATGATCTTTAATGATCTCAAGAAAATCGACTGTATTCTGGAAGTTGTCAAATGGTTCGCCAATGCCCATTACGACAACGTGGCTCACGCGCTCTTCTTTTCCTACTTGATCCAAATGGAACTGGACTTTCATAATCTGCTCGACAATTTCACCGCTGGACAAATCGCGGTTTTTAGTCAATAAGCCGCTCGCGCAAAAGCTACAGCCAATGTTGCAGCCGACCTGTGTGGTGACGCAAACGGAAAAGCCATACTTGTGGCGCATGAGCACCGTCTCAATTAAATTGCCATCTTGAAGGCGGAAAAGAAATTTAATCGTACCGTCCTTTGACTCTTGCCGTACATGTTCGCTCATTGTCTCAATCGCAAAATGGTCTTCCAAGAGCTGGAGACAGTCTTTATTGACGTTGGTCATTTCTGCAAACGTCGTCACCCGTTTGCGATAAAGCCAGTCCCACACTTGCGTGGCACGGAACTTTTTATGGCCACGCTCCATCAGCCAGTCAGTCAACTGAGCCATTGTAAGGCCGTAAATCGATTCCTTTGACATGTTTTTACCCTCATTTCGTTCGTTGCATGCTTATTCGAAGTTCGCCTCATGACACGGCAAACGGATAGTCGTATTCTCAAACCCTAATTATAGCATAGAACACGAGAGAAAGAAAATTTGTTTTTAGGTTCACTTTTCTGGTTCAGGAAGGAGAAACTTACAGATGGTGGCCGCCACCAGCAACGCAATGGAAATATAAATCGCATACTGATAATGACCGTATTCCGAATAGAGCCAACCTGGCAAGTACGCTCCTAGAGCAGAACCAATTTGGTGACTTAAAAACAGCCATCCAAGAATAAAGCCGACTGAATAACGTTTAAAATACTGTGTGATTAACATTTGCGTAGGCGCGACCGTGGCAAAGCTGACCAACCCATAGATCATCGCAAATAGAAACAATAAGGCAGGGTTATGGCTATTTAATAAAATGAACAACGCGACCGCTCTCGTCAAATACAACAACAGCAAAAACTTTCGGCTGCTAAAGCGGTCCGCGACAACACCTGACGCTAAAATGCCAATGACATTAAATGCTGCTAAAATGCTGACCGCGGTGCCGGCAACTTGGGTGGAAAACCCATGGTTATGGGAAAAAGGAATTAAATGTGTATCCATTAACCCCGTAGTCGTAAAGCCACAAATGGCAAATGGCAGCAAGACAAGCCAAAATTCACGCTTAACGATGACTTGCTTAAAAGAAATGTCTGCTCTTTTGCCTTCTTGGCTAATTTCTGCCTCTTCTTGCCTTTCTCCGCCAACCGGCGCCAATCCTTTTTCACGGGGGTGGTTCCGCAAAAATAACATGATGATTGGAAAGACGACGACGATTAAAAACAAGCCAAGTATAACAACCGTCATCCGCCAATCAGACCAATGGATTAATGACAAAGAGACGGGCACAAGAACCATTTGCCCGGCGCCAAAGCCTGTCTCCATAATCCCAAATGCCAACCCTCGCTTTTCGTTAAACCAGTTCGTAATCACAACCGTTGCCGCAACATTGGAGGCACCACCGACACCAAGTGAAACGAACAAGCAATACAAGACAAACAGTTGCCAAGGTTGGTGAACAAAAGCGGTTAAACAAATGCTGATGCCGACAATGAGCGTGCTGAATGAGAGAACAAGGCGTGCTCCCCATTTGTCTACTAGCTTCCCAATAAGAGGTTGGGAAACGCCGTATACAACGAAACTCAATGTCGATATAAGCGATGTTGTCCCCCGATCAAGGGCAAAGTCTTTTTCCCACGGTTCCACAAAAGCGCCAAATGAAAGGCGTAATCCTTGAACTGCCAGAAATGTCAAAAAGATAATGATGACAATCATCCATGCGTAATGAACCTTTCTGTTCATCTTCTCCCCACCTACCTCCGATTCCATCCTACTCTCATTTGAAAGCACAAACGATTTTGGCTATTTTGCCTGCCTATCCTCTTTATCTCTCCTTGAGCCATTGCACGCAAAGAAAACGCAACTGGCTGCAAACAGCCTGATACGCTCTCCAAAAATTGCATGTGTAGTCGGCGTTAATCCAGTAGCTTACTTATAAAAAAGACGGCCAAAAACAAGCTGGCCGGAGACTGAAGACAAACATTTACATACGTTGTTGTTTGCCTCGCTTATCTGTTTATGAATACACGTCCTGTCCCATCTACGCTTTCCATGAAACGTTTTCTATTCTATCAGCTAGCAACCGGTTTTTCACTTAACGATGTCACAAATTATTTATGTTCGATAATGCTATCTGATTGTTTCATCATTCTATTAAATCAACTATTGGGACAGCTTGTAAAGAACATTTTTATACTTCTTTAAAATGACGTACGGATTTCGGCAGGAATATCTTCTAGCTGGACTTCTTCCCAGCTATCGACAAACGCTTTTTTTGTCTTCAACCGCAAAAACGCCCCTTTCCGCAAGTTTTTGTTTGCTTTAAATTCGACTGTCCTCTCTTGGCCTTGTTCGTCAACCCCCTGTATTTCATACACGTAGTCACCCAATTCATTTTTAGTGCCGTCTTCATCTATTTCTACGTACACATCTGTTACTGCTACAAATGGATTTACTTTCAACACGACCACATTGTCCTTAAACAAAAGCCAGCCAGCAATGATTAGAATGGCTCCTATACTGAAGGCGATAGCTAGTTTGCGTTTCAATGGACTCACTCTCTTTCTTTTTTATTCAATTGTCTCTTTTCTCTCTTTAGAGAACCATTGATCTGCCTTACAATTCGCGGCACCTCACTTACAATTTTGTCACCATCTATATAAATAGCAAAAAGCCTTCCTAGGATAGGAAAGCTCTTTTAAATGAGGCAAGACGCTTAAAATGCAGCATACGACGCTTTTTAAACGCTGTAGTTTTTTTGTAATGATTAACAAAACACGGTGGCATCTTAGAATGACTTTAAGTACTCTTAAGATCAGAGGTCTAGTTTTTAGCCAAGATTGAGTATACTGTTTTCACAAGCAGCAATTTTTTCTTGGCTAAAACAAAAAATAAGAAAAAATTTTTTTTACTGAGATCAATAGCCCTTTAAAATAGCAAAAAGCCTTCCTCGAATAAGGAAAGCTGCTTTAATGGACCAGACGGTGCTTGCGAAAGGCGGCAAAAAACCAGATCACATTTACAATTATCGACAACAGGCTACAAGCTGCTGCTGCGACTCCAGCCGCCGTGAAAAATGTCGAGATAAGAAGGAGCACGACTATAATGAAATGAATAAATATCCCAAAGCCTGATAGAATCGCCAAGATCGCTTTTGAAAACGGCAGTCCTATTCGATACAATCCAAGGGGAACGATGTACATTCCAGCAATCATGGCTACAGCAAGCCACATGCCAATACTGTTAAACTCATTTGCTGCATTCCCATACTCTGCTAATGGCGTGAGCGATAGGAGTATCACTTGCACACAAAACAGCAACATCGACAACAACGCCCATCTTGTCACACTACGCTTTTCCATGTCTTCCCCTCTCTTCCTCTTCCAGCTTACAACGAAAACAGCTTTCGTTCATCCGTCTGCAGTCGGAGAAAGGAGTTCCTTGAACAAGCAAAAAAAGCCAACAAAAGCGTTTCACCCTTGTTGGCAATAATAGCTGGTAGCGAGATGTTATTTTCAAACTTGCCTTGCATTGCAAGTAGACGTGTTTCCAAACTCAAGAGATGACTTAATGACGATTGTGCGTTTCTAAGTAGATTCGCTTTTCAACAAACGAACGCCAATGTTTCACCGAAAAGACTATCGGCACTCTCCAAGCAACTTCCATACGCCCCATTCTCCTGTTGTTCCTGGTTCTTCTCCTGTCGTCCACCATTTCGCCTCATATAAATGTCCTTTATGCTGGACTTGGTCTCCGCCTGTGTAGACGGCCGTCTGTTCCCAGTTAGGAGCAGCACATGCCTCACCGCCATTTTCTGCTTTCGTCGTCACGCTTAAAGCTTGTCCGGTGTGCCGGCTGCCATCTTCATATTCAGCAGAAACAGTAAATGTATACGCCGTGCTTGGTTTCAGGTTGGTAATCGTTAGAGACGTTTCGTCTGTCACTTGTTCCTCTGTGCCGTATTGAACGATATACCGTGTCGCTGCTTCGTTTAACGGTTCCCACGAAAGGGTGATGGATGTGGATGTAACGTCCACGGCGCGAATATCGCGAGGCGCCAATGATGGTTCTTCAGGATGTTGCCCTTTTCCCGGCTTAAAGTCCAGTTGCTCCGCTAATGCTGTAAGCAATGTTCCATTTCGGTCCCCGCTTACCTCCCAAAACATCGAACCTGCGAGATGGTTGTCTTTTATAAAATCGGTCTTATGCTGGAAGGATTCTACATCATCGTACGTAATAAAGCCACCGTTTGCTGCATTGTACAAGAAAGGAACTTTCGCAACATCGTTCCAATAGCGTTGATAGCCATTTTTGTTTACATAATTGTCCTCAAGGTCTGAGAAGTCAAATATGCCATTTTCCCACGTTCCTTCTTGAGGGGGAGAGCAATGTTGATACTCGCCATAATTTGCTTCTTCGCAGTTCATCCAGCCTCTCCCATAAAAAGGCATCCCTAATACAAGTTTATTTCCAGGTACTCCCGCCTGTAAATGGCCCTCGACAGCGCTTTCAACATTAAATTGCTCAGGTGTTGGAAGCTCTGAATCAGCTGTAGCAGGATCAAAGTAGAGTGGGGCGTTGTGGCCGCTCGTATTTTGCCAACCGCCGTTAAAATCATAGGTCATAATGTTGATCCAATCGACCACTTCAGCAATTTCGGCTAGCTTGTTATTTTCTACATATTCAGAACTGGCTCCCGAGGCAATTGTCACTAAGTACTCTTTCCCGTCCTCTTGGCCTGCCTCGTTTAATTTGTTGCGTACTTCTTGCAAGAGTAAAAGATGATTCTCCTTATCTTCAGGACGGCGGCTATTGCCTGGAAGCCCTCCGCTTACTGGGTATTCCCAATCAATATCGACGCCGTCAAACCCGTATTGACGGACAAAATCAACCGCCGAATTTGCAAAGTTTTCTCGTGTTTCCTTTGTTGCGGCGACGTCAGAAAAACGGTTCGACCATGACCATCCGCCAACAGAGATCAACGTTTTTAAATGGGGATGCTCTTCTTTCAGTTTTTGCAACTGCTTAAAGTTTCCCCGTATTGGCTCGTCCCATGTATCGCCTGGGTTCGACTTTTGTGCATCGATCCAAGGATCGCCCATAACAATTGACCCGTTCGGTACATCGATGACGCCATTTTCATCTTGACATGACCAAGTTTGCGGGTTTGGACTCGCAGGGTCTGGATTGCCATGCCTGCCATCCCAGCAAATGTTGGCAAATGCGTAATTAATGTGACTTACTTTCGAAGCATCGATCTCCCAAACTTGAAAATCGCGTCCATAGGCGCCCCAAGATGGATAATAAGCGACAATTTTGTAAGGGTCGTCATCTGACTTTGTTGCAGCATTTACTTGTCCGCCTCCATCAGATACAAATAGCAAGATGACAACAAATAGAGGTGTGAGCAGTTTTCTCAATCGTTTCCAGTCCATTCGTACTCCCCCCAGTCCATTTATTAAGTAGCATCAACTCAAAATTGTTACTACTAATTCGATCATAAAGGTAATGACAATAACAATCAATGTCATTATTATAATTTTCGAAAAATAGTTCTTTTTATCTATATTGGACTTGTAAATTCATTGGTTTTGCTAGTTTCATACAATCGTTTTTCTATTTCATTATCTGATTTTTAGCTGTTACTACCTTTTAGACGTCCGCAAATACATATTCATTAGAAAATGTTATAATAACTGTTGACATAAAACGTCTTAGTCGTACCAACTGAAAGGAGTAACAACATTGAACGTGAATAAAAAAGGCACTGACCAGTCGCTCCATGCTTTCGTTAAACAAGAGTTAGTTACCGCCATTCAACAAGGAGTTTATCCCGTTAAATCCCAGCTGCCAACTGAGGCAGAACTGTGCAAGATGTATGATGTTAGCCGAACGACGATCCGAAATGCACTACAACAACTTGTCATCGATGGGTATGTAGAACGTATCCAAGGGCGGGGCACCTTTGTCGCCAGCAGAAGGGTGAAGCAAACGTTGTCTGCAACGCAAGGGAATTATCGAGAGCAATTGCAATTGCAAGGAAAAAAACCAAAAATACAAGTGATTGATTTGAAAGTCGTTCCTTCTGATGAATTTTTGTCTGCCATGCTTGAAATCGAGGAAAATGAGCCGATCCACCGCCTAGAACGAATTCGTTATGCAGATGATGCCCCCTTGCAATACGAAATCGCTTATTTGCCTTGGCGCAAGACGACTTGGCTCACGAAAGAAGGGGGAGAACACTCACTCTATCAATTACTGCAAAGCCAGCCGGACCTCTCGCTTCACCAGACAAAAGAACATTTGCATATCGCCCTCGCAGATGAAGAAGTAGCCGCAAAGCTAAGGATTTCAGTTGGCGACCCTTGCATACAAATTGAAACACACGCTTATTTAGCGGATGAGTCTAAAATCGAATATTCAATCGCGTATTTCCATGGAGAAAAAGCTAGTTTTACGATTGAACGAAATTATCAAAAACCGACTAAGACTGGTTAAGTCTGAGTCGGTTTGTTTTTTTTGAGCATGTGTCCTACCGTTTGTTTTACTTGTGTCAAAACTCTAAGCTCCCGGGCACGGTGGTCAACATAGGAAGAATATGTTCTTAACGTTTCATCTATGTATGCTGGGTGGCACATCACTTCAATGGTGCCATCATACCCTTTGTATTGTTGGGATAGTTCAGCAAAATAGTCCTCGTTTACGCCTTCTTTATAAAAGTTTGTATCGAGTAGATCAGACCAGAAGCGCAGGCCAGCAGGTGCTTGTTTAAATCCGGTCCTTACAGGCAGGTCATACGTTTGTGCGAGGTGCTTGATTATTGGGATGACAGGCTCCCACGTATGGATGTGGTGGTGGCTGTCAAGGTGCGAAGGCGTGATCCCTCTTGTATAAAATTGTTGAATTTGTGCATTCCACTCCTTCTCTACTTCCTCCACGTTGATCTCATCTGTTGCTTGCCGAAATTGACTAGTAAGACGAAACTCGCCTTGTTGGTTGATTAATGTAGGGCAGTCGGACGTTAATGGCGCCCCGCAAGTCAACGTTAAATGAACACCCACTTGCAAATCAGGATAACGATCCATTAATTGAAAGGCATGGTCTGTTGCAGGCATGTTTGTAAGCATAGTCGTTGATGTGACGATACCTAGTTCATGGGCGTCCACGATCCCGTAATTGACACCGCGGGATAGTCCAAAATCATCTGCATTTACAATCAGCTTCACGGTATGATCCTCCTCTTACTCCTTGCTTTTTCCTTCTCTATCATACCACAAAATTGTAATCTCGTATAAAAACAATGCCAAAATAGGTAGTTACAAATTTAAGTTGATTAGTAATTACAAATGTGATATATATGGTTTAGAGGAAGCGCTTCCTCTGCAATCAAGGGAGGAGAAAACATGTCACTTAAAGTCGTTATCATCGGCGGTGGGTCGAGTTACACCCCTGAAATTATTGAAGGATTTATTGAACGGTATGAACGAGTGCCCATTAGTGAAATCGTTCTTGTCGATATTGAGGCTGGCGCAAAAAAATTAGCGATTGTTGAAGCGCTATCAAAACGAATGATCGAAAAATCAGGCTATCCCATCCACGTACGCAGCTCATTTAACCGGCAACACGCTTTAGAGAACGCTGACTTTGTTACAACGCAAATACGAGTAGGCGGGTTGGAGGCAAGAGAAAAGGACGAACGAATTCCATTAGAGCATGGGCTAGTCGGCCAAGAAACGAATGGCGCAGGTGGCATATTTAAAGCGTTTCGCACGATTCCCGTTTTGCTTGAGATTGCCGATGACATTCATAGGATTTGCCCGCAAGCGTGGATGATTAATTTTACCAACCCAGCAGGCATCGTGACGGAGGCGTTGCTCCACCATAGCCTCCATAAAAAAGTAATCGGCGTATGCAACATTCCATTCAATATGAAAACTGGAATTGCAGAGATGTTCTCCTGCCCTGTAGAGCAAGTGGAGATCGAGTTTATGGGGATGAATCATTTTGTCTTTGGAAAGCGTGTCTTTATTCGCGGCGAAGACCGCACCAACGAAGCATTAGCAAAACTCACGGCGGACAATGTCCATTACTCTCCTGCAAATATTGTCTCTCTTGGATGGTCTAAGGAGTTTGTTCGGGCACTACAACTTCTTCCAAACCCGTATCATATGTATTATTTCCAAACGGAGGATGTGCTGAAAAGGGATCTTGCAGCGTTTAAAGAGCATGGGACACGAGCGCAAATCGTCAAGCAAGTTGAAGAATCACTTTTTGTTACTTATGAAAATCCAGCATTAGCTGAAAAGCCAAAAGAACTGGAACAGCGTGGCGGGGCTTATTACAGCGAAGCGGCGTGCAATTTAGTAGAAAGTCTTTATACGAATAAACAAGATATTCAAACAGTGAATACACGTAATAACGGTAGTATCCGAGATTTGCCTGATGATGCAGTCGTTGAAATCAATGCTGTCATTACGAAAGAAGGCCCTAGGCCTCTTGCTGTAGGGAACATCCCTCTACAAGTCAAAGGAATCATCTCGCAAATGAAAGCGTTCGAACAGCTCGTCATTAAAGCTGCATTGTCCGGCGATTATGACGATGCGTACAATGCACTTGTTATGAACCCACTCGTTGCCGACGAGAAAAAAGCCACGGCCATTTTAGACAAACTGCTTGAAGCCCATAAAGACCACTTACCACAATTTTATCGTAAAGGAGTTGTTAGCCAATGAATCCAGTGATGCAGTGGATGGAGAAACATTTTATTCCGATCGCGGGACGGATCGGTTCACAACGTCACTTAGTTGCGATTCGCGACGGTTTTGTCGCGATCATGCCGTTAATCATTATTGGCTCATTTGCTGTCTTGATTAACAATTTGCCCATTGCGTTTTTCCAAAACTTTATGGCCGATCTGTTCGGCGAAAGCTGGACAACGCTTGGCGGCAACATCTGGGATGGGTCGTTTGCGATCCTTTCATTGCTTGTTGTCGCAGGAATTAGTTACAATTTAGCTAAGTCTTATGATGTCGATGCTCTGTCTGCTGCACTTCTTGCTGTTGGCTGCTATATCATTCTGACGCCAACGACCGATGATTGGGGCCTTTCCTATGCCTGGACGGGAGCGCAAGGTCTGTTTGTCGGTGTATTAACGGCTGTTCTTGTAACGGAACTTTTCAGGCTTTTGTATCACTCAAAATTCACCATTAACATGCCTGAAGGCGTCCCGACTGGCGTTGTTAAATCCTTCCGGGCCCTTATACCAGCTGCTGTCACTCTCATTGTCGTCTCCAGCCTGCAAATGTTGATTACAGCGCTAACAGACGGCAGCATTCACGAACTCGTCTTTGCCGTCATTCAACAACCATTGCAAGCATTAGGAAATACGCTACCTGCCGCATTTATTATTACCTTTTTGAATCAACTGCTTTGGTTCTTCGGTTTGCACGGCACGAACATCTTAGGACCCATCATCGATTCGATCTACCTTCCTTTGCTCGAAGAGAACATTCGTCTATTTGCAGAAGGCACTAGTGCATCCGATGTCCCTTACATTGTAACGAAACCATTTTTAGATGCCTATGTGTTTATGGGCGGATCAGGTACGACACTTGCCTTAATAGCCGCTATCTTTCTTGTAAACGCGTCCAAACATTATCGAACGATTGGGAAATTATCAGCGCCAGCAGGGGTGTTTAATATTAATGAGCCCGTCCTATTCGGCTTGCCTGTCGTGCTAAATCCCGTGATGCTCATCCCATTTTTAACGGTTCCCGTACTTTTAACACTCACGTCCTATCTCGCTATTGCCAGCGGACTTGTGCCAAGGACTGTTGCGCTTGTCCCGTGGACGACGCCGCCATTCATTAGCGGCTATTTGGTGACAGGTGGGTCATTTGCTGGCGTTGTGCTCCAGCTTTTTAACATCACACTTGCGACTATTTTTTATATTCCATTTATAAAAGCAGCAATGAGAGCCGAACAAAAGAATTTTGATGACAAAGGAGATACTGGCGATGACGGCACAACAAAAGCCTCTTGAGGAAATTTCGTTTCAAATCATCCTTCATTCAGGAAACGCCCGTTCATTTGCGATGGAGGGAGTCCAGCTAGCGAAAAAAGGAGAATTTGCAGCAGCGCACGAACGTCTCGAACAAGCAGACAACGAATTCTACCAAGCCCACCATGCACAAACGAATTTGCTGCAAAGCGAGGCTAGAGGCGATCAAGTTGCCCCTTCTCTTTTGTTAATCCACGCCCAAGACCATTTAATGACATCAATGACAACGAAAGAGCTTTGCTTGGAAATCATTGAACTACACGAAAAATTTGCTGAGGAGCGTCGTTAATATGAATATTTTACTCGTTTGCTCTGCTGGAATGTCAACAAGCATGCTTGTTGATAGAATGAAAAAAGCAGCTGAAGAATTAGAAGTACACGCCACAATTACGGCAACGGCTGAAGCAGGGTTGGCTAATGAGCTAGACACGACAAACGTCATTTTAATTGGACCGCAAGTACGCTATTTGGAAAACAAAATTACCAAAAAGGCAGAACCCCATGGCATTAAAGTCGCTGTTATCGATTCAATTGCTTATGGGACGATGGATGGAAAAAAAGTGCTGCAACAAGCATTGGCTTTATGAACGTTGCCGACACCATCATCGAGCGCGTTTGTTTAACCACGACGCCAAACCGAGTAAAGTCTAAATCGAACAGGGAAAGGAACGTTTAGCGAAAGTCAGGCTTGCCACGGATAAAGGTGGCAAGTTTTATTTTCACCCCGTTAGGAACTGGCGTTTACTTTTGCAAAGCCCGGTTGGTTTCTACTAAAAAGGAACCAATCGGTTTATCATTGACTACATAATCGGCGATTGTATCTAATGGGGTAAAATCGTGGTTTACAATGATGAGCTTTGCCCCGTGTTCTTTCGCTATTCTTGGAAAAAGATTAGCTGGTGATACAACTAGGGACGAACCTAGCACGATGAAAACATCTGCCTCTATCGAATGCTGCTCCGCTAAAGCAAGTATGTTTGAATCGAGCGGTTCTCCGAATAAGACAACAGACGGACGAATAAACCCACCGCAGGAACAGCTTGGTTGGTTATTCATGTAGCGGTCAACGTCGTAGTGTTGACCGCATTGAATGCAGTATAGCTTTTGAATCGATCCATGGAGTGGGAGTACCCTCTGATTTCCCGCTCGTTCGTGTAGGCCGTCTGTATTTTGGGTAATGATCGCGGTGACCGATAGCTGCTGTTCCCATGTGGCCAACACATCGTAGCCTTTATGAGGTTGTACATGCTGAAGTTGCTCCATGCGCCGCCGATAAAAGTCAACAAACGCTTCGCGATTATCGTTCATTGCTTGTAAACTCGCCAATGCCTCTGGGTTGTTCCCTTTCCACAAACCTCGGCTCGAGCGAAAATCAGGGACACCGCTTTCTGTACTCATACCTGCTCCGGTGAAGACGACAATTCTCTGCGCTTGGCGTAACGATGTTGTGAACAAGTGACCACCTCCATACTGAGAATGTTCATCGTCTCCATAGGTTGTCCTACCCTTTTATTCAGACCAAAGATTGTTGGTCAAACACTGGCTTTTTGTTTTTCCATGAATTGCTCCATGTATGTAATCACTTGATCTAAAGGAACCGAAATTCCTTGGGCTGGAATGTTGATTGGCGCTTCAAATCCTTGATTCATACGCATCGCCATTTGTTTAAACCCTTTTTGTTTGGCTAACACACGATCTATGTCTTTCGGAACAATACCGAGAAAATGTTGCCCTAATACAGAGTAAATGAAGTACCGATCTACTTCCTCCCAGCGAATAAGCCCTGCCCCGGCCGCTGATGCATTGTCTATAATCCCTTCTTGGTTAATGTGCAACGAAGGCTTTGGCTTCAATACACGGTATAAAAGATAGATAAAGCAAAGACCAAAAAAGACAATGGCTACAGGCGCGACAATCGGAAAAAGCGTCTCAAAGATTCCCGCGCTTCCTTGTACCAAACTTTCCTGGTTCATCGCCAAAACAGCCGTCAATGCCGTAAGCAGAAAGGCAAGTGTACATAATAAGGCCAATTTAACCGGATTCGGATAAATAATGACTTGATTCTCTTCGACTATTACTTTCTTAGACATACTCCACTTCTCCCTTTTTTGAAAGATCAATCGCTCGAACGAGCAATGTTGGCCAACGCTTCATTTCTTGACCCGTCAAGGTAGCGATTCGGCCATTTTTATTTTATCCCATTGTTTGCCAACATGGAAGAGCTTCAATTGTATAGTTTTTAACGAAAGGGGCATGTTTCCCTTTCCTTCTCCCCCATAGGACTCGTCGCCCCCCTCACCATAGACTGAGCGAACGTTTGATGATAAGATGACAGCGAACAACGCGTATAAAAGGAGCACACGTTAAGTGGATCGATTGGAAAAATACCAGACTGGCATTTTGTTTATTGCGGTCATTGTTGGCGTCTGCCTCGGCCAGATCGCCCCTATTGCCCAAAGCGCAGAAATGCTTATTCTTCCGTTCTTACTGTTAATGTTATATGGTCTTTTTTTAAACATTCCGTTAAAACAAATAAAGCAGTCCTTCCAACATAAGCGCTTTTTTTGGGCAAGCCTCCTTCTTAATTTTGTCTGGACGCCACTTCTCGCTTGGGGGCTTGGAGCCGTCTTTCTCAACGATCATCCAGCTTTATGGCTCGGTTTTATTTTATTGTTGGTCACACCTTGCACGGACTGGTACCTCGTTTTTACAGCTATGGCCAAAGGAAATGTTCCGCTAGCTGCTTCGTTATTGCCTGTTAACTTGCTTTTGCAGTTGCTGCTTTTGCCGCTCTATTTGCTACTTTTTGGCGGAACTACAGAGCTGCCTTCCCTTCAGTCAGCTGCCCAAGGCGCAATGGGCGTTTTGGTGATTCCGTTTGCATTGGCTTATGGGACAAGGGGAGTATTAAAAAAACGAAAACGATTTTTAGAACAAAAACTTGCTCCGTTCTTTTCTTCCGCCCAGCTGCTCTTTCTGGCATTGGCGGTTATGGCATTGTTTGCTTCTCAAAGCCAGAGTCTATTTCAGCACGCTTCGCACTTATTAAGCTTGCTGCTGCCGATTTTTCTTTTCTTTATCATTAACTTTTGCATAGCCCTAGCAACTGGAAAATGGCTTTCATTCTCTTATAAGGACACAGCTAGCCTACAGCTCACTGTTCTGGCCCGCAATTCGCCACTTGCTCTAGCTGTAGTCGTTTCCGCTTTTCCTGGTGAACCTTTCATTGCCCTTGCCCTCGTCATTGGCCCTTTGCTTGAGTTGCCGATCCTTGCGCTCGTAGCCTATGCGTTGTTGTATATAAAGAAGCGGACCCATGTTTTCATCTAAGCGTAGCTCTTATGGCAGCATTCTAAGATGAGTTCGTCCCCCTGCTAGCATGCAGCGTTTCATGCCTGCTGCTTTTTCCACGTTACAAAGCCTACCGACTTTTTACGAGATCGATAGGCCTTGTTTTTTATTTGGTTGGCATTGATTCTAGTTCGACAAGCGTTAACCAGTTTGCAGCGCCTTTTCGACCAAAAACACTATGTGCCGTTGACCAATATACCAATCCGTCCCATGTCGCCAAGAAATATCGGTCCAACGGAAAACATATATGCATCACTGCAGTTTTTTATCCGCTGACTGCGCCGCCGAATACCGTAGCCCCGTGCTGAACAAAACAAACACGGCAATGATGGCGATAAGTACGCCGAGTACCCCGAACCAAGTAATGGATGCCAAAGAAATACGGTTAACGATCAGCCCACCCATTCCTGCGCCAACAGCCATGGAAAGCTGCATCATGGAACTGTTCAAGCTCAACATTACTCCTGAGGATTCAGGAACAAGCGAGACCAGGTTAAATTGCTGCGCAGGTGCGGATGACCAGGCGGCAAAAGACCAGAGGATCAAAATGGCAAATACGGCGATGACCGATTGCCCGACTAAGGCTAGCAAAAGCAACGAAATGACGTGAAGCACCATCCCTGAAATAAGCGTGAATTTGATGCCACGTTTATCCGTACTGTAGCCACCGACTTTTGAACCAATTAAACTGGCAATGCCGAACACAAACAGAGCTGCACTTATCAATGATTCATTTATATGAGTCACCTCTAGCAGAAAAGGGGTGATGTAAGTATAGGCGAGGGAATATCCTCCCAACCAGAAGAACGTAATCGCTAAAGCTACCAGAACCTGAGGTTTTTTTAACAAAGCAAATTGGTTGATTAGTGGAACAGGTTTGTCGCCCTTCATACGTGGAAAAACTGCAGCTATGACAAGCATGGAGATGGCCCCGACAATTGCGATGACCAAAAATATCGCTTTCCAGCCAAAAGCCGAGGCTACCATTCTGCCGAGCGGGACGCCGATGATGAGCGATGCGGTAATGCCCATAGTAACGTTAGCGATGGCGCTGGCCTGCTTGCCGGACGGAGCGATTTTGGCGGCGATGCTGAGCGCGTTAACGGTGACTACCCCGGCGCCTATTGCCGTAATGATTCTCGCGGCAATGAAAAGACCGAAGCCGGAAAATATATATGTCAGCAAATTTGCGGCAATAAAGAGACCTAGCGAATAAAGAAGGAGCTTGCGCCGGTCCATCTTGGCCGTCAGCGCCATCAATATAGGTGTAACGACCGCATAGGCCAGGGAATAAACCGTAATAAGCTGGCCTGCTGTCGCAACGCTTATTCCTAACGTCTCTGCGATCCGGTCTAATATCCCAGAAATGACGTAATTGGATGTTCCAACTAAAAAGCTAATCAAGGCTAGAACGTAAACTTTCCATGCGCTCTTCATCATTCACTCTCCCGATGTATTTTAAATAACCATTTTTCCAAATTACCCCTTAAACATTTTGTTAAAGAAAGGTGCATCATCGACTGCCGGCCTCATCGTCGGATGACCGGACTTCGCCGCCTTTTGCGCGGCAACAAGCATGAGTGGCACCGATACTAGCACGTTATGACTCTCCAATCTTCCAGTACCACAATGACAGCCGAAGCCTCAATCTCTTGTTTGTGAAACCAACATGTTTCCCTCCTCCTTTTGGAAAAGAAGTATTCTGAATTCGTATCTATACAACATTTGTTGTTTGAACAACATTCGTTGTATTCATATGTTATAATTCCACCCAGATGGTGAGCAATCATCAATAGCCATGAACCGTTGTATAAACAACACCCTTTCTATAATGTCGTTTTATTGGGGGAGATTTTAACAATGACAACTAAAAAGAATGAAGCTGATCCTCGTGTGATACGTACACGGCGACTTCTTCAAGACGCTTTTGCTTCATTAATTCAAGAAAAAGATTTTGAATCGATCACCGTTAAAGATATAGCAGAGCGGGCTACTGTTAACAGAGCAACGTTTTATGCGCACTTCATAGATAAATTCGAAATTCTTGAGGCTAGACTAATGGAATCATTTATGACAATCATAAATCGTAGAATTTGCGGTCACGAAGTATTAAATGAAGAAACCATCCAGAGCATCTTTCTGGGTGTATGCGATTTTCACAAGGATCTAAGCGCTATGTGCAAAAGAAGGAATGCATCGCTCGGAGCTGTATTTGAAACTCAAATAAAGGAAAAAATCCAAACGATACTTCTTTCCTTTATAGACAAAGACAAGATGCTATCAAGTTCAAACGCGCAATTCTTAATCAATACAGCTTCTATTATGTTAAGTTGGGGGATGTATGGATTGGCTTACGTTTGGAACAAGGAGGGGCGTCAAATAAGTGCGGAATCATTCGTTAAACAAAGTATGCCCTTAGTAATGAATGGAGCCAAAGCACTGCTGGAATAGGTCCTGTCGCTATTGCTGTGGAAGAAACAAGATGCATACAAAAAAGACCCACTCCCACGCGAAGTGATCGTGCCCACCATATGATTTATAAACACAGGTATAGTATGATAGATTGGCTGCTACCTCTTTCTTGTTTAGCTAAAATCGATCATACTGAAATAGAAACGAAGAACACACATATACTTGCATGAGAGAATGATGAAGCGGAGTGGTCTGAATGAAACTGATTATAGGAATGACAGGGGCTACAGGGGCCATTTTTGGCATACGTTTGCTCCAGCAACTACAAAAAACAGAAGTGGAGTCCCATTTGGTGATGTCGCCATGGGCTGCTGCTACGATCCAAGCCGAGACGTCTTTTACCGTAAAAGATGTTGAACGGCTTGCCGATTATACGTATTCGCCTAAAGATTTAGGCGCAGCGGTTTCAAGCGGCTCTTTTCAAGTCGATGGCATGATGATCGCCCCGTGCAGCATGAAGACGCTCGCTTCAATTCGGACAGGCCTCGCAGACAACCTGGTTACACGGGCCGCTGATGTGATGTTAAAAGAACGAAAACCGCTATTATTAATGACACGGGAAACGCCACTTAATGATATACATTTAGAAAACATGCTGGCTTTGTCGCGAATGGGGGCTCATATCGTCCCGCCAATGCCTGCTTTTTATAACCAGCCGCAAACGATTGATGATCTTGTTGACCATATCGTTTACCGCGCTCTTGACCAATTTGGCATACACTTGCCTGAAGCAAAACGCTGGCAAGGATTAAAAGCAGAGCGCCGCGATCCTGGTTTTTAGGTGAACTACATGTAAAAGAGGTTGTCCCAAAAGCCTTTAAAATGAAGAAGGGGAGTCGAGATCTGACTTGATCTCGACTCCCCTTTATTTGGATGGATCGGTATTTCGGTGAATGATGGCGGGCAAGGCCCGCCATTTTCTTCAGATTGAGGGCCAACCCCAGCCAACCAAGCTCCACCGTCACCTTTTCCAACCCGCGAAGGTGGAATCGTCGAAACCCGAGATTTTGTTTGGCATGCCCAAATACACTCTCGACGTCCGTTTTTCTTTGCGCGTAGAGTGTGGCTCCTCTTTCACTATGTAGTTTGGCCGCTTCTTTGGCTTTGAGCTCCTCGTAGACAGGGTTGTAATGAATTTGGCGAGGCCCCTT
>NZ_FRBS01000006.1 GCF_900142675.1 Shouchella rhizosphaerae | reverse complement strand
TTAAACGATTGGGCGGTTTTTTTGTGCTTTTTTATCTAAATGCAAAAAAGCCACCCCAAAAGGTCATTTATCTATGACCTTTTGGGACAACTCCTCTTTTTTATAGGCATACCCTTAAACGCCTGAATACGCCATGAATCCTCCATCAACGGGGATCGTAACGCCTGTTACAAACCGCGAAGCGTCTTCGTCAGCAAGCCACAAAAGTGTTCCGAGCAAATCTTCTGGTTTGCCAAAACGGCGCTGCGGTGTGTGAGCGATTATTTTTTCTGCCCGCTCCGTTAATGAACCGTCTGAATTTGTTAATAAAGCGCGGTTTTGCTCGGTCAGAAAGAAGCCTGGGGCGATGGCATTGGCGCGAATGCCTGAGTCAGCAAAATGAACGGCAAGCCACTGGGTAAAGTTGTTAATGCCTGCTTTTGCAGCGCTATAGGCTGGGACTTTTGTCATCGGTGATGGAGCGGACATGGATGAAATATTGATCACCGAACCGCCGCGGCCGAGCATTTGTTTAGCAAAGGCTTGCGTCGGAATGACGGTACCTTGCAAATTTAATCGAAAAACGGAATCAAACCCATTTGGCGACAAATCAAAAAACGATTTTGCTGATTCGTTTTCCAAATCGCCTTCCTCATAAGTCTCCTTATCCGTAATGGCGTCGGGGTGGTTTCCGCCAGCACCATTTATAAGCAAATCACAAGGGCCAAACTCTTCCTTGACCGTAGACGCCGCTTGTTGGACTTGTTCTTCCTTAAGCACATCACACGCTAGCGCAATCGCCTTTCCACCTTGTTCTTTAATTTCCTCGGCAACTGCCTCGCCTTTTTCTTTTGTTCGGTTGAGGATCGCGACTTTCATACCATGTGCAGCAAGCTCTTTTGCCATTTCCCGGCAAAGAATACCGCTTCCGCCAGTCACAACCGCGACTTTCCCTTTTAAAGACGCATGCCCAACTGCCATTACGATTGCCTCCTTTTTGCTTCAAGCTCATACGCATCCCAAAGTCCCCATAAATGCATGATGCCAAGAGCACGGTCATAGAGGCCATAGCCTGGACGGCATTTTTCATTCCAAATATGGCGGCCGTGGTCAGGGCGCACATAACCAGTAAAGCCATTTTCATGGTAGGCTTTGACGACATCAGCAATATTAACAGAACCGTCTTGTGAACGATGAGATGTTTCGATAAAATCGCCATTTTCATAGATTTTGACATTGCGGATATGAGCAAATGGAATCCGGTCGTGGAAACGGCGAATAATTTTCGGAATATCGTTTTCTGGGTTTGCACCAAGAGAACCGCTGCATAGCGTGATGCCATGGGCTGGGCTGTTTGACAGTTGCAGAAAACGCTCAACGGCGGCCTCACTTGTTATGATGCGCGGCAAGCCAAACACAGACCATGGTGGATCGTCAGGATGGATCGCCATTTGAATGCCATGTTCCTCGGCAACTGGAAGTACTTGCTCTAAGAAATACTGCAAATGCTCCCATAAATCGTCTTCTGTCACATTTTCGTAAGCTTTGAGCGATTTTTCAATATGGGCCAAACGCTCTGGCTCCCAGCCAGGCATCGTAAAGGCCGCGTTGCTTGTCGTTTGTCGAACCAATTCGCGGGGATCCATGTTGTCCACTTTTGCTTTTTCATAGAAAAGAGCGGTAGACCCGTCTTCCATTTCTTTAAACAAATCTGTGCGTGTCCAATCAAACACAGGCATAAAGTTGTAGCAAATCACCTTCGCACCGACCTTGGCGACGTTGCGAATGCTTTCCTTATAATTCTCAATGTATGCATCGCGCGTCGGCAAGCCTAGTTTAATATCTTCATGGACGTTAATGCTTTCAACCACATCTAAATGAAACCCATAACGGTCGGCCTGTTCCTTTACTTGCATGATGTCTTCCAAAGGCCATACTTCGCCAGCCACTTTATCGTGCAACGCCCAAACAAGCCCTTCTACTCCAGGGATTTGTTTGATTTGCTCCAGTGTTACGCTGTCGTTGTTTTCTCCGTACCACCTAAATGTCATTCTCACTTGCTCTCATCCTCTCTTTCAAAGATTAACACTGCTTTACGGACATGAGCAGGCTCCTTTTCAAGCAACTCAATTGCCTTCTTCACCTCATCAAAGTCAAAACGATGAGATATAATCGAGGCTGGGTCAACCTTTTGCTCATTTACTTGCCTAATAACGTCGGGAAATTGGTTTGTTTGCAGCCTTGAGCCTGCTACAGTTAATTCTTTTTTCGTTAACAACAAAGACGGAATATCCGAGGGCGTTTCATTGAATCCTAATGTCACTACGGTTCCAGCAACTGAAGCAAGCTTAACGGCTTCAGCAAATGTGGTATTCGTACCGACTGCGTCAATGACAACATTCGCGAATTCGCCATCGGTTTTTTCAAATAGGACTGCTTCCGGCTTTTCATGCGGCAAATGAATCGTAAAATCAGCGCCTACTTGTTTGGCATAATCGAGTCGGTTGGCTTGTAAATCAGAAATGAAAACCGTTGCGCCTTTTTGCTTCGCCATGATTAAACAGGCGATGCCCGTCGGCCCTGCCCCCATGATAAAAACAGTGTCTCCAGGCTCAATGTTTCCACGATATGCCGCCTGGGCGCCGATTGTCATTGGTTCGACAAGAGCAGCTGCTTCAAAAGGCAAATCCCCGTTTACTTTGTGCCAGTTCGCTTCAGGAGCGACCATCCATTCACGCATCCCCCCATCACGGTGTACGCCAAACACTTCCAACTTTGCGCAAACATTCGGGCGGCCTTTCTTGCAAGCGTAGCATACGCCGCATGATGAAATGGGCTCAAGCGCTACACGGTCGCCCCGACGAAGGCCATGGACACCGCTCCCCACTTCTTCAACAATGCCTCCGACTTCATGGCCGATAATGCGCGGATAAACCGTAAACGGGTTACTGCCATGGTAAATGTGCATGTCCGACCCACATATCCCTACAGCTTGCACTTTAACCAGCACATCCTTGTCCGTTTCAAGCTCTGGCTTCTGGACTTCAACTACGTGAATGTCCCCTGGCTTTCTTACTTCAATTGCTCGCAAATGCGCCACTTCCCTTTCCATTAGTTTGGCGTTTTCATGAATCCGCTTACAGGATAGGCTGTAAAAATACGAAATAAGATGATGCCAATGTAGCCTGCACACAATGTGGAATACGATTCTACCATACTACCATACAAGTGTGGTAGTCAAGAGATTTGTTACTCATGAGACGAAAAATGGGGAGAAATTGTTTTTTCAATAAAAGCATTAAAAAGCGATTGACTAACGTTTTTATAATGGCTAGCACTGTCAGATGCGCGAAGGGATAATTGGCTCTATTACACCCTTTTACCGTGGTAATCTTCGTAAATAGCCTGCGGGAACAAACAACATGTGCATTCCCTTCAAGACTCCTTTGAAATAGGCGATTTGCTGATCGTACTCTTGAGAAGAAACAAACAAAGACTAGGGACTCGAGTCTCCTAGTCTTGTTTGTTCTTGTTATAAGAAGCATTATGATTTCGAGGATAACGGTTTTGTTCGATTGCAAAAGGTAGCTGCTTGTTCTCCAGCAAGCCGCCCAAACACAGCGCCTGCCATTAAACCAGAACCACCAGGATAGTTATGGTAAAACAGCCCGCCAACCATTTCTCCGGCTGCAAACAAGCCAGCAATTGGGCGTTTATCATCGCCGAGAATTTCGCTTTCTGTGCTGACGTGTATGCCGCCAAACGTAAATGTAATACCGCATGTTACCGGAAATGCATAAAATGGCGCTTTTTCAAAAGTTAGCGCCCAGTTTGATTTAGGCGGACACACTCCTTTTGTACATTTCCCGTCTTTTATCGCTGGATTGTACGGCCCCGGTTGGACTGCCTGGTTATATGCACGGATCGTATTTACTAACGACTCAGGACAGACGCCCATTTTCTCTGCTAATTCCTCCACGCTATCTGCTTTGTAACAGGTTGCTTCTGGCAGGTGGTATTCCTTGCGGAGGTTAGGGCTCACTTGTGCATCGAATAATTGAAATGCTTTTTGCTCAGGCTGCTTCAATGTTTCTTTTCCATACTTTGCATACGTGTAATTGCGAAAATCGGCTCCTTCATCTACAAACCTTTCTCCTTTTACATTTACAATCAACCCTAACGGATAAGATGATTTTTTATAAATGTCCCCTGGCTTGTTAAAATCGCCTGTCTTTGGGGCATGATAATCGGTCGTATGGGCGTGGCAGCCATCCCATTGTCCATATCGGACGGCCCCAGCTTTCAGGGCGAGTGTTAACCCTTCGCCTGTGTTAAAGGCTGTGCCACGGACGACTGCTTTTTCCCATTCATTCCCTAGGTGGGTCTTGCGCATGTTGGCATTGGCTTCAAATCCTCCGCAGGCGAAAATGACAGCATTGGCTGTGATTTCAACAGGTTCTCCCGCTATTTCAACAATTAGCTTTTTTAATTGGTCTTCTTGTTTTAACGCTGTTGTCTTTGCGTCGTACTTGATGTCGATGCCAAGTGCTTCGGCACGCTGAAACAAAGCTTGAACCAGCCCCACTCCTTTGTTTTTCGTTTTTAACGGCAGCCCTCCCCAAAACTGGCGCGTCCCGTCTTTCTCATAATATTGGTTCTCATTGACTGTAAATTGCACGCCTTGTTTCATCATCCATTGAATCGTATCAAAAGAACGCGACACGAGCTGGTTTGCTAATTTTTGATCTGTCAGACCGTCCGTTAAACGCAACAGGTCGGCCATAAACGCTTCTTCTCCATAGTCAGGCATGCTGATTTGCTGGATCTGCTCCTCATCCAAATCCGGGAGAACAGCCCGTAAATCTTGAAAACGACCATATGCACAACGAATGGCCCCGTCGGTAAAATACGAATTTCCGCCTCTCTTGCTCTTTGGCGCCCGTTCCAACATACATACGCTGGCCCCTTGCTCTTTTGCAGCAATCGCTGCACAAAGGGCGGCATTTCCTGTCCCTAACACAACCACATCGACGTCTGTTTTTTTCATACTCATTCCGCCTCCTCGATCTTCTCGCAAACAACATCTGTAAATTGCTGTGTGCTTGCTGTTCCGCCTAGATCCTTGGTACATACTCCACTTGCCAATGTGTCGGCAACCCCTTGGTTAATTCGTCTCTCGACAGTGCTGCATAATTGGCTTTTATGTTTTTTGCCAATCCAACCTAACAACATTGCACTGGAACGAATCATTCCAATCGGATTGGCCAAACCTAGGCCAGCAATATCAGGCGCTGAGCCGTGTGCCGCTTGTGCCATTGCTTTGCTTTCACTTGCATTGATCGAGCCGGCAAGCCCTAAACTTCCAACAAGTTCTCCAGTAAGATCCGATAAAATATCGCCGAACATATTTTCTGCAACAATGACATCAAACTCAGCAGCGCGCCTAACCAAATGGGCACACATGGCATCGATGTGGTAATCATCAACAGACACATCTGGATAGTGGTGGCCGACCTCTTTGCAAACGTTTAAAAACAAACCAGATCCTAGGGAAATCACATTCGCCTTATGGACAATTGACACTTTTTTTCGTCGTTCCCGAGCAGCACGAAACGCAGCATGGGCAATACGTTCAATCGCTTTGCGCGTAAAGACACCGGCTGTTACAGCAACGTCTGCTGTTACCATCCATTCGCCGATTCCTTTATACATATTGCGGTCAACATAAAACCCTTCTGTATTTTCTCTGTATATAACCAAATCTGCGCGTTCCACCACTCCTTTTACATACGGCTCCGACTTAGCTGGCCTAATGTTGGCATACAAATCGAAATGGTGCCGCAATTCTCCGCTTGGGTTGCGTACGTTTTGTAGCTGTTTTGGGTACGACTGTGAATCATGGGGGCCCATTAGCCACCCATCGAGTTTGTCGAGTGCTTGTACCGTCTCCGCTGGCATGCTTGAACCTGTCTGTTTGATTGCGTCCAGTCCCATTGGCAACACATGCCAGTCAATAGCCAAACCTGATTTTGCGGCGGCAGCGCTTACAATTTTTACAGAAGCACTTACGATTTCATAGCCGATTCCATCCCCGTATAATACGCCTAGCTCTAATGGCTCCATGGCACCCTCCTTAACAAGACTTACCTTTAGGCTACTAGGAAAATGTTATAGAGGGAAATATTGATTTTCTTTGACATTTCATAAAAATTTTTTATGATCGCTCTTGTTGCCACTGGCAGATGTAATCGATAAAATGCCTTACGACTGCCAGCTTTGCTGCCTCCCTGCTCGCTAATAGCCATGTCCGACGCAAAAGTGGCGACCCGTCCAAATAGTAGAGTGGCTCTATGTAAAGCTGGTCTTTTTCTGAAAGGGAAATTCCCGGCACAATCGCGTAGCCTAGCCCGTGTTTGACCATTTCCTTGCATGTTTCAAACCGATCTAAATCCATTTCCGTGTATGGTGGCTCCTCAAATCGGTCGTTCCACCAATGCTGAATCGTATCTTTAAGTGAACTGTCTGTCCGGTAACTTAAATACGGCTTCTCAGGCAATGTACCTAGTTCAAGCTTTTCCTTCGAAATGAGCGCCAGCTGTTCTTCCCCCAGTAGATGCTTTTCTCCTGGCCATGTAAAGTCACTTCGCAAAATGCCGACATGAACAGAAGCACTTTGTAAATGTTCTAATACTTGCGTACTCCACCCTGTCCGGACTTGGAAACGAACATTGGGATAGTGGCTTGAAAACCCTTTGAGCACTTTTGGCAGTAAGTATTGGGCATAATTGCTCGATGCACCAATGCGAAGCGTTCCGCTTACATGCTTTTGCATATGCAGCAACTGGTCTTTTGTTTGTTGGATTTTCTCTAGCATTTCATTTGCGCATTCTGCAAGATATTCTCCTTCTGCCGTAAACCCGATCCCCTTTTTCGTTTTGAAAAACAACTCCACTTGAAATTCTTGTTCCATTCGTTTTAATCGGTAACTCAAGGATGGCTGTGAAACAAATAGCTTTTCTGCTGTCTTGGTTAAATTTTTGTATTTATACAGCGCGTTAATTAACTCCCAATCTTTTTGGTCCATTATGGGCCCCCCTTGCCGTTTTTGTGTGCCTATTATACATGATTATTAAAAATATTTATCGGATTTTATAGAATTCTACTATTTTACTTATGTTTTGCAATCGCTTACAATTCGATTCAAGACATTGCAAAAGAGGTGAAAGAATGAGAAAAACGTTTGGGCTCGTAATAGCTTATTCTGTATTATTGTTTGCAGCTGCAGGCTGTAATACGATTCAAGCAAATGACAAGCAGGCGGACAACGAAGGAAGCGAAGGCGCACTCTATGAAAATGAAGTCATTTCGTTTGTTGTCCCCTACCAGGCCGGCGGTGGTTCCGATGTATTTGCCCGCATTATGGCCAACTACTTTCCTAAACATATTGAAGGCTCCCCACGGGTTCAAGTGGAAAATATTCCTGGAGGAGGCAGCATCACAGGGACCAATGAATATGCACTTTCGCGGCAAGCGAATGGACGAAATATTTTAACAACAAGTGCTTCCACCCATATTCCGTATATTCTCCAACAGCCGTCTGTCAAATACGACTTGTCGAAAATGACGCCAATCATTGGCGCTCCTACAGGTGGCGTTGTCTACACTTCTCCCGAATTAGCGGCATTAGGAATGGACGATCTTTCAAAACAGCAAGGGGCGCTTTTCTATGCCGGCATTTCTCCAACTGGGTTGGACCTTGTGACGCTATTGTCGTTTGAAGTCCTTGGCCTTGACGTCAAGGCTGTGCTTGGCTATGAAGGCAAGGGGCCAGCCCGTGTCGCCTTTGAACAGGGGGAAAGCAACATTGACTACCAAACAACAACGGCCTATAAACGGAATGTCATCCCTTTAGTCGAAGAAGGCAGCGCTGTCCCCCTCTACAGCCTTGGACAAATGAATGAAGACGGTGATTTGGTTAGAGATCCCCAGTTTCCTGACCTGCCCACGATTGAAGAAATCCATTACGACCTATACGGGACAGCACCAGTCGGCGAAGCATGGGAAGCCTATAAACAATTTGTAGGTGCTTCCTTTACGATGCAAAAAGTCATTTGGATCCATGAAGACGCACCAGAACAGCATCAACAACTTTTACAAGCATCGATGGAAACACTTATCCAGGACGAACAATTCATGGCCCAATCAGAGGAAATTTTGGAAAATTATCAGCCTTTGGTCGGTGACGAGCTGCAAACAAGAATTGATTCGATGTTAACGATGTCCCCTGAGACATTAGAATGGGTTTCCCAATTTCTTTTAGATACCTACGATGTAGATATTACTAAACTTTGATTTAATGGGAATGCTTGCTCTATCTATTCAACTTTCTTTTGAAACGACACCATCCATAAAAAGGAGGCGACTGCTATGCTCGAAGCTGCATGGGAAGCATTGCTTATCGTGTTGCACCCATCTAGAATCGGCTTCATGTTTCTTGGCATATTTATTGGTATTTTTGTAGGACTTCTCCCAGGTTTAAGCGGAACGGTAGGCATGTCCTTGCTGCTGCCCTTTGTGTTTGGCCTCGACCCATTTGTCGGCATGGCCTTGCTGATTGGCATGGTTGCTGTCGTCCATACGGGCGATACATTCCCGTCAATCTTGCTTGGCATTCCCGGCACTTCAGGGTCCCAAGCAACGATCATGGACGGTTTTCCTTTAGCTAAACAAGGGCAAGCCTCCCGGGCTATGGGAGCCTCATTCTTTTGTTCCATGGTAGGTGGTGTCATTGGCGGCCTTGCCCTTTATTTAACGATCCCGTTCGCCCGCCCGCTTATCTCTGCTTTTAGTTCACCAGAGTTATTTATGTTGACGATGCTAGGACTTAGCATGGCTGGGCTGCTTGCTGGCAAATCGCCGATGAAAGGGATTATATCAGGACTGCTCGGCTTGCTGATTGGCTCAATCGGCAGCGCCCCAGCTGTCGCAGAATACCGCTACACATTTGGATCACTTTATTTATCAAACGGCGTCTCTTTGCCTGTCGTGGCATTAGCGATCTTCGCTTTCCCGATTATGATCACGATGTTGACCAACAAAGGCGCTGTTTCTAACCATGGCCCTTTAAAAAGAGGCGTTTTAACAGGGGTTATGGACGCGCTGCGCAACAAATTCCTTGTATTTCGCAGCGCTGTTATCGGCACGTTGATTGGTTTTGTTCCAGGACTTGGAGGCAGTGTTGTTGACTGGATTGCTTATGGCGCTGCCCAAAAAACAGTTAAAGGAAATTCATTTGGAAAAGGCGACATTCGCGGCGTCATTGCTCCAGAGAGCGCCAACAACGCCAAAGAAGGCGGCTCCCTTGTGCCAACGCTTTTATTTGGCATCCCTGGCTCTGGGACAACAGCGATCTTGCTAGGCGGGCTTACCTTAATGGGCTTAGAAGCAGGACCAAGAATGCTTGGCGCCGATTTGCCGGTAACGTTATCGATTGTATGGACGCTCGTTTTTGCCAATATTTTTGGCGCACTGCTGTGCATGCTGCTTATCCGGCCAATCTCCAAGATTAGCATGGTGCCTGGAGAAAAAATTGTCCCGTTTCTCATCGTCCTGCTTGTACTAGGCGCTTACCAATCAAACTTCTCATGGGGCGATCTTATTGTTTTCGTCGCCATTGGCCTCCTAGGCTACGTGATGACGATTCTAGATTGGCCACGCCCGCCGCTCTTAATTGGGTTTGTCCTTGCTTTGAGTGCTGAACGCTATTATTGGATATCGATTGAGCGGTACGGTTGGTCGTGGATTAGCAATCCACTTGTCATTGCCCTTGCTCTATTTATTGTTCTATTGTTGTCAGGCGGGGCAATTATGAAAAAGTTTAGTAAATCCGTTGAGTCAGGAAAAGGGGTCTCCTCATGACAAAAGACTTACTTAATATTGGTTTTACTAGTTTCTTGATGCTTGTTTTTGGATTTGCTGTTTTTGGAGCTTTGCAATTTTCACGGTTGGCACAGTTTTTTCCACTGTATGTTTCAATTGCCGGAACCGTTTGTACAGCGATTTACTTAGTTGTTTTAATTATCCGTTATCGAAAAGAAAACGCATCAAGTTCAAGGGCGGTCGTTTCCATCGCCCGGCCACTACGCTATATGGCGTGGCTTCTTGGCTACATTGCGTTCATTTATCTTGTAGGCATGTTGATTGCCACTTCGCTGTTTCTCGTCGCTTTCTTGATGTTTGAATCGAAAATGCCATTTATCAAGACTGCCCTTTCTGTCGCAATCGTACTGATCGGGATTTCAGCCGCTAGCTCCCTGCTCGGTGTTTACTGGCCGACTAACTTGCTTGGGCTGTAAAAAAGAACAATAACCATTAGGAGTGAAAAAGATGAGAGAATATGAACGCATACGCGCTGCCATTATTCGCGGCGGCACAAGTAAAGGTGTCTTTATTTTACAAAACGAGCTGCCAGAAGACCCTAACGTACGCGACCAAGTCATCCTGTCCATCTATGGGCAGGATGCACGGCAAATTGACGGCCTTGGCGGAGCAGACGCCTTAACAAGCAAGTTTGCGATGGTCCGTCCGTCTCCTTTGTCAGCAGCTGACATTGAATATACATTCGGCCAAGTGGGGATTGGCACTGGCCATATCGATTACAATACCAATTGCGGGAACATCCTTAGCGGCGTTGGACCGTTTGCCGTCGACGAAGGGCTTGTTTGCGTGACAGAACCCTATACAAAAGTTCGTATCCATAACACCAATACAGATCGGATCATCATCGCCCATGTGCCCGTAGAAAACGGACGCGCCAAGCAAGTGGGGAACTTTCATATTGACGGCGTCCCCGGCGGCGGTGCTAAAATTATGCTTGATTTTCAAAACGCTGCTGGAGCAAAAACAGGTGCCCTGTTTCCAACAGGCGCACGAAAAGATTGGCTTGATTGCTCGCATGGCAAAATAGAAACGAGCATTGTCGATGTTACTACGCCAGTGGCTTTTATAAACGCTTCTGCAGTAGGAATGACAGGAGTAGAACTTCCTGAGCAGCTGACTCAAGAGCAACTGTTTCTGCTTGAGGAAATACGGGGAGCAGCGGCAACGAAATTAGGTTTTGTCGCCCAACCGTCAGACGCTGCCCACTTGACACCTGCAAGCCCGAAATTAATCATCGTTTCTGAAGCACAAGAATACCAAGCAGCTGCCGGACAGTCTGTTCATAAGGCAAATATTGCTTTCGTTGGCCGAGCAATGTCGATGCAACAGATGCATAAAACATTTCCTGTCACAGGCGGGCTGTGCACGGCTGTTGCTTCTAAACTACAGGGCACTGTCGTCCACGACTGCTGTTCTGATCATGCTCAAATGGAGGAAACCGTCCGTGTGGGACACCCTTCTGGCACAATGGAGTTTCATGTGTCCGTCAAAGAAGCAAACGGCATCGAACCAACGATTGAAAAAGCAGCTGTCGCCAGGACAGCACGGCGTATAATGGAAGGATTTGCGTACGCACCAGCTGCTTTGTTTTGGGGGCACTGATCTGTAAAGGGATTTAGAGATAAATAGACGCTGAAGCAAATCAATTAGACAAATCACATCATCTCTCCCCCATGAGGGAGAGAACACTACTCCAACAAAGATAACGGCAAGCAATCAAGCACCTAAAGCATTACGCTTTGGGTGCTTTCCCTTTCATTTGAGCTTTTTACCCACTTGACAATTAGCCCCTTCTCATATATGGTTAACTACATAACCAACTAACCAAATAACAAACTCCTACTGCCCATCTTCATGCTCTCTACCATTCCAAGAAAGGAGGGGTCACATGAAATCTTCACTGGATGAAAACAAACCTATCTTTCAACAAATACGGGAGATGATTGAAGATGACATTGTGAATGGCACACTGACAGAAGAAGCACAAGTCCCGTCAACGAACCAGCTAGTGGCTGCTTATCAAATCAATCCAGCAACGGTTTTAAAAGGATTTAACCAATTGGTTGACAATGGCATTTTGTACAAGAAAAGAGGCGTTGGCATGTTCGTCAAAAGCGGAGCTAGAAGCACGCTTATTAAAAAGCGAAAACAGGCGTTTAAAGAAAGTTATGTCCGCAGCATGCTGCAAGAAGCACGAAAACTTGGCATTACTGACGGAGAGTTACAAGAAATGATTAAGTCGATAGGAGGCGAAATAGAATGATTGACCCTGTGATTGAAGCGAAACAGCTGACGCTACGTCTTTCGGACAAAACGATTATTGACAATGTCTCGTTTACACTTGAACAGAACAAAATCTATGGATTGCTTGGTCGGAATGGCGCGGGAAAAACGACGCTATTGTCCTTATTGGCGGGATTCCGAAACCCGACAAGTGGAGCGATTACTGTGAATGGCGAGGACGTGTTTGAGAACAGAGCAGTTGTTGAGAACATCAGCTTTATTCGCGATGTCAAAATGGATTCAGATTCAGATCGATTAGAAGATTATTTAAAAGGCGTTGCCCTCTTTCGTCCCCATTTTGATTGGGAATATGCAATGACGCTTGTAGAACGGTTTAAACTGCCTATTGATTCGCCAATGAATAAATTGTCACGGGGGATGCAGTCTGCCGCCCATGTCATCATCGGACTAGCAAGCCGGGCACCCATTACGATATTTGACGAAGCTTATTTAGGGATGGACGCGCCAGCTCGGGATATTTTCTATAAAGAAGTACTCAATGAATATATGGAACGTCCGAGGACGATCATCCTGTCCACACACCTTATTTCCGAAGTAGCTTCGATGCTAGAAGACGTTCTCATTCTTCATCAAGGTTCCCTCATGCTCCATGATCGTACAGAGTCATTGTTGTCGAGGGGAACGACGATTACGGGCGATGCCGCAGCAGTTGATGGATTTACACGAGAAAAGAAAGTACTAAATGAACAGATACTAGGACAGACAAAGTCGGCAATGGTCTATGGAGAGTTAACTGAAACAGAGCGATTACAGGCCGAACGACAAGGTTTGCAAATTGGCCCAGTTGCTTTGCAAGAACTATTTATCCATTTGACAGGGGAGAAGCATAATGAATAAAAGCACACTTGTTGCTAAGGCGACATTGCATACGTTTGTGAAATGGAGTAAATGGTATACGGCAATGTTTATTGGCATCTTTCTCGTTATTGTCGTTTTGCTCAATCATCTATCAACCTATGACTGGTCCCTTCTGCAAGGCTATTTGCAATCAACGCGGATTTTCTTTTTGATTCTTGGTTTGATGTCTATGAGGGGCTTCTTAGAATATTTTGTATCGAACGGCGTTACGCGCAAAGACTACTTTAAAGGCATGGCGTCAGCCAGCGCGCGCTTGGCCATTGTTATGACCATAGCTGGACTTATCTTGTACGGCCTGGAACGGCTCGTCTACTTCGTTGCCGGTTGGGAACTCAGTCATACGTGGCCCTTTATGGAACAATCGCTTTTCATCCAAACTGTAGCGATGCTTTCGACTTTTTTCCTGTTCTACTTGTTAGGTTGGTTCATTAGCGCCGGGTACTATAAATTTAACCCTTATGCTGGTTTTGGCATGGTCATGCTTTGTGTTGCAGTCGTCATTGTCCACAATCGCTTTTGGGGCTTAGACGTGCCAGATCCCGTGGTTACTTGGAGCGATGGCCTCGCGTCTTCTCCCTTTTTGTCGATTCTTCTCACTGCAGCGTTCATTGCTGGTTTGCTATGGTTGCTGCGGCAGATGACGAAAAATATGGAAATCACCGCTTGACTTCTCTCTGGCATAAAAAGAAGCCGCCACTAAGCTCAGTGCTTATGGCAGCTTCTCTTTTTATTGATGGAAATCGGTTCCCGACTCGACTGCTTTTACATAGCCTTTGCGGATGACAAAATCGCCAAAATGCTCGCCTTCTTCTCGTTCTTTCGCATAAGCAAATAGGATCGGTTCCAATGTTTCTAAAATTTCCGCCTCGCCGATATTTTCTTTGTACATTTTGCTCAAGCGTTCCCCAGCAAATCCCCCGCCAAGATAAAGGTTATACTTACCTGGCGCTTTACCAATAAAACCGATTTCGGCTAATGCAGCACGTGAGCAGCCATTAGGACAGCCAGCCATGCGGATGACGATGTCTTCTTCGCGGATGCCCGCTTCATCGAGGATAAATTCCAGTTTATCAATGAGCGAAGGCAAATACCGTTCTGATTCAGCCATTGCTAAGCCACATGTCGGAAAAGCAACGCAAGCCATCGAGTTTCGGCGCAATGCTGAGACATGTTGGCCGTCTGTCAGCCGATAGGTTTCGACAATGGCTTGAATCGCTTTTTTCTTCGCGGCCGTTATGTTGCTAATGATCACATTTTGATTGCCAGTCAAACGAAATTCTCCTGTATGAATTTTAGCAATCTCGCGCAAGCCAGTCATTAGTTGGTAATCGTCTGTATCTTGAATCCGGCCATTTTGGATAAATAACGTCAAGTGCCAACGCCCTTTTACTCCTTTCGTCCAGCCATAGCGATCACCGTTATGATCAAACTGAAAGGGGCGTGCTTCTCCTAGCTCCCAGCCAAGGCGTGCGTGCAACTCGTTTTTTAACCAGTCTAAGCCACGGCGATCAATCGTGTACTTAAATCGGGCATACTTCCGAACGGAACGGTTGCCATAATCCCGTTGAATCGTAATCAATTTTTCAGCAACATCCATGATTTGCTGAGGCTCGCAAAAGCCAATAATACGGCCAAGTTGCGGGTAGGTTTTTGTATCGCCGTGTGTCATGCCCATTCCTCCACCGCACGCAACATTAAAACCGGTTAGCTTGCCTTCTTCCAAAATGGCTATAAAACCAATGTCTTGTGAAAAGATATCCACATCATTTGCAGGTGGAACGGCAACGCCAATTTTAAATTTTCTTGGCAAATAAAGAGGTCCGTACATCGGTTCTACTTCATCTTGCTGAGGCGTGCCCGCGACTTTTTCTTCGTCAAGCCAAATTTCATGATAAGCCCTTGTTTTTGGCAATAGCGCTTCACTCAATTTTTTCGCCCAGTCGTAGACTTCACCATGGACTTCAGATTGGTACGGATTGGGCGTGCTCATCACATTTCGATTGACGTCGCCGCAAGCAGCAATCGTATCCATTAAAGCAGCATTAATGCCTTGGATGTTTTTCTTCATATTCCATTTTAAAATGCCATGCATTTGGAACGTTTGCCGTGTCGTTAGCCGAAGCGTGCCATTGCCGTATCGATGGGCTAGATCATCCATAGCCAGCCATTGTTTCGGTGTGGCGACCCCTCCAGGAAGACGGACGCGCACCATAAATTGATAGGCCGGCTCAAGCTTTTGTCGGCGCCGCTCTTCACGCAAATCACGGTCATCTTGCAAATAACTGCCATGGAATTTCATTAACCGGTTATCGTCGTCTGGGATGCCGGCGCTTAATGGTTCGTTTAATGATTCTGCTAAAGTGCCACGTAAATAATTGCTTTCTTCTTTAATGCGTTCGACATCACTAGGAGGTCCATCTTGTGTCGGTGCAAATTTTTGGTCTGCCATTATTTTCTCCCTCCATTAATACACGTCGCGCTGGTAACGGTTATTTTGCTGTAAGTGACTGAGATAGGCTTCTGCTTCTTCTTCGCTGCGGTTGCCTTGTTGGGCGATAATCGAAACGAGCGTTTTATGGACATCTTTCGCCATTTGTTTTTCATCGCCACAAATATAAAGAACAGCGCCATCTTCTAGCCATTGGAACACTTCATCGGCTTTTTCTAACATTTTGTGCTGCACATAGACTTTTTCGTCCTGGTCACGGGAGAAAGCGACATCCATTTTCGTTAATACGCCTTCTTTCATCCAGCGCTGCCAATCCGTTTGGTATAGAAAGTCAGTCGAAAAATGCTGATCTCCAAAAAATAGCCAAGCGGGCCCCTCTGCCCCCGTCTCTTCCCGTTCTTCCAAAAAGGCTCGAAAAGGGGCTACTCCTGTTCCTGGACCGACCATTAAAATCGGTGTGCTCCCATTCTCAGGCAAGCGAAAATTCGGATTACGCTGAATAAAAATGGGTAATGTCTCCCCTGGCGCTTTGCGCTCAGCGCATTGTACGGAGCAAACACCTGCCCGTTTACGCCCATGAGCGTCATAGCGGACAGCGCCAACAGTTAAATGGACTTCGTCTTCATTTGCACGGTAGCTGCTAGCAATCGAATACAGACGTGGCGGGATTTTGCGGAGAATAGCGGTAAAGTCTCCTGCTGTTCCTTCCCATGGAGCGAAATCCCTAACCAAATCAAGAATGTCCCGTCCTTCTAGGTAAGCTCGAAGCTGCTGTTCATTGCCAGCTGCCACTAATTCCTTTAAAGCATTGTTTTTGGAAAGCAGCGACGCTTTTTCGAGCAAAGGCTTTGTTAAAACCGTTATTTCAAAATGACGGATTAGCGCCTCCCGCAATGGCAACACATCGCCTTGCTTGCCAATTGGCACCGATTCATCACCGTTCCAACCCATTTCGGCAATCAACTGATCAGCCAATTCACTGTCATTTTCCGGAAAAATACCAACCGAGTCGCCAGGCTCAAATGTAAATCCCGACCCTTCAAGAGAAAGCTCCAAGTGGCGCGTCTCCTTGTTTGAACCACGGCCATTTAAATTGATATTTTCAAGTATTTCTGCTTGATAAGGATTTGTACGGCTGTAAGCAGTAGCCGTGGTATCTGGTGATAGCAGAGCTGTGGAACTCGCCGACGATTTACCCGTTGCTTTTTCAAGGCCAGCAAGAACACCTGCCATCCATTCAGCTGCATCCTCGTCAAAATCAATGTCACAATCAACACGAGGATACAAGCGCGTTCCTCCAAGCTCCTCTAAGCGTTGGTCCAACTCTTTGCCTGTTTGACAGAAAAATTCATAAGATGAGTCCCCTAAAGCGAGCACTGAAAAATGCAAATCCGCCAATTTCGGCGCCTTGCGCCCAAGCAGAAATTCGTGGAAAGCAATAGCGTTATCTGGCGGTTCGCCTTCACCATGCGTACTAACAATAAGAAGTAAATTCGTAACGTCTTTTATGTTTTTTGGCTTATATGTATGCATCGATGCCAATGTCACATGATACGCTTTGTCTTCCAGTTTGCGGCTAATTTCTTCAGCAAGCTGTTGGCTATTTCCTGTTTGTGAACCGTATAACACAGTCACTTCTTTGTTTTCCTGGGCAGCTTCGCTCGGTGCGCTAAGTTCAGCTGGTACCGTTGTCGCTGCTTCACTAAGAACCGTGTTTGCTGTTGCTGCCAAATAACCGCTTATCCAGCTTTTCTGCGTAGCGGTTAGCGTTGGCAGCAACTTATTTAAAAGCTCTATTTGTTCTTGGCTGAATGGGCTGTTTGTCGTCTGGAGCTGCACCACAATCCACCTCTCGTATCGTCTTCATTTTTGGTTATCTTCGGCTATCCGTCGCAGTTGGTCATCTAGCCATTGCTCGCGCCTTTCATCTTGCAGGCGTTCTGGTGAAGCAAGCTCTTGCAAAAGCGCGCGTTTTTCCCCGTTTCCACCATTGCTCGCTAATACAAGCTCCCGTGCTTTCTGGAGAAATGCAAGTTCTTCGGCAGCATGCTCTGGCAACATGTTCGCGATTTGCCCCTTTATTCGTTTGGTGTAACTTGGGCTTGCTCCTGCTGTTGAGATGCTAACAGTGAGCAACCCTTTTTCAATTTTAGCTGGCACATAAACATGGCCTGCTTGTGCTTGGTCGCCAACATAAACGAGCTGACGCGGGGCACGGTTTTGCAACAACTGTTGGTGCAAAAGTGGCTGATCGGTACAGAGGAAAAGCAAATCAGCGAGAAAGCATTCATCTCCACTTACATAACGTGCTTCCCAACGCAGTTTTTCGGCTAACGCTAACGCGTGTAGCTGCGGATGAAGTGTGGGCGCCACAACAGTTACATGTCCGCCTGCTTCAATGATGCTTAACGCCCGCTTATAAGCAAGCTGCCCCCCGCCGACTATGACGGTATTTAACATGCTTAGCTCGAGCATAAACGGCAACGCACTCATCCGCATCCCCCTTTTATTTCACGAAGCGCCTCATTGACGCGGCCTACCAGAACAGGGGCCAGCCCGTCATCGCTCCCAAGGAATTCGCATAACACATAAGCAGTGTCTGTGTTTCCTTTTCTGTCTGCCAACGTATCCGCCAATTCGTTCATTAAAATGCCGGTAAAGAGCAAATACGGAAGCACATAAACACGCTGCGCACCAAGTTTCTCCACTTTGGCTAACCCTTGGGCCACTGTCGGCGTTGTTGCTGCCATAAAACACGTTTCGACATTGTCACATGCTGTTTTCTCATAGAGCAAACGGGCAATTTTAGCGACATCACTTGGTTGATTGCCGTCACTCGATCCTCTGCCGACCACAAGAACAGTCGTACCTTCTTGCCGTTTGCCTTCCTCCGCAAGCAGTGGCAGCCCTGCATCAGCAAGCCGCTTTAAAGCAACATCAACGACATCCGCTTGAATGCCAAACGGTTTGCCATAGGCAAATACAATGTCGGGATATTTCCTCTTAGCCGCTTGTATTTCCTGTGGGATGTCCATATTCGCATGGTTGGCCGTCAATAACAATACAGGAATGACGGCAATTGCCGTTGCCCCGTTTTGTACACACCGATCAATCCCTTCGGCAATCGTCGGTTTACTCAATTCAATAAACGCTTCCGTTTGGAAATAATCGCCGGAAAAATCGCTTTTGGCTTTTTTAATAAAAGCACGAAACTGGTCATTTCCCTCTTTGACTCGGCTACCGTGGCCCACATATAAAATCGCCTGCATAGTTCCCCTCCATCCATGCCGACAGTACCGATTGCTTAATTTGCGGCGACAAACCATAGGAAATCGCTGCTTTTTCCGCTTCATCGCTTAAACAAAGCACAGTTAACTCGCTTATCTCCTTCTCTCTGCCAATCGCAGCAAACGCTTCACAAAAACATTCAACGGACTCACGGCTTAAAAAGACAAGATCAGTCAAGTGCCCTTCATCGAGTAGACGGTTTATCGTCGTTTGCGTGGATGGGGCAACGGTTCGCTCCCGTGTTTGAATGTGTTTCCAGCCAGGCTTGCCACCTAAGCCCCCTCGGCTTAAAAAGAGTCGGTCTGACCCTATTGGTCTGCTCCCCTGAACAGGGGCAAGCCCACGTTGTTGAAGAGCCTGCACCGCCGAATCCGTTTCACCGCTAAATTGGGCAGAGAGGGTACGGATATCAAGTCCTCTTTTTTGGAGCCATCGAAAAAAGACAATGACATCCTTCTCATCATAGAAGGCAATGTCTGTAGCCGTTTCCCAATGAATAAGCGGGGCTTCCTCCTCTACCTCATGGAAACGGGGGTATACAAACGTTTCAGCCCCTTCTTCTTTTAATAAAGATGCAAGCTGGGCAGCACCGTCACTATTGGCAATTAGCGGAAACGAACCAAACAATGGTTTACGCTCAAACCAACTTTTTCCTTGGTTAAGGCCTGCAACATCACCAATGAGGGCAATCGCCGGATTCGTGAACTGTTCCGCTTCTGCTTTTCGGGCAATCGTGCCTAAGTCGGCGGTAAGAGTCCGCTGTTTGCTCGTTGTCCCCCATTGAATTAACAACACTTTTTCGTCCTTTGGGCGGCCATGTGTGATTAAATTTTCTGCAATGGTGGGCAAGTGTTTAATGCCCATATAAAAAGCAACCGTGTCGATGGAGGCAAGCCCATTCCAATCGATTTCAGGCAAGCCGGTGTCTCTGCGGCTATGCCCTGTCGCAATGGCAAAGTTGGCGCCGTGAAGGCGATGGGTTACGGGAACGCCTGCATAAGCCGGCGCCGCAATTCCTGCTGTCACCCCAGGAACGATTTCGTAAGGTATGGCGTATTCGTCGAGAAAGGCTGCTTCTTCGCCAACGCGCCCAAATACGCTTGGATCGCCGCCTTTTAAACGGACGACGCATTTTCCTTTTTGGGCATGGCGCACCATTTCGTCATGAATCGCTTCTTGGCGAAGAATATGGCGGTTCGGCAGCTTGCCTGCATACAGCAGCTCAGCCCCTGGTTTGGTTTCTTCTAGCAAAAGTGGGTTGACAAGACGGTCGTATAATAAAACGTCCGCCTGGCGAAGAATGTCAAGCCCCTTTGCCGTCAATAAACCACAATCGCCCGGCCCTGCACCAATTAAATAAACCGTTCCCTTTTGTGCCATTGCTATCACTGCCTTCCGTTTACTTTGCCTGCCTGTTCACCGAGTGAGAATATGATGCTTTTCTAGCCAGCCAATGATTTGTTCTACTGATTCTTCCACTGTTTGTACGCTCGTATCGACGGTAATTTCAGGCGTTTCCGGCTCCTCATAAGGGGAACTAATGCCAGTAAATTGAGGTATTTCCCCATTACGCGCTTTTTTATAAAGTCCTTTGACATCACGGCGCTCACACTCTTCAAGGGGGCATTTCACGTACACTTCTACAAATTCGCCGTCTGCCAGTAGAGCCCTTGCCTGGTCTCTATCCGATTGAAACGGCGAAATAAAGGCTGTCGATACAATTGTACCAGCATCAACAAACAATTTGGCAACTTCTCCAATACGGCGGATGTTTTCCTGCCGATCTCTATCGGAAAAACCTAAGTCCTTATTTAAGCCATGGCGGATGTTGTCGCCGTCTAGTACGTATGTTGACAGCCCTGCATCAAACAATGAACGGTCTAAAGCGTTGGCGAGCGTCGATTTTCCTGAGCCTGAAAGTCCTGTAAACCAAAGCACGCAGCCTTTATGGTTATGGCGTGCATGCCTTTCCTGTTTGCTGACACTTGCTTCATGCCAAACAAGATTTGAATTCGTTTTTGTCATTGCTAAGTCCCCTTATGTAAAATGTTTATATGCCTTCCCCATCACGCATCGTTTGTTCTTTGTCTTGGCGGACGGAACGGTATAAGCTGATTGCGCCTACTGTCGCGATAAAAACGCTGACAATTACAACAAGCGTATAATAGTCTTGCGAGCGGAAAAGCAAAATCAAGCTATAGGAAACAGCCAACGCAAACAAAGGTGATACAATCCAAACTTTAATAATCCGTCTTATGACAGACTTCTGCCATAAGACAAATCCGTTTTCCGCTGTGCCGATGCCGACAATGGCCGCAGTCGTAATTTGCGTCAGGGGCACAGGAAGACCAAAAATCGAAGCAATGATCACAAGCGCTCCACCCGTAAAGGAGACTGTACTTCCTTGCAGCAGCGAAAGATTGGTAATGTGTTTGCCATTGGTCTCGAGCACTTTTCCGCCGAGCAACAAGGCGCCAAGGGCAACAAAAAATCCACCAGCAATAACAGCCGTTGTCACATCTAGCGCCCCTACCCCGACAAGAGGGCCGACAGCATTGGCCACATTGTTCATCCCAGCTGAGAAAGCTTCAAGGCAACCACAAGCAATTAAAATGAAGGTGAGAGGCTTATGCCATTTTCCATCGCCACGCAAAAAGGGCAAATGGGCTTGATACTTTTTGATCGTTTTTCCAGCCCCGAATGCGAGAAAAAACGCGGCAAACGGGATGACAATCCAAAAGCTCACAATCACAAGCAAGTACTGCCAATATAGAGCTTGGTACGCAAGGCCAGCCCCAACAAGGGAGCCGACAACGACTTCGCTCGTTGACAAGGGAATGCCAATTAGGTTGGCAAAAAATAAGGTAAAACAAGCCGCAGCTAACACAATAACAACGACTTCCATTTGCATCACGGTAGGCGGCAGAATCCCTTCGCCGATCGTACGCACGACTTCGCCACCTGCTAGCGCGCCAAGCCAAGCGCAAGCGCCCACAAGAAGCATCGCCACTCGTTTCCTTTTAATCGCTCCACTTCCGTAAGCAGGGCCCATCGCTGCCGCTGTTCCGCTTGCGCCGATATTCATTGCGAAGAAAAAAGCAATCGCAAATGCTGCCGCCTCTATCATTGACGCTCCCTCTTTCTCTATTTTTCTATCGCCCTATCCACGCATCAACACTTCAACCACTTCTTTGCGGCTGAATTCTTGTGGAGGAAGCACGCCTTCTTTTAACATTTGCCGCACTTTGGTCCCCGATAAAATAACATGGTGCTCAGAATCATGAGGGCATGTTTTTTGCGAAGCCATGTTGCCGCAAGCTTTGCAATAAAAACTATGTTCAAAAAACAACGGCTTAATGCCAAGCTCGCCTTCTTCAAATTCTTTGAAAATCTCTTGTGCGTCGTAAGTACCATAATAATTGCCGACACCTGCATGGTCGCGGCCAACAATAAAATGAGTACAACCGTAATTTTTACGAACTAACGCATGAAAAATAGCTTCCCGGGGACCGGCATAACGCATCGCTGCCGGGAACACCGATAAATGGACACGGTTTTTTGGATAATAGTTTTTAAGCAACACTTCATAGCTTTCCATGCGCACATCGGCTGGAATGTCCCCTGCCTTTGTTTCCCCGACAAGTGGATTCAAGAACAGTCCGTCAACCGTTTCAAGGGCTGCTTTTTGAATGTATTCATGGGCGCGGTGCACCGGATTTCGCGTTTGGAAGCCAACGACCGTCTTCCAGCCCTTTTCAGCAAAAATCCGCCGCGTGTCGATTGGATCGATATAGTAAGAGGCAAAGCGTTCATAATTGACACGTTTTGTTAATACAATCGGCCCGCCTACATAAATCGGAGGACGTGCATACATCTTCGCTACCCCAGGGTGGGCTTCGTCGGTCGTACGGTATACTTCCTGAGCTTCGACTTTCTTATCAGGTGTATAAATTGATTCGATTTCAATGACGCCGTAAATGTCATTCTTGTAAACGAGCTTTGCACGTTCGCCAACGCGCAAGGCAGAAGCCTGGTCGGCGCTAACAGGCAGTGAAATCGGAATGCTCCAAGGCGCTCCATTCGCTAATCTCATTGACTTGACAACAGAATGGTAATCGTCTTCGTTTAAAAAGCCTGTTAGCGGCGTAAAACCACCAATGCCAAGCAACTCCAAGTCAGAGAGAGCAAAACCATCGAGTGCAATCTCGTTTGTGATGCCCGTTGTATCATACGCCGGATCATATCGGTGAACCAGTTCTGTTTCTTTTACTGCTTCCATTCATGAATCTCCTTTCGTTGGTGCATGCAACCCGCATTCCGTTTTTCCTGTTCCCGCCCAGCGGCCGCTTCGAGTATCTTCCCCAGGCATGACCGCTTTCGTGCAGTACGTACAGCCAATGCTCGGATAGTGCTGGTCGTGCAACTCATTGTAGGGCAATTGATGCAATTTGATGTACATCCATATTTCTTCTTCCGTCCAATGAATCAACGGACAAACCTTCACCTTTTTAAAGCGCTTATCCTGATTAACAAACTCGGTATTTGCTCGTGTTGGAGACTGCTCACGCCTTAAGCCTGAAAGCCAAGCATCGTAAGGCTCAAGCTCACGGGCCAGCACATCCAATTTTCGAATTTGACAGCACTGGTCTGGATTTTTAAGCCATAGTTCATCGCCGTAACGTTCCGCTTGTTCCTCTGGAGACAAAGCAGGTTTAGCCATGTTAATACGAAATGTCGGGTATCGTTCTTTTACACGTTCGATCAATTCGTACGTTTCGGCAAAATGAAAATCTGTATCTAAAAACAAAATGTGGGCTTCTTTTTGTATTTTTGACAACAAGTCAAGCAGCACCATGGCCTCGGCTCCAAAACTGCAAGCATACACGAGCTTTTCACCATACGTTTGATTCGCCCAGCGCAAAATATCCAGGCTATCCCGATTTTTCAACTTGGTATTTACCTTTTCATAGTCGGTAGCCTCCATTTGCTCAAAAACGTAAGCCATTACTCTCCCCTTTCTCCTCTACAGACAAACCCATGTAAGTTGATATGATTTATAAAAATTCTAACTGTGTTCGAATAGACTGTCAATGGCAGATTTTCAATCCTAGAACTGCTTTAAACATGAAATAAGCGCCAACGCCTTCTGATTGTACGTGTTTTTTAAATAATGGATACGAAACAGGGGCATAAAAATAGCCAGCAAAAAAACCGCCTTGTAGAAAAACAAAACGGTTTTTGGCTATGACCCATTTGTAGGTACGAGAGAAACAACCATCGGCAAGAGAAAAAATGCTTTGTTTATCCTTTTATGTTTATAACAGGTTAAAAAGTTTAGGGATAATTAGACTAATGGAAGGGATATAAACCACTATAAATAATGCTGCAACAAGCGCTATAAAGAAATAGCTCAAAGGTTTTATCACTTCTTCAATGGACACTTTCCCTACGCTACAACCTATAAATAAAACACTCCCTACCGGTGGTGTCATAGCACCAATAGCCAGATTAAATACAAGCATGATTCCAAAATGGACAGGGTCTACCCCCATTTGCACAACAATCGGCAAGAAAATAGGTGTGAAAATGAGTACTGCTGGCGTGAGGTCCATAAAAATGCCAACGACTAATAAAATCAACATCATAATCAACAATACAATATAGCGATTATCTGAAATACTTAAAAGCCCGTTACTAATAGCTGCCGGCATGCCTGTTAATGCCATTGCCCATGACATGATAGAAGAGACAGCAACTAAAAATAAAACAATTCCTGTCATCACAATTGTTTCTTTGAAAATTTTAGGAATATGGGCCCACGTTAAGGAGCGATAAATCAATGAAAGAATTAAAGAATATAGAACCGCAACTGCGGCACCTTCTGTAGCAGTAAAAATGCCTGCTACAATTCCACCAATCACAATAACAATCAATAGTAAACTAGGAATTGATTGTATGATGATTCTGTTTGCCTCTTTTAGACCTATTTTTTCAGAAATCGTATAATGATTTTTTTTAGCAATAAAGTAAGCAACGATCATAACTGTTAATCCCATCAAAATGCCAGGCAAATATCCAGCCATGAATAATGCAGAAACAGAAGTTCCTCCACTGACTAATGAATAGAGGATTAATACACCACTAGGGGGGATCAAAATGCCCACTGGTGAAGAAGTTATATTTACAGCTGCCGAAAAACCTTTGTCATAGCCTTCTTTCTTCTGCAAAGGAGCCATAACACTGCCAATTGCTGCCGCAGAAGCCACTGCTGACCCTGAAATAGAGCCAAAAAGCATATTCCCAACTACATTTGTATGTGCCAATGATCCAGGTAACCTTCCTGCAATCAACTTTGCTAAATTAATTAATCGTAATGCGATTCCTCCATTATTCATAATGCTTCCTGACATAATAAAAAAGACGATAGCTAATAACGCAAAACTGTTCATTCCAGAAAATAAACGTTGCGCACTCGTATAAAGGATCACGTCTAACGGCGTAGCTACCATAACAGATACAATAGAGGATAGACCAATGCTTATTGATATTGGAACACCTATCGCAAGAAGAAAGAAGAATATTCCAAAAAGAAGCAATACCGATAATATTGCTATATCCATTTTGAATACGCCCCCTAAATTTACTCGTACGAGACGAAACAGAAGGATTTATCTACTGTTCCGAAGATTCATTCTGCCCTCGCCTTTCCGCTAGGCTTAATAATTGATAGATGATTATTAATACCCCTGTTACAGGAAGAATCGCATAAACATAGCCCATTGGAATACCAAGGATAGGGGAAGTTTGGCTTAATGTCTGAGAAGCAAGATTGTAGCCGCCTTTAATTAAAACCGATCCTGCAAACATAATAATGGTGACGTCAATAAAAATCTCAACTAATTTCTTTTTTAAACCGCTTAATTTTGATTTCAGAAAAACGATTGCTAATTGTTCTTTTGAACCGAATGCATAGGCGGCTCCTAGCATTGCTGCCCATATAAGAAGAAAACGGGATAACTCTTCCGTAATAATGCTAGGGGAACTTAACACATACCTGCTTAATATCTGCCATAATGCACAACAAACTAATACAACAGTTAGCATAGAGGCAACGGTCATAATCAACCGGTTTAAGAAAGTCTTCACACTTTTGACTGTTAAAAGCATTGGAATCCCCACTCCTTCCTTTTTAACGCATTTCATTAAAAGCATCTAGTAATGCTGCGAGCCTTTCATCTTTACGATATTCCTTGTATATTGGACTTGCGGCTTCGCGGAACGGACCTTTTTCAGGATAGTAAAATTCTACTCCCAAGTTCTCTGCTTCTTTCTTTGCTGCTTCTAAAGCTTCAGCCCAAATTTCTTTTTGATATTCAGTCGATTCCTCCGCAGCCTCTTTTAATATGTTTCGTTGCGTTTCTGTCAGATTATTCCACGCACTACTGCTAATAACAACAATATCTGGAATACGAGTATGTTCATCAAAAGAGAACGCCTTTGCTACCTCACCATGTTTCCCAGTTGTTAGTGCTGTTGGGTTACTTTCAGCACCATCGATTACGCCAGATTGCAGAGCAGTATAAATTTCACCATATGGCATTGGTGTAGGTGCACCGCCTAATGTTTTCACCATTTCAATTTGTGTTCGACTATCTATTACACGAATTTTTAACCCCTTTAAATCATCTGGATGCATAATTGGTTTATCTGCCGTGTAAAAATTACGAGAACCAGAATCATACCAAGTTAGTCCTAGAAATCCCTCGTCTTCTGTAGAAGCAAATAAATCACTTACTGCATCAGATTCCATTGACCGAAAAAAATGTTCTTCATCATCAAAAACATACGGCAAGCTAAATATTGAATATGATGAAGCAAAACTTTCAAGTGAAGCCGCACTTACTTTCGTAATATCTATTCCCCCGCCTTGTATTTGTTCCAGCATTTCACGTTCATTTCCCAATACTCCGTTAGAAAAAATTTCAACTTTCATTTGGCCTTCTGAGCTTTCTTCAACGGTTTTAGCAAACTTTGTTAACGCTAGATGGACGGGATGATCCTCCCCTAAATCGTGAGCTAATTTTAGTGTCTTGCTGCCACCTTCTGTATTCGTTGCTCCTGAGGTTACTACCGTTTCCCCACATGCAGCTAATAATACTAGTAGACTACCAATCATTAGACTATCCATTATTTTTTTCAATGATGTTCCTCCTTAGCTGTCAGTATGAGTTCAATAGCCTCAACCTCGTAAACCCCTTCATTGCGTGATGAACGCTCCAAAAATAATACTGAACAGTAATACGTACAGACATGTTTTTATCAAGTAACAAGATACGTATTCCTATTATATCTTTCAAAATGTGCAATCTTTTCTAAACACTGTTTCGTTTTGTTAAGAAAAAAGCCTAAAGCTATGCATTGACTTGTATACAATACTAATTCATATGCACAGCTAACGTTGGCGTAAAAATAGTACTGCGAGCTTTGGCTATTTAAATCTTCAACATTAAGATTAAAGGTCTCTTCTTCAATTCCCTCAAGATGATTTCTGTCTATCTTCACACTTTGTTTTAGAACGCTATTGCCATCCACTAATACTTGTTATTCCCGCAACTTTTCCTTTTCGATTTTCATTATCGATAACGACTTTTGTATTTACTTTGCAACAACGCTATTTGCTGCCTCCACTTGTATCGCCATATTCTGCGCTTCAATACATAATTCAGCGGCTTTAAATGCATGTTCCTGTGTCATCGCATTTTCTGTTCCGTTCAAACAATCTAAAATAAATGCCCCAAAAAATGGATACCCTATGTTCCCTTGGCACTCGTAATGCTTTTCTCCTTCATGATTTACTAAATAGACATGATCCCCACTACCACTACGGGCAATATCAATATATTTACGCACCTCAATATACCCATCTGTCCCTAAAATAATAACGCGCCCATCGCCCCAAGTGCCCAAACCATCAGGAGTCAACCAATCGACCCGAAAATAAAAAGTAGCACCGTTATCAGCAACGAGAGTGGCATCGCCAAAATCTTCAAATTTAGGATGCTCTTTAAAGTTGTAATTTGCTACTTTACTATGGAGTACTTTTGCGTCCTTGGCTCCAGCATAATGGAGAAACTGTTCAATTTGATGGCTCCCAATATCACATAAAATGCCTCCAACATAGTCCCTATCGAAAAACCAGTCAGGTCTAGCTGACGGACTTGCACGGTGTGGCCCTGTTCCAATCATCTGTACTACCCTGCCAATCGCTCCCTCTTCTATTAACTGCCCCGCAAAAACAGCCCCTTCTACATGAAGTCGCTCACTGTAATAAATTCCCCATCGTAAACCAGTCTCTTCCGTCTTCTTTTTAGCCTTTTCCAACTGTTCTTTTGTTGTAAATGCAGGTTTATCAACAAAATAGTGCTTTCCATGATCTAAAACCCTAAGTCCTAAGTCACAGCGCATAGATGGAATACTAGCACCCGCAACAAGTTTTATGGAAGGGTCTCCTAATATTTCTTCTTCTGAATCGGCTATTCGGGTATTAGGAAATTTCTCCACAAAAGCTTTTACCTTCTTTGGATCAGAATCATAAACAGCTGCTAACTCTCCCCCTGCTTCTAATAATCCGTTGCACATTGCATAAATATGCCCATGATCTAAACCAATTGCGGCAAAGAAAAATTCTCCTTCTTCTACTACGCGATTGGGTTTTCCTTTTGGAGCATAATTCATTCCATCGTTTTTATTCATTTTTAACCCCTCCATGAAGTGATTCCCGCTAATGTAACCGCTTTAATTTTTTGGCAACTTACTCGTATTTTCCACCTGTTGTAATCTCGTTTACTTTGAAATTTTCGATACTCGTTTTTTTCTCATAAAAATATGTCGCATTCTCAATAATTCCTTCTCTTGAATAAAATGGACTCGTTTCATCTAAAGGGAGTTTTACCGTCTTTCCCAAACTTGCAGATTCGAAAATGGCAGTAATCAATTCGAGTGTCTCCCTTCCCTCATTTCCATCTACTAGTACCTCTTTTTTCCCCTCAATCGCGTGCAATACATCTTCTATTTGCCCAGCATGTCCTTCATACTCTAAATCATTTATAGACTCATACTCTTTCTGCAGCTTTTCCTGTAATTCTTTATCCTCTACAGGGAACCCATTATCAAGCGATTTAGATGCCTTCAATTTCCACGGTACAGAGACACGGGCATTTTTCCCTTGGAAAATAAGCTGTTGCTCTTCTCCATGATGAACAACTGAACTTGTAATTTGTGCAAGACTTCCATTTTCATAGCGCCCTATCGCGATAGATATATCTTCTACTTCTGCATTATCATGAGCAACATTACTCATTACTGCTGTGATTTCTGAAGGCATTCCATTCATCCAGCGAAAAATATCAATATGGTGAACTGCATGGTTTAATGTACAGCCGCCGCCTTCTTTTTCCCAAGTTCCTCGCCACCATAAATCGTAATAACAATGGCCTCTCCACCAAAAAGAGTCTACTTGAGTATGTACAATGGGACCCATTAATTTCGTATCTAATACATGTTTTAATTTCATCATTGGTGAAGTAAATCGATTTTGGGCAACAACTGACAAGATTTTCCCAGACCTTTTAGCAGCTTCATTCATTGCGTCACATTCTTTTAAAGATGAGGCCATTGGTTTTTCTACAATTACATTCTTGCCTTGATTTAGAGCTTCTATTGTAATAGCCGCATGCGTATAAGGCGGGGTGCAAACAGATACAAGATCAATATTCTCTTGCCTGAGTAGTTCTTTATAGTCACTATAAATAGCTACGTTTAAATCAAATTCTTTTGCTTGCGCCTCTGCTTTTTCAGGATAAATATCGCATAAAGCCGTAATTTTGCACCTATCTTGAAATTCTAAATACCCTTTGATATGGGATGGACAGATTGCTCCTGTCCCTATAATGGCCACGTTCATCATCTCTACCTACCCTTTCCTTATTTTATCTACTTACATCATTATTAAAAACGATCTTACATTACTGAAAATAGAAAGCGCTATCATTTTTATCTTGACTAAACCATCAAGAAGTCGGCCTCTGTCACTTGTTCAAACAAAGTGAAACCAGAAAATACTAATTAAAGTATTCCGGGTTTTTGGCCTTTAATTCTTTCGATTCTACAAACACAAGTTTCATATGCTTTTCCATAATCGCTTCTGCTTTATCAGGATTTTTTTCAGAAATACATTCAAAAATTTCTTTATGCTGGCCTACAATTACTTCAAAATCATGGTTTTTCGCCAGCCTCAGCATTCTTAATCGATCAAAATGACTATTCATTTTTCTAATATTGTTCCAGGTTCTGATCTTAGTGCATATTTCAAATAATAATTGATGAAATTCTTCATCTAATTGAAATAATTGATTGTGCGAGCCTTTTTTTAAGCAAAGCTCTTGCATCAAAAGGTTCGTTTCTAATTGAAATAACTGATCATCACTAATTTTTGTACAAACCTCTCGGACAATCGCCTTCTCAATATGCTCCCTTACAAATCGGCCTTCTTCAACTAAGCTTAAATCTACCTTGGAAACAATAGTCCCTTTTTGAGGAATAATGATTAAAAGCTCTTCTTGCGCTAGTTGTAAAAAAGCTTCTCTGACAGGTGTCCGACTCACATTAAGGTTTTGGGCAACTTCCTTTTCAGAAATTTTTGTACCTGGTTTTAAATCCCAGTTTATAATTTGTTCTTTAATGTGATTGTAGACAAAATCACGTGTCGATCCTTTTATTTCAACATCGATGCTAATCTGAATCACCTCCCGTTTTCTACTTATACTAGTATGGTAGATATACAAGCATTGTAAGATTGTTCTGTTATTTTTGTCAAGTGGCCTATCGAGCATGTATGAGATGGATTTCAAGAAGCGTTTAATAGAATCAACTGAATGACCAAAAATGAAAGATTGGAATGTCAACATAAATTGGACAAATTTCTAAAGGTGTAAGGCTTTGTAGTCAACGGGTGATAGATAGTTGAGTGAACGGTCGATGCGTATATGGTTGAATCAGTAAAAAAAGCAAGTTTTAGTTCGTGTTACATTCTCGATTTAAAGGTGGCTTCTGCGACGGCGTTGTCATACGGGGTGTCTATGTTGCTGAGCGAATGGGCGATCCCAAAGGTCGCTAGTATCTCGTCTATCTTGTGGTTGATAAACGCTCTACCACAATCGGTATGAAACAAAGCAACAATGGAGATCAGCCAAATCGAACAATTTGTCTTGACAAAAATCTAATTAGACCTCACACTCAATGCCTAAAGTCTAATTAGACTATCACAATTAGAAAAGAAGGTTTTACGATGAAATCGATATTATTAATCGGACAATCAAATATGGCTGGAAGAGGATTTGTTAAAGATGTACCGCCTATTTATAATGAGCATATTCATATGTTGCGGAATGGCAGATGGCAAATGATGGCTGAACCGCTCAATTTTGATCGTCATGTATCTGGTATTGGGCCGGCTGCTTCTTTTGCTCAGGCTTGGACAACGGATCATCCAGGGGAATCCATTGGGTTAATACCATGTGCGGAAGGTGGCAGCTCTATTGATGAGTGGGCAATGGACAGTCCATTAACAAGACATGCGATCTCTGAAGCCACGTTCGCTACGGAAACAAGTGAATTAATAGCAATTTTATGGCACCAAGGAGAAAGTGACAGTTTCGGAGAACGTTTTAAGACATATGAGAATAAGTTGCTCTCATTATTTACACATTTGAGAGAAGAATTGAATGTACCAGATACCCCAATTATTATCGGTGAATTAGGGCACTACCTTGGAGAGAGCGGATTTGGAGAAAATGCTGTAGAGTTTAAGCAAATAAACCAGATTTTGTATAAAATTGCTTATAATGAAGAAAACTGCTACTTTGTAACATCGAAAGGCTTAACAGCAAATCCAGACGGCATTCACATTGATGCGATTTCCCAAAGGAAATTTGGATTACGGTATTATGAAGCTTTTTCAAAACAAAAACACGTTTTAGATCCTTTGGGCATCGAGGATGAATGGATTGCTAAGGAAGCAAAGCGTGAACTCACTAAAAATGAAGCTATATTTGTTCAAAGTACGAAGTTTGCTTTAGGACAATTAAGTTTTAAAGAATTTTCTTCTCATGTTTCCAAAATCCATCAAAGCGAGGAGTGATCGATTGATCCCACTTTTAATTTTAGGTTTGTTAAAAGAAAAACCAGGTTCCTACGGGTATGAGCTTCTAGCCATTATGAATGAGAGACATTACAAATTTGTTGTCAATTACACCAAAGGATCCTTTTATTACAATATTCAACAGTTAGAGGAAAAACGAATGATTCAACGCATTGTTGAAGAAAGAGAAGCTGAATCAAGAGAAAAAAACAAATACATTCTTACTGATTTAGGAGTGGAGGAGTTTAATCGTTTAATGACAACGTACGGGTCAAAAACAGATTATATAAATCTATCTTTTTATAGCGCAATGCTTTTCGAAGGGGCATACGACAAAGAAAAAATGAAAGAACTCGTCCTTGTTCAAATTAAACAAACAGAGAAAAAAATTGCTCTCTTAGAAGACACTTTGAAAAATCGGACAGATCTTATGAAAAATTTCCGCCGCATGTTAGAAAATTCCCTTTCACACCATAAAGTGAACGTGGACTGGTTTCATGAAATTTTAAAGGAAATCGATACAGAAATCACGGAGAACAGGTTATCACATTAGACCTTTGAACCAATTTTTTCTATACCTACGCTGATGTGGTGAATTATCAATGTTATACGACGCTGCTCTAAAAAAGAAAGAAGTACTCCCCAAACAGTTAAATGGGCTTACCCAGGAAACTAAATGGGGACTACTTCATGGCTACGAGTGTGTTTCCTTTTTCAATTCCTATAGAATTTAGCCCCATCACACAGGAGAGGCGCTACTCTAGTGTCTAATCAAGAAAACCACTTTACTTGATATTTGATAACGAAACAAGATGGCCGTTCGTTGCATTTACACCTAGCACCCGGTTTAAAATTTCTTCTGCTGTTTCGACAAATTCGTAAGAGGATCGTTTTCTTGGGCGTGGAAGATTAATATCATATGTGTTAGCGATGCTCCCGTTTTCAATCACATAGACCCTATCCGCTAATGTGACTGCCTCATCAATATCGTGTGTAACAAGGACAACACTAAAGCCACGCTGTAGCCATATTTTTTCTATTAATTGCTGCATTTCACGTCTTGTTAGTGCGTCAAGTGCTCCTAACGGTTCATCTAAAAGCAAGACATGAGGAGAGTGGACAAGGGTACGGGCCAAAGCGACGCGTTGTTTCTGTCCACCTGATAATGCCCGTGGCCACTCATTTTCTTTGCCTTCGAGCTGAACGCTTTTGATCGCTTCCAGCGCCTTTCGTTTCCGGTCGTGCTTTAAACCTAACATGACATTTTGCAAGACCGTCTTCCAAGGGAGCAGGCGCCCTTCTTGAAACATCATCCGGACAATGTCTCCGTTCGGGATGTATACTTCTCCAGCGGTGGGCTGCTCCAAGCGGGCTAACAAGCGCAATAAAGTACTTTTTCCACAGCCGCTTTTGCCGACAATGGCAATACATTCACCTTTTGTTAATGAAAATTCTACGTTTTTCAATACACTCGTTGTGCCAAACGATTTATGGACGCCTGATAAAGAGAGAGCCATCTGTGCGCTCATCGGATCCTCCTTTTACTTCTGATAGCTGAGATGCCATTTTAAAAAGCGAAATTCTAGCGCTTTGGCCATCATGTCGGAAAGTTTGCCTAATAAGGCATATAAAATGATCGATAGCACGACAACATCCATTTGCATAAATTCTCTTGCATCCATCGCCAAAAAGCCAATCCCGTCTTTAGCGGCAATGGTTTCGGCGACGATCAACGTCACCCACATGATACCAAGCGCATAACGCAGGCCTACTAAAATAGAAGGAAGGGCTCCAGGGAGAATAATGTGCCAAAAGGCCGCCATATTCGATAGCCCATAGTTGTTGCCCATCTCTATATAGTCTTTGTCGACAGAACGAATGCCGTGAAACGTGTTTAAATAGATAGGGAACATGACCCCAAGGGCAATTAAGAAAATTTTCCCTTCCTCTCCGATTCCAAACCATAAAATGATTAATGGAATCAAAGCCAAGTGGGGGATATTCCGCAACATTTGAATGGAAGAATCGAAAAACATAGCTGAAATTTTCGATACCCCATTGATCAAACCAAACATAAAACCAATGCCTCCACCAATGAACAAGCCGATTACTGCTCTGTTTGTACTTGCCCATAAGTGCGGCCATATTTCACCGGAGTGAACAAGGGTATAGGCTGCCGCGGCAATTTCCGAAGGCGCTGGCAGTATACGTGTTGGCAAAATCTCAAATTGGGAGGCCAATTGCCAAATGAGGAGCAGCAAAAGCGGGATCACCCATGGAATGACTTGAATGACCATTCGTTTACTCATGTCATCACCCTTTCTATCTCGCTGCGATGCCGCCAAAAGGACTGGTCCACTGCTTTTCCGGCACGGCTTCTTTCTCCTCCTGGAAGTAAGGGAAAACCAGCTCCGCAAACCGATAGGCTTCTTCCAAATGGGGGTAGCCTGACATAATAAATGTTTCGATTCCTAAGTCTTTGTATTCTTGAATGCGGGCAGCCACACTTTCTGGGCCTCCTACAAGAGCCGTCCCAGCGCCACCCCTGACTAATCCGACGCCAGCCCATAAATTCGGACTGATTTCTAATGATTCTCTGCTGCCTTTATGGAGCGCAGCCATTCGTCTTTGGCCTTGTGAATCAAAGCGCGCAAATACTTTCTGTGCCTCATCAATATCTTTCTGCGATAAATGTTGGATTAGCCGGTCAGCTTCTTGCCATGCCTCTCCTTCTGTCTCTCTGACAATGACATGGAGGCGGATGCCAAATTTGATTGATCTTCCCGTTTTCCTTGCGTATTGCCTTACTTTAGCGATTTTTTCTTTGACTTGTGCAGGTGTCTCCCCCCACGTTAAATAAACGTCAATGTGCTTGGCCGTTACTTCCATTGCTCCGATGGAGGAGCCACCTAAATAAAGGGGTGGGTATGGTGTTTGAACAGGCGGGAAATTCGTTTTCGCCTCTTTAATATTGACATGCTTCCCTGCAAATGTAGTGGGATTTCCAGTCACAATAGACCGCCACGCTTCCAAGAACTCATCAGTTAATTGATAGCGCTCTTCATGGTTTAAATGAATGCCATCTCCGCCTAATTCGAGTGGATCTCCTCCAGTCACCACGTTTAATAGCAGCCTTCCATGGGATAAACGATCAAATGTAACCGCCATTCGCGCTGCTGCAGTTGGACTGATAACACCTGGCCGTAAAGCAACAAGAAACTTTAATTGTTCTGTTGCGGAAATGAGGGAAGAGGCTGTTACCCATGCGTCTTCACACGACTGTCCTGTAGGAAGCAATACGCCTTTGTACCCTAATTGATCGGCAGCTTGTGCTACTTGCCGGGCATAGTCAAACGTAACAGGCCTCCCACCAACGGTTGACCCTAAATATCTGCCGTCCCCGTGTGTTGGTATAAACCAAAAAAAACTCATTATTCGCCCTCCTCTAAGGTCGCTTCTTTAATCGAAACTTCTTCCGGAATTAGCCCAAGGTTATAAAATGTATTGGCGATGCTCTGCTGAGCTTCTAACACTTCTTCGTCTATCGGATCCATTCCAAATTCGTACCGTGTGAGCACTTTCTTTAATGTTTCTTCATCGATCCCGACTTGCGGCGACAAAAATTGGGCAGTCTCTTCGATATTTGTTTTAATGTTTTGCTCAACTTTTTCCAATTCCTCTAAAACAATGTCAATAATCTCCGGATTTTCTTCCGCAAAGGCACGGTCTGCCAACAAAAATTCTCGATTTGCAGCCAGCCCTTCTGCATCCCTAATAATACGGGCGCCTATATCATCTTCTGCCGCCTGTAAAAACGGGTCCCAAATGACCCAAGCATCCACGTCTCCTCGCTCAAATGCGGTTCTCGCTTCTGCAGGGGGGAGGTATATTGTTTCAATGTCTTCATTAATGGATAGTCCCGCTTCTTCCAGTGCTTTTACAAGCAAATAATGAACGTTTGAGCCTCTGTTTAAAACAACTTTCTTTCCTTTCAATTCGTGAACATGTTCAATTGGCGAATTCTCCTGCACAACAATAGCCTCACTTTTAGGCCGAGGTGGACCATTCCCTACATAAACGATTGGAGCGCCTGCCGCTTGAGAAAAAATTGGTGGCGCTTCGCCAGTATGGCCAAAATCAATGCTGCCTCCATTTACTGCTTCTAACAGTTGCGGCCCAGCCGGAAATTCTGTCCATTCAACATTAACGCCAATAGCCTCCAATGCACCTTCCAGCGTATTTTCTGCTTTCAGAATATTTAACGTTCCAAATTTTTGATAGCCAATATGGATTGTGTCTGCCCCGTTCTCCTTTCGGTCCTTTCCTGTACTCGCCGTTTGCGCTCCTCCTGTGCAAGCAGTGAGTAGCAAAAATACGCTTAAGATAATGCTTAATTCCTGCCATTTAAGATTCATAGCTTGACGCCCACACTTTGTTTAACAGGTGTTCAATCGCTTTGTCAATTCGCTCTTTCCCTTCTTTACTAACAATCTCTACTCCTATTTCTGTTCGTTTCAAATGGGTATCAAGGATAAAAATCGATTTTAAAATCGTTGTAGCACCCAATGTTTGTAAAACAGGTGTAAACGAATAGTCCAAAGCGAGATAATGGGCCAGCGTTCCCCCTGTAGCAATTGGCAAGATTGTTTTTCCTGCAAATGAACGTTCAGGAAATAAATCAATCAAAGATTTAAGCACGCCAGTGACAGAAGCCTTATAAATCGGGCTGCCAATTACAATGACGTCAGCTACCTCTACTTTTTTAATAATAGAAGCAACTGCTTGTGAGTTAAAATGGGCAAACACCAAATCGGCTGGCGGCACATCCGTGACCGAATAAAAAAACGTGTTCGCGCCTTTATTTTGGAACGCTTCCTCGATCTGTCGCAAAAGTTTATCCGTCTTTGAAGAAAAAGAGGGGCTTCCTGATAAAAATAAAACGGTAGTCATAATGAATCTCCTTTCTGTCACTTTGGCTCTTTCCTGCAATCACAGAAAAGCCCGTTATTCCTAAGAATAACGGGCTTTCAGTCGTCTGATCAGCCTATTTTACTTTTTGCTTTTTTACATTTTCAAATCGTTTTTTCTCCGTCCTCTCAATTTGCGTGATCTGGCCATTATGGATCGTAATGTGCAAGGAACCAAAATCAATTTCCTCAATAAACTGAACAATTGCTTGTATCTTTTCCTCTTCAATTGCGCCCATATTCACCCTCTCCTTCCCTCAACTTATCATCACTTCGACAATTCCAATGTGTTAAGTTGGTTTTAATGCAAAAATTTAATCATTTTTTGACGCCATGTTTCCTTTGTACATCAAATGGATTATCGGTTTTCCTCAAGGACACATAGGATCAACCCTTCCTATAATGCATATTGACAGAAAAAAGCGCAACCTAATCTTACGAGTAAATTGCGCTTTCGGTTTTCCGATCAGCTGTTTTTATTTCCCCTTATATTATTCTGATTTATCTTATATGTCAAGAAGGTTTTAATTATGTACCGGTTAATGTGCTTTAGCATTTATTAGGAAAAAGAACAGGATCAATTGTTAATGACACCCATAATAAAGCACAAGAAATAAAATTGGCCAGTAAAAAAACCGCCTTGTAGAAAAACAAAACGGCTTTCGGCCATGGCCTAATTTGTAGTTAAGCAAACATTTGTGTTTGCGACATTTTCGTTATTGGAAAAGGCGGAAATGTCTCACTAGAACTTAGAGGCAGCTTATTATCTTTTTAGACTAATATGCCGTGGCTTATGGAAACACTTCAACAACAAACTCTTCAAAAAACTCATCATCTACATAAGCTTTGACTTTCCAAATACCCTCCGACGGAAACATTACTTGTGAGGGGGAATGACTAATTAAGCCATCTTCTGTAGGAATTAGCATTTCATAATCTATTTTAATAGGATCAATTTCTTCATTGGTTCCTATGTTTATAGCAACGGCACTAAATTCTTTGTATTGAACCTCTTCCCCCCAAAAGTGCCACATCCATTTTTGATCTTCACCTGCAGTAACCTGGCCGCCAATGATACCGATTTTTTCCTTAACCCCAAACATTTCACCAAACTCATTATCAAACGAAGGACTCACCTCAATTTGCTCATTACTGTCAAAATTTGAGCATCCAGCCAGTGCATTAGAAATTACGAAAATAGAAAGAAAACAAAACCATTTCACGCCACTACCCCCTCTAATCCATAATTATAAAGAGAAAGTGCACTTATATTTTGATTATCCTTCAGGGCTATTTCGTCACGCTTCCAACTTTTCCAACCTTTTTCGCATTTTCCCTTTCCACTCATCTGCTAGGGCATCGACTGCTAAAATTCGTTCCATCGCCTGCTTGTCTGTTGGCTTGCGGAAATACGTGTCACAGACATATAACACCGACACTTTGTCAGGGTGTGGGTCAAGAAGGGCTACTTCCCCATCTGCTCGTACAATCCCTTCATGGAGCACACGCGCTAAATAACCAGTATATCCTGTTTCGACAATTCGTTTTAATAGCGAGTGAAACCCTGTATGTTTGTCGATTGTACTGCATGGGTTGCGTGCTTGTGTAATTTGAATGATCGCCTCTCCTAATTGAAAAATATCTCCTATGTGAACATCTTTTTCTAGCATATTCGTCACCGTCACGTTTTCACCAAAAGCTGCTGGTGGGAGAGGCTTTCCAAATTCTTTCTCCCATTTTGCATAATGTTCGTATGGATATAGGCAGACAGCTCGATCTGGGCCGCCGTGGTTTTTCTTATCGGCAACATCATCGCTGTCAAAGCCATGTTTAGACAAAAACACCGCTTCTGTTTGCTGTTTCTGGATGCCGCTAATCATCTGTTTGCCGTCACCATACTCGAGCGTGTTTGGCTTTCCAATCGACAGCCTCTTTATTTTTATCGAACTTGTCATCCATTACACTCCTTTTCAAGACGAAATGTCGTTTTTTCGTTTGCTCCATTATCGCATGATTTCTCGTTTTATACATGTTTTCTCTCCTTGTTTGTATAGAGGGTAAAGTATATTTTCCTTCTGCGGTTTTAGTCTTGCCCATTTTTTCAACATTATCGTCAGATTGCTATTGAAATATATGAAAAATAAGGTTATAAACTAGTATAAAAGGTCTATTCCTTTATTCTTACGAAGGAGGTGCACGAATGTCAGAAGACGCCTTTATAACAAAACGCAATGGAGGAGAAGAAAGCTCGGTTTCTATCAACCAAGCCAAGAGTGAAGAAGGCAATTGCCGCGAGTCATTACGTCCAATTGAAAGAGAGGGCAGTAAACATTCGTTGTCTACCTACCCTATCTTGGCCGATGTACTAAGCTTAAAGCTAGATGAATTGCCGTTAGAAACGGAAAAACCAGTCGATGATTGGGTTTCCTTCATTCTGGAAGAGATTAGGCATGCGATCCGTCGTGATGACTTTGCAGCAGTGAAAGCTCTTATCGTAGAGCACTTAAATAACCCGGCTTTTCAGTCACCTAAACTACGGCAGTTTCTACTCTGGCATCAAGCTATCCTTGTTTACTATGTAGACCATAATCAACACAAAGCGATGCATATGCTCAACAGCGCGTTAAACGCTACAGGATATGCGACTAAATCAACGCCTAGCGCCCAAGAGCTAGGGATTCTAATCAGTTTAGCGCTTCTTCATTCCGAAGAAGGCAACAATGGCCGAGCAATTGGCCTTTTCAAGCAAGCCTTAAAAAAAGCAACTTGTCCAAAAACTGTCCGTACAAACCTCACCTTCTATTTACGCATATACGACCATTTGGTGCAGTTGTTGTTTGAAAGCAACGATTTTCATCAAGCGATTGAATATGCAGAAAAAGGATTGAAGCTCACAAGTGAGGACGACTATTTGCCTATAAAAGGAGACTTCCATTACATGCGCGGCCAATCGTTTCATCGCCTTGGCCAACAAGAAAAAGCGCAATTAGAGTTGCACCTGTCCTTTTCACTCTTTCAAACCGTTGGCCTGAAAAGCAAGGCTGAAATGGTGCAAAAACAGTTAGCACTTCTTCAAGAAGGGAAGGAACTGCCTTTTCACTGTTAACATTGCCTAAACGTATATGTACGCAAGAAGCACTACCATGTATTCATGCAATCATCAGGCTACATGCATAGGCGATCACAACGATAAACAACAAATAGCTAAAAGCAAATGCAAAGTTCTTGCGAATAATGCTATACGGATTGGCATTTAGCTGCATTGCCAAGATTGTTGGCGTAACATTAAATGGGCCTATCATGACTGTGCCAAGTCCAACGCCAATGAGCAATAGGCTGATGCCGTAAGGATAGGCTGCAACTTGTTCTTGTAAAAACGGTGATAGAATCGCAATTGAAATAAGCGGATGAAAGCCGACAAGGGCAAAGCCAAAAATGCATAATCCAACGAGCAAATAAAACAAAAACAACGATCCTTCTTGATAAGTAAAAGCAAACAAGGCATTCATATGCTCAAACCAAACCGTGTAAGGGAACACTTCAACAAAAAAGCCTGCCGCCAAGAACAAGAAAAACAAGCTGTGCAGCTGTGTCGTATTGCCTTTTAAATAGAGAAAAGCAAGTTTTTTAAAGCGCCTTGGCCTTTTAATCACCAGTGCCCATAAAAACGTGAAAGGAATAATGAGCACGGTTACGGAAAATAAAAATGATTGCGGGATACACGCATTTACAGCAAGAAGCAAAACGATAAAACTCATAATCGCGATTGCGAGCTGCATTAATTTCCGCCGCAATAATTTAGGGTTCCCGATTGGTTCCTGCTGTACGATAAGCTCTCCCCCTTTTAATTGGCGGTTGTGCAACAACCAATCAATTGAGAGAAACAGGACGCTTGTCACAAGTAGTGTCGGCAACAACGCTACATAACTTGTACCTGTCAAATCAATCGTGGAAGCGACGAGAATTTCCGTAGGGCTCCATAACAAAACAAGGGCATATGCCCGCAATATACTGTGGGCAAAAAAGCGTTGGATGACCGCAGAGCTGAGTTGGCTAAGTTTGCTCTTGACCGTCGCCACAACAACGGGGACAGTGGCCACATTTAAAAACAGCGTTAGCATATACGACATCACCGATGTGCGTCGATATAGCCGAACCATGTTTAATGTAGGAGGCTTGCTAATCATTTGCCCAAGTGCGCGGTCGTACTTGCCTGCTGCTATAATGGTACTCATAAACGGTAAAACGAACAAAAGTGCCAACAACCCGGTCATTGAGCCAAACAAGTTAAAAAAACCAACGTCTTTTGGAACATAAATCAAATAAAAAAGAAACCCTAACAAAAAGAAAGAAAGGCCAGCCCATAAGTATAGCTGACGAGCTCTTCGAATATTAACGACTATCACAATAAATGCGAGAATACCACTCACTGTTTGAACCACTGGAGTGTGGTATATCTGGTCAGTTATATAGAGAAGGACGATTAGAAAATATAAATAAAAAATGGCCCGCACCTCCCTCTGTTATCATTCTACTCAGTATAGCACCAATGATTGCACCACTTGAACCTATCTATGGCTAATCGAAAAAAAATCATCCTCTTATGAATGGACATCAAAGCGCAAATTCCAAAGCAAAGATTGAATCGGCATTCGTTATTGTCAATTAATGAGAAGTATGATATATATGTAAAAAGACTTTGTGAAAACGTTTTCTTCTAAATATTCCACATCGATTAATTGTTTGTTTATGGTCTACTTATTCTTTAAAGCATTTGGAAGGATGGACAAGCCTTGAAAATCGCTATTATAAAGGAGACTACTTTGCCATGCCATTTCCTACTTATGATGAATTCATGAGCATGAAAACAGCAGACCAACGCCGCTTGTTGGAAGAAGAGCGTAAGCAGTACGGAAACACGCGCATCATTACAGTCGAAGGTTGGAATACAGCAAACTTAGCAAATGTCCTCAACATTCTTGGCTTGCCGAAATTAGACAGAAAACCCCCTACTGGCGAAAATCATTCAAGCAAAATTAGGCAACTGCCCTTTTTGCCAAAAGACCACTTGGAAGAGTACAAACATAATTACAAGAGAATGAAAGACTTCACAGAATGGGAAAAAATTAATATTACAGACCGCAAGGAATTAATTACTGCCTGGATTGAAAAGAAAATCAAACCTGCTGATTTAGCAAAGCATTTCGGAAAAAGCCCAAGCTATTGGTATAACTACATGCACCGTGTGAGACAATCACCGGCTTTGCGCCCTTCCGCCACCGAGAAACAAGTTTCAGCTACCATTGAAGAGGCAGGGGAAATCATTCATTCAGAACATAAGCTAGACAGCCAACAAACCCAGTTAGAAGCGATCCCATCCAAAAAAAGTGGCCTCCATTATCACATCGAAGGCGAGTACTTTGCCAGTGAGGCGAGGCGGCGGATCCAAAGCCTCGACGCCCTTCTCGCAAGTTTGGATAGCAAATTTAAGCTGACCCTTTCTTTAGAAGAAATCGATACAGACGAAAAGGACCCTGAATTTTCCGAGCAGGAAATTTTAGAGATCGCGCGCTTGCTCAAACGAAAACGGTAACGCCTTGAACAGACAGCAAAAACCAAGTTGGGTATACGACTCAACTTGGTTTTTGCTTATATGAGACCACTTTATTCGCTATACGATTTATTGGATAAACGCATCTAAGTATTGGTCTTGATCTAAGATCATATAGCTACCGCCAGCGCGGTTTACTTCCACACTTACTTCGCGCGCTTCTGCCAAGTGGTCTTCAGCAGCCACTTTTTCAAGCACGCTTACCATCGCCTGAACGAGCTCTTCTTCTGATGATTCTTCACTAATGCTGCCGCTACTCAATTCATTTTGCAACAACAAGTCAATTTCGCGCTGAATGTTATCAAGCATAATGCCTTCTACGCTTACTACGACTTCAAACGTGTCCTCGCTTTGGGCATTTGATTCTAGCATTAAGTAATTGGAGCCTTGTAGCAACTTCAAGTAAGCTGCAGACGCTTCCTCGATGACGTCTTCATTAACGTTCAACTCTTCCAAACCTAACCCAAAAAACATTTTGAATAAGTCGCCAAATTCATCCTTTTGCTTTGCCCCTTCTTCCTTTTTCTCATCCTCTGATTGATCTCCAGGAGCACGGGCGGCATACTCTTCTTCATTTTGGAAAACAGTTGCTTGAATCACAGCATCGACATAATCGGATGCCTCTTGTTCATACTGTTCTTGCTGCTCGTAAGACAAGTTCCCAACAGCTGTTAAATCTTTGTCTGGCTTTTCAATTGCTGCTACTTCGTCGAACGCAGAAAAGATATAACTGTCATCTGCTTCAAATTCACGTTCGTAGCCGTCGATGTCAATTGCATAATCAGCCTTTATTTTGTAGCTCATAATACGGTTTGTATCTTTATCAATATCAAAAGACAACTCAAATGAATCAGCAGTGACTTCATCAAATTCAATGTCTTCTGGGTCCTCTTCCCACATTCTTGCATTGTAGTCTACATATGATTGCGCCAAACTTTCAATCAACAATAGCTGGTCGTCCTCACTACCGTTATACGTTAACAAATAAGAACCATCCTTTTCTTCGAGTTCAAATTTGTCGAAAAGGTTTTCATCATACTCCTTGAAGTGAGCAAGCGGATTTTTATGTTGGCTTGTCATTCTGTCTAAAAGGCTTTCGTATTTCGCTTTTTCGTCCCGCGTATAAGTAGAAATATCGCTAATAAACAAAAACTCTTCGCTGTCTTTAAACAGCGTCAATTTAGGCGACTTTGTTTCGATATGAGTAACGTTTTCAGCAAAATCATAGGAAGCAACACCCTCTTCTTCCCAGCCATAATCATCCATTTGTGAAAAGGACACTTCAACCGATTGCAGGTCTTGATGGGCCTTTTCAGCTGCTGTTAGAACCGATGAGGCTGTAAGTTCCTCCTCTTTTGCCTTTTCCTCTTCTCCTCCGGCGCCTTGATTACATGCTGCTAACATACTAACTCCGATCAATACAGCTAACTGCTTTTTCATATCCTCTCTCCTTTTTACCATGACAATAGTCCTTATTTTCACTAAATTTCACCTAGTGGTCTGACCCTGCTATTCCTTTTGTTTCCTTTTCAAACCTCCCGTTGCAAAAAAATGCCGCTACACTGCTTTTTGATTTGCCACAACCCATATTGTGCCTCTTTAATCGTAACGAATCATTGTTTTTTTCGCAACTACATATTTTATAAAGGAACGTGCTCTGAAGGGGCCTTTCTTTCTTTTAGGTGTTTTTTCAACGTAGCTCCTAAATCATCTGTTATGATATACTTTCCAACGTCCTAATAGGTTTCACCCTTTATGAGGCCCGGGAAGGATTTGCCTTCCTATTAGCGAACTTTACCAGACAATCAATTGCTCGATTTTGACAAGGAGGGACAACATGTTAATGAGAGAAGAGACAATCGGAAGTTTATTAGAAAGAATGGCTGAGGAGTCCCCTTCGACCGAAGCGCTAGTTTATCCTGACCGTCATTTACGCCTTTCCTACAAAGACTTTAATCACTCGTGTAGACAGTTAGCAAAAGGGTTTATGCAATTAGGCATCCAACGTGGGGAGCATATGGCCGTTTGGGCGACAAATTGTCCAGAATGGGTGACCACTCAGTTTGCTACAGGGAAGATGGGGGCTGTCCTTGTTACCGTCAATACGAATTATCAGCAATCTGAGCTTGCTTACTTGTTAAAACAATCGGATACGACCACATTGCTCGTCATGGAAGGATATAAAGGGACTTCCTATTTAGAAATGCTTTACCGGCTAATTCCTGAACTACAGACGGCCGAACCTGGAAAACTAGAATCAGCTGAATTTCCATATCTTAAGCATATTGTTTACTTAGGAAAAGAACGCAAGCCTGGCATGTGGCTTTATGACGATATTGTCAAAATGGGCGACCAAGTAACCGATGCCGCCCTTGACCGCTTAATGAGTGAGCTGGATGTCGATGATGCCATTAATATGCAGTACACTTCTGGCACAACAGGCTTTCCTAAAGGCGTCATGCTGACACATCGCAATTTAATCCATAACGCAAGCAATATCGCTGCTTGCATGGAACTTTCTCAGCAAGACCGCCTCTGTATACCTGTACCATTTTTCCACTGTTTTGGCTGCGTCCTTGGGACACTGGCCTGCGTTAGCGTTGCAGCGACAATGGTGCCTGTAGAAGAATTCCATCCAGAGAAAGTTTTGCATACAGTCCAAGCTGAAAAGTGCACAGCGCTTCATGGCGTACCAACAATGTTTATTGCCGAGCTGAACTTGCCGACATTCGATACGTATGACCTTTCTTCATTGCGTACTGGCATAATGGCAGGTTCAAACTGCCCTGTTGAAGTGATGAAAGATGTGATTGAGAAAATGGGCATCACCGAGATTACCATTGCCTATGGCCAAACGGAATCTTCTCCTGTCATAACGCAAACACGCGTCGATGATTCGCTAGAACGGCGGACAGACACGGTTGGGCGAGCTTTGCCAAATGTTGAGGTGAAGATTGTCGACCCTGATACACAGGAAGAAGTAGCTGCAGGCGTTCAAGGGGAACTGCTAACCAGGGGTTATCATGTCATGAAAGGCTATTACAAACAGCCTGAAGAAACAGCCAAAGTGTTAACTGGGGATGGCTGGCTTCATACAGGCGACCTTGCGATTATGGATGAAGATGGCTATTGCAAAATTACGGGCCGCTTAAAAGACATGATTATCCGTGGTGGGGAAAACATTTATCCACGTGAAATAGAGGAATTTTTATATACACATCCATCCATTTTAGATGTTCAAGTCGTAGGCTTGCCTGATCCTAAATACGGGGAAATCGTGTCTGCTTGGATTCGCCTCAAGGCAGACCACTCTCTGACAGCAGCCGAAGTCCAAGACTATTGTAAAGGGCAAATTGCCCATTTTAAAATTCCACAAGTCGTTGAATTTGTTGACCATTTTCCAATGACGGCTTCAGGGAAAGTACAGAAATTTAAGCTACGTGAACAAAAAGAAAAACAAGAAGAAAATGCTTGAGCAGTTTGCGATGTCATACCTAGGTTTATAGACCTGTCAAGGTGAAAGCTTCCGCCATTTGTCGGAAGCTTTCAGTCTGTAGATAAACGCTCGTAAACGTCGCCTGGATTCTCATCCCGTTATATTTCGTCTTCCCTCGACTGCCAAATCGATCAACCCAATTAGGTTGATTGTTTATCTTCGAGTGAGACGCCGCTTGTACGGTAATGCATTTTGACGTTGGTTAGAACTTCTTCAGCTCCTGCTTGGACGGCTTGTTGGTGAACATCGCGCAACAATGCCATTAAGGAATCGAAGTCTCCTTCAACTACCGTTTCAAGCGGGCCAACCCGGTGCCGCAAACCAGACTGTTCAATGACGTCAATCACTTTATTGGCAATGCCTCCTGTGTGGTCTTCTTTGCCATTTGGTATAAGCTGAATGCCCGCTAGCATCGTGGCCATGTAGAAAAACCTCCTCGATTTTTTATGCCGTACTACACCATTTCCTGATATCGACCGATTTAAACATTTGCGATGATTTTCAGATTCATGTTTGTAGCATGCCCCACTTGTGGCCGAACATTCGTCTCATAACCAAGGGCCTTTTCTACTGCCTGCTCGTCACCGTTTTTTCCAATCCTTAAAGCCATCTTGTTCCTGGCGCTTCACCTTGCTGTAAACAGGAGTTGACGCCTAAAATGAATGAACATGGGCGATTTAACAAAAACGAGCAATTCAATTAATAGCAAACTGCTCAGAAAAACAGCAAGCCACATCCTGCCCCGACAACAACAACGACCCATGGCGGCCATTTCCAATAAGCGAGCATAGAAAACAACACAGCGGCTAAGGCAAAGTCAGTGGGATGTTTGATCGTACTTGTCCAAATCGGTGTATAAAATGCTGCAATTAATAGACCGACAACCCCAGCATTCGCTCCCATTAACGCCGCCTTCATTTTCGCGTTTTCCCGTAATGCGCTCCAAAAAGGCAGTGTGCCATATATAAGCAAAAACGCAGGCAAGAAAATCGCTGCTGTCGCCAACAATCCTCCTGCCCATCCGTCCATGACTGCCCCCAAGTAAGCGGCAAATGTAAACAACGGTCCTGGCACAGCTTGGGCAGCCCCATAGCCAGCCAAAAACGCTTCCTCGCCTATGTAACCAGTTGGAACAAACTCCCCCTCCAATAGTGGCAAGACGACATGGCCACCGCCAAACACGAAAGAACCTGCCCGGTAAAACGAATCAACCATGGCTAGCCATTGAGAGGGCATTGCCGTTGCCAACATGGGCAAACCAACAAGCAAAATGAAAAACAAGGAAAGGGACACGACTCCAATTGTTTTCGATAACGGAAAGGCAACGGAACGATCGTGGTTCGTGTTACCCTCTTTTGCAAATATAAAATAGCCGAGCAAACCTGCCAGCAAAATAACGGCCACTTGCACAAATGCATAGGGCACAAGCAAAACGGCAAGCAAAGCAAACAAACAAATCGTTTTGCGGCGCAAGTCAGGAGTCAAGTTTTTCGCCATGCCGAGAATCGCATGTGCCACCACCGCTACAGCAACGATTTTCAGCCCGTGAATAAGGCCCATTTCGCCAACGCCAAACTTGCCGACGAACAACGCAAATCCAATTAAGGCAAGGACTGAAGGAAGAGTAAAACCAATAAATGAAACCATTCCTCCTAATGCACCTGCGCGGATAATGCCAATCCCTATCCCTACTTGACTGCTTGCCGGTCCAGGAAGAAACTGGCATAATGCAACGAGATCCGCATACCGTTCTTCATCAAGCCATTTTCGTCTTCTTACATATTCTTCGTGAAAATAGCCTAAGTGGGCAATGGGACCGCCAAAAGAAGTGAGGCCCAGCTTTGTGGAAATAAGTAGTACTTCAAGTAACGATCGTCGTCTATTTTTCATGCCAGCCCCCTTAATAGAATCATTTAATCAACATGCCAGTATGAGTATAGCAAAAAAGCGCCCTTAAAGCCTTTACATTTGACAATTGAACATTTTTGACTATTCCCCTATAAACTCTCTCCAAACAAAAAACAAAAAATCTCCCTAAAGGCCGTCGTTCTGCTTCCTTTTAGGGAGATGGCTAATTAGAAATCCCATGCTCTCTTTTATTTTCCTGCTTTTCTTCGATCAGAGATTTGCTCAGCTCCAAGTCCATAATTATCCATGTCAATTTCATCAATGACCACTACGGTTGAAGCCGGATTTTTGTTTAATGTTTCGGCCAATAAATTGGTTACACCTTTAATTAAAGTCAGCTTTTCCTCTTTTGTCAGACCTCCATTTTCTTTAGTAACTTTGATGTTTACGTACGGCATTTGACGCATCTCCTTTCCGTTCCTTTATGGAATTTATGGTGATCAAAGCAGCTACAAGCACAACTGCTGAAATCATAAATGGAATGGTAAAGTCATTTACGGAAATAATTGTTCCAGCGACAACCGGTCCTAATAATTGACCAATCGCGTAGGCTGCCGTTAACCCACTTACTAAATTGGGCCCTGCCGCCTCTAATGATTTCGCAAGAGTGAGGGTAAGCGTCGTAATCCCCATAAACGTAGCACCGAATCCTAACGCCGAAAGCAATGTCAGCAGCAAGTGGTCTGTAAACACTGGTATTAAAATACTAATGATTTGCATCATATACGCCCATTTAAGCGCACGAACCGGAGACAGCCTTGTTCCAAGCCAAGACCAGAAAAGGCAGGATGGAATGGCGCCAACGCCTACGATCGCCCACACATAAGAGGATTCAAACGCAAAAGATGGATTTTTGACCAACATAGCCGTTATAAACGTACCAAAGATAATATAGCCAAACCCTTCACCTGTGTACGAAATATATAAAGCATACTTTGCTTTTTTTGGATTTTGCACGACTTCCGGATGCCTATTTTTTCGTATTTGGCCACTTAGAGAAGCTGGTCCCGGGCTTGTCCCTTGCTTCCACATCCCCAGCATGATCGCAACCATAAAGACGCCACTGAGAAGTCCTAAACTGATCCATGTGCCTTCCCAGCCATAATTGGATTGGATGGTTGGGATCGCTGCTCCTGAAACGCATATCCCAAACCCTACCCCTCCATATAGGAAGCCAGAATAATACATTTTGCCGGTTTGGTTTAATCGAGATAAAATCAAGTTAGAGACAATGACAAATACCATGCCACTCGTCATGCCTGAAAGCAACCGCCATATAGACCAGATCATATAATTATCCAGTAAGCCCATTAATAATGTCGTTCCAATATTGACACCTAGCCCAATGTATAGCCACTTGTCGCTTCGTGGTACATATCTAGCCCCTAATGCCCCTAAAAAATAGCCTATGTAATTAAATGTTGCTAACAGCCCTGCAGAAAAAGGAGTCAGCAATTGGTCCAATTCCATATAGGGAAAGATCGGTGTATACGAAAACCTTCCTATCCCCATAACCACTGCTAAACTTAAAAAGCCTGAAAGCAATAACCGATTATGTTGATTTGCAAATGTATTCTCCATTTGTTGGCCCCTCGTTATGTCCGTCATATACTCTACACAGATCATATTGGAGTGCTGTACTGAACTTGCAAAGGAATTCCCTTCGCTTTTTCTCAGTTTACCATTTTTTAGGGGTATTGTCCCCTCCTGCCTAACAAAAAAAGCTCCTCCCTGTCTCCAGGCAGAAGCTTTTCCTTCATTGCACCATTTTTCCCTTTTCCAACACATGCTCGTCTCCAAGCCAAACACTTGGTGAAAGAGTCACACAGTCCAAGTGGACACCGGCTTCGATTGTGCCGCCGAATGTTTTACTTGAGCCAAAGGCAATGTGAATCGTACCGTATGCTTTTTCATCTTCAAGGATATTGCCAGTTACGCGGGCAGCTTCATTTGTGCCGATGCCAAATTCGGCTATGTAACGTCCGTCGCCGTCACCTAGCAATTCTAACAACTTAGCCCCTTCTGTCCCACTGGCGCTCGTAAGCCGTCCATCTTTCACTGTAAGCAATGTTGGCTCTGACAGTTTGCCAATGCCAGCGATCGAGCCGTCCACCCACAATTGGCCGTATGAGCCTTCAATTTGCGGGGCAATATAGCTTTCTCCGGAAGGCAAGTTGCCTGACGCCCCTTGTCCTGGAAATACGCCTGTGCTGCTAATGCCGTTGCGTCCGTTAAGATTTAGGAACAGTTCATATTCGCCATTTGGACCTGTCTTAATCACAGCCGAATCAATTTTATTGAGGCGTGCTGTAAATGATTCCGTCAGAGCAACCACTTTCGTGTAGTCTGCTTTCATTGCCCCTTCGGTGAACATGTCCATCGTGATCCCTGGCATTGTCAGCACTTTGGTTCCTTGGCTACTTGCCGCTTTTCGAGCGCTTGTATGTGTTAAGGAATGTTGGCAAATGCAAAAACAAATGTCCGCTGCTTTCATCATGTCGGCGACTGTGGACGGCGGCTCTTCCCCTGAACGGCTCCGTGTTTGCATTAACACAAAGTCAGTAGCGTAGCCGAGATCACATAAAGAGTCAAACACGCGCCGGCCAATTTCTTCTTTCTCTAAATCAGCAAGAACAACAACATGCTCGTCCCCTAATGCGTTTACATTTTGTACCATCATATTACTGACAATCTGTTTAAATTCCATTTCCAGTCCCCCTTTCCTTTCCATACAGTATAAAGCGAATAGGCGAAATTCGATAGCTTTTCAATCAGACGCTCATGCCAGCTCTGCCGCTGCCCGTGCGACTGCACTGCGGGCAAGAATTACAGGCAGCCCCGTCGCCGCTTGAGCCCGCTGTTTATGGGCATTTGTATACCCCATGCAGTCGAGGACGAGCAACGTAGCACCTTGTTGTTTTAGAGCTGCGGCCGCTCCTTCAATATCAGACGACGCGTAAGGCGTAGCCGCTTCTGAAACAAGAGGGAGTTCGCCCCATTTGCCGGCAAGCTGTTGTATTTGTTCTTCTAAAGGCACAATCGCGCCAAGTGTCCCGTCACCGATAACGGCTTGGACAAAATGGCAGAGGATTTTGTCAGGAAACAACAGCGGCTTTTCATGTTGAATCGTTGGGAAGTGGCCGGTGCAGACAATGATCGAGCTTGAGACGAGCTTCTCGACTTTTTGCAATTCCGCTTGCAAATGTGGAAGCAACTTCCGCTTAGAAAGTTTAGCACTGTCCCCGTTCCTGAGGCGTGAGACATACGTCTGCTCATCAGGATCGGGAGCGAGCGCTTTTATTTGCTCAGTTGATAAAGAATCAAGAGCGCCTGCTTCCACAAACTCGACGTCAGCGCCAAGAAAGGGGCGCATTTCTGGGGTCATGTCCACGCGCGGCGACTGTCCAATTGTGACAAGCGCTATTTTTTTCATGTTACTTGCCCTTCCCCATCGTTTGCAGAACGTTCATCGGTCCATACAACTGTTGCAAACGAGCGTATTCATTTTCATCGTAGAAACGCGTGGTTCCCGCCGTATATTCCTTCGCTGTCTCAATCGCAAACCGCACCGCTTGGGCAATGTCAACCTCATGGCTAGCGCCTGTGCCACAACCAGGTACAGCAGAAGTGGCTGTAATGGCGAGACCAACAACTGGCGCATTGGTCGCAACGGCAGGTTGGAGAATGGAATTGATATGGTACACATCATTGCCATAAGGCGTAATGTCCTGTGTCGTAATCGCAAATGTAGACGGAAGGTCGCCTGTCGTCATTTCCATAATCCGCAAAAGGTCATCGCTAAACTTCAGAATATATCCTTCTTTGACTGTAGGCGAGATGGCGACCCCTTTATGTTTAATGATTTTATTGCCTTTCGTCGTGTCAATCGAAAGAATCGCTTCCATTTCCGGCAGCACTTCATGTTTGTTCATTGTCAAAATGTCAACAGGAGAACCCATGAAATCAACTGGCTCATGTGGAACCGTTGGCGCATTGGGGCAAATATGTGTCGTGATCAACACATCGCCAGGAAGGCGATCGCCTTTTTCAGCCATCTCCGCTAACTTGAGTGCAGCGGCAATTGCTGCAACAGCGCCGTCTGCGTCAGAGACAAGCCCAATCCGGCTTGGACGAGCGCCAATCCCGCCAAGGCGGCCGACGATTCCAAAAGTCGGCGCATTTCCGCCAGATTGTTTTCCGTTTGTGCCTTTGATCTCGATTTTCACAAAATCAGTCGAGCCTTGCTCACCAGACACCGTTGTTGTTTCTGCTTTTGCATAAGTATAGCCGCTAAACAACGCCGCTACTTTCTTGCCATTAATAGCAGGATCGTCTAACATTTCAACTATTTGCATCGTATACGTCAATGACATCTTCGCTCTCTCCCTTGTATCTATGTTTGTAAAATGCCTTTACACGATTGTCTTTTGAATAACTGGTTCAATCGTGCGTAGCAACCGTTCATTCTTCATTGTGGAGCTAAGAAGTAGCTCCGATTGCGGCACGCAAATGACCGCCAGTTTTTGGCCGTTTTTCACTTCAGCGCTTACGACAGGCTGCCCCGTATCGGCATCAAATGTCATGATTAAATCAGGAAAAGTGCCTTTCCGTTCGCCGTTTTCTTCTAATGTCATAAATTCATTCCAAAATGTTAGTTCGATTCCGTCAACATCCAAACGGCCGACATCAAATCCGCCTTCTGTTTTCAATTCAAAGCCGCTCACATGGCCAACTTTGACCACTCGGCCATGTAAAGCTGCTGTGACAGCCTCAATTTTACTGCTGCCTTCTTTTTCTGCTAAAAAAGCTTTGCCGATTTCCATCGCTTTTGAGATGCCGCCGACTGCCCCGTGAGCCTTTACATAAGCGACACTGACTGGGTTGCGGGCAACGCCCACCATTCCACCAGCCTCAACCGACATGCGGCGAATGACATTTCCGACATAGTCAAGCGTCCCGGAGACAAATCCGCTAATCGCACGGCTGCCAAACCCGCCAGCAGCTGCCTGGTACGATACATAATCTTGTTGCTCAGACAAGTTTAGCGCCCCCATCGCCCCGGTAGGGTGTGCTCGGCCGTTGCAAGGAGCGTCAATAACAGGCAGGCCAGTCAATGCTGCTTGAAGCCAGCCATTGACTGTCGTCGCTGCGCCATTTTCGTTGGTCATAATCGCTTTAATGGTGCCTGGATAATTTTTTTGCAACAATTCAACAGTCATAAGCAATTGGTTGTCGTCAACATACTGGTCTTTGGCGGCTGGTGCACCGACGAGGGAAACGCATACGGCTTCATCATCGTCGTTCAATTCATCAATGCTAATGAGCTCTACTGTGCCTTTCGCCAGAGCGGCACGGCCTTTTTCAAGCCCTTGGGCAATCCAGCCGCCACCGCCGCCGCCCAGGATCGCCCCGCCGTAAACAGCTTGTTCCACCATCTCTGCTGTCAATACTGTTCGTGCCATTCTCTCTCCCCTTCCAAATTACCGCGCTTTAAAGACAGAGCTAAAGAAACTGTAAAGCGCATCTCCAGCAATGAATCCAGCTGCGGTTGTAAACATCGCCGATTCACCGGCTTCGCCTTTCCATTTCAAAATCACGACACGTGCTAGTATGCCCACAAGAACGGCCCAACCAGCCCAAGGGTTCATCACAAGCAACCCAGTTGCTAGCATAATGCCAAGCTGGCGTTTGGCGCCGCCAATCAATTGGATGATCGCTCCAGGAATCGCCCAAATTAGCAAGTACTTTCCTGTTTCGCCAGCAATGCCTTCTTGTATTGTTGCCGCAAATACACGGTCGACAGGAGGAACCAAGTCTTGGGCAAAGTACATCTGGTGGAAAAAGAGCACCATCACAATCGCTACAACAAGACCAATCATGCCAGCAATCAGCTGCAAGCGCCGGCCATAGAGCTCTTGTTCCCAATTGGTGCGGCCCCTGATTAGAAATCCTGTCTTTAAATCAAATCCAAAATCGGCAAAAGCTGGTCCTGTAGCAGCTGTGTAACCGGTAAGCAACGCTAAGGCGATTGGCGGAAACCCAAGCATGATCCCGATTAACAGCACGATCAGCGTAACGGCAAAAGCCGGGAACCAGCCAGAGTGCATCGCAGCAACACCGACAATCATTTCTGAAACCAATGTCGCAAAAGCAGCGAAGAGAATAAATAGCACTAATTGGCCGACTGGCAATTCAGTGTAAAGGCCAGCCATAAAAGCAACGAGCATGGCGCCAATGACATAGGCAAGAAACCCAAAGCCAAACCCTTTTGCTACGTCAAGTTCACTGCGTGTATACACATGATTGGTAGCCTGTTCTGATTTCTTTGTAATCGTCCGTTTTTTGCTCGTTTGTCCTTTGACAATGGTATAAATGAACTGAAGCAAAGCAACGAGACCAGCGCCGATCATCATCCCGTGGGGAATGTAATAATCGTTGATGTTAAAGTGAAACCATGGTTGTGAATAGCCATTGATCAACAAACCAATGCCAAACATCGACAACGCCCAAATGTTGCCAATAAAAGCAACGCCTAACGCTGACATAGGAATGCCTAACGCCGAACCGGCCAGACCGCCGGCAATGCCGATGCCAAGGAATTTTGCCTTCTTTCCGCCTTCGTCTCCTGCACGGAGTGCTTCTGCGGTCGCAACGCCAGACGGCCATGCTTCATTGGCACCAAACAGTTTGGAATCAAACACTTTGTATAAAATAAGGGCATCAATGATTAAAGCGAAACCTGCCCCGACAAGCATCGGGAAAACAAGTTCAGGCAGCCCCATTACGAAAGGGATGCCAATCGGGATAAGCAAACTGTTTGCTGCTCCAAAGGTGGCCGCTGAAATGGTCGTCTGCACCAAGTTTTGCGTTTCCAATTGGCGATAGCGTTGGAACATTTGCATCGGAATACGAGCAATTAACATCGCAATCATCGCGCCAATAATAGAAGTATTTGGCGTTACGCCAAGAGTAGTAATAATTTGCATCCCGATAATCGCTCCAAAAACGGCAATTAATACGGAAAGCAAAATTAAAGTCCAATCAAATGTGCGTTGTTTCATGTTTCCTCTACCTCCTCTGGCGTATCATTGAATACGCCATGCCCTGTGCTTCAACTAAATCAATCACAGGCACTGCGAGTTCCTTTATAATGGTTTCTTTTAAATGAATGGTCGAATAGCCTGTACAAGCAAACAAGATAGCAGTCGCGCCTTGGTTAATAAGCTGCCGGGCCGCTGAAACGGCTGCAGCTGGCGTTTCTTTTTTAACCAAATCAGTTGTATTGGTCACGCCTTCCGGGACAAGGTGGCTAACTAGCCGTTCGCCTAACACTGTTTCAATGGTCTCAGGTATTTTATTTGTTAAGCCAAGAACACCAATCTTGTCGCTGATCATGCATGCGGCATGCGCTCCTGCCTCACCAGCACCTATAACTGGAATGGATACGGCTGCCCGGCTCAAGTCAAGCGCTGGATCAGCTGCACAACTAATGGAAATCGCATCAATGTCGGCATCGGCCGCCATCTCTTTAACTAGCGCTGTTATTTTCGGCAAAGCGGCAGCTTTTGATTCCTGGTTGTAAATGCCATATGGTTGATCTGGAATGCAATCGCTTTTAGAGTGAATCCCCATCCGTTGCCGCATTAGGACAGAATGTTCTTGCAATAATTGCTCGTCTTCGGTTGTCCATACACGAACGATGCCAAGCATATTCCCCACCATCCTTTTTAGACACTATAATTTTTTGATCCGATATTAAAAATGCCCAATGTGTGCAAAATGATTAAAGCATTCATTGCACACATTGGGCAGAAGCATTGTCAAAATACGCGCTGTTGCTACGATTTAGCGCTTTTCTCATGTCATGTTTTCTTACATCTATTTTCTCATTTTTAAAACAAAATAAAGCAAAAACCGGACTTCACTATCATTAAGATCGACCATTAGTCGCTCTTCTATTTTTTCTAAACGGTATTTTAACGTACGTCGATGAACAAACAGTTTTTCCGCCGTTTTTGAATGGTTGCCATTTTCACGTAGAAACACCTCTAGCGTGTGAAGCAACGCTTCGCCTGCATAGCGGTCCGCAGATTCTAGCGGTTTTAATGTGTTCTCGGCAAAGGCCTGAACATCGTCATCATTTTTGAGCTTCGTCATGATCCGCTCAAACCCCATCTGTTCGTACAAACAAATTTTTTGTGTTTCCCCGCTCTCCTCCAAGGCAGTACGAGCTTCCAGATAAGCCTGTTTAGCCAGCGCGATCGCGTCGTAAGCGAGGCTCACCCCTATCTGAAACGAAACATCCATTTCTTCCTCAAGCTCTTTTAACATACGACCAATGGAAGATATCGTTTCTGCACGGCCTTGATCACGAGTAAACGTATACAGAATACAAACGTTTCCGTCTTTGCAAAACAAGGCGGCATTTGGGAAATAACGGTCCAATTTTTTATATAATTGATGTAAAAATAAAGCAGAAATCGGTTCTTTTTCCACGGGCGCCCCCGCTACTCTTCTCATTGCCAAAAAGCCGAAATAGCTTGTTTTGTCAATCAACATACGGATCGAGGAATGATCGGGCACAGCGTTTTTGTCAATTAGCTCCGTCATCCATGCTTTTTCTTCATCGGCGCGTTTATTCACTTGGTAAAGCCGCTTCCGCAATAAAAACCGGATTTGTTCTTCTAAAAAGGTCGCCGCTTTCTTTAATACAGATGTCCATACGTGTTCCTTTTCGTGTGGCACACCGATTACTACAGAACAGCGCAAACCTGCCTCTGCTTTTTTGAAAACAAGTCGAACTTGCCGTTTATCAAAGCGCGTTTGTTTTGCGGGTTGCGAAAAAAAGATAAACGATTGCCGCTCTGCTGTCACTCTGTTATTCGCGTAAGCAATGAGCTGCTTCTCTTCGCTTTCAAGCAACACATTCTCCCCTGTAAGCTCTCCTAGCCCTTCCAAAAAATGATGTAATCCCCGGGCTTCACCAAGCTTATAGACCGCCTCTAGAAGTTGCGCTTCCACAGACTGGGCTTCTTTAAACTTTGTCTCGAATAAGATGGTCAGTAAGCCTACGAAAGAAACTTCTACTGGAATGGCAATAATGGGCATATTATGTTCATCAGCAAGGCGCAACATTGTCTCTGGCAATGTATGAACATAACGGCCAATTTTGACAACAAGGCCGGCGCCATTTACTTCAATTAACTTCCGAAACATGCTAATTTGCGCTTCTGGATTGTCTTTGACTGAATAAAAGGTCGAAATAATTAAGATTCCTTCTGTTAGCCATTCATTAATATCCGGGACTTCCATCACTTCGGCTGCTTTAATTTTCCGATACAAACCACCTTCACCAGCAAGTACACGAGCGAGCTTTAAATCACCTAACTGTAAAGCTTCGCCTACAATCATTTCCAACACCATCCTCTATATAAATAGTATTTTACTATGGACCGACATATATCGACAAAATCTTTTGCCGGTTGTTAGCAAGATTAGCCAATTAATGAGCAATTATCTACATGCCATAACAAAAACCGCCTGTCTTGGTTTTTGCACCGAGACAGGCGGTTTTTGTCGTCATTTACATGTACTAACTCTTTACAAGCAGTTCCTCGACATTGACCCAACATTGCTGTTGAATCGATTGTTCTATGGCAGTAAGGACAGCTTGGTTGCGCAAACCGTCAGCAAAATCAGGTTTTGGCTGCTCGCCACGGGCAATGCCTTGGAGGAATTCATACAACAAATGAATAAAGGTGTGTTCATAACCAATCATATGGCCAGCGGCCCAATAGGATCCAACATAAGGATGGCTGGCTTCGGTTACGTCGATCGTCCGAAACCCTTGCAAACCTTCTTCGTCGTGAGCAAAGTACACTTCCAACTGATTCATGTTTTCCATATTCCAACGCACAGATCCATGTTCACCGTTGATTTCAAATTCATTTCGATTGCGGTTCCCGCCAGCAAAACGTGTCGCTTCAAACGTGCCAAGGGCGCCATTTTCAAATTTAGCAATAATCGCAGTGGCGTCATCAACGGTAACAGGTGCCATTTTCCCTTCGCTTACTTTCGCGCTTAGCCCTCCCGTCATAGAGCCGATTGGCCGCTCTTTAATAAATGTCTTTGCGGTGGCAACGACTTCAGTGATTTCACCAACTAAAAAACGTGCAATGTCGAGGCTATGGGCTGCAATATCGCCAAGTGCGCCAGAACCAGACACCTTTTGATCGAGACGCCATGTTAGCGGAAAGGAAGGGCTCATAATAAAGTCTTGTAAATAACGAGCACGAAAATGATAGATTTCTCCAAGCTTTCCTGACGCAACGAGCTGTTTAGCTAGCTGGACAGCAGGCACATAGCGGTAATTGTGGCACACCATATGGATCACATGATTTTCCGTAACTGCGGCATGCATACGCTGCGCTTCGTCTAAATTCATCGCTAGAGGCTTTTCGGTGATGACATGTTTGCCTGCTTTTGCTGCGGCGATTGCGATTTCTGCATGTGTGTTGTTCGGCGTCACGATGTCAATGACATCAATGTCATCACGTTCCACAACTTTGCGCCAATCCGTTTCGTAAGATTCGAATCCCATTTTTTCTGCCGCTTGTTGCACAGCTTCCTCATTGCGACCGCAAACGACCTTTAAAACCGGCTTTGCCTCCACATCGAAAAAGAAAGGAATATCACGGTATGCATGGCTATGTGCTTTCCCCATAAACTGATAGCCAATTAAACCAATGCGAAGTTCTTTTTTCTCCATTCTGTCCCCTCCAAACGATCATTTTGTTAACCAATTCCACTTATATGCGGCGATTCCCTTTTTTCATTATGAAAACGTGCTATCTAGCGGCCCAAACCATGCCTTTCCTCATCAATTCCATTACTTCAGGCATGCGGACAATTTTAGCTACGTGGCCCAGGGAGCAATAGTAGACATTGCCCTTTCCCCATTTCTTTGTCCATACAACTGGCATTTCCACGCTGCCGTTTACAGCATGGGGGCCATCAGCAATCGGAAAGGTGGTAGTCGCATGTACGGAAACGGCGGGATCAACATGCATATAATACTGCTCCGATTCTACTTCGAAATCGGCCATTCCGTTTGTTAATGGATGGTTACGGTCCTTTATCTGGACTGTATAACGAACGCCGTCATTGCCAGGATGAGCGACCCACTGCCCTCCTACCATAAACTGATAGTCCGTTGCCATGCGGAACGAGTCCCCCATTCCGCCATGCAAACCGGCAAGGCCTGTTCCTGTTTCAATTGCTGCCATTAATGCTTTAAGCTGATCGTCTTCAATTTGCCCTTGTGTCCAGTTTGGGACAATTAAGTCGTATTCAGGCAAATGTTCTTCTGTTAGCACCGCCAATGAATCGGCAACATTAACAGAAAACCCTTCTTCAATAAGAATGCCTTCAAGAATAGAGGCGACTTGCTCTGGTTCATGTCCATCCCAACCACCTTGAAAGATCAATGCTTTTTTCACGTGTACACCCCTTTATTAAAATTGTTTGTCACTTGAATAGGCAGCGCTAAAAAATCAACTGCTTGTTGTAGACGCTTCCATTGCTTATAATGTTTATTATCTAAACAAAGTCAAGGAGTCCAATGGATGATTACCATCGACCACGAAACAATGAAAGACATGAACAAATCAACGGTTTTCCGCCTCATTCAAAGGCACGCTCCCATTTCCCGGGCGGATATAGCCAAGAGAAGCGGATTAAATAAAGCCACTGTCTCTGCTCTAGTCGCACAGTTAATTGAAAACCAATTTGTCTATGAAATCGGTACTGGCGACTCAAGTGGAGGCAGAAAACCAGTGTTGTTGTATTGCAATGATCGGGCCAGCCATGCCATCAGTGTTGACATTGGCGTCAATGGCTTGCTCGGCATTATTACGGACCTCTCCGGCAAAACGATAGCCAAACGGGAAATGGCGCTAACTAGTAAAGAATTCAACATTGTTCTGGCCAACACAGAAGCAATCATTGAGCAATTGATTCACGAAGCACCTCCATCGCCGTATGGGATTTGCGGGATTACCGCTTCCGTCCCTGGCATCGTCGATTCGAAAGGCAACATATTGCTTGCCCCCAATCTAGGCTGGGAGAATGTTGATATCAAAACAGCACTTGAGCATACATTCAAACTTCCCGTTGTTGTTATTAACGAAGCAAATGCTGGAGCGCTCGGCGAAAAACAATATGGCGTCGGCAAACCTTATTCGGCGATCTCTTATATTTCCGTCAGCATTGGGATTGGCACTGGCCAAATTATTGACGGCAAGCTATTCACAGGTGCAAATGGCTTTGCAGGCGAATTTGGCCATATGTCCATTGACCGCCATGGAAAACAGTGCCGGTGCGGGAATCAAGGCTGCTGGGAGCTGTATAGTTCTGAAAAGGCGTTACTTGAAATCGCCGCCATCAACATGAACCGACGAAGCATTTCATTTGAAGAAGTGCTCGCAGCTGCCGAAACCGGAAACCAAGCTGCTCTAGATGCCTTTGCCACAGTCGGTCATTCACTTGGCATCGGCCTTGTCTCGATGATTCATTCCATGAATCCTGAGGCGATCATCATAGGCAACCGTTTTGCTAAATTAAAACCGTATATTCAAATCCCAATTGAAGAGACGCTCGCAAAACATCTTCCTTCCTATTATCAAAAAGCAGTCAAACTGTTGTTTTCAGAGCTTGGCCAGGAGGCGCCTTTACTAGGCGGATCTCTTCTTGCAACAAGCCAGTTTTTCAACCGCCACCGCATCCACTTAACGGTTCATTAGTACAGGCGACCCCTTCATTGTGTCGAGAAGCGGTACACCGTTTCATGTTTGTAAATCGTACCCGGTTCAAGCCAAATGTGCGGCAAATCGTCATATTGGAGGGAGGCAGGGGAAGCTTGTGCTTCTAAGCAAAAACCGCCATATTTTCTTGAAGGCCCGTCTGTAAGTTCTGGTTCTGAACCAAGCCCATTACCTGTATAGAGGACAAGACCAGGCTGTGTGGTTTCCATCGATAGCACACGGCCGCTTTTTGGTTCATAAACACGGACGCTTTCATGTTTAGTGTGATCAAGTAAAAAATAATGATCATAGCCATTGCCGACACACCGGTTTTGCTCTATCCCGTCTTCTAGGCCTTGCCGGAAAGCACGGCCTTGGCTGAAATCAAATAAACTGCCTTTTGCCTTTACGACGTTTCCAGTTGCAATCAACTCATTGTCGAGCTCAAGGTAGGCAGATGCATCCATTTCCAGCACATGGTCATGGATTGTTGCCCCTTTTTCTCCGGCCAAATTAAAATAGGTATGGTTGGTTAACGTAAGCGGCGTCCTCTTGTCAGTCTTCGCTGTGTATGAAAGAATCCATTCATTGTCATCGGTCAATGTGTACGTGATGTCGATGTCAACATTGCCAGGATAGCCGCCATCCCCGTCAGGAGAACGGTGATGAAACCGCACACCTGAACCCCTTGCAGATGTAAACGTTTCTGTTTCAAAGCGGATTTGGTGAAGCCCGTTAGCTCCGCCATGCAAATGGTTTGCCTCTTCATTTGCTTGCACATGTATTTGTTTCCCCTCTGCTGTAAATGAAGCGCCTGCAATCCTACCAGCAACTCTGCCTATTAACGCCCCAAAATAGGGACTGTTGTCCGTATACTCATTCATGTCCTTGTAGCCGAGGGCAACGTTTGCTAATTGCCCGCTGCGGTCAAAAGCATCTATTCTCGTTACGATGCCGCCGTAATCTAGGCAGTCAAGGCACATCCCATGTTTGTTTTGCAAACGAATTTGGTTCCAGCCATTTCTGACCATGTTTATTTTCGGTTCCATCAACTGTCTCCTCTTATTTGCGGAATGACGAGAGCGCTTTGCAAATGGCTGCTGTCGCCGGATAGACTTGTTTATACAATTCATATAACGTCTCATATGTTTTTGCCCTGTTACAGTCTGGCTCAAACACTGCATCCTGTTTAATAAATGCCTCTGCACATTCCTTCAGCGAACCAAACCAGCCAGCTCCGTATGCAGCCAGCATCGCCGCGCCCATGCCCGGCCCTTGCTCACTTGTCTGCTTCACAATTGGCGTTTGAAAAATGTCAGCTTGCATTTGTAGCCACATCTCGCTTTTTACTCCTCCGCCAATGGAAACAATTCTCTCAATCGTCTTTCCTTGTTCTCTGAACAAATCGAGTGACTCTCTTAATGAAAAAGTAATGCCTTCAAGGATCGCCCTAGTAAAGTCGGCCTTCGTATGGCTGCTATCAGCACCGATAAAACTAGCACGGATAGTAGCATCAGCATGAGGCGTCCGCTCTCCAGCAAGATAGGGGGTAAACAACAATCCATTTGCCCCTGGGGGGACTTCTGCCACTCCTGCAAGCAATTGCGGAAACGTTTCTTCAGGAGCAAATGTTTGCTTAAACCAACTTAAACTATATCCTGCCGCTAATGTGACGCCCATTGTATAAAATGCATCTTCAGCTGCATGGTTAAAATAATGGACGCCTCCTCCAAATGTCTTCCCTTTTTCTTCCTGATACGAAAGCATAACGCCTGACGTGCCAATGCTAGCGAGCGTCTTGCCGTCTTCTAAAATTCCAGCTCCTACTGCTCCGCACGCATTATCGGCTCCTCCAGCAAAAACGGGTGTTTGGCGAGGCAGCCCTGTTGCCAATGCGATGTCTTCCGTTAATTGGCCGACACAAGCATGTGATTCCACTAGCGGCGGACAAATCAATGGATCAATGCCAAATGCGGAACATAGCGGTTCGCTCCACGTTCTTCCTTCGATATCAAGCAAGAGTGTACCTGCTGCGTCAGAATAGTCGGTATGCAATGCACCAGTCAACTTCAAGCGCACGTAGTCTTTTGGAAGCACGAATTTGGCCGCTTTGGTAAACAATTCCGGTTCATGCTCCCGCACCCACATCAGCTTTGGCAATGTAAATCCTTCAAGTGCTGGATTTTTGGCTAATTGTTGCAACCTTTCAGCGCCTAGCTTTTCGTAAATCGCTTTGCATTGAGGCGAGGTGCGTGTATCATTCCATAAAATCGCCGGACGCAACACTTCATTTTGTTCATCGAGCAAGACGAGTCCATGCATTTGCCCTGAAAAACTGATTCCCTCAATTTGGGTCGTTGCTTGTGGCAAGGCTGCTGCAACCTCTGATAATCCAGCAATCGTTTCCCTGACCCAATCATTTGGATCTTGCTCGCTCCATCCTGATTTAGGATGAGACAACGGGTACGATTTAGACACTTCCATGACCACTTCACCCGTCTCGTTGACGACAAGCAATTTCACTGCGCTTGTGCCTAAATCAACACCAATGACATGTTTCAATTTGATCGCTCCTTGCCGGTCGTCTACTTATTATGCAAATGCATTTAATAAATACTGGTTAATGATTGCTTTTATCCGCTCCACTCGCCCTGAACGGGTTTTGATTTCGCCAAGTGACAGCGCATGCGCTTCAAGTTGGTGAAAATCCGTATTTCCTAAAACAATCTCGCGGCCGATTCCTTCCTTATAACTTTGATAACGGCTGTCGACAAACTGTTCAAGGACCCGGTCATCTATAAGCTGCTGCGCAACTTTCAAGCCGATTGCAAAGCTGTCCATGCCAGCGATGTGGGCGAAAAACAAGTCATCAGCTTCAAATGAACCACGCCGTACTTTCGCATCAAAGTTCAAGCCGCCTCTGCCAAGCCCGCCGTTTTGCAAAATTTCATACATCGCCAGCGTTGTCGAATAAAGGTCTGTCGGAAACTCATCTGTATCCCAACCAAGCAGAGGGTCTCCTTGGTTTGCGTCCACTGAACCAAGCATATGATGAATACGGGCATAACGCAGCTCATGCTCAAATGTATGTCCTGCAAGCGTTGCATGGTTTGCTTCAATATTAAATTTAAATGAATCTTGGAGCCCATAATGCTGGAGAAAGGCATATCCTGTAGCCACGTCAAAATCATATTGGTGTGTTGTCGGTTCTTTTGGCTTAGGCTCAATTAAAAACTGGCCATCAAAGCCAATTTCTTTTGCATAATCAACTGCCATATGGAAAAAGCGTCCGAGATTGTCCATTTCAAGCTTTAAGTCCGTATTTAATAATGACTCATAGCCTTCGCGGCCACCCCAGAATACATAATTTTCAGCGCCAAGCTCTTTGCCGATTTCCAAGCCTTTCTTTACTTTTGCAGCGGAGTAGGCGAAGACATCAGCTTCATTAGAAGACGCGGCACCGCCTACAAACCGAGGATGTGTAAAATTATTCGCTGTGTTCCAAAGCAGTTTCGTGTTGCTGTCTTTCATATAATCCTTGATCATCGCGACGATGACATCTAAATTGGCATACGTTTCTTTCAAAGAACTTCCTTCTGGGGCAATATCGACATCGTGGAAGCAAAAGTATGGGACATTGATTTTCTCGAAGAACTCAAATGCTGCTTCAACACGGGCCTTTGCCAAGTCCATCCCTGTGTACGCATTCCAAGGCCTTATCGCCGTCCCAGCCCCGAACGGGTCTGACAACGCTTCTGTAAATGTGTGCCAGTAGGCAATGCTAAAACGTAAATGTTCGGCCATTGTTTTACCGCTAACGATCTCATCCGGATTATAAAATTTAAATGCAAACGGGTTGTCAGACTTAGCGCCTTCATAAGAAATGTGGTTTACAGCAGGAAAATAGCTCATTCGATGACCTTCTTTCATTAGGTTTGTTTATTATTTAAACTAAGTTTAGCCTCTTTTTGTAAGCGGTGTCAATCAGATTATGAAAAAACGTTTAGGCGATATTAGGAAGGGGCAGCAAACCAGACACGTTTACTACGGAAAGTAGGTAAAAAGAAACGTGTTCATGGAGAGAAATAGAAAATGGGAATGCAGAGGATGTCTGCATTCCCTCGTAAAATATGTTTTTGATTTAGAAGTTCGTTCGGCCTCACCAGACTGGGATATGATCCTTTTATTTCAGCACAATTTGGTACCGTTCGATTTTTTCGCTAATGTCTGTAATCGCTTCCCGTAATAGCGGCAAGCAGGAGTCAAAACGCTCCTCATTAAAGCGATAGGCTGGGCCGGATATCGTAATGGAACCGACGATCCGCCCTTCATGGAAAAGCGGCATCGCCAAAGCGATAACATCTTCCGTATATTCGCCATGGCTTATAGCAAACCCGCGTTTGCGAATGGTTGCCAGCTCATTGCGCAATTCAATTTCACTCGTCATCGTCCTGTCCGTATAGGCTTTCAATCCTCCCGCAATCACTTCCTCGATTGCCTCGTCAGGCATATATGCCAAAATGCTGCGGTAAGACGCACCTACATATAAGGGAGCCCGGCTGCCAGCAGACACGGAAAACTTGACTTTATTGGCTGGTTCAACCACTTCAAGCGTAAGCGCTTCTTTGCCGTCCAAAATTGTTAGAAACGTGGACTCGCCTGTTTTCTCTGTTAAACGGGCAAGGCTTGGGCGGATCAATTCTTTTACATTTAACTGGTCATACATAATCGAACCTAGCTCCCACACGGCAAACCCGAGGCTATATTTCTTTGTCTCTGCATCTTTCGTTAGAAAGTTTTGGGCTTCCAGTGTTTCAAGTATCCGATATATTTTCGTATGATTGATCCCTGTAGCGTTGGACAGCTCCCTGCCTCCCCAAACAGGCTTTTCTTTCGTAAACATTTTTAAAATCTCCAATGCTTGATGTACAGTTTTTAACACAGCTCCTCCTAGGCCATTGCGGCAAGCTTAATTATTACTAGTTTACATCAAAACACTGCCCATGGGTGACTGACGTTTCACTTACTGTTGCAAAAAATCAATCACAGCAGCTACATACACTTTTGCACAAAGGACAACGTCCTCCACTTTTACTTTTTCGTCAAAATTATGGATGCTTGGCAAATACGCAGGCCCGTATTGGAGAACTGGAATATGGTGATCACGGAAATGGCGAGCGTCGCTGCTTGCCCACTGCATCACGCCGTACGCTTCTTCTTTCGTTACATAGGAAATATTATTGATAATGGCTGTGCAAACTGGATCGGTTGCAGGCGTATGGTTGGCATTGCTGCGAAATCCAAAAGGCGTAATCGCATAATCAATCCCTAGCTCATCAAGGCGCGCTTCAATGTACGCATACACTTCCTTTTGCGTAATCCCAAACGGCAGGCGGCAGTCAACTTCGACTGTACAGGTGTCAGGGATGACATTGGATTTTGTCCCCCCATGGATCGTGCCAATGTTGACGCTTATTTTTTCAAGAATTTCTTTGTATTTTTCACGTTCAACTTCGACTTCTTCCATATATTTTCGGGAAACAGCAAGGAGCGGTTTCACTTCTTCAGGGATATCGACGTCGATGTCAAAAACGGTACGGATTGCCGCAATTGCCTTGATTGCATCGGTGATCGCATTTCGGCCTGCAAGCGGGGACAAGCTTCCATGGCCCGCTTCGCCGTAAACGTCCAATTTAAACCAGCAAGACCCCTTCTGGCCAATTGTCGGATGCAAACGAGAAGAAGGCTCCGCAATTAAGCAACCGTCTCCCTTAATTAAGCCCCTTTCTAGGAGCCAAGGAACTCCGTACTCTCCGCCTGTTTCCTCGTCAGGGACGATTGCAAGCGTAAGTTTCCCAGGCAGTTTCACTCCCATCCGTTTAAGCAAAGCAGTCGCAAATAGCAAGCCGCCAAGGCCCGCTTTCATATCGCTAGCGCCACGTCCTAGGATCCAGCCGTCTTCGACAATGCCTGAAAAAGGGTCGAACGACCACTTATCCCGGTCCCCAGCAGGAACAACGTCCGTATGGCCGCAATATATTAGCTCTTTTCCGCCTTCCTCGCCAATGCTTGCAATCAAATTATACATCTGTTCATTCGATTGGTGCCAAGTAACATCGATTCCATCTTTGCCTAAATAATCAGCAATGAAGCGACTTATTTCAGTTGTATCGCCAGGGGGGTTTTCGGTATTGATCTGAATAAGAGAACAGACTAAGTCGATGAGCTCTTGTTTGTTTTCTTCTACAGCAACAATTAGTTCGTCTTTTACATTCATTTTACAGCCGCCTCTTTCCCGAACGTTTGCAAATGCGTCATTTTTCCGTACAGTTTTTCTAACAAGGCAAATTCTTCTTCATTATAAAACTGGCAATTTCCTTCGCCGTATGCTTTCGCCGTTTCAATCGAAAAACGGGCTGCTTGTTCGACATCTTCCAAATGGGTCGCTCCAGTGGCACAGCCAGCAACCGCCGCTTGCGCTGTGATCGCAACGCCGACAACTGGACTTTGAGTAGCGACAGCCGGCTGCAGAATGCTGTTGATATGGTAAACCCCGTTTCCATAAGGCGTAATATCTTGTGTGGTAATTGGCAACGTAACAGGCAATATTCCCGTTGACTGGCTATAGAGAAACAGCAAATCTTCGCTTACCCGTAACACATACCCTTCTTTTACAGTCGGCGTTACGGCAATGCCTTTATGGTTTGTAATTTGGTTTCCTTTCGTCGTATCAATGGACAAAATCGCTTCCATGGCTGGGTCGACTTCATAATGATTCATAGTTAAGATATCCACTGGCGAACCCATAAACGGAACTGGATCATGGGGCTGTGTTGGCGCATTGCCGCAAATGTGCGTGGTCAGGATAACGTCCCCATCCAAAAAGTCGCCTCTCTCTTGCATGTCTAGAAGCTTCGCCGCTGCTGACATCGCTGCAAGAGCACCGTCCCCATCGGAGACAAAGCCTGTCCGTTCTGGACGGGCTCCAATTCCGCCAAGCCTTCCAATGATACCCATGGTTGGCGCTGAACCTCCTGCTGAGCGACCGTGCCTTCCACGAACATGGACTTTAACAAAGTCTGTTGAGCCCTTTTCCCCATCGACGCGTGAAATGTCGACATCTGCATGAGGCGAAACCTCCTTTAAATAAGCAGCGACCTTCTCTCCTGATACACGGGGGTCGTCCATAATGTTATACAAACGCAAAACATGATTTAATGGCATATTGCTTCCTCCTCGGTGTCGTTCATCAAATGGCAAGCGACTTGCTGGCCATTCGTTTGTTTAATGAGCGTAGGGGCCACTTCCTGGCAAGACGGCATCGCCTCTGGGCAACGTTTGTGGAAGGGGCATCCTGGCGGCGGATTGACCGGGCTCGGCACATCGCCTGATAAAATCGTTCTCTGTTTTTGTTCAAATGGGCTTTCTTTCGGAACAGCTGACAACAGCGCTTTCGTATAAGGGTGTTTCGGGTGATGGTAAATTTGTTCATATGTGCCCATTTCCACGATTTTCCCTAAATACATGACGGCAATCCGGTCACACATATAACGGACAACATTTAAATCATGGGAAATAAATACGTATGTCAATTGGAACTCACTTTGCAAATCCTTTAACAAATTGATGACTTGCGCTTGGACAGAGACATCCAGAGCGGAGACCGGTTCATCGCAAATAATAATGTCAGGATGAAGTGCTAACGCCCGGGCAATATTGATGCGTTGTCGTTGCCCGCCTGAAAATTCGTGTGGGTAACGTTTGGCGTGTCCTTCATTCAGCCCGACTGTTTCAAGCAACTCATAAAGCCGCTTTTTTTGGCTATCCCTCGTGCCAACGCCATGGATGACAAGTGGCTCCATAATGAGTTGGCCAACGGTTTTACGTGGATCCAGCGAGGCATACGGGTTTTGGAACACCATTTGGATATGTTTACGCACTTTTCGAACTTCAGCTGCAGAAAGGCCAGCTAAATTTTTACCATGAAAGTGAACGGTCCCCTCCGTCGGCCGAATCAGTTGATTGATCAACCTAGCTAGCGTTGATTTGCCGCAGCCAGATTCGCCAACCACACCGAGCGTTTCCCCTTTAAATAGGTCAAAACTAACGCCGTCGACCGCTTTGACCGTTTGCGTTTCCCGCTTCAACAACGATTTTTTGATCGGGAAATGCTTCTTTACCTGTTCGACTTTCAAAATCGGTTCAGTCATGCCAACACTCTCTCCTTCCGTTCGAGCGTTTTGTCTTTTGTCTGAAAATGACAAGCCACTTGGTGCCCTTCCTCGGTTTCGATAAGCTCCGGCTTTTTCTCTTGGCACACCGCTTTTGCATAAGGGCAACGGTTGGCAAATGAACAACCTTTCATTTCAGCACGTAAATCAGGAGGCGAACCAGGAATCGGGTGAAGCCGTTCTTGTTGGCTGACTGTTGATAAAATTTGCGAATCAAACAACCCCCATGTATACGGGTGTTGTGGATTGTCATAAAGCGTTTTAGCAGACGCTGTTTCCACCGCGCTGCCAGCATACATGACAATCACTTTGTCGCAGCTTTCCCATACAACGCCTAAGTCGTGTGTGATCATAATAATGGCGGTATTAAATTGCTGCTGCAGCTCTTTCATCAACGTTAAAATTTGCGCTTGCACGGTTACATCGAGAGCCGTTGTCGGCTCATCAGCAATAAGCAATTTTGGGTTGCATGCTAGCGCAATGGCAATCATCACACGCTGGCGCATTCCCCCTGAAAACTCATGTGGATACATCGAGAGCCTTTTTTTCGGCTCTGGAATGCCAACAAGGCGCAACATTTCCTCTGCCCGTTCTTTTGCTTCTTTTTTGCTAAGCCCATTGTGAAGGCGAATCACTTCCATGATTTGATCGCCAACTGTAAATACAGGATTTAAAGACGTCATCGGATCTTGGAAAATCATTGAAATTTCATTGCCGCGGATGCTGCGCATCCGTTTTTCAGGCAACTTTAGCAAATCTTCGCCGTTGTAACGAATTACACCTTTTGGATAATTCGCGGGTGGCGATGGCAATAGCCGTAAAAGCGAAGTGGCCGTGACGCTTTTCCCAGAACCCGACTCGCCGACAATGCCGACTGTTTCCCCGCGATGAAGTGTAAAACTAACACCATTTACCGCTTTGACTGTATGGGCGGAAGAGCGAAAATGAACATGCAAATTGTCTACTTCCAATAAACGTTCTCGTTTTTCCATGAGCTCCCTCCTATACTTTCATTTTCGGGTCTAAGGCATCACGAAGCCCATCGCCGAACAAGTTAAACCCGAGTACAGTCACTAAAATTGCTAATCCAGAAAACAATGCCATATGAGGCGACAACACCAGATAGCTTGTCCCATCTTTCAAAATGCTGCCCCAAGATGGCGTAGGCGGCTGCACGCCTAAACCGAGAAAACTAAGCGCAGCTTCAGAAATGACAGCGCCAGCAATGCTCATTGTTCCATATACAATTAAAGGGGCAAGGCAGTTTGGCAAAATATGCGAAAACATAATTCGGCCATTTTTAGCGCCAAGAGAGCGTGTCACTTCAATAAATTCTTCTTCTTTTACAGATAGGACTTGGCCACGAATTATCCGCGCAAATCCGGGAACACTTGCAATGCCAATTGCGATGATGACATTGACAAGCCCTTGACCGAGGACAGCCATAAGTGAAATCGCTAGCAAAATAAATGGAAATGCAAATAGACCGTCCATTGTCCTCATAATGATTGAGTCTAGTTTTCCTCCATAAAATCCAGCAATTAAGCCAAGGAATGTACCGACAAGCGCTCCAAGGACAATGGAACCTAAGCCAACAATAAGAGAAATCCGTGAGCCATAGACGATGCGCGAAAACAAGTCACGGCCATAATTGTCGGTCCCAAGCAAATGGCCGCCTGACCCTGCAGGTTTAAGCGAATTGGCGGCATCCATCGCATTTGGAGAATGAGTTGCGATCAAAGGAGCAAACAAGGCGAGAATGACCATCATGACAATAATCGCCATCCCAATGGCAGCCAGTTTGTTTTTAAGAAGTTTGCGAAAAAATCGGAATTTGTTTCTTTCTTCAAACGAAACCGGTTGTTGTTGTTCGATGACAGGCGGCTGTTCCATTAGGATGTTCCTCCTTTTGAGCCATTTAAGTCGACTCTCGGGTTAACGACTTTGTACAATAAATCAACGACTAAATTCACTAATACGAAAATGAGGGCAATAAACAAAACAGACCCTTGGACAACAATAAAGTCACGTTTGTCGATTGCATCAACAATCATTCGCCCCATTCCTGGCCACGCATAAATCGTCTCTGTCAACACCGCGCCCCCTAGTAACATCGACACTTGCATACCCGTTACAGTCAACAAAGGCGTCAACGCATTTTTAAACGCATGTTTGCTGATGACCCAAAATTCTTTTAATCCTTTTGCCCGTGCCGTTTTAATATAGTCCTGCGCCCCTACTTCAAGCATGCTGGAACGAGTAATACGGGCAAACTCAGCCATTGGTATCGTCGCGAGTGTCACACTAGGGAGAAGCAAGTATTTAAAGAAATCCCACAGGCCGTTGTCAAGTGAGCCCATCCCTGTTGCTGGCAACCAGCCAAGCTGGACGCTGAAAAAAAGCACAAACATCACGCCAAGCCAAAAAACAGGCATCGATACACCGACAAGGGAACCGAATGTGACAAGGTAATCAATGACAGAATTTCGTTTTGCTGCGGCTATCATTCCAGCCGGCACACCGACTAACAAAGCAATGGCCAGTGCGGAGACGGCGAGCAGCAATGTGTTGGGAAAACGGTCCATGATTAAAGACAAGACTGGTTCGTTATAATAGGCAGATGTGCCAAAATCAAGCTGGAGCAAGTCTTTGAAATAGTGGAGAAGCTGCTGAAAAAACGGCTGGTCTAGCCCCAGTTCGCCTCTTAATGCTTCCACGTCTTCTACACTTGCTTGTGGACCAAGCATGACACTTGCCGGATCCCCGGGCAAGAGTCGGGTAATGATAAAAATAACCAATGAAACGACGAATAAAGTTGGGATTAAATCCAACAACCGTTTGCCGACAAAATGAATCATGACGATCCCCCTAGTAAAAATTGAATCATTGATTCGTTATCTGAAATTTAAAGCTGATTATAGCATAACAACGACCTTTGTAAATGGTTAATTTTCTGTATTTCAGAAAGTTTAATTTTCGCCGTCAGAAAATCTGACAGTGAAAAACCCTTTGTTTAATTGGTTTTTTAAATGAAAACCCTTAAAAATAGACGGATAAAATAAAAATCTGAAAAAATAACCATTTACTTTTCAGACTTCTTGCGCTAAAGTGAGCGTAGGAATTTTCAGAATCAATGTTTCACTATTAGAAACACACAAGGGGGATATCAGCAAAATGAAAAAAACAGCACTTCCATTCCTTTTGGCAGCTTCGCTGTTTGCATTAGGTGCTTGTGGCGGAGGGGGAAGCGATACGGCTTCAGAAGGCGATGCTAGCAATGGCGGCGCCAGTGCAAATGCCGATGGCACATTGACAATAGGTTTATCAGCCAATCCGAAAACGTTTGATCCAGTTGATTACTCTGGCCAATATGAAAGTCATATTATTCGCAACGTTGCTGACACGCTCGTCGTCTATAACGAAGATCTAACCGAAATCATACCTTCCTTGGCAACCGAATGGGAAGCTGCTGACGACTTAATGAGCTACACCTTTAAGTTGCGCGACGACGTTTACTTCCAACCAGGCGACTACCAAGACGGCCGGAAAATGACAGCGGAAGATGTAAAATATAGTTTGGAACGTTCAGCGAACGAATCGGCTTTAAACCGCCTCCGTATGGTAGAAGAAGTCGAAGTTATTAACGACACAGAAGTCAAGCTTATTTTAAACGCACCAAACTCTGCCTTATTGGCTGTTTTAACCGATGCCGGCAATGTGATTGTTCCAAAAGAAGAAGTGGAAGGCCACGGGGATAGTTTTGGCTCACACTTGGTCGGAACAGGCCCTTTTACACTGGAACAATGGCAACAAGACCAAATGGTGAAGCTAGAACGTCATGAAAATTACTGGGGGGAGACACCTAACTTAGCCCAGTTAAACTTTCAAATCATTCCTGATCCAACTATGATGACAAATTCCTTGCGTTCAGGCGATATTGATATTGCCACTGATGTGAAAGGACAAGACCGGGAATTGATTGAACAAGACGGCAACTTAGAACTTTTATCTGTACCTGGGTTGGCAACAACATACTTGGATTTAAACAACGTCGAAGGACCGACAGCAGACCCGAAAGTACGTGAGGCCATTTACAAAGGCACGAACGTGCAAGAAATGGTAGACGGTGTGTACCAATGGGGTGGGGCAGAAGTTTCTTATTTGCCAATTCCGCGTCAATCATGGGGCTATGATGAAGCACAAGAAAGCTTAGCGCCTTCCTATGACCCAGAAGCAGCAAAAGAGCTTTTGGCCGAAGCAGGTTATCCTGATGGCTTCGATACCGAAATTTACGTAGCAGAGAGCCGCGTCCCATACGCGACAATTTTCCAAAACCAAATGGCAGAGATCGGTGTTAACTTAACGATCAACACAGTGGAATGGGGCACTTATTCCGACATCGTCTCTAAAGGCCAAGCACCAATGTCGATTGGCGGATGGACATGGTATCCTGACCCTGATTTCTATTTGTACCAGCTGTTCCATAGCGACCAAATTGGCGCGCTCGGAAACGGAAAAGGCTACAAAAATGAGGAAGTCGATGCGTTGCTCACAAAAGCGACGTCGGAAACAGATGACCAAGAAGAACGTGCAGCGATTTATCAAGAAGCACTTGAACTCATTATGGCCGATGTCCCCCGGATCGAACTTGATAATACGGAAACAGCGGCTGGCGTTTCCTCCCGCGTTCACGGCTTTAACGTTAGCCCAGACGGTTCTATCCGCATCGTTACGCCTTACGGTACCAATGTCTCCGTTGACTAATGCATCTAGAAGAGAAGCGAACAAACGCGCTTCTCTTCTTTTGTACATGCCCCAAAGTAGCCATCATGTTAGAAAGGATGTTCTCTAATGTATACAGCTATTCGTTCTACCCACGTCTACGATTCCGATTTAGCTGCGTATCAAGCGAAAACGATTCTGCTCCAAGGCCCGTCCATTGAGGCATTGCTTCCCTATCACGCATCGCTCCCTGACAACTGCGTGGTTATCGATGTAGGCGACCACTATGTTCTACCGGGTTTTATAGATGGATTTAGCCAAATTGGCGCAAAAGAAATCGGTATTCGCTGGGAAGGCGAGGATGAGACAGAAACCGCACAAAGCGACGACTTGGCTCCTTATCGAATCATCGACAGCATTTATCCTTTCGACGCTGCCTTTAAAGAAGCGCTTGCCAATGGCGTGACGGTATCCCACGTCGCTTCCGGACCAGGGAGCGTGATCGGCGCACAAACCGCGATCGTGAAGCATGACGGAGTAACTGTGGATGAGATGGCGATTACGCCTTCGTTTGGCCATGCTTTTTCACTTGGTGACATTCCTAAACGTACATTTAAACAACAGACAAATCAACCATTAACGAGAATGGGCATTGCCGCTTCCTTGCGACGTTACTTTGACAAACACGGCACGCCAGCAAACGTATTTATCCGCGCTTACCACGGGACTGACATTGACACAGCGTTGCGCCTCCAAGAGGAGTATGCATTTACATTGACGCTTGTCCATGGTACAGGCGCCAATGAACGTCAACTGAACGAGTTAAAACAACGGGGGGCGTCTCTATTTGCAGGGCCGATGTTCCAAGCGCGGGAGCGTCACGAACAACAAACATTGTGCCCTTCCTTTCATAAAGAAGTTGTTTTATTAGGCATCCCCCATGCGATCATTTCAGACCACCCTACCACTTCTGTGCGGAACTTAAAATTAGAGGCCGCGCTGGCCGTACGTGAAGGTTTGGACGAAAAACACGCATTAAACGCCCTTACACTTGCCACTGCCGAATGCTTAGGGATCTCTGACAAAACTGGCTCGATTACAGCAGGAAAGCAAGCTGACATTGCCATTTGGAATGGCGATCCTTTATCGTTAACAAGCTCCGTCACCCACACGTTTGTAAGTGGCAAACTCTGTTATGAAAAGGAGAAGGAACAGCGATGAATACAGTATTTCGTGGCGCAGATTTGTATACAGTCGATACCGATTTCACGGTTATCCAATCAGGAGATCTTTACGTCGCTAATGGCAAAATTTCAGCGCTTGGCCGCCATCTGAATGTACCAGCTGGCACAAAAGAAGTCGAGGCAAAAGGGATGGTTATAACGCCAGGTCTCATTGATATCCACACCCACGTCGGGATCTGGGCTGAAGTGACAGAGGACGTAAACGATGCCAATGAATATTCTGAACCGTTCACCCCCCTCATGGAGGCAACGGACGGCATCCATTTAGACCATTTTTCCTTCCAAGATGCCGTGCGTGGCGGCGTTACCACTGTACAAACGGGGGCTGGAAGCGCCAACCCGATTGGCGGCATTTGGTCCATTTTGAAAACAGCTGGCGCTACATTAGAGGAGCGACTCTTAATAAAACGAAGCGGGCTGAAAGGCGCTCTAGGCGAAAACCCTAAAAATGTATTCGGGCAAACATACCGCAAAAAGCCATTCACACGTATGGCAGTTGCTTCGATTATCCGCAATGGCTTCTTGAAAGCTTTGCCTTATCGGCACTTGTCAAAAGAGGAACTCAGTGTTGATCTCCAAGAGCTGTGGCCGTTTATTGAAGTTTTAAATGGCAGCATGCCGCTCCGCCTCCACTGCCATCGTGCCGACGACATTGCAACTGCTCTTCGCATTGCCAATGAATTTGGCGTCAAGCTCCATCTCGAGCATGCGACAGAAGGCTATATGATGATCGATGCGATCAAAAAAGCAGGGGTGGCGGTCACACTCGGTCCATTTATGATGTCTGCTTCTAAATATGAATTGCGGAACAGCACTCCTAAAAGCCCTGCCCTAATGGACGAAGCAGGCATCCCATTTGCAATTATGACAGACCATCCTTTTACGCCTATTCAATATTTATCCGTCTGCGCAGCGGAAGCAGTCAAATACGGACTTTCCTCTGAAACCGCACTCGCAAGCATTACTCGCACTGCTGCAGAATTAGCCGGCATCTCAAACCGCGTCGGCTCACTCGAAGTAGGAAAAGACGCTGATCTAGCGGTTTGGACAGGTCATCCATTTGCAACAAAAACAAAACTTTGCGCCACTTATATTAATGGTAGCTGCGCTTACCATTCTAATCCACAATAGACGCTAAAAAGCCGCCAAATGATCCTTGGCGGCTCAGACTGTAGACAGGCGCACGCACCTTTCGTTGCCCACCGTTCATAGACTTATGAACCTCCGTCTACTTGCATCGCCCATGTTAAGCGACCTTGTTCTATTTACTACTCTGACGTTACGCCTCCAACTTTTGTATTCGCCTGCGGATTGCTCGGATCGCCACGTCATGTTCGCTCAAAATTTCATAGGTTGATTTTTGGTTCTCCAATAACTGTTTCACATTTTTGTTCGTTTCCATCACTGCTTGTTTGATCATGCCTTGTTCTTCTTTCAACTTATTCACGTCGTTTTCTACCCGTTGAAAACGCTTTTCTAACCCATCAATACGTTCTTCTAAACCGTCAAAACGCTTTTCTAACCCATCAATACGCCCTTCTAAACCGTCAAAACGCTTTTCTAGCCCATCAATACGCCCTTCTAAACCGTCAAAACGCTTTTCTAGCCCATCAATACGCCCTTCTAAACTGTCAAAACGCTTTTCCAACCCACCCAAACGGGCAGCTAATTCCTTGACATTCTTTTCCGTGGCCACCGTTTTTTCCAAAATCAATTTTAACAGTTCTCTTTCCTCCAAGTAGATCGCCTCCTTTACAATTTGATGCCCGTCCATGTTGTTCACTCTTATTTTATTCTACCAAAAACAAAAGAAAAGGAGAACATTAGTTCTGTTTTTTCTCATTACCCAATTTAATCAGACTCGAGTTTATGGCAAAAAAAGAGCCGAATCGGAATTCGATAGCGGCTCTTCTTCTATTGATTTATTTTCCGAGATAGGCAATGGAATACTGGTCTGCAGCAACCATGGCATCAACGAGGGCATCGGCAGAAGGAACGCTTGCCAAGTTATGGCTGCTTTCGCCTTCTTGCAAAGCTGTTTGTGCGACTTTTAATAACTCATCGCGGCTTATTTCTTCAATATGGAGGTCTTTAAATGTCACAGGCAAACCAAGTTTTGACAGTAATTGAATGTAACGGTTAATCTCGAATTGATTGCGGTCTTCCCACGCTAGTTGTGTCAATATGCCAAACGAGACCTTTTCCCCGTGGCTTAGATGATGGATATCGCCATCAAGCACGGTAAAACCATTATGGACAGCATGCGCCAATGCGAGACCCCCACTTTCAAACCCGAGGCCGCTTAACAGTGTATTGGCTTCTATGACTTGTTCAAGGGCGTGGGAAACAACTCCCCGTTTATTGGCTTCATAAGCAAGCAACCCGTAATCAAATAAAACTTGCTCACACTTCTCAGCAATCGCTAACCCAGCGATGGTTGCTTTTCCTCCTGCCATTGTAGTGCCGCGCCCTTCAAAAGAAGCTCGAGCCTCGACCCAAGTAGCAAGAGCATCAGCAATGCCTGCTGCTAAAAATTTCGGCGGAGCACTAGCAATGACTGTCGAATCGACAAGGATCATATCTGGGTTCTTGCTATAAAAGGAATAGCGTTCAAACACACCGTCCTCTGAATAGATGACCGACAAAGCGCTTGTCGGCGCATCGGTTGAAGCCGTGGTCGGAACAATGGCACAGGCGGCACCTTTCAAGCGATCTCGAACCCCTTTAGCTGTGTCCAATGTTTTTCCGCCGCCGATTCCAACGATAATATCAGCGCCTCCGCTTTCGGCCTTTTTTACAATCCGCTTAATTTCCGCTTCTGACGATTCACCTTCAAATGTGACTTCCACCACGTCAAGCCCAACTTCTTTCAAGCTGTCCGCCACTCGGTTTGCAGCTATCCCCCAGACAAATTCATCAGCTATAAGCAGCGCCTTTTTGCCTAAGTCTTTCACGTATTCCCCTGTCTTGTCGAGAACCCCTCTGCCTTGCACATACTTGCTTGGACTAATAAAAATTTTCTCGTCCATTTTGCCTATCCCTCCTGTCGATCTTTCTACCTATATAATTCCACAGATCGACATGATGCAAACCTTTTCGAGGAAAATATATAAAACTAGATCCCCTTTATCCTTCCGGAGATAGACCGAACGCTTGCTTATTCGCTGTCCCTCCGTAAGATGTTACTTTATGTTATAAAAGCAAGAAATTATTTAAGCTCTTGATTGTTTCCCTTTTGAGGGCGTCACCAAAAAGTGGTCTTCAATATCGGCAAAAACGGCTTTCATATTTAACACAATCAAGAAAACAATTACACTTCCTGTAAACAGGATAAAAAAATTCGTTGTGCTAGCCGTGATGACTCCAACGATAAATAAGATTAACAAATTTCCTGTCGTTTGTTTCACTTTCGTAAAACCATAATAAATCGACAACCTGAACAGATCGCGCACCCTGAATTTGTAGCGCGCATTGATTACTAAAACGTTTAACATTACCATTGCCCACATAATCAACAGAACAACTAGGATTGTCGACCCAATTTGACTTATGTGTGATGGCGATTGGCGAAAATAGTGGAAGTCGACTAATAAAATAAAGCAGATGACGAGCATAGGCAACCAGATGGAAAATGTATCTTTTAGATTTTTTTTATAACCTTCAAAAAAATCCCGTGTAGGGGACAACTCCTTCGTTCTCACAAGCTTCTCCATTGAATAGCACATCGCAGCAATCGCAGGTCCTGATGGTATCAATGCCAAAAAGTATAAAAGGATGTTGGAGAAAGTAGGTTGCAATGTCATGAAGAAGAATAAAAATACGCTATTCATTAAGATAAAATAGATATTTGTCAAAAGAAACCAATAAATATAGTTTGTCACCGTAAACAAGATTCCTTGACCATATTCTTTTTTATCTTCCATATCCGTTCACCCCTTCCTTAGTGATTTCATTTATGTAATAACATGATAGGCAAAGGCTGCCCTTCAAAGGAGAAGGACAACCTCGAATACTCCGATCAGTTATGCTTATAGTCTTGGTATGTTTGGTTGGCGAGGTCGACATACCTTTGCAATCCTTGTCCTTCCAACTCTGTTACAAACGTGTCAAATTCATTTAAATCACGTTCCCCCAAAATAAACTTTAATGTATTTTGGTCTGTATAATCCTTTAATGGTGTGCTCAATAATGTCGCCTGTTCTCTATCCTCTGCTGTATAAGGAATGAGCGGTTCTAAAGGAATCGTCGTTTTTATGTTTGCCATATCCTCTTGAAATTTGATTTCTTCTTCAGTAAACATCGAATGGAGCAGCTCTGTAGTCCCTCCATAAGCAAAGACGCCGCCAGAGAAACCATAATCAACGCGCAAATCTGTCGTTCCGTCAGGGTTTAATCCATTGTAATTTACATCGTCTACTAAATTTCGCACCCCATCTGTTTTCGTGTAGGTCGTGCCTTCCACACCCCATTTTGTAAATTCTTGCCCCTCATCACTGTAATAAAGCCAATCAATAAATTGCAGCAGCGCTTCGAAGTTTTCGCTTTCTTTTGCTTTAGACGAGATCATGACGCCATTCTCGAAGCGGCTGCCAGCCATTAAATGGCCGGCAGGGCCGCCTGGCACCGTTATTTTTGCAATTGAATAATTGCCTTCACCTAGTAATTTGTCCATGCTTGTTCTATATGTCACAACATCTTGGGCATTTCCATTAATAATAAAGGAATTTCCAGAAACAAATTTTTGGGTAGCTTGTTCATCTCCCTGTGTAAAGCTTTCTTTATCTAAAAGGCCTTCTTTCACCAATTTATTGAAATATGTCAACAGTTCTTTGTATTCGTCTGTCGTTGCGCTATAAACAAATTGATCTTTTGACTTATCATAGGTTAAGCCATTGCCAAAACCCCAGCCTGCCTTCGTGCCAAAGCCTGTTGCGGCAATGCTTAGAGTGCTGTTAAATTCATAGCGGTCGGAAAATGGAGTGACATCGGGATAAATCTCTTTTAGCTTCTTCATTGCTTCGTACAATTCGTCCCAAGTAGTTGGCAGCGCAATATTATTTTCCTCAAAAATATCGGTTCGCACAATCAATGTATACTCTGGCCATACGTTCTCATGCAAGCCTGGAAGAAGATAAAATTTTCCGTCACTTTGTTGCAGCGTTTCTAATTCATCTTCCATTTCCCATTTCTCAATTTTATCTCTAAAATGGGGCATTTTATCCATATAGTCACTTACAGGAAGAATCGCTCCAGAAGGGACAAATGAGGCCTCTTCTCCCGGGTACGTTTTTGGGATAATGAGTGGTGATTCCCCAGAACTAATTAACAAGTTTCGTTTTTGTGTGTAATCGCTCATTGGAATAATCGTCGGATTTAGCGTCACATTTGTGAGTTCTTCGATTTTCTCCCACAACAACCAATCCTCTTTATAAGGGTAATTTGGGTGGTCGCTGTACATCATCGAAAACTCAAGCGCTTCTTCAGCTTTAAATGTGTCGCCGACATTATACGATTCCATCGCCCCTTTGGAATTCATTTCTTCTTCGCCGTCAGAGTCTGTGCTGGAACAGCCGGCAATTACTAGTAAAAGCAAAGCCGTTAGACAAATAGCAGTCCATTTCTTTTTTAGACACTCGTTCATTTCTATTCCCTCCCTTTTTATTCGAAAAGCACTACGCTTCTTCTTCCTATCTTGAGCAGTAATGACTGACACCATTGCTCGTTAGCACTTAATTTACTTAACAGACCCTAACATCACGCCTGAGACAAAGTATTTCTGGACAAACGGGTAGACAGTTAAAATCGGTAATATCGTCAGGACCATCGTAACCGATTTGATATTGGCTGAAATCTGTATTAAATTATCTGCTGATGTTGCGCCCGCTGCCGCGCCGCCAGTAGCCCCAGCAATCATATTTCGCAAGTAGATCGTAACGGGAAACAAGTCTTTTTGGTCAAGATACAAAAAGGCTGGAAACCATGAATTCCAGTGTCCCACTGCATAAAAGAGAACCATTGTTGCCATCACAGCTTTACTAAGTGGTAGAACAATTTTGAGAAGAATTCCATACGTATTCATCCCATCCATTGCGGCTGCTTCTTCTAGCTCATCAGGCATATTTTCAAAAAACGATTTCATAATAAGCATGTTATAAATACTAATCGCTCCCGGGATCACAATCGCCCAAATGGTATTATGAAATCCTAAGTTATTGATTAGTAGATAGTTCGGGATTAAACCTCCATTAAAAAACATCGTAAATACGGCAAATAATGTTAAAAAACGGCGGCCAACCAAACGTCTTTTTGACAGTGCATAAGCAAAGATCGTCGTAAAAAACATGGAAATCGCTGTACCAACCACTGTATAAACAACAGTATTTTTATAGTTAATCCAAAACATTCTATCTTCAATCACTGTCTTATACGTTTCAATATTAAAGCCTTTTGGAATTAAATTGACTTCTCCAGCGCTAATATAAGCTTCACTACTAAAAGATTGTGCAACCACATTTAAAAAAGGATAAAGCGTACAAAAGACAATGACTAGCAAAATAAACACATTGAATACTTTAAAAATCTTGTACTGGATGGATTCCTGCATATTTCCCCCTCCCTACCACAAGCTTCTTTCCGTTAACTTTCTAGAAATTCCATTCGCTGTTAAAATCAGTACTAAGCCTATGATGGATTCAAATAAGCCAATCGCCGTCGCATAACTAAAGTTGCTCGATTCCAGACCTACTCGATACAAATAAGTTGAAATGACATCTGACGTTTCATAGGTCAATGGGTTGTATATAAGTAAAATTTTCTCGAAACCAACAGCCAAAAAACTTCCAATATTTAGAATTAACAATGTAATAATCGTTGGAAGAATTCCTGGAATGGTAATGTGCAACGTTTGCTTCCAACGATTGGCTCCGTCAATTTTTGCCGCCTCATAGAGAGAGTCATCAATCGTTGTTAAGGCAGCCAAATATAAAATTGCACCCCAACCCATCCCTTGCCAGATGTCAGAGGTAATATAAATGGTCCGAAACCATTCAGCCTGCTGAATAAAATTAATTTTTTCACCTGTAAAGAATTCAACGATCACATTAATCGAACCGTTGAGAGCCGTTAATTGCAAGATCATGCCTGCTACAATCACGATGGATAAGAAGTGAGGCAAATAGGAAGCTGTTTGAACAAATTTTTTGAATTTTTTAGCCTTGATTTCATTTAATAACAACGCAAAAATAATTGGCATTGGAAAGCAAATCAATAACGTAAGCCCGCCAAGCATGAGCGTATTTGTAAAGACCTTCCAAAAGGTAGGATCATTAATAAACATCTTAAAATAGTGAAAACCTACCCATTCTTCCCCAAACAAATGGCCCCCAGGAACAAAGCGCCTAAATGCAATGACATTTCCAATCATCGGACCATATTTAAAAATTATTAAGTAAATAAGCGGTAATAGCAGTAAGGAATATAGTTGCCAATCTTTCCGAATAACCGTTCTTAATCGTGTCAGCTTACGCATTTTTGTCCCTGTCAAAACATGCGCATTTCTAGCTTTGTCTATCCCTGCCATGTAACCCTCCCCTAACTTTGATAAACGAGCTTTCCTACGTTACTTATTTGACAGACAATAGGTTCAGGCGCTTACGGTCCCCCCTCTGCCAAGAAAAGAACCGCCGTCCCCTAATGAAAAGTGCCTTTGACAGCACAGCTTTTGTGATTTTTACTTATAAATTGTTCTGCCCCGTTCGTCGTTTATCCCCGACATCCGGTAGTAATACGTATTTACTTGGTCGCGCCATTCGCGGGCATTCGCTAATTGAGCTTCAAACCTTTCTTTTACATGCATATAAAGACTGTCAGGCATTGCTTCCTTCTGTCCCTCCCATGCTTCTAGAAACGCTTCAACCTCCTCTACACCTTCAAAATGGGCGTCATAAATGTGTTGGATCACAGTCTTTCCACTTTTTAGCATATGGGTATAAGGAACATGGTGAAAAAACAACAACAATTCGTCTGGGCACGTCGCTACATTTCCATACAACTCGGCCACAGGTTGTTTGTATTGGCTAATGTAATTACTTCCGGTTTTCGTACGGTCAACCCCTAAGCCGTTTCGGTCAGAGAAATGGTACGTCCCCCACGGCGAGTATTCATACCCATTTACATTTGGCCCATAATGATGGCCTGTGTTGACCATCCAACCGACACCAAGAGGGGCTGTATAAGCTTCATAAACAGACCATGACCGCTTTAAAATCGAACAAATTGTTTGCCGCACCTCAGCTGACAAGTGCGCATACGTCCGCTTTGCCCATTCTTCGGCAATCTTTCTTGGGCACTGCTCAGGATTCCAGGCGAGTTGGCCATAACCGTATAAATTGGCTTGGGCAAATGGATGCCCAGTCCAGTTTTGATTGTTTCCTATGTTTGAAACAGCTGTTACGCCTTTCCCCTTTCCGTCCTGTTGGCGGCTAGATAGAAGGTCGGCTATTTTTGTGCCCTCTCCATTTGCATGTGTGTCGAATGACCATATTTCTTGCCATTGCATTGGCAAATAACAAACATCTATTTGCTGCCCGGTGTATTCCTGGGTAATTTGTAGTTCCATGACGTAGTTCGTTTGTGTTAATGCTCCAAATAGGGGCGAGACAGGTTCCCGCACTTGAAAATCCATTGGGCCGTTTTTAATTTGCAAAATGACATTGTCTGCAAATGTCCCATCCAAAGGAGCAAAATGCTCATAGGCCGCCTTAGCCCTATCGGTCGAACGATCACGCCAATCTTGCAAGCAATCATAGACAAAACAACGCCAAAACACAACGCCACCATATGGTTTTAATGCATCAGCAAGCATATTAGCGCCTTGTGCATGCGTCCTGCCATATGTAAATGGTCCAGGCCGATGTTCGGAATCGGCTTTTATCACAAAGCCGCCAAATGTAGGAATGTACTTGTATATTTCCTCGACTTGCGTTTTCCACCAGTGAACAACACGCTTATCAAGGGGATCCGCTGTTTGCAAATGCCCCAGTGTCATCGGACTGGCAAAGTTTGCACTTAAAAAAAGCGTAATGTGGTAAGCATCAAATAAGTTTGCTACTTTTGCCAATTGTGGCAGCCACTTTTCTGTAATCAGTTCTGTTTCTTTTGCGTGGACATTTACATTGTTAATAGTCAAAGCATTGATGCCTATGGAAGAGAGCATTTCCGCATATTGGACGATTTCTTCGTCTGACGCTCCCCAGGCATTGTTGTCAAAAAAAAGCGATTTCCCTGCATACCCTCTTTCAACCGAACCATCCAGGTTATCCCAATGGTTGATCATCCGCACTTCCATCGCAGGCTGGTCTTCCGCTTCCATCGTTAGCAACGGACACCCTTGTTGGCTTTTCTTTAGAAACTCGTAAAAGCCATATAGCACGCCAAATTCTGTATCGCCTGCAATGATTAGTTGACTGCCGTCAGCGAATATACGGTACCCTTCTTGATGGCCCACCCGTTCGCTACGGCCCAAGTCGGCAAATGTTCCTACGATTACATTTGCAAACTCGGCATCTACTATGTCCACATCGGCAAATATCCGTGGCAAATATGTCTGCGCCACCTTTTTAATCGTGTCCAATCTAAAACCATTCCCTACTACGGAAATGTGGACTTTTTCGGCTCGGTGCCCTTGCCCTTCTTCAGGAAGCCAGCAAGTATCTCTTGCTCTAGTTTTCTCTTGAATAGGCATACTCCCAGTCACCCTTTTCTTTTTCGCTCGTTTATTTCCAATCCCTTGCTCTAATGCAGAAGTCCACGGTGGAAAAGCGCGCTAACGACGTTGGCGTCGAATGGGGAAGCCAGACTGGCAAGCATTTATACGAAAAGCGATTGTATAAACTTCCTTCCCCCTTCGATATCGTTTGCTTTTCACTTTTCCAAGCAATCGTATGTCGTCTCCTAGTCCGTCACCCATGAATCACACTTTTCCTAGCGCTTGTACCTCCTTCTGCTTGATTGAGACTGTTGCTCTCTAACTCGTGATAAGAAAACGAGTGGAAATCTGCATGTTTGCGTACACCTGACGTGTCTTGGCAATGCATGCCGACAAACGCTCCTGTAAAAAACCCACCATGGGCGATGTAGTCGTCAGAAAGTTTATAGGTGTCAAAAGAAACGCCAATATCCTCAAAATGGCTGCCATCAAAAGAATAAGCAAACGAGAATGTATCGTAACGGACGCTGACTTTAAGGTGGACAGTGGCTGCCTGTTCTGGCACAACGATTTCGCTGCCTTGCAATGGCTGGGAGACATGAAAATGGTCGCATTGGACAAGATCTAAAATCCGTCCTTTCTGCTCATGCCAAGTTACTTGAAGCGAAACCCAATTTTCAGTATCGTAATAGCAAATTAACCCGGCTGCCTGTTGAAACGTTTCTGGGTAAAAAGATACTTCCGTCGCAGCGTCAAAGTGAAAACTTTGCCAGCGGCGGGCGACAAGTGCTTGTGTATGTTTGGAGTGGAGTGATTCCCGCCCAAACAGGCGCAGAATGCCCGCTTCATGGTCGATCATACCAATTTCCTCATTAAATGGAATTCGCAATGTTTGATAGTGGTGGTTTAACACCGGGTGATCAAATGGATCACACTCGGGATAGTCTTGTGGCCATTGAACTTCTGGCAATTTTGGTCCAGCGACTTCTACTGATGGCAAAGGGCCATTGACAACATAAGGCCAGTCATCTTTCCAATCTATTTTTTGGATCGCCGTTTCACGGCCAAGTGGGCAAAAGCCTCGCTCCTCTAAGAGCTTCTTCCCTTGCCTCTTAATGGGCCGGCCTAATAAGTGAGCCATATACCAGTCGCCATGTTGCGTTTCTACAAGAGAGGCATGGCCAGCTTTTTGCAACGGATGGCTTGGATCTGCCCAGCTCGACAATATTGGGTTTTGTGGATGGACTTCGTAAGGGCCATAAATATCTTTCGAGCGGGCAATTGTGGCCGCATGCTCATATTTCGTTCCACCTTCTGCTGTCAGTAAATAATAATAGCCGTTTGCCTGGTAAAGGTGAGGGGCTTCTGTTAACCCTAATTCCGTCCCTTTAAAAATCATTTGCGGTTTACCAACTAATCGTTTTTCCAATACGCTGTATTCCTGTATGCAAATTCCATAAAAACGATGATTGTACACCCGTTGGTCCCACACCATATTCACCACATACTTGCGCCCGTCTTCATCATGGAATAAAGAAGGATCAAAGCCAGAGCTGTTCAAATAAATAGGCTCGCTCCATTCCCCATCAATCGTTTCACATGTCACAAGATAGTTATGGCCGTCTTTCCACGTATTGCCTTCCACTACTTTTACATCAGAGTAAACAAGCCAAAATTTCCCATTGGAGTAGCTCAAGCACGGCGCCCACACACCACCAGAATCGGGGTTGCCAATCATGTTTAATTGACTGATGCGATTAAGTGGCCGACTAATGAGGCGCCAGTTGACTAAATCACGGGAATGGTGGATTTGTACACCGGGAAACCATTCAAACGTGGAAACGGCCATATAGTAATCATCGCCCACCCGGCAAATACTCGGGTCTGGATTAAAGCCTTTTAAAACAGGGTTTCGTATCATTTGTCCGCTCCTTATTCATTTTTGTTACCGCTTTCATTTTACCAACCAATTAGAGGGAAAAACATGTACGTTTCTGCGCATTATTTACCCATACCTGCACAAAAGGGCTTCAAACATGGGCCTGATAAAAGCCAGATTCAGAGTGAAAACGAGGGGAATTGCAGATCGAACGTTTACTCGCCAGAAAGCAAAGCTCTGATACGCTCCCTCCTAAGACGAGAGCAGACATTGTGGCATGCCTGCTCCCTCGTAAATTATTTTCAGTAAAGTGACTCATGTTTGGCGCGGAACTGGCTTGGTGCTAGGCCAGTCCAGCGTTTGAATTGGCGGCTAAAATGGGAGATATCGTAATAGCCAAGTTGATCGGCAACCATTTCAATCGTCACATCTTTTTGCACCAACAGCGCTTTTGCTTTATTTAACTGTTTAAAGGACCAATACTTGCGCGGAGACATTTGGTATACTTTTTTAAACAATTGATTGCAATACGAAACACTTATGTTCAGTTTTTTGGCAATTTGTTCAATATTGCTTTTTTCTAACTGTCCGCCTCCCTCCAAGTTGCGCTCAATTTGCTCCGCTATTTGATAGGCGAGTGCAACGCTCCGTTCAGAAAGACGCTTGCCTTCTAACTCTTCGAGCCCCAGCGCAAGCATGCCCAGCATTTCAAACATCACTGCTTGCATATTCATTTTTTCGACGAGGCCAAAGGTATGGTGCCCCAGCAATTTAGCAATCCGTTCGAGAAATGGCGCCATTTTTTTGGCGAGGCTGCCACTGGCTTTAAAAAACAATGGATCGATATTGGTTAAATAAGGTAAAAACAGTTTGTCATCAATATTAAAATGAATGCATAAATACGTGAAAGGCTCTGTATTTCCACCTTTGCTGGCGTGAAATTCCCCTGGCCTTACGAGCACCAAGTCACCAGCATTTTGTTCATGGCGCTTCCCATTCGTTGTAAAAATTTGCTGCCCTTCTATGACCCAATTGATTTCATAAATAGCATGCTGATGTTCTGGGTAGAACCATGAGCCCTTCACTGTACGAACATGGACGCCAAACAGTTCAAGTTCCGTTTTCGTATTTGGGTAAACCGATTCGCTGATTAAAAATCGTTTGATTATATCTTCACTTGTCTGCCCGTTACCTTTAAAAATGAGGTTCAAAGCGCTCTCCTCCATTTTTCTCCATTATAGCGACAAACTCTTTTAGGAAAAAGGCGCATCGATTTGTTGCGGTAAAGTGTAAAAATTTTCTCTTGCCAAGATAAGTTGCTTTTGCTACACTTAATTTCAACAACTTTAACTGTATACGAATTCTTATTAAGAGGAGCAGAGGGACTGGCCCAATGATGCTTCAGCAACCCCGCCATGAGCGGAAGGTGCTAATTCCAGCAGGACTACGTCCTGGGAGATAAGAGATTGAATTGAACATTCACCCCTCTTTCTTTCCAGGAAGAGGGGTTTTTCGTTTTTCTTAAAAGAAGGCCAAATCCGTTGTTGAACAAGACTTAAAAACCCAGTAAGCATAGCTGTTTACTTAATTTAAGAGGAAGTGAATTTTCGTGATTGAATTTAAACAAGTGACAAAAACATTTCATTCAGGCAACCAGACAGTCACTGCCCTCGACAACGTGAATTTACATGTCGCCCGAGGGGAAATTTATGGTGTGATTGGTTTTAGCGGCGCCGGGAAAAGTACGCTCATTCGAAGTGCCAACTTGCTTGAGCGACCGACATCTGGCGAGGTCCTCATTAATGGTGTTAATTTGGCCACATTAAAAAGCCGAGAACTGCAAAAGGCAAAACGAAATATCGGCATGATCTTTCAACATTTTAACTTGCTCCAAAGCAAAACAGTGTTCGACAACGTTGCCACGCCATTAAAATTGACAAGAACGCCAAAAGCGGACATTCGCAAAAGAGTTACCGAACTCCTGTCATTTGTCGGTTTATCCGACAAGGCAGATAACTATCCAGAACAATTGTCTGGAGGGCAAAAACAGCGGATCGGCATCGCCAGAGCGCTTGCGACGAACCCAGAAGTGTTGCTTTGCGATGAAGCCACTTCCGCTCTTGATCCAGATACGACAAGCTCGATTTTACACCTATTAAAGAAAATAAACATTGAATACAACATTACGATTTTAATGATTACACACGAAATGTCGGTCATTCGCGAGATTTGCGATAAAGTCGCCGTTATGGAAAAGGGGCGCATCATCGAGGAAGGATCGGTGTTGTCGATTTTTTCAAGTCCACAACATCCGACAACGGAAAAATTCGTCCGCTCCATTATCCCGACTGGCCTGCCTGCCCGTGTCAAAGAAGCGCTGCAGCAGAAAGAACCGAACCGGCGCATTTATGAAGTGACTGTCACAGGCGATAGCTCCCACTCAGATTTGCTGCGCTCGTTAATCCAGACATTTGGCATTGAAGTTGACATTTTGCATGCGACAATGAACGACATTCAAGGCACATCGTTTGGGCGGATTTACTTCGACTTACGGGCAGAACCAGAAATACTTGCAGAAGCATCCAATTACTTAAAATCGCATCCGCTTCAACCGAAGGAGGTGACAGGCGATGCTCGAGTGGCTGCCTGAAGCAATTCGCCCTAATATTACAAGCGAGCTATTGCTCGAATCCTTATATGAAACTGTCTATATGGTCGGCTGGTCCTTGTTGTTTTCTGGGGTGATCGGCATTTTGCTTGGTGTTACCCTTGTTGTTACTCGGCCAGGGCACATACTCGAAAACAGCTTTGTGTTCCATACGCTCAACCCAATCATTAACGTGCTCCGCTCTGTGCCTTTTATCATTTTGTTGGTGGCGCTGATTCCCTTTACCCGTTTTTTGATGGGCTCTGCGATTGGAACGACGGCCGCGATTGTGCCGCTCGTGTTTTACGCCGGCCCTTATATTGCCCGGTTAATTGAAAACTCGCTGCTTGAGGTGGAACCTGGCATTATTGAAGCCGCTGACGCAATGGGCGCATCAAAAGCGCAAATTATTTTTCGCTTCATCTTACCCGAAGCGCTGTCTTCTTTGCTTCTCAGCTTAACAACAGCGACGATCGGTCTTGTTGGCGCGACAGCGATGGCAGGAGCAATTGGCGCAGGCGGAATTGGCGACGTAGCGATCACATATGGCTACCAGCGTTTTGACAATGGCACGATGCTCATCACAGTATTGTTGTTAATTGTCATTGTCCAAGGCTTGCAATCTTTAGGAAACATTTCATCGAAACGCGTCCGTAGACGATAAAGAGACCTACAGATATGAAAGAGGAGAGAAACCATCTATGAAAAAGACAGTTACGACCGCATCGCTTTCCATTTTAGCCGCATTTGCCCTCACTGCTTGCAATGCTGGCGCAGACAGCTTAGACGAAACGACGGACTACAGCCCCGACAATCCTGTTAGCGTCAAAATTGGCGTTACTGGCACAGATACGCCGCAATGGGACTTCATTGCTGACATTGCTGCTGAAGAAGGCATTGAAATTGAAATTGTTCGTTTTAATGACTACGTCCAGCCAAACCAGGCTCTAGCCGACGGCGAAATCGACGCCAATGCATTCCAAACGATTTCCTATTTTGACCACTTTATCGAAGAACATGACCTTGACTTAACAGCGATCGGTTCTACAGTGCTTGCGCCAATGGGGCTTTATTCCACTAAGTATGATTCAGTTGACGACATTCCTGATGGTGCCGAGATTACCATTGATAAAGAAGCGACGAACCAAGCACGCAACTTAATGCTCTTGCAAGAAGCAGGCCTGCTTGAACTAGAAGATGACTTCGGCGTTACAAGCGGCGTTGACCAAATTAAAAACAATCCAAAAAACATTAAATTAACGGAAATTGTCGCTGGCAACGCTCCTCGTCTCATGGAAGACGTGGATGCAGCCCTCATCAATAATGGCATTGCCGTTGATGCCGGGCTCGTTCCACCTGAAGATGCGATTGCCTTGGAAAGCGAAACAGCTACGCCGTACATTAACATCATAGCGGCACGAAGCGAAGACGCAGACAACCCTGTCCTACAGCGCATTGTCGACATTTACCAAAGTGATGAAGTCAAGACGTTTATTGAAGAAGAATACGCAGGCGCCACTATCCCAACCTACATTTCACTGGATGAGTTAAACAGTTATCCACGTTAAGGAGCGAAACCAATGCCGACCTATACTTTTGCAAAGCAAGCAATTGAATCAGCGATTGACAGCCAAGCAGAAATCTTTATTCGCACAAGCCAGCAAATCCATGAAAACCCTGAAATCGGCAATGAAGAAGTGTTTGCTTCTTCCCAACTAACGGAGCTCCTTACATCCGCTGGCTTTAGTGTCAAACTCGATGTGGCTGGCCACAAAACCGGCTTTTTTGCCGAAAAGGGCGACCCAGCTGGACCAACCATTGCTTTTCTAGCTGAATACGATGCCTTGCCTGGCATTGGCCATGCCTGCGGCCATAACATTATCGGCACTACAAGCGTCGCTGCAGCCATTGCCTTAGGGGAACAACTCCATGAATCAGGTGGGCGTGTCGTCGTTCTCGGTACACCAGCTGAAGAAGGCGGCGACAACGGCAGCGCGAAAGGCAGCTTTGTCCGTGAAGGGCTCTTAGCTGGCATCGACGCTGCACTGATGATCCACCCTAGCGGAGAGACACGAGTATCAGGCCGTTCTCTCGCTGTCGACCCTGTCGATTATGTGTTTCATGGCAAGCCAGCTCATGCTGCCGGTGCGCCTGAAAAAGGCATTAACGCCCTTGATGGGGTCATTCAACTTTTTAATGGCATTAATGCATTGCGCCAGCATGTGACCGATGATGTGCGCATTCATGGCATCATTCCTGACGGAGGCGACGCGGCTAATATTGTCCCTGACTATGCACGGGCACGCTTTTACATTCGCGCCAATACACGTCCAAAAACAGACATCATCCGCCAAAAAATCGATGCGATTGCCCAAGGGGCTGCCCTTGCTACAGGGGCAACTCTTGAAATTGTTGAGTTCCAAAACAAAGTCGACGACCTGCTGCCAAACGATGTCTTAAACGAACGATTTGTATCCATTTTTAAAGAGCTAGGCGAAGACGTCCAAACAGACGAACGTGACGGTCTCGGCTCCACGGACACAGGCAATATTAGCCAAGTGGTGCCTACGATACACCCTTACATTAAAATCGGCCCAGACGATTTAGTCGGCCACACGGTTGCCTTCCGGGAAGCTGCCGCTTCGCCCCAAGGCAATCAAGCGCTCATTACCGGAGCAAAAGGCCTAGCCCTTATCGGCTTTCAGCTATTAACCGAGCCAGAATTGCTGGCAAAAGCTAAGCAAGAACATGCTGAACGGAAACACGCAGCAGCACAAGCAGTTGTATAACCAAAAAGGAGTGCCCCAGTTATGGCACTCCTTTTTTATCTTAAGTACGTTGATTGATCGCTCCTTAGCTTCCTATCATTATGCCATTTTTGCAAATCTCGGGCCCATAAAGAATCGGCAATCACTAGCTGTTTATCATTGTTCTAACTCTTCTACAACCTCTTTTAATGTTTCGGGCCGGCCAACATTGCCAGGAAAAATAATGTACGTCGCATTTGCAAATTTGCTTTCGTTCCCTGTTTTCCATACAGGAATACCTGGTTGTATTTGTCCTAGCACTTCAGCGCGCTTAACAGCCAACCCTTTCGTGCCGATACTGCTCGATGTGATGCCGCCTTTTGCGACAATGTATTTAGGCCTAACTTGTAAGTCACGGACAATACTCGTAACGGCATCAGAAATGTTTACTGCCAATTTTAATTCTTCCTCCGCCTGATTGTCACCTAAATCAAGGCGTTCTCGCCGCGTATAACAGACTACCGATCGGCCACTAGCAATAGCCACCTCGCATTCACGACGGACTCTGGCAACTTCCCGTTCAAATTGATCAGGATAAAGAACTAGATGGACGTCGAATTCAACCCCTTCTACGAGTCCACTATCAAGAAGTTGTTGCAACTGGTCTGTCGTTTTTTTTACATGGGAACCGACGATAACAAGGCCTCCGTTCGTTGCTGCCTCGTCAACAAGGTCGCCTTTCTTTAACAGCGGTTTATCGGCCACACCGCCAAGCACTTTTGTCAACGAAGCGGCGCTGCGGACGAGAAAATGCTTGCCTGCTTTTAGAGCTTTCATAAAGGCGGTTACAAAGATCTCAACATCGCTATACTCGACAGCATTGACAACGATTTTCTGAAACCCTTGCGCTTTCATAAGCTGCTCTTTGACATCGTCGACTTGTTTTTCACGCAAATCTTGTAAACGAATATAGATCGTCTGTTCTTTTGTATACTCGCCTTCCGTCTTCTCTTCAATCCACTCGCCAAGGTGAGAAGCTGAAAACGAAAATGTCCGGTCTTTCGCAAACTCGGTTTCCCCGGCAGGAACGAGCGACTCCCCGTCTTGGACATAGTGGACATCGCCGATTGTCAATCGGCCTCCTTCTTTAAAAAACGGCATCACCACTTCACCGTCAAAACGAATTTCCGACATGCCTTCAATCGTCTGTTTTAATACGTCTGTTTCCAGCGGATAATGGCCACGAAGCGTTGAATCACCACGGCTTACGAGTACAAACGGAATGCCCTCTTCCTCAGAGATGCGCTGCACCCGTTCCGCAATTTCTTTATGGCAAGCGGTCGTCTCGCTCCGGGTAAAGCTGCGCGAGTTGGTCAGCAAAAAGAAAAGGCGGTTGCTTTCACGAAAGCCTGCGCGAATGGATGTTTCACTCCAATCGGTATAAACAGAAACGCCGTGAACGGTTTGGATGCCTGTCGGGTCATCATCAAGAACAATCATTTTATAAAGAGATTCTTTTAATTCTTGCTCTAATGACTGCTGTACAAGCGTACGGTCAATGGCGGGAAGCGTGTTTAAAACCGTTTTTGCATGTAAATGTTTCATTGTTTCAATGCCTCCCTCTCCACTATGACATTGGCCAATTTTTCATAATGTTGGACAATGCTTGCATGGTCGAGCGCTTCTTTCCCATCGGCTTTTAATGCATGGAAAATCTCCAGCAGTTGGCTTGATAACGGCAACGGTACAGACAATGCATGGGCTGTATCCATCACATTAGTCAAGTCTTTTAAATTAATATCAACCCGTCCGCCAGCTTTAAAGTCACGGTTGAGGATCATTGGCACTTTGGCATCAAGCACCGTGCTTCCAGCAAGCCCGCCACGGATTGCTTCGTACATTTTTTCAATGTTAATGCCCGCTTTGGCTGCCAGTGCCAACGCTTCTGAAACGGCGGCAATGTTCAAATTAACAATAATTTGGTTGGCTAGTTTCGCAGTCGCTCCACAGCCTGATTCGCCTACAAGGACAACGTCTGTCCCCATCGCAGCAAGAACCGGTTTAATTGATTCAAATACCGTCTCGTCGCCGCCAACCATAATTGCCAGCGTTCCGTCAATTGCTTTCGGCTCGCCACCGCTGACAGGTGCATCTAAAAAGACAACGCCTCTTTCAGAAGCTTGTTGTGCCAGTTGCCGCGAGTCGACTGGTGAAATTGAACTCATATCAACAATCACCATGCCTTTCTCGGCACCTTCCATAACGCCATTTGCGCCAAATATGGCTGAACGGACATGTTCACCTTTTGGCAACATCGTGATGACCACATCGCTGTTTAGCGCTATTGCTTTTCCAGAAATAGCTGGAAAAGCACCTTCTTTTGCAAGCATGTCGATTCGCTCTTGCTGAACGTCATACACTGACACCGTATAGCCTTTTTTTAGTAGATTGCGCACCATTGGCGCACCCATGATTCCTAATCCAATAAAGCCAACGCGTGTTTTCATTTCTACCACACCTTTATCTCTCTTTATTTATAACCCTGGCATGTATGCCGATGCGAGACTTAGCAAATAAATGAAGCCGAGCGCTGTCACTCCCGCAACAAAACCGCCAATACTCCACACTTTAATCGTTTCGACCATCGATAGGCGCCCAAACTTGGAAACAACCCAGAAGCCTGAATCATTTGGCAAGGAAAGCCCAATGCCCCCAGCACAAATTGCAAGCCCAAGCAAAACCGGCGATACCCCTAGTTCTCCGGCCATTGGGCCTAGAATAGACGACGTTGTGATCAAGGCAACGGTAGCGCTTCCAAGGGATGCCCGCAAAATTTGCGCGAACACAAATGCAAGCAGCAGCGCTGGCATATTCAAGCCTTGCATCACGGCAATCAGTTGATCGCCAAGCCCTGTCTCTTGGACGACTGAACCAAACGCGCCACCGGCCCCAGTAATGAGCAAAATCATGCCTGAAGCTTCAAACGCTTGATTTAAAACGACTTTTGGTTTTTCACGCAAATAAGGCTTCAATACATAAATGCCGGCAATAACACTAATTAAAAGCGCAACATTTTTATCACCGACTAAAGCAAAAACAGTCGGCAAGAAAGCGTCTTCATTGCCACGAAAAATAATATTATTCATTAACGTATTCGCTAAAATGAGCACAATCGGCAAAGCCAGCATGACATAAGACAACCATGCCGAAATTTCCTTCTGTTGTTCAATGTCGGCCGCAGCAGCAATTTCCTTTTCAGCATCTGCTAAACGCTGGCCTGTGGGGATCCGCCCTCCAACGGTCTTGCTGTAAATGACGCCGCCAACCAATGTGGCCACAACAGCAACAAGCAAGCCATAAAGAAAAAAGACGCCGATATCGACACCGGTTTGGTCTGCTACTACAAGTGGGCCTGGCGTCGGGATAATGACGCTGTGTGAAACGATTAGCCCGATGGAGAGAATGCCAACAAGTGTCGCCAGTGACAGTTTGGTTTTAAGCGCCAAGCTTTGCACCAGTTTGTTTAAAATGACAAAAGCGGCATCAAAAAACACAGGAATCGCTACCGTTGTTGCTGTTGCAGCCAATGCGTAGGGCGAGTTTTTGACACCAAATGCCTTTAGCATCGAGACAGCAATTTTCTCAATCGCCCCTGAAGAGGCAAGCAGCTGCCCATAGATAATGCCAAGACCTATTAAAATCCCAACGCCAGCTAACGTATTGCCAAACCCGGTAGCAATGATGCCAGCAAGTTCCCTAGTCGGTATTGCGGATACTAAGCCAAGGCCGAGGGCGACAACAAGCAAGGCAATATAGGCATCCCATTTAAATTTAATAATCAACAAAAACAATAATGTTAGGGCAATCACAAAGCCAACAATTAAACTGTACCCCTCTAACATAAACACACCTCAACTTTTGAAAGCTTCTCTATTTCGATCGACAGGCGCTATTTCTTCATCCGCGTCACGGCTAAGCGCGACTTATTTACATTTTCCTTTCCTTTTGGCCCAGCCATTGCCGCCACCCGTAAATAAAGCGTATCGATTAATGCCAGTTGAATGACACGGGAAACCATAGCATCAGGTTGCCTATTTGTTTCAGCCGCTTGCGTCAACAGCAAATAATCAGCCATCGAAGCAAGTGTCGTATTTTTGTTCGATGTAATGACAATGAGGCATGCACCATTGCTTTTCGCCATATCACAAACATTGATGATATCAATTGTTTCCCCAGAATGGGATATGGCAACAACGACATCCCCTCTATCCATATGACTCGCATAAATCGCCTGATAATGGGGGTCCTTCACTGATAACGTCATCCCCCCTAGCCGCATAAACTTGTGGGCGCCGTCCTCTGCAATTGTTCCCGATAAGCCTTGGCCAAAGAAATACAAGCGTTTTGCTGCGTGGAGTTTGCCAATCGCTTCCTCCATTTTCTCTAACTCTATTGCATGTTTGGTCATCGTCAAAGCTGCTGTAATCTGTTCACTCATTTTGACAAACACCGTATCAGCCAGATCCTCAGCCTTAATGTCAGCGCTTTCTTTTGATGCCGGTTTGATTTCAGCTAGTTCCTGAGCAAGCGCGACTTTTAGCTCTTGGTAGCTGCTGTAGCCCAACTTTTTATATAAGCGAACAACGCTTGGTTCACTCACTTTGCTTAAAAGCGCCAATTCATTCATGGACAACAAAAATGGCTTTTCATGCTTTTTTAGTTGAGTAATAATTTTCTTCTCTGAACCTGTCAATGACGCTTCATTTTGTTTAATCCGTTCTTGAAAACGAGCCAAGCAACAACACCCCCTTCAATGTTAGTAAGTTTACTACAAAATAACCGCTTACACAACTCTAAATTGCTTTATATCCTCTATTCTCTGTAATTTAACTACAATAAAGGCTTTATTCTGTTTGTTTCACTACATTAAATTACTATATTATTTATTTTTCCCTTTATAGAAGAAGAGTATTTCTTGGCCTATTGACCACTTTTTACGCTGATACATGGAATTTTAGGCTATACCGAAATATCTTATTTATTCTTTTATTTCATTAATAATTTTCATTGAAATTATTCTAAATTTGGGTTGACTCGTAAAGTTTATGGATGTTACCGTATATATAACAGAAAATTTTAAAAGGGTGATACATCTTGAAAAATGCATCTCCTATTACGATTGTGTTTAGCGGTTTAATAGTTGGTGTTAGTATCGCACTACTTTCCATCACTATATTTACAGTTTTTAATTTTACTATTCACGCACTTGCAACCATCATTTTAGGATTAATGGCTTTTATCTTTTTTATCTTGACAGCTCTAATCATTAAGAAACTCAATTAGGTTTTAAAAGCCGTAAAACGGCTTTTAAAATAAAACAAACCTTTGAAGGAGTGATTGGATGCAAGGGCTAAACACGCCGATAACAAACAGAATATTCATTTTATTCTTCGTATTCTCTTTGGTAGTAGCCAACATGTTTTCTATGGTGGGACAAGCTTCTGCCCATCAGAATCTATCTACAGAGAGTTGTGACTGTGGTGCAGAAGAAGATGTTTCAGAGAATGTTTCGATTGAAGAGATTAACGCTCAATCAGAAGGGGTTCAATTCCTAGACCCTAGTGAAGCACTTAGTACACTAAAAGGGTTTGAAAACAGCATAGGTGGAACTGAAAACGACTATTCTAAAGCTGTCCAGTGGTTGAAATCGAAAGGGTTTGAGAGGATCGAGGATAGTGCAGGAACTGTTGGGTATGATAAGCTTACAGTTGTATCTGGAACTGTAAATGATGTATACGAGTCAAAAGTTATTTTTGGACATGAGAATGGTAACTCAATTGGGAATATTGATGTTGTATATGACAAGGAATCTAATGAATTAATACATGTGCATGCACAGTATTTTAGCGGAATCGTAGAAGGTACAGAAGAGTTTACATTCTCAGAAGCACAATCATTTATTTCTGGATATGGCTACACTGACGTACACAACGATGCAGAATCTCTAGAAAATGAGCTAAATGAGTTAAGAGGAGAGGCTCCGGCTAACGATTTGTATAATTCAAATAACTCGGAGTATTGCGGTTATGCTACTCAAGCTGTATGTATATACCACTGTGGAGTTTCATGGGCTTTAGCTTGTTCAGCTGGTGGGCTGAAAACAGCTATTATTTGTGGATTGAGTTGTAGCACAATTTGTGGTTTTGGTACTTCATGGCTGTGTAACCAAATTTAATTACACAATAGTAAGAGTGCAGAATTATGACTGCACTCTTACTGTATATAGCGGATTAAATCCCAAAGTTATTAAGTGAATTCCCCCTTGGTTAGAGTGTTGACCTGGCTTGCCGTGAGCCTTTACTGGCGTGATGCGGATGAAGGAACTCGGGGTTGAAACGGCCTCATTATGATTTCTTTTTTGTACAAAAATACTATTTAACCGTTTTATGAAAAGTCGTGCGCAATAAACTTATCAAGATAACAGCGGATAACACAATATTAATCACGAATAAAAACCGAATATTAAGGAACTCTGCCCATAAGCCGCCAGCGATAATCCCGAGCGGCATCGTCATTTGCACGAGCGTTGCTATTGAGCCTGAAACCCGTCCCAGCATCTGATTAGGGGTAATCTCTTGCCGGACAGCAAGATAAATCACATTCGATACGCTTGTGGAAAAATTAAATAAAGCCATAGCAATTGCAATCATCCACCAAGAGGTAGCGAAAGCAAGGATCGTAAAAGCAACCACATCAAACATGTTCGTATATGTATAGATTTTCCCTCTTGGCAAGAGTGTGGCTAACTTTTTAACAATAAGCACTCCGACAAGCCCGCCCGCTGCACCAATGCTAATATACAAGCCAACTTGTGCTTCTGTTGCTTGCAGCTGATCGACTGCGAAAAAGACCAAAACTCCCATCATCAAACTAAAGCCAAAGTTTTGAAAAAAGATCACGACGGTTGTCACTTTTAGCAGTGAATTGTTAAAGAGTTCATGGAACCCTTCTTTAGCATCTTTCCAAAAGGTGATCTTTTCACGATCTTCTAGCCCCTCTATTTTTAGAGAGGGCAGCAGTACCGTACATAGAAGTGTTAGTGTTATAAAGACAAGCTGGACAGCCATAGTTCCAGCAAAGCTTAAGGCAGCAAGCGTTAACCCAGCAAACATAGGTCCAATCAAGCGCACAACGTTTGAAACGATGCCTAGTTTTGCATTTCCCTCAGTTAGCTGGTCTTTCTGTACCACCTGTGGGAGTGCAGCATGTGTGGCGTTTGTATGTAGAAGACCGGACGTAGCAAAGAAGAAACCTAGGAAGTACAAACTCCATAGCTGTACATTTTCAAAAAACAAAAGTAATGTTAAAAGAGCGATTGTCACCCATTGAAGCCCCGCCGCTGTAACAAGTACTTTTTTACGGTTGATCCGGTCAACCAAAATGCCTGCAGCAACCCCTAGTAGGCCACTTACTAAAAACTCCATTAAGCGCATTGTACTAATAAGCAATGCACTTTCCGTCAAGTCATACATCAATAAAGGAATCATGACAATATACATGTAAAGCCCTAAGTTACTAGTTGCATCACTCCCTAATAACAATAAAAAAGGGCGATTTTTCCAAAGAGAGTGTGAAGGCTCGATCGATAGTTTTCGTTCCCGATTCCCCAAGTAGTAAACTCCTCCCCCATTTTTTAAGCCAGGATTTTATACAAACTTCTTCAAATCCTCTCCAACGAAAAATCAATGTACAAAAAAGCGTTGTGGAGGGTTATCCTTTTCCTACACAACGCATGTTAACTCATTTCGACTGTTTAAGGAGGACTCCTTTTTTTAACGCTTGAAAATTTCCGGAACTGAAAACAGCGAGTTATGAAATTCACTCAAAAAAAGTTAGTTTGGCAGAGTTATGATCAAATTTTTAGTAAAAACACCCCGACAATGAAGTGAATCCTCATTTTCGGGGTGTTATCTGCTTTTTTACCATTTTTACTTAAAAATGAAGTAAAAAGGATAGGCACGCTTAACAATAAAATGCTACCCACGCCACCAATTGATACCACTCTTATTACATCTTTTTTACTGTGCTTTCACATCTTGGCTGACCAGCGCTTTCGATCTAAGCGGAGCCGAATCCGAAACACCCTTTATTAAGTACACGCTTACTACTACGTTTACACAGCAAGCTCTGACCGCTTCCCTGCCTTCATGACAAGGCCTTCAAGGCGTTTTCCCATCCACTTTTCAACTTGTTGGGCAAGTGTAATAAGGCCATCCAGGTCGGTGCCTGTGTCAATGCCCATTTCATGGAACATGTGGACTAAGTCCTCTGTACAAATGTTTCCTGTGGCTTTTGGCGCAAAGGGACAGCCACCAAGACCTCCAACAGCCGAATCAAAGCGTCTGACGCCTGCATCATACCCTGCCACTGCATTAGCCAGCCCGAGCCCCCGCGTATTGTGGAAATGGAGGCCTAAAGGAATATCCTCTCCAAATGTACGATAGAACCCACGAACAGTTTCTGCTACTTGGCGAGGGTTTGCCATCCCTGTCGTGTCAGCCAAGACCATTTCCGTTGCACCAGCTTTAAGGAAAGACTCGCATACCGAAAACACGGTCTCCATTTGCACGTCCCCGCTAAAAGGACAGCCAAAAGAAGTGGAAATGACCGCGACAACTGGCAAGTGGGTACTTGCCTCGCCTACAACCGGAAGCAAATCGCTTAAGCCTTCAGCAACGGTTTTGTTGGCATTTCTCTTATTAAATGCATCACTTGCTGAAATGGTAATATGGAGAACGTCAATTGGTGTTTGCAATGCACGTGTTATTCCTGAACGAGATAGCGCTAATCCGGCGATGCGGACACCTTCCCGGCGATGCCATGCGGCCATTACTTCTTCGGCATCAGCCATGGCCGGAACGAGCTTTTTGTTTACAAAGGAAACGGCTTCAATTTTTGAAATGCCAGAACGAGCAGCGTGTTCCATCATCTCTATTTTTTGTTCCACCGACAGCCTTACCTGTTCATTTTGTAGCCCATCTCTAGGTCCAACCTCACAAATCTCAACCAAATTTGTCCCCTCCCTCGTAATAATGAAGCACATAATCCCTGCCTTTGAAAATATGTTCGTTCATTGCCGCTTTTGCCCGTTCCCCATCCCTCTCTTCAATCGCTGCCACAATCGTTTTATGGGCAGCGAGAGACTGCTGCAACCCTTCTTCGCCAAACCAATAAAAAGATCGGTAAATAAAAGGCAACACGACTACTTTTGCGATTAATTCTTGGATATGCTGGTTGCGGCTCGCACGGTATACCGCATCATGAAATTGAGTGTTGGCAGCAATGACCGCACTGATCCGCTCTTCATGGGGCAAGGACGAATCCAATATCGTTTGTTCATACTGGCTGTTTGCTTGTTGGATGGCCGCCAAATCTTCTGATTGGTGATGTAGAGCAGCTTGCCCGGCGCCATAGCTTTCAAGCATTGCCCGTAAATCGTAAATTTGCCGTAAATCTTCTTTTGAAAAGGAGCGGACGAAAAATCCCCGTTTTAGCGGTTGGACTAGCCCATCAAATTCAAGCTGTTTTAACGCGCTTCGAATAGGCGTCCTGCTCACATTCCAGTCAATCGAAAGCGCTTCCTCAGTTAGGCGTTCTCCTTGTTTGTAGCGGCCAGTTATGATGGCCTCTTTAATTAGTTCGTATACGCTCATTGCCACACCTCTTTCAAATTAGTGTAGCTGATGTTCCCAATGATGGCAACGCTTAAGTTGTATACAAAACAATCCCCACTCGATCTTAGTAAGTATTTTCCCTCATCATACACTCACTACAAAAAGACGAATATTAACAGAAAGAAACTCTGTTTAAAATCGACATTGACGCGTATAACAAACATTTAACTGGCTAAAACGTGGTTATCATTCGCCTTTAAATCTATTTATCTCTTTAAATTCCAATATTCTATACTAGGTAAAAAGACTCAATATCTAATTTTTCTAACAAATAAGATAGACTTTTTGTATACAAAGTGATAGATTGTTTTAAAAGAAAGCGCTAACAACAGGAGGGTATGTATGTCACACTCAACACCAGCGCCTTTACCATTGGACGGCATTCGCGTGCTTGAATTAGGATCTTTGATTGCCGGCCCTTTTACGGGCAGATTGCTTGCCGACTTTGGCGCAGAAGTCATTAAAATCGAATCACCGGATAAGCCAGATCCCATGCGAAAGTGGGGAAAACATAAAAATGGCATCGGGCTGTGGTGGCCGATCCAATCAAGGAATAAACGCTCCATTACACTGAACTTACGGGAACAAGAAGGGCAACAACTCTTTAAAAAGCTTTCCGAAAAATCGGACATCATCATTGAAAATTTCCGCCCTGGCACGATGGAGAAATGGGGACTCTCGTATGAAACGCTTTCTAAAGAAAATGAAGGGCTGATTATGGTACGCACATCCGGTTTCGGGCAAACAGGACCATACAAAAACCGTGCTGGCTTTGGTAGCGTTGGCGAAGCAATGGGCGGCATTCGCCACGTAACTGGCTACGAAGACCGTCCTCCATCCCGGATTGGCATATCGATTGGCGATACACTAGCGGCTTTATTTTCGGCAATCGGCTGCTTGGCTGCATTGCAAGAGCGCAACCGTTCAGGCAAAGGCCAAATCGTCGATACCGCGATTTATGAATCGGTCTTTGCCGTCATGGAAAGCACAGTGCCTGACTACTTGCTCGCAGGGGCGATCCGTGAACGGATGGGCAATACGCTTCCTGGCATCGCTCCTTCTAACATTTATTTGACAAAAGACCGTACCTTCATTGTCATTGGCGCTAATGCAGATGGCGTGTTTCGCCGGCTTTGTGAAGCGATGGGCGAACCGGAGTTGGCAAACCATCCCGATTATTGCAGCCATGAAGCACGCGGGGAAAATATGAAAGCGCTTGATGAACGAATTGAAAGGTGGACAACCTCTCTTTCTGCCGAGGAGGCGCTTGCGATTCTCGAACAAAAAGGCGTTCCGTCTGGACTGATTTATTCGGCAAAAGAGATGGTTGAAGACCCTCACTACCAAGCGCGGGAAATGATTGTCCACGTCGATCACCCTACACTTGGGCCTTTTCCAATGCCTAGTGTTGTTCCTAAACTTAGCCGGACGCCAGGAGCGATCAAACACACTGGCTCTCTTGCTCCTGGTAGCGATAATGAAGCCGTCTACGGGCAGTTGCTGAACCTTGACAATGAGGCGTTATCCGCTTTGCAGAAACGACAAATTATATAAAACGGAGGTGCCAAATGGATAAGAACATAAAAGAACCTGTGAAAAAGCCATGGATTTGGGTGGTAATGGGCTTGCTCGTCCTTTTTAACGCGCCATGGTATTTGCCTCGGGGTAGCGCTGAGCCTTTTATATTTGGGTTCCCGTATTGGGCTGTGATTACCATTATCCTCTCACTCGCCCTATGCGGCTATATCAATTGGTTAATGTTTAGCCAGTGGAATATTGTTGAAGACGTTGAAGAAGAATCCGACGAAGAAAGAAGGAGCAGCCTATGAACTTAACGTTTTCCGGAACAGACGGAATCATTATTTTATGTGCGTACGCTGTCATCACGTTATTGATTGGTTGGTGGGCAGGCAGGGGCGAGAAAGTGAGCAATACACTCGGCGATTATTATTTAGCAGGCAAAAACCTAGGGCTGATTGCCCTATTTTTCACGCTGTATGCCACCCAATATAGCGGAAACAACGTTGTCGGCTATGCACCAACCGCATACCGGGAAGGCTTTTCGTGGCTGCAATCGATTCCTTTTATGACGATCATTATTGGCATGTATTTGCTAATCGCGCCGCGCCTTTATGTATTATCCAAACGTTTTCAATTTATCACACCCGCTGATTGGATCACACACCGGTTCCGCTCAAAAAGCGTCACGCTTCTCGCTGTTGCCTTAATGCTTTGGGCGCTTTGCAACTATTTGCTTGAGCAGCTTGTTGCCATCGGCCATGCGGTTGCCGGCCTAACTGGCGGGGCGATTCCGTATGAATATGCAGTGATCGGGTTTATTCTTGTCATGCTTGCTTATGAATGGATGGGCGGCATGAAGGCAGTTGCCTATACCGATGTCCTACAAGGCCTGTCCTTATTAGTTGGCATCATTATCTTGCTAATTGGCGCCCTCACATTGACAGGTGGCAACTTCGCGGAAATGACACAAGATTTAGCAAACACCGTTCCAGAGAAAATAGGCGTCCCTGACACGATCACATCGATCAACTGGCTAAGCATGATTGTGCTGATCGGGTTTGGTGCGATCATCTATCCCCATGCGATTCAGCGAATTTATTCTTCCAAAAGCGAACGGACGTTAAAACGGTCGCTGGCAAGAATGGCGTGGATGCCGCCAGTTACAACTGGTTTTGTGTTCATCGTCGGCATTATTTGCCTTTCCCTGTATCCGAATCTCGATGTTGCCCAGTCCGAACAGCTGATTGGCATCCTTGCCAATGATGTAGCAGCCTTAAACAGCATCTATTATTGGGCAATGGTCATTTTTTTCGGGGCGATCGTATCAGCCATCATCTCAACCGCCGATTCGGCTTTGCTTAGCTTTTCTTCGATCATTTCCAAAGATATTTATGGCGAATACATAAACCGTAAAGCAACAGAAGCACAAAAAGTAAAAGTAGGCAAAGTTGCCGGTGTAATCGCTGTTGCCTTGCTGCTATGGATTGCTTGGAACCCTCCAGGAACGTTGTACCAAATATTCGTCTTGAAATTCGAATTGCTTGTTCAAGTGTTCCCGGCATTTGGGCTTGGCCTCTACTGGAAGAAGCTTGCCCCTAAACCTGTTTTTATCGGCATGTTAGCTGGAGCGCTCCTCGCCGGGCTGATGACACTCACAGGCAACAACACCTTTTACGGTATTCACGGCGGCGTGCTTGGACTTGCTTTAAATGTCTCTATTTGTGTGATCGGTTCACTAATCGCGCCAGCTTCTCATGAAGAACAAGAGAAAGCAATCGCACGAACGGAATTAAAAGTCGCGGACTTCCGTGACAAAAAAGCAACAATCGGATAAGGCCTATTCCACTGCATCGTGCTTGTAAAAATCGAGCATCACATAGACCGCGGCCTCAAAACACTCTTTTGGGGCCAGTGCTTTTACATGAATTTCGTTTGTTTCTTCAATTAGACTATAGTCGACGTACCACATGAACCCTTTGCTGCTTTTTAGAAAGAAATTAACTTGAATGAGCTCACTTTCATCACGGGTATAATGAGAGATCATCATGGAGATGTTGTCCAGTGAAAAGCCATGGTTGCGAAAATCATCTAAAAAAATATTAAAGTTCTCCGGATAAATTTGATCACGGATAATCGCATCAATTTCCTCGCTTGTCGCTTGCGAAAACAGATCAAACCCTTGGGATCTCAGTCTAAAATTCTCGGGCAAGTCAACGTCCTCGTCTGCTAAGCCAAAGAAATCAGCCATACGCTCCCATAGCGAATCCGAATGTTTGCACAGCTCAAAACGATGCTCCATGCCTTTAAACGTTTGGACAATCATTTCGTCCCCTTCAATTTGATGAAAAATCAACACATGGTTCCCATGGACACAGCGTGTTTTTTTCTGCGATTTGATCAGCAAGTGGATAAAACTTTCCAACCCTTTGACAAGATTGCTAGAGCGTGTTTCGTCCCAGTAACCACGGTTGTTTAAAAGGGTTTCCGCCTGGTTTGAAAACGTAACAAGCTGCTCCTCCGTTTCCGCTAATTGCAATTCATTTATAATATCTGCAGCCGCTTCCTCATACCCACATAACACTAACGCAGCAACAAATTCCTCTGTCGAAAGGGCGATTTGCTTGTCCTGTATCATCCATTCCACCTCAATTTTTTAGTTTTATTTGTATAGATTTATCTAAATGGGCGATAAAAACTGTTTTGGTTGTCTTTTTCAAGCGAAAGTAAGTTATGGGAGGACAGAATGATAAAAAACAGGGACTAATAAAACAAGAATTCCCCCTATAGTAAAAAGAGATAATACTTTCATTACGTCTTTCTTTTCTTTATTGTCCAGAAAGAACCCCCCAACTCCTATTGTTATTTTCAAGATGATTCGATAAAAAGGGGAGTAACCTTCCCTCCACCACTCTCCCTTTTAACTACGATCAACTACGCTTTACGTTTCCCTTTTTTTACAAGCCAAACATATTAATAATCCCACCTAATACAAGAAAATACCAGATACACAAAAGCAGCGTAATCGGCCTCTGAACGTAGAAAGGAAAACGGGATAATAGATTTTGAATCTCGCCATTCAATCCACAGAAATAGATAGCGATATAGCGAAAGCCCTCACTCCATGCCGTTTTCGATTTGTCATATGCATTCGCTGCATAAAACGTCAACACATAACTTGGCATGATGAAGGATAAAAAACTAAGCGAACAATTAACCATAAGAAAAACCGCTAAAATTCCTGACGGAAAAGGAAGTCCTCCATCAAAATCTGCATACCAAGTGACGAGCGTAAAAAATAGCAGGACAGGAATGAGAAACCATAAACTTTTGAGAAACCCTCTAAAAGTAAACACATTCCCTCTTTCTTCCGGTTCAATCTCAACTGTCTTTTTTGTACGAAAGCCGTCAATAAAGGCAAGTAGGAAAATGACAGGCTGTATAAATAAAACAATGAGTGTCCAAGCCAAATAAGGATCTTGCCAATATGTAACATAGCTTAGGAGTATTAACAGCATTAGAAGGAACCATAGCTGCCCTTTGACAAATGTTTTTAGACTCTTGCGGATGGAAAACATTTAGTACGCTCCTGGCTTAGAAAACTAATTTTTTTAGGAGGACATTCATAAATACCTTTTTAGATTCACACTAGATAATAATAGTGTCAACTTAAAAGTCTGCCACGATTAAAGCCCTGTTACGAAGGAAGGAGAAGTCTTTCACTTAAGGAAAACCTTTAAAAACAGACGGATTCCCTCTTCCTTCCCCTCCAACCTATTACCAACCAAACAACGATCCAATAGATATATAAGCAAAGATATACCATATACACAGAAGAAGTGTAATCGGCCTTTGAATGTAAAAAGGGAAACGGGATAATAGATTTTGTATCTCCGCATTTAATCCAGAGAAATAAATAGCTATATAGCGAAAACCCTCGCTCCACGCAGTGTTTGCTTTGTCATACGCATTCGCTACATAAAACAAAACCACGTAACTTGGCACAAACAATGATAAGAAATTAAAGAATCCATTTACCAGCAAAAACCCTAAGATTAAGGCAGAAGGAAAGGGAACAACAGCATCACGGTCAAAATGCCCCATCGTTAATGTCATAAATAGTAGCACAGGAGCGAGAAACCATAAACTTTTGAGAAACCCTTTTAATGAAAACACACTCCCTCTTTCTTCGGGTTCCACTTCAACTGCCTTTTTTGTACGGAAGCCATCAACAAATGCCAGCAAGAAAATGCCCGGCTGGATTAACATTAGAATTAAAACCCAAGATGCTAGTGGATCACGCCAATGCGAAACATTGGTCAGCAAAATGAATGTCATAAGAAGGAAACAAAACTGCCCTTTGGCCAATGTTTTTAGACTTTTTTTTAGTGAAAACATTACAATCTCCTATTGTCTGTCTGGATTAAACTACTTAAACCAGCTGGTAACAAATTTTTTGGCACTATTAACGGTATCGCCAATATTGTCTGCCACCTTTGAGGCCGTCTCCTTTATTTTATCAACACCCTTATCTATTTGTTTTCCTACCTTCTCTCCCAAATCCTTCACTTTCTCATCCAAAGCGATCGATCCAATGATTCCAACTGTCGCTCCTACTGCCCCGCCAATGACTGTGCCTGGCCCTGGCAGAATCATGGAACCGATTGCCGCTCCTCCAGCGGTTAGTCCAGCTACACCAGCATCCATTGCGAACCCAGCTGCTACTCTGCCAGTTTTTTCTGCGGCACTTTTCTCTTTATTTTCATCCTTAAATGCTTCCATTATGTTGCTTCCGGCTGACACAATCGTACCTACATAAGGCACGCGCTTAAACGTATTGACAAATGTCTTTTTGGCTTCTTTGGCTGTTGCTTTTAGGTCCGGTCTAGCGACGTATTGTTTCGCTTTCGTTTCGTTGATAGCCACGCCGGAGGCATTTTTGCGGAATAACTTAGCAAATGTTACATAGGATTGGCTCGGATCTACATTGACTAGTTTTCTCAAAATGTTCGTAGGTTGGTTATTGAGCCTGCCAAGTTCCTTGAACAACTTAATCGGTGAATTTTTATTGCCGAATTTGCGCATGATCGAGTTTAGGCCTGCTGCTAGCTTTGAGTTGTAGACACCATTTTTCTTTACCCAGTCTTGATGGTTTTTAACGCTGAAAACGCCGTTGCCGACTTTCTCAAACTTTAATTTTCCCGAGGCAATAACGGCAAGAGCGCCAATGCCTTTGGCAACATTCATCCCTTTATAAAAGGTACCTGCGTTAATAAAAAAGTCGGCGATTGCACCCATCAGTGTTGGGTCTTCAATGGAAGCAAGCTCCATTGCTTCTGACCACATATTGTAATAGACATCGTTTTCCATAAAATAACGGTCAATTTCTTCTTGTACAGCCGGGGAAGCAATTGGCCCTCCCGTTGTCCAGTTAATGACCTTTTCAGTTGACTGCATCAATTCTGTTAACGTCGCTTCAGCTTCGTTGGCGAGATTGATGTTTTCTGCATCCAGTTCTTCGAGACGATCGGCTGTGTCTTGGGCATGTTGTTTTAACATGTCTGCCCATGATTGCACGCCATCCATTGTGAATGTGCCGGTGTGGACTAAGTCTTGGATCGAGGCGCACGCACTGTTAATTGCCTCTGTGCTCGCTTCGGCATTTTGTTTTATGCGGTTGATGCCATTTGGGATTGTTTCTGTTAGAAAATCTTGGCGAAGCAACGCGTTGCTTGCTTCGAAGTTTAATAGATTGTTTTTCATTTTCCCGAGTTGCTCGATGTACTGCTCGAGATAGGTAACGAAAAAGCGCAGCGCCGGCAAGTGCAGCTGTGAAAAATGGTTTTTAATCGCTTCTCCCCCTTCTCCTTGGAGTGAATGGAGATTATGGATTTTGCGAATGCTTGATTCCACCGCTTCTAGCTGGGCAATGTCTTCTTTTTTCGCATCAACTAACTTATCAATGCCATTGATTACTTCCTGGACATCTAATACTTTCATCTCTTTGGCTCCCCTTACCCTTGGTTTGCCAAGGCCCTGTCCGTCTCACCGTACACTTTAATAAGGCGCTGGCTTTCCTGTTCCATTTTGTTGAGTGCTTCCATATACGCTTGTATTTGCGCTTTATAACCGTCCTCTATTTGATTGACTTTCTCAAGAAATTCGAGTAACGATGTCGCCATTTCGATATTCGCGTTTGTTGGCGTAAAGCCATTGGCGGCATTGGCGACATTTTCGAATACTTCGAGTGCTTCAGCTTCGTTCACTTTAATTTCTGCCATCGTTTTCCTTCACCTCATTGTTTTTGCAAGCGCTTGAACATCGATACTTGTGCTTGTTTTGCATCAATTAATCGGTAGCTGTTTTCAATACTGCTTTGCAAGTCGCTTATTTTTGTTTCAATCGATGAAATGATTTCCTCAAGATGGTCTTGGGAGTGTTGATAAGACGTTTCCAAATAAAATCGTTTGCCGTCATGGTCGTTGGCCTCATTTCCACGCCAAGCGTCATAGCTTAATTCTGGATCTTGGAGATACGTCTTGTCTTGGTGGAGAATGTTCTGCTCTTCTATTAATGTGCTCTTTGCTTCCTGCAGCCGCTTCACATCTTGCTGGGCAGTTACAATATCTCCCCGAAGCGAACCCATTTCCTGCTGAAGTCGTTGAATGCTCATTGAATAATCCATTCGTATACGTCACCTTCTACCATTTCCATATATAACTAGCATAAAAGACTGTGGCAGGATGTTCAATATACCAATAGCCCTAACCACGCCTAACAAAAACAAAAATTTGAATGAAAAAGATTCTTATTACCTAGTTCTTTCGTTCAAATCAACCATTTTACATAAAATGGAGGCTTCCTAGCGCCAAAACGTTTATGCCGCTCCCCTCTTCTACTAGCTTGTTTATTCCTGGTAAACTACTACTAATACCGTTTTAATAGACTGGGGGAATCAACGTGAACGAATTTCCACAATCGATTCAATTTCGTTATCAATGGCGTACATACCAAAAAAAGATCTTAGCGGACATGGCTGCCCTTCTCCAAAACAAACGCGTCCATCTCGTTGCGCCGCCAGGCTCTGGCAAAACAGTTTTAGGGCTTGAACTAATGGTGCGCTTAAACAAGCCAACGTTTATATTGGCTCCCACAGTGGCGATTCGCAACCAATGGGCGGAGCGATTTCTAGAACTGTTCTGGCAAGGCGATAAAACGCCGGATTGGATTAGTACAGACATCCGCCAACCTGCTTTTGTGACGATTGCCACTTATCAAGGGTTGCACAGCCTTTGCAGCTTTGAAGATAGTGGAGGCTTTGAGGGAGATGACGTAGACATTGCGACTGAACATCAAACGGAATCACTAGGGGGAAAAGAGAGGAAGGAGGCATACAAGCGATTGCTAGACATGGACTTTCAAACGTTGATTGTCGATGAAGCCCATCATTTGCGTGCCGCTTGGTGGAAAAGCACGATCGATTTTCGGCGTTCCCTTAACAAGCCAACGATTGTCGCACTTACTGCCACTCCACCTTACGACGTTTCCCAAAAAGAATGGAAAAACTATATTGATCTGTGCGGGCCGATTGATGCAGAAATTCACGTCGCCGAATTGGTTAAAGAAGGCGACCTTTGCCCTCATCAAGATTATATTTATGCGACAACGCCAACGGTGAAAGAAGCCGAGCCGCTCCTTGCGTTTCACAACGAAGTTACGTCATTTATGCAGCAGCTTAAAACCGATAAAGCGTTTATTTCGTTTGTAGAACAGCACCGCTACATCACTGATCCAGCAAATCAAGCCCAAGAAATGCTCGCCAATCAGGCTTACTTTTCAAGTTTGCTTATTTTTTTGCATGCATGTGGTAGCGAAGCGTGGAAACAGCCGGCAAAATTGGCTGGCCTTTATGAAAAAAACATCCCACCTTTTGAAGAGGAGTGGGCGGAAGAGCTTTTAGACCATCTGCTGTTTAAAAATGCCGAAATGGATGAAAAGCAGTCGCCATTAAAGGACATTAGACAACATCTACAGCGAATTGGCGCTATCGAGCGTAGAAAAGTCACGCTTCGTTCTACGAAAACGTTTGACCGTTCTCTTGTCAATAGTCTATCGAAGCTTGATGCAATGACAGACATTGTTTCTTTTGAAGCAAGCAAGTTAGAAGACAAGCTTCGCCTTGTCATTCTCGCTGACTACATCCGTCTTATTGATTTGCCCAAACACCGAGGTGATGAGCAACCATTAACACGATTAGGGGTCATCCCAATTTTTGAGCAGCTGCGCCGGCACATCGATTCGAAAGTTAAGCTAGCGGTCCTGACTGGCTCGACGGTTATTATCCCCACTTCAGCTAAGAAACGAGCCGAAAAAGAGGCTGAAAAAGTAGGATTGGAGCTCAAGCTGCAACCGTTGGCCCATGATCCGAATTACTTACTGCTTACCGTTGATGACAACACACGCGCCAACATGGTTAGCATTATCACCGCTGTTTTTACAACTGGCGGCATTCACGTCCTAATCGGCACAACGGCGCTGCTAGGAGAGGGCTGGGACGCACCTAGCATCAATACGCTTATTATGGCATCCTATGTCGGCTCATTCATGTTGTCTAATCAAATGCGCGGCCGGGCGCTGCGAATTGAACGAGATAATCCAAATAAAACCGCCAATATTTGGCACATGGTTTGCATAGACACGGAACAGTATGATGGTGGCCATGATTGCCTCTCGCTCCAACGCCGCTTTAAGTCGCTTATCGGCCTTGGCACAGAGGACAATATCATCGAGTCAGGCATCAACCGCCTTGCTTTCCCTAAACCACGTTATCGCCGCCGTTTATTGAAAGAGTCAAATGAAAAGACGTTTGCCCAGGCAGCAAATCGGCAACTACTTGCCGACCGTTGGAAAAAAGCGGTTGCGATGGAGGGAAGGCCGACTGAAGAAATAAGCGCCGATGCTCGTTCTATCCCTCGACCACTTTGGTTTGGAACAACATTAAAGGCGATGATTGTGATTGGCTTTCTTACTTTATGGCAGGGCGTAACTGTAGAGCGTCCTTCTAGTTATGGTAGCAAAACAGAGATGACCTTTTACCTTGTTTACCCAATTGTCGTTAGCGCCCTTTTTGCGGCCCCATTTTTTTGGAAAGCGATTCGGATTTGGTGGCGCAATTCGACGATTGAAAAAAGCATGGAGAGTGTTGGGGAAGCCCTTTACAAAGCACTACATCAAGCGGGCATTGTCGAGACTCCATGGGAGAAAGATGCGATCTCGACTATAAAAGCAGGGCATGGCACCCTCGAATGCTGGCTTAAAATCGGGACAACGTATGAGAAAACCGTTTTTCTAAAAGCGCTCCAAGAAGTGATCGATCCGATTGAAGATCCTCGTTACCTTCTAAACCGGCAATCAAAGGCCCATTTCCGCACGCGCAAAGACTATTTTGCCGTTCCTACCGAACTAGGGCGTAAGAAAGCTACTGCTGAAATGTTCCACCGTGAATGGAAAAAACATCTTGGCAAAGCAGAACTTGTCTACACCCGCAGTTTTGAAGGCAGGCAATTCCTGTTGCAAGGACGGGTAAAAGCGATGTCGGCTGTATTTGTGCCTCGGTCTGAACGAATTAGCGCTTGGCGGTAAACAAACGGATCCCGTGCCGCACAGAGCAGGACGGGATCTTTTAGTAGAACGGCAATAAGCACGTTTATGGCCCAGTGACATATCGGTCGATGACATCTAAAACAACACGAAGCTCCTCAATCGGCATTTGTCCAGGAGCGGAGCTTTCATTGGCGATCGCAAACGTAAGTGCTGACCCACAGGTGCCGCCTGCCATTCTTGATAATGTACCTAGACGGCCCATGGCCATGGTGATGACTGGAATTGTCAGTGTGGAGGCGGCTTTTTGCGTTGCCTGCATTAAAGTGAGCACATCGGCCATTGTCTCGGGCATCACTGCGACCTTGCCTACATCGGCACCATACGTTTCCGCTTCTTGCAGTTTTGCCAATATATCCGCCTCAGACGGCGTCCGCTGAAAATCATGGTAGGACAGAATCCATTGCGTTTCCGTTTCCTTAGCAATCGCTCTCAGGCGCTCCTTTTCGGCTTCTGGGCAGCTAAGCTCTACGTCAACTACGTCGACAAGCCCTTGTTTCATTACTTGCTCATAGAGCACAGTCACTTCCTGCTCGCTGACAGTGATCGGTTCGCCCCCTTCTCGGATCGATCTGCGCGTAAACAAAATCGGGATCCCTTTGCTATGCGCCTTTAAAAGGGAAGCCGTCTCAAGGACATCCTCGGTTTCGCCAATATGTTTATAAAAATCGACTCTCCACTCTAGAAGATCCGGCTTTTTTGCAGCGACAGCGTCGATTTCTTCTATCAGCGCTGCTTTTGTTTTTCCGACTAGCGGCGCACAAATCAATGGCCTTTGTGGCGTAGGCCCATCTGTTTTTTGAATCGGTTTGCCCATGCAAACACCCCTTTATCCCATTTGGTCAATCGGCAAGCGGCTTTTCTAGTTCACAATGCCTTTATTTTTGCGCTTTAAAGCAGCACTGTCAACCTTTTTCTTATTTCTTTTATGGCGCCAAACAGGAAAATGCTGTGCTTGCAACGAACTCACCTGTAGCTCCAAACAGAAAGGCGCTGATGATGTTGAGTGACATGCTTGTCCCGTTATATAGCCTGCCTGAGGAACCATCCGTTTCAAAGGAAATCACTATTAGACGCGCACTTGCCCCAGAGAAAACGGTTGTGCTTAACTGGGTCAAATCCCATTTTAGCCAAGGCTGGGCTGATGAATGCGACGTTGCTTTTAGCCGGGCTCCTGTTTCTTGCTACCTCGCTGTAAGTGGTGAGGAGCTTCTCGGCTTTGCCTGCTATGATGCAACGCTTAAAAATTTTTTTGGGCCTACTGGCGTGAAAGAGGACGCCCGTGGCCAAGGAATCGGAAAAGCGCTATTGCTCCGCTCTTTCCATGCCATGCGCGAATCAGGATACGGCTATGGCATCATCGGTGGCGCTGGTCCAGTAGATTTTTACGAAAAAGCGCTAGGCGCGATCGCCATTCCAAACTCAAAGCCAGGGATTTACAAAGGCATGCTTCGCCAGAATTGAGAAGGCTTCCCGAAGCGCCTTCACGACTGATAGCAGCAGGAAAGCGCAATGAAAATGAGAATAGTCACGTCGCTGTTGCGACAGGAAAAAACCGCCCTCCGATCCAAAGGCGGTTTTTTCCTGTTGGCACACCATCGCACCCTCGTTTTGCCTATAGCTCTGGCAAGTCGATTTCTTTCAGTCTCAAGTTTGCAAGCCTGTAACAATAGCTTTAGCGACTGTGACTGTCCGTTTTGCTTGCTGTTTGACAGCCTGTTCGACGTCTTCTATTTGATTTCCGTCTTGGTCAATTGTCACGCTCGTGCCGTAAGGATTGCCGCCTGAAGTGAAAGCACTTTGGTCCGTATAACCAGGCGCAACAACAATTGCACCCCAATGGTACATCGTTGTATACACAGACAAAATCGTCGCTTCTTGGCCGCCGTGTGGATTAGAGGCAGAGGACATGGCGCTTACTACCTTGTTAGCGAGTTTGCCTTGTGCCCACAAGCCGCCGAGCGTATCAAAAAATTGTTTAGCTTGTGCTGGAAGAACGCCAAAACGTGAAGGCACGCTAAAGATATAGGAATCGGCCCATTCCATGTCATCTGGTGTTACTTCTGGCACGTCTTTCGTCGCTTCCACATGGGCACGCCAGGCTGGATTGGAGTCAATTGCTGCATCTGGAGCAAGTTCTGGAAACTTTAATAACCGCACTTCCGCGCCTTCTTTTTCAGCTGACTCTTTTGCCCATTTTGCCAATTGGTAGTTTGTTCCGGTGGAACTATAATAGATGACCGCTGTTTTCACATTTGCCATTTTCAAACCTCCTTTTTACTTTATTATATGTATACCCATTTATCTCGAATTTAATATATCTTTTTTCGTCCTATGCTAAAATAATAACAAACGAGTAGGAAAGGCAGACGTTTATGTACAACAAGGCAATTGTTTCCTGGATAGCGGCGATTTTATGGATGGCTACGATTTTTCTTCTCTCCCACCAGCCAGCAAACGACTCTTCAAAGCTAAGTTTGGGTGTGCTTGACTTTTTCATGCAGTCGCTATCGGCGATGATGCCACAGGTAGAGATGCATGCCGATCTTCTCCACACAGTTGTCCGCAAAGGTGCCCATTTTGGCGCTTACTTTATTCTTGGTATCCTCATGCTGAATGGACTTCGCCAAGTTGGCGGCAAAGGGGTGAAGGCGGCGGTCTTGGCGCTCTTCTTATGCTTTTTGTATGCGATCACCGACGAAATCCACCAACTGTTCATTCCAGGACGCAGCGGCCAATTTACCGATGTGCTTATTGACACTGCTGGGGCGGCAACAGGCATAGGCATATTCTCGCTCGTCCTCCACCTTTTTAGGAAAAAAACGTGAAATAGAGCGAGCTGCAATAAGCTCGCTCTATTTAAGAAAAACTTAACACTTCCGCAATGGATCGTATGGAGCTAAATCAATAGGTGGCTCCTCGCCTACTGCCAAAGCGGCTGCTAACGTCCCTACATAAGGCCCCATTGTCAAACCTGATGCGCCAAGCCCTGTTGCGATCACTAGCCCTTTTAATGCTTTTACTCTGCCTAGAAGAGGCTTTAAGTCTTTGCTTGCTGGGCGAAAACCGATTCGGACTTCGCGTAGCGAACCTTCACTTAGTCCAGGGGCAACACGGAGCCCTTCATCAAGTACTTCATAGACGCCCCCTGCCGTTAGGCGGTAATCAAACCCTGATCCTGTTTCTCTCGTTGCCCCAATGACGACCCGGGCATCATCAAAACAGACTAGATAATGGCTCGTTTGTGGAAGGACGACTGGCCATTTCGACGTATCATACCCTTCCATGCCAATGTGGGCAATTTGTCCTTTTTGCGGCTCAACTTCTATCGTTATTCCAATAGACTCGGCCAATTGTTTCGCCCATGCCCCTGATGCGGCAATGACCGTGTCGCCTTCATATACGGTCCCCTCTACTTCAACGCCGCAAATGGCTTCTTCCTCGTATACAAGACACGCTTCACCCTCAACTACTTGTGCGCCATGCTTTTTAGCGGCACGGCACAAAGCGTCGCGTAACAACCGACCGTCAAGGCGGGCAGCTCCTTCGACATAAACAGCTTCTAGCCCTTCCTTTAGCGGTGGGAATAACGCCTTCGCCTCCCCATACGATAACCGTTTAATTTCGCCTACTTCTGGGGTATCTTGTTTCCTTTGATGGGCGCGGGCTTCCATTGCGGCAAGCTCGCTCTCCTCTTCATTGACACCTAGTGCTCCGACGAAAGCAAAGCCAACATGCTCCTCCCCATCTTGTTTCAGTCTTTCCATCAGCTCTGGGTAGTAAAGCGCTCCGTTACGAGCAAGCCTGTACCAATCTGGATCATCTGTTTTCGAGATCCACGGACAAACAATGCCCGCGCCTGCGGCTGTTGCTTCCCCTTTAAAACGTTTATCGACCAAAATAACGTCTTCCCCTTTTCGGGCTAGATGATAGGCCGCGCTTGCCCCAACTATCCCGGCTCCAACTATAATTGTTGTCATTTGCCTCCCCCTTGCTCCTATCGCTTTTTAATTAGTCTATCATTTCAGTTTCAGCGATGTAAGCTAAAGTAGAAAACAAATATAGATTTTGCTATGAAGTCACTTGCCAATCGCCGATCAAGCGGATGATGATAGCAGGAATAACGAGCAGCACTACAATGGCGCCATAAACACCGATTGTATAGCTAGTTGGATAATCAAGGCCAAATCCTCGGTTCACCATGGCAGTAATTAAATGAAGAACCATGTTCGTAAAACAAAAGGCGTAACTGCGGATCATCCAATTGCGATGTTGGGTCATTCGTTTCTTTTTGATCTGAACGAGCGCGATTATTGTGATAAGCGGCCAAATGATGTTGATTGCATTGAAACCAATGCTGACGATTTTGCCTCCTGTTGCGTATGGAGCCATGTAGCCTGACGTGAGGACGACAATAAAGACAGATACGAAATAAAGGTAGCCGTTTAAGCGGTGGAACTTGCGACTTTTGGCAAAGATTCGTTTTGAAAAGTTAAGGAGTCCCGCCGCCATCGCAACACAGGCAAACGCCACATGAATGTACATTACGTTTAGCCAGACCGGCACATTTAACTCTCGCGTGAGCCCGGTTTTATGGCTTAAAAATGTTTCTGCTCCTGGGTCAATGACATAATTGTATACGAACGCGTAAACGATAAAAACAATACTGATGCAGACGAGTAGCCTAAAGAACATTTTCTGCTTATTCATGTATAATAAAACCCCATTTTCGTCATAAAATCCGCTTCCCGATCAATTTCGACGCAGGCAACACACCAGCCTTAGCAGTTCCTATCATCTTGTCTCCGTCTACACTGACTTCAAATTTCAAATTTAAACGCAAAGGTTTTGTAATGGGCAGCGACCAAGTCAGTTTATTGCCTTGAATGACGGGATGGATGAATTGGACCGTTTCCTCTCCTTGTGTGGCTTTGCCACGGATCGTCTCCTTGTCTGTCGAGATCGATAGTGCAACATCCAGTTTTCCAATTGGCGTCATGATTTCTGTGGCCCATTCGCCCTCGAAGACAGACGCTATTCTAGATTGGTTAAGCATGGCGCTATCTGTATGTCCAACTTTATTCGTTGTACTGTTTTCATCGTCCTCTGCCTTCGCTGTACCATGACGTGGGACAAGTCCTACGTCTCGCCAAACCGTTCCCCTCCGTTCAAATTCAAATAGCTGCTCAACAGCATGGGCGATGCGAGGGCCAAGTTCTCGTTCAACAAGATAGAGGGCAAGATCCAGTCCCGATGTGACACCGCCGCTGCTTACGAAATTGCCATCATCAACGACACGTGCTTGGACAGTGGTCACGCCAGTAGCAGCAAGTGCATCCATGCCTAGATGATGTGTAACCCCATGTCTGCCTTCCAGCAAGCCACCCATCGCTAACAACAGGGAGCCGCCGCACACCCCAGCGATGACCATGTCTTTCTGGTGGAGGGCATGCTCGACCATTCTGGTTAATTCTGTATTCATCGCCCGGCCTAATATCGCCGGGATTGAATCAGGCCCCTCCCCATCGACAGCCCCGGCTGCGCCAGGGACGAGAATGATTCCTGGACGTGTCGGGTCTAGTTTTTCCTCTGCTTCGAGTAGGACGTCGTTGACGCCGCTCTTCACAGATCTTGGTCCTTCAGCAGTCACAAATTCGACGCTGAGATTGTCTTTGACATTCATTGAAGCTGCGTGAAAAACTTCATAGGGGGCAATTGCATCCAAAAGGTCGAATCCATCAAATAGAACAATTTGTATCGATACCATCTTCGTTTCTCCTCCACATCCATTTAGTTAACAAACTGAGCTCCTTGCATTGGAAAACGAGGGGAACTGCTTCGATACAAATCATAACAACGAACACTCTCAAATGACGTGAGAAAAAAATCACAAAACGATCAACAATCGATCACAAAACAGGCGTCTGCATTGGTTTTGACCGGAAAAATGATAAACTAAAGGGCAAAGGTGGGAAGTTTATGAATGCAAAGACCATACTCGTTGTCGACGATGACCAAAGTATTGCCGATTTGTTAAGGGATTTTTTTGAAAACGATCATTTTTACGTGTTAACCGCCCCCAATACAGAGGAAGCATGGGAGGCTTTCCAGCAAAGCGCTGTCGATTGTCTAATCCTGGATATCATGATGCCTGGAGAAAATGGATTTGCGTTCTGTCGTCGGATTCGCGCAAAAAGTGACGTTCCGATCTTGTTCTTGAGTGCACGGAGCGCTGATGTCGACAAAATTCGCGGCCTGACCCTTGGAGGCGACGATTATATTGTAAAAACGGCTTCGCCGGGAGAAATTGTTGCCAGAGTGAAAGCCGTCCTACGACGCTCTGCTTCAAATCAGCCACCGACTGAAACGATCTTGGAATTTGGCCACCTTACGTTAAATCTGACAACACGAGAACTTGCTGTGGACGGAAAAAACGTGATGCTGACCCCAAAGGAATATGAACTGCTGCAATTATTTTTAGAACACCCCAGGCATGTTTTTTCCTATGACCAACTTCTCGATAAGCTGTGGGATGGCGTAGGCGACAAGCACACCGTTCGCGTTCATCTTAGCCGTCTTCGCGAGAAAATAGAAGCGAACCCGAATGACCCTCAATATATTGTAAACGTATGGGGAATTGGGTATCGCTTCGAAGGAGGATAACATGCCTGCACTGCGTATCCGTACATTTACAGTACTCTGTTTTTTCTTCATTCTATCATTACCGTGGATTTTTTATGTGACAGCACACTTCATAGAAACAAAAACGTTTCGCTTCTCTACACCTGATGAAAACTTGCAAAGGCATGTAACCGAGACCATTCATACGATCGAAACAAATGCAGACAACTGGACAGACGCCAACTAGAAACCCAACTGCGGAAGGCCAATTTGGAAGTTGCGATTTTGTCGGCGGCGTCTAATCAGGAAATGTATCGCTCGAATCCAGAAAGCAGCAGTTGGTTTTCGTCAACAGAACGATTCTCCCTCATCGAGGACGGCCAGTTACTTGGCAAAGTGGTCATTTACGTGCCAAGCTCACGAATGGTCCCGACGATTTCAGCAATCGTTGGCTTTTTGCTCGCATTTATCATTGTTGGCATCGCCTTGCGCAGGTTCTTTCTTCAACCACTCGAAAGAATGGGTTTGGTCGCTCGAAAAATAGCCGCCGGAGAGTTTGATGGACAATTGCCAATAGGCAGGATAACAGAAATTGCCGATGTAGGCGCTGGATTTGAAGTGATGATGAAAGGACTGCGGACATCCCAGCATAAACAAATGGCACTGGAAGAAGAACGGCGCTTCATGATTGCAGCGATTGCCCACGATTTGCGAACGCCGCTGTTCGCCTTACGGGGATATTTAGATGGGCTAGAACAAGGCATTGCTAAGTCTCCAGACAAAATAACAAAGTATGTGGCGGTTTGTAAGGAAAAGTCAAGGCAATTGGACCGGCTAGTAGAGGATTTGTTTACCTTTACAACGATGGAGTATATGGAGCAGCAAAAGAATGTACGTCCAATTGATTTAAAAGACCTTTTTCAACAGACGATTGACGGCTTCCGCCCACTCGCCCAACAAAAACACATCTCGATCTCAACAGATTTTGAAGAGAACTGCATGATTCGCGGCGACAGCCACTTGCTAGAACGTGCTTTGAACAACCTTTTCGATAATGCCATTCGCCATACACCCTCATCGGGCAATATCGTTGTCCGTTGTTATAAGGAAGACGCTAACGTGACGTTTTCTTTAAAAGATACAGGGCCAGGCTTCTCCTCTGAAGAATTAGAGCGTGTGTTTGAACCTCTATTTCGTGGCGAAGTGTCACGAAACCGTTCCACAGGAGGAAGTGGGCTAGGATTAACGATTTCTCAACGAATTATAAAGCAACACGGGGGCGAACTAGCTGCCAAGAACCACTTAGATGGCGGGGCGTTCATAAGTGGTTGGCTGCCTGGAGACAATTAACGCGAAACAAGGAACGCTTGCGTTTGCCAAAGCGTTCCTAAAAGTTGTTGTGTTGTCGCCATTTCGTTACAACTAGGGCCATTTCTATTTATATGTTCGCTCTGCTGTTTTCTTGCAACAATAAAGAGGCGCGTGCACTCCGGCGCGTTGCTTTGTACCACTGAAAACAAAAAACAACTAGAAGAAACAAGTCGATTGCATCCCCGCCATAATACATGAGCATCGCCCCTGTCTGTGCTTGTTCAGGAGCAACACCTACGGGCGGATTGGCATAAATCCATTTCGATAAAATGCCGTGTCCAGCGAGCGCGATGACTAGCACAATCGCCCTGTACAAAAAAGGTTTGCGATGTGACACAGGGTCAATGTAGATCATGGAAATCGTGAACATATAGCCTGCCAAAAAAACGTGAATGTGGATCAAAAAGTAAAGAAATGGATGGGCATGCATGAATGCAAACAAGCTTGTTGTATAAAGAAGCCATAAAGCGCCAATGTTTAATAACGATGCTACACTAGGATCGGCAATCATTTGTGGTATCTTGCTGCGTAATAATTGGCTAACGCCTTTTGCCATTGGCACAGGCAATGTCCGCACCAACAGCGTCACCGGCGCCGCTAATGCCATCAACAGAGGCGCAAGCATTCCTAACAGCAAGTGTCCGATCATATGGAAGGCAAAATCAGTATGTGCCTTTTCCGCTATTGGCCCCGCCCCCGCTAGATAGGCGGCGAAACAGCCGGCGATCCAAATGAGCGACCGGTAAAGGGGCCATGGCTTTCGAGTCCTATAGGATAATAAAGCAGCAACGATATAGAAAACGAAAGCACCGACAAACGGCAATGTGAGTAACAATTGGGCAAAAAACCATTCTAACTCGTTTGCCATAGCTGGGTGGTTCATGGCTGCCGCCTTTGGCCTGTTCTGTATACAAGAACGGCACCGCAGATCACTAAAAGAATGGCAATCGCATTCCAGACACTATCATAGATATACACATTTTCCACGTAGCGAATTTGATGAATCCGCATCCACTTATGTTGAATCGTGCCATCATACAATTGGAAAGCCCCTGAGCCAAGTAGAATTCCGCCAAGCCACCTTTTGCCCCACCAACCGCGGCGGGATTTCAGGTCGGCCAGCAAGAACATCCCCGAAACGCTCGCAAACCAGCCAAATGCATGAAAGATACCATCCGAAATGATCCCTATTGTTCTAGTCGACTTGTCGTAGAAATGATGCCATTGCAATAATTGATGGAACAAGACTTCATCTAAAAAAGCAGCGATGCCGACGCCAACTAACACGCCGGACCAAAGATTGCGTTTTAAGTACAAGTGCCGCAGTTCCTGCTTCATCGGCTTTGGCATTCTCCCAACCTCCTTAATCGTTCACTATTATTAGTCTTTCCTTCTAGCAATTAAATCAAACACATGGTATAAGGCAGCCAAAGCGGCAAACGCAATAGCCAGAAAATAATTCTTTTTGTTATAATGTAGTGAATGATTACTCATTCATAAAAGAGGTGGAGCAAGGATGCGTATGAAGAAAACGATGGAGCAACATTCCGTAAATGGCGTGTCCATGGCGAACGGGACCGTTTCATTTCGTTCGGTCACTTTAAATGTATATAGCTTCGCTATCGATGGGATTATCATTGACGCTGGTGCTTCCGCACTAAAAAACGGCTTTCTCCCTTTCTGGAAACAACAGCCAATTGATGCTCTATATTGCACCCATCTCCATGAAGACCATACAGGCTGTGCCACTTGGTTTGAACAACACCTGCATGTTCCGATTTACTTGCACGACTCTTCTCTTGCTGCTGCTAAGAAGACTGGCGACTACCCCCTTTATCGAAAACTGTTTTGGGGCAAGCGCAAACCGTTTCACCCAGCTGCAATTCCAGCAACATTCCAAACGAGGCACTCGAACTGGGTCAGTATTTTTACGCCTGGACACGCCACTGACCACGTTGCCTTCCTAAACAAATCGACTGGGCAACTGTTTACAGGCGACCTCTATGTACAAACAAAAACAAAACTTATTATGGACAGTGAGTCTGTTCCACAAATTATCGCCTCGCTCCATAAATTGCTGCAGTATGATTTTGAAGACGTTTTTTGCAGTCATGCTGGCTATTTAAAGCAGGGCCGCAAAAAGCTAGTACAAAAACGAGACTATTTAGAAGCATTAAGCAACCAAGTCCACGATCTTTACAAAAGCGGACTCCCCATTAAAGAAATCCAAAAGCGCCTGTTTCCTCGGACATACCCCATTACCCGTTTTTCAAAAGGCGAATGGGACTCTGCTCACTTGGTCAAGTCGGCATTAGAGTATACCGGAAGCAAATAGTAGAAAAAAGCAAGCAGCCTCTACACAGGAAGCTGCTTGTCTATGACTTGTCCGCTTTTTTAGGCGGCTTAGTCAATACACTGCCGCCTTTCGACGATCAACCAAGTAATAACCTCCAAATTTCAGCAATGATGTTTAGCAGCTTACCACTCTGCAACGCTGTTGTCTTGATGTCTCCAGACAGGGTTTCGCCAATTGTGGCCTGTTTCGCTCATCTTGCGGACATGGTCCTCATTGATTTCAATGCCAAGCCCAGGTTTGTTCGGTATGTCCACATACCCATCTTTATAGTGGAAAACGCTGCCATCGACGAGATAATCGAGAAGATCAGATCCTTCATTGTAATGGATGCCAAGGCTTTGTTCTTGGATAAACGTATTGTGGCAAGTTGCATCCACTTGCAAACATGCCGCGAGTGCAATCGGGCCGAGTGGGCAATGGGGAGCGGCAGCCACATCAAATGCCTCAGCCATTGATAGAATTTTCTTGCATTCAGTAATGCCGCCAGCATGGGACAAATCTGGCTGGATAATATCGACATAGCCGTCAACGAGCACTTGTTTAAAATCCCATTTCGAAAACATCCGCTCTCCTGTTGCGATTGGAATAGCTGTATTTCTGGCAATTTCCCGTAACGCTTCATTGTTTTCTGGCAACACAGGCTCTTCAATAAACATCGGCTTAAATGGTTCTAACTCTTTGGCTAGTATTTTGGCCATTGGTTTATGAACGCGTCCATGAAAATCAACGCCTATCCCGACATACGGGCCAACAGCTTCGCGAATCGCAGCCACATTAGAAAGGACGCGGTCAATTTTTTCGAAAGAATCAATGTATTGCATTTCATCGGTTGCATTCATTTTCACTGCAGTAAAGCCTTTGTCAACTACTTGTTTCGCTGCAGCGCCAACTTCATTAGGGCGATCTCCGCCAATCCATGAGTATACTCTTATCTTTTCCCGTGCTTTGCCGCCAAGCAACTGGTGGACAGGTACGTTGTGATACTTCCCTAAAATATCCCACAATGCTTGGTCAATACCGGAAATGGCGCTCATCAATATTGGCCCACCACGATAAAAGCCGCCGCGGTACAGGACATTCCAATGGTCTTCAATATGAAAAGGATCTTTGCCAATCAAGTATTCCATCAGCTCATGGACAGCAGCCTCTACAGTAGCAGCACGCCCCTCGACTACAGGTTCTCCCCAGCCAGTCATTCCTTCGTCCGTCTCTATTTTCAAAAACAGCCACCGTGGCTGGACTTTGAACAGTTCATAGCTTTTAATTTTCATTTGTTGTTCTCCCCTCTTTCTGTTATTTCATTGCTTGCTCTAGTGCCGCTACATAATTTTTCGCTTTTGCCGTAAGCTTACGCAGATAGGCAGGCGTCACTTCGGCCTTGCTGTCTACTAAAGAACTGCCAATGCCAAATCCGACAGCGCCTGCTTGTTTAAAAGCGGCAATGTTCTGGTCATTGACTCCGCCTGTTGGCAAAAGCGGGATATGGGACAATGGCCCGCGAATGTCTTTCACGTAGCCTGGGCCGGCACTTGCCGGAAAAACTTTGACAATATCGGCGCCAAGCTCGTAAGCGCTTAAAATTTCTGTCGGCGTATAGGCACCAGGGATGCTGACTTTGCCATAGCGTTTCGTCGTTTCAATCGTTGCCGCTTTTACAGTCGGGGAAAGGATAAAATCGGCCCCCGCTTGAATCGACAAAAACGCCGCTTCTGGATCTAACACCGTTCCAGCGCCAATCTTCATTTCGCGGCCCAGTTCCCTTGATAACAACCGAATCGATTCGAATGCGTCAGGGGAATTGAGGGTCATTTCAACTAAGCGAATGCCTCCCTCTTTAAGAGCGCTTCCAATTTTCACTGCGTCCTTTGGCGGTACGCCACGGATAATCGCAATCAGTTGGTGCTGATAAATGGCTTGTAACGTTTCCATATTTTCCTCCTAACGATTCACGTCTTCTCGATTTTGTTGGAAAGCATGCAATGTTTGCCGAGAAGGCAAGCCTTCAATGTCGCCGTGCACTTGGGTCACAAAAGCGCCTATCGCACAACCGCGTCCGACTGCCTCTTTAATGGCGAGCCCATCGAGCAAACCAGACAAAACGCCTGCGGCAAATCCGTCGCCAGCACCAATTGGGTCAACCACTTCCTTTACTGGGATTGGAGCAACATAGCCAGACTGGTCTGTGCTCTTGTAATAAGCACCTTTCTCACCGAGCTTGACAACGGTTAGCTGGGCGCCAAGCTGTAAACAGCGATCGGCAATTTCCTCGCTATTGTTCGTGCCGAATAAATAGTGGCCTTCTCCATACCCTGGCAAAACAATATCAGCAATGCCAATCAAACGCTCTAACAAATGCTTCTGTTTCTCTTCCGTCAGCAATTTTTTGCGTATATTCGGGTCAAACACGATTTTGACATGATGCTTCTTGGCCATTTCTATTAATACGAATGTTGTCTGCTCGCATGATTTGCTCAATAATGGCGTAATTCCTGTTAAATAAAGAAACTTCGCGTTCTTAACATAGTCCTCATTAATATCGGCAGGCTCTAGACGGCTCGCCGCAGAACCCTTTCGGTAGTAGAGGATATTCGCCGTCTTCACAGTCGTTTGTTCTTTCAAAAATAGCCCCGTTGGAGCCTGCTCATCCATGGCTACATACGTTGTATCAACGCCTTCACCACGGACAGATTGGATGATTTTCGCTCCTAACTCGTCAGCGCCGACTCGACTAATCCAGCCTGTTTTATGACCAAGTTTCGCTAATCCGATCAGCGTGTTCGTCTCTGCGCCGGCCACACGGGCTGAAAAATTAGAAGCGTATCGAAGCTGACCATCCTCCTTAGAGGCAAACAACACCATTGTTTCGCCTATGCTTACTACATCCATTCAAACACCTCTTCATGTACTGGCTTCCTCTACAAAACGTATCCAAGCTTTTGTGAAATGCCGTTTGCTGTGTCGATAACGTTGTTCACGATTTGACTTTTTTGTCTCAACATCCGCTCTTTTGGCCCTGCTACGCTAATCGCCGCCTGCATTCCTTTTGATGCATCAAATATGGGCGCCGCCACACAGTACAGCCCTTCTTCATTTTCTTCATCATCAATCGCGTAACCTAGCTGTGCATATTCTTGTAAACGAGCCAGCAGTGTGTCTTTATCGGTAATTGTGTGGGGGGTGATCCGCTTAAGGGATACATGTTTTAAGTAATCGATACGTTGCTCCTCCGGCATGAATGTCAAAAAAGCCTTGCCAAGTCCCGTGCAATAAAGGGGCTTTCGTCCGCCTAAATACGCTGACGTCCGAATCGAGCGATTGCTATCGATTTTCGCCACATATACAAGTTCCTGGTTGGCTAGTAGCGCCATAAATACCGTCTCCTCTACTGCTGAAGCTAACCGTTGCAGCGATTCAGCGCTTAACAAAGCAAGGTCGAGTGATTCACGAGCAGCATTGCCAATCGGAATCAGTTTTGGACCAAGAGCAAATTTTTTCGCTTGGTTTACAGATAAATAATTTTCACGATAAAGCGTATGGACTAAAGCTGACGTGCTACTTTGCGGCAACTCAAGGGTTTCGCTAATTTCTTTAATACTGAGGCCATTGACATGGCTGCTTAACAATTCAAAAATACGCAGAACCCTTTCCGCTGATTTAACGGACAATCATACTCGCCTCCTAAAATCACATATGTGATTTTCGATCATTAATGTGATTTGAAAACACTCTAACATAGCGATTTGCGTTATTGCAACAAAATTTTCAAAGCGCTTTCAAAATGTTTGCTAGTTTGCTCGTTTCGGTGATTCCCCATTCGCCCTACTTGTATTTTCATAAACGGCAGCCCAAAACTCCATGTTTGGAACAAACCTTTTTTCACCTGATATCACGACATAAATTAGGGTATGATGGCCGCCGTTCCACCTTTTCCGACTGTCCATACACTAAAGAAAAGGAGGGAGGCCATGTATGTATATGTTGCAATTGGGGATTCGCTTGTAACAGGGGTTGGCTCAACCAACGGATTTGTCGTACCTTATCGGGACATGGCTAGCCGCCGATTAGGACAGCCGATCCAACTCATTAAACTGGCTAGAAACGGGCTAACCTGTGAACAGATCTCCAGTTTGACTTTTAGGCATTCTAAACAAATCGAGCGCGCCAATATCATAACGATTACAGCTGGAGGAAACAATTTTTTAACAGCCTTACGGCAAACGAGTAGAACAGGCTCTGTCGATCATCTCCCTAAAACAACGGCTGGCGTTTATGCCTGTTTACATCACCTTATCCGTCACATCACTTACGTAAAACAACATGCTCGAACACCATACATCGTCCGTGTGTTTAACCTTTATAACCCGTTGCCAAATATTCCAGTTCTTCAGTCGCATCTGTTTCGTTTTAATCAGAGCTTATATACGTTGGAACGCTATCCAAATGTGCGGATCGTTGACATTAGCTTTCTTTCAAACGGAGTTCATTATCTAGCAAAAGATGGGATCCACCCAAATAACCGAGGCTATGAGAAGATGGCTGAGGCAGTTTATCAGACGGGGTTCCATCCTCTGTAGAGAGCCCGCTTGATTTACATCATAAAAGCCAGCTAACTAGACAGATAGCTGGCTGTTCTTCTATTTAAATTTCCGTTCAACACAATCCTGCCTTACACCACCACAAACCTTTTCCCTAATGAAAACCTAGCTCGTCGCCGCCTTCCCACCACTTGCCAGTCTTGCTTTTCTTTTGTTCTTTTTTCATCGATTTGATCAGTTTGTTGATATCTACTTTGCCAGCAGCATGCTGTTCCATTGCCGCCGCTATAAACAATTCTTTGATTTGTGCAAAAGAAAACCCTTCGGTTTCACTAACAATTTTGTCTAAATCGGCTCCTTGGACAACCGTTTGGAAATTAAGAACCTTTACGTAACGATGGCGTAGCTCTTTATTAGGAAGAGGAATTTCATAGCCTCGGTCAAATCGGCCAGCTCGGTTAATCAAACCTGGATCAATTTCTTCTGGATAGTTGGTTGTGCCAATTAAGAAAATCCCCTCTTTCGAAGTAGCGCCATCAAGCGTATTTAAGAAATAGGAACGAGCTTCTTCAGGCATAGAGTCGATGTCTTCTATGACTAAAATCATCGGCGCAAGACGTGTCGCTGACTCAAACACTTGGCTAATCGATTCACTTGAAGTAAATTCGGTAATTTGCCAATAGGCCACAGGGGCGTCAACGGTGCCAGCAATTGATTTAACGAGCGTTGTCTTGCCATTGCCAGGAGGGCCATAGAGCAAGATCCCCCGTTTATAAGGAATGTTAAACTTGGTAAAAAAAGACCGGTCTTCTGCGAAGAAATGGTCCAACATCTGGTATATTTCTTCCTTTACATCAGCCCGAAGCACAACCTCTTCCCGAGAAATAGCCCGCGTTACAGGTTGCTGTTCTTGAACAAACCCGTCCATCCCTTCTTTAAACACAAGCACTTCGTTCCGACTTTTATGCCACAGCCGGTTCCGTAACGTTTGCAGGAAGTTTTCCATTTCTAGAGGACTTGTCGCCAACACACACTGCATGTACATAATGCTTGAATCATCAAAAACCGGAATGCGAGCAAAAGCAATGCCTGCCTTTTTATAGGCATACACATTATTCTGGAGTGCCCGATGCACCCGATAAACAGGTTCACGCGCTTCCTCATCATACTCGAACGTTTGTGTCTCCAGCTTATCAAAAATTTTGGCTACATGCTCCACTTCTGGATTTTCATTTTTAACGTCTTCTTCAAAAATCGTCCATAATTCAAAATGGGCGTCATCCGTTTGATAAGGCTCAAATGTTTTGCCATAGGCAGCAAACAATGCATCTTGAATGCCTCCAATCAACCTCGCATACCCTGGATAGCCTTTCACGTCGTTTTTTTGGTCTGCACTTTGCTCATAAATGCACTTCATCTGCGTTACTCCTTCTCCTTTTCTCTTGAAGAAGTTCCTAAAACATAGCCTTCTTCCCCATAAGTATAGCGCAACTTTTGTCCTAGGAGTATCCGTGCTTATTCATCAAAGTTGCTTCAATCATATTTTCAAAGGGGCGAGATCGTCGGTAATGCGTCCCACCATAAGTTCAACTGCTTTCTCTCGCTGCATAGACAGTGACAAAAAAAGCGCTTCCTGCCTTTTCAAGACAGGAAGCGCGAAAGTGAACATCTACAAGACAATTGTTATACAGCCAGTCACATTTTTTTAAGCATTCCACTCAACCATTACAGCGCGTTCTCTGCTCATTTCCTTAAAGGCTACTGGCCGCTTTTTGTCCTATTAGGAAGCCCAAACTTACGGAAAACGGACAAAGTTGATAGCGGCGACGACGACACTTACCTGGATGTTTGGCCCGTATCCAGTTGATGTTATTACAACAACAATATTTGCCGTTGCACTTAAGAGAATGCCTTCTATGAGGTTGTTATCTGTTGCAATTTCAACCGTTTGGCCAATTCGGGTCGCCAACTCATTTGTAAACAAATTTTCAAACACGTATATCCCTCCTTTACTGTCCGCTTGCTGATTCAATTTCTGCTAAACGCACAAGCACTTGCGACCCGGTGTCTTCAATTATCACGATGTAGTCAGTCAGGACGGAAAGCAATGTCCCTGTTATTACACCAAATGGCGTTGTTACCGTTACCGGTTGACCAACTAAGCCAAGCAACAAATCTCTAATGGCTCCTGTCCCATTTGGAGGAGTTGTTCCATTAGTCTGTTTCGCCAACCGAATTTCCAATAACAAGTTTAACAACTCGAGAGTGAGAGATAATTCTCCGTTTGCCATAATGATTTACACTCCTTTCTTGTCTACAATCAATAAATGCGAATTTTGTCATCTTGTATAGATACGTTCCTACTTTTTAAACCTATTTTGCTAAAATTCCACTGGAATCCAAGTTCCCTTCAAATGGTTAACTTGAATACCATGGCTCATAAGACAGCCGTCTGTCATTTGCCCCATTAGAAAAAATGGTCGGCAACATAAGGAGGAATGAACGATGCGCGACATCTTGGTATTTTTTTTAAACTATGAGAGCGGGGTTTCATTGCAACAAGCACTGTCTTCACTCAGCTCTCTCAAACCCCGAATCAAGACGGTTTACCTTATTCACCCGCCAACAGCTATTGACAAGCAACAATTTCAATACGAAATACAAACCATCGCTGTACCCAATGGAGAAATTGCTGGCGCTTTAAACACTCTCCTCCAAACATGCGACAGTACGTATGCCCTTTTCTTGCATAACGGCGACACCCTTTGTCCAAACATACAGCCTAACCGTTTGACACTTCCTTCTGGTAAAGCAGTAATGACATTTAAGCAGGCAATTGGGACCCAGTATGTGGAACAGCCTTTCTTAGTACGGACAGCTTTCTTCCAGGAAAAGACGTTCGCTGATCTTGATCACTTGCCTTTTCCAGACGCATTATTTCCAGCTTGGCTGCAAAACGTAGAAACACGCCAAATTGTTCAAACAAAGGATCCCTGGATCAAACGGCCAAGAGCCAACACATCAAAAAGCGAACGCGAGAAATATGCATACATGATGAAATACAGACGAGCAAAAGCAGAGATCCCTTCGCCTACCCTGGCCATCATCATGTCCGCCTTTAATATGACGGACTACCTTGAAACGGCGATTGCCTCTTGTTTTTTACAACAATCACCGCCTGACCAATTGCTCATGATCGACGACGGGTCAGAAGATAATAGCTACGAAAAGATGTGCAAGTGGAAAAAAAAGCGGGGCGTAAAGGTGTTCAAACAAAAAAACGGCGGCAAAGCCCGTGCTTTAAATGCATTGCTCCCTCACATTACAACCGACTTTGTGATGGAGGTAGATGCAGATGATTGGCTTGACCCCGATGCCCTGTTCACAATCAAGAAAAAATTGCAACATCTCCCTAAGCATGCTGCCGTTTTATATGGCAATTTTAGAAGGTGGAAACAACAGCCAACAGGCACGCTCCTTTATAAAACAATAGCGAAAGGAAAACCTGTCCGTTCAGCAAGTGAACTCATGTCCTATCCATTTCCACTAGGCCCCCGCATTTATCGCACAACGATGTTAAAACAAATAAACGGGTTTCCTGTCACACCTTTTGAAAACGGCCGCTTATATGAAGACGTGAGTGTGTTAATGAAATTAATCAAGCAACCTAATTCCGTTTTTTGCTATGACGATTTCACTGTTTACAACATTCGCGAACATCCTACAAGCATCACCCGACTCAATCACCATAAATGGAATGCATTTTTGCCTTACGCAGATAGTGATTGATAGACAGGTATGTGTTTATCTAGGTTCATTTCAATATAAACAAATAAAGGATTATTCACAGCAGTCTTGTGACTAAAATGAATAATCCTTTGTATCCTAATTTATTTTTAATAGGTTGCTCGGCAAAAGTGCCTTTTCGAGTATTACACTTTTAAACTCATAATAAGCAGTTCGCCAATTGGGCCGCTTTTCCTTTTTCCTGTATCTTGAAATCCCGTTTTTCCATAAAGTTGTTGGGCAGCTATGTTTTTATGGTTTACTTCTAATACAAATTCCTTGCAGTGAGGGAATTCCGTGGTGACAAACTCCTTTAGCAACAACATCGCCTGCTTTGCATAACCTTTTCAATGTTTCGCTTGGTTAATGGATAATGCAGTGAGCAACATAGCCTGTGGATTGTCGGAATACTCTTTTACTCTATCCGTCGAATGCATTAAAAAGAAACCTACTGGTTCTGTCCTGTACAGGATAACAATTCGATACTGACCTTCTGCCACTTCCTTATAATAGGTTGGCAATGATGTAAATTGAACTTGCTCTTCAGGCAGTTCAAACGTCTTCAATGTATCCATGTGCTCGTATGAAAAATGCTTTAATTCTATATGATTGGTTCTCTCCATTGTGACTCCACCTCGACGTTATTATACAACAAGAAAAACCGTTCCGCCCCTTTTAACTGCCCAGGCTCACATCTCGTCTCTCACACTACTTTTCCCGTGTCCCACATAATTAATTGATTGCCGTATGGCCACACATCGACTTGCCTAATTCGTTCTCTGACGGAGCCAAATGCCGTTTCCGTTTATTTGAAACGAAATAGAATGAAGAAGCAACAAAAAGAATGATGAGAGAGGAGTTAGAAACCAATTGTGTTCTCAAGAAAAACCGCAACATTATGACCCCGTCCATACGAAAGTTGGCGTTATTGGTTTAGGATATGTTGGTCTTCCGCTTGCACTGTTGTTTACAAAAAAAGGCTACCATGTAACAGGAATCGACATTGATGCAACCAAAGTTGCCTCGCTACAACAAGCGTCAAGCTATATTCCTGATATTGAAAATAGGGAACTTGCTCAAGTGTTGGCTACAAACAAGTTAACGTTTGCTGCTGATTACAGCGGAATCGAAGACTTGGATATTATCGTCATATGTGTCCCTACGCCGCTAGCAAGCGATAACAAACCTGATTTGCGCTATTTAAAGCACGTGAGTGAAGACCTTTATCCTAGACTGCAAGAAAAACAGCTTGTTATTGTTGAAAGTTCGACTTACCCTGGTACGACACGTGAAGTGATTCAACCTATTTTAGAAAAAAGCAATCTCATCCCTGGAAAAACGCTGCACTTGGCTTATTCGCCTGAGCGAATTGATCCAGGAAACAAATCGCTTTCAATTGAGGAAGTTCCGAAAATTATAAGTGGGCTTTCCGAGCAATGCCTCATGCGTATCACAGCCTTTTATGAGCGTGTGTTTAATACCATTGTTCCTGCCTCCTCACTGGAAGTTGCCGAACTTGCCAAGCTTTTAGAAAACAGCTACCGCTTTATTAATATTTCGTTCATCAATGAAATGGCAATGTTTTGCGACAAACTTGGCATTGATTTATGGGAGGCAATTGCAACTGCAAATACCAAACCATATGGGTACCAGGCGTTTTATCCTGGCCCCGGGATTGGCGGGCACTGCATCCCGATCGACCCTTTATATTTATACTGGGTTGGCGCACAGCGTGGTTTCCACACCCAATTTTTATCGTTATCGGAGCAAATGAACCAGACGATAACCTCTTATGTCATCGAACAGATTAAAAAGCTAGCCGAAACCGACAAACCCATTTCCGATGCGGCAATTGTGTTATACGGGCTCTCTTATAAAAAAGATTCCAATGACGTCAGAAGCTCTCCTGCACTTGATATTATGAAGGCGCTCATCCAGACTGGCGCCAACGTCAGTTATCATGACCCCCATGTTCCATCAGTGGAAGTCGGCCAAACGCTCTATTCTTCGCAACCACTCACTAAGGAGTTGCTAGAAAAAGCCGATCTCGTTGCCATTTTAACCGACCATTCCAACTTGCCAATAACATCGATTCTGGAACATGCAAAAGTGGTGTACGATACAAAGAATGTGACAAAAGGGTATAAAAGCAAAGCGAAGACAGTCGTGTTAGGGGGCGGGGTAACGCACTACCTAGCAGATGGAAAAAGCTGATGATCTCAGTCATTACATGCACAAACAGACACGACAGCATGAATACAGTATTTGACAATTATTTGCGACAAACAATGAAAGACAAAGAGCTTATTGTTATCTTGAATCAGGACAAAATGGATCTTAGCTTTTGGAAAGAGCAAGCAAAAAAACTGCCTCGCGTTTCCGTTTTCCAAGTACCAGAGCACCTGTCTGTCGGTGAATGCAAAAATATCGCCGCCGAAAAAACAGCCTATAGCCATATTGCGAAATTTGACGATGACGATTACTATGCTCCACTCTATTTGGAGTCAGCATGGTCTGCCTTTGAAAAACAAGGCGAGGCGGATATTGTGGGAAAAAGCAGCGTTTATTTCTATTTCCAAAAAAGCAAATGCTTAGGTTTTTTTCCTTCTTTGTATGAAGATCGGTTTGCTAAACAAGTGGTTGACTCGACATTAGTATTCAGAAAAGAACTATTAAAAGACGTTTGCTTTCCTAAAATGAAAGTTGGTTCCGATAAAAAATTCCAAAAAGATTGCGCAGCAAAAGGATTTCGGATTTTTTCCACTGATCGCTATAACCACGCTGTAATTAGGTCTGGAAACCCGAACCATCATACTTGGAAAATAAGTGACGAACACTTGCTGAAGGGCTGCATCAACCTTGTTTATACGGATGACTACAAACCTTTGGTCACAGGCTAGTTAATAAAGACCGAAAGTTGAGCTTTGCCTCAACATATTTTAAAGCATCGACCGACGGAAACAGTAAAAAGGGTGAAGTCCCATCACTTCACCGGGCATGCAGAGAAAAATTGTACCTCTATTTGGAGCATTTTTGCAATGATAAAAAGAATGTTTCCCACTCGGCTTTGCAGGCCTTTAGTGTCCAATGTTTGACAACCTCACCTCGAATTCTCTTTGAAAACTTCTTTCTTTTTTCGGGGCTATCCATTAATGCCTTCACGGCGCTTTGAAATGCGTCTGGCTTTCTTGGAACAATAAACCCATTTTTGTTATGTGTGATTAGTTCTGGGGCAATCCCTACACGGGTGGAAATGAGCGGAACACCGCAAGCAGCAGCTTCTAACAGTGGCAGCGGAATATGTTCAGACGTACTAGAACAAATAAAGCAATCCAATTGTTGATAAAACGCCGCCATCTCTTCCCGTGGCACTCGATCTTTATATGTGCGTATGTCAAGCTCCACATCGATGTCCTTTAATGCCGCCAGTACTAAATCATACCCTTTTAGCTGGCGGTAATCTTCTTGATCAATTCTACCAACCCATCCCACCTTAAACCGTTCGTTTTCGTTCCGCTTTTGTAAGGGTTTAAATAGTGTTTCATCAATGCCTACCCTCGTTTTCGCAATAGGGATATACGGAGTTAACCTGTCTTTAATTTCTTCGGATGACGTATTAATGCCGCGAAACCCTTTTAAAAAACGGACAAAATTGGTTTCATCTGAGTGGTTATTTGTATGGTTATCGATGATGCGAATCGATGTGATTCCTGTTGCCATTTTGTTGTATGGGATCGCTGTTCGCTTGTGTAGTTTTTTAGCAATGTTTATTGACATTGGGTAAATCAGATCATAGCGGTTTTTATCGTCTGCCATTACCTTTTTGACATACTTAAGCTCTACTTCGATTCCATCAAACTTTAAAGAAAGGAGATCTTTGGCACGATAATCAAACGCCCATCCTGGGTTACCAGGAACCAATAAGATTTTCATAAAAATCAACCTCTCAACATCGGGATCGCGATTAGCCTAACTGCTTTTTAAAGTAATCAATATGTTCGGCAAACAATTGGTCAATGCGGTCGTTGTATTCCTCATTTTTGGTAATCGCTGTATGGCCAGCAATCTTATTAATCCAGTTTTCTGGCCGTTTAATCGCGATTATGGGAACACCCTCTTTTGCTGCTTTACAAGCGATAAAGGCATCCCTCATGTTTTGGTAAGGGAAATCGTTTGGTGTAAGGGCAAAAGAGTCTGAATGCATGCATGATGTACCGACCCCAGGTATGAGTACCTGTGTATGTTCGTTTAATCCCTTGTACGAACGGTGGGAATTCGTCTTATTTTTAAATACTTTCTTGATAGGGGCGTTTACATCAAAACTGGCTCCGTGGACGCAGGCAATAATCTCGTTGTTATAGCTCTTCATTAAAGCAACCATCCGCTCAACGTAATTATTAGGGTAAATCAAGTCGTCATCTACACAAAAATAGTAGCCTTTTATTTCTGGAAACCCTTTAAATGCCATTTGTCCACCTAAATTTTTTGTGGAAAACGAGAGTCTAATTTTGCTTTCTTCTTTCAAAAAATCAGGGCAATCGTTTAAACCATTGACATGGATATACATCCGGTCGCACTGCTTTAGAAGCTGCGGTACAATTGTCTTCAAGTTTTCAAACCGGCTTGGCATAGCAGCCATCCCAACCGCAATCATTGTCTCCCTCCTAATGTTGCCTCAACAACTTCTTCAGTATTTGCACTTCTTTAATAGGGTTTATTCGCTCAATTTCCTTAAACAATGGATCGTTATAATAGCGCAGGAGCGCTTTTTTTAATACTGCATATTTAGGAAGTTGGTGGAATTTATTTTTTGGGCCATTGTCGACATAGCTTTTAAAAGAATCAACGCCGCTCCGTAAAATCCCTAAATGGAAACCGTGGTGTGGGCGGTAATGATGATCATTCATTTTTCCAAAGCCAATCGTTTGCTCAATTAAATTATATAAAAACTCTTCATTTCGAATTCCCGTGCGAAAAGCGGCTTCGATTTTTTCAGGGGCGTCTATATACTCATTGATCACTGGCTCCATTTTCTCAAAATACTCCTTGACTTTAAAAAAATGCAGCCCTGTCAACCGCCTTGACTGAGGGCGAACTTGATTGCTGTAAGGCAGCCCTATGTCTTGGCAATGTTTTATATGAGAATCTAGCAGCGACGGTTCTTCTTTAACAATCAGGAAATCAATATCGCCAATGTATGCATACGTAAACCCTTTAAACTCAGAGTGAGGCAATAAAAATCGCCTTGCTTTTCCCTCACTCGCTTTCGATATTTTGTCTGTATAGTAGTTTTCCTTTATTTCAAACGAACTGGACAAGTGTTGTTTGATTCGCTCAAGACTATCTGTTTCTTTCTTAGAAAGGTTGTCATATGAAAATACTTTCACAAAATATTCGGGATAGCTTTTCAAAACGCTGTAAACGAAATATGGGATGTACCGCTTGTAATTTCCAAATACATAGGTTGTTACACATAGAGACTTACTGCTCATAGGCATTCTCCTTTGTTTGATTGTTAGGCTGTATGAGAAAGAGCACCTCTAGCCAATCGCCGATTGTTTTATCGACTGTATAGTAGGAAACCATTTGTTGCCTTGCTTCTTTTTTTAGCTCATTTAACCAGACTCTGTCCTTTTTTAGTTGATTAATTTTTTTGATAAACTCTCCTGGAGAAAGGCTGTTCAATATTAAAGATCGGCACTTCGGGCCGGCCACCGTTTTCACATAGCCAACATTTGTTGATAATACGGGCACCCCACTAGCATAAGCTTCCATTGCCGGAGCAGGCCCCCCTTCATTTGAAGAGGTAATTAACAGCAGATCCAACCTGTTGTAAAAAGCAGGCATCTGTTTTAACGGGGTATAAGACGACCGAGTGGATTCGATAAATTCGATACTAGGGTCATTAGCGAATGCTTTCACAATTCCTTTGTATAGCGATTGGTAATTTTTTACTTTTCGCTGTTCATTCCCAACCCACCCGATTACTAGTTTTCGTTCATCAAGCGAAGGCAAGTCGAACTCCGGGCAAAACTGATCGGTATCAATAAACGGTCGTATAAACGAGACATGCCTATGGGGGAGACGTTTCTTTACCTCACGTGCTAATTTTGGGCTTATTGCCCCATAACGAGAGGCTTTCATCATCCGATGAAAAAAATCAGTATTGGCTTTAAAAGGATCGCTCCATTCTCGGTATGACAAATGGTTTTTGGTAATGTAATTATATGATCCTATCTGTGCAGAATCGACCCGTATCCCTAGCAACAACAAAGACTGAGCAATTCCTAGGCCTAAAGCTGAAATAACCTCATAACCAAAATTGATTTTAGCGACTTGGCCTTGTCTTTTCACGTTTTCCTCCACTTCTTTCAAGGAACAAATGTCCAAATAAGGATGATATTGTTGAATGATTCTCGCCTTTGCCCCTAACACCCACCACTCACAATCATACACGAGCAAGTGTTTGACCACCCTTGCGATCTCCTTTACTTATAGTTAGGCAGACTATGCATTCAGCCTCACCGTTATTCTGATAACCCATCGTATGCCCAAAAGCTTTTTATTATGCGTTGCTGGCACGGTGAATCACGACTCCTGTTCAATTTTGGAAACACCGGATTTTTATTTGCATAAACTAAGAGGGATGTTTACCAATAGAAGGGGGTGTCCAAGTGGCAACTTACCTAATTACAGGGGGAGCTGGCTTTATTGGCTCTAATATTGCTAAAGCACTTGTGGCAAAGGGAGAGAAAGTCAAAATTTTAGACAATTTTAATACAGGAAAAAAAGACAACATCGCTGAATTTATAGATGAGATTGAAGTCATCGATGGCGACTTTACAAACGAGAAAACGGTCCAATCTGCGTTAAAGCAGGTTGATGTTGTTTTTCATCAAGGAGCGATTCCGTCTGTGCCGAAATCGATTCAAAACCCGATTGAATCGAACCATGCCAATGTCTCTGGTACGCTTCAGCTCTTGCAAGGTGCGGTTGAAGCAAGAGTAAGTCGATTTATTTATGCGGCATCGTCATCCGCTTATGGGGACTCGGAAACATTGCCTAAACATGAACAATTGCCTGGCAACCCTATGTCCCCCTATGCGGTCAGCAAATACACAGGCGAGCTTTATTGTAAAGTTTTCTATAACCTTTATGGTTTGGAAACCGTTTCGCTTCGCTACTTTAATGTCTTTGGCCCTCGTCAAGACCCCAATTCCAAATATGCAGCCGTTATCCCAAGCTTTATAAAGGCAATGCTAAACGACAAACCACCGACTATTTTTGGCGACGGCACACAATCACGTGACTTTACGTTTATTGACAATGTCGTTGCTGCCAATTTATTAGCAGCCAATGCCCCTAAACTACAAGGAGAATCGGTAAACATAGGGGGAGGAGCCAGCATTGACCTCAACTCCCTGGTAGATGAAATCAATGTACTCTTAGGCAAACAAATTCAGGCAAATTATGGGTCTGAACGGCCAGGGGACGTAAAACATTCCCTTGCCGATATCCACCTTGCCGAAAAGCTCATTGCCTACCGCCCTACCGTTTCATTTCAGGAAGGATTAAGACAGACTGTCGAGTGGTTTAAACACCACTGACTAATCGCTGAGCCTGTCAATGAGCATTCCAATAAAGCTGAGTCAATTTAAATGCTGGTCACATGTAGGTGTGCTTTACTAAGTTCCTTGGATACTAGGAATACGTTTTTATGTATCGGCTTGTTAAACGGATGCTTGCGCAAATGTGGCCCTAACGGATAACATCAAAAAACAGCACCCAATGGAGGTGCTGTTTTGCGTGGCGATTTGTCGGGAAAAAGTACTGCCACCGGAAGCATGCGCCTATTTTATCTTTTCGACTTCCTTGCCTAAATCGTACCTTCCTAGATCCATGGATGTGTCATTGATTTTTCCATAATAGTGGACATCGACAAAGCGGCCATTTTTAAAAACGGCCTCTTTGCGGACACCTTCACGTTCATAGTGGCCTTGTTCCATCATCGCCAAAACCCGTTCGTTAGTGGCCAGCACTTCCGCTTCAATGCGCCTTAACCCAATGTCGTTAAAGCATATATGTTCAAGTTGGCGAAGAACTTCTGGCCCATATCCCTTTCCCCAAAAAGCAGGCTTAATCATAATCCCTAATTTGCACGTACGATTCACTCCATGGATATCGTGGATTTGCGCAATGCCAACTGCTTCTTCAGCCATAATTTTAAAATGCTTTTGCGATTTATTCGTAATCCAAGACTCCAATTTCCCTTTAAGGAGCAAGCGGCTTTGCGGGTAGTTATATCCCAAAATAGCGGTTTGAAATACCGCTTCATCATTGTACATTTCATCAACCAATTCAATGTCTTCCATATTCAAAGGCTGTAGAGCCAGTTTCATCTTCTCCACTCCCTTTAGCTAATTCTTTCAAGCGTAGTGGTCGCTTCCTGGTTAAATGGATGGAACCAATAGCGTACGATCAACGCTAATGATAAAATACACAGCAAGGCGAACACGATACGGATATGAATAAACTCTGCCGCCACACCACCGATTAAACCAGCAACAGGCAACGTCGACTTGCTTAGCATTAAAAACAGTCCGTTGACTCGGCCAATTAAATCATCAGGGACAATTTGCATCCTTAATGTTTTATTAACGACATTAAAAATAATGATCGGCACTGTATGAACCATCATCGCTAGGCCTAGCGTCACCCACCCTGTGCTAAGCGAAATAATGCCAATGCCGCCGCTGCTGACCATTAAGCATACGAGGAGCATCCGGTTCGTTCGTTTGAATGTTTTCGTAATCAATGGAATAAAAAACGTCAGAAGCACTTGCGAGACGGCAGCGATCGTATAAATAAGGCCCGTCTGTGATGAATCCAAAGCCAATGTATCTCTTGCAAAAAAGACAAGCAAGGCGACAACGACGGCATTGGAAATGTTGACTAACATCATAATCAAAAGAAGCGGTTTAAGAATTTCATGGTTTTTTACGTAGCTTGCTCCTTGAACTAGATATTTCCAAGAGCTGCCGCCAGCAATCTTTTTAATGTTTTCTTTTTTGATTCGGTAAAACAAGACAACGGCGCAAATGATAAAAAACGAAATAGCGTCAAAAAGCAACACCGTAAAACCGCCGAACATGCTAATCAACATCCCTGCCAAAGCACTGCCAAACAGCAGCGAAGTGGAGTCAAGGAACTGAAATGACGAATTCACGTTCACAATTTTATCTTTTGGAAACATTGACGGAATGATACTGTTTAATACAACGCTAAACACCGCTCCCCCACAAGCAATAAAAAATCCGCAAACAAAAATCCAGATAATCGGAATTTGGCTAACTGCTGCGTTTCCAATGACAATTGTTAACAAAAAGAACCCTTGTAAAAAAGCAGAAAGAAACAGCAACAACTTATGGGAAAAGCGATCCGCCAACAGCCCTGCCAATGGGGAGACGAACAAAAAAGGAATCGTCTCTAGAAAGAACATGACTCCCATATAAAAAGAGGAGCCCGTTAATTCGTAAATGATCCATGGCATGGCAATCAAATAGAGCTTATCGCCTATTTTCGAGACGAGCGACCCGAAAAAAAAGAGAATGAAATTACGGTTTGCTAATAGCTTCAACTGCTTCAATCCTTGTAGTAGTTTTTCATCAACTCGGTGATCCACCCCGGTTGCCTAACTTCACCAATCGGGCCAAACTCGTTGACATAGGGCTTAATGTCAATGACAGGGGTGCCATCGATCGCGTCTAACGCTTTTACAGTTAGCTTATTTCCGTTCATTTCCAACAACGCACATCTAGACACACCAATTGCGTTCGGCCTGCCTTTCGCTCTTTGCGCAAATATGCCGACGCTTGGCCAGTCTGTATTATTGCGTGGATGGCGGTCTTGGTAGACAATTTTGTTTTGGTCCACTTGATCCATGTGGAAGACGATTTCCAAATGGGAAAAAGAATCTAGTCCTTTTAAGGCAGAAAGGGGAATCTTCTCGTCCACAACAATTTCGCTAATGACGGAGCCCCAATGGTCATCAGTCATTTCAGTCCGCGGCGAACGGACGTGGCCAATGTATTCTATCGTTGTCGTTTGCTTTTTGCCTGTCATGTCCACACCTCGTCTCGAATCAGCAAATAGCCTCTTTCAATCTTTTGTACACAGATGAAAATCTCTTCTTCCTGACACCCTTCACAATAAGCAATCACTTGCTTCATTTTTGGCAAAAGCGCTTCTAGTTTTTCAGATGAATGGCTTTGTTTGCAAACCATTTTGACAATTGGAGCAGGACAAGGGTTCATCAGCCAATCTTGTTTATAGGCGTGCTCAATTTTGTTCCATAGTACCCAGCAATAGTCTGCGGGGATCGCCAACTCTTTTGTGACCGTGTTGGCGATTTTGCCTAGTAACTCTTCATTTGAGGGACAGTCAAGCGGCGAATGAATTGTAATCACTGGCATCCCTTTTCCCTCATTTCGTCAGAAGGAACATTGCTGTCCTTACAGGAATGTAAAAATCATCTTCTCGTTTTTCAATTCCCATCGTCTTTAAAAAATGGGCAGGTGCTTGTTCCAATTTAGCGCGGATTTCACGCTCTGCTTCCCAACCAGAAGAAGCAATTTCACACCACCGTTTGATGCTGATGCCTCCTGGCTTTTCGCTTAAATCGCTAAATCCTTCTACTACTGTTAGGTCTTCGTGTGTAAAAAGGTTGAGCCATTCTTGGTAAGAGTAGCTTTTAATATGCGTTTCGTCGTGGAGCAGCTCCAATTCATGATTGAATTGGTCAACTTGTTTGTCTTCATACCCTTCCAAGTCAATAATCGCGATTGTTCCACCTTTTTTGGTTACTCGTTTCATTTCTTTTATCGCTAACGCGATATCGGTAAAATGGTGGGCTGCCAGCCGCGTTACGACAATGTCAAATTGCTCCGAGTCAAAAGGCAAGTCCTCAGCGTAAGCGCAAACGGTTTTAACGCTTTTTCCTTTTGTAGCAGCAAGCTTTTCAACATTGGCCAACATAGATTCAGAAGGGTCAACACTCGTCAATGAGTGGGGTGCAAGCGCCAACCCCAAATGGCCCGATCCGCATGCAACATCACAAATCGCTTTGTCATGCACCTCTCCTAACAGCATCTTTAACTGGTCAATCGAAGGACTTGCTTTGTGGACCTCGCTATTTAAAAAATTGTCTGCGATTTGGTTAAACCGTTGGGCACTTTTATTCATGAATCGATTTTCCTCCTCCTACTAGGCGAACAAGACGGGCAATTGGCCCTTCCGCCTCACTGTTCATTGGATTGAGCGAGTGTCCCAATCCTTTTAAAATCAATGTTTCGACTGGCGCTGCGCTGTTTATACAGCTTCTCACAGTTTGGCTGTACTTCGCAGGCGCGATCAAATTAGCAAGGCTTATATTCTCACCAAACGCAATGTAATCCTCGCTTCCATATACAAGACTGATCGCTTCAACTTGTTCGGCAACAGTAACCGGCTCATCAACATACAAACCAATTAACACTGCTGACGAAGGGCTTGTAACGCTTTGCAGCTTCTCTAAAACGAGGTTTGCTCCTAATGACATCCCTATAAACGTAAGGCCACACGCAGGGTGTGCTGTTTTAATCCGTTGGTAAACCGCACTTAAACGCGACGCCCGATCGCGATACTCTTCGTCTGATATGCTTTCTCTGCGGTTGACCCGGTCAGGAAAATCAAACCGGCAGACACCGATTTTTTCTTCGACCAAACTTGCTTCCAATTGGTCGTATAGCTTCCGCTCTCCTTCAGCGCCTTCTTCATCGAATTTTCCCATTTGCCCCGATTGGACAATCAAAACGATTTTTTTAGAACGAAAAGGGATGTTCTCGTGCAATCGATATCTGGTTGAATTCATTTCCATGTGATATCGCCTTACTTATGGCAAATTTCCGAAGAAAATTGCCCAATTTGCCCGTGGAAATAGACAGAGATGATTTCTTCATGCAGCGCTTCCCCTTCAAGGGTAGGCAACAAGCGGTCGTCATCCAGTTTCATTAATAAATTACTTTCGAGCAATGATCGAATGACTCCTGCATAAGGTTCGTCATTGATCAAGTCGACATGAAACTCTTTTTGATAGCGGCTCAACTGAATTGGTTGGTTTGACTTGTAATTAAACCCTAATGAAGTGGAAATCGCTTCATTTCCCGTTAGCATCCTGCCAAAAGAAGACGGTGATTCATCGTTTTCCATCCGTTCCACGTAGCGATTAATATCGCTAACATTATGGGTTTGCAAAATAGTGCCTTCCTTATCATTTAGCCAGCCATATACGCCTGGTCCGTAGGCAATCATGGAGTCATAGCGCTCCCATTTATTTTTCGAAATTTGTGGAATATTCCCTTCAGGATACGTGTTTTTTCGACTCCACCATCCGCAAGGGCTAGGCTCATAACCATACTTGAGGAACACCTTCAAAATCTCCTCGCGCATTTGATATGTTTGCTCCAATGTCGGAAATAGCCCCTCAGCTTCCATCTTTTCCCTCACACGGTCATTATTCCATAATGACACATTGCCAATCCCCATCTTTTGCCTATCGGCATTGCGCAAACGGTAAATCGTAATCGTCGGCACACCCATATCGCAGAGCACTTCTATATCACGGGCAACACTGTTCGCTGTTTGGTGAGGCAACCCAAAAATAATATCGACATTGAACGGTTTGTTAGACAAAAGCAACTTGTTAATCGCATCAATTGACATTTTTCTGTCATGTTTGCGGCCGACCGCTTTAATCACATCGTCTTCCAATGATTGCACACCCATGCTAAAGCGGTTAAATCCCATTTCTAGCGCCTGTTCAATTTCATCGCCCTGGTAATTGTCTGGATTTCCCTCGAGTGATATTTCACAGTCATTCGCGATCGTGTAATGTTCCCTAATGTGTGCAACAATCTTTGCCAGTTGATGCGGTTTCATCAGTGAAGCAGTCCCGCCGCCTAAGTAAATCGATTCAATCTTTGCTTTCGTTACCCAAGGCGCTTGTCCAATCGTGCTGGTTGATTCTTTAATTAAAAGGTTTACCCACCGATCGAGCACTTCTTCTTCTTTCCCATTTTGAGGCAAATACTTTTTCACGTAATTGCAAAAATAACAGATGTAGGAACATAAAGGCACATGAAAATACAATGTTGCTGGCTTGTTTGCGCCATCAAAGTGGTTATACAAATCAGCCAACGCTGCTCCTTCAATTGTTTCCCCGAAATTAGCAGTTACATTAATGTTATAATTATTGTGAGAAATTTGCAATTCAGGATGCCTCTTAAGCAATTCGCCTACATTCAATTCCGTTTGATTCAGAGCCATCTGTACTCCCCCTATTGGTCAATTTGCAATTGCAATTTGTAACCTGCTCGCTTCCTCTCTTCCCAGTAACGGTTTGCCTCGAGCATAAAGCGCTGTAAATATTCGGTTGCCCCACACCCAAGCTTGTCGCCAGAAACATTCTTTGCCAGTGGCGGGCAACGGAACTGGCACCAAATGCCTTCTTGGTAAACATCACAACTTTGGCATCCTGCAAATTCATCAAATGTAATGCTACGAAACTCGTCAAAGCCTTGTTCCCATATGTCTTTAAAAGAATGATCTCGTAAATTGCCTGCTTTGTAATCGTCGTTGCTCATACAATTGCTGCAAGGGTAAACATCTCCAGCACTGTTAATGTAGGCAATCGTCCTTCCACATTTCTCTTGGTTTGTTTCTCGTTCAACTTTCTGGCAAAACTTAACCGTTTCTAAACTAAACATCCGCGTCGCTTCAACTGGTTCACTAGCAGGTGGTTTCTCAAATTCGGGCTTGCTGAAACGATCCATGCATTTCTTATAAATGGCAATTGATTTATTAACGAGTTCCGGCGGCAACAAGATGTCGGGATGCATAAGCGCTCGGCCAATTGGATGGGTTTCGAGCCATTGCGGGCGCGGATAGCCGTTTTGGGCACACCATTCAAAAATTTCCTCAGCGTCATCTAAGTTATAGCGATGGACAGAAATCGCTGTCCTGAACGCATGTCCATACTTTTTCATCCATTCAAACTTTTGCCTCAGTTTCGGAAAATCCATTCCCCCTCGAATCGTCCGCTCTGGATCAGCGGTATCAAAACTAATGAAAAAAGACGTATTTGGCGCTAGCGCCGCCAGCTTTTCTTCTGTAATGAGAAGGCCATTAGTAAAAACTTGTGTATAAAAAGGCTTTGTTCTCGCGTAGTTGATAATTTCCACCGCATCTCGATGAGCGAAAATTTCTCCCCCGCTTAAAAACAGTTGGAGAATGCCAGCGTCTGCAAGTTGGTCAATCGTCTCTTTGATTAACTCGGTTGACATCTCATTTGGCCTTTTGTACGCCGAGTTAGCGTAACAATGCTTGCAGCGCAAGTTGCATAAATTCGTTGTTTCAATAAACGCAATCGCAGGCGCGCTTAAATGAAATTTATTTAAATCGACTAACGGGTCAGGGATTATGTAACGATTTAAAGCTGTGAGGTCAATGCGCTCACCTTTATTAAACCGGTCGAATTCCGCCTTGGCCGCCTCTTCAAAAAAGTGAACCTTCCCAGTCGGCAACAGCCCGACAATCCCTCCGTCGTTTACTTGATACGGAATCATTACCATTAAAACCACCACCCACTATGTTAATGGGAGGCGCTGTTGCACCTCCCGAAGGCCAATTAAATTAATTGAGTTCCATGTCTTCTAATTTCACGCTACCTGTCCCTGCTCCAACCACAGCTAGTGTGATACCGTCTTTTGGTTGCTCTTGGTCCAAGCGGATTCGTTTTAAGTTGCTAGATGATTTCTTTTTCATCGCCATCCCTCCTCCCTCGCGGTTTAAAACATAATAATTATGTTTGCTCAGGTTATTCTGCTTCCCCAACAGAACCCCTGCTTCTTTGCAATAGATTCATGTTGGGAAATGTTTTTATTACTATTTCACTAGGCTGAAACCCTCATTTTAGACAAATTTACTAATAGAGCCATCACCAGTACGTATTGAAAAATATGAATGATTAACCCAAAATAAACCAATGCCAGTAAGCAGCTCAAAAAGAAATAAGTCATTCGCCTTAAAACTCGGTTTTTCTTCAAAATAAATTAAAAGCGCTTTAGAACTAATTGGAAAAGTTAAACAATCATTAAGAGCAACCATTGTCATAAACAACAACACTTGTGGTTGAAGCCTTTTGCTAGCTCTAAAGCTAACAATGGCGGGACAAGTATGACCGCTCTATGTAAAGGTGTGCGCTCATACAAATAGCAATCAGGAAAAAGATCGTCAAGGATTCTGAAATGTCCCTTACACGGACGCTAGTTGTTTCCACGATTCGTTCTGCCAAATTTTGAAGACCACGATCCAATAAATCAATTTGCATCTGGGATGCGCCTTTTTGCGCCCCAAAAATACGGGCAACCCTATTTTTTCCACATAAGACGTTATGCCAATTACAAGCAACATCTATGGGGATATAAGCTAGACCGGTCTATGCCACTAAGGTCAATGGCAGCAATAGATGGCAAAACAACAGCCCCCTTCCTTGCGTCGAATACCGATCCAGTTTGATCGAAAAAACGAATGCCTAACGCTTGTCCCATCCCTATGCCCATCACTAATGCCTGAATCGCCACAGCCAACAAGGATACGCTCCGCCCCAAAATCGAGGGCTTTTTTGATCAATTCCCCTACACCAAATGATGACGTGAACAACGGGTTCCTCTTCTCTCTCGGTACATGTTTCAACCCCGCAGCTTAAGCAATTTCAATCACAGCCGTACGTTTCTCACCAGTGCCAAAAAACCAAATATCGCTTTCACCTGTTGGTTTATTGGTCCAGTCACCTCAGCTGAATGCAATGTGCCGTCCGTCCACGCTACCATCGTTTCTGTAAACCCTTCCCCTCCATCGAATAAAGGGACAGAGATCACCTTCGCCTCAGGCAAAGCCCAAATAATTCCCTCCTTCATGTTGGCAGCGACATGTTCTGCGCTGACACTCTCTTTAAAGCCTGATGGAGCCAAGACAATATTCATAAGTGATCACTCCTAACTTTTATAAACCAAGAATAAACAGCAAAAAATAGAAAGCGCTGTGAAGTATATGAAGAGACAATTATAAAACGGTTTTATTTTGCTTAAAAACCGATATAGAGCAACAAAAAAAGCAGCTAGGCATAATGCCTAGCTGGTCGTATAAGTGTGGTTTATTATAATTTAGTCATCCATCTCCACTTCTAAGACTTCTCCGCTTACAGCAGCAATGTCAATGGTTGTTTCATCATTCTTGCTGGTTTCGACTTCGATTTCATACACATACTGCCCATCCTCTTTATCCAATTCCACTTCCGATACGGTACCATCTACTTCTTCAAGGGCCCGTTTGATGGCTTCATCGGTGGAAAGCGCATCAGCTGGCAGTTTGCTGCCTTCGTCGTCATCGTCGTTATCCTCGTCGTCTATGCGCTCACTTTTCCTTTGTTTGACCTCGCCCGTATCAGCAGCAATGTCAAATTCATATTCTTGGCCATCTTTGTGGATTTCTACTTCATAGTGATCTTCCCCGTCATCACGATCTCGCTCCAATTGCAGAATATGGCCGCCTCCTGTTTCACGAATGGCAATCTCCTCTGCTTCTTTATAAGTGATGCCTGACTGATTCTCTGCCTTTTCATTCGCTAATACGGCATCACTGCTCAAAGCGTATCCACCCAACGCAAGCCCACTGATCAAAACGGTTCCCGCAAGCACCAAATTCATTCGTTTCATCATGTTCCACTCCTTTGTTGTTGTTATGTTTATCATAAGCAACAAAGATTAAAACAAAGGAAAGGAAAGATTAGAAAACAATGAGAATCTCTTTAGAATGTGTTTGGTCATTGAACAATGATTAACCTAGTGTCACACAAATGTTTCTAGCCCTACCTTTCTGTCTAGTGTCAACCAAGTCGTTAGTGAAAACGAACTTTCTGCATTGACGGTCTTTTCTAATCATCATCGTCACGGCCTTCAATAGCGACGCTCTCAATCGCCCCGGTAAATGCATTGACGACAATTGTTCCTTCTTCGCGGTCTGTTTCAATTTCAATCTCATAGACAAGCAAACCATCTTCTTCATCTAATTCACTGTCGACAACCGTTCCATTCAACTCCTCTAAAGCAATTTGCTTTGCCTCTTCGACGGAAATTTGCCCCCCAGTTTCAACTGGTTTTTCTTTGGAACGTATGACGTCACCGTTACCCCCGTCAATGTCCACTTCGATTTTTTGGCTGTTCTCTTTTATTACAATCACTTTATAAACGTTCCTTTTCTCATCATAATCGATTGACTCAACTATGCCGTTCCCTTCAGTAGCGGCAATTTTTTCAGCGTCTGTTTGTGGAATTGGCTCCTGATTCTCTCCATCATTGGGGTGGTTGTCATTGTTCTTCTTATCTTGTTGAAGCTGCTCAATCTTTCCAGTCCCTCCATCAACAAAAAGCACATACGTATTGGCGTCTTCCTCTAGTATAATTTTATATTGCTCTTTTCCCTTGGCGTGCGTCAGTTCAGAGGAGACAATGTTGCCGTCATATTTGGTACTTACTGTTTGCCTGACTTCCTCTTCCGTCAAAAGCGGGTCATTTGTCCCCATTACGATCGTAGTAGTACCAAATACAGCTGCTGTGGTAACGACAACAATGCCTATTACCCAATACCATTTCCTTTTCATAGCCATCCTCCTCCCTTCTCATTTTCCCCCAACTTTATTACAGCTACAGGAAAAAGACATTAAAATCTGCTGAGAAGCTCAGTGATTTAGGTGCAACGGAAGATAAACAGTTGCGGTTGTCCCTTCGCCCTCTTTGCTTACAAGCTCGATCTTTCCATGATGGGCGTCCACGATTCGCTTAGCAAGCGGCAGTCCTAAACCAGTTCCACCTGTTCCCCTTGTGCGGGACTTATCCACGCGGTAAAAGCGATTATACACGTTGTCTAATTCATCTTTCGGAATGCCTATGCCCCTGTCTGTTATTGCGATTTGTGCTTCGGCTTCAACTGAGGCAACCGTGATTTTGACAGGCGCGGCGCTGTATTTGATGGCATTGTCCAATAAAATAAACAGCAGCTGCTTTATTTTTTGGGGGTCGCCGTGCAATTCAACTTTGTTTGTGGCTGCATCTACAATGATTGACCGTCCAAATGCTCTCTCTAAATTTAGCGCAGATTCCCTTGCCACTTCCACTAAGTCGATTTTTTGGCAATCAATTTTAAACTGCGACTCATCTTCGGCCAAGAGCAACATTTGCTGGGCCATCTCCTTCATGCGGACAGATTCTGAGTAAATGGCCTCTACCGCTTCTTCCAAAACCTCAGGCTTTTCCTTCCCCCACCTTTTCAACAATTTGGCATAACTTTCTACGACCGTTAATGGCGTTTTTAGCTCGTGGGAAGCGTCGGAGACAAATTGTTCTTGTTTTTTATAATTGGTTTCAAGCAAATCCATCATTCGATTAAACGTTTGCGCCATTTTGGTCAGTTCGTCATTTGACTTCTTTTCAAACGCGATACGTTTAAATGTGCCACGTTTTTGGATTTCCTCCATTGTCTGGATCATGGCAGCAATCGGATTAACAATCAAATTGCTTAAGACGCGCCCGCCTATAAAAGAAGGAATTACAATCATTAAGGTGGCGATCGCCAAAATGACTTGCAGCACTCTGAGCGTATTCTCCATAGTCCCCTGTTTTTCCGTTAGTTCAAGGGACACTACTTCTCCATTCTCCCAAATGACTGGATGAGCTGCTACAGTATACAATTCCCCCTCTATGCGGCGCATTTCGCTCTGTTCCCCTTCACGGTAAACCGTAGGTAGCTCTGTCATCTCTCGACTTCTCGCTACGTCAAGCAAACTTTTTCCATCTTCCGATATGATCCGAATCATCGAATCGGCAGGCAAATAAGCTCTTAGAAAGCGAGACATATCCATACTGGCATCAGCGGTGTGCAATGCCTCGGCCATATTATCCATTTGTGTTTCAGCACGCTCAACTGCTTCATTCTCTATTGTTTTTTGGAAAACGACATAAATCGTCCCATTTGCCGCCAACACTAATAAAAGCAGCCAAATAGTGGAGAACAAGGTAATCCGGTTTTTAATATTCATCGCTCATTCCTTCATCGTATAGCCAACTCCCCGGACCGTATGGATGTATGGCTTAGAAAAGTGTGTGTCAACTTTTTTGCGTAAATAGCGTATATAAACATCGACAACGTTCGTTTCTCCGTAATAATCGTATCCCCAAACGTGCTCGATGATCTGTTCGCGGCTCAGTACTTGGCTTTTATGAGAAACAAGAAAAACGAGCAAGTCAAACTCCCTTGGCGTCAATTCTATCGGCTTAGATTCTCTTGTGACTTCCCTTGTTTGCACATCGATTGCCAAATCGCCTAATTCGTACCGCTCCTCTTTTTGCGAAGCCTTGTAAGCCACTGACATGCGCAAACAGGCACGAATCCTCGCAAGCAGCTCTTCAATTTCAAAAGGTTTTGTAATATAATCATTTGCCCCTAAATCGAGGCCGCTAACTTTATCAGGCAATGAATCGCGTGCTGTTAGTAAAATCACTGGCGTCTTACTTATGCTACGGATGCGCCTCAACACTTCCATTCCGCTTAATTCAGGAAGCATGACATCGAGGAGCACCAAGTCCCATTGCCCTCTTTTAAAAGCTTCTAACCCAGAAAATCCTGTCGATGCTGCTTCTGTTTCATACCCTTCATGTTCAAGTTCTAACTGTATTAGTCGGGCAATCTTTCTTTCATCCTCAATAATCAAGATTGATTCTCCGCTCATTCGCTCCTCCGTTTCTTCCTGTTCCATCCCTCTTTTCTGATAGGATACTCGAACCAGCCAGTTTTTATAAAATCATAGCACAGGAGGGGACAATACAAAAGGCAAGCCAAATTAGGCGTTTTGCCCTTATTATGCCTGTCCTTTCTCACCACATTGCGCTGACCTTTTCGCGCTTATGTCCGTTCGTTTACTAACTATTACAGCGAAATAACGCTATTCCTATTCCCTTACAGAATACTTGTTGCCAATTCTTCTTAACGTATTTCCATTAAAACCTTTCTATTGACTTGTCAATACAACTTGTTATAACATGTATGTATAACAAGTTAGGAGGAGAAATGAATGGAAACAAAAGCGGAAATTACACGGTACTTGGATTATTTGACTGAAACATGGAAGTCTGTCACCGAAAACGAAATTGACCACATTAATCAAGCTGCTGAGTTCATTTTTAATTCTTGTAAAGATGGAGGCCGTTTTTATGTGTTTGGATCTGGCCACTCACATATGATTGCCGAAGAAATCTATATTCGTGCCGGTGGGTTAGCCTATGTAAAAGGAATTTTACCTCCAGAATTAATGTTGCATGAAATGCCTAATAAAAGTACTTATCTAGAAAGATTGGATGGATACGCCAAAAGCATTCTAAATCTATACAAAGTGGATGAAAAGGATACGTTAATGGTCGTTTCGAATTCTGGAAGAAATAATATTCCTGTAGAAATGTGTTTGGAGGCAAAGAAACTAGGAACAAAAGTGATTGCATTGACATCAATGGACCATGCAAAAAATGTGTCTTCTCGTCATTCCTCTAATAAAAAAATACATGAAATTGCAGATGTGACGATTGATAATCATGCTCCTAAAGGAGACGCTGCCTTTCAAATGCCTGGTGTCAAAGCAGGACTAGGACCAACCTCTGATTTCACAGGAATAGGCATTGCCCAAACGATTATCATTGGTGTCATCCACAAGTTAAAAGAAGCTGGATTGGATGTTCCTGTATTCCAAAGTTCCAATTTAGATGGCGCAGACAAATATAACGATCACCTATTTGACACTTACTACGGTTACTGGAAGTAATCCCTTCTCCTTCTCAATTTTCAAGTAAAATGAACATACATGTTATAATAAGATGTATTAAATTTTCTTTAAGGACTGAAAAGGATGAAGGAAACATTACCGAAATATCAAGTTGTAAAAGAATATATATTGGCGCAAATAAAAAAAGGGGTTTATTTGCCGCATCAAATTATTGAATCAGAATTAGAATTGATGGAAAAGCTGAATGTCTCAAGAATAACCATTAGAAGAGCGTTAGAGGAATTGGTGCATGATAAAGTATTGACAAAGAAAAAAGGGGTGGGCACATTTGTGAACCCCCTTCCTAAATACACGGGTTTTAAGCCAGGTGTAAGCTTTACTTTGGAAGCAAAAAACAGAGGGATGCGACCCTCCACCGAACTATTACAATTAACAAAAGTGTTTGCTGATGATAAACAGGCAGAGGATATGCAAGTGGCAATTGGCGATCCATTATGGCTAGTTGAGCGGATCCGATATGCAGACAATATCGCCGTATCTTATGAGTTAGAGTATTTTGATCATCACTTGGTGGGCGATCTTACAGGAGAAATATGCAAACATTCGATTTATGAATTTTTAGAAAAAAAGGGCCTTGAATATGAGTTTGTTGATCAAAAAATTTCTGCTGTGTTAGCTGATGAGACTTCCTCAAACCATTTAGGTGTTCCTATAGGGTCTCCGCTCATATCAATTAAAAATATTGCTTGTTTAAAAAATGGCAAACCGTTTAATGTTGGCTTTGCTTTATATCAAACCGATTCCTTTTATTTAATGCATACGATTTATCGATAACGACAAAATGGCCCCAATCAAGGATTAAGCTTTTCTTTCGTAAAGGAGAATCATACGATGAAAGTAATATTGGTGTGTAGCGATTACCAAAAAAAGATGTTTCCATATGATAAAGAATGGCAAACGGCTAGTCTAGAAATTTTAAACACGCCTAATATTATTCGGCAAATCGACTTTTTTCTACAAAATGGTATACAGCCAAATGATCTATATGTGTATCTAGCCTATCAGCAAAACCAAGTGATTCCCCTTCTTAAACAATACGAAGGCATCCATTTAGGTAAGAATTATAAAGACTTCCGAGAATTTCTTTCAGCATATGTCTCCACCTTTGATGATCAAACACTTATTGTGAAATCTGATTATGTGTTTGTCAATGAAGATCTCCATCAAGTGATCAACCACCAAGATACAGACTTTGTATTGTTAACCGAGAAACAGGAAAGTACGAAAGCCATTTGTGCAAAAGTGGCAAGTGAAAAAATCACTTATTTTTTAGGACATCCCCGAGATCATTATGTGACCCATGAAGTTGCTGGTATCTATTGTTTAAGCAAACAAGCATTAGATTATGTTATTCATAGTTCAAATGGGTTTGATAAAAGAATTTCTGGTTCTATGATACCTGATCAGTTTTATATTGAAAACGGCTTGAATCAATTTATTGAATCCGGAAATCAAATCAAAAGTGTCATTGCTCAATATAACGTATTTCAACTATTGTTTCCGTGGAGTATTCTCGATGCCAATAGTTATCATCTGAATCGATTAGTCGATCTCCTTTCAGAAGAGTCTATTAGCTCCAGTGCGAAAATCGAACCATCTGCTTCTATAAACGGGAAATTGAAGATGGGGGAAAACTCCTATATTGGAAAAAATGTAATTATTAACGGAAATGTCGTTATAGGCGAAAATGTTGTAATCGACAATGGCGCCATTCTAAACGGCAATATCCTTATTGGAGATCATTCGTATGTAAAAGATTATGCAAAGATTGAGGGACCAACAGTAATTGGGAAAGAAAACAAATTTGGTCACAATGCAGAATTCAAGGGCGTTTCTATGAAGGGTGTCTCTGCCATTCATTATAGTGAAATGTTTGGTGTGATTGGACGTTACGTAGATATTGCGGCAGCATGCGTATGCGGCATTTTGAGATTTAATGATACAGAACAACCTCATAAAATCTCTGGCCAAACTTACACAGCAAAAAATTCAAACGCCGTATTTATAGGAGACTATACCCGTACAGGCATCAATAATGTATTTTTGCCAGGAAATAAAATCGGTAGTAATTCCGCGTTATACCCTGGCTTAATTGTTGAAAAGGACGTACCTCATGAAACCATCGTGCTCAAAAAACAAGAAACCGTTGAGCGGCATTGGGGTCCAAACAAATACGGTTGGTAAAGTTCTTGAATCACCTCTTTTGTTAAGCAACCGACTAAATTAAAATGGGAATAGCCTACTAGCATTACAAAAGCATTACAAGTCATAATTGAATGACTATAACGCTTATACGGCAAGTGATATTCCTGTAATCTAACTTACTTGATTATGCCCAACTGATCTCCATTCGGTTGGGTTTATTTTCTCTTAAAAGGACTATTGAAAAACACAAGCGGCTTTGTTTCTATGGCTTTACAATGCCTGTTCATTTTCCGTTTAAATAGAGAGCAAGTCTCACATCTACTTAAACGAGCCTACCCCGTTTATGAGAATTCTCCTGCCCCGAATTTTCTCATCGAATTGAAACTTCCAATCTTGCATTTCACCCCATTTATAGTCTCCCCTACCCTACACTATTATTCTGACTTTTTTGTTGATTACTAGCTATTACAGCGAAATAACACTATTTCTATTCCCTTACAAGTAGATTACTTGTTGCCAATTCTGTTGAAAACGGCTTTTGCTTTCTGTATAGTGTGTACTTGCGAACACAACATCCCCTTTTTAACTCGTTATGTTCTAAAACAAACAAACTAGTGTTGGGGGATTCACTAGTTGAATAAGGAGAGTGCAAGACATGAAAAAACTAATCGCTTCACTTGCAGTAGTCGGCTCAATACTTATTGCTTCTCCTGCTTTTGCTTATGAAGTACAAAGTGGAGATACGCTAAGCAGCATCGCTAACAATAATCAAGTTTCAGTAACGGCATTAATGGAGGCCAACCCGCAAATTTCTGATAAGAATCTAATTTTTGCTGGGCAAGAGCTAAATATGCCAGGAGCTGAAGAAAGCAACGAACCGCAATTGAAAGGCGAGACGGAAACAAATGAACAAGCTCCTTCTGAAACCGAGTCCAGCCCGAAGGAAGCTTCAACGACTTTGACTGTTGAAGCAACTGCCTATACCGCCAGTTGCAATGGTTGCACAGGCGTTACCTATACAGGAATTGATTTAAATGCGAACCCAAACCAAAAAGTAATCGCAGTTGACCCTAATGTGATCCCTCTTGGCAGTAAGGTCTATGTTGAAGGCTATGGTGAAGCCATTGCCGCAGATATTGGCGGAGCTATTAAAGGCAATAAAATTGACGTGTTTATCCCTAATGAAAGCGAAGCTTTGCAATTCGGCCGTCAAGAAGTAACCGTCCAAGTCTATTAAACAAAAAATGGGCGCCTGATGGCGCCCATTGATTAAAAAAACATTTATCTGCTAAATAAATAACAAGGCTTTTTAGCGTTTATATACATAATCTCAAACTCGTTTTATCGCCACTATTGCCCCTGTTGTTGCATGAAATGGTGCATAGCGCCAATGAGATTGGCGTTTCCTTGGAAATGGCAACGTGCAAAGCGTGGCATGTGAAGGGTGTAGTCGGAAAGCTGGTCTTTCAATTGCATATAGGCATGGCGGACACCGTCTAATAAATCGTCACGTGCTGAAATGCCGCCGCCAAGCAATATTTTTTCTGGATTGTAAACATAGTGGACATTATGGATACCTGCCGCTAAACAAAAGTAAAAGGCATCGATGGCCTTTTTTGCAGCATGATCGCCTGCTTCATAAGCAGCAAACACATCACTTGCGGTTAAACGATCCTCTGGCTGGCCTGTCCACGTTGCGTAGCGGCGGGCAATGGCAGAAGCGGAGGCCATCTCACTAAATGGCACAGCTGTTCTCTGAACAGGGTCAATGGATAAGAGTGTGTATCCTAATTCACCACCGAGGAGGTCAAATCCCCGGTGCAACTGGCCATCTTTGATCAACGCTCCGCCAATGCCTGTGCCAATCACGATTACAGCCAAATCCTTGCAGCCCACGCCGTTCCCTTTCCACACTTCAGCTAATGCTGCGCAACAAGCATCATTCTCAATCGAGACGGCCAGTCCAGTCGCTCGCTCAATTTCTTGCAGCAAATGGCCTTCGTGAATGTAGGGAATCGCGCTTGTCCCTTCAATCGATCCATGTTTTGTGACCGTGCCAGGAGAGCTGACTGCTATTCCTTTTATGCCGTTACGGCCTGCCCAACTGCTAATAAGCGCCAGTAGCTCTCTTTTCGTTGCTGGCGTTTTAATTTGCTCATGAGCAAACCAGTTGCCCTGTTCAAAAAAAGCTCGCTTGATATATGTGCCGCCTAGATCAATCGCTAAATACATCGCATCCCCTCCACAAAAAACGGGCAGATGCATCTGCCCGGCTTTGCCTACTCTTCCATAACCTCTTTCCATTCTTCGTACTGTGCCTGTACCTCATCCATTACTTTTTCGAGCCCCGCGTCTTCCATTCGTTTAATTGCCATTGGCACGTACTCCTCTGGATCAACGCTTCCCGTATAAATTGGCGCCAAATATTCGCTCGCGACATTGGACAAATTGGCGATTTCTGTTCGTACGTTGGAAGGGTCAAAATGGAAACCAAGAATTGGCGATGGGACCGCCGATTCATTAAACGTTTCAAATGCTTCCCATTTGTCTTCTGGCTCATTTTCAAACAACTGCAAAATAAAGTGGTTGCCTAAAGCATAAGTCGGCATGTTGTAATTTTCGACTCGTGCTGGCAAGTCACGGATAATCCCTTCCTCTACTTGTTCATAGTGGGTTCCTTCTATACCGTAGTTTACGAGATTGCGAACATATGGGTCTGTGTTTAATAAATTTAAAAATTCAACCGCTTTTTCTGGATGGCGCGAAGTAGCAGAAACGACTTGCAGCGAGCCAGTCACCGATTCATTTTTAATAACGGGATCATTGATCGGCTGTGTAACGATTGGGTAGCCCGCATCACGTTCCCATAAAAGTTCTGCATATGGATTGTATTCTTCTACACGGACAAACCAGTTCTCGACATTATAAGGCCATGGATCATTTGAACTGGCAGCATCGGCTGGAATATAGCCTTTCTCATAAAAGTCGCGGATTGTGTTAAACACCGCCATCGCTTCTTCCGTTTCCAGGAAGTTAATGGCTTGTTCCGTATCCCCTGTTAAAGGAAAAGCAACGGGCATGTCTGCTCCAAGCACATAGTCAAATGGCATGATTGGCTGGAACGTGCTCGAGGCTGGAAACGGGGTGATTTGCGGTTCATTTTCCTTTATTTCGGCAAGCATCGGTTCCAAATCTTCATAGCTGGATACTTGCGACGTGTCAAAGCCGTATTTCTCCACTAAGTTTCCATTAAAAACAAACACGCGCTGCTGCCCTATTTCTTTATTGGCTGGAATTCCGTATAATTCCCCTTCAATGCTCGCTCCTTCAAGAAGCGCATCATCAATCGCTTCTTTCATTTCTTTCCCATGTGAATCTAGCAAATCGTTAAGCCCTAGATAGGCGCCTCTTTGGGCGTTTAACGTGTACGTTCCCCCTGATGCAAAGGCGATGTCAAAATTTTCTCCGGAAGAAGTAATAATATTCATCCGTTCATCGTAATCGCCCCAGTCCACTTGTGTCATATTGACCCGTACACCAATTTCTTCTTCTGTATATGCATTTAATTCAGCCATGACATCATTTAAATCAGGCTGTGGCGTGCCAATCATATACCATGTCAATTCCGTAACGTCGCCAGCATTATTGGTGGCTGGTTCGTCACTGGAGCAGCCTGCTACAAACAGCGCAACAGCAGAAGCTGCCGCTGCCATTTTTAATGTTTTCATGTAAGTGCCTCCCCCTTTTGCAATCATCATTATTCTTTCACCCCGCCAATCGTCAGGCCGCTAATGAAATACTTTTGAAAAAACGGGTAGGAAACAGCGATCGGCAATGTCGCGATGACTACCATTGCCATCTTAGCGGCATCTTGCGGGATCGTTGAATAAATTTGGTGCGCCGCTGCACCTAATTGGGTGTTTTGCCGCATGAATTCCATATTGTTTTCAATCCTCATCAATAGCGACTGCAGCGGTACCAAGTCTGGGTTGTCTATAAACAGCAATGCATTAAACCAGTCGTTCCAGTAACCAAGCGTTGTGAACAGCGCAATGGTGGCAATACCAGGAACAGCCAACGGGGCAACAATTTTAAAAAATATCCGCCATTCCCCAGCCCCATCAATGCGCGCCGACTCCAGAATCGACTCCGGTACGGAGCGCATAAAAAAAGTGCGCATGATAATGATGTAAAACGCATTCATCGCAAGTGGAATAATGAGCGCCCAAATCGTGTTGCGAAGGCCAAGCACTTGTGAAACGACGATATACAGCGGAACAAGCCCTGCTCCGAACAACATCGTGAAGAATGCAAAAAATGTAAAAAACTTGCGGTAGCGAAACTGCGGCCGTGAGATCGCATAAGAATAAAGGGCAATCATCGACACGCTGATGATTGTTCCTAGAACCGTTACCACAATAGTAATGCCATACGATTGCAGCAACTGGTCACGCATATTCCACAAATACGTATACGCATCCACTGACCATGACTCTGGGATCAGTTGGTAGCCATTTAATGCTAACGATTCTTCAGCTGTAAATGAAATAACAATGACATAAAGGAACGGAAAGATGCACATAAACGCAGCCAAGCCAAGAATGACGACCATAACGGCGTTTGTTTTTGGCCCAAATGTGTGGGCATTTCCTGCTTGCTTGCGTTTGCGAGCAACGGTCATTTTCCCAGCCTCGCGGTTCGTCTCCATTTGACACCTCCATTCAATGGCAACAACGTTTTAAAAAAGCGCATAATCTGGATCTATCTTTTTGGCAATATAGTTAGTCAATAGCACTAAAAGAAAACCAACAAAAGCTTGATATAGCCCAGCCGCCGTCGTCATACTAATGTCGCCCATTTGCATGAGCCCACGGTACACATAAGTATCGATGACATTTGTCACCGAGTACAATGTGCCGGAATCACGGGGCACTTGGTAAAACAAGCCGAAATCAGCACTGAATATTTTACCGATATCGAGAATCGTCAATATGACAATGAGTGGCATAAGCGCTGGCAGCGTCACATGTTTAATTTGTTGCCATTTGTTTGCCCCATCAATCATCGCTGCTTCATAATAATCGCGGTTGATTCCAGCAATGGCAGCTAAGTAAACAATGCTAGCAAACCCAACACCTTTCCAAAAATTGATGAACGTTAATACAAATGGCCAATAAGCAGGCTCATTGTACCAAGATATCGGAGGAATATTAAAAAAGCCTAAAATGGTGTTTGCTAATCCCCGATCCATGCTTAAAAACGTAAACACAAAGTAACTGACGACTACCCAGGATAAGAAATGGGGAAACAACATGCCTGTCTGGTAGATCTTGGCGAGCTTCCGGTTGACAAGTTGGCTGAGTAAAATCGCTAACGCCACAGCTAAGATAAGGCCAACCACTATAAATACAGCATTGTACAATACTGTATTTCTCGTAATAATCCAGGCGTCGCTTGTTGAGAAAAGAAACTGGAAATTCTCCCACCCGACCCATTCGCTTGTACGAATGCTTTCGATAAATCCGTCTGGGTGGTAGCGAAAATCTTTAAAGGCCAATATATTGCCGGCCATCGGCAAATAAGCGAGCAACAAAAACCAAATCGTTCCAGGGAGGACCATTACAAGCCATACCCGGTTATCATAGAGATGTTTCATAAAACGTTTCATGACCGCCTCCTTTCTTCTTTTAAGAAAGCCCTTACATTCATTGTAGCAAGGCATTTGCGTCGCATATACTGAACAATGTTTACATTCATTGGACGAATTAAGGGTTTTCACTTAGCCGTACAACATGCCTAAATTCATTAGGGGTTACCCCGACTTTCTTTTTAAATTGCTTGTAAAAATAAGTAGCATCCCCGTAACCGACATCTTTTGCAATTTCTCCTGCTTTCCGCCTAGTCTCGGTTAGTAGCTGCTTAGCCAGTGCAATCCTTTTCTGGTTGATGTATTCAGAGAAACTTACCCCCATTTCCCGTTGAAACAGTTGCCCTAAATAGATTGGGTTTATAAAAAAGCGCTGTCCCAATTGCTTGAGCGATAAATCGGATGCGACATGCTCGTCCACGTAGGCTAGCGCTTCTTGCAATACGACGTGGCTGACTTCCTGCTTTTTTTGCAACTCGACAGCTTTGTGTTCAATCAGGCCATTGACGATGTCTAGCAGCTCTGAAAGAATAGGCGCTTGGAATAATTGTTGCATGTCAGCTATGCCTGAACGCTCACTTCCCATTTGTTCGGTTACTAATATCACCTCTGCAGCGATTCGCCTGGCCGCCTCCCCATCGATGCCGTTTCCGACAATGGCCGCTTGTGCCCATGCTTTCGCCTCTTGAACCTCCCCGTTCGTTAAATGCTTTTGCAAACGAGAATAGTGGACGCGGCTCTCAGCAGGCACTTGTTGCAAAAACCGCACCGCTTCCTTTTGTGTGACGATTTCCGTTTGGTTAAACAATGCGCGTTTCGTTTTAAATGCAGAGGCGACATCCAATGTTCTCGTTAACTGGGACAAGCTTTTGTGTTCCCACTCTCCTTTTACAAGCAGAAAAGGAACCGCGAACAGGTCGTCGACTAGAGCAATGATTGAAGCGATGGTTTTCTCTGTCACTGCTGTGTTTGTCAGAAGCAAAAAATCATTTTCCGGTGTCCGGCAGCAAACACCTGGAGCAATGACCGCTTCTGCTTGCTGTTGAAAACGCTGGATGGCTTGATCGTCCAAGTGGTGGATGGCTGGAACCGCAAGTACATGTAGCTGCCTAAAAAAAGAGCTTTGGCGTTGACGATACAACTGCATCCGTTCTTCGTATTGCTGCCTTCCCATCTCTCCCGTTAAATAGCGCCATATAGCGTTATCGCGCAAAATGAGCGCAGCCACTTGCTCTTTCTGCTCATGCTCCCGTTTCCGCTTTACTTGTGCTATGGTCGCCACTAATTCACGGTCATCAACCGGTTTAAGCAAATAGTTTTCAATCCCTAGCTTTAATCCGCTCTGGACATACTCAAAGTCCTGGAAACCAGACAACACCACCCATCGCGTAGAAGGCTGGATGTTCTTCCATTGCCTGATCAATTCTAACCCGTCACATTGGTGCATACAAATATCGGTAATAACAAGGTCGCACGGGAGCTCGCTGTAGCGGGCAAGTGCCTCGTTTCCATCAAGCGCTGTGCCAATGACTTCACAGCCGATTTCCTCCCACTTAATTAAACGTTGTAATCCTTCAACAATTAATGGTTCATCATCAACAAGCAGGACTCTCATCACAATCGCTCTCCTCCCTCTCTAAAGGACATGTTAGTTGCACAGAAGTGCCCTCGTCAGCAACACTATGGATGGATAACCCGTATGGCTGTCCATATTCTAGCTGAAACCGTTTATGGATGTTGGCCAAACCAATAGACTGCTCGATGTGTTGGTACTCTTCCTCACGCAGCTTCGCTTTTATTGCTTCTAGGCGCTCACTGGCCATGCCTTTGCCGTTGTCGCATACAACAATCGTCAACACATGTTCCTTTTTCTGAATGGAGATATGCAGCCGATTGTCCTTTTTGTCAGGCATAAAACCATGGATCATGTAATTTTCCGCTAATGGCTGCAAACTAAATCTTAAGATACTGTCCATTAACAAGGAGGAATCAACTTCATATTCAACCGTAAGCGCATGCCGATACCGTTGTTCCATTAACGCCATATACTGCTTCGTATGTTCTAATTCTTCGCCTAACGTAGCGCTGCGGTTTTCCGATAATGCATACCGCATAATTGAAGCTAAATGGAATGTCATTGCGCCAGCATCAGTGGCACCCTCAATCACCGCTTTCATACGGATTGCCTCCAGCGTATTATAGAGAAAATGGGGATTCATTTGCGCCTGCAGCGCCCTCATTTCAGCCTCTTGCTTTTTTAATTCGAGTACATAGGATTTGTCTATATAGCGCTTTAATTCGTCTAGCATTCGATTGAAATTCCCGGCAATCGAACCTAGCTCGTCTTTTTTATTTTGCAAGCTCATGTCAATCCGCGCCGATAGATCTCCTTGCTCAACAAGCTGCATCGATGCCTCAATCCGTTGCATCCGCCTAGCATAGCGGCGCATGACGAAATAACCAACAGCAACTGTTACACACGCAACGGCTATTAATAATGCAATGGTGGCGTATACGAGGGAACTCAATTCCGTAATTTCAGACCGTGGCACCACTCCTACATAATAGAGACCTCTGTCTGCGTCCTGCTCTACTTTGTAGTAGAAAATTTCGCCGTTTTTCACCATTTCTTTGTAAACAGGCCCCGAGTCCTCTTCTTGTGGCAATTCAAACGGATCAGGCCTGTTGGTAAATAAAAGCGTTCCGTCTTCTTTATGCATTTGAAGGAAGCCGACATTGTTCGCAGACGCTACAGCTTGCCGCAATGCTTCACTGCTATAATAAGCAGTAAGCTGGCCAATCCCAGTTGTCGAGGAACCATCATTAATGGGCCGCGTTAAAGTAATCGCTTGCTGCTCTCCCTCATTTTGAATCCGGTTCCAATTCGCATATTGAAACACATAGGCATATACTTGATCCGTTTCATAACTGGTCAAGGTGATGGCATCAATGGCGCCGTCTCCATAATAAAATCCGCGCATAAACGATTCGACGTTGCTTGGCACAAATGAGCGCTGCAGTGAGTATTGATCCAGTCTGTATTCCAAATACGTTTCAGGGTCATTTTTTAAGGCAACAGCTATCGACTCGACAAGCTCTGGATAAAAATACAATTCCCGTAAGTGAGTTGCAAGCGAGCGTTCCCGTTCAGCCATATAAACCGCCAGAGCTTCGACTTGTTTTTCATTGGCTTCAAGGGATCTAGTTATGAAGTCATCCGCTACATATTTTGCGATCAGCACGACGAGCAAGCTAATAACAAGCAAAATAATAATCGAATACATGGCCAAAATCCGGTTGAAAATTTGGTATCTTGCGCGGCTGCGCAGCCGTCTCCCTTTCATCGCCAAACCACCTTTGATTGCGAAAAAGCTTGGCAGAGCGTGCTGCCCTCCAAGCCATTTCATTATCGTGTTTATGCCGCCAATGTTTGTTGTTCCATTTTCGAAAACATTTTTTTACAGACAACGCTGCTCCAATACGAAGGCCAAACGATCGCAAAAAAAGGCAAGAGTCCCGGCATATGGGCCATCATCCACAGCGCCGCGCCGATGCCCGCTGCCAGCATAAACATGGAAATAGGTTTTGAAAATACCATTGCGACAGATTGGAACAAATACGCTTTTGTTGGCAGTTCATAATGGACATAAATGAAAAAAAACAGCCATGTGCTTGCCAATAATGCAAAAAGGATAAACAAAATAAAGTAATGGGCTACCATCATAACCGTTCCTGGAACGATAACACTAATCCGCAAGTTTGCCAGAAGGATAAGCGCCAGTACAGCAAACAGAGCGCCCACTTGATTGCTTGTTGCAAACGATTGTTTGTATGTTTTCCAAAAAAGATTCCACATGGGCACGTCCTGATTTCCATGGGCCCACTTCCGCGTTACTGCTGCCACAGCGGTGGTAGCAGGCATAACCCCCAACAGACCGAGCCCAGCAACAATGCCTAAAAGCCATAACCCGTTTAACTTCATCATGTTGTAAATCCACTCCGAAGCCTGAAAAAATACACGATGCATGGCTATGCCTCCTCTGCAAGGGGACTTCCTTTAATCCATTCGCCGCATAAGCTAAGGACAAACTCACTAAAAAGCGAATTGGACCAAGCGAACCATTCGCGCGTAAAAGCAGTGGCGTCTGACGCAAAAAATCCTTCATGCATATAACCCGTGCCTCCATCGGTTGCCTTCAGCGTGTTCAAAATTTCCTGTTTCTCTTCTACTGTGCTTGCTGTCAAGCCTTGCATCGATAAGGCAATATGCCAAATATAATGATCTGGCGTGTGTGGGCTTCCGATGCCAGAAGCAACCTCACCTTCGTAGTAATACGGATTTTCCCTTGTAAACAAAAAGCGCCGTGTATTCTGGTACCGATCGTCGTCTAATCGGCAATAGCCTAAATAAGGAGCGGCTAACAAACTAGGGACGTTGGCGTCGTCCATTAGCAACGTTCTACCGTTTCCATCCACTTCGTACGCATACATCGTGCCATGATAGGGATGCTGGAAGATGCCATGCTTTTCAATGCCTTCCTCGATCTCAGCTTTTAAAGCAACAGCCTTTTGTTTGAGGACTAGGTCATTCCAAACAGCATCGCATATTTCACCCAAATAGCCAAGCACAACCGCGGCAAACATGTTTGCCGGCACCAAATAGCCGTACAAGCATGCATCATCGCTTGGGCGGAATCCACTCCACGTCATGCCGGTATACGATACTTCTGTCCCTTTCCCATTCCGGTTCAGTGTATCCGATTGTCGAACACCTTTTCTTTCAAACCGATACGGCGATTTTTGTTCATGGCGTTGCTCCACTTGCCATGTCTCGATAATTGATGCAGCTGCTTCGCGGAATGAGGCATCGAAATGGCCTGTTATACCAGTTTGTTTCCAAAACAGGTAAGCGAGTTGAATCGGGTAGCAAAGCGAGTCAATTTCATACTTACGCTCCCATATGCGGGGGCCCATCTCTGTCACATCATCTTGGTGCCCTTGGCCATTGGCTTCTTTATTAAAAGCGTTTGCATACGGATCAAGCAAAATAAATTCCACTTGCTGCTTTAACACGCCTTTAATCAAAGCAGCTACTTCTGGATCATCAGCAGCCAACAAATACGGCCTAATTTGCGCTGTAGAATCGCGAAGCCACATAGCAGGGATATCGCCGGTAATCACAAACGTCTTGCCATCTTCACCTGGCTGCAGCGTTGTTTCATATGTGTTTAGAAACGTTTGTTGGAATAACTGTTGTAGGTGTTCGTCTTCTGGGAAAGCCACGTTCACTTTTTCGATAAGCCGGGCCAAGCCCGCTGGAATGCTCTTCACGGTCGGCTCACTCCTTTAACAAGGTATGTTTTAATTTGATAAGGCCGGACGGCTTCTGACTGAATTTCGCCCAAATCCTTTTCCAAAATGGTAGAGCGGAACAATGAGGCACCGGTACGGCTTTGAACCATCCCTTCTCCTACACCAGGTTGAAAGGCGCGAATAGCTGCAGCCTTTCCGTCCTCAGCTAGCTTGATTGCGGTAATGACCATGTTTTCTGTCTCGATCGGAACGGCTTCAAAGGAATGGGGCAAGCTACCTCGGCTAGCCTTTACCTGCTTGACGACAGGTTGTGTGTAGGCGTGGTAAATGTTTGGCAACCGTTCACTTTTTCGTAAATCACCGTGCATTGGATAAACCGACCATTGCGCTGTTTGCTTCCCTTGGCATTGAGCGCCGGCTGTTGGAAAGTCGCCCCAATCGCCCATTTCAGAAACCGCTCGTAACAACGTAACTGCAATCGAATAGTCGCTTTCAGGCAACACTTCGTATTCGTGTAAGCCAAAAGCGGCAATTGCTACTCCACGTTCTTCATTGCCGACGGCAACATACCCTTGCATATGGTGGTCAAAACTTGGATTTTCCCATTCTTTGGACGGCGTGTTGCTTCGTTCAGCCACTTCAAACACACTGCCAGCTAAGTGTGTTTGACAATGAGCGCTAGTTGGGTAGAGGACACGGATCCGATGGTCCAGTGCTTGATTGTCGATCGTCCAATTGACGGAAAGCCTGCGACTGTTTTTTTGCAGCGATAATGTCGTAACCATTTCGCACGTGACCTGCTCGTCGCTTCTGCCCGCTTGCCGGTTAGGGTGCCAGCGCAACTCCCGCTTTTCATCTACAAACGATCGATCTGCCGACTTAGGCAGCTCCCATTTGTGGATAATCGCGATCCTTGCCTCAAGCGCTGTATTTTTCACGACTTCAACTGTCGCCTCGTGGCCTTTTGTCGTTAAGCGCGTCCCATTTGCTTCCTTATACATATATTCATTGCCGATATCGCCGCTGTCTTCATAAACACCAAGGTTCGGGTAATGGGTTCCTGTTTGTTTGCAGATCATGTCATAGCTGCCATCATCATGGATCGTTACTTTTAGCCACTCGTTTTCCAATGACCGCCCGTCAGCGGCGGCGATCGTTTCTCCGTTTGCTTCCTGCTTGCCTTGAAGCACATAAATTGTTGTATAGCCAAAAGCGGGAAGTTTTACATGGGCTTGCATGTTTACACGTCTAGCGTAATAAGGCTTTCGGAAGCCATCGTCAGGCAATTCGTAGCCAAAAGCCGTCTCCATTTGCGTAAATGTTGCTTCCACTGGATTCCCTGCACTATCGAACGCTTTAAAAACAGGAAATGGCTTTTCATCAAGCTGCTGGAGCATCGCAGCAAACGCTTCTCCAGTAAAGTATTTTTTCTCAAAAGCAATGTCAGTCTCTACAACCGTTTCACTCGCGTGGCCACTGCCGTTAAAGCATACTATCGGAATTGCTTCTTCTCCAAAACCGGTCGTATCAACTTGCTCAGCAAGCCGATCTATAGAAGCTTCTGCCAGACGCTCTGCCAGTTGGATCGTTTTCTGAAAGCGAACGACCATTTCCTCATGAACTTCATCGACGCTGCATCCGCAAATGCTGTCATGGGGATGGTTTTCCATCAGTTGCTTCCAGGCATAGCGTACATATGCCCCATCGACTTCATGTCCGAGCAACCACTCAATCGCAAGCAGTGGTTCAACTTGTTTTTCTAGGAGCATTTGCGCTTTTTCATTTAATTGCTTCAAATAAATACGGCTCGAAGCTGTGTTGACTAGTGTCGACCACCCGTCCGTCCGCTGGTTCCGCAGTTCCCCTGTGATCGTTTGTATCGTTGGCGGCAATTCCGTTCGTACTCGTTCAATATAAGATGTAAAATCTGATTGAATAAATTGTATATGAGGAAACAGCGCTTGCGCTGTCTTAATTGCTTCCGGCAAATTCCGTTGCACTGGCTGGTGATCACAGCCATTCATGAAGAGCAAATGGCTCGTCGAGGCATATTTTTTTGCATCAGCCAATTTCGTTGTCCAGTACGCTTTTGCCTCGTTTTCATTCACAGGAATTTCATTTCCATTCGAATACCAATTGGCAAACAAGATGCCCAATACCGATGAACCATCCGGCGCCGACCAATTCAGTTCAGAATAAGGGGATTCAAATGCTTTAGCATCAGAAACGGTATTATTAAAACCAGTTGGCTTCACGCCCCGTCCAAACGCAGCAGCAGTTATTCCCGCTTGTTTAAGAAGCTGTGGGGCTTGGCCGTAAATCCCGAACGTATCCGGAAAATAACCGATAAGAACGGGTTCGCCAAATCGCCTGGCATCTGCCATTCCATATAGCAAATTGCGCACATTCGCTTCTGCGCTTGTCAAAAAGGCATCTTGGAGCACATACCACGGGCCAATGTTTAACTTGCCCGCCTGAACCCATTTTTTAAGCGTCTCTTCCTTTTCTGGGTGGACAGCTAGGTAATCGGCCAACAGGATCGTTTGTCCGTCCAAGTGAAAGCTTGCAAACGATGGATCCTGCTCAAATTGGGCCAGCAGCTGATTCATAAGTACGACAAAGTCATGGCGATGGTGTTCAAAAGGCCGGTACCACTCGCGGTCCCAATGGGTATGGGCAATAATATGTGCTGATGTTTTCATTTCTCCAGTTCACCCTCTCAAGTAAGCGCATTCATACTTAACGTATCAATTTTTCCGAAAGGCAACAAGCGCCTGTTAAAAGGTGATAAACAAATTCCAATGAATTTAACATTAATCCACGAACATACAAAAAAGGTGCCAAGTTTATTGACACCTCACAAAGTCACTCCCTTCATTCAAGTAAATGAAAAGACTTAAAGCAAAGTGGTCGAGCTGTGCATGTATCTTAAAATGAGCGAATTTTTATGTCGATCATTCGAGCATCGCTTGGCACGAATGTTTCACTCAGCGCTTCCACCTGCAGACGCACGTCGTTTTGTTTGCTTTCCTCGGCTAGCCCTTCTAGGTAAATTCGATCTCCAGCAGATGTGCCGATCAGCTCTTTGCCGTGCTTTGTTTCCTTATAAATGCGGTAATGGTGGACGTCGCTTTGTTTTTCCCAAACGAGCTGAATACCACTTGGATCTGGATCGTACTGGTGTACCTTCACGTTTGGAGCTGCAGGCTTTTCGCTATCAGCAACTACCGCCAGTTGTCCAATATAGAATTCTGCCAGCCCAGTCTCGTTCCCTTCTGCTGCAAATGCCAGCCCTGTTATCGTCTGGCCAGCAAACGCATCTAGTGGAAACGTCGATTGCGTCCATCCATTTATCGATTCGCGTTGTTCTCCTTCCACATAACGGAATTCCTTCTCATCATCTAAACGGAAACCTACTTTTAAATCGTTGCCGTGCTCGCTTTTATATGTCCATGTTAGCGAAGTGCCTTCGCTTATCGGCAACTCTGTTTGGTACAGCTCGATTTGCGCTTGTTCTCCTTCCGCTAATGAGCCATGCCATTGTAACGAGCTTCCCCCTTCAAACGCTTCTTCCCAAGAAAATGCTGCTTCCAAATCACCGCCATGCTGAATCCAACGCCATGTAGGCAACACATCTTGAAGGCTGCGGTTATTCCATTCCTGTTCCGAAACGGTTTTTCCTTCTGCCACAAACTGAGTGCCGCTCCCCGTATTAAAATGAGTCACAAATGGTACGGACGTAGCGGTGCTTTTTGCGGGAAACCAGTGCGCCATGCCAGGCCAATCTGCCTGGCTGTCTGTTTCGGCTGGATTGCCTGTCGAGCCAACCCAAAATTGTTGTTCTTTTTCATAAAACGCTTCCATTGTTTCGCTTGACTGAAACGCCCAATCTGGGCGGTATAACCCAAGTGATGTATGCGCCTTTTCTCCTTCAGGAAACAGGCCTTCCCATTGAACAGGGGTGCTTGTCCCTCGTGCTTCCACATCTACTCCGGCATAGAGGTCATACGGCGACCTGCCAAGTGCTTGTGCCAATTCGTTCGATTGGCGCTGGTCGCGCCACCAAAAGTTCAAAAACATGCTGTCGGCGACGCGGGTTGAGCCATTTTGCAAGTACATTTTATTTCGATCCGTTAAATGGTTTTGCCAAGCGATCGCCCCCGTATCAATCATCGAGTCATACCACATGATGTGCATGCCTTCTGGCTTTTGTTCCTGCAAATAAACGAGAAAAGCTTGCATGGCTTCGGCTGTTGCTTGGTCCGCCCCTTCTGTTTCTTGGTTAATAAACCAGCCGTCGAACCCGTAATAGTCTGCGACTTCCAGCAATTTATCAGCAAGAGGGAAAGAACCGTCGTCCTCTTGCTCTAACATTTGTTCTAGCCACTCTAGCTGCCCTCCATAAACCGTCGGCGGGAAGAACACATTCCCTAAAATGGGCACCCCGTTTCGGTGCGCTGCGTCAATGACATCGGCACTTGGCGGAACGATAATGCCTTCGCCAGCTGAACCAGCCCAATAAACCATCAAATCTGTATACTGCCAATAGCTGAACGTATTTTCATAGAAAACCGGCGCTCCTTGCGACGGAACGCCTGATGTATGCCTGTTTAACGCGGATAACGAAACAAGGCGTGCGTCCTTGTCTGCATTACCATTTACCCCATCTGCAACGCGGACTGGCTCCAACGGAACATGGCTTTTGTTAAATAGCGCGTCTGGATCATTCTCTGGTTCCCATTGGGCAAGCTCCTCTGGAAACCAATAGGAAGACAGCGGGCCATTGTACGTGGATGCGGCAACTGGATCATCCTGGAGCAATACACACGCTGTGCAAACAAGACCGACTAAAACAGTTTTTCTCAAACTTCAGCTCTCCCTTCAATTTCAATGCCATTCTATGACACTATACGCTTTCCGCCTTGCTATTCCTCGTTCCCCGACGCCATTCTATGATTTCTCCAGCTTTCTTTGCTTTTTCCAATTAAAAAAGGGGAGAACCCCCCTTAAGAACCGCCCACTTCAATTGTTTTTAATTCATAAGGCTTTATCGCAAAGGCTATTTCTCCTTCCTGCCAATCGGATAGCGGTTCCTCCATTAAATTCACTTCACGCCATTTTCGGACAGGGCCATGCCAATCAATGACCACCTTACCACTTCGCCCTTCAAACTCATGCAAACGGATGATCGAGCTTGCCCCATCCTCCGCTTTCTTGATTGCGTCTAGATGCACATGACTTAACCGTACCGAAAGCAATTTGTGAACGGCTTCCGTTTGTTCGGCTATTAGCGGTGCGTTTAAATCCCATGCTTCTCCTTGTGTATTGGCCTCTCGCCAGTCTCCACAATGAGGATAAAAGGCGTACGTAAACGCGTGCTTTCCTTGGTCTGCTTCCGTGTCGGGATAAGTCGCTCCCTTTAATAATGACAGTCTGAGGACATTGCCTTTTATGTCGTAACCATATTTGCAGTCGTTCAACAAGCTCGCTCCGTAGCCGGTTTCAGCCAAATCTGCCCACTGGTGCCCAACCGATTCAAATTTCGCCATGTTCCACGATGTATTCCAATGAGTCGGGCGTTCCACATTTCCAAATTGGATGTCATACGTGGCCGCGGTTGCCCGGACATCTACTGGAAATGCGACTTTTAGTAGTTTTTGTTGTTCATGCCAATCAACATTTGTCGAGAAATCGATTCGTTTTGAGTGGGCATAAAACAAGATATCCTGTTCAATCGTTGTTCGGTGATACGTATAAGACACGCGTAAAACAGCCCGGAGCGGACCGATTTCAATGATCTCCATGCCTTGGAATACCGGTTCGCAAGGTGCTTTCTCTTGGTAAAACAAGTCGATGTCCCATGCGTCGTGGGCCAGTGGTTTATCTTCAAACAATTGCAGCACGTTCGCTGCTTTTCCTTCAGGCAAGACATGGCGCCTGGCTTCTTTGTCATACAACGCAGCGATTTGCCCCGCTTCATTCCACTCTACTTCGTAAAAAGGTGTGCTTAGCGTACCATCGCGCCAAATAAAAGCCGTTTCCAGAGCTTGTTCCTCCGCCTCTTGTTTCACAGACAAACGAACGGAGCCAACAGCAGCTTGCGCTTGGAGAAGGACGATCCAGCCATCATCAACTTGCTGAGCGGGCAATCGCTTGGCGCCATCGTAAATACCTAATCTGTCTGCTTGTAAGCCTGGTATGTGGACGAGTCGCGGCATCTCATAAGATCCTGGCACCCATACAGACCAACCGTCTTCGATAGCCTTGCCTGCCAGTTCCGCCTCTGCCGCTTTCATATACGCCCATGCTTCCGCATATTCGACTTCCGCGTCTTGATACACTTCACGTATCGATGAACCTGGTATAATGTCATGAAATTGGTTACGAAGCACGATCGTCCACGCATTTTTTAGCGCCTCAGCTGGATAACCACGAAACCCCTGACGCCATGTTTTCGCGACAGCACGCGCTTCAAGGGAACGAAGCGCTAATTCGAGCTTGCGATTGTGCCGTTTAACCAATCCCTGCGATGTATATGTGCCGCGGTGATATTCCAAGTACAGTTCGCCATCCCAGCGATGCACATATTCTTTTGCATTCGCTACGGTTTCATTTAATTGCTGGAAATACGTCCCGGCTTTCCCTGGTTTCACATGAGGAAGGCCAGGCACTTCATCCAGACGCCTTCGCAGCTCCAACATATCCCGATTGACGCCACCACCACCGTCGCCATAGCCATACGCCAACAATAGCTCTTTGTTAATCGCTTTATCGCGGTACCCTTTCCACGCGCCAAGCACTGTTTTCGCTTCAATTAGTCCATTGTACGTATAAAACCACGAGTCTGCCGCATTCCACGGTTCGGGTGTGGTAATAAAGTGCGTCAACATGTCAGTGCCGTCTAAGCCACGCCACCAAAAGGTGTCATGGGGCATACGATTGTATTGATTCCAGCTAATTTTGGTCGTCATAAACGAAGAGATGCCAGCCAACTTTAAAATTTGCGGCAACGCCCAGCTGTAGCCAAATACATCTGGCAACCAAAGCACGTGGCAATCACGGCCAAACTCTTCCTTTATAAAGCGCTTTCCAAACACAATCTGGCGTACAAGCGACTCGCCGCTCGGAATGTTGCAATCAGCCTCGAGCCACATGCTGCCTTCTACTTCCCATTGCCCTTCTTGAATCCGTGCTTTGATTTGTTCATAAAGCTCTGGGTAGTCTTCTTTCACATAGGCGTAGAGCTGCGGTTGTGTTTGTAAAAATAGGTAGTCTGGAAATTGTTCCATTAGCCTTAACACTGTCGAAAACGAACGTGCCGCCTTTTCTCGCGTATGAACAAGGCGCCAAAGCCAGGCCACGTCGATATGGGTGTGCCCGAGGCAGTGAATGGTGACCGGATGGTTTTTCTCATTTGCTGCCAATTCACTGCGCAGCTTTTTTTGTGCCCGTTCGCATGATTCGTAGAATGATGGACTTTGTGGCCTCGTCCAATCGATTTCATGAAACGCTTCATTCAGCATGCGCCGCAATTCTGGACGGTGTGGCTCGTCCTCTGGCAATTCTTCGATCGCTTGCCAGATTGCCAAACCAGTAAAATACAAGTCGTCTGTCGCTTCGTCAAGCCATGCCAACTCTGCTTGTTCTAGTTCATAAACCTGTTCTCTAGGCGGCCCCCCGCCTTCAAGGCCTGTCCACATCCGGAAAGCCAGTTCCAACTTCTCGCCTGCTTGCCCTTTCGGCAGCCAGACTTCTTCATGGTTAGAGTCGACTCCTTGATACGGCTCCCCATTTATGAACAACAACGATTCAAACCCGGAGTTTGTGCCACCGCCAGTCCGGCCGAAGCGGAATCGGCCTACCGGCTGCTTGTCTCCCCAATTGCTAGGAATGTCCACTGTCGTGTATAGCCAAACATAGCGGTCACGGCCACCCCAACGGCTTCCAAGTGTAACCGTTTCTGCACCCTCACTCGGCACTCTTGGATAGGCGCCAACCGCATCGTCCCCTTCCTCCATGGCGAATGATTGTATCACAATGGGATCACGGTATCGGTATGCTTTTAGCTCATTTAGCCGTGCTGCCAATTTTCGTTCCGTCAAGAACATCATTTTTCCCTCCTAAAACCTTTTTTGCTCGATGACGTTCTTTAGCCACCAGCCGCTTTTTTTGATGGTTCGATGGCCACCTTTTTCAAGATCGACGGCAACCAAGCCGTACCTGTTCTTGTAAGCATTCAACCATGACCAGTTATCCATAAACGTCCACAAATGGTAACCTCGGACATTGGCTCCTTCCTGCAATGCTTGATGGACCCATTTGAGATGCCCTTTTATAAACTCGATTCGGTAATCGTCCTCAATAACCCCCTGCTCGTTACGAAATCGTTCCTCGCCTTCGACACCCATGCCATTTTCAGAAATAAAGCACTCAATGTTTCCGTAATGGTCACGGACATTAATAAGCAAATCATAAATCCCTTTTTCATAAATCTCCCACCCTCTGTGAGGGTTCACTTTTCTCCCTGGCATCTCATACGGATCAAATAAATGCTCTGGCATAAACGGGGCTGCTGGATTCGGCAAATGCTCCTTTGCCTTAACACGACGGGGCTGGTAATAATTCACTCCAAGCCAATCAATCGTATTTTGGCGAATCAGTTCGGCATCTCCGTCTTCTACCGCAGGTAAAACGCCCAATTTTGCGATTAAACGAACGAGTGCAAACGGATAATGCCCTTTGACAGCCGGATCAAGAAACGAGCGGTTAAACAACAAGTCGCTGATACGCGCGGCCTCTACGTCTGCAGGGTGATCACTGCGTGGATAAGAAGGCGTCAAATTTAAAATGAGCCCGATCTTCCCTTTTTGCTCGCTTGCCCGAAAGGCAGCTACTCCTTTCGCGCTTGCCAGCATCGAATGGTAGGCCACTTGTACAGCACGCTTAAAATCAACCACATTGGGATAATGCATATTGTACAAATAACCAGCCTCTACTGGCACAATTGGCTCGTTTTGTGTAAACCAATGGGTGACTTTTTCACCAAAGCAATCAAAACAAATACGGGCATACCGAGCGAAGGCATCCACGACATCGCGGTTTTCCCATCCGCCTTTTTGTTGGAGGGCCAGAGGCATATCGAAATGATACAAGTTCACCATTGGAACGATGCCGTTGGCGAGCAGTTCGTCGATGACATGTTCGTAAAACGACACTGCTTCCTGATTGACCGCTCCGTCGCCGTCTGGAATCAGCCGCGACCATGAAATCGAAAAACGGAAAGAATGGTGACCCATCTCTTTCATTAGCTTGATGTCTTCCTGATAACGATCATAAAAATGGGACGCCTCCTCCGGACCGATTCCTCCGTGGAAACGCCCCGGTTCTTGCTCATGCCAATAATCCCATATGTTTTTCCCTTTTCCGCCTCTAGAAGCCGCTCCTTCCATTTGCGTCGCTGAGGCTGCTGTGCCAAAAAAGAATGAATTTGGGAACCGATACGTTGTCATCCCTCAACCTCCCTCCGAATGCCCTCATTATAGCGTTTCCTTGTAAAGCGCTTCCATGAAATCACAATTGTCCTTTAAAAATTTCAATGGAACCATGTTTTTTCCATGCCGTTCCCTTACTAAAACGTTGCTGTTTAAATTGGATATCGTTACGACTGAGCTTGCCGAATTGAAAACAACCGCCAAGTGTATGCTTTGTTTATATTGGTTCAAAATAAACGTTACAGGAGAGTGATTTTATGACTTTAAACAAGCTTCTATCTGGATTACTTGTTGTTATTTCTATATTTACAGGTGGTGTGGAGGACCCTTTAACCCCGGATCCAAACAAACCTTTAGGCGACGTTCTCCCAATTGAAAAAGCCGTACAAGAATTTAATTACCTGTACGGGATTGAAGTGGTTTTACCTCAATACTTACCGATTCATTACACAACTCAAGGTGGGTCGATTGATCAAGGTTCACTAAGAGTCGACTATATGGACCAATCGAATAATGAATTACTAAGTATAAACGTTTTTGTCGGGGAAAAACATCTAGAAAGTGAGAAACGGGCTAAAGAAGTATTACTAAATAAAAATATTACAGGCTATCATTTCATTATGCCTGATTCCAACATCAATTTCTTAATCTTTAGACAGGATGGGTTAACCTATATCATTGCACTAGCCTCACACTACAAGGATAATAAGGTGGATGAACTAATCAAAATCGCCAATTCATTACGATAGGGGAAGTACACCAAATTTATTTTGTCGTGATCGGGATAAAAATTTCAAAATGAGGATCTTGCAAATCTCGATCCTTTGGATATCGTTCATGCTTAATTGGCAATGGATCATAATAGTGTCTATTTGGATCTTGAAAAGGTTTATAGTCACTCTCAGCTAACCATTGCTGAATATGCTCGTACGTTTGGCCAATCATTTCTCCTTTTTGATGAGTTGTAACGAAATACGTCATTTCAGGCACGTATAGTTCTACCATTCCTTCAAGGAGAGGCTGTGTGCGTTTTACTTCAAATACCGAATAATGTTCAAAGCCATCGTTTCTAGTATGATACGATAATCCAAGCTGGATATTTGGATTTATGACATCCTTTAACTCTTCTACTCGATGTTCCATTGTATGGATAACTTCTTTTAACTGACTGACATCTGAATAGGGACCATTCCATTTCATCCCCATCGCTCGATAAGCGGGCAAAGTGACAATATCATAGTGAATTTTTTTCATCGAATGCACTCCTTTCCTTCTCTCGTATTTTCTCTCTCTATTCCATTCGTCTTTTTCTAGTTGACTCCTTCATTGTATTTTCCAATACTTTAAATATAAAAAGAACGGCCCATGAAATAAACGTCAGGTACCGTTCCTTTTGCTATTTATTAGATTTATGCACTAGTCGCTTAAAAAGCAGCACTCCAGCCAGAATCTGCAGTGACAACAGTGCCGTTAACAAAGCTTGAGTCGTCCGATGCTAAAAAGAGCGCGACTTGTGCGATCTCTTCTGCTTGGCCAACTCGAGGCATGACCTCACGTGGCGCTTGCAAGCGACTAGCGCCAAATTCGTTAATGTTTTTTAAAGTTGCGGCAATGTTGGTTGCGACACCGCCAGGGGCAATGGCATTGCAGCGAATTCCTTTTTCTGCATACATATAGCCTGTATTTTTAGTAAGGCCTACAACAGCATGTTTGCTGGCAGTGTAGGCAGCGCCAGCATGAGCGCCATTAAGACCGCCAGAAGACGCTACATTCACAATCACGCCTTTTCCTTTTTCTAAAAAAAGAGGAAGCGCTTTGCGTGTTGCGCGCATAACACTTTTTGTATTCACGTCAAAAAGAAGGTCCCATCTTTCGTCGCTAATATCGCCAATTGGTTCAAAGCCATCCATAATGCCCGCATTATTCACGAGAATATCGAGCGTGCCATATTCATTTACAGCGTGATCGATCATTTGGTTTACATCGTTTAACTCAGCGACATTCACTTTCACCGCAGTCGCAACGCCACCAGCATCGACAATCTCTTTGACAACCGCTTCTGCTCCATCCAAATTCAAATCTGCGACAACGACTTTTGCCCCTTCACTCGCATATACTTTTGCAATTGCTGCGCCCATGCCAGAAGCCGCGCCTGTTACGACTGCCACATTGTCTTGAAGTTTCATGTAAAGCCCTCCTTATGTTAGCCATAGACAAGTCCGAAGCTTTCTTGTAAGCATTCGACTTTCCCACGACTACACAACCTTTATAAATTCATGTTAGGCGTTTTCAACGAAAGGGGCAATGAACAATCTCGGCCAAACTGTAAATAAGACAACACATTTGGCAATGATGTCAATTAAAATTTATAACGTTATCAACTGGGAGATTCTGCAGGTTTAAATGGGTTTAAATCAATGAGCTGTTGTGCTAATTCTTGTGGCGCATAAGGCATATCGTGGGCGAGCCACATCAATATTGTTCCAACTAGCGCCGATGTTGCATACCAACTTGAGATATCAGACGGCGTCTTAAATACGAGAAAACGATTCGTCCCGTCTTTCTTCACACAGTCTTCCGTATGAGCAACTAGTTGATGCATTAATTCCATTAGTTTTGGGGTAAAAAAAGGGATGTGTTTTGACACAAGCAATGCTTTATAGATTTGCGCATTCTCGGCAATATGTTCGAGCAACAAAACCAAAGAATCCCGTGCTATGCCTGGCTGGTAAGATTCCACATTCGCTTTAGCCGTCAAAATTTGGTGAATATCTGCTAGAAGTTCATTTAAAAAGCTTTCGACTAAATCATGAATATCTTTATAGTGTGAGTAAAACGTGACACGGTTGATTTCAGCTCGCTTTGCAATGGCGTTAACCGAGATCTTGCTATACTCCTTTTCTTCAAGCAAGGCAATAAAAGCATTTCGGATTGATTTTCTGGTGCGCAAGACACGTAAATCTAAATAGGATTTATTTTCCACGCTTTCACCCCCAATAACTCAACACATGTAAATTATACTACAGTGTCGATCGATCTGGTTATGACAAATATGGGGTAATTTTCTCCGTAAAAGCTCTTATCGACTTATAGTACAACGAACTAGGAATAGTGCTTCGCTGTCGTATAGTTTGGATAGAGGGTACTAAAAAAGCTGAACTGTACGCCCAGCTTCAGACTGTAGACAAACGCCTGCATACGTCGTCGTTTAGAAGACGAATGGAACCCCCGAAAAGTCTTTTGCGGCCACGAATCACTTTAACGCTGTGAAACGGCCGCGAGAAATCGGGTTGCCTCCTCGGCCTTTATGCACTCTTGGACAATGTCACGATGGTCAAGTACATAAAGCAATTGGTTATAGACACGTTCTAAATCTTCGGTGCTGCCTTGTTTGACACATAATAAGCATACCAACTGGACCGGTTTTCCATTCCAGCTTACCGGTTCTTTTAAGGTGACAAAAGCTAGGAATGTTTTTTCTGTTTGTGGTGTAATCGGGTGTGGGATCGCGACTAAATTTCCGTACGCGGTTGAGGCAAGATTTTCCCGTTTCACTAGTGCTTCATAAAAGCCTTTGCTTACCACCCCTCTTTCTCGTAATTGTTTATCCAGAAACCGGAGAACGTCCTCCTTGCTTTTGAGCGATTGTTGTAAAAACACAAGGCCTGCTTCGGTATAAGAGAGCAAGCTGTCACCGTGTCTTAACTGGATTTCAATTCGTTCTAAGTCTTCCGTGCCTAATATCGTATTCACCTCTACTACAGGGACTGGCATCTTTTTTTTAATAGGGATAGAAGTGACGATTAAATCAATATTTGTTAAGTCGGCTTGGTCGATTTGGTAGTATTCAGTCGTATCAACAATAAAAAGCCGCTTCTTAAAATTGGCTTCTAATTTATACTTTAATAATTGAGCGCTGCCTCTGCCCGACGCGCATACAATTAAGATGCGCTTCGGTTCTTTTTGTTGGTTGCGGCGTTCAAGGGCAGCTCCTATATGAAGGGCAAGGTAGCCAATTTCGTTTTCATCAATGCTGATGCCAAGCTTATCTTTAATTACTGCTTGGCCAATGACAGCTGCTTCAAAGGCCAGCGTATAATGCTGTTTAATATCGGCTAGCATTGGGTTGCGAATATTCATGCCGTAACGGTAACGGTTGATCGCGGGCTTTAAATGGAGCATAAGGCTAACAAGTAGCTCTTGGTCATTTGCAATGTTCAAATCGAGCTCCCTCTCCACTTTCTCAACGATAGCCTTGGCAAGCTTATAATACTCATCATCAAACACTTTTTTTAAGTTATCGTTTGCTTGCTCGTTTTCTGCAACTAGGCGAGTGCCTAATAAATGAATAGCAATATAAGCAATTTCCATTTCAGGAAAGGATACCCCAAGATGCGTGTTAAGACGGGCAATCATTTTTTGGGCAACGTAATATTCATGTTGGCTGCAAATATCCGACATATCTTTTCGGTAAAGGGAAATATGATGGCCTGCTTCGATTCGTTTAAAGGCGATGACAATATGAATAAATAAATTATTAATAGCAATATCAGACAACGTGACTCCATTTTCTTGCATCGTCGTCACCAAAATGTCCCAAATGTCGGCCAATTGTTCTTCTTTCATAAACGCCGTCAATTGCAGGCTTGTTAAATCAGCCGCAACGTTTTTTCGTTCAAACACATACTCAGCCATGCAAAACCGGCGCTTAAGTTCATCACCTTTAAGATATAAACCGTAATTGGGCCTTGTAGCAACTTGAAGCCCGTACCTAGCTAAAATCAATTTGGCGTTTTTTAAGTCATTTTGCAAACTTGATTTGCTAATAAACAGATCATCAGCTAAGTCGTCTAATTTAATATACTCTTCAGCTAGCAATAGTTTCTGAATTAACCAGGTCACTCGCTCTTCTGGGCTGATCGGGGCGCCGTGGTTGCCCGTCGTTTCTCGTTGTAAAAATTGGCGGAACTGCGCCTCATCTTCAATCGTCAGCTTATAGCCTTTGCCAGGCACGGATTCAATGCCAGCATGAATTTGCGATAACTCACTTTGCAGTTGTTTCACATCTTCACGCACTGTCCGCGGTGTAACTTGGTTGACGCTGGCCAAGTAACGGCTGGTGACGTACCCCTGTGTGCCAAGCAGCTCTCTTAAAATTGATTGTAAGCGTTGATTCATGATGCCCTCCTTCCTGTGAAAAGAACGCAAAAGGAACACTCCTTTTACGTTCTCAACCCTCGTTAAAACCCATTTTGCTGCGATACTGCTTTTATCCACTCCGCGCTCTTTTTCGGTGTCCGTTTTTGCGTTTGCACATCGACTGAAATGAATCCATAGCGATTTTTATAGGCATTGGTCCATGACCAATTGTCCATGAACGTCCACAAATGGTAACCGCGGACATTGCAGCCTTCTTGAATCGCCTGGTGGAGCCATTTTAAATGCCCTTTTATAAACTCAATCCGGTACTTATCTTGAATTTGCCCATTTTCCATAAACCGTTCTTCGTTTTGTACGCCCATGCCATTTTCAGATACAAACGACTCAATGTTTCCATAGTTATCTTTTAAATTGACCATAATGTCATAAATGCCTTTTTCGTAAATTTCCCAGCCACGGTAATGGTTCATTTTCCGTCCAGGCATGTCATAATGGTCAAAAAACCATTCTGGCATAAACGGCGACGCGGGATTAGGCAGATGTTCTTTTGCTTTTACACGCCGGGGCTGATAATAATTAACACCAAGCAAGTCAATCCGCTGTGCGTTAATCAGAGCAACATCTTCTTTTTCATAGGTAGGCAATTGCCCATACTCATCAAGCAAGGCGACAAGCTCTTTAGGAAAAGAACCAAGGACAACAGCGTCTAAAAAACTGCGGTTAAAAAACAAATCGGCAATCGCGGCTGCTTTTTGATCCCCTAGATGGTCGCTGCGCGGGTATGAAGGCGTCAAATTAAGGATGATGCCAATCTTTCCATCTTCGATAGAGCGTGTACGGAAGGCCGCCACTGCCAGTGCATGGGCTAAAACGGTATGGTAGGCGACCTGGAATGCCCTTCTTGCATCCACTATGTTTGGGTAGTGAAAATCGTAAAGATAGCCGCCCTCGACTGGCACAATCGGTTCGTTAAATGTAAACCATTTTTTCACTCGATCGCCAAACAAGTCATAACAAGTAGCAGCATACTGGGCATACAATTCGACCACTTCGCGGTTTTCCCAGCCACCTTTTTCTTGCAGCTCAAACGGCATGTCAAAGTGGAACAAGTTGACAAACGGCTCAATGCCATTAGCGATCAGCTCATCAATGACATTGTTGTAAAAGGCGACTGCTTCCTTATTCACTTCTCCCTCGCCGCCTGGAATCAGCCTTGACCATGAAATCGAAAAACGAAAACTATTATGCCCGATCGCTTTCATCAACGCAATATCGTCTTGGTAACGGTGATAAAAATCAGACGTTGCACTCGGCCCTACTTCTTCAAAAAAGCGGTTTGGCTCCAGTTCGTACCAGTGGTCCCAGATGTTTTTTCCTTTTCCGCCTTCATTGGCAGCTCCTTCGATTTGCGTTGCCGATACAGCCGATCCCCACCAAAAATCTTTCGGGAAAGAATACGCATGTGCCATCTTTATAAAAGTCCCCTTTTCGTACGGTATATTTCAATGATTTCAATTGCTAAATCACGTACGGTCATCGACGTCATCAAGTGGTCTTGGGAATGGATCAGCAGCACGTTTAACTCTGTCCGCCCTCCATTTGCTTCTTGCTGGATTAAATTTGTCTGAAATTCATGGGCTTTGGCCAGCTCTCTTCCTGCCTCTTCTATTAACTCGTCCGCTTGTTCAAATGAGCCTGCTTTTGCCGCTTGAATTGCTTCCATCGCGCTTCCTTTCCCATTTCCAGCGTGCAAAATGATACGGAAGGAAACCTCTGTTATATCCGTCGATTTCTCCACTTTTCTCACCCATCCTATCTAAGCTGTTTTCGTTGGTTTGCCTTCGCTTTGTTCATTTTCATAGTATTGCTTATCCATCACTTTCAAGAATGGCCACCAAATGACAAACACGATCGCCATGTTTACCACTTGCAAGACCGCTCCTTGCCATGAATTCGTTGCCAGTGCTCCGCTAATAATAGGCGGCATTGTCCATGGCACGATCGCTCCATACGGCGCCGGCACAAGCCCGGCCGCCATCGTGAAATACGTGAAAATCGTTACCACGACTGGCGCGAACAGCCACGGGATAATGACAAGCGGATTCATAATGATCGGCAAGCCAAAAATAATCGGTTCATTGACATTAAACAAACCAGGAGGACCGCCGATTTTTCCAAGTTGTTTTAGTTGGCGGCTGCGGCCAATCAAGAAAATCGCAATAATAACGGCTAGCGTCATACCGGACCCGCCAATACCGACAATAAACGATTCCATAAACGGCTTGCTGACAATATGAGGCAACTCATTGCCTGCGTTGTATGCGTCCAAGTTTTCTCCCGCCAATGTGAACCAAATCGGGTCAAGGACAGAGTTTATAATGATTTGGCCATGCAAACCGAAAAACCAGAAGATTTGTGTCAACAGCACGGCAATGATTGTTGCAGTCAATCCGCTTCCAAGTGCCGTTAACGGCGCTTGAACCGATGTGTACACAAAATTTTGCACGGTCTCAAAAGGTGTAAACGAAAAGGCGATACGCACCAACAAGAAAAACGAAAGGGTCATCGTAATGGGAATCAAAGAACTAAACGAACGGGACACCGCATCTGGTACGCCGCTCGGCATCTTAATTTGCCAATTTTTGTTTACAAAAAAGCGATACAGTTCCGCAGACACAAATGCTGTAATAATCCCGACAAACATTCCTTGTGCGCCTAACACGCCAACTGGAATAACACCGGTCGTCTCATCGACGTGTTGCGGGATTAAAATCAGAAAAGCAGCAAGAGCAGTCACGCCGCCAAAAAGCGCCTCGCCTCCGTAGCTTTCCGTCAGTTTATAGCCAATGCCGACGATGACAAACGTCGCCATAATCGCCAACGTTGCTGACGAAGCACTACCAATCAGTTCCTGGTACTGGGCGTAAGTGGCCTCAGTCATCAAACGGTCAATAAATGGAAGGTTGGCAATAACGACAAAAATCGAACCGAAGATAATGAGCGGCAGCGCCACCATAAAACCATCACGCAATGCTGTTAAATAACGATTGTTGTTTAACTTGTCTGCAAGCGGCATTAATACATTTTCAAGTACATCCATGAAGCGATTCATCAACCATCACCCTTTCCGGCGACTATTTTTTACTTATCAGCTAGTTCTAGTGCCCGCTTCATTACAGCCATGCCGTCGACACGCCCATACGCAACCGCATCAATAATCTCAACAGGAACACCAACTTCCTTGCCTTTTGCCTCGTATTTCTTTTTCATAAAGCGCATTTGCGGTCCTACTAACAGCACGTCCGCTTTTTCGATTTCTACCAATGCCTTATCTTGGGCAACCGCCCAAATTTCCGCTTCTACCCCTAATTCGGCTGCAGCTTCCTTCATTTTTGCTACAAGCAAGCTCGTAGACATTCCTGCTGAACACGCCAACAACACGTTCATCGTCCATTCCCCCTTAACTTCGCCTCTTTCACATTCATCTTAAAATGAATCCGCTTACAACTACACCTAATTTTTTTCCGCAGACTGCGGAAATGATGGAAATTTAGCCATATAAACGGAAAAAACAGGCATAAAAAAATAGAGCAAACAAACTCATAGCGAGGTTGTTCCCTCTATTAAAAACACTTGTTAACTTCCCCAGTGTTGGGGCCTCTCCACATAATCAGGCAATACCGTTGTTTTATCCCCTTTAGCCGATTGAATCTGTGACTGTGTTAAGAAGAGTGCTCCAGCCAAGTTTGCCCCGCTTAAGTCGGCATCTCGCAAGTCTGCGCCAATAAAGTCCGCTCTTCGTAAGTCACTATTGGTCAAGTTGGCAGCAATGAGAAACGTCCCTCTTAAATCATGCCCTTTCATATCGACGTTGGCGAAGTTTTCGCCTATATAATCTACCCGTTTCTTTTTTGTCCCGCTGCCTTTCCCCTTCTTCCGATATTGTGACCGGTATATGTCACTAACTTCTATGAACATAGGATTTATTTTATTTCTATGTGCTTCAATATCTAACGCCAATATTTCTTCCGGTGCTTTAATTGTTAATGTATAAGTTAAATCATACAAAGCCTGAATTTCTAGTTTGAAGTCTTTGGCTTCTTCTAACGCTAACTCCTGTTTTAAATAGAAAAGCATCTCGTGGAGCTGTTGAACAACTGGAAATACAGAAAACATTTCCTCGGCCATTCGATTATCTTCACGCCAGTCCTTACCCTTATAGACAACTTGTGATACCTTTTGCCCTGCCCCAAAACATTCGTAACTCACACAGCCACGAAATCCTTTGTCTCGTAGTGACTCGTGAATCGAACAGCGATGATCTGAACATAAGTGGCGGCACGGTTCCCCACTACCTTTATCATAAGGAAAATCACTCGATTTCATGAAAGGCAGAGACACACAGCACAACCCAAAACAGTTTAAGCAATCCGATTTTAAATCGCTTTCCATGGATAAACAACTCCCTATATAACGAACAAGATATGTTCATTATAAAGAAATTTTGTGTCCAAGCAATCCGTATTTCTCTACTCTAGTTTACGCGGTTCACTGAACGTCTGCTAGATTTCGAATGGTTGCAATGAAATTCGCCTAAACCCTCATATAAGCTCACTTGTTGATTTGCGCTAATTTACGCAGAACGTTCATAAACAAATAATTTATGCTTTTCAATTGGTACGTTGTCTGATTAAAACTTCCTGTAAGATAGACATCCATCGCTTGCACATAGACCATAAAAGAACCGCTCGCGCCGAGATGCCCCCATACTGTATATTTTTCTGTGAACGGGAGAAATTGTAGTTTCATAAGACCATATCCGTATTTTAAACCCAACTGCATTTTTTCCCAGTTTTGCATGAGGCGCAAGCTCTCTTCTATTACCAGTTGATTATTAACGAATGCTTTCATAAAAACCAAGAGATCTTCTAATGTACATACTGTCTGACCACCAGAATAAAAACTACTAAAACTGCGGTATTGTTCAACACTTATTTTAAGGTCGTCAAGATAGAGATGGGCAACGGGGTTGTCGCTTTTTACAGCGGGCTCGGAAAACTGGGCTAAATATGAATGCTTCATCTTCAATGGCGTAAAAATGTATTCAGGCAACCGTCCGCATAGGGCTTCGATGTAATCGACTCAATGATCAGCCCGAGTAAATTGTAGCCTGTGTCTGTATAGTGAAAGCCTTGCCCCCGGTGGAAAACGCGGTAGTAGATGTTCTTTCGACCATTCAATCGTTTCTTCAGGAGTCCAAAAGCGTGACGACTGATCGAGATTTTCACGCAAGAATAGTTTGTGGCGCTTCGGTTTATCTTCGAAAAAATCGGGCAGTCCGGATGTATTGCTTAATAAATGTGTTAGCTGAATATCAGACGAATACTCTTTTCCCTTAAAAATGTGTAGCCCTTCCACCAGGCTTTCAGGCAAATAATGGGCGATCGGATCTTCAAACTTGGCGAGACCGTTTTCCACAAACTTCGCAAAATTTAAGCCAAATACGCTCTCCCCTCCTCTTGGCCTCGCTTGCATCCGATCACTTTGCAAGCAATCAATTGCAGAGCGATTTCACTTTTTCTCCCTCCAGCTGTAAGGCAATAGGTCTTGCAGCGAAACGATTTGGTCTTCTGCTACCATAACCTGGGTCTCGCTATTAGCGTCATTCATTTGGCTAACAAATTCCCGGCATCTTCCACAAGGAGGCAAAATGCGACCATCCCAATCAACGGCAATCATTTTCTTAATATGGCTTTCCCCAGCCGTAATCACCGCCGCCGCAGCCGCATGTTCGGCACAAAAACCGATGGAACAAGCCATATCAATACAAACACCTGTATAAATGTTGCCGCCCGCAGTTTCAATTGCCGCTCCGACACCGCCGACTTCAACGACGTCAGATAATTTCCGAGGGTGTATCACCGCTTTCGCTTCTACGTAAAGTTGATCAAATGTCACATTACCACTCCTTTTATTCGCACTTTTGAATGAGGATACCTGACTAAAGCATATAAATGATGCACTCTCTTCCTTTGAGAAGAGAAGACAAACTTCGATAACGCCTTTCAGAATCGTAACCGAAAATCTATAAATTTATTAGTAAAAGAGCGGGAAACGAAAGTGGAACTTGCCAGAATATAGCCCGCTCTCCTTTATTCCACTTATTTAACTTACTAGGTCCAATAAGGGGCTCTTCTAGTAAGAGCTTTATACAGTGCGGTTTTTTGACGCACCTAGGCCGCATAAGAGCAGCATTGCGCTAACGAAAAACAATAGCAAAAGTGGAAGGTTCCAGCCTGCTGTCACATCATGGAGGAAACCGAACAAAATCGGCCCTGATGCCGCCAGCAAATAGCCAACAGATTGGGACATACCGGATAAAGAAGCTGCATCGTAGGCATCTTTCGTCCGCAAACTTAAAAAGATCATAGCCAAACTAAACGCACATCCACCGGCAATTCCGAGTAAAATCGTCCATAACGAAATAAGTGCATGATGGCCGAAATAAAAGCCGCCTAATGAAACAAAAAATAAGAAAGCCATTATGGTGACCAGTAAACGTTGGTTCTTCATGCGCCCTGCAAGGATTGGCACGATAAAAGATACGGGAAGCGTAGCCATTTGAAAAAGCGATAGCATCCAACCAGCGCTATCTTCACTCAATCCCCGGCTTGTCATCATTTCAGGCAGCCAAGTGATCAAAACATAGAAAAGGAGAGACTGCATTCCCATAAAAAGAGTAATGGTCCACGCCAGTGGTGAACGCCACAGGCTTCGCCTTACCATCGCCACATTCGTTGTGACCACAACTGATGGGTGACTCCCACGGATTCGAGGGAACCAAAATAGCGCAGCGATCAAAGCAAGTATGCCCCAGACTCCAAGTGCGCCATTCCAGCCGAAACCGAAATTACGGGCGAGCGGAACGCTGATACCAGATGCGATCGCACCGCATAAATTCATCGACACTGCGTAAATCCCTGTCATTAGTCCAATATTATTAGAAAAGTCGCGTTTAACTAGACTCGGAATGAGCACGTTGCACACTGCGATCGAGAGGCCAAGTAAAACAGTGCCTGCAAACAAGGAAATAGTTGCACTCACCGAGCGAACAGCGATTCCCATCATAAGCAGAACCAACGCACAAAACAAGACTCGTTCCATCCCGAAACGGCGCGCCAACGTAGGAGTGAACGGGGAAAGGAGCGCGAAAGCCAGCAACGGCAATGTCGTCAGCAGGCCTGCGACAGTGTTCGATAACCCGAGAGATTCACGAATCGACCCTACCAATGGGCCAACCGACGTTAGTGGCGACCGCATCGTTAGTGAGATCAGGACGATGCCAAAGATGAGCGCCCAACTCAATGAAGACGACTGTTTCGCCACAGTTGGCTTTATGCCACTTTGTACGCTCATGGCTGTTCTCCCTCGTCTTGAGTAATAACATCCTTCGATTCCTCTATATAGCGATGAACGGCTGCCACGGCACGATCACCGTCCTGAGCGACAATCGCTTCGACTAGTTGCCGATGCATTGCCACGAAGTCGGCATCAACTTCATAACGAGTTAGGCTTGTAATCGAATCATGCAACGCTTCGCCGATATGGCTATAGATTTCAATCAATATTTCATTATGAGAAGCATTAATAATCATTTGGTGTAATTGAATGTCCGCTGTTACAAACTGATCAATGTCCCCGCGTTTTGCTGCAGCCTCGCAACGTTCCAACTGAAGCAGAAGTTCGTGGGCCTCATCGTCGGTTCTCCGTTGGGCAGCTAGATGCGCTCCCTCACGTTCGAGCGCATACCGGACTTCTAACGTTTGCAACGTATCGGAGCGCAAAACACGTTTTTTCAGCACAACCCCTAAAGCACTCGAAGAACAAACATAGGTTCCATCTCCTTGTTTCGTCTTTAAAAGTCCCGCATGGATTAATGCCCGAATCGCTTCTCTTAAAGTATTGCGACTCACGTTTAATTCAGCCATTAACTCCGGCTCGGCTGGGATGCGCATCCCGACACTCCACTTGCCCGATTCAATCATATTTTCCATTTGTAACGCCACTTGTTCAACTAGCGTTTGCCGATTTGTTTTCTGAAGCATGTGTCGATCCTCCTTCTTGCACTTGTCAAACATAGGATGTTTGGTTGATTGGTATTATATCATGTCCATTAAATGAAAATCAACAAGCAGATAAATCTACACCAAGTAAGGAGAGGCTTTAACTCAAGTAATTTGATCAATGGCTAAATAGGATAGCTTACCTCTTTTCCTGCTCCCATTTTGCAATTCCACCTATTTGTATTACAATTAAAACATAAGATAAAGAATGCTTTTGGCAGAATGGTGGGACAACAATGCCTGAAAATAAACTTGATTTAATTGGAAGCCGTGTCAGCCGGCAAACATTGGCGCAACAGGTGGAGGAAAAAATTGTCAACTTGTTGATTACAAACAAGTTGAAGCCGGGAGACAAATTGCCTCCAGAAATGGAATTGATTTCGATGCTTGGTGTCAGCCGCCCAGTGCTGCGCGAAGCAATGAGTTCCCTTGAATCATTGGGAATTGTGAAGCGGAAAACACGGGACGGAACCTATTTCACAGAAAAAATTAGCAGCAAACCGTTTTCGACCATGCTTTCCCTTGTGAACGACAATATTGAAGCGATTATTGAAGCCCGTACTTCGCTAGAGTTAGGGCTTGTCGTTTTTGCTGCTGAAAAAATATCAGCACACGACTTGGAGCGGTTGCAAACGACGATTCAGGCGATTAAAGAAAGTGTGGACGATGATTATGGCGAGCATGACTTGCTGTTTCACCGCATTATTGCCCAAAGTGTAGACAATCCGATTTTGCAAGGAATGGTCGATTCGCTTTTGCTGACCCACGCAAAAGTAAATGTGCAAATTAAACATAGGGAACGGGATAAGACGGTAGCGCACCATCACGCTATTTACGATGCTCTTGCCAATCGCGACGGCCAAGCTGCCTTTCGGGCAATGCATGAGCACTTAATGTTTGTTCGCAACAAAGTCCTTGAGCCGAACCAGTAACTATGAACCCCCGCTCTATTCGTATCTTCTCTTGGCTGCCTCGTCTAACAAGTTTTCTATCAGATGAGTGCAGTTATCGACTTTGTCGACAACCTCAAACGTGCCTTATTTGGGCACGTTTTTTGTGGTTTCCAAATTTAAAATTGACTAACTATTTAATTTGTCTTACAATAAAACAAATTACCATAAGGAGTTGATCGGTTCGATGCAAACCAATAAGCTGACTGGCATTCTCGGCTTCCCTGTTTCGCCCTTTGATAAAAATGGGGCGCTTGATGAGAATGCACTCCACCGAAATATTACGTTTTTAATTGAAGAAGGCTTGGAAGCGATCTTTGTCGCCTGCGGGGCGGGGGAATTCCATGCCATTAGCAAAGCCGAGTATGGGGCAATATTGGATGTTGCTGTAGATGCGACCCAAAAACGCGTTCCCCTCTATACTGGAGTTGGCGGAAACATCCAAGACGCCCTTTCCTTCGCACGGCTTTCAGAAGAAAAAGGCGCCGACGGTTATTTAATCCTGCCTCCCTACTTGATTAACGGCGAACAAAACGGACTACGCGCTTATTTGTCAGCGATTATTGAATCAACTTCCCTTCATGCGATTGTTTACCAGCGTGATAACGCTGTATTAGAAGGGGACACACTTGAATCGCTGCTCGTCTACCCACAGTTAGTCGGATTAAAAGATGGTATCGGCAATATGGAGCAAAACATTGAATTTACTCAGCGATTTGGCGAGCGGTTGCTATGGCTAAACGGCATGCCGATGGCAGAATTAACGATGCCTGCTTATTGGCCCATTGGCTTCCACTCGTATTCATCGGCGATATCCAATTACATTCCACACATTTCTAGATGCTTTTTTGAAGCTTTAAAACGCGGCGATCATGAGGCTGTTCGCAGCCTTTATAATGACGTCCTTCTGCCAATTAATGCGATCCGCCGCCAGAAAAAAGGCTATGCGATTTCATTAATTAAAGCCGGAATGGAGATCGTTGGCTTGCCTGTTCAAGAGCATGTCCGCGCCCCACTTGTGCCTGTCGAAAAAAGTCATTACAAACAGCTGACGCAGATTTTGGAAAACGCTCACAAAAAGTACCCACGCAATCATATTTCGCTATAACCCATAAGGAAAGGAGTCTTATTTATGGATGTACGTAATTTTATTAACGGCCAATGGGTGCCTTCTGTGGACGGTCAAACAGCAAAGAACATCAATCCTGGCAATCTAAACGATACAGTCGGCACGTATCAGGATTCGACTGAAGCAGATGTAGAACAGGCGGTGCAAGCAGCTCGAGAAGCAGCTAAGCCGTGGCGCAAGTTAAGCGGGGCAGAGCGAGGGGCTATTCTTTATAAAACCGCAGACATTATCGAAAAACGTATTGACGATATTGCCGAGACTGCGGCACGGGAAATGGGCAAAACATTGGCGGAAACAAAAGGCGAAACGCTGCGCGGCATTGCGATTCTCCGTTATTATGCAGGAGAAGGGCTGCGCAAAAATGGCGATGTCATTCCTGCAAGCGATGCAAAGGCGCTTATGTATACAACCCGTGTACCCCTTGGCGTCGTAGCGGTCATTACGCCATGGAATTTTCCGATTGCGATTCCTCTTTGGAAAACGGCGCCTGCTATCATTTACGGCAATACAGTCGTCCTCAAGCCTGCTTCAGAAACGGCAGTTACATGCGCAAAAGTGGTTGCATGCTTTGAAGCGGCCGGGTTGCCCCCTGGCGTCTTAAATTTCATTACAGGCTCAGGGGCAAAAGTTGGCCAAAGCCTTGTTGAACATCATAGGGTGAACGCGATCACATTTACTGGTTCGAACACAACTGGCAAGAAAATTGGCCAAACAGCCCTTGCCAGGGGGGCGAAGTACCAGCTTGAAATGGGGGGCAAGAACCCTGTCATTGTGGCCGCCGATGCTGACATTGAGCAAGCAGTAGACGCGACATTAAGCGGAGCGTTTAAATCAACTGGCCAAAAGTGCACAGCGACAAGCAGAGCGTTTGTCGACCGTGCTGTTTACTCCACTTTTAAGAAATTGCTATTAGAAAAGACAAAAGAAATCGTAGTAGGTGACAGCCTTGATGCAAAAACGTGGATGGGACCACTCGCTTCCCAAAATCAGCTAGCCAATTGCCTTGCCTACATAGAAAAAGGCCTGAGTGAAAAGGCGACGCTATTAACTGGCGGGCATGCCATCGATCAAGAAAAAGGTTCCTTTATCGAGCCGACGATTTTTGAATGCCGAGATCACCATTCCTCCATCGCCCAAGAAGAAATTTTCGGCCCTGTCCTGGCTTTATTTGAAGTGGACGGCATCGAAGAAGCGCTTCGTTTGGCCAATGATGTGCCATACGGGTTAAGTGCTTCAATTTTCACAAAAGATATTGCCAATATGCTTGCCTTTATTGAGGATATGGACGCTGGTCTCATTCGGGTCAATGCCGAAAGCGCAGGAGTTGAACTGCAAGCCCCATTTGGCGGGATGAAACAATCCAGCTCCCATTCCCGCGAACAGGGGGAAGCAGCGAAAGAGTTTTTTACAGCGACCAAAACGATTTTTGTAAAAGCATAACAGGCCATGCAGGAGGTCTTTCCTGCAATTCTATATGTAATCGCTTACAACGAAGGAGGGAATTAGATTGCTCAAACGTTACCATTCCGATGTTTACGCCAGCATTGCTCTACAATGTTTAGCGGTGCTTATGTTTGTCGCCTCCTTGCGAATGGAGACTTTGACGATTTTATCGATTGGCGTTGGCTCACGCTTTTTGCCAATGTTGATGGCTGCTGGCATTTTTCTGCTTAGTACGGTTCTTTTGCTCAGCGGGCTTAAAAAACAAACAGAGCCAGTTAGGGAAACAGCATCTGCCGTTGACGCCCCAGACGTAGACAACAACCAGCCGCAGCAAAAAACAAGCGACGAAAAGACAACGGTTCTAGCAACAAGCCTGTTGCTGATTGGCTACGTTGTAGCACTGCCGGTGCTTGGCTTTATTTTGGCATCGACATTGTACATGGCCGGGCAATCGATGATGATGACAAGTCAACATAAAAAGCGCTTTTTTATGTTTGTTTTGCCGATATCGTTCGCAGTCTCTTTACTGCTGTATTACGTCTTTCGGGTAGGCTTTAACTTAATGTTGCCAATTGGCCTATTCGGCTAACTAATGAAGGGGGCGTGTCTATGCTTGAACTGATTGAAACTGGCTTTCTCAGCATCCTTAACATAGAAACGATTGTGATTGTATTTATCGGTGTTGCTCTAGGCCTTGTGTTTGGCGCCATTCCCGGTTTAACGGCTGTAATGGCGATCGCGATTTGTTTGCCGATTACATTTGGGATGACACCCATTAATGGTTTGTCCTTGTTAATGGGCCTATATATTGGCGGCGTCTCCGGGGGCTTCATCCCCTCTGTCCTCCTAAACATCCCCGGGACTCCTGCAAGCATTGCCTCGACATTTGATGGTTATCCGATGGCACAAAAAGGGGAAGCTGGCCGAGCCTTTGCGTTAACGATTGTATTTTCGTTTTTAGCCGGTTTGCTTAGCCTATTGGTGTTGATCTTTATTTCTCCTGTCTTAGCCAGTGTAGCGATTCAGCTTTCGCCTTTTGAGTATTTTGCCATTACTGTTTTTGCGCTGACGATGATTACATCCCTTTCAGACGGTTCCATGTTGAAAGGCCTCATTGCAGGTATGCTCGGCATAAGCCTGGCTACAGTCGGATTTGCTCCGATTGACTCTTATCCACGTTTCACATTTGGCCTACCTGAACTTGAGGCTGGCTTCAACGTCCTACCAGTGCTAATTGGCTTATTTGCGATAACGGAAATTTTAAAAACATCGTCTGATCGAAAGCAAATTGAAACGAAAAGTATCCAAACCGCTTACCGTTTAAAAGACCTTGGTTTAAGCTTCAGTTATTTTTTCAAGCAAAAATGGAATTGGCTTCGCTCTACCGCTATTGGCGTCATCGTCGGCATTTTGCCAGGGCTTGGCGGATCGGCGGCTAACATCATCTCCTACGTAACTGCTAAAAATCAGTCAAAGCATCCTGAAACGTTTGGAAAAGGGAATCCTGCCGGCGTTGTCGCCGCTGAATCTTCCAATAATGCGGCCATTGGCGGGGCACTCGTGCCGCTTTTATCGATCGGTATTCCTGGCGACGGCGTAACGGCACTTTTAGTCGGCGGGTTAATGCTCCACGGCTTAAACCCTGGCCCGCTTTTGTTTGAGCAAAATGGTGAAGTAATGTACGGAATTTTCGCTGCTCTCCTTTTGGCTAATGCCTTCATGGCCCTTTTGCTTATTATCGGAATGCGTTTCTTTATCCGTGTTCTTCATGTGCCGCGGCATGTGCTGTTGCCCATCATTGTCGTCCTTTGCGTCATTGGCGCATTCGGTGTAAACAACCGGCTATTTGATGCGCTCGTTCTTGTGCTTTGTGGTGTCATTGGTTACATCTTCGCCAAATTAAAATTTCCGGTTATGCCGATTGTGCTCGGTTTTATTCTCGGCCCGATTTTAGAAACCAATTTGCGGCGTGGACTGATGCATTCCAATGGCGACTTTCTTCCATTTGTCACGTCACCAATTGCCGCTGCCTTTCTATTGCTTGCCGCTGGTTCGTTTTTAATGGCAATCTACAAAAATCGAAAGCGTTCAGCCACTGTTTAATAAAGGAGGAATGACCCGTGAAAACACATACGCTTTATCCTGTTCTTTTGGCTTCTGCTCTGTTGTTCTCAGGCTGTACAACGGTTGGCTTTCATGCGCCGACATTTGGTTCAGAAAAGAAAGTACCCTCTGCCAGCCAGATTGACGCCTACCCGAACCGCCCGATTGAAATTATTGTCCCGACTGGAGCCGGCGGGGACACCGATTTAGGAGCACGGCTTCTTGGCCGTTATTTAGGTGAAGAAATGGATACATCGTTTGTTGTCACAAATATTGCCGGAGCTGGAGGAAGCATGGGCTCCAGGGAAGTGCTCGAAGCCGATCCAGACGGCTATAAAGTCTTGTTTTTCCACAACAACTTGCTCATCAACAAGCTATATGGCTTATCAACTTTTAACCACAATGATTTTAAGATTGCCGGCATTGCCCTAATGGATCACGGCGACACGTTTATTGTTCATGGGGATGCCCCTTACCAAACAGCAAACGAATTAGCGCAAGCCGCCATCGAACAGCCTGGTGAACTTTCGTTTGCAACGGAGGTCGGTGGCTATACACATTTGCAGATGATGGCGTTTGAGGAAGCGACAGGAGCGGACTTAAAGCCAATTGATGTCGGTGGCGCGTCTGACAAACTCGTAGCCCTTTTAGGCAACCAAGTTGACATTGTCCCGATTGCCTACGGGGTAACAGCCGATTATATTGAAAACGGCGATTTCGCCTCAGTCGGCGTCCTGTCATCAGAACAACATGCCCTATATGACAACACGCCTACTTTTTTAGAGCAAGGCATTGATGTAGAGTTTGAGAAATTTTTCTTCTTTGCTTTTCCGAAAGAAACGCCCGATGCGATTGTCGCCCGCTTTTCTGAAGCGCTAAAAGAAGTCGTAGAAAACAATGAAGCCTACCAGGAACAAGCTGAATCGTATTACACCATCCCGACTTATATGGCCCCTGAAGAAGCGACACGATATATGGATGATGTGAGTCATTCCTACGAGCGCTTGATTGAACGTCTAGAAACACAAACGAACTAAAAAGGGCTATCCCATAAGGTCAAGTAACTGACCTTGTGGGATAGCCCCTTTATTTCCGTTTACCATTTTGTCCCTGTCACTTCATTCAAGGCATTAAGCAATGCTTTTATGTAGCCAATTGAATAGGCAAAACCAATGCTTCCATAACTCCACCCAATATTAGAGTGGGCCCAATTGGCATTTAAATCTGGGCTGTCTCCTTCTAAAACGGGGACATGATCAGGATTGAGGCATCCATCATAGCCGACTTTTTTTAATTCGAGCAGCAGTTTAAACATGTTCATATCGCCATCATCGAGGAGTGCTTCCTCAAAAGCACCCGCTGTTGGCAAAGCCCCGCGCACATTGCGGAAATGAATCAAAAACAAGCGCCCTTTTCGGCCGTAATGATTGATTTCATCGACAACAAGGGAACTGCCTCCCTCTTCTGCACGCGTTCCCATACAATAGATGTAACCAACTTGCTTGCTCGGGAATTCATCCATAATCCGCCTGTAGCCAAGGCCGCCAAAAGGCGTTCCTTGCAGCGGCGAATCAGACGGATGCATTCCCAACTTAATGCCTGCCTCTTCCACCGCCGGGACTAGTTTTCCATACGCATAAAGAAAGCGCTCCCACCATTGCTCATGGGCTTCTAAAGTCGGCGCTTCATAAGGCGTTTGGCTAAAAACAAGGCTTTCACCTCTCGCCAAAGCCCCGCCCCGTTGCCTTGCTTTGTAACTTTGAGTCAAATGATTAAACGTATCTCCAGCAAACCGCTGGCGTACAATCGGTATTCCTGCTTCAGCAAATACGTTGATGGCCGCCACCGAATGATCGACTTCCTTCTCACTTTCTTCAGCTCCTGCCATAAAAGCGGCTGATAAATCAGGAAGCGTAACCCGGTTAATGTCGAGCCCAAAGGAACGAATTCGCCGTTTCAGCCGGAGCAACGCATCCAAATCAGGATAGCCTTGCTCCTTTACTCCAGGGAAGCTTGAACCACTGCCAAAATCAATACAATCCACGCCCAATTGTGTCATTTGCTTTAAGTCGCCATCTGATAAATCACACGTTGTTGTCGTAACCGATACCCTCATTCCTGATCCCCCTAGCAAATTTTTGATAAATTAATTGTAAGACAAATAGACATTTCAGTCAATTACATTTTCACCTATACAAAAAAACACCCTGAGCACAATCAGCGTGTTTTCAATCAATGTCTTTTATTCATGAAGCATACGCCTATAATGAAGGGAGACACGTTGCTTCGAGATATTCTCCAAGTAGTTCTCAGCTAATTCTGTCGCTTGTCTTGCTTCAGAAGAAACAAGTTCAATCCGCATCGCCATATCTCTTGTCAATTCTTTTTCCTTCTCCTCAAGGGCGTCAATAAACGCGCCGCTGCTTGCGCCTAAGCTGGCTCGCAGCGATTGGCCCAAAGCAGCTTGAACCACATAAAGCTGCTTAAGCGACAGTTCAAGCTGAAGTCGTTTCCACACATAGCTTGGCGGTTCTTTAAATTGGTGTGTAATCACAACCGCTCCTGTATCATCAGGAATCATCACTCGTCCTCCTTCCTATTACCCCGAAAGTGTAAAAATCGCGGCAACGTTATGTTCTTCATCAAAAATATCTTCGATCCCTTCACGCATCTTTTCAAGGAAGGTGCGCTGCTTTTCCAATTGCTCCACCAAAGCTGCTTCCCACACTGGCCCTTCAGGCAATGTGATTCCGCCAATTTGGTCATGGACGACAATTCGCTCTATGCGGCTGCCTGCTGGCGCATGGCTTTTATTTAACAAGTGCTGATAGGCCTTAGGGTTGCTTTCCATATCATCAAACGCTTGGACAAGCACCTTTTTTTGGTTTTCGACATCCTCTACGACCTCATGCTCATACAGGCGCACAAACGCTTGCACTTTTTCCTGTTGCTGCTCAACAATGGATAGGCCGTTGTAATACGCTTCGACAGTGGCACTTAAATTAACACGGATTTCCTCGCCTCCGTGTTGTGTGCTCACTATCATTTGGTTGTTGTAGTACGAGACCCCGTTTTCTGCATTCAGCGCGTTCAACAATTCATGGATGCTGTGGCTATGGCCGATTTCATCCATAACTTCTTGCAATTCCTTTTCTAAAGCCTGCCAATGGCCATACAACTTTTCGCCATGTTCGATTAACAGCAGCAAAAAAGCCACGTCACTTCCTAACAGTCCACTTCCTCCATCCCGAATTAAATACGGTGATTCTTTATATACGTCTTCAAGATGCTTATAATCATGAAGGACTTCCAGCGATTCCGTCAACCCATTCAATTCCTTAACAATGATGTCTTTCGAAGCCTCATCAATATAGCCTGCCTCAACCAAATACCCGAACACCTCTTCAGCCGAATCGTTTAAGCCTTGAACCGTCTCCACGATCGGCCCTACGTTCCGCTGGAATTGCTTAATATGGTAAAACTCTGTCAGTCCCTTGCTTAACAAATCAAAGGCCTGTGGAATTTTCGCCCCTACTTGCCCTAGCGCATGGGAACGGGCCATCTCTCCCCGCATAAAGACAGGATACTCTGACAAATCAATCGTGTCCGCTTCCAGCAATTGTTGAAGATCAGCCTGCAACTCGTTAAAATCATCAAACACCGTCCGCTTGAGACCCGTCATTTCTTCCAACACGTCGAGGGCACCATCTACTCCATTATCCATATACGCATCAGCGGCTGGCATAAAAATCGCTTGCCACTTGGCGATTTCCTCATCTGGCAGATTGGCAAGAAGAGGCGACAGTCCTGTATAATTTTTGTTCGTTACAATCCCCTCTTTCGCTTCTACTGGAACAGTCACAAACCCTCTCGTATTTTCCATCAACGCATAAAGGGGGTCATTGCTCGAACGGAGCTGATGGATAGAACTGGTGTCGATTTTTTCTTCTATGTACTCGACGGCAAACTGTTCGAGTTTATCAGGAGGGAGGGTGTAGATGGCGTTTTTGTCTGTTCTAAGTAGATTGAAGTTTTGATTGACTTTTTGTCTGAAATCGGTATCTGCAGTATAAAGTTGATACACATTAATTTGTGCACCATTTACTCCATATATTTGGTTAAATTCCTGTTCAAGAACTTGGGCAGTCAAGTTATTATTATTCGCTAACGAATGACCTAATGCGATTTTAACTGGTTGCTTACCTTTTAGACCAAATTGTACTTCAGCCTCATCCAGCAAATTAAGTGCATCCTCGGCCTGTGAAGCATCTTTCCCTTGAAACAAGCCAATCGCATTGTATAACCAATCACCAGAGTCATTAGAACCTTGCGAAATAACATAGAGTTGGCTAATGTTCTTTTCCTCGTTTTCGAAATAAAGTACTGTACCATCATAATCTGATTTTAATTCGCTACTTTCGCTTGAAGTATAAATTTTCATGTCTGCTGGAAGCTCTTCTCCCATTTCTTCAATGTAAATTCGCCGCACTTCTTTTTCAAATGCTTCTTTAGACATACCATGTTTCATTTTATATTCCAACTCGGTAATACGAAGCCACAACTCATCTTTTTTTAATAACTCTTGGTTAACCATCGTGTTCCTCCCTTTGAGTGTATTCAATTGATTCCACCCACGTACGTACAAAAGCCTCTTCTTCGTCTAGATGAACTTGACAAGTATCTAGATTATTATCCACACAAGAGGCAATATAGGAAAATTCGGTTGCCTGAGGTACCCCGCTTTCATATACTTTAAAACCAATAATCACTACTTCTAATCCGTATTCGGTTTCGTTTTCCTTTACCCCGTAATATAGAGTGGTCTTACCGTCTTTGAGTTCTTTCCATTCTCCCTCAAAATCCCACCTTCTTCGCAAACGTTCTAATTTGTTTTCTGGCCGATTCGCGCTACCGCTATAGAAATATTCAAAATCAGCTATATATCCCCAATTTTCTTCTTCACTTTCATAAGCAAAACTAATTTTTTCATAATGGTCTCCATCAATTCCAGATGCATTGTCCATAAACACGGCCTCTTCTGGAAACCAAATCGTATAAACGCCGATTTTCGAGCGCATTAAATAATACCCGTCCGCCACTGGTTCTGTCGATACCATCATTTCTCGGGAATACTCATTTTGAAACGCATCAATTTGCGGCAAGTCTGCCGGGTCCATTTCCGCTGGCGTTTTTTCTGGTTCTTCTTCTGGTGAGCTACCCATTTGGCCACAACCTCCTAACATCATGGCAATGACAACTGCCAGCAATGTCTTGCTTTTGTCCATTCTGCTCGACTCCTTAGGCCTCACTACCGCTTTTTTATCATTCTTAACATAAATATGAAAATAATGACACTGACATAAGACTTGTGAGGTTATACCTATGGGCGTTACTGGAAAGCGATTGGAGAGAGAAGAAGCTATTAGATTCTGCTTTCTTATCGGTTTGTCTTTTTAAGAGTTCGTCATTCGCCATCCGTCTCGCCTCCATCGCCACGAGTACCTGAAAACTGAATCGACTTTACCCACTGGAGTATATATGCTTCTTCTTTTGAAAAATCTATTTCGCAACTTTCTGCTTCTTTATCTAAACATGAAACGACATATAGAAACTCCATTGCTTGAGGAGCTTCCTGGAATGACACTTTGTACCCCATAAAAACGTAATTTTGATAGCCTTTAAAATCTTCTATTGTAGACCCATAGTATGTAAGACCGTGTTCATCCTCAACTTCTATCCACTCCTCCTCATAATCCCATCGTCCCCTTAAGTTATCCAAAAGCCGTTCTGGTTTTTTTGCGTTTCCTCCATAGTTATACTGAAAACCAACTACATATCCCCGGTTTTCCTCTTCACTTTCATAAGCAAAACTAATTTTTTCATAATGATCCCCATCAACGCCAGACGCATTGTCCATAAACACGGCCTCTTCTGGAAACCAAATCGTAAAGGCGCCGATTTTTGAGCGCATTAAATAATACCCATCCGCTACTGGCTCGGTCGACACCATCATTTCTCGGGAATACTCATTTTGAAACGCATCAATTTGCGGCAAGTCTGCCGGGTCCATTTCTGCTGGTGTTTTTTCTGGTTCTTCTTCTGGTGAGCTACCCATTTGGCCACATCCTCCTGCCATGATGGCAATGACAACTACCAGCAATGTCTTGCTTTTGTCCATTCTGCTCGACTCCTTAGGACTCACTACCCGTTTTTTCATCATTTTTAACATAAATATGAAAATAATGACACTTATATAAGACTTGTGAGGTTTGAACTAGCTGGATGTTCTCAATGGAAATCACCTGTGTTAAACTTTTTTCACCGGAATTTTCCGAATGATGAATAACAGAGGGAATTGTCTATGAGAGATAGAAGTTCGGTGGTCATAATAAAAGATGAGAAAGTCGTTTTAATTCAAAGAATTAGAGATGATGCTATGTATTATGTTTTCCCTGGTGGTGGAATAGAGCCAGGGGAAACACCAGAAGCCGGTGCCAAAAGAGAAGCATTGGAGGAGTTAGGAGTCGACGTAAAAATTAATGAGTGTATTTCCAAAATTGAATTCAACGGAACTCAATATTTTTTTCTGTCTGAAATTATTTCTGGAACTTTAGGAACTGGACAAGGGGAAGAATACCTGGACAAAAATAGAGATAGCGGAACGTACTTGCCAATGTGGGTAGATATAGAAAGTTTATCATTGATTGATGTTAGACCCAGTGAAGTTGCTTTAAAAGTTCAATCGCTATTCAATTGACGCATCTCCCAAATAATCAACACTCTATATAATCGATAGGAAACGTAATGAGATGCCTCATTCTCATTGCACGGTATGTCTATTTGTTGTGTTTTTGGCGAGTGTGAGTCACAATTTTCCCTTGCAAATATGAATGGCGTATTCGGTTGATTCTATTAAGTCTTTTTGCCCCTTCTGAATTCTTAAATTTAAGGCTTTGTGAAAATAACTTATAGCAAGATCGTAAATTTCTTGGTCAAACAAATTTTTGGCATAATGTTGATAAACAAAATCTAGTATACCCCGACGTTCATCACATATTTCGGCTTCTTCCATCAGTTTCTTAAACATTTGATTAGACGTATAAAAGTCTTTCTGCCATTGATATGTGTGGGCCAAACGTAGTTTATTAACAAACAAGCTATTGTCATTACTTGTGCTTTCATATGTTTGAATCGCTAACCTTAAATATTTTTTACTTTCTTCCAATTCTTTAACAATCCGCAAATAAACGCCCATTAATCCATAGATTTTTGCTACTTCGTTTTTATCGTTCTGGAATATTGGTATTTGTTTTTTTAGAAATTCGATACCTTTCATCATTTCAGCTTTTGACAGAGGAACTTCTCGCAAATTTTCATCAAAATAAAAACCTAAATTAAATGGGATAGCAGACATGTCCATCCTTTTATTTAGACCACCTTTCAAAGAATCATTCGCTACCGCCTCGTCGCCCTCGCTACGAGTTCCAAGAAAATTGAATTGATTTCACCCACTCAAGGGCAAACTGTTTTTCCTCTTCTAAATGAATCTCAAATCCTTTAACCTGTTTGTTTACGCAGCTTACATCGTGCACAAATTCTATGACCTGAGGGGCTTGTTTTGTAGAAACTTTATATCCTATTACAACAATTCATTTTGCGCCATTTTTTTTGCCCCATAAAAAATCATGCTCTCATCTTCTTCAATCTCATTCCATTCTTCTTCGTAATCCCATCTCCACCTTAGATTAACTAAGATGCGGTCAGTGGTCAGTTTTTTTAAAATTTCCCCCGTATTGGTATTGAAAATTCCCTGTATATCCGCGATTTTCCTCCTCACTCTCATACGCAAAACGCAATTTTTCATAATGGTCGCCACGTTGGTTTTAAAAACAAGCATGATCCGAAAAGCGCCGGACCATGCTTGTTTACTTTAAACTCCTTGCTGTTCTTGTTTGCCTATTACTAAAATGGTATCGCGGTCTCGGTACAGCAAAAATGTCGCAAGGATAAACGATAGCAAATCGGCAATAGGAAATGCTAAGAACACGCCGGTGATGCCCATATATTGAGGCAGCAACAACACAAGGGGAATTAGGAAAATGATTTGCCGTGACAGTGATAAAATCAAGGCAGGGATTGGTTTGCCAAGAGCTTGGTACAAACCGCCGGCGACCACTTGTACGCCAGCAAGAAAGAAACCAGCGAACATGATTCTCATCGCTGTTGTGCCTGTCTCAATCGCAAGAGGGTCTGTCGTGAAAATTCGCATCGAAAGAGCTGGGAAAGCCATCATAATAAAGACAACGCCAATCGAACAGGCGACCACGACTTTTAATGTCAGCCAAATGGTCTCACGCATTCGCGCAAATTGTTTGGCTCCATAATTGTAACCGACAATCGGCATCATTCCTTGCATAACGCCAATCATCGGCATCACCGTAAACATCATAATCCGCTGGATGATGCCAAATACACCGACGTGCATATCGCTTCCATGTTGAATGAGCATCGCGTTGATGGCGATCATCATCAAACTCCCTGATGCTTGTTGGACAAATGCAGGAAAGCCGACAGACAAAATTTCCTTTACGACAGAAAACCGCAGAGACACGCTTGTCCAACTTAGGCGCAACGAACTTTCACCTTTAACGTAATACCGCAAAATAAAGAAGCTCACCGCTCCTTGGGCAACAACCGTGGCGACGCCTGCCCCTTTAACGCCCATATCGAGAGCAAAAATGAAAATGGGGTCGAGAATGATATTCAGAATGGCCGGAATGACCATCGTCACCATCGCAAACCGAGCGTTTCCTTCCGAACGAATAATATTATTTGTTGCAAATGTAAAAGCAAAGAATACCGTACCTAGCATGATCGGGAACATGTAGTCATAGGAATACGGCAAAATATCCGGAGTGGCGCCGAATAAGACAAGCAAATCATCCAGAAAAAATAGCGCCGTGATTAAACCGGCGACGCTCATGACTACAATGAGCGCAAGCACTGTACCGAACACGCGATTGGCGTCTTCGTGCCTGTTTTCTCCTAGCCTTCTAGAAATGACAGACGCGCCGCCAATTCCCACAGCTGCCGAGACCGCCATCATGATCATCATGACGGGGAAAGCAATCGTTAGACCCGCCACCGCTTCAATGCCAACACCATAGGAAATAAAGAGAACGTCGACGACATTGTAAAACGCCATGACAAACATACCGATCATGGCTGGAACCGATAGATCTCGAAGCAATTTTCCGATCGGTTCGTTTCCTAACTTTGTGCTATTGTTCGTCTGTTTCATGATAAAATCCTTCCATTAAACGGTTAACATCCTCAAGCATTGGAGGAAAACGCTCCTTGCTTTTCATATGAACCGTCCTTTTCCTTTTAACCTAAGAGCTCTTTGCCATCTCCCCTTTTTCCTCAACTTGCTGCTTAGCAAGCTAGCTTTAGTTATTGATGGACAGACAGCCAAAAGTTTGACTCTAATATGTTCTCCATGAGGAGCGTGTTTTTCCTTCTACCTAATTATAGGGAGGGAAACACCGTATACTAATGAAATGTTGGGGCACACAAGTACAGAATCTGTCTAGAAGGCCGACTCCATTAACCCTTACGGCCCTAACCATACAAAAAAACTGCAGAATGCCTGTTCTGCAGCTTAACGTAAACGGCTTTACTATTGGGAAGACGCCCTAAAAAAAGAAAGGCAGACGTATCCGCCTTTCTTCAAGTTCTTTTTACAAGCCCCGTAGAAAAGTTATAAACTTGGACAGACAGACGGATTCCGTTTACTCTGCAGCATGCAGAGCCTTGAACTATGAAATTACGTGTCCAAAACAAATCCAATCTGGCTGCGCATCGTTTAAACCCCTCCTCTTTCAAGTAATCTTACTATACTGGTGAAATAGCTGTCTGTCAATGTATATTATTCTGTTTTATAATAAGCTAAATCGTCATTCATTTGCTGGTTTAGAGCTGTTAATTTTTCTGCGGCGGTGGCGATCGTTTCTAAGGCCGTTCCTTGTTCATCAAAGGAGGCTGTGATTTCTTCAACGGATGCGGCTGTCTCTTCTGCTACACTTAACGCTTGTTCCACCGAGAAAGTCATCGTTTTTGCTTGACCTGTAATATTTTCCATTTCATTTTCGATAATATAAATGGCGCCGCTTGTCTTTTGAATAGAAGCTTCGATCCCTGTGAATACTTCTGCTGTTTGTTTGACTGCTTCTTTTAATTCATCTGAGTAGTTGCCCGTTTGTCCGATTAGCATGATGATTTGCTCCATCTCGTGTTCAACTCCAGAGATGACCTCTTTTATTTCAGCTGTACGCGTATTCGCCTGTTTCGCAAGCTTGCGTACTTCTCCAGCAACGACGGCAAAGCCATTGCCATGTTCTCCTGCCTGGGCTGCTTCAATGCTTGCGTTTAAAGCTAAAAGATTCGTCTGCTCGGCGATGCCATTAATCACTTGCGTTACTCGCGAAATGTCTTGGATTTTTCCATATAATTTAGTAATGCCGATGCTGATATCTTCTGACGCTTGGTGGGAATTGGAATGGGACTGTTCCAAGTGGGAAACCATTTCTCTTCCTTTTGCAGAAGCAATGGAAGACTCAACGGATGTTTCCACCACTTTTTGCTTTTGCTCGTTGATTGATTGAATCGACTGGTTCAATTCCCCGACTTGCTCATTGGCTTTTTCCAGTTGGATGGCTTGATCTTGCGTTCCTGACCCGATTTCATTAACAGCTAAAAGCATCTCTTGGGCCGTTGCTGATGTCTCTTCTGCTACTGCTGACAAGTCCGAGGCCCGATCGAGGACATTGATGCCAGATTGCTGCAAATCAGCAACCAATTTTTTCAATTGGGTCGTCATTGTATTGAATGACCGACCTAACCGGCCAATCTCGTCGTTGGACTCTGGCAAGTTCGAGTAGGAAATGTCGCCGTCAGCAATTGCAGCTGCCGCAGTCGCCACTGTTTCCAGCGTTTGCACTCTTTTGCGGATAAGCCAATAAGCGGCAAGCAATGCTGCAATGGAGACGATAGCTGTTAATGCCGTTATATAATAACCAAGCTCTTGAATGTCGCTATAAAATTCGCTTTCAGTTGCCGTCATGCCAATATGCCAGCCCCAAGGTTCGAAGTATGTCATGTAGCTGATTTTTTTTACTTGTACACCGTCTTCAACACGATTATAAAACGTAAACCGATCTTCTACATTTTCCTTTCTAGCACTTTCGACAAATTGTTCCCGATTTGTCGTGTCTTCCGGAATTTCACCGATCTCATTAGTAGGGTGAAGTTGGGTTGCGTAATCTTCTGTATACGCTACCATATATCCGTCTGATTTATAAGAAAACAGCGATTTGGAATGCTCATATCCGTTTTCTGTTTTAGGTCCAGAAATCAGCAAACGTGCCCGTTCCTGCCCTTCTTCTAGCGATATTGTGCCATTCTCGATATCCTCTTGTATGGCTGTTAATAGAGGCAGCGCTGCATCGACAGTATGTTTCATATCAAGCATGCCCGCGTCAATCAGTTGATTTTTCGCTAACGTATACGTAGTAGTGCCAATTGCTAAACTTGTCATTAGCACACATGCTACAAGCAAAGCAGTTAATTTAACTAAGATTCTATTCCTAAATCTTTTCATGAACATCCCTCCCCCTTTTTGTATCGGTTAAAAAGTGACAGGGATGAATATTGCTTATCTCGTATCAGGATGCTTATTTCCCGTCGGCACGAGGAACCGTTTAAACGTAGCCTATTAATCGAAAACCTCTCATTCTTCTTTCGTTTAGCGGCAATAACCCGTTTTAGCTTTTTATTACCAGCCAGACAACACGCCAGTAAGCAAAGCAAATAGCGCCATCCATAGTGTCGTTAAAAAGGCCCACTTGAACATAAACCGTTGATGGTCGCCTAGTTCTACTTGCGCGAGGCCAATCAATAAAAACGTTGATGCCGTCAGCGGACTAAGGGGAAAGCCGACTGTCATTTGCCCAAGTACGGACGCTTGAGCAATTTCAATTCCAGGCACGCCATACATTTCTGCCGATTGGGCAAGAATCGGCATGACCCCGTAATAATAGGCATCAGGATTAAAGACAAGGCTGAGGGGCATGCTCGCAACGGCAACGACGATTGGCAGCGAACGACCAAGTTGTTCAGGTACAAGGTCGACTAGTGCTACCGCCATTGCCTCGATCATCCCTGTGCCTGTCAGGATGCCAGTAAAAATTCCCGCTGCAAAAATAATCGATAACACCGGCACCATTCCTGACGCCTGCAGCTGGATTTGTTGCATTTGTTCTTTTGGATTCGGGTAATTCATTAGCAACGCAAGCACAAAGGCAATAATAAAGACAACAGGCAGTGGCAACCATTGCATCACCAATGTTGTTAACGTCAAGGCGGTCAACAACAAGTTGGGAATAAACAACTTGGGGCGTTTCATGTTCATTTGTTCTTCTGTTTGGCCACTGCTCATTGAATATTCAATCGATTGGACACCAATGCGTTGTCGCTCTTTTTTTCCAATCCAGTACGCGACAAATAAAAGCCAAAGAAATCCTACCGCCATCGAAGGCAATAGTGGGATAAATATTTCACCAGGATCAATGCCAAGCGCGCTGCCGGCGCGGGCAGTCGGACCTCCCCACGGCATAATATTCATGAGGCCAGCTCCAAGGCCAACGATTCCTGCCAAGACGATCCTGCTCATGCCGAGTCGATCATAAAGAGGCAACAAAGCTGGGATCACGATTAAGAACGTTGATGCCCCTGAACCGTCAAGATGAGCAACCATCGCAAACAATAGTGTGCCAACTACTACTTTTAATGGGTCGCCTTTTACTGCTTTTAAAATCCGGCCAAGAATCGGATCAAACATGCCCGCATTGTTCATAACGCCGAAAAACAAGATCGCAAAACCTAACATAACGCCAGTCGGGGCGACAAGTTGAATGCCCTCGAGCATGTGCTCGCCGAGCTCAAGGCCAAACCCGGCAATGATGCCAAAAACAATTGGAATCAACACAAGTGCAACGATAACTGACAGCCGCTTCGAAACGATGGAATAGAGAAACACCGCGATCGTAAGAAAACCAAATAATGCTAGCATGAAATCCCTCCTTATTTAAGCGCTTTCAATTGCATAAAATACTAAACGAGCATAGACGATACCCGCTCGTTTATAACCAAACTTCCATTTCAAGGAGATACCAAGAGAGCGATTTACCATGTGCATCAAAATCAAGGGCGGCTGCTACGCCACCTGGACGAGTGCCATGGATGACAAAATGGAGTGCGGCCAATTGAGGAAGCTCATAACGGTCAACACTGCCAGAGGCTAGTCGGCGAAAATGTTGCTTGACCGCCGCTGCCGTTATTTGTTGCCTTACGTTTTCGTAAAATCGTTCATCGTACAGAAACAGGCTGACCGTTGTCTGTTCGCCTTTGTCGCCTGCCCGAGCATGGGAAATTTTATATAAAGGTGTAGTCATGCTATTACCTCCGTTACGAACACTTTTGTCTTCACCATGGTTCGTGGAATCGATGCTGAATAGGCAGAAACGACACGTTTTGCCTGTGATCGAACTCCGCCTGGACCCCCTGGGCCATTTAGCCACAAGGCTTCCACTTCTTCCCCAACACGTTCAGCTTGCCGGCGGTCCTTCGCTCTAGCAGCTACACGGAGAAGGACTTCATATGGGCGGACGGACGGCTCATTCTGAAAAAGCCCATTCACCCCAAGCAATTCATGTTTAACCTCTTGCTGGTTAAACCCTGCACTTGTCAATCGGGCCAATACGATTTCAGCGGCGAGACGGGCCCGTTCAGCTGCACCGTAGCCTCCATAGGCAATCATGCCTTCACCAATGTAGCCTTGGTTCACGCCAATTGTCGCTTTTAGTTGAGCGGGCCGCTCACGACCGTTTCCCCCGTTCACTGCAATCCGGTTGTCAGCAACCTCCTTAAACCTTACAGATGAAAAATCGGCGGTAACATCGGGCGTCATATAGGCAGTTGGGTCCATTACTTCATACAATAATTGCTCTTTGCATGTTTGGAGCGTCACCGTTCCCCCGCTTCCTGGCGTTTTCGAAATGATGCCAGTCCCATCAGCAAAAACATCAGCAAATGGCATTCCGAGCCGGTGCAACTCCGGCACACGCTTATTGCAGCCATCAGCAAAATAACCACCACTTACTTGGGCGCCGCACTCAAGCAAGTGGGCAAGTACTGTTCCTGCACCAAGCAAATGCCAATCTGAAAGCTCCCAGCCAAACTCATAAACCATCGGCGCCAAAAATAATGAAGGATCTGCAACACGGCCAGTTAGGATCACATCGGCTCCTTGCACCAAAGCAGGCAAAATCGCGTCAACTCCTAAATAAGCGTCAGCGGAAATAACATCATCACCGAATGTGGAAAGAGGGGCGCCCGTTTCCCATAAAGGAGGGTCGGCTTGTTTTGCTTGTTCAAGCACATCCGCACCAATTACTGTGGCGACTCTCAGCTTTGAAAGACCGAGAGAAGAAGCGATTTCTGCCGTTTTCTTTGCAGCACTTTCCGGATTAGCTGCCCCTAAATTTGTAATGACCGTTACCCCTTTGTCTTGGCATAACGGCAATAAAGCTGCCATGCGTTCTTCTAAAAACTGGCCATAGCCTTTTTCACGGTCTATCGCTTTTTCTAAGTGGGCAAGCGCCGTTGTCCGCTCGGCAAGCCCTTCCAGCACAAGATAATCTAAATCCCCGTGCTCCACTAAATCCACTGCTGCATCAATCCGGTCGCCTCCGTAGCCAGCGCCAGTGCCAATACGTATCGACTTCATACTCTCCCTACTTTCTACAATTTTTGCTATGCTATTTGAATGCAATCATTATGCCAACTGTTAATACGCGAACTTCCTAGGCTACAAGGCGCCATTTCTAAAAACAAAGAAATACATTCTAATAATTAAGAACAAAATTGGCCGTTTATCGCAAAGGCTGATATGATAATGAAAACGCTTAAAAAGGGGGCTTCCAAGTGAATGGACATGCCATTCTTGATGCCATTCAAGACGGCATTCTTGTCATTGACAAGCAAGGGATTGTCAAGAAAATTAATAACGAATATACACGCATCACAGGCGTTTGTGCACAGGACATTATCGGCAAACCCCTTCTAGAAGTCAGGCCAGAAGCACAACTTGTTTCCACGCTAAAAGACAAAAGCGTACGTGTCGGCGTTTATAGAAAAGTCAATGGCCGAGAATACTTAGTCGATATGGCGCCTATTTTTGATGGCGACCAAGTGGTAGGAGCCGTTTCAATTTGTAAAGGCAAACAAGAAGTGCTGGATTTGACAAAGACAATTGAACAGCAAAAACAACAAATTCAATGGTTGCAGCAAAAAGTAGAAGCCAGTTTTCAAGCGGCCCATCATTTTGAATCGATCATTGGATATAATCAAGGGTTAAAAGAGGTAACAGCGATTGCCCGCAAAGCAGCAACCGCTCCTTTTCCAGTCTTGATTACAGGAGAGAGCGGAACAGGGAAAGAGCTTTTTGCGCAGGCCATTCATAGAGAGGGGAAAAATGCCTCACAGCCGTTTGTACCAATAAACTGTGCAGCGATTCCAACAGACTTGCTCGAAAGTGAATTGTTTGGCTATGAAACGGGGGCTTTTACAGGTGCCCAGAAAAATGGCAAACTTGGCTTGTTTGAGTTGGCTGACAACGGTACGTTGTTCCTCGATGAAATCGGCGAACTGCCCCTTTCCTTGCAAAGCAAACTGCTACGCGTCTTACAAGAAGGAACGATACGGAGGCTGGGTGCTTTAAAGGAAAAACGCGTTTGTACCCGTATAATTGCTGCGACTAACCAAAACTTGGCGGACTTAGTGAGCAAAGGTTTGTTTCGCGAAGACCTCTATTATCGTTTATGTGTGTTCCAACTTCACATTCCACCGTTGCGTGAGCGAAAAGAAGATATCCCTTTGCTTGCCAAAACGCTGCTTGCCAGCCAATCTGACGCGAAGGCAGTGGGGCAAGTAAACATTAGCGACGAAGCATTGGAAAGGCTTAAGCACTATCATTGGCCTGGGAATGTGCGTGAACTAAAAAACGCGCTTCAATTTGCCCTTTGCATGATGGATGAACCCGTTTTGCACCCAAGCCACCTGCCGCCGCATTTGGCAACGGACCAATGGCAAAGGTCCACGCCAATGTCGTTTACTCCTCCTACGTCATTAAAAGCAGGCCTGGAGGAAGCAGAACGGCAGCTTATTACAAACGTACTTGCCAATTGTGACAATCATTTAGAAGGCAAAAAGCAGGCAGCAAAACGATTAAACATTTCCTTGGCAACGTTATACAATAAAATGAAGAAACACCGTTTGTAATTGTAGGGAGAATGGAAAAAAACCGGACGGAAATTGTCCGGTTTTTTCTGTATAACTTGCGCAGAAGCCGTTGCCTTTTTTAATGAGCTTCCAACACAGAGCGCTCTGCTACCATCTTTATAAACGCTTGATGCAAGCGGGCGTCATCCGTCAATTCAGGATGGAACGAACATGCAAGGAAAGAGCCTTGCTTGACGGCAACGATTTCTCCGTTGTATTCGCTCAAAATGTCTACATCTGGTCCGACTTCTTTAACAAGCGGCGCGCGAATGAAAACAGCAGTCAGTTTTTCGGCTACCCCTTTCACATCAAGCGTTGCTTCAAAACTATCCCGTTGCCGCCCAAACGCATTGCGCTCAACAACCATGTCGATAAAACCTAAGTGCCCATCTTGCTCACCCGAAAGAGTCTTTGCCATCAATATCAGTCCAGCACATGTTCCTAATATCGGCTTTCCTGATTCGCCAAATTCTCGCAACGGCTTAAAAAGTTGATACTTGTCAATCAACCTACGCATTGCCGTCGACTCACCACCTGGCAAAATAAGCCCATCGACTTCTGCTAGCTGGTCTGCACGCTTTATTTCGATTGCTTCTGCGCCACTGTTCGTTAATAAACGGATATGTTCACTAACCGCGCCTTGTAAGGCTAATACGCCAATTTTCATAGACTTACCACCCACGGTCCTGCATCCGTTCTGCCGGCGCCAATGTCGCCACGTCAATTCCTTTCATAGCGGAACCAAGGTTTTTCGAAAGCTCGGCAATCCGTTCATAATCTGTGTAATGGGTTGTCGCTTCCACAATTGCCCGAGCAAATTTTTCAGGATTGTCTGATTTAAAGATGCCCGATCCAACAAAAACGCCGTCAGCGCCTAGATGCATCATAAGAGCGGCATCTGCTGGCGTGGCGATGCCCCCTGCGGCAAAATTGACGACAGGCAATTGGCCCGTTTCCTTAATGTGCAGCAATAATTCATATGGGGCGCCTAACTGCTTGGCTTCCGTCATCAACTCATCTGTCGACATATGGGCTACTTGTTTGATTTGCGCCTGCATTTTCCGCATATGGCGGACTGCTTCAACAATATTGCCCGTTCCTGGCTCTCCTTTTGTACGAATCATTGAAGCGCCTTCGCCAATCCGGCGCGCTGCTTCGCCGAGATCGCGGGCTCCGCAGACAAACGGCACTGTAAAATCACGTTTGTTTAAATGATAGACTTCATCAGCCGGTGTTAGCACTTCGCTTTCATCAATATAATCGACACCCATCGCTTCCAGAACTTTCGCTTCAACGATGTGGCCAATGCGTGCTTTTGCCATGACTGGAATCGAAACAGCGTTTAACACTTCTTCTGTCACAGTTGGGTCTGCCATTCTCGCCACACCGCCAGCTGCACGAATATCAGAAGGCACCCGTTCCAATGCCATGACCGCCACAGCACCCGCTTCTTCAGCGATTTTGGCTTGTTCGGCATTAATCACATCCATGATAACGCCGCCTTTTTGCATTTGAGCCATTCCTTGTTTCACCCGGTCTGTTCCTACTACTTTTTCCATTTGTCCCACTCCTTTATCGTTGCTTTTTTTGGATTTGCTGACTAGTATAGAAAACAACTGACCACATTGTAAGTGTCAGTTTTTAAGAAAATGATGAGGTCAGAAAAAGGAGCGGTCTAACATGGAGCTGCTGTGGTGCGAATTAAATCGAGATTTGCCAACGCCCTTATATGAACAATTGTACGCACACATCAAAACGGAAATTACGGAAGGCCGCATTGGCTATGGCACGAAACTTCCCTCTAAACGCAAACTAGCCGACTCTTTAAAATTAAGCCAAAACACGGTTGAGGCAGCTTACGAGCAGTTAGTGGCAGAAGGGTATGTCGAAGTGATTCCAAGAAAGGGATTTTATGTACAAGCCTATGAAGACTTAGAATACATTCGGGCTCCACAAGCACCTGGAGATGCGTTAGCAACAAAACAAGACACGATTCGCTACAATTTCCACCCGACCCATATTGACACAACCAGCTTTCCATTTGAGCAATGGCGCAAGTATTTCAAACAAACGATGTGTAAGGAAAATCACCGTTTATTGCTGAATGGAGACCATCAAGGCGAGGCTTCATTTCGGCGCGAAATTGCCTATTACTTGCATCATTCACGTGGCGTCAATTGCACACCAGAACAGGTGGTAGTCGGCGCTGGGGTGGAAACGTTGTTGCAACAGCTGTTCTTGCTCCTTGGCGAAAGTAAAGTCTACGGGATTGAAGACCCAGGCTACCAACTAATGCGGAAATTGCTATCCCATTATCCAAACGATTACGTCCCTTTTCAAGTAGATGAAGAAGGCATTGATGTTGACAGCATCGTCCGCACAGCGGTAGATGTCGTTTACACAACGCCATCGCGCCACTTTCCTTACGGTTCTGTCTTATCGATCAATCGGCGCAAACAATTGCTTCATTGGGCGGAAGCACACGAAAACCGCTATATTATTGAAGACGATTACGATAGTGAATTCCGCTATACAGGAAAAACCATTCCATCCTTGCAAAGCATGGACGTCCATAACAAAGTCATTTATTTAGGCGCCTTTTCAAAATCATTGATCCCGTCTGTCCGCATCAGTTATATGGTACTGCCGGCACCACTTGCCCACTTATATAAAAACAAGTTTTCTTACTACCACTCAACGGTATCGCGCATTGACCAGCAAGTGCTGACGGCCTTTATGAAACAAGGGGACTTTGAAAAACACTTAAACCGGATGCGGAAAATTTACCGCCGCAAGTTAGAAAAAGTTCTGAGCCTGTTGAAACGATATGAAGACAAGCTATCGATAATCGGTGAACGTTCCGGCCTCCATATCGTTCTCGTCGTAAAAAATGGAATGGATGAACAGACACTGGTTGAGAAAGCATTAGCCGCCAAGGCAAAAGTGTATCCACTGTCTGCTTACTCCCTTGAACGCGCAATCCACCCGCCTCAAATTGTACTTGGCTTTGGAAGTATTCCTGAAGATGAATTGGAAGAAGCGATTGCGACAGTGTTGAATGCATGGGGGTTTTAAATTCACCCATCCCTTTCTAAATGGATCGTATGCCCTGTATCAGGGTCAACATAAGACGGATGAGATTCGGCCTCAACATACTCCAATCCATTTGTATCAGGAATATCTTTAGGATCAAGGTGAATGACATGTGGGTTCAGTATCGTTTCCCGTAGCAGTTGAGGCGTGTTTGTTGGTTGAGAGGTGTTTGTGGTTTGTGGAGTATCTTTTGACTCGGTGCAGCCAACTAACGCAAGTGCCAGGATCGGCATGACCAAAAGTCTATACATGAGAAACCCCTTTCCCGTTCTACTCGTTAAGAAAAGGGTACATGAAGCGAGTTAGAAATTCAATATTTTTCCTTTCAACGCTGCTGCTGGTTCTACTTAAAGTCCCTCTGGCCTGTTAAACCCGACACCCCCTTCAGGCAGTAATAAACGCTGCTTAAAGGGGGCGTGTGCTTACATACAGCAACTTAAAGCTGTTGGCCGTTCGCGTTATCGTGTAATACGCGGATCGGTAAAGATGTCACTGGCGTCGTCGCTGTGGGAAGAAAATTCACTTATGATTGCCCCTTGGGGCCCTGCTTGAAACCAGTGGCGCGTGTTTGGCGGAATCGTATATTGTTCCCCTGGCAGGAGCACAATTTTGTTAGCGGCTGTATAATAACTAGCATCTTCAGCTGGCGGATGGACACTTGGATCGTCCGTTGCCTCCCCTTCAACAAATAGATGGACACAGCCAAAGCGGCAGCGGAATGTTTCTTCTTTTCCAGGGGTGCCGTCTGGCCGGGGTGGGTGTTTATGTTCTGGGCACGTTTGGTTCGGGAACAGCACCAATTCCTTGGCACAGTAGCGCGGGCTGTTTACATAAGTGAACAGTTGCAAACCGCTTTGCTCAAGGCGCCCTAGCCCAAAGTCAGCAACTTCAATAGTGTCCGCTTCTTGGTCCGTTAAGAGAAACCCTTGTTCTTCAAGGGCTTCTCGTGTTTTTTGCTTTGCCGTTTCCATATCCACTACTTACAACCCCTTCGTCAAGCTGAAGTCGTCAAGGTCGACTTCCTCCTCTTCAGGTTCTTGTTCCATTGCCTCTTCCTCTTGTTTGACTGCCGGTTTCCACAATGACAACATCGTACCGGTAATGAGGCTGCCGATGGCAAGCGCTAACACAAAGTACCAAGGTTCAATCATCAGTGGTACCACAAACAAACCGCCATGTGGCACAGTGCTTCCGACTCCCCATACCATCGAAAGCCCGCCGGCAATTGCTGAGCCAAATGAGCACGAAGCGACAACGCGGATCAAGTCCCGCGCAGCAATTGGGATAACCCCTTCGGTAATCATGCAAATGCCCATTGGCACGGCTGCTTTTAATGTTTCTTTTTCTGCTTTTGTATATTTGTATCTTGTAAATAGGAAAGATAGAGCAATACCGAAGACAGGCACCATGGAGCCAATGAATTTTACTGCTTCTGGTTCATAAATGCCTTCTACAAGCAGCCCATCGGCAAATAACGAGGCCGTTTTGTTGACAGGGCCACCGAAGTCAAAACTGGACATTGCGCCGAGGATCGTCCCCATAAAGAAGCGCGAACCACCTTCCATTGATTGCAACAGACCTAGCAGTGAGTTTTGCATGCTGGCAATGGGCTGGCCAATGATTGTCAACATGAGCAAACCAGAGAAAGCGGTTGCAATTAAAGGAATAATCATGACAGGCATCAGACCAATCATGCTCTTTGGCACTTTCACATACTTTTTAATTGCCAACACGACATAACCTACTAAAAAGCCGCCGAGTATGCCGCCGATAAAACCGGCCTGGATTTCATTGGCAATAAAGCCAATGACGAGGCCAGGGGCGAAAGCGGGGCGATCGGCAATCGACATGGCAATCGCTGCTGTAAAAAGGGGAACGACGAGCGTCATGCCCCAACCGCCAATTTGGTTCAAGTAAAAGGGGATCGTTCCTTCATGGTTGGCGACATCGGCTCCTCCGAAGATTTGCCCTAAAGCAATGCACAAGCCGGCCGCAACAATCAGTGGGATCATATAGGAAATACCAGTCAACAGATGTTTTTTAATCGTCAAGCCGATTGATTTCATGCTGCTTCTCCCCTTTACACGTTTGCGTTCAATTCAGCTTCGATTTTCTTGATGAGCTGCTTTGGCGATTTGATGGCAATATGTGTCGGGATGCGGATGACTTTTTTCTCTTTGAAACGATCGCGCCCCGATATGCTAATGTCTGCTGCAATGATGACGACGTCCGCTTCCTTGATCTCGTTTGCTGTCAACTCATCTTCCGTGCCGATCGTCCCTTGTGTTTCAATCTTTACTTCGTGCCCTGCTTCTTGTGCCGCTTTTACAAGCTTTTCTTTCGCTAAAAATGTATGGGCAATTCCTGCCGTACAAGCCGCAACACCAACAATTTTCATGATTCTCCCTCCTGTTCATCAAATGCCTGTATAATGTCGTCTTTTGAGTTCGATTCAAGCAATGCGGCACACACTTCATCGCGGGCAAGCGCACCAGCTACTTTGGCCAGAAGCTTTAAATGAAGATTGCCCTCATCTTCTTTGCGTACCGCAAACAAGATAATCGCCTGAACCGGTTTTCCGTCTAACGTTTCCCAACCAATTGGCTGTTTCGTCCGGCCGATGGCAATCGCTGTGTGGCGAACAGCATCCGACTTGCCATGGGGAATGGCGACCCCGCCGCCAATCCCCGTCATGCCTTGAGCTTCCCGCTCATATACATCTTTTTCAAAGCCTTCTTTTGATTCGATGGCCCCATTCTCATCAAGCAAATCAATTAATTCTTTAATCGCGTCTTCTTTCGAGGTCGCGCTTAAATCAAGATTGATCACATCTTTATGCAATAACTCCGCTAGCTTCATTGGCCTATTTCCCCTTTCACTCACTGAGCTTGTACAACGGTGCTTTGCCTGTTGAACCGAAAAGCGCCATTTTTTTGCGCAACACTGCTTTCGCCGCTTCTCGGGCTTCAGGCATTAACACGTCCGGTTCAAAATCGTGTGGTTTCTCTTGGAGCGTTTGGCGCAACTGGTTGAAAAAGGCGCGTTTCATATCGCTAGAGAGGTTGATTTTTGCTACCCCTAATTGTGTCGATTGGCGGATGTCCTCATCTGGGTTATCCGAGCCGCCATGGAGGACTAATGGGATGCCTACTGACTCATTGATTTTCTCCAGCCGGTCCAGTTGGATTTTTGGCTTCATATGCTTTGGATAGAATCCATGAGATGTGCCAATCGCGACGGCAAGTGTGTCGCAGCCAGTACGTTCAACAAATTCCCGTGCTTCATCTGGTTCAGTGTAAAGAATTTGGTCTGCGCCTCCTTCAGAGCTGCCGTCATTGTTGCCGATTGTTCCTAGCTCGGCTTCTACGGAAACACCGACTGAGTGGGCTATTTCAACCGCTTGTTTCGTCAAGGCAATATTTTCTTCAAACGGCAAATGGGATGCATCCATCATCACCGATGTATAGCCATTTTGGATCGCCTGGGCAATATCAGCCAATGTCGCCCCATGGTCGAGGTGGATCACGATTGGCACGCGAGCACGGTGTGCTGCTTCTCTGGCGTAAGCGATAAACTCATTGCCTATAAGCGCCAACTCATTAGGATGGATTTGTAAGATTGCTGGCGATTTTTCTTCCTCTGCCGTCTCAATAATGGCGGATAGCAATTCGCTATTAGAAACATTGTAGGAGCCGACTGCAAATTTTTGTTCATATGCGACTTTAAGCAATTCTTTCATCGTGATAAGCATATAGTTTCCTCCAAGTTAAGGTTATAATGACAAACTATTCCGAAATCCTTGGTACGACTTCATGTCTTGAAGACGTGCCGTTTTACTAAGTTGATAAATTTCGCGAAAGATTGATTCGTACAACACGGTGTCCCGTTCACTCACCAATAGCAAGAACACCATTTGGACTGTCCGCTCTCCCCATTGGACGGCACGGCTGTTCATGCCAACAAAAATTTTTGTTTCCGGGGCATCGATTGAAATAAGCGGATGGGGCACAGCCATGCGGTTGCCAATGTCTGTTGCAGACAATTGCTCCCTCGATTCAATCGATGGCAAGTACACTTCGGCTCCTGCCTTTTTCACAAGCAAGCGCAGCAGCTCTTCTTTTGTCTGCCCATTTAAACGGAAAAAGCAATCTTCGGTAACGCGTGCCTGCAAAATCCCGTAAGTTAAGCATTCCTTAATGCGGGCAATATCTTCTTTTGTGATGAAATCGCCTTCAATATACAATGTCTTATGCTGTGTCTTGAGCTCCTTGGACGTTGTCAGTACAAACGCGGCATCGCGGGGCACTGCAGAAGGAGCATAAGGAATATAAATTTCCTGAATCGACACTTGCGGATACGCTTGTTCCACTTTTTGTTTCATTAGTGTGGTCATAGCCAAACTTTTTGTGCTAATTAAAGGAACACGGATTGGCTTTCGTTCCATTCGGTCAATTGCCGCCTGCAAATGAAGAGCTAAGTAGCTTACTTCCGCTTCAGGAACGGAAATAGACAACTTTTCTCCTAGTTCCTCAGCAAAGACAACCGCCATCTGAAACGCATGAATGTATTGGGCTTTAATCATCGATAACGATGGAGCTTCGATTTCATATTGGTCTTGTAATACGGACAACATATTTTGCAAATGCAACGTTAAATGCCTTAGCAGCTTTTGGTCGCCTATTAAATCGACGCCGTACTGCTTCTCGAGTAACGACAACCCTGCTAAGCAGGCCGCCTGTAGCCGTTCAGAAGCGGCTGTGTTGCCGTTTTTTTGGATCGGAAGCAACTTGAAGGCGATGCAATTAGAAGCAAGATAAGCAAGTTCCCCATCGGGGCAACATGGCCAACCAATCGCATTCGCTATTTGTTCAGCCAGTTTCCAGTTTGCTCCTGCTTGCGCGCTCTTGTTTGTGCTTAATTCATGCGTTTTTCCGCGGTGCACAGCGACAAGCACTACAGCCAATAACTTTGCCCAGACACTGGCCGACACATAGATGCTATTTGCATCTAAAACATCGCTTAACTTTTTGCCTATATCGGCAATGCTTTGCGGCGTATGCCATCCTGAAAAGGCCGTTGTCATTTGTGAAATTGCTTCTTGCTTTGCAGCAAATTCATTGTTGAACAAACTTGTCAACAACATCCGTTTATCTTGCTCGTTCCCAAGCAAGCGAATTCCACAAAAAGGCTTTGTTTCAAACATGGCTTTTCGGTCATACTGCTTCAGCCATTCCGACATCCTCATCACATCACTATGGATCGTTTGCGGGGAGACGAAATGGGTTTCCGCAAACTTGTCATAGCTCATCCATCCATTTGCATCAAGCAATTCTTTGACAAGCTGAAAAGCCCGTTTATGGTAATCTAAATCTAAATGAGAGCGCTTGTTAAACTGCGTTAATGTCCCTCTCAATTTATATCCAAGGCGATTGTTGGAAACAATTTCTGCATTGATTAAATAGTCTTCATTCAAAATGCGAATGTCATTGCGAATCGTCCGGTCGCTTACGCCTAGCTGTTCGCCTAGCTCCCGGCCTGACAAAAAACGCCCCTCCTTTTCTTTTAATAATTGGAGCAGTCTGGCATGCCGTTTCTTCAATGCGACCACCTCCTAATTCTCACTATAGTTGGGCTCGCCTTCTCCTGCTAGGCTATCCTATTTCCTAAATGATTAGGAAGTAAGCGCTGTCATAAAAGGAGATGATAAGAATAACCTATAAATCGATTTATCTCCATGTTTATTTTATCATGGTTGATTCAGCTTCATTTCTAGTAATTTCATCCATTCTTCTAATAAATTTTGCCACTGGTCAATTTAGACGCACTCAAGCAGAAGAGCATGATTTAGTGGATGAAAGAAGGAACCACATAAGACAATCGATACAGCGGGCATAATAAAACCGCCCCTCTCTAACCAAACTGGAGAAAGGGACGGTTTTACTTCCTACTTAAACTCTATTTTCCATGAATGATCGTAATGCAGCTTTCATCCCATGTTCTCCTATATTCTGCACATGGAACGTAACGGTTTCCGCCAATTGTGGGACAGCGGTTAAATCGGTCTCCCAAAGCTGCTGATTGCTAAGAAATGCATGAATTGTACGCTGCAAATCCTCTCCATTATGATCGGACAGAATTTGAATGGAACGAAGCGTTTTTTCATTCTCTTTAATCGGATACACAGTATCCCCGCGTTTGCCAAACCATACATGGTCCTTCACATGATCAGGACGATAAAAGACGTATAAAGCGGCTAGTGAAAAGGTTAAAGCTGCTGGAAGCGCATTGTTTTTCCTTACCGCTTCGAGAAGAGAAGGCAGTATCCTAGTTTTCCATTTAAAGATGGAGTTCAATGAAATGTCTAATAGCTTGTGCTGATTAAACGGATTGCTAAACCTTTCGAATGTAGCGTCTGCAAAGCGGATCTTTTCCTCTTCATTGATATGAAGCAAAGGCAAAATTTCTTCGTAAACGCCTGTTCGGATAAATTGCTGGAGTTCCTCATCCTCCATTGCTTCCTTAACGGTATCCAGGCCAGATAGATACGCCGCCGCAAACATCATGGTGTGGGCGCCATTAAGAATTCGCACCTTCAGCTCTCGAAATGGAGCTACAGGCTTCCAATGGACGTTTAATCCAGCCTTCTCGAAAGGCAACTGTGCCGCTATTTCCGGTTTGGCTTCGATCGCGAATAAATGAAACGGTTCACAAGTGGTTAAAAGAGTATCCTCATAGCCTAGCTCTTGATTAAACTGCTCAATCCCTTCCCGAGGAAAGCCTGTGACAATACGGTCTACAAGCGTATTGCAGAACTGGTTATGCTGGTCGACCCAGTCTATAAAGGATCGAGGGAAGCCCCATTCCGTTGCCAGCCTAATAACAATTTCCTTTAGCAGTTGCCCGTTGTTGTCCAATAGCTCACAAGGAAATAGGATCATGCCCGCTTCCTTCGCACCTTGGAACGTTTGAAAGCGGTGATAGAGATAAGCGGCCACTTTTCCTGGAAAAGACAGGGGAGAGCGTGCCTTGTCGTACTCCTCATGCAAATACGTCAATCCAGCTTCAGTGGTGTTGGAGAACATAAAACGAACGTCTATGTTTTCTGCTACCTCAAGAACCTTTTGCCAATCTGTGTAAGGGTTAATCCCCCTGCTGATCGACGTCACAATCTCCCTTTCATCTACCTCTGTTCCATTCAACATTCCCCGCTGCGCCAACGTATACAACCCGTCCTGTGCGTTTAATTTAGGCACTACTTTACCGTGTGGAGTCGGCTGTATCGCTACAATCGAGCCATTAAACAAGCCCTTTTTATTCAACGTATGAATCATCCAATCGACAAAGCCGCGCAAAAAATTCCCCTCGCCAAACTGGATGATACGCTCCGGCAAATGCGCGTTGCAAGCTTCGTTTGCGTCCTGTAGGAGCTGCTTTTTAGCTTGATTGTGAGCTATGAATTTTTTTGATAATTGTTCCATTTAGAGGTCCCCTTTTTATTTGATGAGCGTTAAAGGGTCACGCCATCCTTAAAAATAGCGATCTCTTTAAAACCGTACTGCTCATTTTTTGTCTTCTTTTCTCCCGAAGCGACCTGAAGCAAATAGGTGAAAAAGTCCTCTTTGACATCGTCCATGCTGCTGCCTTGAATGAGCTGTCCGGCGTTATAATCAATCCAGTTCTTCTTCTTTTCAAATAGGGCGGTATTGGTTGAGATTTTAACCGTTGGCACAGGCCCGCCAAACGGGGTTCCCCTTCCTGTTGTGAACAGCACGATATGGGCACCAGCTGCAGCAAGGTTTGTGACAGATACTAAGTCGTTTCCTGGCCCTTGTACGATGTTCAGCCCCTGCTTTGTAACCTTAGAACCATAAGGGAGGACGTCGACGACAGGGGCAAATCCACCTTTTTGGACACAACCAAGTGACTTTTCCTCCAGTGTTGTAATGCCTCCTTTTTTATTGCCTGGAGATGGATTTTCGTAGACCGGCTGGTTGTACTTAAGGAAATACTCTTTGAAACCATTTACCACATCGACTAAATCGTTAAATACCTTTTTATCCGTAACCCGCTCCATCAGAATCGTCTCTGCGCCAAACATTTCAGGCACTTCCGTCAAAATCGTTGTCCCTCCTGCGGAGATAAGCATATCGGAAAACGCTCCGACCATCGGATTCGCTGTAATTCCTGAAAATCCGTCAGATCCTCCGCATTTTAAACCAACTTTTAACTTTGATAGAGGAATAGGCTCTTTTTTAAATGTTTTTGCATAGCTGACCAGACTCCCGAGTAAATCCAGCCCTTCCTCAAGTTCGTCCTCGACATCTTGGACCGCGAGAAACTTTACTCGTTCTTTATCGATTTCTGATAGAACCTGTTTAAACGATTCTATAAAGTTGTTCTCACACCCTAGACCTAATACGAGAACCGCTGCAGCGTTAGGATGCTCTACGAGTCTTCCTAATATTTTTTGAGTGTTATGCAAATCATCGCCTAGTTGGGAGCAGCCTAGGGGATGAGGAAAATGATAGATGCCATCGATCCCTTCCTCTTGAAATGCCTCATTTCCCATTTTCGCGAGAATCTCTGCTGTTTTATTAATACAGCCCACGGTATTGATAATCCATATTTCATTACGAATGCCCGCTTCCCCGTTTTTGCGCCAGTACCCATCAAAAGTGGTTGCGGATTCCCGAACACGAAACGGCTGTGATTTATGTTGATACTGATATTCGAGCGTTCCTGATAGCTTCGTTACAACATTATCGGTGTGTACCCAATCGCCTTTTTGAATTGGCTTGCTTGCTTTGCCAATAGGGAATCCGTATTTTACGATGTCTTCTCCTACAGCGATGTCTCTGATTGCAATTTTGTGCCCAGAAGGAACGTCTCTGGATAAAGGAATATGCTCTTCTTTAAACTGGATACGTTGATCTTTTTGCAAGTCTTTTAAACTGACGATGACATTGTCTGTCGGGTGAACTTGAAAAAAAGCGTTAGACAAAATCAAAACCTCCTTATTTGTTAAACATGGATTTAATCTACCTCACAGTGTCCAGTTGTCGCTGAATACCGTTAGAGTGGATGGCTTCATCGATCCTTATTTAATTAGGAGAACAGAGAAGGCAGCCATAGGGAAATTGCTGGGAAATAGGCAACAAGCAAAATCGCAATGATTAAAACAATATAAAAAGGCCATGCCTCTTTAATAAAATCTTCAATTTTCACTTTAGTAATTGCCGTTGTCGTAAACATAATCGTCCCGATAGGAGGAGTGATCGTTCCAACACTAAGGCAAAGAATAAAGAAAAGCCCAAAATGCACAGGATCTATACCGAATGTTTGAATCATAGGCATAAAGATAGGTGTTAGTATAATAAGTAAAACGTTGCCTTCAATAAACATGCCTACTACGAGTAAAAAGACCATAATGACTAATAAAAACAGAGCAGGGCTCTCGATAAAATTGGTTACCGTGCCAGTTAGTTGCTGTGGAATCTGCTCCAGCGTTAAAATCCAGCCGAAGGCCGTTCCTGCCGCAATAATGATCATGATCGTGGCCGTTAAATTGACCGATTCTTTTAAAGCGGTAACGAGCTGATTGCCCTTCATCTGGCGATAAATAAAAAACCCTAAAATAAGAGCATAAATAACGGCAATCGCTCCGGCCTCCGTTGGGCTGAACACGCCAAAGCGAATTCCACCAATAATGATAATCGGCAACAAAATCGCAAACGCTGCATCCTTAGAAGCAATGAGCATCTCTTTTGGTTTAGCCGCTGGCTTTTTTTCCGTTTCAAAGCCTCTCTTTTTAGCAATAAAATGAACAAGTATTAAGAAAATCACACTAAGCATTAAACCCGGTACAATGCCAGCTAAAAACAGGTTGCCAATAGACACGTTCCCGATATAGCCGTACATAATTAAGGCTATCCCTGGTGGAATGATCGGTGTAATCAGAGACGTTGCCGCTGTTAATACAGTCGAGAAAGCAGGCGGATAATTGCGCTTCGTCATTTGCGGCACAAGTACTTTGGACTGCATGGCCGCATCCGCGATATTAGACCCCGATAAACCTCCCATCAGCACACTGAGCAATACGTTGACTTTCGCTAGCCCACCTGTCATATGGCCAGTCATGACTTGGGCAAAGTTAAGCATTCTTTCCGTAATTCCGGTATAGTTCATCAGAATCCCTGCTGTTATAAAGAAAACGATCGCAAGGAGAGGAAAGGATTCTACGCCACTCATCATTCGTTGGATTAAGATTTCATGGGTGAAGCTATCATTCATGATAAAGTAGTAGGCGCAGCCGGCAATAATGGCGTAGGCTACAGGAATATTCAATATGATCAGAGCAAACATGATAATTAAAGCGATCGTTAAATCCATCCTTACTCCAGTCCTCTCTCTTGATGTATATAAGCCCGGTCTCTTTTAATAAACACGTTAAGAAGATGAAACACGGCTAGCAACGAACCGATCGGCACCGCCAAATTAATGAATGTATAACTGATCCCAAGCACTGGGGTTACTTTGGCGACACCGTGAAAGGCAAACGTAGCCCCCCAGTAGACAAACACAAGGATAGTGGCAGCCAAAATCACGACAAGCCTTGCCACCTGAACATAATGGCGTATTTTTCCCGGCATTTTCCGGACGAAATAATCGATTCCTACGTGTGAATTGTGCTTGATTCCAGAGCTAATACCGATAAACGTAAGCCATATAAACAACGCCAAACTGACTTCCTCAGTCCATGTGATCGGACTGTTTAAGACAAAGCGGAAAAATACGTTTGCGCTAATGAGAACAATAATTCCTGATAAAGCAAGAACTCCTAGATAATCATCCAAATGATGAAAAAAACGCTTCATGTTTATCACCTCTACGTTGTTGTGAGTGTAGGCTTTCCTCTAAGCATCGATCCAGCTTCTACCAGAGACAAAGGAGTTGTTCATTCCTTCTAATCACGGTTATCCAGCAGTTCTTGAATCGTTTCCTGTAGATCAGGGCTCCATTCAGGAATACGGTTAAAAATCTCCTGCGCTCTTTCTTTAAACGGCTCAACATCAATCTCATTTATCTTAATTCCTTGTGAAGCAAAATCTTCGAGAACCTTTTCCTCCTCCTCTGCCACAATCGTTTTTTCAAATTCTCCCGCTTCATCCCCCGTTGTCTGTAAAATGTCCCGCAAATCAGCTGGCAGAGAGTCCATAAACTCGTTTCCAGTCACCCATGGGCTAATAATCTTCGTATGTCCCGTTAACGCTAGAAATTTCGCGACTTCATGCGTTTTTGAGCCAGAGAGGACAGGCAGCGGATTCTCAGCCCCATCAATTACGCCCTGTTGCAAGGAAGCATACATATCGGATAGAGGAAGCGGTGTCGGTGAAGCGCCAAGCACACTGAACGTGTGAATATACATCTGGTTGTTTGGAACCCGGATTTTTAGCCCTTTTAAATCCTCTGGTGTCAGAACCTCTTTCGTTGTCATGAGATGGCGCTCACCATAGAGTGTGTTTGTTGTTACAATCTCTAAACCCTCCTGCCTCAAGTCATCCTCGAGCGATTTAAACCAATCGGTTGTCGTCAAGTAGAATAAATCCTCTACGTCGTCTACTAGATATGGAGCCGTCATCACTCCCAGATCAGGGACAAAGTTCATAAGGAAGTCATAGCCTGTAAAGATGATCACATTGCTCCCAAACAGTGCCTGCTCAACTACGTCTGCTTCAGAGCCTAGCTGTGAGCTAGGATATAACCGTATATTCAACCGTCCGTTGCTCCGTTCTTCGGCAAGCTCCTTCCACTTCCGCGCCATTTGGTCTACTGGTTCACCTGGCTGATTTCCGTAAGCGATATTCACGGTGTAAACCTGGTCTGGGCTATTGCCTGCATCAGCCGTACTGCATGCCGTTAACAAAGCTACCATTACAAGAAGTAGGAGGGAGGACATTGTTTTCCCATTCTTCATTCCATTCAGTCCTTACGTATAGTTTTTCTTATTGCTCGCCTTTGTTGATAACGCTTTCATTTTTGCCATAACAATCTGTTACTCTGACCTGTACCAATTTAAATCGTTGATAGACTCAGGCAAGGGACGAGCTAATTTCTCATCCCTTAGAGCTCTACGACCACCTTTATCACTTTTGATTCCGGTAATAGCCAGCTATCAAACTGTTCAACCATCTCCCTAAAGCTGCAGCGATGGGTAATGTACGAATCCAGTTGAATAGAGCCTGTTTCCAACACCTGTATAACGTAGTTAAAATCCTCTTTGGTCGCGTTCCTGCTGGCCATTAATGTCATTTCTCTTTTATGAAATTCTGGATCATCAAATTGAATCATTCCGTTGACAAGCCCTACGTAAACCAATTTCCCCCCATGAGCAACATAGTTAAAAGCTTCTGTCATGGAATCGTTGTTTCCCGTCGCATCAAAAACAATTGTCGGCAACTCGTCATTCAGTCGATCATTTAGTTCGGACAGAGGGTTATCCAATGCATGGACGACTGCATCTACTTTGGCCCATTGCTGGCAAAATTCAAGTCTCTCTTCATTGACATCCATAGCAATGACACGGGCACCCTGTTCCTTGGCAAAAAGCATCACGCCCAACCCGATGGGCCCTGCCCCAATCACTAGAACCTGTTCATTTCTTCTTGGCTTCGCCCGATTTACAGCGTGGGCACCAATAGCAAGAGGCTCAATGAGGGCTGCTTCATCATAGGAAAGACTAGTAGTTTTCATTAATTGTTCGGTAGGAACAGCAACCAGCTCTCTCATACCACCATCGATATGAACACCCAGCACATTCACCTTCGTACAACAGTTCGTTTTGCCGTTTCGGCAAGCATGGCAATTTCCACAGCTTAAATAAGGGATGATCGCTACACGATCTCCTGCTTGCAGCCCTTCAGGATTATGTTCGACCTCTTCAATGACACCAGACAGCTCATGCCCTAGTACTCTAGGATAGGAAAAAAAGGGCTGGTTTCCTTTATAAGCATGAAGATCAGTCCCACATATGCCAATTCGTTTAATACGAACTAACGCTTCACCGGGCCTAATTGAAGGCGCTTTCTCTTTTGTCATCTTGAATACATTTGGCCGTTCGCAAACGATGCTTCTCACAGTTTTCCTCCTCATTCTGTCCACCCTTCATTGTTGCCAAGATTCATTTTATCACCATAAATAAGTTATAAATATTGCGTATTCTGCTCAATATGTACCTTTTATTGATATAATATAAAAAGATTAAGATTTTAGGTTTGGAAAAGAGGTGTTGACATTGGAGCCTGTCCGCAAAACATTTGATTCAGAGAATGATTTCCCCTTTTTCATTGCTTATAAAGATACGAAAACGCCTAATCGCGAGCTTCCTGACCATTTGCACGACTGGTACGAAATTGTCTATGTCTACCAAGGGAAAGGAACCTTTTTTATCGATCAGAATTTATTTCAAGCTGAGCAGGGAGATATTATCACCATCCCTGGAAATACGATCCACCGCGTCATCCCAACAGCAGAAAATTTGATTACCTCAACGGCTATTTTTTTCAGCCCCGTTTTATTGCAGCGCTCTGTATTCTGGGATTCTCACTCCTATCTAAGATTGTTTGAGGAAGGCAAAGGACGCAAAAATTACAGGCACCGGCTAGAGCCAAAAAACCGGGCTCAGCTCGAATTGTATATCGATCAGCTCTGGGAGGAGGAAAAAGAAAAGCGCATTGACCAGAGGCAGATGTTAGCCCTTTTGTTGCAGCAAATTCTTTTGTTTCTAAACCGAAACTGCCTCAAGAGCGAGCATGTCGGGCATCATAACGCTGGGCCAGTGTGGATCAATCAGGTTCTTGACTATATCGAGCTCAATTTAGAAAATGAGCTCGAACTGAATAACCTAGCGAAAATAGCAGCTGTGTCGCCGGCGCACTTTAGCAGGGTATTTAAAAAACTTATCGGCATGAATGTAACAGAATACATCACAACGAAGCGCATCATTATGGCGAAAAATTTGCTACAAGAACAAAAAGAAAACATTGCCCTTATTGCGGAACAATGTGGCTTTAACAGCATGCCACACTTCTATCGGACATTTAAAAGGCTTACGTCCGTAACGCCGGCGGCGTATCGAAGTAGCTTTGCCAAATAGATTTTTAGAAAACTGATTTTTTCTTCTCTTATAAAAAGGACGAGGTACCAATGTTAGAAACACCACTTCGCTCATGTTCACATCGGTGTGAGAGATGTAAACATGAGCTTTTTGTCGACTTTTAAAGGCGCCAATGCCATTTCCGCTAAAACCATTGACTAGGGAGTGAACGATCCTATATAATAACAATGAAAATTTTACAAATAATAAACCTCTTTTTCATAATCTCTTTATTCTTACATGGGACAATCATATTATCGCTATCATTGCCATAACTTAATAGACGCAGCCTGATGAATACAACCCTGATTAAACGACAAGGAGTCGATTGATTCCTGTGATGAGGGCTTTTTTGCATGCTTTTAAAGGATGGCCTGTGCATAGTTTCCTCTTCCAATTTTGCTAAGGAGGTGACTGATGGAACGATTTTAATGCTCCTTTATAAGGGAACCAAGAGAACGTACCGCACACGGGTATCAACTTGCCGTTCCCGCTGGCATTTTTGCGTAAAAATGAAAAGGGGGGTTTTGCAATGAGACAGAAAGCGGCGACGTTTGTTTGTATTTCGATGATGGGATTGTTTGTTCTCAGTGCTTGTGGCAATTCAAATGAAGACGCTGGAACGGAAAGCGAGGGGGAAAACCATCAAGGGGACATTGTATTAGAGCTTTGGCAAAATGACGCGAGCGAAAAAGAAAAAGTATATCAAGATGCGATTGCCCGTTTTGAAGATAAAAACCCAGGTGTAACAGTGAACATGCAGTATATTCCGAATGACGATTATAAACAGCGCATGGTTGTTGCCATGTCAGGAGGAGATCCTCCAGACGTCTTTTTTTCCTGGGGTGGCAGCTGGCTAAAAGAGTTTGCTGATGCCGGGCAAGTAGTATCATTAAATGACTACGATATCGACTTTGATAAATTTCTTGATGTTGCACTAACGAATACAACATTTGAAGACGAAGTTTACGGGCTTCCGTTAGGGCTTACTCAAACACTGTTCTTTTATAACAAAGAAATTTTTAATGAATACGGGTTAGAGGAGCCGCAAACATATGACGAGTTTCTTGAAATTGTGGACACGTTAAAAGAGAACGATATTATCCCGATTACATTAACCAACCAAACAAAATGGCCGGGCACGTATTATTTGATGTATTTTGCCGACCGCCTAGGCGGCGAAGACCTTTTTCAAGGGGCTTTTAACCGTGACGGTACAGGGTTTGATGACGAGTCCTATGTAAAGGCAGGCGAATACATCCAAGACCTTGTTGACAGAGGTGCTTTTAATCCAGGCTTTAACGGCGTTCCTTACGATGCAGGGCAAGGACGGCAACTGCTTTATTCGGGCCAGTCTGCAATGATGCTAATGACGAATACGTTTATCTCTAGCGTACGTACAGAAGCACCTGAATTTGAAGAGAAACTAGGGATGTTTGAGTTTCCTGAAATAGCTGAAGGAAATGGCGATCCTTCCAATGTAGGCGGCGCAACAAGCCCCGTTTGGTCCGTTTCTTCAGCCACAGAACATCCTGACCTTGCAGTTGAGCTGATCAATGAACTTACAAGCATTGAAACAGCCGAAGATTATGTAAACCGAACGGGCAGCATTGCCGCTATTAAAGGCATTGAAACAGATGACCCATTTATTAAGCGAATTGATGAAATCGCGGCTAATGCCAATGACATTCACATGCCTTATGACCAAACATTGCCCCCTGCTCTTGCTGAACTACATCTAGATACAACACAGCAGCTATTCGGTAAAGCGCTTACACCTGAAGAAGCAGCTAGCCAGATGGAGGAGAAAGCAAAAGAATTGTTAGATTAACAGATAGAAGAGAGCGCACTTTTTCGTCTAGTGCCTCTCTTTATCTTTATAAAAGGAGGGCTACATATGAAAACCGCTGTTCAACCAGGAACTTCTCCCCCGCTTACACAAAGAAAGGCAAAGAGCGGTCGAACGATTTTCTTCTTTGTATTGCCAGCGCTTCTTGTTTATAGCGTATTTATTATGTATCCGATTTTTTCAACATTCTATTACAGCCTTCATGAGTGGAATGGTGTGCAACCTCAACGCACCTTTATTGGACTGGACAACTATGTGACTTTGCTTAAAGACGCCACTTTTTGGCAAGCGCTGCAAAACAATAGTTTGCTTGTGCTTGTTTCCGTTTTTGTGCAAATCCCACTAGGGCTGATCATGGCACTTGTTCTCTTCAGCCCTGTCATCGGTAAAAGATTGTTAAATGTTATTTACTTTCTTCCCTATTTAATGTCTACGGTAGCGATAGGGCTTCTCTGGATTTTTATGTATGACCCGATAAACGGTCCGATTAACCAATTGTTGCAAATAGTTGGCATTGATGCGATCCCCTGGTTAGCAGACGCCAATGTAGCGATGATTGCCATCTTAGTTGTCGTTATTTGGCAGTTCTCTCCTTTTTACATGATTTTATTTAAAGCAGCCATGGTAGGGATTCCAAATGAATTGTATGAAGCGGCTAGCATTGATGGCGCAAATGGAAGGCAACAGTTTTTTTACATCACGTTGCCTGCCCTCGTTCCGACTATTGTCAGTTCTTCCGTTCTCGCCGTTGTTGGTTCGCTAAAAGCATTTGACATTTTTTACATTATGACTGGCGGCGGCCCTGGAGGGGCAACAGAAATACTAGGAACCTATATGTACAAGCAAGGCTTTATCCAGTTTAGCATGGGCTATGCGAGCACAGTCGCTGCTGCCATGTTTATTATTGCCTTTATTTGTGTAGCCATCATCCAATTTGTTGAATACCAGCGAAAGAAACGGGGGATCCTCTCGTGAATCCACTACAACTCGTTAAACGTATCATGCTGTATGTGTTGGCTGTTTCCTTGTTGCTGTTTACGTTTTATCCATTTATGTACATGGTTGGTACATCGCTAAAAAGCATGGACGAATTTTTCGACAACCCTTACGCGATTGTGCCTGACACCTTTACGTTTGAACATTACTTTGCGGTAGTTGATATGGGGCTTGCTGGCTATTTTTTAAATAGCTTAATCATTACGGTAAGCGCCGTCTCATTGACAGTCGTCATTGCTTCATTAGCCAGTTATCCATTAAGCCGGCTGTCATTCCGCTTTAACCGCCCTCTGTTTTTGCTCTTCGTTGCAGGAATGATGCTCCCCATTCATGCGACCTTAATACCGATTTTTGTTTTAACGCAAGAGATGGGCATTTATGATACATTGTTGGCTTTACTCGGTCCATATGTCGCTTTTAGCTTGCCAATCTCGATTTTCATCTTGACGCAGTTTATGCAGGAAATTCCTAAAGAGCTTGAAGAAGCCGCACAAATTGACGGCGCGAATCACTGGACCATTTTTCGCAAAGTGATTTTCCCTAATGTAACCCCAGCCTTGTCTACAATTGTCATTTACAATTTCGTCTTCTTGTGGACAGAGTTTATCTTTGCACTCATTTTGCTTACGACAAGAAGTAAGATGACATTGCCTCTTGGACTGCAAAATTTTTACGGCGAATTGATGATTAACGTCCCTGGCCTGATGGCTGCTATCACGCTAGCTAGCTTGCCGATTTTGTTATTGTTTATTATCGCCCAAGAACGTGTTGTCAAAGGTTTGACAGGCGGCGCTTTAAAAGGGTAAATCGGGTTGTCCCCCTTCTTGTGCTTGCCTCTGGAGGCCCCAGAGGCAAGGTCAACCAAAATCTTTCCATGTAAAATCAATGCTTAACGTACCAACAGCCTTTTCATCCGGGTAGTACGTTTTAGCTGAAGCAGCTTCTGGCTTGCGAAAACAGACGAGGTTTTTTGGTGATGCCCAAATGCACGGCAAATCGCTGGACGGACTGAGTGAATGCCACAACAATCATTGGCTTCGTCAAAAAAGATGCACGTCCCTAAAAAACGCTGTTGGTTTTTTAGGGAATCGCGTCTTTTCGCAGGCATTTTCTTAATGTGTTTTTTTATATGTCGCAGCTCCCTTTCGGAAATAGGCACAGGCCCACAGCACAATCCTTTGCATCCTTTGCATGGCAAATCTCCCACTTTCATCTCTCCTCTAAATGGATTCATTTACAAACAACGGCAAAAAGCCTTTAAACACACTTGAAAGGACGCTTTCAAGTTGCTTAAAGGCAACGTTTATTGGGTTCGTTTGTATGGTTATTATACCATATTTATGCTTTAAGTGGCCAGATCGATGTTCCATCCTCTAGTCATTTTATCGAATTGAGGATACGAGTATTTTTGCCTTTTGGAAGAGAAATATTTATTTTTTTCAGTTATTCTGTTATATTAATTCCTACGTATGAACTATTTAGACAAGTGTTGCGCACGGCTCCAAGCAAAAGATTCGAAATATACAAAACAAGAAAGTGGGGAAAGAGAGATGACAGAAAAACAATCATTTGGTTTTGAAACCATTGCTCTACATGGTGGACAAACGCCTGACTCTGCAACAAACGCGAGAGCGGTACCCATTTACCAAACAAGCTCTTACGTATTTAATGATACCGATCACGCTGCAAATTTGTTTTCTTTACAAGAGCCAGGCAACATTTATTCACGCATTATGAACCCGACACATGATGTGTTTGAACAGCGGATGGCTGAATTGGAAGGCGGCGTAGGCGCATTAGCAACTTCTTCTGGGCAAGCTGCCATTACATATGCGATTTTAAATATCGCGGGAGCAGGAGACAACATTATTGCTTCCAGCAGCTTGTATGGCGGCACTTATGCCCTATTTGCGCACACGTTGCCTAAACTAGGCGTGGCATGCCATTTTGTCGATGTCGATGAACCATCCCAATTTCAAGAAAAGATCACAGACAAGACTAAAGCGATTTTTATCGAAACGATTGGAAATCCGCAAATCAACATAGCAGACATTGAAGCGATTGCAGACATTGCCCATGCAAATGGGATCCCCCTTATCGTTGACAATACGTTTGCTACCCCGTATTTGTGCAGACCGATTGAACATGGCGCAGACATTGTTGTCCATTCCGCTACTAAGTTTATTGGCGGCCATGGGACATCGATCGGCGGCGTCATTGTCGACTCTGGACGATTTGATTTTGCCAATGGCAAGTTTCCTGGTTTATCAGAGCCAGATGCTAGTTACCATGGACTTGTGTATACAGAGGCACTTGGCCCCCTCGCTTACATTACAAAAGCACGAGTCACGCTGCTTAGAGATATTGGCGCCTCTGCTTCCCCATTTAATACATTTCTATTTATTCAAGGGCTGGAAACATTGCCGTTGCGGATGGAGCGCCATGTAGAAAATGCGAAACGCACTGCTGAATACTTACAACAGCATCCTATTGTTTCTTGGGTCCATTACCCAGGCCTAGAGTCGAACCGTTACTATGATCTGGCACAGAAGTACATGCCGAAAGGGGCAGGATCGATCTTTACATTCGGCATTAAAGGCGGCGTGGAAGAAGGCAAACGGTTTATTAACAGCCTACAGTTATTCAGCCATTTAGCTAATGTCGGTGACGCCAAATCATTGGTGATTCATCCAGCAAGCACCACACACCAGCAACTAGATGAAGAAAGCCAAGCAAAAGCAGGCGTCACACCAGACATGGTTCGCCTATCTGTCGGTATCGAAACCATTGACGACATTCTGAGTGATTTAGACCAAGCGCTTCAAAAAAGTCAACAGTAGGCAAATAATGCCCGCTAAACAAACAATCGTCTCCCTGAAAAAGGAGGCAACCTTTTGCATAAGCCTGTTCCTTGCCTTTTAGCGGATAAAGACGATTAGGCCAGTTGAAGGTTCAACTGGCCTTTCATTAAGTTTGCGCTCTCCTACTCCCCTTTAAATAGGAGCACTCTAGTTTGCGAGCGCACTCGTTCGTTCCTCTAATGTAGGGTTCGTCTAGAAACATGGCGATTGTCATTTTCAATTTCAGCAAATAAGTTGCTTTCGCTCATGGCATTGTTGCTTTGCCGGTTTGTTTCATTTGGTGGAGGAGCACCTTTTAAATAATGTGCCAACAAGGCCTCCATTTGTGCATAAGTGATCGGCTTTGCCCAATCAAATAGTTCATAGCCAAGCCCACCGTTTGGCTCAATGGTGGCTGTCTTCACATCACTCATTTTAGATATTCCTTGCTGGCGCAATTGCATTTCCAAGGCATCGACCGTCATTCTAAGCTTCTTTAAGTTTTGTGGTTGCAGTTGGCCTTCACGTATAACGAGTATGGCTGGCCCTTTGATAAATGACTCAGCTGCATTCCACCTAACTTGGATCGATTCAGCTAGAAACAAGACCAATATAAACACCACAGCGGCAATGATCGTCAAGAGAATACTATGATTGGCAATTGGCTGTACAATGACAGTTCCAATAGAAATCATGGTAATCGTCGTCGGCACTGTCATCTGTGATATCGATTTTCGGCCAGAAACCCGTAACAATAGCATACCGACAATGATTAATAGAAACGCTTTCCATACTTCACTCCAAATAGCGCCCATTTCCACCCCTACTCCTTTTTCATTCCAGAATAGTTTTTTCCATTTGCCTAAAGTTCATTCAATAGCCATTCTGAAAAGGGAGCAACAGTGCATGAAAAAGCGAGAAAAGGACAGACTCCATTTGATGGTATTGTATCCCCGATGCTATTTAGCAATTCCCCAAGGGGAGAACAACAAATACGTTCCTAAAACCGTTAAGATCACCAACACACTTACCCAATTGCGGTGTTTCCAAGGTGTCAAGTCGACTTTGTTCGTTTCTTCTGTCAATTCAAACGGAACCTGTAATGGCTTTAATCGGCTTAGCGCCCATAAAAGCAACAAATCGATGAAAAACATCACGCTAAATACGTAGAGATAATGAATTTCTAAGAATATCTGACTTGCAGTATAGGCAACCACATGAAAAGCAAACGTCACTTTTGCAGCAAAGGCAGTCGCGTACTTAGAATAGAAGCCGAGAATAATGATCGCCAGCAACGGCATGCTGTACAGCCCATTAAATTGTTGGACGACATGGAATAACCCTGCCGGAGCAAAAGCAATCAACGGCGCGATAATGATTGATAGTCCACCGACAATGACCGTAACCATTTTGCCAAAGCGAGCGACTTTATTGTCTGTCACGTTTTTCTTGGCCAACGGCTTATAAAAGTCAAGCGCCAACAAAGTAGCTGTTGCATTTAAAGCTCCTACAAATGAGCTTAAAATCGCGCCAAAGATAATTGCCGCAAAAATGCCAAATGCTAAATCCGGTAGAACGGCAACGACTAGCATCGGATAGGCGTTATCGGCGGGATTAATGCCGTCGCCAAACATGTTGAAGGCAATGATGCCAGGGAATACTAAGAACAACGCACCGAAAATTTTGAAGAAACCGACATAAAGGGCTCCCTTCTGCCCTTCTTTTAAGTCTCGTCCCCCCAGTACTTTTTGAACAATTAACTGGTTTGTACACCAATAAAATAAGTTATTAAAAAACATGCCTAAAAAAAGCGTTGGCCACGGCACCATCTCAGAGTCAATTGCTCCAATTGAATTTAATTTTTCAGGCGTGTTTTGGCGAATCGTTTCAAATCCTGCAAGTAAATGGCCATCTCCTAATACAATCAACCCTAGAATCGGAATAGAAAGACCACCGATAAGCAAACCAACGCCATAAATCGTATCGCTAAATGCACTAAGGCGCAGGCCGCCGATAAGCAAATAAAGCAGACCAACGATTCCAATCATGGCTGAAATCAACGAAACAGCCACAAGGGGATGGACATTTAACAGTTCATCTACTGAGAAAATTTGGTTAAATACTAATGAACCAGAATATAAGACAACAGGAAGAAACGAAACCACATAGGTAAATATAAATAAAAACGAAGCAATCCTCTTCGTCGTTGCATCATAGCGCCGTTCAATAAAATCGGTGACTGTGTCCACACCATATTTTAAATATTTAGGCAAAAATACGAGTGCAAGTGCGACAATCGCAATCGCAGCCGTTACTTCCCAAGCCATGACTTCCATGCCAGCCACGTAGCTTTGTCCATTTTGACCAACAATTTGCTCTGTAGATAAATTGGTCATAATGACTGAGCCGGCAATCGTCACACCGGTCAAACTCCGTCCACCTAAAAAGTACCCTTCTGAGCTCGAAAGATCGACATTGCGGCTTCGTTTGTAAGCGAATAGCCAAATGGCTCCGATAATCATGATAAATGACATAATTGAAACTATACCCAATTTGTCTCTCCCCTTTATCATCGCTTCTTTCCTTAAAAACCGATTCATCCATCGATAGGGAACAGCGCTGCACTACAGCAGTGGTTAGTAGACTCCTTTTTCTGTTTATACAAGCCAAATAAGGCGCACACACAAAAATAGGCAAATGTCTCTTTCTAAAGGGAGGCCTGCGGCTGCAATACCACTTTCTTGCCGCTTCTCATTGATTCAGTTGCAGCAAGGGCTATTTTTAAGTTGATTGTGGCATCTTCAGCCGTTACAATTGGCGTGTTCCTTGAGCGGACACAGTCAATAAAGTGCTGCAATTCTAAACGGTACGCGTCACGAAAGCGGGTCTGGAAATCAGGAATGATTTCGTACCTTGAACCAGTGGCATTTAATATCGTCAATGATTTGTCCCGCAGTTCGCCAATAAACAAACTGCCTTCTGACCCAATAATTTCGGCGCGGATGTCATAACCATAAGGCGAATTACGGCTAGCTTCAGCATCGCCTGCCGCCCCATTGTCAAATTCAAAGTAGGAAAGAGCGTGGTCCACATCGCCGTAGGCTTCCATGAATGGATACTTCAGCACCCGTCCATGACCGGAAATCGCTGTGATCTCCGCCCCGACCAAATAGCGGGCAATGTCATAATCATGAATGGAACAATCGACAAACAGCCCGCCGCTATCTTTTATAAATTCAGGCGGCGGTGCGCCTGCATCGCGTGTAAAACCTTTATAATAAAGAGGTTTGCCGATCTCTCCAGCAGCAATTCGCCGCTTGGCATCTGCGTAAGCCGGGTCGAACCGCCGCATGAACCCCACTTGGCAAATAATACCTGCCTCCTCAACCGCTTTCGTTACGTCTATCGATTCTTCTAATTGCAAAGTCAGCGGCTTTTCAACAAAAACATCTTTGCCATAGCTAGCTGCCAGTTTGATCATCTCGGCGTGCGTCCGCGTCGGCGTGACGATAACGACGGCATCGACGGCAGGGTTTGAGAATGCATCGAGTACGTCGTCCGAGTAACTAGCCACTCCAAATGTTTGGGCGACATCCTTGGCCCGGCCAGGAAGGGGGTCAATCACTTGGACAATTGCCGCCCCCCTCACTTCCGTCAGCAAATTTTTCGCATGGTAATAGCCGAGGCGCCCAAGTCCGAGAACGGCACATTGAATGCGTGCTGCTGTCATAGGTTTCATCTCCTTTGTAGACTTGCAGAACCAGCTGCTTTATTGGCTGCTCCAAATTGTTTGATTTTCTTTTCGACCGTAGCCTGGACCATCGCCAGGCCCTCTTGCAAGAGCAGTCGCGGCTCAAACGCCGTTTCCTGCTCGGCAAATGTTGTCCGGCAAGCATCAGACCATGCGATCATGCATTCGGTGTTTATATTGATTTTGGCGTGCCCAAGCTTTATGGCCCGTTGTAGCTGTTCATCAGGTATGCCCGAGGCACCGTGAAGGACGAGCGGCACATTCGTGCTAGCCGATATGGCGGCCATTTCGTTAAATCCGAGCTTTGGCTCACCCTTGTATTTGCCATGGACGGAGCCGAGCGCTGCCGCGAGCGCATCGACATTGGTTTCACAGACAAACCGCTGGCATTCTTCGACATCGGCATATTTGATTTCGGCCATAAGCCCATCTTCTATGCCACCGACTGTACCGACCTCCCCCTCTACCGAGACATTGTGTGCGTGGGCATAGGCCACTACCTCTTTGGTCATGTCGATATTCTCGTTAATTGGATAATGAGAACCATCAAACATGACAGAACTGAAGCCAGCATCAACTGCTTTCTTGCAACGCTCAATACTTAAACCGTGGTCAAGATGGAGCACGACAGGGACCGTTATACCGAGTTCATCGGTTAATGCTCCCATCATTGCCACAACCGTCTGAAAGCCTCCTAAGTAGTCAATCAAACGATCAGAAGCGGCTGCAATTACTGGTGATTGTTGCGATTCTGCCCCTGCCAAAATCGCTTTTGCCCATTGCAGCCCATTAATATTAAATTGGCCAATTGCGTAACTGTCTTTCTTCGCGTCGGCCAACAATGGAGCCATCGGCACAAACCCCATGCCTTCCCTCCTTTCAAATTTAAGGTCCTTTTAGGACTCTTGCTTTTCGGACAGCTGATCTTCAGGACGAATTTACAATAAAGTCATAGCCATGCTAGTCGTAGTAGGCCAGGCCTTTCTTTAATGCGGCATTGTTCCCCCGTTAACACAACGTTTCATCGCTGTCTTCTCCTATACTTGCTCAGGCGTGGCTGCTGAGTGTTGATAAAACGCAGGTTTCTTCGGAAGCTCAATCGATTCTTCCCGGCCCGACTCTTGCGCTTTTACACAGGCATCTGCAGTTACAGCAGCCACATATCCGTCCCACGCGCTCGGCCCTGAAGCCGGTTCGTCCTTTAAGCCATCGTCAATAAAGGCTTGCAGTTCGACGTCATAAGCGGCTTCAAACCGTTTTTTCCAGTCTTGCAGCACTTCCGTCCCTTTGCGGCCGTTGCTGCATAAACGGACTGCTGGGACATCAGGCAGACTGATAACGCCCTCTTCGCCAGCTATTTCGCATTGGATGTCGTAGCCATATTTACAGTTAACAAAAATTTCCGCTTGAATGATGACGCCTTTTTTCGTTTCAAGCAACACGAGTTGCGGATCTTGCAAATGGGGAAGCGCATGCTTTGTTTTTTTCGGATAAAGGACACGGACATGTTGATACTCGTCATTTAGGAGCCAATGAAGTACGTCAATTTCATGAATCAATGTGTCCGTAATCGCCATGTCGGTTGTATAGCTTTCTGCTGACTCGACATTGCGGTGGATGCAACGGACCATTAATGGTTCTCCGACCAATTCCTGCTCAAGTGCTTGCTTTAATTGAAGATAGCCGCTGTCAAAACGCCGCATAAACCCGACTTGGACAAGCCGCTTGCCATGAGCCATTTCCGCTTCGACAATGCGCATGCACCCGTCTGCCGTGGTCGCAAGTGGCTTTTCGCAAAAAACACGCTTGCCTGCCTCAAGCGCTGCCAGCACACTCGCTTCGTGTGCTGGCCCCCAGCTGGCCACTAAGACGGCATCCACATCGCGGGCGGCAATCAATTCTCTGTCATTGGCATAAACAGTCGCCTGTTTGGCGTATGTGTTGGCCACTTTCCTGGCAAGATCTTGGTTAACGTCTGTAACCGCTGTCACTTTTGCTCCTGAAAGTTTGCATTCTAATCGCCTAATATGGTCTTGGCCAATGGCCCCCGTGCCAATCACGCCCACTCGAACTGTCATGTTCCTTCCTCCTTCATCTTTTTTAAATGGTTGCCTGCTTCTCGCCGCCTGCCAGCAAATAGGAATCAATATAGCGTCTTGCTTTTAATGCGTACTCCAGCGGGTGGGCAATGTTTGGATCTTGCTCCGCCTCTACGACAATCCAGCCATCGTAGCCCCCTCGAATAAGACGTCGGTATACTTTTGTAAAGTCAATGCAGCCATCGCCTGGTACTGTGAACATCCCTTTTAAAAACGCTTGTTGGAACGAAAGCCCGTCACGCCTGCAAGCATCCGTCACCTCACTCCGCACATCTTTAAAATGGACGTGCTTAATCCGATCCATATAGTCATCGAGGAGCGGCAAAAATGCTCCATCTGACACGTAGGCATGCCCCGTATCATACAGAAGGCTCACTAAGCTCGGATCCGTATGGGCCATCAGTTGATCAACTTCTGCTTTTGTTTGCACGCCCGTGCCGAGATGGGGATGGAACGCAAGTGTAAGGCCATATGAATGAGCAATTGCCCCAAGCTCCTCAAGCCCTTCGTATAAACACTGCCATTCTTCTTTCGAAAAAGTCGGCTTGTCGCGGAAAATATTTGCTTCAAGCCCTTGGATGCTATACGTTTGTTCCGAAACGATCGCCATCTCTGCGCCGATAGCTTGCAAAAACTGGCAATGGGTATCGAAGGCTTGGGCGGCTGAAGCGATGCCATCACGAATGATATAGCTGGAAAACCACTTGCCAGCCACTTTTAAATTTCTTAGCTGCAGCTCTTTGTTTAAAATTTGTGGCTCAGGAAAAAAGCCGCCTGCTTCCGTTCCTTCAAATCGAGCAACAACAATATCGCCAAGCAAATGGGAAAGTGTGTTTTCCGCGCCAATTTCCGGAATGTCGTCATTGCGCCAGCCAATGGGGGCAATGCCCCAGCGGATCTTGCGATTTGCCATTGGATCGACTCCTCTAATAATGTTTTGCTTCCTTGAGCTTTGCTTGCCTTGCTTGATAGGCATCTTGAATAGACTGGGAAGCAGCCACTTCGGCGACGCCGACATTCCACCAGCTTTCATAGCCGTCTGTCATCGTCTTTGGCAGCACTTTCATTTCAATCAACGTGGAAGTCTCTTGCTTCTTGGCATCTTCAAGCGCTGCCTTTAATTGTTCAACTGTGTTAGCCCGGTATGTTTTGGCTCCATATCCTTCGGCGACTTTGGCATAATCGATGTTCATCACTTGATTGTCTGCCGTAAGAAATTCGCAATAATAACTGCCGCCGCCATGGTCCATCTGCAAGTTGCTGATACAGCCAAAACCGGCATTGTCAAACAGCAATATATTGATTTTCTTGTTATATTGGATGGCAGTAATCAATTCGGAATGGAGCATAAGAAAGCTCCCATCTCCGACGATCGAATAAACTTCTCGCTCAGGCTCGGCTAGTTTGATGCCAAGGGCGCCAGAAATTTCATAACCCATGCAGGAATATCCGTATTCAAGATGGTACGTATTCGGCTCGTTTGCGTGCCAAAGTCGCTGCAAATCCCCTGGAAGGGAGCCCGATGAACAAATAATTGTGCTGTCCTCATCAATGGTTTCATTAATAGCCAGCAAGGCAGTCGTTTGCGGCAGTTCTGTACCCAGAGCATCGGCATACTCATTTAACTTCTCTTGGCTAAAATGCTCTTTGACTTCAGGCACAAATGTTTTTCTATTAAAGACGACTGATTTTAGGCGGTTCCGTTCAGCGAGCCACTCTTCTTTCAACGCAGCAATTCGATCGCCAAACGCCGACCGATACGTTTTTAACCTAGAAATAAGTAGGCTGAGCGTTTCTTTCGCATCTGCAACAACCTGATAAGCATCAAGCTTATACGTTTGCATGCGGCTGACATTGATATTTAAAAACGTGGTATGCTCAAAATCAAACGCCGTTTTTGACGAAGTCGCAAAGTCGGTGTAACGAGTGCCTACGCCAATCACCAAGTCAGCTTCACGGGCTGCCTTATTCGCTGCAAGCGTGCCGGTAACGCCAAGGCCACCTAGGTTGTTAGCAAAGTCAGCGGCAACAGTTGCTTTTCCTGCTTGTGTTTCGACGAGAGGAATGCCACACTGTTCAGACAGCGCTACTAGTTCTTCCTTTGCTTCTGAATATTTAGCGCCTCCGCCAACAACAAGAAGCGGCCGCTTGCTCCTACGAATCCGTTCAAGTGCCCCTTCGATTTCCCGCTCCGTTGGCTTTCTACGTTCTAAATAATGAATGCGCTTTCGGAAAAACTCCTCTGGATACTCATATGCTTCTCCTTCGACATCTTGGGCGATGCAAATCGTGGCGGGCCCCGCTTTTCCTGGGTCGGTCATTACTTCAAAGGCACGAATAAGGCTCGACATTAACTGCTCTGGGCGAGTAATCCGGTCCCAGTATCTCGACACCGGCTTTAATGCATCATTTGTCGTCACTGCTTGGCTGTATTCTTGTTCAAATTGCTGCAAAACTGGGTCAGGCTGGCGAGTCGCGAATGTATCGGCAGGAAGAAGCAAAACAGGTATATTGTTAGCTAGCGCTGTGCCAGCAGCGGCAACAAGGTTCGCGGCTCCTGGGCCTACAGAAGTTGTCACTGCATATATTTTTTTGCGGAGCATCTGCTTGCTAAAAGCCATTGCCGCATGGGCCATCCCTTGTTCATTTTTGCCTTGCCATACGTTTAATCGCCCGGCATCTTGCTCTAGTGCTTGGCCAATCCCTAACACATTTCCATGCCCGAAGATCGTAAAAACCCCTTCAACGAAAGGCTCCTCTTTCCCGTCAGCATGCAAATATTGGGCATTTAAGAACTTCACTAGCGCTTGTGCAGTCGTCAATCGTATTGTTTTCGCCATTGTTTCCACCTCGCATCATCACTACGCGTTTTTATTTAAAGAAAATCCGACATTCAAACATGCTGTTCTTCGACAAGCGCCTTGATTTCAGATAAAGTTGGCATTGCTTCCGATGAACTGTGCTTACTGACAACAATCGATGCGGAAGCGCTCCCAAAACGCAATGCTTGATCAATGTCATAACCACGCAAAAGTCCATATAGAAACGCAGATGCATACGAATCTCCAGCACCAAACGTTTTTAACACGTTTGTTTTGTACACGCCTGCTCGAAAGGTTTCTCCTGATGGCAAATAAGCGTAAGACCCATCAACACCATGTTTAATAACAACCAATTCCGGCTCTTTGGCAAATAGCATTTTGGCTGTTTGCTCATTGCCGCTGGCACTTGCCCCTTCCATAATGTCATACTCTTCCCGCGTGCCGATCACGATATGAGCCATGCCTGCCAGAAGTGTGTAGTAAACGGACGTTTCTTCCCTCGATGACCACGTGTACGGACGATAATCGAGTTCAAACACAACTTTTGTACCTGCCGCCTTTGCAAGTGACACTGCTTTTAAGGCTGCCTCCCGTGAAGGCGATTGAGCCAATGCCGTTCCAGAAATGAGCAGTACTTTTGCAGATCTCACATAACCGGCGTCGATTTCATCAGGGCTTAAATATAGGTCAGCTGCTTTTTCACGGTACATCAAAATGCTGCATTCTTCAGGGCTCAAAATTTCCGTAAACGTCAAACCTGCTTTATGCCCTTCTCGGTCAATCACGAGCTGGCTTGTATCCACGCCTGCCTCTCTCATATAAGAAGAAATAAACCGGCCATGTTGGTCATCAGGAATTTTACCGACAAAACCGACTTTCAAGCCAAGCTTCGCGCTGCCAATGGCAATATTGGCTGGCGAACCGCCGACATATTTTGTGAATGACCGCGTTTCTTCCATCGGCCGGTTGTATTCGGCCGCATTTAAATCAATGCAGGCCCTGCCAAGCGCAATCACATCAAATTGCTTTCCCTCTTGAAATTGGATGCCCATAGGCTACCGCTCCTTTTATCGTGATAAAATCCACTCATGGTCTTTTTCATTACGGAATTTCCAAATACGTACAGGGCCTGCCATTACGTTTAAATAGTAGGACGCATAGCCGTCAGGAACGCCAACTGGATGGTAGCCAGCAGGTACAATGACAACATCGCCGTTTTCGACAGCCATCGTTTCGTCTATATTACGTGACTCAGTATACACACGCTGGAACACAAACCCTTGCGGTGGATCGATTTCATGGTAATACGTTTCCTCTAGAAAAGACTCGTAGGGCAAATTATCCTCATCATGCTTGTGGGGCGGATAACTGGACCAATTGCCGCTTTCTGTAAACACTTCGACGACTAGCAAACTGTTTGCAGTCTTGTCTGAATCAGGCAATATATTATGGACTAAGCGCTTGTTCTGTAATTGGCCCCTGTTTTCAATGCCGACGTCACTCGCTTTAATAAGTTTTGTCGGCAATTGTTTGTTTGAAGGCGCATAGCAAAGAGCGATGCACGCCTCACTTGTTCCAGTTACCGTAAATGAACGGCCATTCGAGAGATAGACACTGTCTGTCGGTTTCCGTTCAAATACGCTACTCCGTGTGCCAATATTGGAAAACACATGCTCTCCGTCCGTTACCGTGACTGTTCCCCTTACAACAACAATGCAACATTCATAGGAACCGAGCGTTTCTTCGTATATAGCGTTTGCCTGGATATCGACGAGCTTAAACGATACATACTTAAGGGGCGCCTTTTCTGCCTCCGTGTCATGAACAAGTGTAACCCCTTGTTTAAGCACCTTTGTTTTCGGTTTTTTTAGTAACTGTCCCACCGGCATGCCTCCCCCTTTACAAATTAGTCAAATGACGGCTTCGGATAACGTGCGGTCACGACTTTTTTGCGCGTATAAAAGTCTACGCTATCTTTTCCGTTTGCATGAAGCGTCCCATAAAACGACGATTTCCATCCTGAAAAAGGAAAAAATGCCATAGGTGCAGGAACACCAAGGTTAATGCCAAGCATTCCAGCATCAATGTTTTCACGAAAATAGCGAACGGCCGCCGCATTCGTTGTAAATAGGCAAGCTCCGTTTGCAAATTCAGAACGATTGGCTATTTGAATCCCCTCATCTAAATTTTTCACACGGATAATCGAAAGCACAGGGGCGAAAATTTCATCTTTCCAAATTGTCATATCCGTTGTCACATTTTCAAAAATCGTCGGCCCAATAAAATAACCATCGGCAGATACTCGGCTTCGGCCGTCGCATACAAGGGTCGCCCCTTCCTCCACTCCTTTTTCAATATAAGCAATGGTTCGGTTTTTGTTTTCTTCACGTATGACAGGGCCTAAAAACACACCGTCGTCTAAACCATTGCCCATTACGAGCGATTCAGCTTTTGCCTTTAATTTGGCTACAAACGCATCGGCAATTCCTTCCTCAACTGTTACAACAGCACAGGCCATGCACCGCTCCCCAGCAGAGCCAAAAGCAGCTCCGGCAATATTGGTGACGGCGTCGTCCAAATCGGCATCATTTAAGACGATTGTATGGTTTTTTGCTCCTGTCAACGCTTGAACGCGTTTTAAGTTTTCGCTTGCTTTTTTATAAACATACTCGCCAACAGGCTTAGAGCCGACAAACGATATCGCTTTTATGTCAGGGTGCTCTAGCATGCCATTGACGACATCATGGGCGCCATAGACAACATTGAAGACGCCATCTGGCACTCCAGCTTCAGTAAGTAAGTCGGCGAGTTTTTCAGTCAATAATGGCGTCCGCTCTGAAGGTTTTAATAGAAATGCATTTCCGAGTGCGATCGCCATTGGGAACATCCAACATGGCACCATCATCGGAAAATTGAATGGCGCGATTCCGCCGACGACGCCAATGGGGTAACGATAATTGCTTGCTTCTACGTCTGTCGCAATCATCGGTAATGAATCGCCCATCATTAAGTTCGGGGCACCTGCAGCAAATTCAACATTTTCAATGCCACGCTGCACTTCCCCCCGTGCTTCCGTCAAGTTTTTGCCGTTTTCAATTGTAATCAAACGCGCCAATTCTTCCTTATCACGCTGCAATAGTTGCTGATAATTGAATAAAATCCGTGCACGACGCGGCACAGCGACTTTCGACCATTTAGCAAAAGCGGTTTTTGCGGCTTCAACTGCGTACTCTACATCCGCCTTTGTTGAAAGGGGTACTTGGCAAATGACTTCTTTAGTCGCCGGATTCACTACATCTTCATAAAGGCTTGTGCTGCTTTCAATCCATTTACCATTAATATAATTTTTGACTTTACGGACCTCTACTGTTGTTTCGCCCATGTGTTAGCCTCCTAAAGTGAGTAAACCGCTTTCATTACCGGTTACTTTTTGATCATTTGTTGGTTATATATTAAAACCATATGCCATAAAAGGTCAACATATTTCCATTACTTTTTCAATAAATTTGGTTAAGTGTTGGTTATTTGTTGAATAACTTTGAAGGCTATGCTATTGTCTAGGTAGATAAAAAAAGGGGTTTTCACAATGAAGCTATTACGTATACAAGAAATGGAAGCATACATTCTAAAAAACGGCTCGGCCTCCCTTGATGAGCTGTGCGAGGAATTTAATGTATCAAAAAACACGATTCGAAGAGACATTAACAAACTAGTCGAAAACGGCGTGATCCGCAAAGTTTATGGTGGGGTCACCGCAGTAGAAAAAAGTTTAGTCTCATTTGAGAACCGAAAAGTGCGAAACCAAGCAGAAAAAACGAGAATTGCCCGTGAGGCAGCCAACTTCATCAAAGACGATGACTTAATCTTTATAGACTCGGGCACGACCACAAAATCGATTTTGTCGGCATTGGACCCGAATATCTCGATTACTGTGCTGACAAATAGCTTGGATGTCATTAATGCGGCTACAGGTTTTGAGCGAATCCATTTAATTGTCATCGGCAATTCTTACAAACACAAAACGCGCTCATTTGTCGGCATCGATGAAGCTGCGATTTTGCAAAAATACAACATCCACAAGGCGTTTATGTCGGCTACTGGTGTCAGCATTGCCCATGGCCTTACCAATGCAGACCAACTCGAATATGAAATTAAAAAGATCGCAGCCGAAAAAGCACGGGAGGTATTTTTGCTTGCCGACCAATCAAAATTTGGAAAATCAACGCTATTGACATATGCACCCTTCAACCGAATCGACCACTTAATTACATCAGCTCCACTCGATAAAGAGTACGAAGCCTATTGCCAAGACCATCATATCGAAGTCGTGGTCGCTGCTGAACACCATGTGGCGAACTGACTAGAGAGAAGTTTTTGTAACGTAAAAACCACTCTACAACCAAAAGGCGCGCAGCTTGAATTTCATTCATTCCAATCGAGGTGCCGTTTAAGTAGAGTGGTTTTTATTCATTTCACGCTGTACTATTAGGTTTTTATCGCTGATTCCCCTTATTGTTCCTGTTGCCGAGCGTTCTTTTCTTTTGCCGTATACACCAGTACCCATGCTACCAATGCCAAAATGGCCATTACGCCAAAGGCAAGCTTTAGCCCTGCTAGCGTTCCTTCTACATAGTCGATGTCGCTTCGGTTCGCGTTAAGGCTGACAAGTGTCGTCAATACCGTTAACCCTAGCGCTGCGCCAAACTGCCTGATCGTATTGGCAATCGCCGTTCCGTGTGCAAGTTCTGCTTGCTTTAGAGCGTTCATCGCTATCGCCGTCGCAGGGGTCATCGTGAAGCCAATTCCAACCATAAACGCACAAAAACAGACAACTAGCAGAGGAATGCCCGTTTGATCTCCCATAAACATAAAGACAGTGAATACCAATACTAGAATTCCATAACCACTTAAACCAAGAGCTCTCCCGCGGAATGAGTCAAACAGCTTGCCTGAGACAAATGAAGTCAACGCCAACAAGACCGTTCCCGGCAAGAGAATCATCCCCGATGAGAAAGCAGACCGGCCTTGGACATCTTGAATAAATAACGGCAACAACGTTTCCGTTGAAAGCAGCAAAATCGAGATTACAAAAGACAAAATTACACCGTGTACAAACAACGGAAGTTTAAATAAACGAAGTTCAAGCATCGGCGAGTCTAAACAAAGCTGCCGCCATATAAACATTGCTATTGCAAAAAAACCGGCACTAAGAGGCACGAGTACAATAGCAGAGGAAAACCCAGCGACGCTAATATTGCTTAAACCGAAAATTACGCCGGAGAAGCCAACCACAGTAAGGAATAGTGACAACAAATCAAATTTGACGCTTTTTTGTTCTGTTACGTTTTGCATAAAGACTGCAGCAAGAACGAAAATCGCGAGAGCGAGGGGCAAAACAAGCCAAAACAAAGAGCGCCACCCTAGCCAATCAACGATATAACCGGAAATCGGCGGTCCGATAGCTGGCGCCACATTAATGACAAGTGCCATAAGCCCCATGGCATAGCCTCTTTTTTCAGCCGGGTAAACGTGCAAAAGGATCGTTTGCACCAGCGGTAGCATCATGCCAGCCCCGATCGCTTGAACGACCCGTGCACTTACAAGTAACACAAATGAGGGCGCTATCGCTGACAATACCGTGCCGACCACGAAGCATGCTAAGGCGGTCATTGTCAGCGCTCGTGCACTGAAACGGCTCATTAAATAGCCCATTGTTGGAATGAGCATCGTCGCCATCAACAAAAAAGACGTAGTCAGCCATTGCACTTGCGTCGCATTAATGGAAAATTCATCCATAATCGTCGGAAAGGCCGTAATTAATAAAAATTGATTAAATAAAAATAAGAACGAAGCAGCCAGAACGGTGATGACCATCATTTTCTTGCGCCAATGGGAATTTGTCGTTTCATTCATTTCTTGCTAAACCTCCTACCGATGAAGTGGTTCAACATCTATTCACTCTACGGTGTTTTTGTTGAAAATGCAACAAAAACAAAGGAAGGGAATACACGTGTACAAAGCACTTAAGGAAACATCCTATGAGGGGTTAGCATGTGAAAAAAGACAGCTCGACAGCCTTAACTCGCAGCTGACAAAAGCAATTGACAAATACCGCTTCACTTGCTATTATCAATTATGAATGACATTCAGTCATTAAAGGATGTGTACAAGTGGATAAAAAAGAACGCATTGTTGAAGCAGCGATTGTTGCCTTTAAAGAAAAAGGCGTCGAAAAAACGACGATTACTGACATTGTGAAACGGGCTGGGATTGCCCAAGGGACTTATTATTTGTACTTTCCTTCTAAACTGGCGGTCATGCCTAGCATTGCCGAAGTGTTCGTCAATAAGCTGATTGATCGGCTTCATAAGTCCGTCCGCAGCGACTCGATTGAAAGGCAAATTGAGGAAGTCGTTGAGGCCATTTTCTCGATTACGGAAGAGCATAATGAACTGGCCATTTTAATTTACTCCGGCTTGACTCAAACGGAGTATGTCAAGGAGTGGGAAATGATTTATGCACCATTATACGACTGGTTTGACGGCATGCTAGCCCGCGCCCTTGACAGGAAAGCCATTCGCGAGACAATCAATACTGCCTATACCGCCAAAATTATGGTCGGTGCGATTGAATCAACAGCAGAGCAGCTTTATTTGTACGACCAACATGATCAAGCGAGTGCACAAGCACATAAAAATGAACTCATTTCATTTATTAGCCATGCATTAGGAGCAAGCGGCCTGCACTAAGGCGCTTGCCTTTCTTCGGTTGCGAAAATGAATGAATGTCATTCACTAATTTAAAAGGAGTTTGTTCACAATGAAAAACGGTTGGTTCTATGTCGGCTTAACTTGCCTATTTGAACTTTTTTGGGTATTTGGCTTTAATGTTGCAACTGTTTGGTGGCATTGGGCAATCATTGTCGCTATTATTCTTATCGATTTTCATTTTCTTTCTAAGGCATGTGAAACGCTCCCGACTGGAACAGTCTATGCTGTATTTGCTGCCATCGGCACAGTCGGGACTGCCCTAATGGATATTTTTATATTTGGTGGCGCCTTTAGTATCGCCAAAGGGTTGTTTATGGCACTTCTTGTTATCGGCGTGGTTTTATTAAAATTGGCCGACAACCATACAGACGAAACGAAATCCAATCAGAAAGGAGCGGCTTGACGATGGGATGGTTCTTTGTTGTGTTGGCAGCACTGTTTGAAGTTGTCGGCGTGATTGGTTTAAAAAAATACAGCCAACAGAAAACAGTGCTCCATACGATCTTGTTTCTCGGCGGCTTCGGTGCGTCGTTTCTGTTTTTGTACACTTCGTTTAATTATTTGCAGCTAAGCATTGCTTACTCCGTTTGGATTGGACTTGGAACGGTTGCTGCTGTTTTGGTAAACATGATGTTCTTTGGAGAATCAAGGAATTGGCTGCGCTTGTTTAGCTTAGCCATCATTGTCATAGGTGTTACTGGCTTAAAAGCCATTTCCTAATCTTGTTTAAACGTTTGATTAAATCAAAATGAAAGAAAATGCTTGTTGACGAGGTAAACGATACGAGGTTGTTTGCCTACAACCTAAGACGGCTTGCCTTGCAATGCCGTCTTTTTTTGCTGTTCGATATTTACTTGATGAAAAAATCTGTATACGCTATAAAGACGACATCCATTTTTTTAAGGAGAAACCAAAAACCATGTTTGAAATAAATCTCCCATCAAAAATATCGGGAAACCGCCTGCTCCTTCCTGAAATCAATGTAGCAGTCCAACCTGGGCAACCTGTTGCGATTCAAGGAGAAGCCGAGTTTTTGCAAACGTTCTTGTCCCAGTTTATGAATCCATTTACTGGCTCAACCAACCAGTTTAAATTAGAAGGCAAGCCTTTTGATCCTCATTCTAACGCCTTTATGTTCCACCAATCCGATGGCTTGTATAAGCGCTTAACGCCACGGGAAGTGATCCGCTTTTGGCTGAAGCTCTACAAAAGCGAAGAAAATGACAAACGTCTTTTAGCAGTATGCGAATTGAGTGAGGTAGCCGACAAACGGGTCCGTTCGCTCCCTTTGTCTGAAAGGAGGCGTTTGCATTTTTGCCGCTGCCTGATCATGCCAAGCCAAGTATGCGTATTCGACCAGCCCACTTTGCACGTCGATCGCCAAACCAAGCATGTATTTCATACAATTTTGGACATGCTATCCGACAAATGCATGGTCATCACCACTACATCTCTAGAAGAAGCAATCCAGCTAGGGACTGCGTTTCGCATGACGGAGCACAGCTTCTATCAAGTCGAACAGACAAGCCATGAACAGGATGTCAGCGAAGCACCTAAAGGCGACACCCCGCTGAAACTAGCAAAAATTTCAGCTAAAATGGACGATAAAATCATTCTGTTCGACCCGTTGGAGATCGATTATATGGAAAGCCAAGATGGGCAAACGATCTTGCATGTAAATAGTGAAACCTTTTTTACTTCTATCCCCTTAAAAGACTTGGAACAGCGTTTAGCTCCTTTTGGCTTTTTCCGCTGTCATCGATCTTATTTAGTCAATTTACAGCGTGTGCGCGAAATCATTGTCTGGAGCAAAAACAGCTACAGCCTCAGTTTGGATGATCAAACAACAAACACGATTCCATTGTCGAAAGGCAATTATGCCGCATTAAAAGAACTGCTGCAAATGTAGGGAGGACAAAATGAACGTTGATTCGTTTAAAGCGTTGCTTTACAAAGATATAAAGGACTTGCGTTATAATGGCCAACTGCTTGTGCTTATCTTTTTTCCATTGATGTTTGTCATAGCTTTTTTTCTCCTTCAAAGTAACGTGCCGTTAAATATCTTGCTCATGATTACGTTGTTGCTGCTTCCTATCCATATTCAAGGGAATTTGCTGGCTGAAGAGAAAGAACAACGTACTTGGCATGTATTAAAACAAATGGGAATTCATTTTTACCACTTAACGATTGCAAAAGCGTTCATCACCATATCCGTCACATTGCTGACAATCGTGGTCACCACTTTGCTCCAAGGGCAAACCATCTTCAATACTGCAATGGCAAGCCTTTTTACAGTTCCCTGTATCGTCATTATGATTTGTGCTGGGACATTGCTTGGTACTTATGCGAACAACACCGTTGAAGTAAATTTATTTGGGACACCAATCGTCATCTTTTTTATTGCCCTGGAAATAATCACCCGTTTCCTGTCGAACATAGGGCTACATTCCCTTGCCAACTTGATGCCAAACATTCTTTTCATTAGCGGAATTGATTTGATTGAATCTGGCCAAATTGGAGCTGCATTTACTTCTTACTTCTTGTTATTAGTCATATGGGCAGTTGTGGCCGTTATAGCAACCCGTTTACTCATAAAGCGAAAGGCCTTTACAGTGTGAACCTTTCCATAAAGTAGTAAGGCACTACATGTTTGCTCCATTCATGCTGGCTATAGCTACATTCACCATGATTTCCCCTCTTTTCACCCTTGTTTTAAGGCATGTGTATCCCCATTCCGATACAATGAGCGAAGAAACAATCACTTAAAAAAGGGGAAATGACAATGTTGCAAGATCTAATGAAATTTATTATCGAGGCAGACACCATATATCAATATATAGGCGTTTTTATTGTGTCGTTAATTCCTTTTTTTGAATCGTATGTGGCCATTCCGATTGGCATTGTATTAAACTTTCCGGTTATTCCCGTTGTCCTTCTCTCGATCGCTGGAAACCTCCTATCTGTGTATGTCTTTATTTGGCTAGTTGATAAACTGCGCAGAACAAAGAAAAGCACGAAAAACGAGGGGAGTAGACGAAAAAGAGCGCTACGTTTCTTTCAACGTTACGGAGTTCCAGGCGTCTCCTTTGCTGGACCGATAATTTGCTTCCATGTTGGTGCTGCGATTGCCCTCGGAGCTGGCACAAGCAGGCAGTACGTCACACTTTGGCAAACGATCGCCATTGTTGTATGGTCGGTCGCACTTGGCATCGCCTTCGCCTTTGGCGTCAATTTATTTGACTATTTCCCGAGCCTGAACGTCTTTTCATAAAAGAAGTTTCTTTTGTTTTTCGTTATTTTTTGGCCAAGCGCCTTTTGTAGAATGGTCTATAAAGGCGCTCCGGCTAATGTTTTTAGTTGTTTGTGTTTATTTCCCCCACTTGACCAACCTTTTTTGACGTAATTAATTGACGCTTCTCTACCATATAGGCATGTATACATAAGATAAATGTGATTATGCTTGCAAAAACAACCAATACGATTACTCCACTTATAAAGTCAATGCGGCCATTGTTAAATAGCTCAGCTAAAAAACCAGTAGCAACGTCTCCACCAAGAAAGTATGTGAAGGGGCTTAAGTGTAGGAATGGGTGCAAAGAGCTTATAAATTCATGTGTCATAGGAAAACCAACTGTCATCAGAATAGCAATCATCAAAGTCGCCATCTTGTTTTTTGTTAAAACAGCAGCGAAGGCTACGATCAGAACCAAATTAAAAATAGCAAGCACGTGAAGGATAAATGTCTTCATCATGACATTCCATAAAGGCATTGTTTCAAAGATTGGGCTCCCATTATTAACAATAGGATAGTGGAAAGAACCAGTTCCATTAAAAATACTTGCTAAGAAAAAACTGAAAACCAGAATAACGAAATAGAATGCGACAGTCACTCCAGCCATAAACGATAATTTCTTCATTAACAGGCTCGTAAACTTTTTAGGGAGTAAAACGTCAATGTTTATCCCCCCTCTGAATGAACGAAAAAATGCCTCTGACAGAATAAGTGATGCGATCAACATAAATAATGTCGGGAAAAGGCTTTCCATTACTCGATACGTAAACGTCGCCCCAAATTTTTCAAAATGCAATGTATCTGGTTCTGCGTTTAATTCAATTAAGCGATTATTCACATTGCGTGTCATCATAAACTGATCAATCGCTTCTTCTGGAAATAATTCTCCATTCGTCTCTTTATGTATATCCAAATTTCGATCGATCATTTTGTTAAAATAGACTAAGGCCTCTGAGAAATCGTTTTGATCAATAGCCTCTAAAATATGTTGACCCCAAGAGATGTTTTCTTCGACCTCGATTATAGCTTCTTCAAACATGATCCGGTTCTCTTCCGAGATATGAGGATTTTCTAATTCTTCCTGATAGAATGCAAGCGTTTCTTGATCATGATGTAAGTAACTTTGCATGTCTGCTCTAAAATCACTTCCGTCGATTGCATTTACGATATAGAGACCAACTACCCCTAAAAAAAGAATCGTTGTCGCTACGATTACAGCCTTGCTTCGGTAGATTTGTTTAAACAATAAGTAACTATAGCTCATCGATTTTCTCCTTTTTGACTTGCCTCTCTCATAACTAAAGAGCCGTTGCCTAACTCATAAATGTAATCACAAACTTTATAAATACGATCATCTTGATGTGATGAGAAGAGAATTGCTTTATTCTTGCCTTTCTCTCGTGCTAACAACTTTTCAAACTTTTCAATGCTATTTGTATCTAATCCAATTGTCGGTTCGTCCATTAACCAGTATTCTGCGCCACTAACCTCATACAGACCTAATAATACCCGCTGTTTCATGCCAAGCGAATACGTTTTGATAGGGATTTTAATATATTGATTCATTTCCCAATAATCTACCACATCATCTATACATGCATTTTTATTAGACCATTCTCTTTGAATGAATGTTAAATAATCAAAGCCTGTCAAGTTAGGATCAAACCATTCTGAACTTTCATAGTAAAACAGTTTCCGTTTTAATTCTGGCAAAGAATAGATTTCATGATTAGAAATGTAATAAATCGATCCTTTTGTTTCGCTGCGGATTCCTGCTATTGTCCGCAACAATGTCGTCTTTCCAGAACCATTTCGTGCTGATAACCCATAAATAAAACTTCTTTTCAACTCAGCATTGCCATTATAGAGAAGTTTTTCTCTAGTCACTAAATCTAAATCCTCTATCTTTATCATTTTTCTCACTCCATCTCCTTAGACAATTACGCATCAAAATTGCCTCTAGAACGACTAAGCTTTATTTATCCCTTCAAATACAAATTTCCTTTAATTTATATAGAACTCCAGAATAATGTTATCACAGAACGTTTGAACTTGTTCTAAAAATCTATAAAAAAACGAAAGTGCGCATCGATTTTTAGGGTAATGAACAAACACATTCTTATCTATCGAAAAAGGAGCCCCCTCATGGAGCTCCTCCTTTTTACTCGTTTGCAGAGTGAATGCTTTGCTCTGCAGCTGGACGCTTTATTGCTTTGTCTGCTTGACTGGCATTTTTCATTGCTTCCGCTCGATTTTCTTTCATTTCGGCAACAGTCTTCGTTTTCAGGCGGGCTGCGCCGCTCGTGTCCTTTGTCGCTAGCCGTTGCTGCGTTTGTTGCCTTTGTTTGGCTTCGGCAATGCTTGTTTTATATTGGGGCAGCCATTTTTCTTGGGCAATGAGCATGTCGTCGACAAGCTGCCAAATTTCAGGTGGGGTGCATACGGCCCCAGTGAGTGGGTCCATCATAAACGCTTGCCGCAAGAGCTGGTCATCTCCAGCTACGGCTGCTTCTACCGCAAGGCGTTGGACATTAATGCTCACGTTGCAAACGGCGGCGCAGCCAATGGGCAAGTCGCCTATGACGGGCATATTGATGCCGTTTCTATCGACGTAGCCAGGGGCTTCAATAATGCAATCAGAGGGCAAATTGGAGATGACGTTTTGGTTGACTACATTAAAATGCCCTCTGTAGATACGCCCTGTTTCTAACGCTTCAACAATATAAGAACCATGTTCTTGGCCGCGCTCGCTTTCAGCAAAAACGAAAGCCGGCTCGTTCATCCAATTAGGAAAGTCTTCTTTAAACCAGTTGCGCCCTTCTTTGCAAACGCGCAAATAGCCGCCGGTTTCGCCGTTAATCCACGTGCCGAGGTCAATCCAATCGCCAATTTCCTCTTGCCGTTTTCGGTACCAAGGTACATATTCGCTTAAATGGCCGTTCGATTCTGTGCTGTAATAGCCAAAACGCTTGAGCATATCGATGCGTACTTTTTCTGTTTTGCTGTATTCAGGGTGGTTTTCAAACGCTTCGAGCAACTTGCCCGTTAAATCTTCGCCGTCATGTTTGATTTGAATGTACCAGGTTTGGTGATTGATACCGGCGCAGACAATGTCGACTTCTTCTGGCTGAAGCCCAAACACGTCGGCAATTTGGCGATGGCCGCCTTGAACGCCGTGGCATAGCCCAACTGTGTTGACACCGCCGTAGTGGTTGCACGCCCATGTGAGCATCGCCATTGGATTGGCGTAATTTAATAGGAGGCAGTCTTGTTCAGCAACGTCACGGATGTCTTCGCAAATGGCGAGCATTTCGTTGATGCCTCGTTGGCCGTACATAATCCCTCCTGCTGAAAGGGTATCGCCTACACATTGGTCGATCCCGTAACGGAGCGGAATATCGATGTCTTGCTCAAATGCTTCGAGTCCACCAACACGGACAACGTTAAAAATATAACGCGCCCCTGTTAACGCTTCTCTCCGGTCAAGGGTGGCGTGGATTTGAATAGGAAGGCCGTTTTCATTAATATCACGTTGGCATAACTGTGTCACCATGTTCAAATTTTCCTGATTGATGTCTGTGAAAGCGACTTCGATTGTGGAAAAGGCAGGAACAGACAGCAAATCCCGCAATAACATGCGGGTAAAGCCGATGCTGCCTGCGCCAATAAAGGCAACTTTAAATGGCATTTGTTTCATCCTTTCTTTAATAAGTGACCTTGTTATCCACGGCGCTTATTGACGACGTCGAATGCGACAGCAGCCAATAGCACAAGCCCTTTAATAGCCTGTTGCCAATCGATGCCAAGTCCGAGAATCGACATGCCGTTGTTCATCACACCCATGACGAGGCCGCCGACGACAGCGCCAATGATCGTCCCGACGCCGCCATAAGCAGAAGCACCGCCAATAAAGGCAGCCGCTATCGCATCGAGTTCGAATAAATTCCCTGCCCGTGGGGTGGCAGCATTTAGCCTAGCGGCAAAAATGAGGCCTGACAGCGCTGCAAGTATCCCCATGTTGACAAACACAGCAAACGTCACCCGTTTTGTTTTAATCCCAGACAATGCGGCGGCTTTTTCATTCCCGCCAACCGCATAAATGTGACGGCCAAACACCGTTTTTTTCGTGACGAAGGCGTAAAAGGCAATTAAGGCGACAAGCAAGATAAGAATGTTTGGAATGCCGCGGTAACTGGCTAATACAAAGGTAAACACTAGAATAACTGCTGCGATTGCTACTAATTTAACGGTAAACCAGGCCGGAGTAACAACTGGCAAATCATGATGAAGTTGTTTCTTTCTCCCCTTAATTTGGATCGCGATCAAAACAGCTGTTAGCACGACTCCAAGGAACATCGAAAAAAGATGAATCGACTCGCCATTAAACAAATCAGGCAAAAACCCTGAGCTTAGTTGTTGAAAAGTTGGCGGATAGGAAGCAATGGACTGCCCTTCAAGCATGATTAACGTAATTCCTCTAAAAATGAGCATGCCTGCTAATGTCACAATGAAGGCAGGAATTTGTACATATGCGACCCAAAACCCTTGCCAAGCGCCAACGAGAGCGCCGGCGATGAGGCAGATGAGAACAGCTAACACTGGGTGGACATTTAACTCAATCATTAAAATCGCTGACAGCGCACCGATAAAAGCAGCGACAGAGCCAACGGATAAATCAATATGGCCTGTAATGATAATCATGACCATTCCAATCGCCAAAATTAAAATATAGCTGTTTTGTAAAATGATATTTGTAATATTTAACGGCTGCAGCAAAATGCCATCTGTTAACAGCTGGAATAAAAGCATAATAAACAGCAACGCACAAGTCATGCTATATTGGCGCATGTTGTTTTGGACAATATTAAGAAATGCTTTCATGGTGATCCTCCATTTCCATTGTCATTCGCCTCATCAGACGCTCTTGGGAAAGGTCTTTCTTTTCTAGTTCTCCTGTGATGCGCCCTTTATTCATTGTATAAACACGGTCGGCCATGCCAAGTAGTTCTGGCAGTTCAGAAGAAATCAATAGAATTGCTTTTCCTTTAGCAGCAAGCTCGCGAATGAGCGTATAAATCTCATATTTTGCGCCGACGTCAATTCCACGCGTCGGTTCGTCTAAGATTAATACATCGGGGTCGGATAAAATCCATTTGCTTAACACAACTTTTTGTTGGTTGCCGCCACTGAGCTTGCCTGTTTCTTGCAAAATGGAATGCGCTTTAATTTGCAATTTCTTCATAAACGATTCTGCTACTTGTGTCTCTTTCATTTGATCGATGATTTGATTTTTGGAGACGGCAGGCAAGTTGGCCAGTGTGATGTTTTCTTTTATATCATTCATCAACACGAGCCCATAGGATTTTCGGTCTTCGGTCGCGTAGGCGAGGCCGTGATCGATTGCTGCCCGTACAGAAGGGATCGAGATGGCTTTGCCATCTTTTTTGATCGTGCCCGTTATGTTTGTGCCATACGATCTGCCAAATAAACTCATCGCCAGTTCTGTGCGACCGGCGCCCATTAAGCCAGCAATGCCAACAATCTCGCCTTTTTTCACGTGCAAATTGACATCATGGATGATTTGCCGATCCCTTTGCACTGGATGAAACACATTCCAATTTTCGATTGAAAACACGATATCGCCGATCTCACTTTGCCCTTCTGGATAGCGGTTTGTTAAATCCCTGCCGACCATCCCTCGAATGATGCGGTCTTCGCTCACATCTTCCGTATGCAAATCAAGTGTTTCAATTGTTTTGCCATCCCGTAAGATCGTAACCGAATCAGCAATTGCCTTAATTTCATTCAACTTATGGGAAATGATAATAGACGTCACGCCTTGTTCCTTTAATTCCGCTAACAGCTTGAGCAAGTTTTCGCTGTCGCTTTCGTTTAGTGAAGCCGTCGGTTCATCTAATATGAGCAATTTTACGTTTTTAGCGAGCGCTTTGGCGATTTCCACCAGTTGTTGTTTGCCAACACCGATATGTTTAATCAGCGTCTGGGGTGATTCTGCCAATTTCACTTTTTTAAGGAGTTCTTGCGCTTTCGTTGCGGTTTCGGCCCAATCGATAATGCCGCGTTGTTTTTGTTCATTTCCTAAAAAGATATTTTCGGCGATGCTAAGCTCTGGGATGAGAGCAAGTTCTTGATGAATGATGACAATTCGTTTCTCTTCGCTTTGTTTCAAGTCTTTAAAACGGCAAACATCGCCTTCAAACAAAATGTCCCCTTCGTACGTACCGTATCCGTAAACACCGCTTAGCACTTTCATTAACGTCGACTTTCCTGCGCCATTTTCCCCGCAAAGCGCATGGATTTCGCCTCGTTTCACTTTCAAATTGACATTGCTTAATGCCTTTACACCAGAAAACGTCTTGGTAATGTTTTTCATTTCCAGCAAAATATCGGCCATTTGCTTCACCTCTTTTTTAGAGCAAGCGGCTATTAGCAAGCCGCTGTTATTGATCAAGCTGTGACGCCTCATAGTAGCCGCTGTCAACCAGCACTTCCTCGTAGTTGTCTTGATCTACAACGACGGGCTCTTCTAAGAATGCAGGAACGACTTTCGCATTATTGTCGTACGTGTTTGTGTCATTGACTTCCGGTTCTTCCCCTTGAAGCACAGCTTCGGTCATCTCTACCGCCTTTTTAGCAAGCAGCCGCGTATCTTTAAAGACAGTCATTGCCTGTTCCCCTTTGATGACAGCATTGACTGCTGGAAGATCTGCATCTTGTCCCGTTATAATCGGCATAGTATCGACGGTATAGCCCGAATTTTTTAAAGAGGCGATAATGCCGATGCTTAACAAGTCAGCTGGCGCTAAAACCGCATGGAGCTCTTCACCCCCTCCATAATTAGAGCTGAGCAAATTGTCCATCCTGCTTTGCGCTTTGGCGCCGTCCCAGCCTAGAATGGCAATCTGGTTGAAATCCGTCTGCCCACTTGGGACCACTAGCTTGCCTTGATCGATATAAGGCTGAAGAACAGACATTGCCCCTTTAAAAAAGAACGTCGCATTGTTGTCATCTGGAGAACCTGCGAATAACTCAATATTAAAAGGCCCCTCTTCTTCTTCGAGATCTAAAGCTTCTACAATGTACTCTCCTTGGAGCACGCCGACTTTATAATTATCAAACGTGGCATAGTAATCGACGTACTCAGAATTCATGATTAAGCGGTCATACGAAATCACTGGGATGTTTTCAGCATTGGCGCTTTCGAGTACACTTGTTAGCGTTTCTCCGTCAATGGAAGCAATGACAAGGGCATCGACGCCTCGAGTGATCATATTTTCAATTTGTGAGAATTGGTTTTCGACAATATCTTCCGCATATTGCAAATCGGTGTCGTACCCTAACTCCTCAAAGTAGGCAACCATTTGGTTGCCATCCGCAATCCAACGTTCAGACGACTGGGTCGGCATCGCGATTCCGATCGTTCCTTTGCTGCCTTCCTCTCCAGAGCTTTGCTGGATGCAGCCAGCTGTCATGAAAAGAAGGCTGGCTACAGCGCCAAATCTAATTGCTTTTTGCATGACGTGCCTCCTACGCAATTTGATAACGCTTTCAATGTAATGGAGCTTGTTTCTCAAAATGCATATGCCTTTGGCTTGCTTTTCATACGCCTTTATTCCGCTGATGAAAAAGCAAGAAGCCGTACCTTTGTCAGCCCCTTACCTTTCTATGATGGTTGCTTAATAAGCGCGCCGGTTCCAAAAAAGTTCCTTTCTCACCTGGCCAACATTTGACTGATCATCGATAACGATACATTCGATCCCCATAAGGCTAGCCCAATCAGCCAATTGTTCTTTGGAAATCTCATAAGAAAACACGGTATGATGGGCACCACCAGCATAAATCCATGCTTCTGTCGCTTCCGAAAAAGAAGGCAGAGGCTTCCACAGCACGCTTGCTACCGGCAGCTTCGGCATGTCATGTGGGTTTTCAACTGCTTCGACCTCATTGGCGACTAAGCGAAAGCGGGAGCCCATATCAATAAGGGCTGCATTTAATGCACGGCCTGCTTTGCCTTTGAATACAAGCCGCGCTGGGTCCTCCCTATTCCCCATTGACAGCGGAGCAACTACAATTTCTGGTTTTTGGGCACTGATTGTCGGACAGACTTCGAGCATGTGGGAGCCTAAAATCATTTCCTGCCCAGGTTCCAAATGGTTTGTATAATCTTCCATGAAGGATGTCCCTACGTTGCCTGCCAGCACTTTTAGCACACGCAATAAGGCAGCTGTTTTCCAATCGCCTTCTCCAGCAAACCCGTACCCTTTTGCCATGAGACGTTGCACGGCTAGGCCAGGCAGTTGCTTCATGCCATGCAAGTCTTCAAACGTAGTCGAAAAAGCGCGGAAATCGCCTTGCTGCAAAAACCGCTCGATCCCTATCTCGATTCGAGCTTGCTCTTCAACGGCTGCTATATTTGCGTCTCGATGAAACGTATAAAGGCTCCGGTACTCATCCATTAGCGCATTGACCTCTTCTGTCGATACGCTATTGATGACTTCAACTAAATCGCCAATGCCAAAACCAGACACAGACCAGCCAAGCTTGATTTGCGCTTCGACTTTATCCCCTTCTGTCACCGCTACTTCGCGCATATTGTCTCCAAAACGAGCGATTTTCAGCTGTTTGCTCTCTTGATAGGCATTGACCGTTTTCATCCAGTCGCCTATCCGTTTCATAACGCGGGCATCTTGCCAATGGCCTGCTACAACTTTCCGGTCAATGTTCATTCTTGATACCATAAAGCCAAATTCACGATCCCCATGGGCTGACTGGTTCAAATTCATAAAATCCATGTCAATGTCGCCCCACGGAATGTCGCGGTTATATTGAGTATGAAAGTGGAGCATTGGCTTGTTTAACTCGTTTAGTCCAGCGATCCACATTTTTGCTGGCGAAAATGTATGCATCCATGTAATGATGCCAGCACAGTTGTTGTCGCCATTGGCTGCGCGAAACAACTCAAGTATACGCTCAGGCGAGGAAGCCACTGGCTTGAGAACAAGCTCCTCTGGCAACTTTTCCTTAAGGCGCTCCACCATCGCTTTGGAATGAGCTGCTACTTCATCCAGAGCTTCCTGTCCATAGAGCGGTTGGCTTCCAGTTATAAACCAAAATTGGTATTTTCCTTGTTTATGCATGCACGGCTCCTCCTTTTGCTCTGCTACGCAACTGCTTGAGTGTTTTCATCACATCGTTTTCGCCCCTGCCAAAGTAGTCATGGAGTTTGCTATATTCCTCGTATAGAGCCTGATATAAACGGACATTTTCATGATTTGGTTTAAAGGAGCGCGCTTTCGTGTGTGCCATTTTTTCGGCGGCAGCGAATATCGTCTCATACCCGCCAGCTTCATCGCCTGCAGCAACACTTGCATACATGGCGGCCCCAAGAGCAGGCGTTTGTTTTGAAGCAGCCACTTTGATTTCAAGATTTGTGACATCGGCGTAAATTTGCATGAGCAACTCGTTTTTTTGTGGCAGCCCTCCACACGCATATAGAACGTTCACCTCTACGCCGCTGTCCCTGAAAGCGTCAATAATCTTTTTCGTGCCAAATGCGGTCGCTTCCAGCAATGTCCGATACAATTCTTCTGCTTTTGTTTGCAAGGTGTATCCTAAAATAAGCCCTGTCAAATTTGCATCGACAAGCGTTGAACGGTTTCCGTTCCACCAATCAAGAGCGAGCAAACCGGTTTCGCCAGGACGGTAAGCGGCCGCCTTTTCTTCTAGCAACGAATGAAGTGGTTTTCCTGCTTGTTCCGCTTCTTGCTTCAAGTCAGCGGGAATGCCATGTTTCATCAGCCATGCAAATATATCGCCAACTGCAGACTGCCCTGCCTCATAGCCAAAGTATCCTGGCACAATGCCGTCTTCTACTACGCCGCACATCCCTTCGACTTCTCTTTCCTCTTTAGCTAAGACAAGATGGCAAATCGATGTGCCCATGACCATAACCATTTTCCCTGGTGTGACAACGCCTGCTGCTGGGACGGCCACATGAGCATCGACATTCCCTACCGCAACAGCCGTTCCAGGCTTAAGGCCAAGCGTCTCCGCCATTTCTGCTGTTAATCCACCGGCACGTTGGCCTGGGGCAAGGATATCACCGCGGAGTTTCGTCGTTGTCAGCTGGGCAAGGCCTGGATCTAGCGCGGCAAAAAAGGAGTCGTCTGGATAGCCGTCGCGTTTATGCCACATCGCCTTATACCCTGCTGTACAACTGTTGCGTACAATTGTGCCAGTGAGCTGTGCTACCACCCAATCCGTTGCTTCTAAGAAAGCATCTGCTTTCTCGAACATATCGGGGTCTTCATTAAAAATTTGCCAAATTTTCGACACCATCCACTCGGATGAATATTTGCCTCCGTACCGAGCTAAAAAGACCTCTTTTCGTTCCTCAGCAATGCGGTTGATTTCATCGGCCTCATCTTGGGCGGCATGGTGCTTCCACAACTTCACCCAACTGTGGGGCCTGCCCGCGAGTTGGGGGTCGAAACATAGGGGATCCCCATGCTTGTCAATCGGAAGCATGGTACAGGCGGTAAAGTCAATGCCAATGCCAATCACTTGAGAAGCGCTTATGTCTGCGATTTCTACAACCTTTGGCACCGATAAACGCAGCACATCTAAATAGTCGCCAGGATGTTGCAATGCCCACTCTGGCTCTAGCGAACGCCTGCTGTCTGGCAAGCATTGATCGATAACGCCATGTGCGTAAGGGGTTACATGTTCAGCCACTTCGGCGCCATTTTCTAAATCAACCAAGACTGCCCTCCCCGACTCAGTCCCATAATCAATTCCAATCGTGTAGCGCTTCATCCTTTTGTATCTCCCCTTTCCTGCCCGTAATAAGCATGTTCTCCGTGCTTTCGCAAATAATGGCGATCAAGAAGCTGTTGCGAAATGCGTTCGGCATTTGCGTTAAGCCCGATTGTATGAGCTGCCATTTGCGCCACCTCTTCGAGCACAACCGCGTGGTAGACCGCTTCTTTCGGCGAGCGCCCCCATGTAAACGGGGCATGGCCGTGGACGAGAACAGCTGGTGTCTCAAGTGGGTCTTGAAGACGGAATGTCTCGGCAATCACATGGCCCGTCTCTTTCTCATAAGCGCCATTGATTTCTTCTGGCGTCATTTTCCGCGTACATGGCACTTCCCCGTAAAAATAGTCCGCATGAGTGGTCCCAAAGGGAGGAAGGGACATGCCCGCCTGTGCCCAACTTGTTGCCCACCGAGAATGGGTGTGGACAATCCCTTGTATATCTGGAAAGGTTCGATATAGAACGAGATGTGTCTCAAGATCCGATGAGGGGTTGAGCTTCCCTTCAACAAGTTCACCATCAAGGGTAACGACAACGATATCTTCTACATGCATCTCGTCGTAGTCTAATCCGCTTGGTTTAATGGCAACAAGGTTGTTTTCACGGTCAATGCCACTGGCATTTCCCCACGTGAATGTGACAAGCCCGTGTTTCGGCAAACTTTGATTTGCTTCCCATACGTGGCGCTTAAGAACGTCCAACATGAGTTTCACCTTCTTTTTTCATTGTTGTGCCTTCACGATAAAGACGCAAAAGCGTATAACGGTCTCTCAGCAAATAGGCGTGCTGTAAGCTTTCCTCAACAAGTTCTGGAGCAATCGGTACGAGAGCTTCGTTCCACCCTGCTTGCTCAAGCAGCGCTTTTACATCGTCAGGGTCTGGCAATGCTTGAACAAGAGCAATCACTTGCTTCGCTTCATCGTCGCCCAAAAACCGATGTACGTCTGGAAGCACAGTGTTCTTATAAAAGCGGTTGATGATTTGCGTCGATAAGCCAACTTTTGCGCCGTGCAGCAACTGCTTTTTCCCTAGTCTAAGCGCTTCCATTTCCCAGTAATGGGAAAGATGGTGCTCGGCACCTGAAGCCGGATGGGAATAACCAAACAAGGCCATCGCTAAACCGGATGTAAGCAGGCTTTCCATCAGTACCTGCACGCCCGCAGACGTCCTCTTGCCAATGTCTGCGACTTTATCGACACAAGCAGAAAGAGCCTCCTCTGTTAAATCAGCTACCAACTCGGAATAGGCCTCACTTTTTAGAAGAGAGCCAATTTTCCAATCGAATAATGACGTATACTTGCCGACCATATCGCCAAATCCAGCAGCAATCAAAGCAGGAGGTGCGTGTTGCAAAACAACCGTGTCGGCAAATAAAGCGATTGGCGCGACAAGTTGATATGTTTTTTTCGAGCCTTGCACGACAATCGGCGCACCGAGAGAAGTGAAGCCATCCACAGATGGGGCAGTCGGTATCGACACAAACGGTTTGTTCGTTTTGCCACTTACAAAGCGGACGATGTCATGAATCGTTCCCGCGCCGACAGCGACAAGCAACTTCGTCGATTGCTCTACTTTTAGCATGACGCTAATAAGGGACACTTCGTCGGCGATGATATCGCCATTGCTGTTTGGTTCTAACAGATGCCAGTCTGCTTTTACGCCTTTTTGGCATAAGTGGTCGTGCAAATCGCGTCCTGCGGCTTTGTACGTATGGGAATCAGCAACAAGGACAACGCCTGATTCGGCTTGCTTGGCTATGAAAGCAGCCGCTTCGCGCAAAGCCCCTTCCGCCACGACAATTTGCTCGAGTGGCAAAGGATACAAATCCTCTTTTGAGGCGCGAATCCGTGCTTTTAATGCTGAGATATTCATAAGTACCCCCTTAAGTCATCAATGCTATTTAAAACGTAATCCGGCTGTCGCTTTGGCGGAAGCAGCTCCACTGCTTCTTTACGGGTATTACCTGTTAGCACAAGGGCGGTTTTCATTCCTTGCATTCGCCCAAGCCCGATATCCGATTCAAGGCTGTCGCCGACGATCAAGCATTTTTCTGCTGGCGCCTGCACATAAGTTAGGGCTGCCTCCGCCATAAAGCAAGAGGGCTTGCCAATGACAAGCTCGGTTTTGCGCCCTGTCGCCGCTTCAATGGCGCCGATAAATCCGGCAACATCAATAGCTTGGCCTGCTTCGTCTGGATAGGTTTTGTCGGCATTGGTGGCGATCATTCGGGCGCCCGCGGAACTTGCTTTAAAAGCAGCATTCAACTCTTCGTACGTAATCTTATCGTGAAGCGTCACAACGACAAAGTCAGCCTCCTCTGGCGTCTGGGCGATTTTAACCCCTGTATACAGCAATTCTTGGGCAAGCCCTCGATTCCCAAGTGGCCAGACTGCAGCTTTCGGATAATGTTGCTTTAAAAAGGAGGCAGTTACAGTTGAAGACAGTATCAATGATTCAGGGGCTGCCATAATCCCATGGCGCTCCAGCTTCTCAAGCCCTTCCTTCCTAGATACATTGCCGCGGTTGCTTAAATAGGCAATTCGCTTGTCAGCTTCTTGTAAGGAAGCAATCGTCTCTTTTGCGCCTCGTATGAGGCGGTCGCCTTGAAAAACGGTTCCATCTAAATCAAGGAGCACTGCTTCCGTGTCTGCTAGCATATGAAATCCTCACCTTCGCCTTTTTCCTTTATCTATTTTTATTACTTCGCCTCCCTTACCTCAGCATTCTAAAACCTGTGGTTGTCGGCAAATATTGATTTAATCTTAACGTGGCCCATAATTAAAGCGCTTCCAATAAAGTCACTTATGCTTCTGCCGATTGTATAATATCCTCACTTTTTCTTCTTAAATTGTCATTATATTGATGCCTTTTACGGTACTCGCTTGGTGTGCACTTTACATGTTTTTTAAAGGTCGTGCTGAAGTATTGCTGGGAGTTCATACCGATATAATGGGGGATGTCCGTAATGCTAATATCCGTCTGCTTTAGCATCGCTTTTGCCTTATTGATTCGATAAGAAATGAGGAATTCATGAATCGACTTGCCGGTGAACGCTTTAAATACACGCTGCAAATACCCAGGATGCAAATGGACAGAATTGGCAATATCAGCGACGCTCACTTCGCGGTCATAATTTTGGTGGATGTAAGCGAGGGCCCGTTTCACATAAGCCTGCTGGTCCGGCTCGGCCACTTTCGCTTCAGCCAATTCTGCTATCCGAATTAAATATTCGCTTAAAAGCAGCTGAACCATAAAATCAGTTTGTTCGCTTTTTTTGTCCACTTCTAAAATTAATCTTCGTAAACATTGGTACGTATCGTCGGTGTCATGCAAAAGCAACTGCGATGCTTGCTTGTTAACCATGTTCCCTAATGCTCGGTTCTCTTTGCATAATTTATAAAAAGGCGGAAATGCCGTGCAGCCTTGCTCAAAGGAAAACTCAACATTAAACATCCGGCAACGTTCGCTAACGATTAAGCGGTGCCGTGTACCGGCATCCAAGAAAATAATTTGTCCTTTTTTTAACTGGTAGCTCCCTTCATCGGTTTCAACTTTGCAGCTGCCTGAGAGAACATGCATGCATTCAGCTGCTTCATGTGAATGGAATTTCATTTCAAACTGGCGCCATTCTTTGTAATAATAAAACTTTACGACAGGGTAGTAAGGTTCCTTTTGCAACTTAGGGTCAAATACACTCATTCGTATTTCTCCTTTGCCTGTGTAGGGGACACTCCCCTACACATTCGGTCTCATTCGTAATACAAGCGAAAAACAATATCCTGGTCATAATTGCCAAACGAAGAGCCAAACAGTGTCACGCCGCCAATATGGACGCCTTCTTCGCCTACAGCTACCCGGAATGTCCATACTTTTTCCCTTATTGAGACATCAGCCAATTTAACGTCTGATAGCTGCTTGCCGTCAATAAACGTACCAGCTTCTGTAATCCGAATGACTTTAAGAAGGCCATATTGGTTGATGCCCCGTGGCCACCAAGCAGGTGTGTACTTCCCTTTTTGATCGCCAAAATCACCGGGGCTGCGCCAATAGCCAAGGCTTACTCCGTTAAAGGTAAACGACACATCAGAGGGCCAATTGTCGTTTGTAAAAGGGGCTTCTGATGATAATTCCATTGAAATCTCCAATTCCTTTGGCGTTTCGCCCCCATGAATAAAATTGGAAAGTTTATACTCAACAAACCCTTTATAAAACCAAAGGATTCTCGCGTTCACACGCATCGGGTCAAGAAAATAACGAGGCTCATCAAATTCGCCTACAATTGTTTCTGGCGTGGCCAAGCCACATGTAGGTTCTACATAAAAGTCAGTGAAATGGCCAACAGACACATGGCTCTCATGAAAAGCGCGAGTCGGGCCGTTTTCCTTATTAGGAAAAGCGATCTGGGCGTGTCTTACTCGGAGCGAACACATTTTTTGCACGCCTGCCTTGCCCCTTACATGCGTCGTGTCGATGAGCCCGGCCTTTTCTAATTTCTGCACATGTTTTGTCATAATCGCGCTACTTACTTGCTGCGACTCGGCCAGTTCCTTAATGTTCATAGACCGCTCCGCCAACAACTGTAGGACATTTAAACGAATCCGGCTTGCCAATGCTTCATAAACCGGCAAAGACTGTTTTGTTAAGTCTAAATCTAGTTCCATCGCGCCACCTATTTTTTTCCGTTCATACTCGAACCGAATTCCTCCATTTAAGAAACGGCCTTTAAGCAGGAGAAACCAACTCTCTCACCAGTATAATGAACTCGCTTTCTACCTACAAGTCCGTGAAGATGCCACACTTGCCTTGTATAAGCCCTGCTAGACTGAAAACGAACCGATCATCGAGCTGGATGAGGCAACAGCCTCGCCCGCTGAAATGCTTTTAGGCTAAAATGGGTGGTAATCCAAGCGAATAAGCTTCCAGCAAAACAAAATCCAGCAGGAGGCACCAACACGAACAATAAAGCAGCTAGACAGAGGAAGACCGACATGAACACTGCATACCGTATCGAAGCAATCGCCAAGAGGGCAACATTCTTTAAAAATGGGATGAGCGCCCCGTCAAATACGACTAATGCCGGGCCAATAAACAAGGCGCCTAACCCATATACGAACAAACAGAGCATCAACAACACTGCAGCCGCTGCCGCTCCTGGAAAATCGAGATTGAAGACAATTAAATAGTCAACCACCAGTATGGCGCCTACAAGGGCAACAGTAAAACCAACAATGTTCGCCCGCCAAAACGCGCCTTTCCATTCTTGAAAAAATGTCCTTACTAGCGGAACATCGCCCTCTTTCAAACACCATCTTTTCATAACCGCAAACATCGCGTACATTGCGGGAAAAAAACCGACAATCACTCCTCCTAACAAGGAGAACACAAGCCATAAGCCGTTTAAAGCCGCTAAACGTACCAACCAATCACAAAGACGGAGTGCATAACCGCGAAGGCCACTTTCATCCATTAGCCCATCCCCCTTTTTATAAGTCTTATGGCTGCGAGCCATTATCCCTTAATGCCTGAAAAGCTGACGCCTTTGACAATCTGTTTCTCAAACACGAGAAAAGCAATAATGACAGGGATTGAAGCAATCGCGTTGACAGTCATCGGCAAAATGTACGTCTCTGAATAATTAGAATTAAACATCGGAATGCCAACAGGCAATGTATAGAGCGATTCGGAAATAATCGCTAGAAATGGCCATAGGAAATTGTTCCATGAGCCTATAAACGTCAATATGCCGACAGCAGCAACTGCTGATTTGCCAAGAGGGAGCACAACGTTCCAATACAAACGGAAATCATTGCAGCCATCAAGTTTTGCGCTTTCAATTAATTCATTCGGCACGCCGTCAAAAAAGCTTTTTAATATGATGACGCCTAAAGGGGCGGCAATCCCAGGCAAGATAAGCCCTGCATACGTGTCAAGCAGCCCCATTGAGCCAATAATTTCATAGAGCGGGATAATCATCGCTTCACCTGGCACCATCAAACCGGCTAAAAAGAACAAATAAAGCGCTTTGCGATAACGAAAACGCATTTTCGAGAAGGCAAATGCCGCCATAGACGTCAAAAGGAGCGTGAGTATGGTTGTCAGAAACCCAACAATAAAACTGTTCCAAATCCATAAAAACACATCGCTGCCGACGATAATGTCGACATAGTTGCCAATTGTATACGGAGGGGCAAACCAGTCTAACGGCGATGAAGCAGCCGTCCCTTCTGGTTTTAAGGAAACAAAGAACATCCAAATAATTGGAAATAAAAACAACAGCGCCGATATAAAAGCAACAGCCACTTTTACAGGACGAAACGGATCGCGTTTATTTTCAAGACTCGTTTGACTCATAAAAGCCGTCCCTCCTTGCCGCCTAAACGGAGCTGAATGACCGATAAGACGAGGAGCACCATAAACAGCAAATACGACATAGCCGCTGCATAGCCAAGGTCATAGCGTTCAAAGCCCATTTCGTAAATGTACAAAATGATCGGCCGTGTTGACGTTCCTGGACCGCCATCCGTTATCAACAATATTTGCGCAAACACTTTGAATGAAGCAAGGATTTGCAAGAGAAAAATCAATCTCGAAATCGGCAATAGTTGCGGCAATGTGATGCGCCAAAACATTTGTTGCCTTGTCGCTCCGTCGACTTCGGCTGCTTCATAGAGCTCATCGGGGATCCCTTGCAACGCCGTCAAGTAGAGAATCATATTAAAGCCGACTGTCCACCAAAGAGTCACAGCAATAATGCTGACCCAGGCAAGAGATGGTGTCGCCAACCAAAATGGCTCTTTATCTAGCCCAAACGCTTGTAAAATGTTATTGACGACCCCTGTATAAGGCTGCAGCATAAAAATAGCGACAAACGAAATGACCGATACACTTAAAATGCTTGGAAGAAAGAAAGATCCCCTAAAAAACGTTTTAAGCTTCGTATTTAAGTTGGCCATTAGCGCAAGCACCAACGCTAGAATAACCATTGTCGGCGTAGACAAGACAACAAACAATGTCGTGTTGCCAAATGCTTCCCAAAAATTAGGGTCCTTCAGTACATTGGCGTAATGGGCAAGCCCGACAAAATCTTGTTGTTCAATTAATGTCCAGTTAAAAAGGCTCATTTGCATTCCTTTAAAAATGGGGTAAACCGTAAACAGTACGTATGCTACAAAAAAAGCAATTAAAAATGGAACAGGGCGCAAGTCGTCTCGCCATGTCAACTTTTTCACTTATTTCCCCTCCTTCATATGAGTCAGAATTATTGGCGCGTGGTGACACGTAATGCATCGATCATCTGATCAATGCCTTCTTCAGGGGTCAGGCGATTGCTCATAATTTCATCAAGCGCCCGCACCATATCCGTCTCAGCAGGGTTTTGGTAAATTGTCTTATCGGTAAAAACGACTTTTGATGCGACTTCAGCATATTCAGAGCGAAAAGGCTGTTGTTGGAACGCCGGCGAAGCGACAACGTCCGTCCTAGCCGGGATATGGCCTGCTTTCGCCCAATCGGCGCCACGATCGCTAACATAAGCAATGAATTCGGCAATTGCTTGTTGTCTCTCTGCTGTTTGCTCCTCTTTGATCGGGATGATCAACGTATGGGAGTCTCCTTGTGCGGCTTCGACTTCAAAAGATTGAGGCAATGGGACGGCGGTAAAGTTCATGTCGCTCCCTTCCCAAATTCCAGTCGCCCACACGCCTGTCATTAAACCGACAGCATTTCCAGCCTGAAACGTTTCATAAAAATCGCCAATGTGCATCGGGATCACGTCCCCGAAGAAGCTATGAATATAGGTAGCTGCTTCGATCGCAATTTCCCGATCAAGCGTAATTTCTGGTTCCCGCAAGTCATCGGAAAAAATCGGCGTGCCTCCCATTTGAAAATAAACCGTCCACCACCAGCGGTACACATCGACCCCGCCCGTTGAAATGGAAAGCGGAGTTTTATCAGGAAGCGCTTCTTTTGCTTGTTGAAAAAAGGCTTTAAAGCCTTCAGGCGACTCATCTAGTTTAAGGCTGCCGTCTTCATCCAACAGCCCAGCTTCTTCCGCTAAGTCGTTGTTAATGTAAAGGATGAACGGGTGTGTGTCGATTGGCACTGCATAAGCAGCGTCTTCCACTTCAACCGCTTCACGGATGTTGTCTGGAAATAACTCAAAATCAAATTCAGTCTCTGCCATAATCGGTTCAACAGGTTCTAACAACCCTTGATTCATAAGTTGAGGAAGCGTTGCCGCGTGAGAGACAGCAACATCTGGCCCTCTATCGGCTGCTACGCTTGTGACCACTTTTGTATAATAGTCATCCCAATCTTGCAAAATCATATCAATGTACACTTCATCTTGACTATTGTTATAGTCATCGACGATTGCTTCCATATACGACAAATCGCCGCCTGAAAAAAACACCCAATAATCGAGCTTCATCCTGCCATCACCAGTTGTTCCTGTTGTCTGGGCACAGGCGCCAAGAAGGAGTGCCGCGCTTGCTAAGACAGCGAACTTGCCAAAAACATGCTTCATATTGACCGGCTCCTTTCTAAAACGGCATTATTCCGAAAACGCTTTCATATTTATTGTCTAGAAAGCCGCCTAGCTGCACGCAAGCGGCCTTATGCCTTACTGGTGTTTCAAGCGAATTACATGCCATGATGCTCGAGGCAAACGGGCTTCTAGTTTGCCATCCTGCAATGTCGACTGCCCTTGATCGTGTGGTTTAACAGGCTGATATGCTTTTGTGTTAACCGCTTTTAAATCATTGTGCTCTAGAACGGTATGAGCAACGATTTGATAATGTTCAAAACCGCGCACGTCGATTTCAAGATCGAGGCCATCATGCAAATGGCGGTTTAACGCAAAAATGGTCAACGTCTTCTCCTCTTCATTATGGACGACAGCGCTATCAAGCTGCGGCACGTCTGTATACTTATTCGTATCATAGGCTGGCGTCTGTACAACTGGCTGAAGAGAAGTGCCTCTTCCGTAAAGAGAAACATGCATAAATGGGTAAAAAATCGTTTGCCGCCAAGACGGCCCGCCTGTTTCTGTCATGATTGGAGCGATGACATTTACAAGTTGCGCCATACAGGCGATTTTGACGCGGTCAGCTCGCCGTAAGAAACTCATTAGCATCGACCCGACTAACAGCGCGTCTTCAAAATTGTAGACGTCCTCAAGCTGTGGTGGCGCTACCGTCCAAGGCTCAATCGCTTTGTCTGCTTCCCTGGAATGGTACCAAACATTCCATTCATCAAAACTTAAATACATCGTTTTCTTGCTGCGTTTTTTTGCCTTTATATAATCACAAGTGGCAATCACGGTAGCAATAAAACGATCCATTTCCAACGTCTTTGCTAAGTAGCTAGCTGAGTCGTTTGAGGTATTTCCATAATATTGGTGCAATGAAATATAATCGACTTCATCATACGTATAATCAAGCGTTGTCGCTTCCCACTCGGGAAATGTCGGCATATCGATGTTGGAACTGCCGCACGCCACCAGTTCAATCGTCGGATCTACCAGCTTCATTGCTTTTGCTGTCTCTACAGCAAGCCTGCCGTATTCATCAGCAGTCTTATGACCAATTTGCCACGGGCCATCCATTTCATTGCCTAAGCACCATGTTTTGATGCGGTGTGGTTGTTTCACTCCATGGCTGACTCGCAAATCGCTATAATAACTACCGCCCGGATGATTGCAGTATTCTACTAGATTTCTGGCAGCGTCTGGCCCCCTTGTGCCTAGATTAACAGCCATCATTACTTCTGTGTTGGCGCGTTTGGCCCACTCAGCAAATTCATTTGTGCCGACTTTGTTTGGTTCCAGCACTCGCCAAGCCAATTCTAGCTTTTTCGGCCTCTCTTCAATTGGCCCAACCCCATCCTCCCAATTGTATCCAGAAACCATGTTTCCTCCAGGATAACGGACTATTGGGACATTTAGCTCTTTTACAAGGTCAATGACATCTTGGCGAAACCCATCTTCTCCAGCATCGTGATGCCCAGGTTCATAAATACCGCCATAAACAGCTCTGCCTAGATGCTCAATAAAAGAGCCGTAAATTCGTTCGTCGACTTTGCCAATTTGAAATAGCGGATCAATAGACATCTTCCCTTTTTTCAATTGATTCATATGCGCCTCCTTGTAAGCGATTGCAATTATAGTTAATAAAAAAGTTAATCAAAAACATTTATATTACTTTACGTGAATTATACGCCCGCCTTTTCCACCCGTCAACGCGAAATTTTAAACAGACGAAACAAAGAACCCAGTACTGGATTCTTTGTTCGTATACATGCAAGCAAACATTTCCCTATTTAAGCCCCGTTGTCGCAATGCCCTCTACCAAATGTTTTTGGAAAAACAAGAAGATGATAAACTGAGGCAATAGAGATAAAGTCGACATTGCCAAAAGCGGCCCCCACGACGTGCCCCCTTCTGCATCCATAAAGTTCCGGAGCCCTAGGGAGACGGTTTGAATGTCAGCACTATTTAAATAAATTAGCGGAGCGAGAAAGTCATCCCATGCCCACATAAAGGCAAAAATGGCGACCGTCACAAGCGCAGGTTTAATTAAAGGCAGAATGATCCGCCAAAAAATCCCAAACGTCGAGCATCCGTCAATGATAGCTGCCTCATCTAGCTCTCGTGGAATGCCGCGGATAAATTGGATGAGCAGAAAAATGAAAAAAGGCGTGCCCCCTAAAAAAGCTGGAACGATTAGCGGGTAAAACGTATTGACCCAGCCGATGTTATGGAACATGATGTATTGAGGTATTAAGGTAATTTGCACAGGCAACATCACTGTGCCGAGCAAACACGCAAATAAAATTTTTTTAAAGCGAAACTGCAGGCGTGCAAAGCCGTAGGCGACAATGCTCGAAGACAGAATCGCACCTATAACAGACAAGGTCGTAATAAAAATAGAGTTAGAAAAATAGACGTCAAATCCAGTCCGCCCAAACCCTTCCCAGCCTTTTGCATAGTTTCCCCACATAAATTCGCCAGGCCATAATGAAGCGGCGTTGCCGAAGATCTCTGTTTGCGGCTTTAAAGAACTTGCCACCATCCATAAGATTGGATACAACATGACAAAACCGAATAAAATGACAAACGTATAATAAATCGCATCCGCCGTTTTGGTTCGCTTCTTCATTTGCTTCCCCCCTCATAATGCACCCAATATTTGGACGTCGCAAACAAAATAAGCGTAATCACGCCAATGATGACAAGCAAAATCCATGCCATTGCCGACGCATAGCCCATCCGTAAATGCTCAAATGCCGTTTCATATAAATAGACCGCGTAAAAATTAGTCGCATCCATCGGCCCACCATTTGTAATTAAAAACGCTTGTGTAAATGTCATAAACGCTCCAATGGTTTGCATGATTAAATTAAAGAAAATGACCGGCGTCAACATCGGCAACGTGATTCGAAAAAAACGAGTCAATGTAGACGCACCATCAACGCTTGCCGCTTCATAAAGCTCCTGGGGAATTTGTCGTAGCCCTGCCAAAAAAATAATGAGCGGTGAACCAAATTGCCAAACGACAAGCACAATTAAAATTGATAGCGCGTACGAAGGATCGCCGAGCCAGTTGATGCCATCAAGGCCAACGGAGGCAAATAGCGTATTGATTGCGCCTTCGCGGCCAAATAGCTGGCGCCACACAACGGCAATCGCTACACTCCCCCCAATAATGGAGGGAATGTAATAAATCGTCGTAAACAGCCCTGTCCCTTTTCTTCCTGTATTAAAGAGCAGCGCCAGCAATAGGGCAAAAATCAGTTTTAGAGGCGTAGAGACAAACACGAATATAAGTGTGACTTTTAAAGACTGGACAAAACGCGGGTCATTGAACAACACGTTTTTGTAATTGTCGAGCCCTGTCCAAACTGCAGGCGAAAGCATGTCATAATTGGTAAACGAAAAATAAAGGGACGCTAGCATCGGCCCTATGACTAATCCTAAAAAGCCAATTAGCCACGGAGAAATGATCAAGTAGGCAACGAAATCGTTTTGCAGCGACTTCATTGGTTTTCCTTTAAAAGAAGGTTGAACGGTGCTTTGCGTAGGTCTCATCTTGGCCTCCTGTTCCGATGCTTACTTTAAGATCGATTCTGCTTGCTGGCGAAACTGTTCGGCTCCATCTTCCGGTGTGGTTTGCCCGTATTTTAACGACTCCACAACCCGCAAGAAGGCAGCACGCACTTCACTTTCACCAGGCGGGGGCAGTGGATCGGCTGGCGCCGAGTTCTCAGCGACATATTCTAAGTACGCAAACGTTTTTTCGACTTCTGGCGAAACTTTCCCCTCAAGATGGGAACGGATTTCGGCTGAAATCGGCACGCCTCGCTCCGCTTGGAGAATTTCATTTGCCTCAGGATCATTTGTTATAAAGTCAATAAACAGCGCCGCATGTTCTTCCTGGTTCGTATGCTCGCTAATGGCGAACGACATGCTTGGCCTTATCCAATTGCCTTCCGTTCCCCCCTCCATCTCAGGAAGCGGTTTCAAATCTAATTCTGCTTCCGTTAACGCCTGCTGCCCAATAATCTGGTTACTCGCAATTAGCAGCATGCTTGTCGTGCCGTCTGCAATCGTTGAATCCCCGCCTTGAATATATTCCATCGTTAACTCATGTGGCGGCGCTGCTTCCTCTTCGATCATCCCTTGGATAAATTGAAAATAAGAAACGAGCGTTTCATCAGAGTAGCCAAGCCCGTCGCCTGTTTCATTAAACACATTTTCGCCATTCTGCCTTGCATAGGCGAAAAACAAATCAAATTCAGTATTGTTAAAGTCGTAGCCATAAAAGCCATCGCCAAGTGCGCTTTTTAATTCAAGCATCGATGCTTTCATATCTTCGTACGTATAACCTTCGTCTAGCTCAATCCCATGTTCGGCAAACAGTTCGGCATTGTAAAGCATGCCGAGGGCATTGGAGCCGAGTGAAATTCCATATATGGCATCGTCGATCGTATTGACATCTTGGTACACATCATCCACATTGGACAAATCAATCGAGCCGTCCTCGATCAAAGGTGCTAAATCTTTCAATAAATTTCTGGAAATGTACTCGTTCATTTTCGTGTAATCCAATTGGACGACATCGGGCAAGTTGCTTCCTGCTGCTTGTGTCGTTAGCCGTTCCCAGTAGTTGTCCCAGCTCGTGTACTCTGGCTCAACCGATATGTCAGGATATTTTTCTTCAAACAAATCGATCACGTCAAGTGTCATTGTATGGCGCTCCTGCCCGCCCCACCAAGCAACCCTTAAAACATTGTCGCCGCTGGCGGTAGAACCGTTGTCTTCTCCTCCCGTTCCCACTTGGCAACCTGCCATCGCCAACAGAGCCAATGTTGAGTAAAGAACCGTGCTCCGCTTGTTTTTCACAACAACTCCTCCTTTTATTCTGTGCTCACGTCCTTCAACAGACGCGGCTTTCGCAAATGCGCGGCTTATCATTTTCTTATTTTTAGCCTTGCCCCCACTGTTGCTCGACTGTTTCAGCATGGCGAATTAGCTGTTCTTTCGCTTCTTTCGAGAAGTGGCGTTCGTTCGCCCTATTATGCAAATGGCGCGTATACTTGTCGATAAACAAGAGCGCTTGCTCCGTCCGTCCTGCTTCGTTGTGGTGCTTTGCCTGCTTCAGGGATTGGGTAAGCTGGACAACGAGTGGGCCTTGGACTTCGCCCGCCACAATAAACGCTTCTGTTGCTTTTTCCAAAAAGGCGAATCGGTCTTCCTCGTGTTCATTGAACAATGGCACATATGCCCAATCAATATCCGAAGCAAAGTAGAAGCTCGGATAAGAAGGTTGGTTGTAAGTAACATTTTGCCAAGCAATCCCCGTTCGGTATTGGGGATCATGCATCAATGTGTACAGTTTTCGGTCTGTTCGTTCTGTGTTCATATAAATACGAATCGCAGAGCTGTCTTCTGTGCGGACGAGAAGTTCTTCCCGCCAATCGCCAAATATGTCAGCAACAAGGGACGGATTGCCTTTCGTTCCGTTGTTTGTCCGTGTCCCTTCCGCTGTCAACAAACGCCCTCGTTGCCAATCATCAATCGTCGGTGTCTCGTCAAGCGCGCCATTAACAATTTGTGTGGTCATGTCAGGGGACCATTTAATATTCATGTTTGTGCCTGGCTGCTCGGTGCTCAAACGCTTGCCTGACGCACTGTATAAGCCGACGGCCCACGTTTCCAGGCCGCGCTCGCCAGGAATGACATCGCCAACCATGCCGCGGCCAGTGTCTCTGCCGCTATACTCTCCGTAAAGGACATCGCCTGTGCGCGCATCGCGTAACGCGAAACCATACGGCGCATACTGGGCCCCTTCAAAAACCATAAACGATTCCAACCCTGGCCTGTCTGGATCAATATCGGCAACATGAAGGGCATCGCCATGGCCTAATCGAGCCATTTCACCTGGTGCTGCACTTTCGGGAGGCAATTCAGCAAACGAGCTATACAGGAGCGTTCCGTCATCGTCAATCGTTGCGGCCCCATAAACAATCTCGTGTTTGCCATCCCCGTCAACATCGGCAACACTTAATGAATGCGCCCCTTGTGTGGTGAGGGTGGCGTATTCCTCATTGGTTCCGTCTACGCCATGGGGCGAATCGTGAAATGGGTTTTCCATCGGTGTCCAGCCGCTGTCAACAAACCAACTCTCGTGCAGTTGTTCGCCGTCCCAATCATAGGCGACAAGTGTTGTTCTTGTGTAATAGCCTCTCGCAAAAATGGCAGAAGGCTTTTCACCATCCAAGTATGCAACCCCTGCTAAAAAGCGATCGACACGATTGCCTGGCTCAATCCGGTTCATCGCATAGTCGCCCCACATAAGGCCATCGTCTTCTCGCCCTGGTTTATAATGGATTGTTTGTAATTCCTGTCCTGTCTCGCCTGCAAACACGGTTAAATACTCAGGGCCTTCAACGATAAAACCTTCAAAATCCCGCAATTGGTTGTTCGCACTTCTCGAAGGGGCGTATTCATCGATAAAATAATCGGCTAACGCCTCCGCATCTCCGCGGCTTAAAGGATAGTCATACAACGGTTCGATCCCGAAAGCCTCTTCAAGCGTCTCTGGCCAATGGCCGTTTTTTACTTCTTCATGTTCATGCCAACCGATAAACATCTCGACCAGATGGGCATAATAATCATCGGCACTCATCCGGTAATCGTCTTCATGGCTGTACCCTGCTTCCACGTCTTCCTGTGGCATCGTAATATACGTTTCTGATTCAACTTTGCCATCCTCTGTAAAGGTGATCACCTTTGTCCCTGGTGCCGTTTTGAACATCAGTTCCGCTTTGCCGTCCCCATCAAAATCATAAACAAGCAGTTGCGTGTAATGGGCGCCGGAACGAATGTTTTTGCCAATGTCTATCCGGTATAGCAACTCGCCAGTCAATGTATAGGCATCAATATAGGTGTGTCCGGTGTAGCCTTTTTGCGACACGTCTTTCGAATTTGTCGGTTCCCATTTTACAAAAAACTCATACTGGCCATCGCCATTGACGTCGCCGACGCTCATATCATTAGCATGGTACGTGTACGCTTCTCCTGCAGGCGTTACACCATCCTCCGGCTTTTGCAACGGCAAGTCATAATAGCCGTTTTCCCACGGCTGAACTACGTCACTTGCCTCTTCCTTCCCACCATTGACAGCGCTTACATAATAACTAGATGATGACGTTCCTTGCTCATCCAAATAGTTGGTGCTGTCGGTTACCGTTTCAAGAAATTGCCCATCACGGTAAACGTTAAAAACTGTGCCGACCAATCCATGGTCAGAATAGCCGACCGCCTCTTCCTTCAACAGCCGCCAACTCAAAAAAACGCCTTCTCCTGTATCAACGGCTACTAAGCCACGGTCAAGCGCTTCCAATTGCACGTCGAACTGCTTTTCAACAGGGGATTTCACAGCGGAAGAACGCTTTCCTTCAGCGCCGTTTTTGATAGGAGCGACTTTAAAAAAATGGTTGACATGAGTCGAACCGTTAAACACAAATGCCTGTTCTTCCGTCTCGGCGATTTCTTCATATTCCATCAAATCTGTGTCTTTATCGGCCCAATAGACTTTGTAGGAATCTGCCTCTTTTAGCTTGTTCCATTCCAACGTCACGGAGTCATCCGTCACTTCCGTGATCACAACATTTAAGTAATCTGGTTGCCCATTTGCTACTGCTTGTTCGCTTTTTGACAAAGGCAAACACAATGCAACACAGACAAGTGCTACAGCCATTTTCCGAAAGCAAACAGCCATCCATCCTCCTCCTTTCGGTAGAAAAAAACCTTATTTATCCATTAGAATAACGAACTGCTATCTATCGGTCTTATTAAATACGGTTCCTCGCTCTCAGTTTCCGAACTTAGCTTTTTGGGGCGCAAAAAAAGACAGTGGTCATGCTAAGCCACTATCTGATTGTGATACACTAAGCTTTATTAAAGAAGATTCAAGAAAAAGCTTTATTCAAAACAGACAAAGGTAACCTATAAAATGTAGACAGAAGTATAAGAGCAAAAAAGAACGAAGCATTCCCATTTTAGGTGAAAAAAATTAAAGTAGTGATGGGATTGACGGAAAATTAGAGGAAAGCTTAAAAAATGATATAGAGGGTTACTTTAACATAAACTTGAAGTCCTTTATTAACCCATATATGGTTATGAACGACGAGGATTATTAAAGGTAGGGACTAATGTGTCAGGAATTGGTTGAAATGCAAGGGGGATCGGCAGATGGTACGAATCATCCACCTGAGCCGCTAACTCAAGGGTGGATGATTTTTTGTGGTTGTGAAACGACATCCATGCAACGATCAGAAGCCCAACTCAACATGAATGACCTTATAGAGTATCTAGAGAATGGTTTGCTGACGTTCGTAAAATCCAGGTAATGATACGGTGAATATTAAAATTGTTTCTATTATCTTGACAGAGGATCGCTAATGTCTCGCCACTAACATCTTTGACGGTAGTAATATCATTGTTGTCTCTACGAAACACTGTTTGCAGAAAATTACTTCTAATAAGTTCTGCCTAGCCCCCCCTTACCTCCCTTCCTTCATCTGAAATTTAAAATGGCATTGCCCTTCTTTTAAGACGTATTGGTCATGGACGACGTCAAAATTTTTATTGTAACCCTTCGCAATAGAGGGGTCGATCATTCTACAGTAGAGAATTCCATATTCACCTGTCCCATCATCAGCCCATTGTTGTCCTAATGGACACTTTGTAAACGTCTGTTCAATTTCCTCTTTTTTATAGCTACTTTCGAATTCAAATAGTTCACTACGTCCCATATCGTAATGGGATAAATAATTCTCGACTGTATTTTCGAATCCATTCGACCTAGCTCGTTGCGCGATTCCTTGTCCGCGTTTCTTACCAAATTGTTCAACCGCAGACATGATAACTGCCTCCCCTTTTTCCCCGTATTCATCAACAACTTGTTTCGCAATTTGTGCGAACATCTTGGCAAAGCGGGCAAATGGGGTTAGACTTGCATATTTTTCTTGTACCTCTAAAACTGGTGGAAGATACTCAAAGAAATGATGGTTTTGACCTTCTGAGGTTGCTTGTATAGCAATTAATTCAGCATCCTTCAAACCAAAAGCTATTAACCCTTTTTTTATTAGGTTGTATCCTTCATCAGAATAAGCTTCTAATATGGCTACGTGCAGCTCATTAAACATTTTTGCTGTTATAATTTCCATTGATAAATTCTTCACCATAATCAACTCTCTTTTTATTCCTATTGATTTAATTGGGATTAATTATATAATTGGTGAAAACAATTAGTCAAATGAATCTTTCAGCTTATAAGTATGAATTAAATTCATAAGGAGGAGCCAAATGCCTACATTAGCTCAATATAAAGCGTTTCGAACATTAATTGAGACAGGAAGCTTCACTGAAACAGGAATAAAGTTAAATCTCACCCAATCGTCAATCAGTCATGCCATTTCTAAGTTAGAGGACGAATTTGAGTTAACATTAATTATAAGAAATCGATCAAATATAAATCTAACTAATGAAGGAAAGCTCGTATATGAGCAGATTGTAAATATTCTGCAACAGCATGAACAATTGCTTACAACCATTTCCACTTCTAAAAATATAATTTCAGGCGTTTTGCGTATAGGCACTCTCCCAAGTGTTTCTCTGATTCTTTTGCCTAAGGTGTTAGCTTATGTTGAGGAGCACTACCCACAGCTAGATATACAGTTATTCGAAGGAAACTATGACCAGGTAGAAGAATGGCTTGAGACAGATCAAATAGATGTAGGTTTTTTAGTAAGGCCTCATGCTAGTGGCTTTGTATTTGAACAAACCTTTAAAGATAATTTAGTCTGTATCCTATCGAAAGATCACCCACTTGCTGAGGAAGTTGACCTAAATATTAATCAACTAAAAAATGAAAGATGGATTATGCCTAACAAACAAATTGATCGTGATGTGGCACGCATACTATCTGAAAACAATATAAAACCAAATATCGTTTATGAGATCGCTGTAGATCAAGTAATATTAGCAATGGTTAGCGAAAATTTGGGTATATCAATTACTCCTAGTTCATTATTAATTCATTCACCTAACAACCTTATCCAAAAAAATTTCAGCACTCCATATATACGAGAGGTAGGCATCGCTTATAAGCATAGAGTTCACTCCTCCCCTATTACTTTAAAGTTTATCGATATAGTTAAGCAGATTGCATCATCCAATATTAACAACTGCCTAAAATAAAGAAGAATTCATTCGTTCGTAAAGTATAAATCGTAGGTAGTATCAAACTAGATTGAAGCTACTTACTAAGAACGTAAATTATAATGACACCATTGAAAAACCATGACTTTGGCACGATTACAAGATGTTGATTAAGTCACAAGCGCTACTCTTTTTATGATAGGATATCAGCGAGTTATGGCCGTTGGTGCGTTTCAGAAGGCTTTTATTCAAATATAAAAACGGCAAGATAGGTTCAAAGAAGTTATTGCAAATGTATTCCTTCAAATATGTTTATATAAGGAGAGGTATGAAAAGTGATCAGATTCATAAAAGGAAGACGGCTTCTTATAAATGAAAAAGAAAAATACAAACGTTCATTAAATCTTCAGAAAGCGTTACCTAATTGCTTCATTTTTTCATATTAGACTAAATCTGAAGCAACTTAATCAGACATTCATGCAGAAGGCAATTATTCAAAAAGCGTCACTGAAAGGAGAATTTGATTGAAGAGAATTTTGCTTATTGAGGATGATGCAGCGATAGCTCGATATTTAGAACTAGAGCTAAAACATGAAGGATTTGAGTTAATTATAGAAAACGATGGAGAAGACGGATTAGCTAAGGCGCTATTAGAAAAGTTTGACGTGATTCTTTTGGATGTGATGCTTCCTAAAATTAGTGGGATCGAAGTTCTACGCAGACTTCGGAAGTCGAAAGTAACCACCCCTGTTATATTACTTACTGCAAAGGGAGAGGTATCTGATAAAGTTACAGGGTTGGATAGTGGAGCGAATGATTATATGACAAAACCCTTTTTTATAGAAGAATTACTTGCTCGTATTAGGGTAATCTTTCGCGAAAAAACGACAAACAATAGCCTTCATTGGGGAGAACTGACAATGAACCCTGATACGTATCAAGTAATCGTTAAGGGACAAGAATTAGGCCTTACTAAGAAGGAATATGAATTGCTTTATTATTTATTGGTAAATCGTAATATTGCATTATCACGTGAAAATATCATTGAGAATGTTTGGGGATATGAGTATTATGGCGATACAAATATTGTAGATGTGTTCATAAAGAATATTAGACGAAAGCTGGAAGATGTTATGGACGTTAGGATGATACAAACGATTAGAGGAATTGGATATGTCATTAAAGATAACTAATCTCTGGGAAAGGCTAAATAAACGCTTTAAATTTTCGATTGGATTAAAATCGATTTTAACCAATTTAGGGCTTTTTACTATTTTATTTACTGTGATCGGATTTGTACTTGTTTTTGCATTTTCAAGACTCCTAATTGCAGGGGCTTCCCTGACATTAGAAGACCATGAAAGAGTCATTAGGAGTATGGTTTCTAAAGGGGAAATCGATCAAATCGACTCCTATTCAGCTAATACGAATATAACCGTTTTGTTAGTTGAAAGCGAGCCAGTAAAGACAACAGGGATATCAAGTGACATTAATAGTATGAAGATTACAAACAAATTTAACGTCGATCTAAATGGAAAGAGCGTTGTGATTACTATTTCAAAATCACTTGAACAAGAGTGGGAGATTGTTAGAGCGATTATATTTGTTCTCATATTTGTATTCATTATAATTGGAGTTTTTGTTTTAGTTATTAGTGGTTGGACCATTAAAACGATGTTGCGTCCTATACAAGAGATGGTCAAGTTCATTAGAACAGGCAGTTTAAATGTAAGATTGGATGTTAAAACATCTCATGATGAATTACGTGATTTGGCAGAAACGTTTAATGAGTTAATGGATAAAATATGGGACACCTATCGTCAACAAGACCGTTTTGTTTCCGATGCCTCCCATGAACTTCGAACACCGCTATTAGTCATTCAAGGATATGCTGATTTGTTAGAACGATGGGGAGGAGAAGATATTGCTATCCGGCAAGAAGCCATCTCTTCTATAAAAAAAGAGGCATCGTATATAAATAAATTGGTTGAAAGGCTCCTGCTGCTAGCAAAGTCAGGACAACAAATGATGGAGGTAAGAACCATTCATTTGCCTGAACTGATTGAAGAAGTCATACGAGATTCAGTGGTGATGAATACAGGCCATACATTTATATTTGAAAAGAAACAGGAAGTTCTTGTGGATGGCGATTTTGCACTTATTAAGCAAGTCATCAGAATTGTTTTAGATAACAGTATAAAATATACACCTTCTTCAGGTACAATTTCTTTTAATTGTGAAGTCGAGGGAAACTATGCGTTGATTTCTATTCAAGACAATGGGATTGGCATTTCTAAAGAGGACTTACCAAATATATTTGAACGATTCTATAAGGCAGATAAATCTCGCAGCAGAGTTTCCGGAAGTACAGGATTAGGTTTATCCATTGCTCAATATATTGTTCAAATGCATGGCGGTATGATAAGTGCACATAGTGAAGGATTAGAAAAAGGATCGAAAGTACTAATTCGATTGCCTCTGAAAAGAACGGTAACATCGTGACATGTAGATATACGCAGATTAAACGATGGCTAGTGAGTAGCTGGCATGTATCAACTTATAAAGAGCATGGGGGTATAAAATGAATGGAATTAAAAAATGAACCTTTCTCTAAAAAATCAAGACTACTATACCTAGATCATATAAAAGTATTTTTAATCTTATTAGTCGTAGCTCATCACGCTGGTCAAGCATATGGACCTATTGATGATTGGCCACTTGCAAGTTCAGAAAAATCAGCAATTTTAGGTCCTTTCTTTGATGTTAATGGCGCTTTCTTTATGGGGTTATTTTTTCTAATATCTGCTTATTTTATTCCTGCTTCGATCGATAAAAGAGGCGTTTACTCCTTTATAAAAAGTAGATTCATCCGGTTAGGTATTCCTTTTATCGTTGTGGTCATTGTACTATTTGGCCCAATCACCTATTTTGTCGATGGAGTTAGTGGATCGTTCTGGGAATATATGATTTTTGATTATATTGGAACACTTGATTTTGAAATTGGTCATCTTTGGTTTATCGCATTATTATTCTTTCTTTCTGTCTGCTACGCCTTAGTACGAGTTATAATGAAGATACCAAATCCTACAAAAAGCAGATCATTAGGACATAAACAATTATTTTTATTTTCATTATCATTAATAATTGCTAATATGCTTATTCGGATTTGGTTTCCTGTAGGAGAATGGGTGAATATTTCACCTTTTATGCCGGTAGAAGTTGGACGTTTGCCACAGTATATTAGTTTTTTTGCCTTTGGCATTCTTGCTTATCGTTCTAATTGGTTAGAAAATATTCCAATTAAAACAGGCGTGATCTGGTTCATAATAGGAATTATAGCAGCAGCCATGCACTATTTAAATGTTTTAACAGGTTTACGGTCTGTCTATATATGGCTAGTTTTAGAAGGGTTTATTGGCGTTGGCTTGATAATAGGAATACTAGTGATAGGCAGGGAATTTGCGAATAAACGCGGAAAATTACTTGCTTTTATGGCAGAAAACGCTTTTGCCGTTTATATTATTCACATTTTTGTAGTTTATATATTGCAAGGGGCTATGGAAGAAATCCCTTCTGGAGCGTTAACAAAGTTTTTCATAGTAAGTATCTTAGCTAGTTTATTGAGCTTCCTATTTAGTCATCTAATTCGAAAGATACCAACTATGAAAAAAGTTTTGTAATGAAGGTTAAGATGAAAAAGAAACAGTAGTAATAAAGATCGTGTAAATAGGCGGTTGCTGCAACGTTCTGGATTTACGCGTTAATCTAATATGAGCCATTTCAACATAATGCTGAAAGTGGCTCCTTTTCTTTTTCGAAAACCGATTTTACACACTTATAGGACTTATCGATCCCGCCCCAAAAGAGATCTGTGCAAGTAGTTCCTCGTTATCTTTTCATGACCTCGATCGTTACTTGATTCCTGTTGTTGCAATCCCTTGGACCAAGTATTTTTGGAAGAATAGAAACACGATAAATTGGGGAACGAGAGACAGTGTTGCCATCGCCAGAAGCGGTCCCCAGGACGAAGCGCTAGTAGAATCCAGAAAACTGGCAAGCCCTAGTCCTACCGTATAGAGTGATGGGTCATTCAAATAAATCAACCCACCAAAAAAGTCATCCCAACTCCATAGGAACGCAAAGATCGTAACGGTGACAAGCACCGGTTTGCACAAAGGCATAATAATCCGCCAGAAGATGCCAAAGGTAGAGCACCCATCAATGACAGCCGCTTCATCTAGTTCTCTCGGGATGCCTCGGATGAACTGGACCATTAAGAAGATGAAAAACGGTGTGCCGCCTACAAAGGCAGGGACGATTAACGGCAAAAACGTATTGACCCAGCCAAAGTAGTTAAACAGAATATATTGGGGAATGAGCGTGATTTGCATGGGAAGCATCAGCGTTCCAATTAGACAAGCAAACAATATATTCTTAAGCGGGAATTTCAACCGTGCAAACCCGAACGCGACAAATGAAGATGAAATCAAGGCACCGATAATGTTCATGCTTGATACAAAGAGTGAGTTGCGGAAAATTTGGTCAAAGCCAACGCTGCCAAATCCTTTCCAACCTTCTACGTAATTGTCCCAATGAAAAGCAGACGGCAGCAAAGAAGCTGCCTGCTGGAAGATTTCTGCAGGTGGCTTTACGGAGCTGCTGATCATCCAAAGCACAGGGTAAAGCATAAAAAAACCAAACAGCAGAACAGTAAAGTGATATAGAAACGTTTTAAACCTCCTTTTTGTTTGCACCTGCTCACCCTTTCTCTGATTCATAAAACACCCATTTTTTCGAGCTATAGAAAAGCAATCCTGTGACAATCGCAATCACAATGAGCAATGTCCAGGCCATCGCAGAAGCATAGCCCATTTCATAATTGGTAAACGCTCGTTCATAAAGATACAAAGCGTAAAACAGCGTGCGGTCAAGAGGGCCGCCTTGTGTTGTCACAAATGCTTGTGTAAAGACGAGAAATGCACCAATCATTTGCATAATCAAATTAAAGAAAATGACAGGCGTCAACAATGGAATCGTGATGGATAAAAATTTGCGAAACTTCCCTGCCCCATCAACGGACGCTGCTTCATATAAATCTTCAGGAATTTGCCTAAGCCCTGCCAAAAAGATGATCATAGGAGAACCAAATTGCCAAATAACAAGCAAGATCAACACCATTAAGGCATGGTCGGGGCTAGCAATCCAACTTTTTCCTTCTACGCCGAAAAACAACAAAATATCGTTAATGGCTCCTTGTCCGCCGAATAACTGGCGCCACATCACAGCTACAGCAACACTGCCGCCGATAATGGAAGGAATATAAAACATCGTCGTATAAAACCCTGACCCTTTGCGTTTATTGTTAAACAGCATCGCAATCAACAAGGCAAACGCTAGTTTGATTGGCGTTGACACAAACACGAATACAAGCGTGACCGTGATTGAAGTACGGAACCTCGGATCATTGGTAAACATCGTGATATAATTGTCCAAGCCAACCCAATTAGGGCTCGTCAACATATCAAAATCAGTGAATGAGTAATAAAGCGACGCGATCATCGGGCCAATGACAAAGCCTAAAAACCCGACTAGCCATGGAGAAATAAAGGCAAATCCGACTAAATACTGTTTCCAAACACGCCATTTCGCGCTTGTTTTTCGATTCGGCGGATACTCGGCTCTTATCGTTTCTGATGGTTTCATTCGTCTCTCCTTTATCATCCACTGGCTAATTGCTTAAAATGATCTCCACTTCGCCCCGGAAACGCTCGGCAAATTCCTCGGCGCTTAGCAACTCATACTCGAATTCTTCTATCATACGCGCATATAAATCCAAAATCTGACCTGTACCTGCTGGGTCTGGTGGATGGATCGGCGCAGCCCTCTGTTCAACTAATTGAACATAATCAAATTGCAGTTGTGTATTTTCGCTGACATGATCATAAAGGTGATCTCGAACCTTTTCAGAAATCGGCACGCCCCGTTCAGCGTTTAAAATTTCATTGGCTTCTATACTATTGACAAAAAAATTGATGAATCGCGCAGCCTCTTCGCTCTTGTCCCCTTGGCTTGTAGCAGAAAATAGCAATGACGGTTTGATAAAGGAGGCTTCTGATCCACCTTCCATTGCTGGCAAAGTTGTCATCTGAAGCTTACGGCCAGCAGCTTCATTGAGTGCGACAATTTGATTGCTGTGAGGGGAAAACGTTGAAGCGCGTCCGTGGACAATTAATTCATCTTGGATGCCTTGCACCTCGGCTTTGACATCAGGAGGCGCAGCCACCCCACTGTCAAGCAAGTCTTTATACATGTTCAAAAAATCAATCAAGTATTTGTCGTCGTCGTAGCCAAGCCCGGTGTTGTCTTCGTTGTACAACCACAAATCATGTTGGCGCAAATAATGCTTAAAAAAATTTAAACTATCGCCGAAACCATACGCATACATGCCATCCAAGTTTTCGTTGATTGTTTTGACTGCCTCTATATAATCCTCCCACGTATAACCAGGTTCTAGTTCCGGAACGCCTGCTTCGGCGAAAATCTCAGCATCATAAGCGATGGACATCGCATTGGAACCAAGGTTAATTCCATACAACCCTTCGTTTACAATGCCGCCTTCTAAATAAATGTCATCCACATCACTAAAATCGAGCGTTCCATCTTCCACGTAGGGGGTTAGATCAACAAGCAAATCACGGGAGACATATTCGTTGATGTACTGTAAATCCATTTGAATGACGTCTGGCAAGTTTCTGCCCGCTGCTTGCGTCGACATCCGTTCCCAATAGCCGTCCCAGCCAGTGAACTCCGTCGTTATAGCGATATCCGGATTTTCAGCTTCAAACAGTTTAATCGCTTCGATTGTGCGGTCATGCCGTGCTTGCGAGCCCCACCATGCGACTCTCAACTCGGTTTGGCCGCTTTTTAAGTCCGCTTTCTCGCCGCCCTCTCCTTCGGCTACTTCCGTTTCCGACGATGAGCATGCTGTGAGCGCCACGACACTCACTAAACACATTCCAGCTACTCCTTGCCATCCTTTCATTTTGTCGCCTCCCTTTTTCATAAAATAAAGCGCTTTCATTTAGTTCTAGTTTAAAAACTCTTTTTGTGGGTGAATAGATGACAAAAGGGAAATAGTTTGCACAAAAGACCATTTAAAAGAAATATGGGACGCTTTTACTCTTTTTGGTTAATAAATTCAGTTGGACTGGCGTGGAAAAAACGCTTAAATTGCCTTGTAAAATAATGGACATGGCTGTAACCGACTTGATCAGCAATTTCATAAATATACAGCTCCCCTTCAAGCAGCAACTGTTTCGCCTTTTCCATCCGAACGCGGGTAAGATAGGACTTAAACGATTCGCCGACTGCTTTTTGAAACACAATCCCGAGGTATTTCCTCGATAAACCCACCTCTTCCGCAATATCTTTGAGGACAAGATCTTCGTTATAATGGGCATGAACATAGTCGATCGTCATTTGGACAGCGCGGCGATGCCTCGCGTTGCCTTCTGAAATCGAGGCGATGCACGCTTGATCAACTTGCGACTCGATCCATGCTTCGAAGTCTTTGATCGTCAACAATTGGTCTGGTGCCACTTCCACTCTATTGGCACAGACATGTTGGCCGGTTCTATTTCGTACCGCATCACGGATCAATGCTTGCAAGCTGTTTGCATGGAAATGAAGCAATGAAGGCCGCTCCAGTTCTTTCGCATCATGTAAATAAGACACGACCGCTCTTGCTGCTTGTTGTGCTTTACGCCAATCATTGTCGCGTACGGCTGTTGCCAATGTTTCATAAAGGGGTAACGACTCGCCGGTTATTTCAAAAGGGCGGTCAAGCAATGGCGCAACCGCATTTAAGCGGATTTCCAACTGTTTGCTTTTGATCTCCTCTTCCGCCTCTGCCGTTAAGCGATTGACGATTTTCTCGAACACAGTGAAAATCGTCATTTTTGAAGCCGGTTTGCTTAAATAGTCATCTACACGTAAGCGCAGCGCTTGTCGTGCGTATTCAAAATCATCGAAGCCACTTAAAATGACAACCTTTCCAGCAAATCCTTCATCCCTCACCGTTTTAACCATTGCCAACCCTTCCAACACAGGCATATAAATATCGGTTACCACAATGTTCGGCTGATTGGTTTGAATCAGCTTAATCCCCTCTTCGCCGTCATACGCTTCTCCAACAAAGGTCATGTTAAACCTCTCCCAGGGAATGATGCCTTTTAGCCCTTCAATTACTTGCTCGTCGTCGTCGATAATAACCGTTTTCCACATGTTTGTTTACTCCTCCCCAATCGCTTGTTTGCTTTTGCGGAATTTCAATCAATATTGTCGTCCCTGCCCCTATTGCACTGTAAACAGTGATCGTCCCTTCCTCACCAAAAAACGCTCGTAAACGCTCTGCGACGTTTTGCAAACCATAACCATTTTTCCGGGGAATCGGCTCCTTTTGATCAAACCCTACGCCGTCATCTTTTACTTGTAGCTGAAGCGCCTGTTTGTATGGACGAATGGAAATGTCAATCATCCCACGTTGGCGGCGATGAAATCCATGAACAATCGCGTTTTCAACAATCGGCTGCAATGTAAACTTCGGCACATAGTAATGGTGGAGTTCAGATGGGACATCGATCTCAAATGAAATATCGACGCTTTTTGTACATTGCTGGATTTGCATATAGTAGCGAATATGGTCCAGTTCATCGGCAATCGGTATGAAACTTTTCCCTTTCGAGAGGCCAATCCGTAGCATTTTTCCCATCAATTCAATCACTTCACTGATTTCATCTTGTCCCTTGGCAATCGCCATCCAATTTAATTGGTCGAGTGTATTGTACAAAAAATGTGGGTTAATGTTTGCCTGTAATGCCGTTATATCAGCTTCATTTTTGCGGCGGTGCTCTTCCTCTAAAGATTGGTGCAATGCATGAATTTCCTTCGTCATTTCCGTAAACCCTTCAAATAAATCGCCAAATTCATTTTGATAGCCAATTGGCACATTCACTTTTTGTGATTTGCCAAATTGCACAAACCCTTGGCGTAGCTGGAGAATTGGCTTTGAAAACGCAGTAGACAGAAACAAAGCAAACAGGAGCGCCCCTGCGATCGCTACTAGGCTAATTGCTATAAGCACAGCTGTAATTCGTTTCCCCCCTTTCGTTAGCTCTCCCCATGGCGTTACCTCGACAAGAAACCAATCAGCACGCTCTAACGCTGACCATACAGCTAGCCCCTGGTCAAGCTCTCTTTTTCCACCTTGGTTAAAAGAATGTTCAGCTACGATTCTTCCTACTTCTTCGTCTGTTTCATGAGCGGCCATAATCGCCTCTCCATTTTTGCCAACTAACATTCGCTGATTTGCATGATGATCCCTATCCACAAACAAGGCTTCAAAATCACGGGTGCGGACGTTCAGTACTAACATAGCTTTTAACGTTCCTTTGGCCGAATACAGTTTGCACATGTAAGAGACGACCTTTTCCTCTTCTGTTAAATGTTTGTCGTGTTCTCCTAGCCAAACTTCATTGGCCTCATTTACTTCTTTGTTTTTTGGATGGCTGTGCATATCAATCTTAGACAGAAAACGGATCGGATATTGGCTATCAAAAGTTGGGGGATTATCCATGTATATATCAATGGAATCAATCATTGATGAACTTAATACAACTTGATGCAAATACTTGTGGAGGTTGTTTCGTTGTCGATTATAAGAAAAGTGTTCGTGTCGGTTATTGATAAAGGCTTGCAAATCAGCATTTCTTGAAATAACAACTGCTGTTTCTTCCAACACCTTCATCTGGTTATCCAATTCATCCCGGTATAAGTGCAAAAGCTCCTTTTGGTGAGCCGACGTCGAGGCAATCGTTTCCGACACAACCATGCGATAACTTACGCCAATTACGACAAAAAACAGGAAAATAATAAACAGCGCAATGCTTAAAAACAGAATGGTTTTGACCTTTGCCTTTTTAAACATAGCAACCACCTTATCGCACAGCCAAGTCAAGGCTATATTTGTCGGCAACATTCATCAGACTGATAGAAAACGCTTGTCAGGCGAGGGAATACGCGAACGAACATGGGTTCATCTGTAAAGACCTGGAAGCGTTTATTTACAGTCACAGCACCCGCGATGGACGCGAGTGCTGCCTGCTACGTTTTCAGCGTTTCTTTAATCGGAGTAAAACCATGTTGCTGTGGGTTTTCATAGCGTTCAAGCAATGCATCAGCTAAACCTGGCACGACCCGGTAGCCGTCAACTTGCTTGACATTAGCAAACTCGTGAATAGGATGTTGTTTTAATTGCTCAATGATTTGCACATGGGCAAATGCTGTTTCGTACGTACAAGGGACCGTTTTGTTTGGGTCAATAACTGCTTCAATACAGTCGTCCAACTTCGCAAATGAATCATCGTGAGTAACACCAAGCCTGCCATATACTTTTGTAGAACCATCTTTAAAATAAGCGATGACGTGGCCCGTTTTATTGTTGCACCTATATTCGATTGTCGCTTTTTCAAATTCCAACGCAAACATCGGACCGGCCTCTTCCTCCGTAGCGTGTGAGGCCACAAACAATAGCGCTGCTCCTTCGTCTGTTTCCGCTCGCAATATGCATGTGTCAAATGTTTCAATTGGATTGGCCCGATACAATTCAGCGTCGATGTCAACGACGTTGGCGCAAGTATCGATTTTGTCGCCTAGCACATACACCAAATGATGAAGAAAATGGGCTGCGGCATTGTTGGCAATGCTATCAAAAATCGCCTGCCCTTGCTGGGAGAAGCGTTTTCCTGCCCAATCGGAACGTTGGTAGTACGCGGTGTTTCGCGGCCAAAACACCAATGTCTTTAGCGACTTGGCCCGACCAAACATGCCGGCCATTCGGTCACGCTTTAACGCATGAACGGTTTTGCTAAATGACCAATTAAAACCAATCGCTGCCCATCTTTGCGCCTCTCTTACTGCTTTTTCCCACAAAGGAAAATCATTTTCCATAGCGGAAAGGGGCTTTTCACACAAGACATGGCTGCCATACGTTAACGCTTCCAGAGCGTGGACTGTATGAAAATGAATTGGTGTAGCGATAACAGCCAAATCAGCATGATGTTCTTTATAAAACGAGCGTAGTGAATGGTAGACCGGTACACCACGCTCTCGTAAATCGGGCAAATACGGGCTACGTTCCGGCGCATTGTCAACAACCCCTGCAAGCAGTGCTTGTTTGTGGGTTAATAGCTTTTTTACATATCCACTGCCATAACCATTAATGCCAGCCACTACTACTGAAACCAAATCCGCCATTTTAAGCCTCCTCGTTCGCACTCTTGCCAACAACGCGATTAGACGTGGGTATCAAACCGTTCAATGATTTTCGCCATTGCTTCATCGCCGGAAAGGTTCCAGAGCGACTGGTTCATAATTTCGACTTCAATCGGTCCCTTATATCCTGCTTGTTCTACTAACCGGCGCATGTTCTTTAAGTCGATTACACCATCGCCCATAAGGGACCTGCCTTTAAACATGTCTGTAATAGGAACGTTCCAGTCGGAAACATGGAACCCAAGTATATGCTGGCCTGCCCGTTCGATTTGTTGATCTAGCTCAGGGTCCCACCAAACGTGGAACGCATCAACGATTACACCGACTTGGTTTGTGCCGATCGTTTCAGCTACATCATTGGCTTGCCTTAGTGTATTTATAACAGAACGGTCAGCTGCGTACATCGGATGAAGAGGCTCGATTCCAAGTTTAATCCCGCATTGTTCTGCATAAGGAACAATCGCCTCAATCCCTGCTTGTACATGCTTTCTTGCTTCCACTAAATCTTTGCCGGCAGCTGGGCCACATACAAGGACAAGCACATTCGCGCCAAGTTCAGCGGCTTCGTCAATGGCACGCCGATTGTCTTCAATCCGCTGGAGCCGCTCTTGTTGGCTAGCAGCAGGAAACATGCCGCCGCGGCATAAGCTGGAAAGGGAAAGGCCAGCATCACGAATATGTTCTTTCGCTTCCTTTAAGCCGTACTCATGCAGTTTATGACGCCAAACAGCCAGCCAGCCCACGCCGTGGCGGGCGCAGCCTTCAATCGCTTCTGGCAACGTCCATTGTTCAGTCGTAATCTGGTTTAAACTGAAACGCTCGATTCCAGGAGCACCGCTCATACGCGCACCTCCTGGCTAATACCAGCCGCTTCAAGCGTTAGCACCATCCGTTTAATCGCTCTCTCAGGCTCAACGAGCAAGCCTGCTTGGTCGGCTAGCATAAATAGCTTTGCCAAGTGAACAGCAGACCTCGCTCCTTCTGCGCCTCCAATCATTCGAAAATGGTTTTGGTGCCCATTTAAGTAGGCCATAAAGACAATCCCTGTTTTGTAGGCGTAGGTCGGCGCTTCAAAAATATGGCGGGCAAGTGGGACAGTTGGCGCCAAGATCCGGTTATAGGTTTCGAGATCGCCGCGGTCAAGCGCTTGGAAAGCTTCAGCAGCTGCCGGCGCAATTGCGTCAAAAATGCCTAATAGCGCATCGCTATAAAAGCCGTTTTCCCCAGCAATCAGTTCAGGATAGTGAAAATCATCGCCTGTATACATTCTTACCTGTTGAGGAAGAAGACTGCGCATAGCCACTTCTTTGCTTTTATCAAGCAGCGATAGCTTGATCCCGTCTATTTTGTGCTTGTGTTCATGAATAATCTCCAGACAAACATCCATCGCCCCGTCAATGGATCGATCTCCCCAATAACCAGCTAGATTCGGATCAAACATGTCGCCAAGCCAATGGAGAATCACCGGTTCCTTCACTTGGCGGAGCAGGCGGCTATACACGCTCCGGTAATCATCTCGTGACCGTGCTGCTTTCGCAAGGGCGCGGCTTGCCATGAGAATCACACGACTGCCTTGCGCTTCGACAAACTCCATTTGTTGTTCATAAGCGGAAATGATCGCATCAAGCCCATATATCTCTTTGTCACTCAAGTGATCCGTCCCCACACCTGAAGCGATGTCACCGCCGACTGCTTTTGCGTCCTTTGCCGAATAAGCGATCAACTGTTTGGCCGCTTCCCATGTTAAGCCCATCCCTCTTTGCGCTGTATCCATTGCTTCAGCAACACCGAAGCCGAGTTGCCATAGGTGGTGGCGGTAAGAAAGGGTCGCTTCCCAGTCAACTTTGCCGCCCAGCACTGGCGGTACTGGCGATAACGGATCGGCGACGACATGAGCCGCTGAGTAGGCACGCCGTGCAGAAAAAGCAGCCGTCTTCAGACATGCAGGCTCAGCATTCTGGAGCGTATAAACGATTTTGTTTCTGTCTTCAGTTGGCAATGTAATCGTGTAAGCCATCGTTTTTGCCCCCTTAAACATGCTTTGCCGGAACAGTTGCCGCCAGTTTAGGGACGTCAACCCATTTCCGCTCACGCCATGCTTGTAAACCTAAGTCTGATAACTGTGTCCCTTTGGCTCCTTCAAGCAAGTCCCAAGGAAATGGACTGTCTGTATGAACATGTTTCAAAAACAGTTCCCACTGTGCCTTAAAGCCATTCTCGTAAGGCTCATTGTCAGGCACTTGCTGCCAGAGTTCCTGGAAAGCGATCGGGTTTGGTATATCTGGATTCCATGTCGGCCGAGGCGTCATGACACGGTGTTGGATTTTGCAATCGCGCAATCCCGCGACTGCACTTCCATATTTTCCGTCAACGTGGATCGTCAATAAATCATCACGGTCGACACGTGTCACCCATGAGGAATTCGCTTGGACAACAATCCCATTTTCCAATTCAAAAATCGCATAGGCTGCATCATCGGCAGTCGCCTTGTATGGTTGGCCATCCTCATCCACGCGTTTGCGAATATGAGTCGCTCCTAGGCAAGAAAGAGATTGAATTTCGCCAAACAAGTTGTCGATTACATACCGCCAATGCGCAAACATATCGACAATAATGCCGCCGCCATCTTCTTCTCGATAATTCCAGCTTGGCCGCTGCCCTTCCTGCCAATCGCCTTCAAATACCCAATAACCAAAATCAAGTTTCACCGAATAAATGTCACCAAAAAAATGACTGTCAATCAATCGTTTTAGCTTTAACAAACCAGGCAAAAACAGTTTATCTTGGACAACGCCGTTCTTCACTCCTGCTTTATTGGCAAGCTCAGCTAATTCAAGGGCTTCGTCTAAGCTTGTCGCCGTTGGTTTTTCGCAATAAATATGCTTGCCTGCTGAAATGGCTTGCTTAATTGCGGCAGCGCGGCGGCTCGTTGTTTGTGCATCAAAATAGATGACATTGTATTCGTCTGCCAGCGCCTGCTCTAAGTCCGTTTCGATCCGGTTTAGTCCGTATTTGCTCGCAAGCGCTTCAAGTTTTGCTTCGTTTCTTCCTACTAATACCGGGTCAGGCATAAGCGTCTCCCCATTAGGAAGCGCAACCCCTCCCTGTTCACGGATTGCTAAAATCGACCGGATTAAATGCTGGTTTGTGCCCATTCTCCCGGTGACGCCATTCATAATAATGCCAATTGGATGCGTAGCCATTCTTATATGCCCCTTTCATCTAAGTTCGCTTTTAATTGAATGAAAGCGATTTTGTCGACTTTATCGCCAACCTCTTGCTCTCAGTTTAGTGAAAGCGCATCCAATTCGTCTTATCACTCCCCGTTTTTCGTTCTCAGTTTCCGAACTAAATCAGCTAGGGTCATTAGGGGCCTCTATGAAGCGACTTTTTGGCTATTATTTTGAAACATTGCGGTGATGATACTGGCTTAATTGAGTATGTTTATAGACTAAAGGACTAACGCCAACTTGCTTTTTAAAAACGCGATAAAAGGTAGGCAACGATTCAAAGCCAACTTCGAAACAAATCGAAACCATATCAAGGTCAGTTTCTATTAGTAATTTCTTTACGCGGTTTAAACGGACTTCGGTTAGATACCGCATCGGCGTCGTATCATATGCGTCTTTAAAGATTTGCTGCATATAGCGGGAGCTTACCCCCATTTTGGCAGCTAATTCTTCAGCGCGGCTTAACTGGTAGTAATTATTTTCGATATACTCTTTAAGGGCAGCCGCACGCCACTCATTTGTGTTTTGGTAGGTAAATCCTTTTTTCGTCCGCTTTAATAGCAGCAACAACTCTCCAAGCAAAAGCGACAAGCCGATTTTTTCGCGGTCCCTATACTGGAGTTGTTCGTAAAGCATACGCCTTAGCAATTGGCGGACTTCACTCCCTTTAAACAAATTGAGGCGGAGCACTTCTGAACGGGCAAACACGTTAGCTATAAGCGTGTGCCTGTACTCCACAGGCAGTTGCTTTTCATCAAACTCTAGCACGAGCATAGTCATTTTTGATTGCGCGGCAATCGAGTGGTGTGTCAAAGGGCGAATGATGAGCAAATTGTCAGAAGCGAGCGCATGCTGTTGTTTCCCTAACTCGCACTCCCCTTTTCCGTCGAGGACATAGAGAAGCTGGTGTGTATAATGAAAATGGCTATGAATGTAATTTTTCTCTTTATGCTTGTTTTCATATAAATAAACCGCTCCCTTTGGCTTTTGCTTTCCAGTCCTCACAAGGCTCAACTCCTTTCTTAGGGCGATTTACTCTCCTGCCATGTTACTCGTATAGGTTCGATTTTGCTGACTGTAATCCTCTTTTTGCTGAAACGCCCTTCTATGCCTTAGCCTCGCTGTTAAGTCCAGTTAAGCGCTTTTCCCATAACGTTCATGTTGGATTTCTTCCAATGACCGGTTCCTTGTCTCTGGCGCCATGATAACGCCGATGACTAGGCTAATGACCAAGAAAGCAATCATGATCATTCCTGATGTTTGAAAGCCGATTGTCGAAATCATTGCCGGAACGACAAGGGAAATCAACCCTACGCCAATTCGTACGACGCAAAACATCAATCCTTGGGCTTGGGCACGGTATTTTGTATGGAACAACTCGCTCGCAAACAGCGCATAGAACGCCTGGGCACCGAAGCCTGCAGCCAATCCCCAGATCGTTACAAACAAGGCAAGCTCGGTCATGCCCATACCGCCAAAAGTCAGAATGAGCCAGGCAATGATGCCCAAAACCCCTCCCGTCCCAAACAAAAGCTTACGGTTCACTTTATCGCCAAGCTTAATAAACACCGCATAAGTAGCAATCACCGTAAATGTCCAAAGGACGCCTTGCAGCAAATTGGCTTGTGCTGCTGACAAACCGCCTACCGTTTCATAAATATATGGCATAAAATATCCCATTGTCCCAGCGACAAGGTTCCAGAAAAAGTAGATGCCAATGAGAAAGATAAGCGCTTTCAAATTTGCTTTGATCGTAAACAAATCTTTTAACGAGCCTTTCACAGCAGCCTGGCCAGATTGAGTCAGCCGTGCTTTTTCTTGCTCTTTTTCCCATATTTGCGATTCATTGATTTGCTGTTGCAATATCCAAGTGATGATCGCCACCACAAACAATTGCGCAAAGATCAAACGGCTGCCTAGTAAACCGAGGGGAGCAAGCGCTACCGACAAAAAAAGCGTAATAGCAGGCCCAATCGACCAAGCGAACTGGGACCAACCGACTCTGGCAGCTCGTTCGTTAGGCGGCGCCTCTTCGGCAATATACGTCCAAGCTGCTGGAATTAACGCGCCAACAGCAATGCCAACGATGACATAGCCGGCAAGCAGCATAGGAAAGGAAAAAGCAAAGACAATGAGAAGCATGCCTGCCATATATAGCAACAAATCATATTTGTAAATAAATTTCCTGCCATAGCGGTCGACTAAAGCACCGCCAATCAGAGCCCCGATTGCTGCTCCAAAGCCATTAGCACTCAAGGCGCCTAGCAATCCTACCCACATGTCGGTCAACTGCAAATACTCGACCCATAATGTTAGCCCACCGGCGCCCGCAACAATAGCGCCTGCTTCTAAATAATTGGACATCGCTACCGTAATCGTGGCTTTCATCCCTTTATTTTGCCGCACCATCCTTACCACTCCCTTATGCTAAATAAAAAACTTCTTTTAAATCATGGGAAACTGGACTTAGATCATCATTTGTTTCCATTAGCGGCGCCATATACGCCCACCATTTTTGGCATATCTCTGTTTTGGCGACTTCGCTAAAACTGTCTTCGTCTTCAACAAGCAAATAGGCAAACAGCTGGCCAGTCTCCTCTAACAGAAAAATCGAATAATGGTGGACACCATGGGCTTTTAGCATTTCCGCCATTTCTGGCCAAAGCTTATCGTGGCGTTGTTTGTAATCATCGTACTTATCTTTGTAAACCTTCATTACTGTAGCTTTGCGAATCATGCTCGTTCACTCCTCTTACTTTGATCGTCTTTTCATACAAATTTCCTCCCCGCATTTTTAACGGAGAGGAAACCACCCTTATCTTGGAAAAGCTGCTGGTACGCCGCCATCTACAGTTAACATACAGCCCGTCGTCTTTTCTGACTTGGACGAAGCAAAGAATAAAACTGCCTCGGCAATATCTGCGGGAAAAATATGGACGCCAAGCGTTGTCCGTTTTTTGTAATGGTCTTCAAGTTCATCAGCTGCAATTCCGTACGCAGCTGCTCTTTCTTCACGCCAAGCCGAATCCCAAATCGCTGAACCTTGCAAGACGGCGTCAGGGAGAACCGTATTAACGCGGATTCCGTAGGTGCCCCCTTCAGCGGCAATGCAGCGGGCGAGATGGGCTTCCATCGCTTTGGCTGCGCTGTAGGCTGATGCGTTTTTTCCTGCGTAAACCGAATTTTTCGAGCCGATAAACACCATGCTACCGCCTGTGCCTTGCTCTTTCATTTGCGCAAAGGCTTGGCGGGCGACGAGAAAGTAGCCTGTCGCAAGCACATCGAGATTGAGCTGCCATTCCTGTAAAGTCGTCTCATCAAAAGGGCTTGATGTGGCAAGGCCGGCATTGTTGACAACAATGTCAACGCCCCCGTATGTCCGGGCTACGTCGGCAAAAGCTTGCTTGACTGCTTGTTCATCTGTGACATCCATTTTTAGTGCAAGTGCCCGGCCAGCACCGAATTGCCCATTTATTTCTGCCGCTACTTCTTCTGCCCTTTCAAGATTGAGGTCAGCCAACACGACGTGTGCGCCTTGCGCAGCGAATTGCCGGGACGTTTCGCTGCCGATGCCCCCTGCTCCCCCTGTCACAAACGCCACTTTGCGCGAGAACGTTGCTTCTTTTGGAGCAAGCGATAGTTTGTAAAGCTCCAATGGCCAATATTCAATTTCATACGATTCGGCTTCATTTAGTGAAACAAACGAGCCTAATGCATTCGTTCCACGCATGACCGCAATCGCTCGTTCATAAAGAGCGCGGCTCACTTTTGCGTTTTCAACCGCCTTGCCGCTGCTAATCAGGCCGATGCCTGGGATGAGCAACACGCGCGGCGACGGTTCAAACATCGTGTCGCCTTCACGGCGGTTGCGCTCAAAGTAGCGAATGTATTCCTCTTTGTATGCGGCTATTCCGTTAAGCACCGCTTGCTTCAAGCCTACTTCGTCACTTGCATCAGGCACCCAATCGATAAACAAAGGCAATCGCTTCGTATGGACAAGATGGTCAGGGCAGGCAGCGCCAATTTGCGATAGCTCCTTTGCCTCTTTGCTGTTGACAAATTCAAGGATAGGATCGCTATCATCATAGGTCACAATCATGTTCCGCCCATTATGGGCCACTGCCCCCCGTAGCGCCGGCATGATGTTGGCCAGCAATGCTTGGCGCTCTTCTTTTTTTAGCCCTGCTGTCGCAGCTCCGCCAAAAGGCGCGTTTTTGCCTCGCTTTTTCTCGATAAATTGCTCTGCTTCATTAATCACAGAAATCGTGCGGTCATAACTTTCTTTAGCTGTTTCTCCCCAGACGACAAGGCCATGTTTTTCCATTAGCACAAGCTCCGCTTTCGGGTTCGCGTCTACTTGTTTTGCAATCATTTTAGACAGCGCAAAGCCAGGGCGAATGTAAGGCACCCATACAAAGCGGTCACCAAATAGCTCTTCTGCCAATTCGCGGCCATTTTCAGCACAACATAGGCTAATGATGGCATCTGGGTGAGTGTGGTCGACATGCTTAAATGGCAGAAAAGCGTGAAGCAGCGTTTCAATCGACGGGCGCGGGTGACGAGGGTCGATTAGGCAATGCCCCAAATAGGCGACCATCTCCTCATCTGTCATTGCTTCCCGTTCTTTCAGCGGCAAGACATCGTCAAGCCGCAAGCCCGTAAAGTTGTTTGCTCCCATTGTAGCCAGATCAGAGCCACTGCCTTTGACCCACATAACGTCAACTTCATTGCCGCGAAAGTCAATTTCAGTCGTTTTCATCGACGTATTGCCGCCGCCCCAATTGCAGACAGATCGGTCGGCGCCAATCAAATTGGAGCGGTACACCAACTCATCGAGCCCTTGACACAATTTGCTTGCTTCTTCCACATTCCACAGATGTTGTACCATGACGATCCCTCTTTCTAGTAAATTAGCGTTGCTTCGCTTTTTCGCTTTCACGCTTCAGTTGGACTTGCTGTTCGTATTCCTTGACGACATCTAGCCACTCGGTTTCTGTCGGCACTCCTTGGCGTTTGCAATACTCATCCCACATGTCGCCAAACGGATACGTTTTTAGCTGTTCTTGCATGGCTAAGCGCGACGTGAAATCGCCTTCATCTTGCAACTGCTTTAAATGGCGATGGGGCATTAAGGCTGCATACAATAGCGCCTTTGCCATATTGCGCGTGCCAATGGCCCAGGCAGCGACACGATTAATGCTTGCATCAAAAAAATCAAGACCAATATGGATGTTGCCAAGAGCATCGTTACGGACTAGTTCAATCGCAATTTCTCGGAGCTCATCGTCAAAGGTGACTACATGGTCACTATCCCAGCGGACAGGACGGGAAACGTGCAATGCCAACTGATCGTGGAATAACAACATCGCTGATAGTTTGTTAGAAACGACTTCTGTTGGATGAAAATGACCGGTGTCAAGCAAATACAGCTTGTTGTTTTGGTTCGCATAGTTTAAATAAAACTCGTGTGACCCGACAACGTACGCTTCTGAACCGATGCCAAACAATTTGCTTTCAACGGTATCAAGAACAAGCATTGGGTCGTATTCGTCTGCATAAATCGCATCTAAAGACTCTTTTAAACGCTTCCGTGGCGTTAGCCGATCACTAGGCGTATCTTTATAACCGTCTGGCACCCAAATGTTTACTAGCGATGGCGTCCCCAACTGTTCCCCAAAATAGGCAGCAATTTTCCGGCATGCCTTACAATGGTTAATCCAAAATGTGCGGATTTCCTCATCTGGGTGGGCAAGCGTCAGTCCATCAGCAGCCTTAGGATGGCTGAACACCGTTGGGTTGAAATCAAGGCCAATGCCTAATGATTTCGCCCATTTAACCCACTTTTCAAAATGCTCAGTCTTCAATTGATCGCGTTCAATTGGCACGCCATCCGTTTCGGCATACATGGCGTGGAGATTGACGCGGTGCTTTCCAGGAATTAAACTTAGCGCTTTTTCCAAATCACGCCGCAGCTCTTCACCATTCCGCGCTCTGCCCGGATGATTCCCCGTTACATCAATGCCTCCAGACAACTCGTTCGCAATCACCTCTGTTCCATGAAGGTCATCTCCTTGCCAGCAGTGGACAGAAATGGGCACTTGTTTTACTTTCGCGAATGCTGCCTCGACATCTATACCTAATTGTTCATATTGCACTTTAGCGCTTTCAAATCGACTCGACACGTGCGATTCACTCCTTTGTGGTAGAAAGTAAGTAACAGGAAACGCTGTCCTGACTAGTGCACGACCTTCCTCTATGCGAGAAAGCTCTCCGTCTGCAATCGCTTGCACAAGCAGATTGCCAACAGCAGTTGCCTCAGTTGGACCAGCGATCACCGTTTTGTTCGTCCGGTTTGCTAAACGTTGGTTAATCTCCTTGTTCAGCGCCCCGCCGCCAATAATATGGATTTGCTCATATGGCTTTCCTGAAATAGCTTCAATTTCGGTTACAGCTTTGTCATAACTGGCAATCAGACTATCATAAATACACTTAGCCAAATCACCTGGCGATTCAGGAACAGCAAGCCCCTTTTCACGGCAAGCTTGTTGAATTTCCTCGATCATGTTTTCTGGCTTTAGAAAACGATGTTGATCGACATCCATTTCCCCGGTATACGTTGACTCACTCGCTGCTTGCGCCAGTTGAGAAAAGCTCCAATGCCCAGGGAGCAGCCTTTGTACTTCTTGGATCATCCATAAGCCCATGATGTTTTTTAAAAAGCGAATACGGGAGCCAACGCCGCCTTCATTCGTAAAATTGGCAGCCATCGCCTGCTGGCTACATATCGGCGTGCGGTTTTCAATGCCGATGAGCGACCACGTGCCTGAGCTGATGTAAACCGATGTTTGTTTTTCTGGGAGCGCCGCAATGGCTGAAGCTGTGTCATGGGTAGCGGGCACAATGACTTCGAGTTGGACGCCCAGTTCTTTTTCCATGCTTTCTGTCAAAGAACCGATCTTTGTGCCAGGATGCTGCAATGGCTGAAACATTCCACAAGGCAAACCGAACTCTTTCAGTAGTTGTCTATCCCAATCCTTTGTATGGACATTGACTAACTGGGTTGTCGTTGCGTTCGTATACTCATTGACTTTCACACCTGTCAGCAAAAAATGAAAATAATCGGGCACCATTAGAAATGCATGGGCTTGCTCAAGCAACTCCGGGTTTTGTTTTTTTAACGCCAATAGTTGGTAAAGAGTGTTAAAAGGCTGAAAAGCAATACCCGTCCGTTCGTATAATGCCTTTTTTCCGTAAGTCTCGATCACACCTTCCATCACCCCGTTTGTGCGCGGGTCACGGTAGGAGATAGCGTCTGTTAACCGCTCGCCTTTTTCATCGAGAAGGACAAAATCTACCGCCCATGTATTCATGCCAATGCTAACTGGCTGTAACCCTGATTGAACTGCCACTCGTATGCCTTTCTTGATTTCGCCAAACAAGTGGTCAACGTCCCAACAATAATGGCCGCCCATTAATTGAGCCTGATTGTCAAACCGGTAGACCTCTTGTAAATCGATGCCAGCCTCGCTTATTTTGCCGGCCATCACCCTGCCGCTTGAGGCGCCAATATCAACGGCCAGCCGATATTCCCCCAATGTTCCTCCCCCTTTCTCGCTATAGAACGATTACTTGTATCTTACGTGTTTGTCACGGAAGCCACTATAGCGTCATTCACCAAAATACTGTCGTTATTTGCAAATATTGAATCAATTAGACTGGTTGAAAACGCATGTTAGATAGGGAGGTCTGAAAAAGGAAGATAGGAATAGCACAGAGGGTTCATGAGTAGGTGACCGAGACAAACGGCGACGGGTCAAGCGCTTGTCTTCGGCCAAACGCATCATTGAGGAGGCGATGACGCGTGTTTTTTTCGATAAACGAGAGGAGTCGTATGAAAATGCTTCTTAAAAATTTGATAGAAATAGCTGAAGTTGTCATAGCCAATTTCTTGCGCAATAACGGATACAGGTAAGTCCGACTGAACGAGCAACTCCTTTGCTATGTCCAGTCTCCTTTCTTGTAACAGCGCTTTAAATGTTTTTCCCGTCTGCTTCTTGATGACTTTGCTAAGCAAGTAATGGGGCTGGTTCAGCCGTTCAGCAAGCTCATATAGAGAAGCGTGTTTGTACTGCTCATCGATATAAGCAAACGTTTGCCGAATCCATTGGTTGTGCAAAGACAGCTTTTGCTTTCCATCTAATGTATTCGCTTTCTTTGCCAACTCAATCATGAGCATGCCGACATACAACTTAATGGACGCTTGCGAATAAGCGTCTGGCTCCATCATTTCCTCAACCATTTTCCTCAGCAGTTGTTGCACAGACGCTTCTTTTGCACATTTAAAATAGAGGAACTGTCCTAGCGGTTCGCTACCATGAATGCTGTCGATGAGGAATGAATAAAACGGCCCTTCCACATTTAAAAAGGAGAAAATGTAATTAAAAAAAGACGGCTGAATAATAAAATTAATAATGATATCTTCTGTACCGCATGCCTCGATCTCGTGTTCAATATGCTGGTTTAATACAACCAGCTCCCCTTTTTGCAATTCGACTGCACGATCGCCAATCGTTTGCTTTAAACTGCCGTTATAGACATAATTCATTTCAATGTAGTCATGCCTGTGTGGAGGAAAATCAATAAAGCGCGTATGCTTGCGGATCATGATTTCTGTCCCTGGGGCAAGAAACTTATTGGCTTCAATAATAAATTGTTGCTTTGATGTATAACGTGCTTTCATTACACGCCGATATTCAAGAATGTCTTTTTCTTCTTCTGTAAGCGGCAACATTTTTTCAAGCAACCCCACCATTGGTCCTCCTTTTTCGTCTTGCTTGTCTAGTCTCTGAAGTTATGGACTACTATCTACTGGTCTTGTATCTGCTTTGTTCCTCGCCACGCCTAGCAGCATTTGTTCAATCATGCCACTACCGCTTTGCTGTCCTCGTATATATATGACTTGGCCCTTTTTAAATCAAATTCAACAAAGAAAAAGGAAAATCCTTCTTTTATTGGATATGAACTCAAACGCCACCATGAATATATATTCGTTTTCGGCAATTAAACTATTGATAAATACAAGGACAACGTTTAATATAATAAGAATTAATGCATTTTTATACAAAAATCTTATGCAACAGGAGCACAACAGACGATGAAGAAAAAAGGAATGACTACTACTGACTTCTTTGGACTGGCATTCGGCAGCATGATCGGCATCGGTTGGGTGATCTCTGTGCCCCAATGGATGGCCTCGGCAGGAAGCCTAGGCGCAATCATTGCCTTAGCAGTGACAATACTGCTTGTCATTCCAATTGGCTTTGTTTATGGAGAGCTCACGTCCAGCCTAAAATTAAGCGGTGGCGAATTTGCCTATACCCATTATGCACTTGGCAAATGGCCAGCATTTATTTGTGGCTGGTTTCTGATTTTAGGCTACCTTATTATCTTGCCATGGGTTGCGATTTCCGTGCCACTCTTGTTCGCTTACGTTTTTCCGCTATTAAACTCGTATCCCCTTTACACGCTAATGGGACAAGTCGTCTATTTGCCCCACATTCTGCTCAGTTTAGCGATGATCTTCGGTCTATCCTGGTTGAACTACCGTGGCGCGACATTGTCAGCACGCTTTCAAACGATTGCTACAGCGATGATGCTTGTCACATTCCTTGCTTTTTTAGGTGGCGGCTTTTTCCTAGGCGATCCTCAGAATGCAGCACCTTTGTTGCAGACAGAAAATGGGCATGCATTTAACGGCATTATTTTGGCGGTCTCCTCGATTCTATTTTTTATGAATGGCTTTGATACTGTTTCAAAAACGGTTGACGAGGCTGAAGCAAGCATTAACTACAAAAACTTAGGCAAAGTCACCGTCGGGACAATCCTTTTAGGCGGTGGGCTGTATATGGTTATTGTTCTTGCTTCTGCCTTTTTAATGCCTGCCTCTGAAATGGGGGAAATGGGGGCGCTCCCTCTTATCCATGCATTAGAAGCCCGTTCAGGTTCAATGTTGTTGCCGCTTATTGTCGTATTTGGCGTGCTGCTTGGCGTCATTACGACTTTCAATGGCTTTTTACTGGCCGGAAGCCGTCTGATTCAATCATTTGCGGCTCGCGGTTTTATCCCTAAAGGATTTGCAGCAAAGCATACTCGTTATAAAACGCCTCACAAAACGGTGTGGGCAATGGCGGCCTTTTCTATTGTCGGAACCTTATTTGGCAGTGGCGCCCTACTCCCACTCGTTATTATGGGAGGAATTGCTTTTCTCATTGCATGGTTTTGTATGGCATTTGCGGCCGTCACCATTCGCCTCAAACAGCCACATTTACAAAAACCATATAAAATGCCAGGCGGCATCTACATGGCTTATGCTGCTACGTTTTTTTCGGCGGTCTTGCTAGCCGCAATGCTGATTCCTGGTACGCCGATTTCGATGGGCATGACGGAGTATATCCTCTTTTTCATCTGGCTCGCAGCTGGAGCTGTCCTTTATGTTTGCTACACACGCCGAAGTGTTCCAAACAAGGTAGAAGTTACACATCTAGAAGATAAAGGAGTGCATCAAGCATGAAACCATATTCTACTTTTGGCATTGTCGGTTTCCCTTGGGATGGAGGGGCCTCCCTTGGACGGCCTGGGTCTCGGTTTGCTCCAGAAAAAATACGAGAAGCCTTTGCCTGGTTTGCCAATCGCATCGAAAACAACCAAGTGTACAATGTAGAAAAGCGAAAAACGTTCACATTGCCGAAAAACGCGTTAACCGATTATGGCAATATTGAAATTGCTGCCTACAGCACAGACCAAACGTTTGCACAGGCAGAGGCAAAACTGAAAGCAGTGCTTGCTGATCATGCCTTTCCCTTTGTGCTTGGCGGCGACCACTCGATTTCCTATCCGCTCATTAAGGCGCTGCACGACCAGAACCCTGGAAAACGGATAGGCATTATCCAGTTTGATGCCCATCTTGACCTCGTTGACGAATCCCCTGTCCAAGGGAGGTTTTCACAGAGCAGCCAAATGCGCAGAGCGATTGAGCTTGAACATGTTTCTGCTAAAGACATTGTCCAAGTAGGGGTACGCAGTTATAATTACCCTTGGTACGCCAACTATTTAAAAGATATCGGCATTCACCAAATTACCGCGCAGGAAGTTCACCAGTCAGATCCGTTGGCCATTGCCGAACAGATTAAATCCGTAATGGAAAACGTCGATCTTGTTTATTTAACATATGATATGGATGTTCTCGATCCGGCATACGCACCAGGAGTCGGCGCCAACGAACCAGGCGGGCTGACGCCAGTTCAAAGTTTCGCGATTCTAGATGCGTTGTACCCCATCGTTGATGCGTTTGATATTGCAGAAGTCAATCCACTGTATGACCATCAAGACATCACTACTGCTATGGCGGCGCGCATTATGTTTGATTGTTTTGTCGCTAGGATGGAATGTGGGGAAAACGCTCAAACATAAGCAACAACAGCGATTTAAACAAAACAGGTTTAAATCGCTGTTGTCTTTTATACAAACAAACTAATTAAATTCCCGTCTGGGTCTTGGACAATCGCATAACGTTGCCCCCAAAAGGCATCCCATGGCTCTTTATAGCCAACATAGCCTTTGTGGACAATCTTCGCATAAAGCTGGTCCAGCGCTTCCCTGCTTTCACAACGAAAGGCCAGCTCAACCCGGTGCCCCGTTGGCTCTTCCCAGCTGCCGTAAATTCCCTTTGCCATTTCCAGCTTATCAAACGCCAGGCGAACCCCTTCCTGGTCAATTTCAACGTGCATGTCGTCATTGTGCGTTTCCGCTATTTGAAAGCCAAGCAATCGGTAAAAATCAAGCGCTTCTCTCATATTGGCAACCACAATTCCGACCATATCTAATTTTATCGTCATAACAAATGACTCCTTTCAATAGGCTATAAGGCCATTATTGCCTATTATCCCAATCGGAGCTTGAAAAAACCGGACAACTTTTAACGATTTGTTGCTTGGCACGCGATTTGTGCCATTACTGTCTGTGGGGCCAATCCGTAAAAACGCTTAAATTGATTCGACAAATGGGCATGGTCGGCATAGCCGTATAATAGAGCCAAATCAGCAAGACGTGCATGGACGTTTTGCTGCAAGCCTACTAACAAACTTTGGAATTGGACGACTTCCAATACTTCTTTCGGGGAAACGCCAAGCTCATGGGCAAACGTACGGCGCACAGTCCGCTCACTGTAATGTTCCATTTCTGCAAGCTTACGGACAGAGAGCATACCTTTGTTTGCAAAAATATGACCCATGCAGCGCTCAAACAAGCGTTCCGGTCGATATGCCTTATCTAGTTTTTTTCGTAAGACCGCCTCAACGACCGCAATTCTCTCCTTCATATCGCGGGCTTGTGCGATCGTCTCGGCGATTTCAAAGGCTGGATTCCCCCATACTAGCTCTAGTTCAATGCCTCCGTCTCCAAAATCAGCAGGGTGGTGGCGCAATAATGTATGGACCGAATCCGAATAGAAGCGGATTCCGAAAGAAAAGGTTGGCTCTGTCAACGGCAAAACGTCAAATCGATTCATAAAACCGGCCACAAATGCCTGTGCGTTATTGTCAGTGATCGAAACAATTAAATCGACGCATCCATCTGGAAGAATACGATTGGTGTCGCGCTTTCCCTCCTTGGAACGAGCTCGTCCAATAACAGGCCACATAGGCGGATAAATCAAAGCTTGGCGCATACTCAGTATACTGGTAGCTATCATCGCTTTCTTGCTGCAACCATGGCGCCTGAACAGGACGAAACAAGCGCATACACGGATCCCTCTCTTCCAACGTACATGTAGTCTGCTTCTTGCCTTCATGATACAGTGCCTTTCAGCCAAACCAAAGATTACAAAGCTTTCACTAATCCGCCGTCGACGAGAAACGCTTGTCCAGTCACATACGTATTAGCTCCAGAGCAGAGAAAAACGGCATGCTTGGCAAACTCCTCTGGTTTGCCGTAACGCCCAAGAGGGATGCTTTTTTCTGAAGCCTGTTTTACGTCTTCGTATGACATTTGCTTTTCTTTTGCGGCTAAACGGTCAAGGCTTTCAACCCGGTCCGTGGCAATGCGCCCTGGACCTAACGTATTAATAAGAATGTTGTCTTTTGCCAACTCTTGCGCTAGGCTTTTGGCAAGGCCTAGTACCCCCGCGCGGAACGTATTTGACAACAGCAAATTGTCAAGTGACTGCTTTATCGATGAAGACGTGACATTCAATATATGGCCACCGCCTTGCGCCCTCATGTATGGCAGCACGCCACGGATGGCGCGCACGTAGCTTAGTAAGTTTAATTCGTAAGCATTTTGCCAGTCGCCATCTTCAAACTGGTCAATTCCCCCAGCTGGCGGGCCTCCAGAATTGTTAATTAAGACATCGATAGCCCCGTGTTTTTCGTTTGCAAAAGCCAGCGCTGCCTCAATATCTTCTGCTCTAGTCATATCGCAGCGGCAACACGCAATCTGGGGATTGCCTGTATGCGCCTGTATTTCTCCAACTGCTGTCTCCAATGCGTTAATATCTCGGCTAGCTAGAACAACGCTTGCTCCTTCTGCCGCAAATTCGCCAGCAATCGCCCGACCAATTCCTTTGCTTGAAGCAAACACAAGTACCGACTTGCCTTTGACGTTTAAATCCATATCCATGCCTCTCCTTCCCCATCGGTGATTTGGTTTCATTTTAATGTCAGTTCATTCACTTTTCAATCTGTTATCATCGGACTTGTTGGCTATTCATTAAACGTTTGATTAACTCATGCCAGCGCTCCCTACAATACTTGACGCCCTTTGCTCTCTATATTCTTCATTGACAGGGGCGCTCCTCCTTTTTTGAATGCGGAAAAACCTTGCACGTTGCGCGCAAGGTTCAGCCTGTAGATAACGGGTTTCCCGCAAGCGTTTTCTATTTAGGATAATGGTGCCTACTTATTGGCATTTATAAGGTTGTTTCAATTGATTCAACCGTCACGGACCCATCATCATGCATCACGGTGCCTATTGTAATCGCTGCCCCGTGCTCAAACTCCTTGTCAAGATCACGTTTTTGCAATTGTTTTGACAAGTCATAAATGACTTCTTGGTGGGGGATGTAAACAAGGATGCTTTGCTTGTTTTCTCCTGCATAGCCTAAAAAGGTTGCGTCCACAAACTGGGCACGTTCCCCTTCATCAGGGGTGTATGTAATAAAGAAGGTTGAAACTTCATTCTCGCCATTTTGTTCTGTAAAGTAGATGCTTAAAACCATGCCAGTACGCACGGATTCAAAACTTGACTCCAACCCTTCACTAAGGACAAACCATTTTGGTCCATACTCGGTTTCAATGGCAAAGCGATTTCCGTTAATTTCGACTACTTGGCCATGATTGTTCCATTGGATGATTTCCTGATTGGCCGGGCTCTCTTGCTGGTCTAAATTATTGCTTTCATTCTCTTGTTCACCAGTTTCATCTTGTGATGTTGATTCTGTTTCTGCCACGCCGCCACCATCCTTTTCTGCCTCATTATTGGTATTAACTGCAAGGCCTTCCAATTTATTTGAATAAGAATCATCATTTATCGTATCATTTGTCGTTTCTGTGCCGTGGCTACTCGAATCATCCTCTCCAGCAAGTGTTGTTGTTTCTTTTGAATGTGTTTGCTTCTGCGCTGGTTCCGCTTTGTCCAACTTGTTATGTTCAGATGTTGCTTCGAGACTACCTGTTTCATTATCGGTTTCGACACTTTCTTCATATGTAGGTTCACTGGTTGTTTTAAATCCATAAACATTCGTTTCTACGTCACCATCTTTAAGTGTATATAAAAATGTACCTGTATTGTCGGTTCGCTTCTCGACTAGTGAGGCCAGCAGCATTTTATACGCTATTGGCGATTGCCTAATGGCAGGAGCTTCTAAAAAACTCCCATGGGCCGCAATGGCTACTTGTTCAACACCAGTTCCAATTGTCGGTAAATCAGCAGAAGCCATAGCCGAACTTTGGGAGCAACCTGCCATTCCAATTGCTACAGAGGACAAAACACCTGCTTTCGTTCTTTCCATGCGTTGAACCCGCTTTTTTTGTTTATCCGTTCGGGCTGTTTCCACCCTAGATAACGTGGACATTCCAATCACTCCTCCCGTATTAAAGTCGCCTCTTAGTAGTAGGTCATAACTTCTTCTTTCCACCAAGCAATATAGCCCGAAATTAAAAGGCTTTCAATAGTCCAGAGTCCATAGTCGTATAGCCCAGCAAGCAAAACCGCTCATTTCGCTCGGCATCAGTTTGAATATAATGACTTTAATTACAAAATATACCTATAAAACTTTTTAATTGAAGTAAATTAAAGGAAATACCAGGTCCTAAATACCCACTTACCTTCCACATCAACTTGCCATCAAGCATGATCGTTCAAGCCTAAAGACTCTTTTCTGACTATATCTCTTCTTTACGCCAGATTAAAGAACGTACGTTCCTCTAAATGAAGGAATTTAGACTCATTATGCACCTCGTTTTGTGCTCTTTTTGCGCATACCGCTAACGTTTCCAGACCATAAAACAGTCTATTCTGGCAATATATTTTGTTACAAGAAAAATCCACTCGCTTAATTCAGGTATATATACTCAGGTCTTTTATCATTAGCGGGTATTTTTTCATGGAAAATATAAAAACTAAGTAAAAATTCCTGAGTTAAATGGCTATATTGTGATGGCAGTGTCTTTCTCATGCTTTAGGACTGCACTAGCTTTGGGCCGTACTTTTCCAACAGACGTTGTTTAGACATAAACACGTACATCGGGGAAGGGATTTTCCGTGATTTAGTAGGAAATTTTGACATAGACAGCAAAAAAATTGGATGTTGCGATAACCTTTTTAACCCCTTATAAAAGCGATTTCGAATAGGGTGTGCTTCAAATCCGAGTCGTTCACAGCCCCTGTTTAACATCGTTACGCCAATAATCCCTTTAATGTCCTCCACATTTTCTTGCCTCTCTATGTAAAAGGCGAGAGGAGGCATCGATTCTTTTACTTTTTGCACTAAAACTTTTGCCTTTTTTAAATCGTTATCAATAGTAAATAGTTCTTTAATTAAGCGGACATTATGCAAGTGAATTTTTACGAGCACATCATTTTTGCAAATTTCCTGTCCATCTGCCAAACAAACTTTCGGCCCTTTATAGCGAATTTGCTTGATTCGAAAAACGGTTGTATTGGTTTTCGCACTTTCTGGATAATGAAGCCGGGAAATATAAAAATAAATTGGATCAAGCACACTCCAAGTGGATAAAAAGTATAGTTTAAGTTTCATCACGATCTCCTATTTGCCAATGGGGTCCTTTCAGACATTATGATGCGAAATAGGAAAGATGAATATAGATGGGAAATTTAGGGGATGATGCAGCCTTCAAACCACCTATGTTTACTCGCGCTCTAGTATAGCTTGGACAATCTTTACGTCATTTTTCAATCGCCAACAAAAGCCTAATTTCTCCAAAGAGAAATTAGGCTTTTCACCTAAACAAAGACAGCCTTTTTACAAGCTAATCGCCCGTTTCCGCTCAGAAGACAAATAAATGCCTTCCAACATTTTCATTAATGCTAGCCCATCTTCGGCAGGAGCAGGAGAAGGAGCGCCAGTTAAGCACGCTTCCACAAACGCATCCACTTGTTTTTGGAACGCACTGTCAAAATGGAACGTGGGATGATCCAATTGCGGCTCAATGTTTAAAATCGTATTTTGTTCTTCAGCTACAAGGGTTAGTGCTGGTTCTAGCTCAGCACCGCCTTTCGTTCCGAATAACTGCATGGAAAGGTGGTCTTTTTTGGTATGAAGGGAGTACGAAACGTCAACCATAAGCGAGCTGCCATTTTCAAACGTTATTAAGGCATTGGCTAAATCTTCAACTGTATTCGTGGCTGCATCGTAGTCAGCTGTTTTATAGAACGAAAGGTGCTCAATGTTGCTGCGGTTTCCGAGTTTATCATAGACATGGCCCGTTACTCGTTCAACGTTTGGCCGCCCCATTAAGTACCAGCAACAGTCAATGATGTGAACACCTAAGTCAATAAGCGGGCCACCTCCAGACAGCTCTTTGTTCGAAAACCACCCGCCAGGATTGCCGACGCGCCGCAACAGTGAAGCCTTTGCGTAATAAATATCGCCAAGTTTTCCGTTATCAATGAACGCCTTCAGCACTTGAGTATTTGCCCCAAAACGGCGAACATAGCCGACTTGCAAGATCGTGTTCGCCTCCTGTGCTGCCGCTTGCACTTTTTTGGCCTCGGCGACAGTCAGCGCCAGCGGCTTTTCTACAAGAACATGCTTTCCTGCTCGGAGCGCCGCCACAGCCAAGTCTGCATGTGTTTTATTCCAAGTGCATATGCTGACCGCATCGACATTCGGATCGGCAAAGACATCATCTGCATCGGTAAATACGTTTGCAACGCCATAGAGCGCCGCTTTTTCATAGGCACGCCCTTCATTGACATCACACAAGCCATACAGCTCCGCGTTTGCATTGGCTGCGTACGATTTTATATGCATGTCAGAGATTGTCCCTAAACCAATTACTGCTACACGCATTCATTGCTCACCTCCTCTGCCGTTACTTTCCAGCCGTCTAGTGCCACTTCATTCCACAAACGCTTGACGTTATTCATAGCGATTCTCGAGCCGGTAAAGCAATCTTCCATCCCTTCAAATTCAACAGCGATGTAGCCATCATAATGGTGGACTTTTAGTAGGCGGATAATTTCTCGGATCGGCAATTCGCCGTGGCCGACGATGGCACCGCGCAAATAATTGCCGTTTACTGTTCGAAACCATGGCCCTTCCCCGGGATTCTCGTAGTATGGGCGCACGTAGAAATCTTTAAAATGGACGGTCGCTGCATCAGGCAAATTTTTACGGATGCCAACAAGCGGATCTTCGTCTGCACAAAGAAAGTTTCCAATATCAAGTGTCGTCTTAAAGTTGTCGCGATCAACAGCGCGAAGCAAGCGCTGGACACGGTCACTTGACTGGACATTGAAGCCGTGATTTTCAATTGTTGTTGTCATGCTATACTGTTTGGCATAATCAGCAATCAGCTGGCACCCTCGAACCATTTCCTCAAAGTGGTCGTCAAAATAATGGACTGTCCGCTGTTCCGGCGGGAGCGAAAACGCTGTCACGTCATGGCGCAAAAGCTTAATGCCCATATGATGGACGACATCGACATGTTTTTGGATACGTTCAACTTCTTCCTGAAAAGCTCGTTCCGTCGGCTGGATGAAATTGGCTGGCATGCAGTAGGCTGATAACTCAATCCCTGTTTCCGCTGCTTTGTCTTTCAACTTTGTCGCCAATTCGTAGTCATCTACAACCGAAAAGCCATAAGGGACGAGCTCCATATGGGTGCCGCCATTGTCGGCTACCCACTGAAGGGCATCCACTATTGTGGTGCGCCCATCTTTTAACGCTTGCAACAGGCTGTATGAACTCAATCCTACTTTCATATGTTTTACACACTCCTTCAAATGGGTTGGTGCTTCCCGGCAAGGCCGTTAAACGTCGCTATTCACTCCGCGTTGTTTTACAACAAACATTTCCACTCCCTTATCAAAAACGTCAAAGCATTGGTCCCATTCGTATATTTCGTCAAAAATGGCTTAATTCCCTGTGGGAAATATTTGCTCTCCTTTTACACTTTTTTGTGGTTTAGAAATGGCGCTGTTCATACAGTTGCGCATCTTCGTTATTATTTCGATATGTGCCCAATAGTTAGGCATGGTAGTTCTCTTTGAACAGCTCCAATTCGTTTACCGTACATAGCACGCCGGGCCTTTTCGCCATTCTTTCACACGCTTCTTTTGTGTCAATTGGCCAAACAATGAGCTGATAGCCACGCTCCTTGCACTGATCGGCAAAGGCCTCTGTATAGAAACGAAGTTCCATTGCAATAGAGGACGCCTGTATTTGTTCCATATAAGGAAACAATGCTGGCGATGCGTCACTTTTGATTAAGCCAATTTCCAAATCGGGGGCAACCTCCCTCAACGTCTTCATTGATTCGTGGTTAAATGAATTGACGTAGACGTCATTGGCCATTCCTTTTTCCTCTATTAATGCGGCTACCTTCCTCTCTAACCGGGGATACATGTTCTCGATTTGCTTTAACTCGATTGCGACTTTCACGCGCCCTTTTGCCAAGTCTAACACTTCTTCAAGTGTCGGAATCCGTTCGTTGCCGCTCGTTTTTAAACGGCGCAGCTCTTTTAATGTATAGGCATTAATTAGGCCAGTGCCATTGGTTGTGCGATCGACGGTTTTATCATGCATAATGACAGGCACTTCATCACGGCTTAAGTGAACATCTACCTCAATATGGGAAAATCCAAGATCTATGCTTGCTTCATAAGCGGCAAGTGTGTTTTCAGGATACTTTGCGGAATAGCCTCTATGGGCAATTGCTTGTACGTCCATCTTCTTTCCTCCCTTTGTCTTCTCATGTTTATGGTTTAACCGCGTTTTCATTACCCTTTGATGGAACCAATCATGACACCTTTTACGAAAAAACGTTGCAAAAATGGATACAACACCAACATTGGCAAGCTGGCTACGACAACAACCGCATATTTTAAGCCTTCCACTGTTAAGGCGTGGTTGTCTAATGTCGAATCGCTCACTTGTACCATTTCAGACAGTTGATCTTGGATCAGCATTTCCCTTAAGAACAGTTGAAGGGGAAAAAGATTTCTGTCCGTTAAATAAATCAATGCGTCAAAAAAAGCATTCCACTGGCTGACGCCGTAAAACAAAACCATGACCGCAATCACGGGCTTTGACAACGGCAACAATATCTTGATTAAATATTGGATGTTGGAACAGCCATCCAACTCTGCCGATTCCCGCAGTTCATTAGGGATATTCTGGAAGAATGTGCGAATAATAACGACATTGTACACCGATACTGCCCCAGGCACGATCACTGCCCAAATCGTGTTCAACATCCCTAAATCACGGACGAGCAAATAGGTTGGCACCATTCCCCCGCTAAAGAACATCGTAAAAACAAGAAAAATCGTCAACACGTTTCTGCCATAAAAGTCTTTTCGTGATAGCGGATAGGCGACCATAATCGACAAAAGCAAATTGAAGGCCGTTCCTAAAGTCGTATAGAGAAAAGTATTGCGAAACCCTATCCAGACGTCTTCATTTTGAAACACGCTTTTATAGGACTCGATCGTTGGATCGATTGGGAACAACCACAAATCCCCCCTTAAAATGGCTGCTGGATCGCTAAACGAAGCACTAAGCACATAAACGAGTGGATACAAAACGATTAATGTAATAAGCGCCACACACATGTAAACGGCTATACCAAAAAGGCGATCGCCTGTGCTTTGTTTCATGTACATTCCTCCCCTACCACAAACTCGTTTGGCTTGTTTTCTTTGCTGTGTAATTGACAAAAATCAGAATAAAAAAGTTAATCGCTGATTCAAATAGACCGATTGCTGCCGAATAACTGTATTGGGCGCCTGCGATTCCTGTTCGGTAAATATGGGTAGCGATCACGTCAGATGCTTCCATGTTGAGCTGGTTTTGCATTAAAAATACTTTTTCAAAACCAACGCTCACAATGCTCCCTGTCTGCAAAATCAGCAAGATGATGATCGTCGAGCGAATCCCTGGCAAGTTGACATGCCAAATTCGCCTTAAGCGGCTAGCGCCGTCGATTTTAGCGGCTTCGTGCAGCTGTGGGTCAATGCCGGCAAGAGCAGCCAAATAAATGATCGAGCTCCAACCCATTTGCTGCCATACATCGGAAAACACGTATGTCGTTTTAAACCATTCAGGCGAAGTCATAAAGGCAATTTCCGAAATGCCTAACAAGCCGAGAATCTGGTTAACGAGGCCATTAGGTGACAGCAGTAAAAACAGCATTCCTACGATAACGACAGTCGACAAGAAATGGGGCGCATACGTCACTGTCTGGACAAAACCCTTTGCTTTTTTATAACGAATTTCATTAATGAGCAAGGCAAGAATAATCGGAATTGGAAAGCCAATCACTAAGTTATAGAGGCTTAAGCCGATCGTATTTCCGATCAAGCGTTCAAAATAAAAACTTTCAAAAAAACGAATAAAGTGTTCCCATCCGACCCACGGGCTTCCCCAAATTCCTTCGGCGGCGATAAAATCTTTAAAGGCAATTTGCACGCCATACATAGGGTAATACTTAAAGATCAAAAAATAGACCACAACCGGAAGGACAAGCAAATAAAGATCCCAGTTGCGTTTGATCCCGTTCCATCTTCTTTTCGGCGGCGTTTTCAGCGGCTTTTTTACCTGTTCAATGCGATTTTCCACAAACAGTACCCCCTAAATAATGCTAGCTGACACGGCGACCGCGCCTGCATGAAGCGCGTTTTCCATTTCTTGCTTTGTTTTAAACAATCCGCCGGCTACAATTGGCACGGTAGTCATCTCAACTAATTCCTTTATGACCCTCGGCATTAACCCAGGCATCGCTTCTACTGCGTCAGGCTTGATTTTGTTAACCGTTTGTACAGCCTTTTCCATTGCTTGTGTGTCAATTAAAAAAACACGCTGAATCGTCTTTAACCCACATTTTTTCGCCTGGATAATCGATTGGCTCCTTGTGCTAATGATGCCATCAGGTGCGATCACTTCGGCGATGTAACGCATGCCATCAGGCGTGTGGCTTTCTATTCCAGAAATCAAATCGACATGGACGAACACTTTTTTGTTTTGTTTCTGGAAACAATAAACTTGGTCAGGCAGCAAATGCATCTTACCAGTAAGTAAAAAAATCGTGTCCACATTCGAATTGCGGCACCTTTTTTCTTGTTGGCTGTCTGTCAGTGCATGAATAAACGGTTGCGTAAACATACGGCTTTACCCCTTTATTGTTTGATAGATCTCTTGAACAGATGCATAGACACTAGTTGGGTGATGAGCCGTACCGAATAGCTGGTCTTTTGTTGTAACGCCTGAATAGACTAAAATGGTATCGATTCCTAATGCATTGCCGATCCCAATATCACTTAATAGCGAGTCCCCTATGATTACTGCATCGTCTATCTTTCCTTCCATTACGCGCAATAGCGCTTTTTGCATCCAATAAGATGGCTTGCCGACTGACACTGTCTGGTGGCCAAACCTTGGATGGTCTAGCAATCGGGCCAAAGAGCCCGTATCAATTAAAAACCCTTTTGGATGCGGGCAAAGTAAATCTTCATTGAGCAAAATAAGACTCGCCCCGTTTTGAATGAGCCAAAGTGCTTCTTGCAATTGGCGGTACGTCAAATCAGGCGACATGCCAAGCACCACAGCTATTTGCTCTGGCCCGTTTCCCCTTTCACAGTCACCTATATGCAAACCTAGTTCAAAGAGCTCTTCTCTAATCATGTTCGAACCGGCCACATAGAGTTTCCTGCTTGCCAAGCCATTCGAGTGCACGTATTCGATTAAGCCCATAACGGGGGTAAGCAACTGGTTATACGTAATCTCCAGCCCTAACTTTTGCAAATCAGCACTTAGTACTTTCCTAGAGCGAACAGGATGGTTCGTTAAAAAATAAACATGCTTGCCGTTGGCGCATAAAGCATCGACTAGCTCCTTTGCCCCTGGCAACAACATGCCCCCATGGAGCAATGTCCCGTCTAAATCAAAGAAATAATGGCTGTATTTGTCCATGCCCATCCTCCTTTTTTCCACAACAAAAAACCCTAATAAACACTGGTACACGTAGCTTAGGACCAGCATTTACAAGGGTTTTCTCATCGTCTCCACCCACATATTCAGTTTGTACCTTTCCCTTTTAGTATAAAAAAGGAATGTTAAGACAGAGTGAATCTGTCATTAAGATTTAGAGGCCCGCTATTAAACAGGCACTTACGAGTTGTCCTTTTAAAATAATTGAATGCGCTTCCTTTGTCAATGTCCAATCATTTAATTTGCTTATTATTTACAATTTTTTAATTGACATTCGCCTATGTTTAGCAGATAATATGGCGTAACAACAGTTCATATACGGGTGGAGTCTTTCTGGAGAAAACCCTAATTAGCGCCAAACCATGGCGTTAATTAGGGTTTTTCTGCGTATATGAGCGAACTTAATTGATTGGGGGACATATCGTTATGACGAAAAAGCATTGTTTGTTGATTGCCGTGGCCGCATTAGGAGTAGCCACAACAGCATGTGCAGACGCTGGCGAAGATACAGCGACAGAAAGCGAAAACAAAGACATCGTTAACGAATCAGGGTTTCCGATTGTGAAAGAGCCGATTGAATTGACGTTTTTTACTGGCAAATCAGAACCAAACTCCAACAACTTTGAGGAAACATATGTATGGAAAACGTATGAAGAAATGACAGACATGAAAATCAATTTTGAGCTTGCCGCTTTCGATGGATTAGCGGAAAAACGAAACTTGCTATTTGCAAGTGGCAACTACCCTGATGCCTTTTATTCTGCCAGGCTGACCGCGAGTGATTTGGCGACGTATGGCGAGCAAGGCATTTTAATCCCGTTAGATGACTTAATCGAAGAATATGCGCCTAACTTTAAAGCAGCGTTAGACAAACATCCCGATTTACGCAAAGGACTAACGATGCCAGACGGACACATTTACTCGTTCCCGTCCTATTACGACCCCGATTTTTTGCCGATGCTGATTGGTGTGCCGCTATGGATAAACGACGAGTGGCTTGACGAACTAGGGATGGAACGGCCAACGACGACGGACGCGTTTTATGACTATTTAACGGCAGTAAAAAACACGCCAGAATTAGCTGAAGGAGAAATAATTCCATTTTCAGGAACAAATATGACAGAAATTCGCGGACAGCTTCAAGGGGCTTGGGGATTTGGCAACCGGGGTGTTGGCCATAAATTTATTGACGTCGACCCAGAAAATGAGGGGGAACTGCGCTTTTTCCGTACCGATCCGAAATACAAAGAATTTCTCGAATACTTGAATAAACTATATACGGAAGAGCTGATCGATCCTGAAGTTTACACACACGATAGCGGTCAACTGCTGGCAAAAGGAGCAGAAGGACGAATTGGCGCTGTTATAACGAGCAACCCAGAAACATTAATGAATCAAGATCATTATTCTGGCGGTGAGGCGTTAGAAGGCCCACACGGTGATAAGTTGTACAGCCATGTCAAACCACCTCTTGTCCATGTCGGCGCATTCGCGATTACGGACAAAAATGAGCACCCTGAAGCGACCGTGCGGTGGATCGATTACTTCTTTGGCGAGGAAGGCGCTACGTTTTATTTCATGGGCAAAGAAGGAGAAACGTACACGAAACAGGAAGACGGCTCCCTAGAATATACGGAAGAAATCACCGACAACCCTGATGGTTTGACGCAAGACCAAGCATTGGCATCGTACATTACTTGGCTTGGCGGCAGCTATCCTGGCTATGTGCAAGAACACTATTTTAAAGGCTCAGAGTCGCTGCCCAATTCAATTGAAAATGGTGAAAAAGCCGCCGCAAATGCCCCTGAAGAAATTTGGAATGCTTTTAACTACACAAGAGAAGAGCAACAATTCCGCGATTCCGTCGGCGCTGACCTTGAAACATTCATCAACGAAACAGAAGACGCTTTCATCACTGGCAGAAAACCACTAAGCGAATGGGACGATTATGTCGCCCAAGTTGAAGCGATGGGCTTGGAAGAATATATGTCGATCCAGCAAGCTGCCTATGAGCGGTACCAAGAAGTCGATTAAATGACGCCTACGGCGGGGCTTAAGTTGTTTTTAATACAGATTGTGGCCAATCCCGTTTATTGCTGATCAGCGAAACAGTTGGTATGCTTTCTTTAACGACCATAGCTTTGGCAAAGAAAGAAGGCACTGATGGATGGAATCTGACCGCACATGGAAAATTTGGCGAACATATGGGTGGCGGGCCACACTTTTAATCGGAACAGAATTCTTTTTGACGTTCAGCTTTTTTATGTTTGTTCCTTATATTTCGTTGTACGTCACTGGCGAACTTGGCTATTCCCTTAGCTTTGCCGGTTTGCTGCTGGCGCTTCGTTTAACAGGCCAGCAAGGGTTTATGATGTTCGGTGGTTATCTAGGCGATAAATTGGGCTATAAAACAATGATGTTTATTGGCTTTGTCTGCAGAGGCGTCGGATTCGCTGGAATGGGATTCGCCCAGTCCCCTGCTTTGCTGTTGTTTATGGCGGTAATTGGCGGTCTTGGAGGAGCTTTGTTCAGCCCAGCACTGAAATCTTTATTGATATACAAACAACCGAAAGCGCATCATAAAAAGTTGTTCTCTTACGTGAACATTACGGGCAATGCTGGTACAATTCTCGGCCCCTTATTTGGCGTGTTGTTTTCAGCGCAACAATTTCCGCTCCTTAGCATGCTTTCCGGGCTGTTGTTTGTTCTAATTGGTTGTACATTATTAGGGCTGCCGATCCAACAAGAATCAGCAAATAGCGACATTTCGTTCTTATCTGGATTGAAACGAATTGTCGCCAACCAGCCGCTGTTAATGATGATTGGGTTGATGATCCCTTACCATTTTATTCACCAGCAATTGTTTTTAACATACCCCGTCATTGCAACCAAGGTAAGCGGCAGCTCAGGCTGGATCTTTACACTTGTCACCGTGATTGTCATCACAACACAAATGAAAGTAACCGCATGGACATACCGTTTCACCGCTCGCCAATCGCTCCAAGCAGGTTACCTGATACTTGGAATAACGTTTTTGCCGCTGCTTGCCTTTGAACATGTCATTACGCTTACAGTTTCATTGATGGGTATTGCCTTATCGGTTACACTGATGCAGCCCACCTTTCACTCCTATATAGTCAGCCAAGCTTCTTCGCAAACGCTTGGTATTTTTCTCGGCTTTTCTAATCTGGCGATGGCTGTTGGCGGCGCGCTTGGCAACATTACTGGCGGCAGCCTCTACGAATGGTTTGAAACCAATCGCTTAGGTGGCTTCTATTGGGCTATTCTCGCGCTACTGTCCTTTATTGCTTATGTCACAGCAAAAACGCAAAAACAGTAAGCCCGTACTATAGCATCTTCCTACAGAGCGAGAGAAGATGGATAGAACGGGCGTTTTTCTCATATCATTCCATCACGTAAGGCAATGGCACGGCTAGGATAGTCTGTCATGATCGTGCCTACTCCTTTTGCAAGCAACTGCCGTATTTCTTGGTCTTGGTTAACTGTCCAGGCGCGGATAACGGAAAGCAATCCTTCCTGCTCAAAGGCATTTCCTTCGGTTAAAAGAATCTTCCTGTCGACATGGAGCGACTCGAATTGAAAGCAGCTCATGTAATCAGCTGCCAACGGCAAATTGATGTTAAGCAACCACGCGATATTAGCTGTGTTGTTGAGTTGTTTGAGCCTTAGAAGTATCGGCATGTGAAAAGAAGAATAAATGATTTTCGTTTGACTTCCCCAGGCCTGGACCGTTTCGAGCACACGGCGCTCAATTCCTTTATGTTTTGCTAAATGTGGCTTCAGTTCAATATTGGCTTCGGTACCGAACGGCGCTAGAAAACAAAGCACTTCCTGTAAAGTCGGGATCCGCTCCTGATCCCAACTCGGTTCATATTCAGGGAAGTGGTTGAAACGGCAGCCTGCACTTAATGCCTTAAGCTTACGCAACGAATAATCGTGCACGTAGCCTGTGCCATCGGTTGTCCGATCTACCGTGTCATCATGGATGACGACAAGCTCCCCATCTTTCGTCACCTGAATATCCAGTTCCACTCCGTCTGCGCCTTGTTCAAGGGCTGCTTGAAAACTTAGCAGTGTGTTTTCTGGATGTGTACCCATTGCGCCGCGATGGCCATAAATGTTTGTTTTTTTCATTCTTATTTTTCCTTTCCCCAACGAACGGATCGCTTCCCTTGTTTGATTTTATGAATCGCCGCGTGCTTTATTCGCTTGCTCAATCGCCGCATTCACTTGTTTGACCGCTTCATCAAACGCTGTTTGCGCGTCTGTGCCATTAAATACATTTTCAAGTGCCGTCTCTATGATTTTTCGTTCTTCTGGAATCATATCCATAAGCGCTCCTTGTGTGGCAACAGACTTTTTCGTCGATTGGAGTTGCTGCACGGCTGTTTGCAGCTGAGGCATGTCTTCATATGCCTCCTGTACCACTTGTTCGTTATAAGCGTCAGGATTGATGGCAAAATAACCAGTACCGACATGCCATTCAGCTTGCACTTCTGGCGTCGCCAAATATTTCATGAAGTCCCATGCTGCCTCTTGCTCGGCTTCCTCTTTGCCGCTTGCCATCCATAAGCTCGCTCCGCCAATGACTACACCTTCACGCTCTACTTCTTCAGCGTGGGGAATAAAGGCGACACCGACATCAAATGGAGCATTGTCAATGACATCTCTAGATGTGGCCGACGATTGCATAAACATGGCGACTTCGCCTGCCAAAAAGCCAGCAACCATGTTGTCTGAGTTGGTGCCGTAATTCATAAACGTGTCTTCTTCAATCATCCGCTCAACCCACTCAAAAATCGAGCGGCCTTTGTCATTGTCGAATGCCACTTCAGTGGCGACATCGTCACGTCCGTTTTCATTGTTTAACAAATGCCCGCCTTGGTTGGCCAACAACTCTTCGAATAGCCATCCATATGCTTGTAAAGCAAAACCTTTCATGCCTTCATTGGCCTCGACGATTTTTTTGCTTGCTTCTTCGATTCCTTCAAATGTTTCTGGCGGGCTTTCAGGGTCTAACCCAGCCGCTTCAAACGCATCTTTGTTGTAATACATAACAGGGGTTGAAGAATTAAATGGCATCGAATAAAATTGGCCATCAATATGATAGTAATTGATAATATTTTCTTCTAAACCGCTCATGTCATATCCTTCTTCATCAATGAACGGTTGAATCGGTACAATATGGCCGCTGTTAATCATCGACATTGTGCCGATCTCCTGCACTTGGATAATGGTGGGCGCTTCCTCCGTCCCACCAACGCTATGGAATTTTGGCAACGATTCCTCGTACGTGCCTTGGAACTCGGCATTTACGTAGACTTCATCCTGTGACTCGTTATAAGAAGAGACGATTTGATCAAGGGCAACCTGTGCCTGTCCTCCCATTGAGTGCCAAAAAGTGACAACGGTTTTGTCGCTATCTCCTCCGCTTGCTCCCCCTGAACTGCCACATGCGGCTAACATGACAAGCGCGGCGGCGCTGCTAAGTAGACCGATTCCCTTTTTCATAAAAAACACTCCTTTTTTCATTTATTTAAGCGCCCCTTCAGCTAGTCCTTGCTGCAATTTCTTCTGGCCGAGAAACAGCAAGATGAGCGTCGGGAGAATCACAATGACTGCCCCTGCCATGACAACGCCCCACTGGTTTAATGTTTCTTGCGATTGCAATTGCTTTAAACCGATTTGCACCGTTCGGACGGTGTCATTAGTGGTGGCTAGAAGTGGCCACAAATACATATTCCAAGAAGTTAGAAACCCATAAATGCCAAGTGTGACAAGGCTTGTACGCGCCATCGGCAAGACAACCGTTAAATAAAACTTAAAGTCGCCCATTCCTAAAATTTCACTCGCCTCTTTTAGCTCAACGGGGATTTGTTTAAACGTCTGCCGCAACAAAAATGTCCCAAATGCCATCGCAAAAAACGGCAATGTCAAACCAGGATACGTATTGACAAGCCCTAATTCACGGATCGTCTGGAAGTTCGGAATGATCGACGCTTCAAACGGAATCATCATTGTCGCCACAAATAAAAAGAACAGCGTATCCCGGCCTTTAAACGTTAAAAACACAAACGCATAAGCAGCTAAGCTTGATAAAATTAGTTGGCCGACCATAATTGCGAGCGAAACAAGCAAACTGTTAAACAAGTAATTCAACAGCGGAAACCGTTGAAACGCTTGAATATAATTGTCGAACGTCCACACAGATGGGATCACTTTTCCTGTCAGTGTGTCTGCGCTTGTCATAAAACTCATCAAAAATGCTAAAATCGCTGGTGCAAATAGCACAAACGCAGAAACGATAAGAAGCAAATAAAAGACAAGCTTTTTATGCCATGTCAACGTCATTGGTAATGCACCTTCTTTTCACCAAGCTTAAATTGCACAATCGTCATAAGCAAGATGATCGCAAACAGCACAACTGCTTGGGCACTTGCGCTTCCATATTGGTAATTGACAAAAGCTTCCCGATAAATGGAATAAACGATCAAGTTTGTTTCATTTTGCGGCCCACCCCTCGTGAGCATGTCAATTTGCCCAAATGTCTGAAACGCATTAATCATCGTGACAGTGACTACAAAAAATAGCGTTGGCGATAACATCGGAATGGTAATCCGCCTTAATTTGTAAAAATAGCTAGCGCCGTCAATCTCGGCACTTTCATACAAGTAACGGTCAATCGACTGCAAACCGCCGAGCAAAATGAGAAAGGTAAAGCCTATATTCATCCAAATCGTTGAGACAGAAACTGAAAATAACGCCCATTTCGGATCTGTTAGCCACCGGATTGAGCCGACGTTCAGCCAACTAAGCAGCTGATTCAAAAACCCGATGCTGGGATGGAACAAAAACAGCCAAAATACAGATGCTGCCGCTACTGATATGCCCATCGTCGAAGAAAACACCATCCGAAATAAACCGATTCCCCTTAGCCGCTCGTTGGCGATGATAGCCAAAAACAAACTGATCAGAATCGTTCCTGGCACCGTGTAAACCACAAATAAAAATGTCGATGTGAGTGATTTTAAAAAAAGATCCGATGTAAAAATACGCATAAAATTCTCTAAACCGACAAAGACTGTTGCCATTCCGCGGTTATCTGTCAGAAAAAAACTTAAATACAACGTCCGTATCATTGGGTAAAACAGAAACACAGTAAATAAAAATAATGAAGGAAATAAAAACAGCATGCCTTTAGTAAAATGCCTCGTACTGCGCTTTCCTCTTTTCGCTGTGCTCGTCTGTTCAGGTATATAGACATACGGTTCCGTCATAAAGCGACAACCTCTTGTTGGACATTGGTGGTTGCAGGCTTCAAAAGCTTGCCTGTTACTGAGTCAAAGAAACTGATATGGGCCAAATCAATCGCGACTGGTACGAGGTCGCCGGCTGTAATTGCCCATTGCCCACTCCACTTGGCTGTCCATAACTCCTTGCCGACTTCGAAAACAACAACAGTCTCATTCCCTAGCTGTTCCACACTAGCAACAAGCAATGTGACGGTCGGCTTTTCTTTCTCAAATCGGATGTGCTCAGAGCGAATGCCAATCGTCAATCGCGGTTCTACTAGATTGCTGTCTAATGGCTGTTTGATTGGCAAGGCAATTGTCTCTTCTATGAGCAGCTGCCCATTCTCCGATACGAAACGGGCTTTTCCTATGTTCATCTTTGGAGAACCAATAAACGTAGCAACAAATAAGTTCGCCGGTGTGTTATACAACTCAATTGGTTTGCCTACTTGCTGGATATGCCCTTCGTTTAGCACCATAATACGATCGCCCATTGTCATCGCTTCAATTTGGTCATGGGTCACATAGATCATCGTTAGCCCGAGCTTTCGCTGCAATCTCCGGATTTCAATGCGCATATGCGCCCTTAGTTTAGCGTCAAGATTTGAGAGCGGCTCATCCATCAAGCACAGTGGAGCTTCACTGACAACAGCGCGTGCTAGCGCTACCCGTTGCCGTTGACCGCCTGAAAGTTCCCTCGGCTTTCGCTTTAACAGCGTCGTAAGTCCCATCATCTCGGCCGCCTCTTGCAAACGCCGTTTGCCTTCCTCTTTGTTCACTTTTTTTGCATGTAAGCCAAATAGAATATTTTGTTCTACAGATAAGTGAGGGTATAACGCATAATTTTGGAAAACCATCGATAGGTTGCGGTCTTTCGGGGCAAGCCTATTTGCTTCCCTGCCGTTTATTTTTAAGATCCCCCCCGTCATTTCTTCTAGACCAGCTATCATTCTGAGCAATGTGCTCTTGCCACAGCCAGAGGGGCCAACTAGCACAAAAAATTCCCCTTGTTCAATTTCAAGGTCAATTTCATTTAGGACATTTGTCTCTTTGTCATATGACTTTGTTGCATTGATTAATTCCACTTGTTTCATGGAAGCACGTTTCCTCCTTAGCCGGAATGTACGTCCATTTAACCATAGCTTTTTTATTAAATACGGAAATTAACCGAAGACTTACATTTTTTTAAAGAAATATAAAGTTAATCTCGCTTTACAAACAACGACTGCCACCACTTTTTAGCTGTTTTCTCCCATTTCCTCTCTTAAAAATGTTTACACATCATTTACCTCGCCACTGGCGCCTCTTTCATCATCATTTAATGATTTCAATTATTTTTTGAAAACGCTTGTTTTTTCTCCGCTTGTCTCTTTTTTTATGGTAGATGCGCATCAACTCATTCATAAGGGAGGGAAGCTCGAAATCAAATTTTGATCCTGTTCAGGTTGGGGAAACGCCATTTTTGAGCACAAAACAGCAGAAAAAACTTACGAAATGGAGCTTGTATGAATATGTTGCAGAGTATTGCTAAATATGAAGGAGGATTCTTTCCATGCATGTCGATAAACCAACACCGGCTCTGCTAATTACTGAAATACACCCAGATAATTACGACAGAGACGACTATGAGTTTTTTGAAATATACAACAACTCTTCCATCAGCTTGTCTATTGGAAATCGGGATTCGTCCGCTGATTACCATTTGCTCTTCCGCTATCCTGAAGATAGCCGTGGTGATCGTCCTTTTGAACTTGAAACAATTACGATCCTGCCCAAACAAGCACATGTATTTTGGCTGAATACGAGCGGACAAACCCTTGAGGCATTTAACCGCAGGTACATGAGCCAATTAAGCTCAAGCCAAGTGAGTGAGGTGTCAGGAAATATCCCTGCTTTCTCCAACAGTGAAGCACGAGCTGTCGTCATTGTTGACAACTTGTCAGGGCAAGAGGTGGTTCAAGCAGGTTATCAAGCTACAGACATTTCCGCTGGTTTTGGAGTTCATTTCGCGCTGCCTCCTGCCGGGAGTACAGAACAAACGGTTTTCCTGCCAATGAGCCCAGCAACCCCTGGGTCAGTCTATGCGGAACAATCGCTGCAAACAGGGGCCTTAGACACGCCTATTCCTAGAGTCGTGATTTCCCAGTACATGTACGATGCCCCCGCTGCAGACGATGGCAAAGAATTTATCGCTATAAAAAACGTTGAGGACAAAACTGTTGATTTAAGTGGATTCAAAATAGGCGATGCCCTTTTTCTCGGGGAAGGAGAAGGAATGGCGCAATTTCCAGATGGCACTTTAATTCAACCTGGACAAGAGCTGTTTTTATCCCAGTCTAGTTTCATCTTTAAGGCCATTTATGGTGCGGTTCCAGACTTTGAATTCCCATGGTTCAGCACAAATCGCCTTTACGATGACCCTGATGTGCCGACAATGCTAGATGCGAACTGGTCCACAGGCGAAATACGCCTTGCCAATAACGGCGACAAACTATTGCTCATGGATCGACATGACCGTATCGTTGATTTTGTCCCTTACTTGCAAAATATTACCTACCGGGGAAAACAGTATCGTGGCGTAACAGCGCGTGCGGATGGCAATGGCCAATCGATTCACCGCATTTCCGAGTCTAGCGATTTGCGGACTGCTTTTCGCGCTGGGCCGATCCGCCGGCCGTCAAAACGGATTCCTGTCTCACCGAGCAAGTCGCTTTTAATTACGGAATTTATGTACACGCCCTATTTTGATGAAGGCACAAACGAATATGTCGAAATCGCCAATATAACTGGCGAAACGATTGATCTTAGCGGTTTTTATTTCGGTAATAAAGTGGAAGAAAACGGCGTTGCGAATAAAGCGATGTATAATTTCCCGGAAGGAGCGGTGCTTGCCCCTTATTCTGCTGCTTTAATTGCCCGCAATGCCCAAGCCGTTAAAAAATTATATGGCGTTACTGCTGATTTTGAAATGGAAGCTACCATTAGCGCTGTCCCTAAGCTTATTCCAAACTGCGATTGGGGCTGCGGAAACTTCCAAATGGCCAACGGCGGCGATGCTGTCGTATTGCTTAACCGGGATAAGGAGCTTGTCGATGCCGTTGTTTTCAAGAACGCCCTTTGTATGGGCCTCTCTTCTCATCCTGGCGTTTTTGCCAAAGGTCACTCCCTTGAACGGGTCAGCGCCATTGACACGAAAAACCCTGCAGTTGATTTTGTGGAACAGCCACATCCAACTCCAGGCAAACTGCTTTTCGGCCCTAATGGCGATCCGTCCCTTGTTCCGAGACCTTCTATTAAAGAAAAAGTGCTAGAAGTCAATGAGCCAAAAACGGCTCTTGTCGCAAGCCCTACAATCATCGATAGCGCGACCGGTATGCCTGACGCTCTGCCTCCCAATGTTCCTTCTATTCTGTTCAAAGCGGAATGGCGAAACGGCAATCTTGTCGCTAGCAATCGTGGCGTACTGCTTGAGGAGGCACTAGATACGGTTACACAAAAAATGCTGCCCATGATCGAGATCAATGAGCATTTCCTTGTTCCTTATGTCCATCAATTGCTTAAGACGAAAGGGATAGACGATGTCTTTATCCTTTCTCGCCAAGCATCCATTATTGAAGCAATGCGAACATGGAACAATGAATACCGTGGGGCCTTGCGTCTTTCTGGGTCGACGTTGCCTAAGAAAAAAAGAGACGATGCCATTCGTGCCATCCGCCAATGCCAATGTTTTACAATACTAGTACAAGCGGAAGCACTCTCTGCTGAAATCATTCATTACTTCCGCAGCCGGGCGATTACAATATGGGCATATGAGGCTAACAGTGAATTAGCGTTACACCGGTTAGCTGCCATTGGCGTCCAAGGCATCGAAACGCCATTACCTGAAAAAGCCGTTGCTACTTTACAAGCGTACCAGTTGGAAAATAGCACAAATCAACAGCCTTTGTTAATTGCCCACCGTGGCGTTTGTTCCTTAGCGCCTGAAAATACAATGCCCGCAATCGAACTGGCAGCCGAGTTGGGCATTGAAGCAGTGGAAATTGACATTATGATGTCTAAAGATGGCATTCCAGTCGTCATCCACGATTACACGGTAGACAGAACGACGGATGGAAGCGGTTATGTGAGGGATTTAACACTCTCACAGTTAAAGCAATTGACAGCGAACAGAACCGATAATTCCGACTGGGTGGAGCGTTACAAACTTTATCCAGACGCCAAAATCCCGACACTTGAAGAAGTGCTTGTTTATGCCAAAGAAAAAGAATTAATACTATCTATCGAAATCAAAACAGACGGTTTGGAAAAACAAGTAGCTGATTTAATCCGCCAGTATGAGATGGAACCCCATGTCTATTTAAGTGGTTTCAACCCTGTTGTCATGGCTGCGATCCAAGCGCATCACCCAGCCATTGGGGCCATGCATATTTTAGCCGGGCTTTCACCTCAGGGAATGACTGCGCTACAATTTGCTGAAAAAACGGCGCGCCACTTAACAAAATTAGGGATGTTTAGCATGCCAGGCGACGGCACGATGACTCAAGCTTTGCTCTCCTATGCAAAACACCGTGGCATCCCTCTTGTCGGCGGTACGAGCAACAGCAAAGCGAGCATTCAAGCAAAGAAAAAACGGGGCATTACGATGATCTACAGCGACTACCCGCAATGGTCCGAACAGATGCCTATTTGCGTCAATCCCATTCCGTTATACAAGGTCGTCAAAGAAGGAGACGTGCTGACTCTAGCTGAAATGGGCGCTACTGTCCATGAACGGTATGGCGTAGCAAGCACGCTGCGCGGGGGCATTCGCATAATTGGTGAAAACGAGGGTGTTGCCTATACAGATGGCAGTAGCTTAATGGCATTGAAAGCAGGGGAAACCCTTTTCCACCTTTACCATGAATATGAGCCATTTAACTACGAAACAGAAGGCGATCCTGCAAAGTTGCCAGACAAATGGCGCATGTATTCAAACCCTGTGCGGCTGATTGTCTTGAACAAAGCAGACCTATCAGCCAAACACTTAGTGGAAGTCGTACAACGCTATCGCCAAGAAATGACTGTGATCGCTTATGCTTCCCTACTGTCTTTATGTCAAGTGGCGTTCCTATTTGAAAAATGGCGAGCTAATCAGTTAGCAAAGCGCTCCATTGAAAAGATTGAAACCGCACTAATGAAGTATGTGGCAGCTGGCCACTTAACGGTTGAAGCATTTGATGCATTACAGGCCCATATCGCAATCCTTCAAGAGGAATGGAAGTAATGCAAACGTATGATACCTTTCTGCTAAGCTTTTCGTCGTGACAGACAGTTACTAAAACCGCTATTGCCCCTATAGTTGCCAGTTTTACTGGCGTAATAGACTAGAAAACGCACGAATGTCCCTTTGCAAACATTCGTGCGTTTTGTTTATGGGGCAATAATGCTTTTAAGAAGAAGCAAGCGTCCCCGCAGGACCGAAAAATTCATAATGGATTTGTTCTTCTGGAACGCCCCAGTTGTTCAAGATGTGGTAAACCGTCTTCATAAAAGGAATAGGCCCACAAAAATAAAAATCAGCGTGATGATCTTCAATCATGGAACGGAGGAATTGCTCATCAATATACCCTTCCTTCTTCATATAAGGATTCATCTGGTCTTCTGACGTAGGGCGTTCATAGCAGACAGCGTAGTGGACATTTTCTTTCTGACTCGCTGTCTGGGCTACATGGTCATGCATCGCATGGTAGGTTCCATCAATGGCAGCATGGATAAACGTCACCTTTTGTTTGGTTCCTTGCTGCATAAGGGTATTAAACATGCTCATAAGTGGCGTGATGCCAACGCCGCCGCTGATTAAAACGATCGGGCGTTCTTCTCCCTGTTTTAAAGTAAAATCACCAGCAGGAGCGGTCATTTCTAGTACGTCGCCTTCACGAATATGTTGATGTAAATAATTGGAGACGACACCTGGAGGGCACTCAGTGTTGCCCTCTTCCCGCTTTACGGAAATTCGATAATATCCTTTTCCCGGAGCGTCTGACAAGCTGTATTGGCGCATATGCGTATACGTATCACCAGGGATGTTCACTTTTACCGTCATGTATTGGCCTGGCTGGTAAGAAGCGATCTCATTTCCATCTTTCGGCTTTAAATAAAACGATGTAATCGCCTTGCTCTCCTGCTTTTTTTTCTCTACCACAAAAGAACGAAATCCACTCCACCCGCCAGGAGCTTTGCCGGCCTGATCGTACATTTGCTTTTCTACTTCAATAAACACACCGGCAATGATTTCATACGCCTCTCTCCACGCCTCAATTACATCATCGGAAGCTGCCTCTCCTAATACTTCTTTCATGGCGGCAAGGAGATTATCGCCAACAATCGGATATTGTTCCGGCTTAATATTTAAGCTGCGGTGCTTATGGGCAATCCGTTTTACAACTGGTAAAATCGCTTCTAAATTGTCGATATGCTGGGCGGCAGCATAGATCGAATTGGCCAGTGCCTGAGGTTGCCTGCCTATTTTTTGATTGGTTCGGTTAAATACGTTTAACAGTTCAGGATGATGGTGAAACATTCGCTTGTAAAAATGCTTTGTGATCGTTTCTCCGTGTGCGGCTAAAATAGGAACAGTTGCTTTCACCAATCGTTTCGATTCTTCTTTTAACATCACAGTACTCATGAGTGATCGCCTCACTTAAAATAAGTATTTTATATATATATTTAAAGTATGACATTCACCCTCTTAAATCAATATTTAAAATGCATATTATATGCATTGTTGGAAATTCGCCACAAACGGGCGCCCCTTTCCTCCTACATGGCAAAATTATGGTATGCTGTAGAAGAGATGACTTTCTGGAGTGAAAAATATGCAATTAACTTCTTATACGGATTACTCGCTTCGTCTCCTTTTGTATTTAGCTTTACAACCAAAGCATAAACTGTCCAGCGTCAAACAAGTAGCTGATATTTATCGAATTTCTTATAATCATCTAACAAAAGTCACCCACGAACTAGGAAAGCTTGGTCTGATTGAAACGATCAAAGGACGAAACGGTGGCATTCGCTTGGCAAAAAAGCCAGAGGAAATCAACATTGGCGAAGTCGTCAAACAGACAGAAGACAACCTTGAGCTCGTTGAATGCTTTAACCGCGAGACAAACACCTGTATATTAAATCCCGCTTGCCGATTAAAAGGCGTATTGCATGAAGCGCTCGCCGCCTATTTGCAGGTGCTTGAGCAATATACAGTCAAAGATTTGGTGCTAAACGAAGACGACTTACGGGCATTGTTACAATTTAAAACAACAGAGCAGTGAGATGTGAAAAAGATGGGTGTGCCTTTTCCATAATGACAAACAGCCTGCCGGTGCAGGCTGTTTGGGTGCAACAATGCTTGCGGCATTGCCTTTCTACTTATTTGATTTTCACTCGTCATATGCAAATCGAATATTACAGTGAGAATAGGCACAAGCAACATGCCCATTAACGATGGAAGGCTAGCCCAACAAGATTGGAGTTCACTCATTTATGATAGCTTTTTTGGAATCCTTGTCTGATTTAAGCCACTTGATCCTAATATTTTGTTCATTTGTTTTTTATAGAAAGCTCAAGAAAACTAAGCAGGAAAGAAAACGTACCCCTTTTGAAATTGTCCTTATGATTCTTATCTTATTTGGCATTTTTTCTTGGGCTGTATCCTTTGCTTTATTACAAACACAGTAGGGTGATTTTCACCCTACTTTTTATTCATGTGCAACAGTTCATGGGTAAATGCCTCGTGGGCAGTTCACTATTGTAAACATTTTCTTCTTTGGTTTCGATGTGCTTCTCCTGCCTGAGCCATCTCATGGGCTTTCTCCGATTGATAAGACGTCTTCCCGCTCGCATATCGTCGTTCCCGAGAAATCGTGGACGGACTTTGCCCAAGGTTCTTGGCGATCTGCCGAAGAGATAGACCAAGACGAGTCATCGCTTCAATACGTGCGCGATCAAATGTGGTAAGATGATGGTTAGCAGCTCATGGTGCCCTCCTTGATCGTTTGTGTGGTTACGAACATCTTACACGAGGGTTCCATGAGCTGTCTTTCTTAAGGTGTTGCACTTCATATTCCAATTCGTCTTTTAAATAAGATTACAGCCCTTTACAATTTTTAGTATATTTATTCTACTTGGACTGGCCAAAGGAGGACGTAGATTGATGAACCTGATACCGGCTGACCAAATTAAGATCCCGCAGGGTTTGTGGGAAGGACTTGGACGATTAGGGATAACGGCCGACGAAGTAGCCCGCCAAGCCCGATTGCCATTGACCATTATGTCTGAGCCTGCTGTAACGACAACTCAATACTTTGCAATTTGGCAGGCTTATTTTGACCTTGCGGGAGAAACTGCGGCAGCCATCATCGAGCTTGTGACCGCCTATGAGACTGCCCAATATCCACCGTCACTCTTGGCAACCTATCACGCTCGCAATTATCACGATGCCCTACATCGAATGACACAGTATAAACAGCTATGCCCTCCCGAAAACCTGCGCATCACCGAGGATGGCGAGCTGTGCGCCATCGAATTGGAGTGGCTTTATGGCGGACGCGAGTTGGCTGGTCCGCCTATGCTGATAGGCTTAACTTTGGCATGTCTTCTGGAGCTTGGACGACGAGGGACAGCAACAAACCTGTCTGCCTATCGCGTTGAATTCACCCAACCGATGGGTGATTCTCGGACACTCGAAGCTTACTTCGGCTGCCCGATCTGCACCAATGCCACAGGAAATCGGCTAATTCTCCACCGAAGCGATTTGGATCGACCGTTTGTCTCCTATAACGAAGAACTGCTGGAGATTTTGACGCCTGCCTTGGATCGCACAATTTATGAACACGACAACGTCCATTTCATTGCCGAGAAGGTGAAGTCGATCATTAAGCTTCGTCTCGCCGATGGATGTCCTGACATTGGGGGGACCGCGCACGAGCTCGGAATCAGTGACCGCACCTTGCAGCGCCGACTTGCGGAAGAACATACAAGCTTCAAGCAGTTATTAACGCAAGCTAGACATGAACTAGCTCTTGCTTACCTGGCAGACCCTTCGCTTGATATTAAACAAATTGCTTCCTTGATCGGATATGAAGACCAGAACTCCTTTTACCGCGCTTTTCGCATATGGGAAGGCGATACGCCGGCACATTGGCGGTTAATGCAGTTAGGAAAAACAGCGTATTAACAAGTTTTTGCCTAAGACTTGGTATTTTAGGCCCAACCATCTTGCCGTTTGGCGTATTCTGCAAGAATGTTGGCGGAGGCGGCTAGTTACTGGCTGATGAAGACAAGTTATGATAGTCTCTATCCGAAACAGAAGGAGCAATGACAAGATGGAAATGGCATTAACAAATAAAACGGCTTTAGTGACAGGATCGACGAGAGGCATCGGAAAAGCGATTGCCCTGGAGCTTGCTAAAGAAGGGGTTCACGTCCTCATTAACGGACGGAACCAGGAAGCGGTCCAACAAACGGTAGAGGAGATCAAAGCGAAATATCCATCCACCTCGCCTCAAAATGCAGCGGCTGATCTCACTAATAAAGAGCAAATGGAAACGCTATGTCAGCAGTTCCCGAGCATCGACATTCTCGTTAACAATATGGGCATTTATGAAATCAAGCAATATGAACATGTGGACGATGAAGGGTGGGAAACGTATTTCCGCACAAATGTGCTAGCAGCCAACGGGTTGGTTAGATGTTATTTGCCGACAATGCTGAGCCAAAACTTCGGCCGAATCCTTTTCATCGCAAGCGAAGAGGCCGTCATGCCTTCAGGTCTTATGCCTCATTATGCCGCGACTAAATCGATGCTGCTCTCATTGGCAAAGAGCCTGTCCAAATTAACAGCAGGCGCCGAAGTGACAGTCAATACTATCCTGCCAGGTCCTACGCTATCGCAAAATGTAGCTCATATCATTGAAGGCATGTTCATGGATGAGGAACCGTCGTTGTCCTTTTCCGAAAAAGAAAAAAAATTTATGGCCTCCAATGTGCCTCACTCCGAAATTCAGCGCTTCATCAGGCCAGAAGAGATCGGTAGACTCACTGCTTTTATGTGCAGCCCTCACGCCTCAGCCTTCAAAGGCTCCCCGATTCGGATGGATGGGGGAATCGTGCCGACGATTTTTTAATGCCGCAATTAACCATCCATGTCCTTTACGACATTGGTACAAGTTCTTGGCCTTAGATCAGGACCAGAACTTGTACCAATAAAACAAAAAAGCTGCTAAAACAGCGACTTTCATTTGGAGCATGTCACCCGATCTCGACCATGGAAGTAATATGTGTGGCTACCTAGCAATTACAGCGATTGTTGAATTAGCTGGTAACGCTTCATATTCTTCATGTGTTACCTGCTTATCACATCGTGGAAATACAACCAAACTTCATACAGCAGTCGATGGAATTAGTTATATCCCCTTACGAATGCTCCTTATACTACGTATCCCCCGGTTAGCCATTCTCTTTTAAGCAAGAAAAATCTTGAAGGCATGTGACCGATTAAGATTAATAACCCCTTTATTACCAGATTTAATTTTTCCTAAAATAATTTAATATTGTTTTTTTCACTTCAATATCATTACCATAAATCTCAAAAAATGAATAATCAAAAGCACGAATTTCTATTTTTGCTAATGGATGTTGTAACCCTTCACTTTCTTCAGTTTCAGGTAAATGGTCGAAATGCCAATTAATTTTTTTCCCTTTTTCAACAGCTATAAATACTCCTGACTCAAATTGTATTACCCTTTTTACTTTTTCTATCAATTCATCTGTTGAAAGTACAGTACAACCTTTCTGTAGGTTCTTAGGGAACACCTCGTGAAAAGAAGACTTATTAGTACCTAATACATCAAAAATGTACCAATCATAACTTTCTGTATAATCCTTAAGGGATAGTAAAATTTCAGCAAATTGACAACCTAAACAAGAAAGCTCTTCATTAAAATAATCACTACCACGTATCTTTAGTATAAAAGCTGGTTCCTTTAAGCCCATGATTTTTCTCCTCTAAGAATTATTCTTTAAAGCTCCATGATCCATCCTTAAAAATAGCTTGATGTGAATGTGGGTTTACATGATCCCCTCTACCATGGTCTGTCGAGTATTGTCCGTTGAATCAACTTCCCGTTTCTTCCCCACTCAAGTGTTTGAATATATTCTCCTCTGACCCTTTTTAATCCCAATTTGATTGTGTAGATTCATAGAATCCGGTTTGTGAGTAGTGCCGTTTACCAATTTCCCATCTATATTTTTTGGTAATCCTAATTTTTTGCCACTGCTATCCTTAGGCACGTAATTAGGTTTTACCGTACCCTTCCCCCCGGTCTTCACCTTCCTCGCTTTCGACAAGTCATATACTACTTCTCCCACTTTCGCTGGCTTCGCTAAAATAAACGTCGTTGCCAGGGCTTTCTCCCCGAACGAAGCTTCTGGGGCGGCGAGCGTGAGGAAGTCACTGAAGAAAAAGTCGGCTGCTGCAGCAATATTGGGACCGATGTCGTTTCTATACGCGATCCCGTCAGCGCCAACACGGGCATCCTTCGTTGGCCCTGGATAACGCCCGTCGTCGTTGTATACTTCCTCATCGACCTCGGCTATGAGGAAACCATCGCCCAGAGATTCGTTTCGAGGTACGCTTGGATGATTGCGACTTCTTCCTCTGTAAGATCATGCTCTCCTGTGGCGGCCACTTCCGAAATGGCCGTTTGAATCGCTTGGGTACGGAGCTGGGCTTGGTACCATTGGTATTGGATCGGCACCAGCTGTTTCCGTTACCGTGTCAGGATCGCCGGCGACACCGTCGCGTTAGCGGGCAGGTGCGATAGGCGCGCAAACAACGGGAAATACGCCGGGGTAACGGCATGGGTTTCTCCCATCGCTGGCGCTCGGCACGCTTGCAGCGCCTGTTCATTGCTTAGGGTGGTACTGGCAAGCAAATGGTTTAATTCTGACTTTTCTACTCAAGAAATGCAAAAATTGTTTACTCATTTTTACATTTATTGTTCTTATTGGTTGATTTGATTATAATGGGTTCGTTGTAAAAGAACACAAAAACCCAAGTAACGAACTTTTTAAAGTGTTCATTTTTCGGGAGCAGTTCATTGGGAGCAGTTCATTATAATTAAAACCACATTCCATGATGGTATAACCTTCATGAGTTATGAATCTCACATAATAGTTTTTCAATGTATACTTAAACATAAAACTTTTTCTTTTATTGATTCATTCATTTTCTTATATACAAGTTTGTTTCCTTATTTATCACAATGAGCTTTGTCATTCTCATGTGTAAATTTAAATCAAGTAGTAAGTGTAGTAGTTATATTTAAATGTCACTGCAGCTAATCTAGTATGTTTGCTAACCATCATGAGTTTTTGATTCAAAAGTCATCTTGCTTTTACGCATAAAGATCTTAAAGTAAAAAACCTTGAAAGGCATATAGCCAATCAAGGTGATTTTTAGAAAATATCCTAAAGGTATTAATCCATTCCATTTAGACATTGTTTATTCGAACCCCATATATCGGTATCAAAATCAATCATAACTAAACCATCTCTTCCAATTAAATCCTCAGCATTATAATCAATTGAAAAGTTATCGAATCAAGCTTTGTTCATAATACCATAGTGTTGTTTCTAAAATGAAGTAAGTAGTGACGATAGAATGTCTTTCCCCTACATCTACTAAAACTACTAAAATAGTCGAATTTGCTTGAATTCGTTGTTTCTCGCCCACTTAATGGACGTTGCTTGATGCTCGAGCTTAACATATAAGATTAATCATAAACTATATATACATTGCTTTCATTACTCTTGGCTTGTTCTAAAAAATGTGTAATCTCACGTGCAACTTCAGGAAGCGTGGGTACAATATTCGGAGAGGCATCAACGGCCTTTACATCCACGCTTTGTAAATTAAATGATTTAAACAACCGAATAGTAGCATCAAGATTTGTTAATTCCCAAGGACTTTCCTCGTACCAACCTTCATGAACGTAATATTCATGCAAAATACCCTCATTGTAAGATTCATACTGACATATTAAATCTAACATGGTTTCAAAGTAACCAGTCCACATTTTAAGAACTTGTCTTTCATTGGTCTTTTCATAGACAAAAGCAATTTCAGGCTCTCCTTCAAACCCTGTATAGTAGGAATCATTAACTATTTCCGTTTTCATACTTTACTCCTTCCAATGCCCTTGATCTAAAATTCTAACTTGTTCTGGAGTAGCAGTTCCCGCTTTTCTGGCGGCAATTGCATCATACCATTTATACCCCTCAACCCACTCATTTTCTCCAATCTTGAAGAAGGATTGTGGTTTATTCCCACCACTACCTGGAATTGTTCTTTGAATTACCCAAGTGTTTCCTTGATCAGCAGGAGCTCCAGAAGTTCTAGTGTGCCATCTTACTTCGTATTTGTATGTTCCGTCATTCCATTTGTAGGTTATTTGTTCATAACCACCAGCCATTGACTTAGCCTTCATGTTCGCGTTTTCTGGTACTTCGATTGGTGCTCTCCGTGAATACTGCTTTGCTATAGCTAATTGTTCATCAGCACTCATTTCAGAGAATTTTTTATTAGCATTAGGCGCACCCTTCCCCCCAGTCTTTACCTTCCTCGCCTTCGACAAGTCATATACTACTTCTCCCACTTTCGCTGGCTTCACTAAGATAAACGTCGTTGCCAAGGCTTTCTCCCCGAGCGAAGCTTCTGGGTCGGCGAGCGTGATGTAGTCACCAAATAAAAAGTCGACCACTCCAGCAACAATGGGATTTGTATTCAACCTCTCCTCGTTAGGAGGGTTGTTCTCAAGATACGTGTTGATAGCTGCGACTTCTTGATCCGTAAACATATATCCTGGTGTGGTGACTACTTGCGACGTATCCGTTTGAATCGCTTGGGTACGGAGCTGGGCTTGGTACCACTGGTATTGGATCGGAACCAGCTGTTTCAGTTGCCGTGTCAGGATTGCCGGCGAGACGGTCGCGTTTGCCGGCAAAGTCGATAGGCGCGCAAATAACGGGAAATACGCCGGGGTAACGGCATGGGTTGCTCCCATCGCTGGCGCTCGGCACGCTTGCAGCGCCTGTTCATTGCTTAGGATGGCACTGACAGGGAAATGGTTCAAGTAATACCAGTTAGCTGCTTTCAGGCTACCGTATAGAGGGGCGTAGGCGCCTGTATACAGAAATTCTAGCGGCAACACGTCTTGGTACAGATCCCCTTCGCGGCTTTCGATATGGCTTTGGTCTAGTGGGGCCATTTGGAGCGCTTGTGTCACGACATTTTGGTACAGCTCTTCCATATTGGCATTGATCTCCGCCTGCGTTTCTGGGGAGGGGATCACGCCGCCACTGGTCCAGTTGGCTACTTGGCTGACGACGGTCGTCAGTTCTTGCAAGGTGCTTTTTGCGCTTGCGAGCACCGTGTCGTTGGCTTCGTCCAAGTTGCCAAGCCTTTCCGCCGTTACACGGACATGGTCTTTGCCTTGTTGGGCGTAGCGAAGGACTGGTTCCATTGAGAACGGGGGCAGTGGCAATAGGTCGGCGATGGAAGCGCGAATCGACTCAATCGCTGTCGCGTCTTCAATCGCATAGCGCTCGACTCGATCCAGGCCGGTTTTGACATCAGCGAGAAATTCTTCTCGAATCAGAGCGGAGCGGCTTTCAAAGTTTAGCAGATTCGAGCGGATTTGCTTCAATTGTTCGATGTATTGGCCGATGAAAAGCTGGAACGCTGTCAATACAGGGAGATGGAGCGTCGCAAAATGGTCTTTGATTGCTTCGCCCCCTTCGCCTTGCAGGGAATCGAGGTGGATGATCTTCTGGATGCTGGCCTGCAAGCGTTCGAGCTGGGCTTGATCGTGAAGCTTTCGTTCCACGATTTCGTCAAGTGCATCGAGTACTTCTTGTACGTCAAGTGTGTTCATCCGTCTGTTCCTTTCTGTGTTATCGGCGGCTTGCCAGCATCTTGTCTACAACTCCGTATGTTTGAACGAGTTCTTTTGTTTCTGCTTGTACGTTTTTCACGACGTCCAAATAGCGATTGAATTGGTCGGCATACCCGCTTTCTACTTCCAGCAATGAATGGAGAAAGGCCATCGACGACGTATGGATCGCAGGCTCGTGATCCGACACGGAATAGCTGGCCTGTTCCTCCGTTTCGCTTAAAGCGCTGAGCACGGAGCCTTCGTCGATTTTGATTTCAGGCATCGGTTCTCTCCTCCTTTCCTATCTCGCCGCTTTTAACGCGATTGTTGTTTTGTTTTGCTTGTTTGGAAACAAGTACTTGCCTGGTCGCACACCCATTTCGCTTCTGTCTGGCTAAAAGGCTAAGTTATCCCCGAAATTTACGGAGTTCATCTTGTCACCTCTTTGGGACAGTATTAAGTTTTTCCGCAAACACTATTGTTCGCTATCTTCCATCATTCTCCATATAACTAACATAAAACAAGACGATAGGATTTTCAACTATCTGAAAACGAGAAAAAGACCTGCTACTAAGGCAGGGTTACGTTTTCATGCTTTTGGTTTAATTGAATTACACTTCCAGATTTGTTTGTCTTGTTAATAGCAAACCAGTTCAGTTATTCAATAAAACCGCTCGCTATATTTATCCGCCTATTTCTACTTTTTCTTTTGATTCAATTTCCACTGTTTCAGCTTGTGCATGACTTAAACTTACTGTAGCTACAAAAGCAAATGCCATCAAACTTGCAACCAATAGTTTCTTCATTATTGGCAAGCCCCCATATTTTGATTTAGTCGTGCAACGTAAGCTACTTTAAAAAACTTCAATGCAGACTCAAAATCTCCTCTTTTTTCTGCATAGTTACCTGCTTCTTCAGCAATATCGGATACCTCATAAAATAATCCTCTTAACTCTAGTTTTTCAATTGCTTGATCCACTAGAGCCATATTTTCATCGATATAAAGCCCTCTAGTCGAAGGCAACGAGCTTGATATTCGATGTTTTTATAGTAAGAGGCTCCCAAGACCTTCTTCTTTTTTTCCTTGTCTTAACAAAACATTACCTAAGTTATATTGGGATTTTGCTCCAACTTGATGGTTTGCATGCTCCTTAATTGATAAAGCTAATTGCAAACTGTCTTCTGCTTCGTAATAACGTTCATTTCTTATGTGATCAAGCGCAATTACCCTATAAATTAATCCCCTACAACAGGATACTTATCTGACTCACTTAATGCTTCTTTCAGTCTTACTTGAGCCTTTTGTGAATGACCCAATTCTGAATCAATGCCTGCTAAAACGATTTGTCCATTCAAATAAGATTCTTCGTAGTTTAGTCTTTTGAAAATCCGATAAGCTTCTTCCATGTAGGATGCTGCCACAGGATACTGATTTAAACGATAAAAAAGCACCCCTGCATACATGGAGAATTCAGCTTCCTCGGCATCGTCATGCAAACAAGCTAAAAATTCTTCAGCTTTTCGCAATAGCTTAATCGCTGAGCGGTAGCGCTCGTGGACATATTCCTTTTGGGCGCTTACGAAATAATAAAAATAGTTCAGTGTACGATCAAGTGACGATTCCGCCAACTCTCCGATTTCTGCTAGTTTAGCCGAATGCTCTTCTACTTTTTTAAACTGGGTGGCAAGGATGTCATGGCGAAAACTAACTAGTGAGTAGTGGAAAATAATAGACAAATCCGATATTTCCCAAGTAGGAAAACATGTTGGGAAAATGCTGAGCAGCCCCTCTACAAATGCTTATTCAACAACATTCGCAAACAACGCCGCTATTCCTAACCCTCCTGCTGCACCAATGGCGCTCAAGCCAAACTTGGCATCACGGCGTTTCATTTCGGATGCTAGACGGCAAACGTTTATCGCCCCAGATGCCCCGTACGGGTGCCCTATGGCTAAAGCGCCGCCGCTGACATTTAGTTTTTCTTTGTCTAGGCCAAGCTCTTGTTGGAGCGCTACCATCTGAACCGCGTACGCCTCGTTCAACTCAATCAAATCAATGTCTGATAGATTCCGTTTTTGTTTTGCCAACAGTTTGCGGATCGCAGGCACTGGGCTCATACTTGCAAAGTGGGGATCGTAGCCTGCTCTTGCAGCATCGACAAATGCAAGCATTGGTTTCATACGGTAACGCACGCACGCTTGCTTTGACATGAGCAATACGAGAGCCGCTCCATCCGATTTTGCGCATGAGTTGGCTGCTGTTACGGTCCCTCCGTTGTAAAGCGGCGGCACTCGTTTTAAAAGCCGATCGGGCATTTGCCGAATGCCTTCATCAGCAAGATCACGGTGTGCTGCAATTTTTTCGTCACGAAAAAGGCCCTGTTGTTCTGCTGCCCATGCGCGCCTGTAACTCTCAGCGGTGTACTCGTCCTGTGCATCCCGGCCAATTTTCCTTTGTTCAGCCACATTCTCTGCCGCTTCAGCCATATCGGGGTCCCCTAGCGATTCCGGCGAGAAGCGGGCACGTTCGATTGTCTCGTGCCACTCTCGTCTATTTCCGTTCATGTTAACGGCAATCCGTTTCGGCTCAAGACTTGTGCTTTCTACGCCGCCGGCCAAATAGACATCGCCATCTCCTGCTTGTATATGCCTTGCCGCAACGATGATCGCTTCTAATCCAGAACCACATTGGACATCGACCGTTACCCCTGGCACGTCAACAGGCAGACCGCTTTCTAACAACGAGAGGCGTGCTATATTTCCCCCTTCGCCAACAGCGTTGCCAAGCACCACTCCATCAATCTCAGGAAAAGGAAGGCCAGCAACGATTTCTTTTATGACAGAGGCGGCTAACACTTCTGGACGCTGCGTGGCTAGAATGCCGCCAATTTTGCCAACAGCTGTCCGTTTTGCCCTTACGATGAACACATCACTCATAACGGCCACTCCTTAATGCTTGGCGGTCCACTTTTCCGCTCGGCAAAAGTGGAAACGCCTCTACAAGGTGGAGACGCCGTGGACGTTTAATCGGAGGCAGCACCTCTTTTAGGCGTGTACGAATCTGCTTTTTGTCTTCTTGCGACAAATACCGGCCTTTTATGTAAAGTTCCATTTGGCTGCCCCAATAGGGATGGGCCTTGCCGATCGCAATCGCTTCTTCAACGCCTTCGATCTCTTTTGCCAACTGTTCCACTTCCTCAGGGTAGACATTGATGCCGCCAATGATGAGCATATTGCCTTTTCGCCCTTTTACGTGAACAACCCCTGTTTTGTCAATAAAGCCAATGTCGCCAACCGTTTCCCACTCTTTTACAGGCGCCCCTCCTTTGTAGCCAGCAAACAAATAAGGGCTCTTTATATGCAACATCCCTTCATCGTCCGCTTGGATCGTCACCCCTGGAAATGGCCGCCCTACTGCCGTCGGAGGAAGAGTGCTTTGGCTACGGTGGTGCAAACTAGAAATAAAACTTAGCTCAGAAGCACCATAAAATTCATACAGCTTTGCGTTTGGAAACTGTGTTTGCGCCCGGCCAACCTGGATTTTCGACCATTTTGCCCCTGACACAATGATGGTATCGACTTGCTCAAGAGTCTCGTTGCTGCTTGCCTTCACAAATGCTTCAATCATTGTGGGTACACCATAAATCACATCGACTTGCTCACCCTTTATCGTTTCTAAAACGTCAAACGGCGAAAACGTCGGTTCCAAATAAAGAGTCGCCCCCATATGGAGCGTATGGACAGCGGCAAACAAAAACAGTGAGTGGAACAGTGAACCAGGCACACTCACTCGGTTTGTGCTTTGCAGCTGAAACGTTTCTGCCGCTGGTTGGAAACTTGTTGTCCATGAGTGATGCGTACGGACATACGCTTTTGGCGCTCCTGTGCTGCCAGAGGTAAACCCTAGGTAAAAGAGATCGTTCCCTTGGGCGAATCGATCTGCCTCTATTTCAGTCGTTTCATTGACCTGTCTGCTGTCCCACACTGCACATTCGGCTTCGGAAATGGGCCTATCCGTAAAGAGCACATCTGCTTCAGCACGCGCTAATGCCTGCAAACGTTCATTGTTTGTCCATTTTCTGTTTAACGGAATGCCTGTCCACCCTAAGCTTGCTGCTGCCAAAAACACAAGCAATAGCTCATCTTGGTTTTCAATGTCAATGGCAAAAGCAAGCGGGCGAACGAACCCACATTCCTTTGCTTTAGCCGACAAGGCGTTTCGATAGCTGTGCAAGTCTGTCTCCACGTCACGATACGTACGTGTCCGGTCTTTATAGACCAATGCGGTTTTATGAGGCAGCATGCCTCCATTTTTCAAAATCTGATCGGCGATATGCACGTACGTTCCACCTCTTTGTCCATTGAATGGTGCCATCGTAGGCGATCGTGACAAAATTGTCAACCGATAGATCATTGACGTTTACATAAATAAAAGGAAAAGCAAAATTTCCCTTGTTTATCATCAAGGGTAGAGACAGTACTCTATTAATGTACAATAAAAAGACGGTACACCGCTGTACCGTCATCAAATCAAGCTTATCAACTTTACCGTCTTCCTCCTATAAAAAACGGCTTTGATTGAACAGTTCCTTCCGCAAAGCACGTTTTAGAAATTTGCCGACTGATGTTTTCGGCAATGCCTCCATGAAGACGACGTCGTCAGGCAGCCACCATTTGGCAAACTGTGGTTTCAAATAGTCGACAATTTCTTCTTTTGTCGCCTGTTTGTCATTTTTTAATACAACGCAAGCGACTGGGCGTTCTTGCCACTTATCATGGGGCACAGCGACCACTGCTGCTTCGAGTACAGCTTCGTGAGACATAATCGCATTTTCCAAATCAACGGAAGAAATCCATTCCCCGCCACTTTTGATTAAATCCTTCGTGCGATCAACGATCTTAATGGCTCCCTCCTCGTCAATCGTGACTACATCTCCAGTATGGAACCAACCGTCTTTGAATGCTTCTGTACTCCGTTCATCGTGAAAATAACGGTTGGCAACCCAAGGGCCTCGGATGAGCAACTCGCCCATTTCTTCTCCATTCCAAGGGATCTCCCCATTGGCGTTCACGCCTTTGATGTCGATTAACGGAACGGCCATTCCTTGTTTTGCCTTCGCTTGATATTGCTCGCCTTTGCCCCACTTTTTCTGGTGGCTTTTTAAACGGGAAAACGATACGAGCGGGGCCGTTTCCGTTAAGCCATAGGCATGGTAAAACGGGACGTTCAACTTACGTTCAAATCGCTCGATCATGCTTTGCGGTGCCGCAGAACCACCACAAATGACAGCACGCAAGCTGCTTAAATCATAATGATGATGTTCAAGTACTTGCAAGAGGCCGAGCCAGACAGTCGGCACGCCGCCGGTAAAGGTAACCCGTTCTTTTTCGATCAACTCAGCAAGGAGCTGAGGGGTAAATGCTGGACCTGGCAACACTTGTGTCGCTCCATAGAACGTAGCACTAAACGGCAAGCCCCAAGCATTTACATGAAACATTGGCACTACGGGCATGCACACGTCGTTTTCGCTAATTGCCGTCGTGTCTACATGCCCCTGCACTAAACTATGAAGAACAATGCCACGATGGGAATACTCGACCCCTTTAGGCATCCCCGTTGTTGCCGATGTGTAACACATCGCTGCCTGTTCATTTTCATCAATGTCATCGCAAAACGCAAAACAGTCATCCCCCTCTGCAAGCAACGCTTCATAAGAATAGAGCGGTTCCAGTGTGGACGAAGGCAACTGATCTTTGTCAGTCATCACTACAAACGCATGCACCGTCTCCAGTTGAGGCCTAATCGCTTCTACGAGCGGCAGCACATCTTCATCAATCAGCAAAATCCGGTCGCTTGCATGGTTAATCACAAAGGCGAGATGATCAGGCGGCAAACGCATATTAATCATGTGGAGGACGCTCCCTATACCAGGTGCAGCAAAATATGCTTCCAAATGGCGATGGTGGTTCCAAGCGATCGTCCCCACCCGTTCCCCCCGTTTTAACCCTAGTTTCGTCAGTGCGCTCGCAAGTGCTCTTGTGCGTTTGCCGATTTCTGCATACGTATACCGGTAGATGTTGTCATGCGTTCGTGATACCACTGTTTTGTTTGGAAAATAGCGCTCTGCCCGTTCCAACATCGACGAAATCGTTAAAGGCGTGTTCATCATCGGCAATTCCTCCTAAATGATTATAAGATGAGGACAAGTCTTGATTCTAAAGCGCTTACATTTAATATGACCATACTTGATTTTTTTGTCAAAAGCAATCTGTTCGATGTATAGATTCATGTCGTTTTTTACGATATGAACTAAAAATTATGAGACATGTAATTTTTGAACACCTGCTAATTTATAAAAAGGGATTTACGTACGGTGGTAATGAGGTGATTTTCGATAGTCTACTAATACTTTTATTGGGTTGGTTCGCCCTTTGTTTAAATGGCGAAGCATTGGTAAATGTAAATTAGAAACTTCTAGGGAAGACTGTTTAATAGTCAATTAGCAAAGTTGGCTCCGAAATACACAAAGAAAGCAATTATAGCAATTCCTGCAAAGGCTATGAACGAAGCTATGATTGGTATTACCTTGTTCTCTGTCTTTGAACAAAAACAAATTACTGCTAAGACAAATATAGCAAATATACTTAAGGGTATGAAAGAACCATATAGTTTTAACGTGAATTGATTAACATATTGCGAAATAAAGTCCAACAACAGAATACTTAGGACAAGGAGTACACTAATAATAAGAATACTATAAGACCGCCAAGTAATTCTTTTCATTTTTTCCTTCCTCTTAAAATCCCTTATTGTCAAAACTTCTATAGTAAAAAGTTAATCATTCGTTCATTTATAGGGGTTTAAATGCCAAAAACTTGCTACCCCCATCGTTATAGATTAAAAGTGAGGTTACCACGCGCACAAACTTGTACCCTCAATTATGTACTAAGATCAGATGATCCGTACCCTGCAAACTCTTCTCATCGGTAAAAACATGTTTGAGAAGCTAATCGCACATCCGGCCATAATTTTTGAAAAAAATAGAATTACCTTCCCTTTCATACCCACTTTCAGAAGAAATAAACCTGTTTTTGCAAAAAATTTTTCGTTTTCTACTTCCACTATGTATATGACAAATTAAAAAAGACAATAGAAGCTTTGTTCCATTGTCCTTATGACGCTTCCCTAGGCCTATTCCTTACCAAGTTTACTTTAAATCTCTATCTCTGTAGTTTGTGAGTGGCAGCGTTTTTTAGTTAGGCATGAACGGCCAATCGTTCATGCCGTTCATTAGCGCTTACTTCAATCCGATTGCCGGCTTCATCAAAAAAGTGAAGATGCTCTGGCGGAATCGAGAGATCGACTTTTTGCCCAGTTGTATAAGATTCTGTCCCTGCCACGACTTGGATAGTGACGCCATTGATGGTGAGGTAATGGACATAGCGTGAACCAATGTATTCCTTGCGAACATATTCCCCGTGAAGGACACACGCTTCTGGGAGCTTCTTAAACATAATGTGCTCGGGCCTTACACCTATTTCTGTAACTCCGGGAATCATCGCCCTGTCGGCAAATGCATCAGCTGGCAGCATATTCATTGGCGGCGTGCCGATAAAAGTGGCGACAAATCGTGTTTTGGGCTTTTCGTAAATGTCTTCAGGCGTCCCAATTTGTTCGATAACACCGCCATTCATCACGGCGATCCGCTGTCCAATTGTCATTGCCTCTAATTGGTCGTGCGTGACATAGACCATCGTTTGTTTCAAGCGGTTATGAAGTTCAATTAAGTCATTGCGTGCGGACACACGCAAAAGCGCATCAAGATTGGACAATGGTTCATCCAACAGGAAAAACGGCGCTTGTTTAACGACCGCTCGGGCAAGGGCGACCCGTTGACGTTGGCCGCCGGAAAGTTCGGCAGGTTTGCGCCCTAAATACGGCTTTAATTCGACCAGTCCGGCGGCATATTCAACTGCTTCGCGTATGTCTTGCTTTTTCTTTTTGCGAATCGTGAGCGAAAAAGCGATGTTATCAAACACGGTCATATGGGGATAAAGGGCATAGTTTTGGAAAACCATTGCCACATTGCGATCGGCAACGTCAACCCCTGCCATTGCTTGCCCGCCCATTAAAATCGTGCCTGACGTAGGCTGTTCCAGACCCGCGATCAGTCGCAACAATGTCGACTTGCCGCATCCAGAAGGCCCAAGAAGCACAAGGCGTTCGCCGCTGTTAATCATTAAATCCATTGGCGGAATGACATTTGTCTGCCCAAAGTTTTTCTCTACTTGTGTAAACACAATGCTTTTATCTTCTGTCATCGCTACTTCACCCCTGTATGCAAAAAGCTGCTCATAATATGTCGCTGCAACAACAAATACACAGCGAGTGGCGGGACAGACGCAAGAAATGCGACAGCCATCATCGGCCCCCACGATGTGCCCCCTTCTGCACTTATAAATTCTTGCAAAGCCAGAGGCATCGTCATCAAGTCGTTGTCGTTAATCATTAGTAACGGCCATAAATATTCGTTCCATGTCGTAATAAAAAAGAGAATGCCTAGAGCAATCACCGATGGCTTAACCGACGGGAATAAAATTTTCCAAAGCCTGCGCCAATCCCCTGCCCCGTCCACGCGAGCAGATTCAATTAGGCTGGCAGGAACAGACCGAAACGATTGCCTTAACAGGAAAACGCCGATCCCATTTGCGATTTGCGGCACTATTAAACCGAAATAGGTATTTACAAGCTCTAAATCACTTAACAGAATATAGTTTGGCAGCATCGTCACTTGAATAGGAATGAAGATGCTCGCAATAACCAAGTAAAAGCAAAACTCTCTTCCACGGAATTGAAATTGAGTAAACCCGTAAGCAGCAAGGATGCTAGTGAACAGTTGTATCAATGTAACCACTGTTGCGACGAAGAAAGAGTTGCCCATATAGCGTAAAATCGGGATCGACTCCCACACTTGGCTAAAATGGTCTAATGTAGGCGGAATCGGCAATAATTGCAAACCACCTGCAAACAACTGGCTTGTTTCAAGAAAAGCGGTTGCCGCCATTGTCAAAACCGGAAAAAAACTAAGGACCAGGCAAATCGCCAATAACAAATGCCATCCGTTAACTTTCATAATGGACCCTCCGATCAAGCACTTTAGCCTGAAGCAAAATGATCAGAACAAAAAACAAAAACGTTAACACGGCAGTTGCTGACCCAAGTCCTGTGCGAAAAAACTGGAACCCATACTGATACGTTAAGAACACCAAATTGCTTGTTGATTGGTCTGGGCCGCCATTGGTTAGCATTTGAATCGGCACAAAAGCAAATTGGATGCCCATTACGGTCGTTAACACAAATACGAACAAAATTGTTGGTCCTGTAAGCGGAAAAACAATCCGGCGCAACATGCCAAGTTTGCTTTTCATTCCTTCTACACGGGCCGATTCCTTCACTTCTTCAGGGACACTTAAAATTCCAGCAAGCAACACAATAAAGTGATAGCCAAACGTATTCCAGGCCACGACAAGCGTAATCGCAAACAGCGCCCAATTGGCATCATTTAGCCAGTTGACATCGGGAAGTTGAAAGAAACGGAGAATTTCATTCACTGAGCCAATCAATGGATTGTATAACCATAAGAAGATGACAGACGCAACCGCAAGGGACAGCACGTGCGGTACAAAAAGAGCGCCACGATAAAAATGTTGCCACCGCCCTGAAACTTGCGTGACTCCGTAGGCTGTCATGTAAGGAACAAACAAGATTAGGACGAGCAGCATGCCCATGTACCATAGCGTATTCGCTGATGCGTTTAAAAACTCGCGATTTGAAAACAATTCGACGTAATTGTCTAAACCGACCCATGTTTTGGTTGGACTAACCATATTCCATTCTAAAAAGCTCCAATAAATCGAGCGAACTAGAGGAACGAAAATAAAGAGAACAATCGGCAGCATCGCAGGAGCGATAAACAAAAGCGGCTTTATCCGCTGCAGCCAACCGCTTGCTGGTTTCATCTTCATACGTTTATCTTCCCAACCACTTTTCCTGCTTGTAAAAGCTCGTTGCCGTGGCGCTTCAACACTTCTAGTGATGCTGACTCGTCATATTCTAAAATTAATCGCAGAGAGTGTGTTTGCTCGGCAACGGCCTGCCAAATCTCATTCCAGCGTGTCACTCCTGCGCCAATTGGCAAATGCAAGTCATTTTCGCCGTCATTATCATGCAAATGAAGAGCAGACAGCCTTGTCCCTAGCGCTTCAATCACATTTGCTATATCCCAATTGTTAATTGTGGCATGGCCGACATCAAGCAATGCTTGAATCGCCGGAATTTCCTCGAACAATTGGACAAATTCCCGTTCATCAAATAGCATCTTATCGTGAAAACCGACATTTTCAACCAATAGCATGATGCCCTTTTGTTCAGCGATATCACCGAGCTGTTTTATGTAATGCTTCGATAAAGCTTGTGCTTCTTCTCGGTGAAACAAAGGCATGTTGTATAGATGAGTGTGGAGCACAGCATGGCTTGCAAATGTAGAAGCCCATTCTAAGTACGTACGGTATGCTTCAAAGGAATAGGCCGCATATTGAGGGAACTGGACAGAGGCCAAGTTTAATTCCCAAATTGGCAAGTGGACGCCAATGTCTCCTGCATAGGAAGCAAACCGCTCTTTCTCCTGAGCCCAATCGGTATCGCCATGCCAATGGGGGCCGTCTGTCGAGATTTCAACTCCGCCACCCCAATCCTGTAAAAAAGCTGGGGCATCGTTAATTTTTTTCATAAAAGGAAGCAAGTTGATATATACACTCATTGTATGTCCGCCTCTCGCTTATTGAATATATCCATTAATTTTTGATTCTGTTTCTTTCAAAACCGATTCCGCATCGGCACCGTCAAAAATTTGATCCCTTGCATCTAGAATCGCTTGCTCTGCCTGCAAACCATTTGCACCCGGAAAGTTGATCCAAGGGACAATCGATTCCATTTGCCGATTAGCGGTTTGCATGATCGGATTTTCGTCAAAAAAAGGACCTAACGTATCTGGATCTTCTGCCAGTCCCTTGACCGGCGGTAGATAACCAGTCCCTTCAACCCAAATTTCCATGGCTTCTGGGCTTGATAAATACTTCATAAATTCCCACGCCGCTGCCTGTTTCTCTGGATCCTGTGAAAATGAGAACAGCGCATTCCCGCCAGCAGCTACTTGGCGCTCTTTATCCCCAAAGGTTGGAATTTCGACGGAACGCAAATCAAAGTTGCTTTGTTCTTCAATCGCAGCCCGGCGGCCTACGGTTGTCATCATCATCCCGACTTTTCCTGTGGCAAATGCCTGTATGCCTTCTTCCCACGTCACATGGAGGGCATGTTGGTCTTCAATCATGCGTCCAAGCATATCAAACACTTCCACACTTTCCGGGGAACCGATGGTTGATACAACTTCGTCGCTACTAAAATCGAGGAAATCCCCGCCATTTGAACGAACAAGTGAGTACTCCGCCCAGCTATCTGGGGGCTGTTGAACATAGAGGCCGTACTCCCCTGTATTTTCCTTTACCATTTTGGCCATTTCCTGCATCTCATCCCATGTTTGCGGCAGCTCGTCTACATTCCAGCCAGCTTCTTTTAGCAAATCTGCATTGACATACATAATTGGATTGCTTAAGGCATAAGGCAATCCAGCCAATGTTTCTTTATCGTTGGAATACCCAAGCGCTTTAATATTGTCGAGATAAGATTCGTTTAAAAACGCTTCCCCCTCTTCATCATTAGCCGCTAGTTCGGACACAGGGACATAAGGCACGTTTTGGTCGACATAAGCTATGTAGTTGTAGCCAATTTGCGCGACATCAGGTGGATTCCCTCCACTTAGCGCCGCCTGGGCATTTTGCAACAGCCCTTGATAATTTCCAGGCTGAAAAGATTCCTTTACTTCAATTCGATCCTGGGAAGCATTAAACTGTTCGACCAGCTCTTTAATTGCTTTGCCGCCCCAGTCTTCGTTGTTTACATGCCAATACTCAATCGTGACTTTCTCTTCACTCGTGGTTGCCCCTTCCGTGCCGCCACAAGCTGCTAAAACAGTGACCGTGCCTAGTGTCGATAACAAGGCTGCATGTTTCTTCCACACAGTCTCTCCACCCCTTTGTTGGTTAAATACATGTCTAGTATAAAGACAGGCTATTAATTTCTAATGAGAGGGAAGCAAATATTTTGTAAAACGTTTGTAAAGGAAGCGGACAAAAAAAAGACAAAGAGCCATTGCCCTTTGTCGATTTCATTCTTTTTCCCGCTCTATGAGTTTAAAGGCTTCATATGTTCTGGAAGAGGATAGGCACCGTCTTCGTCATGAACTTCTTCGCCAGTAACGGGTGGATTAAACACACAGACCATGCGCATATCCGTCTTCGCCCGCAGTAAGTGCTCATCATTTTTGTCGAGCACATAACATTCGTATTGCTTGACGGGCCATACTTTTCCATCTTTTACCGTCTCCACTTCGCCTTCCCCTTCAATCACGTAAACCGATTCAAGATGGTATTTGTACCAAAGATGCGTTTCTGTGCCAGCTTTAATTTGCGTGTCATGCAAAGAATAACCCATACCGTCTGACTCGACAACAATCCGCTGGCTCCGCCAATTGCCGCCGTCTACATCCCGGTTCGTGCCAATAATGTCTGCCAGTTTGACTACTTTCATTTTCTCTCCTCCAATGATTAAGTAACTAACGCTTGTTTAAGTGGTGACAGGCTCTTTTACGCCAAGGACGGCGCGTACACTTTCTTCTATAATGGCAAAGCCTTTTTCTAAGTCCTCATCTGAAATGGTGAGCGGCGGGAACAGCTTAAAGACTTCATCTTCTGGACCGGCCGTTTCCATGATTAAGCCGCGCTTAAATGCTTCAGCCGCTACTTTTCCAGCTAGGCCGTCTACTTTTGAACCGATTCCAGCCATAAAGCCCCTTCCTTTTACACAACCATCCATTTCTGGATATGAGTCAACAAGTTTCGTTAAGAAAGCATGGATTTTCTTTGACTTGTCTTTAATCGCTTGTTCAAACGATGGGTCTTCCCAGTAGGACAATGCTGCCGTTGCTGTAATAAAGGCGTGGTTGTTTCCACGGAATGTGCCATTATGCTCGCCCGGAGCCCAAATATCAAGTTCAGGTTTGAAAAGGGTGAGAGCTAATGGCAATCCATACCCGCCAATTGATTTAGACAGGCAGACAATGTCAGGCGTAATACCTGCTTCCTCGAAGCTAAAAAACGTCCCTGTGCGTCCAATTCCCGCCTGAACATCATCAATAATCATTAAAATGTCGTATTTCTTGCAAATGCGCTCTAATTGCTGTAACCATTCCATACGTGCGGCATTAATGCCGCCCTCTCCTTGAACAGTTTCGAGAATGACGGCCGCCGGAATGTCTACTCCAGAGCCATTGTCATGTAAAAACTGTTCGAGATAACGAAGTGTATCGACTTCTTCGTCTCCAAATTTGTCATACGGCATCGTTACAACATTAGTCAAAGGGATGCCTGCACCTTTTCGTTTAGAAGCATTCCCTGTTACCGAAAGCGACCCGATTGTCATTCCGTGGAAGCCATTTGTAAAACTGATGATTTCTGTTCTCCCTGTCACCTTGCGAGCCAGCTTCAGGGCTGATTCAACTGTATTTGTGCCTGTTGGACCAGGAAACATCACTTTGTAATTGAGCTTTCGTGGCTTTAAAATCACTTCGTTCAATTTTTTTAGGAATGCTGCTTTTGGCTTTGTTGCCATATCAAGTGAGTGGGTAATTCCGTCATCGGCAATATAATCGATAAGAGCACGCTTCATTTTTTCATCATTGTGGCCATAATTGAGCGCCCCTGCTCCAGCAAAGAAGTCGATGTATTCCGTTCCGTCCTCATCCCACATTTTCCAGCCTTTTGCCTTCGTGAAAACAGCCGGGAAGCTGCGGCAGTAACTACGCACTTCTGATTCCAATTCATTGAAAATGCTCATTGTTTCATTCACTGTCTGTTGTTCCTCCTTCATTTTTTCGTTTAAGAACGAAGTGGTCCAATGCGAAACGTGTTTTCTTGTTCATGGCTATCTCCAGGAAATAACTGTTCCGAAAAACAACTAGACACTTGGCAGTCTGTTTGATGGCTTCGGGCTAATTTCCTGAATAACGCTTGCGAAGCTTTGTTCGAAGGTGTTACCGTTGCTTCCACGTAACGGATATCCTTGCATGCCTCTCGCTCAATCAGCTTATTGATCAAGTCAAGGCCGAGCCCTCGCCCCCGTTGGGATGCTGCTACCCCGATTTGCCAAATAAACAACGTATCTTGCTGTTTAGGAGGAATAAAAGCGGTAATAAATCCTACTACTTCGTCGCCATCTTTTGCCACAATACATGTATCGTCAAAATATTCGCACATCATAATGTACTTGTAGGACGAGTTTGTATCGAGCGAAGACGATTTCGCCAGTTGCCACATGGCCGCGCCATCTTCCACGGTTGGCTTTGTTAACGTTAGTACTGGTGTCTGGACCATAACAGCCTCCTTTTCGTTTATTATTTCGTTTTTGCCAGACACTGTTTCCTTACCCGTCTCTCATCATTCTAAACGTTCGTTTTTGAAAAATTTTATGAAAGAACATAGGCAACTTTCTTTGCCTTCTATAATGATAGGGGGGCGTGGCAACAAATGCAAACGCTTAATCGTTGGATATAATTGGATTGATGTGGCTGAGTCGTGCTAAGTCGAGCAGAGAGTAGGCTCCTTTTCATATCCTCCTTAAAAGTCACGTTTCCTTCCATATTCGCCTTTTGCTTATGAAAAACAAAAAAAGGAGGGTTCCCCCTCCTTTCAGCCAGTCGCCAAGGGCTCGCATACGTCGTCGTTTGGCTGGACTATGCTAACTAACCCTCGACCTATTCCCATTTTTTCTCGTCTACATTTTAAATCAATTTGATTGATGTTACTGTCACACGCACTGAAATGAAGCAATTCGCTCAGTGTCAATGCCAAAGAATACCCAACGGAAGAAAAACCAACGCCAGCCTGCTACAGAGCGCCGGCCTACAAAAGTAGGGTAAAACCAAAACGATTCGCCGTTATTTAGGCGGATAAACGTATAACGAAACAGGCAGCCTGCGATCGCTCCAGGATCAACAGCAAAAACAGAAGGCGCCCCTAAAGTGCTTAAAGCAGCTTGGGAAGGAGGCGGGCCAGGCGGCGCCCCCGTTCCTTGACCTGTGGAAGTCGTCGGGGGGCCTCCCTGGCCTGGGAAAAACCCTCCTTGTGTGGGCGGGGGTCCAGGTGGGCCACCTTGTGTTGGCGGAAATGGAAACGTGCCTGGGCTAAAGCGCATTGGGTAATCATGCCCATTGTACATAAACGAGCAACTCCTTTTTATAACCTTTTTGCTAGCCTACGCAACTGCCCATGGAATGGTGAACAATATCCATTTTTTGTGTATAGCATCGTCTTAATTCCTAATACTAATTGGAAACTAACAACAGATAAGGAAGAAATGGCATGAGGACAACGGATCAAAATGCATGTGCTGCGGCCATTAAAAGTGCTTTTTACCAATCAAACAGCGTGCAAACACTGGAAATTCCGATTTTAGAGACAGACCAAGCGCTTGTGCTATTCATTCAAGAGATTGTCGACCAAAATAAGTTGCATGCGTTAATCGTTGATCCCCTTACTCGTTTCCGTCTCGCAAAGCAGTCATACCCGACTGAATCTGTTACGACTTGGCTGAAAGACGGCACCCCGCTACCAAATGCCACTGTGGAACAAATAAAACGGGAAATGATGAACGGCCAAGCAGTTGTATTGTTGAAAAACGAACAGCCTGTTTTAATCGATTGCGCGATGTGGAATGTCCGCAGCGTCAGCGTGCCCCTTACAAGCAGCGTGTATGAAGGGCCAGCATCGGCTTTGACGGAAAGCCTTGACGTTAACATGAATTTGCTCCGTAATTATTTTCGTAGCCCGGAATTAGCGATCGAAACATTAGAAGTCGGAGAAAACGCTGCAAAAAAAATGGCGATTGTCTCGCTTCACGGAAAAACGAATCCAGACCTTGTCAAAGAAGTCCGCGAAAGGCTTAAACAAGTGCATGTAGCCGAATTCATCATTTCGCAAATTGCAACTGACGCGCTCGAAGGGAAAGGGTTTCTGTTCCCTCGGACAATGGCGAACGACCGCCCAGATGCGTGCGCATTGGCATTGGCAAAAGGGAAAATTGTCTTGCTCGTAGAAGGATCGCCATTGGCGATTCTGGCACCAAGCCTGTTTTTTCATTTCTTCCAAAACCAAGACGATTACTTATCCGAATTTGGCCGCTTTGGCGCACGTCCTCTTCGGTATTTGTATTTTTTTATTGCCACCTTTTTTCCAGCTATTACTGTAGCGATCATCCGTTTTCATCTCGGTCACATACCGACGGAAGTGGCTAACCAGCTTGTGAAAACCCATGAAACCCTTGCCCCCTATACAATCGAGCTTGTCTTTGTCATTCTTTTATTGCAGCTTATTATGGATGGCTCCTATCGCTTGCCTGGCAATACGATTTTTGCAGTGACGTTTATCGGCACAATGCTCATTAGCGATATTGCTACAAATGTTAGCCTATTCCATCCGATTACCATCGTCGTCATTGGCGTTTGTTATATAACTAGTTTTCCTGTATTAAACCGCGGGCTGCTTTCTCCGATTTTTTTTATTCGCATAACGTTGATTATCGTAGCCCATTTCTTTGGCTTTGCAGGAATGTTTGCTGTGACAACCGCCGTCATCATCCATATGGCCCATTTAAGGTCCCTTGGCATTCCATATCTCTATCCGTTTATTCCGTTTCAGCCTGATAAATGGCATGACACGATTTTCCGCCCTACTTTGACGATGGCCATCAACAAACCGACGCCGCTGCCTTTTAAAAAAGCAGAGGCTGCCCAGAATCGAAGAGGCAGCTACTGAGGAACGAGATGAATTAATTGTGGGATGAGGCGAATCTCAAAGCATCGCCTTTTTTTAAATAACATATGATTAAACCACCCATTCCCGCGGAGGAATGGGTGGTTCTCTTTAAAGTTGCAACGATATATATTTCACTTCTACATATTCTTCAATGCCCCAATGGCCACCTTCACGGCCTAGGCCGCTTTCTTTCATGCCGCCGAATGGCGCTTGGGCGACCGAAGGCAAACCATCATTCAGCCCGACAATGCCGTATTCAAGCCTTTCCGCAATCGTAACAGCTTCCGATAGGTCATTTGAATACACATATGCTGCTAAACCGTAAGGGGAATGGTTGGCCCTTTCAATCACGTCTTCCGTTGACGTGTACGTGGCAATCGGCGCAAGCGGTCCAAATGTTTCTTCCTTCATGCAAAGCATGTCATCGGTCGCATTGGCAATAAGGGCAGGCGTTTGGAAGTAGCCCTTTGTGGCATCGGCTTCTTGGCCAAAGATCACTTCGCCTCCTTTTGCCTGTGCATCCTCAATATGCTTTTGCACTTTTGCAACCGCTGCTTCGTTAATAAGAGGGCCAATGTGGCTGTCTGGTTCCATGCCGTTGCCTACTTTTAGCTGTTTCATTTCAGCAGCAAAAGCCTCTACAAAAGGCGCTTTTATCGACTCGTGGACGTAAATGCGGTTTGCACAGACGCATGTCTGTCCGCCATTGCGGTACTTTGAAGCAATGAGACCGTCTACTGCCTTTTGAATATCAGCCTGTGCAGTTACGATAAAAGGAGCGTGACCGCCTAATTCGAGCGACAGTTTTTTGACAGTATCGGCTGCCTGCCGCATCAGCAGTTTGCCGACACGAGTTGAACCAGTAAATGACACTTTTCGCACCCGTTCATCGGCCATCCACGTTTCCCCAATTTGTTGGGCGTCTCCTGTAATCATATTAACGACACCCTTTGGAATGCCTGCTACTTTAGCCAATTCCACGATCCGGTAAGCAGTAAATGGCGTTAACTCTGATGGTTTCATAACGGCTGTACAACCTGCTGCCAAAGCAGGCCCTAGCTTCCTCGTTAACATGGCAGCGGGAAAATTCCATGGCGTAATCGCAGCGATAACACCAATGGCTTGCTTTTGCACAAATATACGCTTATTGGTTGCTGCCGCAGGGACCGTTTCGCCATAAACACGTTTCCCTTCTTCTGCATACCAAGACAAGAAACTGTTGGCATAGCGGACTTCACCAAGGGCTTCTGCAAAAGGCTTCCCTTGTTCTAGTGTCATTAACTTGGCAATTTCTTCTTCCTCCCGTTGAATTAACTCGTACCACTTTTGCAAGTACGCGCCTCGTTCTGCTGCCGTTTTTGCTCGCCATTCTGGCAATGCCGCCGCCGCAGCGTCGACTGCTGCTAAAGCTTCCTGTTTTCCCCCATTTGCAACGGTGCCAATCACTTCTTTTGTCGCGGGATTTTCTACTTCGATCATGTCGTCTGTCGCTACACACTCATTGTTGATAAACAGTGCATGATTCATCACAAGCTCACTCCTTTTCATGTTCGAAAAACACCATTTCCGTTTTTTACTGCACACACTACACTCACCGCCCTGCCCATGCTCGTTCATAAATCGACAAAATGGTATCACGCTCAAGCGGACGGGGGTTGTTCTTTAAGAGCCGATCGATTTTGCTTGCATCTTCTGCCATAGCCGTAAGGTCTGCACGTCTTATGCCAAACTCTCTAAGGTTGCTTGGAATATGGACTTGATCACAAAGACGCTCCATGGCGCTTATCGCCTGGTCAGCCCCTTCACTCGATCCCATCCCTATCTCCTTTACGCCTAACACTTCTGCGATAACAGCAAGCCGGTCGACGCAGGCAACTTTGTTCTCCCTCATTACATAGGGCAACAGCACGGCGTTACTGACACCATGGGCCATGTTAAACCTTCCCCCAAGAGGATAAGCGAGGGCATGGACAGCGCCAACTCCGGCGTTGCCGAATGCCATGCCAGCCATTAAGCTGGCAACGGCCATTTCTTCCCGTGCTGCGAGGGTTGTTGGCTTTGCGTATGCTTCCGGTAAATTCCGGGCAATTTTTTCAATTGCCTGAAGAGCGAAAGCATCTGTAAGGGGCGATGCATTTACAGATAAGTACGCTTCAATTCCATGGACAAGGGCGTCTATGCCGCTCGCAGCTGTAACAGCAGGAGGGGTTGTCCTCGATAATTCTGGAGAAACGATTGCCACATCAGGAAGCAAATGGTCACTAACCATCCCTTTTTTTAGCTTAGCGTCATTGTCGGACAGAATTGCAATATTCGTTACCTCGGAGCCTGTTCCCGCTGTGGTCGGAATGGCAATGAGTGGGACCCCTTTTGTAGGAACTAAATCAGTGCCAATCAAATCAGCAAGTGCACCGTTATAACGAACGTAAGCCGCCGTCGCTTTCGCTGTATCAAGGGCACTGCCGCCTCCTATGGCAATCACGCCATCATGGCCGCCAGCGACAAAAGTTTGTTTGCACGCTTCCACAACTGAAAATGCTGGTTCTGGCTCCACTTCTAAAAATATGCCATAACTACGCCCAGCAAGTGCCACTGTTACTTCCTCAAGCAGCCCGGCCTTCTTAATCATTTTATCAGTTACGACAAGGGGGTGGTTCATTTTTAACCTTGCTATTTCACTACCTAAATGGGAAATCGCTCCTACGCCCGTCATAATTTTGTAAGCGCTTTTAAAAATGTGCACCATTTTATTGCCTCCTTGTTTCAACATTTTAGCAGAACATCCCTTTTTCTGGGGAGGGCACCGCCTTTTTTTACTCTTTCACACTATTAATTGAGCACAACTGCGTTTTTATTGGTCTGTGCACAGCTTAAAACATGCTGAGTGAATAACGTTTGGCCATCATTTCCAGCAATTTGATCCCGGCAATGGAGTTGCCTTTTTCATCGAGAGACGGCCCACAAATGCCAATCCCGCATTTTTTCGGTACGGCCCCCATAATTCCGCCTGACACTCCGCTTTTGGCTGGAATGCCGACATTGATGGCAAATTCACCTGAAGCATTGTACATGCCACATGTGACCATAAATGTTTTGCATATTCGGGCAACGTCTATAGGCAAAAGCTGTTTGCCTGTGTCAGGATCGCATCCGTCCATGGCCAAAACACAACCGACCCTCGCTAAATCGATACAATTCATTTCAATCGCACATTGTTTTGTGTAAAGGTCCATAAGCTCTTCTACATCTTCATCAATGACGCCATGCTCCTTCATAAAATAAACAAGCGCCCTGTTTAAATGGGCTGTTTCAAATTCTGATTTGGCGATTTCTTTGTTATACGTAATGGTCTCATTTCCTGTCAAACAACGGATAAAGTCCAATAAACGTTCAAACCGCTCCCCTGCTGTGTTTCCTTTAATCATATGAGTAACGGCAAGAGCCCCGGCATTAATCATTGGGTTGAGCGGTTTGGAAGGCTTGTTGGTCTCCAATTTAGCGATTGAATTAAAAGGGTCGCCTGTCGGTTCTTTTCCAACACGGGTGAACACGCATTCTTCCCCTTGATCGATAAGCGCCAACGCTAAGGAAAGCACTTTTGAAATGCTTTGGAGCGTGAAATTTTCTTCCGTATCCCCAGCCATAAATCCTTTACCATCAGGATAATACAAGGCTACCGACAGCTCATGTTTATGAGCAGCAGCTAAAGCAGGTATATATTGAGCCACTTCTCCTTGCCCAGCAAACGCTCTTGCCTGGCTAATGAGCAATTCCAGTTCATCATTTGAACGGCATAGCATGCGAATCTCGCCTCTCTTTTTTCGGTCTCTTTCATTAGCTTGGCTGCTTTGGCGGAATGCATACAAAAAACCGTTTCCTTTCCAAATCCGTGTTCCTTCACTACTGACAATCACTTCGTTTAAGCGGTGAAAATCAAACAAACGCCCCCTTATATAAAAACAGCACCTGCAATTGATCGACGCTGTCTTTCAATTGCGGTGCAGTTTAGGATTAAAAAAACGTGTAGAGCGCGACGGCAATGGCAAGTGCGACAGTCGGTAAAAGGGTGCACACTAAGAAAATAGGCCCATATGCTCGTTTATGGGTTTCTCCGCATATAGCTCGAATCGTCGTGACGACAAAACCGTTATGAGGCAGTGAGTCTAGCCCACCCGAAGCTAGCGCGGAAATACGGTGCATCGCTCCTGGGTCTACGCCCCTTTCCATATAATCAGGGGCAATGAGCGGCAAAGCAATGCCGAGGCCGCCCGATGCAGATCCGGTAATTCCGCAAATGACTGTGACAAACAAAGCTAGGCTAACGAACGGTTGGCCTGCTGCATTCAATAATGCTTGTAAAAACAAATCAAAAGCAGGCACTTGCGCAGCGACACTGCCAAAGCCGACAACAGCACATGTATTGGCAATTGCGACAAGAGCATTTTGGGCGCCTACGGCGAGTGACTCTCCGACTTGCGTTACAAATTTCAAATTAAACAGCCATGTCGTTCCGATGCCAAGAAGCAGCGCGACCAATACAGCCGTTTTGGCGGCTATATAAAGCGACAGCACATTTAAAGAAACAAGCACAATCACTAACGGCAACAACGCAAACAATGGCTTTGGCAATAGGCGCTCTTTTGCCGCCGCCAGTTCATCAAGCGCTTTTCCCTCTAGCCCGTATAGAGGGCTGTCTTTTGGGAGCGAAAAACGCTCGCCTTTTTTCAGCGCTGCCCTCAACATATGCCTGACCCAAAGGCCGCCTGCAATCATAATAAAGACCGCAATTACAACACCAATCCAGCCACCAGCAGTTGGTTGTGTGCCAAAAAACTCGGTTGGAATAATGTTTTGGATTTCAGGTGAGCCAGGTGAAGTCATTGTGAACGAAATGGAACCGAATACGATGGCAACCGGTATAAAACGGTGCGGGTAATCGGCGAGCTTAAATAAGGATACAGCAATTGGGTAAACGGTAAAACCAACCACAAATAAACTGACGCCTCCGTAAGTCATAATCGCACATGCGGCTATTACCGCAAACAGCGCCCACTTTGCGCCTAATTTCCGCTCAATCCAATCGGCAATTGCTTCCGCGGCTTTTGTGTCCTGAATGACTTTGCCAAAAATCGCGCCTAATAGAAAAACCAAAAACCAAGAAGCAAAATAGTTTGTAAACCCCTCCATATAGTAGCCGCCCATTGCCGCGTTTAAGTTAAGCCCTCCAGTTAAAGCAAGAAGAACAGAAGAAAGAAGAGCGGCAATAATAATATTAACCCCTCTTAATGTGAATACGATTAAAAGGGCCAGTGCGCCTAATAAGCCAATCATGCTGATCATTTTGTCTATGCCCCCTTAATGGAAAACGGCCGGTTTTTGTTGAAAGAGGGCCTCATACAGCTCAATCAACTCTCGTTTTGACGGGACACGCGGGTTGTTTTGCGGACTTCCGCTTTCAAGCGCATCGTCAGCCATTTTAGAAAGCATTGGCATAAATGCCTCTTCTTGAACGCCCCAGTCTGGCAATGTAGGAATATCGACTTTCGCGCACAGTGCTACGATTTCTTCGACAACGGCATTAGCTAATGTTTCAGTCCCTTCGCCGCTTTTTCCTGGAAAGAGGACACGGCCGATTGAAGCAAGGCGCTCCTGGCAACTTTCCTTTGTATATTCAAGCACAACCGGTAAAAGCATAGCGTTGGAAACACCGTGTGGTACATGGAAGAGAGCGCCAATTGGCCTTGACATCCCATGGACAAGACAAACGGATGAATTGGAGAAAGCCATGCCTGCAAGCAGCGAGCCATACAACATTTCATGCCTTGCCTTCATATCGTTGCCGTCTTTATAGGCGGGCAATAGATAGTGGAAAATCCGCTCCATTGCCGATAGCGCCAATCCATCGGTAAACGGATGTGCTTTTTTGCTAATATAAGCCTCCAACGCATGGGTAAGCGCATCAATTCCAGTAGCCGCAGTAATGTGTTTAGGCGTCGATTTTGTCAGCACTGGATCAACAATAGCCGTCCGTGGCATAAAGGCTTGCTGTTTAATCATCATTTTGACATTGGTGTCTGTGTTCGTAATCACTGTCGCGTCTGTTGCTTCAGAACCAGTGCCCCCTGTTGTCGGCAAAGCAATTAAAGGAACCGCCCCTTTTCGCGCAATCGTACGCCCGTTCATGTATTCATCGATTGATCCGCCATTGGCTGCTAGCACCGCGACAGCTTTAGCTGTATCTATACAGCTTCCTCCTCCAATGGAAACAATGACATTGCAACCTTTTGTACGAAACAACTCCAACGCTTCATACACGTACGTATCTGTCGGCTCAGTTGCTACACCTAAATAGGAATACGATGGGATTCCGCTTTTCTTAAGCAATGCTTGAGCCCGTTCAACATTTCCGAGCCTTTCCATTACTGCATCGCTAATGATCAGCGCCTTGCTTCCAAGCTTCGCAGCTTCAACTCCAACTTGCAAAAAACTGTTTTCCCCATAAATAATCGTGGCTGGCAAATGACAGGTTGTTGCTTGCATCTAATCCCCTCCTTGTTGTTCTGCCATTGCAAAAACGATGCCAACTACCAATCAAGATGATTGAAAGCGTTTTCTATAAACTGTATCGCAAATTTGCGACACAGCCCCTTGCCACTGTCGTTAAATTACGACGACTCTTGTTCTTTTAGCTTACGGTACAGTGTCGCACGGTGGATGCCTAACAATTTTGCAGCTTTTGCCTTATTTCCGTTTGCTAATACGATCGCTTGCTCGATTCGCTCCTTCTCGGAACGTCTCGCCACAGCCTTTAATGATTCTTTCTTCGCTGCATGGTTTCGCAAAAATGGAGGCAGTGTATCACTTGTCACTTTTTCCTCTTCACCGATTGCCATAATATAATCGATCGCATTCGCCAACTCACGAACATTGCCTGGCCAATCATACTCAAGGAAAGCATGCAAAGCGTCTTCGCAAAATCGTTTGTGTCTCAGCCCGTATTCCTGTGCAAAACGGTCCATAAACGCGCTGATTAAATAAGGAATATCTTCTTTACGTTCACGCAACGGTGGGATGTTTAATGTGATTGCCACTAGCCTATAATACAAATCTTTCCGAAACTTGCCATCGGCCACTAGTTGGTTGAGATCCGCATTGGTCGCTGCAATTAACCGAAAATCGGTTTGGACCGGCCGGCAGCTGCCAACCCGGTCAACTTGTTTCGTCTCAAGCACACGAAGCAGCTTTGCTTGCAACGCATTTGACATTTCTCCTGCTTCATCTAAAAAAAGCGTACCGCCACTGGCTTGTTCGAATTTCCCTACTGCCCCGCCTCGTCGCGCGCCAGTAAAGGCTCCTTCTTCGTAACCGAACAGTTCAGCTTCGAGAAGCGTTTCTGGCATAGCAGCACAATTAATTGCCACAAATGGTCCATTGGCTTGGTTGCTCATTTGATGGATCAAACGGGCAAACAGCTCTTTTCCCGTACCTGTTTCACCTGTCAATAGCACTGTCGCTTTTGTGCGTGCTACTTTGCGGGCAAAACATTTGCATGATTGGAGTGCCTCGCTCCTGCCTATAAGCCGGCGCTCGACTGACGTTGCGTCCTTCTTTGTTGGTTCAGTGGATGGTGACTCCTCACTTAAAAAAACGCGTGCTCGTTGTAAGATTTCATAAAGTTCGGAAACACCTTCAAAAATCAACATGCCGACAGCTCCGACAACACGGTGATTTTGCCAAATTGGGATACGATGCACCACCATATTTTGGCCCTCAATCCGTTGGATCTCGCCTCGCTCTGGAATGCCTGATTTTACAACTTCATGCAAGCGGGTATTCTCAATGACATCAGCGACAAACTTGCCTTCAACTTCCGCTTCGTCCTTTCCGCCAATAAAGCTGCGGTAAGCATTGTTCATTTTGACGATCTTTCCTTGCTTATCGACAATGACGATCCCTTCATAGGCGTTTTCTAAAATCGCTTCCAGTATCGCTTTTTGCTCGTACTCTTCCCGCGCCCGCCGCCAGTTTTCCCTTGTGACTGCCCCAATATAATCATTGCCCTCTTTGATGAGAACCACTTTACTTCCGTCTGGACTAGGTGCACGCCTGTCCTCGATTTCAATCACTTCTACCGATTCTAGCGCTTTTTCTATCGCTGTTTCTCCATGGCTTATCGCTGCCACAATCGTTTCTGGAAGCAACGCCCCAACTGGTTCACCTTCTTCTGTCACGAGCACGATCAAAGAGCCTGCATGTTGCAACAGACGGGCCCACTCCTGGATGGTCCGTTCTTCATAGAAAGCAAAGGAAACAGGTTCGATCCAATAGTGGCTTACATGAAAACCTGATTGGTTGATGGTCATTTGCTGTACCACGGCATTTCCTCCATTCCAATAATTTGTCTAAGTGCTTTTGTTCGCGTTTTTGCATACCTCTTTTTTTAACGTACAAGAGCCCTCAAGTTGGAAGCGACGTACCTATTGTTTCACTACTGCCAAGTGATTCCCTTCAAATAAATACAAAGGAACATGTGATTGAAATGGGAATAAGTTTTTTTGGTGGGCCACTGTGAATGGCTCTGACATCCCGACAATGTGGGCGTGGTTATGGAACATTTCAGCATTTTTTCGTTTTATTAAGATCATTTCACGCATTCTTTATCAGATCTTAAATAGATTTGGAAAGCTGTCTCCTTTACACTAACATTGAGAGCTAACGAAACATAGGCTCCAATATGACTAGAGAGGTGAGCACATGTACTCAAACGAAGATTTGCATGCAGTTGAAGAACGGGCGAAAGCATTTTTGCCTACAGCTACAAGCGAACTCTCCGCTTATTTACGGGCCATCGAAGAATACGTGCGAAGCAAACGCAAGGATCTCGGCTTCGACCAAGCTGAACATCTAGAAACACAGCTTCTTGTCCACTATGGCTTAGAATAAAGCCATCTTCATGAACACTAAGAAAGAAGCCTCGTCAAGGCTTCGTTTACATAAATCTGTATTATTGTATGTGCATATCCGGTTCAACCCAAATTCCCCTGGCCTATTTGGAACCAGGGGTTTCCTATTTTTCAAACGGTCAGCATGACCACCGCGTTCATTATCTTTTTTCACATTAATCAAATGTTTAATTAACTGCCGATCATTCCCTTTTTCATGCTACAATATTTTTAGAGACAGAAAGTTTAATAAAAAGGGGCGAATATCGACCATGCCAATGATTCACGCTGAAGGCTATCATTCTTTTGAAGCCGAAAATGGAAAGAAACTTGTATTAGCGTTGGAAGACAACGGAGTAGACATTTTGCACCGCTGCGGCGGAAATGCTAGATGTACTACGTGCATGTGCGAAATTACCGAAGGCGACGCTGGCCCAATCGGAGAGGCTGAAGCAGCGATTCGTGCCAAAAAAGGCATCACTGCTGAAAACCTACGGCTGTCCTGCCAAATTCGCGTAGCAAATGACTTGAAAGTCAAGCCGCTTCGCACCGCAACAAGCGAGCAGATGGATCCAGGCAAACGTCCAGAGGAGTAATGCCGGTCCAGTGCTATTGCCGCCAAACGGGGCTGCTTGAAGACAGCGAGGGTCCTATCTCTCGAGTAGATGAATTCAGCAAGAAAGGGAGGGCATTTATCGCTCTCCCTTTCTTGCATATAGGCCATTTACAGAAAGTAGTCTCTGACATCCAGCCAATTATGGACACGGGGATAGCCCGTTACGTTCACATTATGAGGCGATGTAAACAAAATTCCTTCGCCTGAAAAACGTTCTAATTGCCGCACATTATCGTCAATCAAATAGTCGGCGTGGATGATGCTTTTATTGCCGCAAAAGACAATATTTTGGTCATCAATAAACGGGAAATGCTCTTTGAGCCATTCGTACTTTGCATTAAAGGATGTTGGAAAATCCATTGCCGCCGTTGCCACAAAAATTTCGTACGACTGGGCCAGTTCCTCTACAACCTCTTGGCAATGTTCCATCACCTCCAGGTCGCGGAAATAAGTAGGGTCGAGCAAATAGCTGCGAATTTCTTTCACTAACTCAGGGCGGAGCTCCCTTAGCTTTTTGCCGTGTAAATCATCGGTTGTTAGTTGCTCGCCAAAATCCCTATTAAACAGTGCCAAATGCTTTTTGTTAAAATCAGCCATCACTTCATCCATGTCAATTGCAATTCGTTTCATCATTCCACCCCTAATTGATTGTTCTCCATATAGATTACCATAGTTTTTAGAAACAGGTTGCCTGACAAATGTATCGTTTCAAGTTCTATGTTCTAGAGGGGTTATGTCATGTTTGACACTGTAAGTGACGACATGTTGGTTTTGCCCTTACAAGCAGCTATACTCAGAGAATTAGAAGCGGCCTTTTTCCGACTGAATCAAAAAAAGACCGCTCGATTTCAAGGATTTAACTTTATAATGATTGATTTTCTGTTTGCAAAAACCGCACATGATTGACAGCCTTTGTGTCAATATATTGGCTTGTGTCTGGTCCGTATCCATAACCATCCGTTCCATCAATAATCAACAATCTAGGGGTGACACAGACGAGGATGCCTTCAATAAAATTTGTATCTGTGGCAACCTCCACCCGCGCATCGAGTCGTTGAACTAGCCTCTTATAAAGAGTATTGCACAAGTACTTTGCCTCCTTCCGCATTCAGCTTAGTGACCTGATCGTTTCAATTTTGGCAATGCGGACAAACACGTCAGCACCCATTTCATCCAACAATTCAATATAGTCTTTCCCAACGACCACTAATTCGCCAGCGAGAAAGCCGAAGGGTGTCGAAAGTTCAATTTGTTTACCGATGAGGCCGCGTAGCAGCTCTCTTTTCGCCCGCGCCTTTTTCCAGCATCTTGGGAACCAGAACAACAAGAAAAGATTTTTTAGTGCATACCAAACACGTACCATTTTTCCCCTCCTTTGCACCTTCTTTAGTAAATGCAAAATGAGTATATTTGCTTGTTAGGTTCGCCTATGTTCGTTTAAAATTCACGAATTGTACCGATTCGCCCATTTTCTTTTGCCCACCAACACGAATACAGCAAAAAGGACTGAGATGCAAAAGCAGCAACCAGTCCTTTCTATTGATTAATCACTCTTAAGCCCATTTTCACCATAAACAATTCGTTTGCCCCAACTCGTCAATGGGCCTGATGGGCCTTCAGCTAAATCCAGGTATTCAACACCCCCGCTGTTGCCATACCATGACCAGGCCAGCCAGCCCACTTGCCGCTCTGCTGTATAGGCCAAAATCGCATCTTCATCGACATCGCCATCATGATGACTATGGCCAAATTCACCGATCACCACAGCAAGATTTTCAGCAAGCACACGATCAATGTTATAGGCAATTGTCGCCCTATCAGCTCCTGCATATTCGTACATATGGATCGAAAACATCGTGTTTTTTAATGGATCGGACGCAAACACATCGGCTCCCCGCTCGTGGATTGAGGCAGGGTACTGGCCCCAACCTGCCGCATCAACCATTAATGTATGGGAGAGGCCAGCGCTGCGCAAGCGCGGGATCGCTTGTGCGTATGCTTCTGCCCAAACGTCGCTCCTCCACGACCCATACCATTCATTGGCAACGTTAATGATTACTCGGTCTTCTGTCCCCTTGAGAACATCAGCCATTTCGATCCAATAATCGACTGCTTTCTCTAAATCAGCAGGATCGTCACTTCCTGTAGCGTCATGGACTTCCAGCACAGTTGTCAATCCATATGTTTCTGTGGCAGCCAGCACACGGGCAAGCTCAGAGGCATCATCTTTTTCCCATTGCTGTCCATTGGATAAGACCATTCTCACCGTGTTCGCCCCTGTTTCTGCTATGGCAGGGATTGCTTCCTCCAGATCTTGCTTAAACCAAGAGTGTCCATGGTTGACGCCACGCATAACATAAGGATCGCCATTTTTGTCCAACAACTCTGTACCGGATACGTGAAATCCGTTTTGTGCATATGCCGAACCGCTACCGTACACGAACAAAACCAATACCACTAGTGTTCCAAACAATTGTAACCGCTTTCTTTTCATTTGATCCATGTCCTCCCTCTTCACAAAATTAGTCCATATCAAACTCTGCACGGAGACTGTCTGCTAATTCGCCTAAAGCATCCGCTACATCCACGTCTCGGTTTTCATCCATGATTTGGTCGATTACAGGCTGAATGTTCGAGGCAGCAGCTGGCTTATCTGGAAACATGCTTTGCACGACTGTGTTTTCTTCCATGATCGTCTGGAAAGCTTCTACATTTTCTGGCACCCATTGGCCTTCGGCAAATGTATGCGTTTCACGAGTGACTGACGGATTGGCGCCAACGATGTTCGCCTGGATGGACTGGCCTTCGCCATGGGTTAAAAATTCTAACAGCTTCCACGCTTCTTCAGGATGGTCTGTTTGCGATCCAATGCCGATCGGCAATCCAAGCAGCTGCGATTTGTTCCCAGCTTTCCCTGCCGGCACTTCAACAATATCCCATTCAAACTCTCCGTCTTCTTCATATTGGCGCCAGTGCCACGGCCCTGCAAAAGCCATTGCCGCCCGGTTAGCCAAAAACAAATCGCCAAGCCCTTCCGACTCGGTTGCCAATGGAGCGACACGGTGGACATCAACCAAGTCATGCATAAACTCAATCGCTTCGATTGTTTCCGGTGAATCAATCTCGACTTTAGATCCATCTATATTAAACGAAGCACCTCCATTTTGGACAATCATTTCTTCCCAGATCAGCCCAGCAATCCCAAACTGGACAATCTTCCCATCTTCTTCAATCGTTGTCGCTTTTGCTGCTTCTAAAAAGTCGTCCCACGTCCAGCCAGCTTCCGGATAAGGATGCCCTGCCTCGTCAAACATATCTTTATTAAAAACAATATGATGAGAAGTCAGATCCCTTGGCAAGGCATACTGGACGCCTTCCCATGCGCCAATATCCCAAGCGCCAGGTAAATACTCGTCTTCTTTTATGCCGCTTTCTTCTATAAATCCATCAAGTTCCATTAACATTCCTTGGCTTGCGTAGCTCGTCATTGCTGCTGCATCGATCATCCAAAACACGTCTGGCTGATTCCGTCCAGCCGACATTGTCGTTAACCGCTCATTAAAATTATCCCAAGGAACATGGCTTAACTCCACTTTAATGCCAGGATTTTTTTCTTCAAACACATCAAGGATTTCACGCTCTCCTTTCAGTTCTGCCGGGCCATTTCCCCAGACAAGCATCCGCAGCGTTACATCGCCGCTACCGCCTCCTGCACTTTCCTCGCCTCCACAAGCAGTAAGGGCCAATAGCGAAACTAACACAACCGGTGTATACATCCATCTTTTCATCCATCTCATCTCCTTAAATGTATAATTCCGTCACCTCAATGGCCGTATAATTTGATAAACTGGCCGTTAAGGCAAAAGCAACATGTTCGTTTCCTGGACTAGCAAACAAATGCGCTCTTACTGACGCTTGCCGAAAAAACTTTGGATAAGGAATTTACCCTTTGATGCCTGACAGTGCGATTCCTTGGATAAAATGTTTTTGGGCAATGAAAAACAGCACGACGAGTGGGAAAATCACCATTGTACTTGCAGCCATCATCGGCCCCCATTGCATCGTTTGTTGGCCATTAAACATTTGCAAACCAAGGGCTAGCGTATATTTATCGATATCATTTAAGTAAATCAACGGTGTCAAAAAGTCATTCCAGCTTCCCATGAATGAAAGAATTGCGACCGTTATCAGCGCCGGTTTCGATAAGGGAACGACGATCCGCCAAAAGATCCCAAACAAGCTGCAGCCATCAATAATGGCCGATTCCTCCAATTCTTTTGGAATGGCTCGAAAAAATTGGCGCAATAAAAAGATAAAGAAAGCGTTTCCTAAAAAGGCGGGAACGACCAACGGCAAGAACGTGTTCACCCAGCCAAGCTCTGTAAAAATCAAGTACACTGGAATCATCGTCACCTGGGGAGGCAGCATCATCGTGCAAAGCAATAAAATAAACCAGACGCTCCTGCCCCTCCCCTTAATTCGTGCAAACGCGTAAGCGACAACGGCACTGGAAGCGACTGTGCCGATGACTGTCAGCCCTGTCACTACGATTGTGTTCCAGTAAAACTGCAAAAAGGGAACCAATTCAAATACTTCGCGGTAGTTAGCAAAATCAAACGGTGCTGGCCATAAAGTCGGCGGATACGAGATCGCTTGCGACTCGGTTTTGATTGATGTAGAAACCATCCATAAAAAAGGAAGAATAAACAAAATCGATAAAACAACAAGCATAAGGTAAATCATTAAACGGTCTAATTTCTTTTGCCTCGTATAATTTTTGAAAACCGGCTTTGTCTGATTAATCGGCCCTGGCATTCTTGCAGGCTGGACCGGTTCGATTTGTCTATTTGCTTGGTACCGTTCCTCCAACAGCATTTCCTCCCTTCTTCAGTCGTCGTATTCGTAATAAACTTTCTTGCCAAAAAATTTGAATTGCAGCAATGTGAAGATCAAAACAATCACAAACAATACCCAAGCAAGCGCGGATGCATAGCCCATATTGAAAAATTCAAATGCATTCTGGTAGAGGTATAGCACGTAAAACAAAGACGCATAGTTTGGCCCGCCGCCACTCATCACATAAGCTTGAGTGAAAACTTGGAAAGAACCGATCACACCCATAATCAAATTGAAAAAAATAACATGAGAAGTCATCGGGATTGTAATATGCCAGAACTTGCGCCACTTTCCAGCCCCATCAATCTCAGCAGCTTCATACAAACTTGGAGGTACGCCTTGCAAGCCGGCCAAATAAATGATCATGCCGCCGCCAACACCCCAGAGGCTCATAATAATCAATGCTGGTTTAACCATCGACTCGCTCAATAACCAGCGGGAAGTCGGCAAACCAACAGAATCAAGGAGCGCATTCGCCAAACCAAACTCAGGTTGGAAAATAAGCACCCACAACAGTGAGCTTGCTACAGCAGGCACGATGGAAGGCAAATAAAAGATCGTTCTAAAAACCCCCATAAACTTCACTTTTTGGTTTAGAAGCACCGCCAACAAATAGCCGAAAGCAAGCCCAAGGGGAACACCTAAAAATGTATAGAAAAACGTGTTCCACATCGTTTTCCAAAACAGCGGATCATGGAAAAACAAACGTTCATAGTTTTCGAGACCAATCCATTCAGCCCCGCCCATCACTTGCCACTCTGTAAACGACATATAAAACGAGTAAATCATTGGCCCCGCAGCCAATGCTAAAAAACCAATGAGCCACGGGGAAATAAACAAGTAAAAGGCTAGTGTTTTGCTTCTACGCAACCTCGCCAATGCTGGCCGATTCATACATTTCCTCCTCTCAACGCATGCTTATCCTGCAATTTCTGGTTTTGGGCAAAAGGACTGGTTAAAGTAAGCGACAGCCCCAATTAAATTGGCATCATTGCCAAATTGGCATTTCCATAAATTGGGCCGCAGATCCACCATTGAATTGGCTTTTATAAGCAAATCGATTTTCTCGTAAATACGTGGAATATAATCGTTTCGTTCACTTATTGCGCCGCCGATTAAAATCGCTTCTGGATCATAGGTAAATTGTAGATTGTACAGGCCTACTGCCAAATAATAAAAATGCCGATCAACTTCCACACGGGCGACCTCATCACCAGCTTCAGCAAGTTCAAATACGCGAATGGCATCGATGTTTGCACGTTTAGCAGCGGACACGCGTTTTGCCAGTTCAACGGGGGAGGTAATGCTGCTGAACGTTTCTCCGTGTTTATTCATAACCATGTAGCCAAATTCGCCGCCGTAGCCATTTGCTCCGCGATGAATGGCGCCATCTTTAATAATCGAACCGCCTATACCCGATCCAGCAACAACCATAACAATGTCTTTCATTTTTCGCGCGCTCCCTAGCCACATCTCCGCAAGAGCTGCGCAGTTGGCGTCATTTTCAAAGCTTACTGCTAGCTGCATGCACTCCTGTGCCTTTTGCTTAAATGGCACTTCATGCAAATAAGAGAGGGCGCTGCCGCCGTCGATAAACCCAGTTGCTTGATTCGGTATTCCAGGCGTGCTAAATGCCGCGCCTGAAAGCGTGTAGTTGGCGGCATAACGATGTTTTATGTCCTGTAACAATTCAAACAGAAGCGCCATACTTGCAGGCGTCACATCGATGCCCTTTTGCAAAATGTCACCTTTAGCCGTTACCACGCCATGTTTAATCGTCGTCCCGCCAATGTCGAATGCCAACAAATTCAGATGCTTTCTCTCCCTTCCAACAACTTCGCTAGAAGCCATTGTTTTCAATTACCGTTTTAAACCACCAGCCGCTTTTTTTAACCGTCCGATTTCCATCTTTCCCCAAATCAACAGACACAAATCCATAGCGGTTTTTATAAGCATTTGTCCACGACCAATTGTCCATAAACGTCCACAAATGGTACCCTTTCACATTAGCGCCCTCGGTTAGCGCTTTATGGAGCCAGCGCAAATGGTTTGAGATGAATTCAATCCGGTAGTCATCTTGAATAACACCAGCTTCATCACGGAATTTTTCTTCCCCTTCAACACCCATTCCATTCTCAGAAATAAAGCACTCGATATTTCCATAATGATCCTTTATGTTCATCAATAAATCATAAATGCCTTTTTCGTAAATTTCCCAGCCACGATGGGGATTGATTTTTTTGCCAGGCATATCGTAGCTATCAAAAAATGTTCCTGGCATAAGCGGGCCATCTCCTATAGGCGTCTCTTTCGCTTTCACCCGACGTGGTTGGTAATAATTCACCCCCAGTAAATCAACTGTATTTCCAGAAATCACTGCTTTGTCGCCCTCTTCTACATGAGGCATAAGCCCATATTGTTTTAAAATTGCCACTAGTTCTTGCGGGAAAGTCCCTTTCACAGACGGATCGAGAAAAGAACGGTTAAAAAAAGCATCAGCGAGTTTAGCTGCTTCTACATCTCGTTCGTTTTCCTCTGCACGAGGGTAGGATGGTGTTAAGTTTAAAATGATGCCTATCTTGCCTCCTTGCCCTAAACGGCGGTAGCGTTCAATTGCTAGAGCACTAGAGAGCATTGTATGGTAGCCAACTTGGACTGCCCGCTTGAAATCAACGACTTTCGGGTAATGGAACTCGTATAAATAACCGCCTTCCACTGGCACAATCGGTTCATTATGGGTAAACCACGTTTTCACACGGTCCCCGAAATGCGTAAAGCATATTTCCGCGTAACGGGCAAACGCATAGGCGACTTCACGGTTTTCAAAACCGCCTATTTTCTGCATCGCCATTGGCATATCAAAGTGAAATAAATTAACAAACGGCGTAATCCCTGCAGCGAGCAATTCATCAATGACTTGATCGTAAAATTGAACGGCTTTTTTGTTCACCGCGCCATTTCCTGCAGGAATAAGCCTTGACCAAGAGATGGAGAAGCGAAATGATGTATGGCCAAGTTTTTTCATTAAAGCAATGTCATCCTTATAGCGATCATAAAATTGCGATGTTTTGGCTGGCCCTACCTCGTTAAAAAAACGGTTTGGCTCGATTTCATACCAGTGATCCCAAATGTTTTTGCCTTTGCCGTCACGGTCTGCCGCTCCTTCAATTTGCGTAGCCGACACGGCCGTCCCCCACCAAAAGTCAGGTGGAAACAGATACGTCGTCATCGTTTCTCCCCTTTTCTAACGAGTTTGATTTTGTCTCTATTCTATTTAAGTTAACGTTTAAGTAAAAGATAAAGATACGATAACCTTAATATGAAAGCGATTACTAGTCAATAGCCAAAATGAAAATAAACAAAAAAACAGCTTTTGCAAGCTGTTGAAAGAAGTACGTTTAGTTGTTCAATCCTATTGAATATTCTTTACCGATTCGCGAAAGACAATCGATCCTTTGATTAATATCCTCCCATAGCCATCGCTGCCTTTATCGCCTTCGAGCTTTTCAATCATTCGTTTTGTGGCCACTTTGGCCATCTCTTCTAAATCGACTTCCACTGTTGTTAAAGGCGGGGTCGACAACGTTGCGTAAATATCATTATCAAAGCCGACAACAGAACAGTCTTCCGGGACACGGATTCCGCTATCCGACAACTTTTTGATAAGCAAATAGCCTACATGGTCGCAATTGCACACAAAAGCAGTCGGCAGCTTTTCCGGCAATACTAAGTCAATAAAACGGCCCGCATCATCGCGATCACTGACCAAGTACCGCTCATTAAAAGGGAGCCGGTGTTCTAGCAACGATTTATACATTCCTAAAAAGCGGTCTTGGATGCTACTTGTTGTGTGGACATTGCCAACAAACCCGATTTCACGGTGGCCTTGGCTAATTAAATAGTTCGTCAACTCATAAACGGCATAAAAATTATCAGTGACGACCACATCCGCATTCAATTGGTCCGTATAAAAATCAAGGAATACGAGAGGCACGTTTTCTTTTGTTACATGTTCAATGTATTCCTTTTTTGGCTGGCCAAGCACAATAACGCCGTCCGCCCTGTTTTCTAAAAATGCTTTCGGCAGCATGAGCCGCTCTTCATCATCGGAGCTCAATATTTGTAAGATGCCGTAGTAGTCATAGGATTCAAGTACCGATATAATTTGCCTGTAAAACTTTAAATAAAATGCTTGCTCATCACCGGCAAATCGTTCCGGGATCAAGATGACGATATTATTGGTGCGCCCGCTTCTCATTGACTTAGCGGCCGCATGAAAGCGATAGCCCATATCAGCTGCCATCTGCTTGATTTTTCGTTTCATCTCATCGCTAACGCCCTCTTTATCATTCAGCGCTTTCGAAACTGTTACCGTGCTTACACCCGCTTTTTTCGCGATATCACCCATTGTGACCATTTCACCACTCCTTCTCACGTTCCAACTATAGTTTACCTTTTCAGAACGATTCTGTTAAGCATAGGATGGAAAAGCAAAAGTTTAACGATAAAGTAAAACACAAACAGCAGCTATACACAAAACAAAAAGGAGCAGGTTGTGCCTGCTCCTGTTACATCCATTTAAACTTCCAATTTTGCCCGCCTTTTATGTGCTGAATTAACGGTACATCGGTGTCAATCACCCGGCCTAGCACATTTACTTTCTCATCAGCAGGCAAGTCTGTTTTGGTAATTTGTATTTCGCCTTGGTAACGGCCGTAACGGTTATTGTCAATTGTCACTGTGCCAATAGGCCGCTCCCCAGTGTTTGCCGGCGTTACGTCTCGCTTCCCAATAGATGCGAAGGAACGAGATGACTCTGACCGAAGGACATCACGGGCTGCATCTTTGCGGTTGCGGTGTTTTTCCTCTACATCAACGACATTCTCCACCGCTGGCTGCACCCGCAACAGCACTGCTTTTTCATTATGATAGACGTGAAATTGTTCAAAGCTGCTATCAGACAAGCCCTTGTCGCCGACTAAAATCGTTTCAATGCCTTCGCCTTCATATAGATCTAGAAACGAGGCAAACGGCGACATGTCCCGATGGTCTTCAAGTGTCGGCAAACCCTTGAACAACGGAGCCCTAGGCACGTCGCCAGGAATAAACGCCATTACCGAAAAGCCCATTTCAGACAGAAAGGTGTTTGTTTGACGAAAGTCTTCTCGGCTTAACCCCGTCTCAGGGCGAGGGTAAAAATTATGCCATACTTCAACTTTGTTTGGATCGAGGCCGGCTTGGCGCAAGGCGATTGCTTCCCTTTTATCGACAGTGCTTGCATTTAAGACAACTTGCATCTCTTGTGATAGGCGCACGACCGTCTCAGTCGCCACACCATAATCGATACGCAATCCTGTCACGCCCCACTCTTTTAAATTGCTCGCTTGTTCCCATGACAAGTTTAAATGGTTCATTGAGTCAGGCGACACATCGCATATAAGCCGCATATGATTTGCTTTGGCAAACATTCCAACTTGCTTGAGCCGTTCTGCATATAAAGAAGCATCGTCTTCAGGGATGTGCAATGAAGTAAACAGTACATTAAATCCAGCGGCAGCGGCTTTTTTTATATAAGCTTCTTGCTCTATAAATGGCTGGCTGAGATAAGCAGATACACCAAGCTCCACTCTTTCCTCACCTCCAACTTAAATGTCTTTTGCCATTTCTTCTTTAAAACCGAACATGTAGGTGAACAGAAAACCGAACAAATAGGCGAGCGCAATACCACCTAAATAGTAGAGGTATTTGCCTTCCGCAATTAACGGTGTTAGGGACAAGCCGGAAACGCCGATTCCTGTAGAGCCTGTGGCAAATATTGCTTGCATGGCCCCACCAACAGCCGCACCTAAACTGGCTGTCACAAACGGGCGCCCAAGCGGGAGCGTTACCCCGTAAAGCAACGGTTCCCCGATGCCAAGGAAGCCAACAGGCAAGCCGCCTTTAATAATATTACGTAGACGAGGATTCCGCGTTTTAACAAAAATAGCGATTGCTGCGCCAACCTGGCCTGCTCCTGCCATTGCTAAAATTGGCAACAGCGTTGTAAAACCGAATACATTGATAAGCTCCGCATGAATTGGCGTTAAGCCATGGTGCAATCCAACCATGACAAGCGGAAGGAAAAAGCCTGCCATGAGCGCCCCAGCAATCGGCCCACCCATGTTTAAAATCGAGTGGATGCCGGATGTGATCCCATCCGATACAATGCCAGCAACGGGCATAATCGCATAAATCGATAAGAAGCCCACAATGACGACAGTAAACAGTGATGTGAAAATGATATCGACCGATTTCGGTATAACTTTACGGATGTGGCGTTCAAAGAACGTCATTAACCATGCCGCAAAAATGACGCCGAACAATCCGCCACGCCCTGGCACAAGGGCTTCGCCAAATACGGTCACCTCGGCAAGGGCCGGGTTGAAAATGAACATCCCCGCGATCGCTCCTAGAACCGGCGTGCCGCCAAATTCTTTAGCGGTATTCCATCCAACAACAATCGCCAAATACGTAAATAGGCCGCCTCCTAAAATGGTCATTAACAAAAGCCACGTATGTTCTTCTTTTTGCATGCCTGAGTTAATTAAGAAGTTGGCCACGCCATTAATGATACCTGAGGCAACAAGGCCTGGAATCAACGGGATAAAAATATTCCCTAAGCTTCGCAAAAATTGCTTAAATGGTGTTTTGTTTTTCTTTTTCCGTTCTTGCTGGGCGTTGGCAGCCTGTTCTTCAAAAGACGTTTGCCCTGTACGAGCGAGCTTTTTCATTTCTTCCGTAACGACATTGACAGTACCTGGACCAACGACAATTTGCCATGTATCGTCTTCAACGACTCCCATAACTCCTTCCATTTTCTTTAAAGCATCTTGATTGACTAGGGCATCGTCTTTTACAGCAACACGGACACGCGTCATACAATGGGTAAGGGACTCGACATTTCCTTTCCCGCCAATATGTTCAAGAATTTCTGAGGCCATGCGTTGTTCTTTGTTCACACGTTTCCCCTTCTTTCACAAATTATTTTTCTACCGTTTTGCGAATAAACCCTTTGGCGTTTTGCAACTTTGTAAGCGCTTCATCATAAGAGCAATCAAGCAAAATCATCACAATTGCCGCCTTTACATGCCCATTTGCTTTTTGGTAATAGTCGGCTGCTGTCTCATAGGTTGAATCGGTTGCTTCCATAATAATCCGTTTGGCGCGCTCAACTAGTTTTTGGTTTGTCGGTTGTACGTCGACCATTAAATTTTGATAGACCTTGCCAATCCCAACCATTGCTGTTGTTGAAATCATATTTAAAATGAGCTTTTGGGCTGTTCCTGCTTTTAAGCGAGTTGATCCAGTCAACACTTCCGGCCCCGTTTCTACTTCAATCGCAACGGCAGCGTATTGGCTCATTTTCGCCTCCTTGTTGCAAGCAATGGATACCGTGTTAGCCCCACGAGCCTCTGCCTCTTTCAACACGCCAATCGCATACGGCGTGCGCCCGCTAGCTGCAAGAGCAATAACCGTGTCCTTTTCGCCTATATTTAAGCGGTTACAATCATTTGCACCTGCACGCTCGTCGTCTTCTGCCCCTTCGACTGCTTCTGTAAATGCTTGCTCGCCGCCGGCAATTACACCACGAACCATTTCCGGTGAAACACCAAAAGTAGGTTTGCATTCAACAGCATCTAAAACACCTAATCGTCCTGAAGTACCAGCGCCCGCATAAATGAGCCTTCCGCCCTGTTGGAAAGAAGCAATCACTAATTTGACCGCCTTTTCAATTAGCGGTAGTTGTGTTGCAATGGCTGTTGGCACTTTTCCATCTTCTCTATTCATTGCTTTTAAAATATCGTGAATCGGCATACTGTCAAGCGCCATTGTCGCTTGGTTGCGCGTTTCTGTTTTTAACTTATCAATCAAACCATTCACCTCTTAATCAATTGCATATTTATATATTTATTATCGCTCTATAGAAATAAAACGTCAATATAATTTTAATTAATTACGAAATAAAATTTCATACAAGCTATCCTTGTAGCTATTATTGTTTTCCTTATTTGATCGTGGTACTTTCTAAAAGATAACGGCTTTGCAGGGCAGTTGCATGATGGAGGGAAAACGATGCGCAAAATACACGTTACGATCATCGCCCCTTATGAGGGCTTAGCAGAAACATTTAAACGAATACAAAATGAATTCGAACATCTCGATATGACGATCCATATAGCGGACCTTCAGCAATCTTTGCCTCTATTGACAACAGAAGTACAAGCGCAGACCGATATATTTATTAGCCGTGGTGGAACGGCTAAAGTGATTCGCACTCGGACAGAAAAACCTGTTGTTGAAGTTCCTATATCTGGCTTTGATATTTTACGAATGATTTTGCTCATCCAAGCCGAGCGGGAACAAACAGAAATTATTGCCTTTGAAAACATTTCCCTAAGCTTTACGAAAGTAACAGAGTTAATCGAAACCGACATTCCAATCACAGCAGTCATGAAAGAAGAAGAAGTGGAACCAGCCATTATCGCCGCCAAGGCAGCCGGGCGGAAGATGATAGTCGGTGACGCCATTACGACGAGCTTGGCGAACAAACATGGGTTGGAAGGAATTTTAATTACATCTGGAGAAGAATCTGTCAGAACTGCACTTGAGCAAGCGGACCTTTTAGGCAGAAAAATGAATGACAGCAAGCAACAGCATCAATATTTTCGTTCTGCCTTTTTTCAGTCTGACCAGTTCCAGCTTTTAGCTGATGGAACGGGGCATGTGTTTGCTATAAGCGACAAGCTCCAAGAGAACGAGACGTTGCTGAAAGCAGCGACCAGCCAATTACTTTCACTTATTCAAAACAAAACACACGCTTTCTTTACAGAAGCAGGCGGAAACAACGTTTGCTTCGCTGTAAAAAACATCGGCACTGAAAAGGCACCGACCTGGCTATTAACGGCGACAGCTCTCCACCAATCGCTGCCAAAAGGAGCTACCGTGTTTGAAGTACCTCATTTATCCGTACCGCTCGTCCTCGGGGCAAACGATTCGCTATCTCGTGACTATGAAGCCGCTACTGGCAAACATTCTGTAGCGCTTATTGGCAAAAACGGGTCTGGAGAACAAGCGCTCGCAAAAGGACTTTTGCCAAAATTGGCCATTACATGCCGGGCAAAAGATTTATTGAATGTGCCTGATTTTGAAGCAAACGGGCTTTCCTTGTTTATTACCCATGCAGAAGAACTTTCTACTACACAATGGAGACAACTAGAGGGCACAGTGCTTAAAACAGCGCCTTATGTTGTCCACAGCGAAAAGCCGTTGTCTTTTCTAAACGATATGCCAACTGTTTGGATACCGCCGTTATGTGAACGCAAATCCGAATGGCCAGGCTTTATAAGACGCTTAATTGCAGAAGCGAACCAGCTATACGGCAAGCAAATTATTGGCTACCGGGGCAGCATTCACCCAGCGATTATGGGAAATTTAAATTGGCTAAAGGAGTTCATCTTTGCAAAAGTCGTAGCAACAAGCCAACCGTATATTGACTTTAGCGACAGTTGGTCAGAAAAAGGCTTCGCTCGAATTGATTTAGAACAGACGCTGGAGGAAATGGAAAAAACGTTGATTAAACATGTGCTTGAAGAGGAAGGCTATAACCAATCAAAAACAGCTGAACGTTTACAAATTAATCGAACAACGTTGTGGAGGAAACTCAAATAATGTTGCTATTTGCAACATTATTTGAGTTTTGTATTGCAATTTCCAAAAGAAAGCGTATCATTTTTGCTGTAATCATTTCTTTTAAGCGTTTCCAGCTTGAATTTCGTTTCAAAATGAAACAGAAAGAAGGGATCTTCTGATGAAGGTAAAACAAAGCATTGAAAAAATTCCCGGAGGCATGATGGTTGTCCCGTTGCTTCTTGGTGCACTTATCAATACGGTTGCCCCTGACTTGCTTAGGATCGGCAACTTTACACAAGCGCTCTTTGTAGACGGCGCGACTACCTTAATTGCTCTTTTCCTTTTGTGCGCAGGCTCGCAAATCAACATACGCAGTTTTGGCGTTTCATTTGGAAAAGGCTTTACGCTTTTGCTAGTTAAATGGATTTTTGGCGGCCTCGTCGGTGCGATCATTTATGTACTGGCTGGAGGGCCTGAAGGCTTATTCCTCGGCCTCGCTCCAATTGCAGTCATTGCCGCAATGACCAATTCCAACGGCGGCCTTTATGTTGCGCTTGCAGGGCAATACGGAAAAAGCGAAGACAAAGCGGCCTATTCTGTACTTGCCATGAACGATGGCCCGCTCTTTACAATGCTGACATTGTCTGTTGTCGGCGCGATGGGCGTCCAAAGCGGCTATTTTTCCATCACCGCTTTTGTCGGCGTGCTCTTGCCCATTTTAATTGGGTTTGTTTTAGGAAACATTGATGAAGACATCCGCACGTTCCTTGGAAAAGGCAGCGACATGCTCATTCCGGCATTCGCTTTTGCACTTGGCATGAACATTAGCTTTACGTCCATTCTTGAAGGGGGACTGCCAGGCGTCGTACTTGGTGTGCTCGTCGTTCTAGTAACCGGTATCACTGGCTACTGGACGTTTAAATTGTTCAAATGGAACCCACTCGTTGGCGCTGCTGAAGGATCGACAGCCGGAAATGCAGTAGCAACGCCAGCAGCCATTGCCGCAGCAAGCTCTGCTTTTGCCTACAATGTTGAACTTGCAACTGTCCAAGTTGCAGCCAGTGTCGTAACTACAGCCATTTTGCTACCGATTTTTATTGGCTTTTTGGCTAAACGTTTAGAGAAAAAAGGCCAGCTTCCTGAAGAAGCGAGGCAACAAGCGTAAGGATAGGAGAGTCATCATGAAAATTGCCATCATTGCCGATGACCTTACCGGAGCAAATGACAGCGGCGTCCAGCTTGCCAAAGCAGGCTTGGACACAGTTGTCTGGCTCAATGGCAAAGGTTCGTCAGAAAATCGCGCAGAAGCAGTCGTGGTCGATACGGATAGCCGTGCCCTTTCTCCTAAAGAAGCGAAAGCAGCTGTCCATGCTGCCATGTCTGCATTAGCGCCTTACAATCCAAATTTGATTTTTAAAAAAGTCGATTCGACATTGCGCGGCAATGTCGGGGCAGAACTCGAAGCAACTGCCGAAGCTTGGCAGCCGGAATGCATTTTGTTAGCTCCTAGTTTCCCTGCCAATAACCGTACAGTTGAGGATGGGATCCTTTACGTAAATGGCACGCCAATTGGGGAAACAGAGTTTGCCAGAAACGAAGCAGATCCCGTTTCTGACTCTGCCATTTCTGACCACATTGGCCGCCAGTTCCACGGTGCCATCGCCCATATTCCCGAATCGTTATGGGCCGAAAAACCAGAAACGATTAGCGCTTGGCTTGATCGCAACATCGCAAATGAACAAACTGTTTTTATTTGCGATGCGGTTTCAATGGAAACACTCGAACGAATTGCTGCTTTTTCGCAGCAGCAGCCGAAACGACTGCTTTTGGCTGGTTCTGCTGGCTTGTCGAATGCCCTTGCGCAGACGATGGTGTCCGGCACAAATACCCCATTTGCTGACCATCCTGTTAGCAGTGACCCCATCCTTTATCTCGTTGGCAGCATGAGTGAAGTGAGCAAGACACAAGTGGCCCATTTGCTCACGCACCCACAAACGGAAGGGATTCGCCTTCATGCGGCAACAGCAGCGAGCAATGACCGCCATACACAAGCAAAAGAGTTTGAGCGAGTGGTGGCCGCTGCTGAAAAGACAGTAGCGATCGGCAAAATACCCGTTATTTTTTCTGGAACAGAGCGCCAAGAAGTCGCTGAAGTATATGACTATGCGAAAACAACAAATACGGCAATTAGCGAATTGGCGAAACGAATTGCCGATACGATTGCGGCGATCGGCTCCAAACTAATGGATACTCGCCATTTCCAAGCGATTATTATGACCGGCGGCGATACCGCTAAAGCACTATGCCGGCGGCTAAGCATCGATGAATTGCGTTTGCTTGATGAATTTGAACCGGGTATCCCTGTTGCCCAGTTTACTGGCGAACATCATCAGACATACGCGATTACGAAAGCAGGCGCCTTTGGCAATGAGAAAACTTTCTCGAATCTATACCACCACTTTACTAAGGAGGAAAGCAAATGAGACCAATCATTGGCATTACCATGGGAGACGCAGCCGGTGTCGGCCCTGAAATCATCGCAAAAGCATTGGCGGACGAATCAACTTTTAAAATTGGGCGTCCTGTCGTGATCGGCGATGCAACTATCATGGAACGGGCTGTCGACATTACTGAAACGGAATTGAATGTTGTGTCTGTATCAACGGTTGACGAATGTGTCTTTGAACCGGGAACGATTGAAGTCATTGACTTGCGCTTGTTAACGGAAGGCGTATCTTTCGGACAAGTTAGCGAAGCGGCGGGCAACGCAGCTTTCCGTTATGTTGAACGGGCAGTGGAGCTTGCTAAAGCGAAAAAAATCAATGCCATTTGCACAGCTCCATTAAATAAAGAAGCGATGCAAAAAGCAGGGCATCTGTATCCAGGCCATACGGAAATTTTAGCTGAACTAACGGGGACCACTGATTTTTCAATGATGCTATCTGCTCCAAATTTAAAAGTGATCCATTTGACAACACACGTAGGTTTGCGCAAAGCGATTGATACGATCAACCCAGAACGGACATATAAAGTCATTTCTTTAGCGCATGAAACACTTGCGGCCGCCGGAAACAAGCAGCCAAAGATTGCTGTATGCGGCATTAACCCACACGCTGGTGAGAACGGCCTGTTTGGAGAAGGCGAAGAGGAAGAAAAATTGGTCCCTGCGATAGAAAAGGCGCGTGGAGAAGGGATCGATGTAGAAGGGCCATACCCGGCAGACACACTGTTTTTCCGGGCTGCGCGCGGCGACTTTGACATCGTTGTCGCTTGCTACCATGACCAAGGCCATGTGCCAATAAAGGTAATGGGCTTAGAAGCAGGCGTAAACATCACGGTTGGCCTCAAAGGCGGCATTGTCCGTACGTCTGTTGACCACGGCACGGCCTTTGACATCGCTGGCAAAAACATAGCCGATGAACGGAGCCTTCTGGCCGCTTATCGGGACGCGGTTGAGCTTGCTCCTAAATAAAATCAACTTTGTGTCGTTCTATATAAAAAGAGCTTTAGGCGTTGATTTGGCCTAAAGCTCTTTTTGCTTAACGGCGTAAGCGCAATGCTTCGTCACGGGCTTTTAAAAATGCGGTAATCGTGTCTTCGTCTTTTTCATGGAATACACTTAAATAAAGCGTATCAATAATGTTCAACTGCGTCATTCGCGAGGCGATCGTGCCGATGCGAAAGTCTTCTTCCACATTTGGCGTACAAAGAGTAATATCTGCCAACCTATATAATGGCGAGCGGTCCATTTTCGTAATCGCCACAACGGTGACGCCTTGCTTTTTTGCAAAGGTGGCCAATTCCACTACATCCTGCGTTTTTCCCGACAAGCTGATTGCCACAAATATATCGCCTTTTTCCATATAAGGAATGAGCGAAAGATTGTAATGGAAATCTTGAGAAGAAGATGCCTGATAGCCAATACGCGTAAACTTATAGCTACCGTCGAATGCAGCAGCGGCAGAGCCGCCAACTCCATAAAAGACGATGCGCTTCGCTGTCATTAGCACAGCAACCGCAGCTTCAAGCTGCTTCCGGTCGATCGATGACAACGACAATTCGATCGCGCTTTTATTCGTAAACGTCACTCTGCGGAACAAATCATAAGGCGCATCTTTTTCTTGCAACGATGAAAAGTCGGTTAATCTTTCTTTTGAAGCCGTTACATCTTTCATCAGTTCCATTTTAAACAGCCGGAAACTGTTAATTCCAATTTTCTTGCAGAAGCGGATGACGCTTGCCTCACTGACCCCAGCGCGAGCCGACAGCTCTTTCGTCGTCATGCTTGGGATTTGGCTTGGACTGTCCAATATCGTTTGCCCAATTCGGGCCTCTGCCTCTGATAGGCTTTCCAGTTCTTTTTCGATTTGCGCGAGCAACGAACCCACTTTGGACGCACACCTTCCTACATGTCTTTCGTTTCATTATACCTGCTTTGGCGGCAATTACAAATTGGGAAATCGCTTTTGTGACGCCTTTACTGAACACAATGAGCGTGCGCCCACTTTTCTTAATCAAACTGAAGCTGCTGGCTTACCAGTTCCTTATAAAGTGGGTGTGTATCCAGCAATTCAGCGTGTGTGCCCGCGCCCGTTACGTTTCCTTCCTCTAGTACAATCAATTGATCCGCATGCCTAACGGTCGCTAATCGATGGGCAATCACAAGTGTCGTCCGCCCTTCCATCAGCACTTCAAGCGCTTCCTGCACAAGTTTTTCCGATGAACTGTCCAAATGTGCTGTTGCTTCATCTAGAAGCAAGATTTCAGGATCGCGAATCATCGCCCGGGCGATCGCAAGGCGCTGCCGTTGTCCACCTGATAGTCGGACGCCCCGCTCCCCTACTTCCGTATCGTATCTGTCTGGAAGGGAAGCAATAAACGACTCCAAATTTGCATGCCGAACCGCAGCCGTCATGTTCTCTTCAGGAACATCCGTCAGCCCATAAACCAAATTGGAGCGGATCGTGCCTGCCATGATCGGCGAGTCTTGGGAAACATAGGCAATCTTTTGCCGCCATTCATGCAAAGGGAGGCGGTGGATGGAATGACCCTTATATTGGATCGTGCCGTCGTCTGGCACATAAAAGCGTTCAATCAATGAAAACAATGTCGTCTTCCCTGCCCCACTTGGCCCTACAAAAGCGGTGACCTTGCCGATAGGAGCATCAAAATTCACCTCTTTTAAAATTGGCTTGTCAGCAGTGTAACCAAAGGAAACGCCTTGGAAGCTGAGTGTGCCAGCAGGCGCAACTGCTCCATCTACGTTTGCAGCATTCTTTTCCGGCTCAGCTCGCAAAATCGTCTCAAGGCGTTCACTTGCGCCAAGCGCCTTTTGAAATTGAGTGAAAAAGCTGGCCATTTGTGTAAATGGCATTGCAATTTGAAATAAGTAAAAAATGATGGCAACAAGGGCTCCCGCCGATAGGGTTCCAGCCGAAACTCTCATGCCTCCGTAGCCAAAAATCACAACGAGCATAATGAGCATGGCACTCATCATCAATGGTTGAATGACAGCCATAATCTTCCCTTCACGCATCCCAAAGCGAAACAGCTTGGCCATACGCGAGAGGCCGACTTTCTGTTCGACTCCTTCAGCAAGAGACGCCTTGACAAGGCGGATATCTGATAGAACGCGGCCTAAATCGCCTTGAAAAGAGGCTGTTTCATCTTGTAAAGACTTTGACACCTTATACATACTGCGTCCTAATGGAATCATAACGAGAAGCGAAGCCGGAACAACAGTAAGCATCATCAACGTCATTTTCCAATCAATCGCCAAAAGCAAGACGATCGAGCCAATAATCGAAACTATGCCTGAAAAAAATGGGATTAGCTGCATTGTCAAAAAATCTTTTATGACAAGCGTATCATTGGTCATCCGGCTCATCAATTCCCCAGACGAGTGTCTGTCAAAAAAGGGAACAGGCAAGTGCAGCATCCGTTGCCAAGCTTCTTTCCTGAGCGCGAACACGACTTTCTGGCCAATATACATCATCGTATAAAGGGCAAAACCGGACATCACAAGTTGTGCGAAAAACACAGACGCAAGCAAAATTACCGTTTGTCCGTTTAAGCCAACTGCATTCATTTCGTCCACGAAATTCATTGTCAATAGCGGGACAATGAGCGATAGGCTAGTTTCCCCAATAACAAGAACAACTGCGAGAACGAGCCAAGCCACCTTCGGCAAAAAAGGTTTGACCATGGACCAAAAACGTCTAGCTCCCAATGAGCCGGCAAGTTCATGTTCCATCTTCTTCCCCACTTTCATTTCTAAAGTAAATTTCCATTGCTTCATCCATATATTTTTGTAACCTTTCAGGGAAATGGATGAAAAATAACCTCTCATGTTCGACGAAAAACGCTTCAATATCACCAAGCTCATCAACCACATTCGGAACCGATTTCATTGGAAAACTAGAAAATAGCTCCTTTATATAACTTTGGACTTCTTCCGCTCCTGGCTCAACGTTGTTATGAAGCGCGTTTTTCATCCGTTTGTAAAAATAAGCCGCTTGTTTGTCTATTTCTAGTTGTACGTCAGGATCCTCGTCATAGTCAAACAATTCATTTAATAGACTTTCAGGAAAATGGGCGATTAATGCATCTTTTTGCCGTTTCTCCAAACGGAACGCGTCAAGGAGCACAAACAGCAAATCATCAAGATCTTCTTCCTCGATCCCTTCTAAATCATATAAAGCTTCTGCACGCCTGATTGTCGCCAACACCTCTTCTAATTCCCTTTTCTTTTGTTCAAGCATGTTTTTCTGGGCCACGAGCATTTCTCTTCCACTCCAAGCGGAGGTTTTTAGCTTCTCTTTCATATCAGCAAGCGAGAAACCAAGATGCTTAAAAACTTGAATTTGTTGATACCGTTCCCATTCTTTGCGGGTGTACAGTTTATGCCCATTTTCATTTTGCCGTTCAGGCGTCAACAATCCAACTTGGTCGTAATAACGCAATGTCCGTACCGTGGTGCCGACTTTTTTGGCGAACATGCTGATTGTCATCTCCATCCTATTTGCCCCCTTTCCCCTATCGTAACCTGTAACGTAACGTCACACGCAAGCACCTTTATCTCAATGAACAAAAACATTCCTAATTATTTACGATACGAAGCCGGTACGGGATTCACTTCTCATAAGACAACGTTGATGTTATCCGACAACGAAAAAAGAACCATCATGCAACGCTTCATGATGATTCTCCGTCCAAACAATATTATGCCCTTGGTTTCGTTGAATTTCTCCGCACCAGTTCAGGCGTTAGTTTCCGACCAGTAGCTGCTTGCTCCCCTTCTATTAAGGCCAACAGCGTTTCAACCAACTCTTTTGCGAGCTTGTCAATCGGAACGCCTACTGCTGTCAATGGCACGTCCGCTTCAGCTAGCTGTGGGATATTGTCATAGGAGATGAGCGACAAATCATTTGGAACTTGAATGCCGTTCCGCCTTAATGCCCGTAATGTACCGATCGCAATGTCGTAACTGGAACAAATGATCGCTGTTGGGAGAGTGGGCTCCGTCAACAAACGTTCGATCGCGCTATCAGCGTCACAAGCGTCAAGCCCCCTGGTATCAATTCGTTGCGACTTAAGCCCCCTCTTTCTCATGGCCTCTTCATATCCTATCTGTTTTGCTTGTTGTCGCCTTCCCGTCCCATTGATAACACCAGCGTAAGCAATGGATTGGTGGCCGATTTCTACAAACTCTTTTACAGCTAACTCCATTGCCAATTCATGCTGGACGCCTACAGTCGGAAACTGTTCAATAGCAGGCACCCCGTAAGAAAGCAAAGGGATCCCTATGTTATTTGGAAGTTTGTCTTGGGGAATTTCTTCTTCAAATAACAAAATGCCGTCAATTCGCATTCTTGAAAATAGCTCTACTGCCTCAAGTGCATGATTAATGGATAAAATCATTGTCCGTCCGCTGTTTGTTATATGTTGATTTACTCGTGTAACCAACGCCGACAAAGCAACACGCTCAATTGTCGGCCACACCAAGCCAATCGTATTTGTGCGTCTCGTCACTAAATGCTTGGCTGAAAAATTGGGCGTATAGCCGAGTTCATTCGCCTTTTCCACAATCATACGCTTCGTTTCCGGCTTAACAAGGGGGCTGTCATTTAATGCTTTCGAGACCGTCGAATAACTAACATTAGCTGCTTTTGCAATATCCTTAATCGTAACCGTCATTCTTTCTCTCCTTTAGGCAGCGTTTCGATCTAAAAAAATACTTGCTAAAACTAGTCTAATCGATATATGATGAAATAACAACGTTGTTATAAAGGAATGATAGCGGTTTCTTTTTATTTGAAAATAACAACGTTGTTATAAACTCAAGGAGGAAGTTCCATGCGTCGCACAGCTCTATTTTTTGGAAGCGTTTTTATTGGTCTCACTGTTGCGTGCGCTTCACCAGCTAGCTTGTCAACAGAGAAAACGACATTGCGCCTTGCACACAATATGAATGAAAGCCATCCCATTCATCAGTCTCTGCTCCACTTTGCAGAATTAGCTGAAGAAAAAAGCGAGGGCGCTCTGACATTTGAAATTTTCCCCAACGGCCAACTTGGTTCTGAACGGGAAGCCATTGAATTAACGCAAACAGGGGCGGTAGATGCGACAAAAGTAAGCGCTACCGCGTTAGAAAGTTTTTCGCCTGTTTACGCTTTATTTAGCATTCCTTATTTATTTGACGGAGCCGACCACTATTACACGGTCATGGAAAGCGATATCGCAACGGACATCTATGATTCAACTGCTGACAATGGCTTTTTCGGCCTAACTTACTATGATGCAGGCATTCGTAATATGTATACGATCGGCACACCGATATTAGCGCCTGAGGACCTGAGAGGCTTAAAAATTCGCGTACAGCCGAGCGAGACGGCGATTGAAATGACGCGCTTGATGGGCGGCGCTCCTACCCCGATGGCGTTCGGCGAAGTCTATACGGCCCTTCAACAAGGTGTCATAGACGGTACTGAGAATAATGAAACCGCTTTAACTTCAAACAACCATGGGGAAGTTGCAAAAGAGTATTCTTACACAGAGCACGCCATTGTCCCTGATTTGCTTATCTTTAACCAAAGCCGCTGGGAAAGTTTTAGCCCAGAGGAACAAAGGATCTTAAAAGAAGCGGCACTTGAGTCAAGTGAGTTTCACAAGGAGTTATGGGCCGCTGAAACCGCGGAAGCGATTGCCCGTGCGGAAGAGATGGGCGTCACATTCCACGAAGATGTCGATAAAGCAGCATTTCGTGCAAGTGTCGACCCCATGCATCAACAAGTAAAGCAAGACCCAGATTTAGCGCCATTTTATGAGCGTATTCAAGAAATGCGTAAGGAGGGGCATACAAATGATTGAGAAAATCAATGGTGGATTAGGAAAAATCATCATGTTCCTATCGTCGGTCATGTTTGGGCTGATGGTGCTTGTCGCCATTTGGCAAGTCATTAGCCGCTATGTCCTCAATGCCCCCAGCACTTTTTCAGAAGAATTTCTTCGTTACTCGCTTATCTGGGTCACGATGATTGGCGGTGCTTATGCCTTCCATCTCAAAAAACATATTGCAATTGAAATGCTCGTTAACCGCTTTTCAGCTGCGACTCAAAAACGAGTGCGCCAGCTCGTCCAGCTTTTTTTGATTGTCTTTGCCTTACTTGTCATGGTATATGGCGGCATCCAGCTTGTGTCATTAACGCTGTCCCAACAAACAGTTTCACTTGGCATCCCTATGGGTTTTGTCTACTTATCATTGCCTATCTCTGGCCTGCTGATTACTTGGTTCTGCCTGACAGAACTACTAACAGGCAAAAATGGGACAACCCAAGGCTCCGATGAACCGATTGACCTATAAGATTATTTCATAAAGAAGGATTGATAAAATGGCTCTCCTTGCAGGTATTAGTTTAATTGTCGTGTTTTTAGGATTGCTTTTACTAGGCGTGCCAATCGCCATCAGTGTTGCAGGTGCATCCATTGTCACGATGTTTCTGATCGCCCCTTTTGATGTCGCGATCTTTACATCTGCACAAAAGATGGTGACAGGCATTGACAGCTTTACACTGTTAGCGGTTCCATTCTTTTTGTTGACAGGCATTATCATGAACCAAGGAGGCATCGCTCTCCGGCTTGTCAATGTAGCAAAACTATTTACAGGCAAATTGCCAGGTTCCCTTGCCCATACGAACATTGTCGGAAACATGCTTTTTGGATCGATTGCCGGCTCTTCCGTCGCTTCGGCTGCGGCAATCGGCAAAGTCATGAACCCATTGCAGGAAAAAGAAGGGTATGACCGGAAATTTTCAGCCGCAGTCAACATTGCCTCCGCCCCAACTGGATTGATTATTCCTCCAACAGGGTTGTTTATTATCTATTCCCTCGTTAGCGGTGGAACGTCAGTGGCGGCCCTTTTCCTTGCTGGTTATTTACCTGGTATCCTTTGGGGTCTTGCTACACTGGTTGTCGCTTTTTTTATTGCTAAAAAGAAAGGCTACACGACATCGTCGGCTACAAAGGTTGAATCTCCCTTAAAAGTTATCTGGGAAGCGATCCCTAGCTTGTTTTTAGTCATTATTATCATTGGTGGCATTATCGGCGGTCTATTTACAGCAACCGAAGCGTCAGCAGTCGCGATTGTATACGCGTTGCTTCTGTCTTTTGCCTACAAAAGCCTAACGTTGCGGCAGTTGCCAGGCATTTTTAAAGAAGCCGTTGAACTAACCGTTGTCATCATGTTCCTAATTGGGACATCGGCCATGCTTTCCCTAGTCATGTCATTTACGGGCATTCCGAGCGCCATTAGCTCCGCGATTTTAGCTTTGACGGATAACCCTATTCTTATCTTGCTGTTGATCAATGTGATTTTGTTACTAATCGGCATTGTCATGGACGTCACGCCGGCGATCTTGATCTTTACGCCCATCTTTTTACCAGTGGTGATGGAGTTTGGCATGGACCCAGTCCATTTTGGCGTCATTTTAATCGTCAACCTTTGCATTGGCAACATTACGCCACCAGGAGGAAGCGCTTTATTTGTTGGCAGTACCATCGGCAAAGTCAAAATTGAAGAAGTCATCCGCCCTTTGCTTCCATTTTACGGCGCGGTCATTGTCGTTTTAATGCTCGTAACCATGTTTCCTTTTTTAAGCACGTGGCTGCCAACTCTAGCGGGATTAATGGAATAAATAGATAGATAGACCATTAGAAGGAGAGAAACCCATTATGAATATTCAACAACGTTATTCATTTACTGTTGCAACGAAACACGACGCCCATATCGAATTTTCTGCTCCAAACACAGACATAAAAGCACATGTTTTTGTGCTAGAACCTAAAATCATCCGTGTCTTATTTGAAAAAGAAAGCGGGCTTGAACTTGAACGCACGTGGAGCATCGCCCCTGGTCTGAACGACCTCCCTTACGAAGGGCGAGAGCGCAAGAGCACGGAACATTTTAGCTGTCCCCGATATGATTTTCGTGAAACGGAAGACGCCTATGTCGTCGAAACAGAGATGGTAAAAGCGACCATTAAAAAAGAAGGCTTTCGCATTACTTGGCACCGGCGTGACAAAGACAAGTGGACTTGTTTTGCCCAAGACCGAGACACACAAGCATATAATTTCAAAGGCGAGCTCGGGACAGGGATCAAGCATTATTTAAAACGAGACATTCGTGAACGCTATTATGGATTAGGGGAGCGGACAGGCACCCTGAACCGCCACCATGGCCGTTTCCGTAATGTAACGATTGATGCTATGGGCTACGACGCCGAACACTCGGATCCATTGTACAAACATATCCCTTTTTACATCACACACCAACCTGAATCAGCCTTTTCTTACGGCTTGTTTTATGACAATTTGGCTCCTGGCTATTTTGACCTGGGCAAGGAACTGGATAACTACCATGGGCTATACCGCTATTTTGAGGCTGAAGCAGGTGACCTAGATTATTACATGATTGTTGGTCCTTCGATGAAGGATGTCGTGCAAACCTATACATGGATGACAGGGAACACGGCGCTCCCGCCTAAGTGGAGCATTGGCTATTCTGGTTCAACCATGACTTATACTGACGCTGAAAATGCCCAAGAACGGCTATACGAGTTTATCGAAAAATGCGAGGAAAACGATATTTTATGCGATTCATTTCAACTATCGTCTGGCTATACTTCGATTGGCGATAAACGGTACGTCTTCCACTGGAACAAAGACAAATTCCCTGATGTCCAGAAGCTTGCCCGTGACTTTAGCGACAAGGGGCTACGGCTTGCAGCCAATATTAAGCCTGCTTTGCTTAAGGACCATCCACAGTATAGCGACTTGGAACAACAATCGTTTTTTATTAAAAATGGCAAAGGCGAAACAGAAACGGCTCAATTTTGGGATGGCGGCGGCGCTTATATTGATTTTACAAATGAAGCCGCTTATCGTTGGTGGATAGACCAAGTGCAGCAGCAATTGCTCGCATACGGCATAACATCCACTTGGAATGATAACAATGAATATGAAATTTGGAGTCAGGACGCTACTGTCAATGGATTCGGAAGCGAGCTGCCATTCCAAACAATCCGCGCTCTCCAGCCGCTTTTAATGATGAAAGCCTCATTTGAAGCGCAAGCAGAGCACACGCCAAAAGAACGGCCTTTCTTAATTTCACGTTCTGGCGCCCCTGGCATGCATCGTTATGTGCAAACATGGACAGGCGACAACCGTACCGAGTGGAAAACGATTCGCTATAACATCAAAACGGGCATCAGCCTAAGCCTATCTGGCATTTACAACTTTGGCCACGATGTCGGTGGATTTGCTGGTCCAAAGCCTGATGAAGAGCTATTTATCCGTTGGGTGCAAAATGGGATATTCCATCCGCGTTTTACGATCCATTCATGGAATGAAGATCAGACCGTTAACGAACCTTGGATGTACGAAAATGCCGTCCCTGCTATTCGGGAATTGATCCAACTGCGGTCGATGTTAACGCCTTATTGGTACACCGCGTTTTACCATGCCAGCGCCAACCATGAGCCCATTATCAAACCAACGTTTTTTGATTTTGAAGAAGACACACGCACGTGGGAAGAGAACGATGATTTTCTTGTCGGCCCATCCATGCTTGTCGCTTCCGTTGTCGAACCAGGCGTTTCCGAACGGACTGTTTACGCACCTGCACACAATGGCGGATGGTATGATTTTTATACAGGCAACCATGTCGAAGGCGGCACAACAACTACTTTGCCGGCCCCATCCCATCAAACACCGCTGCTCGTCAAAGCAGGAGCAATTATACCTGTAAACGAAGCAAAACGAACATTTGCCAAAAAAGACGAGGACAAACGAGGCTTTTTACTGTTTCCTAGCCGCGGCGCCGGACACACATCAAACTATACGTTATACGAAGACGACGGCATTACAAAAAATTGGCAGTCCGCCCACGCGCTTGTCTCGATCGAAATGACGACCACAGCCGATGCCATTCATGTAACAACAAACGTCGTTTCAAAAGGCTATTCCCTGCCTTATCACGAAGCACGCTTCACCGTCATGACTGATGATAGCCGACCTTTGTTTGTAAACGGTAAAGAAGTGGTGGAGATGGGATCGATTGGTGGTAGCATAGAGCAATAAAAAAAGAAAGCTAATGACAGTGTCACAGAAAATGAAATCGAGTGAATCGCTTCCGATTCACTCGATTTATTATAAGCTGTTTCTTTTGACAAAGATACTTTTCGTTAATCAGAATGGCGAACAGACACAGCAAGTTATAAGGCATCTCTATACACCGCAGCAGAAATAGAGCAATCGACGTCTATTTAGTATACAACCTCCAAACAAATTGAAATCCGTTCTAGCGTAGCTTTACCGGCAACTCGACCCTTTTAGAGCATGAGAAGAAAGAGGGATTGGTTGTGAATCTAGTGCTTTTTAAGGGTCTATTATATTTAAAAATTCTTCTTGGTCTTCTACAGGTATAACACCCAATCTTTTTTCTTTCTCATCATAAACTTCAATTTTTGTGCTGTTTAAAACCCAAATCGAGAAAGAAAATGCTTCATCTTTTACTACATAATCAGGGGGAGAGCTAGCACTTATTTCAATAACATCTCCCCATTTAATATTATTTAAAGTATGTTGTATATACTCAATATCTTTTTCACTTTTAATTTGTATAGGCTTTTTGTTTTTAGAGTCTTCAAATTCAACTGTAATACCATTAGTGTCACCAAAACTATTTTCAGTATTATTGAAAATTACTAGATAGGTGATAACAGCAATCATGCATATTAACAGCAAGGTGAAAAATTTATTCATGATGATTTTTCTCCTTTAAATATGTAATAGTTACTTTACTGCTTCTCGAGCGCCTGTTCGATCAGCCGCTTGGTGTGTGGTGACAGTTCTTGTTTCTGTGCCATACATTAATTTATTTCTATTACTACTATTTGTTAAATCGCCAAGACCAATTGAATGACCAAGTTCATGGGTAGCTGGTGTATTTTTAGCAGCAGCGCTCCTACCAACGCCTGGCTAATAATCTTGGTTGATTAAGCTATAACGTTTTAGCTAACTTTAGCCACACTATAAATAACAACGCTTACGTTTGCAATTCTTTTTTTATTGCCTACTTTTAAAAAAGCGAGTGTCTTACTTGAATGATAAGACGGGTAGTTGGCCCATATGAGCAAAAAAACAAGCCAGCTACATAGCAGCCAGCTTGTTTCGCTATCAATCATCTCGGTCCGTTCCAAGTACCTCTCCGTTCGTGGCATCAAGTTTAATATCATAATCGTTGCCTGCATTGGTAACCGTTACTTCATAGTACGTCACTTGGTCGTCCTTCTCTAACTTCCAGCTGCTTATCGCGCCTTCCGCTTCCGATAGAGCGATATCAACCGCTTCTTGAGGATCGATGATGTTGTCCATGTCCAATGCATCCTCTTGACGCTCCACGCCTCCAGCATCATTTGCATCAAGTGCTTCTTCCCGTTCCTTTGTTACTTCTTGTGTCTTTGCGTCTACGATGACCTCATATTCCTTCTCATCGTCAAGTCCTTGAATCTCGTATTGCCACGTACCGCGCTCCGCCTCTAACTCGATGCTTGAAATAGAGGCGTCGGGATAGGCGTTCTCAAATTCAGAAACCGCTGTTTCCATGTCGACTTGAATGTCTGCATTATTCAAGTCTTCTGAGCTATCTGCCCCTTGGCCTTGCTCTGTGCCAAGATCGGCCTCTTGCTCTGGAGCATTGTCATTATTCCCGTTATTGTCTTGGTTGCATGCCATCAAGGCCATGACCATAAACGTCGAAGCTAATGTAACCTGTAATTTTTTCATAGCAATCTCCTTTGTGCATCTGAAAATCTTCCTACCTTTATATTCTCATCATTGCACAATTTAAAACCCGCTATACACTAAAAAGTGATTGTAAATCCGTGGAGAACCGTGAAAAAACATATTGCAGCCCCGGCAAAACCGTGCGTAGGCAGTTAAAAGAAGCACGTGACATGATCATCGACTTCAACTAGTGTGTTACACTACGACAAAAGGGGGTTATCCTATTTTAGTTCTACTAGCCATCATGTTTGTAACAACTTGTTATGTTTTACTTAACACACTATTCACAAGAAGAATGGGTAGAATTAATTTTTATGCTGATTTCATTGTCCCCGTTTCATTTATCTGTTTAGGCTTGCTCCCTACCGTTTTAACCTTAATAGTCAGTCAACGTTTCTCCTTACAATTAGGCTCGATTCTGCTCGCTATCGCTTTATCTTTACTAAGCTTCATCTTCACGTTGATTAAAAAGACCAGGCTAAACAATCAAGCTAAGATAATTGAGTGAAACTAAAAAACCACCGTTTGGTGGTTTTTTCATGCTGTCTGTTAACTTTGTAAAGATACGATGCACATCATAACAAGGGAAATGGCAAACGTCCAACCTAATCATCATCAACGATTGAGAACGCCTCTGGCAAATGCTCAATAATATCGCTTGGGGTGATAGTGGCAAGGACCTGTCGTTGTTTAGCCAGCAAGTCTGCTGCATAGCCATGAAAAAATACAGCTGATGAGAGAGCAGGTTGAATCCGTTGCCGGGCAACGAGTGCAGCGACCATCCCTGTAAGCACGTCGCCTGAACCACCTTTGGCAAGCCCGGCATTGCCTGTGACATTGACAGAAATGCAACCACTTGGTTCAGCAACAATGGTGTTCGGCCCTTTTAAAACGACATACACGCCATATTGCTCCGCATAACTCTCTGCTACTTCAAAGCGATTTTTATTGACATATGAAACCGATTGGTCAATTAACATCGCCATTTCGCCAGGATGAGGCGTAATCACCGTTGGAGCGGTTCGCTCCTGGACAATCGGCCCACACTCTTTCAAACAATGCAAGGCGTCAGCATCGAGAATCAACACACCTTTGAAATGAACAAGCAAGTACGCAACCATCTTTGTTAGTGCAGGCGTGCGTCCAAGCCCAGGTCCGACCGCAATCGATTGCTTATTGTCCATAAAAGCGGCCAATTCTGTCTCTGTAGGAGCAAGATAACCATGTTTTTCGCTAAAAATCGTATACATCGCTTCTTTTACGTGGCTGGCAATTACCGGCACATTTTGCGCCACTGTCGCTATCGTCGTAAATCCTGCTCCGCTGCGAACAGCGGCCGACCCAGCCAGCGCTGCTGCTCCTGGCATTGCCTCGCTGCCGGCAATGATGCCAACCCGTCCGTTATCGCCTTTGTGGGCATTCGGTTTGCTCATCACCCAGCTATTGACGACTTCATTTTTGCCCCAAATGTAGCGTTGTGACGCGAGATGACGCAACGTGTTAGGTGGAATGCCGATCGGGACGACGTCCACTTCTCCGTAATAGGGTTTGGTTTCTTCTAAATAATAGCTTACCTTTGTCCATTGTAAAGTAAGGGTACGGTCTGCTTTTATTGCTTCGTGGTTCAGCTCGGCGCTGCCAGCTGGAACGCCGCTTGGCAAATCAATTGATACAATTTCATTTTTCAATTTGTTTATGCTGGCGATCACGGAAGCATACGGTTCCTTAACTTGGCCACTTATGCCTGTGCCTAGGAGCGCATCAACAATAATGTCGGTTTCGTAAAGCATGGCTGGCCATTGGCTCTCAATGTCTTTCCAATACTTCCAACGGTAGCCACTTTGCTCGAATACACGTTTATGCAGTTTGGCATCTCCTTTGTACCGGCTTTCTTCCGGCACGATGAATACTTGTACTTCTGCGCCTTCGTCTTTTAACACTCTCGCGACAACAAACCCATCGCCGCCATTGTTTCCGCTGCCGATGACAATAAAAAAGCGGCGCTTACGTCCATAGTGGTCTAACAGCTTACGAGCAATTCCGCGTCCAGCATTTTCCATTAGGACAGCGCCAGGGAGCCCCACTTTGTTCATTGTAATGGCATCAATGCTCGCCATTTCCTCGCCTGTTACAATCCGCATCGCTACCACCCTTTTTATAATATTCGTTCTCTTCCCGGTAAACTGTAGCACAAACCGGGGATTTTTGCATTTTAAGAGAACTGATTCATCTATTTCCGAAAGAATGTGGTATAGTACTGATACAGTTTCTTTTTTCCTATCAAAGGAAGCAAACGTATTGTGAAAAAGAAAGGTTGAGCGTGCAATGATGGAGAGCAAAGCATTTCGTTTTGCGTGTTGGATTATTGTCCTTTTGTTGATCGTTTACTTAAGTTCATTGGTTAACTTTATTTTTATGCCGATTGCCGTGCTTTTTCAAACGTTGTTTACGCCAATCGTCATCTCTCTTGTCATCTACTATTTGCTTAGACCATTTGTTAACTTGCTAAACAAAAAACTTCACCGCGGCCTGTCGATTCTCATTGTCTTCCTTGCATTGGCTGGCCTTGCCACAACCGCTTTGCTTTATGTCGGGCCACTCTTACAAGAACAATTTATGACATTTGTTGACAATGTGCCAGGATATGCAAACGATATTCACCACTTATTCGTAGATTTGCAAAAGCAGCCTGCGTTGCAAAATTTCTTGGAAAGCACTGACTTTTCATTGGATGAGCTTTCTGGGACGCTAACAGAAAACTTGCAAGGCTATTTACAGTCGATCATTGACAGCATTGGCACATTCATTGGCGCTGTGGCGAATGTCGTCATTATTGCTGTGATTATTCCTTTCGTGCTTTTCTACATGCTGAAAGAAGGCAAGAAGGCGCCGATGATGGTCATTAACCAGTTTCCAGCAAGAGAACAAGAAGAAGGAAAGCGCGTGCTTGGCGATTTAGACAAAGCCTTAAGTTCGTACATACAAGGGCAAATTCTCGTCAGTGCTTGCGTCGGCGTTCTCTGCCTGATTTGGTATTTAATCATCAAACTAGATTACGCGTTGATTTTAGCGCTCGTCGCCCTGTTTACAAACGTTATTCCCTTTATCGGCCCGTGGATTGGCACCGCTCCTGCCGTTATCGTTGCATTATTCGATTCACCCGGAAAAGCGTTTCTCGTTATTGTCGGTGTCGTGATTATCCAGCAAATTGAAAGCAATGTCTTCTCGCCACAAATTATGGGACGCCAGCTTTCCGTACACCCGCTGACGATTATTTTTGTTCTCCTTGTCGCCAGCCAGCTTGCTGGTTTTGTCGGGATTCTCCTTGCTGTGCCTGCCTATGCCGTCAGCAAGGTCATTGTCCAGCACACGTACCGTCTTATACGCATCCACAGACGTTCAAAAAACATAAAAACCTAAATGGGCAAGTTTAAAAGAGGATTGGCAAAAACATAGGCAGGGAATATCGGCAAATAACAGTTATGTCCAGTTGCTTCTTGCTTAGACGCTGTTTGAAGAACCCAAGCAATCATGTCAGCAAATCCCCTATTTCAGACTTGGAAAGGATGATCAATATGCTCTCAGAAAAAATTGTCAAAGCGTTGAACCACCAGATGAATATGGAGTTTCAAGCTGCCCATGATTATATGGCGATGGCTGCCTACTGCCACCATATTAGTTACAATGGCTTCGCCGATTACTTCCTTAAGCAAGCTGAGGAAGAGCGGGAACACGGCATGAAAGTGTATGACTATTTAAATGACAAAGGCCAAAAAGCCGTCTTTGAGGCGATCCAAGCCCCAAAAGCCGATTATGGTTCACTCGTCGCCACATTTGAGGCTGCGCTGGCCCAAGAGCGGGAAGTAACGAAAAGCTATTATAAAGTGTACCAGATCGCCCAAGAAGAACAAGAATACCAAACGCTTTCTTTCTTAAACTGGTTCCTCGACGAACAAGTAGAAGAAGAGGCCACATTTGAAACGCATATTGATTATTTAAACCGCATCAAAGATGATGCCAATGCTCTTTATATTTATGAGCAAGAGCTGCGCAAACGAAAAGAAGACTAACAATGGAAAGCCGCTTTGCTTAGGCGGCTTTTTGTTGTTTCCCGCCTCGCTCGCCCAATCGAATAAGTCTGTGGTGACATAGGCTAGCGGTAAGAAGGAAGAGGGGGGACTTCACTATGTTTCCGTTTCGACAGGGAAAAGCAAACATGCCTGCCACAAGACCACTGCCTCCTGCACCAAGGCCTTTTGTACAAGAATACATTGTTCAAGAAATCCAGCCTGTCTTAACAACGTACGTCACAAACCGTGTCTACCGCCATGTGCACACTTTCCCGCACTCAGCATCCGTTGCCAATGTCGTCCACAATCAACAAGCTTTTCCCCCTACGCACTATGTTCCAGGCCGACCTCCTCGCTAAGCGAGGAGGTGAGGTTGTTGGAAAGGCCGGCAGCGTGAATTGCCTGTATCGGCTGGCTATATTTCCTCAAAACCGTCCATTCTCGTTAACCTGATCCAAAAAACGTTGGACTTCTTTCCTTGTCTTTAGTATGACAACGCGCTTTCGCTCTTTTACTTGCTCAAGCGCTTGAATCACTTTGGGCCTGCTTCTCTTCTTATAATTCCAAACCCAAACAAAAAAAGCCCAATCTAGTTTTTCAGGGCAATCCTCGTTCAAATCAGGTCTTGTTTTTCCATGATAAATCACTCTTCTTTTTATAATCCTATAGATGCATAACAGTCTAGGCATATCTAAAAATATGACGGCATCTCCTTCATGCAGCCTCATGTCGAGCGTCCTTGAATAATTTCCATCGATAATCCATTTATTTTGGCTTACCGCATCTTTAAGAAACGCATCCCATTCTTCGTTTGGGGTTGGCGTCCAGTTAGGCTTCCAATAAAATCGGTCTAAATGAATAACGGGCAACGATAAACGTTCACTAAGTTTTCGAGACAAGGTAGATTTACCAGAGCCAGCTGATCCAATGACAACGATTCGATTCATCCCTTTATCCTCCTTGCTCTATTCTAAGATACATACTCCTGATCCTATTCTAAAATGCCCATCAAGGCTCCATTCAAGTTGTTTCCAGACACAATAAAGCAGGCTAGATGCCAGCCTGCTTTTAAAATAGGAATCTGATACAAAAGAAAGACTCTAATTTTTTATAGAAGAATCGATAGCCATTACTTATCCTACAAGCATGCCCGCAATGGCTGCGTTCATTAAATTGACAAGCGTTGCGGCAATAAGTGCTTTCAACCCATATTTAGCGATTAAAGGGCGGCGTTCTGGCACGAGACCGCCAAGGCCGCCAAGCAAGATCGCGATCGAGCTAATGTTTGCAAATCCACACAACGCAAAGCTCGTAATGACATATGTTCGTTCTGATACCTCGCCTGCAGCCGACGCAAGGGCATCAAAACCAATAAACTCGTTGACAATCGTCTTTTGCCCGATAAACGAGCCCGCTTGCACGGCCTCTTCCCATGGGACACCAATGATCCACGCCACCGGGGCAAACACGTACCCGAGGATTTGCTCTAGCGTAATGGAACCATAGCCAAACCATCCGCCAATCGTACCTAAAAACAAGTTGATCAGTGCAATTAAGGATACAAAGGCGATCAGCATCGCGCCTACATTGAGCGCTAATTTCAGTCCATCCAATGCCCCGTTTGAAGCGGCATCGATCACATTTTTGGACTCGCGCTCGACTTGGAAATGAATGTTGTCCTTTGTTTCGCTTATCTCTGTTTCTGGCACAAGCATTTTGGCCATCAAAAGTCCGCCTGGCGCAGCCATAAACGTCGCTGCAATTAAATATTCCAGCGGAATGCCCATCTGCGATATTCCTGCCATTACGGAGCCCGCTACTGTCGCCATCCCACCTGTCATGACGGCAAAAATTTCAGACGACGTCATTTTGCCAATATAAGGTTTAATTAGCAAGGGAGCCTCTGTCTGCCCAACAAAAATATTGCCTGTCGCCGATATCGACTCTGCCCTGCTTGTCCCAAGCAACCTGGCAATGCCGCCTCCTAAGTATTTGACAACAAACTGCATGATGCCGAAATGATAGAGAATACTAATAATCGCTGAGAAAAATATGATCACAGGCAACACTTGAAAAGCGAAAACGCTGCCGACTCCTTCCGCTTGCAGGACACCGCCAAAGAGCATATCAATACCAGCAGCCGAAGTGTCAATCGCCGCTTGTACAGCGCCTGTCACTTCCTTAAGCACATAACTCCCTGCATCGGTCCATAAGACAATCACCGCAAAAACGAATTGTAACGCCAGAGCCGTCAAAACCGTTCGCCAGTTAATCGCTTTCCTATGTGCAGAAAGCAAGTAGGCAATCCCAAGCAAGATGGCCATTCCCATTAAGCCCCATAAAAAATTCATCTTTACCTCCTGTATGGTCAGTCGTACCCGACTTTTGCTTACTATTCCCGGTGCGCGCCAATTTTTGCACGTTTTCCTAAAGAAACGCACACAATATGGCTAAGCTTATGAAAAACGGCTGGCACTGTCAACCATCATTCAAGTAAAAAAAATTATCAAAAAACCCCACATCCGTTGCTTCCTTTTTCCACCATCCATGATTCCTACGACTCTCTTTTCTTGTTACACAAAAAAAGCCTCTTGACTCATTTCGTCAAGAAGCTTTGTGCTGTTGCAGAAAATCGGCCAATTCGTGGGTGTGCTGCTCTGATCCTTTACCAAGGCAGACAAGGTGGCCCCACGTATCTAAGCAGACTAGCTTTGAAGAACGAATCCGTTCATGGGCATAATGGGCATGCTCCAAAGGCACGATTGCGTCATTTTTGCTATGGACGATAAGTGTGGGCGCCGTAATCGTTTCTAATTCTTCCTCAAGGGACTGACGCATATGCTGCAAGTCGATATAAAAGCCATGTCCGGAGCGCTGAAATTCGGTCATTCGATCAAACAAATACCAGTCCCTGGCGAGCATCCTCTGTTTAATTTCTTCATACGAAAGTGTGCTGTAAGCAGGCGCAATTTTTTTGAATGCATAATCTGGTGAAAACCGAGCTAAAGAAGAGAGGCTCCGCCAGACAAACCGCTCAATGAAAGGATGGAATAAGAAGCGGCTCAATACTGCATCACGGACACTCGCTTCTTGCCACGGCTTCGTGACGGCCCCTTGCAATGTAAATGATTGCACTCTCTCTGGGTAGTGACTCGCTAAATAAATGCCAGACGGCCCGCCAGTCGACGCCGCAATTAAATGGACTTTATCAATATTCAATTCATTCAATAGTTCAATATAAAAGCTGCACGCCTTTTCAAGCGACTTGCCAATTTGCCTTGATGTTTGCCCATATCCTGCCCGCGATGGCACAATTACGGAGTAGCCGTTTTGCGCAAGCTCCTCAATCCCCAGTTGTTCCAAGCAGTTGGAATGGCCACCATGCAAATATAAAACTGGCTCCCCTTCTCCGGTTATGGCGTATTCAAGCGTAAAATCTGAATACGTAAAAGAAGCGATGCCTCTTTCCATCGGTCTCTATCCCCTTTATATTTATGATAATCCTTTTTTTTCGAATCGCTTTAAATCGCTGTTTTCGCCTGCCAAAATTAAAAGATCATTTTCATAAATGACCTCCTCAGGTGACAAATGGATATTCAGTTGCCCATTTCGTTTGTAGCCAATTAATGTACAGTGGTACTTTTTACGAATGTTTAGTTGGGCAATGGTCTTATTAGCTATCTTTTCCGTCGCGGCCAACTCAACAATACTGTGCTCATCCGACAGTTCAATATAGTCAATCACTTTAGTGGAATCAAGCAAATGGGCAATACGAATACCCATTTCATGTTCTGGCCGGATGATCCGGTCGGCACCGACTTTCTCTAAAATACGGTAGTGTTTCGCATTGCTTGCTTTCACCCACACATTGGCGACGCCGAGCTCCTTTAAAAGCAACGTAGCAAGGACGCTCTCTTGAATATGTTCGCCAATCGCCACAACGACATAATCGAAATTGCGGATTCCAAGCGCTTTAAGAGTACGCTCATCTACTCCATTTGCGACAATCGCTTTTGTCGCATAGTCGCTGGCAAACTCGACTTTTTCTTCAGACCGGTCAATAGCAAGAACGTCATGGCCCATTGCATAAAGCTCTTGGCATACACTTGTGCCAAAACGGCCGAGCCCTATGACAGCAAACTGTTTTTCCACTTTGTCCCTCCTGAATGCAGGCAAGATTTTAAGTCTAAGAGTGATCTTACTCCTGTAGCATAAGAAAGTCAACGCGTGCTCAGCAATTTTTATCTTTTCTTTAGGAAGTGATGGATTATATTCATTCGCTATATTAAGATTTTTGTTTATTATAGCTAGAAAAAATGATATTCTAACTATTCAACTTAAATGCCAGTCTTTTTTATCGGGTTATCGGGGTTTACCGTCGACTAATCGGGGGAAATTGAAAAAGAGTCTTTCTCCTTATCCATACAACGTACTTTTAACTGCAGGAAAGGTGGTTTGCGCATGCCGCAAAACTCTGACACAACATCAAAAAAATCCCCCTTTGTCCTCTATGCGTCTGCAACAGGAATGACATTATTCGTGTTGTGGGGCATTGTGAACCCTTCCCACTTAGGCGCTACAGCAGAAACGGCCTTAGCTTGGATTATCGACAACTTCGGTTGGTTTTATATGACCATTGCCAGCATTTTCATCCTTTTTGGTTTTATTGTGGCCGTTACGCCTTTTGGCAAACTTAGGCTCGGCAAAGACAACGACGTGCCTGAGCATTCTTTCATTTCATGGGTCGGGATGCTGTTTGCGGCTGGCCTCGGTGTTGGGTTCGTCTTTTTTGGTGTAGCTGAACCTATTCTTTACTATATGGATCCGCCACCTGGCTATTCGTTCCACTTGCCAGAAGAGTCCGCGAACGCTGCTGCGATTGGGCTCCGTTACGGCGTTTTCCATTGGGGGCTCCATGCTTGGGGGGCATTTTCAGTCGTTGGCTTAACGCTTGCCTTTGTCCAATACCGCAAAAATCGGCCAGCCCTGATTAGTTCTGCCTTTTATCCCATTCTCGGTTCGAAAACAGACGGTTGGATGGGCAAAACGATTGATTTGCTTGCGGTTATTTCTACTTGTGCAGGTGTTGCAACGACATTTGGCTTAAGCGCTTTGCAAATTTCAGGTGGCATTTCCTTTTTAACGCCATTGTCGAATAGCATTCCTTTACAGCTAGCAATTATTGCCGTCATCACTTGTTTGTTTTTATTTTCGGCCGTTGCCGGAATCAATAAAGGCATTAAACGGCTCACTAATTTGAATTTGGTCCTTGCGGGCATCTTACTGTTATTCGTTTTATTTGCAGGACCAACCATTACACTGCTTGAAAGCATGGTGACGACTTTAGGTGGCTATTTGTCTAATGTCGTGTCAATGTCATTAACGATGACGCCTTTTTCAAATGATGAATGGCTAGGGTCAAACACGATTTTCTTCTGGGCTTGGCATATGTCATGGTCGCCATTTGTCGGCTTGTTTATTGCACGGATTTCAAAAGGGCGTACCATCCGCGAATTTATCGCAGGCGTCCTGCTCGTCCCGACGCTCATGGCAGTCGTTTGGTTTTGTGTGTTTGGCGGTACCGCCTTACATATTGAGATTTCTGGCTTGTTCCCCCTCGCGGAGATTGCTCAGTCTGAAGTGGAGCTTACGCTCTTCTATATGCTGCAAAATCTTCCGTTCACTACAATTTCGAGCATTTTAGCCGTCATTGTCGTCGGAATCTTTTTTGTCACTTCCGCCGATTCAGCTGCGTTTGTACTTGGGTCGATGACATCGAACGGCATGCTTAATCCAAGCTTTAAATTAAAAATGTTGTGGGGCGTATTAATTGCTGGTACAGCGTCTGTCCTCCTAATAAGTGGGGATGGAGGGCTGGATGCCTTACAGACTGCCGCATTGACGGCTGCACTCCCATTTGCCATCATTCTCGTCTTTATGCTGTTCTCGATTGGCATGATGATCGCGAGAGACTGGCGAACAGAGCAACGAAAGGCACGGCTGGCACATGATAAAGCATTGAAGCAGCGTCTGAAAGAAGAAGCGTACGAAGAGTTGCGTCAGGATTTGAGCCAAGAGTGGCGTGATGAACTCCGTCGTGAACTACTGGCCGCTGGGCGCAACACAGCAGAAATGCTCCACTTCCAAACGACAGAGGATACGGCCATTGTCGGCAAAACACTTGCTGAAGTCGGTTTCCCTCCTCATGTCAATGTTAGTGCTATTGAACGGGGCGATGATGTGATTTCCCCTTCCGGAAGCACTGAAATTAAAGCAGGCGATTATTTGTATATCCTTGTAGAAATTCAGCAAAAAGAAGCGTTGCAGGCGATTTTACGGCAAACGAAATCGGGGAAATAAACATGAGCGCGACCGACAAGCAAAAAAGGAGTTGTCCCAAAAGGTCATAGATAAATGACCTTTTGGGGTGGCTTTTTTGCATTTAGATAAAAAAGCACAAAAAAACCGCCCAATCGTTTAAAATGAAGGTACCACTACCAAAATTCAAACGAAAGCAGGCGATTTTTTTGCGTAACCCAAAGGTCACTTTCCAAGAGTATACCATGAATCAACTCTATCTGCCTATGGATTTTTCCGATCTTATCCCCGAACATCATGTCGCGCGTGTGGTCAGTGACGTGGTGGATGGGTTGGATGACGATTTCTTTGTTCGCGCGTATGAAGGTGGAGGCAGACCCGCCTATCATCCGAAAAT
>NZ_FRBS01000004.1:164379-492146 GCF_900142675.1 Shouchella rhizosphaerae | reverse complement strand
CCATTAAAGCGGCACGCGAGCTGGGTTCAGAACGTCGTGAGACAGTTCGGTCCCTATCCGTCGCGGGCGTAGGAAATTTGAGAGGAGCTGTCCTTAGTACGAGAGGACCGGGATGGACATACCGCTGGTGTACCAGTTGTTCCGCCAGGAGCATCGCTGGGTAGCTACGTATGGACGGGATAAGTGCTGAAAGCATCTAAGCATGAAGCCCCCCTCAAGATGAGATTTCCCATGGCGTAAGCCAGTAAGACCCCTTAGAGATGATGAGGTTGATAGGTCAGAAGTGGAAGCGTGGCGACACGTGGAGCGGACTGATACTAATCGGTCGAGGACTTATCCTATACACATTCTTGACAATTGAGTCTATTTCGGATTTAGTTTTGAAAGAATCACCGATTCTTTCCATACCCTTCAGTGCAGACGAAGCGATTCGCTGCTTATCTGAAGTCAAAAAAGAACTACGAAGAGAAGCAAGGAGTTCGAGGACAGGAGTGCTCGAAGAAGGGAGCGTACCCAAACGTACGTGACCGACTGAGAGACACGTACTGGACGAAGAAATCCGAAGCTTAAACGATTGACAAAGAGAAGCAAGAAGGTCGAGGATCGGGAGTGTTCGGCTGAAGGAGCGTACAAGCGTACGTGACTGAAGAAGAATCACGAACAAGACGAAGCGATTCGCTGCTTATCTGAAGTAGAGTCCGGTGACAATGGCAAAGAGGTCACACCCGTTCCCATGCCGAACACGGCCGTTAAGCTCTTTTGCGCCGATGGTAGTTGGAGGCTTCCTCCCGCGAGAGTAGGACGTTGCCGGGCAACAGCAAGACACCTGAATAGGTGTCTTTTTTGTTTTTGCAGGAGGCAAAAGAGGGCTGCTTCGAAGAAGCAGAGTTAAATGCTTATTAGGAGTATTTGGAGATAAGCTCATATAAAAAACTACGTGAATAGGCTTCACTGGAAAAGCCTCGTGCCCTCCTGCGAGACGTAGGGATCATTTTCGTAAAACAACATGAAAAACATCTTGAAAAAGCTTCATGCTCAACTCTCCCGTAGGAAAAGATCCCGGACCCAGGACGTTGCCGGGCAACAGCAAGACACCTGAATAGGTGTCTTTTTTTGTTATGGGCAGGAAGCAAAAGAGTGCTGCTGCGCAGTAAAATACATACAGAATCAACCATACAGCAACTCTGCCCTTTATTCCGCGCTATCCATTCAGTCGGTTCTTCTAAGCTTATTGACAATTTTTTTAATACCCATATCAACGAACACAAAAAATAAGTAAAAAAAGGCAACATTGAGTACGAGCCCTATCAGATTAATATCTGCAAAATTAAACTGTTGTGTTACTGAATAGCCATGTAGCAGGAAAACCGAGATCATACCTAATAGTATTGTAATTATTAGTGTTAATGTATACACCGACTTTAGGGACAACAGTTATAATAAATACCGCCAATAAACTAAAAAATTTTGTGTTTTTTCTAGCTAACACCCTCATTTTCGCACTTCCTAACTTGGAATCTTTGAGAACTACCCATTTTGTATAAAGCAGCATCTTGAGTCAATAGGTAGAGTAAACACAAGCCTCACTCTACCCAGCAGTTAAGAAAGGCTCTGTTTTATCGAGCGTCGACTCGCTTTTTTAAAAAAAGAGATAAAAATATTGTAGTGAAGAGATGTGGCCATGATAGTCCATGTGGTGCGTTGCCTTGGACGGTAAGGCTATGGAGATTTCTCCATAGCCAGTGTGAGTGTACGTCCCTGCATACCCCTCTAAAGCATGGTTGCACGGCTTGTCATCGATTTTCGTATCGTGGATGCCACGGCTGCCTTTCATCGTAGATAGCAAAGTGTTCATTCCATCTTGGTATGAAAAAAAACCAATTGTTCTCGTCTTGGCAGCCTAACTGTCGGTCACATTAACGCCGTTCCAAATAAATGGCTATTTGCATTCGCCAGAATGGCCACGCCAATAGTTTCATCTAACTCGTTAATGGGACTTCCATGAAGAATTGCTAGCTGTTCTTGGTAATTATTCTATTACCGTTGTTCAACAGCCACTGATTTCACATGTTCGATGTTCTTGACCCGATCGTATAGCTCTGTCATATACATGGTTCTTGGAATAGAAAGAGCCATGTCTAGTTGTTGGCCGCCTTGGTCAACATCTTTTATCTTCACGTCGCGAATGACGATGTTTCTTTGTTTCCGTTCTTTCCAAGTACTTTCTTTTCGTTGCAGTTGTTTAATCAAGTGTGTGGAGTCTGCTTCTTCAAACATGACAACGCGAAGAGCAACATCGACTTGACTTAGCGATGTAGGACCGATGTGCTTTAACAAAGCTGGAATTAAGTTAACTGCAATGAGAATGAGTATGACTGTGATAAGCGATTCAACGTAAAAACCGGCGCCAATGGCAATGCCGATTCCAGATGCGGCCCAAATCATGGCTGCTGTTGTTAGTCCGGAAATAACATCGTTGCTTCTCCGTAAAATGACCCCTGCCCCAAGGAAACCAACGCCACTGACGATTTGAGCAGCGAGTCGCATTGGGTCCATATTTTGCGTTCCCTCGCCAGCAGATGAGTAGTGCATGTAGGCTTCTACTGAGACGATGGTTATTAAACAACTTGCGATGCAGATGACCATGCTTGTTTTTAAACCGAGTGGCTTATGCTTGATTTGCCGGTCAATGCCAATCAGGAACCCTGAAAACAGGGCGGCGCTTAATTTTAGTAAAATAATATCCATGTTATCACCTTCTTCATTAGTATCAGTTTATCTATATGGGAAAATGAATGACGCCATTCAAAACAAGTTGTCTAAAGGAATGGACTTATAGTAAAATCGGTTTAATCTTACAGAATGGGGCAATTACGTGAAACTCGTCTATACCTACGTCGCTGTCGCTTTAGGAGGCGCCCTCGGTGGTGCTTTTCGTTTTATCTTAACGATTATCTTCCCTTTTCACAACTGGCCATGGGGAATTTTCACTGCAAATCTAGGTGGGTGTTTTCTTTTAGGTTTTCTCACTCCAATTTTGCAGTTAAAAAAGTCTATTCCTCTTGCTGTAAAAAAAGGCATTACAGTCGGATTGATTGGTGGATTTACAACGATGTCCACGTTTGCGGCTGATACGATCGCCATGTTGCAAAACGGTCATCTGCTTGGAGGAAGCGTGTATTTGTTGGCCACTGTTACAGGGGGAATGGGCTTTGTCGCCCTTGGATTCGTTTTAGGAGCAAGAGGGAGGACAAGATGATGTATGTAATAATAGGCGGCGCAGTTGGAGCGTGTTTACGGTTTGCTGTAAGTGAGTGTTGGTTGAAATTTGGAAAGAACGCTCAATTAATGACGGCAGTATTTGTCATCAATATAAGTGGATGTGCGATGTTAGGATGGATTTTGGCCAAGCCTTTGCCAGAAGGGATTGAGTTGCTGTTTATTAGTATGCTGGGCGGATTTACGACGTTTTCAACTTTTTGCATGGAAGCATTAGAGCTATGGCGCCTCAAAAAGCGTAAACAAGCTATGATTTACCTGGTTATATCGATTGTTGGCTCGCTGTTTGGTTTTTTGTTTGGATGGAATGTAAGAGCATAGGAGAGAGGGAGAGAAACGTGGAACCATTTTTTAACACAAAATCTGTACATTTTTTGCAAAAAGAAAAAGGGGAAAATCAAAGCAAAGCACGGCCTATTTACCAAACTTCAGCCTTTGTTTTTAAGGATTTAGCTGATATGGAGCAATATTTCAAAGGCGAGAAGGATTATTTGTATACTCGGTATGGAAATCCGAATACCGATGATCTTGGCAAAGGGGTAGCTTTGCTTGAATGTGCAGAAGATGGAGTTGCTACTTCTTCAGGAATGTCGGCTATTCTTTGTGCCATTTTAGCTTTTTGCAAAACAGGTGACCACCTAATTGCGACGATGGATGTCTACGGAGGCACTTATGCTTTGCTTGAGAAAGAGCTTTCTTTATTTGGAATTGAAGTAAGTTTTGTCCATCCGAACGAGAATTGGGAAGCTTCTATTAAAAGCAATACAAAGGGTGTATTTGCCGAAACGATTTCCAACCCACTTGTTCGAGTAGAGAACTTGGAGGATTTGATTGACGCAGCTAAAAGGCATGACCTTTTAGTAATCGTTGATAACACGTTTGCGACGCCATATTTGTTGCAGCCTTATACGTTAGGTGCCGATTTGGTCATCCATAGTGCTACCAAATACATTGGCGGTCATAGTGATGTAACTGCCGGTGTAATTGTAGGCAGACAGGAGCTTGTTGATCAAGCGATGGCCCGCGTGATTGCGTTAGGAAGCAACTTGAGCCCTTTTGAAGCGTGGCTTGCCTGCCGTGGTCTTAAAACGCTTGCTCTGCGCATGGAAAGGCAATGCCAAAATGCGGCCGAACTTGCTAAAACGATGCAAGAGACGGATGGTGTGAAGCATGTTTACTATCCACCATTTGTCTCTGAAAAAGGAAACGGGGCGATTGTTAGCATTGAGCTCGACCAAAAGGCTAATGTCGAACGCTTTTTTTCTGCTTTTACTTTCGTTAAAGTTGCACCAACATTAGCTGGTGTAGAGACGTCCATTTCGTATCCATTAAATACGTCTCACCGGTCTGTTCCTGAAGAAATGCGAAAAGCATTAAATATTGGTACCCATCTTATCCGAATTTCAGTAGGAATTGAAGATGGCCGAAATATTATTGCCGAGTTTCAGGAAGCGGTAAGGAAAAGCTTGCTATAAATAACAGTAAAAAACTAAAAAACGGCGGATTTATCCGCCGTTTTTAAATATGGTAGCCAAGCAAAAAAGTTATGATCTGTGATTGCCTGAGACAATCGAATCAATAAACTGGGTAAACATTGGTAAATCCACTGCAACTAGTGCTGGCAAGAGAACAATTCCAAGTATAAGCGCGACAGGTGTGAGCAGGATCATACGGAATGCTCGTTTCATAAAATCATCTCCTTTTTGTCACAAAACTGTCATGAAAAAGACTTGAAATTTACTATACTCCTATTTTCAAAGAAACGCAACTAATTTAGCTTCTTTTTTTATAAAAAAATCATTGTTATTGTAAAATAAATATGGTATATTAATTGTTGTCGACGGAAATACTAGTAGTGAAATACTACAATATTTTAAGCGACGCGGGGTGGAGCAACGAACGAAGTGAGTTGTCTCGACGCAAAAACCTCCCCGGATAAGCTAGCAGAGGAAGAGACAGTCCTCTTTCAAACAATAGCACCAAAAAATCAACATTTTTAGAGCGACGCGGGGTGGAGCAACGAGCGAAAGCGAGTTGTCTCGACGCAAAAACCTCCCCGGATAAGCAAGCAGAGGAAGAGACAGTCCTCTTTCAAACAGTAGCACCAGAAAATCAACATTTTTAGAGCGACGCGGGGTGGAGCAACGAACGAAGTGAGTTGTCTCGACGCAAAAACCTCCCCGAATAAGCTAGTAGAGGAAGAGACAGTCCTCTTTCAAACAATAGCACCAAAAAATCAACATTTTTAGAGCGACGCGGGGTGGAGCAGTCTGGTAGCTCGTCGGGCTCATAACCCGAAGGTCGGCGGTTCAAATCCGTCCCCCGCAATACCAAAAGCTGAGGCTGATGTCTCGGCTTTTTTCTGTTTTAGAGCCTTTTAAAGAAAGGGGTACTGACATGGACGATGAATTTTCCTTTATTCGCAGCATCGTGCCGCGGGAAACATACCAGGAGAGGCTAACGCATGGAATTGGGGATGATGCGGCTGTTTATACAGGTCAGGATGCTTGGGATGAAGTGGTTTGTGTAGATGCCATGGTAGAAGGTGTCCACTTTCGTAAAGACACGTTAAGTCCATTCCAAATTGGTCGTAAAGCACTTGCGATCAATGTCAGTGACTTGGCGGCAATGGGAGCCGTTCCCCAATTTTATTTGGTTTCGATTGCGATCCCGCCAAATTGGAGTGCTGAAGAACTAACATCCCTTTACGAAGGAATGAGGGCAGTTGGCGATCGTTACGGGATGGATTTAATTGGCGGTGATACAGTCTCTATAAAAGATTCGCTTGTTCTTTCTGTGACGGCAATAGGACGTGTCAAGAAAGGTTGCGCTCTTTTCAGAAACCAAGCGCAGCCGGGAGATGTCGTGTTTGTAACGGGGCCTGTTGGAGGATCTGCGGCTGGATTGGAGTTGCTTGATCAGCGCGGCCGGTTTGGGGCATTTACTGAACAGGAACGACGGTATGTGCACATGCATCAAGAACCAGTCCCACAAGTGGAAATGGGGAAGATGCTGGCTGAACAACCTTATCGAGTGGCACTCAATGACATTAGTGACGGGCTTGCGAGCGAGAGTATGGAAATTGCAGAAGCGAGCGGTGTCCAACTCGTTTTGGATCAACAGAAAGTGTTGGAGCTTTCTCCGCAAATGGATTCTGTTTTGCCGGAAAAAAGGGTAAAATGGAGTTTGAATGGCGGAGAGGATTTCCAGTTGGTAGGGACAATGACTGATAGCGCCTTTTCGTCTTGCTGTGAAGCAGCACAGCAGCAAGGGCGGCATTTATATAAAATAGGGTTTGTGCGCGCCGGAGAGCCAGCGGTTTTATTGGCTTCTGAAACAGGTGAACAAGCGCTGCAAATGAGTGGATACAATCATTTTAAACGTAGGTGATGACATGACTGTCTGGAGAGCACAAACAAATTCTGTTGAGGAAACGATTGAGCTAGCAGCGGCACTTGGAAGCATGTTAAAGCCTGGAGATGTCGTGACGCTCGATGGCGACCTTGGGGCAGGAAAAACCCATTTTGCGAAAGGCATTGCCGTTGCCCTTGGCGTAAATGGTGTCGTCAATAGCCCAACATTTACGATTATTAAAGAATATGAGGGCAACATGCCCTTTTATCATATGGATGTATACCGAGCAGAAGGGCAAGTTCAAGACTTAGGGTTGGAAGAATATTTTTATGGGGATGGCGTAACGGTTGTAGAGTGGGCGAGCCTTTTGGAAGAAGCGCTTCCGAACAACCGGTTTGCCTGTTCGATTCATTTGCTTGGCGAAACGAAAAGGGAGCTTATCCTAAAACCCGTTGGCGAGGAGAATCGGACACGTTTGGAGGAGCTTGTGCAATGGCAAAAATTTTAGCAATGGATACATCCTCCTATAAGCTCGGTGTTGCTGTAAGTGATGGTGATACCGTTATAGGGGAATACATGACACAGTTGAAAAAGAACCATGCTTTGCGGCTTATGCCTGCTGTAGAAGCTCTTTTACAAGAGGTAGGGATAAAGCCAACAGATCTTGATGCCATTGCTGTGGCGAAAGGTCCCGGTTCGTATACAGGAGTGCGGATGGCGACAACAGCTGCGAAGACATTGGCTTGGACGCTTGGCCTTCCGCTTGTGGCGGTTTCAACGATTGAGCTTATGGCACAAGCAGGTGCTTATTTTCATGGCTATGTTGTCCCAATCATTGATGCGAGACGAAAAACGGTGTTTACAGGTGCTTATCGCAGCGGTGGGGCTCGAGACATAATGATGGAACTGCCTGATCGACATAGCTCTTTAACAGACTGGCTTTCCGATTTGCAAACGCTCGATGGCCCGTTTTTGTTTGTCGGCGAGGATGCCCGTCTTCACCGTGAAGCGATCGTGGCAGCCCTTGGGGAACAGGCTGTATTTGCCCCTAGGATGCTTGCTGATGCACGGCCTGGCGAGCTTTGTGCGCTTGCGAGCAAGCGGGAGCCTGTTCAACATGTCCATGCGTTTGAGCCAACATACTTGCGTCAAGCGGAGGCGGAGGTGAACTGGCAGCGTGCCCAAAAGGACAGACACGAAGGCTTATATTAGACAAATGGTGCTCGACGACATCGACGAGGTGCTGCTGATTGAGCGTGATGCCTTTACGACGCCGTGGGAACGGGAAGCTTTTGAAACAGAGCTGATGAAAAACCAATTTGCTTGTTACTATGTCGTCGTCGTAGACGGGAAAGTCGTTGGTTACTGTGGACTGTGGAAAGTGGTGGATGAAGCGCAAATTACCAATGTGGCAGTCGCTTCGGAATACCGCGGCCATTCTTATGGAGAAAGCTTAATGCGTTACGTGATGGAGTGGTTAAAGGCACTAGGCGTCGTGAGCCTATCCTTAGAAGTGCGCGTTTCGAATACGCCAGCACAGTCTTTGTATCAAAAACTCGGTTTCCGAAAAGCTGGAATTCGAAAAAACTACTACGCAGACAACCAAGAAGATGCGTGGGTCATGTGGGTGAAGCTAAATGACAACGATACTAGCAATTGAAACAAGTTGCGATGAGACGGCAGCGGCCGTCATTGAAAATGGCGATACGATTCGCTCGAATGTGGTCGCGACACAAATGGAAAGCCATGCCCGCTTTGGCGGGGTAGTGCCCGAAATAGCCTCTAGGCACCACGTAGAGGTAGTCACTGCCGTTGTAGAGGAAGCGTTAGAAAAAGCAAATGTGACTTATCAGGACTTAACAGCTGTGGCGGTGACCGAGGGACCAGGTCTTGTCGGTGCTCTTTTAGTAGGGATCCATGCTGCCAAAGCGATTGCGTTTGCCCATGGGTTGCCGCTAATTGGCGTCCACCATATTGCTGGGCATATTTATGCAAACCAACTCGTTGCGAAGCTACAGTTCCCGTTGCTCGCCTTAGTCGTTTCCGGGGGACACACGGAACTGATTTATATGGAGAAAGACGGGCATTTCCAAGTCATTGGGCAAACACGGGATGATGCAGTGGGAGAAGCGTACGACAAAGTGGCAAGAGCTCTTGCTTTGCCTTACCCAGGGGGCCCGAATGTGGAGCAATTAGCCGATACAGCTGAAGCGGCTCTGGACTTGCCCCGGTCGTGGCTTGAAAAAGACAGCTATGATTTTAGCTTTAGCGGCTTGAAGTCGGCTGTGCTCAACCGGCTGAACAATGACAAGCAGCGGGGAATTGTAACCGATCGGGCGGCGCTCGCAAAAGGGTTTCAAGAAAGTGTGGTTGACGTTCTGGTTGCTAAAACGGTAAGAGCGCAAGCGCAATTTAACGTGAAACAAGTCGTGCTTGCCGGTGGCGTCGCTGCTAATAAGGGGCTGCGCAAAGCATTGACAGAAGCGTTTGCCAACAAAGACGTAACGTTGTTGGTTCCACCGCTATCACTATGTACGGACAATGCTGCGATGATTGGCGCTTGTGCCCACAGCATGTGGTTACGTGGCATTTCTGGGAATATGGCTATGAATGCACGGCCAGGGTTGCCGCTTTCCTCATTTTAAAAACAAACAGCCTATGAACTCTAGGCTGTTTGTTTTATGTCGATAGTGTTTCCCATTCTTCCATTAACGCTTCGAGAGCGTTGTTTTGTTGCTCGAGTTCGGCTTGGATCGTTTGCGCTTTTTGATGATCGGTATAAACGTCTGGGTCAGCAAGCTGTTCGTGAAGAGCGGAAATGGACGCTTCAATTTGTTCCAGTTCTGTTTCGATTGCTTCAATCCGCCGTTGTTTTTGCCGCTCTTGTCGTTTCGCCTCTTTATCAAGCTGAAACGAATTTCTATCTGTCTCCGCTGCCTGCTTTGTTAAGGTTTCTTCTTTCTTCAAAGCAGCACGCTCGGCGTTTTGCCGTTTCTTTTCAAGGTAATCATTATAATTGCCTAAATAAACATTTGTGTCACCTTGATCCAATTCGATGATTCGCGTCGCTAGGCGATTAATAAAGTAACGGTCATGGGAAACAAATAAAATTGTCCCTGGATAGTCCAGCAGTGCGGCTTCCAATACTTCTTTAGCATCCAAGTCCAAATGGTTTGTCGGCTCGTCTAAAATGAGAAAATTGGCTTGCTGCATCATTAATTTGGCGAGTGCGACACGGGCTTTCTCGCCGCCGCTTAGTGAGGAAACGGGTTTGAGGACATCATCGCCAGTAAATAAAAACCGGCCAAGCACCGCGCGGATGTCTTTTTCGGGAGTAGTGGGATACTCGTCCCATAATTCATGTAAAACGGTTTTGTTGCTCGACAGTTTTGCTTGTTCTTGATCGTAGTAGCCAATAACGACATTGCTGCCGTAAATGATCGACCCTTTTTGTGGAGAGAGTTGTTGGGTAATGGCTTTTAATAATGTCGATTTGCCTGCTCCATTTTCACCAATTAACCCGACTGATTCACCTCGTGTTAATGAAAGATGCAAGCCTTCAAACACTGTGTCTTGTCCGTATCCGACAGCTAAGTCACGGATGGTGAGCACGTCGTTTCCTGTTTGCTTGTTGATGTTAAACGAAAAAACAACTGATTTATCGCCATCAGGGCGATCGACCATGTCCATTTTTTCGAGTTGCTTTCTTCGGCTTTGGGCTCGTTTCGTAGTCGAAGCACGGGCAATGTTTTTGGCAATAAATGTTTCTAATTTGGCGACTTCCTCTTGCTGTTTCTCGTATTGTTTGACTGCTTGTTGATACCGTTTTGCTTTTTCGTCGAGGTAATGGCTATAGTTCCCGTGAAAAGTTGTCGTTTTGCCCCGTGATAATTCCACTGTCTTCGTCACAAGTTTGTCCAGAAAATAACGGTCATGGGATACGACTAAAATTGCCCCAGAGTAGTTAGCCAAATACTGTTCGAGCCAAGACAATGTTTCCATATCCAGATGGTTCGTTGGTTCATCAAGGACAAGAATGTCTGGTTTCGAAAGGAGCAGTTTGGCTAAAGCGAGCCTTGTTTTCTGGCCGCCGCTAAGCGTAGAAATGGCTGTGCTGTAATCAAAATGATGAAAATGGAGTCCAGCCAGCACACTGCGAATATCCGCTTCGTATTGGTAGCCACCGGAATCTTTAAAAGCGAGCTGCAACTGGTCGTATTCAGAAAGCAGTTTTTGGTAATTGTTTTGCTCTATCGCCTCTGGATTGGCCATCTGCTGTTCCAACGTACGCAGTGAGCGTTCCATTTCCAACAGCGGCGCAAACACTTCAAGCATTTCATCCCAAATGGAACGGTTTGAAGCAAGCCCCGTATGCTGGGCTAGGTAGCCAATTGTTGTTTGCTTTGGAATGACGATTTCGCCTGTATCTTGGCTCATTTCGCCAGTAATTATTTTTAAAAGCGTCGATTTGCCTGCCCCGTTTCGCCCGACTAAGCCTACTCGATCTCTCGCCTGTACTTCTAATTTCACCTGTTCGAGCACAGGTTCTGTGCCAAAAGCCTTTGATACGTTTACGCATTGTAGTACAATCATAAAAAGCAAACCTCGCGTTCATAATAAGTTCTTTAATAAGTGTACATCAATTTAGATACAAACAACAATAAAGGTTCATAATGAGAGCTCTTTCATTTTAGCGAAAATCGTGTACAATAGAGTTGAATCATGCTGCGCCAGCAGCCAAAGCTCAGAAAGGGGCGGACATGAAATCAGAACAACTGAAGATTCCTCAGGCAACAGCAAAACGCTTGCCGCTTTATTACCGCTTTATCGAAAGCTTGCATGCTGCCGGAAAACAGCGGGTTTCTTCAACTGAATTAAGCCAGGCAGTAAAAGTAGATTCTGCAACAATCCGAAGAGATTTTTCTTACTTTGGCGCGTTAGGAAAAAAAGGGTATGGGTATAATGTCCAATATCTCCTTTCTTTTTTTAGGGAGACGTTAGACCAAGATGAGCGGACAAACGTGATTTTAGTCGGTGTAGGAAACCTTGGAACTGCATTATTGCAGTATAATTTTTCAAAAAACAACAATACCGTGATCACCCATGCTTTTGATGTCGATGAAAAAAAAATTGGTACAAAAGTCGGCGAAGTTCCTGTGTATAACTGGGACAAGCTTGAAGAAATTGGGTTGCAAAATGTTTCGATTGCGGTTCTGACTGTGCCTGCTTCCCAGGCACAAAAAAGTGCCGACCGCCTCGTTAAAGCGGGAATTGAAGGGATTTTAAACTTTACCCCAGTGCGCTTATCCGTACCAGCCCATATTCGCGTTCATCATATTGACCTTGCAGTGGAACTGCAGGCGCTTGTTTACTTTTTAAAGCATTACCCACTATAAGAAGGAGGCAACAACAATGGGAGGACTTTCTGTAGGGAGTGTCGTATTAATTGCACTAGTCGCATTGCTAATTTTCGGGCCGAAAAAGCTGCCGGAACTCGGAAAAGCAGCGGGAAGCACATTGCGTGAGTTTAAAAATGCTACCAAAGGATTAGCGGATGACGATGATGACACCAAATCAACAAACGTCCAAAAAGAAAAAGCGTAAAGGCAGAAAAGGGCGTGTCCCTATGCAAGACATGTCCATTATGGATCACGCGGAAGAGCTAAGGCGCAGGATTTTTGTGGTCCTCGCCTTTTTTATTGTCGCGCTTATTGGCGGTTTTTTCTTGGCGGTTCCCGTTATTACGTTTTTGCAGAACTCCCCCCAAGCCGCTGATATGCCGTTTAATGCTTTTCGATTGACCGACCCGCTTCGTGTCTATATGAACTTTGCTGTCATAACAGCGCTTGTGCTTATCATTCCAGTGATCTTGTACCAATTATGGGCCTTTGTTTCACCGGGATTAAAAGAAAACGAACAAAAAGCGACGCTCGCGTACATTCCAATTGCGTTCCTATTGTTTTTGGCAGGAATTGCTTTTTCCTATTTTATTTTATTGCCTTTTGTCATTTCTTTTATGGGGCAAATGGCCGACCGCCTCGAAATAAATGAGATGTATGGAATCAATGAATACTTTTCATTTTTGTTCCAACTGACCATCCCTTTTGGGCTTTTGTTTCAGCTCCCGGTAGTTGTGATGTTTTTAACGAGGCTAGGAGTGGTCACGCCAGCATTCCTGCGGAAAATCCGTAAATACGCGTATTTTGCCTTGCTTGTGATCGCTGGCATTATTACACCCCCTGAATTAACGTCGCATCTGTTTGTTACGGTGCCGATGCTTATTTTATATGAGATCAGCATTACCATTTCGGCGATTACATACCGAAAATACCATGGAACTACCGACCATAATGGCCAAGAAAGTGCTAAATGAAACAAACATACAAAACCAAAACATGTTTTTCACATTGAAAAACGTGTTTTTGGCGTTGCTGCCGATAAATGTTTTGACAATTTTGTTTAAAAAGCGTAATATACGGGTTACATCAATTAAAAAAGGACTTATCAAGAGCGACTGAGGGATTAGGCCCAATGACGTCCAGCAACCTCCCGTTACGGGGAAGGTGCCAATTCCTGCAGAATGGGATCATTCTGAAAGATAAGCCGGAAAAACGGAAACGGATTTTCGCAGCTTCTTTCATGATGATGAGAGAAGCTTTTTTATGTAGGAGTGGAGAACCGATGATTGAGGCAAGCGAGTTAACAAAAGTATACAAAACAAAGAAAAAACGTGTTATCGGCGTAGACAATGTTTCTTTTAAAGTAGGCAAAGGGGAGATTTTTGGTATCGTTGGCTACTCCGGAGCGGGCAAAAGTTCACTGCTTCGCTGTATTAATTTATTAGAGCGGCCGACGAGTGGGACGATTCGTGTTGACGGCTTGGATTTGACCAAACTAGGTACACGCGAGCTTCGGCAAGCACGTCTAAAGATCGGCATGATTTTTCAACATTTTTATTTAATTAACCAAAAAACGGTATTCGGCAATATTGCCTTTGCTTTAAAAGCTGCTGGCGTGAGAGCGGATCTAATTCCAGCCAGGGTGGAAGAACTGCTAGAGCTTGTTGGCCTTTCGAATAAACGCAATGCGTATCCAGCGCAGCTTTCTGGCGGCCAAAAGCAACGTGTTGGCATTGCCCGAGCGCTAGCCAACAAACCAAGCGTGCTGTTGTGTGATGAAGCCACATCTGCGCTTGACCCAACAACAACTAAATCGATTTTGGCGTTATTAAAAAAGTTGAACGAAGAACTAGGGTTGACAATCGTGCTCATTACCCATGAAATGGCAGTCGTTAAAGAAATATGCCATAAAATGGCGATTATGCAAGATGGCAAAATGATTGAGCAGGGAGATGTGTATGATGTGTTTGCTGCGCCAAAAGCACCGTTAACACAAGAGTTTATTGGAGATGTCGTCTCTTTTCATATTCCTGAACATACATTGAGCCAATTTTCTGGCACGATTGCTAAAGTAATCTTTAAAGGTAGCGTTGCCCAACAAGGCATTATCTCGGATACATTGCAACAGTTTTCTGTAAAAGGAAACTTTCTCCATGGAGCGATCGAATATATCGGCGGCCGCCCGCTTGGCATTTTTATTATGGAACTGAAGGGCGAGCCAACAGCGATTCAGGAAGCAATTGCTTATATTAAGCAACGTTCCGCTGAAGTGGAGGTGATCCGCGATGGACTTCGTGCATTTAGTTGAGATGTTGCCAGATATGTGGAACGCCTTTGTAGAGACGTTGTTAATGATCAGCATCTCAACAGCTGTGGCGATAATCGTTGGTTTTCCACTTGGCGTCATTTTGTTTGCGACTGACCGAGGCTTATTCTGGGAAAATCAACTTGTCCAATCAGGGTTGGGCTTTATTGTCAACATTGTTCGTTCCATTCCGTTTATCATTTTGCTTGTGGCCCTTTATCCCTTTACGAAAGCGCTCGTCGGTACAACGACAGGTCCGATCGCAGCAAGCGTGTCGTTGTCTGTTGCTGCGATTCCGTTTTTTGCCCGGATTGTGGAAAGTTCAATGCGGGAAGTAGATAAAGGGTTAATTGAAGCAGCAATCGCTTCGGGCGCGACGCCATGGATGATTATAAAAGACGTGCTCTTTTTAGAAGCGCGTGCTTCGATGGTACAAGGGCTTACTCTTACGATTATCAGCTTAATTGCTTACTCGGCAATGGCGGGTGTCATTGGCGGTGGCGGAGTTGGCGATTTGGCGATTCGCTACGGGCATTATCGCTATGACCATACAATTATGATTGCGACTGTGGTGATATTGATCATTCTCGTCCAAGTATTTCAGTTTATAGGAGATTTGACTGCAAAAGCGACAGATAAAAGAAAATAAACGTTAAGGCAAGCTTGCCTTTTGTTAAATAGATAGGAAAAGAAGGAGAGAAACGATGAAAAAGACATTATGGGTACAAAGTGCAATAAGTTTAGGCGTCATCTTCGCTCTCGGCGCATGTGGAAGTGGAAGTGAAAGTGGAAATGCTGGAGACTCAAAAGAAATTCGGTTTGGAGCTACCGCTGGCCCATACAGCGATATGATTACAAAAGCCATTATTCCTGGTTTAGAGGAGAAAGGCTACACTGTAACGGTAAATGAATATCAAGACTACATCATTCCGAACCGTGAATTGGCTGAAGGCAAAGATGACGCAAATTTATTCCAGCACCAAGTTTATCTAGATGATTTTGCCGAGAATAATGACTTAGAGTTATCTAGTTTGATTTCTGTCCCGACAGCGCCAATGGGGATTTATTCGGAGGTATATGGTTCGCTTGATGAAATTGAAGATGGTGCCGAGATCGCTATCCCTAATGACCCAACGAATGGAGCCCGAGCGTTCTTAATGCTTGAGGAGGAAGGGCTGATTTCATTTGAAGATGGCATAGACCCGCTGACTGTCTCTGTAAAAGACATCACTGAAAATGAAAAGAACCTTCAATTCGTAGAGCTAGAAGCTGCTCAATTGCCACGTGAAGTGGGTGAAAAGCCATTGACGGCTGTTCCTGGCAACTTTGCTTTATCGGCTGGACTTGATTTAAACAGCGCAATCAAGTTGGAAAACATGCCTGACCAATATCGAAATGTCGTGGCTGTTCGCTCAGAAGATGCAGACGGAGAGTTGGCTAACGATATTAAAGAGGTTGTTGAGTCCGCTGAATTTGAAGAAGTAATCGATAAAGAATTTGCAGGCTTTGGCAAGCCAAGTTGGATGGAGGAATAAGGATGGAGTCGCTTGTTGTTCGCGGAGCACCACATGAATATGTATTGGAAGAAGGGATACTGTCTTCCTTAGAAACTAAACTAAAAGCGAGAGGATTTCACCATGTTTTAGTGGTCCACGGCGATGCCTCTTGGAAAGCGGCAGAACGATTTTGGCCGGAATTTACAGCTGTTGAGGCAACTTACTGGCAATACAATGGAATTTGTTCACAAAATCAAATGGACCAACTGGCAGCTGTTGTGCAAAGCGGCGAGTACGATGCGATTGTCGGCGTGGGGGGCGGCAAACTCCTTGACCTAGTCAAAGGAGGGGCTTACCAAACGAAACGGCCTTATGTGCTCGTGCCGACGCTAGCCTCAAATTGTGCCCCTTGGACGCCGCTTGCGGCCGTTTATACAGATGAGGGGACCTATACACACTACGACGTTTACCCAGAAAATGCGTCGTTGCTATTACTTGAACCGCGCTTGCTTTTGACTGCGCCAAAAGAGCTGTTTGTCGCTGGCATAGGCGATACGCTTGCAAAATGGTACGAAGCGGATGTCCAGCTTGGTTCGATGGATGAAAAGTCCCCAGCATTAGAGGTGGCTTATTATACGGCTAAACTATGTCGTGACATTTTGTTGGAAAAAAGCGATGAAGCTTTGCGCGCTTTTGACATAGGCGAAGTGAGCACTGCTTTTTGTAAAGTTGCAGAAACGATTATTATGCTAGGTGGCATGGTTGGAGGATTTGGGGACCAATATGGACGGATTGCAGGAGCCCATTCGATCCATAACGGCTTGACGGTTTTAGCGGAAACACATGATATTCTCCACGGCGACAAAGTGGCATACGGCATTCTCGTCCAATTGGCGTTAGAAGAGAAATGGCACGAAATCGAAGCATTGCGGCTATTTTATGAAAAAGTTGGCCTTCCATATTCATTAACTCAGTTAGGCATTTCCCTCCAAGCTGATTTGCGTTCAGTTGCTGAAAAAGCGACAGTCGCAGAAGAATCCATTCATGTAATGCCGTTTCCAGTATCAGCGGATGCTGTGGTCTCTGCCATAAAAAAATTGGAAGAAAAAAACGAAGGGCTGCAAGCAGGAGTGTAACCTGCGTGCAGCCTCAACACGTTTACTCAAATGTTTCCAACCCTCGTTTTTTCCCATCTTTACTTTCAGTCTGATTGATTTGGTTTCTTTTTAAACCCTCGTTGAAGGTTGAGCCAGCCCACGTACAAATCGACGGCTGCGATAAAGGCGGTAAAAAAAGACATAAATCCCCAACCATTTTGGTTGACGTTAATAAACGTCAGCGCAATGAAGCCAACACCAAGCAACACATACGATAGACCTATAAAAATTGGCGACTTTGTCATAGGGCACCCCTAAAAGAATAACTGGATAAAGGATGACTGCTGCTCGTATTGCTCCATAATCTCCGCCAGTTGCTCAGCAAACACGACTTGGACAATGACGACAAAACTGTTGATCGCCATATGGGAGATAATAGGTACAATAATCCGTTTCGTTTTTACGTATAAGAAGGCAAACGAAAAACCCATAGCAGCATAAACCAAAATATGTTCAAAATCAAAGTGGATGACAGCAAAGATTATCGAGCTTATGAGAGCCGCAACAAAAAAATTGGTGCGGACATAAATCCAGCCAAAAATCGCTTTTCGGAAAACGAGTTCCTCAATAATCGGCCCAAGAATCGCTACCACAAGAATAAAAGGCAAAAAATCTTGGGCGACTTCAACCAGTTGCGCAGTATTTTCAGATCCTTGGTCAATCCCAAGAAGCTGTTGTTCAATCAAGCCGGCAACAGTTTGTGTCGCAAATACAAGGAAGATACCGATAAGCGACCACGCGATTGTTTCTGGAACGGTCGCTTTCTTTCCAGGAAGGCCCCCGCCTCTGTCTTCGTCTTTGCGTAAAATAAGGAGAATGGCGATTAAACCAATCGTAAATGTAATAATGGATGACAAGCCGATGTTCAAGGCGCCGGAAATGGCAAAGTAACGAATCAGCAGCCAGCTTACCAAAATAGCCAGACCAGTCTGCATAACGATATAAGCAAACACGACGAGTAAATAACGTTTTGTCACAGCGTAACTCCTTTAACCTAATCAGATTTTCGTTGCTTCATCATACCATAGTTTATCCATAAATTCAGTGAACAGCACTTAGAATAAAAATCTCTTGTAAATCGACAAAAAAAGTCAAGCAACCCCCTTGCAAAACAAGTGGGGAATGATTATTATAATAAATGTGTTAGCACTCATCGAATCCGAGTGCTAATAAGACTACATACGTCTTCAAAGGAGGGTGTTTTCCTTGTTAAAACCATTAGGAGATCGCATCATCATTGAGCAAATTCAATCTGAGGAAAAAACTGCAAGTGGGATTGTTTTGCCTGATTCTGCAAAAGAAAAGCCGCAAGAAGGCAAGGTTGTTGCTGTCGGCACTGGTCGCGTAACAGACAACGGCGAAAAAGTGGCACTTGAAGTAAAAGAAGGCGATTCAATCATCTTCTCTAAATATGCAGGTACAGAAGTGAAGTATGAAGGCACAGAATACCTCATTCTTCGCGAAAGCGATGTACTAGCGATTATTGGCTAAGTAAGGGAAAGAACACACTAGGAGGCGAATACAAATGGCTAAAGATATTCAATTTAGTGAAGAAGCGCGCCGTTCCATGCTTAAAGGCGTAGATACTCTTGCAAATGCAGTAAAAGTAACGCTTGGGCCTAAGGGGCGCAACGTTGTTCTAGAAAAGAAATTCGGTTCACCACTCATCACCAATGACGGTGTGACGATTGCAAAAGAAATCGAACTTGAAGATGCTTTTGAAAATATGGGCGCTAAGCTGGTTGCTGAAGTAGCAAGCAAAACGAATGATATTGCTGGTGACGGAACAACGACTGCGACAGTCCTTGCACAAGCAATGATCCGTGAAGGCTTGAAAAACGTTACTTCCGGTGCAAACCCAATGGGCATCCGCAAAGGAATTGAAAAAGCAACGGCTGCTGCAGTGAAAGAGCTTAAAGCAATTTCAAAACCAATCGAAGGCAGAGAGTCGATTGCTCAAGTTGCGGCGATTTCTTCTGCTGATGAAGAAGTAGGGCAAATCATCGCGGAAGCAATGGAACGTGTCGGCAACGATGGCGTTATTACAATTGAAGAATCAAAAGGTTTCTCAACAGAACTTGAAGTAGTAGAAGGTATGCAATTTGACCGTGGCTATGCTTCTCCTTACATGGTGTCTGACTCAGACAAAATGGAAGCAGTCCTCGACAACCCATACGTTCTTATTACAGACAAAAAAATCACGAATATCCAAGAAGTGCTTCCTGTACTTGAACAAGTGGTACAGCAAAGCCGTCCAGTTTTAATTATTGCTGAGGATGTTGAAGGGGAAGCGCTTGCGACACTTGTATTGAACAAGCTTCGCGGTACATTTAATGCTGTAGCTGTAAAAGCTCCAGGATTTGGCGACCGTCGCAAAGCGATGCTTGAAGACATTGCCATCCTTACTGGTGGCCAAGTGATCACTGAAGACCTTGGGCTTGATTTGAAATCTGCCACAATCGAATCGCTTGGACGCGCAGCAAAAGTCGTTGTAACAAAAGAAAACACAACGATTGTTGAAGGTGCTGGCGACCCAGAACAAATTTCTGGCCGCGTCAACCAATTGAAAGCGCAAGTAGAAGAAACGACTTCTGAATTTGATAAAGAAAAACTACAAGAGCGTCTTGCTAAACTTGCTGGCGGCGTCGCTGTTCTTAAAGTAGGCGCAGCTACTGAAACAGAAATGAAAGAACGCAAGCTTCGCATTGAAGACGCCCTAAACTCTACACGTGCTGCTGTAGAAGAAGGCATCGTTGCTGGTGGCGGTACAGCACTTGTCAACGTGATTAAAGCAGTTAAAGCAGTTGACGCTACAGGGGACGAAGCAACAGGCGTGAACATTGTGCTCCGCGCTCTTGAAGAGCCAGTTCGCCAAATTGCCCACAACGCTGGTCTTGAAGGCTCTATCATCGTAGAGAAGCTAAAAGCTGAAGAGGTTGGCGTTGGCTACAATGCGGCTACAGGCGAATATGTGAACATGGTTGAAACGGGCATTCTTGACCCAGTAAAAGTGACGCGTTCTGCTCTACAAAACGCAGCAAGTGTTTCCGCAATGTTCCTCACCACTGAAGCTGTTATCGCTGATAAGCCAGAAGAAAATGCTGGCGGCGCTGACATGGGCGGCATGGGAGGAATGGGCGGCGGAATGCCTGGCATGATGTAAGGCATTCTTCCATCCTACAAAGAGGTTGCTCCTAGCAGCCTCTTTTTTATGCAGTCCCCGCATGCAGTTAGCGTTACATTGACTAAAAAACAAAACAGATAGAGACAAAGGAATCTGGCTAAACATCAACAGGTTCCTTTGTCTTTTTATTCTAATTCCGAGCCGGCTAGTTTTTTTCCACTAGTTTGGTTTTTTTTAGTATGAATGGGCACACTATTTTTTGCCAACTACTTGTGAAAACGAGAGCTTCAACATCCTTTGTTTTTGGCTTAGTAGATGTAAAGTTATTTGACAACAACCATCACTTTCTTGCCACAACTGTGATAAACTTCACTCTTTAATTACAGGCAGCCACAAGATATGATTACAGCAAGGGTGATGAAGATGTTATCGTCCAGACAAAAAAGCGTTTTAACGAAATTGCTCCGTAGCAACCACTATGTCACTATTGAGTTTTTGGCGAAATGGCAAAATGTTAGCGGTCGCACAATACGTTATGACTTAGATGCGATTGATGACATGTTAAAACAGGCAGGTGCCCCGTTAAAGCGAGAGCCTGGCAAAGGCGTATTTTTGCATGTTGGTGAGGAAAAGCGTGCTGAACTGTTTCGTATTGCCGAAGGCCATCAAGTCTTTTTTGATAAAAATGTCCACATTGCGATGATGAGCTTGTTTGCGATTATGCATGAGACCGTAACGATCCAGCAGCTGGCGGATGAATTTCATTTAAGCCGGTCAAGCATTCAAAAATATTTACCTGATATTGAGGAGACACTTGACCGTTTTGGTTTACAGCTGGCAAGGCAAGCACGTAAAGGGTTTTTGGTGAATGGAACGGAGCGGAGCATCCGCCGGGCCATTTTTCATTGGCTGACGGACAAACAGGTTGACTTAGAGCGAGTGGAGCGTTGGTTTGACTGTGAAAAGGATGGCGGTCGCGGCCAAATTGATAGGTGGCTTCGTTCTTGCCAAGAGGACCGGCAAGTGTTTTATAGCGAGGGCTCTTTGCGTGTATTGACGATTTTCCTTTGTTGGTGGTATGAGCGGATTTTGCACGGCCATTATGTGTATATTCCTCAGGAAGAGCGCGAAGCAGGACACCGACTTGGTGAATTAAGTGAAGTTGTTTCCGCGCTATGCGATAACCGTACTGCTGAGCACGAGCACGCATTTCTGAACACGTTGCTCGGACAAGCGAAAGTCGTTTCCTATAAAAATGACGCTGTCTTAGGGGAGAGTTATCAGAAGGAAAAAGATTTTTGCACGTATTTGCTTGAACAAATTTCTACCATTCTCCAAGTCGACTTGCTAAAAGATAAAAAACTGATGAATGATTTGCTTTATCACATGAAAGCGGCTTTTTTGAGAATCGAACAAGGGCTTGTTATTGACAACCCGTATACAGAGGAAATTAAAGTTCGGTATCGTGCCATTTACGAGATGGTCCACCAAATTACAGCGGATATGGGGTATACGCTTGTAGCTGCGGAAGTCGCTTTTATTACGATGCATGTGAGTGCTGGTTTTGACCGTAGCAAAAGCAAACGGTTTTTGCCGACTGTGATTGTCGTTTGTTCAACTGGACTTGCTACTTCTTCCATTTTGACGACAAAATTGCAACAGGCTGAGCCAGGTTTCCATTTAATTAACGTGGTGAACACCGAGGATTTAGAAAAAGCCCTTGAAGAAAGCGATGTCGACTTTGTCTTAACCACGCAAGAGCTGCCGATCAAACAATGGAATGAAACGAAAATTTTCCGTGTAAGCCCGTTGTTAAATGATGAAGACAAACGGACGATTCAGCATGAAGCGCAAAAGATGATTAATCGTAAACAGCTCGCTTGTTTCAACCAAGTATATGCCCATGCCTCAGCTGTGGAGCCAACGCTTTTTGACGAAACCGTTCATACGGCCAACACGAGCGACTGGAAGGAAAGCATTGCTCTGGCAGCAGCACCACTGCTCAAGGCTGGCTACATCCGCCAAGGATATGTACAAGAAATGATTATGTCTGTGGAACGGAATGGCACGTACATGGTGTTCTTGCCAAAGGTAGCGTTTGTCCATGCCGGACCTGAAAATGTCATTAAAGAAGGCATTAGCATGACCATATTTGAACATGAAATTGATTTTGGCTCTTTTAACCCTGAACGTGTGGAAGTCGTGATCGTGCTAGCAATTAAAGAAGCACATAACCAGGATTTCTTGCAGCTTTTCCGCTATTTGGAAACACAAGAGAAAAGAGAGCAGCTTATAACGAAATGGATTGGGAGGAAGAGTGCAACATGACAGAAGAACTAATAAAAAAAGAACATGTTGCTGTTGGCGTTCAAGCAAAAGACTGGGAGAGAGCCATTGAAGCATCAGGTTCCTTGCTAGTCAAGTCAGGAGCGGTAACTTCAGAGTATGTTAAGCAAATGGTTGATTCCGTCAAAGAAAACGGGCCTTACATTGTCATTGGCCCCGGGATGGCGATGGCCCATGCCAGGCCTAGTGAGGCGGTGCATACGGACGCCGTTTCGTTGGCAGTCTTAAAAGAGGCTGTGCCGTTTGGCAATGAAGAGAATGACCCAGTTGACCTTGTCTTTTCATTTTCAGCCACGGGAGCAGAATCCCATTTGCACTTAATTGAGAGGCTATCGCGTCTTTTGCTTGATGAAGAAAAAGTCGGTCAGCTACGTGAAGCCAAATCAGCCGAGGACGTTTATCAAATTATTTCATAAGGAGTGTGTCGTATGAGCAAATTAAAAATTATGACAGTATGTGGGTTTGGCCTTGGTTCTTCCATGGTCCTAAAAATGAACTTGGAAAGTGTTTTAAAAGAGTTAGGCATAGAAGCCGATGTGTTTACTGGAGATGTTGCTTCTGCGCAAAGTACGCCTGCGGACTATATTTTCACAAGCAAAGAGTTAGGGGAAAAGTTGCAGGAGTCAGCTGGGAAACCAGTTGTGATCATTAACAGTTTTGTCAATAAGGCAGAGATCAAAGAAAAAGCAGCAGCGGAAATCAAGGCTTAAGCCTTGGCCGCTTTGCTTTCCAACATAAAAAGGGGGGTTTCCCATGCAAGGAGTTATGAACTTTTTTATTGAAATCATCCGGGAACCAGCAATTTTTCTTGGGCTTATTGCATTGATTGGCTTGTTGTTGTTGAAAAAAGATTTTTCGACGGTTGTCTCAGGAACGGCGAAAACGATCATTGGTGTCGTTATTTTAACACAGGGGACAAATATTTTAACAAGCTCGATTGCACCGCTAACAGAAGGGTTTAATTTAATGTATGACATCCAAGAAGCAGAAGTAGCGCCTGCGCTAGGGTCTGATACGATTTTAAGCCAATATGGGACGCAAATCGGAATCGCGATGCTCATTGCTTTTGTCATTAATTTGCTTGTCGCACGCTTTACGAAAATCAAACATGTGTTTTTAACTGGCCATATGTTGTTTTGGTTTCCGTTTATCTTTGTAGCCGTTGGAGTTGAAAACGCTCTTAGCAATACGCAAATAATCTTGTTTGCTTCACTGATGACAGCACTTTATATTATTATAGCGCCCGCGCTTTTGCGCCCATTTATCCGCAAAGTAACGGGTTCAGATGATTTTATCATTGGGCATCCAACCACAATCCTATCTCTTGTTTCTGGCTGGGTGGGAATGCTGTTTGGTACAAAAGGAAAATCATCGGAAGAAATAAAATTCCCTAAATCTACCGAATTCTTGCGTGAAATTAGCATTACGTCTTCGATTACAATGTTCTTAGTATATATGGTCGTATCTCTTATTATCGGGTTCGACGCTGCTTCAACAGCGTTTGGGGCGGAGCAGAACTTGTTTATTTACAGCCTCATGCAAGGAATTTTGTTTGGCGCCGGGTTAACGATTTTGTTGCTAGGTGTACGAATGATGCTTGCGGAAATTATTCCAGCATTCCAAGGGATTTCACAAAAATGGATTCCGAATGCTGTTCCAGCACTCGATGCGCCCATTTTGTTTCCGTTTGCCCCAAATGCTGTACTAATTGGGTTTATTGTATCCATGATTACCTCGGTGGCAACAATTTTCGTGACGGGCAGCCTCGGTTTGTTTAGCTTTGTCATTGTGCCCCTTACGATTACATGCTTTTTTGAAATTGGCACGGCTGCTATTATTGGAAACGCAACTGGCGGGTTAAAAGGAGCGATTGCTGGATCAGCCACAGCCGGTGTCGTGATGATTTTACTTGTCGGCCTTTCTGTACCGGTGTTGAGTGGAACGGTGTCAGATTGGATCGTCATTTTTGGCGGAAACGATTTCTCGCTTTGGTCTTTTATTGGTGACTTAGTTGCCAAACTCTTTCCTTAAGGAGGACGAAATCAATGTCTTACGTGGAGCAATATTACGAGTCAATTAGCCGTCTCTTACGGCAAACGGTCGATGAGGGGGAAGAGGTTCTCGGAAAAGCCGCTGATATCATGGTCCATGCGATAAAGGAAGGCAAGTCGCTCTATCTATTTGGTGCTTCCCATGCGGGCATTATTGCTGAAGATGCCTTTTACCGCGCCGGCGGCTTGGCTCTGTTTAATCCGATTTTTAGCCCAGCGCTTATGCTGAATGTTGAACCGATCACGTTGACTTCTAAATTGGAACGGCTTGAAGGATACGGGACGATCCTGCTTGAATCAAAGCCTGTCAAACAAGGCGACGTGTTGTTTATCCATTCGGTGTCTGGCAGAAATCCTGTTGCGATCGATATGGCGATAGCAGCAAAGCAAAAAGGAATGACCGTTATTTCGCTGACAAACGTTTCTTACTCTAAAAGTGTCGAGTCCCGTCACTCTTCTGGGAAGCGGCTGTTTGAAGTAAGCGATTTGGTAATGGATAACCACGGCGAGCCAGGTGATGCGGCTGTTTCAGTAAAGTCGTTGTCGCAAAAAGTCGCTCCGACGTCAACGATCGTTGGCAGCTTTATCATTCATTCAATCGTTTTAAAAATGATTGAACAACTTGAAGAGGCAGGCCGTGAAGTCCCAGTCTTCCGCAGCGCTAATTTAGATGGCGGCGACGCATATAATGAAGCGATGATGGAACGGCACAAACATCAAATTCACTATATGTAAGTAAAAAAACAGGACTCAATCAGTCCTGTTTTTTTTTACTTGATCAGCTCTAATGGTTTAATGCTTCTCAGCCAATAGATGAATGGGATGCCAAGCAACGAGACAAGAAATTTCATTAAATACGTGGTGAAAGCAATTTCGAGCCAGACATCAAACGAGTAAACGCCGAGGAAGGCGATCGAGCAAAAGATGAGTGTATCAAAGGCTTGGCCAATAAAACTGGAAGCACTATTGCGGAGCCAGAGCATCGACGGCTTTGGAAATAGCCTTTTGAAAAAAGCGAAAATGTATACATTCAAATGGTTGCTAATTAAGTAAGCAATAAGGCTGCCTGCGGCAATACGGAGCGCGAAGTCAAAGATGAAAGCTAGATGTTCTTGCGCCAAGTCCTCGCTATGCGGCGGGAAGTGGACCACGAACTGCATGATGACAGTGGAAATGAATAAAGTGGCAAACCCAAGCCATACAGCCGTCCGCGCCGTTTGTTTGCCATGTTTTTCATTTAGCAAATCAGTAGCCAAGAATGTAGTTGCATACATCACATTTCCGAGCGTGACAATTAGCCCGAACAACTCTACCGTTTTTACAACCTGCAAATTGGCAAGGATGGTGGCAAAGCCGATCCAACAAATCATGCCGGTCTTGCCGAATACTTTATAAAATAGACCAAGCAATAAAAAATTGATGAGGGCAAAAATGAACCCATATAACTCTGTAGGCATTTAGCAAAATCTCCTTAGTTTTGATAACGCAGGAAGGTCTCGAACTGCGTTGTTGCCGTAGGACACTTTACCACATCTAAGCTAAGAAGTACAGGTAGATTTTTGTGACAAACGTACATAAACCGCCACTAATGTTGGCAGACTTGGCAGAAAAATACGTTTTTCTTTGATGCCTCCTGGCGAATAATGGGATTGCCGCAACGGAAGCAAGCTTCACCTTCGCGGTCATACACATAAAGTTTGCTGTTCATACCGCCTGTCAACCGATCTGACGAAGTGAAAGGGTGACTCATATAGCCGCCCGCATCGGCAGCCGCTTGCAGCGTTGGTGCGATTGCTTGGTGCAATGCTGCTAATTCTTTGGAAGAGAGGGAGTCGATTGTCCGTAAAGGGATCATCTTTGCATGGTAGCAAATTTCATCTGCATAGCAATTGCCTATCCCAGACAGGTGGGCTTGGTTCGTTAAAAAAGGTTTTACCATCGTGCGCTTATGCTTAGCAATTTTCTTAAATTCGTCAGCATTTATGCTGCTTGCTTCTGGACCAAGTTTAGCAAGAACGGGCTTAGCAGATTGTTGGTCATGGAGGTGAATGTAGCCAAGGCGCAGCCCGATAAAATAAAGTTTGTGCCTTGAAAAGGAGAGAATCACTTGTTTGGTTCGATCTGGCGCATCCTCCTCTGTCCCCCAATACATCCAGCCACCTAGCATTAAATGAAGCAAAAGCATGTGCCCGTTTGCCAAGTGGAAGAGCAATTGCTTACCCCGTCGTGACACTTCCGTAACGATTTGATGTTGTACCGCTGCCTTCAATTCGAATACAGGCACATTAATGGACTTCTCCCGGTTTACCTCGACGTCTGTGATCATTTGGCCGACTACCGTGCGGGTAAGCCATTTTTGATAAGTGGCCATTTCAGGCATCTCAGGCATAGCAACCACTCCTCTCTTTTTAGCTAGTTTTTGCTTGGGCTCATGTCGTTATACACCTCCATTGTGTCCATCGCATAGGCTAATATCGTCTAAGGAGGCGTTGATATGGCAATGGTGACTGGTGCTGAATATTTAAAGCGAATTGCCCAATTGGAAAGCACAATTTGGATTGATGGTGAATTCGTAAAAGGAAAAAGCACAGAACATCCTGCTTTTAAGGCAGTGTTAGAAGCAAAAGCGAGCTTGTACGATATGGTGCTGGATGATGACTATGCAGATATTTTGCAAGCAAGCGACAAAAACGCTAATTTTTCTTTTGAAATTCCACGTACAAAAGCAGACTTAACGAAGCGCAGGAAAGCAACTCAATTGTGGGCGCAATCGACTTTAGGCGTGCTAGGCCGTTCTCCTGAATACGTGAATACAATGATTGCAATTATGGCAGGGGCAAAAGATTTCTTTGCCGAAGATGGAAAAGAGTATGGGGAAAGCATACAATCCATTTATGAACGAGCTGTAAAGAACGACTATACATTTACGCACACGTTTGTGAACCCATCGATTAGCAGGAAACCATTTTATCCTGACGGAGAAAGTGTCGAGCAGCCCGTTGCTGCAAAGATTATCGAGGAAAACGAAAAAGGAGTCGTGATAGACGGAGCCCGGCTTTTGGCGACACAAGGGGGGATTACCGACGAACTGTTGGTCCTTCCATCAGCTGCATTTGTCGATAGCGATTACTTGTTTGGCTGCACTGTCCCCTCAGATACAGAAGGGCTCCTATTTTTAAGCAGGCCTTCTTTCGGGAAAGAAACGCAATTTGACTATCCTTTATCTGCTACTCTTGAAGAGGGCGATGCGGTTGTCGTGTTTGACCACGTCTTTGTCCCGTGGGAACGGGTATTTATGTATAGAAATGAATGGCTAATGAGCCAGCTCTTTGCGAGAACAGGCATTGAAGCATTTTTGCTGTATCAGGCGGCGAACAGGCAAATCGTTAAAACGGAGTGGCTGCTCGGCGTTGCCCAAGCGCTTGTCGATACACTAAATATAGGCCAACACACTCATGTGCAAGGGAAAGTATCAGAAGTAATTGTCGCTCTGGAAGCAATGCGTGGATTTGTTTATTCAGCGGAAACGCAAGCGCAAGCCAATGAGTACGAGATCATGGTGCCGAAGCTAGAACCGTTAAAAGCTAGTGCGTGTTATTTTCAAATGACATACGCGCGCTTGATTGAGATCATTCAATTGCTTGGCGCGAGCCACTTCATCTCAGCGCCAAGTAAAAAGGATTTTGCCTCGCCGATCGCTGGGAGATTGGAACGTTTTATGCGCGGCGAATATACGAGCGCGAAGGAAAAAACGAAATTGCTCCGCCTTGCTCGCGACTTAAGCATTAGCGAATTTGGCTCCCGGCAAATGTTGTACGAACGCTATTTTTTCGGTGATCCAGTTCGTGTCGCTTCTGGTCTTTACCATTTTGCAGATTGTCAAAAACAGAAGTACGTGGAATGGGTGCAAACCTTTTTAAAAAAAATGGATTAGGGTCAATCCTAATCCATTTTTTCTCTGCGTGGATGGTAAAAGTCGCCGTTTTTGCCGCCTGTTTTTTTGACGAGCAATGTTTCTTCAATCACCATGCTTTTATCGACCGCTTTGCACATATCGTAAAAAGTCAGCGCAGCAGCTGTAACAGCTGTTAATGCTTCCATTTCAACGCCTGTGTTGCCATCAACGGTAACCGTTGCGCCAATCACGAGCATGTAGCCGTCTTTGACTGGTTCATACTTAAAAGAAAGGTCAGTCCCTTGGATGAGGATAGGGTGACACATTGGAATCCATTCTGCCGTCTTCTTGGCGGCCATGATTCCTGCTACTTGGGCAACTGGCAATGGGTTTCCTTTTTTTAATGATTGTTCATGGATCGCCTCGTAAAGGCGAGGCGAAATCCGGACACGGCATTCTGCTGTCGCCGTCCGACTTGTTGCTGATTTAGAGGAGATGTCAACCATTTTAGAAAGCCCGTCTTCGTTGTAGTGTGAGAATTGGCTCAAGGGAATCACTCCTTCCAGTCTGACTGGAAATTAATGTTGGTAAATGCAGGTTCATCTTCTGAAAAAGATACATGTTTAGCCGTTGCGATTTGATATAAAGCACGCATTCGCTTTTCTTCCTGCCCGAGTTCAGGAAAATAACGCAAGCAGCGTCTATGGTAAAGAGCATGGAGCGGTTGTGCTCTCGTGCCGCTTATTGGCAAGACGATATCAGCGCCCGGAGTAGAGCGAGCTTGATTGACGAGCTGTTTGATCATAGCCGAGTGGACATAGGGTAAGTCACCGGCCAAGACTTGGAACCACTCATGCCCTAAAGCACTTCCTTTTTCCATCGCGTGTTGAAGGGCAATGAGCGGCCCTTCGTAAGGGGTCGTATCACAAATGACTGGCACCCCGATGTTGGTAAAAGCAGGCGCTAAGGCACTGTTGGTTACGGCATAAACATCGTCAATGCCAGCCTGTTCTAATGCGATAAAACTACGCATGACAAGGGGAAGTCCTTGATGGTCGGCAAATAGTTTTTGGCTTCCATACCTGGAAGATTTCCCGCCAGCAAGGACAAGGCCGGCAATGTTCATTTGCGCAATTCTCCAGCTAAATGAGATAAAATCGGCACAATAAAGGCTTCCATTGCGAATGCAACAGCATTCTTTGAGCCAGGCAGGCAAAAGATGGCTGTGTTCTCACGTACACCAGCTAGTGCATTGCTAAGGAGTGCCTTTGCGCCGATCTGTTCGTAACTTTTAACGCGGAACAATTCGCCAAACCCTTTCATTTCTTTATCAAGAAGCGGGTAAACGGTTTGAATCGTGATATCGCGCTTGCTAAGCCCAGTGCCGCCGTTTGTGATGATCGCATCAATATCAACGGCTTGCGCCCATTCTGTAACAGTCTGGTGCAGTTTCTCTGCATCATCGGCGATCAGTTTGTAACGGACGATTTGATGGTGCTCCCCTAATAGTGATTGAATGGTTTGGCCGCTTTTGTCTTCTGCCTCACTGCGGCTATCTGATAGTGTGAGGACGGCAACTTTTACGACTGGCACATCGTGCGTATGATGCATTTTCTTTTACCCCCCACTTCAGCTATACTAAAATTGTGGAAATAGCTTCTTCATACTTATTGTAAGTGAGGAAGGAAGGAGGCGTAAAGTGGCGAACCAACGAATTTGTGATAAGCTAGAGCGGCCATTGCAAGATTTACGCATCTCAATTATGGATCGTTGCAATTTCCGTTGCTCTTATTGCATGCCAGCAGAAGTGTTTGGCCCAGACCATGCTTTTATGGATGAAAGCGAGCTTCTTTCTGTTGACGAAATAGTACGCACAGCAGAGCAGTTTGTGCAGTTAGGCGTCAAAAAAATCCGCATTACAGGGGGAGAGCCGCTGCTTCGAAAAGAATTGGCGCATTTGATTGGCCGACTTCATGCTATAGAGGGCTTAGAAGATCTAGCGTTGACGACAAATGGCGTGATGTTGCCAAAGATGGCGAAAGCCCTTAAAGCCGCTGGATTGCAACGGGTCAATATCAGCCTAGATGCATTGTCCACGGAAACATTTCAAAAAATGAGCGGACGTAAGACGAAGCCGCAAGCGGTGTTTAACGGTATTGCTGCTGCCAAGGATGCAGGACTCGGCGTGAAAATAAACATGGTAGTCAAACGAGGCGCAAATGAACAGGAGGTCATTCCCCTTGCACGTTATGCAAAGGAGCTTGGTGTCACATTGCGCTTTATTGAATTTATGGATGTTGGCCAAACGAATGGCTGGGATTTTTCCTATGTTGTATCGAAAAAGGAATTGTACAAGCTCGTCTCCCAAATTGCGCCATTAGAACCGGTAAATCAAGCGTATTACGGGGAAGTAGCCTCCCGTTATCGCTATAGCGGCACAGAGACGGAAGTAGGCTTTATTTCTTCGGTTACCGAAACGTTTTGCCAATCGTGCACTCGTGCGCGCCTATCGGCTGATGGGAAAATATTCACATGCTTATTTTCGGAAAATGGCACAGACTTGCGTGCTGATTTGCGCAAGGGACTTTCAGACGAGGCATTGCAGCGAAAAATCAAGCAATTATGGGAAGCACGGGCTGATCGCTATTCAGAGCTTCGGACAGAAGAAACAGCAAAAACAAGAAAAAAAATTGAGATGTCTTATATTGGAGGTTAATAGGAGGTAAAAAATGGTGGAGAAAAGATTGCCGCTTCCAATTGAAGAGGCAGTAAGGCGTGTATTGCAAGAAATGGATGTCCCTGTTCGTACAGAGTCAGTCCCTCTTTTAGATGCGACGCAGCGTTTTTTGGCTGCTGATCTTGTTGCAGACCACGACGTCCCTCCTTTTGACCGTTCGCCTTACGATGGCTATGCGCTTCGTTCGTTTGATACGGCACAAGCAAGCCGAACAAACCCAGTGCGTTTAAAAACAGTTGGTGAGATCGGTGCGGGAACTGTCTTTGCAGGAGACGTGAAAGCAGGGGAAACGGTGCGCATTATGACTGGGGCAAAGATTCCGAACGGCTGTGATGCCGTAGCCATGCTTGAAGTCGTAAAAGAAGAGAGCGATGGCTATATCACCGTTGTCCGCCCTTTTGCAGCAAACACGAATATTTCTTTTCAAGGAGAAGACACACGAAAGGGGACACCCCTTGTAAAAAAAGGAAGCTATGTCCATCCAGGCGTCGCCGCTTTGCTGGCGACGTTCGGATACAATTACGTGCCTGTGGCCGTTCAGCCAACCGTTGGCATTTTGTCGACGGGGAGCGAACTGCTGGAAGTCGGCGCACCGCTAACGCCTGGGAAAATCCGCAACAGCAACGCGTATATGATTGCAGCCCAAGTAAGGCAAGCAGGTGGGCAGCCCGTCATGTATGGACAGCTACCAGATGATCTTAAGCTGTGTGAGCAGGCAGTGCGCAACATGCTTGAAGAAGTCGATATTGTTATTACAACTGGAGGAGCTTCTGTCGGTGATTATGATCTTGTGCCTCAATTAATTGAGACATTAGGCGCCAAGCAAATTTTTAATAAAGTAGCAATGAGGCCAGGAAGCGTCACAACTGCGGCCCATGTTGGCGGCAAGCCGTTTTTCGGTTTGTCAGGCAATCCTGGGGCTTGTTTTGTTGGCTGCGAATTGTTTGTCCGCCCCCTTATCCGGCGTAGCCTTCAAGCCCAAAACATTCATTTGAAAAAGAGTAAAGCAATTTTAGCGGTTGATTTTCCAAAACCGAACCCATTTACAAGATTGGTGCGCGGCATTCTTTCAGAAGAAGATGGCATTCATAAAGTGGCGCCCTCTGGCCTTGACAAGTCAGGGTCGGTCATTTCTCTTGCTGAAGCAGATGTGTTGATAATGTTGCCAGGAGGGACGCGTGGCTATCAATCAGGCATGGAAGTGGATATATTGCTTTTAGGTGAACAACAAGGAAGTGAATGGCCGTGGAAAAGCGTTGCCGTATCTTCCAAGTCGTAGGCTACAAAAATGCAGGCAAAACGACATTAATGGAGCAATTAATCGCGGTCCTTCGCAATGAAGGGATGGTTGTATCCTGCCTGAAGCACCATGGCCATGGGGGAGCACCTACAGGCAGCACAGACAGTGACCGATTTCTTCTTGCCGGAGCCAATGGGAGCTCGGTCGAGGGAGATGGTGTGTTAAAAATCGTTGCGAAAAAGCAAGAATGGACGCTTGTGCAATTGTTGCAGCTTCAAGTGCTTATCGATCAACCAGACGTTATTTTAGTAGAAGGATGGAAAAACGCTCCGTACCCGAAAGTCGTTTTGCTGCGCGATGACAGCGACCAGTCCCTGCTCGAGTTGGAACATGTACAATGCGCCATCGATTGGGGCAATAACAAGAGAACGAGGGATTTTCCTGTTTTTGGAATTGATGAACGTCAACGCTATATGTCATACATGAAAAAGCAAATTCTAGAAAGCGGGGCTTATTTTTAGTGTTTCAGTTAACCAATAAACCAATTGATGTCCAACAGGTAATCAACCAAGTGACCGATAGAAACTGCGGAGCGATTGCCACTTTTATCGGCACTGTCCGTGAATTTACCAATGGCAAAAAAACAGTGCGTCTAGAATACATCGCCTATGAATCAATGGCTGAAAAAATGCTGAAACGGATTGGCGCTGAAATAAACGAAAGGTGGCCAGGTACAAATGTCGCGATTGTACACAGGCTCGGCGTTCTCGACATTTCTGAAGCAGCGGTCGTGATCGCAGTCAGTTCACCACATCGACAGGCCGCGTATGAGGCCAATGCATACGCAATGGAACGGATAAAAGCGATGGTGCCAATATGGAAAAAAGAAATTTGGGAAGACGGCAGTTCGTGGATTGGCGATCAGCTTGAAACCAAACGGTATACATAAGGGGGACAACATGATTAAAGTTCTTTTTTTTGCCGGGCTAGCCGAACAAGCTGGCCAGGCAGAAACAGAAGTTGATTTTGCTGGAAGGACAGTAAAAGAATTGACAGAGTGGGCCATTGACACGCATAGGCTTTCTCCTAATTCGCTGAACGGCGCCATGGTTGCAGTAAACGAAGAGTTTGCGAGCCAATCGACAGAGCTGACAGCAGGGGATGTCGTGGCTTTTATTCCACCTGTAAGCGGCGGTTAAAACCTTGTAAGGTTTTAACCGCTTTTTTTGTCAACTTGTTCGGGCGACGACTCATTCTTTTTTTGGCTAATGGCTACATAAGCACCGGCGACAAATAGAGCGCCGCCTATGACATTGCCGATCGTAACAGGAATCAAATTATAAAAAAATCCGCCAATGGTGACCATATCATTGCCGCCATGGAATAGAGCCATACCAAGAATAGACATGTTGGCCACACTATGTTCGAAACCAGATGCGATAAAGGCAAAAATGAGCACAAAAATGAGAAAAAGTTTGGCGATGTCGCCTTCCGCTCGGAGGGAAGTCCAAATCGCAAGGCACACGATCCAATTGCAGAGGATGCCCCTAAATAACAACTCCTGTAGAGGCGCATTCATCTTATCGGCCGCAAGAGACATCATGTAATGATGGGCGCCAGCATCAGCAAAAATGCCAGTAAGGAAGACGAGGTACGAGAGCAGTAGTGCGCCGACTAAATTGCCTACAAAGCTCCAACTCCAAATTGAGGCTGTTTGTTTCCAAGTAGTGGTGCCGCTTAATGAGCTGGCCGTAAAAATTAAATGGCTGCCTGTGAAAAGTTCGGAGCCGGCCCAGAGCACAAGCGCTAAAGCGAGTCCAAACGTAGCGCCAGTCACGACAGACAGAAATGGTGAGCTAACTTGATAGAACGGATCGCCAACAGAAAAAAGCACGATCGAGCCGACGCCCACATAAGCACCGGCAAGCATAGCAGCAAGAAAATAACGGAGAGGAGAAGAGTCGAGCAGCCCGTGTTTCTGTTTCGCCTGAGAGTCTAGCTTGGCCAGTGTGTTGTTATACATAAATGGCCCTCCTTTCATCGTTACCCGTATACCCAGCCGTTTTCATTTTAAAACGGTTAAGATGTCTAGGTTTTATTGCAGGATTTTACGGGTAGGGGAGGAAAGAGGAAATAGAGGGGGAATAAAAATTGGCCAGACAGTTCGAAGTTACGTTGAATGGGAAAAAGGAAACGGTTACAAATCCACGTTCACTCTTAACCTTTTTAGCGGAGAAAAAGGTGGAAGTGCCTAGCCTGTGCTATCATCCAAGTTTAGGGGCGATCGAAACATGCGACACTTGTATTGTAGAAGTAAACGGCGAATTCGTCCGCTCATGCTCGACAGACATCAAGCCTGGCGACACGATTCATACAAAAAGCGCTGGCGTGCATGAGGCTCAATTGATCGCAATGGACCGCATTCTTGGCAATCACGAACTGTATTGTACGGTATGCGATTACAATAACGGCAACTGCGAGATACATAATGCGGTCAAAGAAATGAAAATGACCCACCAGGAAACGGAACATTCTTCAAAAAAGGCAGAAGTACAGCGTAACGCGTTTTATCGCTATGATCCTGATCAGTGCATCTTATGCGGGCGTTGTGTGGAAGCATGCCAAGACGTGCAAGTAACGGAAACGCTATCGATTGATTGGAGTTTGGAACGGCCACGTGTTATTTGGGACAAGCACTCACCTATTGACGAATCATCTTGTGTCAACTGTGGACATTGTTCAACCGTATGTCCGTGCAATGCAATGATGGAAGTTGGCATGGAAGGTGAGGCAGGGTATTTAACAGCGATTAAGGAAAACTCAATGCGGCCGATGATTAACATTACAAAGAATGTAGAAACAGGCTACCAATCATTAATGGCTGTTTCTGATGTAGAAGCGATCATGCGAGAAGAGCGGATCAATAAAACAAAAACTGTTTGCACGTACTGTGGCGTAGGGTGTTCGTTTGATGTGTGGACAAAAGGGAGACAGATTTTAAAAGTCGAACCACAGCCTGAAGCGCCGGCAAATGGCATTTCTACTTGTGTCAAAGGCAAATTCGGCTGGGATTTTGTCAACAGTGAAGAGCGACTGACAAAACCATTGATTCGTGAAGGGGACGGATTCCGAGAAACGAATTGGGAAGAGGCGCTCGACGTTATTGCTCGTAAATTTAAGGAAGCGATCGATCAGAACGGACCTGATTCACTCGCCTTTATTTCTTCGTCCAAATGTACGAACGAAGAATCGTATTTGATGCAAAAATTGGCCAGAGCTGTAGTTGGCACGAATAACATTGACAATTGTTCTCGCTACTGCCAGTCTCCGGCGACGAAAGGGTTGTGGCGTACTGTCGGCTACGGCGGCGATTCAGGGGGAATTGAAGACATCGCAAAGGCAGGTTTGGTTATTTCAATCGGTTCCAATACAACAGAATCACATCCAGTTTTGGCAACAAGGGTGAAACGAGCGCAAAAGCTACATGGACAAAAAGTGATTGTCGCCGACATTCGCAAGCATGAGCTTGCTGAGCGTGCTGATGTCTTTATTAAGCCAGCACCAGGCAGCGACCTCGTTTGGCTGTCGGCTGTGACGAAATACATCATTGACCAAGGTTGGCATGATGAAGCATTTTTGCGAAAGCATGTCAACAATGTGCAAACATTTATTGACAGCTTAGCCGTATATACACTTGATTACGCTGAAAAAGCAACAAATTTGTCAAAAGACGAAATGATTGCGGTCGCTACAGCCATCCACGAGGCTGATACTAGCTGCATTCTCTGGGCAATGGGCGTTACCCAACACGGTGGCGGAAGCGATACGAGCACAGCCATTTCAAACTTACTCCTAGTTACAGGCAACTACATGAAGCCAGGCGCAGGAGCTTACCCGCTGCGTGGCCATAACAACGTCCAAGGTGCTAGTGATTTCGGCAGCATGCCTGATCGGTTTCCTGGCTACCAATTTGTTAGCGATGATGAGGTGCGCCAGCGCTATGAACAAAAATGGGGTGTTAAAATCCCAGCAGAACCTGGCTTGAATAACCATGAAATGGTTGACGCCATCCATGAAGGGAAGTTGAATATCCTCTATCTAAAAGGCGAGGACATGGGCATAGTCGATTCAAATGCCAACTATGTGCAAGCTGCTTTTGAAAAGCTGGATTTTTTTGTTGTCCAAGACGTGTTCTTTTCGAAAACGGCCCAATTCGCCGATGTCGTCTTGCCAGCAAGCCCGAGCCTTGAAAAAGAAGGGACATTTACGAATACGGAGCGGCGTGTGCAAAGGCTATATCAAGTCCTTGAACCACTTGGCGATTCTCGCCCTGACTGGATGATTATCCGAGACATTGCCAATCGGCTTGGTGCCGCTTGGTCTTATAAACATCCATCTGAAATTATGGACGAGGCAGCATCGCTAGCTCCATTGTTCGCTGGCGTACGCTACGATCGCCTTGAAGGCTACAATAGCTTGCAATGGCCAGTTGCAGAAGATGGCACAGATACACCTTTGCTGTTTAAAGACAAATTCCCGCTGCCAGAAGGGAAAGCCCACCTATATCCTGTTACATGGACGAAACCGCTTGAATTTGGGGATGAATATGACATTCACGTTAACAATGGAAGGTTGCTTGAACATTTCCATGAAGGCAATCTGACGTATAGGTCAAAAGCGATCAGCGGAAAAACGCCAGAAGTATTTTTAGAAGTATCGAAGGAACTTGCGAAAGACCGGGGCATTACGGATGGCACAAAAGTACGGCTTACATCGCCATACGGCAGCGTGAAAGTAAGATGCGTTGTCACGGAACGAGTCGCCGGAAAAGAAGTTTATTTGCCGATGAATACGAGCGGAGAGGGAGCAATCAATTATTTGACAAGCTCTCATTCAGACAAAGATACCGACACGCCTGCCTATAAAGAAGTAGCAGCTAAATTGGAAGTGTTAGAGTCACAAGGCAAAAACCCACTTCCAAAGACAAACCACCGCTATGGCAATCCTCAGCCACAAATAGGCGTGCGCGTTCAAGAAAAGTGGGCCCGAAAGGATTATGTATTTCCTGGCGATGTAGTAAAGGAAAGGAGAGCGCAGAGCAATGGCTAAGGCGACGACGGTCATCCGCAAGCTTGAAATAGACCCAGCAGAAAAGCGCCAAAACGATTTAACAGAGCTAGAAGACGTTTTTTTAGACAATAAGGAGGCGATCGAGTCTGCCGTAAAGCTCCTTGGCCGTATCCACGAAAAGGGGGCGCTTGATATCGCCCACGGCGCGATAGGGCAAAGCGATAAAATATTGGAGCGAATTGTCATAGCACTTGATCATCCAAATGTGACACAGTCGCTCAAAAACATGTTATTACTCGTTGAAGCATTAGGTACAGTGAAAATGGCAGACTTGGAACCAATCGTTTATAAAATCAACTCAAGCATTGAAAAAGTCGCCGATTATGAACACGTTGAGGGCCAAGGTGGAGGCTTTGCCGGTTTGCTCCGCGCGTTGAAAGACGAGCAAGTGATCGAAGGAATGAATGTGTTGCTTGCAATCGTAAAAGGATTGGGCATCAATCAGGAAGACATAGAAGAAAACCAAGCGATGCACGAGCGTTCCGAGCCTGTTAACCGTCGGAATGCACCAAAGCGCCGACCAGCACAAGGAAAGTGGTACATGTTTGCGGCGGGCGCTCTTGCTTGCGCACTTCCACTTATTTGGAAAAGGAAGTAAGGGTTATGCCGATGGAAAAAAACATACAAACATCAAGACTAATATGGCGTTTTCAGGCAGGAGAGCCAGTGCGGATAGACGATCCAATTGCGAGGGAACAGCCTGTAACGCTGAAAATCAACGGTGAGGAGTTTGCTACGCTTGTTTGTACGCCAACATATTTGGAAGAAATGGCAATTGGATTTCTAGTTTCCGAAGGCCTCATCCAAGCGTATGAAGAAGTAAAGACGATATGGATCGATGATAGGCAAGGGTTTATCCATATTGAATTAGTACGGCCAATAGATCGCTTGCACCAGCACTTGCAAACAAAACGGTATATGGGGTCATGCTGTGGGATGAGCAGGCAAGGGTTCGTCTTTGCGTCCGATGCAAAGACAGCGAGGAAAGTGCAAACAAGAGATGTAAAATTAAATGCTGGCGATTGTTTCCGGTTAATGGCGGAGCTCCAGGAAAATGCACGTACCTTTCAACAAACTGGCGGTGTCCACAATGCAGCATTGGCCACGAAGGATGGCTTGCTTCTCATGCGAGAAGACGTTGGCCGCCACAATGCGTTAGATAAACTCTATGGGCATTGTTTGCAGAACGGTCTTTCCTTGCACGGCAAATTAGTGGTCTTTAGCGGCCGGCTGTCGGCAGAAATTATTCTCAAAGTGGCTAAAATCGGTTGTGAGCTAGTTTTGTCCAAATCAGCCCCAACCGATAGGGCGCTGCAAATTGCCGAGGAATTGGACATTACAACAGTCGGTTTTATCCGCAATCGCTCGATGAATGTCTATACGGTGCCAGAACGAATCGAGCTAAAAAGCTAGAGCAATGCGCTTCTAGCTTTTTTTAATGGGAAATTCGACCAGTGCTATAGATCGTTAAGAAAGAAAGCAGCCATAAGGCATGTCGCTGCTCATCACGAGCAAGAGAAGCATACACTTCTTTCAAAGCAGGATGAGTCGTAAAGCGAGCGGCCTGTTCAAACGTATAAGCCGCAGATTGTTCTTTTTCAAACGCCGCTTTTAAAGCAGGGATATAGTCGTTTCGAGGTAAAGTAGGTTCGGTAATCGTAGGGTCTTTGCCGCTTAATTGCTTATAAGCATGAAGCAGTGTTTGATAATGACTTTTTTCTTCTTCAATCGTTGCATCAATGAGAGAAGCCAAGTGTTGCGTAGGCGCTTGGCTGCGAAGTTGTTCATATTCTAATACGGATTGGTAAGCTAGCTGGAGAAATTGCTGCAATTCAGCCCGCTGCTCCTTGGATACAGTTGGCGAACTTGCTCCCCGCGTCACTGGACCAGCAGATGGAGTAGGTGGAGGCCCCGAGAAAGAGGGAGCGGCCCGTTTTTTAAACATAGTTTGCCTCCTCGCATAAATCGTATAAACCTATGTTTATGCGCTGAAGAAGGCAGACATTCACAAATAACCGGACTTACTTAGACTAGACTTATCCGTTGAGGGATGAATGTGAATGAGCAATCAAAAACGAGAGCCACAATTAACAATTAAATGAGCTGCTAGCGTTTTACAAAATAAACCGGCCTGAAATGAGCCGGTTAATCTTTGTCAGGTTTCTGTTTTTTTGAATAAAAGCTTGCCATTGTACCGACAACAATGCCAATAGCGATTCCAATTGGGATGCTATTTAAAGCAATACTAACGCCAATTCCAATCAAAAGGCCAAAAATCATTCCAAATGTCTCATTAGGTGGTTTCTTTTGGGTAGCTTTGGACATGTCCAACCTCCAGTAGTGTCGCTACATGTATTGTAGCGGACAACTCTGTTGCGGTCAAAAGGTCGCTGGTTCCTGGTTCATGGTTAGCTTTGAGCCTTGCGGGGTTTGAATAGGAGAGAAAGGATTGAACCGAGTACGAGTAACACAAACATGGTGCAAGTAATTGCCAATTCTGAAACACCTAAGTAAAGCAGTAGAACGCCAAGCCCGATGAGCAAAGCAACATAGCCAATAAAAATTCGTTTCATTAAGAATCCTCCTTTTTTAATATTTTGTCATAATCATATGAATATTGCCGTGGCCGTTTTTTATAGATTTAACTTCCATAATAACAGTTTCGTTGTTTAAAGGCAAGAAAAAAACAGCGTTATCGCTGTTTTTTTCTTGCAATCGCCCAACCTGCTGCTAAAAGCAAACCAGTGGCTGTTAAAAAGGTGGAAAGGCGGAAGAATGGTGGCCAATAAGAAAAGACGATGTGATTTTCCCCTGCTTGTAAGGGTACGCCGAGAAAGGCATAGTTTACTTTAAGCAAGTCGGCCTTTTCGCCATTAACCGTTACTTCCCAGCCTTTTTCATAAGGCACAGGGATGGCCAGCACGTTGTTTTCCTCATCATTGTTATAATCAACCGATATTTCCCGCGAAGACAATTGAACTGGAATGTCTTCGCTTGTTGCAACTGCTTCATCAAGGTGGCGATAGGTTTCTGTGTAAAGCGCCAACTCGTTTAATGTATAGCTTCCTTCTGGGACGCGTAACGATAATACGTCATTGGCGGCTACACGAATCGTTATGTGGTTTACATCGGTTCGGTAAATCGACTCACGGGATTTGCGCGACGTTTTGAACTCATTGACTGTTAACTGAAATAATGGAGCAGTCTCAGAATTGTTTCGGAGATAAAAGGATAAGTAGTCATCGATCTCGCTTTCATCCCGTTCACCTATGTAAATGTCAAGCCCGCCTATTTCTTCCGTCACAGTCAATAGGCCATTTTCGTATGTTCCGCCTACTGCTTCAATTTCAGCATCGTTTATACGGTTTTGAGCTTGTGGTATAAACTCGCCCGTTTCTAAACCTGGTTCGACAATAATGCCTTCAAGCATTGCATGTTCCCGATCAAGGACGCTTAACGACGAAAGCTGATCTTCACTATAGGTCGAAGAAGAAACACGGGCAAAAGGAAGGACGTTTTCATTCTCGTAAAGGGCATAGCGTTCATTGTTGGCCACTTCTGAAAAACCGTAAGGGATCGGCGTTTCTTTTTGTTGATCCACGAGTTTATATTTGACTTGGAATAAGCTATGCAAGTTAGCACGATCTCCAAAGCCAGAATAACGGCTGACGCTTTCCCGGTTCATGTCAATTTGCAAATCATGATAGTAGAAGAACAGAAGATGCTTATTTAATACACTCGAATAGGCGCTCGTGCCATAAAAATCCTGGACAAGCGGTGTGTTGTTGCGGAAATCAGCTACCCACTCTACTCTGGAAAGAGGCCTTTCATCGACTGTTTGTGTAAACAGCTCCCGCTGAGCGTCGTGATCATACTCATGGCTTTGCAAAAATGCTGCCGATGTCTGGCTCAAGTTTCCGTTTTCATAGAGCCGCTCTTTTTGATAAATATTCGCAAGCCCAAGCTGTAACACGGCAAGGCTAACGAGTAAGACAGGCATCCAAACTTTAGGATGTTTATGCACGAAGAGCAAAAGCACAAGTGTTAACACTGCGCTAATTATCAGCAAATAAGCTTGGCCAGATTGGAATAAGGACGACGTGTTATACCCTAATACATAGCTGAGCGCGAAAGCAAAACCTGTTAGACAAAAGGCAATCCAAAAGTCGCGTTTGGCCAGTGATTTTAATGACGGCAAAGCAAAGGCAACAGCAGCAGCTAGCAAAAAAGACCCCATATATTGGAATCGGTATTGGGGAGCTGAGAAGCCATTAAAAACGCTACCGATCATTGGGCTATAATGGAAAGCAACAAACAACAAGGCCATAAACGCAAAAAAGCGAAAAGGCTTTTGTTTATAAAGAGAGCGTGCAAACAGGCAAAAGATGAAAATGGCTGGCAAAATGAGCAGCCTGCTCGTATAAAAAACGTTGTCATGCCAGTCCATCCACTGGATTGGATCAGTAAAGGCGGGACGAAAATTATTGACGTACCCGTAAACCGCCGGTATAAATGCAATTGCTCCGATCAAAAAGCCGATGAAAACAGACGGGATATACATGCGTAGCTGTTGCTTGATGGAACTTTCATGATCGGCCAAAGGAAAGAAAAAGCGCAAGAGTGCATAAAGGCCAATAAACAGAAAGTTTATGTAAGCAAAGTAAAAATTGTTCACTAGTGACAAAGCAATCGCAGCAATCAACCACCATGGCTTCTGTTCGCGAATGATTTTCTCAACGCCAAGCACGAGTAAAGGCAACCATAAATAAGCATCCGCAAAAAATTCCCAAAAAGCAGCGTGCCTAAAATACATCACACTTCCGCCATATAACACGGCTCCGATAAAGGCGTACTTTGCTTTTATGTTCATATAACAGAATAAGAGTGATGTAATGAACACAACAGCCGCAAGACGGAATGCGTTTACAAAGACAGCCGCTTGGCCCCAAAAAAGGACTGTGTCAGGATCAGCAAACAGTCCAAGTATTTCGCCAGAATAGACAACAAGAAATGTAAGAAAGAATACAGTACTTGTGGCAAAATAATAAGCTAGTTGGCTGAAAATCCCTCCACCGAGGCCAAACTGAAGGGAGTAAAAGAACGATCCTTCACTGTACAGGCTGTAAAGAAATTGCTTAAAGGGCAACATTTGTGCTGTACCATCATTTGGACCGACCATGAATTGGCCGTTTGCCGACTGATAAAAGAAAAAAGCGTGCGCAGCTGCTGCAAAAAGCACGCTTCCGATCAATAAAGAAAGCAATGTCCTTAAATTAAACTTCATGCTGGACTCCATCTCGTTTTAAAATTTTTGCTGTAACAAGATACGTAATTGGGACAGTGAATAGCACGGCCACTAAAGGTGCAAGGGGGGCAGGCAACCCGATCCATTCAACAAGTACAAAAACAAGCACTGTCGATACACTAAAGTTGACAGCTTGCGTCAACGGAAATTGCAGGAATGTTTTCCAAGAAGGCTTGACGCCAAATGTAAAAAATACATTTAAAAAATAAGAGCCAATCATACTCAGCAAAAAAGCTGTCACGTGGGCAGCTAAATAATGGAGCGAAAAGACTTGCTGAAACAGCAAGTAAAGCAAGTAAAACGTTCCTGTATTAATTCCGCCGACGAAAGCAAAACGGACAAACGAGTTATGGTAGATTTTCTTCCAAATGTTAGTGCGCTCGTTCATACCGTTTTCCTTTAGTCGCATTTGTTTCTTTCACTAAATAATGGGGGCGACGTTTCGTTTCATTGTAAATCCTGCCAATATACTCACCGATGATCCCGAGAGACACAAGCTGTACCCCTCCTAAAAACAACACGGCTGAAATGATGGTAAAGTAGCCAGGGACATCAATGCCTGTACGGATGATTTGAGCAAACATGATGAAAATGTACAGAAGAGCAGCCGCTAAAATAAAGCCGCCCATGTAAAAGCAAATGCGCAATGGCTTCATATTAAAAGATACAATTCCATCAATGCCATAATTGACCAATTTAGAGAAGGACCATTTTGATTCGCCATTTTGCCGCGAAACATTTTCGTAATAAACGACTTTTTGGTCAAAACCGATCCAAGAAAACAGCCCTTTTGAGAAGCGGTTGCCTTCGCTCATAATTAAAAGCGCATCGACAGCGCGTCTGCTTAACAGGCGAAAGTCGCCGACACCGTCTTCGAGCTCCACATCGACAATTTTATTGATGAACTTGTAATACAGCTTTGAGGCTGTGCTGCGGAGAAACCCCTCTCCTTTTCGATCGCGGCAAGCAATCACTTGATCATACCCTTCTTCAAATCCTTCTAACAGGTCTTTGATCAAATGGACCGGGTGTTGCAAATCAGCGTCAATGACAACGACGCAGTCTCCTTTGGCATGCTGGAACCCTGCGACGATAGCAGCTTCCTTGCCAAAATTCCGTGTAAACGACACATAATGTACTTGTGGATGCCAAGTAGATAAACGCTGGAGCAACGGCAGCGTGCTATCGGAACTGCCATCGTCTATATAGATGACTTCCCAGCGATAGTGGGTATCCTTAAGCGTTTCCCTTAAAGCAAAATAAAATGGTTCAACATTTTCCTCTTCATTAAATGAAGGGACGATAACAGAAAGCAACGGCTTGTTCATCTCCGAGCCTCCATTTCTTTACAAGATATTCCTCCATTTTATCTTACCCTGTTTCACGCCTATTCAATCTTACAGTTCGTTTGCAAAATGCGAAAAACTATGGTTGCTTGTAAAAAAGTATCTCAGTGAACCGTTTTCAATTTGTAAATAAAAGTACATACTCGTGGCCGACAGATGAGTTTGCTGAACTTCCGTGTTTTTTGTCGCTAACAGCTGGCGCGCCAAATGAGATCGGTTTAAACTGGAAAGGGACTTGAAAGGAGAGTTTTTTATGAACTATAAATTGGTTGTTTTTGATTTGGATGGAACGTTATACGAAGGGACCGACCATTTTGATTTTTATGCAACCCATTTGCAACAAAAGGTGGCTAAAAAAGATCGGCTTGAATTTCAGCTTGATTACGAGGCGATGAAAGCAGGGAATCATGTTGTGCAAATTGGAAAAGCATACGATGTCGCCCGTGACGCTGTTCTAACGATTGATCCAATGACATTAAAAGTAACTGCTGCCCATACATGGGAAGGCGAACAGTACGACCAGGCTTCTGTCGAAGAAGTGTATACTGGTGAATTGTCGTTTAACTTTGAAGACATGATCGCAATTGGCGACGGTTGGTGGTATCCATTTGTCTGTGCCAAACACTATGGAGTAACAGACTGTTATTCCAGCTATCAAGCGACAAAAGAATATATGGTATCAGACAAATTTCAACTTGAGCCTCTTCCTGGGCTGCGGGACAAGCTTCTTGAGCTGAAGAAACACACACATGTGGTGGTGATGACAAATAGTGACCGGGATGATGTTGGCCGCTTATTTAAAGAATTAGGGCTTGAAGGCGTGTTTGAGCACATTATTTCATCTGCCAAGAAACCGACTAGAACGATGGGCCTTTTTGAGCAACTTTTGTCCCACTATGAAGTAAAACCTGAAGAAGCAGTCAGTGTTGGCGATAATTTCATTAACGAAATCGCCCCCGCTGTTTTGCTCGGAATGGATGCGGTATACATTCATCCACAACGGCCAAAGGTTGATCTTGAGCAAGTGCGTGTTGTAAGCACTGTTCTTGAGCTATGGTAAATATGCAAAAATAACAAATGAATCTATAAAGTAGCTGGAAATCGCGCTTACTCCTTTTTTGTTACAGACACTTGTGTTAGTGTGGCACAAGCGGCAATGAACAAAGGTTTAAAGGAGGACGTAAGGCGATGAAAAAATATGGACTAGCAGTTGTTTCAGTACTTGTGGGTGCAGGGGCGCTTACTGCTTGTGGTGACAATGCAACTGGCGAAGAAATCGAGCAGCTGCTAACCGATTCAAATGAAGCGATGGGGAATTTGAACAGTTATGCCGTAGAAACGGCTGTGCATAGCGATGATTTCGAAAACAATGCGTCCCTTCAACTTACAAGGGATCCGGTCGCTTTAACGAACGAACATAGGCAGCCGGATGCTGTAAGTGGAGAAACAGATGTCAACACGGAGTTTATTGAAGACGGCATTTACTATTATGAAGAGCCAAGCATAGGCGAATGGATTAAGCTTGATGCCGAGGAGGCTGGCATAACTGGCGCGGAAAGTCTCCGCCCGGCTGAAGCGCAACTAGACATGATGAAACAGTATAGCGATCAGCTTGAACTAAATGACAAAGGCGATGACTATATCCTCTCTGCCTCAGGAACGGACGGGGAACTAAAGGAATTGGCCTTGGAAATGGCTGGAGGCCAACAAGCAAAAGAGATGGGCTTAGAAGTAACCGATTTTGATATCGAAATTGTGATTGACAAAAGCTCTTTGTTGCAAAAAGAGGCAACAATGACATTAGGATTTCAAATGCCTAACCAGCAAGAAAATGAAAAGAAAGCAGACGTGCAAACACAATCGCTTACGAGCACGTATAGTCAATTTAACGAAGTAGAAGACATTCATGTGCCAGACGAAGTCACAAACGAAGCAATCGATATTGAAGAAGCACAGGAAATGATGGAGCAGCAACAAGCCGAGTTGGAACAAGAGGCACAACCGAACGAAGACAGTGAAGAATAGCGAATGCGCCCCTTTTCTGCAGTGGAAAGGGGTTTTTTGTTTAGTATTTCCCAATAATAGGAAAAAAGACGACAATTAACATGAAGAAAATTGAAAATTATAGTTATATTTGCGTATCAAAGAGGATATGGGCTTATTCATAAGAAATTAAGACATACTCGAACGACAACGAACGTAAGTAAGAAATAGGCGAATAAATGCGCTAATATTAAGTGATACGAAATTTGTAAGAATGTGTATCTGTGCTATCATGTTAAAAACAGACCGAAAAAGTGTCCTCATGAAAAAGAGGCTGTTGGTTGGGAAAGTAAAAAATAGCTTGTTTTTGATGATGGACAGCAGGAGGAGATCGAGTAGTGAAAAAAGCAGGAATCTTCGGTTTATTAACATCTGCTGTTGTATTGGCTGCATGTGGCGGCGGAAACACAATCCAAGTAGGTGTGGCCAATGAAGAGCCATACGGCTACATTGACACAGACGCGGGAGAAGTAACGGGGGCCAGCCCAGAAATTGCCCGGGCTGTGCTGCAAAAAATGGGCTATGAGGATATTGAAGGGACTGTTGTTGATTTTGGAGCATTGATCCAAGGCGTCAACAGCGGACAGTTTGACATTGTTACAGCCGGGATGGACATCCAGCCAGAACGGTGCGCAAATGGTAATTTCGGCAATATTGAAATGCAGTACGGGGAAGGGATTGTGGTCGCCTCAGGCAACCCGCTAAACATCACAAGCTATGAAGACATTGCCGAAGATCCAGACATTCGTGTTGCGCTTATGGCAGGGGCGAACCAAGAAGCGATGCTGCTCGCACTAGGAGCAGATGAAAGCCAATTTGTCAGCGGAAACAGCATTGCCGACAATATTGCTGCTGTTGAAAATGGCCAGGCAGATGTGATGGTCGCCACAGATGCGACAGCAAACTCAGCTGCTCAAAACAATACGTCAGGCAAAGTCGAATTTGTGGAAGATTTTACACAGCCTGTGATTGATGGCGAGGAACAAATCGCCTACGGTGCAGCCGTCTTCCCACAATCGGAAGCAGGAGAAGAGATGCGGGAAGAATACAATGCCGCACTGCAAGAACTCATTGATTCAGGGGAGTTGCTTGAAATCATTGAACCGTTCGGCTTCACTGAAGCCAATTTGCCTCCTGAAGACGTCACTATGGAAGATCGCTGCAATGCCTAAAGGGCAAGAGGGAAGCATGGTGCTCACATAGGTGGAATCCCATGCTCCCTTTTTTAGTTGATAAGAGGTGAGAGGATGTTCAATAACTTTTCTAGCTTTATGCCGTTTATTCTAAAAGGGCTAGAAATCACGGTCCAAGTTTTTTTAGTAGGCGCTGTCGTCGCGTACAGCATCGCTCTCGTTGCTGGTTTGATGCGAACATCAAAAAATCCAGTCATCCGCAGTGTGGCTGCTGTTTTCGTGGAGCTGTTCCGCGGCACATCGTTGCTTGTGCAAATGTTCTTTTTTGTTTATGCGCTACCGATGATTTTCCCTGGCCTGTCGATGTCAAATTTTTTAGCTGGTTCAATTGCTGTCGGTCTAAATTACGGCGCGTATGCTTCAGAAGTGGTGAGAGGGGCAATTCATTCAATTGCCGTTGGCCAGACGGAAGCTGCCATTTCATTGAACATGTCAAAATGGCAACGGATGAGGCTTGTGATTTTGCCGCAAGCGGTCCGTTTGATGTTGCCCGGTTTTGGCAATAACGCGATTGAATTATTGAAAGGGACGTCGCTTGTTTATTTTATCGCGCTAGCCGATATGACGTTCCAAGCCAATGTACTCCGAGGCAGCAACAATTCGCTGTCCAACCAAATTGAAATTTACACATACTTGCTGGTCGCTTACTTTATTTTAGCGCTGCCTTTGATTTTCCTTGCCCGCTGGCTGGAAAAACGGGCTTCTAAAGGAGTGAGCACATCATGAACAAAACATGGGATTGGGAATTTGCGATCGCAATCTTTCCCGAAATTCTTTCCGCTATTACAGTAACGATTGCAGCTACGATCATTGCTTATTGCATTTCGCTAACAGCGGGCCTCGTTTTAACGCTTTTGCGGCGTGCATCCTTTAAGCCGTTGGCACTAACGGTTGCCGGTATTATTGAATTTATTCGGGCAACACCACCGCTTGTCCAACTGTTTTTCGTCTACTATACAACACCATTAACAGGCTTCCAAACAGGCGCTATCGTGCTCGGCCTCCATTATGCTACGTACGTTTCGGAAATTTACCGTTCGGGGATTGAAGCTGTTCCTAAAAGCCAATGGGAAGCAAGCCAGGCGTTAAATTTCACGCGTGCCCAAACATGGAGACGAATCATTTTGCCACAAGCTATTCCTCCAGTCATTCCAATGCTTGGAAACTATTTAATTGTCTTATTTAAGGAAACACCGTTGCTTTCGGCGATTTTTGTCGTAGAAATGATGGCTGTTGCCCAGTCAATCGGTACAAGCGATTGGCGTTATGTAGAGCCGATTACGATCGTTGGTTTCTTATTTTTAGTGTTAAGCTATCCGTCCGCTGTGTTTATTCGCTATTTAGAACGGAAAGTCGGTACGCTGCACGGCAATAAAATTGAAACTAGAGGAGTGAAAACATGAGTGAAGTCATGGAGAAAGTGGAACCAGCTTCAGTTGTGCAAATGGAGCAAGCAGAAACGCTTGTCCGTTACCGCAATGTGAAAAAAGCATTTGGCGATACGGTCGTTTTGAACAATTTAGACATTGACGTGAAAAAAGGTGAAAAAATCGCTCTAATCGGCCCGTCTGGCTCTGGCAAAACAACGATTATTCGCATGTTGATGACATTGGAGCAGCCAACGGCAGGGACGATCGAAGTGGATGGAGAAATGCTCTGGCATAAAAAAGTGAACGGCGAGCTAAAGCCGGCTGACGAAAAGCATTTGCGCAAAGTACGGGGCAATATTGGAATGGTGTTTCAACAATACAATTTGTTTCCCCATATGACGATCATGAAAAATTGTATTGAAGCACCTATCCACGTCCTTGGCTTGAGCAAAGACGAGGCAAAAGAACGGGCTGTGGCCATGCTTGAAAAAGTCGGGCTTGCCGACAAAGTTGACATGTATCCATCGCAATTGTCCGGTGGGCAGCAGCAGCGTGTAGCCATTGCTCGTTCACTGGTTATGCAACCGAAAGTGATGCTGTTTGATGAAGTAACAGCAGCCCTTGATCCAGAGTTGGTCGGGGAAGTGCTTCAAGTCATTCGCGACATTGCAGAAGAAGGAAAAACGACGATGATGTTGATCACCCATGAAATGGATTTTGCCCGTGACGTTGCTGACCGGATTTTGTTTCTTGATAAAGGCAGCATTGCCGAACAAGGCACGCCTGGTGACGTTTTAAACCACCCAAAAACAGAACGGCTAAAAACATTTTTAGGGCGTTTTCACGCCTAAGGAAAATTTTCTTGTTTTCTTTGATTTAGCGAACCTTCGTTCTCTTTAGTAGGAAAGCGAACATGAAGGGGAATGGCTATGAACAAAACGGAAAAACGCTATGTCGAAAAAAAACTTGAAACGTACAATCTTTATCGCCTGACAATGGCCTATGAAGAACTTCCAAAGACGACACAGAGCTTTCAATTCGTTCCTGCTCACACGGGAGCTCGATCGTTCTTTTCTACAACCGAACAGACAGCGCTAAAAAATATTGAAGCAGCCCAAAAAAGGAAGAACTACATGACGATGATCGAACAATGTGTCAATCGCTTGCCGCCTGCTGAGCGGGAGTTGATTGTCCGCCGCTATTTGCAAGAGGCAGACCGGTTTGATTATCAAGTATACATGGATATGCTCATTAGCGAGCGCCAATATTACCGCATAAAAAACAGGGCGTTTACAAAGCTACACTATTTGTTTTCTGTGTGGGAGGAAGAACAGGGAGAGTTGGAAGGCATCTGAGCGAACGTCAACACGTTGCCAGCGTTCATGAGCAAATGAACGCTGGTCTTTTTTGTGCTATACTGCCTGTTAGGATCAGGAAGAAGGAGACATTTATGCAAAAGGCGAGAGAGAAAAAACGCTCCTATAAAAGGCCAACATTGCGGACAACGATTTTTTTACTCGTTTCGGCAGTCGTCATTGCGGCGTTGCTTGTAACGGACCTTCTTATCCATCGGACGATTGAAGAAGAAATTGAGCAAAATCAAACGGAAAAAGCGCAGCAGCTTGCTAGGGCGGTTGCGCTTATGCCTGTTGTCCAGCAAGCGTTAGTCGAAAAAGAGACGGAACCTGTGCAACAGTACGTTGAAACCTTTATGGGACAAGCTGATGTCCAATTTGTCGTTATCATAGATATGGACGGAATTCGTTATGCCCACCCAGACCGAGAAAAAGTCGGTAAAGCTTTCGTTGGTGGAGATGAAACAGAAGCGCTGAACGGGAATGAAAGTGTCTCCACGTCTGTTGGAACGTTAGGCAGGTCATTGCGGGCCTTTACGCCTGTTTATGCCGAGACAGGCGAGCAAGTGGGAGCAGTCGCGGTCGGCATTTCCCTCGAAGTGGTGGAAAAAGCTCTCCAAGCAAACCGCGTAAATTTGCTCATTGGCACACTGTTTGGATTAAGCGCAGGTTTAGTTGGCGCCGTTCTGTTATCACGCTTTATTAAAAAAACACTATTCCATCTCGAACCGCGAGCAATCGCCACATTAGTAGAAGAGCGAAGCGCCATGCTGCAATCGACCATTGAAGGAATGATCGCCGTTGATGCCGATGGGAAAATTACACTAGTCAACAAGTCAGCACAAGCGATTTTTGACCGTGCTGGCCTGCCGCCAAAGCCAGAAGGTGTCGATGTCGAAGCCTATATGCAAAATTCTAGGCTCCGTCATGTGCTCGCTAGCGGCCAGCCAGAATACAACAAAGAACAAGATTTAAACGGACTTACCATTGTCGTTAACCGCGTTCCGGTTCGGATAAATGACCAAATTATTGGCGCGATTGCCACATTCCGCGATAAAACGGAAATGAAACAGCTTGCAGAACAACTGACGGGCGTTAAAACGTACGCTAGTACGCTGCGGGCACAAACCCATGAATTTAAAAACCGCCTGCAAGTCATTCTCGGTATGTTGCATACAAAAGAGTATGAACAAGTAGAGGCCTATGTTGCCCAAATTGTTGGCAACCAATCAGAAGAATTAAAGCAAACGACCGATAGGGTGAAAGACCCGGTCCTTGCAGGGCTTTTGCTCGGCAAAAAAAGCGACGCCCGGGAAAATGGGGTCGATATGAAACTTGTCATTGACACGGTGATTGAACCGTTGCCCCAAGAAAGGCTGGCGCTTGAGCTCACCACGATTCTCGGCAACTTGATCGATAATGGGATTGATGCTGCTTCTGGCAAGGAAAACGGAAGCGTGAAGGTTACTTTGTATGTGCTCGATGAAGAATTGATTATCCGCATTGCCGATAATGGCCCAGGAATGAGTGAAGTAGAACTGGAGAAGATGTACGTGCGTGGCTATTCAACAAAAGGAAAAGACCGCGGCTATGGTTTGTCTCTTGTAAAGCAAAGCGTCGAGGCGATTGGGGCAGCTTTTACAGTGGAAAGCGAAATCAATCAAGGCACGACTTTTACTGTTTTTGTGCCAATAGAGAGGGGGAGGCACACATGATTCAGGTGCTTATCGTCGAAGATGATCCGATGGTTGCCGCTGTTGTTAAAAGTTATTTGCGCGATGTGCCAGATTTTCAAGTGGCGGCTGAGGCTGGCGGAGTAGAGGAAGCAAAGCAGCATCTTAAAGAAAACAAAACAATCCAATTAGTGTTGCTTGATGTTTACATGCCTGGGGAAAATGGCTTGTCACTGCTGCCTTATTTGCGCGAAAACAAGATCGAAGCAGATGTCATCCTGATGACAGCGGCCTCAGACAAAGAATCGATCGAGACTGCACTTCGATTCGGGGCAGTTGATTATATTTTAAAGCCATATCAATTTTCCCGTTTCCAAAAAGCATTGCATGCTTACCAAAGCCGTTACAATTTCTTTCGCAAAGAAGAAACGACCGATCAAAAACAGCTTGATGAAACGTTTTTTGAAAAAAAACATACGCTTGAAAAACAAACGTTGCCAAAGGGGCTTACGAAAGAAACGCTGCAAGAAGTTTGGGAGGCGATTAGGCAAGTCGGTCAAGATAGCTTTTCAACAGAAGACATCGCCCTTCATGCTCGTCTCTCTCGTGTTTCTGTGAAAAAATACTTAACGTTTTTAAAAGAATTAGACGTGTTGCAGTTACAGCCAACGTATGGATCAATAGGCCGACCGATTCACATTTATCGAATCGATAAAGACAATGTTCGGAAAATAAAGCCCTATTTGTAACGAATACGTGCCCTAGCCTACTGTTTTGCCAGGTTAGGACGGATTCCAGCCAGTTAGAATCAATAACTGGCTTATTTCGTTTTGAGTTTAAAAGAAAGGCCTGCTTTTTTTAATTACAAAAAGAAAGCGCTTATTTACATAAACTATTCACCCTGCTCGAGCTTGTTTAAGATAAAGCAAGAAACGAGGAGGTCTTTCAATTGGAGCAAATAAAAACGGTTTCAGAGCCAAGCGAGCGAAAATACCAGCATGAACATGATCGAGCATCCTCTCGCTGGAACCCCTTTTATTGGAAGGTAGGAGTGTTGCCTTTCCCTATTTATATAGCTATTGCTGCCATCGTCCTGGCTGCAGCGTATTTTCAAAAATTGCCTGCTGACATGATTGGCGGGTTTGCGATTATTATGGTAGCCGGAATGTTACTTGGGGAAATTGGTTCCCGCCTGCCGATTATAAAAAGCATTGGCGGCCCAGCAATACTAGCACTGTTCGTACCCTCCGCATTCATGTTTTTTGGATGGTTAAATGAAACAACTGTAAATGCTGTATCGAATTTAATGACGACATCTAACTTTTTATATTTCTATATTGCTTGTTTAGTAGCTGGCAGCATTCTTGGCATGAACCGCGTGGTACTCATGCAAGGAATCACGAAAATGTTGGTTCCTCTTGTTGCCGGAACCGCTGTCTCAATGGCTGCAGGAGTCGGCATGGGCCTTTTACTCGGCTATGAGGCAAAGCATACATTGTTTTTTATTGTTGTGCCTATTTTGGCAGGCGGCATTGGCGAAGGCATTTTGCCGTTGTCAGCTGGGTACAGCACGATTCTTGGAATACCTGCGGCTGAATTAATATCACAGTTAATTCCGGCAGCGATCATCGGCAATATCTTTGCCATTATCGGAGCAGCCCTTTTAAAACAGCTCGGCGCAAAAAAGCCCCATCTTACAGGAAAAGGAGTGCTTGTTAAGACAAAAGGGCCAGTAATGCCGAAATCGATTGATGATACAAAACCAGTCAATTTTGCGCTAATGGGAGCTGGGCTCCTCGTTGCTTGCAGTTTTTATGTGTTTGGCCACTTAATGGAATCGAGCTTGCATATTCCAGCAGCAATTTTAATGATCTTGATTGCTGCGATTGCGAAAGTATTAAAGCTGATTCCTGAACAACTTGAGCAAGGCGCTTTTCATTTATATAAGTTTGTATCAACAAGCTTTACGTGGCCGCTTATGGTAGGGCTTGGATTGTTGTTTATTCCCCTTGAAGATGTGGCAGGCATTATTAGCTTTTCCTACGTCCTGATTTGCGCCACAGTCGTCTTTGCCATGATCGCAACCGGCTATTTTGTCGGACAGTGGCTTAACATGCACCCTGTCGACTCGGGGATTGTCACCGGTTGCCACAGCGGCCTAGGCGGTACAGGCGATGTCGCCATTTTATCGGCGTCCGATCGCATGAGCCTAATGCCGTTTGCGCAAGTAGCGACGCGACTAGGCGGAGCAGGGACGGTTATTTTAGCAACATTTGTATTACGTTGGTTAGGACTTTAAGAAATGAAGGAGTATGATAACGTGTTACAAGCACGAAAGCAAAGGGAGGCAGCGATTGCGCTGCATAAGCATGGGAAAATGGAAATGAAAAGCACAGTCCCTTTAATAAATGAATACGATATGAGCCTCGCTTATACGCCTGGCGTAGCTGAGCCATGCAAGCGCATCGCTGAGAATAAAGACGAAGTATACGACCATACCATTAAGGGCAACCTTGTCGCCATTGTTACGGATGGCTCTGCAGTGCTTGGTCTTGGCAATATTGGGCCAGAAGCGGCTATGCCAGTTATGGAAGGAAAGGCCGTTTTATTTAAGCAATTTGCCGGAGTGGATGCAATCCCGCTTTGTTTAGAGACACAAGACGTCGATGCAATTGTCGCGACAATTAAAGCGGTCGCGCCTACATTTGGCGGTATTAATTTGGAAGACATTGCTGCGCCCCGTTGTTTTGAGATTGAGCAACGCCTACAGGAAGAACTAAACATCCCGGTTTTCCACGACGACCAGCACGGCACAGCGATCGTTGTCCTAGCTGCGCTAATCAATGCATTAAAAGTCGTCGATAAAGGGTTGAACAGCGCCCGCATTGTCATCAACGGGGCAGGGGCAGCAGGCCTTTCAATCGCCACGCTTTTGCTAGAAGCAGGTTGCAGCGACATCACCCTTGTCAGCTTAGAAGGAATTGTCCAAGAAAACGAGCCGTGGCTAAACCAACGCCAAAAAGAATTAGCGGCCCAAACAAACCGACGTCATCTTACCGGCAAGCTCGACCAAGCAATCGAAGGCGCCGATGTCTTCATTGGCGTCTCCGGCCCTCGCGCCTTAACAGGCGAACAAGTCAAGCGGATGAATAGCGATGCTGTTGTATTTGCTCTCGCTAATCCGACGCCTGAAATTTACCCAGAAGATGCGTCCGCTGCTGGTGCGGCCGTTGTGGGCACTGGACGTTCAGACTTTCCGAACCAAATTAATAACGTTCTTGCCTTCCCCGGCATTTTCCGCGGCGCCTTGGAAGCCCGCGCTAGCACCATCACCACCTCGATGAAGCTGGCAGCTGCAAAAGCAATTGCGAACATTGTTGGGCAAGACTTGCATGCCGGCCACATTCTCCCGTCTCCGTTCGATGAACGAATTGCCCCTGCCGTGGCCAAGGCCGTTGCGGATGAAGCGAAGGAGAAAGTGTGTAGTTAATAATGAATAATGAAGAAAGATGCATGAACAGAACAGCGCCCATTCTGTAAAGAAAGGGCGCTTCTTTATTATTTAAAAATGGGTAATGAGAACAAACATATATGGAAAAATGAAGAGGAAATTTTAGTAAAAACAGGAACGGTGACTTTGGTGTATCAAGTACTTGGCTACAGGAACAACCACTAACCACCTAGCTTATTTGCACAAAGCCCAAGCAATTGCAACGTAGGAACAGTTCCCATGAAAACCCCCTTTTTAATTAAGCAATTCCTTCTTCTTTTTCTCGAATTCCTCTTCAGAAATGATACCCTCATCAAACAATGATTTATACTTGCGGATTTCGTCGGCGGGGGAGAGCGAATCAGTCGAATGTACTTGATTCTCAAGATAACGTTTGAGAGCGAGAATGAGCTCCTTGGCTTCAAGCATTTGGTTGTATTGATTAATGTTTGTGATCGTGATTTCGTTAGCCTCTTCTTTTGGACTATAGTAACCCCGATTAGCAAACCCTTCGTAATGAATTTTAACTTTTCCACTTGTCATAGTTGGTTTTGATACGGATACGCTAGAGATTTTTTGGATATCTACTGTTTTTGAACCTTTTCCTCCAGTATGTAGAAACTTTTTATATTTTAACGTTATCGTACTTTTTGAAATAACTATACTCCCAGTCAAACCACTATAGTCATAGCTTTTTGTCTTCCCATTTATTAGTTCATTTAGTAATTTCTCGTGAGCAAAAGATACTACGGGAGTATCATTTTGGTCTATATTATCCAGATATTGATTAATAAGCTTTTCAGCTTTTAGAAAACGTTTAAACTGATGGGCAAAAGATATTGTTATAGCGTATTCGTCAGCCATAATATCTAGTTTGGAGAGATCCTGAATATCAAATCCTTTACGTAGAAAATAACAATAGCCTGAGACAATACTTGGTTTTTGTAAAATCAACTTATCGAGGTCCGAATATTTGATTTCTACAGTAGGACTACTAGTGAAGCGTTTATTTCTTCCATGTTTTAGGATTAATTTATCTTCTAAAACTACTAATGTTGACCCTTGCCCTTTAAAAGTGTGTTCCATAGCTAGCAACCATCCTTTCGTAAAGGTGTTCTCCTATTTCTCTTATCTTACCATAATCGTGGCAGAATCATGGCAGAAACACGACAGAATCGAACGCTCGTTCCGTATTATGATGGTAGTGTAGCAAGGTTAGCTAAAACCGAGCTGCACATTCGTTATCCATTTGTTAATGGTGCCGGCACCGCCTTTGCTTTGGGTAAACGGAGAAACTATAATTTTGGAGGAATTGACATGGCAGAAAAGAAATTTGTTGGAACACGAGTAGAAGTAAATGGACGAGTAGTAGCAAAATTAACGTCTTTCACACACTCACTAGAGGTTGAAGAGGCGGATGTAACTGGTCTTGGGGATACAGTTGAAGGTGGCGGCGTTTTCCGCCAAAAGTTCATTGCTGCGTCTGTAGGGGAGACGGTGGCGATGGAAGGGATCGCACTACTTGAAGATGATGGCCAAACAGAGTTAAAACGGGTAGCTGAATTAGGTCAAGAAGCAGTTATTAAGCATACAGACGCAAACGGAGCTGGATACGCTTTAACAGGGTTCTTTACTACGTATGAAGAGGAAGGTTCTGTATCTGAAGGTGTATATACATTCTCTGGCGAGTTCCGGGTAAACACAAAACAAGCAGTTGTGGAAGATGGTGCTCCAGGTGGCGAATAACTCGGCGGACCGTTTGCAATTGCTAAATGAAAAGGCGGAAGAGCTGGCCAAAATCCAACAAGAACAGCTTGTTGCCGATTATGATGATGCTTTAGCTGAGCTAGCGAATGAACAAAAGCATCAGTACGTCAAGTTTGCGGGCGAATATTTTCAAATTCCAACTGAAATGCCCTTCCAGTTTGCAACATTTTACTTTCGGCACTGTGTACAAAAAGTGAGAGGCAAAACGCAAATGGCTGTGCCAGAAGAAAAAATGTATGAATTTATTGAACTAATGTTAGGGAAGGAATTTCTAGCCCATCTCGAACAGTCGAAAGCAGGCGTCAATTTCGTTTTTAAACATATTGTGCCTGACATTATGAAACTTTGGGGATATGATGTCAAAGGCTCAGGCGCACAATCAGCCGCGGCGCAAAAAAAAACCAAGATTCGCGGATAATCATTTGGGCGTGGGCAGCGTTAGAAGCAGATTTCTACCGGTTTTATGGCATAAATTTAACAAAAGAGGGATTTGAGAACCGCCTATCTTGGAGGCGGTTCTTAGTATTTGTTAGAGGCTTGCCCGAAGACAGCGCCTTCCAGCGTTTTTTGCAAGACAAAAAGAAACGCAGCGCCGCCGAATGGGATGAAGGCAACATGCAAATGGAAGCGAACAAATGGAAAGGGGGAAGATGATGGCGATTTCAATAGGAGAGTCAGCAAATGTTAGACTTAATTTTGACGATATAGAAAAAAGCGGAAAGGCTCTGGCGGGCTTAGAACAAAGCTTAAAAAATATAGTTCTTGAAGTTAATAAGGTGACACAAGGCTTTGCAGAGGGCAATTGGGGAGAGGTTTTTTTAGGTCTTATATCAGGAGCCGGGACATCCTTACTCGGTATAGTAGCTATTAAAGCAGCTTTTGATGGCCTAGCAACAATAATACCAGTGATTGTAAGCGGTTTAGGAGGAATAGTAACCTCTTTATCAGGATTTATTGTACCGATAGCACTCGCTACCGCCGCAATTGCCGCTCTTGTTGCAGGCATTATGTATCTTTGGCAGACAAATGAAACGTTTCGCAATGGTGTAATCCAAGCGTGGGAGGCCATAAAGACCACGATGGAAACGGTAGTGGCTACAATTGTTACTTTTGTTTCTGAAAAACTGGCGCAAATCAAAGCGTTTTGGGATGAGCACGGGGCTGCTGTTATGCAAGCAGTAACCAATATCTTTAATGGAATAAAGAGCATTATTGAACCAGTTATGAACGGCATTTTGGCGATTATGCAATTTGTTTGGCCGTTCATTGTGTCGCTTATTCAAATGGTATGGGGCAATATTCAAGGAGTCATTTCGGGAGCATTGAACATCATCATAGGGCTAGTAAAGGCGTTTGCAGGTCTTTTTACTGGAGACTTTTCTTTAATGTGGGAAGGCATTAAGCAGCTTTTTTCTGGCGCGCTTGAAGCGATATGGAACGTCGTTCAGTTGTTATTGTTTGGGCGGCTTTTAAAAATTGCTAGTTCTTTGTTTACCGGTTTAATGGGTGTTTTTTCAAAAATGTGGGGAGCAATAAGTAATTTGTTTTTGACGGCATTAAATGGAATAAGGTCGTTTTTCTCCACCATTTTTACTCCTATTCAAAACGTAGTCATGACAGTAATGGGCTTTATCCGCAATGCCATTTCAACTGGCTTAACAACAGCCTCGAATGTGGTTCAAACTGTATTAACGGCAATTAGGACAGTATTTTTAACTGTATTTAATGCTGTTCGCAATGTAGTTACAACGGCGATTAGCTTTGTACAGAATTTTATTTCAACCGGAATTTCGGCGACCCGTACAGCGGTAACAAGTGCTCTTAATGCGATAAAAACCACATTTACAACCATTTTTAACGCTGTCCGTTCAAGTGTGACAACTGCAATGACTAATATCAAAACGGCTATCTCTAATGGAATTCAAAGCGCCTGGCAAGCGGTCTTGAATTTTGTTGGCCGTTTTCGCGAAGCAGGGAAAAACATTGTTAATAGCATTGCAGAAGGAATTACTAGTGCAATTGGGGCAGTGAAAAATGCAATTTCTAATGTCGCTGGAAAGATACGGGATTTCTTGCCTTTCTCACCTGCTAAAGAAGGCCCACTGCAAGACATTCACCGTCTTAACTTTGGAGGACCAATTAAAGACTCAATTTACCGAGATGTGCCAAAAATTGAACATGCATTTGAGAAAGCATTAACACTGCCTTCTCTTCACGACATTGGTTCTTCACTTGGCCGGGGGTTGGCGCGGCTAGATAGCAATGTACAAGCAAGAGAGTTGCAGGGACTGTCAGCAAATCCTTCTAGCAACATGACGATTGAAGTGCCAGTCCACCTTGAAGGCAAACAAATTGCTAAAGTGACCGCACCGTTTATGGATGTTGAACTTGGACGGAGAGGACAAATGGCACAGCGTGCAAGAGGACACTACTAAAAAAGGAGGCGAGAAAATGAATGCTTGGTTTTCTTTTAATGGCGTGAATTTTTCAAAGTGGCTCAAACTGGTCGATGACAATCGTGCCTCATTGCCGCCACGGAAATTTACGAACACGGAAGTCCACCACGGCGTCCATGCTTCAAATAAACGGTGGGGCGAGTACTTGATCGAGCTTGATGTTTTAATGATTTCCACAAGTTATGAAGAACAAAGAAAAGCAATGCGGGAAATGGCTTATTACCTTTCAGCAGAAGAAGGAAAACTGGTATTTTTTGATGAGCCAGATAAAGCCTATCATGCATTTGTAGTCGACTTTTCCGATTTTACAGGCAAAGGGTTGTTGAAAACGGGAAAATTAGTCTTTCAAGTATCGGATCCCGTCGCAGAAGGGGCAAAAAAAGAGCTTGATTTCACAGGTAGCATAGCTGTCGACTATGTAGCTACTGCACCAGCGATGCCGGTTTACTCGATTCTTTTCCATGAAGAAGCAGAAAACGTACAAATAGAAAAAGACGGGAACCGATTTAAGTTAAATCGAATGTTCCATTCAGGCGACCGGGTTGTGATTGACAGTGAAAAGTCAGCGATCCGCTATAACGATGAATGGGCGATGCCTTTGCTTGATCTGCGTTCAGGATTTAAAGATCTATTTTTACATCCTGGAGAAAATCATATTGCCGTTCATCCCGAAACTGCGACAGTAGAGATCGCATATAAGGAGAAATGGTTATAAAGGGAGAGGGGGATAGAATGAACGTATTCATTTTTGATAAGCACGAAACATGCAGAGCTGTTCTCGATGAACGGCATTTAATTGAAGCGGTTCATACAGAACAGCTAAACAATGCACATTCCTTTGAATTTACAATCCTTGCTGATTGTGACCATGCCCTTGAAATCGTTGAAGGACAACAAGTTGCTTTTTATGATGTCGATGGCGATTTTCAACTTTTTGAAATTGTGGTTGTAGAAGATCGCCATGGCGATGCTGCCTATAAAACGGTTATATGTGAACATGCAGTCAATGAACTGCTTGATGAACCTATAGAACATATTCAGTTTCATCGGACAAACGCAAGGCAAGCCCTTTCTAGTATTCTTGCACGGACACGTTGGCAGCCAGGCGTCGTTGCCGAGTTAGGGGAAGCTCCTGTAGAATTTGGCCAAACCAATGCCAAATATTGTGTAGCCGAGTTGTTAAATACGTTTAAGGGCGAACTAAGATGCCGTGTGACCATTGACGGAAGCAAAATTACCGGTCGGTACATTGATATTCTTTCACGCCGAGGGGCAGATACTGGCAAACGATTTGAATATAGAAAAGACTTAACTGAAATTGAACGCACGATTGATATGAGCAGTGTCAAAACGGCGATCAGAGCTTACGGGAAACCGACTGAGGATGAAAACGGGGACCAAGGCAAACCGATTACGTTTAAAGAGATCGAATGGAGCAAAGCGAAAGGCGACCCTATTGATAAACCAAAAGGGCAAGACTGGCTTGGCGATGAACAGGCAAGAGCCTTATGGGGACGAGGGGATTATGAAGGAAAAAGGCACCGCTTTGGCATTTTGGAAGAATCGGATGAAGACAACCCTGTCCGTTTATTGGAACAAACCTATGAATATTTGCAAACGGTATGTACGCCACTTGTCCATTATTCTGGAAAGGTTGTCGATTTATTCAGACTATCCAATTTTGAACATGAACGTATTCAATTAGGAGACACGGCCGCTGTCCTTGATGAAGACATTTATCCGGTCATCCAAGAAAAAACGAGAGTAATTGAGCTGAAACGCGACTTGCTTGATCCTAGCAATGATGAAGTCGTATTAGGGGAGTTTCTGCCGCTTTTTTCAAGTCCAAACCAAGAAGTAGAACGGGTGCTGGCAAAAGTGAAAGAGAATTCCCATGTATGGGATCGGGCGGGGAGGCCAATTCAGCCCAATTCATATCCGGACATTGTTCCTGAAATACCTGCTAATGTGACAGCGACCGGTTTATATGCTGCCGTCATGGTGGAATGGGATTTTAGCCATTTAGATACGTATATTGCAGGTTATGAAGTCTATGCAAGCGAAGTACAAGGATTTGCAGGAAGCCCAGAAACACTCGTTTACCGAGGGATTGGCAATACTTATAGCTTTCATGGAGAACCGAATAAACAGTATTATTTCCGTGTCCGTGCTTTTAACTATTACGAGCGTTACTCACCTTTGTCGGAAGAAGTGAGCGCTACGACAGCACGAATCGTATCAGAGGACATTTTCTTTGGCGAAGACTTGGCTGCCAAACTGCGCGAACTAAGTAAGGAAGCGCAAATTATTGCCGATGGGTCGATTAACTTGGATCAACTGGAAGAGTCGGTCCGCGAGCAATTACAGCAGGACGCTAAGCAATACACCGATGAGGAAATTAAGGCGGTTACCGAGCAAATAAATAGCGAATTGGCCGAAAAAGCCGGGTTAGAGTATGTCGACGGCAAGTTCCAATTCACAGATGGCAAACTAGCTGAGTTAGACAGCATTACCGATAATTTAACCCGTGAGGTTGGCGATATTAATGGGACTGTATCTAACATCGCCACTAACGTAGACGTCATCGAAGGCGAACTATCGGCGACAGCTAGCCGTTTAACGAATATAGACGGAAAGCTGAGTGCTCAAGAAGCAGACATACGAGCCAATGCAGACGCCATTTCTGCACGAATCACCAAGGACGAGTTTGAGGACACGACAGGGCAACTCTCCAGCCAAATTGGCGAATTAGAGTTAACCGCTAGCGGGTTAAAGACTGATTTTGGCGAACTGAGCAAGACGGTTGAAGGAGTGTCAGAGAAACAGTCTAATTTTGAGACAACAATTAATGGGCTAAAGGCCGATGTTTCAAACGTGGAGACAAGAGTAGATAATAATGCCGGAGCTATCACTAATGTCAGTAGTCGAACATCTCAGCTAGAGTTGAGGGCTGATCGATTTAGCACATCCATTACTGAACTTCGTTCGGATTTCGACAATCTGGAAATAGGCGGAAGAAATTTAATCTCACGATCTAGTTGTAACAATGAAAGACCAAGATTAGTGTATGATTCATTTTCGCATGCGAACTTCATAACAGTCAGCTACCAGGATGATTTCTTGATTATGACTAACACAGGGGACTCTTCGACTGACCGATATTACCAGTTAGGTTCTACAAATGTCGCAGATACACAAGGATTTCTAAATGGACAAGAGTATGTAATATCTTTTGAAGCAGATGTTAGTCGTACACTAGAGTTTAGGGTTTTCTCCCGCGTAAACAATAGTTGGGCCAGGGATGTTTTTAACATTCCAGCCTCGGATGGGTGGCAAACTTATACTTACGTTTTTAAGTTTAAGGATAACGCGGCGGGGAAAATGCTTAGATTTCAAATCCCGGGTAATGCTGAGGAATCGCTATTCCGAATAAGAAAAATAAAATTGGAAAAGGGGAACAAGCCTACAGACTGGACGCCTGCTCCAGAGGACATAGAAGATAGAGTATCATCAGCAGAAACAAAAATCGATCAAACCGCTCGTGAAGTCAGCTTGGTGGCGTCTGAGACCAATGTCCTTGGTGGCCGCCTGTCACAAGCAGAGTCTAAGCTAAGTGTACAAGCCGATCAAATCAATGCGCGTGTCGAGAAAAACGGTGTCATTGCTGCTATTAACTTATCTAGCGAGGGTGTCCGCATTGATGGCGCAAAAACACGCATCACAGGGCAAACGTTGATTGACAATGGCGTGATTAAGACGGCCCATATTGGAGAGGCAGCAGTCGGGACTGCTGCGATCGCTAATGCATCGATCAGCAAGGCGAAGTTGCAAAACGCCATTATCGGCACGGCACAGATCGAGAATGGCGCGATCACCAACGCAAAAATTGGCAATGGGCAAATTGACAACGCGAAAATCGCAAATGCCACGATTACCAACGCTAAAATTAGCGACATTAGTGCCGCTAAAATCACAAGTGGCACGTTAGATGCAGCCAATATTATGGTTAGGGCGATGAATGGCAGTATGGCTGTGCAGATGGATGCGGACGGATTTAAGGCGTTTGACAGCAATGCTCGGAACCGAATTTTAATCGGCATACGAAATTTTAATGGTCAGGGCAGCGATCCGGCCCTTGTTAGGTTTTTCGACCCTGGCGGCAAAAACATGGGTTATGTTGGTGCAAACACAAACGATACATTTACCATTTACAGTGCAAGTTCTACATTTATTGATTCGGTCGACCGGATTATCTCAAGGTCCGGGGAGTTTCGTTTTGATCCAATGCGTGGCAGTACCGGCAGCAGGTATTGGGTCATGGGAAGGGGAAATACGTCAAGTAAATCGGGACTTCATCCGACTTTTAGGCCTGATACCTCTGGGTGGGGTCTTGTAGGGATGAGTAATTTCCGGTTATGGGAAGTTTGGACCAATAACATGCATTACTTTACGATGCACAAAATTTCATCACGTAACGTAAAGGAAAACATTGAACCTCTTGACCTGGATTACTTCGCCCGTTTAATAGATCAAGTTGAATTAATGTCTTACCACTACAAAACACCCGATAGAAACGGTGCTTATGTCCGACCGAATTATGGTCCTATTTCAGAGGATTTACCGGAAGAGTTTCGCACGCCGTCTGATGAAGGTCCGGCATTGTCAATGGATGACTTTATCGCTGGAATTCTAGCTAAAGTGAAAGTGCAAGACCGGATAATGAAAGAACAGGCAAACGCGATTAAAGAGATTCAAAAGCAAGTCAATGCTCTGAAAGGAGGTCGCTGATGTGAGTCATGAGTTATCCTCTGAACAAAAGCAATATATCCAATCACTTGAGTATGAGGTACAAAAAGCGAACGCCCGTGTTGAGTATTTAGCGGAAAGGCTGGGGCAGCGGGAGTTAGAGTTATCAGAAATCGATGCGCAATTACAAACCTTTAAAAACGCTTACGCTTTACTGCAAAAAGAAAAGGAAGACATGAAGCAGGAAGAAACACAAGAAAGCCATTCTGAGTGACATACTCTATTAAATGGTATTTGGTTAACGGATTACTAACAGGAAACTAGAACAGCTTGAAATCAACAGCATGCCATTGAAAGGGGGGATGCTATATAGGCACATTCGCTGACTTGTCCTTAGATGTCGCTCGCCTTTACCTTTTCGGCAATGTCAAATTTCTAGACTTGCTCATATTGCTGATGGTGTTCGACATTGTCACCGGCATTGCAAAAGCAATCAAAAACAAAAGCGTTCGCAGCCGGGTTTCTTTGTATGGCTTTGCTCAGAAAATTGGGATTTTTGTTGTCATTGTTGTTGCCAATATGATTGATATCGTCTTAGATTTGAAAGGCATGGTTGCTTCGGCAACTGTGCTTTTTTATATCGCGAATGAGTGTTTGAGCGTTGTAGAAAATTTAGCGGCCAGTGGAGTGAAAATCCCGCCTGTGATTCGGGAAAAATTGTTAGGTTTTGCGAAAAGCGATGATGATAGGGACTCAGGTGAAGACAAGCCAAATAAGTAAAACGAAAAGGATTTATAGGTAACTTCCAAATTTAGTGTGTAATGGAAATAAGAAGAGGAGAAATCCTAGCTATCAGCGGGATTTTTCACCTAATTCAATTCGTTTCTAACGTTTGTCCATGTCGGCAAGACCCTTTGTTTCATACAAGTAGATTATAAGGGTTGACTGCCACTAGTTGAGGTATGGAGATTAACCCTTACGGATGGGAGCAGTCCTATCCTTATCAATAGTGCAGAAGGCTGTTGGCGCTGCCTTCAGCCTTAGACGCTTAGGACAAGCACCTACTATTATTAAGGAGGAATCATTTATGGTTAAAATTTTTATTGATCCAGGACATGGTGGTAACGATCCAGGTGCAGTAGGAAATGGTATGCAAGAGAAGAACTTAACATTGTCAATTGCGACGCAAATTCGTGATATGTTAGTGTCTGAATATGAAAACGCAGAAGTCCGGATGAGCCGAACAGGCGATACAGCCGTCTCTTTAACAGAACGGACGAATATGGCCAATAACTGGGGGGCTGATTATTTTCTATCGGTGCATATTAATGCTGGAGGTGGGACTGGATTTGAGTCGTATATTCACACATCGCAGACAAGCGGGTCTGTTCGGGCACAAAATATTATCCATCCAGCAATTATGCAGCAACTTAGTGAAAGGGACCGAGGAAAGAAAACCGCTAATTTTGCAGTGTTGCGTACGTCAACGATGCCAGCCATCCTAACAGAAAACCTGTTTATTGATCATGCCAACGATGCGGCCAAGCTTCGGGATCCGGCCTTTTTGACACGCGTCGCTCGTGGTCATGTCAATGGGTTGGCGCAAGCGTTCAATTTGCGGCGCAATTCCGGTGGAAACGGCACGATTTACCGTGTGCAAGCCGGTGCTTTTTCCCAACGAGCTAATGCAGAAGCCCTTCAAGCACGACTTCAAGCAGACGGCTACGAAGCCTTAATTATCCAAAGCGGTTCCCTTTATCGTGTCCAAGTTGGCGCTTTTTCGGTTAAAGCCAATGCAGAAGCGCTTGTTGCTGAACTAAAGAGCCGGGGATATGATGCGATTGTTATCACGGTCTAAATGAAAATGAGAATCATTCCTTGCGTTTGCCTAATCCTTTCGTTAGACTAAAAGATAAGAATGGAGAACGAAGGAATGAGTGAAAATGGAATTGAACCAAGTAAAAGCAATTGACGAGCTTATAAAGGGAAGGCGCTCAATTAAGAAATTTAAACCTGATCCTGTATCCATTGAAGAAATAGTCGATATATTGGAAGTGGCAAAGTGGGCGCCGAATCATAAATTAACGGAACCTTGGCGTTTTCTTCTATACGCTGAAGAAGGGAAAAACCAGTTTGTAGACGCCTTTTTGAAAACACAAGCAGGGAGCGATGGGAAGATCCCCGAAAAAGCGCAAAAAAAGGCAGCTTATTTTAGGGAAATTCCCCTCCACCTTGTTGTTGTCATGCCTGAGGACCCTCGTCAAAAAACATGGGATGAAGATTATGGAGCGGTTTGTGCCATGATTCAAAACATCCAGCTTGCTGCCTGGGCCAGAGGCATTGGCATGATTTGGCGTACGAATGACTGGATTTACAATCCTGTCTTCCGTGAAGCCATTGGTGTTCAGCCTGGGGAAAAAATTGTCGCAACATTAATGATTGGTTATGGGGATTTTATTCCTGAAGCAAAAGAACGGACGCCGATTGCTGATAAAATCAATATTATTCGCTCGTAATGACAAAAGCGTACGAAAGCAGAGGCTTTCGTACGCTTTTTTTACTTATAATGGGTCTAACACAGGAAAGAAGAGATAGTAGAGGGTATAGTGTCTTTGTGACCATTCCTTAGAGGAAAAATAAAAAGTGTAAGATTCCTGGTTCTCTTCGAAAGAAGGGCAAAGTTGAGGCTGTTTTTTCCAAACAATCTTGTGACTTTAGACGTAAGAGGTTCAAAGGTATCGACAAGTATGCTACTCTAACAGTAGAATCTTTTATCCTATGATTTTTGTCATATTTTTCGAAGACTTACCAATTAGCAAGGGAGCTGTTAGGGAGTTGAAGCGGTCGGGATTACTACTTTTTTCGGCATTCGCCGGAATGACACTTGCTTTGGCGGCTTGTTCAAGTTCGTCTCCAGAAGATGCTGCTAACACTTATATTGAACATTGGAAAAACGGCGAATACAAGGATATGTACGCCATGCTTACGAATGAAGCAAAGGAGAACGTCGACGAGGAGACGTTTATTACGAAACACGAGCGCATTTTTAGTGATTTGATAGCAGAATTTTCAGTGGATCCGAGTTTTCCAGATGACTACGATGGTGAAGGAATCGAATCGATTCCGATTTCCATTTCAATGGAAACGATTGCGGGACCTTATTCCTTTGAGGAAGGAATGGAATGGGTTCAAGCAGCGGAAGAAGAAAATGAGTGGCATTTGGAGTGGGAGCCGCGCCTTTTATTTCCTCAATTGGAAGGCGATGATGTGGTAAGGCTTGACCGCACGCCAGGAATGCGGGGCGATCTTTATGATGTCCATGGGCAGGCGCTAGCGACTAATGGCGAAGTGCTCGAAATGGGTGTGCAGCCAAGCTTGCTTGAAGGGCAAGATGATGCTGTGTCCATCTTAGCCAATGAGTTAGGGTTAACGGAAGACTATATTGAAGAGCAGTTGAGTCAAGGCTGGGTGACACCAGAGGCGTTTGTGCCGCTTAAGCAATTACCTGCTAGCGAAAATCGCCTAGCCGATTCGATTACAGAGCAAGTAACAGCCGCCTCCTACAGGCGCTTGAACGGGCGGGTTTACCCATTTGGCGAAGCTGCTGCCCATTTAACCGGATACATTGGGCCGATTACGGCGGAAGAATTAGAAAAGCGCAGTAGCGAAGGATACTCTTCTTCTTCCAAAATTGGTCTAGCCGGATTGGAATTGGTGCTCGAAGACCGTTTGCGCGCAAAAGACGGAATAGAAATTTATACAGCAAGCGCAGATGGCGAGCGGAAAGAAACCATTATCGAGTCTGAAAGCGAAGATGGCGAAGATATCCACTTAACGATTGATATGGACGTCCAGGAAGCGATTTTTAACGAATTTGCTGGGAAATCAGGTACAAGTGTGGCGCTAGACCCTCTTACAGGGGAAACGTTGGCATTGGTTAGTTCGCCAGCTTACGATCCGAATTTAGCAGCACTTGGGTTTTCTAGCGAGGAGCGCAAGAAAATCGAGGAAAACGAAGAAATGCCGCTGTTGAACCGTTTTAGTGCCAGTTTTTCTCCAGGATCGACTATGAAGGCACTAACTGCTGCGTTTGGGTTAGAAGCAGGGACACTTGTCCCCGAAGAGAAAATGGAAGTAAGCGGCCACGATTGGCAGCCAGACGATGCATCTGGTTGGGGCGATTACCATATCCACCGCGTCACTGATCCAGGCGGTCCAGTCGATTTAGAAGGTGCCCTTATGTATTCGGATAATATTTATTTTGCGATGGAAGCATTAAAATTAGGGGAAGAGAAGCTAATCGAGCATGCTGAAGCTGTTGGTTTTGGGGAAACATTGGATTATTTGTACCCGTTGAAGAAGTCGCAAATAACCGGCGAGGACGGATTTCGTTCCGAGCCTGAGCTTGCATATTCAGGGTCTGGACAAGGGCAAGTGCTCGTCAACCCAGTTCATCTTGCCACGATGTATACGGCTTTTTCCAATGAAGGCGCTATGATTCAACCAGTGCTAGAGCAAAGTGAACAAACCGGCGTCGTCTGGAAAGACCATCTGTCGCCTGAAACAGCTGCAATTATTGATGATGCCCTTGGGAAAGTGGTGTCTGAAAAAAGCGGGACGGCCCATGCAATGGAAATAGATGGCTATCCGTTAGCAGCAAAAACAGGAACAGCTGAATTAAGCGGTGGTCAAGGTGAATCGAATGACGATGTTCTTGGATGGGTTGTCGCCTATAACCAAGATGATCCTGAAATGTTGGTGGCGTTTATGCAGGAAGGGGCAAGGAGCGGCGAAGTTGTCCCAAAAGTAAAGGCAGTTTTTGAAGCAACTCGGTAAAACTTCCGCACATGCCTGCCTGCTAGTGCATAAGATACCCCATCAGATGTGAAGGGGGACCACGATGCAAACGCAATGGCATTATCATCAGCCCGTTTACCGGCGCCCACCTGGTTACTATGGCGGAAGGCCATTTGGCTATGGGGGAAGTGCATTTCTAGGCGGTCTCGTAGGCGGTCTAGGGGGATCACTCATTGCTGCGCCGTTTTTATACGGTGGTTACGGGTACGGATATGGCTATCCGCCCTATGGTTACGGACCTGGAGCTTATGGGTACCCACCTTATGGATATTATTACTAAATAAAAGAACATTAGCGAAGGACGCTAATGTTCTTTTCAGTTAGCAAGGCAGTCCGCGTCCGCCGCCCCAAAAGCCGGCGCCGCCAATGATAATAATTAAAATGAAAAGCACCACAACTATAGCAATCGCAAACCCGCCGCCGCCAAATCCTCTCGGCCCACAGTAAGGGCCCGGTCCATAACCGTATCCTCCACAAGGCGGGGGAGGGCAGCAGCAGTTGTTTTGAAATCCTCCGTAATAATAGCCCAAGCATTGCACCACCTTTTTCTAGGATAGTACACGATATGGATATCCATCTAAAAAGGTGATGAACCGTTATAATTTGGGCATGGGGCTAAAAATCCATTGGAAAACTAAACGTCATCGGCGCTTTATGAAAGTCCTCGTTTTCTAATGAGTCTTCCTTTGTATAAGGAGAGTAGGTGCTGATCGTCACTGCTTGGGATTTGGGTTGAAACGTCAGGAGGCGCATAAAGCCATTCCCGCCTTTTTGATAGCCTTGGTAATCAGATAAAATCTGTACTACAGTCCGTTCATTTACACCGTCGCCATCGTCATCAATACGGTCAAATCGCTGAGCCGTGCCGTGGTAGTGCCCGCTCAGGACAAGCTGAATGGAAGGGTTGGGCTTAATTAATTCATTAAACAGTTTGTCTCCATCTTCAGAGCGTTTGCCATTGACTTGCAAGTAACGATGCGTCGCAACAATCGTTGCATGGTGAGGGTGGTCTTGAACGACTTCTTTGGCCCACGAAAGCGTTTCGTCATTCCAACCAAACCCGAGGTAAAGAATGAGGAATTTGTGCCCGCTAACTTGAATTTCATCAAAGTGGGCTTCATTATCTTTATAAGATCCCTTAAACACATGGCTTTTTTTAAAACGGGCATCGCCAAAATAGCGGCTGTATGTGCTGTAGTCCAATTTGCTATGTCCGACATCATGGTTGCCTGCCAGCACGCCGTATGGAATTTTGGCTTGATCTAGTTTTTTCATCGCTAAGTCTGCCTGAACCCATTCGAATTCATTCGTCATATGGTCAACGATGTCGCCCGTATGAATCGCGTATTTAATGGACTGGTTCCGTTCGTTTTCGACAATCCACTCCGTCATGCTGTCGTAAATATACGGGTAATGCTGCGAGTAATACTGCGTGTCAGACATCCACACGAATGTAAACGGCTTATCGCCGATCGCATAGGCGATTGGAGTTGACACTTGCCCGATGCCTAAAAGCAGAAGGATAATAAGGGTCGGGGCAAGCAAAAAACGTTTGAACATCTCACCACTCCTTTAAATGTAGTGTTTGGATTGTCAGCAAAAATATGTCTAGAAAGATCAAATTTTTTGCGCCCATGACCTAAGGCATGGTACGATCAGTAATAAAAAAGGAGCAAGCTTATGACACTTCTCGATTGGTTTGAAAAAGGGGCGAGTGCCCAAGACTACATAGAGTCGATGGAAGTAAACAAAGAGACGTTGCTTCACATATACAATCAGTACATTCCTAGCGGGGACGCTGTGCAAGGAATGGAACGCCTCCAAGGGAAAGGCATGAAAGCCGTTGTGCTTACCGCTGATTGGTGTGGGGATGCGATGGTAAACGTGCCGATTTTTCTTAAATTAGCGCAAACGGCTTTAATGGATGTTCGTTTTTTAATCCGCGATGAAAACCTTGAGTTGATGGATCAGTACTTAACCAATGGGCGTGCCCGGTCCATTCCGATTATCGTCTTTTTCGATAGAGAAGGGAAAGAAGCAGGCAAATGGGGGCCACGGGCTGGCGAGATAGAAGCGCTCGTAACCGAATGGAAAAAGCAGCTTCCTGATCCTGCAACGGATGCCTATAAAGAAGCGTTTAAGACAGAACTAATCCCAAAAACGCGAAAACTGTTCCAGCAAAAAGAAACTTGGGATAAAATTGAAGCAGACATGCTGCAAACAATGTCACAACTGTAACAAGCAAAGCCGTGCACTTTAAAGGTGCGCGGTTTTTTCGGTGAAAGCTAACGCTTGTTCTGTAATGATAAAAGAACAGGACAATGGTACAATGAAAAAAAGAAACGGAGAGGGGCCTAGGATTTGTTGACTACAAGCACAGCTAAAATAGATGAGATCATTGAAAATGTTGAAAAAGTGATGATTGGCAAACGAGCGGAAATCCGCCTTAGCCTTGTCGCCTTGCTTGCAGGGGGGCATGTGCTTCTTGAAGATGTGCCTGGTGTTGGCAAAACCGTTTTTGTCAAAGCAATGGCGAAAACAATTAACGGCTCGTTTAAGCGAATCCAGTTTACTCCGGACTTGCTGCCGTCGGATGTGACGGGCGTATCGATTTACAACCAAAACAAGCAAGCATTTGAGTTTCGTCCTGGCCCAGTTATGGCGAATGTCGTGCTTGCTGATGAAATTAACCGTACGTCGCCTAAAACCCAATCTGCTTTACTTGAGGCACTAGAAGAAGGAAACGTCACTGTTGACGGGGAAACGATGGTCATCCATTCGCCCTTTTTTGTCATGGCGACTCAGAATCCAGTTGAATACTCTGGAACATTTCCTCTTCCAGAAGCGCAATTGGACCGGTTTTTAGTACGAATTAGCTTAGGCTACCCGACGATTGAAGAAGAGTTGGAACTTTTAGGGCGTGTCGAGCAAAAACATCCAATTGAGGATCTAGAAGCGGTCGTCACACTTGATGAAATTTCTGCTTTGCAGCAAGAAGTCAAAAACATTTACATTGACGAGTATGTCAAAGAGTATTTAGTAAACATCGTCCATGCCACTCGAACGAGCGGAAAGATTGAACTAGGCGCAAGCCCCCGCGCTTCCATTGCACTGATGCGGACAAGCCAAGCTTACGCACTCATAATGGGGCGTGATTTTGTTGCTCCTGATGATGTGAAAGCTGTTGCACCCTATGTACTCGGGCATCGAATTCGATTGCAGCACGATGTCCACATGCGTGAAGAAGCGGCAGATGAAGTACTCGCTGATCTGATAAAACAAATCCGCGTTCCGGTAGAGCGGAAAAGGCATGCAACCTAATGAAACGAGTAAAACCATTTGTTTATTTTGCTTTCCGATGGTTGATTGTCCTGTTTATTCTAGCTGCTACCTTTGTCTTTGGCATGTTCCAAGGCGGCTTTGTCAGTTGGTTTTTGTTTTATAGCGTCGTCATTGTGTTTATTTGTTCATGTCTTGTTTCTTGTCTTTCCTTGTTTGGAGTGAAGGCCACGCGCCATATATCAAAACAGGAACTAAGAGCAGGTGAAGAATTTAATGTAGAGATCACGATCTCAAGGCCATGGCTGCTTCCATTTTTTTATTATGAAGCGAGTGACGACGTTCCTGCCTCGATATTGGCAGAGCGGCATGAAGCCATTTTCTTTTTCACGTTAAAAAAAGAGCTGCGCTTTTCGTATGAGGCGAAAGCGTTGCAACGAGGGGAACAACAATTTGGCAAACTGGTTGTAACAGCAAATGACTTGTTTGGCCTTATCCGCGTTAAAAAAAGGATTCCGATTCAGACGGAGTTGCTTGTCTACCCTGCTTATCACTATGTAAAGCATGGCTTAGGAACAATCGGCGTTTCACATGTAGCCAAGCAATTAAAAAAGAATCATGAGGACCACGCTGTTTCTGGCGTACGCCCCTATGTGGCAGGCGATCGCATGGCGCAAATTGATTGGAAGCGCTCGGCAGGTGTAGGAGGGCTCGTCACAAAAGAGTTTGAAACGGACCAGAGCGAAGAAATATCGTTATTTTTATTGCCGAGCGTAGTGGAAACCGAGCTAGAAAAAGAATGGTTTGAAGAAAGTGTGAGTTGGGCCGCGTCTTTGGCAGCCACTTTTGTGTCAGCACGTACGGAGGTTGGTTTGCATACGTATCCTAATGGTTGGAATCAGCTGCAACTTAATGAGCGAACGTGGAAATCAGGCTTGCGTTTGCTTGCCAAAGTGAAGCCATTGAAAACGAAAAAGCAAGCCCACCTGCCTCCTAATCTTCAGCTACTAGGAGGGGTGACTCTATTGATAACGCCGCAAATAGAAGAGAATACCATTCGTTTAGTACGGCAGCTTGAAAAACGTAAAACGCTTGTGTTTGTTGCTTCCGCTGCTCCAGTTGGCGAGTGGGAACAGGAGCAATTTAAGCGGTTAAAGGCACAGCTTTTCCATCCCCAGTTTGAGGAGGGCAAGAGGCAAAGTGCGGATGATGCATAAAAAAAGGCAACTTTATCGTGATTTTGTGTTATACATGTTCGGTTTTCTTTTACTGATGGAATGGCTCTATCCTGTCTCAGAAATTACGCACACAGATTCGATTGCTCTATTTGTCGCCGTTTCTGCTGTGTTTTTCTTGATCACATTCTTTAAAATCCACCTTGTTTGGTCATTGCTTTTTCGCCTTGCTGCCATTCTCGGAGCGTTGTATCTGTTGTTTCCAGAATCAAGCACTGAGCAAATGTGGATGTTTACTTTTTTAGATGATCTCTTTTATAACATCTATTTGCTGACGGCTGGCAATTTGGCCGACATTACCGATATGCACCGGACGTTTTTATTTTTAATTCTTTTGTCCATCCTCAGTTACCTACTGTTTTACTGGATTGTCCAAGCACGGAGAATATTGCTCTTTTTAGCGATCAGCATCGTCTATATTGGTATAATTGACACATTTACCGATTATAGCGGGAGCTGGGCGATTGTTCGCACCTTTATCGTTGGGTTGTTTCTGTTTGGGCTGCTGCTGTTGCTTAAACGCGGCGAACAGAAAGGCACGCACGCTGTTTTATCGTTTCGCACATTTGGCCGCTCATTTGCTTTGCTAGGCGTGTTTATCATGCTAGCAGCGTCGATTGGCTATGCGATGCCAAAACCTGAGCCGCAGTGGCCTGACCCTCTTCCTTATCTCCAATCGGTATTTGGCTTTGTTCCGAGCGGTATAGGCACACCTGTGCAACGGATTGGCTACAGTGAGGATGATCGCCGCCTTGGTGGCGGCTTTGTCCAAGATGACACGCCTATTTTTATTGCTCGGGTAGAAAGCGGCCAATATTGGAAAGGGGAGACAAAAAACGAGTATACGGGAAGAGGTTGGCAGCTTTCTGACTCATTAGAAGTCGAAGAGCGGAGTGTGACCCCGCCGTTGCAAGAAAGCAAACGTGCTGATGCCGTTGAAGTAGAAACGCAGCAGGCGGAGTTGCAATTGTATAGTGAAGGGGAGCAACAATTCGGCCACTTATTTTACCCAGGAGAGCTTGCCTCGCCAACGGTAACAGATTTAGTCGGCGAACAAGATTATCCGTTGCAAATGGACCCTGTTTCAGCGATGGCCACAGTCGCGAATGGCGAATTGGTGCCGCAACGATACGAGTTTCAATTTTACGAGCAAACGTACTATGTGGAAGGCTTGCGCAATATTGGCCGACCTGATTACAGCAACGACGAAGAGCTAGCCGATTATTTAGCATTGCCAGAAGAATTGCCTGAACGTATCGGTGAGTTGGCCGAAGACATTACGAAAGACGCGGACAACCAGTACGACATGGCCGTTGCGATTGAACAATATTTAAGCGGGCCCAATTTTGAATACGAAACAGAAAATGTGGCTATTCCCGCAGAAGGCCAAGACTATGTCGACCAGTTTTTGTTTGAAACAGCGAGAGGGTATTGCGATAACTTTTCAACAGCGATGGCCGTTATGCTGCGAACACTTGACATACCGACTAGATGGGCCAAAGGGTTTACAGAGGGGGAAGCACAGGGAACTGTCGGCGAAGATGAAACCTATCAAGAATACGTAATTGCCAATAGCAATGCCCATTCTTGGGTAGAAGTATATTTTCCGGAAGTCGGCTGGGTGCCGTTTGAACCGACGCCTAGTTTTTCAGGTTTTTCCTTTCAGCAGCCCGAAATCGACATCGAAAACCGCGATGAGGAGGATGTCGAGCCTGAACAAAGAGAAGAGCCAGAGCAGGATGAAGACGAAGTGCAAGAGCCTGAAAACGAAGAAGAAACAGAGGCATCACAAACGTTAGGCCAAACAAAAGAAGGCCCGAGCTGGTGGCTAGGAGCCGCCATAGGGATACTTGCAGTGGCGGCGTTGGTTTTGTTTCTGTTCCGCAAAGCAATTGCCCGTGCTTACGTAAACGGTATGTACAAAAATGACGGGCGAACAGAGTCCTTTGTCCGTTCTTATGAGCGCTTGCTATGGTTGCTCGGTTTTCATGGCTACAAGCGAAAAACAACGCAAACATTGCGTGAATATGCAACCGACGTGGACAGCGAACTGGAGTCTACTGGAATGCGGGAGCTAACCGAAGCTTACGAGCAATATTTATACAGCAATAAAAAACCTGACATTGACGGGGACCGCTTTCATGAAAATTGGAAAAACATCCTGAACAAAATCAGAACTTGACCGCATTCAAGTGGGCTTGTTATGATTATTGGCGTATAAGCTGCATAAAGAAATGCGTGAGCCCCAAACAAATGGGAGAGCATTCATTTATATGGCTGCAAAGGCAATGCCGAGGGGCGATTGCTCTTGTAGCCGTTTTATTTGCGATAGTGATTGATTTTTTCCTATATAGAATTTCTTTAGCAAAGGGTGAAGCTGCATGCAAGTAACGAATCATGAAACGATTGTTGTCCTTGACTTTGGTGGGCAATACAATCAACTGATCACAAGACGTATCCGCGACCTCGGTGTGTATAGCGAACTGCATTCGCACAAACTGACGGCGGATGAATTAAAAGAAATGAACCCAATCGGCATTATCTTTTCGGGCGGGCCTAACAGCGCGTATGTAGAAGGCTCTCCTAAATGCGACCCTGCCATTTATGATTTAGGCATTCCGATTTTAGGGATTTGTTATGGCGTCCAATTAATGACGCACCACTTTGGCGGCAAAGTCGACAAGGCTTCCCATCGTGAATACGGAAAAGCGTTACTAAATGTCGAAAACCAATCGCCGCTCTTTAAAGGCTTGCCCATTGAGCAAACCGTCTGGATGAGCCATGGCGACAAAATTGTGGCTCCGCCAGAGGGCTTTACCGTCGACGCTTCCAATCCTTCTTGCCCAGTTGCAGCTATGAGCGACGAGTCCCGCAACTTGTACGGCGTGCAGTTTCATCCAGAAGTGCGCCATTCCGAATTTGGCAATGACCTTTTGAAAAACTTTGCTTTTGACATTTGCGGCGCTAAAGGCGATTGGTCAATGGAAAACTTCATTGAAGAGGAAATCAAGAAAATCCGCGAACAAGTTGGCGACCGCCACGTACTGTGTGCATTAAGCGGTGGCGTTGACTCCTCTGTAGTAGCGGTGCTCATCCATAAAGCAATTGGCGATCAATTGACATGCATGTTCATTGACCATGGCTTGCTTCGCAAAGGGGAAGCAGAAAGCGTCATGGAAACATTCACCCAAGGCTTTAACATGAATGTCGTCAAAATTGACGCATCAGAACGGTTCTTGACTAAATTAAAAGGCGTCACCGATCCAGAACAAAAACGGAAAATTATCGGCAACGAATTTATTTACGTCTTTGATGAAGAATCAGCAAAACTAAAAGATAAGAAAATGGACTTCCTCGCTCAAGGAACACTCTACACCGATATCATTGAGTCAGGAACAGACACGGCCCAAACGATTAAATCGCACCATAACGTTGGCGGCTTGCCAGAAGACATGGCGTTTGAATTAATTGAGCCACTCAATGCGCTATTTAAAGACGAAGTGCGTGCTCTTGGCACAGAACTTGGCATTCCAGATGAGATCGTATGGCGCCAACCATTCCCTGGCCCAGGCCTCGGCATTCGCGTCCTCGGCGAAATTACCGATGAGAAGCTAAAAATTGTCCGTGAATCAGACGCAATCTTGCGTGAAGAAATCAAAAAAGCCGGGCTTGACCGCGAAATTTGGCAATACTTTACGGCACTGCCGAATATGCGCAGCGTTGGCGTCATGGGCGACACACGCACATACGATTACACCGTCGGCATCCGCGCCGTTACTTCCATTGACGGCATGACGTCAGATTGGGCGCGCATTCCATGGGATGTGCTTGAAATCATCTCCACCCGGATCGTCAACGAAGTCGAACATGTCAACCGGATTGTGTACGACATTACGAGCAAGCCGCCTTCCACGATTGAGTGGGAGTAATTCACCGAGAGCATTTGAAGTGAAAACGTTGATTTGAAGGCATTTTGATGGTACGTATAAATGAATAGGATCTCGACCAAAAGAAAAGGGGATATTGTGTAAAAGCAATATCTCTCTTTTTAATTCTTATCGAAGTACTGTTTATAAGCCATTTTACCAAATGGGAATTAGCCAGAGTGGTAAGGACTTAACATACCCCTGTAGATATGCTTTGTTTAAAGGGGAGGAGAAAGTAAAATAAGCTTATACCACAATCAGTCATATTCTGGAACAATATTGCGAACAAAGTAAACGACTTGACTCTGTTATAAATAAGACCTACTCTTATATGGACTGAATAATTGAATCAAAATATCAAGGTCAATGGTAATCATTAGATTAACATGCTGAAAACAAATGTAATGTTTTTGTCCATATGATTTAATAAAATATTTAAAGCAGGCTATATAATAAATTTTATCGCAGAATATGATTGAAGGAATTGTAAAAGGCGAAGCTAAATTATAGGAGAGTGGTCAAATGTTTCATGGAGTTGAATTCGATTTTGTTGTAAAAGACAGTAAAGCTGCTTTGGAGCAATACAAAGCTATTTTTGATGTTGAGGTAGTAGAGGAGACAAATTTTAAAGTTGGAAATAACGAAGCAGTATTTAATATCTATGGTACACGTTTCCATATGCTTGATGAAAATCATGAATATCAACTTTTTGCCCCAAAAGAAGGTGACACACAATCATTTTGGTTTAATATCGTGGTTCCAGATATTAAAGAAACCTATGCGAAAGCAATTGCAGCAAATGTAAAAGAAATTCAGCCTGTCACAAGAATTGAAAAAATGGGCGTCTCCAATGCGATGTTTTCTGATAGCAATGGTTACGTGTGGATGTTGCATGAAATTCATCGGGAGGTATCTTTTGAAGAACGTGTAGACATTCTAAGTGAAGACTTTGAATAGGATTTCTTAAAAAATCGAGATTAGTGAAGGTAATGTTTCCTAATCTTGATTTTTTACATTTCATTTTGATGTTTGGTATTCAGAAGATAAAGGCAGAAACGAATGTTAGTTCTTGATGGTTATGTAACAAATGAATAAACTAGTAGAGTCGAATAGGTTTCTCACCAAGATTCAGCCAAAGGAATAAGAAAGAAAGAGTCTGTGGTGGGTCTATCAAGGGCGTTTACAACGGACAGCGTCTGTGCTGCGTCGTCGTCAATGGAAAACCAAAAACACTATGCCCCCGTGGGCGTTCACTGTTGGTCCAGTCCATCAATCAAGCAGCGGCTTAAAGAGATCCGAAAACGACAGACATTTGGCCATTGGGAACTGGACATGGCCGTCTCTACGGAGGAAGCCATTTGAAAGCTGAAAACTTCTTTACCTAAATACGCCATTCAAACAGCCACCGTAGAGCGTGGAAAAGAGTTTGCTTGTTATGCATCCATCGAGTAAACAAACTCTTTCCTTTATTTTGCGGATCCTTATTCTTCTTGGCCAAGAGGCAGTAACGAGAATGAAAATCGGTTTCTGCGAGAGTTCTACCCGAAGGGACGGATTTTGCTTGTATTGATTCTATCAATGGCCAACTAAGAAAATGCTTACGATGGCGAACAGCCCACGAGGCAGGTTACCCATGAACTGTTGCGCTTGAATTGACAATTTTTTAAATAAAAACGGCACGACTGAACGCTACCCTGTTTAGCACATACTCATATCGCCGTGCTTTCATCATCCTTTTGAGTAGCATAAGTTCGTTTCCAGCCTGTAATGGCAGCAATAACAATGATGATAAAAAGAGACCAGGCGTACGGATTAAGGAATGAAGTTAAAATATTTGGCAATGGAATTCCCCATTTATTAGCCGCTAAGGATAGCTGTCCGTACCATGTGATGATCGTGCTATGCCACGGAATCGTGAAATAAAGGGTTGTGACAGAACAATCCATCAGGATGGCTTTTCGGGACGGTGACAGATTAAACCTATCGCCAATTTTTCTAACAAATCCTGGTCCAACAAGTAACGCTGCAACTGTATTATGCGAAATAGGTGTAGAAATAAGCGTCGTAACAAAAATGATAGATAATTCTGCAGAACGTACCCCTTTTGCAACCTTTTTAGTAACAAAGTCCAAAATGCGGTCAATCGCCCCTGATTCTACCATAATTTGAGTGATAGCTAAGATAATCAACACAAAAATCATCGTATTGCTAATACTTAAGATCCCATCTTCAATAAGTCCAGATGAGACACCGCTTTCTTTTGGGATGTGGAAGAAATCGGATAATACAATTGAGCCATTTAGAATGCCTAATAAAGCAGCAGATACAATTCCCCACACAAATGCTTCAATCATATGCCTGTTAAGGAATACTGCTGTAATAAGCACTAAAACACTAATAAACATAAGAAGCCCTGATGGGTCTACATCCACTCCCATTTGTTGTGCACTTACTACTTCGCCGCCTCCACCTGTCAAGAATATGATAAGCATGGAAACTAGCGCAGCAATAATAACCATTGGCATACGAGCTAAAACAACTTCTCTAATACTAGCATTTTGTGTGGCAGCAGAGGCAATAGTCGTATCCGAATGAGGGGAGACGTTATCTCCAAAACCAGCACCGGCTAAAATCCCTACTGCTAACATGACAGGGTCTGCTCCTAATAAAATACCAGCAGGATAAAGTACAGGTGTAAGAGCTGCTGCTGTACTAACCGAGGAACCAGTAGCTAAGGAAAAAAACATCGTACATAAAAGGGCTAACAACGCAAAATAATTTTGCTGTACGTTTACTTCCAATCCCACCCAGAGCAACCCTTCAATCAGGCCCCCAGCTGTCAAGATTTGCCCAAAAACTCCTGCAAACAAATATAATGTGATAACCACAGCGCCGTTGCTGTTAGCAACACCCCTTATGAGTGCAGCGCAGTAGTCACTTTTATTTTTTGCCAAGAAGATTCCGAGAAAAAAAGCTAACCAGCCTATTGCCCAAAATGAAGTCATTCCCCCATTTCCCGAAAAAGTGAGAACAATCATGCCAACAATAAAAATCAATAAAGGGAAGCTGCCGCCGATAGCGCCTCCATACATGTTAAGTTTTGAATCCTTCATAGTCCCTCCTCCTTATTAACAAAATACAAATAGATTTTTTATATAGGGTACCAAACTTTGTAATTGTACCATAAAATCTAAGAAATCTATTTTAAAAACAACCTTGAAAGAGTATGAAGCGATACTTCATTCAGAAGGAAGGGGCTCACCATTATTGCCTACACGACGAATATTGACAGCATCGTCTTACAACGTCATGGGCTTATGATGAGCTCCTTCTTCCGCATTTTACTAAGTTGTTAGTTGAATCAACTCGCTTGTTCCACCGACTCCTAGTTCTCTATTTCTAAAGAGGAACCGGTACATGCCGTAAATTCGAAAATATTTAAAAATATTGAAGGTCGTTAGCTGAGTTTTTCGTAATCGAGTATATTACGGACTGTGTGGATGTCAGTCATTGTTCTTAAACCTTGTTGACGATAAAACATTAGTGATTGTGCTACATTAACCAGCACATTTGCTGTAACGGTATCCCCAAATAATCCTCCGGGTATGGTAAATTCCAAATGTCCAAGGTCCTTACTTTCAAAAATGATGCGGTCGATTTCCTCCACGTTGACTGACATCACCAGATCTAAGGTAATAGGAATAGTACCACTGCTTACTGCTGTTTCGTGTAAACCACTTACTCTTCCTTTACCAACATGACCAGAGGATAACTCTAGGTCGGTTGAAGTAACTGTCGGTTTAATTGATTTTTTTATTTTTTCCTGACTGAGACCCAGTCCATTTAAAATTAATCGAAGGGACTCCTCAAGACCGACATGCCCAATATTATTTTCTTCTGCAAGTGCATTAAATTCTTCCACCGTTTTACCAACACCGACTTTTTGTTGCAAAGGTATGCGCCGTTTGGAAACGTCCACTTTTCTGGAAATGTGAATACTCTCGATATCTCTCGTAACTGCTGATGTAAATACAGCAAGAGAATCCATGACAAAACCTGGGTTAACGCCTGTTCCAATGACAAAAAGCCCTTTATCTTTTGCGTATTGATCAATCTCCTTAGCTAACTCAGGATATCTCACCCATGGAAACGAAAGTTCCTCGCAAGAAGATACAACAGAATAGCCATGGTCTAACAGAGATTTAATTTGTGGCCAAACTTGTGGAACACTTGAACCGGTTGTATGGAGAGCAACAGAATGATTTGCTCCATGTGGAATGTTGCTTAATGAACTAGTCACTTTAATTCCCGTATTTGAAAGGCCAGCTATTTCACCCAAATCTTTCTCGACTTTATTCGGGTCAATGTCTACCCCGCCAATCACTGTAATGTTATTAGAACGTGTACAACTTTTAAAAACTTCGAGACCAATAGGTCCTAATCCATATAATAATACGTTAATCTCCTTCATCCTTTTCCATCCCTTCTTTGTAATCGGTTACAAAAATCAATATAGCAAATCAAATTAGTTATAGGAAATACGAATTTCATATATGGTTATAAGCTGAGCTAATAGGTGCTGAAAAACTTTCATTTATTACCTTTCTTGCATCTCTTAAAATGTCATTATCCCTTGATTCGTTCCAAACCATTGAAATAGAACTCATAACGGAGATGTCTTTTATAGGCACAGCTTTAATTTCATAAGCGCTGTATAGCTGAATCATATCTTCCGGTATAATGGAAATGCCAATACCGTTAGAAATCAATACAGCCCGGCTCATAAACTCGGCCCCTTTTGCAACGATTTTAGGTGAAAATCCTGCTGACATACATGCATATTCCATAAGATAATATAAGGTGGAAGATGTTTTAGGGTCGTAATGCAAAAAGTCTTCCTCTTTAAGTTCATTCAAATCCACTTCATTATAACCAGAAATTATATGTTCCTTTGCAACAGCAACGGATAGGGGAGAACGAGTAACGGTACGCCATCTTAATGGCTGTTGAAACTCAGCAGAAATATCTAAAGGTGTACGTATAAGTGCCATATCAAAGTCGCCTTTTTTTATGTAATCAAGCGCTTGGCTAGACAACGTCTCTAATATGTTGAATTCCAGTAATGGATGTTGCTCTTTTAGTCTTTTAATTAAAGTCGGCACAATGCTCATAGCTGCTGAAGGGGTGGCTGCAATATGTAAAACAGGTTTCGGCACACTTTTAAATTGTTGTAAATGTTTAAAGGAACTATCAATATTCGTAAATGACGGAACCAACGTCCGATATAAAAATTCTCCTTCTTTTGTCAAAGTGACTTGGTTTTTAGAACGGTTAAGCAGCAGCACGCCAAGTTCCTCTTCCAATGCCTTTATCTTCTGACTCAGAGCAGGCTGAGATATATTTAGTTGATGTGCGGATTTACTAAAATTTAAGTGCTTGGCAATTTCTAAAAAGCTTCTTAACGTTAAGTAATTGATATTCATGCCTTCTCCTTCCTTTTAGCACTGTCCATTAATCAAATTTATTATAGATTACTAAATGGTATTTTCAAATACGAACGACCAACTTTACAAATTAAATCATATAGTAACAAGAAAACATCAAAACATTCTTATCGAGTAAACACCCCAAAAAATAAAGGGGAGCGTCAAGAATTTCGTGTTAAGGAGTTATTTTATGAATCTACAACAATTAGATAAGGAATTAATTATATATAACGATGTTTTTAAAGAAAAGAAAATCATTTTTCTTGGTGAAAATGGGCATGGCGTTTTTGAAATACAAAAACTAAAATTAAAGATGGTTGAATACCTTCATGAACAGTTTGGTTTTAATAAGATTGTCTTTGAGGGCGGTATGGGGGAAATAGCGATTGCCAATCATAATAAACATCAGTTGTCCACTAAATCATTTTTAATGGATTCATTGCCCGAGGTGTGGCATACGAAAGAGTTATTAGAGTTATTTAAAATCATCCAAAATAGGGAGTTAACGGCTTTTGGTATCGATATTCAATACCAAAATCATTCTTTGCATAATTACATTTTTCCAATTTTAGATAAATATAATCACGGTTTAGCGAATGATTTTTCTGATGCTGAGAAAACGGTGGATACAATAACTGCTAGAACGTTTATGAGAAAGAAAATGTTATCGACGAAGAAAAGACTAGATTTGATCTATGGTCGTGTATATGCATTTTTAACAGATATGAAACAAGAAGTTATGTTAAATCACGTTATTGATGAGGCTACCTACATGTTCATGCTAAGAGCTATCGAGAATAGAATGAACTTGTTAGAACTATGTTTAATGAATTTTAACATGTATTCTTATTATCCTGATAAGTATATGTTTGAGCATCTTTCTTTTCTAGTAAACAAATGGCCTGAAGAAAAGTTTATCATTTGGGCGCACAACTACCATATTAGAAAAAACAATTCATTAAGTCAGGGTTGGCTAAATGAAAAATCGCTAGGTGAATTTTATTCAGAAAGGTACAACAATAGCTATCATTTGGGGATTTATATGAAGGAGGGCAGTGCTGCAAATAATAAGGGCAAACCTTATAACATAAAAAGTCATTCAAAAAATAGCCTTGAAAACCATCTTTTTTCTACAAACAATCATGATATTATATGTGAGTCTTTCAAAAACAAGGATCCCCACAAGTGGTATAACCATGAACAAACTGAACGTGAAGCCGGAGTAGATAAACGCAAACTTATTCCATCTCAACAGTACGATGGAGTAATCGGCATTAGACACGTAACACCAGCAAAGGATATTTATGCTTAAATTAAACCATACAAAACTGCCTGTTCCATCCACTATAAACGTTTATCAAAAAAGTGAACCTCGGCGGCCGAACTAATCTGGTAACTGATCGGTACAGTCAATCAGCCTAGATAGCTGTATGCTCGAATCTAGGCTGATTCATTCTATTCATCCAATATTCCATATAAAAATAGATCAATCGCTCGGTCTATCTGCCCCTCTTTCTGAGGGGAACGAAAGTAAGAGGAAATTGAGATAAACAATTGACTTACCGCAAATTCTGGATCAATGTTACTTCTTAGCTGCAATTTACTTTCTGTGAGCAACTCAATAAACGGCTTTTTATAGGACGTGGTCCAAAGGACAAATAATTTGTCTGCAATGTCTGGCGATAACGTATGTTGGATATCATGCAACATCATAAACAGATTAAAGGGATGGCGTTGCTGCAAATAATAAACCATGTTTCGTATTTTCTCTTCAAAGGGCTGTTCATTATTTGAAGACATCCGTTCTAAATTTCCAGATACCTCTGTGGCCAAGCGGAGCATGACATGATAATAAATTTCTTCTTTTTTCTTGAAATAGTAGTATAAGTTGGGCTGAGTAATGCCTAACGTATCAGCAATTTGTCTCGTCGATGTAGCCTGATAGCCTTGTTGCATAAATAATGTTTCAGCCACATCTAAAATTTCATCATACATGTTTCATCACCTAGAAATTGAGTTTAATGTTACCTGCTTCAACACCGGGGCTGTGAGAGGAAGGCAATGGCTCAGCGAACAATTGCCTTTGCTATATTTTTTCTTTCAAAATCCCGTCTTTCATGATTAGTACACGGTCACAATAATCGATTAAACGTGTGTCATGGGTGACCATAATCGTCGCTTTATTGTTTTTTTTCGTTTCTTTTGCCAAAATCTCAGCAACTTCATACGCTTTTTCTGTGTCCAAGCTTGCGGTCGGCTCATCGGCTAAAATGATCGTTGGATCGTGGTACAAAGCCCGAGCGATGGCGACTCGTTGACGCTCACCGCCAGAAAGCTCTTCTGGGTATTTCTTTTTCAATTGGTCAATTCCTAATTGTGTAAAGAGGTTGTCGGCTGTTTGCTTTCTATTTTCTTTGCTGATTTTATCAACAAGCTGTAGTTGTTGTTGTACGGTCAAGAATGGCACAAGGTTTGATGATTGTAAAACAAAACCAATCTCTTTAAATCTTAGTTTGGCGCGCTCTTGTTCTTTCTTTTTGCTAAAAGGGTTACCATTAATCAATACTTCTCCCTCGGAAGGCGCTTGCAATCCCCCGGCAATCGTTAGAAACGTGCTCTTTCCAGAACCAGATGGGCCGATAATAGCGACAAACTCTCCTTTTTCTACCGCGAAATCTGTTTTCTTTAACGCTTCAATTATATGAGCCCCATCTTTGAACGTTTTTTTCACTTGTTTAAATTCAATTGCCCCCATGTTTCCACTCCTATCCAATTGCTTTCAATGGATCAATCTTTACGATGCTTCTTACTGAGAAAAATGCACCTAAAACAGCGATGACTATGATGAGCCCACTAATTCCTGTGAAAAATTCGATCTTTATTTGGAAAGGCACCGCTTCTGGCAACAGCAAGGATGTACCCAATGTGGACAGCAAGCCGATCATGACACCTAATGCTGTTAATAAGAACGTTTGCGCAATAACAGAAGTTGAGATATATCGACTAGAAATGCCTTGGGCTTTCATTACCCCAAAAATTTCCGACTTTTGCATAGTCAGCACATAAACAAATATGCCAATCACAATGGCAGCAATGATAATGAGAAATCCAATCATAAACCCAAACGTTAGTACTTGTGCACTGTAACCAGGAAGTTCATTGATGAAAGTGGCGATATTTACTGTTTCTAACTCATCAGGCGTGTCATTCAGTTGCCCTCTCGTCACAATTGCATTAATAGGCGCCTCATCGACTGTTTCTGGCTGATCAAAACGAATTTCTTGGTTAGCCCTGATTGACGTGTATAAAACTGGGGATACATTGAACTTTGCATCTTCCGTAAAACCAACGATTGTCAATTCTTTATCGTTGCCTGCTAATGTTATACGATCCCCTAATGACAGGCTGTATTGCTCTTTTAAGCTCACATCTGCGACCGTTTCATTGTCGTTTGTAAACATTTCTCCCTCAATTATGTTCGGGACTAAAAATTGATCTGGCACAATGCCAAAAAACTGAACATTGACCTTTTCATCGACATCTTCTTGTGTAATCACACCGGCCGTTTGCGCTAAAATCGCTTTCTCATCAGCGGAAACGTCGTTAAATACATTGGTTGAGACCATTGACATGTTTAAATTGTTATTTGATTCTTCCGCTAATAATATGTGATCGGCGTCCCATTTATCGACAACCATGCGATTTTCCTGTGCCAGGCCATAGGCTAATCCCGTTAAAAAAAAGACCAAATAGGCAATCAAGAACATGACACCTATCACCAAGGCATAGCGTAATTTGGAATGCTTCATTTCATTGATTGCTAAAAACATCTTAACGCCCCTCCTCGATTTTATCGAACGATAAAATGAGCGTAACATGTTTGTTAAGGGACTTCAACAGTAAGGGCAGTATAAGGATTTGGGTAAATAGCTCTTAAACACCTTTCTGGAGGCTTGAATGTGGACAGGTTATACTTAATTGGACAAGTTCAAGAGCGCGCGCCCTTTTTTATTAAAAAATGTTGTAACGAAATCAATAATTTTGTGATACATAGGTGAATGGGCAGAATAGGGAGGGTGGCAGTGGATAAGGACAATATATACCAAGATTATGGGGATTTTATTTTTAAATACTTGTTAACTTTGACAAACAACCTTGATTTAGCAGAGGAGCTAACTCAAGAAACATTTTATCAAGCGATTAAATCCATTAATAAATTTCACGATAATGGTAAAACCAAGTTTTCCACGTGGCTTTGTGCTATTGCTAAAAACGTTTGGTTACAAGAGTTAAACCATAAAAATAAAAAACAGCAATTGAAGGATTCATTAAAAAATGAAAATACAACATTGTATGACCTGGAAAATGAGTATATAAAAAACGAAGATAAAATCATGTTTTTTAAAAAGACTCATCAACTCAGTGAGGATAAAAGAGAAATACTTTACTTAAGATTGTTGGGTGACTTATCGTTTAAAGAAATTGGTTCGATATTTGAGAGGTCGGAAAACTGGGCAAGGGTAACTTTTCATAGGGCAAAACTTGAACTAAGAAAGGGTGAGTAAGGTTATGAAACATAGTGTATTTAAAGATTTGGCTCCTGCTTATATTGATAAATTAACAAGTGAAGAAACAAACGAACAGATAGAAAAACATATGGATCAATGTGAAGAATGCCGAAATTATTTAAACAAAATGAAGGGAGATTTATTTTCAGAAGATGAAAATGAGAGAAGAAAGGATAAAAGGAACATTGATTATTTCAAAAAGGTACGCTCTAAAAATAGAAAAAAGATCTTAGTTATCGTATCTTCACTACTAGCAATGTTTTTTGTTCTGATAACTGCTTATTACTTCGTTTTTGTAAATATGTGGTTAACAAATTCCAGTAATGTTGAAACAAACATTCAGAACCAAGGCATGATGGCTACACTTTTATTCAAAGCAAAAAAGGACAATCATTATATAATTTTAACAGATGCAAAAACAGATGAGGGATATACAGATACTATAGTTGTATATGAAAAAAGGGACGATTTTTCTACTCCAGCGAAACTCTTAAAAAATGGGAGTGGCATTACCTTCACATTTGCAGATGAAAACACATTATTATTGTACAATGGTAAGGAAAAAAAACTAACGGATGAAGATAAGGTAACTATACAATATAAAGATAAAACCGACGTAATACCTATAAAGGATTTATATGATAAAAATAACGATGCTGAGTGATTTAGTGGGATAGAAGTTATACCGTAATCGGGCGCGATTGTTGAAGATCGGAAGGGCAGCATGTGCTGCTCTTTTTATTTTTTCTTGGGCCAAAGTGAAACTTGCTGCAGAAGAAAAAAAGTGGCAATTGTCAACGGTAAATGTCTGACTGGAGCGAACGGAAGGAATTTAAGGAGTTGACAATTTTGCTACACCCGCCCCCTCTTGGCTCGTCAAAAGTCAATACCTATAAAATATGTGACGACCACCTCCAAATACAGGAGAAAGTTATCCTAACAAAAAAGAAATCAACGATTCTAGCCTTGAAAATAAAATAGGAGACTTCAGTCTGTCACAAATCTTTTCTCATGAAAAGAGGATACTGGCATAGTGAAACAATCAAAAGCAAAATGCCTAAAGAAATAAAGATAAGTGTACTCGGTAGAACTTGACTGAATCCTGTAAACATACCGCCGATGGCCATGCCAGAATAACGGATAAAATTAAACATTCCTAAGGCAGCACCTCTATATTCTGAAATTTTATTACTGATCATTGTCGAAAACAATGGGGGCGCAAAACCGATAGTGACGCCATATAAAAACAACAACGTGCTTAAACCGATAATCGTTTTCGTATGGAATATGCCAAAAAGGATAATCAACGCTGGCATGACAAACAGAGTGGCTCTATACAGCTTACCTAATGCTATTTTTCTTTGTAACTTTTTAAAGAGCACACTGCCTAAAATCATGCTTACAGTTAGAGGTAAATACAATAATCCGATATATTGTAAATCAACGTGATAATGATCCCGAAGTAATAGTGGTAAAAACACGAGAATGGCAAAGTATATAAAAAATACAAAGAAGCTTATCAACATCATCATAAAAACAACACGATTAGAAAAAACGGAACGGTACGTCTGTAAAAAATGGTCTTGCTTTTGTGAATACTCTATTTTATAACCGCTGTCAGGAAGTCCGTACATCATAGACAAAAGCAATATAACACAAATAACCGAAAGAAATAGAAAGATTCCTTCGTAACCAAAGTACTCTCCTACTAATCCGCCGAGTACTGGAGAAAGCGCTGGGGCAAGAGTCAGTACGATTTGATAAGTACCCATTGCGTTTCCTCTTTCTTCCCCTTCAAATACGTGTGAAATCATAGTGATTGTTACCAGTGGAATAATTCCAGCACCAACCGCTTGAATGAGCCTACAAATTGTAAAGAGCAGAAAATCATCTGTAAACGCACAAATGGTCGTCGAGATCCCCATTAAGACAACACCTAGTATTAATAACCTTTTCTGATTTTTTCGATCGACCACTGAGCCTAAACAGATTTGTACAAGCGCTATAGTCAGAATGAAGCTGCTCACTGTGAAGTTTACCCAATGAATCGACACGTTAAAAGAATCTCGAATAAGGGGAATGACCGGTGTATAAATATTTTGATTCAAGGAAGCGAAAAAACTGCTAATGCTCAACAAAGATAGTATAAGCATTTTTCCATAAGCCTGTTGCCGTAACATACCTCGTTTCCTTCTTCCATTTTTAATGTGACTTGATATTTTCTGCAAGAGCATGTAAAAAACGAATAATTGTCTCTAATTCTGTTGAATTAAATTCAGCAAAGATGCGCATATAGCGATTCCTTGCCTGTTCATGCAATTGACTATGGATAAAGGCGAGCATCTCTCCTGATTTCGTTAGACGGTAATATACTTCTTTTTTGTTATCTGCTTGTTGTGTCTTCTCCAGGATTTGCTGATCCAATAATTTCTTTACTGCTTTTGTAATAGCTGGCTTCGATACGTTTAAATGTTCTGCGAGCATGGTATTATTTGCTCGTTCTTGTTCTTTTACAATCGCCACAATGTGTAATTGAGTCAGTGTCCAATCAGAAACAATCGATTCCTCCTGGCTGCCTTTCATTGCCTTCCTTCTTCTGTCAGCGGCTTCTCTTTCTTTAATGACTTGTTCCAGTGCTTCGAGTGCTTGTTCTTTTTTATTCATTTGATTCACCTATCTTTATTTTATTAACTGGTTAACAATATTGATTGTATGACTTTTTTAATAAGAATTCAACCCTTAAAAATGTGTGAAAATATTTTTTTGTTATTAGTTATCCGGTTTACTATATTGGTGTGGCGTATGCGTTGGTGAAGTGAAAAGGTTCAGCAATCCATTAAGTAGAGGAGGGGATGACCATTAAATGGCGTTAAAAGGGGATCGATAGGAGATGATTCATAACACTGTGTTTTTATGGGAAATGAGCGCACAAAATGAAAACGGATTAACTTTTTATAGATGTCTATCCTAAGCCAATCCGTTTTTAAGATCTCAATATTAATAGAAGTTTAAATAGGTACAGCGAACTTGAATCAAATAGTAATCATAAAAAACTACACTTTTTGAATAACTATTTTTAGATATTTCGGTTACTTTGATCCTAGCCCTTTCATCTTTTTCCACTTTCTAATTTTCGTTCGAAAGCTTTTAAATGGAGCCACTGTATTGATATGAATCCATTTCCAAATGGGCCAATTGGCTGGCGTAGAAGTCGCCCATTGTCTACCACCTGGTTCAAATAATTCTTCGTCGCTATAGCTCTCAACTAATTGAACGATTTTATAAACATCTTGTTGAAACAGGTCAATTAATGTTTCAAGGGAACACGCTGCGTATTTGTCGTAAAAACGTTGATAAAGGCCACCAAGGTTATTCCATTTATAATTTTCCGTTGGTGTTATGACGTGCTTTCCATCCTTATTATCTTGTTCCCAAGAGAGGATTAAATTGATCCAGCCTAATTGGTAGGCAATCATCTGGGCTGGCGTTCGGTCCACTTCTTTTACGAATACATCTTTATCAAGATCATCAATAGCATGAAATTCATTCATGAATAACGTTGCTCTTTTCATTATTTCATCAATCAAAGCTTGTTTATTCGCGTAGTTGCTCAGTTGTCATCATCCTTTCTTAACCGTTTTTGCTTATATACTTTTATACAGATTATACAATCAAACGACTCTTAAAAATGTGAAACAAATGTTCATATGATTGTTCGCTGAGATCTTTAAGGCATTTCGCAATTAAGGGATTAGAAAAACTGTCACAGATCATTTGATTACTGATTGGCGCGGCAGGGAATATAGATGTATGCGAATAATTATATGATAAGCATCGATTTGCTCATTAAGGAGAGGGGAATATAAAAATGAAAAAATTGTTGAACGATCCGAATCAGTTAGTGTCCGATTTCCTAGATGGGTTTACTGCTGTTCATACGAGTCAATTGAAACGCCTTCCAAATAGCAATGTGGTTGTCCGTAAGCAGCCAAAAACGGATAAAGTCGGTGTTATTAGCGGAGGGGGCAGTGGCCATGAGCCTGCTCATGCAGGTTATGTTGGTCAAGGGATGCTCGATGCTGCCGTATGCGGTGAAGTCTTTACTTCGCCAGGGGCTGATCAATTTTTAGCGGCGATTGAAGCAGCCAACCAAGGAAAAGGTGTGCTTCTTGTCATAAAAAATTACAACGGCGATCGAATGAATGCAGAAATGGCGATGGAAATGGCTGAGGCACAAGGTATTCAGACAGAAATGGTGGTCGTTAACGATGATGTAGCTGTGGCTGATCCAGCACAACGGCGTGGCATCGCTGGCACGGTTCTTGTCCATAAAATTGCAGGAGCTTGTGCAGAAACGGGCGCTAGTTTAACGAAAGTAAAGGAAGTCGCTGAAAAAGCAATAAGCCGTATCCGCAGCATGAGTGTGGCTTTAACGCCTTGTTCATTGCCTGGCGTTGACCAACCTAGCTTTGCTTTGGCAGAAGACGAGATGGAAGTCGGCATTGGCATACATGGTGAAAGAGGGATGTATCGAGAAAAAGTCGCTCCATCGCAAGAAATTGCCAAACTGCTCGTGTCGAAAGTGGCCGCTGAATTGCCTGGCTCTGATCCACTAGCTGTCCTTATTAACGGCATGGGCAGCACGCCGTTAGTAGAGCAGTACAGTTTTGCTCGTGACGTGCTAGCTGAACTAGATAAGCAGTCCTATAAAATACATGCCACCTATGTAGGCGATTATATGACAAGCCTTGATATGGCAGGCATTTCCTTGACGTTGTTTGTTGTCGATGACGAGTTAGCGCCTTACTTACAAGCAGAGGCAAGGACCGTGCAATGGCAATCGTAAGCAACTCGTTTTTGAAACAATGGGCGATCATTTTGACAGAGGAGGAACCGGTATGAATACAACACAGCTTAAACAATGGTTAACAGAACTGGCGGCTGTTATTGCGGACAACAGAGACGAATTGTCGAAATTAGACCAAGCATTAGGGGATGGGGATCATGGCATTAACATGCATCGCGGCTTTCAAGCAGTGCTTTCCGAGCTGCCAAACATAAAGGAGGAGGATGAGCCGGCGGCATTGCTGCAAAAAGTCGCTACCATTCTCATTTCAAAAGTAGGAGGAGCGTCAGGACCTTTATACGGTACCGCGTTTTTACGTATGTCCGCTGCATGCAAAGGAAAACAGACACTTGATGATGAGACGATGGTGGTTGCTCTCAAACAAGCAGCTGAAGGCATCGCCCAGCGCGGAAAGGCCGCGCCAGGAGAAGGGACACTTCTTGATGTTTGGTCCACGGTGGCGAATGAAGCAAAGGAAACCGGCATGGATTGGAACCAGTTGGAAGCGTCTGCTAGAGAAGGGATGGAAGCAACGAAGGATATGGTCGTCAAACGTGGCCGGGGCGCGATTTTAGGCGAGCAGTCAGTAGGCCATATCGATCCTGGGGCAGTCTCAAGCTATTATTTGTTTAAAACGCTATGCAACACAATGAAGGCAGGTGAGTGATGTATGGCAGACAGACGTGTAGCGATTTTGCTTATTTCCCATGTGGAAGCACTGGCGGACGGCGCCCAAGCATTGATGCAACAAGCAAACCGTGATGTTGGTATTTATGCTTGTGGCGGTTTGGAAGACGGAGAGATCGGCACAAGCATCGAACGGATTCGCACAGTTATAGACAGAATACCAAGTGATCATGATATTTTGGTTTTCTACGATATAGGAAGTGCGAAAATGAATGCGGAAATGGCACAAGAGTTTGAGCCGAACCGAACGATCATGATTAGCGACGCACCTTTAATCGAAGGAGGATATGTGGCGACGATTCATGCAGGGCTTGGAAAAGGGATCGATGAAGTAAAAAGGAATGCAGAAAGCAGCTACCAGAAAGGGGAGTAAACCAACTGTCATTTCTGTAAAAACGAGCGGGTCACTCTTCTGTTTCTTTTTAAATATGCATAGAAAGCAATTTGAATGGAAATGTTATGGAACAAAGGAGTGATGGTGAATTGACAAGAGGACAGTCTCGTAATAATAAACATAAAGACAAAGCTAAATTGTCGCAAACGCCAAAACAGGAAATCATAAGTGATGGAATTGACGAAGAATATTCCGCCGAACTTGCGGACCAAGACGATATAGAGGCTCAACAACGGGCTGCCGCTGCTGACAGACGCGCCAACCCTGATAACGAAGCATAACGCATATTAGCCAACCTATTCGGGTTGGCTTTTGTTTGTAAAAAGATGGTTGCGTGAATGTTCTTTCTTCGGTATTCTTTCCTATAGAGGGCAAAGCAGGGGGGAAGGATGGAAAAGAAAAAAGAGTGGCGCAAGTTAGCGATTTTGCTTGCTTCGATCGGTATTGCCAACATTGGTGATTTTGTTTATTTAGTGGTGATTAATATTATTGTCTTTGACATGACTGGTTCGGCTGCCGCCGTAGCCGGGTTGTGGATTGTTAGCCCAATTGTGAACATTTGCACGAAATTTTGGACGGGGAGTTTTATTGATTACCGAAGCAAACGGGCAGTAATGATGGTGACATACGGACTTAGGGCCGCTTTTATTGCTTTGCTTCCTTTAGCCCCCAACATCGCTATTATTTATTCGATTCTTGTTTGTTTAAGTGTGGCCCAATCTTTTTTTACGCCAGCTTCGATGACGTATACGACCATGCTCGTTCCTGTTGAAAAGCGGAAGCGCTTTAACGCCATTCGCTCGTTTTGTTCATCGAGTGCGTTTATTGTCGGTCCTGCGATTGGCGGCGCTATGATTCTAGCAACCTCTATTTCCTGGACACTTTGGGCAAATGCTTTGTTTTTTGTCGTTGCTGCTATTTTCCTTGCACTATTGCCAAAGGCAGAGAAAATCAACCAAGCAACGGTTCCAAAATTAACGGTTGCACAAGTTGCTAAAGATTTTACTGCTGTCGCCGCGTTTTTGCGAAACCACCAATATATTACATTCATTTACGTTGTTTTTTTGCTAGTTATGTTGTTTTCGTTTGCCATGGATACGCAAGAAGTTGTCTTTACACAGCAAGTTGTTGGTTTATCGCAAGTTGAATATAGTTTGCTTGTTAGTATTACCGGGATCGGTTCGATTGTTGGCGCCGCCGTTTTGGCGTTGTTTGCCAATCATATTCCGTTGCGGCATATGATTGGCAGTGGGCTCCTTTTAATGACAGCAGGTTACCTCATGTACGCGTTTTCTTGGTCGTTTTGGTCCATTGCCGCTGGCTTTATCGTTCTCGGCTTGTTTAACGTATTTGTGAACGCTGGAATGGCGACTTTTTATCAAAACCACATTCCAGTAAAAATGATGGGGCGAGTTACAAGCATGATGCAATTAGGCCAAAGCATTTTTCAAATTCTTTTTATTTTAGCGGTGGGCGTGATGGCTGATTGGTTTTCCTTACGGCTAACCATTGTGGTGCTCGCCCTTGCGATGGCTGTCCTCGCCTGTTTATTTGCGATTTCCGTTTTCCGACCAGGCAATCGACCATTTTTTGAAGATCAAACAACAAACGAGCAAACGGGGCAACAAGCAAGGTAGGTCATTGCTAAGTTGTTTTCGTTTAGAAAAGGAGGCGGTCATTTGTTTAAAAACACTTTAGAAGGAATTCCGTACGTCGCTGGGGCTAAGTCTATCCGCCAGCTCGTCAAAGGGTTTTCCAATGATGAAAAATATGTACTTGATGAAACCTATCTAGTCCGGCTATTTCCGTTAACGGAAGCAGAATGGCGTAAAAAAGAATTTGAACTAGTTCAAACATGTGCCGCCCATTCTGATTTCGTCCCCAAGGCATTGGCATTTGGCCACTTGCCAGCTGATGGCAAAGCGTATATGGTGCTGACTTACATGCCGGGAAAAGATGGTGAAGAAGCACTGCCGGCGCTGTCTGAAAAGGAGCAATACCAAATCGGTTTTGTGGCGGGGCAAGAGCTGGCTAAGCTGCATGAAATAGAAGCGGATCAGGACTGGCCTTCTTGGGAAATAGCCAAAAAACAAAAGAGCGACCGCTATTTGTCAGCGCTAGAAAAAATAGAAGAGCTTGACCCTGCCCTTAAACAGTTGTTAACAGGCTATATTGGAGAAAATGAATGGTTGCTGAAAGGGCGTCCGAATCGTTTCCAACACGATGACTTTCATCCGGCGAATATGATTATTGACCGTAACCGTTTTGTCGGTTTGGTTGATTTTGGCCGCTTCGACTTTGGCGATCCGCTTCATGACTTGCAAAAACTTGGCTTTTTTTCCATTCGAGTAAGCATTCCCTTTTCCATTGGTGCCATTGACGGCTACCATAACGGTGAAAAACCAGGAGAGCGTTTTTGGCAACTTTATGCCCTGTATAGCGCGATGCATATAGTGTCTGCCATCGTTTGGGGAAAGCGGACTAGCGAAGAACAGTATGACACGCTATTGGCCTACTCTCTTGACGTGGTGAATGATCATCATGATTTTACGGAAATCATCCCTAGTTGGTATCGGCAAAAGGCAGATATGTTTTTTTAGCTGCCACCTCCTTACTCATTTTGATGGAAATCTACATATGCCATGAGTGTGCCCTCTACTAGATTTTCTTTTTAGGCTGGCTTTCTCGATAAAATCCTTCGCTACGATTGGGAGTGAGCCATTCGCTTTCAATAACTTGTATCGCTGCCCCTTTAATAGGAAGAAGGCGGCGTGATAGGCGGCAAGCCAGTGATTCATAGTCTTCGATGAAATCGACATGACGCTCATAGGGGACAAGCACTTCTACGAGTGCAGTGGCCGCGACTTCGTTGAATTGGTTTTTCCAATGTTTATAGTTTGAGAGATCCGTAACACGGAGGCAATCAGACACAGGGTTTTGATAATGGGCGTGGAACAGCGCTTTTGTAGAGGCGAGGTTAGGAGTGCCATTGCCGAAATCGTGGTAAAGCGTTGTCCTGCAAGTGACTTTACAGGCATACATCGATGTCAATCCTCCTCATTAAATCGTGTTGTTAGTATACTAGATTTTAGGAATGAAGCCAACAAAGTTGAAGACGAATAATGGGAGGGCTATACTTCCCATTGTTCGTTTTTTTATATTGACACGTTTCCCAACCATTGCTACACTAACAATGTCCAATAGGAAAATACCCGTATAATTGCAGGAATAAGGCCTGCACGTTTCTACCGAGCCACCGTAAATGGCTTGACTACGGCATGATAAATGGAGCGCAACATCGTTGCGCCGTTTGTGTCAGCCTCAGGTAGAAGATCCCTGGGGTTATTTTGCGTTAGGAGGAAGAAAAAGATGGATCGTTTTTTTAAGCTTACAGAGAATGGGACGTCTGTTAAGCAAGAACTGCTAGCTGGGTTCACCACGTTTCTTGCGATGGCGTACATCTTGTTTGTCAACCCTGATATTCTTGGGGCAGCGGGAATGAACGTTGGGGCAGTGTTTGTTGCGACAGCACTTGCAGCAATGACTGGTTCTATCATTATGGGGCTCGTTGCCAATTACCCAATCGCCCTTGCACCTGGAATGGGACTGAATGCCTTTTTTGCTTTTTCTGCTGTCATTGGCATGGGCTTATCTTGGCAGGCTGCGCTTCTTGCCGTATTTTTCTCAGGTGTCATTTTCCTTGGCATCACCGTTTTTAAAATCCGTGAAAAAATCATTGATGCGATTCCAGAAGAATTAAAATACGCAGCCGGTGCAGGGATTGGGTTGTTTATTGCCTTTATTGGCTTTAAAAATGCAGAGATTATCGTAAGCGACCCCGCCACCTTTGTGGCGCTTGGCGATTTGTCAGCTCCTGGCCCTTTGCTTGCTGTTTTTGGGATTGTCGTTACGATTATTTTTGTCGTCCTCGGCTTTAAGGGTGCGGTGTTCTATGGGTTGGCGATTACTGCAATCGTCGGTGTCATTACTGGTTTTACGACATTAACAGGCGTCGTTAGTGCTCCGCCAAGCATCGCACCGACGTTTTTACAAGCATTCCAAGTAGATTGGCAAAATGAAGTGTTTACTGTGCAAATGGTTGGTGTTGTGTTAACGCTCTTATTCGTTGTCTTTTTCGATACAGCAGGCACTTTATTTGCCGTTGCCACTCAAGCAGGCTTTGTAAAGAACAACAAACTTCCACGTGCGGGCAGAGCGTTGTTTGCCGATGCGAGCGCTACGACCATTGGCTCATTGCTCGGGACATCGACAACAACTGCTTACGTCGAATCCACATCAGGCGTTGCTGTCGGAGGGCGCACAGGGCTAACGGCTATTTTTACAGGATTGCTGTTTGTCGTCGCTCTGTTTTTCTCGCCGTTGCTTAGCATCATTACAGGCCATGTGACTGCTCCGGCATTAATTATCGTTGGCGTCATGATGGCGACATCATTGCGTTTTATCGATTGGAACAAAATGGAGATAGCGATCCCTGTCTTCTTCACAGTTGTCACCATGCCGCTTACGTACAGCATTGCCACTGGTATTGCTCTTGGGTTTGTGCTTTACCCGATTACGATGGTAGTAAAAGGGCGAGGAAAAGAACTCCACCCACTTATGTATTTACTGTTTGTCGTGTTTATCGTCTATTTAGGTTTTCTCCATCATTAAGCAAGAAAGCTGGCGCTCTGTCGCCAGCTTTTTTGCTATAGAGGTAAGGAGGAGTTTTTTGTTTTCTCTTGATAAGGTGGTTAACTCATTTGCCGAATGAAAACTATATTTGTCGTAATAACTCTTAAACTGTCTAAATGGTTGAGTGATCGTTTTTCCATTGTTATTGTTAACTGCGACAGTATCGTATGTTTTTAGGTACCCAACTTTTAAAGGAATGATGTATTAGTGGCTACTATAGGAATACTAATCATTGCCTCGATAAGTGTCATTGCTTTTATTGTCGCTGTATTTGGTAGACACACAATAAAGTCCAATTATTTGGCCAGTTTCTTTTGCATGTTAATAAGTGGTGTCGTACTTATAGAAGTAGTGAGCAGTGGCACTCGTGACGTCTTAACATTTGGCACAATTTTGTTGTTATCCCTTTTTGCCGCTTTTTTTGCTGCCGATTTAAGAACGATCAAATGATTGCGAACCGTTGGCCAGCGATTGGTGATTTTGTCCTTGTTCCAACGTCCATCTAAGCAGTGATCACTCAATCCTTTTGCTTTGCGAATCTGTTAATGCCTCGACCCACTGTTTGAAGTCTACAAGCCGCCTATAGTCGGGTTCAATGCTGGTGCCGGCAATGATTAATGGGATGGTTGAGTCAAGCTTATGCAAAGAACCATGGCCTGCTCCGCCTGAATGTTTTGGTGTATGCTTTGCGATAAATTCATAGCCTGGAAGAGCATCTGCAATTAAAAAGCGGCCATCGTGTGAATGGAGGGCGCCGTGGAGCCTTGCCAGGGCATCGGGGTAGTCATCGAACTGTATGTCATTTTGGTCATTTGTTGTAAGACCTAAAATTGTCTCATCCCCATCGATCGACCAAGTTTGTTGGTAAGGGTCTGTATAGTCGCCGTTGGGAGAAAAGGTAAACAGCTCGTTTGACTTTGGAGAAGAGACATAATTGATGCCATTTTCGCTCCAGGCAACAAAGCCGATTCGTGAGTCGGCTGTTAATTTTGCTGCTACTTCTAAGTAGGAAAGTTGCTCATCAAGCAAATGCAAATAAGTCATGCGCGCGTTAAGGGCAGGAACGATTTGAAAAGATGCTGGAGACGCCTCTTCACCAGCATTCCAAACGGTAAACTGAGACAATAGCTGATTAATGTCAATTTCTGCTGTTTGCCCATCAGCCAAAATATCGGCTTGACCACTATCCCCACAAACAATCCAGATCGCTTGTTCCATTGCTTCTTCCCAAGATCGATACGTGTTTAAAATCGTTTGCAGCTCTTTGTCAACTTGTACAATGCCTTTCACTGCCATCGAGCCGTGTTTGTGGACTTGTTTATCCAATTCAGGGAAGTAAGCGAGCGTAAAAGCAGGCAGTTGGTTTTGCTCGATAAGATAGACTAACTCATTTGCGGTCGCTGTATCTGTTAATCCAGCTGATTTCCATAACTGAAGATCGTTTTTCGGACTAAAATGGGAAAACGCCCCCATTGACAACAACGATGGCCCTTGTGTTTGAATCGTTTTCGGCAGCATATTTAGCCACGCTGCTCCATTAGGTGTCGTTAATGTGTGCGGCTTTGGGCCTCGATAAATTAAACCATTAAGAGATGCTGCTTTGAGGTTGCGGGAAGCTAGTTCTTCATAAATCGTTGCCGTCTGTTTGTTTAAATGCTTTTGGTTTAAATGAAGCATGCTATCAGTTGTGACTTGCTTGACGCCAAGGGCGATGATTTCATTTAAGCCGCTGCCATAATTAACAAGGCGATTTTCATCTGTTTTAAACCAGGCCAAACCGGGAATGCGATGACCGTTTGCATACGTCCCTGTAAGCAAAGTGCTGTCAATGGTCACAGACATTGTTGGATACGAACTAACCAAATCAGTGTAGTAACGGCCATTGTTGATGAGAAACTCAAAAGCTGGAGCATTTCCGTCCGCCACTGCTTTTTGCAATGGCTCGTCCATGAGCGAATCAACCAATAAGAGGATGACAGGTTTGCCTTGCTTGTTGCTAGCATGGTGCTGATTGATGTTTTTGGCGGGAGTGTGTAATCCAATGATCGAAACGGCAGCTAGCAAGAACACGATTAAAAACACAAATAAGAGCTTTTTCTTCATACGAGCGCACTCCTTTAAATCGTTAAGGGAAGAAAGACAACCGGCATCTCAACAGGAAACGCCGGTTGTGTTGTTAAACGTATTACTTTGCATTTGGAAAGATTCGTCGAATGGTTTCATTAAACTCGTCAACAAACCCTTTCACAGGCTCTCCATTATTTATGCGGTCTGTATAATCCCTTGCTCGTTCAACAAAGTCAGGGTTTGAAGAGACATAGACATTGTTCATATTTTCATCTGTTTTCCTAACTTGTTCAGCGATTTTCTCTTTTAACTCCTCTGTGACTTCATCTTCGCCGCGATCGGTCATCATCACAGCAACATAGGCATTATCCCCAGCAATAAGAACGTTAGCCCTTTCCACTTCATCGAGTTCGGCCACGCGTTCAGCTGTTTCATCAGCGACCTCTAGGCGATCTTCTACCGGCCCGGCGTTATCATCATACCCTTGTTGGCGTGTTTCTGTTTCTCTGTTGTCATTGTCGTCCACTTGCTGGTCACGATCATTGTTGTTTTGAGCCATGCCACAACCCGTTAAGACGAGGCCTATGAGACAAATAGCAGAAAACTGTTTGATACGATTCATCAATTATCCCTCCTAATCTTGGTACTGGTAGGATGTGATGATTGTTTGCCTATTATTCACTGGAAAATGAGAAGGTTGTTTTGTTGGGCGATTATGGGGGCCATGCCAATAATTGCAGGTAACAACGCGTCGTTAAATTTTCTATACTTGATGTATAGAGGAGGACGTTCCGTGATTATTTTTACACTATTAGCGATATTGGTTATTTTGCTTTTTTATAGAGGCTACAAAAACACGCAACATTTTGTAGTCAACACGGTTTCTGCATCTGAGTCGGATCGGGAGGCTAACCATTCCTTATGCGTCCTGCATATTTCTGATATGCATCTTGAACGGATTTCCGTCACTCCTGACCAGCTTTATGAAAAATTGCGCCATAAGCGGATAGACTTAATTGCTTTAACGGGTGACTTCGCAGACCGCAAGAAAAGCATTCCGAAAATGATTCCATACTTGAAGATGTTCAGCCGATTAAGGCCGCTCTATGGGATGTATGCTGTATTTGGCAATCACGATTATTGGTTGAAGAACCCTGATTTTCAAGCCCTGAAGGAAGTATTAGAAAAGCATGGTTGTAAGACGATGCAAAACGAAAATGAGGCGATCATGATCGACGGGAAACGGTTAAATATTATCGGCATTGATGATGCTGGATCTAACCGAGAGGATATAGACAAAGCATTTAATGGCGTAGCCAATGGATATAACCTCGTATTGACCCATGATCCGAACATTGTCCTTGATATGGATCATGTCTCGTTTGATTATTTGCTTGCTGGTCATTTTCATGGCGGGCAAATCCATTGGCCAAAGCCTTATCACCTTGTGAAAATGGGAAAATTAGTACGTTTGAAAATGGTAAAAGGGTTGCATCACCATAAAGGACAACCGTTTTATATTAGTGAAGGTTTAGGACAAACAGGGTTAAATATCCGCCTTGGAAGCCGCCCTGAAATTACGCTGCACCATTTCGCGTTAGGGTGTTAACAAAAAATAATAGCACGTTAGCTGGTTAGGTGCTTGCCACTAAGAGAAGGGCCTCCAAGAAAGGGTGTCCTCTTTCTTGGAGGCTTAAGTCATTTTGAAAAGAACCCCCGCAAAACAAAGGCAATATTTTGCGGACGTTCGGCAAGGCGGCGCATGAAGTAACCGAACCAATCGGTTCCAAAAGGCACGTATAACCGGACTTTGTAGCCTTGTTCGAGCAGTTCCTTTTGTAGCGTTTCGCGAAAACCATAAAGCATTTGAAATTCAAACTGACTTTTAGGAATGCGGTTTTCCGCCGCATACGTTTTAACTTTTTCAATAATATGGTGGTCGTGGCTGGCAATCGCCGTATACGAACCGTTATCAAGGTGAAGACGAATAATGTTGAAATAGTTTTCATCGATAAGGGCCTTTTCTTGTAATGCCACTTCTGCTGATTCTTTGTAAGCCCCTTTAACGAGGCGGAGAGGAACGCCTTTTAACGAGCGGACGTCTTCTTCTGCTCGGTGCAAGTAAGCTTGGATGACAGTGCCAACGCCGTCGTATTCATTCCTGAGTTTCTCTAAAATACGCAAAGTTTGTTCGCAGTGCGCATAATCCTCCATATCGATTCGGACGAAAATTCCGAAGCTACGTGCCGTCTGGACAATCCGTTTCATGTTTTTGAGGCAGAACGATTCATCAATATCAAGGCCAAGCTGCGTCAGTTTGAGGGAAAGGTTGCAGTCAGCCCCTGTTTCATTAATGGCGCGTAGGACGTCTAAGCATGCTTCTGTTGAGTCAAGCGCTTCTTGTTCTTCGGTGACGAATTCGCCTAAATGGTCTAATGTACAAACTAGGCCTTTGTTATTTAAATCAATAACTGTGGCCATCGCTTCTTCCAGTGTTTGTCCAGCGACGAATTGCCGCGCGCCAAATTTTAATCCCCATTTTTTAGCTGCTTTATTTAATGGTTTGCTTTTAGCAAGCTGCATAAAGAATGAACGAAGCGGTTGATCTAGAACCATCGATGATTCCTCCTATTGAAATGTGAAGTTGCTAATAACAATGCAAGAAATGTGCCAATAATGAAAAATACGCGAAGAAAAAAAGATTGTTTATTGGCCAGGTTCGTCTAAAATAAAAGACAATAAGACAATTGTGTATAACGGATAAATCCGTAAAGGAGTGTGACTCTGTTGCGTAGATCTCTTAAAGATGTGGCGGTGCCAATTGCCGATCAACCAAAAAACAGCGAGTGGCGGCTGCCTGAAGACACATTGATTGCACAGTTGCCGCCGTTGTTAGAACCAAAAGACATTTATACGGTAGATCACATGAACAACGTGGTTGGGATTGTCAAAAAACAAGTGTTGGCCAATGTTTTGCTGGAAGAGCTAAAGCGCACAAATGCCTTTTTACAAACAATGATGGAAGCGATGGATGACGCAGTCACCATGGTTGATGAAGAACAGCGGATTATCCAAATTAACGCCAAATCAGAACAATTGTATGCGTTAACAAGCTGTGCTATTGCCGGCAAGCCTTTGCGCGATTACTTTGATGAGGAAGCGCTCGTGCTTTGGTCCGTTATGAAAGATAAACAACCAGTCGTCCATCAATACAACCAGCCGAAGCCTGGCTTGCATGTCATAGTGAATACGGTTCCAGTATTTGAAGGAGAAGCGTGCGTCGGCGGCCTCTCGATCGAACGGGACATTACAGATGTGGTTCGCTTAAATGAAGAATTATCGTCTAAAACCGCGTCTTTGCATCATTTGAATACGACTAGCGAAGATGAACCTTTTCAGAAAATCATCGGGCGCAGTGAACCGATTAGGCGGGCCATCCATCTTGCCTCTAAAGTGGCAAAAACAACGGCGAATGTTTTAATTACAGGCGAAAGCGGCGTTGGCAAGGAACTGTTCGCGGAGGGCATCCACCAGGCAAGTGACAGAGCAGAAAAACCGTTTATTGCCATTAATTGCGGCGCCATTCCTGCAGCGTTATTTGAAAGCGAATTATTTGGCTATGTGCAAGGCGCCTTTACTGGTGCCGCCAAAGGTGGCAAAAAGGGAAAACTCGATGCAGCCAAAGGAGGCACGCTATTTCTTGACGAAGTTGGAGAAATGCCTGCTGAATTGCAAGTAAAGCTGTTGCGTGTGCTGGAAGAACGAGCGTACTACCGAGTAGGCGGGCATGAAGCGATTCCGCTTGATGTCCGTATTGTGGCGGCAACGAACCGTGATTTAGAAAAGATGGTTGCGGAAGGCCGTTTTCGTGAAGATTTTTACTATCGTCTCCATGTCATTTCCATTTCCATTCCGCCTTTAAGAGAGCGCATAGAAGATTTACCTGAGCTCGTCCAATCTTTTTTACAGGAATTTGCCCAGCGCTATGAAAAACCGGTGCCTAAATTGGATCCAGAAGTACTATACGCGCTTAGGACGCAGAAATGGGAAGGAAACATTCGCCAATTGCGAAATTTAATCGAACGAATTGTGATTTTGAACGGCGACCACGAAGGGTCCGTTCATTGGTACCATTTGCCTGAATCGTACCAACAGAAATTGAAACACATGCCGTTGGCTTCAAAAGACAAGCCAAAAAAAGACGAGCGAATCGAAATCATCAATGCGCTAGAAAAAACATATGGCAACAAATCAGCTGCTGCAAAACTGTTAGGCATTTCACGGGCAACGTTATACAATAAATTAAAACACTACAAATTGTAAGCGGTAACTGTCTAAATAGACAAAAGTGTATAAACAAAAAATAGACACAATCTGTTCAAGATTGTGTCTAAGGTTGTTGACAAAGTCGATAACCTCTCTCAAAGGAGCAGTTAAAACATTTCTGAAATGGTTTTAGCTTGCATATGGAGAGTAAGGTAATCTGGTCCGCCTGCTTTTGAGTCGGTACCTGACATTTTAAAGCCACCGAATGGATGGTAGCCTACAATCGCCCCTGTGCAGTTACGGTTAAAGTAAAGGTTTCCGACGTGGAAATCCTGTTTAGCCTGCTCGATTTTTGCGCGGTTATTTGTTATTACAGCCCCAGTTAGCCCGTATTCTGTATTGTTGGCAATTTCGAGCGCTTCAGCAAATGTCGACGCCTTGCTAATGGCTAAGACAGGGCCGAAAATTTCTTCCTGCATGATCCGCGCTTTTGGATCAACATCGGCAAAAACGGTTGGGTGAATGAAGTAACCTTCTGCATCGTCGCTTTTGCCGCCAGCAACTAGTTTCCCTTCGGATTTGCCAATTTCAATATAACCTGTAATCTTGTCAAATGCCGCTTGGTCAATGACAGGCCCCATATAATAGTTCGTCGCATCTGCCGGGTTGCCAACGGTAAGCGCTTCTGTTTTTTCCACTACTTTTGCGACAACCTCGTCATAAAGGTCCTCATGGATGACTGCGCGTGAGCCCGCTGAACACTTTTGTCCAGAGAAGCCAAATGCGGAAATAACGATTGCTTCAACCGCCGTGTCAATATCGGCTTCATTGTCAACGACGACCGTGTCTTTCCCGCCCATCTCCACGATCACACGTTTCAAATGGTTTTGTCCGGCTTGGACGATTGCCGCTTTTTCATACAAGCGGACGCCGACATCCCGTGAACCTGTAAATGTGATAAGCGCGGTTTTAGGATGTTCAACAAGGTAATCGCCTACTTCACTGCCGCTTCCAGGGACGAAGTTAATAACCCCTTTCGGAACGCCAGCTTCTTCTAACACTTCGACAAATTTAGCAGCAACCACCGGTGTTGTGCTTGCAGGTTTAAGCAACACGGTATTGCCAGTGACAAGAGGAGCTACCGTTGTGCCTGCCATAATCGCAAACGCAAAGTTCCAAGGTGAAATAACAACGGTAACGCCAGTTGGTGTATAAATATAGCGGTTTAGTTCGCCTTCCCGGCTGTGAACAGACTTTCCTTCGGCTAATTCAACCATTTGCCGGGCATAATATTCCATAAAATCAATGCCTTCAGCAGTGTCTGCATCGGCTTCTTTCCAAGGTTTTCCGGCTTCTTTTATGAGCAGCGCCGTAAATTCATGTTTGCGGCGGCGCACAATTGCTGCTGCGCGGACAAGAATATTGGCGCGTTCTGCAGGCGCTACCGTTCTCCATGATTCAAACGCAGTGCTGGCGGCCTCAATCGCTTGCTCGGCATGCGCTTTTGTCGCTTTGCCTGTCGTACCAATCAATTCTTGTTTGTTCGCCGGGTTATAAGATGAAATCGTGTCATCCGTCTCAACGCGTTCGCCATTAATGACCAATGGGTAATGACCGCCTAGGTTCGCCTCCACTTGCTTAATCGCTGTAAGCAGTTCTTGTTTGTTTGCCTCAATTGTAAAATCAGTAAATGGTTCATGCTTATAAGGGGTAAACATTGGCTAATTCCTCCTTAAAAATTAAATTCATGATGAATCATGCAAGATGCGTGCCAAATTAACATGGTTACAAAATCGATAACGGTGGCCTAGTGGGCTCATAAATGTGGGCGGATGACCACTTGAATCATGAACGCATCGGTTCGCTGGCAGAAATACACGACATGTTTTTTCTATCATCCGGGTATACAAATAAAAAGTGGAGGAGGGGATCTTATGCGTAAACTGGCCGCACAAGTACTAACAATTGTGGCTGTCTATGGAGTCAAAAAAATGATTAACCGGTTTGTGCTTGAAGGCAAGTCGGCTAAAGCGCCAAAAGCGTAATCAGGAGGCTCATGCTTCCTGATTTTTTATGGAAACTTTAGTGGAAAATTACTTAAGTTAAAACAAGTTTAACCTTCGTAAGCTAATATAGAAGAAAAAGGAGGCGAAAATGGCTAAGAAAAATGTCTTTATTGGCGTGGTTAGTGTACTTATCATTCTTTTTTCAGAAGAAGCATATGCAGAGGAAACAACGATCCGTATTCTCCACACGAATGACGCCCATGGCCGTGCATTTGAAGGGGAATTAGATGGCATCGGTTATGCAAAAATGAAAACGCTGATCGCTGAAAACCGCGGAGAGCACTCGCTGTTAGTGGATGCAGGCGATACGTTCCACGGGACGACGTTTGCTTCTCTTGAGAAAGGGAGAACGATTGCAGATGTATTAAATGCAGTCGGTTACGATGCTTTTGTACCTGGAAACCATGATTTTAATTATGGGCTTGATCGATTGTATGAGCTTGAGGAAACAATTGATTTTCCAGTCATTGCTGCTAACCTCCTTAACGATGAAGAAGAGCCATTGTTTGAACCATTCATGCTGGAAGAATTCGATGATGTAACGGTCGGCATTTTTGGGTTAGCTACACCGGAAACTGCTTTCAAAACACATCCAAATAATGTCGCAGCGGTTACGTTTGAAGACCCATCAGCTGCTGCACAAAGAATGGTCGATCTTCTACAGCAAGAAGGCGCTGATGTCATTGTGGCGCTTGCCCATTTAGGCATTGATGAAACGAGTGAACACACAAGTCAGAAAGTAGCGGCTGAAGTCCAAGGGATTGACGTGATTATTGACGGGCACAGCCACTCGGAGTTGCCAACAGGACTTGCAGGAGAAAATGATACGCTCATTGCAAGCGCCGGGGAATATTTGCAAAACCTTGGCGTAGTCGATTTGGTGTTTGCAGATGGCATCCTTGTTGAAAAAAGCGCAAAGCTGATCCAGCAAAGTGAAGCAGAGGCGATCGAACCTGACGAAAAAGTAGAGGCATTGCTGGCAGAGTTAGAAGAGGGGCAACAAGCCATTTTGGCTGAACCTGTCGGGCACACTGCCGTCGACTTAAATGGCGAGCGGGAGCATGTTCGAGTGGAAGAAACGAATTTAGGCAACTTCATTGCGGATGTGCTTCGTAACGCAACGGAGGCGGACATTGCCTTGACTAATGGAGGCGGCATCCGTGCTTCCGTTCAAGCAGGAATGATAACGAAAGGGGACTTAGTCGAGGTTTCCCCTTTTGGCAATTACGCCGTAACCATAGAAGTGACAGGTGCCCAACTGCTTAAAGTTTTGGAAAACGGAGTGAGTGGCTATCCAGAACCGAGCGGCGGTTTTCCGCAAATCAGCGGGTTTTCGTTTCAGTTCGATCCCAACAATAAACCTGGACAGAGAGTCCATTCTGTTCTCGTAAAAGGCAAGCCGCTGCAAGAAAACGAAACATATTTGCTTGCTACAAATGATTTTCTTGCTGCTGGCGGAGATGAATACACGGATTTGGCTAATGCACCGATTGTCAATGAATTTAGCGCAGTCGATGAATTGCTGATTGAGTACTTGCAAGACGCAGGCGAAATCGCTCCTAAAAGAGAAGGCAGAATTCAAATGGCAGCCATACCAGCAGAAACACAAGCACCTTTACATGCTGAATACGTCATTCAGCCAGGAGATACGTTGTTTGAAATCGGCCTTCGTTTAAATGTTCAATGGCCAAAATTACTTGAAATGAACCCTTCAATTAGAGACGAAGATGTCATCTTTTCAGGCGAGACCATTCTTGTACCGCACACACGGACGTAACCACGTCCGTACCTTTTTTAATGTTTGATTGTAAAGTCAACTAGACAAAAAGTAAAATGTACTATACAATAAAAGCAGAATTGAATCGAGAAGGTGGACTATGGAGATTGAAAACAGGGTAAAAGTATTGCGTGCTGAAAAACGAATGACACAGGGAGAACTAGCCGAGGCAGTGGGGGTGACAAGGCAAACGATTGTTGCCTTGGAAAAAGGGCGGTATTCGCCCTCATTATTGCTTGCCCTTCAAATAGCGAAGCAATTTGAATTACCTGTAGAAGATGTGTTTTTTTTAACTGAAGAGGAGTGATCGAATTTGAAATGGTGGTTTACGATCGTTAGTTTAGTGGTTACAATCGGGTTGTTTACATGGCAGCTCGTTGAATATTTCCGTGGCTTTGATGAGATTAAAACGGCAACAGGGTCATGGGAAATATCAATTAATATACTCCCCACGACTATTATAATTGTTGGCGCGATCATTTACGGGATTGTGAGCGTTTATTTAAAGAAAAAAGGTATCATGTTCCAAAAAGGGCTGTTGATGCCTCCAGAGTTTTCGGAGCGTGATGAGCGTGAGAAAGAAATCACTGCTAATGCTTGCCGTACTGCTTATTTAAGCATGTATATTATCTATCCTGTCCTAGCGGCCTTACTTGTTGTTTATCCGTTGGTGCAAACGAAACTGCCGTACTTGCCGATCATTCTTGTTATGGCAGGGCCGCTTTTGCAGGCATCTGTTTATATGGTTTCATGGCGAAAAGGGTATTTGTCTTAATGCTGGCTTTAATTCAAAAGAAGGGATAGGTCTAACATGAAGGAACGTTGCGCGCTTCTTATTATTGATATGATTAATCCGTTTGATTTTGACGATGCTGATAAGCTATTGCCAAATGCAAAGAACTGCGCGAAAGCGATTGCTAACTTAAAGGCAATACTACGCGCCAAAGAATGGCCAATCATTTATGTTAACGACAATTATGGCGATTGGCAATCGGAATTTACACAGGTCTATAATCATATTGTCAACAATCGTTTGCCAGGAGCACCAATTGCGAAGCTGCTTGCTCCTGATACAGAGGACTATTCGGTGTTAAAACCCCAATTCTCGGGGTTTTTCGCTTCTCCTTTAGACATGCTTTTAAGGGAGCTTAATATTCAGACACTCATTTTGACAGGAGTAGTTGGCAACATGTGCGTCGAGTTTACGGCCAACGATGCCTACATGCGCGATTATCAGCTGCTTATCCCTAAAGACGGTTTTGCCTGTTTTACAGAAGAAGAGTACGACGCTTCATTAAACCATTTCACCACGGTTTTGAAGGCGGATGTGTCTTCCTCAAAAGAACTGCAAAAATGCCTAAACCGATAAAAGAATTGACGCAGAAGTGAATTTTAGTAAAATAGAATTGTTAGCACTCTAAACAAACGAGTGCTAAAAGATTCGTGATTGGATGGAAGGGAGCGCTCTTTTAATGGAAAAGAAGCAATTTCAAGCTGAATCAAAGCGTTTGTTAGAAATGATGGTCAATTCCATTTACTCGCAGAAGGAGATTTTTCTGCGCGAACTGATCTCAAATGCAAGTGATGCAATTGACAAAATGTATTATCGCTCGTTAACGGATGACTCGCTTTCATTTGAAAAAGACCGCTATGCGATTTATGTAGAGGCGGATAAAGATAACCGCAAGCTTGTAATGAAAGACACAGGGATTGGCATGACGAAAGAAGAGCTCGAAGCCAATTTAGGTACGATTGCCAAAAGTGGTTCACTCGCTTTTAAGAAAGAAACGGAAATTGAAGACGGCCACGACATTATTGGCCAATTTGGCGTTGGTTTTTACGCTGCCTTTATGGTCGCTGATAAAGTGACTGTCATTACACGGTCCATTGATAGCGACCAAGCTTATAAATGGGAATCGGATGGCACAGATGGGTATACAATTGAACCGGCTGAAAAAGAAGATGTCGGCACGGTCATCACACTCCACATAAAAGAAAATACGGATGATGAATCCTATGATGAATACTTAGAGGAGTACCGTATAAAAGCAATTATTAAAAAGTACTCTGATTTTATCCGCTATCCAATCAAAATGAATGTAACAGTAAGCAAACCAAAAGAAGACAATGAAGACGAATATGCAGAGTACCAGGAAGAGCAAACGATTAACAGCATGGTGCCGATTTGGCGCAAAAACAAAAGTGAGCTAAAAGACAGCGATTATGAACAGTTTTATCAAGACAAGCGTTACGGTTTTGATAAGCCCCTTGAACATATTCATGTATCAGTAGATGGCGCAATCCGTTACAACGCGATTTTATTTATCCCAGAGCATACGCCGTTTGATTATTACTCCAAAGAGTATGAAAAAGGCTTAGAGCTTTATGCCAACGGCGTGTTGATTATGGAAAAATGCGCAGAGCTTTTACCTGACTACTTCAGTTTTGTGAAAGGGATGGTTGATTCAGAAGACCTTTCACTCAATATTTCTAGGGAAATGCTCCAGCATGACAGGCAACTAAAGCTGATCGCTAAAAATATTAAGTCAAAAATCAAGAGCCAGCTGAAAACAATGCTGAAGAAAGAGCCGGACAAATACGAGAAGTTTTATAAAGCGTTCGGGCGCCAATTAAAATTTGGCGTGTACAATGACTTTGGTGCCAATAAAGACGACTTGCAAGACTTGCTGCTCTTCTATTCCTCAACAGAGAAAAAACTAGTGTCGTTAAGCGATTATGTATCGCGGATGAAAGAAGGGCAAACGTACATTTATTATGCGACGGGCGAGTCGAACGAACGAATCGCCAAACTGCCGCAGACGGAAATGGTAGCTGACCAAGGCTATGAAATTCTCTATTTCACTGAAGATGTAGATGAGTTCGCGATTAAAATGCTCCGTTCTTATGATGAAAAAGAATTTATGTCTGTCTCCAGCGCCGATTTGGATATTGAAACTGACGAAAAGCAAGAGGAAGAGACGAACAGCGAAGAGAACAAAAAACTATTTGAGAAAATGAAAAGCATTTTAGATGGAAAAGTAAAAGATGTACGCACGTCCAAACGTTTAAAAAGCCATCCTGTCTTTTTAGCTGCAGATGGTGAGATTACGTTAGAAATGGAAAAAGTTTTACAAGCAATGCCAGACAACCAAAATGTAAAAGCGGAAAAAGTATTGGAAATCAACCCAAACCATGACGTCTTTCATTCCTTGAAACAAGCATATGAGGAAGACGAAGACAAATTAAAGCTATATACCAACTTGCTATACAACCAAGCGCTCCTTATTGAAGGGCTGCCTCTTGAAGACCCAGTCGAATTCTCACAAAACATGTGCAAAGTCATGGTTTAACATCCGTTTTTTGTTTAAGCCTGCCGATGATCAATGTCGGCAGGCTTTTTCAATAGAGACGAAATTCACGATAAGAAGATTTGCAATTGGGACTTTTTTTAGTAGCCTTGCCTCTGAGAAACGACCTGTTTACCCTGGAGGCGTGGGAAGACATTTTCATAGAAAGGGTGATTGTATGTCCACAGTGGAAAGGAAAAAGGGGATCTTCCAACGTTTTCTTGATGGGATTGAAAAAGCAGGCAATAAGTTGCCACATCCAGTGACGCTATTTGCGATTCTTGCTGTTCTTGTCGTGGTCATATCTAGCGTTGTAGCAAGCTTTGGCATTTCAGTCGAGGATCCAGCTAATCCTGGAGAAACGATTGCTGTAAAAAACTTGCTGAGCGGTGAAGGGATTTCCTATATATTCACGAGTATGGTTGACAACTTTATTGGCTTCGCCCCATTAGGCGTCGTACTCGCAACGATGCTCGGTATTGGAATATGTGAACGCAGCGGTTTGATTAGTGCCGGATTAAGAGGCTTTGTGCTCTCGATTCCAAACCGCCTCATCACGGCAGGGCTCGTATTTGCGGCAGTGATGTCAAGCGTTGCCTCGGATGCAGGTTACGTGGTGCTCCCTCCTTTAGGCGCTGTCATTTATGCAGCACTTGGCAGACACCCACTAGCAGGGCTTGCCACTGCGTTTGCCGGCGTCTCCGGTGGGTTTAGCGCCAACTTGCTTTTATCGGCGACCGACCCAATGCTTGGCGAATTAACGATGCAAGCAGCCGCGACAGTAGACCCAGTTTACGCTGAACAAATGAATAACGCGATGAATTACTGGTTTATTATCGTATCAACGATTTTGATTACGATTGTTGGTACGATTGTTTCCGAAAAGATTGTGGAGCCTCGGTTAGGCACTTATAAAGGGGACTATACAGGCGAGTTAGAACGCTTAACACCAATCGAGAAAAAAGGCATGCTTTATGCTGGCATCGCTTTTGCTGTTTCTGCTGCCTTAATCAGTTTGCTTGTTGTGCCAGAATGGGGGCCGATGCGGGGCACAGGGGACCAACCGATAGTCGTTTCACCGTTTATGGACTCTCTCGTTGTGATTATTTTGTTGCTCTTCCTCATACCAGGGCTTGTTTACGGAATTGTAACGAAAAACATTAAAAGCGATAAAGATGTGGCGAAGCAAATGACAGACACGATGGCATCAATGGGCATGTTTATTGTCCTCGCTTTTACAGCTGGCCAATTCGTCGCTTACTTTTCTGAATCGAACTTAGGTTTATTTTTAGGGATTTTAGGTGGTGAAATGCTGACTTCCTTGAATTTAGACGGCATTCCAGTGGTCATTGGCTTTATTTTAATCACCGCCTTCATTAATTTGTTTGTCGGCAGCGCATCGGCAAAATGGGCGATGATGGCACCTGTGTTTGTACCGATTATGATGCAAATTGGCTACTCGCCTGAGTTGGCGCAAGCGACTTATCGCGTCGCAGACTCGGCCACCAATATCATTACGCCACTGATGACCTATTTCGCCATTGTCATTGCTTTTGCCCAGAAATATGATAAAAATATGGGGATTGGTACACTGATTTCAGTTATGCTACCCTTTTCGATTTGGTTCTTAATTTCATGGTCATTGCTGTTAATCGTCTGGATTTTTACTGGCCTTCCATTAGGGCCAAATGCGCCTATTTATATGCCTTAATTGTGAAAGCGGTTGCCGTATAAAGGAGTTTGGTTGCGGTGGAACGAATAGTAGAAGGGACGACGCATTTGAAAGGAAGATAAAATTGAAGCCAACCTCAAGCGAGCCAATTGATCTTTTTTCCGATCAATTTCACCAGCAGCCTTATACGTATTACAAAGATATTCGGGAACAAACCGGATTTGCGAAAGTCATGCTGCCTTATGGAATCCCAGCTTGGATGGCTTTCCATTACGACGTGGCGGAAGCGGTGTTAAAGGATGAGCGGTTTATTAAAGATGCACGTACTGTTTTTCCAGATGAAGTTTCGGACGAACAAATGCTGCCGATAAGCAAGAGCATGCTGTTTGTCGATCCTCCAGACCATAAGCGGCTTAGGGGCCTTATTCAAAAAGGGTTTACCCCAAAGCGGATTTCCAGGCTAAAAGGCAGAATCGATGCTATCGCGATGGAACAAGCGCGCCGGATTAAGCAAAAAAAGCGCTTTGACCTTGTCGAAGAATATGCTTTTCCAATCCCGATTATCGTCATTTGCGAGCTTCTCGGCATCCCTGATTCTGACCGCGATAAATTCCAATATTGGTCAAAGTTAATCGTTGATCTTGATAACGATGGATACGGCGAGTCTACTACAGTGCAGAAGGGCATGGACGACTTTCTTGCTTACTTGCAAGCATTGATTCATGCCCGGCGCCAAGATCCGCGAGAGGACCTCTTATCTGATTTAATCCGCGCCGAAGAAGATGGTGACCGATTAACGACAAATGAACTTTATGGTGTCGTCATGCTCCTCATTGTTGCTGGCCATGAGACAACCGTTAATTTGATTGCAAATGGGATGTTGGCCCTGCTTATGCATCCAGACCAGTTGGCGTTGTTGAAAAACGACGATCAACTAATCCCTCAAGCAGTTGAAGAGTTGCTTCGCTATAACAGTCCCGTTGAATTTAGCACAGACCGATGGGCTCGTGAATCATTTTCGTTTATGGGGAAAGATATAAAAAAGGGAGACTTCGTCATTGTGTCGCTCGCTTCTGCCAACCATGATGAAGCGCTTGTTGAACATCCTGATAAGCTGGACATCACTAGAGAAAAAAGCCCCCATTTATCATTTGGAAAAGGAATCCATTATTGTTTAGGCGCTCCGCTTGCACGATTGGAAGCAGAATCGGCGATCCGTGTCCTTTTAGAAGAATGTCCTGACATACGTCTAGGCGCGGAACCAGCCGAGTTAGCGTGGCGGCAAAGCTTAATCATTAGAGGATTAGAAAATTTGCCTGTGGAAACAGGTTAAGCAGGGCACTGCCAAGCAGTGTCCTGCTTCAGCATGCTTATTTTGGGGTTGGCAAGAGTTATGGACGGCGTTTTAACGCATAAATGTCACGTTCGTGGTTAATGAGTTTTTCTTTAATAAAGTCAAACGTAGTAGAGGCATGTTCTGCATGTTTTTGTAATTGGGCAGTTATGACTTTTTGTTCAGCCATATCCTTTTTTAAGATAGAAACATCACTTTTTAAGATAGCGACATCGTCTTTTAACGTGGCAACATCCCCTTTGATTTCCCGCAATTGGCTGTTAACTTCCCGAAATGCAGTCATGACTTGCTTAAATTGGTCGTTTGTCATTTTCTTCACCTTCTCTCAGTTTAGTATAATGGAGAAGGAAGGACAAGAACAGCAATAAAGAAGCTATTTAGCGATAAGCCAAAACCTCCTTTTCGTAAAAATTGTACTAGATTGGCTTGCCTGATTCATGAAAGTAAGCTATATTTGTAAGTGCTTACATATAGTCATCTGATGACCGTATGATATAATCATTATGGTAGAGGGGGAGAAAGGATGGGGTTTTGGTCGCTTGCGCTTTTAGCGCTGACGCCAATTTTAACAGTGTTGTTGCTTCTTGTTCTTTTGGGGTGGCCTGCTAAGCGGGCGATGCCGCTTGCTTTTCTAATGACAGGCTTAGTTGCCATTTTCTTTTGGGGTGTACCATATAACTATGTGGCGGCCGCAAGCACAAAAGGGATTATTACGGCTATAGAAGTGCTATTTATTGTGTTCGGCGCTGTATTAATGCTCAATACATTGCGAGAAAGTGGCGCAATCCACACCATTCGTGCTGGATTTACAACTATTACGCCTGATAGGCGGATACAAGCTATTATTATTTGCTGGCTGTTCGGCTCGTTCATTGAGGGGGCATCTGGCTTCGGCACACCTTCGGCCATACTTGCACCGCTTCTTGTCGCTATTGGCTTTCCAGCGATGGCTGCGGTCCTGTCGGCTCTTATTATCCAATCAACGCCAGTTTCGTTTGGCGCTGTCGGCACGCCGATTTTAATTGGAGTGAACTCTGGGCTCTCGGGAGCGCCAAATGTGGCTGAACAGGCGGCCGCACTTGGAATGACGACCGACGAATTTATTCGTTCTATCGGTGGCCAAGTGGCGATATTCCATGGGATGATCGGTGTGTTTTTGCCATTAGTGTTGGTCATGATGCTTACATTGTTCTTTGGTGAGAAACGCTCCATTTGGGCTGGATTGGAAGTGTGGAAGTTTGCGCTGTTTGCCGGTTTAGCATTTACGGTCCCTTACGCCTTGATCGCCAATGTACTCGGTCCAGAATTTCCGTCGCTTTTCGGTGGCCTAATTGGGTTAGCAATTGTTGTTCCTGCCGCTAAAAAAGGATGGTTCATGCCAAAAAAGAGCTGGGATTTTCCTCCTCTTTCCAAATGGGAACAGGACTGGATGGGAATGCTTTCGGCAGATCCTCTTACTAAACCGACCATTTCAATGTTTAAAGCGTGGTTTCCGTATATACTCATTGGCTTTATCCTAGTCATTACTCGCATGGAGGCGCTTCCTTTTGGCGCTGCTTTAAAAAAAGTAGCGATTACCATTGAACAAGTGTTTGGAACGACGATTGACATTTCCAGCACTCCGTTGTTTTTACCAGGAACGATTATGGTAGCTGTGTCGGTCGTTGGTTACTTTCTTTACAAGATGGATCGCTCTTCTTACCGTACGGCAGTAAGCAACTCGGCAAAAATGATTGTCAGTGCCGCACCAGCACTTTTGTTTGCCGTGCCAATGGTGCAAGTGTTTATTAACTCTGGCGTCAATGCAAATGGGTATGAGTCGATGCCGCTCTTGCTGGCTGAAGGCGTGTCAAAAATGGTTGGCGAGCATTGGCCAGTCGTAGCGCCAGTTATTGGCGCGCTAGGCGCATTTATAGCCGGAAGCAATACGATCAGCAATATGATGTTTGCCTTGTTCCAATTTGGGGCGGCAGAAAATGTTGGCATTTCTCCTGCTACGATCGTTGCTTTGCAAGCTGTTGGCGGAGCAGCAGGAAACATCATTTGTGTCCATAACGTTGTGGCAGCAGCGGCAGCGGCAGGGATTATTGGCAAAGAAGGCGTACTTATTAGAAAAGTGTTGCTTCCGCTAACATATTATCTCGTTTTTGCTGGTGGGCTAGGCTACGTAGCCATACATGGGTTTGGGCTTCATATCGGCACGTTGTTTGTGGCAACTGTCTTACTTGTTTTTCTAATCATGATCCTCAAATACCAGCGTAAAGCCAAATTGGCCAACATAGAAAACAACAAAAAAGTATCAACGCTATAAGGGGATGGTAATGTGAACGTTTCGCTATTCGTCACATGTCTAGCGGACATTTTTTATCCAGGTGTTGGGAAAGACACTGTAGAAGTGCTTGAACGCCATGGGTGTAACGTCAAATTTCCAGAAAACCAGATTTGCTGCGGGCAACCGGCATTTAACAGCGGTTATCATGAAGATACGAAAAAAGCAGCCAAACATACCATTGAAACGTTTGCCGATGCCGATTATGTTGTGCTGCCGTCAGGGTCCTGCGCTGCTATGCTCCTCGAATACAAGGAACTATTTGCAGACGATCCTGAGTGGGAAAAACGAGCAGAAGAGCTTGCAAGCAAAACGTATGAACTGACCCAATTCCTTGTCCGCGTCCTAAAAGTCGAAGACATTGGCGCAGTTTGCCATAAAAAAGCGACATACCATACCTCTTGCCATATGTCGCGGTTATTAAGGGAAACAGAGGCACCCTTTTCTTTGTTGGAACAAGTAAAGGGCCTTGAGCTGGCTCCACTGGCAAACAAGGAGTCGTGCTGTGGCTTTGGCGGTACATTTTCAGTCAAAATGCCTGCAATTTCGGAACAAATGGTGGAAGAAAAAGTCGGCCATATCGAAGCGACAGGTGCTGACCTGCTTATTGGCGCCGATTGCGGTTGTTTGATGAACATTGGCGGGCGGATCGAACGAAACGGCAAAACGATTGAAGTAAAGCATATTGCCCAAGTCTTAAATAGCAAGGAGTGAGGAATGTGGCCATTAAAATAAGCGATGCCCCTTTTTCAAAACGGGTTGAAAAAGGGCTCCAAGACGGTTTTATGCGCCAAGCGGTCAGCTCGGCCCAGGAACGGCTGAAAACATCAAAAGGTTCAGCGGAAAAGGAGCTTGGCAATTGGGAGGAGTGGCGCACACTCGCAGAAGAAATCCGCTCACACACGCTCAATCATATTGATTTTTATTTGCACCAGCTTAGCGAAAACGTTGAGAAGGCGGGAGGACATGTTTATTTTGCGCAAACGGCTGAAGAAGCGAATCAGTATATCAAGGAAATTGTAAGCAGCAAAGAAGCGCAAAAAGTCGTCAAATCCAAATCGATGGTAACCGAAGAAATTAGCATGAACAAAGCGCTCGAAGACATTGGCTGCGAAGTCATTGAAACCGACCTGGGGGAGTACATTTTACAAATAGACGACCATGATCCCCCTTCCCATATCGTCGCGCCAGCATTGCACAAAAATAAAGAACAGATCCGTGATACGTTTAAAGCCCGCAAAGGTTATACAAAGTCAGAGAATCCCCAAGAGCTGACGTTGTTTGCTCGTGAACAGCTCCGCAAAGAGTTTTTGTCAGCAGATGTGGGCATTACAGGCTGCAATTTTGCCGTAGCAGAATCAGGAAGCATTTCGTTGGTCACGAATGAGGGAAATGCCCGCCTCGCGACCGCACTGCCTAAAACACATATTGCCGTTATGGGGATGGAACGGATTGTGCCGACATGGGAAGAACTTGACATTTTAGTTAGCATGCTTTGCCGAAGTGCAGTCGGCCAAAAATTAACGAGTTATGTGACAGGCCTCACAGGTCCTCGTGAAGATGGCGATGCCGATGGTCCTGAAGAGTTTCACCTCGTCATTGTCGATAATGGGCGCTCCAATATTCTCGGCACTGAATTCCAAGCAGCGCTTCATTGCATCCGCTGCGCAGCTTGCATCAATGTCTGCCCTGTGTACCGCCACGTCGGCGGTCATTCCTACGGCTCGATTTATCCAGGGCCGATTGGGGCAGTATTAACACCGTTGTTGGAAGGGTATGAAGACCACAAAGAGTTGCCTTACGCGTCAAGCTTATGTGCGGCTTGCACGGATGCGTGCCCTGTCAAAATTCCCCTTCACGAACTGTTGATTAAGCATCGTCGCGTTATCGCCGAACAAAAGCGGACTGCGCGAACGGAGGCGTTGGCGATGAAAGGGTTTGGAATTGGTGCAAGTTCGCCTATGTTGTATAAGGCTGGAACCAAAGTAGTGCCATTTTTGCTGTTCCCGTTTGTAAAGGATGGCGCAATTCCAAAAGGGCCAGGGCCGCTAAAAGGTTGGACAGATGTCCGCCATTTGCCAGCTCCGGCCAAAGAACGGTTCCGTGATTGGTTTAAAGCACGGCAAAAGGAGGGGGCGCATGATTAAAAACCGCGATTCTTTTCTCGATCATGTGGCCAATCAACTTGGCCGGCCCCGCCAAACAGAAGGGGTGTTACGGCCCAATTATCGAGTTTCCCCTCAATTTGAAGTATTAAAAGACGCTTCAAAAGATGAGTTGGTCACAGTGCTGAAAGAACAATGCGTGGCGATTCATACAGACTTTAAACAAGTGGAGAGCGGTCAGTTAGAGACGGCACTTGATGAAACAATCGACATGTATGGAGCGAAATCGGTCATTGCTTGGGATGACCGTCGTTTTCATGAGTTTGGCCTCGGCTCCTTTTTGACGCGCCCCTCTGTTTCATTATGGGACAATCGTGACAGCAAACGTTCGATTGAGCAGGCAGAAATAGCAGACGTAGGCATTACCTTTTCCGATATCACTCTTGCTGAGTCGGGAACAGTGACATTGTTTAGCAGCAATGGCAAAGGGCGTTCTGTCAGTTTGTTGCCGCGCTATTATATCGCGATCATCCCGAAAAGCACGCTAGTAGCGCGGATGACGCAAGCGGCGCGCCACATTCGGCAACTAACAGGCGAAGGACGCCTCCCATCATGCATCAATTTTATTTCAGGGCCAAGCAACAGTGCGGATATTGAAATGAGTTTAGTAGTTGGCGTGCACGGCCCGCTAAAAGCGTGCTATATAGTAGTCGACGACAAGTAAAAAACACCCAAGGCCAGCGCGTTACCGCTGGCCTTTTAGTTGTTAAATGTTGCTTCAGGTAGAAGAAGGATACTGCAGATGCTTTTTACTAGTCAGCAAAAGGATGTTGCTCGTTTGCATATGCTATACTTAAAACGAGAAGTTGCAAATGAGGTGTTTGCTATGTCCTTAAAACAAGTAAAGTCTAAAAAAGTGTCCGAACTAATCCGCGACCAACTCGAGGACATGATTCGGAGTGGCGATATTCAACCAGGGGAAAAACTCGATTCAGTTGAAAAGCTGTCGGCGACATTTCAAGTAAGTCGATCAGCCGTTAGGGAAGCATTGAGCGCATTGCGTGCAGTCGGGCTTGTGACGATCCGCCAAGGAGAAGGCACATTTGTTAATAAATTCGATTTTTCAAGTATGGTCAAACCAGTCGGAATCAAGGGCGTTTTGTCGAATAAAGAGAAACAGGATTTATTCCAAGTGCGAAAAATCCTCGAAGTCGGCGTCGCGAGTTTGGCGGCTGAAAACCGCAGCGCTGACCATCTTGCCAAGATCGAAGAGGCGCTTTCGCAAATGGCCAAGGCAGAAGCTGGCAAGGATTTAGGCGAGGAGGCCGATGTTCGATTTCATCTCGCTTTGGCCGAGGCGACAGAAAACGATTTGCTGATGGAAATGATGCAAAAGTTGTCTGACACGCTCGTGATGACCATGTATGAAAGCCGAAAAATCAGCCTTTACGCCGAAACACAAACGCTTAAACAGCTTCATGATGAGCATGAGCAAATTTATAAGGCGGTGGAAGCGCAAGACAAAGACAAAGCCCACCAGGCGATGATGGTTCATTTAGTCAATGTCGAACAAGCATTAATGGAATATGATAAGCAAAAACAAGAGGACGACAGCCAGTAAATTGAGCAAGCCGCGCAAAAGCGGCTTGCTCTTCGTTTTGTTTAAAGGGTGCTTGGTACGAGGTTAAAGCAGCGTTTGTAAATCCATTCATAATCAGCAAGCGTCAAGTCACGAGGATTTCCGATGGTTTGTGGATCTTTCAACGCTTCTTCGGCCCAACGGCTAATTTGTGTTTTGTCAACACCTTGGTCTTCAAGCGATGGGATTTCCAGCTCTTCAACTAACTCATACATATAGCGGACTGCTGCCTTGGCCGCCTCATTGGTTGTCATAGCCGTTGTGTTTAGGCCGAATGCTTGGGCAATGCGGGCAAAACGTTCAGGCGCTCCTTTCCAGTTGAATTCCATGACCGGTCCCATCATCGCTGCCACACATTGTCCATGAGCTACAGGGACGATGCCGCCAAGGGACTGGCTCATTGCGTGGGCGGCCCCAGCCGATTCGCTTCCATAGGAAAGCCCCGCCAACATTGCAGCTTGCGCCATCCCATAGCGTGCTTCTAGGTCATCCCCGTCTGCAAAAGCGCGGCGTATGTAGGTGGCTGCATATTCAATTGCCAACAAGGCGACAGCATCTGTAACCGGTTGTGCATATTTCATCGTGTAGCACTCAATGGCATGGGCTATGGCATCAATGCCTGTCATCGCTGTGACATGAGGAGGCATTGAAGTATGCAATTGTGGATCAATAATGGTTACGTGTGCAGCAATAAGAGGGCCGCCTGTATTGAATTTGTATTTCCGTTGTTCATCCGTAATGACTGCCCATTGCGTCACTTCCGAACCTGTTCCGGCAGTGGTTGGAACAGTTGCCAATGGTGGAATTCGCCGTTTAAGCGGCTTCTTGCCCTCTGCTGCTTCGTAATCAAGGACTGTGCCTTCGTGTGTCACTTCCACGCCAATTGCTTTAGCTGTATCCATAGAAGAGCCGCCGCCGACAGCCACTAAGCCGTCGCAGCGATGTTCCGCATAAACGCTGGAACCTTTGGCGATTAATCGTGTTGGTGGATTGGGCTCAACTTCGTTGAAAAGGACGACGTCAATGCCCGCTTTCTCGAGGCTTTGTTCGACTGGTCTTGTAATGCCTGCGTTGTAAATGCCAGGGTCCGTCACAAGCAATATTTTTTTGGAACCAAGGGCGCGGACTTCTTCGCCAAGGTGGGAGATAGCGCCAATGCCATGCTTAATAGCGGTCGGCACTTCAAAAGTATGGTAGTTTAACATCGATTCAATTTTCATATGCATGCTCATGTTTATCGCTCCTCAATTCATTTTACCCGCGGAACCAGCCGATTGGTTGCGGTTGCTTATTGCGGAAAATATGCTTTGTTTCCGTGTACTCTTCTAAGCCGATTTTGCCTAATTCCCGCCCGAAGCCAGATTGTTTGTAACCTCCCCAAGGTGCTTGGACAAAGTATGGGTGAAAGTCATTGATCCATACCGTTCCTAAACGAAGTTTGCTTGCAATGCGTTCTGCTTTGCCAATATCATTGGAAAAAATAGCGCCAGCAAGCCCATAGATGGTGTCATTTGCCTTTGCGATCGCTTCTTCTGTTGTTCTGAATGTTTCGACTGTAAGTACAGGACCAAACACTTCTTCTTGGACGATGCGCATGCTGCTGCGGCAGTTCGTAAAAATAGTCGGTTCTAGAAAAAAGCCGTTTTGCAGTTCTGCCGCATCTGGGCGTTTCCCGCCACAAGCAAGTGTAGCGCCTTCATCTAATCCGATTTGAATGTAGCTTTCAACTTTGGCGCGGTGGGCGGCCGAGATAAGCGGCCCAGACTCTGTTTTTTCATCAAAACCATTGCCAAGCTTGATACGTTTCGTCCGCTTTACTAACTCTTCTACGAAATCATCATGAATCGCTTCTTCCACAAGCAAGCGCGAGCCAGCTGAACAAACCTGGCCAGCATGGAAAAAGACAGCGTTTAAGGCTTGGTCAATGGCTGTCTCAAAATCGGCATCAGCAAAGACGATATTAGGGTTTTTGCCGCCAAGTTCTAAAGCCATTTTTTTAACGTTACTGCTTGCCGCTTGCATGATGGTCTTGCCTGTTTCAATGCCTCCAGTAAATGAGATCAAGTCGACATCTGTACTTTCGGCAAGCGGTGCGCCAACTTCCTTGCCTGTGCCAAGCACAAGATTGGCCACTCCTGTTGGAAGCCCGACTTCTTCAAACAGCTCAAATAGCTTCATCGTCGTAAGAGGTGTAAGTTCGCTTGGCTTTAAAATAAGGGTATTTCCGGCAACGAGTGCAGGCGCCAATTTCCATGCTGCTTGCAACAACGGATAATTCCAAGGCGTAATTAGCCCGCACACGCCTACAGGTTCACGGACAACGATGCTTGTTGAGTTCGGAAGCGGGCTCCGAATGACCTCGCCCTCATTTTTGTCCGCCAGACCAGCAAAATAAAAAAACACATTGGCGATGTCTTCCATATCTGTTCGGCTTTCTTCAAGCGTTTTACCTGTATCAAGCGACTCCAAACGGGCAAATTCCTCGTTTTGATTGGCTATTTTTTGGCCAATTAGACGCACCCGTTCACCTCGTTCACTTGCGGATGCAGAGGACCAAACGCCTTCATCAAAGGCAGCTCGGGCGGCTGCAATCGCAGCTTGGCTGTCTTCAGCCGAACCTTCTGGCACTGTTGCGATCACTTCCTGGTTAAAAGGATTAATAATTTCTCGAACGCGGCCATTCTTTGCCTCCGTCCATTCCCCGTTAATAAACATCTTTCCGCGAATCATCAACCTCTCTCCTTTATTTTGTTTAATATATATTAAACGTTTTATACAAAATAAACATAGCATTTCTGTTTGTTTGTGTCAAAAAAAAGCCTCCTAAAATAGTGATGCCCATTGTAAGGATACTATTTTAGGAGGTTCTTTAACGAAAACTTGATATGGTTGTAGCAGCTAAGTTCTTTGTTAGGAGGTGCCGTTTTCGTTTTTATAGCGTTCTACTAGATCTTTGGCAAGATTTCCAGTTTGGAACTGTTCTACTAGCAAACCAAGAAACTCATAATATTCAAGAGAAGCCGTTATTTTTTTTAATGTGTGTGCGGCTTCCGCCCGTACCTCATCTGGCGTCTCAGCATCATCCACTAATGCTTCATACAGAGGAATGGCTTGTTTAACTGCCTGAAGGTTCACGCTACGTTCCCGTTCCCATCTTCGCGTAAAAAAGGAAATAAAAAATTGAAAGAAGTCTTTTTCAGCCTCATACAAGTCTTTACGCTCGCCTTTTCGGTACACGCGGTGGATAATTTTTTCTTCTAGAAGTTTGCGTACACCAATACTCATACTGCCTTTACTCATTCCTAATTCATCGCGAAGGTCATCGAGCGTCATTGGCCCGTCGTTTAAATACAAAGTCGCATAAAGTTGCCCGACTGAACGGTTTACCCCATAAATGTCCATCGTATCGGCTATGCCGTCTTTAATGATAGCGTGCGCTTGCTCTAATTTTTCAAAAACATGTTCATCCTTTTCCATTTCAACACCTCAATTGCAATTTAACGAAATTTAGCGATAGTATAGCTGTTTACCTGTAATAAAGCAAGGTAGCGAAAGACTGGCGGTTCTGTTGGATGTTGACAGAACGAGAGGCTATGTTAGTATAGTGTCTAAAATATTTAATTCGTTTTAAATATATTATACATAATTGAGAGGATGATCGGTAATGAAAACCATTCGCTTGCTTGCGTTTTTGCTATTGGCTTTGCCTATGATGTCGGCCTGTGGCGCCCAAGGGGAAGAAGCCAAAGAAATTGAACTCGTTTACGTTGTATGGGATTCTGAAATCGCTTCAAACCATGTAGTGAAGATTGCTTTGGAACAAGCCGGTTATGATGTGACGTTAACAAGTGTTGAGCAAGGAATCATGTGGTCGTCAGTGGCAGACGGAAGCGCCGATGCCCATGTTGCCGGATGGCTGCCAGAAGATATGAAAGTCCACTATGAACAGCATAAAGATGACATTATCGATTTAGGAGCTAATTTGGAAGGGGCACAAACTGGCTTAGCTGTCCCAGCGTATATGGAGATTGACAGCATCGAAGAATTGTCGGCTGACGTCGTCAGTACCATCACAGGCATTGACGCTGGCGCAGGCGTAATGATGACAACGGAAGAGGCGCTTCGTGAATATGGAATTGATGACGTTACGTTGTCAGCAAGTTCAGATGCGATTATGACGGCAGAGCTTGGCAACCGCTATGCAGCGCAAGAACCAATTGTCATTACCGCTTGGCAACCTCACTGGAAGTTTAATTCGTATGATTTAAAATTTCTTGAGGACAGCAAAGGCATCTATGAAGCAAACGGAGAAATCCGCACAATTGTCCGCGCAGGCTTGGACGAAGAAAAGCCAGAAGCGTATCGGATTCTCGACCAATTTTACTGGACAGCAGACGATATGAATGAAGTCATGTTGTATATGGCAAAAGACGGAATGGAGCCAGAAGAAGCAGCGGAAAAATGGGTGAATGCCAACCAAGATAAAGTCGATGAGTGGTTGAAAGGCGTATAGAATTAAGAGGAACAGCTATTCAAACGCTTGTATTGACACGCCGTAAGGGATCATAATAACTGGTTCATTGCGGCTTTTTTGTATGAAAGGCGTCATCTCGCTTGCGGGTGAGGCACTATTTTATCCAAAAGTGGCGCATCTCCTTACTGCAAGTATGCTAGGACGGAGATCGATAATAATAGCGTGGTTCCAAGTTATCTGTTGTTACTAGGTTTTTTCGCCCAAATGGCCACCAATCTCCCTTTCATTCAATATCAAAAACGGAAGGAGTTCAAGTATATTCTTAAAGCCTAAGGCAATCCCGTATGGCTGTCTACCCACCGGCATCACTTCTAAATAGTAGCCCCATTTATATTTACAGTTACCTAAAAGATTTTAAACGTGCAAAAAAGAATCTCCTATAAAAAATCTAGGAGGCAAAGAATGCATTTTTTTACTAGGGTTAATGATGGAATTGTTCTCTAGTATCTCATTTTAAAATTCTTCTCTCAAAACTACCAAACCTTCCACGTACTTTCTTGTTCGGTTTTTAATCCTCATTATAGCGCAGCACCAACGGTTTTATTTTTACATATAGTTAAATACTGCTGAACAATTTTAATAGAGATCTTAAAGAATACCTATCATAACATGTCTAAATAAGGGGAAATCTTTTAAAGGTTTGTTGAGATATTTCTATCACAGAAAATAAAATTTAATAGATTTAAAACATAATAGGAGAAATGAATTATTAAACCAACATACATCATTCTATTTAAAGGGTTGTAATGGTGTATAACCCGCCTAACATTAACGGTTTCTCTGCGATAATAATTACTTTATATCAAGTCTATTTTTCAATGGGAATAGTTCCCCAGAAGATCCGTACACCCAATCTCAGGCATCTTTTGGTGCAGGACTTAAGTATTGTGTTGGGTTGAGTGAATGGTATGTAAGTAGGGAAAAGATGATACGTGACTAGACTATTCGTATGCTATCATGCGTATCAAGTACACTAAAATAAATAAATAGACCTATTTGTTTCGTATAAATAGGCCTTAGTTCCTCTTTGATGTGTGCTTAGGAGAAACCAAACATGAAAAGGGGAGTGATCGTTTTTCTTGTCCTATTCGTTTAAGCAGATTTTAAAAAGTACGTTATGAAGCATTCGCAAGCAATCCTTGTCATTCCTCGGTATACGAAACCGCTGTCGGTTATCGGTTGCATACACCTTTTAGGGCAGCAGTGGCTATTTATAATAGCTTTTTAGTGCGCGGTTAATATTCGGAAAAATGGCTTTATTATGTATGCTTTTTTGCTTTTTACCAATAAAGTTACCGAGAGAAAATACTTAACAGAGGAAGTGTGGACTATTGTCTTCGAAAAAGTACGATTACAAGAAAAAGATGAAAAATAGGCAAAAAAGAAAAATGAACACTCTTTCAAAAGTGGTCGCTTCTACGGCGATTACAACTCTAACAATAGTGCCTTTTAGCAATCTTAATGCTGAAGGCGTATCTGGAAATGTATTGACGAACCCAAGTGCCTACGCTTCGGCAGCTAGTCTAACAGAGTTTCAATTATTGACGGATGTTGCAGTCAATGCTCAACTTGGTGATGCTGATGAAAATGGGCTTTATGATCTTGGGCTTTCTTTAACTGGGCGAGGCCTTGCTGATGCTGAGCTCTTCGGTCCAGAGCGTACGGTTATCTTTTATTCTCCTGACCTTGCTGATAAGTGGACCGTAGAAGGGCCAGCGCAAGTCAGGGTAGAAATCCTTCCAGTTACAATGGATGCTTTGCCAACTGTAGGCAATTTAATAGGGGATATCACGCAGCAATTGAACACTACAGTTAATGACTTGGTTGCTGCAGTTGACCGGATTGTAAATAATCCAATTACGGCGCCTTTAATTCGTGTAAGTGGATTAACAGAATTACAAGATGCTCTAAGTGCGCTTAATAATATAGATGGGGCGCTGGCTGATCTGCTTGCTTATAATGATGAAGTAGAAGCAGTCGTCCAGCCAGACGGTTCAATTCTTGTTAATTTTTCAGATGGCTTAGGAAACCACCTTGAATCAGCGGTTCAAGATGTGGTGGTTCAATTACTGAATGACGTAGTAGATGCGATTGGCAATGTCAGCATTGACATTTTGGGCGGCGGTATTTCTGTTCCTCTAGAGCCTCTTCAAGCACTTGTACAACCGCTTTTAGGTCTAATTGATAATATTTCCAGTGGGGCCGTTGATCTATCCAATGACTTGGCTGGCGTGCAATTGCTTGGAAGGACAGAAGTTACACTAAACACAAAAGTGGATGGCACCGACGCATCTGGAGAAGTCCCAATTTATGGCGCAGGTGTACACGATAGTACAATTGACCTTCAACTGCTAAGCAGCATTGGTGATTATGATACAGTAATATTTGATGACGACAGTGATGCCGATGCCGATGCTGACGCCGATGCCGATGCCGACGCGGACGCTGATGCCGATGCGGATGCCGACGCTGACGCTGATGCGGACGCGGATGCTGACGCCGACGCGGATGCGGACGCCGATGCTGACGCCGATGCGGATGCCGACGCTGACGCCGATGCGGACGCTGATGCCGATGCCGACGCTGACGCCGATGCGGATGCGGACGCTGACGCCGATGCGGACGCTGATGCCGATGCCGACGCTGATGCCGATGCCGACGCGGATGCGGACGCCGACGCGGATGCTGACGCCGATGCCGATGCCGACGCTGACGCTGATGCGGATGCCGACGCTGACGCCGATGCCGACGCGGACGCTGATGCCGATGCGGACGCTGATGCGGACGCCGACGCGGATGCGGATGCGGATGCCGACGCAGACGCTGACGCCGATGCGGATGCGGACGCTGACGCCGATGCCGACGCTGATGCGGACGCTGATGCCGATGCCGACGCTGACGCTGATGCGGATGCCGACGCTGACGCCGATGCGGATGCGGACGCTGACGCCGATGCGGACGCTGACGCTGATGCGGATGCGGACGCTGATGCGGATGCGGACGCTGATGCGGACGCCGATGCGGATGCTGACGCCGATGCCGATGCCGACGCTGACGCTGATGCGGATGCCGACGCTGATGCGGATGCGGACGCTGATGCGGACGCCGATGCTGATGCCGATGCGGATGCGGACGCTGACGCCGATGCGGATGCGGATGCGGACGCCGATGCGGACGCTGACGCTGACGCCGATGCCGATGCGGATGCGGACGCCGACGCGGATGCTGACGCTGATGCCGACGCTGACGCCGATGCGGATGCGGATGCGGATGCCGACGCAGACGCGGACGCCGATGCGGATGCTGACGCGGACGCTGATGCCGACGCTGATGCTGACGCCGATGCCGATGCCGACGCGGACGCTGATGCCGACGCGGATGCGGACGCCGATGCCGATGCCGACGCTGACGCTGATGCGGATGCGGACGCCGATGCCGACGCTGACGCGGATGCCGATGCGGACGCTGATGCGGACGCCGATGCCGATGCCGACGCGGACGCCGATGCGGATGCGGATGCGGACGCGGATGCCGATGCCGATGCCGACGCCGACGCGGACGCTGATGCTGACGCGGATGCCGATGCGGATGCGGACGCCGATGCGGATGCTGACGCCGATGCGGATGCGGATGCGGATGCGGACGCTGATGCGGACGCCGATGCGGATGCGGACGCCGACGCGGATGCCGACGCGGACGCTGATGCGGACGCCGACGCGGATGCGGATGCCGACGCAGACGCCGATGCGGATGCTGACGCGGACGCAGATGCCGATGCCGACGCGGACGCGGATGCCGATGCCGATGCGGATACCGATAAGGACAGGGTTACTGATAAAAATCGAGTCGATCGAGACTATACTGGTAAGCAAGACTCTTCGAAAGATGGGAAGAAGCTCCCAGATACAGCAACTTCCATTTGGACTGTAGGAGTTACGGGAATGGCAGCACTATTAGCTGGAATAAGTGCTCGTCTATTTAGAAGAAAGAAATAGAAGTGTTAAATAAGGAAGCAAATGCGCTATTAGCATTTGCTTCCCTTTAACTAATCCAGGAGGTTGAGCCATGAACCAGAAACTTACCCAAATATTTAACCGTGATATGGATCAACTGCATGCATTTATGACCGAGTCAGGGGGGTACAAGGAACTACGAAAAGAAAAGCCGGTTATCTTGTTTCTTTCTATTGGCTATTTAGATAAACGAGCAACGGTCTTAACCGTCAAGGAGAATAGTTTTCAGCGCGCTTGGAAACGCCTTTACAACAGAGGGGTTTCCCTCATGAAGCAGGAATATTCCTGTCTAAAAGTTGACTGGGTTACTAGTACTGAACAACACTCGCTTTTGTCATTTATTAATATTATGACCAAAACAAAAAAGAACTACTTTAGGCAAGGCATCAGTTTTGATGAAAACTTTAGCCATGCTTTTTTAGAGCAAGAGATCAATGGAAACGCAATGATTCAAATTGACAAAGATACAAAGCGAGGGTATTTAAACGAAAAAAACATTCAATCTTATATACGGAACCATCGCCCTCATTTAAAACGATTAGATTTCAACAAAGTTTCGGCGGTAACCACATTTACAACAAAAGGTTACTTTTTGGAAAACCAGCAGCTTTATACCCTTAAAGAAGGGCCAAGAGACAACGGAAGACGGGATACCGCTTTAGACGCTGGGGAAGTAAAAGAAATGATTGCTAGTGGACTTAATTATTTGGCTAAAATGAATAAAGCGGCAGGCCAATTTACATATGGGTATTTTTCTTGTTTTGATAAAGAAATTCATTTTTATAATTTGTTGAGACATGCCAGTACACTTTATGCAATGATCGAAGCGCTAGAAATCACTCAGGATAAAGAAGCCATTCCGGCAATTGAAAGAGGCCTTGATTATTTGCTAAAGGGGCTACATGTTGATAAGAAGCAAGGGACTGCCTATGTTGTCGACGGTGTTGAACAAGATCAGTTGGAAGTTAAATTAGGAGCGAATGCAGCCGCCATTCTTGCTTTTACAAAGTATACGGACGTTTTCCAAAATGATCGTTACCTTCCGGTTGCCCAACAGTTGGCAAATGGGATATGTCAGCTTCAACAAGAAAATGGCGGCTTTCACCATGTGCTCCATTATCCATCTTTCGAATTAAAAGATGCGTTTAGAATTGTTTATTATGATGGAGAAGCTGCTTTTGCTTTGCTAAGGCTTTATCAATTAGACAAAAATGAAAAATGGATGAAGACGGTTGAAAGAGCGTTTGATTACTTTATTGCTAACGAATATTGGAAAGACCATGATCACTGGCTTAGTTATTGTACAGAGGAATTGACACGATATAAGCCATTGCGAAAGTACTTTCATTTTGGCCTACAAAATGTTCAAGCTAAACTAGATTTTATCTATCATCGCATCACCACATACCCGACTTTTTTAGAATTGACATTGGCAGCTTACAATATGATTCAGCGTATGAAAGAAACAGAGCATCGAACCCTTTTAGCAGAATTCGATGAAAAAAAACTTCAAGACACCATTCACAAACGCGCAGAATATCAACGAAATGGATATTTTTATCCAGAATTGGCTATGTATTATAAAAACCCTTCTAGAATTCTTGGTAGCTTTTTTATTCGCCACCATTCATTTCGAAGCCGTATTGATGATGTAGAACATTACTTATCTGGCTACTGTCGCTATTATGTGCACATGAGGGCTGAATCACGATTGTTTAAATAGAGAGGACCGCGATATGAAACGAATTGGAAATTTGCTAATCATAACAGGTCTAATTGTTTTGGGGGCATTTGTTTATCAACTAATGGCTCATGAACGCGCTCAAGACAAATCACTGGTAGAAGCGAAAGCGTATATAGAAAAAGCCGAACGTGAATGGATACGTGCCGGAGGAGACGAAGACGATGGCGCTGTCGAAACCTTTCGTCCAGACGCTCACGAAGCCTTTGCAACATTAGAGATTCCAAAGCTAGATCGGACAATCGCTGTTGTTGAAGGGACCAATGAAGAGGCTTTAAAAAATGGGGTCGGTCATTTATCCGAATCTGCTTTTCCTGGGCAAAATGAACAGATTTTGTTATCTGGCCATAGAGACACTGTATTTCGTAATTTTGGCGAGCTAGAAATAGGCGACTCTTTTATTGTAACGATGCCCTATGGCAAATTTACGTATGAGCTAAAAGAAACTGAAATTGTTTCCGCAGATGATACTTCTGTCATTCGGAAAATGGGGGAGGAAGTGTTAGTCATAACAACTTGTTATCCTTTTCATTATGTAGGGAGCGCTCCTGAGCGATTTGTTATTTATGCGTATCCTACAACTTAAACAGAGCATCGTTTTTACCCTTAAAGTGAACGAGGCAAAAGTATTGGCTTTTTGCTTTTAGCAGAAGCGAACATACTGTATAAGCATGTCACCATAGGGCATGCTTCTTGCCAATGCACCTCTCAAACCTGAATTTCAAAGGTCTATGTGGCGTTTTTCGTAAGGAGAATACATTGTAAATGACATATAGAATAGGCAATGAGCGTCTCCCCAACAGTAGCATAGATATAAATAAATACAGAGAACGAATAGAACAATTTAATTTATGGAAGCAAGAGAAGAGGTGAATGGCTTGGATTACTTTTTGAATGGGAGTGCAGTTTCTAAAGTACGAATCCTAAGGTTTTTGGAGGCCCAAAGTCAAAGTGTCTCACTTACACAGATAGCAGAAATATGCGGTATTGAAAAACGAACAGCGAAGAAAAATGTACATGAGTTGGCTATGGAACTAGAAACCTTAACAGACCAAGCCAAAATCGTTCGCTCAGAAAAAACAAAAGGCTATTGGTTGGAACGCTCGTTTGCGTTTTCCGTTAAAACAATCGAACGGCTGTATAACCAAAACTCGTTGCCTTACCAGTTTTTAGATACTGTATTCAAGGGTCAGTTTGTCAATAGCGTTAAGTTTTCAAATGAAGCATATGTCAGTTATGGATCCCTTTATCGTTCTCTTAAAAGATTAGTGCCGCTTTTAAATACGTTTGATTTGGACATTCAATTAAAAAGGGAGCCCATTATTCATGGAGACGAAAAACAAATTCGTTATTTTTACTATCTTTTTTACTGGGATTCCAACTGGGCAGAAGAATGGCCATTTGACGTGATTAGTCTTAAACAAGCAGAATCATTATTAGACAAGGCGTTTGGGCGTTGCCAGGAATCGTTGTTGTATTGGGTAGGTGTAAACGTAAGTAGAATCCGCAAAGGGTTTACCATTGCCAGGGATCGTTTTTTTGACGTGTTTGTGAAAACACATCCTTTGTTTGAACAATTCCGGAAAGACATCTATACCCTTTATAAGGAACTTACAAAAATAAATGATCGTGATTTAGAGGATGAAATTGCTTTTTTATTCTTAGCCTTTATTTCTTTTTCTTATTTAGAAAAAGGCGACCAACGTTCCATTTCTTTTATCCAAAATGCTTTTTCCAACGCTTCTGCTGATTTTGTCAAATATACCATACAATGGTTGGATCGTTTTATTGATTTTTTTGGAGTCGCGATTAGTGGCGAAGAATATACAACACTATATGCTAACTTAATTAACATTCATTTGGCAGACAGTTATTTTAAGGGTAATTCCTTTTTTTTCAGCAACGACCATTCTGAAACAGAGCCTGACCAATTGGTTGACTCGTTTCTGGATCATTTGACCACACAAGTGGTTTGGTTAGATAAAAATAGAAAACGAGAATTGTTAGATAGGTATCGATTTTTATTAAGAAATGTACTGGGTTTTGATGGTGCAGTAAAACCCATTATAATAAAGCTGTATTCCATTTTTGGCGAAGCAGGAAAAAACATAGGTTTAAAAATGGTGCAAGAAGTTTATCCCCACTTGCGTTTTTGTGAGCCAGGGGAAACGCCAGATTTGATTGTTTCAGACCGCGATTATGTAACGCTAAAAAAAGAAAAGGCAAACGGAGCGGTCGTCTGTATATTGAATGTGAACAATCCGGCGAAACAAGATTATTTAAGGTTGGAAAATTGTATTAGAGTAATATTAAAAAAGAACGAGGCGCAACCGACAGTAAGCAATGTCATTCATTGAGAGAAGCCGCTGCCAGTTACGTTTCGTAAATAAGGTTCCTTTTTCGATATCGAAAAAGGAACCAGCAACGATTATTGGGTATTTGTCAATTCAATGTTTTAGTGGACCAGCTGCTTTGGTATGGTTCCTTTTTGTTGTTGCGGATTTACAGACAATTGATCGTATTCTTCCTAATTTTAGTCCGCTCCTAAAACTTGCCGGCGCCATCTGTCGATCATTCATAAATAATGCCGTGCTTGTCGACATAGCGGTTGGTAATGATCGTCCGTTCAAAGCGATCGCCGTTTCTTGTCATTCCTTCAATATCAATGGTAATCGTTTGCGAAGCATCTTTTTGGGGCGGCAGCGCGTGAAGCGAAGCAGTATTGGCTGCGATGTTGTCATCATTGACATGGACGGTGTAGCGTGTTTTGCTGACATCGATGGCATTCGGGTCAATGTCAGACTGGAGGCGAACGCTGTCAAAAGCGATGGCTGGCGAAACGCCGCCTTCAAGTGCGATAACCGCTAAATAGGCTGTTGTTTGCGGGTGTTCCATTTTTAGTTCCCATTCCCCGGCACTCGGGTGGTCCATTTCAAAATGATGAGCATAAGCTCCGTAAAAAACACTATGCTCTTGCTCGGCAGCGACGGCGGCAACAGAATAGACTTGCCCATCTGGAGAGTGAAGTTCAGCGGAGTCAAGATTTTCATTAGCAAGTACCGAGATTTGTGCTTTTTTTACGTTTGGCTCGATGACAAAAGCCTGGCTGCCATTTTCGTTAAATTGGCCGCCGCGGATTATAGTTGCGCTCATGGACTTCGCATGCTCTTCTTCCTTCGCTTGTGCACCCATTTGCGCTTGCAGTAAAGGGAAAATAAGATGGCCTTGCGCCACTTGCATATGATCCCACCGGTTGGAAGCAAGTTCTCGGGCGTAGCTTAGTCTAGAGCTATTCACTGTCACAGCCCCATCATTCGTGCCGAAAAATTGCAAATACACTCCGCCGAAATAGAGAGCAGATCCAAATGAGCCCCAGGATGTTCCTGAAATCGTCGAAAAGGGGACAGATTGTGCAGAGATTAAACCGTCTGTTTGCGCTCGAAAATAGGCCATGTTCCCTGTTTGCAAAGAGTCTGTGCCTTCTGAGCGTTGGCCGATGATTTCCGCGAGCCAGCCAGCCCAGTTGCTATATGCTAAGTTGGCGAGTTCGCTTCCGTGGTGAGGCGAACCGAGCGTAATGACTTCTTTTACATAAGGTTCAGCCCCATAATGTAGGAGCGCAGTTTGCGTATCGACGCCGCCTTTGCTATGGGCAACAATTGTGACCTTTTCACCGAAATGGTGGTAAATATCGCGAATTTTTTCTGCTAGTAACTCGCCATTTTGCCAGTTTGATTTATCTGGGTGCAAATTGATGTAAGCACTCGGAAATCCTTGCTCATATGTGTGTACGAACATGTCATTTGGCTCGAACCAAGTGAGCGCGGAACTATTAAGACCATGGACAAACAAGATCGGCGATCCAGCAGTCGTTGCTGGTGTATCACCAACAACCCAGGTTCCTGGCGGAGCGCCGGGCGCTGGTTTTCCTGCGCCAAGAAACCCAGCGTGTGCTGAAGCTTGCGGCCATAAAAGCAGGAAGGACAACAAAAATAAAGTAAGCGCTTTCAAAAATGATTCTTTCATCCAAATTCACTCCTTATTTGTCAGATAATACATTCTATGAACGATTTCTTGTTGCATGTATAGGTAATAGAAGCGATTATTATATTGACTGGCTCGAAAGCAAACAAATGGACTTTGTTGGCAACTTCATTTATGGTATACTAGACCGTTAGAATCGTTGGAAAGGATTGTTGGCGCGTGGTAGACAGGAAGCCTATTTTGATTGTCGTTTCCGTAGAACCTGAAAAACAGGCTGTCTTACAAGGGTTGGGAAATTCTTCAGCCTATGAAGTACTCGTTGGCGGCGTAGGGATGGCCCAGGCAGCTGCACGTACAGCAAGGCAGCTCGCCCAAAAACATTATCAGGGAACGATAAACATGGGGATTGCGGGTGGCTTCCCTGGAAAAGCGGCAAATGGCACGGTTGCTGTCGCAACGTCGATTATTGCCCCGGAAATAGGAGCAGAGTCACCTGAAGGGTTTTTGACGATTGATGCGCTCGGTTTTGGTACACAAACGTTGCCTGCAGTTGCAAACGATTCTTATATTGGGAAACTTCAAGAAGCTGTATCTGTGGCAACGGGTACAATTTTGTCCGTGATGACTGTGACTGGGACAGAAACGACGTTAAACGTCCGCCAATCCTATGGAAAAGATGTAGTGGCGGAAGCGATGGAAGGGTTTGGAGTAGCTAGTGCAGCAGCGGAGTTTGGCTTGCCTTTTGCCGAGGTTAGGTCCATTTCAAACCAAGTAGGCATTCGCGATAAAGCAAGCTGGGAATTTGCGAGTGCTTTTTCGTCGTTGACGAAAGCAGCAGAAAAATTGAAGGAGGTTGAACAACTTGGAGATTGCCTTTTCACCATGTCCAAATGACACATTTGTCTTTTATGCATGGGTTCACGGAAAGATTGCTGGTGCCCCTAAGTTAAATGTAACCTATGCCGATATTGACCGCACCAACTACTGGGCGATTGATCAGACGGGGCCTGAAGTTATGAAAATTTCTTATGCTGCGTTGCCGTATGTACTGGACCATTATTGTCTAGTGCCGAGCGGAGGCGCTCTTGGTCGTGGGTGCGGACCCCTTGTGTTAACGAAAGAGCCGCAAGAAGCAGCGACTCTTGAAGGGAAAACGGTTGCTGTGCCAAGTGACCGCTCGACTGCATACTTATTGTTCCGTCTCTGGACTGAACAAAAACTTCCTAAAAATAACATCTTTATAAAAGTGATGCCATTTGACCGTATTATGCCTGCAGTCGCAAAAGGAGAAGTCGATGCAGGGCTTGTCATCCACGAAGCACGCTTTACATACGAAACGTATGGCTTGTCCCTGTTGCAAGATCTAGGCGAATGGTGGGAACAAGATACAGGATATCCGATTCCGTTAGGCGCGATTATTGCCAAGCGTTCTCTCGATAAAGAGCAATTGGCCAAGTGGGCCCGACAATCAGTTGAGTATGCATGGGCACACCCTGAAGAGACAAGCGATTATGTGCTTTCCCATGCCCAAGAGCTTTCAGCAGAAGTCGCCAATGCTCATATTGAACTTTACGTAAATGAGTTTACGAAGTCACTTGGAGAAGATGGCTATCAAGCGATTGAGAACTTGTTAGGCCGAGCAATGAAACAAGGGCTTGTCCCTGACTTTGACATTGCTAAAATTCGGTTATAGCGCTAAGCGGAGCTTTGTAAACTACGAATGAATAGCGAAAAGAGGGATAACGGCAGTGGAGAAGGAAACCACAACGCAATATAGGCAGCTAGCACTAGCGATGCTGCGGACAGGGCTGTTTGGGTTTGGCGGCGGCCCGTCTGTCATGCCACTGTTTCGAGTGGAAGCTGTTGATACGTATAAATGGATGGACAATGAAGAATTTGGCGAGACGCTGGCGATTGCTAATACGTTGCCAGGACCAGTGGCAACGAAAATGGCAGCCTATTTAGGTTATCGATTGAAGGGCTGGACGGGTGCTTGTTGGGCAACGTTGTGGCACATTTTTCCTACGAGTGTAGCGATGGTGTTGCTTTTTTCGCTTGTTGATGCTATCAGTGGTTCGGAAGTGGTTGCTGGCATGATAGGCGCAGTTACACCTGTTATCGCCGTATTGCTTGCGCAAATGGCGTATGATTTTGGCAAGAAGGCGGTTAAAGGTTTTGGCTGGGTTTTTGGCATGCTCACTTTTGTTATTGCCTTTGCCGCTTTGCAAGGGTTTGACGTACATCCTGGCTTTGTGATTATTGCCTTCATTATTTACGGTGTGTTTCATTATAAACTGATGGATAAATGGCGGAGCAGGCAAAAAGGAGAGTCGTCATGATTTTATTATATTTATTTATCGCATTTTTTCTTGCTAACTTGCTAGGCTATGGTGGAGGCCCGGCTTCCATTCCGCTTATGTTTGAGGAAATTGTCAACCGCTATCAGTGGTTGACGAGCGATGAGTTTTCCAATGTCCTTGCCTTGGCCAATGCTCTGCCAGGGCCGATTGCAACAAAAATTGCTGCGTATGTCGGGTTTGCTGCCGGGGGCTGGCCAGGGTTTATCGTTGCTCATGCAGCGACCATTGTTCCATCAGCGCTGGCCATGATTTTGTTGATGCGTGTTTTGCGAAAGTACCGCCAGTCAAATGTGGTCAAAGGCATTTCCCTTGCTGTTCAACCTGTTATTTGCATATTGATGGTAGTGTTGACGTTCGATATCATTGGCGATGCTGCTGCCCAAATTGGTTGGCTTCAGTCATTGGCAATTGCAGCGGTTGCTTTTCTGCTATTGACAAAGGCAAAAGTCCATCCGGCATTAGTGATTGTCGCCTCATTTGTTTACGGAGGTCTTGTCATTCCATTTCTAGGGTAGGCAGTAAATGAGAGAGTCGGTATGCGGTATACACACAGGCAGTTTTATAAAAAGCTGCCTGTTTTTATGTTTATTTATGTTCGGTTATGTGTGATAATGGAACAGAGAGGTGAAGAATCATGTTCACATTGGAACGGCACGAAAAACTGCTTGCCTATTTAGCGAAACACAAATCGATACGCGTTTCCCAAGCGAGCGAATGGCTTGGTGTTACCGAAAAAACAATCCGCCTAGATTTAGAGCGCCTCGAAGAAAAAAAGCTGCTCAAGCGTGTTCATGGTGGTGCCGTATTAATGGAAACCGATACAAGCTTGTTTCCGATTCAGGAACGGGAGCAAAGAAATGAAAAGGAAAAGCACGCTATTGCGGAAAAAGCAAAAGCGTTGATTTGTGAGAATGACGTGATTTTGCTAGATGGCGGCAGTACGACGCTTGCCCTTGCTGAGCGCCTTGGCGACAAGCCGATGACAGTCATTACTAATGACATCCGGATCGCGAACGCCCTTTACGAAAAAGAAGCAATCCAGCTTATTTTGCTCGGAGGAACACGCCTTGGCACTTCTTCGGCACTGTATAGCCAGCAAACGACGGCAATGCTCAAGTCGTTGTATGTGCAAAAAGTATTTTTAGGGGCGACTGGCGTCTCTATTGATCACGGCTTATCGATACTAAACAGCTTTCACTATGAATGGAAAAGAGCGGCCATCAATTGCGGACGAAAAACAATCTTGCTGTCTGATTCAAGCAAGTTTGGCCAAGTTGGTTTAATGCGATTTGCAGACATCACAGAAATTGACGAACTTGTCAGCGATGACTTGTTAGACAGTGAAACGCGAAGCGTCTTGGAGAATGAATACGGCATCAATGTTTATTAACAAGTGCAGTAAAAAACAATGCCTAGTTGTAAGCTGTTTAAAGCTATGGTATGATCAAACGTAAATGAACCAAAACAAACAAATAAGGGGGGAGTGGGGATGGAAATGTTTTCGCTTGCAGGAAAAACAGCCGTCGTCACTGGCGCTAGCCGAGGGCTTGGCCAAGGGATGGCGCTCGGACTTGCCGAAGCGGGTGCTAACATCATTGGTGCAGGAATTAGCGATATGATGGAAACAAAACAAAAAGTAGAGGAAATTGGCGGGCGATTTTATGGGATAAACGCCGATTTATCTCAGCCTGATGGGGCAAAGGAATTGGCCGCTAAAGTTTTGGATCATGTTGAAAGCGTTGACATATTGGTCAATAATGCCGGTATCATTAAGCGGGCTGATGCAAACGTGTTGGATGATGCATCTTGGCGGGAAGTGCTGCACGTCAACTTGGATGCTGTATTTACGCTGTCTCGGGAAATTGGCGCACATATGCTTGAAAAGGGATCAGGATCGATTATTAACGTGGCCTCGATGCTGTCGTTCCAAGGCGGATTGCGCGTTGCCGCCTATACAGCAAGCAAACATGCCGTTGCCGGTTTGACGAAAGCACTTGCCAATGAGTGGGCCAAAAAAGGGGTGCGCGTCAATGCGATTGCCCCAGGGTATATGGTAACAGACAATACAGAAGGGATTCGTACAGATGAAAGCCGTTATGCTTACATTAGCTCGCGAATTCCGAAAGGCGAATGGGGGCTCCCTGATGATTTGAAAGGCCCTGTTGTTTTTCTCGCATCGGAGGCGTCAAACTATGTGAATGGCCATATTCTAGCAGTCGATGGCGGTTGGTTAAGTGCATAAACGAACCATTGTGACTCTAACAAACGAAAACGTGAAAAGGGGAAATGGAAATGGATATTCGTTATGAAGTAGGGCCAAGAGATTTTAAAACGTATACAACAGAGGAAATGAGAGAAGCTTTCTTAGTCGAATCGCTGTTTGAAGAGGGGGCGCTCCATTTAAGCTACTCCCACTATGACCGATTAATAATCGGCGGCGCTGTTCCAAGCCATGAAGCGATTGCCCTAGACGCAGGCGATGCTTTAAAAACCGATTATTTTCTTGAAAGGCGGGAGTTGGCTGTTATCAATATCGGTGGTGAAGGGACAGTAACGGTCGGAAAAGACACATATAAAATGGCAAAGCGTGACTGCCTCTATGTCGGTAGAGGCAATGAACATGTCGAATTTGCAAGCAACGATCCACAACAACCAGCCCGGTTTTATTTAGTGTCAGCCACTGCCCATCAAACATATCCGACAAAATTGGCACCGATTGGAGAAGCGCAACCGACGAAATTAGGTTCAGATGCTGAATCCAATAACCGCACGATTTACAAGTATGTCCATAAAGACGGAATTGAAAGCTGCCAGTTAATGGTAGGGATGACGCTGCTTGAGCCAAACAATATGTGGAATACAATGCCTGCTCATCTTCATGACAGGCGGATGGAAGCCTATTTGTATTTTGATATGGAAGAAGATACGCGTGTGTTCCACTTTATGGGTCAGCCACAGGAAACGCGCCATCTAGTGATCAAAAATGAACAGGCTGTCATTTCGCCGCCATGGTCGATTCATTCAGGCGTTGGCACAAGCAATTACACATTTATCTGGGCGATGGCTGGAGAAAATTACACGTTTACGGATATGGACACAGTAGCGATGGAGGAGCTGAAATAAATGACCTCAACAGGAAAAGCATTCATTCACGAAAATTTTATGTTGCAAAATAAGACAGCAGAAACACTTTACCATACGTATGCAAAAACGCTGCCGATTATAGACTACCATTGCCATGTCCCCCCACAAGAAATTGCCGAAAACCGCCAATTTAACAACATTAGCGAAATTTGGCTCCATGGGGATCATTACAAATGGCGGGCAATGCGTGCTGTCGGCGTCGAGGAAACGTTTATTACAGGCGATGGGGATGACAAAGAGAAGTTTCTTAAATGGGCGGAAACAGTCCCTTATACAATGGGCAACCCTCTCTACCATTGGACGCACTTGGAATTGAAACGCTATTTTGGCATTGACGAACTGTTAAGCAGTGAGACAGCTGAAGCCATATGGAGCGCCACGAAAGAACAACTGGCAGCACCAGAGCGGTCAGTCCAAGGCATCATCAAGGAATCTAATGTCAAAGTGATTTGCACAACAGACGATCCGAGCGACCATTTAGAAGCCCATCAGCAAATTAGAAAAGAGGGAGCGTGCCAAGCAGCGGTGTACCCTGCCTTTCGCCCAGACAAAGCATTGGTTGCTTCAGCGCCTAGCTTTGTCCCGTATTTAGAAACGTTAGGGGCTGCGGCAGAAGTGGACATTTCATCGCTCCGCTCTTTATTGGAGGCGCTTGAAAAACGGGCGACATTCTTTGCCGAGGAAGGCTGTGTTCTTTCTGACCATGGGCTTCGCACACTCCCGTTTGTAGACACGACCGAAAAAGAAGCAGAAGCGGCGTTTCAAAAAGCGCTAAACCAAGAAACGCTTACGCCGCAAGAGGAAGAAAAATACCAAACATACGTATTGTTGTTTTTAGCACGGTTGTACAACAAACTCGGCTGGACTATGCAATTTCATCTAGGGGCATTGCGAAACAACAATTCGCGGATGGTTGAGCAAGTTGGACCAGACTCAGGTTTTGATTCTATGGCTGATGACCGCTTTGCTGAATCATTAAACCGTTTTTTAAACGAGCTAGAGCGGACGAATGAACTGCCAAAGACGATTTTGTATACATTAAACCCGATTTATAACGAGGTGATCGCGACTACGATTGGCAACTTCCAAGGAGGCGGCATACCTGGCAAAATCCAGTTCGGTTCAGGCTGGTGGTTTAACGATACGAAAGATGGCATGGAAAAACAAATGACGGACTTGGCAAACAACGGTTTGTTAAGCTTGTTTGTCGGTATGCTTACAGATTCCCGCAGCTTCCTTTCCTACACGCGTCACGAATATTTTCGCCGCATTCTGTGCAATCGCATTGGTGAATGGGTTGAGCGGGGCGAATGGCCAGCTGACGAAAAATGGCTCGGCAAAGTGGTAGAAGATATTAGTTACTATAATGCAAAGCGCTATTTTGCTTTTCCGAAATAGACTCAGGTGGCCGGGAGACAGACGGATGAAAAGCTGTATAAATGCACGTATCCATCAGTTCTCCTGTATGTGGGCTCCGTTCGTTTTCTAGCAATGTCGCTTCAAGCATAAAGCCGAGCTTCTCAGGAATCGCTCGGCTTTTGTTGTTGTTTCGATCACAGCGAATTTCCAGGCGGTGAGTATAGTGTGTGTAGAAAGCATAGGACATAAGCGCTTTAGCCGCTTCAGTCATATAGCCTTTTCCAGCAAATCGGCTATCGATCCAATAGCCCATTTCCATACGCGGGACGTCCCAGTTAATGTGATGGAGCCCGCAAGAGCCGACAAAAGTGCCGGAACGCTGCTCAAATAAGTGGAAATGAAACGCTTTTTTTTGCAAAAAATCAACATATGCTTGCTGTACACCTTGTTCAGCTTGCTCTGGCGATGACATTCTCTCCACCCATGGAATCCATGGCACCAATTCTTTTCTGGAAGCCTGGAGCGCTTGATACAAAGCAAACCCGTCGCCAGGCAGTGGCAGCCTCAGGAATAACCGTTTAGTCAAAAGCTCAGTTGACGCTTGCGAATGGGGCCGATACATCAAAACGCCTCTTTTCCTTTCATATAAAATCCAGCATTAGTTCAATGTATGGGAAAAAAGGCTGGTTTATGAATAATGGCGAGCAGCTTGGAAGAGCAAGCTTACTAGAAATAACCCAGTTTCTTCAACTGGGTTATTCCACACACTTCTCGTCACATTATTGAAGGTAAGCCAATATAGCATCGCGCAAGAAGACGGCGCCACCAGGTACTACTTTGTTATAGTAAGCAGCAAAGCGCTCATCGTCGACATACATCTGTGCAACGCCAGCATGTGCTTCTTTCGAGTAAGACGTCCACGAGAACTGGAGCCATTCTTTATGGGCCTGGGCCAGTTTTCGGGCGGCTGCAGAAGTAGGATCGTTCGTTGCCAGTGCTTCTTTTAACAAGGCAAAAACCTCCTGCTCTTTCGCTTGCATGGCTTCATATTGCTCTTTAGAGAAGCCACGTAATTTTGCATTAGACTCATCAACCTTCTTGTCGCCGTATTTTTGGCGTATTTCTTCTCCATACGCTTTTTCATTGTCTGCAATTCGCTTTTCTTTCAAAGCGTCAAATTTGTCTTTGTCACTCATTGTTTCTGCTCCTTTCTTTGAGGCGATCGTCCGCTCAACCGTGGCAATAATGCGGTCAAGACGGGCGCGTTTATTTAGGAGGTGGGCGCGGTGCTCATAGAGCGCCATGACAGGATCAAAGGAATCGTCGGTCACGAGCTGCATAATCGTTTCAAGGTCTACATCAAGCTCACGGTAAAATAAAATTTGCTGCAACAGGTCGACTTGTTTTGGCCCATATATCCGATAACCTGACGAATTGACCCGTTCTGGCTTAAGCAAACCAATTTCATCATAATAACGAAGCGTCCGTGCACTGACGCCTGCTAATTGAGCCAGTTTTTTGACCGTATACTCCATTTCAACTCCCCCTTGCGTTAACAATAAAGGTTTACGTAACGTTAATGTCAATACACAAATAAAATCTTTTTTTCTTACGTTTAGATTTCCTCCATGGAGGGGATGCATGCACTGGGAAAGGATCGGGCATGCTATAGGCATTCTAACGTAGAGGTGAGCGATCGTGCCTACGATTTTATCAGTTAGTACATATGATCCACCCCATCCAATCAAACAGGAACAGACAGTGGAATTTGCCCGGGAATTATTCGCTGAAAGTTTTTCTGACATCGAACGGTTATTAAACGTTTTTGCCAATGGGGAAATTGAAAAGCGCCATTTTTCCGTGCCGTTGGATTGGTTCCAAACAAGCCACCGTCTAGGAGAGCGGAACGACCTCTTCATTGAAAAAGCAACGGACTATAGTGTAGAAGCAGTAAAAAGCTGCTTGGCAAATGGCCATTTTGTATCAAGAACAATCGCTCCCGAAGAAATCGATGCGATTATTTTTGTGTCCTCGTCAGGTATGGCAACGCCATCGATAGACGCTCGCATCATGAACAAACTGCCTTTTCGCCCCGAAACAAAACGGTTGCCTATTTGGGGACTTGGCTGCGCGGGAGGAGCTGCGGGCTTAAGCCGTGCTTACGACTATTGCCTCGCCCACCCGAAAACAGCGGTTTTAGTCGTCTGCGCCGAGCTATGCGGACTAACTTTCCAAAAAGAAGACCAATCGAAAAGCAATTTAATCGGCACGTCCCTTTTTGCTGATGGTGTCGCATGTGCCCTTGTCGCTGGGCATGCCTCGCCACTGCTCGCAGACGCCGCCCAAGCCTACCGCCCAGTAATCCGTGCGACCCAATCGGTACTGATGCCCGATTCAGAAGACGTCATGGGCTGGGATGTCCGGGACAATGGCTTAAATGTTATCTTTTCAAGGCATATTCCAACATTAGTCGCCCAATGGCTGAAGCCGAACGTTGAGGAGCTCCTTCGCCAAGAAGGGAAAGAGATCGGGGAGATCAATGCTTTTATCGCCCATCCTGGCGGAAAAAAAGTGTTGGAAGCGTATGAAAAAGCACTAGGGTTTCCAGAAGAAATGACAATGCTTTCCCGCAAAGTGTTAAAAGAGCACGGCAATATGTCTTCCCCCACTGTCCTTTACGTGCTAAAGGAATCAATGGAAGAAACGCATAAGCACGGCGATGTCGGCCTCGTTGCGGCGCTCGGCCCTGGATTTTGTTCAGAAATGTTAGTGCTTGAATGGGCAGGTGGCCTCCATTGACGTGGGCCTATATTATGATGGCACTGATTATCATCCAACGCCTCGTGGAAGTCAGGGTAGCGCGACGAAACGAACGTTGGCTGAAAGCACAAGGGGGCGTTGAAGTGGGAACGGCCCACTATCCGTGGATGGTCGCGCTCCATTGTGGATTTTTCATTTCGTTGCTGATCGAAGTAACCGTATCCAATGCAGGGTTTTCACGTTGGAGCGGGATTCCCCTTACGGTTGTCGTCATTGCCCAAATCATACGTATCTGGGCGCTTGCTTCACTCGGGAAATATTGGAACACGAAAATCATCGTGTTGCCAGAAGCACCAGTCATCGAAAAAGGGCCCTATCGCTTTTTGCGCCACCCTAATTACATGGTCGTAGTAGCAGAAATCGCGTTTGTCCCATTGCTGTTTCAAGCGTATTGGACGGCTATTGTGTTTAGTCTATTAAATGCGGTCATGCTGATGATCCGGATTCCCACGGAAGAGGCAGCCTTGCAAGGAGAGACAGACTATGGTGAACGATTTAAGGAAAAGAAGCGGTTTTGGTTGGTGTGAAAACGAATAGAAACCCCAAGCCTTGAAGAAGGTTTGGGGCACAGAGTTTTAAAGGAGTTGTCCTGGTTTAGCTTGTGTGGTAATTTCAGAGCTTTGTTCAGTAGTAAATGATCCAAGGGAAAAGGAAAAAAGAACGACGAGAGTTGAAGATACTACGAACCATTTTTTCATGTAAATTAACTCCTTCTTAAAAAAATTTGATTTTTTTAATTTCTTTTTCCGCAAATCCAATCATATGGGTGTATCCTTCAGATGAAAAAGCTTTAATCGCCTCGAAAAACAAGGGAATACTTTTAAGTGCTTTTGCTTTGTAAAACAGCAAATGTGCGTCTTTTTTTCCAGGCGTCTCTAGTTGGGAAATGATTTCTAAAGCTTTTCGAGTTTCGCCCCTAACCACATATTGATGTGCTTGTTCTTTCGGTATCACATGATCAATGTCGAAAATTTCGCCGAGCATATTTTTAACAAACGGGATATCGTCATATTCCAAGTTCTGATGATAATGATCCAACTTAGAGCGTTGTGCGTAAAAAAGAGCTTTTTGATGTGCATCTAAGCATTGTTGCTTGTTGTCTTTTAAATACACAAGCCCAAGGCCATGATAAGCAGTGACCAGAAGTACATCGGGAATGGCCTCTATTACTGTGGCGGCTAAATAACAACGTTCTGCTTCCTCATAGTCTCCATCGCCGAATAAGCTAGCATTGCCTGCAAGCAAAGTCACCCGTGCTGCAAGTGCACTTTTGAAAAATCCACTAGGCATCGTTTTAAATTGTTCTTTAAATTGTTTCATCATGGGTGTTAAATTATTGATGCTCCCGTGAATGTCAAAATAATTTAGTTCAGCAATTTCTAATCTCATTCGCAATTGGGGATGTTCGACTAAGCCGAATAAATTTCGGATATTACGGATCAAAACATCATCGGTTTTTAAATGGGGCAAAAAATCATAGAAGAACCGATAGACTTTGACCCATTCATGTAATAAATCGTCATTTTCATGGATCTGGATCATTTCTCCTAATGTGTCAACTTGCCTAAACAAATTCGCATACTCAAATGCATCTTGCACATGACGGAGTTTTTTAACGTGTAAGGCGTAAATATTCATTAAAGGAACGTAATCATTCGGCAGCGTTTTTTTCACCATTGTCAACACTTGTTCAAATGAAAGTTCTGGATGGTTGTTTGCGAGGTCTTTCATCAATTGTTCTGTAATTTGTTCTTTCTGCAATACACCGCTATTGGCAATTGCAACTACAGGTTGTTGAATGTTTTCCCCTCCTTTTGTGGTTGGGCTTATTTAAAGGATAGTACAGCAAATGACACAAATCAACAACTTTCTGCTAATTTTTGATTTTCCCAATACGCAGCTAGTTAATTTTTGTCGTTTCTGAAGAAAAAACGAGGAATACAGTTGCTTTTTGTCTTTTGATAGGGAAAAAAGTTTGTTTAAATGGAAGTGGAAAGAAGTGCTTTGGGTGAAGGGGCTGTGTGGGCATTAAAACACACATTAAAAACACTCCATCAGACGGCAATCGAAATAAAAAAAACAGCTTTCGCTTTTAAGCTGTTTTTTCCAAAATGCGGACATTATATCTTTTTCATAACTGGTCTGAATGAAATGACCATACAAGCTATGAACAAGATCAGTCCAAGGCACGCCATAATATAACCAGAGTATTGGTTTCCATAAGTGTTTATTAATGAGCCTACAAGGAAAGCGCCGATAGGTTTGCTTATAAAGCTGAAAAAAGCTAACACCGAACTGACACCAGCAAGCATATGAAAGGGAATCATTTTTTGGCGTATTGTTTTAGAAAAAATATCGGTTGGTGCAATGACAATACCGCCTAAAAAAAGAATGACACATACGAAGACGATATTCGGTACGATTCCAATAAAGAAATATAGGAGGCCATGTAGACCTATCAATATGCCCATCGTCATAGCAAAAGGAACTTTCCATTTCATATTGCCCGCCAAAAATAAGCCTAATATAAAGCCTACTGAGTTTACAGACATAAGTAATCCATAAACAAATCCGTTACTTTCGAGAACGTCAACGGTGAAAATAGGGTAAAGGACTTCAATCGGTCCAAATACAAATAAATTCCACAAAAATCCTATAAGCAAGATGGATAGCATAGGGGGTGTTTTTACGATAAACGAGATTCCCGTCTTTAAGGAATTTATAAACGTTTTTGGCTTAGCTTCTTTGTTATCAGCTTGTTCAACATTGAAATGGTCTCGATAATCTTTGTTTCTTTTCGCAATGATTAGCATGACAATCCCGAGAAAAAGAAAGGAGGCCATGTTAAGAACGAGGCCGTAATAAATGCCAATTGTAGAGACAAATAAACCACCGATTAATGGCCCGATAATGTAAGAGGCATCAAATTGAATGCCTTGTAGAGCATTTGCAGGTATTAGCTGCTCTTCATCTCTTACTAAAACCTTGATCATGACGAATTCCGATTGTTTGCTTAATGGAACAAATATGTATTCTAAAGTCATCAGTCCTACAATCACCCACGGACTAACGCCGTCCTTGACATATAATAGCGATATAAATAAAAACGTTAAAATAACTGTGCGAATTCCAGTACTAGAGATTAAGCTAGTAAACGGTCCCCACTTGTCTACTAAATGCCCCATATAGGGAGACATAATCGCATAAGCGGATTGAGTGAGTATGACAAGAGCCGTTAAGTAAACGGCAGGATGATCGAATTGAGTTGTTAAAACCCAAGTTGTGATCACCCAAGCAACCAGATCTCCAGCCAATGAAAACATAGAGACTAATAGAAACCACACATAGTCTTTATTACCCCAAATGGGTATATAGTTTTCAAATAAACGAGCGAACTTACGTTTCAAAAAATCCCCTCTTTGACTTAGTAATACAGGATATAAACCTTCTTATATCCTGTATTACCCAATTTTATAAAAGTACTTTCTCTTTGTGAGCGGTAGGAGATAAAAAGAGCGCGTATGCAATCTCTGCAATTGTCTGGTTGGCTCTCCTACTATCGACAATTGGATTAATTCCTGTTTCTAATTTACTTCCAGGAGCAAGCTTCATTGGTACTCCACCGTAGTCGCTGTGAACTTTATCCAAGCCTAATTTATGAATACCCACATTTAAAATGTAAGCGCTCAGAAACACAGTATACACTCCTGGCTTTGTATCAATAGAAAGTGGGTCTTGGCTGTCCCACAAATCTTCTGCCCCTTTAGCCATATCGGCATCAAAAACCGGAGCGAGTCCTGTTAGGGAAGAGCGGTATGCACGAATCATGACAAATTCGGAAGCCAATTGTCTATGTGGACCAGTTAGATTTGTGCCTGGATGGATGCATTTATCCCTAAAATCGCCCATTCGTTCGTAGACTTTCACATTTTCTGTCCATTGAGTGAACGGGGCTTTCTGAAAAATAGCGGAAAAGTTTTTAAATAGTTCTTGCGCTTTTTGAGACTCTGTTGTCCAATTTATTAGCCCGTCTAACGGGTTTCCATTAAATTGGGTATCAATTTCACCTAATTCTTCTACAGGAGATCCAATGTCTGGCAAGCCTTTTGCAATTTCAGTTATAGAAGCAGTTAGTGGTGAGCTTACTAAGATGGGGGTTACAGATGGTTTAGTTAGGAGTTCGTATCTGAGGTGATAAACATTATTTTCGACCGGTGAGATGTAAGCAAGTAAAATAGTTCCAAAACTTGCGCTTTCGGGATCAAGATCTCTTGTTCTTATTTCCCACTTCCCGGATTCAGTGAAGGTTTCGCGTATTTCAAGTGTAGCTTTTAGCTTTGTTGGATCGTAGCCTACTGAGAATACATGACGGAAAATCCTATTACTCTCTGGAGTTAAGTGATCAATGCCGGCTAAATCTTTTACCTTAGTTCCAGCGCCAGTTACCCCGTATTCTCCTTCTGGTTGACTGCACCTGAAGGTTTCAATTCTCATAATAGGGCCATTAAAATTTTTGTCTTGCAAATCTAACTGACAAAAATTTCCGTCATTTTGCACAAAACCTCTCACTTGTTCAACAGCCACAGAATCTCCTCCTGAATAATTTTTATTGTTAATAATAATAAATCAATTATCAACTGTGCTTATTATAAAATTCGTATTTTAAATTGTCAAGCATTTCTTAAAAATAGACTATTTTTAAGTAGAATAATTTCCGTTCAGTCGTATAATGGTTTAATTTAAAGGCTATTTTTGAATTGGAAGTACTAGGAACTATAAATAAGACTCTAGGGGGGAGAGCTTTAATGGATAAACATAGTATCTTTTGAGGCTACTGTCTCAAGTTGTTATAGGGGATGATAGTTTGCGTTGTTCTTTTGCTAATCGATCCAGCATTTGACGATAGAAACGTGGGTGATTGGCTTTCTTCCCTTCGCTATCGACAAATAACCCGTTCATTGCAAAATCTAATCCAACCACTTTTTTCATTTCCTTACTCTCAATCTCCTTCTCGTACTCTGTAAGAATCTGATGAAGTCATCGAAATCGTGCACGATTTGAGTTTGTATGCTGAAGGGATTTCTCAATGTTGTCTGATTTTGCCCATTTTTACTTTAGGTGATTTGATATGACCATCTAACAATTGAATATTCCCTTTTACGATATTCGTTGTATAGCTTTGTTTATGACGCTTCCTTTTGAATTTTGGGAACTTGGTGCGTCCTTTGAAGAAGGCTCTATATGCCTTCTTCAAATTAAGTTGTGCGTTCGCTAACGCTAATGAATCTACTTCTTTCAACCACTCATACTCTTTTTTGTACTTGGCAGGAGTAGGGGGCTTCTCTCCTTTTCAAAGCTACCAATATTTTTATTGTTATTTAGTCTCAATAAACTTATTTTTATCTATCATAAATTATGGTGAGGATCGGTCTCACATAACCAACTTAAAAAAATCCTTAAAGCGGTAGTACTAATTCTATGAGAGAAAATTTACGGCTTTTGGATGCAGTTGATTTAAAGCAGCAACGTATAGACACTTTTTTAATGCAGTTTATAAAACATTTTTGTGACGAGAAGTAATTGATTCTTTTCTTACATCATGATTTTTACCATTACGTAATCTGGTGATGAATCGATTTTTTATATTTCTTCAGATTGGGATAGGGGTATTCATGATTCTAATCGCTTAAGAAAGAACCGGTCGCAATGACAAACCACCTTGCAAAAACTTCTTGCTTTTTATCAGATAAATCAGGTAAGCTATAAACAGCTTTTTACTTTTTTGAAAGGGGATGAGACAAGTGACACGTAATGTTTTTGGTACTGCACGGTTAAAAACGGAATACTGCGTTTGTCTCGTCGGCGAGCTGCCTTTTCATCGGTAGGTTGCGTCTTTCAAAACGAGGCTGCGCCTATCAGCGCGCCTTTGCACACGTATATGCTTACATAAGTGACGTTGCGGCATGCCGCAGCGTCTTTTTTGTAGGCAAAATGATTGGGAATAAAAGGAAATAAAAAGGAGGAACAACATGTGAATAGGTTGATGAGCCGAATTCCACTTTTGCTTGATTTAGGGGAGCTAGAGGGTGGATAGCAAAGCAATGATCAAAGTTTGAATAGAGAGAAGTGAGAAAAAATGTTTCGTGTATTGAAGCAATTGGCCTGGTTTTTTAAAGAACAAAAAAAACGGTACACCGCAGCGGTTGTATTGCTACTTGTAGTCAGCGTTGTTGATTTGATGCCCGCTTTATTAATTGGGGAAGCGGTGGACGCGTTCCAGCGCGGTGCATTGTCTTATTCGTATGCTTTTAGCTTGATAGCGCTGTTGGTTGTTATCATTATAGCTAGTTATTGGATTAGTTTTATTTGGATGCAGCAACTGTTTGGCGGCGCTTTTATTTTGGAACGGAAATTGCGTTCCCGTTTTATGCGCCATTTGTTTGCGATGGATCCGCCGTTTTTCGAGAAGCGGAAAACAGGCGATTTGCTTGCCCGTGGAACGAATGACATGAAGGCCATTTCGATGACTGCTGGATTCGGCATTCTGACATTGTTGGATTCGGTCTTATTTATGGGGATCTTGCTTGCTGCGATGGTTCTTTTGATTGATTGGCGTCTGACGCTGGCGGCCGTTGCGCCGTTGCCGCTGATCGCGTTAGTCGTCACGGTTTTAGGGAGTATGATCCATTCCCGTTTTTCAAAAGCACAAGAGGCGTTCGGTGATTTGAACAACCGTGTGCTTGAGTCAGTGGCAGGCATGCGCGTTATCCGGGCCTTTCGGAGCGAGCGTCGTGACGAGAAATTATTTGCCGAAAAGAGCAACGACGTATACAAGCGGTACATGCAAGTGGCGCGTGTTGAGTCGTTTTTTGACCCTGTTGTCAATATGGTCGTTGGCTTAAGTTATGTGATCGGGCTTGGCTACGGTGCTTATTTGGTGTTCCACCAACAAGTGACGCTCGGACAAATCGTTACATTTAACATGTACTTAGGGATGTTAATTTGGCCAATGTTTGCAATTGGTGAATTGGTTAACATTATGCAACGTGGTGGTGCTTCTTATGACCGTGTCAACGATACGTTAACGGTTGAAAAAGCGGTTCAAGCGCCGGATGCGCCTGTTGAAGGCCTTGGCCACCATTTGCCGATCCGATATGAAAAAGTCAGCTTTTCATATCCAGGCGCAAAAGGAAATCAGTTGGAAAGCGTCTCCCTGACAATCAACAAAGGGGAAACGCTTGGAATTGTCGGAAAGACGGGGAGCGGCAAGTCGACGCTTGTGAAACAATTAATGAAGTATTATCCAGGACTAAGCGGTGACATTTCTTTTGCGGGTGTGTCGATTGCTGATTTGCCTCAAGAAGAAATACGCGGTGCGATCGGTTATGTGCCGCAAGATCATGTGCTCTTTTCCAAATCAGTGCGTGAGAACATTCTATTTGCTGCTGATGGTGCCACAGAGGCTCAGTTAAACGAAGCAATCGAAGCTTCGGCTTTCGCCCAAGACCTCGCTTTTTTGCCTGAGGGGCTTGATACGCTCGTTGGCGAGAATGGCGTGTCTTTATCTGGTGGACAAAAGCAACGGATTTCGATTGCACGTGCGCTCGTGACAAAGCCGGAACTGTTAATTTTGGATGATTCGTTGTCAGCTGTCGATGCTAAAACAGAGGCGAAGATCGTTGCCAACATCCAAAAGGAACGTGCTGGCCAAACAACCATTATTACAACGCACCGGATGTCCGCGGTTGAACATGCCGATCAAATCATTGTCCTTGAAGACGGAAAAGTAGTAGAGCGGGGCACCCATGCGCAATTAATGGAAGAAGGCGGCTGGTATGCAGAGCAAGTTAGGAACCAATCGCTTGGTGAAGAGGAGGTGAATATATGAGTACGGAAAAACGGCTCGTTCGTTATGCGTTAACAAGCAAGTGGACAATTATGACTGCTTTGCTTATGTTAGCCGTCGCTGTAGCAGCAGAGTTGACGGGGCCTTTTATTGCAAAAACAGTGATTGACCGCCATATTTCAGGAATTGAAGAGCCTTGGTATGAGACCGAAGCAGGCAGCCAGGCAGTCTCGTATAACGGCGCCTATTACACACGGGAAGCCTACGCCGATAGCAGCCACATCCAAGGCGAACCTATACAAATTATGCAAATCGGCACGTCGTTTTACTTTACGGAAGAGCCACTTCCTCTTGATGGAAGTCGTTCTTTTCAAGACGGAGAGCTGAGGATTGAAGCAGGGGGAGACGTTTATACAGCGGAAGCGGAACCGTTGTCGGCTTCCGAAGTGCTTGCGTTTTATTCGCCGGAAATCCCGCTTATTATCAACTGGCTGTTGCTTTACCTAGGGATTGTGTTTGTCGCTTCCTTCTTCCGCTACGGCCAAAGTTACTATTTAAAGAAAGCAGCGCACCGCATTATCCAGCGGATGCGGGTTGATGTATTTGGCCAGCTTTCCCGAGTACCTGTACGCTTTTTTGACCATCAGCCTGCTGGGAAAATTGTTGCCCGCATTACGAATGACACCGAAGCAATTCGTGAGTTGTATATGACCGTGCTCGCCAACTTTTTCTCAAGTGGCATCTACATTGCCGGCATTTATGTTGCTTTGTTTATCCTTGATTGGCGTTTGGCGCTAATGGCGCTTGTGCTATTGCCGATTTTGTATGCTTGGTTTAAAGTGTACCGTAAATTTGCTGCAGGCTATAACCGGAAAATCCGCGCCAAAAATGCGGAAATTAACGCTGCAATGAACGAAGCAGTCCAAGGCATGAGCATTATCCAAGCATTTCGCCAAGAACCAAAAACAGAAGCCGCGTTTGAAAAGTTAAACGAAGAGCATTATACGTATCAAGCAAAACTGCTTAAACTCAATTCATTAACATCCCACAATTTGACGTTTGTTGTCAAAAATGTGGTGTTTGTGGGGTTGATTTGGTGGATTTCTGGCGGAACAGCAGGTTTTTTAACACTTGGCGTGCTGTATGCGTTTGTGGATTATATCAATCGTCTGTTTGAGCCAGTTAACCAAATTATTAATCAGCTTGCTAATTTGGAGCAAGCCCGTGCAGCTGGTACACGGGTATTTGAATTAATGGATGAAGAAGGAAGAGACGTGGATGATAGTGAAATTCCGCGTTTTAAAGGTGAAGTAGCGTTCACGGATGTCCGTTTTTCTTACAAAGACGGCGAGCCTGTCCTGAAAGGCCTGTCGTTTCGCGCAAAGCCTGGCGATACGGTTGCCCTTGTCGGCCATACAGGGTCTGGAAAAAGTTCGATTATCAACTTGCTGTTCCGCTTCTATGATCCGCAGACTGGGACGATTTCGATCGATGGTGTCAATACGAAAACACTATCGCCCCAAGCAATGCGGGCACATATGGGCATTGTTCTCCAAGAACCATACTTGTTCTCAGGCACCATTGCCGAAAATATCGCCTATGGGCGGCCTGACGCGACACGGGCTGAAATTGAGGAAGCCGTTCGCCTTGTTGGCGGAGAGGACGTGTTTGCCAAACTGACGAATGGCTTAGATGAAGAAGTATCGGAAAAGGGCAGTACTTTATCAAGTGGACAGCGGCAGCTTGTCAGCTTTGCCCGCGCTCTAGTCGCGGACCCAGCCATTCTCGTTTTGGATGAAGCTACGTCGAGCATTGACACGGAAACGGAAATGATCATTCAGCGCGGATTGGAATCGTTGAAGGCGAACCGGACGACGTTTGTGATTGCCCATCGATTGTCCACCATCAAAGATGCGGACCAGATCATTGTGCTCGACCGGGGCACGATTCTAGAAAAAGGCACTCACGAAGAGCTATTGGCTGCAGGCGGGACGTATGCCCACATGTACTATTTGCAGCAAGGGCAAGCTGTGTAAAATGGAAACAGATCGCGGAATGCAGTCTGTTTAGCCTGTCGACACTGTCTCGATATTACCGAGACAGTCGACAGACTTATAGCTTCCATACGGCGTGTGATGCCTGGATTTATTCTGGGAATCATGGTGAAACCAGCAAATATCCACGCCAGCCAAGTTTTCCAAGACCTGTTTGATCAATTGAAAGACACGGTGTGCCGACCGAAGATTGTAGCAGGGCGGGGCGGGCTTTAAAACGCCGACCATTGCCAAAAAGCTTCTAGAAGAAGGCGTTCATCCAGTCATGCCGTATAACGCCCAATGCCCCCTAAAGGCTATATCCGAAAAAACAATTGATCGTGTCTTTGCTGATCTGAAACAAAAGCATGGTCTGCGTTGGATTAACCTGAAAGGGTTGGGAAAAGTTCAATGCAGGCGATGCTTGTTTTTGCTGCGACGAACTTTAAAAATTAGCCATCTGAAGTTTAAAGGGGGAACACTCCTCCAACTCCAAAGTCATTCCACATCTTTTTGATCAACAAAACGCCTTTGGGATTCATTCCTCAAAGGCGTTTTGTCTATGGTCTGAAACAGCTGCATTTTAATAATTTTTCTTTCTTGATTTCAAATGCTCATCAATTACTAAAATTTTTTTCCGGAGGTGCTTTGATTTTTTGAAAGAAAGGACGTTTAACACTTTATAAAAGTAAAAATGAACTTCTGAATACTTATCAGATGTATCTTTACTTGCTATCAACTTCATCTTTCTCACATCCTTTCATGTAAAATTTAGCAGAATCGTCTTTTAGCTGCGTTACACCCATCTGCAGTAATTGCAGCACATAAACTTCCATATATAGTAAAACCAAGTAAGAGACCTATAATTGGGATGGCACGACATGCGGCATTACACGCTGATCTGCCACCAATTCCACATAGGACATTAATTGCGGTTTCGCACGCTGAAGCGGGGACATATTCTGGAAAATTCATATGCCTGTGACCATCAAAGACCTAGGAAAATCAACGCAGAAACGGGTAATTTATTGGTGTTACCTTGACAGGAATAAAACCAAAACCAGCCAACCTGTGATCAAAGAGAAAGAAGATAGGTAGGTTTTGGTTCTAAATGTTTAAAGAGAACACTCGTTCTATAAACGGGATATTTTTAGAACAGATTGTTAATTACGTCAATAATTTTTTGAGAGAAAAAAGTGCTCACAACTAATGCGACTACTCCAACCTGTAATAATCTACCTACCATCGATAAATTTACTTTAATAAGACTAAAAACAAGACTAATCACCCATATACCTAAAATGAATAAAACAAAAGTGATTGGAGCAAGGCTAGGTGGCACGCCAAAAATGAAGAAGCCTACCGAAATTAAAGAGGTGTACCCTAATACAACAATGCCACTAACTAGATTAAACAAGACATTTATTCTTCTTTGAGTAGTGTTTAGAATTTGAAATCGAGAGCTGATAGGCTGATGAATTGCCCCAATTACTATGTTGGTCAATATTGCGACAAACGTAATTATTAATAATACGAACAACATCATGTATATTATATCGTGTTTTATTGCTTCAAGATAAAATTGACCTATCAAGCTTATAAAAGAAAAAACAACCATAAACCCTATAAAGAAAGCTCGATATTTAGCCGTTTTAAGGGGTTTAAAGTAAAAATAGCTAGTTACTCCAGCTGAGCTTAGCATTAAAAAAAGCCAAATTAAAGGAACAGAGTTTGCGAAAAAAGAAGAATATAAAAAAACAGATGTGCTAAGTACAAAACTGGAAATGATGACACTTATTAGAGCAATTTTTCGATAAGGAAGATAAGTTTTAAGTAAATCCTTTCCTACTTCTTTGCTTTCTCCAAAGTCTTCGATAGAAGCGTCTGCTGCTGAATCTGAATCCAGGCCTTTGCCTTCGTAAAACTCTTTCTTCTCATTAAGATATGTCAAAATTTCACTTTTTAGATCGTTATAATTTTGATTGTTCAGCTCGACTTCATTAAGGATACTGTCAACATAATTTTCAAATTTGTTAGCCAAACTTATCCACCCCTTATTGAATTTTCAATCATTTTGTTGATTGATCTCCAACTTTCCAATTTTTCTTTGAATGTCACTTTTCCAGCATCAGTTATAGAATAATACCTGCGCCTGCCGCCATTCGTTTCGTCTCCCCAATAAGAGGAAAGGAGTCCCTTTTTTTCAAGTCTTTTTAAAAGTGAATATAAGGTTCCTTCACTCATTTTGTATTGTTGGTTACTTTCGTCATATATTTTTTTTACAATCGCACCCCCATAGTCATCTGTTTTGGAAACGTGCGCAAGTATAATTAAATCTAAGTTCCCTTTAAGCTGTTCTTTATCCAATTTTATCCTCCTTTTCAATATCCCTATTATGTTATGTACTAATATATAACGATGTACTATGTCTCGTCAAATTAAACCCTAAAAAAAGGCACGTTCCTAGGGTACGATAAAACGTACGGATGTTTTACTGAGTCAATAACAAGTATGAAAATGAAAAAAATACGATGGCCTTTCCTCGCTTATTATCGCAAAAGGCCACCATATTTTACCACATTCTACCTTCAGAAGTGGTTTTCATTCTTTAGCATGCATTATAAGCAAAGACTGCCCATATGGTTGCATAAGCCGCAGGATATTTGCCCCTGTGTGGTCGAGCACAGTTAATTAGATTACGATCACACTGACAATCCCATCTTCCATACCGCTCCCAACAACGGTCATGAGATCGACAGCAAGTGTCAATTGGATTTATGGGTGTACCTCCGCCTTTACTGCCCTTATCACCACAATCACTTCCACAATGTCTGTATCCTCCTGGCATACAGATATCCCAAGGTGCTTGAATCGATAGTAATTCTTCATCGTGGTCATAATTAGGATTATCGGGCAGCTCCTCTTCGATCATTTGATCTAACTGACCGTCGTATTCTGTTGTCAAAACTTCTTTAACTTCTTGATCCTCTACTACAAAAGTTGTAATTAAAGATCCATTAGTATGAAGGAGGTCCGCAGAGAAACTTTCTAGTTTTTCTTCACCAGCTTCGACAAGGTGGTAATAAACCAATGCATTTTCAAGTTTTAAGTGTGCAAATGTCAGCTTAAAAACATGCTCATTTCCTTCAAAGCTATTCACGACTTTGCCGTTATACGCAACTACGGATTCAGCAGAATTATTTTTTAATCCTGCCTCAGACAATTTGTCCAAAATTAATTTATAAGGTTTTTGTTCTTTGATTCGATTTAATAATTTTTGCTTATGGAATTTGTCAAGAAATGAACCGTCAACAACTGTTTGACCCATTATAATACCCCCAGGTTAATTTATTGTCCACAACATCTGCCCGTGTAAAATTGAGTACCATCCGGAAAAACACCTACTTCTCTTAAACATTTCTCATGGTAGTAACAGCAAGCTCTGCTATCACCTGCGCAACCAGTAATATATTGAGGTTTCACCTCATTATTTTTTTTGTCCAATACTATCCCTCCTTTCCTAATATATTGAGTACAAAAGAGGAAAGTTTCTGTACTCGTTAACATATAGAGAAACTTGGCGGATAATAATCAACTATGATGAAAAAGTTTAACAAAGGTTGTTGTAACATAAAAAGACAAAAAGCAGGGGTACAACTGTGTGTTGTCTCTGTTTTTTTCATACTGATTTGCTGCTTTTTAAAGAAGGCAGTGGTACAATTTAATATGTTAGCACTCGGATTAGAACCTAGATAAAAATTTTGTAGACCCTTGCTTTTCCTCTGGGCTATACTGCTAAGTGAGCTTTTAGAATAATCTCTTTTGTATTTCATAAAGCCGGTGACTTCTGTCTTTTATAGGTGACAGTGTAAAGCCAACTTTTATTTGTAAGAAATCAGTTCGTTCAAAGATCCCCTTTTTTGATGTTCTTTTCTTCGATTTTTTAAGCTTTCTAGTGTCATGTTGTTAATTCGAAAAATTAGCACTAAATTGTAGTAAGTACTTTACTTTCTCCTATTTTTAATACTATTCTTTAATTCGATAATAACAGATGTTAGGGCTTCAATTTTTCTTTCAAACCGAATCAGTAGATAAACAGCAATTAAAATAGGGAAACCAAAATTACCAAGTAGCAAAACCCAATTGTTTACATCGTGCATTTTAATCCCCCCTAGGTATTAGGTAAGAGAAAATAACTTTGATAAAATCCATCATCCAAAAAAATTTCCAACAAATTAGGGTGTTTTTTATTACAAAATCTAGAAACGGTTGATAAAAACGGTACTTATTCCTCTATATATTTAAAAAAGGGGGAATTGTTGTGGATTTAGTCGATCATATAGACAAGCACTGTATTTCTTTATTAACTGATCTACAGCCAAGTGAACATCCTGTACTTAAATCCTTCCTTTCTATTAAAGAACACCATTTGCTCTATCAAAAGGTGTTAGATCAGCCAAATAAAGAAAATGTTAGGTTCGTCTATTTTTTTACGAGTTACGTCTGTTAAAGTATGTTTCAACATTAATTAAAAATTATACGATTGATGTTATTAAGCGATACAGGAACCATTTCAAAAAGCACGTGTATATTCTTGATAAAGACGCTCCTGCTGATAACGTTACTAACACTTTACAAAGCTATTTTGCCGTAGATTTTTCGACCGATCCAGCAGTATTGTTTGATAAAAAATGTGAATCAATTTGTCAGTGCGTTGGTAATAAGCAATTAAAAAATGCTCTTAACAGTTTAACAAAAAGGCAACTTCAAGTATTAGAGTTATTCTATATTTACGATATGGATAACCAAAGTGCTGCCAAATATCTTAACGTCTCTAATCAAAATATTTCAACAATCCATAATCGTGCACTAGAGAAGTTATACAAAAAGATGGTTGATAAAGATGAATGATAAATTAGATCTAGCTAAAAAAATAAAACAGAAGCGTGAGTATGTTCTTAGAAAAGTGGAACCTCAAATTAGAAGACAGATGAAAGCCATACCGAATAGGTTTCGCGATGACGTTGAACAGGAAGTGAGGATCAAACTATTTCAGTCGATTGACAAAGTTAAATTTGAGAACACCCCAACTATCTTTGAATTTATTAAAAACAATCAAAAAAGGAGAAAATAATAAAATGAGGACTACCAGTGAATTAATGGAATGTGTAGCGGCAATACATCGAACTTTGTCCATTTGTTCGCGTTGCTTAGAATGTTGCACTCCTGAAGAGAGGAAAATATACAGTGAATTGTCTCAAGATGCAGCTTTGATGCTACGAAAAGTAAACCTTGCTTTTAAAAAAGAAAATGAGTAGTTATTTTTAGGAAATTACATGTTTAAAAAGGTTCCGATTGTCAAAGTGATTGGAACCTTTTTGCATTAGACGACTACCAGATTTCTTGTCCCATAAACTTATTCAACATGGTTCGCCCTAACCGATAATACGTTTAAACCATATCCACGGGCAACGAGGTCAAAATACAAGAGGTTTGATACCCAATTACTTCCCCAATAAACACCAAAAGACGCGAACCCTTATCTGTTCGCGTCTTTTTTCATTCCTTGCCACAGCCGTGGTCAATGGCCATTTTTCTCGTCAGGTAGTTGCAGCGCTTCGGTTACATTGGCTTCGATATAGTTTAAGTAACGGCGCAGCTTTTGTGTTGTTTCACGAGAAAGGTCATTGTTTTGGAAAAGGGTTTGCAAAGAGCGGCGCATCTCTTCCATAATCTCGTAATGCAATCCAAGCATTTCCTTATAGAGCTTTTCATCGTAGTTCAAGTGTACATGATCAAGGCGGTTAAGCTGAATTCTGTAAAAATGGATGACTCGTTTGGCAACAGACTCATTTTCTGCCGTCATTTGTTCGTCGAGTTTTTTGATAATGTCAGCAAAGAGGCGCGTGTAAATCAAATAGAGACGGTTCTTTTCCTCAATGGATAGGCGATTTTTGTTCGCTTTGTTTAACATTCTGTCGATAAAATGTTTTGAACCGAAACGTAAGAAAGCAAGTGGCGAGCGGACACTTAGGATTTGACCAATGTTTTGCGCTCTAGCACGTAGCCGTTTTTCCATCGCTTCTGTTAACGTGGGGTCTTCAAGTGTTGCCTCAAGCAAATCATACTCATGTTGCAGCGCTTTGAACAACAGAAAAAGCTCTTTCTTGCGGTTTGGCGCTATCAAGGTGTGATTGGTATTGGCATCATGAAGCAGCGGGATGACAATACGGTCATATTCGCGCTGTAAACGGCGCAGTGTTTGTTTATTGTGAGAATGGGATTTGTCAGCCAAAATCACCCTTGCCTCTTGGGTCAACTGCTCAAGCGCGCGTGTAAAGCTAAGCTGTTGGTCGGCTTCTTGAAGTTCTGGTTTTTTAGCCAATAGCGGCAGCAAGATGCTGGCAAGCAATACTGTCACAAGAATAGTGCCGGCGGCAAGGAACAGTAGCAAATCACGCTCTGGAAACGGGGAACCATCGGCGACGATATAGGGAATGGTAAATGCTCCTGCCAGCGTGACGGCGCCACGTACGCCAGAAAACGTTAGGAGTGCAATGGCACGATGCTTTTCTTCTGGCTCTGCTTGAAAGAAGAGCAGTGGTTTGATTTTTTTCCAAAACAATGCAAGCCAAATGTAGCGCAACAAAAGCAAAGAAGCCGTAATGGCGAGAATATAGCCGATCACTTCCATATTTGTAATTTGCGGATCCTCAAAGATGAGCCGCGTTGTATCTGGGATTTGCAGGCCAAGCAACACGAAGACAAGGCCATTTAAAATGAAGAGAATGACTGACCACGTTGTGTCGGATACACGTTGCAACTCTAGCGTGCGCGACTCGACTTTTTCTTTTTCAATCGCGTGGACAATGCCTGCTGCTACAACGGCAAGAATTCCCGAAACGCCAAATTCCTCGGCGCCAATATAGATGACAAATGGCGTGATAATTTGAATAATCATATGCGTTGTGATATCTTCCATGCCAAAGCGGCGCAACGCCATTTTTAGGCCGATGAGCATAAAAGAAAACAGCACGCCTAATCCAAGCCCTCCGAGTGCAATCAACAAGAAGCTTACGGATGCTTCACTAACCGAAAATATCCCTGTAACGGTAGCTGCAACAGCAAATTTAAAAGCGACAAGGCCGGAAGCATCATTCATTAAGCCTTCGCCTTCGAGGAGGCGCATTAACCCTTTTGGCATGTGGACTCGTTTGGCAATCGAACTGACAGCGACGACGTCTGTCGGTGACAGAATCGCAGCAAGTGCAAATGCGGCAGGCAATGGTATGGACGGAATCAGCCAATGGATGAATAGGCCAATAACCACAACCGTAGCAAACACGAGGCCGAGGGCGAGCAACAAAATAGGAAGGCGCAGCTTCCATAATTCATCTCGAGGCGTGACTTTGCCATCATTAAAAAGCAATGGGGCAATAAACAAGACAAAAAACAACTCTGGTTCTAATGGAATGTGAAGGCCGGCAGTTGGACTAATGGAACACAACATACCTAGTGCGATTTGGATTAATGGCAATGGGATAAACGGCAGAAAGCGTTGGATAATGTTTGATAAACCAATAATGAAAAACAAAAGTAAGACAAGATAAATCGTGCTAATTGGTATAACCTTCTTTCGTATGAAAACGTTGGAAGTACGTATGTTTATAAGTTTCCCAAACCTGCCCCTCCCATTCAGCTATTAAGTATAGCACAGGTAGAAGTGTTGTTCACTTTTTGGACGTGTCGTTAACTCAAAGGAAGTCAGCTAGTACAATAAAGAAAAAACGCCATCGCACCGCCCCCTTTTCCAGATTCTTTGAAAACGTTATACTAGACAACAAGAGAGGGGAAGCGTAACGTGAAAAAGCGGTCGCTTGAAAAGAAGTTTATCGTATACGTAGGCGGGCTCATTACACTGATTATGGTGCTCGTCACAGCGGTATATGTCTATTTAGAACGAAACCAGGCGCGCCAGCTTATTGGCGAACAAGCGTTGACGACTGCCAAAGCCGTTGCAGAAATTCCAGACGTGAAAAACGCGTTGGAGACAGGGGCGAGCACAGACGAGCTTCAGAAGTTGATTGGTGCTATCCAAAAACGGGCAGATGCAGAATATATTGTGGTGGGTGATGAGAATGGCATCCGCTTGACCCATCCAGACCAGGAAAAAATCGGCATGCCAATGGTAGGCGGAGACAACGAACAGGCGCTTGTTTATGGAAATAGCTACATTTCGTTGGCGGATGGTTCTCTTGGCACTGCGGTGCGGGGGAAGACGCCTGTTTTTAATGAAGAAGGCGACGTCATTGGCGTTGTATCAGTAGGATTTATGATCGGCTATATCGATTCCATCTTTAAACAGGGTATGGTTGTATTTTTAATTTGGCTGCTGTTGATTTTTTTAGTCGGAATTGCAGGAAGCACAGCGTTGGCGCGAAGCATCCGCAACGACACGTTTGGGCTTGAACCTTACCAAATTGCCAGACTCTATAAAGAACGCCAAGCGGTGTTCCAATCGATTAAAGAAGGATTGATTGCAACGGACCAAAAAGGGATTGTCACGCTTGTCAATCAGTCGGCGACAGATTTGCTACAAATTGAAGATGATGCAGTCGGGAAGCCAGTCGAAACGGTGCTTACACAATCAGAAATGGCTGCGGTCTTAAAAGAGCAGCACCGTAAAGGGCCACACGAAGCGATTTTTCGCGATAAACGGCTAATTGTCCATTACAAAACAATTGAAGAGAACGGGGAGTATGGCGGAAAAGTTGCCAGTTTCCAAGACCGTTCTGAACTATACGAGCTGATTAATGCTCTGTCGGAAATGCAGCAGTATTCCCAGGATCTCAGGGCGCAAGCACATGAGTTTACCAATAAGCTTTATGCGATTTCTGGCTGGCTTCAGCTTGGCTATAGCGACAAGGCGCTTGAATTTATCCATGAAGAAACAGGCGTACATACGCGCCATGAAAAAGTCATTTTTGAGCAAATTGCCGATCCGACGATTCAGGCGGTCTTGCTCGGCAAGCTTTCCAAGGCATCCGAAAAGAAAGTTACACTAGCGATCAACCCAGACAGCGCGGTGTCATTTATGTGGCCAGCGCAAGCAACGGCTTCGTTAGTCACCATTATTGGCAATGTGATTGATAATGCTTTTGATGCCGTCTTGGAAACAAAAACACCAGAAGTCGATGTGTTTTTGACCGATATTGGCGCGGAGCTTGTTATTGAAATTGCCGACAATGGCACTGGCATTGGTCCCGATGTTGCTGAACGCCTTTTTGAGCAAGGGTTTACTACAAAAGAAGGTGGACATCGCGGTTTCGGGCTCTCACTCGTGCAAGCGGCATTAAAAGAATTAGGTGGCTTTCTTGAAGTCGAGGCGAATAAGCCGACAGGGACGATCATTAGTTTGTATATTCCAAAGGTACAGGAGGGGTTGACAACATGAAAATAATGATCGCCGAAGATGATTATCGAGTGGCTGAAATTCACGAACAGTTTTTAAAGAAAATGAAAAATGTTGACGTTGTCGCCAAAGCGCAAAATGCGACAGAGGCTGTTTTACTTGCAAACATGCACCAGCCTGATGTGCTGCTGCTGGATGTGTATTTACCAGATCGCCTCGGCGTAGACGTTTTGCCAGAGCTGCACCAAGCATGCCCCGACATGCAAATCGTCTTGATTACGGCGGCGACTGAAAAAACAATTTTCCATAAAGCATTGCAAAATGGCGTTGTCGATTACTTAGTGAAACCAATTGCGTTTGAGCGTTTGCAACAATCGGTCGATAAAGCTAAAAGCTTGCGTAAGTGGCTCCAAGATAAACAGCCGATTGACCAGCAAGCAGCGGATCAATTTTTCCAAGGCACCAAAACCAAACATGCGCCACCAGAAGCCTTACCAAAAGGAATCGACCAGTTGACGCTTGAAAGAGTGCGCACATTGCTGCGTCAACAATCGGAAGGAGTAACGGCCGAAGCATTAGGGCGGAAATTTGGCGCTTCACGGACAACGTCACGGCGCTATTTAGAGTATTTAATTTCAACTAATGAGGCAAAAGCGGAGCTGGAATATGGCATTGTTGGCAGACCAGAGCGAAAGTATTGGGCAACGTAGAAAGGCAAGAGGGATGTCTCTTGCTTTTTTCGTGAACTTTATGAACAAAATAAATAATATGCACTTAATGAACGTTATTTTGAAAACGGTTACATTATCGTGAAAACTCAGTAAGATAAGAAAAATAATACGAAAGGAGAGAAGTAGAGAGTGTTCATAAAAAAAAGCATATGGACTATGAGTACGGGTATTGCTTTACTAATTAGCGGCTGCTCGATGCCAGTTCAAAGCGGATCCGTTAACGCAGAAGGGGAATGGGAGCCGGACCGTTCCATTGAGTTTATCGCTCCGGCGGCAGCTGGGGGCGGCTGGGACACAACCGCAAGAATGCTTGCCAAGACAATCGATGAAGAAAAGATTGCTGACCATAGTTTTGGCGTTGTCAACAAACCTGGCGGCGGCGGGGCGGTTGCTTGGGCATACATCCATAAGCGAAATGACCCCCATAATATCTTTATCGCCTCGCCACCGTTGCATTTTGTCGCCTTGGCCGGGCAGTCTCCATACGGCTACGAAGACTTTACGCCGATTGCCAACTTAATTGCCGATTACGGGGCCTTCGCTGTCAGAGCTGATGCAAAGTGGGATACACTGGAAGAATTGTTTGCCGATATGCGCGAAGATCCGAGCCAAGTAACGACGATTGGCGTGTCATCTCCAGGAAGTATGGACCATATGCAGTTTGTCTTATTTGCCGATGCAGCTGGTGTAGATATTACAAAAATTCGTTACGTGTCTGATCAGGAAGGCGGGGCAATGACTTCTGTTTTAAATGGCAGCGTTGATGTTGTGTCAACAGGTGTGTCAGAAGCTGCTGAACAGGCTCGTGCCGGCAAAATGAAAATTCTTGGCATCACAGCCCCTGAACGGTTGGAAGGCGAGTTTTTGTCAACGTTGCCAACGGGAAAAGAACAGGGCATAGATGCAGAATTTGTCGTATGGCGCGGCATTTTTGGGCCGCCAGATATGACCAATGAACAGCTAGCTTATTATGAGTCGATCTTTAAACAAGCTTCTGAGTCGGAATCATTTGCAGAAGTGCGCGAGGCGTATGGATGGGATGAAATGTACATGGATTCCGAGTCGTTCGCTGCATTTTTGGAAGAACAAGCAGAAGATTTGGAAGCGGTTTTAGATGAACTAGGCTTTCGCCGCGACTAAAGGAGGGATAACATGAGACTCACAGTCAATCGAGGGATTTCGATTGTGTTGATTGGTATTGCAGTTGTTTATTTAGTGATGGCGTTCCAATTGCCAGAATATGCGTTTGTTCCTGTAGATTCAGACTTAGTGCCGAAATTGCTCGGAGCAAGTTTGCTCATTCTAGGGGTTTGCTTTTTCTTTGCAAAAGACACTGACACAGAAGAGCAAAAGCAAAAGCGGACGATTCCTAAAACAGAACTGTGGATGCTACTTGCGGTCATGGGGCTTATTTTAGCCTTTATTACGTTTTTAGAAGTAATCGGTTTTGTCATCATGACCACGTTATTCATTTTTGTATGTTCACGACTTTTAGGGTATCAAAAGTGGCTTGTTAATGCGCTGACATCGATTGTCTTTTCAATCGGCGTTTATTGGTTGTTTAATTACGGGTTAGCGATTCGGCTGCCAGCTGGCATTTTGCCGTTTTAAGGAGGGAGAATATGGGCTCATTTGAAGGGCTGTTGCAAGGCTTTCAAGTTGCATTCAGCTGGGAAGGAATTCTTTTTGTTTTTATTGGCGTGCTTCTTGGCACGATCATTGGGATGATCCCCGGACTCGGGCCAATTAGCGCAATTGCGATTATGATACCGATTACGTACGGCATGAATCCGACGATTGCACTTGTGATGATGGCCGGCGTCTATTATGGGTCGATGTATGGTGGCTCAACGTCGTCGATTTTGTTGAATGCTCCAGGTGTCGCCGGAACCGTTGCCGCTGCGTTTGACGGTTACCCGATGGCAAAGCAGGGGAAGGCGGGGAAAGCCCTTGCGATATCGGCGATTTGTTCGTTTGTTGGCGGTACAGTCAGCGTTGTGTTGTTGATGCTGTTTGCGCCAATGTTGGCAAGCGTTGCGATTTACTTTGGCCCGCCAGAATATTTTGCACTTATGCTTCTCGGTTTGACTGCTATCGCAAGTTTAAGCGACGGGTCAACATTGAAAGCGCTAACATCAGCAGTGCTTGGGTTTATAGTAGTGACAATCGGAATTGATTCACAGACAGGGACAACCCGTTTTACGTTTGGGAGCGTCAATTTGCTTGATGGTATCGATTTTCTCATTATTGCGCTAGGTGTCTTCGCCATAGCTGAAGTGTGCTTTCTTATTTTAAACCGGAAAGAATCGATGAGTGGGTTTAAAAACATCGGCAGCTTAAAATTAAGCAAATCCGATTTTAAAGAAATGAAAGGGCCGATGACAAGGCAGTCTCTCCTTGGCTTTCTTCTTGGTATTTTGCCAGGGGCAGGCGCAACGATTTCATCGTTTATCGCCTACATTTCTGAAAAAAGGCTTGCTAAAAAACCAGAAGAATTCGGCAAAGGCTCGATTAAAGGACTTGCTGCTCCTGAAACAGCAAACAATGCGGCAACAAGCGGCGCATTTGTGCCGTTGCTCAGCCTCGGCATACCTGGTTCAGGCACAACAGCTGTCATGCTTGGAGCGTTTCTCGTACTAGGCGTCCAACCTGGCCCATTGTTAATGACTGAAAACCCAACTGTGTTTTGGGGCGTTATCGCCAGTATGTATATCGGCAATGTGTTCTTATTAATTTTAAACTTGCCTCTTATTCCTTACTTTGTAAAAATATTAGCGGTCCCACGGCCTTTGCTTATTTCACTTGTTATCGTATTTAGTATGGTCGGCGTATACGCGGTCAGCTTCAGCACATTTGACCTTTATTTACTCGTTTTATTTGGAATACTCGGCTATTTAATGCGAATTTTTGCTTTTCCAGCAGCCCCTTTTATTCTTGCCTTTATTCTTGGAGGAATGATGGAACAGATGCTGCGTCAGTCGTTGACAATCTCAGACGGATCGTTCATGATTTTTCTGCAAAGCCCACTCGCTGTATCACTATTTGTCTTAACGCTTATTGCTTTAATTTTCCCAGAATGGCGGAAAAGAAGAGCAAACCGCAAACAAGACCACAATCGTACGATCGGTATGTAGGCAAGCCGCCCGAAATGGGCGGTTTCAGACTGTAGAAACAAGGAGCACTGCTTGGTGAATATATACGGAACTGATATAAATACAATTGAAATATAGGATAGAGCAATAGAGAGGACTTCGGACTGAAAGTCGTCTCTTTTTAATTGATTAGGAACCCGTTCCGCTTAGTTCTAAGCCATCTACAATTGGAATTTCAAAAAGAAGTAGCTAAAAATTGTTATCGATTTAAATATTACTCCTACCAAAGGGATATTTTAATTTAAATTTTTTTATGGTGCCTAAAGTATTGATAGTACTGGCCTTTCTCTCTCAATTTGCTAAATGTCCCTTTTATAGGAGTGGCATATAAACTCAACACTATATTAGAATTAATAGCAAGAGAGGTGGAAATATGGATGAGCAACTTTTAATATTATCCATGGAGGAAACTGTTAAAAAAGCGAATATAATAGAAATGCCTCAAGATTTAACACTACAAGAGAAAAGAATTATTTGGGTCTTAGCATCGTTTATTAACAAAAAAGACACTAGTGTTCGACAACAACAAATAAAAATAGAAGATTTGGCGAAATTAATTGGAATAGATATAGCTGAAAATTCTTATTATAAGGTAGTGAAAGATACCATTGAGGGCCTAATTAGTAAAAAGGTGACATTTAACAAAGGCAATGAACGAACGGTATTGGCGTGGCTGTCCAGTGCAACTTATGACAAAGGCACAGGAATGGTAGAACTCAAATTCTCTGAAATGCTCAGACCGTATCTTCTTCAACTTAATCATCAGCTACGCATTATTTCAAGAACCCCTACTCTTATACAGGAAATAAAATCTTTTTTAGATAGCTTTGGAGAAAAAAATGATTTTATATTACGGCCTTTTCTGGGTACGAATCGGGAATGGGCTGTTCAATGTTTTTTAACTCATATAGATGAGGCGAAAAGGGTGGCTTGTGGTAAAATCGCTCTAAGGAAACTAGCTTTCATGTCAGGAGGAAAAAGTGAAACCGAAAAAACAAACTTTTGAAGTCGGGGCCAATGAAACGATTAGCGATTGCTTGGCGCGGATGGAGCGGGAAGGCTACCGGCCAGTAAGGCGGATCGAGAAGCCCGTTTTTGCCCAGAAAAACAGCAAAGCAGAGCCTGAGTATGTGCGGCAGCGCATTGTTTTTGAAGGCATTCAAACAGATGGCAATGATTTTGCGTAACGGTTCTTTCGTTTAGTTGGGAAATAGCCGACATCTAGCTTTTCCCTTTTAATTCGTTACCCGGCAAAGGCTAAGACGTCCATATAGCTTTAAGGGTGGAAAAGCATGATCATTTAGGAGGACACCATGACATATCAAAAAGCATTAGAGGCATACATTAACGCAACGAATACCCATGATTTTAATGAAGTAAAAAAAATTCTGCATCCTGAGGCGGTGTACTGGTTTACAGATAAAACATGTACGTCTCTGGAGGACATCGGAAACTACTTCCAACACGCGTGGCAAATCATTAAAGAGGAAGTTTACTCTGCGACAAATGTTCACTGGTTAGCTGCTGATGAGAAGGTCGCAACATGCATTTACACGTACCGGTATGAAGGATACCATAATGGCAAGTTTGTTTCAGGCAGTGGCAGGGCAACGAATGTTTTCACCGTCTATGATGGCGAATGGAAATTAATACATGAACATTTAAGCGGGAGTATATAAAGAGTGGTTTTGCACCACTCTTTTTATGCATGACCAGTATTGTGTCTCGGTGTAGACAACAGAACCGAGGTGCCTTTATCGTATGGTTGGCTGTTGCATTTAATAAGATGGTTAGGATGGGAGGATGAGGAATTTGGGTTCACGAATCATGCACCTAATGATCGCTAATCGAATAGCGGAGTATTTCCCTGTTGAAGATAAGCAGGCGTTTTTGCTTGGCGGCATTGCTCCGGATGCTGTGTCGCCGAAAGAGTTGTCCCATTTCTTTAAAGGGGCGTTGCAAGACTATTCAAGGAGGATTGACTATAACGGATTTCTAGACAAATATCGGTCGCAAACAGATAGTGACTATATATTAGGCTATTTCGTCCATTTGATCGCTGATGATTTATGGTTAAAAGGTTTTTATTTGCCATGGTTGAAAAACCGGTTGGAGGCCGATAACGAACTGTCTAACTTGTATTATCATGATTTTCGCTTATTGAACGCAAAGTTATTAGAACACTATGGCTGTGCAAATGAATTGAACCCCATGCTTCGGTCCCTACCGACCATTTGTGAGTTGCAAGAAGTAAAATCGCAAGATGTGGAATCATTTCTTCCTGATGTAATCAATGATATGGAGTACGAGGAAGACGTCATAAACGAGACACTAAATATATTTACGTTTGATCAGATCATTGGTTATATCGAAACATCAGTTGATAAAGGATTAGTACGGCTGAAGGCCGTCAAGCGATAGAGAGAGTTGGAATAGAACAGGGCTGATTTTATAACAATGAAAGGAGAGGTTAAGGTTAAAAATAGGAGGGGAGAATCGAATGGATAACGCTACGTATGTCTGGTATGCCAGCTACGGATCGAATATGAACAGGGAGCGGTTTCTTTGTTATATAAGAGGCGGCCAGCCAGAGGGGGCGGAGATCGAAGAAGTTGGTTGTTCAGATCCTGCCCACCCAATAAAGGAAACAGCGCATCGATTGCCTTTCCCGCTTTATTTTGCTCAAAACTCAACCCGTTGGCAAAAGAAGGGCGTTGCTTTTATTGGCTTGACTCCTTTAGCGGGGGCTTATACGTACAGCCGGAAATATTTAATAACGAAGGAGCAATTTGAAGATGTCGTTAAACAGGAAAATAACGGGCTCGCTTTTTCAATTGACATCGACGATTTGAAGCAAAGAGGGAGGAAAGCCGTACTTCCTTCTTGGTATGGCACAGTGCTTTATGCAGGGGAAGAGGAAGGGTTCCCTATTTTCACTTTTACGGCAAAGTGGAAAAAAGAAGTACCGTTCCATGCCCCGTCCTTTGAATACTTAAGGATGATCGTGAAAGGGCTGTATGTCTATGTAGGATTGCCGCAAAGGGAGATCGTCACGTATTTGCGCGATAAGCCAGGAGTAGCTGGAAACATAACAGAAGAGGAACTATGGAATCTTGTAAACAGTATGACATAAGGTTCATCTTCCCTAAAAACCACGAATAAAGGATACAACGTGGTTTTTAGGGATGCGCATCCGCGTGTATAATGTAGGAATCTAGCTAGTATGGAATCCCTGGCGATGGTTTCGTTGTCCGATTACTCCGCATTTGCTTGCCATTCCTTTTTTAACAAGCCATAAACGACATGGTCGTGGTGCGAATCTCCAACGATTTCAGCATGGCGGATAACCCCTTCTTTTGTAAAACCAAGGCGTTCGGCGACGGCTTGGCTCGCTTTGTTTTCTGTCGCCGCCCGAAGCTCCACTCGTTCTAAATGATAGTAGTCAAAGGCTAGTTTTAATAGAGCGTGGGCAGCTTTTGTCATGAGTCCCTTGCCACAAAACGCCTCACCGAGCCAATAGCCGATCGTTGCCGATTTATTTTTCCAGTCAAACTGGTGAAAACCGATGACGCCTGCTGCTTGGCCTCTATGCCATATGCCAGCGTGCAAGCCGCTGTTAGCGCCAAAGTCCTGCATACTAGAGCGGATGAACGCTTCCGTGTCTTCTAGTTTGTTCGTTGACTCGGCCCACGGCATCCATGGACGCAAGTGTGCTTTTGAGTTTTGAATTAGTGCAAAAATCGCCGGCGCATCTTGAAGGTCAAGTACTTTTAAGTAAACATGATCGTCGATTTCAAACGTAAACACGTCTCTTCCCCCCTTTTAAGATTCATCTAGTATAGCAAGGGGGGTGAGAAAAGCCAATGTTACTTAACGACAAACGCATTGCGGTATAACGATGGATAGACGGCATTGGCGAGCATCACAAGGCCATTAAGCATGAGAAGCAAAGCAAAAACGACAATCACGGCTTGCAGGTAAGGAACACTAAGCCAAAACACCATAAATAACCCAGTTTGCATAAGCGCAGCTGCTATTGACGATTTGCTTGTCGCTGTCAAAAAAGAAAGGGGCGCGCTTGCTAGCAAAAAGTATGCAGCCAAAAGCAAAACATGCCAATCGCTGCCTTGGAAAAATACAAGAATAACGGGGATATGCCAACAGGCGATAATGGCGCCGACAATGAGCGATGATTGCCAAAAAGGCAATCTAGTAAACTCTTTTTGAAAAAAACCACGCCAACCGATCTCTTGCAATAGGGCAGCTAAAAAAACGAGCAGCCAAATAAACGGATTCGTCATCAGCGCAGGAGCGATAAGCATAAAAGAAGACAATAGGACAAAACAAAAGAACAGCGGGACGAAAACGGCAACAATCCACCAGACGTTTGGTTTCCCAGATAGAAATACATGGGTAAAGAATGAGTCGGTATAGTTTGATAAATGCAACGTATAAGCAGCAAATAGCGGGCTCGCTGCGGCAAAAATAGCAAGGTATAAAACCGGTGTTTGCGGGACAGCAAGCGCGAGTGCGGCGCATCCCCAGGCAATGCCGAAAACAATAAACAGAAAGAGGCGTTTGGTTCGTTGTTCAAAAGCGCTCATTGTCTGTCCTCCTCATCACAATCACAATCATGAAGTTATATCATTCAATCAATGTACATTATGCTATGCAGCAATTGGGCATTTGTTTCAGCAGTGCCTAAAAAAGATAAAAACGAACAATGTAAAATACTTTCGATAAAATGTTCGACTATTTGTTGACACTTACGAGGAGGATGCGTAAACTAAAAGGGAAAAAGCAAGTTAAAAACGAAAACACCTCATATATACTCGGGAATATGGCTCGAACGTTTCTACCCGGCAACCGTAAATTGCCGGACTATGAGGGGAAGTCATTACGCGCATATTAGCCTTTTCGGCATAGAATTTGCGAACTTTCTCTCATGGAGTGTCAGGAAAGAAAGCGGTTCTATGCTTTTTCTGTTTGCAAAGAAGACAAGAGTGGGGGATGTGACATGAAACAGCCGATTGTCGGCATCATTATGGGCAGTACTTCTGATTGGGAAACGATGCGCCATGCCAGTGAGATTTTAGACGAACTTGGCGTTCCTTATGAAAAAAAAGTCGTGTCCGCCCACCGTACTCCTGATTATATGTTTGAATACGCGGAACAAGCGGAAGAGCGGGGGCTTCGTGTCATTATTGCAGGGGCAGGGGGAGCGGCCCATTTGCCAGGAATGGTCGCGGCAAAGACGCTTCTTCCAGTCATTGGCGTTCCTGTTGAATCACGTGCCTTAAAAGGGTTGGACTCCTTGTTGTCGATTGTGCAAATGCCAGGAGGAGTACCTGTGGCTACTGTGGCAATTGGCAAAGCAGGTGCAACCAATGCAGCGCTTTTGGCTGCGCAAATGATTGCAACAACGGACAAGGTCTTGCAACAACGATTGGCAACGCGCCGTGAACGCATTAAAAAGACCGTTCTAGAAAGCAGTGGTGAACTCGTATGAACGAAGTGAAGCCAGGGAGCACGATCGGCATTATTGGCGGCGGCCAACTGGGCCGGATGATGGCGTTGTCGGCTAGGCAAATGGGTTACCGGATTGCCGTGCTTGACCCGACTCCTGACGCCCCGTGTGCCCAAATCGCGGACCATGTGTTTACGGCCGCCTATGATGATGTAGAAGCGTGCAAACACCTTGCCAATGTAAGTGATGTCATCACATATGAGTTTGAAAACATAGATGAAAAAGCAGCTAAAAAAATCACAGAGTTAAGCGACTTCCCCCAAGGGTTTAAAGTGCTTGGGACAACACAGCATCGTCTTAAGGAAAAGCAAGCGATCTCTGCTTTAGGGGTGCCCGTCGCCCCATTTTCCCCGATTTATGAGGAAGCCGATATCGAAGAAGCACTCAAGGAAGTAGGCTTGCCAGCAGTTTTGAAAACTTGCCGCGGCGGCTACGATGGCAAAGGCCAAGCGGTTGTACACACAAAAACGGAATTAGAAGCAGCCGTAAAAACGCTTCTTGCCTCAGGGGAGCTTGTGCTCGAAGCAATGATTCCTTTCGAACGGGAAATCTCGGTTATTGTCGCTAAATCGCGCAATGGCGAAGTGAAGACATTTCCTGTAGCGGAAAATGAACATAAAGACAACATTCTCCATCGTACGATCGTTCCGGCCCGCATTCAAAGCGAAACAGAAGAACAAGCGCTTGAGTTGGCTGTCAAAATAGTGAATGGTTTGCAGGCAGTCGGGCTGTTAGCGGTAGAAATGTTTGTCAACAAAGATGGGTCGTTGCTTGTAAACGAACTCGCCCCTAGACCCCATAATTCAGGGCATTATACAATAGAAGCGTGCCGCACTTCCCAGTTTGAGCAACATATCCGCGCTGTGTGCGGACTGCCACTCGGATCGACTGAATTGTTGGCTGCCGCGGCAATGGAAAACATCCTTGGAGACGATGTTGCCCCATTGCTTGGCCGCCTTGACCGTCTCGGCTCCGTTTCGTTGCACCTGTATGGAAAGAAAGATGCTAAACCAAAGCGGAAAATGGGGCACGTAACGGCGCTTGGAAACGATGCCGATCACTGCCTACGCTTACTGGATGAATTGTGGCTACAAACGACTTTACATTAATTGTTGGAGGAAACAACGAATGATTGAACGGTACACACGCCCAGAAATGGGTGCTATTTGGACAGATGAAAACCGCTATAATGCATGGCTTGAAGTAGAAATTGTCGCTTGTGAGGCTTGGGCGGAGCTAGGCGAAATTCCGAAAGAAGACGTGGCGAAAATTCGCGAGAACGCAAGCTTTCGTGTAGAGCGTATTTTGGAAATTGAAGAAGAAACGCGCCATGACGTGGTCGCCTTCACGCGGGCTGTATCAGAAACGCTTGGCGAAGAGCGGAAATGGGTTCATTACGGCTTAACGTCAACAGACGTCGTTGATACAGCGCTGTCGTATTTGCTAAAACAAGCAAACGCGATTCTGGCAGAAGACTTAAACCGCTTTTTAGACATTATAAAAACAAAAGCGCAAGAACATAAATATACGATCATGATGGGGCGCACACACGGCGTCCACGCAGAACCAACGACATTTGGCTTAAAGCTCGCCCTTTGGTACGAAGAAATGAAACGAAACATTGAACGCTTCCACCATGCGGCTGAAGGCGTCCGCTTTGGCAAGCTTTCAGGGGCAGTTGGCACATATGCCAATATTGACCCACGCGTCGAGCAAATTGTGTGCGAAAAGCTTGGCTTAAACCCAGCGCCGATTTCCACGCAAACGCTCCAACGTGACCGCCACGCCGAATACATGGCAAGCTTGGCGTTAATCGCGACATCGATTGAGAAATTTGCCGTCGAAATTCGCGGCCTGCAAAAAAGCGAGCTGCGCGAAGTCGAGGAATATTTCGCAAAAGGGCAAAAGGGCTCCTCGGCAATGCCACATAAACGCAACCCAATTGGCTCTGAAAACATGACAGGCCTTGCCCGGTTGATGCGTGGGTACATGAACACGGCTTATGACAATGTTGTCTTGTGGCATGAACGCGATATTTCCCATTCATCGGCCGAGCGTGTCATTTTGCCAGATGCAACAATTGTGCTCAATTACATGCTGAATCGGTTCGGCAACATTGTTAAACATTTAACGGTTTTCCCTGAAAACATGAAGCGTAATATGACACGCACTTACGGGCTCATTTATTCACAGCGTGTGCTCCTTAGCTTAATCGACAAAGGCATGGTCCGTGAAGAAGCCTATGACCTTGTCCAGCCGAAAGCGACACAAGCGTGGGAGGAAGGCGTTCAATTCCGTGAACTGGTGGAAGGAGAGCCACGCATTACGAATGTGCTGTCGCCAGAGGAATTAAATGAGTGCTTTAACTATGAACACCATATGAAGCATGTCGATACAATTTTTACACGTCTTGGTTTAAACGACTAATATCCATAAGGGGCTGAGCAAGCAATGGTTAAAGGGGAATTGCTTTACGAAGGCAAAGCCAAACGGATTTTCCGCAGCAGCGAAGAAGGAGAACTGTGGGTCGAATATAAAGATGACGCCACAGCTTTCAACGGGGAAAAGAAAGAGACGCTTGCAGGCAAAGCACGGCTCAATAATGAAATTTCTTCTCTCATCTTTGCCACGCTTGCGAAAAAGGGGATTCCGTCGCACTTTATACGGAGATTATCTGACACAGAACAACTGGTCAAACAAGTAGACATTATTCCTCTTGAAGTAGTCGTCCGCAATGTTGTCGCTGGCAGCATGGCTAAACGACTTGGCATTGAAGAAGGAATTGCGCTGAAAAAGCCTCTTGTGGAGTTTTATTATAAGGACGATGCCCTCGGTGACCCATTGGTGACCGAGGACCACATCGCCATTTTAGACGTCGCTGCGGCAGAGGAAGTAGCGCAATTAAAACAAATGGCCGCTGCTGTGAATAACGAGTTAATCGAGTTGTTTGCCACGGTTGGTGTGCAATTAATTGACTTTAAGCTTGAGTTTGGCCGCATGCAAGCAGGGGAGCTGCTCCTTGCCGATGAAATATCGCCAGATACGTGCCGGCTATGGGATAAAGACACAAAGGAACGTTTTGATAAAGATCTTTTTCGCAGAAATCTAGGAAACTTACAAGAAGGCTATCAAGAAATTTTATCCCGGCTAGGAGGGCTTTACCATGTATAAAGTGAAAGTCTATGTCACCTTGAGAGAAAGTGTGTTAGATCCCCAAGGAGGCGCTGTCAAAAGTGCGCTCCACGCGATGGATTACCAGGAAGTTACAGATGTCCGCATCGGCAAGTATATGGAATTGCAGCTTGAATCTACTGAAAAGCTTGAAGAGCGCGTCAAAGAGATGTGTGAGAAATTGCTTGCCAATACCGTTATTGAAGACTACCGCTTTGAAGTGGAGGAGGTTGTCCCATCATGAAGTTTGCGGTCATCGTGTTTCCAGGCTCTAATTGCGATGCAGACATGTACCATGCCATTAAAGACGGACTTGGCGAGGAAGTAGAATATGTCTTCCATACGGAAACGTCTTTAGACGGTTTTGATGCCGTGCTTCTTCCAGGTGGCTTTTCCCATGGCGATTACTTGCGTTCTGGAGCCATTGCCCGCTTTGCGCCAATTATGCCAGCAGTCATCCAAGCGGCTGAGGCAGGCAAGCCAGTACTCGGCGTTTGCAATGGATTCCAAGTGCTTCTTGAAGCCGGTTTGCTTCCTGGAGCAATGAAGCGCAATATTGATTTAAAATTTGTGTGCCGTACAGTTGAATTGGTTGTCGAAAACAACGAAACGATGTTTTCTTCTGGCTATGAACAAGGGCAAACGATTCGCATTCCTGTCGCTCATGGCGAAGGCAACTATGAATGTGATGACGAAACGCTAGCAAAGCTTCGTGAAAACAAGCAAATTGTCTTTCGTTACAATGAGCATGTCAATGGCTCCAAAGGCGACATTGCTGGCATTACCAATGAACGGGGCAACGTGCTTGGCATGATGCCGCACCCAGAACGGGCAACGGAAACATTGCTCGGAAACGATCAAGGATTGGCTGTTTTTACATCGATCTTACGCAACTGGAGGGAATCTCATGTCACAGCTTCTTGAGCCAAGCGCTGAAACGATTAAAGCCGAGCGGTTATATCGAGAAATGGGCTTGACGGATGATGAATTTGCACTGGCTGAAAAAATCGTCGGCAGGCCTTTAAATTTCACAGAAACAGGCTTGTTTTCCGTCATGTGGTCTGAGCATTGCAGCTATAAAAATTCAAAAGTACTGTTGAAAAAGTTTCCGACTGACGGCGAGAACGTGCTCCAAGGCCCAGGTGAAGGGGCAGGCATTATCGACATTAAAGACGAACAGGCGGTTGTGTTTAAAATTGAAAGCCATAACCACCCGTCTGCCATTGAGCCGTACCAAGGCGCTGCGACTGGCGTCGGCGGCATTTTGCGCGATGTTTTTTCGATGGGTGCCCGTCCTGTCGCATTGTTAAACTCGCTCCGCTTTGGCGAACTCGAATCAAAAAAAGTGAAGTACTTGTTTGAAGAAGTTGTGGCCGGGATTGCTGGGTACGGCAATTGTGTCGGCGTACCGACGGTCGGCGGAGAAGTGCAATTTGATCCGTGCTACGAATCGAACCCCCTTGTCAACGCAATGTGCGTCGGTTTGATCGACCATAAAGACATTCAAAAAGGCCAAGCAAAAGGTGTCGGCAATACCGTTATGTATGTCGGCGCAAGCACAGGTCGTGATGGCATTCATGGCGCAACTTTTGCCTCTGAAGAGTTAAGCGAAGCCTCCGATGCCAAACGGCCAGCTGTCCAAGTCGGCGACCCGTTTATGGAAAAGCTGTTGTTGGAAGCTTGCCTAGAAGCGGTTCAATCGGATGCGCTTATTGGCATTCAAGATATGGGTGCCGCTGGCCTCGTATCTTCTTCATCCGAAATGGCGAGCAAAGCAGGGTCAGGGATCGAAATGAACTTGGACCTAGTGCCACAGCGTGAAGCAGGGATGACGCCGTATGAAATGATGTTGTCAGAATCACAAGAACGGATGTTGCTCGTTGTTGAAAAAGGGCGAGAACACGAAATCAAAGCGATTTTTGAACGGTGGAACCTGCATGCTGTGGAAGTCGGTGTTGTCACAGATGATCGCCGGCTCCGCTTAACCCATAAAGGCGAAATCGTCGCTGATGTGCCCGTTGATGCGCTGGCAGAAGATGCCCCTGTTTACCATAAACCATCAAAAGTGCCTGCCTATTTTGATGCTTTTCAACAACAGGCCCCTTATATTCCTGAAATAACAGACGCGAATGAAACGCTGCTGAAGCTTCTGGCTCAGCCGACAATTGCCAGCAAAGAATGGGTGTATGAGCAATATGATTATATGGTGCAAACGAATACCGTTGTCGAGCCTGGCTCAGACGCTGCGGTGATTCGCATCCGCGGCACGAATAAAGCATTAGCAATGACAACCGATTGCAATTCCCGCTATTTGTATGTAGATCCAGAAATGGGCGGCAAAATTGCGATTGCGGAAGCCGCGCGGAATCTTGTTTGTTCAGGAGCGAAGCCACTTGGTGTAACAGACTGCTTGAATTACGGCAATCCGGAAAAACCAGAAATTTTCTGGCAGCTAGAAAAATCGACTGATGGCTTAAGCGAAGCATGCCGCGAGCTAGGGACGCCAGTCATTGGCGGCAACGTGTCGCTTTACAATGAACGGTCTGGCGGCGCGGTCTATCCAACTCCTGTCATCGGCATGGTTGGCTTGATTGAAGACGTTGCTCATATTACGACGCAGTCGTTTAAAGATGCAGGTGACTTGATTTATGTGATCGGTGAAACAAAAGCAGAGTTTGGCGGCAGCGAGCTGCAAAAAATGCTAGTTGGCGAACTGTCAGGGAAAGCGCCGGAAATTGATTTGGCTGTAGAGAAAGCCCGCCAACAGCAATTGTTGAGCGCAATCAAACAAGGGCTCGTCCAGTCTGCCCATGATGTTGCCGAAGGCGGGCTTGCCGTTTCCTTAGCAGAAAAAATGATGGAATGCCCGTTTGGGGCTGAAGTCAGTCTATCCCTAAGTGCAGCCGAACTGTTTGCCGAAAGCCAATCACGTTTTATTGTCACTGTGAAGCCTAGCGATCAACAACGATTTGAAAATACGGTCCTTGATGCGGTTGTCGTCGGGGCTGTTACGGAAAGTAGAAAATTGACGATTCGTAACGAAAATGGAAATGCTGTCATTGACCTTTGCCAAGATGAATTAGTGAAAGCCTGGAAAGGGGCTATTCCATGTTTACTGAAATCAAAGGCTTGAACGAAGAATGTGGCGTATTTGCCGTTTGGGGCCATAAAGAAGCTGCACAAATTACGTATTATGGGTTGCACAGCCTCCAGCACCGCGGCCAGGAAGGCGCAGGCATTGTCGTGTCCGACGGAAACAAGCTCTCTGCCCATAAAGGGCTCGGCCTAGTCAATGATGTGTTTAATCAAGATGTCTTGCGTAACCTTCAAGGGAAGGGCGCGATTGGCCACGTCCGTTATGCGACGGCCGGTGGAGGCGGCTATGCCAATGTCCAGCCGTTGTATTTCAATTCGCAAAAAGGCGGTCTTGCGATTGCCCACAATGGCAATCTTGTCAACGCCAATCACTTAAAACACCAGCTTGAAGCACAAGGGTCGATCTTCCAGTCCACATCGGATACGGAAGTGCTCGCCCATCTCATTAAACGCAGCGGCTACTATACGTTAGAAGAACAATTGAAAAATGGGCTGTCTTCCTTAAAAGGCGCCTATGCATTTGCCGTCATGAATGAGCGCCAACTGATGGTCGCCCTTGATCCAAATGGGTTGCGTCCTCTTTCCATCGGACGTTTAGGCGATGCGTATGTCGTTGCTTCAGAGACATGTGCGTTCGACATCATTGGCGCCACCTATGAGCGTGAAGTAATGCCAGGTGAACTGCTCATTATTGACGATACAGGCTTGCGCAGCGAACGCTTTGTTTCTCCAGGGAACCGGGCGATTTGCAGCATGGAATACGTTTATTTTGCGCGGCCAGATTCAAACGTGGATACCATCAATATTCATACAGCGAGAAAAAATTTAGGAAAACAGCTTGCGATTGAAGCGCCAGTGGAAGCGGATGTGGTGACAGGCGTGCCTGATTCCAGCATTTCCGCAGCAATTGGCTATGCTGAGCAGTCTGGCATTCCTTATGAGTTGGGCATGATTAAAAATCGCTATGTCGGGCGCACCTTTATTCAACCTTCACAAGAATTACGGGAACAAGGGGTAAAGATGAAGCTTTCCCCTGTGCGTGGAGTAGTTGAAGGCAAACGAGTTGTTATGATTGACGATTCGATTGTACGGGGAACGACTAGCCGCCGCATTGTCCATATGCTTCGTGATGCAGGGGCAGCTGAAGTCCATGTCCGCATTTCATCGCCACCGATTAAACATCCGTGCTTTTACGGAATTGATACGTCAACGACGGAAGAATTAATTGCTTCCAACCACTCAATCGAAGAAATGCGGGAAATCATGGGGGCTGATTCACTTGCTTTTTTGTCGACTGAAGGCTTGAAAGCAGGGATCGGCCGTTCTGAGGCGATGCATAATTGCGGGCAATGCCTTGCCTGCTTTACAGGCGAATACCCAACGGAGATTTATGCCGACACCGTGCATCCGCACGCGAAAGTATAGCAAAGAATCGGAGGAGAGCATTCGTGTCAAACGCATATAAAGAAGCAGGGGTCGATATTGAAGCTGGTTACGAAGCAGTAAACCGAATGAAACGGCATGTGGAACGAACAGCAAGAAAAGGGGTACTTGGCGGTCTAGGCGGATTTGGCGGCAATTTTGACCTTTCTACGTTAGGGTTAAAAGAGCCTGTACTCGTATCAGGAACGGACGGCGTTGGCACGAAGTTAATGATTGCTTTCATGGCAAACAAGCATGACACAATTGGCCAAGATGCAGTCGCCATGTGTGTCAACGACATTGTCGTACAAGGAGCTGAACCGCTCTATTTTTTGGATTATCTAGCTTGTGGAAAAGCAGTGCCAGAAAAAATTGAAGCGATTGTCAAAGGCGTCGCCGATGGTTGTGAAATAGCAGGCTGTGCCCTTATTGGCGGGGAGACGGCGGAGATGCCTGGCATGTACGAGGAAGACGAGTACGATTTAGCCGGTTTTTCAGTCGGGGCAGTCGAGAAAAAAGACTTGCTGACAGGCGAACATATTCAAGCAGGGGATGTTCTGATTGGGCTCCCATCAAGCGGTCTTCATAGCAATGGCTTTTCCCTTGTCCGCAAAGTATTGTTGCAAGATGCAGGCCTGACGTTGCAGACTGAATGTGCCACACTAGGCAAGACGCTTGGAGAAGAGCTCTTGACGCCGACAAAAATTTACGTAAAACCGTTGCTTGCCTGCCTCAAACAAGGGTTGCTTGCTGGTGCAGCCCATATTACAGGAGGCGGCTTTTACGAAAACATTCCCCGCATGCTGCCAAAAGGCGTAGGCATTCATATTGACTACGGTTCATGGCCGATACCGCCGATTTTTTCATTGATCCAAGAGCAAGGCGGCCTATCTGAACAGGATTTGTTTCATACGTTTAACATGGGCATTGGCATGGTGCTCGCTGTACCTGAGGACAAACACCAACAAGCGCTCGCCACTCTTGAAGCTAATGGGGAAGACGCCTATATTATTGGGCGGGTAACGCCAACAGAAGGAACGGTGATTGGGGGCATTGGTGCATGAAGGTCGCGGTCTTTGCTTCTGGGACGGGAACGAATGCCGAAGCGCTCATCAAAGCAGCAAAAACAGGCGAACTTGGCGGAGAAGTCGCGCTTGTCGTCAGCGATAAGCAACATGCTCCAGTACTCGAAAAAGCGCGGAATTTGGGGGTGAAGGCGGAGCATCTTTCCCCACAATCTTTTTCCGATAAAGCCGCTTATGAACAAGCAATCTTGACGCTTCTTACAAAAGAAGGCATCGATTTTATTGTGTTAGCAGGTTATATGCGGTTGATTGGACCGACGTTGCTTGAAGCCTATGAGGGAAAGATGATCAATATCCATCCATCGCTTTTGCCTGCGTTCCCTGGTTTGGACGCAATAGGCCAAGCATTGGAGGCAAAGGCAGACACCACAGGCGTAACCATCCACTATGTCGATGCAGGCATGGATACAGGTCCGGTAATTGCCCAACAGCAAGTAGCAATTGCCAAAGGAGAAACGCGGGAGACGTTAACTGCAAAAATCCAAGCCGTCGAGCACACGCTCTATCCGGCGGTTGTAAAACAAGTTTTAAACGAGCATGTTGAGGGGGAACAGCAATGACGAAGCGAGCACTTGTTAGTGTATCAAATAAAACAGGCTTAATCCCATTTGTAAAAGGGTTGGCAGAAGCAGGGGTGGAGATCCTATCTACTGGCGGCGGCACCAAACGGGCATTAGAAGAAGCGGGCATCGCTGTTGTCAATGTGTCAGATGTAACGGGCTTTCCGGAAATTTTAGATGGCCGTGTCAAAACACTCCATCCGAACATCCACGGCGGCCTCTTAGCGATGCGCACTAACGATGAACATATCAAACAAATAGAAGAACTTGGCATTGAGCCGATTGATTATGTTGTCGTCAATTTGTATCCATTTGCAGAAACAATCGCCAACCCAGACGCGTCATTTGCTGACGCGATCGAAAACATCGATATCGGTGGTCCGAGCATGCTCCGCTCCGCTGCTAAAAACCACGCCGATGTAACAGTAGTGGTAGATCCAGCCGATTATGACGCTGTGCTTGCTTCCCTTGACGCAAGCAAAGAAGAGCAACTTGCCCTACGGCAAAAACTAGCTGCAAAAGTATTCCGCCATACAGCGGCCTATGATGCGATGATCGGCAGCTACCTAACCGATGCCGTTGGCGAGGAAAATCCCGAAAGCTTGACGGTTACGTATACACATAAACAAACGCTCCGTTACGGGGAAAATCCACACCAAAAAGCTGCTTTTTATGAAAGCAGGACAAGTTCGCCGTCATCCATTGCCCAAGCAAAACAACTTCATGGCAAGGAATTGTCTTACAACAATATCAATGATGCCAATGCAGCGCTTGAAATCGTAAAAGAATTTAGCGAACCTGCGGCGGTAGCTGTCAAACATATGAACCCATGCGGTGTTGGCACTGGCGCCACTGTTGGCGAAGCCTATACGCGCGCTTATGAAGCAGACCCGAAATCAATTTTTGGCGGCATTGTAGCCCTGAACCGAAAGGTGGACCGTGCAACTGCTGAAAAAATGGCGGCGATCTTTTTAGAAGTCATTCTCGCCCCTTCATTTAGCGAAGAGGCAAAAGCGATTTTGCAGCAGAAAAAAAACATCCGTCTGCTAGAAGTCGCTGTTACCAAAGGCGAGCTGGAGAAAAAGCTTGCCTCCGTCCATGGCGGCTTGCTCATTCAGGAAGAAGACCATTTAGGCTTTGACGACGGGGACATCCGCATTCCAACGAAACGGGAACCGACAGAAGAAGAATGGACGGCGTTGAAACTCGGCTGGAAAGTTGTCAAGCATGTGAAATCAAACGCAATTGTGCTTACGAACGGCGAAATGACAGTCGGCATTGGCGCTGGCCAAATGAACCGTGTCGGTGCCGCAGCAATTGCAATTGAACAAGCAGGTGAACGGGCGCAAGGCGCTGCCCTCGCATCGGATGCGTTCTTTCCGTATGGAGATACAGTCGAAGCAGCCGCAAAAGCGGGCATTACCGCGATTATTCAGCCAGGCGGCTCTGTTCGTGACAACGAATCGATTGAAAAAGCAGATGAATATGGAATCGCCATGGTCTTTACAGGCGTACGCCACTTCAAACATTAAGGAGGTACCTATGAATGTGCTTATTATTGGCGGCGGCGGGCGCGAACATGCGATTGCATGGAAAGCGAAACAAAGCAGCCTAGTCGACAATGTCTATGTAGCCCCAGGAAACCCAGGAATGGAAGAGGTCGCTACATGCATAGGGCTTGCCGAATCAGACCATGACGCACTCGTGCAATTTGCGATCCAAAGCGATATTGGCTTAACGATTGTTGGGCCAGAAGCGCCGCTGTTGGCAGGGCTTGTTGACCGTTTTGAAGAGGAAGGGTTGCCTGTGTTCGGCCCGCGCCAAAGTGCGGCGCTCCTTGAAGGGTCGAAGTCGTTTGCGAAAGAGATCATGACAAAATACAGCATTCCAACGGGCAAAGCCAAAGCGTTTTCCGATTACGAGGAAGCGGTAGCATACGTAAAGCAAGAAGGCGCGCCGATTGTAGTAAAAGCTGACGGCCTTGCTGCCGGCAAAGGCGTCACCGTCGCTTTGACAGAGGAAGAGGCAATCGCTGCCCTCCGCCATGTGCTAGTCGAAAGTGCATTTGGCGAGGCAGGCGCACAAGTCGTCGTCGAAGAATACCTCGAGGGCGAGGAACTATCGCTTATGGCGTTTGTGAGCGGCAATACGGTTGTGCCAATGGTCGGAGCTCAAGACCATAAACGTGCCTATGATGGCGATCAAGGCCCGAATACAGGCGGAATGGGAGCCTATTCGCCTGTTCCACAATTCAAACAAGCGGACGTGGAACGCGCTGTAGTAGAAGTATTGCAGCCAGCAGCGGACGCCATGGTTAAAGAAGGCCGGCCATTTACAGGCATTTTATACGCTGGCTTGATGATGACCGCCCAAGGGCCAAAAGTAATCGAATTTAACGCCCGCTTCGGTGATCCAGAAACACAAGTGGTCTTGCCACGGCTAAAATCTGATTTAATTGACGTGATGGTGAAACTGCTAAACGGAGACAAGGTAGAACTTGAATGGAAACAAGAAGCGGTTGTCGGCATCGTCCTTGCGAGTGTCGGTTATCCCGGCGCCTATGAAAAAGGCGTGTCCATTGCTGGCATTGAAGCAGCTGCAACGAAAGGTCTTGTGTTCCATGCAGGCACAACAAAGCAAGGGAACGTTTGGCAAACCAATGGCGGGCGCGTCTTGTTGACTGCTGCCACTGGGCATTCGATTGCCGATGCCCAGGCGGCTGCTTATCAAGCTGTGAAAGAAATTAAAAGTGACGGCTTGTATTACCGAAATGATATTGCAGTAAAAGCGATGGAAGCGGCGAAGCAACACAGTACCGTTGTTAGACGAGGAGTGTAGGCGATCGACTCGGATGTGCGTTTATGAACAGCGGTTTCCTTGCTTTGAAACAATTGACTTGCGCAAACGCCAACGTAAACGAGCGTTTGTCTACAACGTGACCAATGGCGCTAGGGGATGAGTGCCATTGGTCTTTTTTGGAATTATCCTGTCAATCGAGCAAACAATGTGCTGATTTGCTAGAGCAAGAGCCCTATTTTCGCTATAATGGATCCATATCGTTTTTAAAGAATGGAAATGAACGGCCGTGCAACGATTGATCAAGAGATGCTGTCATACTGCTTGTTTTGCGTTTGACGACGGCGGATTGGCTATTAGCCGATCGTCGATGTTAGTAATATAAGGGAGGAATTCGGCGAGTGGGCACTTATTCCAAAGCAAACATGCTAGATTTGCTTGAAAAACTAGTAAATATCGATAGCGGTTCCTATGACAAAGAGGGAATCGACCGAGTAGGCTCGTTTCTTTATGAGCAATACAAAGCATTAGGGTTTTCAGCCGTTATCCATGAGCAAAGCACCTATGGGAACCACATGACGATCACCCATCAAGAAGCACGTGATCCAAACATTCTGTTGCTTTGCCACTTAGATACGGTTTTTCCAACAGGCACAGCAGCCAAACGCCCTTTTTCAATCAAAGGAAACCGTGCCTATGGGCCTGGGGTAGTCGATATGAAAGCTAGCCATGTTTCATTGCTTTCAGCTGTTTCTGCGCTAGCGGCAAACCATGATTCCGCCTTACAGAACATCGCCATTTTGCTGACGAGCGATGAGGAAATTGGCGCTCCTTCTGGAAGAAAGATCATTGAAGCCGAAGCAAAAGACAAAAAAGCAGTCCTCGTCATGGAACCGGCACGCAAAGACGGTTCCCTTGTAACAGCAAGGCGAGGCGGCGGTACTTATGTCATGAAAGTGAACGGAAAAGCTGCCCATGCAGGCATTGAACCAGAAAATGGGAGAAGCGCGATTGAGGAGCTTGCGCATAAAATCGTTGCCCTTCACGGGTTATCCGATCAAAAAGCGGGCACAAATGTCAATGTCGGCCTAATAAAAGGCGGGACATCCGTCAACACAATTGCCGACTATGCCGAAGCAAGCATAGACATCCGCATTTCTAAGCTTGAACAAGCAGCTGTTTTGGAGAAAAAAATACAGAGCATATGCAAGACTCCTACCGTAGAGGGAACAGCCATTGAGTTAATAGGCGGGATCACAAGACCGCCAATGGAACGGAATGAGCAGACGGTCGATCTGTTTAACGTGATCCAAAAGGAAGCACAAGCTCTCGATCTCACGTTAACGGAAACAGCGACAGGGGGCGGATCAGATGCCTCATTCACATCGGCATTAGGGGTTGCTACGATTGACGGCATGGGCCCTGTTGGCGGCAATCCTCATAGCGAAGAGGAGTATGTAGAAATCGATTCCCTTCAGGAGCGATCATTGCTTTTGGAACGGACGCTGGTTCGATTGTCCAAATGAATAGGAAAAATGGCATCAAGGAAACAGCAAAAAGCTGTTTCCTGAGGTTGCCAAGCTGCAAAAGAGAATGATAGATGCAACGTGTTTGAAGTCTAGATGTTTATTCTCTTTGCTATAACTAGACAAACGATGCATGTAGCGGAGGGGTGATGGGATGCCAACTATCAAAGATATTGCGAAACGCGCGAATGTTTCTACAGCAACCGTTTCTTATGTAATAAACAATACGAGGTATGTGAGCCCAGAAAAACGAGAACGGGTCGAACGTGCTATAAAAGAATTAAATTATGTACCCAATGCAGTCGCAAGAGGATTGCGTGTAAGAAGAAGCAAAGTGATTAGTTTAATTATTGCTGACATTGCAAACCCGTTTTACCCTGACTTGGCTAAAGCATGTGAAGAGACGGCTAAGAAAGAAGGGTATACAGTAACGATTATGAATACAAATGATGAACAAGGAAGCTTGCCAAAAGCCGTTTCGCAATTAAGAGAAGGCACTGTCGAAGGATTGATTGTCACAACTGCGTTAAACACGGATGTGCCTTTTCTCGAACAACTTTTACAAGAAGGGTACCCCATTGTTTTAGCCCATCGTTGCCCTGAAATGGACATTGATACCGTAATGGCTGACAATTTCCAAGGAGGCTTTGAGGCGGCCAACCATCTGATCGAGTTAGGCCATGCAAAAATTGCTTTTATGAGAGGGGTCCAACACTCGCCCATTGATGCTACACGTACCCTAGGATATAAAAAAGCAATGGAGCTAGCCGGTTTTCATATATTGGAGGAGTGGTTGCCAACTGGGTTAGCTAATTATGAAAAAAGCTATCAAGAATGTATGCGCTTACTTGAACTGCCAAAAGATAAACGGCCAACGGCGCTCATTAACATCGGCGATATCGGCGCACTTGGAGCAATTGACGCAGCTTCAGACAAAGGCTTGAGCGTCCCTGACGATCTTGCTGTCATTGGATTTGATGATTTATTTCTCGCTAACTTGCGCTCTGTCCAATTAACGACTGTGCGGATGCCCCGGTTTGAAATCGGGCAACGAGCAACCGAACGTTTAATTGAGAAGATGAAAAACCGAACAGATTCAAGGAAGCTTCAGGTGACGTTGCCTGTTGAACTGATTAAACGGAAAACATGTGGATGGAAAAAATAAATTGTAAGGGTTTACATTAGGGAGGTGATTGTTTACAATAATAAAAACGCTTACAAGAAAATCTAATCGATTAAATTGAACAGTAAGACTCAGAGTTAAAAGGAAATCTAATCGATTAAATGATCCTGAAAGGGGCTATTCATGTTTGATTTAACGGGAAAGAAAGCGGTTGTTACTGGAGGAGCAAGAGGATTAGGAAATGGGATAGCCACCGCCTTAGGGAACGCTGGCGCAGAAGTGGTGCTTATTGATATTTCGAATCAACTTGACCATATTGTCCAAGAATTAAAGCCACGTTTTAAAGTTCACAGTGTTTATGGCGATTTGTCTACATTTGCAGGCAGAGAAGAGGCGTTTCAAAAAGCAATTTCTCTATTAAACGGAAAAGTAGATATTCTTGTCAATAGCGCAGGCATTCATGATAGGCGTGCTTGCTTTGATCTCCCAGTAACGGATTTTAATAAAGTGATGGAAATCAACCATACTGCCGTGTACCATGCATGCCAATTTTTCGGAAAGACAATGGTAGAGCAGGGAAGTGGAAAAATGATCAACCTTGCGTCTATGCTTACATTCTTTGGCGGATTCAATGCCACTGCCTATGCAGCAAGCAAAGGGGCCGTTGGTCAGCTGACGAAATCGCTTTCAAACGAATGGGCTGGCTATGGTGTGCAAGTGAATGCCATTGCTCCAGGCTATATGGCAACGGAAATGAACAAGGATTTGTTAGAGGAAACAAATGAGAGGCTTCCGCAAATTAATGCCCGCATTCCTGCTCGGCGCTGGGGAACCCCAGAAGACGTAGGGGGAGCCGCAGTATTTTTAGCATCCGATGCAGCAAATTATGTAAGCGGTGTCATCCTGCCAGTCGATGGCGGGTATGCAGCCCGTTAGGGATAGTCTGGTAGGAAACATTAAGAAGGAGAGGAATAAATAATGAGAGCATCCGTGTTAAAAGCTTTAAAAACGATTGAGTTGGAAGAGCGGACCAAGCCAAAGCCAGGAGCAGGCGAAGTTTTGATTCAGATGAAAGCCGTCGGTATTTGTGGGTCAGACCTCCATTATTACGAGCATGGCCGCATAGGAGAGAGGGTCGCAAAGCCGCCATTTGTCCTTGGGCATGAATGTGCAGGCGTAGTTACAAAAGTCGGCCCAGAAGTAGCAGATTTAAACGTAGGCGACCATGTTGTCATTGAGCCTGGATTGCCGTGCGGCGAATGTTCTTCGTGCCGAGTAGGTCACTATAACCTTTGCCCAAAAGTATTGTTTCTTTCCAGCCCGCCTAATGACGGCGTATTGATGGAATATATATGCCATCCAGCTAAATTTACATATAAAATGCCAGAAGGCCTGTCGTTTGAATTAGCTTCTCTTGCGGAACCTCTTTCTGTAGGGTTGTACACAGCCCAAAAGACATCGATTCAACCAGGTTCGAATATCGTCATTATGGGAATGGGGCCTGTAGGATTGTGCATGATCCTTGCAGCCAAATGGTACGGAGCGTCCAACATTGTCGTCACAGACATCGAACCGTACCGACTAGAAATCGCCAAAAAGATTGGCGCAATGGATACAATTCAAGTCAACCATGAAGCAGACAGGGCTGGCCTTTTGGCTGAAGCCGATCGTTTAGGCGGGTTTGATATGGTCATTGATACGTCTGGTGCAGAAGCTGCATTTGATATGGCAGTGAACTTGCTAAAAAGGGGAGGCACTATCGGCGGAATTGGCTTTCCTGGAGGAGCAAAGTCTACGATTCCGTTGCTGAAGATGATGCAGAGGGAAATTGTTTACCAACCGATCTACCGTTACCGCCATACGTTTAAACATGCGTTGGCCTTATTGGAAAAGGAACAAGAAGCGGCCCAATTGTTATTGACCGATTTTTTCCCGATGAGTCAAATAAGCGCTGCATTTGACTACGCTGCATCAAATAAAGACAAAAGCATAAAAGTCATCATCCACCCAGATAAATAACGTAGAACAGAGGGGAGAATTGGTATGCCACTGCTTATTACAGCTGTTGGAGTTTTGGTTCTATTGCTTTTGATTATGAAGTGGAAAGTCAATACATTCATTTCACTGGCAATCGTTACATTTTTACTTGCAATTGCGTTAGGCATTCCACTTTCAGATATCGTTGGGTCGATTGAAAGAGGCCTAGGCGGCACATTAGCAAGTGTTGGCCTCATTTTCGGGTTCGGAGCAATTTTAGGAAAACTGATTGCAGACGGCGGCGGGGCCCAACGAATTTCAACAACGTTAATTGACGCTTTTGGTGAAAAACGGATTCAATGGGCGGTTGTTTTAACTGCTTTTATTCTCGGGATCGCACTCTTTTTTGAAGTTGGGCTTGTCCTTCTTATTCCGATTGTCTATCAAATTTCAAAGCAAGTGAATTTGTCGTTTCTCTATTTAGGGTTGCCCATGGCGACAGCGCTCTCCGTCACGCATGCCTTTCTCCCGCCCCATCCAGGCCCGACAGTTATTGCTGGAGAGTTTGGCGCAAATATCGGGATGGTGTTGCTGTATGGATTTATTATATCAATTCCGACCGTGCTGATTGCTGGCCCCCTGTTTACAAAGTATGCACGAAAATTTGTACCTGACGCGTTTGAAAAAGCGAACAAAGGCGGAATGGCAGCACTTGGCGACAGCAAACCGATGCCCCTTGAAGATACGCCTGGCTTTGCAAAAAGTGCGCTTACCGCTTTGTTTCCTGTTCTATTGATGGGAATTGCCACTGTCACGAGCCTTTTGCAAGAAGCAGCAAACCTCCCAGACCATTGGTTGTTTCATGTCGTTGCTTTTATCGGCATGCCGACTTCTACTATGTTTTTGTCCTTGTTGCTTGCTTTATATACAATGGGCATTTCCCAGAAACGGACAATGGCTCAATTAATGGAATCTGCTGAGCAGTCTGTAAAGGCAATTGCGATGATTTTGTTAATTCTTGGGATAAGCGGATCGTTAAAAGAAGTACTAATTGTAGGCGGAGTAGGGGACTATGTGGCGTCTCTCTTTATTGACAGTGCCTTATCCCCGCTCGTTTTGGCGTGGCTGATTGCAGCCCTTATGCGCTTGGCCCAAGGTTCTGCTACTGTTGCAGCCCTAACAACGGCAGGGCTTGTTATTCCACTCATGGAAGGAAGCGACGTAAACGTGGCCCTAATGGTGTTGGCAACAGGAGCAGGAAGCATTATTGCTTCACACGTAAATGACACAGGCTTCTGGATTGTCAAAGAATCGTTCGGTTTAACCATGAAAGAGACATTTGCCACCTGGACCGTGTTAGAAACAATTATTTCCGTTTGTGGGCTTCTATTCGTATTCATATTAAGTATTTTTGTTTAGTCAAAGGATATATACGGAGGGAAACATGAAAAACTTATTTGATTTATCAGGAAAAGTAGCCGTGATTACAGGAGGAAGCAGGGGAATTGGAAAAGGAATTGCAACAGGCTTAGCACATGCAGGTGCAGATCTTGTTCTCGTGCAACGTACTGAAAACCACTCGCTTAAATCAAAACTAGAAGAAGAAACAGGGGTGCGGTGCGAATCGATCCAAGCCGATTTAAGTAAACTTGAAGAAGTGAAGCAAGTCATTCCACAAGCGCTCGATAAAATGGGGAAAGTCGATATATTGATTAACAATGCAGGCATTCAGCGGCGTTCCCCTGCTGTTGATTTTCTGGAACAAGATTGGGATGCTGTGATGCAAGTGAATTTAAAGGCGGTTTGGATGTTGTGCCAACAAGCGGGCAAGCACATGCTCGCAAATGGACAGGGAAAAATCATTAACGTCGCTTCCCTGAATTCTTTTCAAGGCGGAATCAACATTCCTGCGTATGCTTCAGCAAAAGGAGCTGTCGCCCAGTTAACAAAAGCACTGGCGAATGAATGGTCGTCAAAAGGAATCAATGTAAATGGGATTGTACCTGGCTATGTCGCGACCGATATGAATGAAGCATTGATCGCCGATCCTGTCCGCAGCCGTCAAATTCTCGAACGAATTCCGGCAGGGCGCTGGGGCAGTGCAGACGACTTTGCCGGTGCAGCTATCTATTTGGCTTCTGATGCGTCTAGTTATGTGCACGGCCATTTGCTTGCTGTTGACGGCGGATGGTTAGGCAGGTAATCTCAGGGACGGCGGTTTTTCCGTCTTCCCATAAGAACATGCCGTCTCGCTTTCCGGTTAGCGAAGTACCGAAAAAGACTGGATCTCTGTTGGATAAACAGAGTCCAGTCTTTTTCCATTTCACGTTTATTCACCGATAATATGTTCATAAACGGAATCAATCGTTTGCATATTGGCTTGGTAGCCGTTATAAAGCCAGCTGCTTTTACCTGAAACTTCAAACACGTTGCCTTGTTCAACTGCTGGAATGCCGGACCAGATCGCTTCTGATTTCAATGATTCGATTGTATCTGGGTCGCCGTCTACAAGGAAAAGGTAGTCTGCGTCAAGTTCAGCCAACGCCTCACGGGAAATCGGATTCCAGTGGGCGCCAGCATCTTCAGGCAGATTCGCGATGGCATTGGCCGGTTCTAGCTCCAAGTCTTCAAAGAGCACGGCACCGCTAGCTACATCTGGCGCAACGACATAAAAATCGCCGCCAATCACCCAAACGGCAGCAACTTTGCTGTCGCCTATTTTTTCATTTAATGCCTCTTTTACTTCAGCAACACGGGCGTCGTAAGTAGCAAGCGCCTCAGCTGCCTTATCTTCTAAACCGAGCACTTCGCCGATTTCTGTTAACGCCGCCCGCCAATCATCGGCCGTTTCCTGGTCTAATACATAAGTAGGTGCAATTGAATTGTATTGTTCATAATCGCCGCTTTGCAAGCTAGTCTCCCCTGGCGCAAAAATCAAATCTGGTTCAGCATCCATGACTGCTTCGAGGGGAAGCACTGAATCAATTGGATCAATTCCTTCGAGGTATTCTTCTAAATACACTTGAGTGGATTCACGGCTGGCAACCGACCATTGGACAACAGGTGTCACTCCAAGTGTAACAAGAGGGTCCTCTAAGTAAGAGCCGATGATGCGCTCAGGCTTGTTAGGAATCGTGACTTCATTGCCTACTCCGTCAGTCACCGTCTTTGGTTCGGAAGCAGAACCAGCATCGGAACTGTTTTCGTTTTCGCTTTGGCAAGCGCCAAGTAATAATGCGGTAGCCATACAGGCTGTAACGAGATTGCGGGATTTCATTTTAATAGACGTCCTCTCTTGTTCGATCTATAAAGTATCATATTGAGAATCGTTATCAATGTCAAGCTTAAATAGAGATCTTTAAGCAAAAATGCAACAGCTACGTTATAATAACGGTAGGAAGAGAGAAGGATGGGGTAGGATGAGTGTTGAAATTAGCAAACTAGAAAGTGTAGGTCGCTATATTGGTCAGTTGGCTAAACTGATGGTAGACACTGTAGACGGCGGAGCTTCGATTGGCTTTATCGCCCCTATGGAAAAACAAGAGGCAGAAGCGTATTGGCAATCGCTTCAACTCTCAGAGCATACCCATGTGTGGGTGGCCTTAGCAGATGATAACGTAATGGGAACGATTCAACTTCACCTCGTCGACAAAGCGAATGGTCGCCACCGTGCCGAGATAGCCAAGCTCATGGTCGCTAACAAAGCGAGGCGGCAAGGAATAGGCCGGAAATTGCTTGCCGTTGCCGAAAAAACAGCAATGGAACATAACCGGACGTTGCTCATCCTAGATACGGAAGAAGGCGCGCCCTCGAATGTATTGTACAAAACAAGTGGCTATACGTTTGCAGGGACGATTCCCCAATTTGCCCAAAATCCTTATGGTGGCTTACGAGGGACGAATTTGTATTACAAGCATTTACCAAATGGCGATTAACTAGGAGGTGTGCGCCGTGGCGTATTGGGTGCGCGTTGCCTTTATTTTTGCAGGAATTGTCATTTGGCCGCTCAGTGACAAGACGCAACTTGTTGACCCGCTGTTTTGGCTCACAAGTGGATTGATATTAGGCGGTCTGCTTTCAGAACCGCTATGGCGGCGCCCCATGTGGCTATATAGTTTGCTGACAGCCATAGCGTGCGTATACATATTGTTAGCTGGAATGGACGCAGCTTGGCTCGTGCCAATATTGCTGGCTGTTTATCCATTTGCACGAACAAGTAGTGGACAATGGCAGGCAAGCGCCTTGCCAAGCGCTTTAGTGGCTGCGTCGATTTTATGTAGCCCAACGGGTATAGCGGCTACGTTTGTCTGGCTGCTGACTACGGTTATTTTGTTTTATATGATGTGGCAATTTGCCTTATGGCAAAGGCAAAACCGCCAGCAACAAGAAAAAATAGATGAACTCCAATACGAGCAGAAACAACTGCGTCGCCGTTTTCTTGAACATGAAGATGCCGCGAAGCAGCGGGAACGTACACGGATTGCCAGAGACGTTCATGACTCCGTCGGCCATCAGCTTACAGCGCTAATGATGCAGCTGCAAGTCGCAGAGATGAAGGTCCAAGATCCGGTAATCGCAGAGGCAAAACAAACCGCCCGGACAGCGCTCGCAGAAATGCGCAGTGCAGTTAGAGCACTGGAAAGTGAAGAAGAGCGGGGCGTAGCGATGATTATTCGCCTCATTCGCAAGTTAGAGGCAGAGGGCCATGTTCGCGTCACGTTTACAACAGAAGCTGGAGCTCTGTCTGTGCCGCTCTCAGAGGAACAGAACGTGGCGCTATACCGATTTGTCCAAGAAGGATTGACGAATGCCATGCGTCATTCTTATGCCAAAGAGATTGATGTCCACTTAGCAGTTGTCGGCAAACGGACGTATGTAGCGACATTAAAAAATGAAGCAGAGCCAGAAGCGGTTCGTGAAGGATTTGGGCTGACGCAGTTGCGCAATCGATTTGAACAGTTGCATGGCTGGTTTCGGGCAAGCAATGAAGACGGGATGTTTATAGTAGAAGGTGCTTTTCCGATAGAAAGGACGACGGCAATTGAAAACGATTCTTTTAGCTGAAGACCAACAAATTGTCCGCCAAGGTTTGAAAATGATGATCGAGCATTCTCAACGTTATCAAGTGATTGAAGCTGAGAATGGACAAGAGGCTGTTGATTTAGCTGGCCGCCATGTCATTGACCTTGTGCTAATGGATGTGCGTATGCCTGTGATGACAGGCATTGAAGCGACAAAGCGGCTGATTGAACGGGATCCAAATGTGAAAATCGTTATGTTAACGACGTTTATTGATGAACGTTATGCGATTGAGGCACTTAAAGCTGGAGCAAAGGGCTATATATTAAAAGATGCCGATATGGAAAGTTTGTTTGCTACGATTGAAAAGGCACTTTTAGGCGAACTCGTCTTAGATGGCCAAGTGGCGGCAAAGGTCATGCCAAAGCTTCTGCAGCACTCAGCTCCGCAGGAGAAAGAACAGATTCCACCTTTAGCTGAGCGGGAAAAAGAGATCATTCGCCTAGTGGGGCAGGGCCGCAACAATGCGGAAATCGCTGCTGAACTTTATTTAAGTGTAGGGACAGTTAAAAATTACATTAGCCAATTGTTTATCAAACTAGGGGTGCGTGACCGGACACAGCTAGCCATTTTTGCAGTCAAACATGATATTTAACAAGCCGTGCAAAAAGCCGAAATGGGCATAAGCACGGCTTGTTGCCCCTTGTCTCCAAAAAGATGACTTAAGTCATGTAGGGGATAAGCACTTTATGACCGCAGTGAATCGATATAACGAAGCAGCACGCGTATGATAATAGTGACAAGGGAGGGAAAAGAATGCTGGAACTAGAAGGGGTTTCAAAGAGCTTTGCTGCAGTAGAAGCAGTAAAAAATGTCCATCTCCATGTACGGCAAGGGGAAGCCGTTGGCCTGCTTGGTCCAAACGGAGCGGGCAAATCGACGTTAATTGACATGTTGACGACACTAACAAAGCCGACAGCAGGGGAGATCCGGTTTGAAGGCAAGCCAGTCGCAAACCAGTTGAAGCCATTTCGTAACCGAATTGGTGTGGTGCCTCAGGAAATCGCCCTGTTTCAAGAATTATCGGCGGAAGAGAATTTATTGTTTTTCGGGAAGCTTTATAAACTTGAAAAAGCTGCTTTAAAACAGCGGGTAGCCGAATTATTGGATTTGATGGAATTGACAAATCGAAAAAAAGAACCTGTGCGGACGTTCTCAGGGGGAATGAAACGACGTTTAAATTTAGCCGTCGCCCTCATCCACAAGCCTGAGTATTTAATATTAGATGAACCAACGGTAGGCATTGATCCACACTCGCGCCGGCATTTGCTGGATTTTATTAAAGACCTCCAGGAACATAAAGGGCTGACTATTTTATATACAAGCCATTACATGGAAGAAGTCGAGTTTTTGTGCAATCGCATTTATATTGTCGACCGTGGCTCTGTCATTGCAGAAGGCACACAAAGCGAAATCAAGCGGATTATTAGCCCTCAATCCACTTATGAGCTAACAGTTGCTGTGAAAACGGCGGAATTAAAAGAACAGCTAGCCAGCCATGAACATGTGCAGGCCTTAAAGGAGACAGACGAAGGCTACCGCATCGTTTCAGCAAAAAACAATTTGTTTCCAACGCTTTTGCATATGGTTGAAGACAGCGGTACTACTGTAAAAGGCATCCATATCAAGCAGCCGACGCTAGAAGATGTATTTCTGCACTTAACTGGCCGGTCGTTGCGGGATTAGGAGGCATATATGTTTTATATAGGAAAAGACGCAAAACAGCTTTTAATGGACAAAGGCGCGCTGGTCACGATGTTGTTCATGCCTCTCGTGCTTATTCTAATTCTTGGTTTTGCCCTAGGAGACGCGTTTACAGGCATGCCGGAAAAAATCGACGTCGCTATCGTTTCAGATGAGACACTTGCGGACGCGGTACAGCGTTTTTCTGACGAGCTGGATGATTGGCCTGCCCAAGAAAAAACAGCCGTTTTAGGCTTAGCTGAACAGCTGTCTGTTCCAGAATTATTGATTGAAACCGTTGAGAGCACAGAAGACTTGGACAGCATCACGTTTCATTATGAAAATGAGCTCAGTGAAGCAAGGGACAAGGATTATGCTGGCGTTCTGCATATTGGCGAAGGCTCCCGGGCGCAAATATGGGAACAGCAATTTCTCGGGGGCGGGGAATCGACTGGCACGTTCACTTTTTATGCCAATACAAGCGAGCCGCAGCAAGCAGCGATTGTCGAGGCAATTATGAAACAGTTTATCGACCAATTTTATGCACAGACAGCTTTGGCAAACGCCGGTCTTGAATCAAGTATGTTAGAAGGAATCGGAGACGTTATTTACCAAGGCAGTCAGCCTATATCGGCATTTGAATATTATATGTTTGCAATGGGCGTCATGTTTGTGTTCTACACAGCCGGATTTATGGCATCGTATGCGTATATGGAAAAGAAAACATCGGTTTACGCTCGGCTCATTCTCGCCAATGTCTCACAAGTAGGATATTTAGTTGGCAAAGGCGTGACGACCGTTTTCCTTGTACTCATTCAATTGATGTTAATCTTTGCCGTCAACTTGGCTTTATTTCGAATCGAAATTGGCAATTGGCCTGGGGTATTGCTCATTTCGCTCATGCTTGGCATCGCTGTCGCCAGCGTCGCGTTGCTCATCACCGCGATTCAGTTTCGCTTTCGCTCTGAAAAAGTCGCAAACCAATTTATGTTTTTTATCATCACCATTTTTGCGTCTGTCGGCGGCAGCTTTTTTCCAGTCAGCGACTTGTCGCCTTTATTGGCGCAGCTAAGCCAATGGACGCCAAATGGCCGTGCGCTAACTGCCTTTTTACAAGCAGCTCAAGGGGCGGCTCTTGAAGAGATACGTCCAGCTATTCTTATGCTTTCTGGATTTTCATGTCTATGTTTTGCAATCGCTTGGCTGTTTTTTCCGCGGCAAGGAGGTGCGGAATCGTGAAAGCTGTTCTTTACCAATTGGTTCGAGATGTCATCCGCAACCCAGTTGAATTGGTATTTATGCTTGGCCTCACGATCATCTTTGCGCTTATTGCAGGGGGCACGAGCGGAAGCAACGCGCAAGTCGTGCATGTGTTTTCAACGGAATTAAGCAAGCCAGAATTACAGGACTTAGCAACGGATTGGGAAGAAAACAACTGGAATGTGCGTATCGTTTCCGAAGAAGAGGCAATGCAGCTTCTGAGCAAGCAGCAGGCAGACGGCGTGATTGAGGCAGGGGAACTCGACTATACGCTTCATGCCGCCTATGAAGGCTCGACATTTGTTCCACTTATACAAGCAGAACTTAACCATTATTATGCAAACAAACGCTTAGCCAAGGCAGGAGTAACGGATATAGTCGATGAAGGAAGCTTTGCTATTAAAACGGAGCCGATGCAAGAAGGAACGAATTTTGACCGCTCGTTGCAAGCGCTATTCGGTTTCGCACTCTACTTTGCTATTTTTACAATGAGCTTTTCAATCATGAGTTTGCTCAGGCAAAAAGAAGAAGGGATTTGGAACCGGCTCATTTTAGCGCCAGCTTCCAAAACAGCTTTATATGCTGGCAATCTTTTATTTTCATTTTTGCTCGCTTACGTGCAAATTTTCCTTTCACTCGTCCTGTTTAACGTTGTTTTCGGTTACGACTATTATGGAGGCTTCTGGAAATTGTCGCTTGTTCTTATCCCATACGTGTTTGCAATTATGGCGATTGGCTTACTGCTTAGCGGCATTGTCCGTTCAAGCCAGCAACTAAATGCCGTCATTCCCCTTGTCGCAACCGTATTCGCTATGATTGGTGGCGCCTTCTGGCCGCTAGAAATTGTCCGATCCGAAACGATGCGTGCCCTCTCGTATTTGAGCCCAATTAGGCATGCGCTAGACATGATGAAAGGAGCCACATACCAAGGCGCAAGCCTAGCCGAATTTTTATTGCCGACATCTGTGCTGTTGTTTATCGGACTAACCGTAACAGGAATTGGCATTCGGCTGATGGAAAGAAAAGCACTCTAAGAAAAAATACGTTTAAAAACGGCTGAATCCTGTTGCAAAGAGGAAGAGGCCGTTTTTTTATATCTTTGACAGAGCGGTTTTTTAAGTGAAAAGCAACACCAAAAATAGAAAGAAAAAACCTAAAACCAAATTCAAATAGCGCCATTTCCGATCCTTTTCCTTAAAAAACAAGAACACAAAATATAAAAACAAAATCGCCACAAAGAAGGTTGAGGCTAAAGGCGTTGAAAGAGTAAGCGATAACAAGCAAAAGGTTACAATTAACAACCTAAACAAGTAATCTACTATTTTCACTGTTATACAGAACCTCCTGAACGATGTATCGTTAAAAAAGTGCGAGTTTTTTAAGTCTAACAAATTTATGTGGAAAAATGAACGGAAGCTTTGTCCTAAAACGATGAGATTATTCTTAGTTCAGAGCGGAATATAGAAATGCAGTCCTAGTTTGGGCGCGTTGTTATTTTAATTCAATCGCAACGCTCCCATTTAATTATGGCGGGATAAAAAAGCGCTTTTTCTATAAAAAATTGAATAGACGATTTCGAACAGTTGTTTTAAAATAAAATGGAATGAATAGCCATTTTTTTTAGACGGAAGGATGAAACCACCAGGGGGGAGGATGGCCGATGGCCGATCAAACCGAAATAGCCAAGCTCCACTATGAAATTAGCCAAATGCGGGCGCAACTTTTCCAGACAGAAGCGCAATTGGAGCGATTGCGGGCGGCCAAACAAGCGCTTGTTTCCGAACAAGCGACTCTTCACGACCATAAAAAATGGGGGAGCGAACCAGAGCTAGACCATGATGCGTGGCGCGGCCAAGCCGAATCGACGCACGATGACATTCGCCGCCATATGCAACTGGCTTACACGAACGTACAAGACGAAACGGAACAACTGATGCGCGCGATTGAAATGGAAACGAGGCGGCTCCAAACCACGATTGCCTCTTGCCAAATCGTGATCGACACAAAACAACAATCGCTTCAAACATTAAAAACGGCGAGATAGGAAAGGAGAGAGAATCGATGCCTGAAATCAAAATCGACGAAGGCTCCGTGCTCAGCGCTTTAAGCGAAACCGGGGAACAGGCCAGCTATTCTGTGTCGGATCACGAGCCTGCGATCCATACGTCGTCGATGGCCTTTCTCCATTCATTGCTGGAAGTAGAAAGCGGGTATGCCGACCAATTCAATCGTTATTTGGACGTCGTGAAAAACGTACAAGCAGAAACAAAAGAACTCGTTCAAACATACGGAGTTGTAGACAAGATGCTGGCAAGCCGCCGATAATAGAGAAAGGAACAGACGGATGAACACACTTGACGTACAAGAAGTACTCGATGCACTTGACGAAATCGTGGAACGAAAGCTTCACGATCAAGCCCAGCTCGAACGCTTGCAGGCCAGCATCCAGAAGATCATCCACCTTGATTCCCTGCAAGGTGAAGGGGGCGAAGCAATCAAAGACCATTTTGCGACGCTCCATCTCCCTGTATTGGCGGCGTTCCAGCTTTTCATCGGCCAATACATCGAACAATTGAAGCAAATCCGCTCGAATCTGCTCAACTTTGAAAGCAGCTCCGCCCTGATTCGGGAAGAATTTCTCGCCGATGTCAAAAACGGCCTAGACCGAGTCGAGCGCTATGCGATCGCAGACGCGACAGCGATTAAGTCGATTCGCGCTTCCATCGCCGACCTATTGCCACTGCCCCCGTTCTCAATGGAACCGATCCTTCGCTACGCCCAACAAGGCAAAGACCATGTCCGTGTAACGGCGGAAAGGCTTGGCAACTTGGACGAAGCCAACGACACGGTGCTCGCAAGCGCAAAAAGCACCTTGCAAGAACTGACGACTGTCGTCAGCCAAGTAGCCAGCTGGACCAGTGGCGGCGTGATCGCCTCCCCAGAAACGCAGGCGGAGATCGATGCCAATATGGAAGAGCTGTACCAAAATGTCGTGACACAAGCGCTTATACAGGCGCCTACGCCCCGCTATACGGTAGCCTGAAAGCAGCTAACTGGTATTACTTGAACCATTTCCCTGTCAATGCCATGATAAGCAATGAACAGGCGCTGCAAGCGTGCCGAGCGCCATCGATGAGAGCAACCCATGCCGTTACCCCGGCATATTTCCCGTTATTTGCGCGCCTATCGACTTTGCCGGCAAACGCGACCGTCTCGCCGGCGATCCTGACACGGCAACTGAAACAGCTGGTTCCGATCCAATACCAGTGGTACCAAGCCCAGCTCCGTACCCAAGCGATTCAAACGGACACGTCGCAAGTGGTCACCATACCAGAATATATGTTTACGGATCAAGAAGTCGCAGCTATCAACACGTATCTTGAGAACAACCCTCCGAACGAGGAGAGATTGAATGAAAATCCCATTGTTACTGGAGTGGTCGACTTTTTCTTCGGTGACTTCCTCACGCTGGCCGACCCAGAAGCTTCGCTTGGGGAGAAAGCCTTGGCAACGACGTTTATTTTAGTGAAGCCAGCGAAAGTGGGAGAAGTAGTATATGACTTGTCGAAGGCGAGGAAGGTGAAGACTGGGGGGAGTGGCAATAGACGGGTATCTGATGATATCATTAGGGATGGTAGTCATTTGGGCAAAGATGGTACATTAAAACCTAATGTTAAGTATCAAGCCGGTGAATATAATTATCAATATAAAACAGATGAATTAGGAAGACTAACTGATTTTAATGCGGATGACTTAAAGTTAACAAAACGTGATAATAGATTGTCTCATAAGTCTAATACACCTGGAAAAGAACCTGGAGACCACGCAGGACACCTAGCGGCGGATAGATTTGGAGGGTCTCCAGATTTAGATAATATTGTATCTCAATCAAGTAGTGTTAACTTGAGTAAATACAAAAAGTTAGAAAACCAATGGGCTAAAGCAATAGAAGAAGGAAAAGATGTTTCAGTTAATGTTAAAGTTAATTACGAAGGAAATAGTTTAAGACCGAGCAGCTTTGATATAGAGTATGAAATAGATGGTCGTATGAGGTTTACAAGTATAGGGAACTAGGGGTGATAATGTGAAGGTATTTGAGGACTATTTTTCAGAGCTCCAAGCAGACATGGTAGCTATTTGTTTAGAGTATGTCGATAATAAAGCAGATGAAATCTTTATTTATTGTTCATATGAACCTAAAATGTATGTTTTTGATTTTTTCTATAAAATTAATGGAGAGGTTGTTCATAAACATCAACTAAACGAGGCTGTAAAAGAATTGGATAGTCAACACAATCACGTTTACGATGTTTCGAGAGAAAGACAGAAGGCTGCATTAAGAATAGGAAATCAAAATTTAAAGCTTATTCATAAAAAATGTGAAGAGTTCAATCAAGACATGCCAACAGAAATGAAATTGTATTACAATGTAAAGAAAAATAGCTTAAAAGGAAAATATAGATATGATTTAGTGTATTCGATTGATGACGAACTCTTACCGGATGATATCTTTGATTTATGGTTCGAAGAAGTGAAGAAAAATAATTAGTAAAACTAGACCTTGACTGGCTTAAGCCTTTCAAGTTTTCCTTATTTGAGGGGCTACCTAGTGCTGAATAGTTTATTTTTATGCAGTGAGTATGAGTAATCTATGTAAGTAAGACTTAAATTACGTTTTTACGAATCATACAGTACGTATAACTTTTAAAATGTATCCTCGGTTTTCAGATAACTTAATAACATCAGCAATAGGTGATTAAAACTAAACTGTTATTATACATTTAGAAAAATAACTCTAGTTTCTATAAGACACAAGCTTCGTATGGTTTTTAAATGGATGGGGCGTGTCAAAAGGTTGATTGTTAAAGGTTAACATACTATCGTATACACGGATCGACCAACGATGCCCGTGTTGGCGCCTATGGGATCGCGTATAAGAATAACATTAGCCTTATTTGATCCAGCAGCCGACTTTTTCTTCGGGGACTTCATCACGCTGGCAGACCCAGAAGCTTCGCTTGGGGAGAAAGCCTTGGCAACGACGTTTATTTTAGTGAAGCCAGCGAAAGTGGCCGAACTAGGATATGACTTGTCGAAAGCGAGGAAGGTGGAGACTGGGGGAAATGTTAAACCAGGAGATAAGAGTTCTCTTGCATCTGGTGGTGGATTGGCTGCACATGAGGTAAAAGGTGGGCATTTGATTGAAAGACATGTTGGAAAAACTGATGAAGAATTATTAGAAAGAATAAGAAATAATACTAGAATTAATGGCTCTTCTACTTTTAAAGATAGGGCTATTGCTGAGAAAGTTGCTAGTGAGGTCTTAAACGATATAAATAACAAAAAGATTGAATCTTGGCTAAGTAATCCTCAAAGTAAGTCAAACTTAGTCTTGACTTATGAAGGAACCGAAGTCATTGGACGTGGAGTAAAAAGAGGTTCTACAACTGTTGAAAATATGACAAATGCTAGAATTGTCTTGAAAAAAGGATGGAGAAGGGAATTATATTCTAACTGGCTATCCAAATTAATACTAAAGGGTGAGATGTTATGTTGTCTTCTAACAAACTAGAAGAACCAGTTTTTCAGTTCTTGGCTGGAACTTTTCATCAAGATATTGATTCTCCAGATGAAGCATTACAAGAATTATTAACAGAGGAAAGTAAAGAGTATCTGGAATTTGCTATTATCTTTTTAACAGATTTTATTGAAAGTGAGTATTCAGATATCGAAAAGAATGAATACATTCAGTCTTGTGCAGATGGTGTGTACTTTCCCGCTACAGGTTTAGAACCACTTCAGTGGCTCTATCAAGTTATTGAACAAATAAAAGATGCTGTTAAAACAAAATAACATTATTATAAAAGACCTTGATTGGCTAAAAGTGAACAGTCCCCCGGAAAATGGACACTTTAAAAAAGTCCGTTTTTCGGGTTTTTGTGTTCTTTTACAACGAACCCATTATAATCAAATATAACTAATAAGAACAATAAATGTAAAAATAAGTAAATGGTTTTTGCTATTCTTGAGTAGATACAGTTAGAATTTAAACCATTTCCCTGTCAGTGCCATCCTAAGCAATGAACAGGCGCTGCAAGAGTGCCGAGCGCCAGCGATGGGAGAAACCCATGCCGTTACCCCGGCGTATTTCCCGTTGTTTGCGCGCCTATCGACTTTGCCGGCAAATGCGACCGTCTCACTGGCAATCCTGACACGGCAACTGAAACAGCTGGTGCCGCTCCAATACCAATGGTACCAAGCCCAGCTCCGTACCCAAGCGATTCAAACGGATACGTCGCAAGTGGTCACCATACCAGGATATATGTTTACGGATCAAGAAGTCGCAGCTATCAACACGTATCTTGAGAACAACCCTCCGAACGAGGAGAGATTGAATGAAAATCCCATTGTTACTGGAGTGGTCGACTTTTTCTTCGGTGACTTCCTCACGCTGGCCGACCCAGAAGCTTCGCTCGGGGAGAAAGCCTTGGCAACGACGTTTATTTTAGTGAAGCCAGCGAAAGTGGGAGAAGTCATCTACGACTTGTCGAAAGCGAGGAAGGTGAAGACTGGGGGGAAGGGTGCGGGGAGAATTCCTAAGCAAACAGTGAAATCGAATAAAGGTAAGACAATTGATGTTACACCCACTGCAAATCATTCAACTACAACATCGGTTCCAAATCCTGCTAAGGGTACACCAAATTCATCAGTAGATATCACAGACAAGAATACTGGTGAAATAAAAACTAGGAGATTTTATGGACCTGACGGCAGGGCTGTGAGAGACGTTGATTATACTAATCACGGTAATGCTAAGACTCATCCTGAATGGCCACATGAACATATTTTTAAATGGAATAGTGATGGTACGTTTAATAGATAATCTAGGAGTGATACTATGGATTATGAAGAATTAAAACAAAGAGTAGCGATGGGAGAGGAGTTTCAATTCTACTATCGAAATCAAAGTTTTTGGATTAGCAGAAATGAAGATGGGTACTATTTAACAAGAGTTAGAGATAGCTATTCTCAATCCTTTAAAACATCAAATGAATTGTTTGTGGATGGACGAATAGATGGGAAAAGTATTCGAGAGTTATGGAAAGAAATTGAGATATAGATGCTGTATACCTTGATTGGCTAAAAGCTTGTCAAGGTTTTTTTGTTTAAATCATGTAGATACTCGGACGGTCAGGTGTACTAAAATCACGTCATAGTCTTTACCCCAGCAGAACAACCTTTCATTTAGACGACTTCCTCACGCTCACCGCCCCAGAAGCTTCGTTCGGGGAGAAAGCCCTGGCAACGACGTTTATTTTAGTGAAGCCAGCGAAAGTGGGAGAAGTCATCTACGACTTGTCGAAGGCGAGGAAGGTGAAGACTGGGGGGAAGGGTACGGGTAATGCAGTTCTCAATAATGGTAAAGTCACTGTTGATGCAATTAAATCAAATCCAACTGCATTCAAAGGGAAATCGACGGATGAAGTCGCCCGAATGCTAAAAAATGAAGGTTATGACGTTACTGTAAAAGACTCCACTAAATCAAGTTCAGGAGCAAAAATTATCAAGATAAATAATACTGGGGGAGATAGGAATATTACTCAAGTTCAAGTATCACCTGGAGGTGGGAGACACGGAGGAAGTCCATATGTGAAAATTAGTACGAACGACCAAGGTATCATAAAGGTAGTTGATGGAGCCGAAAGTGCATATAAAACAGATGGAAAAGAGACAGCAACAATAATTTTCACAGGAGGGTAACTATGGTGTTATTGAATGCTCCCATTATTCCATGGAAGGAAATGGGTGGAATAAAACTTTACAGTCATATCAGTGAATTTTATGACATTATTAATAATCTCAATGATGCGGATGCTCTATTAGGGAAATCTCTAGTGAGATATGAAATTAAAGATGAAGTTTACTTGTGGTTTAATTTATTTAATGGGAAATTATTCAAAATAACTGCATTAAAGAACTATACTGGAAAGCTATTTGATAAAATTTATATTGGTATGCCTATTGACGAGGTTTTGGAAATAGAGCCAAGTTTTGAATACGATGATTTTGAAGAAGTATACTATAGTCCAAAAGGAATATTTATTGAAACAGACCCTGTAGAACACACGGTATTATGGATTTCAGTTTATGTTAAAGAACTGGATAACGAAGATTTTGAAAGAGGAAATTGGTAGCAAACCTATGAAACCTTGATTGGCTAAAGCTTTTCAAGGTTTTTTATTTAAATCATGTAGACACTCCGACGGTCAGGGTGTATTAGAATCGGGTTATTCCTTTACCCTAGCAGTCAACTATTATTTAGACGACTTTCCCACGCTCGCCCGCCCCAGAAGCTTCACTTGGGGAAAAGTCTTAGCAACGAGGTTTATTTTAGTGAAGCCAGCGAAAGTGGCCGAACTAGGATATGACTTGTCGAAGGTGAGGAAGGTGGAGACTGGGGGGAAGGGGATAGATAATGTTAAACCAGGAGATAAGAGTTCTCTTGCACCTGGTGGTGGATTGGCTGCACATGAGGTAAAAGGTGGGCATTTAATAGATAGACATATCGGAAAAACAGATGAACAACTATTGGAGAGATTGAAAAGTAATCCTAAAATTACTGGTTCTTCTACTTTTAAGGATAGAATGACAGCTGAAAGAGTTGCGGATACAGTTCTTAAAGACCCTAAAAATATGGAGAAAATCCAAAAATGGCTGTCTGACCCAAATAGTAGACCCACGTTGCCATTAAAATTCAAAGGTGATGGGGAAATAATTGATAGAAGTGTTACAAGAAATTCAGAAGTAATCGAGAATGTTACAAACGCAAAAATTATATTGAGGAAGGATAAAAATGGTAGTTTTATTTTGACAGGTTATCCTGTTAAATAGAAAGAAGGGATATTTTATGTATAATAGTTATGATTATCTAGAGGAGTTGGAGGATTTTTTAGGAGGTACATTTCATCAAGATATCGGTTCCCCTGAGCAAGCGTTAAATGAGTTTATAAACGAAGTTAGCAAAGAATGCCTGCTGTCTACAATAAAGGATTGTGAGAAGTTTTTGAACAGCAATTTAACAAAACAAGAAAAAGAAAGTTTTATCCAAAACAATGCAGAAGTTTATTTTCCAGCTATTGAGTTAACCCCTCTACAGTGGCTAAATAAATTAGTACAGCAAATGAAGGAAGCTGTAAAAACAAAATAAAAATATTTAAAGAACCTTGTTTGGTTAAATTGAACTGCGCCCCGAAAAGTGGACACTTTAAAAAAGTCCATTTTTCGGGTTTTTTGTGTTCATTTACAACGAACTCGTTATAATCAAATAAGAAGAACAGGGAATATCTAATGTTTATTGCTCTTAGCAGAAATAGTTAGTATTTAAACTATTTCCTTGTCAGTGCCATCCTAAGCAATGAACAGGCGCTACAAGCGTGCCGAGCGCCAGCGATGGGAGCAACCCATGCCGTTACCCCGGCGTATTTCCCGTTATTTGCGCGCCTATCGACTTTGCCCGCTAACGCGACGGTGTCGCCAGCGATCCTGACACGGCAACTGAAAAAGCTGATGCCGATCCCATACCAATGGTACCAAGCCCAGCTCCGTACCCAAGCGATTCAAACGGACACGTCGCAAGTAGTCACCACACCAGGATATATGTTTACGGATCAAGAAGTCGCAGCTATCAACACGTATCTTGAGAACAACCCTCCGAACGAGGAGAGGTTGAATGAAAATCCCGTTGTTGCTGGAGTGGTCGACTTTTTCTTCGGTGACTTCCTCACGCTGGCCGACCCAGAAGCTTCGCTCGGGGAGAAAGCCTTGGCAACGACGTTTATCTTAGTGAAGCCAGCGAAAGTGGCCGAACTAGGATATGACTTGTCGAAGGTGAGGAAGGTGGAGACTGGGGGAAGGGGATAGATAATGTTATTAGTAATGGTAGAGTTACAATTAACTCAATAAAATCTAACCCTAGTGTATTTAGTGGAAAGAATGCGGATGAAATTGCTGAAATTTTAAAGAGTCAAGGTTATGATGTTACTGTAAGAGCCTCTTCTAAATCACGCTCTGGTGCACAAATAATTAAAATTAATAATCCAGGAAATGGTAGGAATATAACGCAGTTACAAGTTTCACCTGGTGGAGGCAGACATGGAGATGGGAAGTGATATATTTGATTAATTTAGAAGCACCTATCGTTCCTTGGAAAGGGATGGGCGGAATAAAGCTATATAGCCACATTAATGAGTTTTACTCAATAATAGAACAATATGGTAAACAACCGAAACTATTAGGTAAATATTTAATAAGATATGAAATAGATAACTCATTAGATTTATGGTTTAACTTATTAAATGGTAAGTTATTTAAAATAACTGCTACAAGTAACTATAATGGTACTTTATTTAATAAAATTAGGGTAGGAATGCACATTGACGAGGTGCTAAAGATAGAGCCAAGCTTTGAATATGATGATTTTGAAGAAGTGTACTGTAGTCCAAAAGGAATATTTATTGAAACAGACCCTGTTAAACATACGGTATTATGGATTTCAGTGTATGTCAAAGAACTTGATAATGAAGATTTTGAAAGAGGAAATTGGTAGGAATACCTATGAAACCTTGACTGGCTAAATGCTTTTCAAGGTTTTTTATTTAATGTAAAGGAGGCAAAAAATAATGAGCTATAAATTTATTAAGGCAAACCAAGAAAATAGCTTTTATCAAGTGACTGAGAATGAAATAAAACAAGTTGAGAAGGAACTGAGTTTAAAACTTCCAAAGGAGCTAGTAAATTTTTATAGTGAGGTTGGCTACGGGTTTATTAAAGGTTCAGAGTTTAATATTAATCGTATTATGGATCCTTATTCAGTAAGAGATTTTCGATTGAGAGTTAATGATTTCGAGTTTTATCCAGACATAGAGATCTATGAAGAGTTTGAGAATAATAAATTAATATTTTTTGAAGGTAGTGAATCAGCTTTAATGTCAATCGAGTTAAATGAAAATAATCAAAGCCCAATTTATTATTATGATATTCAAATTGCGACATCCTTGGAAGAATTTTTAAGAAAGATACAAGAAAATGATAAGTATTACCTGGAGTTACTTACCGAGTAAGAACGTTAATAAAGCTAATACCTTGATTGGTTCAATACCTTTTAAGGCTTTTTTTAGGGGCTACCTAGTGAGTGGCAGAAGAAGGGAACAAGCTGTAAATGAGGGGGAAGAGTATGGAACATTGGATAGGTGGTACCAACAAATGTTTACCCTCAAGTTATACAATGAGAAGTTTACTTTAGACTCTTCATAATAGAATTTGATAAATTCAATGATTTCAAACCGACTTCAACCATGACTATTTTGGTAGATAAGCATGGGAATTTAGTGACAGTTACACCTGGAATAATAAAATAATCAATGAAGGAAGTGGTACATATGAAATTAATTGGAAGAAAAACTGAGCAAGAATTAAGAGAACAGCTTATTAAATCGAAAGAATCGCTTTTCGGGAGCGAAGAGAAAAAAAGATTACTTGAAGTGCTAAGAAATATTTATCCGAAAATGAACACTGTATATATCCTTCATTGGATACCTGAGCAAGGCGAGGATATTTATAAAGTATTAATTAATGATAATATGATCGCGGTAGTGGAATTAAATCGATATAACACGAAAGTTGAACCAGAAGTTCAGCTTATGTCGGTCCCCCAATATATTCAAGGACTCAATAAACAAAAACAAATTAAGCTTGCGGTTGCTATTGATTTAGCTAAGCAATCCTTGGAAAAATGAGTAGGAAACAAAAAATCACCTTGAAAAGCGGTTTCGTTTTTCAATGGTTTTATATTTAGCATCGAAAAAGAGTGGCTAATGTATGTACTAAATCCTGATGGGACGGTTATATAAGATACAAGCTTCGTATGGATTAAACGGCTGTGTCATGTCTAAGAGGATGCTTGTTAAAGACTAACTTATCTGGCAAAAAAGCGCACGGGATCGATCAAGGAGCTCATGCCGATTGATTTCCAGTTAAAGTAAAGCCAGGTGCACAAAAGAAGCATATTCCTCATACTCCAAATTACAAACAAGAACTTGCAAATGGAAAACACAAGAATATCTTCTATGGCGATAATAAGCATAAGAATTACTTGATAAGTTTGCCGGGAAAGGAACCACTGTGACCAAAAATAAAGAGAGAGTGGACTTTGGTGAACCGATAGGTAAATACTATGATCGTAATACTGGTAAATATCATACGACTACTAAAGGATTAATACATTATGGAAAAGACGGCGCTCATATAATACCATCAAGACCATAAAAACAAAAGAAACGAGGGTGCGTATGGGGTATGACTCTTTAATCGGAACTTTAATAAATTATGAAGATAGTGACATAATAATAGAATGGGAAAATGGATTAAGAATTATTGGCGAACTAGATACAGTTTTCGAAACAGACAATGGATTAGATGAAGATGATATAGATTATACAGAATATGATGCTGCTGTATTTATTGTAAATAAATTCTTATCTCATCCTAGTAATAACAAAGGCAATGTATACAATTGGTTAATACAAAAGAAAGGTTCATTGGTCGAAATTTCTCTCTATGACGATCCCCCAAGTGCAGTATTTTTACCTGACGGAAAGAAGGTATGGGATAGAGAACGATCCAAATAAAATAATAGTTGTATTTCAATTTTGACCTTGATTGGCTAAAGCTTTTTACAGGTTTTTTATTTAATCATGTCGCGCTCCGACGGTCAGAAAAATGTTCTGTTATAGTAGATGCACTAAGTAATGGAACAAAATTACCAGGTAATATATCAGGTACATAGATTTTTGATAAAACGATGTGAGGGTTATTGCAAATGAAGCTGGAGATGTACTTACTGTAACTCCAAAATAGAAAAGGTGAGAGTGTGTTTGTAAAGTATGATGAATATGAATTACTAGAGTTATTTCTTACAGAAGGAGAAAGTTTATCCGGAAATGTAGAAGATGGAAATATTAAGTATTCAAGAACTAAGTCGAAATTTAGTTTAACTATGTATATACGTACTTATGAACAGCAAGTTAGTATTTTCTTGAAGTACAAAAATAGTGATGTATTTTATGTTGATTTGAAAAATATCACAAAAATTGAACGAAAGGATAATTATTTAAAGCTGTGTGATGGAGGTAAACAATTAGCAAACATCCATTTTGGAGAAATTTTTTCGATTAATGTTTCTGAACAATAAATTGAACAGGTATTTGCCAATGTGCGGATCACGAGGGGAAGAAATTAATTGAACACTCGTAATATGCAAGAAGTTATTAATCTCATCGATCAAATTGTAAAGGAACAGATCGAATGCTTGTAAAGCTAGCATCCGAAAGTAAGGTAGTAGTCCATTTTCCCAACCACCCACCGATACTCCCTTCTACACCAGTTTTTAACAAAAAGCATATTGGGAAAATTGCCATGCCTGTTGTCTTATTCGTTCTAAAGTACTAGGATAGCACTAGTATGGAACTTTATTTCGGGAGGAGGGATAAACATTGCTTGAAGTAAAAGAAAAAGCTGGCACACTTTTGCGCCAAAAAGGGTGGGCCAATCCTTTATTAAACGAAGCACGTATGAAAGAACTAGCAAATAGTGATGAGTACTCGTTTGAAGAAGTGCTCCTTATTGCAAAACACTTAATGCCTGACGAGTTCATTCCCCTTATGAATGTATATGCGGCATCGGCAAAGAAGCTGCAGCATGTCCGGGACGCGTTTGAGTATGCTGCACTAAATGAGCAATTTGATATACTAGAAATTCTTATTAACACTCATAAAGAAGATGAGTTGCTTTGGGAATCGGTTCGTGTTTATCAATTAATATATGATATACTAACAAATCAAATTGACGAAGAAGAGTCGCTCCAAAAAGCTAGAAATTTATATGCAACAACCATGAATCCAATGGTAAGAATGCGCTTAGAATTTTTAGAGTTAGCGCAATCGTTTAAAAATCAAACATTGCGTGGGGCAAAAATTATTGAAAATAGAATGAGAAGTGCTTTTAAACAAACGGAACCTTGTTATATGAAAAGTGTTTTGGCTTCAAAGTATTCCATATTAATAGGCTCAGTCTTACTATATAATGAAGGGCGCTTTGAAGAAGCAGAAAATTATTTCTTGGCCTCTGCTGTGAATCAATCATCTTCGGACGGCATGTTAAGCTCATGTTATCACGGGTTAGGCCAAATTTATCTCGTTCAAAATAAGCCCGGGCTATGTATCGATAGTTACGAGAAATCAATCAACTATGCAGCTGCTTCAACATTGGACCATTACAAAATTAGTCTCGAAAATGAGTTTTTTCCTTTTGCACGCAATATGCTTGGTCAAGTTTTTGATATTGAGAACGTCGTCAGTGAAGAGCGTGTTCATCAATATATTGTTCGGGGCGAAAATCAACAAGCTTTATCGCTTATTGCTGACTTAGAAACACAAGGGAAAAGCACTCCTTTTCTATTATTTTATAAAGGAAAAGCGACAAAAAATGTGGATTTTTATTTGCAATCAATGAGAAAGTTTGCTGATTCTGGGCATATTTATTATTATGGAATTGTAGAACGTGAACTAAAAAATTTAATAAAAAGGTGGTTTTAATGTGAAAAAAGTGTTAGTAGTGGTATTTATGTTGACAGTTATTTTTGGTGTCTCAGCGTCTTACGATGGAACCATCCAACCTCAAGGAGGAGGAACAAATTACATCAATCCATAACACTTTGAGATACTAGGAACTGTTCTATTACTTCATTTATTTTCACGTATTTTCACGCGTCATTGCTAACTACCTTTTCGGAATTGTAGAGAGTAATTTTAAACGCAAGCCGTCGGAACAAAGAAATGTTTAGAAAAGCGAATAAAGTGGCTTAGTGTTATTTATTAGACTAAAGGTTATAAGAAAAAAAGAAGCTTAAATTAACAAGCTTCTTTTTTCTTGTTCCTCAGCTCCTTAAAAAACTTATACAAGGAGCCAGGTATAAAATATTCAGACTTTCTATCATTTCTCCAAATGCTCAAAAATCTCGCCACTCTCTAAAAAGTCGATAAAGCGGTCGAGCCAGTCGTAATATGCTTTGGCATGGGCGATTTTTTTTAAGTCGGAAGCGATGACTTCTGCTTGTTCGGGGGTTTCTTTCTGTAATGCAAGCAAGCGTTTTTCCATTTGCACGCTTGCTTTTTTGTTGTTTTCGATTCCTTGGCGCCATTTTTTCGAAAAAATCGCGATAAAAGAAGCGTACCAATCTTCTTCTCCAATATAAAGGTCTTTGCGGACGCCTTTCTTCCACACTTTCCGCGCCATATTGGCATCAACAAGCTGTCTAATGCCAGTGCTCATGCTTGTTTTGCTCATCCCTAGGCGCCGGCTCATTTCATCAAGCGTTAAAGTATCGTTTTCAAATAATAGCGTACCATAAAGACGACCGACTGATTCGTTAATGCCATATAGATGAAAATTGGTCGAAAGCTCATGGATAAACTGTTCTCTGATTTCCTGAAGTTGCTGGTCAACGCCGTTGCTATGCTCGTTTGCCTTCTCCATGTCATTCCTCCAGTGGCCTGCTTATAGAGAGTGTAACAAAGTTCAAAAACAGGTGATAGCATGACAAAGTACAGCATCTGCCAGCATCTGCGAGCAAATAGAAGGAAACCGACCATTGCTTTCGTACAGTTTAAACTGTATGAAAAATATCGACTAAAAGAATGATATATCATGTTTGATTAAAAAATTGTAAATAAGGTATAGTTACAAGGTCTAAAGCAGCACGACTGAAGTGAAGAGGTGGAAAACTTGTCAAAAATTAGGGTTGAGGGCTTGACAAAAGTATTTGGGAAAAAACCGAAACGGGCTCTGGACATGTTGGCACAAGGAAAATCCAAAGCGGACATATTAAAAGAAACTGGCCACACGGTTGGTGTTAACCAAGCAAGTTTTGAAGTCGAAGACGGTGAAATTTTTGTTATTATGGGGCTTTCGGGCAGCGGTAAGTCAACGATTGTGCGGCTGCTGAACCGTTTGATTGAACCGACATCAGGAAGTGTTTGGATTGACGGTGAGGACCTCGCTAAGATGGATGGGAAAAGCCTTCGGGAAGTTAGGCGCAAAAAGATGAGCATGGTCTTCCAAAAGTTTGGCTTGTTTCCAACAAGGACGTTGATTGAAAACGTGGAGTATGGCCTTGAAGTGCAAGGCATTGAGAAGCAGGTGCGCCGTGAAAAAGCGATATCGTCGCTTGAACTTGTTGGCTTAAAAGGATACGAAAATAGTTATCCTTCGCAACTTTCTGGCGGAATGCAGCAACGTGTAGGGCTTGCCCGTGCCCTTGCCAATGATCCGGATGTCCTGTTAATGGACGAAGCGTTCTCTGCGCTTGATCCGCTCATTCGGAAAGATATGCAAGACGAATTATTAGATTTGCAAGAAACGATGAACAAAACGATCATTTTTATTACCCATGACTTGGATGAGGCGCTCCGTATCGGTGATCGCATCATGATTATGAAAGACGGTTCGGTCGTGCAAATTGGCACGCCTGAAGAAATTCTCACACAACCGGAAAATGATTATGTTGAGCGGTTTGTTGAGGATGTGGACCGCTCAAAAGTATTTACAGCGGAAAATGTCATGATCCGTCCAGAAACGATTAATTTGGAAAAAGACGGACCGCGTGTTGCCTTGCAACGGATGCGCGATGCGAAAATTTCTAGCATTTATGTAACGAAACGGAATAGGGAGCTAGTTGGAATCGTCCATGCGAGCGATGTTTCGGAGTTAATCAAGCAAAATATTAATAGCATTGACAGCATTATTGTAACAGATGTGCCGAAAGTCGAAATGGACACGCCAATTAATGAATTGATGGAGGAGCTTGCGAGCAGTTCCGTGCCTCTTGTTGTCATTAAAGGCAACAAACTACAAGGCATTATTGTAAGAAGCGCCGTTCTTGGAGCGTTATCGGGAAGTGAGGTTGATTTTAATGGATTTTCTACCCCGTCTGGAACTAGGTAGTTGGGTTGAAGCGTTTGTAGAATGGCTGCAGCATGCTGCTTGGTTTTTTAATGGTATTGATTTTACGATTGAAAAGGTCATGGACGGGATTTACTGGATCATCGCCTTGCCGCCAAGCTGGTTGTTTGTTCTCATTATTGCGGCGCTCACGTATTGGACAAACCGCAAATGGGGCTTGACCCTTTTTGTAATCCTCGGCCTGTTGTTAATTGACAGCCTTGGTTTTTGGAACGGCATGCTTGATACGTTGGCACTCGTCTTGACGGCTTGTCTGATTTCTGTCGTCATCGGTGTTCCAGTTGGCATTTTAATGGCGAAAAACGACCGTACAGAAGCCATTATCAAACCAGTACTTGATTTTATGCAGACGATGCCTGCATTTGTTTATTTGATTCCAGCTGTTGCTTTCTTCGGCATCGGCATGGTTCCTGGCGTTGTCGCTTCTGTCATATTTGCCATGCCGCCGACGGTCCGCATGACAAACCTCGGTATTCGCCAAGTTTCAACGGAATTAATAGAAGCAGCAGACGCATTCGGTTCAACAGGCACGCAAAAACTATTTAAAGTGCAACTGCCAATGGCTCGGGGAACGATCATGGCTGGGATTAACCAAAGTACCATGCTTGCCCTTTCTATGGTTGTGATCGCGGCCATGATCGGGGCAACTGGAATTGGCCAGGTTGTTTACAGTGCAGTTGGACAAAATAACATTGGCAATGGCTTTGAAGGTGGTATTGCGATTGTCATATTGGCGATTATTCTCGACCGTTTAACGCAAAGTTTTAACAAAAAACAAAGCGAATAAGTGGCAAAAGAGCGGCAATCGCTCTTTTCACTATAGATTTAAATTCAGGGGGTAATGAAATGAATGTAAAACACGTCACGATGACAGCGACAGGATTGGCCCTTGCCGTAACACTTGCAGCTTGCGGAAATGGGGATGACAACGGCAACGGTTCAGACTCTAAGCCAGTTGGCTCTACGGATGAAGGTATGATTTCCAAAGAAGATATTCAAAAAGATTTATCGGTCATTACGGGGATTGACCCAGGCGCAGGCGTTTCCCAAGCAGCAGAGCGGGCGATTGAGGACTATGATTTGACAAACTTGACTTTGCAAACATCTAGTTCCTCTTCGATGGCACAAGCGTTGGATACGGCCATCCAAAAACACGAGCCCATCGTTGTAACGGCATGGAATCCACATTGGAAATTTGCTGCCTATGACTTGAAATACTTGGATGATCCAGAAGGTTCATTTGGCGGTACAGAAGAGATTCATACGATTGCTCGCCAAGGTTTGGAAAGCGAGAAGCCTGAAGGCTATCAAGTCGTTGATAATTTCTTCTGGAGCGAAGATGACATGAACGAAGTAATGCTCGCTGTGCATGAAGGCGCTGATCCAGCAGAAGCTGCTCAAGAGTGGGTTGATAACAACCAAGAAAAAGTCGATGAATGGATTGACGGCGTTGATACAGTCGATGGAGAATCATTCTCCCTTGTGCTCGTAAACTGGGATTCAGAAGTAGCTTCTTCCAATGTGCTTGCCCTTGCTCTTGAGCAAGTTGGCTATGACGTAGAACTGAGTGTTGTTGAAAACGGGCCAATGTGGAAATCGCTTGAATCTGGCGACCAAGATGCAAGTGTGGCTGCATGGTTGCCAATTACACACGGCAGCTTCTTCGATGAAAGCAAAGTCGACGATTTAGGTGTCAACCTTGATGGCGAGCCACGCATCGGCCTCGCAGTGCCAAGTTATATGGATATTGATTCGATTGAAGATTTGAAAGCTGAATAATGGACGAAACAAAGTGAAATGAACGAACAAAAAGTGGTGGCAGATTAACAGATAACATGTTATTATGCTTCTAACGAATGAAAGGAGGCAACATACAATGGCTACTGTTTTTATGAATGATGGGATAAATAAACTTCATACCATAAAAACAGTGACCGGAAGTATCGTGTCTTCTAAATTAAGAAAGTAGCGATGTGGAGTGCTATTCATTTTCATACAGGGTTAAGATGAATGGGCTCTATAAAAAAGCTTCTTTGTTATATCGAGCGATGGAATGAGACACCGGTTTCTAAATCGGTGTCTTTTTCTATGCATGAAAGTAGGTGAAGCATGAAACAAGCGGTGCCCGTACATGAAAAAGCCTCCTAATATTGAAATTTTATCTATTAGGAGGCGCGTACAAAATGAAAGTTGTCAATCATGCGACAAAATACGAACGATTAAAACATTTTTTGAATGCTTTAAATGAACCAACGTACCGGTATAAACAGATTACTGAAGCGATTTTCAAACATCGTATTGGTGCGTTTAATAAAATGACCACATTGCCAAAAGCACTGAGAGAATCGCTCATAAACGAATTTGGTCCTTCCATCCTTACAGTAGAGCCGGTGCTAGAAACAACGTCTCAACAAGTCACTAAAGTGTTGCTAAAAGTAGCGGGAAACAATCAAGTGGAAGCCGTAAGAATGCATTATGAAGCAGGGTGGGAGTCGTTTTGCATTTCTTCTCAATGTGGCTGTGGGTTAGGGTGTACGTTTTGTTCGACAGGAGCCATTGGGTTAAAACAAAACTTATCAGCAGACGAGATGACAGACCAGTTGCTCTATTTTTATCTGAAGGGGCATTCCTTAGATAGTGTCTCTTTTATGGGCATGGGCGAAGCGCTAGCCAATGTAAGGATATTTGATGCTTTGAATGTGCTTGTCGATCGGCAACTATTTGCATTAAGTCCTAGAAGAATAACGGTCTCTACGGTTGGCATCATACCAAACATCCAAAGAATGACTAGCAGCTTTCCTCAGATGAACCTAACGTTTTCACTGCACTCTCCTTTTCATGATCAGCGCAGCGAGTTGATGCCGATTAACAACAAGTACCCGTTAGACCAGGTAATGAATGTATTGGATCAGCATATTCACGAGACAGGGAGAAAAGTATATATTGCTTATGTCATGCTTCGGGGTGTCAATGATTCGGAGAAACATGCAGAAGCACTTGTTAAACGGATTCTAAACAATCGCTATCCCCATCTCTATCATGTCAATTTGATTCGCTACAATCCGACTGTGGGTACGCCTGAAAACTATGGCCAAACCATAGAAGAGAAACTGCAAACTTTTTACCGTGTCGTAAAATCAGCTCGAATTCCTGTAACGATTCGGAGTCAATTTGGAAGAGAAATTGATGCCGCCTGCGGCCAATTATATGGTCAGTATCAGGCGAAAAAAAGGTGAATTCCTTCAAGCATGAGGGAGCCGCTCCTCGTCTTGGCCCTTGGTTGGCTTGTTCTACCAAGGGCTTTTTGCTCTATGTAACGAAGCTGCTTGTCTTAAAGTTCCTTTTCAATAAAGAAATTGACATAAAAGGAGAATGGCGGATATATAGTGGTAGAAGTGTGTTTGAATGTTAAGTAGACAAAGGATCACAAATAGCCGATAGCAAAAAAGATGTGAAGAAATGTCACATTTAACAATCAAATGCTGTTCTTTATATGGTAAAATAAAACTAAGATTGACGAGATGAAATGAGTGATAATGATGAGCACGGAGCGGATTCACCGCTGGACGAAAACAAGGCTGCGGGAACATCTAAGTGTTGTAAAAGGGGAGCGCCCGCCAACAATCGTTTTAAAAAATGCTACGTATTTAAACCATGCCAGAAGAAGATGGCTGAAAGCAAATATTTGGATTGCGGATGACCAAATTGTTTATGTCGGCAAAAGTTTGCCAGAGCAGATAGGCGATGCGGAAGTGGTTGATTGTACAGGGGAATACATTGTTCCTGGCTATATTGAACACCACGCCCATCCATTTCAACTGTATAATCCATACAGTTTGGCAAAATATGCTTCTGAGCGTGGGACGACGACGCTAATCAATGACAACTTGGTTTATTTTTTGAACTTGGAAAAAAAGAAAGCGCTTTCCTTGATCGAGAAACTGGAAGAATTGCCGACAACGATGTACTGGTGGGCACGCTACGATTCACAAACCGAGTTAATCAAAGATGAAATGTTTTCCAATTCAAAAATGAAGGCATGGCTGGAGCACCATTTGGTGGTGCAAGGAGGGGAACTGACGTCATGGCCGAAAGTGCTGCAAGGCGATGACACGACATTGCATTGGATGCAGGAAACAACGAGGCTGCGGAAGCCAATTGAAGGCCATTTGCCAGGAGCTTCTGAAAAAACGCTGTCGCAAATGGCGCTTCTTGGCGTGACGTGCGACCACGAAGCCATTACGGGTGAAGAAGTTGTGCGCCGTTTGGACCTCGGGTACACCGTGTCGTTGCGCTATTCTTCGATTCGCCCTGATTTGCCTCGCTTGTTTGAAGAATTGAAGGAGCTAGGCGTCGATTATTTTGGGCGTTGTTTGATGACGACTGATGGTTCGCCGCCGTCGTTCTACAAAGATGGTGTAATGAACCAATGTATTAAAATCGCCCTGGAAGCCGGCCTTGATCCTGTTGATGCATACGGTATGGCTACCTATTATGTCGCCCGTTATTATAATATCGACCATAAACTCGGCATGATCGCTCCAGGCCGCATTGCCCATTTGAACTTTCTCGAAAGCATGGACAATCCAATGCCTAAAAGCGTTTTGGCTAAAGGGCAGTGGGTGTTAAGAAATGGCACTCCACAAGGAAAAGAAACAGCGCCATTTGAGTGGGGCGACTATGGGATTGGCCCGATTCACATCGACTGGAGTCTTGGTGAAGATGAGCTCCATTTTTCGATGCCGATGGGAATTGAAATGACAAACGCGGTCATTTTAAAGCCTTACCAAACGACGTTGGAAACGGCGGCAACGGAGTTAGCGACAGGCCATGACGAATCGTTTTTTGCGATGGTCGACAAGCAGGGCAAATGGCTTGTGACGACTACATTAAAAGGGTTTGCCACGGCGGTAATGGGCATGGCCAGTTCCTATTCGTATACAGGCGATATCATTTTGATAGGCAAATCGATTCCAGCCATGATCCAAGCGTTCAATGAATTAAAAGCACAAGGGGGCGGGCTCATTCTCGTCGAGAATGAGGAAGTGATCGGCCGTGTCCGCTTGCCTCTTCTCGGCATGATGTCCGCGGCGCCAATGGAAGACATTATGGCAGAAGAACAGTCGTTTGTCAGCCTCCTGCGGGAACGGGGCTACAAATTTGAAGATCCGATGTATAGTTTGCAGTTTTTTTCAGCTACGCACTTGCCTTATATTCGGGTAACGCAACGGGGGATCTACGATGTTCGGAAGAAAGGAATACTATTTCCGGCGATAATGCGTTAAAATAGAATTACTTTGGTGCTTTAAAACTTTAAAAAAGACACGCATCGTAGAGATTGCACAATACTCGAAAGGTGTGACATTGCTTGCAGATCAACAAATTACGGGGCAAAGAACTAGATCAGCTCTTTAAATCGATTTTGTCTCTCAAAAATTTAGAAGAAGCGTATGAGTTTTTTGACGATCTTTGCACCATTAATGAAATTCAGTCACTTGCGCAAAGGCTAGAAGTTGCTCGGATGTTGCGTGATGGTTATACGTACCACAAAATTGAGACAGAGACTGGGGCTAGCACAGCGACCATTTCCCGAGTTAAACGCTGTCTAAATTATGGCAACGATAGCTATCGGATGGCGCTTGACCGGATTGAAGCCCAGGAAGAGCCGCAAGATTAACACCATCTCCTATGAGCGAGGCAACATGTTTGTCTACAGGCTAAGAACGATTCTTTTTAGGATCGTTCTTTTTCTTGTTTTTTTGATAGCGCAAATAGGGGAGATCGGCTACAATAGACGTTAAAAACAAAAGGAGAACGAGAATGGACCGCCATCACGCTACGTACAAAAAACGGCTTGCCGCAGCAAGCAAACAGGAGCCGGCCGATATTCTGGTCATTAACGGCAAACTGATTGATGTTTATACGTTAACCATCTATGAAGCTTCTATTGCGATCACAGACGGCTACATTGTTGGCATTGGCGATTATACAGAAGGCAAAACAGTGATTGATGCCCAAGGCAAATACGTATGCCCTCCGCTTATTGATGGCCACGTCCATATTGAATCGGCGATGGTTCGCCCTGAAGACTTTGCCGGTGTCCTTGTGCCAAAAGGCGTGCTTACGGCGATTGCCGATCCTCATGAACTCGCTAATGTTGCTGGTGTAGAAGCGGTGACATACATGGTTGAAGCAGCTAAAGACTTGCCGCTTGATATTAAAATGGCCGTCCCTTCAAGTGTGCCTGCCGCATCTTTTGAAGAAAATGGCGCCTCCCTTTCTGCCGAAGATGCACGCTTGCTTTTTGCGAACGAAGGCGTATACGGGCTAGGAGAAGTAATGGACTACCCGGCAGTTTTAAATGGCGATGACGACATGCTTGAAAAAATCGCAATGGCGAAGGCAAAGGGCCGCCCCATTGATGGCCATGCAGCAGGGCTAAATAGCGATGCATTAAATGCATATCGGACAGCTGGCATTCACAATGACCACGAAGCAGTAACCGCTGAGGAAGCCAAAGCACGAGTCCAGCGTGGATTTTATGTACTGATGCGTGAAGGGACGGCTGCCCGTGATATCGAGGCGCTCTTGCCAGCTGTTACAGCAGCTAATGCGCGGCGGTTTGCCTTTGCGACAGATGATAAGCATCTAGATGACTTGCTGAAAGAAGGCAGTGTTGACTTTAATGTCCGCAAAGCGATTGCACTTGGCATGGAGCCACTCCAAGCAATCCAAATCGGAACCTTGAATGCAGCTGAATGCTTTCAACTTGATGATAAAGGGGCCATTGCTCCTGGAAAAGAAGCGTCGTTTCTGTTCGTGTCAGACCTTTCCACGTTTCAAGTCGATGCCGTGTATGCAAAGGGCATGCTCGTAGCCGAAAAAGGCGAACTAACGAGCCCGATCCGCACTCCTTACCCCGTGCCAGAGCGATTGTTGAACAGTGTCCATCTTGCTCCATTTGCACGAGAGGACTTAACGCTAAAACTGAAAAACGCTCACTCGACCCCTGTTATTGAAACGACGCTTGGCTCGATTGTGACGAAAAAAGCGATGGCGTCCGTTCCAGCGGAAAACGGTATTTTTCAACCTGGCGGCGAATGGCTAAAGCTTGCGGTCGTGGAACGCCATGAGGCGACGGGACATATCGGACTCGCCATTGTAAAGGGCTTTCCTTTTTCAGAGGGGGCAATTGCCGCGACTGTAGCTCATGATTCCCACAATCTTATCGCTGTAGGGGCAGATGATGAAAGTTTGTACCATGCCATTCATCATGTCGCTGGCTTAGGGGGTGGGATGGCGGTCGTAAAGGGAAACAACGTGCTTGCGGCCATGCCCCTTAAACTGGGCGGCTTGATGTCAACCGCTTCAGCGGAAACAGTCAAACTACAGCTCAATGAGTTACAACAATCACTCGTCCATCTCGGCTACCAAGAAAAAATCGATCCGTTTTTAACGTTGGCCTTCCTTGCACTCCCTGTCATCCCCGCGCTTAAACTGACGTCAAAAGGGCTGTTTGATGTCAATGCGTTTGCCTTTGTCGAACAATAAAAACACGAAGTATATAAGCATTGTCTTAAGGACTGGCTAGTACGCCAGTCCTTAAGGTTGTCGACAAAGTCGATAACCGCACTCAGACTGAAAGAAAACGCTTGTCAGACGAGGAGTGCAGGGGATGGAAGATGTGAATAGAACGAGTGTTCATGAACATATGACTGAGACAAACGACGAAGTATGCGAGCGTTTGTCTGCAGTCTGAAGGGCTGGCCAGAACGCCAGTCCTTCTATTGTTACTGGGGACGTAATTCGAGTTTGTCACTGTTGTTCTTATACGTTGCCGGGTGAATCGATGTCGTATGATAATGACCCTCTGTCCAAGCTTCCATTTGCGAGCGGTATGTCTCGCTTGTGACATGGCCAGACTGTCCAGGAGCGACGATGTGGTACGTATGGTCAATGTCGCTTAAATCAAATACGCCACGCCAACCGGCGCCGTGGTTGACGATGCCTGTTTCGTGATTGTAGCTTGCCGCCATTGTCGTAACATGGCTGCCGTCTGCTGGAAGAGGAGCCCGATCAAATAAGTAATTCAGCGGTGTGATTGCTGCCATTGGATGGCTAAATTCAACTTGGTGAAAGTCGCCCCAACGCCATTTTGCTGGCGCATTTCCTTGTAAACGCGCCGCTTTGTCTATTGCCGCTTGGTAACTTTGAAGGACGACTGTTTCTAAACCGCCAGCGCCCTCGACCCATGGACCTGGATCACCCGTTGCTGCGCATCTTAGCAATTCATCGACGACACCAGCACGGCCGTAAAAAAGCTCGTTGATTTCAGCAGGAATTTTAGCGGCAAACAACAAATTTTCGATTTCTTCCATCCAAAAATGGAACAATAGCGGTCCAGCTTCTTCGCGCTCGTCAAATTGGTTCCATTCTGCGAGAACATCTAATCCCTCCTCGTCAATAGCGCGGAGTCCCTCAGCCGGTAACGCTTCTGTCAGAAGGGGAAGCATGTTGGTTGCTTGCAAATTGGCGACGTCCATTTGCAATGCTTGCATGTCGGTTACAGTATGGTTGTCTTTTGCTGCGAGCACCTCAATAATCCGCTGTTGCCGGTAAGGTTGGGCCCATGTGTGGGAAATGTGGTAAGGATAGTCGTCTCCAGCAATTTTGTTATTAGCGGTGGCAATGATTCCTGATTCAGGATTGACGATTGTTGGCAACTCATCCCAAGGAATATACCCTTCCCATTCATAAGCCGGGTCCCAGCCAGGCACTGGCAATAATGCGTCATCTCCGTTTGCACGGATTGGAATCAGGCCATTGGCTCGGTACGCGATTGTGCCATCCGTGCTAGCAAACACAAAATTTTGTGCGGGCGCATGAAAATGGGTTAAGGCTTCCTTAAACTGGTCCCAATTATCGGCGCGGTTAAAATCGAGTACAGCTTTTAGTTCCGTCGTTGGATCGTGCCCCGTCCAGCGCAAAGATAACGCATACTCGGACTCGTCTTCTACGTGGGCATATTCGGATAGGATCGGGCCATGTTTCGTTAAAACCACGTCATGGTAAAAAGGCTCTTCACCAGCAATTTTAATCTCTTCTGCGATGACTTCGGCTTTATACCACTCCCCGTCATAGAGAAATTCATTTTGGTTTTCAGGGTTGCGCTGTTCAAAATAGAGCTGTTGTACGTCAGGGCCGACATTGGTGACACCCCAGGCAATCGTTTCATTTGAGCCAAGAATAATGCCAGGGACGCCAGCGAAAATCACGCCTGTAACGTTCACAGTCGGCGATGTTAGGTGTGTTTCATACCAAATGCTAGGCGCCCCCAATCCCAAGTGGGGATCATCAGCCAGCAGCGGCATGCCAGTCGCTGTCCGGTCCCCTGAAAGCACCCAATTGTTGCTGCCGTTAAAAGGGTGTGGCAATTTAGAGCCGACGTTGGCAAATGCTGTTTCGACGTCCATGTCAATCGTTTTTGCCAAGTCAAGAACAGCAGGCCCTTCTTCTGGATAGCTAGGAAGCAAATCGAGTGCTTCTTCTTCACTTACATGTTGGCTTAGCCAGTAATGGAACGCTTGGCTTTGCCAATTGCCGCCTAAGTCGTATGCCATATGTTTTCCTATCGTTAAGGAGTCAATCGGGTCCCATTGTTCAGGCTCATAGCCGGCCAAACGAAATTCAAGTGGAAGTGTGCCAGTTGCCTGGGCGTATTCGATAAAAGCATTAACGCCTTCAGCGTAAGCTTCTAAATACCGGTATGTTTCAGCGTCATAGGCAGATGCCGATGCCTCAGCGGCCCGTCGCAAGCCGAATGTCCGAAAGAAAACATCCGAGTCCACAAAGGTTTCTCCCATTACTTCAGCAAGCCGTCCCGACGCCTGCCTTCTGCTTAAATCCATTTGAAACAGGCGGTCTTGGGCAGTAACATAGCCTTGGCTAAAATATAAATCAACGTCTGATTGGGCTTCAATGTGAGGAACGCCTTGCGCATCCCGATACACATTGACAGGAGCATTTAATCCATTGACGACGAGTTCTCCTGTCGTTTGCGGCAGCGGTTTTTTGATTTGCATGTACGCCCATAATAGGGTTGCAAGCAAAATGACCAAAATCGCTGCTCCAGAAATAAAGAGAACCCGCCGTTTTTTTGGCGCCTGGCCAGTGGATGGTATGGAATCCATCAAATTCCTCCCCTCTTTTGAATGCGCTTTCATATTGTATTTTATTCGCAGGTTAGTTTGATTAATCCTGCAAAGGACGGTACTAGTTGCATTTTCAGTCCATTCCGTCATACTACAAGAGAGAAAGGATAGGAGGGCTATATATGATCATTATTGAAAATGATAAATTAACGGTTGAAATTGCAAATAAAGGGGCGGAAATTCGGAGCATTTGGCATAAAGAACAAAGCAGGGAAGTGATGTGGAGCGGAGACCCAACGTACTGGGGGCGGATCGCGCCTGTATTGTTTCCAATTGTTGGGCGTTTAAAAGATGGCGCGTATACATACAACGGAAAGTCTTATCAACTGAGCCAACATGGGTTTTTGCGCGACCAAATGTTTGTTACTGACGATTTACAAAGCGACAAAGCCGTATTCCGGTTTGAGTCATCAGGCCAGTTTGCTGATGTGTATCCTTTTGAATTTACGGTTTATTTATCGTACCAGTTAAACGGACATACGCTCATCGTAGGCTGGGAAGTCGTCAATGACAATGAGGAAGAGATGTATTTTTCAATCGGTGGGCACCCTGCTTTTAAGGTTCCCTTTCGCTCTGAAGAAACATTCACAGAGTATGAGCTCTCCTTTAAAGCAGCAGAAGGCAAGCAAATCGAACGTTATGCCCTTTCGAACGGTTTGGTCCAAAAACCGGAAATCGTGCCAGTGCTAAAAAATATCGGGCTTACTGATTCGCTCTTTCAACATGACGCACTCGTCTACAGCCATCTCGACGAAGTCGCGCTTTATCCAAAACAACGCCCCGAAGAGAAAATTGTTGTCTCCTTTCCGCGTTTCCCTTATGTCGGAATTTGGTCAGCATATGATTCGGAAGAAAAAACTAACGCTCCTTTTGTTTGTATTGAGCCATGGTTTGGGGTTGCCGATACGGTTGATACAACAGGGCGGTTAGCGGAGAAAAAGGGCATCCAACAAATTGGTGCCAATGAAACATTTAAAGCATCGTATGAGATCAAGGTTTATTGAGCAATCGCGCAAACAGAGGCGCGATTGCTTCACTGTTAGCTTGATTGCATAAACAAAAAGCGGAAAAACGTGACGGCCGCTAGAACGGCAACGCCAATCAAGTAAATAATGGAAAGCCTTCGTTCACTTTTGCTCGTTGTTTTTAATGCTTGCAGGATGAGCAGTGCAGCAAGGAAAATATTTAAGAGAGAAACAATGAAAAAGGGAAAAATGCTTGCATATAACTTCGTTGATGCAATTCCGGTAATGTTGACAACCGCCACCAAAATAAAGAGCCACATATAGACCATCATAAGGAATGACGGCCGTTCTTTTCGTTTGTTTGCTGACATCATTTGCCTCCTAAATCGAATTATGTATGGATCAACAAAGAGCCGAAGGAAAAGCGAGCCTGTTTAGCGAAAAGAAATGTATGATCCAACAGGCTATCGTAAGTGTAGCACATGAGGCTAAAACATTTCGAAAAAGACGCCAGCTTTAGTGAAAGTCTCCTGCTAATAAGGCTTACAGAATCTTTACGATTGCTTAATGCTGGCTACATGCATAGCCCTTATGCTGAAAGCAGCAAGATAAAAAGGAGGCGTCGAGGTTGGAGGAGGATATTCAATACGAAGTTGGCGAGAATATGGTTGTAGGCGCAGGCTGGGCTCTTGCTCTTAGCATTCCTTTATGGGGCGGGTTGATTGCCCTTTGCAAGGTGTTGTTTATATAATTAGCGGCTTTGGCGTTTTGTCCAATACGAAAACACCAAAGAACGGAAGCTAAATCATTCGACTTTTTTTGGCTGCATGCCGTTTTAATGAATAAAAAGTTTTCTAAAACCAGCAAAATGCTGGTTTTTTTGTTTACCCGCTTGATCGTCCATGGTATGATAATGATTATCAATACCATCAAAAATGACGGATCGAACGTTAAAGGGAAAAAACACGAAATGAGCACACAGGCTAAGGAAGCACAACAAGATTTAGAAAAAGCGAAGGCACGTTCTAAGCCGTTAGCGGCAATAAGCGTCCTCGTTATTGGATTGGGGTTTCTTGTGTTTGCGCTCGTTCTTTCCATTTCTTATGGGGCAGCGCAAATTGACTTTAAAACCGTTTGGCAGGCGGTTTTCTCTTTTGACCCCGGATTGACCGAACATCAAATTATCCAAGAAATCCGCCTTCCCCGGGCTTTAGGGGCGGCGCTAGTCGGCAGTTTTCTTGCTGTCTCAGGCGCTATCATGCAAGGGATGACGCGCAATGCCCTCGCAGAACCGTCGATTATGGGCGTCATGGATGGGGCGGCGTTAGCGATTGCGATTATGTTTGCTTTTGCCGCGCATGTCTCTGGCTTTCATTTAATGGTTGCTTCTTTTATCGGCGCAGGCGCCGGTGCTGCGTTTGTGTTCGCAATCGGGTCACTGGCACGAGGGGGCTTGACGCCGGCCAAGTTAGCGCTAGCTGGCGTGACGGTCGGCGCATTTCTAAGCGCGATTTCCTCAGGCATTGCCATTCATTTTGACGTCGCCCAAGATATAAGCTTTTGGTTTGCCGGTGGTTTATCCGGTATGAATTGGACCAACATTAAGTTGATTGTGCCAGTCGCCATGATCGGTTTGCTCCTTGCTCTTGCTTTATCAAAGTCGGTGACGGTGCTTAGCCTCGGCGAAGATGTAGCGCGAGGGCTGGGCCAGCGGATTTTTCTTGTTAAGTCGCTCGGTGTGGTAGCTGTCTTGTTATTGACAGGCGCTGGTGTGGCAGTCGCAGGCTCGATTGGATTTGTCGGCTTAGTGATCCCCCATATTACTAGAGGCTTAGTTGGCGTCGATTACCGTTATATTATTCCATGCACTGCTGTATTAGGAGCATTGCTGTTAGTGTTAGCGGACTTAGCCGCTAGGTTGGTAAATGCCCCCTATGAAACGCCGGTCGGTGCAATGACCGCGTTAATCGGCGTACCGTTTTTCCTTTACCTTGCAAGGCGTGAAGGGAGGGGGCTTTCATGAAGCAAGCATTGAAAAATCGTCCAATCGCAGTGCTAGCGATTCTGTTTTTGGCCATTGTCATCGTGTTTTTAGTCAGCTTACAGACTGGCGCGATTCGGATCAGTCCCGATGCGGTTGCAAAAACGCTGTTTGGCTATGGCTCTACCCGAGATGAACTCGTGTTGTTTCAGTTTCGTTTGCCGCGAATGGCAATCGCCCTTTTGGTTGGTGTAGGTCTTGCTGTTTCTGGCGCAATTTTACAAAGCATTTCCCAAAATGAACTGGCTGATCCAGGTATTTTGGGGATCAATACAGGTGCAGGCCTCGCTGTTGTCTTATTTATCTTTTTTGTACAAGGTTCTTTAACGGGCCTTGGCAGTGCAAACCTTTTGGTGATGCCGTTATTTGCGCTAAGCGGTGCGCTGCTTGCTGCTTTCCTCATTTATATACTGGCTTGGAAAAAAGGCATTACGCCAGTGCGGTTAGTGTTGGTGGGGATTGGTTTAAATGCAGCATTTAGCGCCTTGCTGATCGTGATTCAATTGCGGATGGAACCAAATGATTTTATGCAGGCAACGATTTGGTTAACAGGGAACATTTGGGGAACGACGTGGCCCCACGTATGGGCAGTCTTGCCATGGATCATCCTTTTGATTCCGATTACGCTTTTTAAAGCGAGAACGCTAAATGTGTTACAAATCGGCACTCAGTCGGCGGTGTCATTAGGCGTCCCGATAGAGAAAGAACGGCGAACGCTTCTTGTCTTAGCTGTTAGCCTTGCTGCTGTGTCCGTAGCTGTTGGCGGTGGCATTTCCTTTTTAGGTTTAGTCGCTCCCCATATTGCACGTCGCCTCGTCGGGCCGAAACACCAAGTGCTTATCCCGGCTGCGGCCTTAATGGGGGCATTGATTTTGCTTACTGCGGATATGATTGGACGCAACATCCTGGCTCCTTCGGAAATCCCAGTCGGCATTGTGATTGCCATTCTTGGAGCGCCATACTTTTTATATTTGTTGATGAAAACCCGATAAACAAGGAGGAAGTCCAATGCCACGTTTAGTGACTGAAAAGCTTTCGATTGCTTATGAAAAAAGAGAGATTGTCAATGACTTGCATTTGCAAATTCCAGATGGAAAAATTACGACGATTGTCGGGCCGAACGGCTGTGGCAAATCGACGATTTTAAAAACGATTTCCCGTATTCTCCAAGCTTCCAGAGGAGCCGTTTATTTAGACGGGAAATCCATTCATAAACAGTCAACAAAAGAAATCGCCAAAAAGATGGCGGTATTGCCACAGTCTCCTGAAGCGCCAAGCGGGCTAACCGTTTCTGAGCTGGTTGCATATGGGCGTTATCCTCATCAGCGCGGGTTTGGCCAATTGAAGGACCATGACCGCTCCATGATCGACTGGGCGTTAGAACAAACCAATATGAGCGAATACGCGGACCGGCCAATCGAGGCCCTTTCTGGCGGCCAGCGCCAGCGTGTATGGATTGCAATGGCCCTTGCACAAGAAACGGATATTCTTTTGCTTGATGAGCCAACGACTTATTTGGACTTGGCCCATCAACTCGAAGTGCTGCAAGTATTGGAACGACTAAACAAAGAACAACAGCGTACGATCGTGATGGTCATCCATGATTTAAACCATGCAGCACGCTTTGCCGATTACATGGTATCGATCCGCGCCGGAAAAATTATGAAAGAAGGCGCGCCAGCAGATGTAATGTGCCAAGACGTGCTCCGCGATGTTTTCCACATTGATGCCAACATCGTCATGGACCCACGGACAGGCAAACCTGTTTGTTTGACGTATGATCTGTTAAAAGACCAACACCAGCAGCAGGACGAAAGACAACCAGCACTCGCATAGTGCTGGTTATCTTTATAAATATTATCGGGATTTCGTGGGCAACATCGAACATAACAGAAAGAAGCAAATTTTTTAGCGAATTTTCATTGACAATGATAATGATTTTCGTTATCATTTAGATAACGTGCTACGATACACGTCTGGTCGATATAGACCCCCTACATTTAACCTGCGCCTTACTGGCGGAGGTCTTTTTTTGTCTAATCATCTAGGCGGCAACTTTCAGTGAAATCCCTTATTTTTTCAACAGATGGATACGGGACAACGAGTAGGAACTTTGCTATAATGACAGACAGAACGAACGTACGTATACTCGGTATGTGGCATGCCAGTTTGTATGTTTTGCATTTTTAAGAGGATAAGTGTTTGTTGATTATCAATAAAGGAGGGGCGTGCCTGCGGTTAAGGCGCTTAACATGAAAAATTATGATGAATGGGCGCATGTTTTTAAACTTGATCCAAACAAAGAAATAACCGATGAAGCGCTTGAAGCCGTTTGCGAGTCAGGTACTGATGCGATTATTGTTGGCGGAACGGACAACGTCACATTGGATAACACGTTGTCTCTTTTTGCCCGCATTCGCCGGTTTCCAGTGACATGTGCGCTTGAAGTATCGGACCTTGAAGCGATTACGCCAGGGTTCGATTATTATTTGATTCCATCCGTCATGAACAGCCAACATGTTCGTTGGGTCATTGGCCACCATCACAAGGCTGTCAAAGAATATGGCGAAATCATTAATTGGCAAGAACTGCTGTTGGAAGGCTACTGTGTTTTAAATGGGGAAGCACGAGTGGCCAAACATGCGAATGCCCAGACTGACTTGGATATAGAAGATGTTGTTGCTTACGCACGGCTGGCAGAGCATATGTACCGCTATCCTTTTTTCTATTTGGAATACAGCGGCAAAAAAGGGCCGATTGATGTTGTCAAACGGGCAAGCGCAGTATTGGAAAAGACAAAGCTCATCTATGGAGGCGGGATTAAAAATGCAGCAGATGCCTCTGAGATAGCAGCATATGCTGATGTTGTCGTTGTCGGCAATGGGCTTTATGAAAATCTTAAAGAAGCGCTTAAGACGGTGGAGGCCGTCAAGGAACATAAATGCAGGTAGGCGGTGAGTGACATGCAAGATACAATAATTGAACGGATGCTATCTGAGTTAAACCCTGAGCAACAAAAAGCTGTGACCCATTCAGACGGGCCTTTGCTGTTAATGGCGGGTGCAGGAAGCGGCAAAACCCGTGTGCTGACTTACCGGATCAGTTATTTGCTCCGGCGCCATTCGACGCCGCCTTGGGCTGTTCTCGCCCTCACATTCACGAACAAAGCAGCGCGAGAAATGAAAGACAGGGTGGCCCAGTTGGTTGGACCAATAGCTGAAGATATTTGGATTTCCACTTTCCATTCGATGTGCGTGCGGATGTTGCGCCGTGATATTGACCGGATCGGCTACAGCCGCAATTTTACGATTTTGGATTCATCTGACCAGCTTTCGGTCATAAAGCAAATTTTAAAAAGCCAAAACGTCGACCCTAAGAAATTTGACCCAAAAGCGATATTAGGGATGATTTCTGCTGCTAAAAACGAATTGCAAACGGCAAGCAAATTTGCGCAAATCGCTTCAGGCGTATTTGAGCAAGTAGCGGCCGACGTGTATAGTGAATACGAAAAACGATTGAAACAAAACAACGCACTTGACTTTGATGATTTAATTATGAAGACGATCCAATTGTTTAACGAAGTGCCGGAAGTGCTCGATTTTTACCAACGCAAATTCCAGTACATTCATGTTGATGAATATCAAGATACAAACAAAGCACAATACCGCCTTGTGAAACTCCTTGGTGACCGTCTGCAAAACATTTGCGTTGTCGGCGATTCCGACCAATCGATTTACCGTTGGCGCGGCGCCGATATTCAAAATATCCTCTCCTTTGAAAAAGACTACCCGGATGCGACTGTCATTTTGCTTGAACAAAACTACCGTTCGACAAAAACGATTCTGAAAGCAGCCAACAGTGTTATTGCTAACAATGGCAACCGCAAGCCAAAAAACCTTTGGACTGAAAATGACGAAGGAGCGAAAATCAGCGTATACGAGGCGGCTACAGAACAAGCTGAAGCACAGTTTGTCGTCGAAAAAATAAAAGAAGCAGCAGCAGAACCAGGATTTTCTTACAAAGACGTGGCGATTCTGTACAGAACCAATGCCCAATCGCGTATTATTGAGGAATATTTTGTGAAATCTAATCTCGACTACAATATCGTCGGCGGTACTAAGTTCTATGACCGCAAAGAGATTAAAGACGTCCTTGCTTACTTGCGTTTAGTTGCCAACCCTGATGATGACATTAGCTTACAGCGTGTTGTCAATGTGCCTAAGCGTGGCATTGGTGCGACGACGGTAGACAAGATCGCTGCTTATGCTGATGCCCATGGGCTCTCGATGTTCAAAGCGCTTGGGGAATTGGAGCAAATCGGCGTTACGGCCAGAGCGCGGACGAAACTTGTGGAATTTCGCGACCAAGTGAATAACTGGGTGCACATGCAAGATTATCTTTCCGTGACAGAGCTAGTGGAAGAATTGCTTGATAAAACCGGTTATCGCGAAATGCTTAAAAACGAGCAGACGATTGAAGCACAGTCTCGGCTTGAGAACATCGACGAATTTATTACGGTCACCCAAGAGTTTGAGAAGCGGAGCGAAGAAAAAGATCTCGTGTCTTTCTTGACCGACTTAGCCCTTGTTGCCGATATTGACCAACTCGATAAGGACGAGGAAGCGACAAAAAAAGAGGCCATTACGCTGATGACGCTTCATTCAGCAAAAGGACTTGAATTCCCATATGTCTTTTTGATCGGAATGGAGGAAGGGGTGTTCCCACATAGCCGTTCCTTGTTTGAGGAAGAAGAAATGGAAGAGGAGCGGCGCCTCGCCTATGTTGGCATTACCCGTGCCGAAAAACGGCTCTATTTGACGAGTGCCAAAATGAGGACGCTCTATGGCCGAACGAATACCAACCCGACTTCCCGCTTTATTGCTGAAATCCCGGCTGAATTGATTGAAGAAGACAGTCAAATGCCCGCTTGGGGAACAGGGGGTTCTAGGCAGCCAGCCGCCGCAAGTGCAGCTGCCCGTGTGCGCTCAAGCGTCTTTGCAGGCAAGAGCGGATCGCCACGAGTAACAGCAACAGGCGGAGAAAGTTTTGACTGGTCAGTCGGCGACAAAGCGGTCCATAAAAAATGGGGAACAGGAACAGTCGTCAGCATAAAAGGAGAAGGGGATTCCATCGAGCTGGACATCGCCTTTACTCCGCCTACGGGTGTAAAGCGGCTATTTGCCAAATTTGCGCCTATCACGAAAGCTTAGAGAGGAAGACAGACCAATGGACAAGCACCAAGCAGAAAAACGGCTTAAAGAGCTGCGCCTCCTATTGGAGGACTATGGCTACCATTATTATGTGCTCGATACGCCTAAAGTCCCCGACTCGGAGTATGACCGCCTCATGAATGAATTGCTTCAACTTGAGGCGGACTATCCAGATTTGGTTACGGAAGACTCACCAAGCGTACGCATTGGCGGGCCGCCGGCTCCGTCCTTTAAAAAAGTGGCCCACCGAGTGCCGATGATGAGCTTGTCCAATGCCTTCAATGAGGAAGATTTGCGCGCGTTCGACCGCCGCGTCCGCCAAGCGGTAGGCGAACACGTCTCCTACGTGTGCGAATTAAAATTTGATGGCCTTGCTGTATCGCTCACGTATGAAAATGGAAAGCTCGTCCGCGGCGCGACTCGTGGGGACGGAACGATTGGCGAAGATATAACAAACAATTTGAGAACCGTTCCTGCCATTCCTTTGCGGTTAAAACAGCCTTATTCGATCGAAGTGCGCGGCGAGGCATATATGCCAAAAGCATCATTCGAACGTTTAAACGAAGCAAAAGAACAGGCGGGAGAAGAAAAATTCGCCAACCCTCGTAATGCGGCAGCTGGCTCCTTGCGCCAGCTCGACCCGAAAATTGCCGCCAAACGGAATTTATCGTTATTTGCCTACTCGATTGGCGAAGTCGAAGGCAAAAACGTGCAAACCCATTTTGACAGCTTGATGTTTTTGAAAGAACTCGGCTTTAAAGTAAACGAAGAAGCAGCAAAATGCGAAACGATTGAGGACGTCATTGCCTATACAGAAAAATGGAGCGAACGGCGCCATGAGCTTCCATATGAAATTGATGGAGTCGTCGTCAAAGTCAATTCCTTGGCCGACCATGAAAAACTAGGCTTTACAGCAAAGAGTCCCCGGTGGGCAACGGCATTTAAGTTTCCTGCCGAAGAAGTGCTGACAGTTTTACGCGATATTGAACTAAATGTTGGTCGAACAGGCGTAGTAACGCCTACTGCCCTATTAGATCCCGTGCTTGTTGCGGGAACAACCGTAAGGCGGGCTTCCTTGCATAATGAAGATTTGATCCGCGAAAAAGACGTCAAGCTTGGCGATACGGTCATTGTCAAAAAAGCAGGTGACATCATCCCAGAAGTCGTTGGCGTTTTGACGGATAAGCGAACAGGCGAGGAAGTTGACTTTCATATGCCGACAGAGTGTCCTGAGTGCCATAGCGTTTTGGAACGCTTGGAAGGGGAAGTGGCGTTGCGCTGTTTAAACCCGAAGTGCCCAGCGCAAATTCGTGAAGGGCTTATCCACTTTGTATCACGAAATGCGATGAACATCGACGGCCTTGGCGAAAAAGTAATCAGCCAATTGTTTTTGCATCAATTGATCGCTGATGTGGCTGATTTATATTTGTTGGAACGTGAGGAATTGCTCCAGCTGGAACGGATGGGAGAAAAATCTGTCGACAATTTGTTGGCGGCGATTGAAGCCTCAAAAGAAAATTCGCTTGAACGGCTGTTGTTTGGGCTCGGCATCCGGTTTGTCGGTGCGAAGGCAGCGAAAACGCTAGCATATGAATTCGAGACAATGGAACGGCTCCAAGAGGCAACGTTTGAACAATTGCTTGCCGTCAATGAGATTGGCGAGAAAATGGCAGACTCGATTGTCTCCTATTTTCAAAAGCCAGAGGTGTCCACGTTGTTAGAAAAACTAGCCAATGCTGGCGTCAACATGACTTACACAGGACCGAAAAAAGCAGCGATTGCCGAAGAAGCTGGGGTATTCGCCGGCAAAACGGTTGTGCTGACCGGAAAACTGTCCCAGTGGACGCGGAAAGAAGCACAGGAAAAAATCGAAGCGCTCGGCGGCACAGTGACGGGCAGTGTTAGCAAAAAAACCGATTTGGTTGTCGCTGGGGAAGATGCGGGCTCTAAACAAAAAAAAGCGCAGAACATTGGAATTGAGATTTGGACAGAGGAACAGTTTACACAAGCGGTTGAACAAAGCGAACAGTAACAAGGGGGATTGAAAGATGAAGCGTGTGGGGATACTTGGTTTGGCAAGCGCTGTTCTCCTCTCTGGCTGCAATTTCTTTGGCGGCGAAGAGGATGATGAGGCCAATACACCTGATGTTTCGGAAGCGGATGACTCGTTAACCGTTGTCCCATCGATACCATCAGAGGAGAACTATTATGCAAGCGTCCTGCAAGATGGGGCTTATGTGCATGGACAAACACGTGGCTATGGCCTTGACTTAGGTTATAGCCGCAAAGACTTGGATTGGCTTGAATTAGGGTTGGAGGATATTGCCAAAGAACGGTTTGATCCTAACGATTACTTTTTTCAGGAGGGCACCCATCTTTCTCGGGAAACGGTAAAGTCATGGCTGCTCCGCTACGATGAAGAAGAGAATCCGAATGGGCTAAATCCATCTTTGGGCGATGGAGACGATCCGATAGAACAAGAGAAAAACAGCCCTTGGGTGCTAGCGAACGTACTTGAACAAAATTACATGAATGTAAATGATGAGGGCGACTATTCAACAGGCGGCGTCGCGCTCGGCTTATCGTTATACAGCGAATATGAATTTAGCCATGACGGAAAGTCAGATTCTGTACCTATCAAAGCTGCAGTCCAAGAGGAAAAAGGGATGGAGTTTGCTGAAACGATTGTCAATCGGATGCGCGAAGGCGTTGACTCGGAAGAAGATTTGAGCGACGTGCCAATTGTCGTGGCGCTATTTAGCCAACAGCCGAAAGACTCTGTCAACGCGGGCCATTTTTTTAAAGTAGGCACATTTGAACCAGGAGAAAACCCTCATTGGGAAAATATTAACCAAGAGCATGTCCAGTTTCCTTCACCTGCAGCCAATGAAGATCATCGTGACGATGCGGATCGCTTTACCCAATTCCGTACTGACGTGCAAGCGTTCTTCTCAAATAATATCGGCGTCGTTGGCCGTGCACGTTATGAAGACAATCAAATGGTCAAGCTTAATGTTGACGTTAATATCCAATATAAAGGCAAGGCAGAAGTTGTCGCCTTAACCCAATACATTGCCGGCCAAGTCGAAGAATACTATGAAAACATACCAGTAGATGTAAACATTTCAGCGCTTTCCGGTTCACTTGAGAGCATTGTCTCGTATCATCCAGATCGGGAGCCGTTTATTCACATTATCAATTAAAATGCTAAAAATGTTCGTTTTTTATATGATGATTTTATGCTATAGTATGTTTGCTGGCAAAAAAGGAATGACGTTGCCGTTATTCCTTGCCACATGAAGAAAAACGCTTTCAGCAGCAGCTGGAAGTCATTATAGGAGGATATTCTCACGTGAAAAAATGGATCAAGGCATTATCGGTAGGTCTCGCATCGGTTGTTGTGCTAGGTGCATGTGGACAAGGCGATGGTTCGGAAAACAATGCAGGTTCAGAAGGTGGAGGAGAAAGTTCGGATTTTACTGCAAAAATGGTAACAGACGTTAGTGGCATTGACGATAAATCGTTCAACCAATTTTCTTGGGAAGGCTTGAAAGCTTTTGGCGAAGCTAACGGGTTGGAAGAAGGCAAAAACTATGACTATGTACAGTCAAGCACTGCCCAAGATTTTGAACCGAATTTGCGCGCTCTTACACGTGAAAACACGGATATTAGCTGGGCGATCGGCTTTCTCATGGCGGATGCTGTTAAAACAGTGGCGCAGCAAAACGAAGATGCACAATTAGCGATCATTGACTCAGTCGTAACAGATGATAATGGCGATCCATTAAGCAACGTAGCAAATATTACTTTTAAAGAGCACGAAGGCTCCTTCTTAGTGGGCGTTGCCGCAGGCTTGCAAACGGAAACGAATAAAGTCGGCTTTATCGGCGGCGTTGAAAGCGAGTTAATTAAGAAGTTTGAAAACGGCTTTAAAGCAGGCGTTCATGCGGTGAACCCCGACGCAGAAGTCATCGTCCAATATGCAGAAGTATTTACAGACCCGCAAAAAGGACAGCAGCTTGCCAACACGATGTATACGACAGGTGCAGATGTCATTTACCATTCAGCGGGGAACACAGGGAACGGCCTGTTTACAGAGGCGATTAACCGTGTCAAAAATGGCGAACAAGTATGGGCGATCGGCGTTGACAAAGACCAATATGAAGAGGGCGTCTATGAAGGCGACCAATCCGTTACACTTACGTCGATGATCAAACGTGTCGATACAGCAGTTCAAGATGTGACACAGCAAACGATGGATGGCAGCTTCCCTGGCGGCGAAATCCTTGAATATGGAATTGAAGATGATGGAATTGATTACGCGACGACTGGCGATAACTTAAGCCCTGAAATCATCGAAAGCATGGACGATTATATGCAGCAAATTCTTGACGGTGAGCTGGAAGTGCCAAAAACCGATGACGAGTTTAATGAATTTGCCGGATAAACGAAATCAAGATGGGCTAGTGTGAAAAACTAGCCTTTCTTTTTAGTTCATTAAAGGAGCGTTTGATCCTATGGAATATGTCATTGAGATGAACGGCATCCGCAAAGAATTCCCAGGCATTGTAGCGAATGATAACGTCAATCTTCGCTTGAAAAAAGGGGAAATCCATGCCCTTTTAGGGGAAAATGGCGCTGGAAAGTCGACACTAATGAACATTTTGTTTGGCCTTTACCAGCCAGAGCAAGGAGAAATCAAAGTCCGGGGCGAAAAAGTAGCGATCACAAGCCCAAATGTTGCTGGCAAACTTGGAATTGGCATGGTCCATCAGCACTTTATGCTCGTTGATTCGTTTACGGTTACGGAAAATATCATTCTCGGCATGGAACCGACAAAAGGCGGCCGCATCAATAAGAAAAAAGCGAGCAAGGAAATTGCAGCCCTGTCTGCCCAGTATGGCCTTGCCGTCGATCCTGATGCATTGGTCAAAGATATTTCAGTCGGCATGCAGCAACGGATTGAAATTTTAAAAACGCTGTATCGTGGCGCGGACATCCTCATTTTTGACGAACCGACGGCCGTGCTGACGCCCCAAGAAATCAAAGAATTGATGGATATTATGAAAAAGCTGACTGAAGAAGGCAAATCCATCATTTTAATTACACATAAGCTAAAAGAAATCAAACAAATTTGCGACGTTTGTACCGTCATTCGACGCGGCCGCGGGATTGGCACCGTCGAAGTGGCAAGCGCGACAACAGCCGAGCTAGCAGAAATGATGGTTGGCCGTGAAGTCAATTTCCATGTACAAAAAACGCCGGCTGTGCCAAAAGATACTGTACTTGAAGTAAAAAATCTTTATGTCAAAGACGGCCGTGGCGTGGAAATGGTCCAACAGCTTGATTTAACAATTCGCGCAGGCGAGATTGTCGGCCTTGCTGGCATTGAAGGGAACGGCCAATCGGAGTTAATCGCAGCGATTGCCGGTTTGCTTCCGGTAGAAAAAGGAGAAATTCGGTTAAACGGACAAAACGTTGCTGATCTCAGCCCACGCAAAGTAACGGAAGCGGGCGTCGGTCATATTCCTGAAGACCGCCATAAACTTGGCCTTGTCCTTGACTTCAGCGTCCAAGAAAACATGGTGCTGCAGACGTATTACCAAGCGCCATACTCGCGAAATGGTCTGCTGAACGCGGAAGCCATCAAGGCAAAAGCAAAAGAATTAGTCGCAGACTACGATGTACGGACGCCTTCTGTTGAAACGGCGGCAAGAGCCTTGTCTGGGGGCAACCAACAAAAAGCGATTATTGCCCGTGAAGTAGACCGTTCTCCAGACCTGTTGATTGCGGCACAGCCAACAAGAGGTCTGGATGTCGGTGCGATTGAAACGATCCATGAACGTCTTGTGAAAGAACGTGACAAAGGCAGAGCAGTGTTGCTCATGTCCCTTGAACTTGATGAGATTCTTAGCGTGAGCGACCAGATTGCCGTGATCCACAAAGGCCAAATTGTCGATATTGTGGAAGCCGACCAAACAAATGAAAAGGAGCTCGGCCTGTTAATGGCTGGAGGCAGCCGTGAAAAAGGAGTGGAAGCAAGTGAACTTGAATAAATTGCTGGCCGGAAAAGCTATGCATATTGCCATTCCCCTTTTTGCCATCCTGCTCGGACTGCTTGTCGGCGCCATTGTGATGATCATCACGGGCCATAATCCGATTGAAGCTTATGGGGCGTTGGTAGCAGGTATTTTTGGCAGCAGCTATTATTTTGGCGAAATGATCCGGACGATGACGCCGCTTATCCTAGGGGGGCTCGCTGTTGCGTTTGCTTACCGGACAGGGCTGTTTAACATTGGCGTAGAAGGGCAACTGATTGTCGGTTGGCTTGCCTCCGTTTACGTGGGAGCCGCTTTTGAAGCGCCGATGGCCATCCACCTCCCACTTTCTATTGCTGCTGCGGCGGTAGCTGGGGCGCTGTGGGCACTTGTTCCAGGCATCTTAAAAGCAAAGCTTCATGTCCATGAAGTCATTGTCAGCATTATGATGAACTATATTGCATTGTATACCGCTAATGCGATTATTCGCACTTACTTGCTTATACCTGGCGAGCGGACAGAAAGCATTTATCCTTCTGCCTCATTGGCTTCGCCATTCTTTCAGTCTCTTACGGAATATTCACGGTTGCATTATGGCTTTTTAATCGCAGTAGCCGCGTGCTTGTTTATGTGGTTCTTTTTATGGAAAACGACAGCGGGCTATGAGCTTCGCGCAGTTGGTTTAAATGCAAATGCTTCCACTTATGCAGGGATGAATGTTAGCCGCAATATCATTCTTTCGATGGCCATTTCTGGCGCATTTGCCGGACTGGCAGGAGCGGCAGAAGGCTTAGGAACTTTTGGATACATGAGCATTCTTTCAGGCTTTACAGGCGTTGGTTTTGAAGGCATTGCCGTTGCACTACTAGGTGCCAATACAGCGCTTGGCGTGTTCTTGTCTGCCTTTTTATTCGGAGGCTTGAAAACAGGCGCATTGACAATGAACCAGCAAACCGATGTGCCGACAGAACTGATTAGCATTGTCATTGCACTGATTATTTTCTTTGTCGCTTCAAGCTATGTTGTTCGTCTCATGCTTCTGAAGCGGAAAAAGGGGGATAAGTAACGATGGATGTGCTCGCCCTAATTGTTTCAACGACGATTTATTCGGCTGCCCCTTTAATGCTTGCTGCTCTAGGCGGCCTGTTTAGTGAACGTTCAGGCGTCGTCAACATTGGCTTAGAAGGGTTGATGGTGATGGGGGCATTTTCTGTCATCGTCACAACGCTCACTCTTGAGGCGGCAGGGGGAGGCGCTCTATCTGTTTGGATTGGGTTGCTTGTCGCCGCTGTGGTCGGCGCGTTGTTTTCGTTGTTTCATGCAGTCGCCTCGATCCATTTCCAAGCCGACCAAGTCGTAAGTGGGGTTGCCTTAAACTTTCTTGCAGTTGGCCTTTCGGTCTATATTATCAATTTGCTTTATGGCAGTGGGCAAACCGCTTATATTGAAAACCGCTTTTACCGTTTTAACATTCCAGGTTTAAGCGACATTCCTGTCATCGGGCCGTTGTTTTTTTCAAATGTGTATGCAACATCCTTTCTTGCGTTTGGACTTGCTTTTCTCGTCTATTATGTCATTTATTATCGGCCGTTTGGCTTGCGTCTCCGCTCTGTCGGCGAACATCCACAGGCCGCGGATACAATGGGTATACGAGTAGTCAAGATGCGCTATATCGGCGTGATGTTGTCAGGCGTGTTTGCCGGCCTTGGCGGCGCTGTTTTTGCAGCGACGTTTAGCGGCAACTTTTCCGCAACCACGATCACAGGCCAAGGATTTATGGCACTGGCGGCGTTAATCTTTGGCAAATGGCACCCTCTTGGCGTCATTGGCGCCACGTTGTTCTTTGGACTTGCCCAAGCACTTGGTGTAGTCGGCCAGCAGCTGCCGTTTCTTTCTGATGTGCCGCCTGTATTTTTGCTAATTGCCCCTTACGTGCTGACGATTTTAGCCCTTGCCGGTTTTGTTGGCCGGGCAGAAGGTCCAAAAGCGTTAGGCAAGCCTTATATAAAAGGATCGCGCTAAAAAATACATGATAGAAAGCGTTTGTTCGTTGTGAGCAGTTGGCTACAAACTGAACAAGGCAAGCCCGTGGTTTGCCTTGTTTTTTGTGCAACTTTTTTCGGGTGGAAATGTGTTTTTGGCAAATGGCAAAAACGCGGAAGTAAGCCTTTCTTTTTTATGCTTTCCTCGGTTATAATGATGAAAAATGGGAGGTGTAATCACAAAATGACGACAAATGACCGTGATTTTGACCAGTTGTTTTCCCTAGTCACAGAGATGAGAAAAGTGATGATTGACATGAAAAATGACATGGAAACCCGTTTTGACCAAGTGGAGAGTCGCTTTTCAGAAATGGACAAACGCTTTGATGATATGAAAAGCAATATGGAAACCCGTTTTTTGAAAGTGGACAAACGTTTTGATGAAATGAAAGAAGAGCATGTCGTAATGAATCGACGCATTGGCAACTTAGAGACTGCCCAGTTGGAAACAAATGCCCGCCTTTCTAAAGTCGAAGACAGCCAAATGAAAACAGCCGCAGCATTAACTGCTATTGCTGACGCTATTAAAGAGCGGACAAAGTAAGCGGCTTTTACTCCTTTATGCCTCTTGAACGTTTTCCTCTTACCCCTTTACGAGTTTTTCCCTTTTTCCTTTGCTACCTTTCCATTCTTCTTTTCACGCCACCCAATCGTGACTTGCAGGGCCCCCTCTTTTTCTCATTTATATGTATAATAGAATAAAGGAGCGTGAACGGGCATGAACCGTTTTCGAAACATTGTGCTTGTCGCTATATCGACAAGTGTGGCAGTCACACTTGCTAGTTGCGGACAAGACACAGCGAGTATACAGGGAGCAGACTCACCGTCTAATTCCGATCAACAGTCTCATCTTGATGATGAAGCAACTTGGGCAAAAGGGCATGGCGAATTGCCGTCTAAAATCGGCGATGGTTTAACCGATACGCTTGCTGTAGATGCTACTTTTACCGATTTATTTGACATTAAAGAGGAGGTTTGGCAGCAAACGGAATATGATTTGCCAACTGGCGTTTGGTTTTCACAAGAAGAAAATAGCCCAATAAGAGGATATGGCCTTACTACAGGAACCCAACAAGCTGGCAGCAAACTTGAAATTATCTTTTTTGGCCATACAATGGACGGAGAACCGGTAGAGCGTGATGTCCGCATTCAGTTGACGGAACGGGATGGAATTGCGAAAAGCGCCTTAATTGATGAAGACATCATTTATGTAGACAAGGTAAAGTCGAGCGGAACCGAAATCTATGAGAACACGCTGCCTGAAAAAGAGAATGCAGCCTATTTATTGAGCGTTGAAATGTTAAATGCTGATGGCGAAGTAGAAGATACCAAACTGTCTTATATCTATGTCCCGATTCCTGAAGCGAATGCGACACTGGCATTTACCGAAAGCGTTTATCAAGCTAGTGATTCACCGGCAACGCTTGTTTTGCATAATGAAGGCCCTGTCCCATTATCTTTAGGTGTCGATTATACGATTGAAAAACAAGTCGGCCAAGAGTGGCGAACGGTGCCGCTCGAAATGGCTTTTATTGAAATTGGCGTCGAATTGCCAATCGGTGGGGAGCACCGTGACGACATTGAGATTGGGGGACTTAGCTCAGGCAAGTACAGAGCGGTAAAAGAAGTATGGGCACACGGGATCGATGCTAGTTTCACGCTTGCCGCACAGTTTGAGATAAAATAAAGCACGGCAAGACATAAGATTCAGGGGTGAACACAATGAAACGGTTTTTTGAATACAATTGGCAAGTTCGTCAAGAGTGGTATGAGTGGTGTGAACAACTTAGCGACAAAGAGCTGCTTGCTGAGCGGACAGGAGGGGTGGGCAGCATTTTAAGAACGTTGTTCCATATTGTCGATGTGGAATGGAGTTGGATTCGCGACTTGCAAGGAAAGCCCAACCCAGAGGAAGACTTTGATTCCTTTAAAAGTTTAGCGAAAGTGCGCGCGCTTGACCAAGCATACCATGTGGAAGTAAAGGCGTTTGTAGACCGCTGGGATGAGAAAATGGAAGAAAACCGTTATGTTGAAAAGGGGGAAAATGGCAAGGTGTACGATGACACGTGGGGCATCGTCATGCGCCATATCATTGCCCATGAAATCCATCATATTGGACAATTGTCTGTTTGGGCGAGAGAGATTGGCAAGGAACCAATTTCAGCAAATGTCATTGGCCGGAAGTTGGCCGCAAGTCAAGCGGAGTGAGTCGGAATAAGGGCATAGGTATGAAAGACTTATGTTCACATATGCCCATTTAACTGGAGCCTTTTCATACAGACCTATCCGTCATACCGCCTAAGTTGCTTGCGTTGCAGCAATTTGGTATCATTAATCATATTGTCAACAAGTCCGTTTTGGAGGTGTCAAAATGTCAAGAATTTCGAAAGAACAAGTGAAACATGTAGCCCATTTGGCCCGGCTTGCCATTACGGAAGAAGAGGCTGAAACATTCCGCAACCAACTTGAAGACATCATTACTGCTGCAGAACAACTGAATGAAGTCGATACAGAAGGCGTCGTGCCTACGACACATGTGTTGCAAATGCATAATGTCCTACGTGAAGATAAACCGGAAAAAGGGCTCGAAGTAAAAGAAGTGCTGAAAAATGCACCGGACCATGAAGATGGCCAAATCCGGGTTCCGTCGGTATTTTAAGATTGAAGCATAGACAGGAGGACAAGCATGTCATTATTTGATCATTCGTTAACAAAACTGCATGAGTTGCTTGCTGCAAAAGAAATCAACGTCTCTGACCTTGTCGATGTCTCTTACAAACGCATCGCTGACGTTGATTCAAAAGTAAAGGCGTTTTTAACGCTTGACGAAGAACGGGCGCGCGACCTCGCCAAGAAGCTTGACGAAGTAGACGCGAGTGAAAAAGGCGTGTTGTTTGGCATGCCGATTGGCATTAAAGACAATATTGTCACGAAAGGCTTGCGGACAACGTGCTCAAGCAAAATTTTAGAAAACTTCGATCCCATTTATGACGCAACGGTTGTAACGAAGCTTCGTGGAGCAGAAACGGTCACAATAGGAAAAATCAACATGGACGAGTTTGCAATGGGCTCTTCGAATGAAAACTCGGCATTTCAAGTAACGACAAACCCGTGGAACACCGACTATGTGCCAGGCGGTTCAAGTGGTGGTTCTGCTGCAGCAGTAGCAGCAGGGGAAGTCCCGTTTGCGTTAGGATCTGATACAGGCGGCTCGATTCGCCAACCAGCTGCTTATTGCGGCGTTGTCGGCTTAAAACCTACATATGGACGGGTGTCCCGTTATGGCCTTGTTGCTTTTGCCTCTTCCCTTGATCAAATTGGGCCGATTACGCGTACGGTCGAGGATAATGCCTATTTGCTTGAGGCGATTGCTGGCCACTGCCCAGCTGATTCGACATCTGCTGACTTGCCGGTTCCGCCATACAGAGAGTCACTTACAGGCGAAATAAAAGGGCTTCGCATTGGCGTGCCGTCTGAGTATATTGGCGATGGCGTATCAGAAGAAATGCGCAAAGCCGTGTTCGATGCGCTGAACGTGTTGGAAAAAGAAGGCGCCGTTTGGGAAGAAGTTTCCCTGCCATACTCGAAATACGCGCTAGCAGCTTATTATGTCATTGCGTCTTCCGAAGCGTCTGCTAACTTAGCCCGCTTTGATGGCGTTCGTTATGGCTACCGCACTGACAATGCCGACAACTTGCTTGATATGTACAAGAATACACGGGCTGAAGGTTTCGGTGATGAAGTGAAACGGCGGATCATGCTCGGGACGTTTGCCCTTAGCTCAGGTTATTATGACGCCTACTATAAAAAAGCCCAGCAAGTCCGCACATTGATTAAAAAAGACTTTGATGATGTCTTTACTAATTATGACGTAATTATTGGCCCAACAACGCCGACACCAGCGTTTAAAATTGGCGCCAAAACCGATGACCCATTAACGATGTACGCCAATGATATTTTAACGATACCAGTCAACCTTGCTGGTGTGCCAGCGCTTTCGCTTCCGTGCGGTTTCAAAGACGGCTTGCCGCTCGGCTTGCAAATCATTGGCAAGCACTTTGACGAAGCAACGATTTACCGTGTTGCCGATGTCTATGAAAAAGCAACAAACTTCTCTAAAGAGAAACCTTCATTGTAAAGGGGGGACTTGGAAATGAATTTTGAAACGATTATTGGACTTGAAGTGCACGTGGAACTGAAGACAGACTCAAAAATCTTTTCGTCTAGCCCCAACCATTTTGGTGCTGAACCGAATACAAACACAAGTGTCATTGATCTTGGCTATCCTGGCGTATTGCCAGTATTAAACAAGCGTGCGGTTGATTTTGCGATGAAAGCAGCGATGGCCCTCAATTGCCAAATTGCGACTGACACGAAATTTGACCGCAAAAATTACTTTTATCCAGATAATCCAAAGGCGTATCAAATTTCGCAATTTGACAAGCCAATTGGCGAACATGGCTGGATTGAAATTGAAGTCGGCGGCAAGAAGAAGCGCATTGGCATTACGCGCCTTCATTTAGAAGAAGATGCCGGTAAGCTGACACATGGCACAGACGGGCATTCGCTAGTCGATTATAACCGCCAAGGCACGCCGCTAGTGGAAATTGTCTCTGAGCCGGATATCCGTACGCCTGAAGAGGCCTATGCGTATTTAGAAAAACTAAAAGCGATTATTCAATATACAGGCGTATCCGACTGTAAAATGGAAGAAGGCTCTTTACGGTGCGATGCCAATATTTCATTGCGCCCAATCGGTCAAGAAGCATTCGGCACAAAAACAGAGCTGAAAAACTTGAACTCGTTTAACTTTGTCCGCAAAGGGCTAGAGTACGAAGAAAAACGCCAAGAACAAGTGCTTCTTTCAGGCGGTGTGATCGAACAAGAAACGCGCCGTTATGATGAAGCTGGCAATAAAACGATTTTAATGCGTGTCAAAGAAGGCTCGGACGACTATCGCTATTTCCCTGAACCGGATCTTGTGAATCTCTACATAGATGACAATTGGAAAGAGCGCGTCCGGTCGGAAATTCCTGAACTTCCAGATGCCCGCAAAGATCGCTATGTAAGCGAACTCGGCTTGCCTGCTTATGATGCTCATGTGCTTACGCTCACAAAAGAAATGTCCGATTTCTTTGAGGAAACGATTCGCGAAGGCGCTGACGCCAAACTTGCTTCCAACTGGCTGATGGGTGAAGTGCTTGCCTACTTGAATGCTGAGCAAAAAGAGCTGCAAGAATCAGCCCTTACGCCAGCAGGTCTTGCCGGCATGATTAAGCTGATTACATCGGGAACCATTTCTTCAAAAATCGCTAAAAAAGTGTTTAAAGAGTTGATCGAAAATGGCGGCGACCCTGAACAAATTGTAAAAGACAAAGGGCTCGTGCAAATTTCCGATGAAGGCGAATTACGCAAAATCGTTGCCGAAGTGCTTGATGCCAATGCACAATCGATTGAAGACTACAAAAATGGAAAAGATCGTGCTCTTGGCTTCCTTGTCGGCCAAATGATGAAAGCGACAAAAGGAAAAGCCAATCCGCAATTGGTTAACAAACTCTTGCTTGAAGAAATGGACAAGCGCTAAGGAACATGCAAGAGAACAGCTGAACAAAAGCCGTTCTCTTGCTTTTTTATGGACTCAGCGTTTACTAGCGCAAGAAACGGGAAAAGATAAAAAGTGTTGCTTGCCGTTATTTTTCACAAAATTGAGTAGATCTTACGCCCATTCTCGCTATTGTTTTTAGTACAATAGAAGAATGACATGATTGCAAAAAAGTAAAGTAGGGATTGTTATGAAACGGGCACGATTGATTTATAATCCAAGTTCCGGCCGTGAGCAACTAAGAAAGAATTTAGCTTACATATTAGAACGTCTAGAAAAGGCAGGTTACGAAACGTCAGCACACGCGACGACTCCAGAGGAAGGATGTGCGATACGGGCTGCCCGCCAAGCAGGAGAACGGGGCTTTGATCTCGTCATTGCTGCAGGTGGAGATGGGACGATTTTTGAAGTCGTTAACGGACTAGCGGGGCTGGAGAAACGCCCAATGCTCGGCATTATCCCAGCAGGGACGACCAATGATTTCGCCCGGGCGCTCGGCATTTCCCGAGATATTGAAAAAGCATGCGACGTTTTGTGTGAAGGCCACTTTGAGCCGATTGACATTGGCCGCATGAACCAGAAGTATTTTACCAATATCGCTGCCGCAGGCACGTTAACCGAGTTGACATATGAAGTTCCGGCAAAGCTAAAGACAATCGTTGGCCAGCTCGCTTATTACATTAAAGGGCTGGAAAAATTGCCACAAGTCAAGCCGACTTTTGTCCATGTCGAATATGATGGCAAACAGTTTGAAGACGAAATCATGATGTTTTTGATCGCCAATACAAACTCCGTCGGCGGTTTTGAAAAATTATGCCCAGCCGCTTCCATTCAAGATGGGTTGTTTGATTTTATCATTGTCAAAAAGACATCGTTTCCTGAGTTTGTCCATTTGGCATCGCTTGCACTCCGGGGCGAGCATATTAACCACCCCAAATTAATGTACGTAAAAGCGAAGCGCATTAAAGTATCGGTCATGAGAGACGATGAAATGAAGCTGAACCTCGACGGCGAACGAGGCGGCGTCTTGCCGGCCGAATTTGAAAATTTGTACCACCATTTCCAGATGCTTATGCCAAAAGACCGCAAACGAAACTAGTGAAAACGCAGCTTCTTTCTTTTAGAAGCTGCGTTTTTGTATCCTTTTTTTAAGGAGGCTCCCTCGCGGAAAAACAAATTAACTTGTTTTTTCGAGAATGTTCCCTGTTTTTTCATTGAAAATGATTATCAATATCATTTATTATAAATGTAAGGAACGGGAAAGGAGAGAGATTCCATGCGCGTGTTGATTGTATTTGCCAGCATGTCTGGGAACACCGAAGATATGGCTGAGCTGATCAAATCAGAACTAGCAACAGACGGCGTTGAAGTCGACATGGAGGAAATGGACGGTTATAACGCTTCGGAACTATTGAATTACGACGGAGCTTTGATCGGTAGTTATACATGGGGAGACGGCGACTTGCCTTATGAAGCCGAAGATTTTGCCGAAGAGTTAGCTGAACTAGATTTAACAGGCGTCATTGCCGCTGTTTTCGGTTCAGGGGACCGCGTTTACCCTGCTTTTTGTGAAGCCGTTCATACATTTGAATCGATTTTGCGAAATGGTGGCGCCACCGTCACCGCCAAAGGGCTTGAAATGGAATTTGATCCGAATACAGATGAAGAACGAGCAGCATGTCGTTCATTTGCAAACACATTTCTCACCGCACTCAAGCAACGCCAAATGGTTTAGCGCTTTGTCCCTAGCAAACTTCATGGTACAATGGGGCGAGGAAAAGGAATGTTTGCAAAGGACGTATTTTAATGATGAAAAAACAAGCACCCCCTGTACAAAAAAACGAAACGCTCACCGTTACAATAGAAGATTTGACCCATGAAGGAGCAGGCGTAGCGAAAGTAAACGGCTACGCCCTCTTTATCCCTCAGGCACTACCTGGCGAAACAGTCGACATTAAAGTGGTGAAAACAAAAGCGGGCTATGGCTATGGACGCTTGCTACAAGTCCAAACAAAAAGCGAGCATCGCGTTGAGCCGCCGTGCCCGATCTTCTATAAATGTGGAGGTTGCCAAATCCAACATATGGATTACAACGCCCAACTGGCTTATAAGCAAAAACAAGTAAAAGATGTTATGGGCCGAGTTGCCAAGCTCCCCGACGTACCTGTCCCCCCTGTCATCGGCATGGACGATCCATGGCGCTACCGCAACAAATCGCAAGTGCCAGTCGCTTTCCAAAAAGGCGATCTCGTTGCCGGTTTTTATGCGAAACGGAGCCACTCCATCGTTGATATGGATCAATGCATCATCCAACATAAAGAAAACGACATTGTCGTGCAGACAGTCAAACAGCTTGCCAAAGAGCTGCGCATTCCTGCCTACCAGGAACAAAGCCATCAAGGCGTGTTGCGCCATATTGTTGCCCGTTACGGAAAAACGACTGGGCAAGTCATGGTAGTACTCGTCACAAAAGAGAAGAAGCTGCCTCACAAAGAAGCGTTCATTTCCGGCATTCGAAAGCATGTGCCAGGCGTCGTCTCCATCGTCCAAAACATTAACAACAAACGGACAAATGTCATTTTCGGCCAGCAAACAGACGTGCTCTGGGGCGAGCACTATTTGTATGATGAAATAAACAGTATTCGCTTTGCGATTTCAGCCCGGTCTTTTTACCAAGTCAACCCTGAACAGACGAACCGCCTGTATAGCAAAGCGCTTGAATACGCTGACTTAACAGGAAACGAAACCGTTATTGATGCGTACTGCGGCATTGGCACGATTTCGCTGTTTTTAGCCAAAAAAGCGCGCCATGTTTACGGAGTCGAAATTGTCCCCGAAGCAATTAAAGACGCCAAGCGCAACGCCAAACTCAACCAGATCACCAATGCCACATTTGCCGTCGGCGAAGCGGAAGAAGTCATTCCTCACTGGCATGACCAAGGCATCGACGCCGACGTCATTGTCGTCGACCCACCGCGAAAAGGCTGCGACGAAGCATTGCTGCGGACAATGATTGAAATGAAGCCAAAACGCATTGTGTATGTATCCTGCAACCCAGGGACATTGGCCCGTGATTTGCGCATTCTCGAAGATGGCGGCTACAAGACGGAAGAAGTGACGCCTGTTGATATGTTTCCGCAGACGACACACGTAGAAGCTGTAGCGAGATTGGTTATAAATTCGTAACAAGAAATTAAGGATGAAGAGAAAAAGTGGAGGGAGAAATAAATGAAAAGAATCGTTATTAGCTTCTTCATCATTTTTGTGTTGGCTGCATGTTCGCAAGAAGAAACTATCGATGCTACTGAGGATGACACACCTAGCACAGGCGACGTAGAAATACCGAGTACGATTTTCACTTCTGAAAAAAACAATGACTTCATTGACGAAGAAGAAATCAAGCAAAGCATAAAAACGTATTTAGACAGCAGCGAAGATTTATATCATGCAAGCGGTCCATTCGAGGAGATAATTGATGCAGGTGAACAATTAACCAAACGTGATTTGGCTGCATTTAACGAAATCAATGAGCTCATAAAAGAAAACGATGAGAATTTCTCTAATTATATTTTAAATAATACGTTGCCTGAAGGGTATCAAGAAGAGGCTGAAAGAATTAGTCAGTACATGACAGCGTCCAATCAATACCTTTATGAATTAAATGATGCGCTCAATCATCTAATTGACGACATTAGTGAAGGAAATTTTTCGGAAATCGATTTTGAATCATTAATCGATCAAAGTGATGTAGTGAATGGAAAAGAACAGAAAAAAATAGAAGAATTCCTTGATGAGAAAAACATTCATACAAACGCTTTTGGACGAGAAGAATAAGAAATAAAAACGATAATCTATGGAACCGCATAATATTCAAAAAGCGCCCCTTTATCTTAAAGGGGGACCGCTCCAGCCTGGCGACAATACTCGGTTTTTGCCGAGATGGTCGACGGGCTTTTTTGTACAGTAAAAGAGGCACAGTGTAAGGGAAAGGAATATGCATAATATCAATACAACTAGACAATCATTGAATATAGGTAGGGTTTTGTTAGTCGGTAGGTGATCGATAGTTAGGCTCGTATACTTATGTGAAATTCGTTTCCTAAAAATACAAGGAGAACTTTTGCAGCAATTGTTTTTAGGAAATTCACGGGAGGGGACAGGCGCGAAGAGTATCGCCAAGGCTCCTGGCCCCGCCAACTGACATCCCAGGTAGCACGCTCACTTTACGTGTGCGGATACGCAATGGCCGATTCTCTACAGACCTTTTCGTTCGTTACTAACAGGTGCCTTTGAAGAAAAAGCATTCGACTACTTGGAGCCTCGAGGTTGCGTTTACATACAAATTTGGGCTTGATTGGATGGGAGGCCCTACGAAAGAAAGCACCTCTTTTGGTTGATACATTGATCATACTAGGGGGTGCTTCGGCATGATAAGCGGTGTTTGATAGAGGCTTACAATAAAGAAAGGACTCGTATCCGGCGCAATTGAGTACAACGTTTTTAAAAATGGGCAACAAAGATTGGGTTTGAATCAAATTGTATCGCTTTCAAAGGCGGTCTATAATGAAAACAAGAAATGGGGGACGTAAAGTGCTAGATGAAAGATCCTACACATTGCTAAAAACAATTACCCAGCACAGACAAGTAACCAAACCAGAAGTTTTAAGAATGATGCAAGTATCGGAACGACAATTTGGTTATGATTTTGACAAACTGAATTATGCGTTAAAAAACTTGCATCTGCCTCCAATTCAATTGAAAAACAATACGTTTATTTTGGAGGAAAACTTAATCCAAGCGGTTGAATCTGGGGAATTATATGAAATTAATCCAGCCTTAGTCACCATTTCCAAGGAAGATCGGGTTTATCTACTTTACCTTTATACGTTCATTCGCAAGGAGCCTATTTCTAATTTTCACTATCAGACATTTTTAGGGGTAAGCAAGAACACGGCGCTTGAAGATGTAAAAAGAACGAGAGAGATTTGTGAAGAATGGAATTTGAGCATGATCTATTCCAGAAAAGATGGATATTATTTAATCGGTGATGAATTTGATAAAAGACGCTTGGCCTTATACGCGGTGAATATATTGTTAGATTCACCTTTTGGAAATGAACTAATCCATTTGCCGCTTAATGATTGGGGCTATGACGATTTTATTGAAGAAACGGAGAGCGTTTTTGCCGAGGTCGTCAAAAAACATTCCATCATGTTAGTCAAAAGCAGGAAAAATGAGATTCTTCCATTTCTGACTTACCTGCGAGCAAGAAAAAAATACGCGAACTTAAATTTTCCGGAATATCAAGAGCATATTATCGAAAGGCAAAATGCCTTTCTAGCGGGAAAGGAAATGGCCGAAACTTTCTTTGGTAAAGAAGCTGTTAGCGAGCAGTATTTTGTCAGCCTTATGCTGTTAATATCAATGCAAGAATCAAAATATGAAAACGCTTTATTGGAACAGTTGGCAGAACGAATTATCGAAGAATTTGAACGGGTGACATTGCTTCCGCTAGAGAATAGAGAAACATTGAAAAAAAGTCTTTATGATCATCTCGTTCCTGCATTCTTTAGAATTTCCTTTAAAATTCCTTTAGTCAATCCATTAATAAACAGGATAAAGGAAGAGTATCCGGAACTTTTTGAGTTTGTGAAAATCGCTCTTGCACCGCTATCGATGTGGACTGGGCAAGTGATCAGCGAAGAGGAAATTGGCTATTTCACATTGCACTTTGGCGGTTATCTTGAAAAAGATAAAAGAAACCATTCCACTGTCAATGGGTTAATCGTTTGTTCCAATGGCGTTAGTTCTTCATTGATGCTAAAAGCGCAGTTAAAGGAAATGTTTCCTAATATTCATTTCCTAAATGTTCATAGTATTGATCAGATGACAGAGATTCCTAAGTCCAGTTATGATCTTATCTTTTCAACAGTGAGGGTTCCATCTACGAAACCGGTTTATTTAGTAAAACCGTTGCTCTCACAGGTCGAAAAAAATTATTTGATTCAAGAAATTGCGAAAGAATTCCCAAGTTTGAATTACCGGAATATCTCTGTCGATCAAATTATTGAAGTCATCAGGAAATATGCAGATATTCGAGATGAAGAAAGATTATTTTCAGAACTTGTTCATGTACTTTATTTTGAGGGTTTTAAGAAAGGGAGATATTCGCCAATGCTTTCAGAATTATTGACAAAGGATATGATTAGCTTCACAGATGAAAGGTTGGACTGGAAAGAAGCTATCCGCTTAGCCGCGAAGCCATTGTCAGACACTGGTAAAATTGAAGACAGTTATGTGGATGCCATGATTAACAATGTTGAAGAATTAGGGGCCTATATCCATATCGGAAAAGGGATTGCCATTCCCCATGCAAGACCACAAGCCGGGGTCAACCAAGTCGGAATGTCGTTCTTAAGAACCAAAACGCCGGTGCTCCTTTTAGATCAAGAACAACATAAAATTGATATTTTTATCTGTATAGCCGCAGTTGACAATGAAACCCATTTAAAAGCATTGTCACAACTAACAAAAATACTGGCTGACAATGATAAGCTCAAAGAATTGAAACAAGCAAAAACGGTTGAAGAAATAGTAAATATTAACAATGAAGGAGAGAGTAAATGATGAAAATTTTAACAGTTTGTGGGTCGGGTTTAGGTACAAGCTTTATGGTTGAAATGAATATTAAACAAATTTTAGAAGAGTTAGGCGTAACGGAAGTGGAAGTAAACCATTCTGACCTAAGTTCAGCAACTCCTGGTGATGCGGATGTATTCTTCCTTGCAAAGGATATTGCAGAAGGCGGTTCCCATTTAGGGAATGTCGTTGTTTTGGAAAGCATCATTGACATGGAAGAATTGAGGGACAAAGTGAAACAAGTATTACAAGAAAATGGATTGCTCTAAAAATTTCATATGAGCTGATTGGGAGGTTTATCCTATGCAAACATTAATAGACATTCTTAGTGTGCCTGCCATCGTGGTTGCTTTAATCTCACTCGTTGGATTGTTGCTGCAAAAGAAAGGAACGGCAGATGTTGTGAAAGGGACAACAAAAACCTTTATCGGATTCCTCGTTCTTTCTGCAGGAGCAGGTGTTTTACAAACAGCATTGATTCCTTTTGGAACATTGTTTGAAAAAGCGTTTAACGTATCAGGTGTTGTGCCAAACAATGAAGCCATTGTAGGCCTCGCGCTTTCAGAATACGGTACAACAACAGCGCTTATCATGTTCTTTGGTATGATTGTCAATATCATTCTAGCAAGGTTTACGAAATATAAATATATTTTTTTAACTGGCCACCACACGTTATACATGGCCTGTATGCTTGCAATTATCATGGCGGTTGCAGGGTTTGACTCAGTCGGATTAATTGCTGCTGGTTCTGTAGCATTAGGTATTATCATGACATTGTCCCCGGCAATTGTGCAACCATTTGTCCGGAAATTAACCGGAAACGATCAGGTTGCTCTTGGCCATTTTAGTGCGGTAGGCTACGCAGTTAGTGGTTTAGTTGGAAAAGCTGTCGGAGGCAAAAATCCTACTTCAACGGAAAAAATCCATTTTCCGAAAGGTTTAGGGTTCTTGCGGGACAGTACTGTAAGTATCGCGTTAACAATGGCTGTTATGTATGTCATTGTGGCTTTGTTCGCTGGACAACCCTTTATCGAAACAGAATTAAGTGACGGAACAAACTTCATTGTCTATGCTCTTACTCAAGCCGGTAACTTTGCGGCAGGCGTCTTTGTCATCTTGGCTGGTGTCCGTCTAATTCTTGCAGAAATTGTTCCTGCTTTTAAAGGTATTTCCACAAAGCTTGTACCAAATGCAAAACCGGCGTTGGATGTGCCAATCATTTATACCTATGCGCCAAATGCTGTATTAATTGGTTTCTTCTCAAGCTTTGTCGGCGGGATTGTAAGTATGGTTGTTATGACCTTTACAGGTGGAATCATTATCTTGCCTGGTGTTGTTCCACACTTTTTCACTGGTGCGGCAGCTGGGGTATTAGGGAATGCAACCGGTGGTGTTAAAGGGGCGGTTGTTGGTTCCTTTGTAAATGGTGTCATTATTTCATTCTTGCCTGTATTCTTAATGCCGGTACTAGGAGATCTTGGCTTTGCAAGCACAACCTTCTCTGACACAGACTTTGGCGTATCTGGTATCTTCTTCGGAACGTTGGCTAACTACTTTGGCTCCATTGCAATCGTGATCGGCCTAGTCATAATTGTTGCTCTAATGCTGGTTCCATTTGGTAAAAAAGCTTCTTCAACAGAAAATGAAGCAAAATAAAACCTAAATTTTGGACCAAAAATGGGTAGGAGGAGATAAAGCAAATGCAACGGCGGCAGAGGCCTTTCTATTATTAAAAACCAAGTTATCCCTATCAGATTTTCAAAAAGAAAAACATGGAGGTAAAAAATGACTAAAACAATTAATGTATCTCAACTCTCAATTAATACAATTCGGACCTTAACCCTCGATGCCGTTGAAAAAGCACAGCATGGACATCCGGGTATGCCGATGGGGGCAGCCCCGATGGCTTATAGCTTATGGAAACATTTTTTAAACGTGAACCCTGAAAATCCAAACTGGTTTAATCGTGACCGTTTTGTCCTTTCAGCAGGGCATGGTTCTACTTTAATATATTCTTTGCTGCATTTGACAGGATTTGACGTTACGATAGAAGATTTGAAAAACTTCCGACGTCTTGGGAGCAAAACTCCAGGCCACCCGGAATATGGGGTCACTCCAGGGGTTGAAGCAACCACGGGCCCCCTCGGCCAAGGAATTCCCGCCAGTGTTGGCTTAGCAATGGCTGAGAGACATTTGGCAGCCTCCTATAATCGGGAAGGATTTCCCGTTGTGGATCACTATACGTATACCATTTGCGGTGATGGAGATTTAATGGAAGGTGTATCCTATGAAGCAGCATCTCTCGCCGGACACTTAAAACTTGGACGTTTAATCGTTTTATATGATTCCAATGATATTTGCCTTGATGGCGGACTTGAACTGGCTTTCTCTGAAAATATTCAACAACGTTTTGAATCTATGAATTGGCAATACATGAAGGTTGAAGATGGAAATGATGTAGATGCGATTGCAAAGGCTATTGAAGAAGCAAAAGCCGATGAAACCCGTCCAACAATTATTGAAATTAAAACGGTGATCGGTTATGGGTCTTCCTTGCAAGGAACCAATAATGCCCACAGTGACCCAATGGGGAAAGAGGAAGTTGCTAAAACGAAGAAGTTTTACAATTGGAATTATGAAGAAGCGTTTTATGTTCCTGAAGAAGTTTATGCTGATTACGCAACGATTCGCGAACGCGGAAAACAAAAAGAACAAGAATGGAATCAATTGTTCAGTCAATATGAAGCGCACTATCCGGAACTTGCGAAGGAATTAAAGCGAATCATGGAAGGCCAACTTCCTGAAAACTGGGATCAACATCTCTCCTCTTATGAAGAAGGAAGTTCATTGGCTACTCGTGTAGCAGGAAGTGAAGTCTTGAACGCGTTTGTCAAACGTATACCTGAATTTGTTGGTGGCTCTGCCGACTTAGATTCATCTACAAAAACAAGATTGAAAGAGGAGATCGATTTCGGTAATGATAGCTATGGGGGACGGAATATCCGTTTTGGTGTTAGAGAATTTGCGATGGGCGCCATTGCAAACGGTTTGGCACTGCATTCCCTTCGTCCCTTTGTAAGTACCTTCTTCGTATTCTCCGATTATTTGCGCCCTGCTATTCGATTGGCTGCTTTAATGGGACTCCCGGTAACTTATGTGTTTACACATGATTCCGTTGCCGTTGGACAAGACGGACCTACCCATGAACCGGTTGAACAGTTAGCTTCTTTTCGAGCAATGCCTGGTTTAACAGTAATTCGTCCTGCGGATGCGAATGAAACAAAAGCTGCATGGAAAGTAGCTGTTGAGCAAACAGACCGTCCAACAATGCTTGTGTTAGGAAGACAAAATGTCCCTACATTAAAGGATTCCGATACCTTGGCGGAAGAAGGTGTAAGACGCGGTGCTTATGTGATTTCCAAAGCAGAAGGGGCACCTGTAGGGATTTTGGTTGCTGCTGGTTCTGAAGTGTCCTTGGCGATCAATGCCCAAAAGGAATTGGCCAAAGAAGGCATTTATGTAAATGTAGTCAGCATGCCATCCTGGGATTTATTTGAAAAACAATCGCAAAAGTATAAAGAAGGCGTATTGCCAAGCAATCTTCAAACCCGCCTAACAATTGAAATGGGTTCGAAACTAGGATGGAGAGAATATGCAAGTACCAATGGTGCCGTTATGAGCATTGATTCCTTTGGCGAATCCGGCCCTGGTGAGGAAGTAATTGCAAAATTTGGCTTTACCGTCGAAAATGTAGTTGACAACTTTAAACAGCTACTAGCAAACGTTCGATGATTCCGATTTGATTCATAAGTAAGAAAAAGGTAACCTCGATAACGCGGTTACCTTTTTCTTTTTGAGAGAAGCGAGAAATTTGTGTTGACAGTCTATCATCATTACAGACCATCCTTTTGATTCTAAAGCAAGTATGTGGAACCTATGCAAAAAGGCAATCGAACGAGCATCGTTGAAATAGGTGTTACGGAGCGCTTTCGCAGCTCTTGGGCCTTGTTCAATTAAAGCATCTGCCCGCCAGATACTTCGAGGCGAGTCCCATTCACCCAGCCGAACTCCTCTGTGCACAAGGAAGCGATAACCCCACCGATATCATCGGCTTCTCCAACCCTACCTAGCGCTGTATTAGAGGCAACATGTTCATTCATCTGCGGATTGTCCCTTACCGCTCCTCCGCCAAAATCGGTCGCGATCGCTCCAGGGGCAACCACGTTGACGCGAATGCCTCGCTTTCCCCATTCTTTAGCCATATACTTGGTTAAGACCTCGATCGCGCCTTTCATTGCTGCATAAGCGCCAAACCCTTCAATGACAAAACGGGTCAGCCCCGTTGAAATATTGACAACTCTCCCATTGTCTACGATGTAAGGGAACAGTTTTTGTGACAGGAAAAAAACGCCCTTGAACTGCACGTTCATGATGTTGTCGAATTGTGCTTCCGTCGTTTCCGCAACGGAAGCGTGAATGCCGTAGCCCGCATTGTTGACCAAAATGTCGATCTGATCCCGATTCCATCTTTCGTGCAGAACTGCGGACATCCGGGAAACAAACGCGTCCAATGAGGATACGTTGCCAGTATCTAACTGGATCGCTGCCGCTTTTCGACCACTGTTTTCTATTTCTTGAACAACTTTGTCCGCCTCGTCCTTGCGAGTATGATACGTGATAATCACGTCAATCCCTTTACGGGAAAGGGCGATAGCGGCATTTCGGCCAAGCCCTCGGCTGCCTCCCGTTACGAGTGCAATCTTTTGCGTTGAAATCATAGTCTCATTCTCCTTCTGATTGTTATGAGACCACTTGATCTGTCGTTAGCAGTGGTCTATAGTGAGTGTAGTACTTCGAGTTAACTCTAAGTCAAGAGGTGAAATAAAAAAATTGAATTACTCCATTAACGAGGTCGCGAGCAAGTTTGGCCTGTCCGCTCACACCCTGCGCTTCTATGACAAAGAAGGTTTAATGCCTTTTATCGGAAGGGATAAATCCGGCAACCGGGTATTCACGGACACGGATCTCAATTGGGTCGCTATGGTATGCTGCTTAAAGGATACGGGAATGAAGATCAAAGACATCAAGCAGTACGCGGATTGGTGCACGGAGGGCTTGCAGACGATCGAAGAACGAAAAACAATGCTCGCCGACCATCGTCAACAAGTCGTAAAGCAGATGGAAGCACTGAAGAAAAATCTGGCGCTTATTGATTCGAAAATCGCCGTTTACGAAAATCCAGAGGAGGCCGAAAAAAAGTACGGCTTGCTCGAAAAACAAGAATGAGCCACACTATGTCCTTGATAGGAAGGTGTGCATGCTTCTCTCGTAATCGTTTACTGGACTGTGAACCGGCAGGCGGTAGCAGGATGAGGCGTCGAAAACAGAAGTAGAAGGCAAGCTTCATCAAAAGAAAAGAGGGAGCACGAGTCTACGACTCTATGCCCCTAACGCTTTTCTTTTATCTTTTATAGGGGTAATGGTGCTGAAGTATATGGCTACCACACTAATAAGAACGATGGCTATTCCTGCGATGATGAAGGATGCATCGAATAATAAAATAAACCCTAATCCAACGACAGAAGTAATTGTCGATAGGATCGTCCATGTTGAAAATGTTTCTTTCATGCTTAACCCAAAGTATTCTTTGATCATCCAAAATCCAGCATCATTCACATGGGAGCAAATCGAGCTGCCTGCTCCAGTTGCAAGAGTGACCAAGGCTAAATTGACATCGTATTGGGCTAGCATTGGCACAACCAATCCCGCTGTAGATATAGCGGCAACGGTGGCTGAACCTAAAGATATACGCAAGATTGCCGCAACGAGCCAAGCAAATAAAAGAGGGGACATGGACGTTTCTTTAAATAGTTCGGCTACATAATCTCCGACACCGCCATCAATGAGCACTTGCTTAAAGGCGCCTCCACCTCCAATAATTAAAAGCATCATTCCAATCGCTGCAATTGATGATGCACATGAATCCATCACTTGTTTGATTGGGATCTTTCTTGCTATCCCCATTGTATAAAATGCAAGCAATAAAGATAGTAACATGGCAGACGAAGGGTTTCCGACAAGGCGAATGATTTCTATGATCGTATTATCCTCAAACCCTACTGAGTTCTGGACGAGATCGACGATTGTAGAAATAGCCATTAATAAAACAGGGAACATCGCAGTTAAGACACTAATACCAAATCCAGGCGTTTGTTCGAGTTTGAATGTTTTTTGTTCTCCTAACGAGTCTATATTGCCTGTTTTGTTGAATGCATCCGGTGCAATTTTTTTAGCAACCTTAGTAAAGAGAGGGCCAGCGATAATGACAGTTGGTATGGCAATCATAATTCCATAGAGTAAAACCACTCCAAGATCTGCCCCATATTCGCCAGCTATTACGGTTGGTCCTGGATGCGGCGGTAAGAAACTATGAGTTGCTAATAAAGCGGCCGCCATAGGAATGCCTAAGTATAAAATAGAAATCCTTAGTTCTTTTGCAATCGAAAATACAATCGGGATTAATAATACTAAGCCGACCTCAAAAAATAGGGCAATGCCGACAATGAACGAAGCAACAACAACAGCCCACTGAATTCTCTTTTGTCCAAATTTGTTAATTAACGTCATGGCGATACGCTGGGCACCCCCTGCGTCCGCAATTAACCTGCCAAGCATAGCACCGAGCCCAAATATTAACGCGATATGGCCAAGTGTACCTCCTAATCCCCCTTCAATGGAGGACACTACATTTTCTAAAGGCATGCCTAGTGCCAACGCTACGATAAAAGCGACAATAATTAATGAAACAAATGTATTTAACTTGAATCCAGTAATCAAAATGAGTAACAAGACAATTCCAGCTGCTACGATAAATAATGGCATCCTAAACCTCCAAAAATGAATAAGTATTCGTGTGCTTTCAACATACTTGGATTGTCTACTATCCGAAAGCGCCGTTCATTGAAAAACGCCCATATTCGGAAAACGCTTTCAATAAATCCCCCATTTATGAAGCACAATGGGGGAAATTTTACGCACGTTTTAACCTGTGTGCCATTTAGACGTTTAATTGTTCTTCCTCTAACGCTTTTACTCCAGCTTTTAGAACTTTAATGATTCGATCTGTATCGTAAATATTTCCTCGCCAAGTTCCTCCACTTACGGATTGGAGCGCAGCCCATAAACGAGTGTCGTCTGGCAGATCTGGATTCGGTTGAAGGTCTGGATGGAGGGAGCGTTCTTTCAGTACTTGACTTGCATCGGCCAAAGAAAGCCGCTCATTTTCCGTTCCAATGAAATTGACAGAACCTACTAACTCATTGCGGTCAACGATGATTTCAATCACATCTCCATCGCGTAATTTTCCAATTGGTCCGCCTGCCAATGCCTCGGGTCCGATATGTCCAATGCATGCGCCAGTAGAAACACCTGAAAAACGGGCATCTGTAATCAAGGAAACATGTTTTCCATAAGACAAATGTTTTAATGCCGATGTTAGTTGGTAGGTTTCTTCCATCCCCGTTCCGGAAGGGCCGCCGCCCATCACAACCATGATGTCCCCTGCTTCAATGCTTCCATGTTTAATCGCCTTTATAGCAGACTTTTCTGAAGTAAAGACTTTCGCTTTCCCGGTATGTCTATAAATTCCGTCTTCTCCTACCACGGAAGGGTCAATAGAAGTCGATTTAATGACAGATCCTTCAGGCGCAATATTTCCTTTCGGGAATGTAACCGTAGAAGTTAGGCCTCTTTCTTTTGCTTTGATTGGGTCCATGATAATATCGTCTGGATCAATTCCGTCTGTTTCGAGCAACTGTTTTTTCATTAGAGCGCGTCTTTCGGATTTTTCCCACCAATCAAGGTTTGCACCAAGCGTTTCTCCAGTCACAGTTTGTACATCTTCATGCAGTACGCCTAATTTTCTTAAATGCAGCATAACCTCAGGAACACCACCTGCGAGGAATACCTTAACAGTCGTGTGGCCAACAGGCCCATTTGGCAGGACATCAACGAGGCGAGGGATTTTCTTATTGATTCTTGTCCAGTCCTCGACAGTAGGTATCTTGCAATTAGCGGCGTGGGCAATGGCTGGGATATGAAGGAGTAAATTGGTTGAACCGCCAAAAGCCGCGTGAACCACCATCGCATTTTCGATCGCTTTATCCGTCATAATGTCTTTAGTTGATAGTCCTTTTTTCTCCATCTCTAATGCTGCACGGGCTGATTGTCTAGCCATCTCCATCCAGATCGGCTGGCCAGATGGCGCCAGTGCCGAGTGAGGCAACGCGATACCCATCGCTTCGGCAACGACTTGAGAGGTGCCAGCTGTTCCAAGGAATTGGCATCCTCCTCCCGGTGTCGCACAAGCACGGCACCCGAGATCGGCAGCTTCTTGTAAGCTGATTTCGTTATTGGCGTATCGTGCTCCAATCGTTTGAATTTTGCCTGCGTCTTCACCGTTTGTAGGCGGAAGCGTGACACCTCCTGGAACAATAATAGTTGGCAAGTCATGCATGGACGCTAAAGCAACCATCATTGCCGGAAGGCCTTTATCGCATGTCGCTACGCCAATAACGGCACGGCGCGTTGGCAACGAGCGAATTAGCCTTCGATAAACAATCGCTGCGTCGTTTCGAAACGGCAGGGAATCAAACATGCCAGTTGTTCCTTGGGAACGGCCATCACATGGGTCACTAACGAATCCGGCAAAAGGGACGCCTCCTTGTCTGCGGATTTCTTCCGCTGCTTCCTTCATGAGCAGGCCTATTTCCCAGTGGCCAGTATGATAGCCTAAGGCAATCGGAGCGCCATTTTCATGCCGGATTCCACCTTGAGTGCCTAGGATTAAAATTTGTTTTCCAAGGAGACGGGAAGGCGCCCATCCCATACCAACGTTTTGAGATAGTCCAAAAAGGTCGCCACTTGGTGAATCTAACAACATCTCGGATGTAAGGGGGAGTGAGCCATCCGCTCCTTTTGCATGAGTCTGAATGTTGTAAAGAGAGACATCCTCATCGCCAAATATTAAATGCAAGGACATATGTTTTCCTCCATGATTGAGATTATTCCTTTCAACGAAATGAAAGCAATCCATTTTATTGTCTTATCATTGCTTCGAGAATCACCGATAAAGCTGAATTTCAATAAAGCGCTTTCAACTTCATTGGAAATTCACCCCCTTAAAGTTTTGCTCAACTAGGTGTTTTTTGCTCATTCATCTTTCGTTAATGGCTCCATTCATCTTCATACAGCTAAAAACGTCGTTATTTTGGTTTTATATAAGAAACCTAGTTTGTTGTATTAAACTATTTTGATGATAGCATACAATTTATGAGTTGGAAATAGATTTTTTTCAATTGGAAAAACCGTGAACGCTAAGATGAGTGGCTGTCTAAACGGTGTGTCCTATCTCATGAAACCAACTTGAATGGACAATTGCCTTAAATGAAAATACGATATTGACTACATGAATTGATCATGTTAGGTTTTAATAAGAAAACCAAGTTTATTATATTAAACAAAATAGAAGGGTTTGGCGCTATGGAGAAAAAATATTGGGTTCCCGCGATTGGGAAGGCAGATAACATTTTAAATCTTATTGCCTATCGGCCCAATCAATATCGGCTAATTGATCTCTCCAATGAATTAAATATTAATAAAAGCTCACTTTATTCATTGCTGAATACACTTGAAACGCTCGGTTGGGTGAAGAAAGGGAAGGATGATACTTATTCCCTTGGAATGAGATTTGGTGTATTTAGTGCTTTGTACTCGAGTCAATTTGATTTAATTGGCACGTTTTCGGAGGAGGCAGTAAGCACTGTCAACAATTTAGATGAAACGATTCAGCTTTCGATTTTAGATGGTGTCGATATTTTATATTTGGCAAAGAAAGAGGGGAGTTCCCCAGTAAGGGTTGCCACTGATCCAGGAATGAAATTTCCTGCTCATGCAACTGCGATGGGAAAAGTTCTCCTTTCCAAATATACGTTTAACGAAATGAAGGACTTGTATGAGGGAAGAAGCCTTGAGGCTAAAACGCCATACACCATCAAAACATTAGAGGAGCTATGGGCACAAATTGCCCTATTAGCTGAACAGGGCTACATTAAGGAATATCAAGAAGCCGTAGAAAATTTCTTCTGTATTGCTGCCCCAGTAAAGAATCAAGAGGATGAAGTCATTGCTGCTGTTAGTGTAACGATGCTAACAACAAGTTGGGAAAAGAAACAAGAAGAAGCAGAGCGGGAGATTGTAGACTTGGCCAAGAGAATTTCTCTTCATGCAGGATTTTTAAAACCTGTCGGGCCTCAATAGAACGAATTTGTGAGAATCCAAGAATAATGGTTTTGGTTCAAGACCATTTTCTTGGATTGAAAAAAGGCGGCTTTCATATGTATTCCGGTTAGTGACTAAAAAAATGAATGCGTTATCATGCTTTGGGCAGGTTCGATTTGAAACCCGGCTAAACAATCTATCCAAAAAGGAGACTAACTCTATATGAAATTCATTCGATTTAAAGATCCAGAGCATATTGTCCATTCTGCGATTGGACAGACATTTTCTGAAATGTATGTCGTCCCTTTCGATAACTATGTGAATTTTTATTATTATCTTAAAGAAAATGCGAAAACAGCAGAAATGTATATTAAAGAGAACAGCCTAGCTCCAGTATCAATTGAAGAAACGGCTTTGGAGATCCCAATAGAGGCAGATGAGGTATGGGCTTCGGGAGTAACATACATGAAAAGCAGAGAGGCCCGAAATTACGAAGCAACGAATGGAAAGCTCGATGTATTAACGTTTTACGATAAAGTGTATGACGCTGAGCGCCCTGAGATCTTTTTAAAATCGACTGCACGGCGCACCCAAGGTCCAAATAAAGAGTTATTGATCCGAAGTGATTCAAACTGGCAAATTCCTGAACCTGAACTAGGCTTAGTTATTGGCGAAGGGGAAGAGATCATTGGTTATACATTAGGAAATGATATGAGTTGCAGAGATATTGAGGGCGAAAATCCTTTATATTTGCCACAGGCGAAAGTGTGGAAAAAATCTTGTTCCATTGGCCCAGCCATCCTTATGCCAACTGGCATTGAAAATCCATATGAGCTTTCGATTATGTGTACGATTAGCAGGGAGCACGAGGTTGTTTTCCAGGGGTCAGCAAGTGTGAGTCAATTAAAAAGAAAATTAGAGGAATTAGTAGAGTTTCTAATACGCGACAATGACATCGTACCTGGAACGGTCTTATTGACGGGCACGTGTATTGTTCCCGATAACGATTTCACATTAGCGGTAGGCGATGTGATTGACATTAGCTCTACACCCATCGGCACATTAAAGAATTATGTCGGTTCCTTTCAAAAATAAAGAAGTCTGAGGTGATTAAGTTGTTGCAAGGCATCATTCCTCCACTTGTTACGTTTTTTGATGAAAATGGCTCAGTAGATAAAGAAACGAATTTCCGACTAATCGATATTCTGATTGAAAAAGAGGTAGATGGACTTCTCTTATTAGGGAGCAGCGGTGAGTTCACTTCAATGACGCACCAACAAAAGAGCGATTATATCGATCACGTTATCCCCTATATCAATAAGCGGGTTAAGTGTATGGTGAATGTTGGAAGCAATGTTGTTGAAGAGGCGGTAGATTTAGCGATAAAAGCTGAAAAAGCAGGAGCGGATGCAGTTTTAATTGTTAATCCCTTTTATTGGCCATTAAGTGAAGCACAACTGATCGATTATTTCAGCGAAATTATTCAATCGATTAAAATAGATGCCTATCTCTATAATGTGCCGATGCTTTCATCACAAGAGATCCCAGTAAACATTATTCCTGAGTTACTAGAAAGACATGACAATTTAAAAGGAATAAAAGAAACGGTTAGTGACATAGGCAGATACAGAAAATTAATTGAAAACGTTAGACCTAAAAACACCGAATTTGTAATTTTAACAGGTTTTGATGATCATTTATTACCTGGTATGATGATCGGCACCAACGGAAGTATTAATAGTACAGCTGTCGTATTCCCAGAAATCTCCGTCAAGCTAAAGAAAGCGATGGAACAGCAACATTTCGAAGCAGTGAATCGTTACCAAAACCTAATAGCCGAAGCCATGCAACTATATGATATAAACAACTCATTCTTTTCAACGATTAAAGAGGCGGTTTCCTATAGATGGTTTAACGGTGAACGTGTCTATCATAAGAAACCTTTTCATTTAATTAACGCCAATACAAGGTCAGAAGTAGAAAGAATCGTCGATAACATCAATCGTAAATGGAAAGAAGACTGATTGATTGGAATTCTAGTAAGTTAAATAAAATCAGATAGGGGTGCGTATAAGTGGCGAAATTTACACAAACAGTAGAAGTATTTCAAAATTACATCAACGGTGAATGGAAAGACAGTACGAGCGGACAAGTAATGGATAGTGTGAATCCAGCGAACAAAACTGAAACGATCGGCCAACTCCAGTCTTCGACAACTGAAGAAGTCGATGAGGCGATTCAATCGGCGACTGAAGCGAAAATCGGCTGGCGTAAAACCGGGGCATATCAACGGGGCCAACTATTAGCTAGTGTCGCAAATGAGTTAGAAAAAAACGTTGATGACATTGCCGAAACGTTAACAAAGGAAATGGGAAAAACGTTGCCCGAAGCAATTGGTGAAACGCAACGTGGGATAGCGATCTTACGGTATTATGCAGCAGAAGGGATGAGAAAAGAGGGGGAAGTGATTCCAGCTTCCGATAAAGAGGCGCTAATGTTTACAAAACGGACGCCTTTGGGCGTAGTTGGCATCATTACCCCTTGGAACTTTCCAGTAGCAATCCCTATATGGAAAATCGCTCCGGCATTGGTTTATGGAAATACGGTTGTCTTTAAGCCAGCTTCTGAAAGTGCGGTCACAGCCGCTAAAGTGGTTAAGTGTTTTGAACATGCAGGCCTTCCTAAAGGGGTATTGAACTTTATAACCGGAAAAGGCTCCATTGTTGGCGAAGCGCTTATAAATAGCAAGAAATTAAACGGGATTACGTTCACTGGATCGGAGTCCACCGGTAAACGAGTCGCAAAAGCAGCAAGCGCTAATGGCATAAAATACCAACTGGAAATGGGCGGGAAAAATCCGGTCATTGTTCTAGACGACGCAGATGTCCAAAGCGCTGTGCAAGGAATTTTAAGCGGTGCCTTTAAATCAACAGGGCAAAAATGTACAGCAACGAGTCGTGTCATTGTACAAGAAGGGATTTACGAAGAACTGAAAGCCGCCCTTTTAGCGGAAACGAAAAAGATTACGATTGGCGATGGAATGAATTCAAGCATTTGGATGGGGCCGTGCGCCAGTGAAAGCCAATTAAATACCGTTTTAGAGTACATTCAAATCGGCCAAGAAGAAGGCGCTACACTTCTATTCGGTGGGCAACGGTTAACTGAAAATGAATACGCTCATGGCTTCTACGTTGAACCAGCGATATTTGAACAGGTGACGTCCACAATGCGTATTGCCCAGGAAGAAATATTTGGACCAGTCATTGCTCTCATTAAAGTAAAAACTGTCGAAGAAGCAATAGATATTGCAAATGACACTGAATTTGGGTTAAGCGCATCCTTATACACATCCAATATTGGCTCAGCTCTTTCTTTCATTGATGACATCGAAGCTGGATTAGTCCGTGTTAACTCAGAAAGTGCCGGAGTCGAATTACAGGCGCCATTTGGCGGGATGAAAGCTTCAAGTACAGGAACGCGTGAACAAGGAGAAGCTGCCAAAGAATTTTATACGGCGATTAAAACGGTTTTGATTAGAAGTTGAGTGAACCTTTGTCCAAGTAGGCAGTCGAAATAATCACCATGTAAACGGCTTAAGCTCTGATGTCTAGAGCTTAAGCCGTTTTTTAAAAGTGGTTCGATAAATCGAGGTTTGCCCAAACGAACAACATGGCCCTGGCGAAGCAAAACGGTCATTAAAATTTATGCCATCACTTCTATTTAAATCGTTTCTCTAATTTAGTGTGACGCAAAATCTGTTTAACTAGTGCAGTCGCAGCAAAAAGGATCATAAAAATTAATATGATAGAAGCTCCCGGTGGTGTACCTAATTCATACGAAGCGACTAAACCACTCAACATGCCAATTAAGGCAATCACGATTCCAATGAAAATAACACCATTAAAGCTTTTGCTTAACCGCATTGAAATTGCAGCAGGTAAGACGATAATGGCTGAAACGAGTAAAGCGCCGACTATCGGCATAATGATTGCAATCGTTACCCCTGTTAACACGTTAAACAAAATAGACATCGTTTTGATAGGCAAACCTGCGGTGAAGGCAATTTCCTCGTCGAATGTCAAAATATACATAGGTTTGCGGAAAACGAAATAGAGGAGACTAATCATAATCGTTAGGATGAACAACATCCATACTTGCTGCTGACTAATGGTGACAATGGAGCCAAATAAAAATTGGTTCATACTTAAAGTCGCGCCACCCTCATTTAACCCCATCAAGAATAGGGCTAGAGCCATGCCAACTGACATTAAGATCGCAATCGAAATTTCTGAATACGTACGATACACCACTCGTAAATATTCAAGCATGATGGCAATTGCCGCAACGACTAAAAGATTGGTCCACGTTGGATTGACGCCGATTAGCAAACCTAGTGCTACACCGGCTAAGGATACATGGGATAAAGTATCCGCCATTAGAGACTGTCTACGCAATATTAAAAACAAGCCTAACAATGGTGCAATGAATGAGATTAGCAGGGAGGCTTGGACAGCTCTTTGCATGAATCCATGGAAAAACATCTCCATGGAGAGCCCTCCTTCCTGACTAGCTCAATATGTTTATCAGCATAATGACGGATTTCTTCATGATCATGGGTAACCATTAAAATCGCTTTCCCATGTTCACGACAATTGTGCTTCAACAATTTATAGAATTCTTCTCTAGAATTCACATCCATTCCAGTCGTCGGTTCATCTAGGACAAACAAATCAGGGTCTGTTGCAAATACACGGGCAATCGAAATCCGCTGTTTTTGCCCGCCAGATAATTCGCCTATTTTGTTATGGCGCATGTCCCACATTCCCACGGATTCTAGTGAGCGCCGCACATGCTCCTTGTCTACTTTATCTAATCTTTTAAACCATTTGCCCCTTTGATAGCGGCCGGATTGCACAAATTCAAGCACAGTACTTGGAAATCCAGCGTTAAACGAGGCAACCTGCTGTGAAACATATCCGATCATGAGCTTCTCGCCAAAACGATTTTTTGGTGAAATGCGGACGCTGCCTTTTGTTGGTTTCAGCAAACCTAAAATATTGCGCAACAAAGTTGTCTTTGCGGCACCATTTTCTCCAGTTAGCATCACAAAATCTTCTGCATTTACTTCAAATGAAATATTTTCTAACAGCGGTTCATGTTCATACTGAAAGGCGAGATTCTTTACTTCAATATAATGCATAATGAAACGACCTTTCTATTCGTTGTTTCCTATCTGCCATCGTTTAATTATCTTGTTATTTGATGCTTACCTGTAAAGCTTCCAAGTTTTTACGCATGGCGTCGACGTATCCTAGATTTTCTGCTTGTAGCTCTTCAGACAGTACTTCTAAGTCATACAAAACGGCGGTCTCTGTCCCTGTTTCAGTAGCGACTGTTTCGGCAATGGCTGAATTTGCCCCTTGTTGATAATAAATAACGGGCACATTATGTTCTTCCACGAGGTTTCCAATTTCAGCAATGCGCGATGGACTTGGTTCTACTTCTGTAGATAAACCGCCAATCGCTACTTGCTCTAACTGATAACGTTGCGCAAGGTATCCAAATGCTTGGTGTTGTACGACAAAAACGCGGCTTTCTGCATCTTCAAGAGCAACTTGATAGTCCTCATGTAAGGCTTGAAGCTCTTTATTAAAGGCTTCTGCATTTTCCTCATAAATCGCTTGTCCGTCTGGATCTGCCTCAATCAGGGCATCGCGGATAACATTAACTTGCTCTTGTGCCAATACAGGGTCTAGCCAAATATGTGGATCGTGTGATTCATGATCATCAATAATGACCGATACTGGCTCTGATTCTGCATACGTATGATGATCGTCATCAAAAAGGACTGCCCGTACTTCGAAGCTTTCTCCAGTCGTTTTATACTCAAAGTGGTCGGTTCCTTGACCAGATACAGCTTCCCATTCATCCTCTTCACTCATACGTGTGTACCAGTGCCAATGATCGTAGTCTACGTCTTCTTCAAGCAGCGCAACGAGTGTAACCACGTCTCCTGTATGGTAGTGATCCGCCAATCCAACTATTTCAATTGCGCTATCACTTCCATGTTCATGGTGTTGACCATGTTCCTCATCGTGCTCATGTTCGTCTTCCTGGCCATGATCATCAATGACAATTTCTACTGGGTCTGACTCGGCGTATTCATTGTGGTTCTCATCAAAAAGGACTGCCCGGACCTCAAAGCTTTCTCTTGATGCCTCATAGTTGAATTCAGGTCCTCCTTGATTCGGAACAGTTGCCCATTCATCATCCGCACTTTCTCTTGTATACCAGTGCCAATGATCATAGTCTACCTCTTCATCTATTTCCGCCGTTAATTCAATCATGTTGCCAGTATGATAATGATCCGCAACCCCTTGAATGCTGATCGTTCCAGCAGCTTGTTGCTTTTCCTCGTCTCCATGTTGATCGTGGTCATGAGCATGACCTGATCCACTCGTATCAACTACATCCACACCATCTGCTGTGCGAGCAATGACGAGATCATCGTTTTCGACTGTGTTTAATAGACTTGAAACCCAATGTTCCATTTCTTCACTACTATAGACAAATACTTTTGCCTCATTCACAGCCGCTACATCTTGGGCACTTGGTTCATAATGATGAGCATCTTCTCCTGCAGAAACCATGAGTGATACGTCTGCACGATCCCCTGCGACTTGTTGAGCAAATTCATACATTGGATAAAACGATGTTACAACCGATAATTTCTCACTTGCAGCATTTTCGTCTTCATTTTGGCTACAGCCTATAAGAGTCGTACACACAAGTGAACTAAACAAAATGGTAGCGAACCAAGTGCTTTTCATCCTATATTCTCCTCACATTAGTACGAATTTCAACTATATTCTTTTAAATGAACTTCTGCGACATTTAATGTGCCAACATATCACGTACGATACCATCTTTGTCTAATTCAGAAGGGTAGTACGTTGGCCAATTGGTAACTTCGTCCAATAGGGCCTCGCGGTCATCTCCCCAATATAAGTGGAAATGATGGGAATCTACGGGATAGATATTGTGATCACTAAACTGAATGTATTGAGGCATTTCATCTGATCCATCAACTAATTTAAAGATAAATCGTACCCCTCTATTGCCTGCTTCATAGGTAAGAATCTCGTAACCATCTGACTCGTACTCTCCTGCATACTCGTTGTCATTTTCAAAGAAAGTGACAATATTGTCTTCAATGATGATACGATCAACATCTGTTTCATATCCGACCGTATAATATTGCTTGTACTCATCTGCTGTCTTATCTCCATCTTCTGCTTTATGTTCAAACACTTCGTCTAGATCTCCAGATAGAAGGTAAGGATAAACCGATTGCCAATCACCTTCCCAATCAGACAATTCGCGATCTTCAACTTGACTATCTTCAAAATAGCCTTGATAGATTTGGCGGCTTTCTTCATCATGTCCATGATGATCATCAATCACCACTTTGACTGGTGCAGATTGAACGTGAGGCTTATGGTCATGATCGAATAATACAGCTTTTATTTCTAAGCCATCTATTGTTGCTTCTCCTGTAAATGTATCCGTTTCCTGCCCTGAAACGACTTCCCATTCCTCATCCGCGTTTTCTCGGCTATACCAGTGCCAATGATCATAGTCTGTTTTTTCATCCTGTTCTGCAGTTAGCTCAATTGCATCGCCAGTATGGTAGTGATCAGCAACCCCTTCAATGTTTATCTTTTCGGGAGCCTCAAAATCGCTTGTATCACCATGGGAGTGATCCTCATCTGTATGTACTTCTGATTCTTCTTTTTCTATTCCGTTTACTTGCTCCTTCTCTTTTGTCCCTTGACATGCTGTTAAATAAGTACTGAGTACCACTAAACTTGATAAGCCAATAAGTAGCTTTTTCATTTTTTCTTTCCTCTCCTTTAAGGTAAAAGTATAAATCGTAATTATTACGTTTTGTTACAAGCTAACACTTCTTTTGCTATTCCGTCAAGAGTTTTATTTCTTTCGTTCGAATAATAATCGATATCCATAAAGGGGGATATCGGAGCTGTTGGTTGATTGAAACTCTTGCTTTGCTTCTATCAAAGTGGATTTGTGGAGGGTAATCATAGTTGTTATAAGTCGCTGTTAAAAGAGGAGAAAACTCTAATTGATTTGACCATTGTTTTTCGTTTGTGTGGAAAACGACGTATGAAGGAGGGCACCATCTTTGCTATTTACATTCCTACATGAACATCATATAATTCTTTTAAATCGTAATTGATACGATTTGTGTTTGCGGCAACACATGTTACGATCAAAGTTGGAAATGTAGGCGATGGAGGAAAAAGAGGCTTGCCAAAACAACAAACAGTTCCGGTAACGATTTTAACGGGCTTTCTAGGCGCAGGGAAAAACCACATTGCTCAATCACTTCTTAAAAGGGATAGATGAGCAAAATGTGGCTGTCATCATTAATGAATTTGGCGATACATCGATTGATAGCCACTTGGTCGTGCCAACTAAGGAAGAAATTATAGAGGTGAATAGTGGTTGTATTTGTTGCAATGTACGGGCTGATTTAATCAATCGATTAAGAAATTTGAATGAACGAGAAGAATCCCTTGACCGTATTGTCATTGAGACAACGGGTATGGCGAATCCGGCACCCGTCATTCAAACGTTTTTAATGGATAAGGAAACGGCCCATTCATTTGAAAGCGATCATGTGATTACGATGGTTGACGCCAAACATATTTGGCAACATTTAGCGGAAGAAGAGGCTGGGCAACAAATCGCTTTTGCTGATATTCTCTTAATAAATAAGGTTGATTTGATTACGGACGATGAAAAAAATAAACTGGGACAACGGCTGATATGAACCCACATGCGAAGCAAATTTATACAACATTTGCACATGTAGATAGTCGAGATGTCGTTGGGAAAAAATCCTTTGATTTAAAAAATGTAGTGAAAATAGATCCAACTTTATTAACCGAAATGCATCACCACCACCATAATGAACAAGTGACTTCTTTTGTGTTTCAGGAAGATCATCCCCTTGATTTAGAAAAAGTGAATAAGTGGTTTGCCTATTTAGTCCAATGTAAAGGAGAAACGTTGTTTCGTTATAAAGGAGTCCTTTATATAAAGCAACTTGAGAAAAGAGTTGTTTTTCAAGGCGTACATATGCTATTTGCAAGTACAGAGGGAGCGCCGTGGGCGAAAGAGGAAAAGAGGCAAAGTGAAATTGTTTTTATTGGCAAGCATCTTGACAAACAGGAACTAGCGAAAGGCTTTCACTATTGTCGTGCTTCATTTTTTGCGACTTAAATGTATTGATTTTGGCTTGGTTGAAGATCACAATGAATAGATAGTTGGCAGATCATTGTACAACGGACAAGCCTCTATCCTAGAAAAGTGTACATGGATCAAGATAAGGACGAGAATAAGGAATGAGCCACTGCTTCTAAAAACAGTGGCTCATTCCCTATAAGCTTTCAGATACAGAGGCCTAACCACGGCTATAAGGCAGAATGCCCCGAGAGCGGAGCCGAGTACATAAAACCCGTTCATGCTGTCAAAAAAGGTCTGGATGATTGCCGATCCGAGCGCCGCCCCTAGTGCCGCTAAGAAACCAAGAAGAATGTTTTTCATAAAACCTCCAACACAAGAATCGTGCAGTATTCATCTGTTATCGGAATGCGAGGAATAAACGTTGTCAAGAAACGATAAAAACACCTTGTTAAACGCTTCAGGGTTATCTTGATGGGCGCAATGGCTGGCATTGTCAATCCAATAGAACTCCCCATTTGGCTCTCGCTTCGCCCAGCGTGGTGCCGTTTTTTTTATGTTGCCTGTTTGGTCATTGACGCCACAGACAAGTAAAAATCGTTTTTGGATATAGTATGTTTCTTCTTCGTGCAAGCAGTCTTGCATGCCTTGAAAGATTTTCGGGAAATCCTTCCGGCCAACCGTATGAAAGCACTCGCGTAAATAGGCTTGCACATCGGGTTTAATCGAGCTAGCGCGTGCACTTTGATTGACTAACATCTTCCACGGATACAGTGACAAGAGCAGCGGCGTGAGGGTGATTAATCCTTTCTCTATGAACGTCATCTTTTGCGTATTGCACGTACAATCAATCAAAACCAAGCTCTCGACTTTGTCTGGATGGTGGAATACCAACTCTTGAGCTGCATTTCCGCCCATCGATTGGCCGATAAATGTCGCTTTTTCAATGCCTTCTTTCGTCATAATCGCCAACATGTCATCGATCAACAGCTTGATCGTAAAATCCGTCCCAATTGGCCGGGACAGCCCATGCCCTCGTGCATCCCACAAAAGCAGGCCGTACGTTTCATCGATTACATGAAGTTGTTCAGCAAACATGCGATGGTCCGTACCGGCGCCATGCATGAAAATCAACCAAGGGCCGCGATGGTTGGCAGTCACCCAATAATGAATTGGGCACCCATCCTTTTCAAGGACTCGTTGTTTTAATTTCATTGTGTTTCTCCTTTTGTGTTGACCGATTTTGAAAACAGCTGCATGTATCCGATTGCCTCGACCTCAGCAGCGCATGGACAGGAAAGGCGCCGGAAAGCAGCGCCAAAGGCAAACATCGCTACTTAAGTCATGCTCCTTTTCAATCAGCCCCTAAAAATGTTGTCTCTAACTCGATTTCCTTCACCTGTTTGCCATCATAATCGACTTGGTAGGCTTTCGCTTGCGGCCTTGAGCTGACGATTTTCCACACGTCTTTTTCTTTATAATGAAGGGCGACTCCGTCATCGGCGGCTATTCCAGGTTTGATGTTGCCAGCCGCTACGAATTGCTGGTAGCGCGGCCTTCTGTCTGTTTCGCCGTCATAATGGGGACAGTTGCTTCCCGTTAAAAACCCAAGTCCATTGGTTAATGGTTCGAGCCCCTTTCCGTAAGAGTCTGTCACGCCTTCTTCAAACCAACAAATCGAACCGGCGCTAATGCCTGCTAGTACGGTTCCTTGTTCCCACGCTTTTTTCATTATCGCATCTAAGCCCCATTCCCTCCATAAAACGAGCAAATTTTTCGTGTTTCCGCCGCCTACATAGATGATGTCTTTTTCAAGCAAATAGCTTTCTAAATCTCGAGTCGGCGGTCTAAATAAAGACAAATCCGAAGGCTGGCAATGTTCGTTGCGGAAGAAGTGGTAAAATTTAGCGATATAATGTTCGGCATCACCGCTAGCAGTCGGAATAAAGCATATGGTTGGCTTAGGTTTGGCGGATTGATTCAGTATGTAGCGGTCTAATAAAGGGTTGCCAGGTTCCATCGAGAACCCTCCTCCTCCAAGGGCAATGATTTGCCTCATTCGATTCATCCTTTCTCTAATAACGAACGATTTGCTCTTATTCAGCGTTCACGAGCTTGTTTGTTAATGTCCCTAATTGTTCAATATGAACGGAAACGGTGTCTCCAGGTTGCAAATAACGCCGCTCTGCTTCAGGTAGGCCGAGAATGACTCCTTCAGGCGTGCCAGTAAGGAGAATATCCCCTGGCTTTAGCGTAAAGTGGCGGGAAACATAACTGATAATCTCGGCACATGTGAAGATCATATCGGCTGTATTCGATTGCTGTTTGATTTCGCCGTTGACTCTTGTCTCAAGCGCTAAGTTTTGCGGATCAGCAATGTCTTCTTTTGTGACAAGAAACGGACCGATTGGGCAAAATCCATCGCATGTTTTGCCTAAAAGCCATTGCGCTGTTTTCATTTGCAGATCACGGGCGGACAAGTCGTTAGCCGTGCAGTAGCCTAACACATAATTAAGCGCCTCGTCCTCAGTGACTTGTTTCGCCGTTTTGCCAATAACAATAGCGAGCTCTACTTCGTAATCCAATGCTTGCGTTACAGGAGGAACGACAATGTTGCTGCCATGACCAGTAAGGGTGTTATTAAATTTGCTAAAGAGAATCGGCGTTTCTGGATAAGGGGAACCTGTTTCATCTGCATGGCGCCTATAGTTAAGACCGATGCAAATGATTTTCTCTGGGTTCGGAATGGCAGGGCCAAACGTACAGGACTCAATGGCATGCATGTAAGGCCCTGTTTGTTCTAATGTTTGCATGTAAGCTTCTAAAGCTGGCAGCGATTCCGGCTGATTGATCAATTCGTCCATTGTTGCTGGGACTTCCTCAGCAGGGCGAGCTTGCAAAGCCTCATAAATATTCGCAATTTGCCCATTTCGTTCGACGCCTAAGTGGTTGTGTTCCAACGTGCATAATTTCAAGGGAACCGCTCCTTTTTTGGTTTGTTAACTGCTGCTTTTAAAGATGATTGTTCTATTTTAGCATAAAAATCAGAAATCAATCATCGACTTCTTTCGTAGACTAGTTGCTTCTTTTTATCCGTGCTATCAATGATGGGGCTCTTGCTCTTATTGTGAATGCCTAGCTGTTTTTTCGGTATGCGGCTGGCGTTGTTCCAGTTGCAGCGCGGAAAGTCCGATAAAAATGGGGCATACTGTGATAGCCGCAGGCTTCGGCAATGGCTTGGATGCTAAGGTCAGTCGTTTTTAGCAAATCTTTTGCTTTAACAAGGCGTTTTGACTTTAAAAACTCGATATAAGTCAGGCCAATAGAGGCTTTGAATTTTTTGCTGAAATAAGAGGGATGGACACAAGCATGGGCGGCTAACATTTTTAAATCGAGTTCTTCGTGCAAATGGGCGTCAATATAAGCTAAGCTCTCTTTTATCCATGCAGGTACGAGCGGAGACAGTTTTTCTTGGGCAGTGCCGCAGTTTCGCGAGACAAACACGATTGCGTAGCGGATAAGCAACGCCACTGTTTCGCCTGAATACAAATCAGCAATAGCTGTTTCTTTGGCTATTTCGTCAAAGAGGCCAGCTAAAAACGCCCGTTTCTCTCGTTCCATATAATAGCGGTACTGTTTTGTTGTTTTAGCCGTTGTAAAAAGAGAATGGAGTGAGTCAGACTCGGAGCCGATCATCGATGCAAGCAAGCTTGGACAAAAGTATAATGCGGACGTTGTTACGGTTTTGCCTTTGTCAAGAAGCGAACAATGAATGCTATTGCCGGGGACAATCACAATATCGCCTGAAGCAAGCTCAAAAAAACAATCATCAATAAAAAACGTGCACGTACCTTGATGGACCACAATAATTTCATGCCATTCATGCAAATGGTGTGGCAATTCGTCGTCACAAGATTTGGTTTTGTTATGGACAAGCTGGAAAGGCACAATGTGAGATTGGTTAAAGCATTTGCGAATCGGCCCCATATAGCACCTCCTGGTTTAGACTAAAAAAAGCAACTTTTACACCCACAATCGCAATTTATCGTGTTTGGTAATCATGGTAGCATACAGAGGACCATGTTTGAAAGCGCTTTCTGTTGGTCACACTGGATCGTGAGAAAGGCGATTACAGCAAAAGGGGGATGGATGCCAATGAAGGGGGCGACGTTCAATACAGTCGTATGTGCAATGTGGTGCTTGCTGTTAGTTGGCTGTGGGTATCCGACCTGGCATCGAAGACGGCGTTAGACGATGTGTATACAATTAATATTGCTTATGGGAATCAGCCTGGGGAACCAATTGATCAACAGGCAAGGAAATGGCAAGAGCTAGCAGCAGAAGCGAGCAACGGCCGCTTGCAACTTCACGTATACCCTAGCTCTCAGCTTGGCAGTGAAAGCGACATGATTGAGTTGGCGATGCGCGGCAACAACGTCATCGTCTTCACTGCGTATGATTTTTTAATGGATTACGTACCTGACTTTGGCATTTTAGGGGCGCCATATTTAGCAGAGAGCTTTGAAGACTTGCTTTATTTGACGACGACCGATTGGTATGCAGGGCTTGAAGAGGAGATGAACGAGCTCGGACTTTCTCTATTAGGGAAGAGGACAATTTACGGAGAGCGGCACTTGATGACCAAAAAAGAAGTCAACACGCCGGATGATTTGCGAGGAATGAAAATTCGTGTCCCAAATAACAACTTGTATATCCGTGCTTTCCAAGAGTTAGGAGCTTCGCCAACGCCTCTTCCACTTGGTGATTTATATGCATCATTGCAGCAAGGGGTCATTGATGGCGCTGAAAATCCTCTACCTGTGCTTCAGGGCACTCGTACGAATGAGGTGACGTCACATTTAACACTAACAGGCCACATTAAAGTAATGAGTGTGTGGGTGGCAGGTGCGAAAATGATGGAAGATTTGCCTGATGACCTTGCCAAGATCCTTGCTGAAACGAGTGAGGAAGCGGCTGAGTATACTTATGACATTACCAAACAAAAGGAACAGGAGGCGCTGCAATTTTTTGTCGACGAAGGGATGATGGTCAATGACGTCGATCAAGCTCTGTTCCGAGAAAAAGTCGCTCCTTTTTACGAAAAGATGCCATCATGGTCACCAGGGCTTTACGAAAACGTGCGCGATTTAATGGCACAGAGGCCGAAAGAGGGAGAGGAATGAAGAAGAAAGCGAATAATTGGCTTGAGTCCGTTGATGATTGGATTGGTGCGATTGCTTTGAGCCTGATTGTCATGTTGATTGGTGCCAATGTGTTTTTCCGATTTGTGCTGTCCCAGCCGATTACGTGGAGCGAAGAAATAAGTTTAGCGCTGTTTGTTTGGTTAACGTTTGTCGGCATTAGTGCTGTCATGAAGCGAAATGAACATGTTGGAATTGATTATTTTGTCCGCAAACTGCCTAAAGGGGCGTTCATGTGGGTGCAACGTTTTCGCCTATTTGTGTTACTAGCTGTGACAGGCGTTGTTTTTGTTTATTGGGGCGCAAAGCTAGCCATTGATACTCATTGGAAGGTAACACCTGTGCTTGGCGTTCCTTTTCGCCTCATTTATATGGCGCTTCCTGTCGGCGGCATCCTTGCGCTCTATCATTTAGTCAGCGTACTTTTGCGCAAGGACCGCTCATTTATTTACCAGGAAGAGAGGAATAGCGATGATGCTTCTTTTGATCGTTAGTGTGATTGTGCTCCTAATTGTCCTGAATGTTCCTGTAGCTTACGCGATGCTTGCAGGTGTGGCTATTTACTTTATTGCCAATCCAAGCTTTATGAATGAGACATTGACGCAACGGGTAGTAAGCGGAGTTGAATCCTTTCCGTTGCTTGGGATTGTCTTTTTTATCACTGCTGGCGTTTTGATGAACTATACCGGAATTACACAACGAATGCTTGTATTTGCCAAACTTGTAACCGGACACTTGACTGGCGGATTGGCGAAAGTGAATGTGTTGCTTAGTGTGCTAATGGGTGGCTTATCGGGTTCGAATGTAGCGGACGCCGCAATGCAATCAAAAATTGTCGTCCCAGAAATGGTCAAAAAAGGGTACGCGCCTGGTTTTTCAGCAGCATTAACAGCGACAAGCTCGCTCATCACGCCGATTTTGCCTCCAGGAATTGCTTTGATCTTATATGGCTATGTGGGCAATGTCTCTATCGGTGATTTATTTATTGCCGGTATTATCCCAGGTTTTTTGTTGGCGGCGATTTTACTCGTTTATGTCCACTTTGCCGCTAAAAAGCGTGGCTTTGAGCAAGAAAAGAACCCTTTCCCTTCTTTCAAACAAGTAGCGATTGCTTCAAAAGACGCTTTGCTTGCTCTTTTGCTGCCAATTCTTATTATCGGTGGCATCCGTTTAGGGATGTTTGGCCCGACAGAAGCTGGAGCCGTTGCAGTCTTGTATGCACTTGTTATTGGCTTGTTTATATACAGGGAAATGACGTTCAAGGATTTAGTCTCCGCTGCGAAAGAATCCGTGCAAATTATTGCCACTGTCATGATTATTATTGCAGCAGGCACCGCATTCGGCTGGATGTTGACGCTTGAGCAAGTCCCGCAACAGCTTGCTTCTGCAATGACTACTTCAGTCGAACAGCCACTTGTATTTTTAGTGTTATTGTTGGTGTTTCTGCTCATTGTCGGGATGTTTATTGAAGGAAACGTCATGCTCATTATTTTAACGCCAATCTTTATGCCCATGCTAGAGACATACGGAATTGACCCTGTTCATTTTGGAATCTTTTTTATTCTTTGTTTGAGCATTGGCACAATTACACCACCGATCGGCACGATTATGTTCACAACCGCCTCGATCACAAAGGTGAAAATTGAAACGTTCATTAAAGAGGTCATACCATTTTGGCTGCTGCTGATTGGCTTAACGCTAATCATTATTTTCATCCCGGCTTTGTCGTTATGGTTGCCGTCTGTCTTGTCTTAAGATCGCAAAGACCTGTGTCGGAGCAGTTGCCAATGAAAATGGCCGTCGCTCCATTTGCGGCTGTGTATGTAGGTTGATCAAGGAAGTGATGACCACACATTGGAATGCTACCAAAACATTGGTTTGCTGTTCCATTTGAATGGAAAGGATGAAGGCAATTTGAGTGAAACAAAGACCCATGTCGTCATGCAGCAAAAGGACAATGTCGCCACTGCCTTGCGGGATTTTGAAAAAGGGCAAGTAGTCACGCTCGCCGGAGAACAGCGACTACATTTAAAAAATCATATAGGCTTTGGCCATAAATTTGCCCTTTGCCCGATCAAAAAGGGAGCAGACATTACAAAATATGGAGAAGTGATCGGTGTTGCTTCAACCGATATTGCAGCAGGAGAGCATGTCCATCTCCATAATGTGGAAGGCAAAAGGGGAAGGGGAGATCAACGCGTATGAGTTTAAAAATAACAGGTTTTCGCCGTCAAGATGGTCAAGTCGGCATCCGCAACCATGTGCTCATTTTGCCAACGATTGTCTGTGCCACCCAGGCTGCGCAAAACGTAACCAAACTGGTCGATGGCACTGTTTCTGTCATTCACCAGCACGGGTGTGCACAAGTGGGAAGCGACTATGAGCAAACGTTTCGGACGTACGTCGGAATGGGATTAAACGCAAATGTTTACGGAGTGGTTGTAATGGGGCTCGGGTGTGAAACACACCAAGGCAAAAGTGTCGCTGAAGAAATTGCTAAGAAGAGCAACAAGCCTGTTGAACTAGTCTCGATCCAAGACTATGGCGGGACGTTGCAAGCGACTTGTGAAGCAGCGCGGATTGCGACCAAAATGGTGCAAGACGCATCCATGCTAGAACGGGAACCGATTGCGTTTTCTGATCTTATTGTCGGCACGGAATGTGGCGGCTCCGATGCCTGTTCTGGATTGTCGGCCAACCCAGCTGTCGGTTATGTCAGCGATGCCATTGCTGATTATGGAGGCACATCGATTTTGGCTGAAACGACTGAGTTAATCGGTGCTGAACATTTACTCGCCGGCAGGGCAGCCAATGACCACGTCGCCAAGCGTGTTTATGAAGTGATTGAAGCAATGGAGAACCGCGCTTATCAAATGGGTGTTGACATTCGTACTGGTAACCCGAGTCCAGGCAATAAACAAGGGGGGCTGACGACATTAGAAGAAAAGTCTTTAGGTGCAGCAGCAAAAGCGGGAACACGAACATTGCATGAAATTGTTGATTATGCAAAACGACCAACGAAAAAAGGCCTCGTCTGGATGGATACGCCAGGTCACGATATTGAGCAGCTTACAGGGATGACGGCAGGGGGCGCGCAACTTGTCTTGTTTACAAGTGGAAGAGGCACGCCCACGGGCTCGCCAATTGCCCCAGTCATTAAAATCGCAACCAACACGGCGATGTTTGAAAAAATGAACGAAAACATCGATTTTAATGCAGGTACGATTATTGAGGGAAAAGAAAGCATCGAATCAACAGGCGAACGCCTATTAGCAGAAGTCGCTGCAGTTGCGTCAGGCAAACGAACGAAAGCGGAAATCTTAAAACAGCATGATTTTGGCATTTGGCGGATTGGCCCTACTTTTTAAGCAGCACGTTCAATCTCCGCTGGCGTTGGCTGACGAAAAGGGAAGGCGGCCGTTATCATTGGTATGTGCAATGATGCCATGTATAATGAAAAATAAACAACAAACACTGACTATAATCAATGGCACATACGAAAAGGGGATACCATGACTGAACAAGCGAAATGGAATTTTGACAACAGTTACACCCGTCTTCCACAGCCGTTTTTCGCCCGTCTTAAGCCAAACCCAGTGCGGTCGCCAAAGCTTGTCCTCTTTAATGAACCGTTGGCGACTGCCCTTGGCTTGAATGGGGAAGCGTTGCAGCAGCCTGAAGGCGTCGCCGTCCTTGCTGGCAATGTGATCCCTGAGGGAGGGGAGGCGCTCGCGCAAGCGTATGCTGGCCACCAATTCGGCCACTTTACAATGTTAGGGGACGGCCGCGCATTACTGATTGGCGAGCAAATCACGCCTGATGGCAATCGCTTTGACATCCAGTTAAAAGGATCAGGGCGGACGCCTTTTTCCCGTGGCGGCGACGGCCGTGCGGCGCTTGGACCGATGTTAAGGGAATTTTTGATTAGCGAAGCGATGCACGCACTTGGCATTCCGACAACTAGAAGTCTCGCTGTTGTAACTACAGGAGAAGAAATATGGCGGGAAACGGAACTGCCTGGCGCTGTGCTGACTCGTGTCGCTAAAAGCCATCTTCGTGTGGGCACGTTTCAATATGCAGCTGGGCGTGGCGAAGTAAGCGATGTGAAAACATTGGCTGACTATGCGATTAAGCGCCACTATCCAGAACTAGCGGAAAGCGAGAATCCTTATTTATCCTTGTTGGAACAAGTCATTTCCCGCCAAGCCAAACTGATTTCCCAATGGCAGCTCGTTGGCTTTGTCCACGGCGTCATGAATACCGACAATATGACGATAAGCGGGGAAACGATCGATTACGGGCCATGCGCTTTTATGGATAACTACGACCCGGCGACTGTATTTAGTTCGATTGATACGCAAGGGCGGTATGCGTACGGCAACCAGCCGCAAATCGCCAACTGGAATTTGGCCAGGTTCGCTGAAACACTCGTGCCTTTGCTTGCTGAAGATGAAACTAAAGGGGTGGAAATGGCCCAATCAGCGATTGAAGGCTTTAAAGGTCAATATGTAAGCAATTGGCTGGCAGGCATGCGCAAAAAGCTAGGCTTATTCAATGCGGAAGACGGTGACAAGGACTTTGTAGAGAAGTTGCTCCGCCTTATGCATGAACATGAAGCGGATTACACCAATACATTCCGGTTGTTAACACTAGGCCAACCAGAAAAAACGGCGATGAATGGAGCTGCTGAATTTTCCGAGTGGCTCGAACAATGGCAACAGCGGCAAAGCAGGCAAGCGCAAACGAAGGATGAGGCGATGAAGCTGATGCGAACCAACAATCCTGCCGTTATCCCACGTAACCACCGCGTCGAAGAAGCGCTTGCGGCTGCAGTCGATGAAGAAGATGACAGCTTGGTGAAACAATTGATTGCTGTATTAAAAGAGCCTTATGCGTACAGCGAAGAGCAAGAACGATATGCCGAGGTGCCAGAACGTTGCCAACATGGCTATGTGACCTATTGTGGCACATAAGTGTAAAACAAGGGTGCTACCCATGTTCTAAAGAAAGAGCATAACCAAGTGTTATGCTCTTTTTTTGTCTTGACAGCAAGTGCTTGCTGAGCCATACTTACTTTGTCAAATGACTTTATAAAGTGAGTTTATAAAGGTGGGGATGGAGGTGCCTATGGGAAAAGCGCATACGCAGTTGCTCAAAGAAATCAATTTGGGCAATGTGCGCCGTGCCATGCGGACAGCAGGAAGTGCGACAAAACCGGAATTGGCGGAAGCAACTGGGTTAAGCGTTGTGACAATCGCCTCGCTTGTAAAAGAGCTTATACAGATAGGGGAAATTTACGAAGGAAAGGCAGCTCATTCAACGGGAGGCCGTCCGCCAGTCACGTATCATTACAACTATGACATTTGCATGGCGTTGTTGGTAATCCTTCATGAGCATAAGGAAGAAGTACTTGTGTCGGTGATTAACTTAAACGGCGATGCCTTGAAAAAACAAACACATGTAGTTGCCAATTTTGATGTGGACGCGATTTGTATCCTTGTCGATGAATATGTAGCGGCCTATCCGGCGATTAAAATGATTGGAATGGGCATTCCTGGCCAGCAAGTGGACGGAGAAATGAAAGTCAGCAGCCATGAAAAACTAATTGGAGCGAGGTTAACGGAAACGATCCAACAGCGATGTGCTTTGCCAGTATGGTGGGAAAATGACATTAATGCAGCCTTGAGCGGCTATTGTGCAAAATATCCGCCAAATGAAGGGGAGTCTGTCATTGGCCTCTTTTTTCCAGAACATCGCCCACCTGGTTCAGCCATGTATATAGACGGAAAATTGTTTAAAGGCAAAAACGGGATGGCGGGAGAAATTAAATTTCTGCCTGTCGACGTTGATTGGTACCAGCCGCTTGAAAGCAGGCGTTTTACTGAATTCGTTTGCTACACGCTGCAACTGCTTAATGCAGTGCTTGCCCCTGACAAAATCATTATTTACCAACATCGCTGCAACAAAGAAGAATTGCTAGCTGCTTGGCAAGCACACGAGCACGATCACCCGATGCCAGTCTCGCCGAAAGTGATTGTATCTGACGGTTTTGGCGCTGATTTTTTGCGAGGCTTAAAGGCGATGGTGTTAAGAGGACTAGAAGAAAATGCGTATGAATGAGAGACGAAATCGGAGGAAACGATGAGAAAACTCGTATGGATGGCTTGTTTGGCATATTTACTTGCCGGGTTTGGCCATATTATTATCGGTTCTGTCCTAGAGCCAATGATGGATGCGTATCAGCTTGATTACCGTGATGGCGGACAGCTAATTATGAACCAATTTCTTGGATTTTTAGTAGGGGTGTTGTTTGCGCCTCTTGTTATAAAGGTACTTGGCCGCAGACTCGTTTTGCTGTTGGCGTTAGCGTTGTTTGCAGCCTCGCAATTGTCGCTGTTCTTGATGCTGCCTTGGAATGTATTGCTTGCCATCATCCCCCTTGGAGGTGCAGGGTTAGGGCTTACAGAGACCGTGCTTGCCGGTTTAATTATTGGCAAGTTGAAGGAAAAAAAGGCTTCGATTATGGTGCTGACAGAAGTGTTTTTCGGGGTAGGCGCGCTGGCTGTGCCCGTCCTTTCCGCTCTATTGATTGCAAATGGAAATTGGAATATGGTGTTTTTGGTCGTCGGCGCAGCTGTGGTGGTTAGCTTCTGTTTATGGCTGTTTCTTCGTTTTGATGAACATGAGCCACTGCTAACAAAAGAAGCCGTTGCCGGTGCTGATGGGGATGAGAGGCCATTAAAGGCTCGTTATCCAAAAACGTCGCTGCCATTGGTTTTATTTGGCTCGATCTTTTTCTTTTGCTATGTTGGCGTCGAAATGACGTTCCCGAATTATTTGCCTTCAATTTTAGCAATGACATCTGACCTTTCCCCGTCTGTGCTTGCCCTTAGCATTACCGTCTTTTGGGGGGCGATGACGATTGGCCGGATGATCATGGTCTTTGTTGTCGGCAAAGTAAACGTCGCGACCTTGTTTTTGCTTGCTGTTTTTGGCCAGTTAGCGACGCTCGGACTGTTTGCGATTTCTCCCCATTACATCATCAGTTTTATCGTCATCTTTTTCGCAGGGTTGCTAATGGGAGGCATCTTTTCGTTAGGATTGCTTGTTGTCAATGAAGGGCTGCCAGGGCTTGAAGACCGGACAACGAGCTTGTTAATTGCGATGGGTGGACTAGGCGGAGCGCTGTTGCCTCGTCTAACAGGAAGCTTGCTTGATCATTATTCCGTACAAGTAACACTGCTCGTGATCTTCGCGTTTGCGCTCGTGATGACAGCGTTGATGTTTCTCATCTTCCATTTTCGCAAACGGTTGTTTACAGAAGCGGGAAAAGGTGGCAGTGAACGGATAAGTGAAGTTGGTTGATGAGGACGACAGAGAAAAATGTTGATGAGAACCTGACAAGTCAGGAGAGTGAAAGCCGCAATAGACAGTTTGAAACGGGGCAGCGACGGCTGCCCCGTTCTTACGTTAATCAGGCAATGTGACGCTTACTTCTTCGCCCTCTATTAAGACGCCAAGCTCATGTGGTGTCCACGCCCCGCCGTCTATGGAGAGAATGGTGTCGACGTTGCGCAGCAGCCAAGTACATGTTCCTGTTACGCCGTTTGCGCTTAAAGCGAGTGTGTTGCCTGTTTTGGAGGCGCGGGCAGAAGCGGCAGCTGTCCCGTTTTCATCGTGGATCGTACACGTTGCTTCATCGCTAATCGCGAATAAATGAAAGGCAACATTTTCGGTATAATCATAGTCCGCTGTTTGCTCTTCTGCACCGAAAGGGAGAATCGTGTTTTCGCGGACGAGCAGTGGCAATGTTTCATAACTGTGGTGTTCGCTATGCCATTTCCCGCCGGCGATGAACGCGTTTGTCAGGAGGTTGGTCCAATTGCCTGCTGGCGCGTAATAGCGGACGTTTCCTGTGTCATTAAAAATCGGAGCGACGAGCAGGCGGTCGCCAAGCATGTATTGGCGGTCAAGTGTGTGGCATGTTTCGTCATCTCGGTATTCGAGCAGCATCGGCCGCAGCATTGGCACGCCATCTTTGCTTGCTTCGACGGCTTTGGCAAATAAATAAGGCATTAATCGGTTTTTCAATTTCGTAAACGACCGTGTGACATCTACCGCTTCCTCGTCATACAGCCATGGCACTTTGTAATCGCCGCTTCCATGGTAACGGCTATGGGAGGACAGCAAGCCAAATTGCGTCCAGCGCTTGTACAGATCAGGCGTAGAGCCTGTCTCAAATCCGCCAATGTCGTGGCTCCAATAGCCAAAGCCGGCTAGTCCAAGTGAAAGGCCGCCACGGAGCGTCTCGGCCATCGAAGCGTATGTGGAAAAGCTATCGCCGCCCCAATGGACTGGAAATTGCTGCCCGCCCACCGTTGCCGAGCGGGCAAACAGGACCGCTTTGTTTTTTCCTAGGCGCTTTTCAAGCAATGTGTAAACGGTTTCGTTATAAAGGTGCGTGTAATAGTTATGCATTTTCAGAGGGTCGGCTCCATTTGCATAAACGACGTCCGTCGGTATTCGTTCGCCAAAATCGGTTTTAAAGCTATCAACGCCCATGTCAATTAATGTTTCCAGCATGTCTGTATACCACGTTTTTGCCTCTTCATTTGTAAAGTCAACTACGCCAAGGCCAGGCTGCCATTTGTCCCACTGCCACACGCTGCCGTCAGGGCGCTTTAGCAAGTAGCCTTTCTGCTTGGCTTCGGCAAATAGCGGTGATTTTTGGCCGATGTATGGATTGATCCATACACAAATGTTTAGCCCTTTTTCTTTTAAACGGGAAAGCATGCCTTTTGGGTCTGGAAATGTCCGTTCATCCCACTGAAAGTTGCACCATTCGAACTCTTTCATCCATAAGCAGTCAAAATGGAAGACATCAAAGGGCAAGTCCCGTTCTTGCATGCCGTCGACAAACGAATGGACCGTCTTTTCATCATAGTTTGTCAAAAACGATGTGCTTAGCCACAGGCCAAATGACCATTTTGGCAATAGCGGCGGCTTACCGGTGAGCGTTGTGTAGGTGCGGAGCACATCTTTAAGGGTGTCACCCGAAATAATGAAATACTCAAGCTGTTCGCCGGGAACGCTGAATTGCGCTTTTGATACTTTCTCTGAAGCGATTTCAAAAGATACCCGTTCTGGATGGTTGACAAAAACGCCGTAGCCTTTATTGCTCACGTAAAACGGGATGTTTTTGTATGCTTGCTCGCTGCCAGTGCCGCCGTCTTCGTTCCAAATGTCAACAGACTGGCCGTTTTTGACAAATGGCGTAAACCGTTCGCCGAGCCCATATACATATTCACCGACGTCAAGTGACAGCTGTTCCCGCATAAAGGGAGCTCCGTTATCAGCGACAATATGGCTTAAGCATTGCCTTTCGCTTGTTGTAACCAAGTCGCCTTTTCGTGAAAAAGCGAAGCACCAATCATTTTTGTTGACCGTTAGAACAAGTTCGCCGCTTTGGAAAGAAAAGGACTGTTCGTCTTCTTTGCTGGTAATGTCTGCTTTTTCCGTATATAGAGGGAAATCGGGCCCCTTGTCAACGCCGCCTCCGTGGTGGACGCTACGGACACGAATCACATCATTCATAGGCGCCGATACAGTGACGGTCATCATGCCGCCGTCAAGCGTCATCCCTGGATGGGCGATTTTTTGGAATGGGCCATACAGTGTTGCCTCTGAATCTGTTTTGCGAATGTCATACACTTCTTGCGGAGATCGAATTTCAAAGCCTGCTCGGTTCATCCAGCAGCCATTGCTGAACTTCATCGTCTCACCTCATTTATATGATAGCGTTTTCGAAATCGGGATTATCGTACATGAGATTGCCGCCGTGCGCAATGAGGCGGCTAAAGGGAAAAAAGCAAAAAAACGACAGGAGGGCCGGGGAAAAGTCTTGATGGCATGGAGGTTTTCCAGCAACCAGATTGTTTTGTTACCTATAATTTTAACATGAAATTTGCACTGATTTTCTCTCTATATGCTGTCCTTGCCTTTGTCCTACACTGAATGTAGACGCAGGAACAACAACGATAGCCAAACGGGGCGCTTCTGTCGTCGTTGGCATTTTCCTACGGTCTACTCGCATCTTTGTCTGACAAGTGTTTTCATCAGTCTGATGGTTGTCGAAGAATCGACAACCATAGCGGATTCGGCTTTTTAGGCATACGTTATAATGAGGGCACAATTGAAAGCGTTTGCTTAAAGGAGATGACAACATGAGGAATGCTTTTCATCAATATGTTTCGACGAAACTGAATCAAATCAAAATACGGGATAAGCTTATTCTCATGTTCCTGTCTAGCGTGGTCATTCCAATTGCCGTTGTTGGCTTGTTTTTAACCAATGAATTAAAAGCCAATGCCATAAAGGATGCGCAAGAACAGGCAGACATGAATGTCGAACGTGTCAAACAGCGAATCAATGAAGTACTGAAAGGGCCAATTATGGTTGCGAATCATTTGCAATTTGATGAACGGTTAAGCGAATTGGTCAACACCGACTACGAACACTCATTTTCTGTCTTTCAAGCATACCGCTCTTACCCTGATTTTGCCTACCATAAAGGAAACCACCCAGAAATTGAAACGATCCGCCTTTATGTGGACAACCCAACGTTGTTGAATAACTGGACGTTTATACCAGTGGAAGGGTCGCAAATGGCTAGTTGGTACACCATCGCAAAAGAGGATGTAGGCTTTTACCAATGGTTTTATTTGCAAGATGAGACGCAAGGTGGCGGCCACTATTTAAGTTTAATGAAACGGATTAATTTTATTGAATACGGCACATTCGGATTGCTCGTTATTACAATTGCCCCTGACCTGTTGGAAACGATTATGCAACAGGAAACGCACCAGACGGTCGTTGTCGATGAACAGAATTCCATTATTTCGTCGTCGGAACCGTCATTCATTGGCGAAAACTTAGACGAGCTTGTCGTAGTGACAGACAGGGGAGAAGGAAAGCATGGATTTTACGAAGGCCAAGCAAATGGGGAACCGATTCACATGATGGAAACAAGTTTGTTTCCCGAGCTAAGCCAAAACCAACTGCGGATTGTCTCCATCATCCATACCGAGGATATCGTTGGCGCGGCGAAAAAACTTAGTTATTTTGGCATTCTTGTTACCGGGCTCGGCATTGCGTTCTCGTTATTTTTGATCGTTTGGTTTTCATGGGGCTATGTGAATAGGCTTTCGCGTTTAAGTGCGACGATGAAAGAAGTGGCACAAGGCAATTTAACAACGAAAGTTGCACTCGATGGAACAGATGAAATTGGCCAAATTTCTTTGCAGTTAAACAAAATGATTGATGACTTGAACGAATCGATTGCCCAGTTGCTCGAAGCCAATGAACAGAAAACAGCCCTTGAACGGAAGCAAAATGAAATGAAATTTAAAATGATGGCGAGCCAAATGAATCCCCATTTTTTGTTTAATACGCTGGAGGCGATCCGGATGCGCGCCCATATGAGCAATGAAACGGACATTGCGAAGGCAGTCAAACGCCTAGGACAGCTATTGCGAAAAAGTTTAGAAGTCGGCAGCAGCATGATTCCATTAAAGGAGGAACTGGAAATGGTGCGGAGCTATTTAGAGATACAGTCGTTTCGCTATGGCGAGCGCCTAACGTATGACATGGACGATGCTGTCACAAGCGATAACGTTGCTGTGATTCCGCTCACAATCCAACCGCTCGTCGAAAACGCCGTCTCCCATGGGCTTGAAGCCAAAGAGGCAGATGGTTATGTGAACATTCGCATCAAGCAGGCAGAAGATGGGACATGGATTGAAGTGAGCGATAACGGGATCGGAATGGGACCACAACGGCAGCAAGAAGTCCGGGAAATGATCGAAGATCCTCTCGAAAAGCCGGAAAACCGGATTGGTTTGCGCAATGTCCATCAGCGCTTAAAACAAACGTACGGCACCGACGGCCTCCTAATTAGCAGCAGCCAAGGAGAGGGGACAACGGTGCGCTTTTTGATTCCGAAGGAGGAAGGAAGCTATGTATAAAGTGTTGATTGCCGATGATGAGTGGATGATTCGGGAAGGGGTAAAAAATCTAATTCCCTGGGAACACTATGGCTTCGAAGTGGCTAGCTTAGCATGCAATGGCAAAGATGCCCTTGAAAAATACAAACACGATAAGCCTGACTTGGTCATCGCAGATATACGAATGCCACAAATGGACGGGCTGTCTTTGCTGAAGCAAATTCGCACTGAAAACGAAGCGGTCCCTTTCTTATTGCTTAGTGGGCATGCCGACTTTCACTACGCCCAAGAGGCGATCGGCCACGGCGTAGACGGGTACTTGCTCAAACCTTTAGAGGAAGATGAGCTTATTGAGCATTTGCAAATCGTCTTTCACAAATTGGAACAAAGAAAACAAGCGCATGTCCTGCGCCAGCAAAGTGTACGGATTGAGCAAGAACGCCTTCTGCTCAACTTGTTGGCAGGAAAGCCGCTGCCGCCAAGTGTGGATATCTCCCGCCTCGGTCTTGCTGCTTCACGGTATCAAATATTTTTGGTGCACGCTGGGGAGAGAGACGCATTAGAGCACTTAGCCGAACAGATTCCCCACACCGCTGTGCCTTTTGCCAAAGGCGGGGACGCTGGCTTATTGATTTGCCATCTTCAAGAGGGGCTAACGAAAAGCGAGTTGCAGCAGTGGGCGTCTCATTTGCTCGCGCCTATGCGCCATGGGGCATTAGGGAAGTGCGTCCGCAAGCTGTCTGCGATTCAAGCTTCCTATACTGCTGCCAAATACCTCCTTTCACTAGCCTTTTATGCAGACAAAGGCAGTGTGATTTCAGAGCTGCCGACTGTGCTCCAAGACGGGCAACTAGCGAAAAAGCAGCTTTCGTTTTATGAAGAGCGCACCTACTTGGCGCTCCACATTGGCGAGAAAGAGCCGGCCAAACAGGCAGTCTCCGATTTTTTGGCGGATGTCGCTGCCCGGCGTATGAAGGAGGCTTCTTTAAAAGCAAAAGCAAGTGAATTGGCACTGAACGTCATCCAACGCTTAATCGCTAGCCATGTGTTGGCAAAAGAATGGGCGCAAAAAGGCTATCGTTTCACGGCACAGCTTCAAGAAGCGGAAGACTTTTTACAGTTACGGCATGTGCTTCGATGTTTGTGCGACGAGCTTGCGGCCAATACGAACGTGCGCAGCAACGACACCGCTGTTAAAAAAATGATCGACATGATCGATAGCCGCTATGACGAGAATTTGCGGCTTGAGACGATATCTGCTGTTTTAAACTACAACAGCGCCTATTTAGGCAAACGCTTTAAACAAGAAACAGGCGATTATTTTAACACGTATTTGGATAAAGTCCGGATTCACAAAAGCAAAGAGCTGCTTCGCGCTGGCTGCAAAGTATACGAAGCCGCAGAAAAAGTAGGCTATCCCAATGTCGATTACTTTCACCGCAAGTTTAAAAAATACACGGGAATGTCGCCGTCGGCATTCAGAAAGAAAGACTAGACACTCCAATTTTGACCTGATTTCTAGTCGGATTTAGTTGGTATTTCCAAAATCGAAATCCAGCTAAGATGAAAGACAGAGAGGCGGGGGTGAAATGAAGCTTATAAAAAAGAAAGCGCATTCAGTCGCTGCTGCGCCTTTAGGGCAAAAACGCTCCTTTAGGCAAACTGTATGGCAGCAACGGTATCTCTATGCGATGTCATTGCCGTTTGTCGCCTGGGTGTTTGTATTCCATTATTTTCCGTTGTTTGGCTGGACGATGGCCTTTCAAGATTATCGCCCAGGGTTGGCCTTTTTTGAGCAGGAATGGGTAGGGTTCAAACATTTCATTGAGTTGTTCCAAGATGAACGCTTTTACTTAGTGTTGCGGAACACATTAGTGATGAGCCTTTTAGGGCTGCTTGTCGGTTTTACATTTCCGATATTATTTGCTGTGCTGTTAAACGAGGCGCGGGCCAAATTGTTTAAAAAGACTGTACAAACCGTTTCGTATTTGCCCCATTTTGTCTCGTGGGTCGTTGTTGCTGGGATTGTCACAAAAATGCTTTCTGTTGATGGAGGCATTGTCAATGAAGTACTCGTGGCGACAGGGGCCGCTGATAAGCCGATCCAATTTATGACGAAAGGCGAATGGTTTTGGATTATTGTCACACTTGCTGATTTGTGGAAGGAAATGGGCTGGAACTCGATCATCTTCTTGGCGGCAATGGCCGGAGTCGATCCTCAGCTTTATGAGGCGGCAAAAGTTGATGGTGCCAGCAGATGGCGGCAAATTTGGCATATTACGTTGCCAGGCATCCGCCCCACGATTTTAGTCGTGCTGATTCTGTCGATTGGCAGCTTAATGACCATCGGTTTTGAAAAGCAATTTTTGCTTGGAAACCCGACAGTCGTTAACTATTCTGAAGTACTTGATTTGTATGCATTAAATTATGGCATTAACCTTAGCCGTTTTTCTTATGGGACGGCGATCGGCATTTTCAACTCGCTTGTAGCGATTATTCTGCTTTTTATTGCAAACGGCCTATTCAAACGCTATGCCAATCAAAGTGTCATGTAAGGGGGGAGGGAAGTGAATCATAGCAAGCCGATGCGCTTTTTAACAGGCGATGGGTTATTTAATGTCATCAATTACTGTTTTTTAACGATCGTGTTTTTAGCAACGCTTTACCCTTTTTTAAACGTGCTGGCGATTTCTTTAAATGATTCAACCGACACAGTCCGAGGCGGCATTTACATTTGGCCACGGGAATGGACGCTTGAAAATTACCGAACGATCTTCCAATACGACCATTTAGTGACAGGGTTCATCAATTCTGTGTTGCGGACGATCATTGGCACTGTCCTTGGCATTTTTTCCTCGGCTATGGTTGCGTTTACACTAAGCCGCGCCGATTTTCAAGGGCGAAAGTTTGTGTCGATGATGCTTGTGTTAACGCTTTATTTTACAGGAGGATTGATTCCTGGCTACATGCTCATGCGGGAATTGAACTTAATTAACACGTTTTGGGTTTATGTCCTCCCTGGAATGGTGAATGCATTTCACATTATCATCGTCCGCTCGTTTATGGACGGGCTGCCGTACTCCCTTCAGGAATCGGCGAAGATGGATGGCGCCAATGATTTTACGATTTTTTGGCGCATTATCATGCCATTATGTACGCCAGTGCTTGCGACAATTGCCTTGTTTGTCGCAGTTGGCCAGTGGAATGCTTGGTTTGATACGTATTTGTACAATGGCAGCAATCCAGACTTGACGACATTGCAGTATGAACTGATGAAAATCTTGCAAAATACGACGATGGGCGGTTCTGGCGATGCCAACGCTTACCGCAGCATAAGCGGCGATCAAGCTGCACAAACGGTCTCACCTGAGTCGATTAAAATGGCGATTTCCATGGTGACGGTCGTGCCAATTTTATTGGTTTACCCATTTTTACAGCGCTTTTTCGTCCAAGGCATGACGCTTGGTGCTGTAAAAAGCTAAATAGTAAAAAGGGGGAAGAAGAGACATGGAGAAAAAAAGCGTGGTAAGGGCATCAACCATTGCTGGAGCGGTTATGGTGGCACTGGGAATGGCAGGGTGCACGAGCGATGATGCTAGCAATGAATCAGACGATAGCCCGGTTACCTTTACGTTGTTTAGCGCCGATCCTCACTCCCAGTGGGACAACATGGAAAGCCCTGTAAGCCAAAAAGTGATGGAAGAAACAGGCGTTACGTTGCAGCCTGAATTTGATGTCAATGGAGGCGAGCAAAAAATTGCCTTAATGGCGGCGAGTGGCGATTACCCAGATTTTATTTTGCCAAAAGGCTCAGCGAGCACACTTGTCAACGCTGGCGCTTTTATCGACTTGACAGACTTGATCGAAGAGCACGGGCCGAATTTAAAGAAAGCGTATGGCGACTATTTTAACCGCCTGAAATGGAGCGAAGAAGACGAGAGCATTTACATTTTGCCGACTTCGCCAATCGACCATACGTATTGGGAACCTGGCAACGGCTTTATGCTCCAGCATGAAGTCGTAAAAGAACTTGGTTATCCAGACATTCGTACTGTCAAAGACTTTGAAGACGCCATTCGTGCTTACATGGAGGAAAACCCGACCATTGATGGCCAGCCGACGCTCGGTTTGTCGTTATTGGCTGATGATTGGCGGATTATGATATCGACAACGAATCCGGCTTTCTATGCGACTGGCGCTCCAGATGACGGCGAGTTTTATATTGACCCGGACACCTATGAAGCGACGATGCATTACCGCCGTGCGGAAGAAAAGGAATATTTCCGCTGGCTGAACCATATGAATGACAGCGGTTTACTGGACCCAGAAAGCTTCGTGCAAAAATACGACCAATATTTAGAGAAAATCTCATCAGGGCGTGTGCTCGGGCTCATTGATGCAGACTGGCAAGTCGACGATGCGGAAAGGGCATTGCGAGAAGCAGGCAAACATGAACGGATGTACGGCATGTATCCTGTGACATTAACGGAAGAATACAAGCACCCTAATTTCCAAGATACTGGGTATCTTGGCGGCTGGGGCATCGGCATATCCATCGACAATGAAGACCCAGTCAAGGCGATTCAATTTCTGGATTACCTCGTTTCAGAAGAGGGGCAAATCCTGCAAAACTGGGGATTGGAAGGAGAACACTATGAAATCGTCGATGGCAAACGCGTCATCCCTCCAGAAGAAATGGAGGAACGGAATAACAATGCCAACTATGTGAAGGAAACGGGCATTGGCGTCTTGAAAGGCTTCGCTCCAGCTTACGGCGATGGCGTGGAAGATTCGACAGGGCAAACATTTACAATCGCCAATACAGAACAAATCATCGATTCCTATACAGAAGTGGAAAAAGAAGTCTTAAGCAACTATGGCATTGAGATGTGGAAAGATTTATACCCACAAGAAGACGAATTTCCAGTTAAGCCATGGGGAGCCGCTTACAACATTCCAGTTGATTCTACCTCCGATTTGAATGTCATTATGCAGCGCTGCCTTGACATTGTCAAACGCAAAGTCCCTGAAGCGATTTTAGCGGCTCCAGAGGAATTTGACCAAATTTGGGATGAATTTATGGCCGAGCTTGAAGGAGCTGGCGTCGAAGAAGCCGAAAAAGAATACACGGAACTTGTGCGCACACGCGTTGAATTGTGGAATGACTAACAATAACGGTGGCGGACCACGACACATTAGCTGAGACGACGGGTGCGAGCGCTTGGCTACAGTCTGAGAACCTGCGGCAAGCAGGTTCTTTTTTAAACTTTATATACAAAAGGAGGAAGAACAGATGCAACTGACCGAACAGCAACCAGCGCAAACGTGGACCGAGGCTTATCCGATTGGAAATGGGCGGATAGGGGCGATGGTTTATGGTGGTGTGGAACACGAAAAAATCGCTTTAAACGTGGATAGCCTTTGGTCAGGGCCGCCTGCTAAAAGGAACCAAGCGCCTGTGAAAGGAACAGTAGCAGACATGCGCGCAGCCATTGCCGCAAGAGACTTTCAAGCGGCAAGTCGATACGCAAAAGACATGCAAGGCCCATACACGCAATCGTATTTGCCACTCGGCGATTTGCATATCTTGTTTCCTTTGCGTATGCATTCAAGCACTCGTTATGAACGGACGCTTCAGTTGGAAACGGCAACGGTGACGGTGGAAGACGGGTTATACAAAAGAAGCGTTTTTGCTAGTAAGCCTGACGAAGCGATCATTTTGCGTTTAGAGGCTGTTGCCGAGCTGCCGCTATCTTTTTCGGTGTGGCTAACATCGCCATTGCGTACGATTGGATGGCCCGATCAGGACCATGTCGGCCTAGCAGGCTGGTGCCCAGAATATGTAGCCCCTAACTATGTCCCGTCTTCAGAGCCGATCCGTTACACAAGCTATGAAACATCGTCGGCGATCCGGTTTGCTAGTGCGGTACAATTGCTCGAAACAGACGGGAACGCAGCGGTTAAGAACAACAAACTCGTTGTTGAGGATGCCCGTTATGCGACGGTGCTCGTTCATATGGAAACTAGTTTTGCGTCAGCACAGGCATCCCAAGGCAAAGAGCCAATCACGCTCATTCGCAAACGCCTTAGCGAAACGGTTACGAGCACGTACGAGACGTTGCAGAGCCGGCATTTGCAAGACTATCAATCCCTTTTTCAACGGATGACGTTTACCCTTAACGAAACGGAACGAGAGAAGCTTTCCACAAGCGAACGCCTCGCCAAGTACGGCGCCAATGATGGTAAGCTTGTTGAGCTGCTCTTTCAAATGGGCCGTTATCTCCTTATTGCCAGCTCAAGGGAGGGGACAGAGGCAGCCAATCTTCAAGGAATATGGAATGAACATATTCGACCGCCATGGAGCAGCAATTATACATTAAACATTAATGCACAAATGAACTATTGGCCAGCAGAAACCGCCGCTTTGCCAGAATGCCATCAGCCTTTTTTAACGTTTATCGAAGAGCTGTCCGAGCAAGGAAAAGCCGTCGCCAAAAATTACTACCAATGTAGGGGCTGGACAGCGCACCATAATAGCGACATTTGGCGGCAAGCAGAGCCAGTCGGCGGTTTTGGTGGCGGCGATCCTGTCTGGGCTTTTTGGCCAATGGCCGCTCCGTGGCTGACGCGCCATTTGTGGGAGCATTATTTGTTTTCAGCCGATCGTGCCTATTTAACGGAGCGCGCCTATCCAGTCATGAAAGGCGCCGTATTATTTTGCCTCGATTGGCTCGTTCAAGATGAAAACGGCGCCGTTTATACGAGCCCGTCGACTTCGCCAGAGCATCGCTTTTTGTACAAAGGCCAGCCTTACCCAGTATCAGAAGGCGCTGTGATGGATCTTGCCTTACTGGAAGATGTCTTTCACCTTTTTTTAGCGGCCAACGAGCTAGTTGGCGGGGACCAACAGTTGGCCACCGATGTGAAAGATGCTTTAAATCAGTTGAAAAAGCCGCCGTTAAGCGCTGAAGGCGCGTTGCAAGAGTGGACGCATGGCTTTCCAGGAGAAGACATGCACCATCGCCATCTTTCTCATTTGTATGGTGTCTACCCAGGCAGCCAGTGGAGCAGCAACCACCAACAAAAACGCTACCAAGCAGCGAAGCAATCGTTAAGCGAACGAGGCGACGGAGGGACTGGCTGGAGTTTGGCGTGGAAGCTCTGTTTATGGGCGCGGTTTCTTGACGGGGATCGGACAGATGCGCTCATTTCTCGTTCTATGCAACTAGTGCGCGAAGGCGATGAACAGCATGAAAGCGGCGGCGTCTACCCGAATTTGTTTTCCGCCCACCCACCTTTCCAAATAGATGGCAACTTTGGCTTTGTTGCCGGAGTGATTGAAACGCTCGTCCAGTCCCATGAAGGGTTTATCCGGTTGTTGCCGGCTCTTCCCCGTCGTTGGAAACAAGGCGCCATTACAGGAGTCAGATGCCGAGGTGGTTTTACGATTGACCTCGAATGGCAAAACAGCAGCGTTCTTGCTTGTACCGTCTATGCCAGTTGCGAGAATGCATGCGTCGTCGTCTTCCCGAATGCGATGAGTACGACTGAAAACGGGGAACGAATGGCGATTGATGCAGGCAAGCTTTATGCGTTTAAGGCGGAAAAAGGCCAATCCTATACATTTCAAAACAATGGTTAATGTTAGGAAGAAAACGGTAATAATCACTAAGAGGCACGAGTTTGCCGAATGAGAAGGAGGGCGCGGTGGTGAAAAAGATCGTTTTAGTAGGCGGGGCAGGAACGGTTGGTGCTATTCTTGCGAAAGGGCTAAAGGACAAGTATGAAATCGTCATTATGGACGTGCAAAAGCCAGACGACAATGTGGCTTTTATTGAAGGGGATGCTGTTGATTTTGACGGGCTCTTAGAAACGCTTCCTGATGACACAGATACAATTGTCAATTTGTTGCGGATCGAGTCAACAAAGGGCATTGACAGCAAAGCGCATTTTGACGAGATGACGGCGCTGTTTTTCAATGCCAGTTATTATCTGTTATTGGCAGCACAAACAAAAGGCATTCGCCGGGTCGTGTTTGCGAGCAGCAACCACGTCACGGATGGTTACGAAAAAGACGGCTACTCTTTATTGCCACGGGAAATTACCGTTGACGATTTTCCGAAAACGAACAGCCTTTATGGCGTGCTGAAATTTGCCTCCGAACAGCTAGGTTATTTGTTTGCCAAAGAAGGCAAGCTATCTGTCATCAACTTGCGGATTGCCTCTGTTCCACCAGCCGAAAAACGAAAACAGCCGAATGATCGGCTTAAGCGGACGTTGCTTGCCGATGAAGACTTAGTGGCGCTCGTTCAAGCATCGATCGAAACAGATAAAAACTACGGGACGTATTACGGCGTTTCTGACAATCGTCATAAACCGTGGAGCACATTAAACGCTTATCAGGAGCTAGGGTTTGGCGGAAAAGCTAGCAAAAAGGAGTAGGGGAGGAAATAGGGTTGTCCAAAAAGGCCGCGTGTCTAGTTGGGCAGCTTTTTTTAAAAAAGAATGGCAGGATAGACGATGAATGATAAGATAGGGTAGGAAACAGATAGAATGAAGGGGTTATGAATATGGAAGATATTTTACAAAAAGTAGATGATAGCCATTATTTTTGGCAAGACGATAACGTTAGATTGCGTGCGATGCAACCTGAAGATTGGCAAGCAGACTACCTTAGTAAGTTTGATACGCCTGCTCGTCGTTTTTTAGCATGTGCGATTGAGTTGCCTCCTACTGTTTCAGGTTCTCAAACGTTCGCGGAGGAACATGCCGATTTTGCGTCAACAAAGGGAAGAATCATGTTTACGATCGAAAATGAAAAAGGCAACAATATAGGCAGTATAAATTTAAACCGTATTGATGAGAGAAATGGGACATTTAGTATTGGGATCATCATTGATAAACAGTACCGGGGAAAGGGATACGGTACAAGCGCCATGAATATTCTTTTAAAATATGCTTTTTTTGAACGAAGACTTCACAAATTTAATGACTGTGTTCTCAAAGGAAATGAAGGTTCTGTTAAAATGATGGAAAAACTGGGCTGTATTCAAGAAGGGGTTCGTCGACAAGTAGTCTACATGGACGGACAATATGTAGATTTAATTCTGTTTGGATTAACAAAAGATGAATTTGTGGAAGCGCGAAAAGAAGCGTATACGTTTGGCTAAGAAGCGATTCTTCATTCGGAAGGTCGCTTTTTCTTTCTCCTTTAAACAGGCAGGTAATGTAATGGGCTAGATAGGTCAAGGACTTCCAACGTTGTGAAAGTCCTTGACTGTAGCCAAACGACAACCTAAAACCAACGTTTAACGAAGTTTTTGCGGCCACGTGCCGGCCCAAGCATAGCCATAACGCCGTTCTTGTTCAACGTTCATGATGTCATGGTGGATGACGCCATCACGCCCTGAAAAAATCGGGCGGTTGGTGCCGATTTGATAAAAACGATACCAAATCTCTGCCCCAGGCTCATAGAAAAAATGGGGCTCAACGCGGCGCTCGTAGCGTGTATCAGCGACACGAGCTTCATCCATCCACGCCCGCGCTGCAGCAATCGCTTCTTGGACCGCAGCTGATTGGTTTGGCTGGTCTTCCAGCCATTGGACAATGCCTACCGATTCATCTGTTGCAATTGAAGGATGCTCATAAGCACGTCCTTGCTGTGGTTGTAGCGTCACAGGGTCATGTTGTTGGCCCCAGGCGGTTTTCTTGCCGTTTGCGACAATTTGGGCTTGTAAAATATAATCCAATCCGCCCTCAATGGATGCGGCCATTTGTTTGCGCTGTGAATCATTGAATAAGTCGCCTTCAAATGGCGCTTTTCCTTGGCGGGCGTCTTCCAGTAAACGGAGGACGTTGACCATCGCATGGTCGTTAAAAGTGACATAATTGGAGTACCAGACGGAACTGGACGGATCGCTGCCTCGTTGCGGGTACACTTGGCGAAAGCCGCCGCTCGGATATTGGAGTTTATAAAGAAAATCAATGCCGTTGTGGACGCTCGCTTTAAAGCGTTCGTCTTTTGTCAGTTGGTACGCTTCGGCCACAACGCGAATTTCAGAGACGGTGGCATCATTGTCAATCGTCCCAAGTTCTTGTCCATTTGAAGTCCAAACCGATTTCGCTTCCCTGCCGTTCCAGTCTCGCGTATACATTTGCGGCATGTCTTTCGACCAGCCGCCATGGTCCATTTGCCAAGTCAACAGATGGTTCGCTTGTTTAATGATCGTTTCGTTGGAAACCGTTGCTTCTTCTGCAGCAGCAGTGGATGTCAGCATAACGAAAAAGCCAGCACATAATCCAAAAATAGCAAACTTGGACATTCGTTTAAGCGCTTTCAAAAAAGGACCATCCTCCTTTCGTTAAGTTGCCTTTAGCATAACAAAGAAGAATTGACTCATTTTGTTTATCTGCCACCTAAAGATTGCCTATTTTTGTGCAAATAGGAATGACGGTATTGAATCGGCGAAACCGCCATTATACGTTTAAAGACGCGATGAAAATGTTCAAGGCTGGCAAAGCCTGCTCTCTGGCAGACGATTTTAACAGGCAAGCTCGACTCTCCCAACAGTTTGCAAGCCTCTGCAATACGGACTTTTTGAATGTACTCGCTTAAACGAGTACCTGTGACATGTTTGAATAGCCGGCTTACGTATGAAGGGCTTAAGTGGACATGAGAGGCAAGTCGATTAAGGTCTAACCGCTCTTGGTAATGCTGTTCGATGTGCTGAATTAGCTGTGATGCCACGCGTGTTTGTTCGGAAAGAGCTGGCAACGGCTGTTGCTCCATGTGCAGCGTAAAATCAAGCGCCCGTTTGCTTTCGATTAACAGCTGTGACAGCAGCGATTGCTGATAAAGAAGGCTATCCTTCGTCGCAGGACTGTTGTACTCTTTAAGAAGCTGCATAAAAAGCTGATTAAATTCATCTGCCCGCTTTTGCGGAATTTGCAAAACCGTAAAGGCAGGGGACAGCAGCGGTTTAGCCAGTTTTTTTAACTCGTTTGAGAGGACCGCTGGTTGGAAATTAACGACATAACGGGCATGTTCGGGTACAGGAGCGGCTTTCATTCTATGGATGAAGTGGGGTGAAATAATTAAAAGGGTGTGCTTCTTTAACAAGATCGAGCCGTTTTTGGACATGAACAAACGCTCGCCTTCTTCCAGCCAATGAAACTCAAAATCGTTATGGAGATGGTAATGGTTCATATCAAACGGTGGTTTTATCTTGCAGTTGTAATCTACATAAATAGAGCGGCTTCGGACAGAAATGGCCAATCGGTCCATAATCAAACTCCTTTCTTTATGGATGACCTGCTCGGTATCTTTCACTATATCAGAAATTTAAGCGCTTTCATATATGCAGAAAAAGGGGTGTTTTGATTGCAGCGTAGCATGTGGATGAAATTGCTGCTATATGGCGGCCTGCTGAGCACCATACCGGTTATTGTCGTTGGCGTGTTTGCTTATATCCAGTCAACGAACCAGGCCGAACAAAGGGTTGAAAATGAAAAGTTGCAATTGATGAGACAAGTCCAGGCAAATATTGAAACGGTGCTGACAACCGTCCACCATTCTTTAAATAATACGATTGAGTCGCCGACGATGGAAGCAGCCATTCGCACGTCTTTAGATGGCGAGGATTTTCTCGTTTACCGAGACTTGCGGACGGAGCTCAGCAAACTGCAATCATTTGATACAAAAGTAGAGGAAACGATTGTGTTAAACAAGGACCAGAATTGGCTTGCCACCAATCAGGGCATTCGGCGCCTAGACAGCCACGTAGATTATGAACGCTATTTGACTTTTTTTGATTTGCCGTATGATACGACATGGAAATTGATAGCCAATGATTCTTTTACAGAGCCGATCATACGGCGTAATTGTCCGTATAGTCTCAGTCTTATAAAAAAATTGCCAGCGCGTGCTAGTGAGAAATTTGGGCTTGTCTTTGCCAATATCCCGATGTGTACGATCCAAGAAATGATCGGCGGAGATGAAGTGGACGACGAGCTGATGATTTTAGACGAACATAACCGTGTCATTGTCCACTCTGATGAGCAGGCAGTCGGAAAAACATTAGCTGAATTAGGCTTTTCAGAACCAGTGTGGACAACGGAGGCAGCCGGCCAGTTTACGGTTGACCGAGATCAAGAGCCATTTGCCATTACCTATTCCTCTTCTACATTTACAGGTTGGAAATATGTCTCGGTTACACCAATGGACGAATTAATGGCTGAAACAAAAAGCATTGGCTGGTTTACGTTTTATGTTGTGCTTGCGATCATTTTGTTGTCAGCACTCGTTGTATGGCTGTTCTCACGCAAATTGTATTTGCCTGTGCAAAAGCTTGTTGCCGCAGTCACGCAAAAGGAGAACGGCGTGCCAACTGGGAAAAGGCGGACGGAGTTTCAAGTTATTGAAGATACACTGCAAGAGCTTTTCTCATCAAAGTCGATGCTGGAACAAGAACTAAGCATCCATGCGAAACAGTCAATGACGTTATTTTTAATGCGTTTGTACCAAGGCCATTTCTCGGAAGCAGAAAGGCAAGAACGGCTCAAACTTTATGGGCTCGACAGCCGAATGGCAAAGTGGCATTCCTACAGTTTGCTCGTTGTCCATTACGAGCAAACTCAAAAAGAAGAAGACCAACAGGAAATGGATTTGCTTACGTTTGCGATGCTCAATGTCGCTGAGGACACCATTCCCGATGAATACCGTCTTCCCGCCGTGTGGGTCGACCAGCTGCTTGTCCTGTTTATCGGTTTAGAAACAGATAGCCAAGAACAAGGGAAATCAGTCATTTACCAATGGAGTGAACGGCTTAAATCATTTATGCACCATTACTTAGAAGCCGATGTCAGCATTGGCATTAGCGCCCCATTTACAAACATGGCCCAGACGAGCACCGCCTATAAAGAAGCAAAAGAAGCACTCACCCATCGGCTTAAATTTGTCGATAACGTCATTATTAATTACGAAAGCATCCAAGCGAAAGAAAAGTCGAGTATGTTCCAGTATCCTGAACACTTGGAAGAAGAATTGTTGCTAGCGCTCCGTCTTGCCGATGATAAACAAGCGTATGACTTGTTTAACCACTTGCTGGCAGAGGTTAGCGAAGGAGCCCATCATCTCGGTGAAGTCCGTGTTTCCTTTATGCGGTTGCTCAACCGAATGCTGCAACTTTACCAACAAAGCGGATTGCGCCACGATCAAGGCGTGCTCTTGCCAGAAGGCACCCTTTATCAAGAGTGCTTAACGATTCCTAGCCAAGAGCAAATGAAAAATTGGTTTGTCAGTCGCCTGATTGACCCATTGCTATCAGCCTTCAAACAAGTGAGCGAATCCCAGTTCCAACACTTATCAGAAAAAATGATCGACTACATCCACCAGCATTACCACCAAGCGGTAACGCTTGAACAATGCGCAGCTGATTTGCATTACAATGCCAATTACTTGAGCAGCGTGTTTAAAGAAGGCACGGCAATGACGTTTAGTGAATATTTGGCCCAATATCGCTTGAAAAAAGCAAAGGAATGGTTGGCGAAGACATCAGAACCAGTCAAAACGATTGCCGAAAAGCTTGGTTACAACAACTCGCAAAACTTTATCCGCTCGTTCAAAAAAATGACTGGAATGACGCCAGGCCAATACAGGCAACAAAAACAATTAAAATGACGTTATAAGCAAAAAACAGGCCCATAACGGCAGTAATCATTTTGTTAGGTGAGGCGCAAATCGTGGATTGCTGCTGGGATTATGGGCAAATGATTATTCAAAAAAATGCGGCGCCTCGCTAATATGGGAAGCAGAGAAAAAAGGCTGCAGCCAAAAAACAAGCAGGTGGGAAGCGGAGAAAAAATGAACAAAAAGGTGGGGGTTTACAAATGGCAAGTTGGAAACAAATGTGTGCAGCATTGAGCGTGGGCGTTAGTTTAGTAGCAATCGCAGGATGCGGCGAAAATGAAAGCGCTTCCTCAGAAGGGGAAAAGACTTCGGCTGAAGAAGGCCCGTTTAAATTTACAATCATGGCTAATTTGCATACAGCAGAAGTACCAGAAAAAGAAGTCCAACATTTATTAGAAGAGGCAACAAACACAGAGCTCGACATTCAATGGGTGCCAGACAGCAATTATGAAGAACGGTTAAATACCGCGTTTGCGACAGGGACGTTGCCACAAGCTGTTTATATGAAAAACCAAACAACCTATGACCAGTTTAAAGATGCGATTCGCGATGGGCAATTTTGGGAAATTGGCCCTTATTTAGAGGAATTCGAGAATTTGAAAAAACTAAAGCCAGAAGTCGTTGAAAATACAATGGTTGATGGAAAAGTATATGCGCTCTACCAAGGCCGTCCGTTAGCCCGTTCAGGCATCATCTATCGCAAAGACTGGGCTGACAACCTTGGTCTTGAGGCGCCAACAACGATTGAAGAGTTTGCAGAAATGGCGCGCGCTTTTACAGAAGACGACCCTGATGGCAATGGCCGCGACGATACGATTGGCTTAACAGACCGGAACGACCTCATTTATGGGGCCTTTAAAACAGTGGCATCTTGGCATGGGACGCCAAATGGATGGGGCGAAAAAGACGGCGAGCTTTTGCCAGAATTTATGTTTGATGAGTATATCGATACGTTAGACTTTTTTAAAGAACTTCATGAAAACGGATACATGAACAAAGACTTTCCGGTTACAAGCAAGCCAGACCAACAAGCGCTCTTAAAAAATGGAACAGCGGGCATTTATGTAGGCTCGATGGGCGACGTATTGACGCTGTATTCAGAAGCGTCGCAAATCAATCCTGATTTAGAATTTGATGTCCATAACTATGTCGAAGGGCCAGATGGCGAATACAACATTTGGGCGATTCCAGGTTACGGCAATTTGGTGATATTCCCGAAATCAGCCGTACAAACGGAAGAAGAGTTAAAAAGCATTCTTTCTTTCTATGACCAGCTCATGGAGCCGGAGAACGCAAACTTGATTTACTGGGGCATCGAAGACGAGCACTACACTATTGAAGACGGCAAAGCCGTTGCGATTGAGGATACGCAGCGGACGGAGCGCGAAGTCAAACCGTACCAATCGATTGAAATCGGCGAAGCTGAAACCAATGGACGCTACTTAGGGCAAAGCCATTATCCAGTCAAATTAAAGGCCGATGAACTCGAAATCGATAACGAGTCTTATTTGGTTCACGACCCGACAACGACGCTTCATTCGCCAACGGCGCAAACACATGGCGAACGTTTGCAGCAAATTATAAACGATGCAACGTACCAGTATATCCTTGGACAAACCGACCTCGCTGGCTTTGAGCAAGCAGTTGAAACGTGGAGAAGCCAAGGCGGCGATGACATGATCAGCGAGTACAACGAGTCATACAACCAGCAATAAGCAGCAATCATCCAGACTGAAAGGGCTGGCAAGCTTCCGCCCGATTAATCGGGCGGAGGCTTGCCTCCCTTTATATTCAATGAAAGAGGTGTGCCATGGACAGCCCGATAATGGCAAATAAAAAATGGACCCGGACAAAAGCAGAAAGGCGCCAGGAACTATGGCGCAAAATCAAAAAGAACAAATGGATTTACTTAATGATTGCACCGGGTCTTCTCTATTTTTTTGTCTATAAATATATTCCCATGTATGGGTTAATCATTGCGTTTCAAGATTATAAACCGTATCTCGGCATCACTGGAAGTCAGTGGGTCGGATTGGACCATTTCCGCCGGCTGTTTTCCGATCCCGACTTTTGGATGATCTTTAAAAATACGCTCGTTCTCTTTGCGTTGCAAGTGTGTATTTCGTTTCCAGTGCCAATCATACTGGCGCTTATGCTCAATGAATTGCGGAGCCGCGCGTACCAACGCAGCATTCAGACGATGATTTACATTCCCCATTTTATGTCGTGGGTCGTCATCGTTTCAATCAGCTATGTCATGCTGACGCTTGATGGCGGGATTGTGAACAACATTTTGCGCGCGCTCCAGTTTGACCAAATCAATTTCTTGCTCAACCCTGAATGGTTTCGGCCAATGTACATTTTGCAAATTATTTGGCGCGAGGCTGGCTGGGGCACAATCATTTTCTTAGCAGCGATTGCTGCAGTCGATCCCCAGTTATACGAAGCGGCAAAAATGGATGGCGCCAACCGTTTCCGGCAAATGTGGCATATTACGCTGCCAGCGATTCGCAGTGTCATCATCGTCTTGCTCATTTTGAAAATCGGCGATGTGCTTGAATTAGGATTTGAACATGTCTATTTGCTGTTAAATGCGTCCAACCGCGAAGTGGCGGAAATTTTCGACACTTATGTTTATACGGCCGGATTGAGGCAAGGCCAATTTAGCTACAGTACCGCCGTTGGCTTTTTTAAAGGGGTTGTTGGCTTAATTCTTGTTGTGATGGCCAACTGGCTGGCGAAGAGATACGGAGAAGAAGGAATTTACTAGGAAAGGGGGCGTTTGTTTTATGGTTGGCGATAAATCGTTATCAAGCCGCATTTTTAATGCGTCCAATATCATCATTCTAGGCATCATTGCCTTGCTTTGCATTTTGCCGTTTATTCATGTCATCGGCAGCTCGTTTGCGACAGGCGCTGAAATTGCCCAACGCAGCTTTTTGCTGTTCCCAACACAATTTAGTCTAGACGCCTATCGCTATATTTTTTCAACAGACACGCTTCTGCGCTCCATGGGCGTTTCCATCGGCGTCACATTAGGCGGTACGGTGTGGAGCATGCTGTTGTCCGTTTTAACCGCCTATGGCTTGTCGCGGAGAGATTTAGTCGGCCGGCGTTTTCTCATGTTTTTTATCGTCTTTACGATGTTGTTCAACGGCGGCATGATCCCGACATTTCTCGTTGTCCAGCAAACAGGGCTAATTGATTCATTGCTAGCTCTTATCGTACCTGTAACGATTAACGCGTTTAACATGATTATTTTGCGGAGCTTCTTTATGAATTTGCCGAGCGGGCTAGAGGAATCGGCAAAAATTGATGGGTGTAGCGATTTCGGCGTGCTGTTTCGGATTGTCATCCCGTGCTCGTTGCCGGCCATCGCGACGATTTCCTTGTTTTATGCCGTCACCTACTGGAACACTTACATGCATGCGATTCTTTATATAAATGACCCTGATAAGTGGCCTGTGCAAGTATTGTTGCGGCAAATTGTCGTCTTAGCAACGGGGTTGAATTACGATGGTTCTGAATATACAAGCGTTCCGCCACCGGAAATTAGCGTCAAAATGGCGGTGATCGTTGTCGCAACGATTCCTGTTTTGCTCGTTTATCCATTCTTGCAAAAATATTTTGCCAAGGGCGCCTTAATTGGCTCAATGAAAGGGTAAGCCTATGGCAGAAATCGATGATTACTTGCAAGGGCTCTACCGGCAAGAGGTTGGCACCATCACTTGTAAAGACGAGCGGTTGGCAGCATTGCGCGAAGCGATGGGCGATTTCCCGAAAGCGACGATGCTTGAGGCGACATGCCTTTATAAGCGGCAACACCCTTCGTTTACGGAGAGCGCTTACGTGCTTCCAACAACGGCAGAACTAAAATTGCCGTTCCGTTTATTCGAGCCTGTTGGCGGCAACAAGGAGACGGTTGTGCTCGCATTGCATGGCCATGGCGCAGGCGCAGAAGAAGCGTTGCAGGAAGATTCGAGCCATAACGCTTTTGCCTTAAAGCTTGTTGAGCAAGGGGCAGTTGTTGTGTTGCCTGAGCTCGCCGGCTTTGGCGCCCGGAAACGAAAGCAAGATCAAGCGGAGCAGAACAGTTGTTTTTCCATTGCCTCTCACTTGCTTCTTTACGGCAAAACACTTGCTGGCCTGCGCGTGTTTGAATGCGCCCGCTTGCTTGATTGGGTAGGCGAAACGCGCCGTGGCAACGTTGGCTGTATCGGTTTTTCAGGTGGGGCCTTGATTGCGCTGTTGTTGGCAGCAACCGATGAGCGGATCAAAGCAACCGTACTGAGCGGTTTTGCAAGTCTCATGCGCGACAGCATTTTAGCTTCACGCCATTGCTTAGACAACTATATTCCTGGCTTGCTGGCGATTGGCGAGACGCCGCAATTGTTTGAACTGATTAAGCCGAGGGCACTGTTTATTGAAAGCGGCAGCGACGATCATCTTTTCCCGTCTGAATCGGTAAAGCACGCATTGCATGAAAGCAAATGGGGAGAAGCGCATTTTTTTGCCGGAGGCCATCAAGTGAACGGAACAAAAGCGATCCCATGGCTTTTGAACGAATTGGGAAAGGAGCAACAACAACGTGGAACCGTTTAACAATCCGTTTGTAACCGCAAAAGACCCCGCTGGGCCTTGGTCAGACCCAGTTTGGATAAAGGGGGCGCCTGGGATTGACCCATCCTTGTTTTTTGATGATGATGGCCGCGTCTATTACACAGGCAATCGTGTCCCACCTACAGGGCAAACGCACGCCAAGCATATGGAAATTTGGCTCCAGGAAATCGATCCCATTACAGGCTGCCTGCTTGGCGAACCGACTGGGATTTGGGATGGTGCGCTAAAAATAGCCCATGCCCAGGAAGCACCCCATCTTTATAAAAAAGACGGCTACTATTACTTGTTTATTGCCGAAGGGGGGACTGGATTCACCCATGCGGTGACAGTTGCGCGAAGCCGGGAGATTGCCGGCCCTTATGAGGCGAATCGGCGCAACCCCGTGCTGACGCACCGCCATCTCGGCCAGGACTACCCGATCACGAATGTAGGCCACGCCGATATCGTCCAAACACAAGACGATGAATGGTGGCTTGTCTGTTTAGGTTCCCGCCCATATGGGGGCATGTACCGCAATATGGGGCGTGAGACGTTTTTAGCGCCTATGCGCTGGGAGGACGATTGGCCTGTTGTTTGTCCTGAGACAGGGAAAATCGAAGTCGAGATGCCAGGCCCGTCTTTGCCGCGGCAAAAGGTGGAACCATTGCCGGTCCGGGATGATTTTAACGCTCGCAAGCTAGGCTTTCAATGGAATATGATCCGCACGCCGCGGACGCCGTTTTACTCCCTTGAAGCGAGGAAAGGGTATTTACAGTTAAACGTGCGCCCGGAAACGCTTTCTGACGAGGCAAATCCGAGTTTTATCGGGCGCCGCCAGCAACATCGATCGTTTACTGTCCGCGCTTTTATGGAATTCGATCCTAAGCAAAGTGGCGAGGCTGCTGGACTTGCTTTATTTTACAGCCAGAAAAACCATTACCGCTTTGAACTTATACATAGTGGGCAGTTGTTTATACGGCTCGTAAAAGTGGAAGATGGCGTGGAAACGGTGGCAGGTAAAAGCACGGCGCCGATTCCGGCAACGGCGATTGAATGGCAAGTTGCCGCCGATTTGCAAGAACTTTCGTTTTCATACCGTGTGCCAGGTGGCAAGTGGCGCATGGTCGCTAATAAGCAAGATGGCAGGCTATTGAGCACAGATCGAGCAGGGGGCTTTGTCGGCACCTATATTGGCATGTTTGCGACAAGCAACGGACAAAACAGCACAACGACAGCCGCATTTGATTGGTTTGAATACAAGGGGGAATCGACATGACATCATTCGCGAAAGTACGGAGCCAACAGCCGTTAGAGTGGGGAAAAAAGGCGTGTGAGGCGATTATGAGCAAGTACGAGCCGGTTGAAATGCCGCCAGCCAACCGCTGGCATTACCATCAAGGCGTGTTTTTATGCGGCGTTCACCGGATTTGGGAAATGGATCACAACGAAGCCTACTTTCAGTACGTGAAAGACTACGTCGATGCCTTAATTGATGAAGACGGCAACTTCCTGTTTCGCCGTGATGAGTTAGACGCGATTCAAGCTGGACTGTTGCTTTTGCCGCTGTTTAGGCGTACAGGTGAGTATCGCTACCAAGAAGCAGCCCGCAAACTCCGAGGTTTGCTCCATACCTTAAACCGCAACCGCTTTGGCGGCTTTTGGCATAAGGACAAATACCCGAACCAAATGTGGCTCGACGGCCTTTATATGGCTGGCCCATTTGCAGTCCAATACGGGCAACAATTTAATGAGCCTGAATTGATCGATCTTGTCCTGAAGCAAGAAGAGCTGATGCGCAACCATACGAAAGACGAAGCGACAGGTCTGTATGTCCATGCTTGGGACGCAAGCAAACAAGTAGCTGTCTGCGACAAAGAAACAGGCAAGACAGAGGAAGTTTGGGGCCGTGCTCTTGGCTGGTATGCAATGGCGCTTGCCGACTTAATTGACTTGCTTGGCGAGAATCATATGAAACGCCCTGTGTTAGAAAGCGCGTTCCAGTCTTTAATGGCCCGCCTCCTCACGTACCAAGACGAACAAACAGGGCTCTGGTATCAAGTCGTCGACAAAGGCAACCAGCCTGATAACTGGCTAGAAAGCTCCTGCACGAGCCTGTTTGTCTATGCTTTGGCAAAAGGCTACCGCCTAGGGTTGCTTGGCGAAGACGCGTTCTTCCATGCTGAAAAAGGGCTTTCAGGCTTGTTGGACTATGCGGTTGACATAGAAGAGGACGGCGCGCTCGTTTTAAAAATGATTTGCATCGGTACGTCAATCGGCCGTTACGACGATTACATTAGCCGGCCGACGAGCGCCAATGACTTGCATGGCGTCGGCGCCTTTGCACTCGCTTGTACGGAAATCGAAAAAGGACGGAAGCACCGATGAACCGGCGGTTTGTTTGCTTTGCTGCCATCGTTTTGATCGCGTTAGCAGGATGCGGCAAACAAGGAGACGATGACCGCCTCCATGTGATGGCCTTCTCTGACGAGCTCTATCAACAGCAAGACCAGTTGCATGAACTCGTCAATGAAGACGAAGCAAGGCTGACGGTGTTTCCAAGCGTTTTAGAAAGGCTTGTCGTTGAGTTGGCAGGCCACGAAGCTGACATTTTGCTTGTGGATGGCAGCCTAACAGAGGCAATCGATCCAGAAGGGCTCGTTTCATTAGAAGGAATGGACGGCGTTCCTGTCCAATTAAAGGGAGAAGAGACGACAGTCGCAGTGTCTGTTGACAGCGTGCTTGCCACAAGCTTCGCCCTCGACCATGAAGCCGTCCTTGTCCTGCCTGTTTATAGCGATAAGCAAGGAAAGGCAAAAAAGCAAGTCGAAAAATGGCAGGAGGGAGAACAACGTGGAGTTAACGGGAATGTGGGGTAGCTTTTACCGTGTATCTGTATTTATTTCCAAACTGGCTTATGGAAACGCTCTCTGGCTCGGTTTTACGTTGCTCGGGCTTGGCTTGTTTGGCGCCGCTCCAGCGACGGTCGCTTTATTTTCCGTCACCCGGGGATGGGTGAACGGCCAATGGGAAGAGACGCCTGTGTTCAAGACGTTTTGGCAAACGTACAAACAGGAGTTTTGGCGCGCCAACGGCGCAGCGCTTGCTTTGTTCCTTGTCGGTTTTCTCCTGTACTGGAATTTTACACTGTTTGCTGGCCCTGGCCTCGCGATGGTGGTCGTTCGTGGCTTATTGCTGATTGTGTCGGTGCTGTACAGCAGCATGCTGCTACTCTATTTTCCTACGTATGTCGGTTTTGATTTAAAAGGTTTGAACCGTGTCCGCGCTGCATTGCTGATTGGCTGCGGCCACCCCCTCCACTTAATTTTGTTAGGCGCCTCCTTGTACGGCCTGCAATTTTTGTTTATGTCGATGCCAGGCCTGATCTTGTTTTTTGGCGCAGCAAGCGTCGCTTATTTGATTTCTTGGGTAGCCGAGCGGATTTTCCGCTCGATGAAACGATTACAGCTTTCTCAGCAAAAGGCTTCTTCCGAAAAGGAGCCAGAAGGAGTGTCAAATGGAAAGAGTCGTGATTTGCGGCCTGAGCAACAGGGCGCTTAAGATGTTCGTTGAACCGCTTATTGCTCGTTTTCATCATGACAATGAAATTGTCGCTTTGCTTGATATTGACCCGAAACGGTATGAAGTTTGTTTGAAAACGTATCCTGCACTTGCCAATGCCACGTTTTACCGGCCGGACCAATTTGAACAAATGGTCAAAGAAACGAACGCGACGATGGCGGTTGTCGCAAGCCGCGATGATACACATGTGGATTACATTTTACGCGGCTTGGCGTTAGGACTCAACATAATTAGCGAGAAGCCGATGGTGACAACAAGTGAAGATGCGAGGCGTGTCCTCGAAGCGGAAAAGGCAAGCAAAGGAAAGGTCACTGTCGCGTTTAACTATCGTTACAACCCGTACCACATCAAAATTAAGGAATTAATCCAATCAGGGCGAATTGGCCGTATAACGTCGATTGACTTAAATTGGTATATCGATACGTACCACGGATCGAGTTACTTTAAACGCTGGAACCGAAACCGCGCTTTTTCTGGCGGTTTGTCTGTCCATAAGTCGACGCACCATTTTGACCTCGTTAATTGGTGGATTAGCCAGCGCCCCCAAGAAGTGTTTGCCTTTGGCGACCTGCACTATTACGGGGCAAACAGCGAATTAAACCCACGGCGGGAAAATGGCCGCCATTGCGGGACGTGCAGCGACCGGCAAAATTGTTCGTATTACAGGCGCTGGTTTGGCCGCAACCAATCGACGCAAATAAAAGACGACCATTTAATGGCAGGGCAGGACCTTGGCGCGTACACAGGCTATCGTCCCGACGCCTGTGTGTTTGATGAAGAAATTAACATTGAAGATACGTATGTCGCCAATGTCCGCTACGATGGCGGTGCATTGCTCAGTTATTCGATCAACTTTTCGCTTCCGTATGAAGGCTACCGCTTGGCGATCAATGGCACAAACGGACGAATTGAGACGCAGGAATACCATGCACCATCAAGGACGCCATTTCCTGTGCCAGAACAAACGATTGACTTATTTCCGCTATTCGGAGCGAAAGAAACGATCCATGTCGTCCAAAAAGAGGGCGGCCATGGCGGCGGCGACCCGGTGATCCAAGAAGACTTGTTTTTAGGCGAAGATCCTACACGGCCATTCGACGTCCTCGCCGGGGCAGAAGCAGGGGCGCTTTCGGTCGCTGTCGGCGAAGCGGTGTGGAAGTCGGCGAAACAGGGCGCGCCGATTCGAATTGAAACGTTGCTCGCCAATAAAGAGGAGGTATAGGCTGTGGACGGCGTAAAGATCCACCCAAAAGACGATGTCCTTATCGTGTTAAAAGAGGCAGCTAAAGGCGACGTCATTAGCGTGGGCCAACAGCAGCTCGAGCTAGCAGAGCCAGTCGAACGTGGCCACAAAGTGGCCCTCCGCGACATTCGCGAAGGGGAACCGGTGTTAAAATACGGCTTCCCGATTGGGATCGCCAAACAGGCGATTGCCACAGGGGAGTGGGTCCATACACACAACTTAAAGACTGCTCTAGACGGCAAGTTGGCGTATGAATACAAGCAAAGCCAAAGCGCAGCCACGGCAGACACAGACAAAGGGACGCCCGCTTTTACGTTTAAAGGATACGTCCGCAAAAACGGCGATGTCGGCATACGCAATGAAATTTGGATTTTAAATACGGTCGGCTGCATTAATAAAACGGCTGAGCTCGTTGCCCGCCTCGCCCAACAAGAGCATTTTGCCAATATTGATGGCGTCTACCATTATCCACATCCTTTTGGCTGTTCCCAGCTAGGCGACGATTTAAAAAGCACGCAAGCAATCCTGAGCAGCTTAGTCCACCACCCTAATGCGGCAGGTGTCCTTGTGCTTGGCCTTGGCTGCGAAAACAACTATATTGACGTGTTTAAAGAGGCCGTTGGCGCTTACGACAGCGACCGCGTCAAGTTTCTAGCTGTCCAAGAAGTAGAAGACGAACTGGAGGAAGCCCTTCAGCTTGTTTCTGAAATCGCTGCTGTCGCTAAAAACGATGTGCGGACAGACGTGCCAGCGTCAAAATTAAAAGTAGGCTTAAAATGTGGAGGCTCTGACGGTTTTTCAGGGATTACAGCCAACCCACTTGTCGGCGCATTTTCCGATCGGCTCATTGCCCAAGGCGGGTCAACAGTGCTGACAGAAGTACCTGAAATGTTTGGCGCAGAAACAATTTTGATGGAACGAGCTGCAGATGAAACGGTTTTTAACGGCATTGTCAACATGGTCAATGGCTTTAAAGACTATTTTATCCGCCATAACCAGCCTGTTTATGAAAACCCTTCCCCGGGCAATAAAAAAGGCGGCATTACCACCCTTGAAGAGAAGTCACTCGGGTGTGTGCAAAAAGGCGGTTTTGCGCCAGTAGCCGATGTCGTCCCTTACGGCGGCAGAATCAAAAAGCCAGGGCTAACACTCGTGGAAGGGCCAGGGAATGACCTTGTTTCCGTCACCGCCCTTGCCGCTTCAGGCGCCCATATCGTCTTGTTTACAACAGGGCGCGGTACACCATTTGGTGGCCCTGTTCCAACTGTCAAGTTATCAACGAATACACCTTTGTATGAACGGAAGAAAAACTGGATTGACTTTGATGCAGGCACACTTCTTGACGGGAAAGAACTAGGCGAACGAGCAGACGAACTTTTTGCCTATGTGCTACAAGTCGCCTCAGGGGAACGGGCGACTCACAATGAACGGAATGGCTTTAAAGAAATCGCCCTGTTCAAAGATGGCGTCATTTTATAAAAGGAGTGACAGCATGGATCGAATAGAAACAAAGCAATTGACAAAAAAGCTCGTTGGCCAAGAGACGTTGGCAGGCAAGGAAACAATCGTTCAAATCGGGGAAGGCAACTTCATGCGCGGTTTCATCGATTGGATGGTCGACCAACTTCACCAGCAACGGCTGTATGATGGCCGCGTCGCGGCGATACAGCCGACGCCACACGGCAAAATCGTCCCTGTCCTTCAAGCACAGGATGGCTTGTACACCGTGATTTTACGGGGAAAACTTGACGGCACGGTTATCGATAATACGGAAGTGGTCCAATCAATCGCCCGTGGCATCAATCCTTACAGTGATTGGGAAGAGGTCAAAAAATTAGCGCGCTCCCCTGATGTAAAATGGTTGTTTTCCAATACAACAGAAGCAGGCCTTGTCTATCAACAGGAACGATATGAAAAGGACAAAGCGCCACTGTCTTTCCCAGGGAAGGTGACTGCCTTTTTATATGAACGCTTTTTAGCGTTCGATGGTGCTCTCGAGGCAGGGATCACACTCGTGCCTTGTGAGTTAATCGAAGACAATGGCGCTGTGTTAAAAGACATTGTTGAAACGATTGCCGAAGACTGGGAGTTGCCGATTGAATTTGGGCAATGGCTAAGAAAAGCGAATGTCTTTTGCAACACGCTCGTCGATCGAATTGTAACAGGCTTTCCCCATGGCGAAGAAGAAACGTGGGCAAACAGGCTCGGCTACGAAGACCGCCTGTTGACAGTCGCTGAACCGTACCATTTGTTCGTGATCGAACCAGAGCGCCCGCTAGACGAGCGTTTGCCGTTCGAGCAAGCAGGGCTCAATGTCAAATGGGAACCTGTGGCGTTGCATCGGGAGCTAAAAGTAAGGCTCTTAAACGGATTGCACACGATGATGTTCGCACTCAGCTTTTTAGCAGGAGAAGACACGGTCAAAGGCGCCCTTCACTCTCCGCGCTTGCGGCGCTTTATTGAACGAGGGCTCGAACAAGAACTGATCCCCGTTGTCAACGCGCCGGAGGAAGAAAAGCAAGCCTATGCGGCTAGCGTGATAGAGCGGTTTGAAAATCCGTTTTTGGCACACAAGCTGACCGACATTGGTTTAAATGCGATCTACAAATTTAAGACACGGCTTCTGCCAGCATTAGAGGCCCATGAACAGCAAGACAACGAGCCGAGTCAGTTGTTAGCGAGCCTCGCAGCATTGCTTGTCTATATGAAGCCACAGGAAAGAGATGGCGCGTTTCTAAAAGGAAACTGGCAAGGCAGAACCTATCAAATTCGGGAAAACGAAACAGCACTCGCACTACTAGAAGCGACATGGTGCCAGTATGATGCGGGTGAAGCGACATTAGCAGAAACGATTTCCACATTGCTGCAAGCAGACGGACTGTGGGGCCGTGATTTAAGCCGTTATAGCGAGAAGGTTGCTGATTGCGCATATGGCTTGTTGAATGGCGATCTGTTCAAAATGATAGAAGGATAATAAAGAAGGCGACCGCGCCTTCTTTTTTTTGCGCTTTCTTACTAAAGAAGAACACAAATGTGCAAATCGAATTTGAATTTTATTCCATTTGCCAAATCGAATTGCATAATGAAATGAAAGCGGTTATATTCGATCTATCAACCACATATGAGCGAGTATTGCACATATGTGCAAACGAAAGAAGGTGAACAAACAGGCATGAAGTGGCAAGAGGAACGCCAACTAGTCATTGTCGCAAAAATGTACTATGAGGAAGCGCTTACACAAAATGAAATTGCTAAACGGCTAGGCCTTTACCGGACAACGGTGACAAGAATGCTGCAAAAAGCACGCGAGGCAGGAATTGTGCAAATAAAAATTGCCAGCACACAGCGTCTTCGCGTTGATTTGGAAGCAAAGTTGGCGCGCATGTTCGGCATTCGCGAGGCTGTGATTGTCCCGGTAGACCGTCACGCGAGCAGAGAAGAGCGCCTAAAAGCATTAGGGGAATCAGGAGCGAATTTGCTCGACAGCCTCCTCGTTGATGGCGATGTCATCGGTCTTGCATGGGGAGACACCCTTGGAACGATGGCTGAAACGATTGGTTCTTTTCGAAAGCGTGACACCGTTTTTGTGCCAATCGTAGGCGGTCCTGGCAAGATGCACGTCAAGCATCATATCAATACGATTGTCTACAATTTTGCCCGTGCCTTTAAAGGCAAAGCACAGTATATCGATGCTGCGGCTATTGTGACGTCAGCCGACGCGCAAAAAGACATTCGCGAATCGGCTTACTTGCAAGACGTTTTAAAGCTTTGGGAGGAAATGACCGTCGCTGTCATTGGCATTGGTGCCCACGTCCGTTCATCCAATTTAGTTTGGAGCGGTTTTATTGGCGAAGCTGAACAGCAGCTGCTTGCGAAAAAACAAGCGATTGGCGATATTCTTTCCCGTTTTTACACGATTGATGGCAAAGAAGTGCAAACGCCTATAAGAGAACGGACGATTGCGGTCGAGCTAGATCGTTTAAAGGAAAACCGGGCTACAGTCGCGATCGCCGAGTCGAAAGAAAAAGTACCTTCGATCATAGGCGGTTTGCAGGGAGGCTATATTTCCCACTTGATCACAGATGAAGAAACAGCGATCGAACTTATTAAGTGGAAGGAGAATCAGTAATGGCAATTTTGCTAGCAATTGTCTGTCTCGGAGTCGGTTTCCTGTTGCAAAGTGTACTTGGTTTTTGGCAAATCAAGCATTTTAACAACCGCTATCGCTCCTTTCGGCAAGAAGGCCAAGTGGCGATTGGCCGCTCAAAAGGAATCATTCGCACTGGCGTGATCTTGCTGTTGTTAGTAGACCGTAAAGCGAATATTATTCGTGCTGAACGGATGCAAGGAATGACGATTTTTTCCAGGTTTAAGGAATTGCCGTCATTAAAAGGGCAGCCGTTGTTTTACGTCGACCAAGGGGTAGAAAGGCGGTTGGACCCCTTTACGAGAAAAGCGCTGGCGGACGCAAAACATGTCTATCGCGTCGTTAAGGCCGGCGGGGAAGTAAAACCGCCGAAAGCCCCGCTTAGCCAACTTTTGGCGGTATTTACAAGAAAGCGTGAGGTGAGTAGCTAATGGATTGGCTCGTAAAAATGGCCGAAGGCTTTATCGGTTTATTTGCAGAAGGAGCATCCACATTTGTTGGATTAGTCGGTGATATCGTCCCACTTTTAATTATGCTGCTTGTCGCGATGAATGCGGTCGTCCAATTTGTCGGGCAAGAACGAATTGAAAAATTGGCGATGAAATCAGCAAAAAACATCTTTACTCGGTATTTAGTCCTGCCTGTTATTGGCACTTTTTTCTTCCTCAATCCGATGACGTTGTCATTAGGGCGTTTTTTACCAGAACGGTACAAGCCTGGCTATTATGCGTCAGCCAGCTATTCTTGCCACTCGATGAACGGGTTGTTTCCCCATGTCAACCCGGCCGAACTATTTGTCTTTCTTGGCGTTGCTGCCGGGATTACGCAATTAGGCCACTCCACCGCTGAGCTAGCGCTACGGTATTTTCTCGTCGGTGTCGTCATGAATATGTTCCGTGGGCTTGTGACCGATTGGATGGTCGCGTATGTAGAAAAGCAGCAGAAAGTCAAGTTGAAAACGTCTATGAGCGAATCGTTAGGAGGTGTTCGCAATGGCTGATTTTAAAACCGTTCGAGTCGTAAAAGGGACAGGCGGATTTGGAGGACCGCTTGAGATTACGCCAACACCTGAAAAAAATAAGATCGTCAACATTACAGGCGGGCCTGTTTCCGATGTGGCTGCAAAGTTGTCGGAACTTAGCGGGGCTGAGCTTGTCAATGGGTTTACGACTTCTGTGCCAGAAGAACAAATCGCAGCAGTTGTCATTGACTGTGGCGGAACGCTTCGGGCCGGGCTGTATCCAAAAAAACGAATTCCGACGATCAATATTATGCCGACTGGCCAAAGCGGGCCAATGGCCAAATTCATCGTCCCCGATATTTATGTATCAGGTGTGAAACCAAGCCATTTGACGATCGTCGACAAAGAGGGACATCAACAAGAACAAAGCATACCAACCGAAGAAAGCGCCGCTACAAAACAAGCAACCTATGACACAAGCAAAAAAATAACCGAGCAAAACGACAACTTAATGGCGAAGATTGGCAAAATGATGGGCGGCATCGTCAATGTGTTTTACCAAGCTGGCCGTGAAGCGATTGATACCGTCTTAAAGACAATCTTGCCGTTTATGGCGTTTGTGTCGCTCTTAATTGGCTTGATTTTAGCTTCTGGCGTAGGCGATGTCATCGCCAATGTCTTAAAGCCACTTGGCGGTACGATTTGGGGACTGTTAATTTTATCAGCGATTGTATCTTTTCCGTTGCTGTCTCCTTTTCTCGGACCAGGAGCGGTCATTGCCCAAGTGATCGGCACGCTAATCGGCGTCGAAATTGGCAGAGGCAACATTCCGCCCCAGTTTGCGTTGCCTGCTTTATTTGCGATTAATGCCCAAGCAGCTGCAGACTTTGTCCCTGTAGGGCTTGGCTTAGCTGAGGCAGAGCCTGAAACGGTCGAAGTCGGTGTTCCTGCCGTTCTGTATGGAAGGTTCTTAACCGGCCCGCCAACTGTCTTTGTTGCTTGGCTAGCCAGTTTCGGCATGTACGATGGATAACAGATAGTGGGAGACCGCTAAAACGTGCTTAACAAGCAATCACTATTTTTGTAAAAGGGAAAGTAAAGCGAAAAGGTGGAAATTTACGATGATTTACAAAACAACTGTGACAAAGTTAGGCGCTCTTGCTAGCGATTTTTTGGAAGAAAATATGCTGATCTTGTTTAAAAACAATGCGCCAGAAGAGTTAGCGGAGTATTGTGTCCTTCATCAGGAAAACCAATTAATAGACAAGATCCAACCAGGCGATACGGCGATTTTAGCAGGACAAGCGTTTGTGGTTACAGCCGTTGGCAGTGCGGTTGAAAAAAATTTACGCTCCCTCGGGCATATAACGATAAAAGCCGATGGGGCGAAGGAAGCGGAATTGCCAGGGACTTTGTCACTCGAAGCAAAGTCGCTGCCACTACTAAAAGAAGGAGACACCATTACAATTTCTAGATAAATAAAGGAGTGGAGATATCATGGCAGAAACAAAAAAAACAGCTGTTGTCGCCGGGGGCGGCCAAAATTTAGGAGAACATATTAGCTGGCGATTAGCAGAAGAAGGCTATCATGTTGTTGTCGCTGATCTGCAAGGGAGCAGGGCGGAAGCCGTCGCCGAAAAGATTGCTAATCAAACGGGAAGCAAAACACTTGGAATTGGCTTTGACGCTACGGTAGAAGACGAGGTTGCTTATGTCATGGAGACGGCGGCCAACACGTTCGGATCTCTTGATTTGCTCGTCTACAACGCAGGCGTGGCCCGCAGCGCCAAAATTGATCATTTCCCGACAAAAGATTGGCAAATGGCACTAGACGTCAATTTGACAGGCTATTTTTACTGCGCTAGAGAAGCAAGCAAAATCATGATCAAACAAAACAGCGGCAACATCATTCAAATTAATTCAAAGTCAGGAAAAGTCGGGAGCAAACACAATGTTGCCTATTCCGCTTCCAAATTCGGCGGTGTTGGACTCACACAAAGCTTGGCGTTGGATTTAGCAGAGCACAACATCCGTGTCAATGCGATTATGCCAGGGAATCTTTTGTCGTCGCCGATGTTCCAAAGTCTAATCCCCTCCTATGCGAAAAAACTTGGCATCAAAGAAAGCGAAGTCGAACAAGTCTATATCGACAAGGTGCCCTTAAGGCGGGGCTGCACGTATGAAGATGTTGCCAATGCTGTCGTTTTCTATAGTTCAGACAAAGCCGCCTATATGACTGGTCAATCGATCAACGTTACCGGCGGGCAAGTGATGTTTTAAGTTAACTAGAATCCCCCTCTTTGCTTTGGCATGTGGCCAAACAAGGAGGGGGATGTTGTTTTAAAGACAGATTAAAATCACTACAACCACCTATTTACTCAAATACAGCAGATTTTTATTCACTAGTAGTCCCATTTTTCTTCCAAAGATCATTTCCTGTGCGGTTAAAGGGGGCGCCATACTTCGGCAGTCCCTGGCCTTTCACCTTGGGTCCACCATCTTGCTTCATAGGCACGGCCTTCGTAGGTGACGCGATCACCACCGAGATAAACAGTACCTGCATTCCACTCTGGATAGGCCGGCGCAGGGTCAGGGGGGCTTGGTTCGCCAGGCGAAGTGCCATCGTTAGGACCAAAATGTACGTCAATCACATTGTAAAACGCATTGGCTGTATCTGCTACATCCCAGACACCTAAAATCACATGGTATCCTGTACGCTCAGGAATCGTTACTTCGTGAGTGACCTTCTCACCTGGTCTCGCCCCATTGTCATGTCTCTCATAAAAGGGAATAAGTACAAATTGATCACGAGTTAATGGCTGATTGGGGTTCCAGTCTGGTTTTGTGATGTAATAATGCCACTTTGCTGTCGAATGCATGGCTGTTAAGTGCCAAGTAAATGTATGTGTCCCACTTGTAAGCGGCACTTTTGACCAACGAGTTGAGCTTTGCTCATCCAGTTTTGGGAACAAGCCACCTGCTGAGGCAATTTGGCCATCTGGAACGCTCTGCCCTGGAAATCCTTTTGGCGCTTCCAAGCTTTGTGGTTCCCAAACAATCGCTCCACAATCCTGATTGATCCCTTGCTGGCAAAGGAGCCCACGGGAGCTAGGACTTTCAATGTACCCATGAGCGGAAGCAACTTGGACTCCTGCAAAAGCAAGCAACCCAAACACGACTGTTTGTAACAAGACGGCGCGACAACATTTCATCCATTTTTCTTTAACCATACAGTCCTCCTTAAAACATTTAGGTTGTTACAACTTTCATGAATATGTATATAACATTGATACAAATTTTATAACGAATTTTTTCCAGTGATCATGATCTATTTTAATTTCAGAACATGGAAGCATCGCCAGTCTATACTTAAGAGTCAATCGGAATAGACTTGTCTATTGATTAAAAACGTTCATATGTAGAATCCTCTTCCTTTTCACTCCATGTTTTATCTAGTACTTGACGGTCGTTGCCATTCAAGTGGTGTGAAATGGAAATGTTTCGACGTTGACATTCCTTGAGTAAAAGATGAATAAAGTCTGGATCAAGGTTAAGCTTGATTGCATTTTTACACGCCTCAATTAAAATGTTGTCCGACAATGTTTTCATGAAATCCCCCATTTTTTTAAGAGTATAGCCTCTCATTTATCAATCAAGCTGGCAGAGACGTAGAAACGCAGAAAAGACGCTAAGTCTATGCCGGGCTTAATCCTGATTCTCCGTTTAACAAAAATGATGCTGAGCAGCGGTTATGGTGCTAGTAGTGATGATGCCTATACATCGGTCTAAGTCACTCATAACAAAAATCTTGCATATGTGCTGCAAGTCTTGTGAATTGGTTTGGTGAACGAATTTAATCGGCAATTACATACATCGACCCATTCATTTTTCTATCGAATGTCCCGAATACAGCGTTTTTCCATTCGTATATTGATTGGAGGGCGATTTCTTTATCAGCTTATTCTTGTTCTTTCACTTAAAATCCTATTAGTCCTATGACAAAATTTCTGCACTTGCGAAGGGTAGTTGGGAAAAAATAGATAACATGAAGGAAAAAAATCCTACTCTCTTCAAGCCGTTAAAGCGGTTAATTGCCAAACCAAGAACCACTGATATGTAGCCTAAAATCATTTCAGTTGTAGTAGATTTATAGTTTTTATGAACAAACGAAGATAGATGAATAATGACAAAAAAATAGGCATAAAAAATCAGTTAATAATACCTGGTAATTGGTATAAATATCCAAATAATCCATGCGAACGTAATTAAAAGAGGCTATAGTTGTTTGATTGTTCAGAACTCTTGACTTGCTTCTATAACCGAATTAAATTAAAAAATAGATTGATATATTTATAGATGTCACCTTTTTTTACCCATTTTATCTAAATAAAACAATTGCTTTATTATTTTTATTATTATTAGTTGCAATTAGGATAAAAAAATTGGAGGGCCATATATGCGAAAACTGGGTTCCTTATTTCTTCTGGCAGGCCTCATTTTTCTAGGGTGGTTCGCTTTCGAGTTATACAGCCAACACAAAGCTGAACAACAGTCATTGACGGAAGCACAGGCGCGGATTGGCGAAAAAGCGTCGTCAGAAGGTTTTTCCGCTAAACAAGGCGAGGCGTTTGCGACATTGGAGATTCCAAAGCTTGAAAGAACGCTTCCCATCGTTGAAGGGGCTGATCCTGATTCATTGGATGCTGGCGTTGGCCACTTGCCTGAGACCGCTTTACCTGGGCAGGATGAACAAATTGTTTTGTCGGGACATCGCGATACCGTTTTCCGCAATTTCGATCAATTAGAAATAGGAGACGCACTCATTGTTGAAATGCCTTATGGAACGTTTACCTATGAAATCGCTTATACCGAAATCGTGCCAGAAGACGATACGTCGGTGATCCGCAAAATGGGAGAAGAAGTCCTAGTGGTCAGCACCTGCTACCCATTCCACTTTATTGGCAACGCTCCAGAACGGTTTGTCATTTATGCATATCCACTGGAGGATGAAGCCTGATCAAACATCGTACCAGCAAACACATCCTTTTAAGGGGGTGATGGCCATGGTGACCAAATAAATTTTCAGAAAAAGAAGGTGTTAGAAGACTAAAAAAAGAAGGTGCGAATACGTTGCAATCGAAAAAACTATTGACCAGGAGAAGACTTCTGGAATTAAGAAAACTCGTCATTGTTACGATGGTTTTCTTGCTTTCGCTTAGCAACTTCCTTCCTTACTCGGCGCAATATGCGCAAGCGAATGAAACGCCTTCCCTTTCTGATCTTGAACTCAAACAAGATGTCGATGGGGAAGAGCGCAAGGAAGTTGAAAAAGGCGCCACCTTTACGTTCAATGTCGATGCGTTGATCCCAGAAAGCGGATCGAATGAGGGAACGTTAACGATTCTTAATCAAGTCAATAAACAACTAGCGATTGAGAATGTGGAAGTCGTTGTGAATGAAGAAGAAAGCGATTTGGAGGCAACTGTAGAAGAACAAGATGTCAGTCTTGAGCTTACGCCAGAACAACTGGACACAGTCGCTGGCCAACATGTCACTCTGAAGATTACCGCTGCTTTTCAAGATGAAGTAGAAGCAGGCACAGAAATCGAACATGTGGCAGAAGCATTCATCAACGGCGAATTAGCCGAGAAAGCAGAACCCGTAACAGTCGCGCTTTTAGCTGATGCTGAAGCCCCTGCGGAAGAAGAGACTACTGAAGAAGAAGCCCAGCAAGAAGAGGAAAACGTTGGTGAAGAGTCTTCGGAAGAGGAACAAGTTTCAGAAGAGGAAAAAGTTTCGGAAGAAGCGCAAACTTCAGTAGAAGAGCAAGCCACAGAGGAAGAAGCTGCTGGCGAAGAGGCTGCTGAAGAGGCGACAGGTGTCGAAGCGAATAATAATGAAATAATTGAAAAACTAGATATTGATGGATGTGCGAACCGTGTAGCGTTGGTGAATGGTGAGTTTGATTTGCCGGAGGGACCTGGTAACTTTGATATCCCAATAGCAGGCGGCGGTTATTACTACGCAGACACTGTTCCAGGGTGGGAAACGACTGATGTCGCCCGTACACCAAGAGGGATCATTCAAATCATGGACCCAGCCCGGCCGAGCACGATACCTCCAAATACTCCGAATCGGGAAAATCTTACGAGTAGATTTGCAGAGTTAAATGCTGATACACATAGTATGTTGTATCAAGAATTGCCGACTGTACCAGGGCAGACCATTTATTGGCGCTTAGATCACCGAGGGTGGGCTGGTGTGGATACGATGAGTGTGAATATTGGACCGGTTACGGCCGATCCATTCAACACCACGCCAGAAATAGAGAGATTTTCAACTGGGACTGTATGGGAAACGTATTCAGGAAGTTATACGGTTCCAGCAGGCCAAACAGTGACGCGTTTTGGATTTAAAGCCATTAGTACAGCTACTGGACAGTTGGCTTTCGGTAATTACATTGATAATGTTTTCCTAGGTACAGAACCGTGTGTCGATGCTGAAAAATCCGTTTCTCCAGAAGGAGAAGTCGGTGTTGGCGATGAGCTAACCTATGAAGTAACGGTTAAAAATGGCGGTGGCGACATTGCTGGAAATACCGTCATTGAAGATGCGATTCCAGAAGGCACGGAATATGTCCCTGGCTCGATGAAAATTGTTAATGGTCCAAATGCGGGCGACTTGACTGACGATAATGATGAGGATGGTGGCCATTTTGATGGTGACAAAATCGTTATTAATCTTGGTAATTTAGCGAATACAACGGAATTGCCAGACGGCATCACCGTCCAATTTAAGGTCAAAACACTCGCCAGCCATGCCAATGACGTTGTCGTCAACCAAGCAAATATTGGCTACAAAAACTTACTGCTGGGTGAGGATGAAACAATTGATACCAATGAAGTGGAAACACCGATTGTGTATCAAAAACCAGTAATCGAATCAGAGAAAAATGCAACACTGCTCGAAAAAGCAGATGGCAACACCGATGCTGACAACCCAGAAGTCGGCGATACGCTTCTGTACACAATTCAGGCCCGTAATACACTTGAAGGAAGCATTGTTGAAAACTTTGTCATTTTCGACGTGATTCCAGAAGGACTAGAGTATGTACCAGGAACGCTGAAAGTGAACGGAGAAGCGGTTACCGATGAAGAAGATGACGACGAAGGCCATTACGTTGGTGGCGAAGCGTTTGGTTCCTTCCGTGACGTAACGAACACCGAGTGGCAAACGCTTGAATTCCAAGTCATCGTTGGCGAAGGTCAAGCTGGCAAGGACATCGAAAACGTCGCGGTCGTTGATGGCGATAATCTCGATGAGCCAGATGAGCCACGTGAAGAAGTCAAAATCTACCCACGTGAGCCAAAGCTAGAGTCAAGAAAATCTGCACAAAATGCGGATGAAAACAAAGAGCGCTATGAAGTCGGCGATACAGTTGTATACACGATTGAATCCCGCAACACGGTCTCTGATAGCTTGCTTGAAAACCTTACCATCACAGATGTCCTTCCAGAAGGGCTAACGTTTGTGGAAGGCAGTTTGGAAGTCAGCCATGGTGGCACAGGAAGCTTTGAAGACGGTACCGTAACAGCAGACTTCGGTGAAGTCGCAGACACCGAATGGCGCACAGTTACGTTTGAAGCAACGATTGACACAGGCTATTCAGGCGAGACGATTAAAAACGTTGCCGTCGTCGAAGTGCCAAATATTGACGAGCCAGACGAGCCAGAAACAGAAATTGATGTCGATCCAAAAGAGCCAGTGTTAGAGTCTGAGAAAGCTGCAAGCCTAATTGAAAAGGCAGAAGGCAATACCGATGAGGACAACCCAGAAGTGGGCGACACACTTCGGTATACGATTCAAACACGTAACACGATCGAAGATAGCTTGATCGAAAACCTCACCATCTCTGACGTGATTCCAGAAGGCTTGGAATACGTACCGGGCACGCTGAAAGTCAATGGCGAAGCGGTCACTGATGAGGAAGATGACGATCAAGGTCACTATGTCGATGGCACAGTGGTAGGCCAGTTCGGCAATGTCGAAGATACAGAATGGCATACCCTTGAATTTGATGTGGTCGTATTGCCAGGTCAAGCAGGGGAAGACATTGAGAATACAGCCGTTGTCGATGGCGACAATTTGGACGAGCCAGATCGTCCGCAAGAAGAAGTCAAAATCTACCCACGTGAGCCAAAGCTTGAGTCAAGAAAATCAGCCACAAACGCAGACGAAAGCAAAGACGGCTATGAAGTCGGCGACACGGTTGTGTACACGATTGAAGCACGGAACACAGTCTCTGATAGCTTGTTTGAAAACCTCATCATCACGGACCAACTTCCAGAAGGGCTAACGTTTGTCGAAGGCAGCTTGGAAGTCAGCCATGGTGGCACAGGCAGTTTTGAAAACGGCACGGTAACGGCTGAGTTCGGCGAAGTCACAGACACCGAATGGCGCACGGTTACGTTTGAAGCAACGATCGACTCTGGTTATGTAGGCGAGACGATCGAAAACGTCGCACTCGTTGAAGTACCAAATATTGACGAGCCAGATGAGCCAGGAACGGAAATTGATGTCGATCCGAAAGAGCCAAAGCTTGAATCAGAAAAATCGGCAGCACTGCTTGAAAAAGCAGACGGCAATACCGATGAGGACAACCCAGAAGTGGGCGACACACTTCGGTATACGATTCA
>NZ_FRBS01000004.1:162772-164169 GCF_900142675.1 Shouchella rhizosphaerae | reverse complement strand
CCAGGTCAAGCAGGGAAAGATATTGAGAATACAGCCGTTGTCGATGGCGACAATATCGACGACCCAGATGAGCCACGTGAAGATGTCGAAATCTATCCACGTGAGCCAAAGCTAGAATCAAGAAAATCAGCCACAAACGCAGATGAAAGCAAAGACGGCTATGAAGTCGGCGATACGGTTGTGTATACGATCGAAGCGCGCAATACTGTTGAAGACAGCTTGCTCGAAAACCTCACCATCACGGACGTTCTTCCAGAAGGGCTAACGTTTGTGGAAGGCAGCTTGGAAGTCAGCCATGGCGGTACAGGCAACTATGAAGACGGCAAGGTAACCGCTGAGTTCGGTGAAGTCAAAGACACCGAATGGCGTACGGTTACGTTTGAAGCAACGATCAACCCTGGTTATGTAGGCGAGACGATCGAAAACGTCGCACTCGTTGAAGTACCAAATATCGACGAGCCAGACGAGCCAGGAACCGATATTGATGTCGATCCGAAAGAGCCTAAGCTTGAGTCAAGAAAATCGGCTCAAAACGCAGATGAAAGCAAAGAGCGCTATGAAGTCGGCGACACGGTCGTGTATACGATCGAAGCGCGCAATACCGTTGAAGATAGCTTGCTCGAAAACCTCACCATTACGGACGTTCTTCCAGAAGGTCTGACGTTTGTCGAAGGCAGCTTGGAAGTCAGCCATGGCGGTATAGGCAACTTTGAAGACGGCAAGGCAACGGCTGAATTCGGCGAAGTCACAGACACCGAATGGCGCACAGTTACATTTGAAGCAACAATCGATTCTGGCTATGTGGGCGAGACGATCGAAAACGTCGCACTCGTTGAAGTACCGAACATCGACGAGCCAGACGAGCCAGGAACCGACATTGATGTCGATCCAAAAGAGCCAAAAACAGAATCGAGAAAATCAGCAACAAATGCTGATGAAAGCAAAGACGGCTATGAAGTCGGCGACACGGTTGTGTATACGATCCAATCACGCAACACGGTCGAAGACAGCTTGCTTGAAAACTTAAAAATCAGCGACGTCCTTCCAGAAGGGTTGACGTTTGTTGAAGGAAGTTTGGAAGTCAGTCATGGCGGCACAGGCAGCTATGAAGACGGCAAGGTCACGGCTGAATTTGGTGAAGTTAAAGACAATGACTGGCGTACGGTTACGTTTGAAGCAACGATCAACTCTGGTTATGTAGGCGAGACGATCGAAAACGTCGCACTCGTTGAAGTACCAAACATCGACGATCCAGACGAGCCAAGCACAGATGTCGATGTCGATCCGAAAAAGCCAAAAACGGAATCAGAAAAATCGGCAGCACTGCTTGAAAAAGCAGACGGCAATACCGATGAGGACAACCCAGAAGTGGGCGACACACTTCGGTATACGATTCA
>NZ_FRBS01000004.1:142541-162532 GCF_900142675.1 Shouchella rhizosphaerae | reverse complement strand
CCAGGTCAAGCAGGGAAAGATATTGAGAATACAGCCGTTGTCGATGGCGACAATATCGACGACCCAGATGAGCCACGTGAAGATGTCGAAATCTACCCACGTGAGCCAAAGCTTGAGTCAAGAAAATCAGCAACAAACGCGGACGAAAGCAAAGACCGCTATGAAGTTGGCGACACGGTTGTGTACACGATTGAAGCGCGCAACACGGTTGAAGACAGCTTGCTCGAAAACCTCACCATTACGGACGTTCTTCCAGAAGGGGTAACGTTTGTGGAAGGCAGCTTGGAAGTAAGCCATAGCGGTACAGGAAACTTTGAAGACGGAACGGTAACGGCTGAGTTCGGCGAAGTCAAAGACACCGAATGGCGCACAGTTACGTTTGAAGCAACAATTGATGCTGGCTATGTAGGCGAGACGATCAAAAACGTCGCAGTCGTTGAAGTGCCAAATATCGACGAGCCAGATGAGCCAAGCACAGATGTTGATGTCGATCCGAAACAACCGAAGCTCGAGTCGAAAAAATCAGCGAAAAACGCGGACGAAAGCAAAGACGGCTATGAAGTCGGCGACACGGTTGTGTACACGATTGAAGCGCGCAACACAGTCGAAGATAGCTTAGTCGAAGACTTGCGCATCACTGACCAGCTTCCAGAAGGCTTAGCATTTGTTGAAGGCAGCCTGAAAGTAAGCGAAGGTGGCGAAGGTTCCTATGAAGACGGCACCGTTACAGCCGAATTCGGCAATGTCGAAGACACCGAATGGCGCACGGTCACGTTTGAAGCAACAATTGAACCAGGTTTTGCGAACAAAACAGTCAAGAACGTTGCAACCGTAGGTGGCGGTAACATCGACGATCCAGACAAGCCAGAACACGAAGTAGACGTTGATCCGAAAGAGCCGAAGCTTGAATCGAAAAAGTCAGCGAAAAATGCAGATGAGAGCAAAGACGGTTACGAAGTCGGCGACACGGTCGTATATACGATCGAAGCGCGCAACACGGTTGAAGACAGTGCCGTAGAAGACTTAACGATCATCGACCAACTTCCAGAAGGCTTAGCATTCGTTGAAGGCAGCCTACAAGTAAGTGAAGGCGGTACAGCCACTTTCGAAGACGGTACAGTTACAGCTGAATTTGGCACTATTACTGACACGGAATGGCGTACGGTCACATTTGAAGCAACCATTGAGTCTGGAACATCGATTAAAAACGTTGCAACTGTAAATGGCGGCAACATTGACGATCCAGACAAACCTGAAGCAGAAATCGAAATTACCGAACCACCAGCACCACCAACACCTGGCGATGGAGACAAAGAAGATCCAGTCGATCCGACTCCTGGCGATAAGCCAGAAGAGCCAAAACCAGGTAATGGCGGCACGAACAAACCTCAAGAGCCGACACCAGGAGACAAGTCGCCGTCAGATGGAAGCAAGTTGCCGAAAACAGCGACAAGCACGTACAATTTGCTTCTCATTGGTGCAAGCCTACTCGTTCTTGGAGCCATTCTCTGGTTCCTTAGAAGGAAAAAGGCAGCATAAGCAACACGAAAAGGTGAAGGGCGGATGCCCTTCACCTTTTTCTATGTTAAAAACAGGTGTACGCTTCGTATTAGCATATAATAAACTTTCTTAAAAGAGACAGCCGCTTTTCCAACAAGTTGAGCAGGGCAGGTGCCCGTGGTAAACTTTTGCAAGAGGGGGTTTTACCAGTGAAGCAAATCCTGCTCGTTGAGGACGATCCAGAAATTAGCGATTTAGTAAAAGCGCATTTAGAGAATGAAGGATATCGGGTATTGACAGCAGCCGATGGAGAAGAGGCGGCCCGATTGTTTGCAAATGGCGGCGTGGATTTAGTATTGCTCGATTTAATGTTGCCGAAAATGAACGGAATGACGCTTTTAAAGCAAATCCGTGTACATAGTTCTGTGCCGATTTTGATTCTTTCCGCGAAAGGAAGCGATTTAGATAAAGCGCTTGGGCTAGGGTTTGGGGCAGATGATTACATCGCCAAACCGTTTTCGCTCATTGAATTGACAGCTCGGGTACAGGCAGCGATCAGGCGTGCTACCGACTACACAGTAGCGGACGCTAAGGAAGAACGAGTCCTTCATCGCGGAGGCATCCGCTTGGATGTAGATGCGTTTATGGCTTATAAAAACGGGCAAGCGGTGAAGCTGACGGCAAAAGAGTTTCAGTTGCTGCACGTATTTATGGAAAACCCAAAGCGCGTGTTTACAAAGGAACGGCTTTATCAACAAATTTGGAATGAACCGTATCTTGGTGAAGAGAACGTCATCAATGTCCATATTAGGCGTTTGCGGGAAAAAATTGAAACCAATCCGTCCAAACCTGAGATTATCGAAACGGTTTGGGGAATCGGTTATAAACTAGGAGCACCACAATGAGTGTGGCAACGGTCGTCTTCGCCCTAGCGCTTGTGTTTATGATAGGCTGGCATTTCTATCGGCAAAGAAAATCGAAAGAAAGTTTGCTTGCTATCGAAGAAAAGCTTAAAGCGCTCGTTGACCAGGAAACAAGCGGCAAATTGCTTGTGGCGACAGATGAAAAGGAACTCCAACTTGTACTTGCGCAAATCAACCGCTTGCTCGCTTTGAATCAACAACAAGTGGCTCACTACCATAAAGCCAAACTGGAACAACGTAAAATGTTGGCCAATATTTCACATGATTTAAAAACACCATTGACGGTGATGATTGCTTACATTGAAAAGCTGGAACTAGACCGAGAAATGCCTGAACAAGAACGAATGCGAATCATTGGCCGCCTTCATGAGAAAACAGAACAGGTGATTTCGCAAATGAATAAGTTCTTTGCTTTAGCAAAGCTAGAAGCAGGCGATGAACTGTTGCCATTAAGCAGAATGGAGTTAAATGAAGTTTGCCGCCAAAGCGTGCTTGACCATTATGAGTGGTTGGCTTCAACAGGAATGGCCGTACAAATCGACATACCCGAGAAGCCGATTTACATTCAAGGCAATGAAGAAGGGCTCGAACGGGTGTTGAGTAATTTGATCGCGAATGCGATTCGTTATGGGTATGAAGGCAATGTCTTTGGCCTGTCGGTAACGGAAGAAGAGGGACAAGCGGTCGTTGACGTTTGGGATAAAGGCAAAGGCATTCCCGAAACAGAACAAGAGCGGATATTTGAGCGCATGTATACGTTGGATGACGCTAGAAACCCAGCCTTCCACGGCAGCGGGCTTGGACTAAGCATCACGAAGCGCCTCGTCGTCGCCATGAAAGGGACAATAACAGCGATCAGTACTCCTTATCAGAAAACGATCTTTCGTTGCACGTTCAAAAAAATCAGGTAAGACCACTCCCTAAAAAAGCCGGTTAAGAAATTTGTAAGAAAGGATAAAGAAAAAAGACAAATCGATGTTCTATACTAATAAACGAATCAAGTGATCAGAAGGAGGAACATAGTGGAGGAGATTGTACGTTTACACGATGTGACAAAATTCATAGCCGGGCACGAGGTGGTCTCAAATGTAACGATGAGTGTACGGAAAGGGGAAATTTATGGGCTACTCGGCCCCAATGGTTCAGGGAAAACCGTGATTATGAAAATGCTGACCAATCTAGTAAAACCGAGTTATGGGACGATTGACATGTTTGGGGAGCCAATAAAGGCTTCGTCTTATCAGTATTTAAGCCGTGTTGGCAGCATGATCGAATACCCTACTTTTTATAAAAAGAAAACAGCACGGCAAAACTTGCAATTGGTGTCTGAGTACATGGGCTATTACGATCCAAACGCCATAAACGAAGTGCTGGAATGGGTCGAATTGGAGCAAGTCCAACACAAACCTGTCCATACGTTTTCACTCGGGATGAAACAACGGCTCGGCATTGCCCGGGCGATGTTAGTCAAACCGGAGCTATTGATTTTAGATGAGCCCATGAATGGGCTGGACCCCTCAGGCATTAAAACAGTGAGAGAGATGTTTCAAATGATGAACCAAGAATATGGAACGACATTGATTGTTTCCAGCCATTTGCTTAGCGAAGTCGAGCTATTTGCTGACCGCATCGGCGTTATCAAAAACGGAAAATGGCTTCAGGAAATCTCTATGAAAGCGCTCAAAGAGGAAAATACAGAATATATCGAAATTTTTACCAAAAATCAAAAACAAGCATGCTTTGTGTTGGAAGACGTGCTGCGGTTAAGCAATTTCAAAGCACTCCACAACAACACGATTCGCGTCTATGAGGCCGGTCATAGGCAAAACGAAATCACACAGGCGATGCTCGACCATCATGTTGAAATTGAAGCGATCAGCAAAAAATACAAATCGTTAGAAGAATATTTCCATCAAGTGCTTGACCAAGAAAAAGCACAGGAAGAAGAGTGAAAGCCATGTATCATTTACTAAAACTAGAATTAAAGAAAGCAAGCTTAGGTTGGTATTGGAAAGGAGCGATTGTCGCCAATTTTCTAATCGTGGTCACCGTTTATGCCCTTATGTTTATGGGCAAGTTTGAGGTCGAAGACATTCCTTTTTATACGCTGGAAGAAGGGTTTTTTATTAGTGGCTTGTTTGTCCGCGCCGTGTTTATTGTGTTTGCGGCTGTGCTGCTGGCAAAGCTGGTGATTGAGGAATATAAAAACAAGACGATCAATATTTTATTTGCATTGCCTGTGCAGCGGAAAAAACTGCTTTCGGCAAAACTGGCGCTTGTGTTTTTGCTTACGTTCGTGACAATTTTAGGCTCTGACCTTGTTGTCAGCGCTGCATTGTGGCTCGGAAACTCAGTCCTGCAAGTCGTTGACCAAACCGTCACTTTCGCGATGCTAATTGAAAAGGTGAGCAGTACGGGCATGTATGCATTAGCTGCCGCAGGCACAAGCTTAATCCCTTTGTATTTTGGGATGCGCCAAAAATCAGTGCCAGCAACGATTGTATCGTCGATCATCATTGTCGCCCTAATTAGCTCTTACAACCCAGGCTTTTCAATTGCTACTATTATTTACATTCCGTTCACATTGGCAGTTGTAGGACTTTGCATTGCTGCGATCGCCGTTCATTCTGTTGAAAAAACAGATGTACTGTGATGAACTTGTTAGCGAAGCGTGAGACAACGAAAAGCCCGATTTTACTCTCGTTTAAGAGAAAATCGGGCTTTATTTGATGATCCGAATCATAAAGCGTGCTCATGTTTCCGCCCGGTACGTTTTTCCCAGTTGTTCGCCTAAGCCAAAATAATGGCGGAAATTATAAATGAGCGGGCTCCATTTACTTGGGTCAATATGGTTTTCGCCAAGCACGATTTCTTTATGAGCATGTACATGTACTGCTTGTGTTTCGACAATCGCAAAATCGGGCGAATGCGCTGGAATGCGAATGTGTTTCACCGTTGCTTCAATTTGAAGCGGGCACTCTAAAATCCGTGTCGGTTTTACTCCTTCAGACGGAGCGGGCGTTAAGCCACTACTGCCATACTTGTCTTTTTTATACGTAAATCCAAGTTGTTTCTTGCCTTCTGGAACGGGCTGTTTCCCTGTTAGTGGAGCCAACCGTTCGACATTTTCCCATAAGGAAGGGCTTGGTATATTTAAGACACATTCAGGATGGCGTTCTATATTTTCAATCGCTTTTCCCCCAAGTCCAAGGCCCAACACGAGACAGTCTCCTAATGCCCATGAAGACGAAATCGGACTAATATTGACGGTTTCGTCCTCATTCAGTGTTGTTAATAAAACGACAGGCGTTCCGTAGTATAAAATGCTCGGATTAATTGTTTTTGTATGAATGCGTTGAGTTGCTTGTTCCATTCATTTGTTCCTCCTCTGTTGTCCTTCCTAGTCGATTGTAGAATATAAATACTTCCATTATAATCGAAATATCGATTACATGAGGGAGTGTTCAAATGAATGCCAATCCAAATGTCGCCATCGTTGCCTCGCTTGTAAGCGAACCTTCTCGTGCGGCGATATTAACCGCCTTATTAGACGGTCGGTTCCATCCCGCAAGTGAGTTGGCCTATATGGCAGGCATCAAGCCACAAACAGCGAGCTTCCATTTAGCAAAAATGGTCGAAGCCCATGTCATTGTTGTCGAAAAGCAGGGGAGGCACCGTTACTATGGGATTCAAGATCCAGAAATCGCAAAAATAATGGAGTCGCTTTTATCGATTGCGCCGCCACAAAAAATCAAGTCGTTCAATCAAGCCTCTCAAGACAAAGCAATCCGTTCGGCAAGAACGTGCTATGACCACCTCGCCGGCGCTTTAGGGGTGAAAGTAACCGATTCTTTGCTCAACATGAATATCATTCGTGAAGACAAGGATGGCTTTGTCGTTACTGAATCAGGAGAGGCATTCTTTCAAGCTTTTCAAATTAACCTGGAAAACGCCAGGAAAAAACGCCGTTCCTTTTCACACAAATGTTTAGACTGGAGTGAAAGGCGCCACCATCTTGCTGGAGCATTGGGGAATGCATTGCTAGAAAGGTTCATCGAGTTAAATTGGGTGCAACGTTTGCCGAAAACAAGAGCGATTCAAATTACAGACGAAGGAAAACAAGGCTTAAAAGAAACGTTTTCAATCGATATGTAGGCACGCGGCAGCGCTGTTTTCAACTGCCAAATCGGACAGAAGAAAAAACCAAGTCAGTGAATCACATGACTTGGCTTTTCTCTTACAAGCGACTTGCAGCCGTTTCAGCTGCAATCACTTTATTCACTAGACTCGATTTTTCGATACAATTTGAGCGTATCGGCGATTTGGGCCCGATCAGGATGGCTAATGTCTTTTAAGGGAGCCCCCATCACGATCGTTATATATTCGGTATCTTCGACCAAGCCAAGTGTGGCCCAGCATTGTCCTGCTTCGTAGGTGGTGCCTGATTTTCCACCAAGAATGTCAAACCTATCTTGCTCTTTTTTATGGAGGAATGTGAGAACAGTGGATTGTAGTAAAAGGCCATCAGGATGTTCGGCGGTTGGCGTTGTTTGAAACATCTTTGTTGTAAAAATAGTCTTGAAATCACTGTTGTTTAAGGCATAGTCTAAAAGCTTAGCGATATCAGAAGCGGTCGTATATTGCTTTTCATTATGAAGACCTTCTGGATTTGTGAAGTGCGTGCCATTCAATCCAAGTTCAGCAGCCTTGTCATTCATCATCTGCACAAAATTTTCCACATTTCCCCCTACATGAACCGCTAACGAGTTTGCTGCTTCTCCACCTGATGTTAACATCGTGCCATATAAAAGGTCACGGTACGTTACGTCCTCCCTGCCAAAAAAACCAGCCATGGAAGCATTGCTAGCAACCATTTCGTGGTACGTAGTTACATCGACAGGGGCAATGGCAGATAGATCCTCAATCTGTTCAAGGGCGACAATGGTGGTCATGATCTTTGTAAGCGATGCAGGATATACTTTAGCCTCGGCATTTTCTTCATAAACGACACGCCCTGTTTCTCGCTCCATCACATAAATGTATGGACTGACATATTCGTCCGTACGAAAGAAAGGAAAAGACTCTTTTACACCGCTGGTTCCTTTATCTGCGACTTTAAATAATGCCACGAGTATAATCATAATCATTATAATGACGGAAATCTTTACGAACGTTGGGGCCTTTCCCATACAACCTCTACCTTTCACCTAAGCTATTTTTCATGTCTTCGCTTAAAGCATAGGTAAAAGTATTTAAAAAAGAGGTAGGGTAAATATTAAATTTTTCTTAAACCGAATCGTCCTCTTTAGGCAAACGTACTTCAAAAGTAGTCTGTATGACATTGCTTTCCACCGCAATCGATCCATGATGCTGCTCGACGATATTCTTGGCAATAAATAAACCAAGACCTGTCCGATTTTCTCTATCGGTTCGTGCCTTATCGCCAATATAGAACATATCAAAGAGATGAGGAAGCTCCTCTGTAGCAATGCTGCTGCCGTAATTGACTACTTGCACAACGACCTCGCCGCTTTCATCGATAAAGCCGTTGACATCAATATACTGACCATCGCTTCCATAACGGATCGCATTCGTCAGCAAATTTTCAAATACACGTGCTAACAAATCACCATCCCCACTCATAAGTAAATCGGGCTCACAATTCATCCGGGCACTTAGGTGATTTTTTTCAAGTATAGGATACAGTTCTTCTTTTAATTGGTGAAGGAGGCCAGTTAAATCGATTGTGGTTTTATCAACTGTAAGCATGCCGTAGTTCATTTTCGTAATCTCAAATAATTCATCAATTAGTCTTTCTAAATGTGTGGATTTCGTAAAGGCAATGGTTAAATAATGTCTAACTTGTTCTTTCGTTAACTGTTCGTCTTTTAGGAGCAAATCCAAATAACCGAGAACAGAGGTAAGGGGTGTCCGCAAATCATGAGCTAAATTGACAACTAATTGATCTTTGCTACTTTCGGAAAAGTCTCCCCGTTGAATCGCCTCTTGCAATGTTTTACTGGCCAAATTTATGTCTTTTGCAATATCTTTAAATTCATCATTTGACTGGATATCGACGGTGTGGCTAAAGTCGCCGCGGGCGAGGTGGCGAATGCCGTTTGAAATGTCATTGAAATAGATCGAATAGGGTTTTGTCAGGAGAAAGAAAAACAGGAAAGAAAGGGAAATGAACAAAACAAAAAAGATGTTAAAGTCGCCGAATCCACCTATCCAGTTACGAATGTGCGTAACCGGATCCCCGTATTCAACCCCGGTGTGATAATAGAACTGCAATCCTTTAAAGAGTACGTATGTGATCACTGCTGATAAAAACATGCTTAATCCAAATAAGGCCACCATTTTAGCACGAAAACTACGCATCATTTTAGCCATTGAATGCATACCCAACTCCCCAAACAGTCTTAATCCACTTATCTTTCCGTTTATCTTCTTCAAGCTTTTTCCGCAGTGTCCGTATATGAACCATAACGGTATTCGCTCCTTCAAAATAGGCTTCTCCCCACACTTGCTTGAAAATATTTTCCACACTAAACACTTTCTTTGGGTGACTTGCTAATAAATATAAAATATCAAACTCTTTCGGAGTAAGCTCAATGTTTTCTCCGTATAGAGTGACTGTACGTTGCTCAAGAGAAATAACTAACCCGCGATAGTCTAACCGTGTTTTAGGATCAACCGCTGTACGAGGCTGATTTAACTTCATGAAACGGCGGAGTTGGGCATTCACGCGGGCAACCAATTCAATCGGCGTAAATGGTTTCGTTATATAATCATCTGCCCCGATAACCAGTCCATGTACTTTGTCAAAATCGGACGTTTTCGCACTCAAAAAAATGATCGGCATATTATGCGTTTCACGAATGCGCCGGGTTACCTCATAGCCATCCATTTTCGGCATCATAATATCCAATATAAGTAAATCGATGGGCTGCGTTTCGACAATGTGAATCGCTTCTTGTCCATCTGCTGCTTTTGCTACACTGTATCCTTCTTTTTCTAAGTGAATAGCAAGCAGGTCAGCAATTTCCTCCTCATCATCTGCAATTAAAATCGATATCGTTTTCATTTTTTTACTCCTGTATAAAATTTTTTCCATTTATGAAACGACGTTCTTCATACGGCTTCATTATAACAAACAGAGCGGCAAATGACATGTACAGTCGTTTGCTTCACTTTTTGTACGGAAATCCGGCATTAGGTATGGAAGATGATTTGACATAGAATTTTTGACTTTTAATAAAAATAAATTGACTAATTGTAAAAAAATCATTACCATTTTGATATCTAATCATCTTGTAGAAAAAGAGGGGGATTTGATGGAGAAACTATATGGCAATACGCCTTGTTTTCTAAATGCAAAAAATATCGCCAAATCGAAGTCCACTGAAGGGATTGATGCCGTTGTTTATGGAATTCCTTGGGAAGGGGCGGTCACATGGGGCGATTATACAGGCTGTGAACTTGGCCCGAAAGTAATGAGGCTTTGCTCGGCTCGTTATAGCGGCTATCTGCCTGAATTGGACCATATTGATGTATTTGAGCATATTCGCCTCGGTGACGCTGGCGATGTGGATGTCGTTCCAGCGGATGTCGATGAAACGATGAGGCGGATTGAGCGGTTTGCCGCTGAGTTTTGGAAAAAAGGCACGTTTCTTATTGGCTTAGGAGGAGACCATGGGGTCACCTATCCGATTGTTAAAGCGCTTGCTAACGAGGGGAAAAAAGTAGGCATTATCCACTTAGATGCCCATTATGATAACCTTCCCCACCACGAAGGCGATCCGTTTGCTCGGTGCAGCCCATTTAAACGCTTGTATGAATTAGAAGGGGTGCGCAATGAAAGCATCGTCCATGCCGGCATTCATGGCCCGCGCAACAAACCAGAAAGCGGCAGAAATGCAAAAGAGGCTGGAGCTGTCACGATCACCATTAATGACATACGTGAACAGCGTGACTTAAAAGGATATGCGGCTCATATGTACAAGCTAGCGAGCCAAGATGTCGATGAAGTGTATTTAAGCATTTGTAGCGACGTGCTCGACTACGCGTTCAATCCTGGCGGTCCTGTAGACGGAAATGGCCTCAGTTCTTATGAGTTGTTGACTTTTGTCCATGAAATTTGCAAACAAGGAGTCGTTGGAATGGATTTTGTCGAAGTGTACCCACAACAAGATCCAAGCCAATTTTCCGCCCACTTGGCTTCGACAGTCGTTCTCTATGCGCTTGCAGGACACATATGGAACGAGAAAAACATGGTATCATCCTAAATAGTGGGGGAGAAGCCCACGTTAATGAGAATAGGTGGGTGGAAAGTGGACAATAAAATTATACTGAGGAAATACATTCCAATTGCAGATATGATTGTCGCAACGTTTGGGAAAAATTGTGAAGCGGTTATCCATGATTTGACGAACGTTCAATCTTCTTTGTTTTATATTAAAGGCACAGTGACAGGAAGAAAACACGGTGCCCCGACGACTGAAGTGGTGTTAAGAGAATTAAGAAAGTACGGCGATGAGGTGCCAGATAAACTGGGCTTTACGAGCCGAACGAAAGATTGCCGAACGTTAAGGTCGTCGATTTCGTTTATTCGCAATGACACGGGCAAAGTCATCGGCTTTTTTGGAATTAACTATGACATCACTGCCTTTTCTAACGTTTGTGAGGTTCTTAGTGAGTTTTCGGCTGCCCCTTATTTGGGCCAGCCGAGCCCTGTGACCGATGAATCCTACGCGGAAAACATTGAAGAAATTTTTGAGACGCTTATTAAAAATACACTGATGGAAATTGGCGTGCCAATTGAAGAAATGGGCAAACGGGAAAAGATGTATTTCGTCCAGCAGCTTGACGAAAAGGGTTCTTTTCTCATTCAAGGTTCCGTGGAGCGGATTGCGGACATTTTAGGCGTATCGAAGCAAACGATTTATAACTATTTAGAACAATCGAGGGCGGAAGGATAAACGCCAGAAAAGAGGGAACGAATGGAGAAACAACAAGAACCGACTAACATGAAAACATCAATGTTTAAAAACAAATTGAAAGCGATAGGCCCAGGGGCGATTGTTACAGCCTCCTTCATTGGTCCTGGCACAGTTACAACTGCGACAAGGGCAGGAGCTTCCTTTGGCTTCGCCCTTCTTTGGGCCGTCATTTTTTCGATTATTGCCACAATCATCTTACAAGAAATGAGTGCCCGCCTCGGCATTATTACCCAAAAAGGGCTAGGCGCAGCGATTCGTGAGCATTTTACACATCCGCTGCTCAAATATGCGTCGATGTTCCTTGTCTTAGTCGCGATTTTAGTTGGGTCATCAGCCTATATGGCCGGCGATTTGCTTGGTACGTCTATGGGCATCTCGACGCTTACGGGGATATCGCCAAACGTGCTTGCGCCTCTTTTCGGAATCGTCATCTTAGCGTTAGGCTTGAGCGGCAGCTATAAGCTTGTCGAAAAACTAATGATTGTCCTTGTTGTGATTATGAGCATCACCTTTGTGACGACGATGGTTGTCGCCAAACCTCCTTTAGGCGAATTGTTTCAAGGAGCATTCATACCAACGGTTCCTGACCAATCAATTATTATGATTATTGCCTTAATTGGGACAACAGTTGTGCCGTATAATTTATTCCTTCATTCGGAAAACGTGATTGAGCGTTGGAACAAGCCCGCCCATTTAGCAGACTCCCGCTGGGATATTGTCATTTCGATTAGCGTAGGCGGCTTGATTACTGCGGCTATTCTCATTACGTCCGCTACAATGATGCAAGGCATGGAAGTGAAAAATGTGTCAGACTTGTCTGTCCAATTAGAACCGCTTTTAGGAAGTTGGGCGCTCGTGTTCACGAGCATTGGTTTATTCGCCGCTGGCTTTTCCTCAGCGCTTGCCTCTCCACTGGGGGCAGCGATTACCGCTAGCAGCATTTTAAAATGGTCAGGGGGAATGCGTGACAAACGCTTTAAAATCGTCTTTGCGGCGGTCATCTTATTCGGAGTTGTGTCATCGAGCCTCGGGTTTGAGCCACTCGACGTCCTCCTGTTTGCCCAAGCATTAAATGGAATGTTGCTTCCTTTTGTTTCCATTATGTTGCTGATCATTATGAACAACAAAAACCGCCTCGGCAACTATGTGAATTCATTAAAAATGAATATCGTTGGCGGCATTGTCGTTGTCCTCTGTACAGGGCTAGGCATCTATAGCTTCGTCGATGCCGTCCGCGCTTTTTTCGGCTAGAGGTAAGGGCGAATAATGCGGTGATGCTCTTTTGGATGAATGCTGGCGCCAGTAATGACAACAGCGGTAGGCCCTTTAGGGCGAATGCTATTAGTTAACAGTGCGGCTGCTCCTATGGCAGCTGCTCCTTCCACGATTAAATGGTGATGCTCATATAAATACGCCATCGCCTTGGCAATGTCTTCTTCTGGAACTTGTACACGGGTGTCGACATAACGTTGCACCGCCTTAAACGTCCAACGGTTGTCCAGACCGATTCCGCCAAGAAGGCTATCGGCCACAGTCGGCTGTTCGGCTACTTCTACTGGATGGCCCGCTGCCAAACTGGCTTCCATAGCCGCTCCGTTGACGATGCTTGCCCCGGCAACTTGAATCGTCGGATCAGTATGTTTCATTACTAGCCCAATGCCGCTAAGCAACCCTCCTCCTGATAATCCAGCGATCACCGTATCAAGTTCAGGCAAATCGTCTAGCAGCTCTAAAGCGAGTGTGCCTTGGCCAGCGATAATCCTGTCGTCGTCAAATGGTGGGACGAGCGTCTGCCCTGTTTGCTCACAATGACGGATACAGGCGGCTCCTGCTTCATCTTGGCTGCGCCCTGTAACAGTTAGCGTTGCCCCGCTGGCTTGAAGTGCAGCTTGCTTAGCAGTCGGTACCGCTTCCGATACAAAAATCGTCGCCGGCGTTTTAGCCTGTTTGGCGGCATAGGCGACCGCAAGGCCATGGTTACCTGTGGAAAAAGCGGCAACGCCTTTTTGTCTTGACTCAGCTGACATAGACAAGAGCACGTTCATCGCTCCGCGGAGCTTAAAAGAGCCGCTCGGCTGTAATGTTTCTAATTTCAACCAAACGGGTGTTTGGCAATGGCCAGATAAGGGAGCGCTATAAACGAGGGGCGTTTTTGGCAGATAGGGAAAAAGCCGTTTGCGCGCTTGCCAAACCGATTTGACAGGAATCGTGTCCATTGAAATGCCTCCATTCATGCCTAGCAAATGCTCTTCCTTGCCAATTTGACAACAGGCAGGTGAATTCCTGTTTCAGTTGGCGAATAAATTTTAAGAAGTAGGCAGGAAAAAAAGATAGCTATGCCAAAAAAGGTCTGAGGGAGTGATGTTTATGGAGCACTATCAGGAAGAAGCGATCCGCAACCATGTAACACTATGCGATGATGCACTCATTGAAATCGAAGAGGCGTTTAAAAAGCTACATTCCCGCACTGTCTCACAGCCTCCTGTCATCCGTGTCGATATACCTGAACACCGGGGAGAAGCAGATATTAAAACGGCGTATATCCCTGGTTTATCTACGTTTGCGATTAAAGTTTCTTGTGGTTTTTTTAACAACCCTTCGATCGGGCTGCCAAGCTTAGGAGGACTAATGCTTGCGATGGACGCTAGAACAGGCGTGCCAAAAGCACTGCTAGCCGATAACGGCTACTTAACAGATGTGCGCACGGCGTTAGCAGGCGCGATCGCTGCCGATCGTTTAGCGAAAAAAACGATCTCAACGGTCGCCGTATTTGGCACTGGCATGCAGGCCCGCCTGCAAGTAAAAGCGCTTAAGCTTGTCCGCAATTTTGCGGAAGTCATTGTTGTCGGACGGTCTGAAGAAAAAGTACACCTTTATAAAAAAGAAATTGAGGATGAACTAAACGTTCCTGTTCACGTAGCGAAAAGTGGACAAGAGGCTGCTGAACAAGCAGATCTGATTGTGACGACAACACCAGCCGAACACTATATACTGAAAGCCGATTGGCTATTACCAGGTGTCCACGTAACTGCGATCGGCTCAGATGCAGAGCATAAGCAAGAAATCGAGCCAGCAGCATTTTTTAAAGCAGACAAAGTTGTATGCGACCTTTACTCACAAAGCTCGACGATCGGCGAACTCCATCATGTACAAGATTTTTTAGCTGAACATGCAATTGAGTTAGGAGCGATTTTAACGGGAGAAAAGGAAGGCAGAACGTCTGAACAGGAACGAACCATTTGTGATTTGACGGGCACAGGAGTGCAAGACACAGCTATCGCCAATTATGCGTTGGCAAAAATGAAACGGAGCGGATAAAAGAAGTCGAGCCTGTCGCTGTCTGAATTTGTGTTAATGCTAGAGGGACGGTTGTTTGGACTGCGACAGGATAAAAGGAAGAAAAAATAAATCATTATTTTTAGGAGTGAACAAGTTCTGGGAGACGGATGCCTCTGCGCAACACTTCTTCTTGCAACAGCGCGATAAAATCATCTTCTAGACGATGTTCAACCGCTTTTACGTAAGAATCGACCAATAATGAATCGTCTATGTCGTGTAGCGTCATGTCATTACCTCGCAATATATAAATTTTGGATGTAAAACTTCGAAGTGATGTAAAAAGCAACCTTTATTATAATAATCCAGAAGATCAGACGATTTCAAGCATTATATTGGTGAAAAATATTGTAAAAGTAAACAGTTGATCGCTTACAATAAAAATGCCAAGCACGAGGCTCGGCATGTACTCGCTTTAATGCGTAGAGTTGCCAGGCATTTGCGAGTTGATCGAAGCTTGGGCATAGCCGTTTTGCAGCTGTTGCATATCTTGCTGAACAAGCTGCGGAACTTGGTAATAGCCCTTTTTATTTTGGTAAAGCGAAATTTCGTAAGCCATTTCAATGCAGTTGGGCAAAGAATCGGCAAGCACACGGCGGACGACTGGGTTTGTCGCTTCCATTGCCGCGTTTGTTTTGATAGGAGCAACTGATTTTACTGCGTTTAACATCGAAAGGGCAATGGTTTCATCGTTGATTTCAGCCGTTGATTCCATCGGCTTTTTCGGTTGGCCGCCTGGCTTCATGCCATACGTAAAATCATTGCCTTGTTTCATTTTGTAGCTTTTTGTCGGCACTGCAGGATCTTGACCTGTTTGGAAGCATTCTAAAGTAGTGTTGTACTCCTGTTTCATAAATGCTTTTTGCCTATCCAAAATGTCACGAAGTTCAGGGTCTTGAACATGCTGGCTTAACATGGTGTACGTATTCATTGTGTTAATTGATCCTGCTAGAACTTCGTGTACATCAAACATTTCATGGCCGCCATGGTTCATTTGTGGCGTCACAGGGCCTGTTTCGATGTTTTGGTGCATGTTTTGTTGCTGTTGGAAATCCATTTTTTGTCCTCCTAATTGAAATGTCCTTACGATTTTTAGTATGAACTCATTTTTTTGATCTATGCAGTGAAATATGGAAATCCATTCTCGTCAACGTAAGCCCTTTTAGCTCAAGAGCTACTCTGTTCTTTGTGCGGTTTTTTTACAAGCCAGGCAATAAGCACAATGATTGCAGCGAAACCTATGCTTAAGTAAAAGCCTGGCCGTCCCGTTTTTTCCGCCAAGATGCCACTGATGGCCAACAACATCAACAAGATGCCAATAATGTTTCCACTTATGGAAAAAAACGTTTGCTTTAGCAAGCGCATATTGGACAAGACGATGCATATCCAATTAAACAAAATAAGAATTCCTGCGGCTGTTGTAATATACTCGAACAGTTTCCCGGGCAATAATAGCGCAGCAATGACTGCACAGATTAAGCCAACAACAGCAAGGCCAAGGGAAGGCAAAGGAAGGTCCTTGTATTTGATTTTCTTTTCGAACCATTTAGGTGCGTTCCCGTCATGGGCTAAGGTTGTTAGCAGCGTCGTCACACCAAATAGCGCCGCTGTCATTGTCGAAAAGCCAGCAACAATAATGGCTGCATTAAACACATGGGGGAAGAAAGCAAGATGATAGTCAGACAACGCGGTCACAAATGGGCTTTCTTTGTCTGTAAATTGGTCAAACGAGACCATGCTGACGGCGAGTCCTAATGAAACGGTATAAATGATCGCTAAAAGCAACAACAGCGCCGTACCTGATTTAGGGGCATCTTGTTTTTGTTTTAATTGCATCGCCATCAACCCAATGACTTCAATCCCGCCAAATGCATAAAAAGCATAGATAAGCGATCCCCAAAAACCTTTTATCCCCCGGGGGAACAACTCATTGTACGAAGACGGAACAGATGGATCCGGCCCTGTCCCATCTAGCCATTGAAAAACAGCGAGAAACCCAAGCACAATAAACAACAGAATGGCCGCCGTTTTCACGGCAGCGAGGACATTTTCAACCGAATCAAATCCTTTTGTACCGAGCAAAACAACACCAATGCCGAGAAGCGAATAGATCGAGGCAAACACCCAAAGCGGCACATTGTCAAACCAGAAACGGGATAAAATCGATAAAGCTGTTAATTGGCTGCCGATAATTAAAATGTTGGACATCCAATAGTTCCAGCCACAGGCAAAGCCAACACGGTTCCCGAATGCTTGTTCTGCATAATAACAGAACGATCCTTCTTGCGGATCGTCAGCCGTCAATTTGGCAAGCGCAATAAAGACGACGTATGTGCCGAGAGCAGCAAGCAGAAAGGCAATTACGATCGAAGGGCCCGTGAGGCCAATGCCAATGCTCGAACCTAAAAAATAGCCAGTGCCAATGGTGCAGCCAACGCCTAAAAGTGAAAGTTGCCACCAGTTTAAACTTGTATTTTTTTCTTTTTTCTTACTCAAGGCCAACCTTCCTCCTTTGTCTCCTCATTAGCGTCTGCCTTTGATTTCGTTTCTATACCAGGCGAAATTTAAGGTCGTACAACCCGTTGTTCCTGAATATAGTAGAACTGGGACAAGGGGGGATTAAAATTGGTATTTCTAAGTTACATCATGTTAGGCATTTCATTGGCAGCTCCGATCGGCCCAGTCAATGCGGCTCAAGTAGAAAAAGGCATTAAAGGCGGCTTTATGAATTCATGGGCTGTTGGCCTTGGGGCAATGGCAGCAGATGCCCTGTACATGTTTGCTGTGTTTTTAGGGGTTTCCCGTTTTTTAGAGTATGAGGTCGTAACCGTTTTCTTATGGCTGTTTGGTTGCTTTGTCCTTATTTATACAGGTTTTGAGAGCATTATGAAGGTGAAAAAAGAGGCACAAACGGGTCTCGGCGTAAGGTCAAACGAGTCACCGAGACAATCATTCCAAATTGGATTTTTGATCTCGATTTCCAATCCGTTGACCATTTTATTTTGGCTCGGCATTTATGGCTCGGTGCTAGCAAAAACGATTGCTGAATACGAAATGGCCACTGTTTGGCTGTACAGTGTGGCGATCTTTATAGGCATAGCGGCATGGGATTTTACGATGGCTGTTCTCTCAAGCACCGCCCGCGCTTTTATGAATGAAAAGGCGCTCATTGCCATTTCCGCTTTTTCTGGCGTCAGCCTAATCGGCTTCGGCGTTTACTTTGGCTACCATGGCATTGCGTTGCTTTTGGGATAGCAGGAAAAAAGCAGGCATGATACAGGCTCATTCTCAAATAACGTATAGTATGTATGCACAGAAGGTGGAAACAAAATCGATTTAAGTGAATGAGGGCTGTACATAACAGCCATCTGTAAAGGAGATGGGGCCTTGTTTTACCACGTAAAAGAGCTTCAGTATGAAGCGAAGCCATCAAAACCAGATCCTGTATACGCAGCGAAGCTCCAAGAAGTGTTAGGCGGCTAGTATGGAGAAATTAGCGTGATGATGCAATACCTTTTCCAAGGTTTTAACTGCCGGGCAGACAAGAAATACCGCGATTTGTTATTAGACGTAGGGACAGAAGAAATTGCCCATGTGGAGATGCTTGCGACGATGATTGCAAGGCTGCTTGACAACGCTCCATTTGAAGTACAACAAAACGCTTATGAAATGGACCCGGCTCTCGCCGCTGTTTTAGGAGGGACCAATCCCCAGCATGCCATTGTCTCAGGGTTAGGCGCAATGGCGTCAGACAGTGAGGGCTACCCATGGAATGCCAAGTATATTATTTCCAGCGGAAACCTTCTCGCTGACTTTCGCGCTAATTTGAATGCAGAGTCTCAAGGAAGATTGCAAGTTACAAGACTCTATGGAATGACAGATGATCCAGGTGTTCGCGACATGCTGTCATTTCTCATTGCCAGGGACACATACCATCAAAACATGTGGTATGCAGCCATTAAAGAATTAGAAGAGTGTGAAGAAGATATTGTCGTTCCGACCACTTTTCCCCGCTCTCTCGAAAAAAGCGAAGTCTCTTATACGCTCTTCAACTTTTCAGAAGGAGAAGCTAGCAGGAAAGGCCGCTGGGCATACGGGCCAAGTTTTGACGGTAGAGGGAATTTTCACTATTCGCCTCAACCTTATGCCTGGGGGCAAAAGCCTCATTTGCCGCCAGCACCACCTGCTTACCACAATACCGTCCCTGGAAAATGCAATGGCCAACAACAAGCCTCGAATCAGGCGAACCAAAAGTCCCAGCAACAGCGAGAAACGGACCTCGAGTAGCACCTCGAGGTTTTTTGTATGTGCAGGAGGATCGGGGGGTGTCGATAGTTCCCCGTTTAGAAACGCCTTACTATATTGGTTTCACTTAATTGACGTACGAGTCTGTTTTTTCTAGACGATTTCGAACAGTTGTTTTAAAATAAAATGGAATGAATAGCCATTTTTTTAGACGAAGAATGAAACCACCAGGGGGGAGGATGGCCGATGGCCGATCAAACCGAAATAGCCAAGCTCCACTATGAAATTAGCCAAATGCGGGCGCAACTTTTCCAGACAGAAGCGCAATTGGAGCGATTGCGGGCGGCCAAACAAGCGCTTGTTTCCGAACAAGCGACTCTTCACGACCATAAAAAATGGGGGAGCGAACCAGAGCTAGACCATGATGCGTGGCGCGGCCAAGCCGAATCGACGCACGATGACATTCGCCGCCATATGCAACTGGCTTACACGAACGTACAAGACGAAACGGAACAACTGATGCGCGCGATTGAAATGGAAACGAGGCGGCTCCAAACAATGGTGTCTTCTTGTCAAGTCGTGATCAACATAAAGCAACAATCGCTCCAAACGTTAAAAGCGACGAAATAGGAAAGGAAAGGAGGAGAGAACCGATGGCTGAAATCAAAATCGACGAAGGCTCCGTGCTCAGCGCTTTAAGCGAAACCGGGGAACAGGCCAGCTATTCCGTGTCGGGACACGAGCCTGCGCTCCATACGTCGTCGATGGCTTTTCTCCATTCATTGCTGGAAGTAGAAAGCGGGTATGCCGACCAATTCAATCGTTATTTGGACGTCGTGAAAAACGTACAAGCAGAAACAAAAGAACTCGTTCAAACATACGGAGTTGTGGACAAGATGCTGGCAAGCCGCCGATAATAGAGAAAGGAACAGACGGATGAACACACTTGACGTACAAGAAGTACTCGATGCACTTGACGAAATCG
>NZ_FRBS01000004.1:0-141836 GCF_900142675.1 Shouchella rhizosphaerae | reverse complement strand
CCGGCGTATTTCCCGTTATTTGCGCGCCTATCGACTTTGCCGGCAAACGCGACCGTCTCGCCGGCAATCCTGACACGGCAACTGAAACAGCTGGTGCCGATCCAATACCAATGGTACCAAGCCCAGCTCCGTACCCAAGCGATTCAAACGGACACGTCGCAAGTGGTCACCATACCAGGATATATGTTTACGGATCAAGAAGTCGCAGCTATCAACACGTATCTTGAGAACAACCCTCCGAACGAGGAGAGATTGAATGAAAATCCCATTGTTACTGGAGTGGTCGACTTTTTCTTCGGTGACTTCCTCACGCTGGCCGACCCAGAAGCTTCGCTTGGGGAGAAAGCCTTGGCAACGACGTTTATTTTAGTGAAGCCAGCGAAAGTGGGAGAAGTAGTATATGACTTGTCGAAAGCGAGGAAGGTGAAGACTGGGGGGAAGGGGAATGTTTTAGATAATGGTACAGCGTGGGGAAATATAAAAATTACTCAACCATTTTATGAAGGAACAAAAATACCAAAATCATTTGAATTAGCGGTAGGCGGTGAAAAATTTTGGGTACACCCAAATGGAACAAAACATATGGTTGAGTACATAACAAGAAATGCAACTACTCATGGTATGCCGATAAATAGTCAAACATTATTGTCAAGCTTCCAAAGTTCTGTGAAAAGTGCTGTTCAAAAAGGTATTAAGTATGAAGAGATTATGAATATAGGCAATTGGGAGCTTGTATTTAGTAAGCCACGTGGAGACGGGTTACTACCAGTAATAAAGCATGCTGTATATAAGCCTTAGAAGGAGACATGTTTATGTTAAAAGTTACAGAATACAAAGAATGTCAGTCTGCAAATATTGAATATGATGTTTATACACCGATTAATATAGAATTCGGTACTTGGGATATATCAAAGGAAGCAACAATATATTGGAGAACTGGGGATTTTAAGAAATCTTTAATTGAAATAGGTATAGGGAAACATACAGGGAATATTCGTTCCATTACACTAACTTTAAGTGAGAATGTATACAATACTGAATTGAACGTTGATTTTAGAAATATAACTTTGATTAAAGGAATGCCTGTTTTTCAGGTTGAAAAATATAATAATAAGACATACATTGATGAAAATGGAAAACTAAATGTCTATATAGGAGGTAATAATATATTAATATCATTCTCGGAAAATGCTATTGTGTCAATTGTACAAAATGATAATATAGGATTTGCTCTAGACAATAACAAAACGGTTTGTGGAATTTTAGTAAGTGGTATGTTGGAACATGAAAGGAATATACTAAAGGATGCACTAGGAATAATGTAAGGACCGTCAAAAACCATAAGTAGACGTAGACCAATTTCGTCCGTTTCCTCGTTCAAGCATGCTTACTAATCCAGCTTTTCAGGTTAGTATATAAATCATATAGAAGATAACGACCCTATAGAGCTGTTTTAAAAGCTACTTTAATAGAAAATGATGTAGATGTATTACGGATTTTTAAAACAAATACAGAATTAAAATTTAGAATAAGGCACTTGATTGTCAAACGGACAACAAGTGTTTTTTTATGAGAAATTATGTTTAACAACATAAAAAAGATTTTATGGAAATTTTAACTTCTAAAGGTTATATCAATAACTTTTTGGTGATTGGTTTAATAGAGAAATATCAACGGTTTGCAAATAGACGTTCAGGCCAATGGAAAGACGTATAAGAACAACATCAGGACCTTTCTAGAGATAGCCGACTTTTATTCGGTGACTTCATCACGCTCGCCGCCCCAGAAGCTTCGCTTGGGGAGAAAGCCTTGGCAACGACGTTTATTTTAGTGAAGCCAGCGAAAGTGGGAGAAGTCATCTATGACTTGTCGAAGGTGAGGAAGGTGAAGACTGGGGGGAAGGGGAACGGCAATCGTGTAGGTAATTTTACAGAAAAAATTAATGCCGATAATATTCCTAACATGACCAAAAATGATATATTAGAGGGGCTACCGAGTAACTGGAAACACACTGAATATAACGGTTTTGTTCATATTAGAGATGCTAATGGAAATATCTGGATGAGAATTGATCCTCCTGACAAAGTTACAAAGTATGACCATGTTCATATATTTGATGAAAGTGGTAATCCGCTTGATGTAAACCTAAATGTTGTGGATAGAAAAAGTCCGGATGCCCATATTCCATATAAAAAGTGAGGTAGGTTAACTTGAATGCACAAAAAATACTAAATGAAATTGAAGAACTGCATTATTGGGATGCTAGAGTTTTGCAAATGGAAGCAAGTTTTTTTGGGGACGAGATAAGAATTGTATTTGAAGACACAGAGTTTAATGTAATCTTACTTTTTACTGGATGTTTAAAATTCTCATTTGTAACAAGTGTTAATGATAGATTGAAACCCTTAAAAGAGTTAACCAAAACTCAAATTCCTTATTTTATTCAAGATATTGAGATTACAGATGTGCAGATTGAGGGGAAAAGTATGTTAAAATGTAACATTTTAATGCCTCCTTTAAATGTAGAAGTTGTTTGTAATACTATACTAATTGATAAAGAATAATAATAAAAGAAACCTTGATTAGCTATGAATGAACTGTCTCCTCGAAAAATGGACATTTTAAAAAAATCCATTTTTCGTTTTTTTTGTCTTCTTTTACAACGAACCCGTTATAACCAAATCAACTAAGAACAGGGAATGTAAAAATGAGTAACGAATGTTAACTGCTCTTGAGCAGAAACAGTTAGAATTTAACCAATACCTGTCAGTGCCATCCTAAGCAATGAACAGGCGCTGCAAGCGTGCCGAGCGCCAGCGATGGGAGCAACCCATGCCGTTACCCCGGCATATTTCCCGTTGTTTGCGCGCCTATCGACTTTGCCGGCAAACGCGACCGTCTCGCCAGCGATCCTGACACGGCAACTGAAAAAGCTGGTGCCGATCCAATACCAATGGTACCAAGCCCAGCTCCGTATCCAAGCGATTCAAACGGACACGTCGCAAGTGGTCGCTACAGGAGAGCATGATTTTACGGATGAAGAAGTTGCAGCCATCCAAGCGTACCTCGAAAACAAACCTCCGGGCGACGGTCCCCTCATAGCCGAGGTTGACGACGAGGTATACAACGAGGTATACAACGATGGGCATTACTCCGGGCCAACCATGGATGCACGTGTCGGCGCCGACGGGATCGCGTATAGAAACGACATCGGTCCCATTATTGCTGCAGCAGCCGACTTTTTCTTCGGTGACTTCCTCACGCTCGCCGACCCAGAATCTTCGCTCGGGGAGAAAGCCTTGGCAACGACGTTTATTTTAGTGAAGCCAGCGAAAGTGGGAGAAGTAGTATATGACTTGTCGAAGGCGAGGAAGGTGAAGACGAGGGGGAAGGGGAATGGCGCTCCTTCTATTGGCAAGAAATCAGTACCTAGCGGACCGTATAGAGAAGTTAATGGATTTCCAGTTAAAGTAAAGCCAGGTGCACAAGAGAAGCATATTCCTCATACTCCAAATTACAAACAAGAACTTGCAAATGAAAAACACAAGAATATCTTCTATGGGGATAATAAGCATAAGAATTACTTGATAAGTTTGCCGGGAAAGGAACCACTGTGACCAAAAATAAAGAGAGAGTTGACTTTGGTGAACCGATAGGTAAATACTATGAGACGGTGACTGGAAAATACGTTGAAACTAATAGGGGAATGATACACTATGGAAAAGATGGTGCTCATATAGTACCAGCAAAACCATCAGAGTAGAATAAATAAGAAAGAGGATATCTATGGAAGCAGATTCTTTATTTAAAACATTAGTAGAGTATGAAGGTGTAGAAATCATATTAGAATGGAACAGTGGATTAAAAATTGTAGGCAAAACAGACACATTTTTTGAGACAGACAATGGATTAGATGATGATGATCCCGATTACACAGAGTATTATGCAGTCGCATTTCAAGTAAATCATATTTTATCCCATCCTACTACTAATGAAGGCAGTGTATATAGTTGGTTGAAACAAGAAAAAAGTACATTGATTGAAATTTCTCTCTATGATGATCCCCCAAGTGCAGTATTTTTATCTGATGGAAAGAGGGTTTGGGGAAGAGAACCATCTAAATAATAGTTGCTATTTCAATTTTGACCTTGATTAGCTAAAAGCTTATCAAGGTCTCTTTTTGGTGGTGCTACTTAATGCCTAAACTTCAAACTGATTTAGATGATGGTCCAGGTGTTTATATAATCCTTTTCCCCATTGTTCAGGAGTCAGTTTACCAAAAAAGGGATGTGGGTGAGACGTGCATTTTTCCGGGCCATTGTTCTGGAATGTTCTAATTTTTTGTTTGAGTTTTCCTTTTTCTGTTTCAAATTCTTTTTCTTCTACAATCATAATTGTAGGAATAGTAGACATATTGTGAGCCATTGGCTTGTCATTATAAAAAATCGGTTTCACAAATGTTCCAATTAATATGCCTAACCAACCTCTTGGGGGAAAGGTTTCTCCCATTGCAATGTCATGGAACGAGGAACAATGAGCTAGCATTTGGGCAACATCCATCTTACCCCATTGAGGGCGTGAATTTGGGCTCAATTTGTCTATCCGGTTCAAGATCTCCGTGGTGTCCGCTTGATTAAAAATGTTTTTCATAAGCTTCTCCTTAAATGAATGACTGACAAGTGTAGAATGAGACAGTTACTAAGCTTAGTATACCTTATACTTGCATACTCGATTTCTTCGGGATTGCTATTCCATTGTAGATACTTTAGAGATCGCATTCATTACGCAATTGATAGATATACCATAACCCTTTTGTAACTCCCCGTGAAACCAACAAAGGCATAAGTCTGGATTTAGGCAGAAGGGGCATATGCTTGGATCTATAGCCGGGAAGAGCGCCATAATTTATATCTGTGTTTGTCTCTTCCTCCTCAAACAATCCCAACAAAAGAGCCGCAATGCCTGGCTCGTGTGCGGCTCCGTTTTTGCTCCACCATCAATCTAAAAAGCGCGTTTTTATTTCAGGGGAGGGGATCATGCATTGCTCTCGTTTGCCGAAGAAGCGGTAACGGTTTCGCGCAAACAAGCGGTAAGCGGGGTCGCGAATGAAGGGAGGGACAAGAATAAGTACATAGAGAATTTTCCATAGTCCCGTTAGTCTTTTGCAAATTCGTAGGACTGCGGTTGATTCGGTTACATACTGCTCTCCTTCAATCAACACGATTGAACGTAGGTTTTTGTCGGAAATGCCTAGTGTGGAGAAATAGGATTCCGCTACCGGCGACTGCAAAGAGGCAAACAAAAAATAACCGTTCTTGTCATGGTTGATAATAAACTGGACTGAATGGTTGCATACATTGCACACGCCATCAAATAGAATAACGGCATGTTTCTTCGGATCGTAAACAGTAGGACCCATTTAGACCACGCCTTTTTTATGTGTTGGTTTAACATTTGCAGATGAATTAAAAACTACTATAGATATTTTTTTATTTGCGATAGGTGGTGTTTGCTGTGGTTAACGTTTGTACGTCCATTTTACCACAAAATAGAAAAAAAGGGATCGTTGCTTGCCTCAAGCAGGAAAGTAGCTTTTTGTGACTATACTCGGTACGCTGACGAGAGGGAGGGATTGCTTTGCATTATCATTTACATAGACAAACAGAGATGGAGCCGCGCGTGAATATGCTCTTTTCGATGGTGGAGGAGAATTACGAGCGACTTCGGGGGCTTTTGGAAAAGGTGTCGGAAGAAGAGCTTTTCTATAAAGGGCCTGGCCAAGCATACAATAGTATTGGCCAGCTGTTGAAGCATTTGGCTTTTGTGGATTTGCAGTGGAATTACCGAATCAAGGAAGAACCTCTTCCTGTCGAGCTTGAAAAAGCATATGGGCCAGAACTTGATGCAACAGGGAAGCTGCCTGCCGTTGAGAGCGGCTCGACCATCGTCGATGTGCTTGATGCTTACGACGTCGTGTTCCAATCTTTTAAGGAAACGTGTCAAACGCTTAAGGATGAAGAGCTGGATAAGATCATCCCATACAACGATCATACAGCGACAATCGGTTGGGGCATTTGGCATATGGCTGACCATAGTCGTTACCATCAAGCCCATCTTGTTTTAATGCGAAAATGGTTTCGGCAGCGTCAGTGATTAAAGCGGCTCACACAGCAATGCCTCTTTTTGTTAGCACAACGTAAAGGGGTTTGGCTAATAGCATGTGCCCCCTAAGGCGAACAGTTGGTTTGCTTTAGGGGGCTTTTTATCTATTTACTGATGTCCCATCAAGTCGTCATCGCTTTGACTGCTTGCGCCAACAAATCGATTCCTTTCTCCAACTCTGGAAGTGAAGCGTAAGCAAACGAAAGCCGCAAATGGTGGTGGTTGTCTCGATCATACAAGTAGCCTGGATGAAGAAGGACTCCTTTTTGCAATAGTTTTAAAAAGAGTGCTTTCGTCACCAGCGGTTGATGGAAGCGGAGCCAGATGTAAAACCCTCCCTTAGGCTTTTGCCAAACGGCTATGTTGTGAAAATGTTTAACTAGCAATGCTTCCGTGAAGGTGGCCCGTTGCTGTAGGTTTTCCCGTAGTTGCTGCATGTGTGTTTCATGGTGTGGCGAAGCGAGCCAAGTGGCAGCGAGTAGCTGTGAAAAGCCGCTGGCCCCGTAATCAAACTGCATTTTTATGTCCGCTAGCCTATCGACGACTGGTTCAGGGGCAACCACCCAACCGATTCTTAATCCAGGGCTGACTGTTTTAGAAAGGCTGCCAAGATATAAGACATTTCCTGCTGTGTCAACCGATTTTATCGCCGGGGGGATGGCGGAAAAAGCGAGCTCATTATACACATCGTCTTCCACAATCGGAATTTGCAAATTTGTCCAATGCTGGTAGAGGTCATGTCTTTCTGCCTCCGTCAATATCGTCCCTGACGGATTGTTTAGCGTCGGGATTGTATAAAACAATCCGTGCTTTTGTGACTTGCTGTACGTTATGTTTTCGGCGCCAGAACGAAGGCGAGAAAGGCGCATGCCTGCTGATTGGAACAAATGCAACGACTCGATGTAAGAGGGCGCCTCGTAGTAAATGGTGGAATGCTGTGGCAACAATCCTAGTGAGATGAGCTGGAGTGCTTGGAGCGCGCCGGAGACGATAAGAATGCAGTCTGGCGATGTCTGGATGCCTCTTTTTTGTAAGTGGACCGCTACTGCATGTCTAAGCGCTTTGTGCCCTTTAGGCTCTGAATACCCGATTGTGCGCGGGTCAAGCGAAATTGATTGCAGCACTTCTTCCAATTGTTTCGTCGGGAGGAGGCTAGGCGATAATTCCCCTGTGCCCAGGCGGATGATCTCTTTTGTTTCATATTCATTAATAAGCTGGATCGTCTGCAAGTTAGGCTGGTGAATGCCTGCTCGTATCCGTTCTTTCCAGTGATATTGACGGGGGAAGAGTGTTTGCCAGCTATTGTGGGCTACATACGTGCCTGAGCCTGTTTTGCTTTCGAGCCATCCTTCTGCTTTTAACTCATCGAGGACATCGATAATCGTTGAGCGGTTGACCCCTAATTGCTCGGCTAATTTTCGTTGAGAAGGAAGCTTTGTTCCTGGTGGCCATTCGCCTTGGTACATGCGGTCAAGCATCCGTGTATAAATTTGTTCAAATAGAGTTGTTTGGCTGTGTCGGTCTAGTTGAATCTCCATGGTGTAATCCCTTCGAAATTGGTTGGGTCTTTTCCCAGCCAATTGGTGGTGTTGTTTTTATTAAACCACAGCTAAGGTAAGAGAGGAAGAGCAAAATCAATAAAAGGATGAAGGCAATGGGAATCGCTTTTTTACATGGCATGATTTTATCCATCGGGCTCATATTGCCCCTTGGTCCACAAAATTTGTTCATTTTTAATCAAGGAGCGACACATAAAAAGCTGTTAAACGCAATGCCAGCTGTCATAACGGCATCATTATGCGATACGGCTCTCATTTTGCTGGCTGTCATGGGTGTGTCGGCAGCGGTGCTTGCTATTCCTGGCCTGCAAGTGTTCTTGCTCGTTTGCGGGTTTGTCTTTTTGCTATGGATCGGCCAATCGATTTGGCGGGCAAAACCTGAACATGCCAGTGCCGTAGATGAAACGTTGTCAATGAAAAAGCAAGTTTTATTTGCTCTGTCCGTGTCAGTTTTAAATCCTCACGCGGTATTGGATACAATTGGCGTCATAGGCACGAGTTCGCTTCGCTATGAAAGTTTAAGTGAGAAAGCGATGTTTGCGCTAGCTTGCATTGCTGTTTCTTGGCTCGCTTTCTGTTTGCTTGCTGCTGCTGGGAAGACGGTGCGGGCGATTGATAAGAGAGGTACATGGCTTGTGCGCGTCAACAAAGTCTCGGCCATTTGCATTTGGGCAATGGCGCTGCTTATTGGCGCCCAACTCGTGCAAATCATTTTTTAAGGAAGAACGATATGTTAGGAGGCTAGCAGCTTTATAGTGGCTAGCCTTCCAGCGAGCAATCGACTTGCGAGAAAATAAAATGAGTTACAGTTGACGCGTACGGGCTTGCAGAATCAATAAATGCTTCGGCGTCGGCAAAGCTTGCAAATTGCAGTTTGAGCAAATAACAAGCTTTGCCTGCGACGCGGTAACAAAATTCGACGTTCGGCAACGTTTGGATATAGTGTTTGAACGCATCATAGCGTCCATGTTTAATCGATGCTTCGACAATGCATTGGATCGGCAAGCCTAATTTCTCATAATCGACTTCAATCGTATATTTTTTGATCAATCCAAAGGATTCCATTCGTTTTACCCGTTCTGCCACCGATGGTGAAGACAAATTGACGCGCCGCCCGAGTTCTGCCATCGACAAGCGGCTGTTTTGCTTTAAAAGCTTTAATAGACTTCTGTCGGTTTCGTCCATTTTCATTTTAATGTATTTCCTTTTTATGATTTCGATTTATAAAGTGAAAACAATAAATTCATTACGTTTCCTATGTTTATCCGAATGATCACTTTATATAATTGAATTGTACAAAGGAGGCAGACAAATGGCAAGAATTGAGAAATCACCTATCGGCCAAACGCCATTCCAACAGTTGCTTGGCCATAATCCGAATATTTTAGAAGCATGGGGAAATTTGGCCGCCCAATTAGAGCGGGAAGGAAGTCTTAGCGCGGAGCTAAAAGAGCAAGTTAGAAGGACACTGGCCCAAGGAAACGGCTGTGCTTATTGCAAGGCGAAAGGAAAGCCAGATCAGCACCACGTTGACGAGAAGACGGTGTTGGCAACTGGTTTTGCGGACGTTTTCCTTAAGAACAGAGACGCGATTGATGAAAAGCTGTTCCAACTGTTGAGTGAGCAGTTTTCTACAAAAGAAATAAGTGAGCTTTGTGCGTTTATTGCCTTTACTACTGCCCAGCAATATTATGGAGCGATGATGGGGTTGGAGGCCGAGTCGCCAAATAGCTAGGAAAGCATATCGGAAGAAAGTGAGCCAAAGGCAGTCCAGGCGTGATGCCAGGATCGGGAGTGCCTCGGTTCCTAAAAAGCACGGTTGCGCTACCGGTGGAAACGGTTATCCGTTCCCCCTCGGTAGCGGCTGTATCCTCCAAGAAAGACTATTCCATTTTCATCCCTTCGTTCCCGTTCTTGGCTGTAATCGGAATCGCTACATATACGGAACCCCCTCCTGAAGCGGCATTCTCAATCGAGAGGCTGCCATTATGAAGCTTGGCAACATTGGAAGCGAAAGTGAGGCCAATGCCGTAATGGTTGTTTGTATGTCTGCTTTTCTCTTCCATAAAAAAGAGCTCTGTCGCTCGCTTTAATGCTTCAGCAGAAAACCCCTTGCCTGTGTCCATCACAGTAAAGTGGAAAGTCGTTGGCGTGCAGGCAGCCTCAATGAAAATAGATCCTTGTTCAGGTGTGTAATCGATCGCATTGGTGACAATGTTTAGCAAAGCACGATGGAGCAGATGTTGGTCGATTTCAGCTGCCGTTAACTCGTTTTTTTGGCAGACGATTTTAACGTTTTTGCTTCCTTTATAGGCTGAAGCGTCTGCCAATAACATTTCAACGAATGGAGCTAAGTCGGTTTTACGTAATGTTAGCGGCAAAGATCCGTCTGTATGAGACAAGTGGATCAATTGGGAAATGTATTGCTCGATTTTATGGACCGCGTTTAAAATATAGTGCGTATACGCCGACTGTTCTTCTTGTTGTCCGCTCAAGCTTAATAATTCTGCATTCCCCTTAATGACCGTTACCGGGATTTTAAGGTCATGGGCGAGGGCACCAATTTGTTCACCTTTGGCTTTTTCCATATGCCACTGCGTGTTCAATGAATGCTGGAGGGACTGTTTCATTTCCAGCAGGGAGTCAATGATCTCATCAAATTCCTTGATTTTAGAAGACTCAGGAGTAAAATCGAGATTTTGCTCTTGAATCTGTTTCGTTATCGAATGGAGTTTTTTAAACTGTTTTTTCATCCTGTTGGCAAAGTGTGTCGTTACAGCAAAAGCGGTCGCAATAAGCAGGATGACGAGCAGGGCGATGCTCGTTAGTTCATAGTTCGGCAAATGCTGCCGCAAGAAAGGGGAACGGAATTCCGCTCGCAATGGGTATTCGATGACGCCTATTTCATCGGGCCGCTCAACAACCATATAGCCAGTTTGGCGAATATGGTTTGTATAGGGTTCATTGGTAAGCATGCTTTGCACAGTTTGTAAACTCTTGTCTGATAGCGTTCCTTTTGTTTTGACGTTTAATTCTTTATCAAAAATGGCGTAAGACATCATTTCAGGGATCATGTTATCCGTCACTTGTTCCACTGTTTCTAATGACGGCCTCAGGTTTTCAGCTTCACGTTCATAGTGATTAGCTGGGTAAACAAAACCTGCATTTAATGCAATGATATGAAGCAACAAGTAGAGGGCGGCCACCGTCGTTAGGCTAACGCCTAATGTTAACATATAAAAAATCAGTTCTCGCCGCAGTGTCTTGTTTGATTTGCCTATTCCCATTTGTATCCGATTCCCCAAACTGTTTTAATCGGGTCGACTTCGTGTTCTTTGCATTTTTTGCGGATGGTGCGGATAAATTCAGTAATCGTGCCATGCAAGGCATTTCCGTCTAACCCATAAATTTCATCGTAAATTTGGTCCCTTGAAAATGTGCGCCCTTTGTTTTGCGCCAAAAAGGCGCAAATTTTATATTCGTTTTTTGTCAAGTTTAGCTTTTGGTTGTTGATATGTACTTCTTTATTGTCAAAATCGAAGACAAACCCTGAGATCACCCGTTTAGTATGGTGTTTTTCCCGGTTTTCCCGGCGCAAATGGGCGTTTACTCGAGCGCTGAGTTCTCGTATGCTAAACGGTTTTGAAATATAGTCGTCCCCACCGCTTGTAAACCCTTCTACGACTGCCGCTTCCTCTGCCTTCGCTGTTAAAAACAGAATCGGGCAATCAACAATAGGACGGATTTTTTCGCATAAGTCAAACCCATTAAGATGAGGCATCATCACATCGAGCAAAATCAGGTCGTAACCCGCAAAAGCGTTAAGAGCGACTTTGTCTGGTTGAGCGATCGTATCGACTTTATGTCCATCACGCTGCAAGATATTTTGGATAAGCACAAGAATGTCTTGTTCGTCATCGACTGCAAGAATGTTTGCCATCTGTTAACCATTCCTTATTGAACGTTCTTTTTACTTGCGAAGGAGAAAAAGCGTCAAAACTCTTATTCTAACGCCTTTTTTCCTTCCCAACGATGAAACCAGATACTGCTTATAACGGTTACGAATAGTATAACAGATGCGACGATCATGAACCCAGTACGCAATTCTTGTTGAAGAAAGGACAAAAAAACAGGTTCCATTTGTTCAAACTCGACGATTCCCGCATACCCGGATAACCGTGTCCCCCAAGCCCATGGGTTGTATTTCCACCAAGCATCGCCTAGCCCTGTGCCCATAAGCGCTGTCATCAGCAAGCCAGCGACGCCAAACAAAGCAGACGCACCAATTCCAAACAAACAACTAACAAAAAAATAGAAAAAATAAAGAACAACGCTTGTGGCAACTAGCCATGCCCCGCCAATCAAAAAAGGCAGAAGCGGTAGTTCAGCATGTGATAAGAGGAAACCTAGCGACAATAACCCGATCGCCAAAAAGATGGATACGCCGTTTAACAAAATTAGAAAGATCATTTTGCTAAAATACGGAATGAGTTTCGGTAATGGGGCGCCGACAATGTTTTGGAAGTGCCCCGCTCGTTCTTCTTGAGAAACCGATAAACCGCACACAAGGGCAACGACAAAAGGCAAGGCAATCGCTAATGGCGTCATAAACAACTCATAGATATGAGCGCCATCGAGTTCCCGGACGTGGAAATAGAGCAGGCATACCGCTGAATACAGCAGTGGAGCAAGTAAGTGAACCCACATAAAAGCAGTGCGTTTCGTTTTAAGAACGTCGGCATATAAACATCGTAGCAGGTGCACGCCTTTATGCCACCTCCTGTTTCGACTTCTGTACAACAGCGAAAGCGAATGACTTTCCAGAGATCATAAGCAATACTGCGAACAACAATAAAGAAAGTATGATAGCAATCGGAATGACAGTCATGCTAAGCAATGGGTCGCCCTCTTCAAGGGGCAAGCCATTTGGGTGGATGCCAATCGTAGGGCTCATTGCTCGGATCGGCCAGCTCCACGGCCATGCCCACCAGTAAGCTTTTGTGGCGGCGATAATGCCGAATGCTAGGCAGCCAAAAAGATTGACGATCAAAGAAACCGCAAAGCCGAATTTTTTGGCAAGCAAGAGACAAAACGGAATTTGCCATAATGTCGTGGCCCACAGTAAGAAGCAAGCAGCGATAACAGGGAAAGGACCGACTGGAAATAGTGGGACAACCATTTCGATCAGAAACATGATTACAAGAAAAATGAGTTGTGAAGCAAGGGAATAAAGGGCAATAACGCTTGCTTTCGCTAGCCAAACGAGCCGCAAATCGACAGGCGCTGAATAGATGCCGTTGTAGTTGGAGGCCTGTTTTTCCCGGACGTGGGCCAAAGCGCAAAACAAAGCAATCATCATCGGCATAAACAAAATCGACCACCAATTGAAGGTGAGATACACAAAGTATTCCATGTTCATAATAAAAGAAAAAGCAACTGTTAAGAGTGGGACGATGCCAATCATTTTTCGCGCAAATGTTCTTTTTAGCTTTAAGTTTTCAGCTTTCATGTATGAGATGAACATTGTTTATTTCCTCCTGTTTGTTTTTACAACTTCCATAAACAGCCCTTCTAAGTCATCTTTGCCTTTGATGCTGTCTTGGTAGCCGAGGCGGCCTTCGCTTATGATGCCAATGTGGTCTGCCATTAATTGGACTTCCGACAAAATATGGCTTGATAAAATGACGGTCATGCCTTTTTGCGGAAAAGACGTAATCAGCTCTCTTAATTCTTGGATGCCAAGTGGGTCCAATCCGTTCGTCGGCTCGTCAAGGATGAGCAATTTCGGCTGATTCAAAAGGGCAATGGCAATGCCGAGCCTTTGTTTCATTCCCATCGAAAATTGGCTAGCTTTTTTCTTGCCAGTATGGGTTAAATCGACGGTATGGAGGACTTCCTCAATTCGTTGTGTAGGGAGCCCGCGCAATAAGGCATGTACTTTCACATTTTCAAATGCTGTTAAATTGCCATAAAGGGGCGGGGCTTCAATCAGAGAACCAATGTCTTTTAACATAGACCGGTTCCAGTGGCTCCCGTCAAATAAAATCTCCCCAGAACTGGGGCGTAAAATGCCCGTTAACATTTTTAGCGTTGTTGATTTTCCCGCTCCATTAGGACCAAGCAACCCATAGATGCTGTTTTTTGGTACGCGTAATGACACGCCTGCTACAGCAGCTTGTTTGCCAAAACGTTTGCTCAGTTGTTTCGTCTCTAACATGATTGTGCTCACAAAGACCTCTCCTTTTCCAAGTCATCATTAACTGAGATAAGGATAGCGGATAATTATCAATAATTAATCAAGAAATGGGGAAATGTAGGTTTCGTGATGCCGTCATTTGGCGAAAGGAAATTTGGGAATAGCGAAGGGTGTGTTGAAGTGGATCAGCGTGTAAGCAAACTTATCGAATTTTAGAGAAAGGAGAAAGGCCCGTTTTTGCCTACTCCTTTAAATTTGTTAAATGGATTCGGTAAAACGCTTTGCGGAATGCAGTCGGCGTCATGCCTTCTGTTTTTTTGAAAAGGCGCATAAAATATTTTTCGTCTTGGATGCCGACGTCAGCAGCAACTTCTTTGATCGTGCGTCTCGTCCGCGATAGGATGTCTTTTGCTTTTGTCATTTTGACAAGTGTAATGTATTTTTGCAAAGACATGCCGATATGTTGTTTAAACTGCCTCGTTAAATAATCTGGGTTGTAATTAAACTGGTCGGAGACGCGCTTAACGGTAAGAGGTTGGTTCGCGTATACCCGAATCCATTCCATAATGTGGGATAAATCGCGTTGAAGGCTTGTTTTCGCAAGAGGCGAAGCATAAGAGGCAATCAGTTGTTCTGACAATTCAATTAGCAATGACGTCATAATATAACTGGCGCCTAAATGAGTGCGGCCACCTCCTTGGGCAAGGTCTGTTAGTTGATTAAACAAAATGTTCAGCCTTTCGATTTCTGGTGGCTTGAAAAACGTCGGTATAAAAATGAATGAAGCAAGAATATGGCTGTACGGTTCTTGGCGAAACCGCATAATCTGTTCGTCCATTTGTTTTTTGTCTAGATACGTTGCACGGTGATTGTCTAAATTAAAGTGAAACCAATAGTAGGATAAGCCAGGCTTAGACGGTTTGATCCCCCTATGTTTAATGCCTTTTTTTAAAAGCAACGTGTGGCCAGGACCGACTTCGTATAGCTGGCCCTCTTGCTCAATGAACAAAGAGCCGCGGATGCCGATCAACAATACATAGCTGTCCAGCGTGCGGGTAGGATGGCAAAAGGGCTTCATTGTTTCGACTCGCCCGGCTGATGCATAACGAACAGGTTCTAGCGCATGAATCATTAAATAGTCGCTTTCCATGGATAAGTCCGCCTTCCCGTATTTTTTTCCATCGTACGAAAGAAGGGCGGAAAAGTCCACCTTTTCTTATTTCCTCGCTACCGACAGCAAAAACAAGGCTTGGTATGATCATTTTTGAAAGGGCTTACAACAAAAGGAGGATGACAATGCTTGAACAACGCACTCGCCATATACACGTAACCGATGATTTTTGGGGGCGTTACATTGACATAGTAAAGGAAAAGGTGATTCCTTACCAATGGGCAGCATTGCATGATGGCATAGAAGGGGCGGCGCCGAGCCATGCGATTGAAAACTTAAAAATCGCTGCTGGCGAAGCCGAGGGCGAATTTCACGGCTTTGTTTTCCAAGACAGCGATGTGGCTAAATGGATTGAAGCGGCCGCTTATACACTTGCCGAAAGGCCTGATCCTGAGCTGGAGCAACGCTGTGATGAACTCATCGCACTCATTAGCCGTGCCCAACAACCGGATGGCTACTTAAATACGCATTATACGATCAAAGCGCCGACAAAAAGGTGGACCAATTTGCGTGACAATCATGAACTTTATGTAGCTGGGCACTTGATCGAGGCGGCAGTTGCTTATTATGAAACGACAGGTAAACAGGCACTTTTGGATGTGGTGTGCAAGTTTGCTGATTTAATTGACCAAGTGTTTGGCCCTGAACCTGGGAAACTTAGAGGCTACGACGGCCATCAAGAAATCGAGCTTGCGTTATTAAAATTATATCGCGTTAAAGGAGATCGACGCTATTTGCGGTTGGCGCAATTTTTTATAGAAGAACGGGGAAAGGAGCCCCATTTTTTCGACGACGAAGCAAAAAAACGAGGCGAGGACGGAACGTTTTGGTACAGCGGTCGATACGAGTATTCACAATCACACCTACCTGTACGGCAGCAACAAGAAGCAACGGGCCACGCCGTTCGTGCCGTTTATATGTACACCGCTATGGCGGATTTAGCGAATGAAACAGATGATGAGCAGTTGGCAAAAGTGTGCCGAACGCTTTGGGACAATGTGACCAACCAGCAAATGTATATTACAGGCGGCATCGGCTCGGCAGAGTTTGGCGAAGCATTTACATTTGCTTATGACTTGCCAAATGATTTGGCTTATACAGAAACATGCGCTTCGATTGGGCTAGTTTTTTGGGCCAAAAACATGCTGGAACTTGAAGCAGACAGCCGCTATGGCGATGTCATGGAACGGGCGCTTTATAATGGCACCATCAGCGGCATCCAGCTTGATGGAACGAAGTTTTTCTATGTCAACCCCCTTGAAGTGTGGCCACAAGCTGCCAAGCACCGCCACGATTTAAAGCATGTCAAAACAGAGCGCCAGCCGTGGTTTGGCTGTGCCTGTTGCCCGCCCAATATAGCGAGGCTGCTGGCTTCTATTGGTCAATATATTTACACAACGAAAAATCAAACTGGATTTATCCACCTTTATATCGGAAACGAATCGACGCTCACAATCGGTTCAGGTGAAGTGGGACTAAAAATGAAGTCTTCCTTTCCATGGAAAGGAGAGGTGGGATTGGAAGTAAACCCGGACACGAGCAGGCCATTTACGCTTGCCTTCCGTATTCCGAGCTGGGCAAACGACTATCAACTCACGGTCAATGGCCACTTTGTCGATGTGGAAGTCCGCGACGGCTACGCTTACGTGGAACGGACTTGGCAAAAAGGCGACCATATTTCGATCCAGTTTCCGCTGGAAACGAAAGTGATCTATGCTCATCCCGAGGTGAGAGCCAACGCTGGCAAAATTGCGTTGCAACGGGGCCCGATTGTTTTTTGTGCGGAAGAAGCAGACAACGGCAGCAACTTGCAAAGTGTGGCAATCCGCTGCCAGGAAAACATCGACGCGTCCTTTGACACTGATCGCTTAAATGGCGTGATCGTGCTCGAAGGAAAAGGCGTTCGTACAGTCACAGCCAATGCAAACGGGTCTCTCTATTTAGCTAAAGAGGCGTTGCAAACAGAAGAAGTGACATTGCAGTTCATCCCTTATTATGCCTGGGCCAACCGCGGCGAAGGCGAGATGGCTGTTTGGCTGCGCCATAGATAGCTTTTAAAAAGGAGGAAAGGCCAATGAAAGGTCGGTTAAAGGACGCCTGTCATGTTGTCACGCTTCTAGCCGCCTTTAGTTGTTCCGGCTGCCTGTTTGCTTCTGTCGGCACCAATGACCCAGTAGAGCTGCGTTTTACCTACTGGGGTGGGCCGCTAGAGCGGGAAGCAGTTGAAACATTAATTTCCACATTTAATAACGAGCATCCAGGGATTCAAGTGAGGGCACAGCTTGTCCCGATTAATAGCTATGTGGAGAAAATGAATGTGATGGCTGCATCGAAAACACTTCCCGACGTTGGCTATTTTCCAGAAGGCAGCTTGTACCCGTGGGTGGAAAACGGCATGCTTCGGGATTTGACACCGTTGTTGACAGGAAACGAAGCAAACGAAAAGCTCGATTATACGCTATATCAGTTTCATGATGGGCCGATTGCTGGGGGCAGCGTTGCGAATGAAGTGATAAACATTTATTACAACAAACAATTGTTTGCAGAAGCGGGAGTAGAATTGCCGCCAACAAAGGCAGAAGAGGCATGGAGCTGGGATGAATTTGTTGAGGTTGCCAAAAGGCTCACTGTAGACCGGAACGGACGGAGGGCGAATGAGCCTGGCTTTGATGAGAACCGGATTGAAACATACGGCGTCAGCAATTTTACGGGGTGGATCGACTCGTTCTTATTCAGCAACGGCGGCGGTTTTGTTGATGAAACAGGCAAACAGTTGTTGATCGATCAATCTGAATCAATAGAAGTGCTGCAGCACGTTGCCGACTTAATGTATGTGCATCATGTTATGCCAAAGCCGTCGGATTTATCAACCGTTCCAGCGACAGACACGGCGCTTTTAACAAAGCGTGTCGCTATGGCCGTTGATGGCCAATGGGCGATGCAAGAACTTGGCCGGGCGAGTGTCGAAGACGGTTTGGATTTTGGCATCGGCGTGCTGCCGTATTTTGAACAACCAGCAACGACCAATTACGGCACGCCGATTGTGGCCTTTGAGACAGGGAAGGAAGGCGAGCATAGGCAAGCAGTCGATACGTTTTTAACATACATCATGGATCCGGAAAATGTGTTAATGCTTATTAATGAAGGGCTGTGGATGCCAAACGAAACAGCCTGGTATGAGGATCGTGAAAAAATAGAGCGTTGGATCGACACGCCGATTCATCCACCTGAATACGAAGAGGCAGTGATCGACTGGGCTAAAGACTATGTTGTCCAAAACCCGAATTATTTTTGGGATGATCGGCAAAAAGCAGGCGACATCATTTCACCTGCCCTAGACCAGCTATGGCTAAACAACAAAACAGCAGAGGAAGTCGTCCATGAAGACATTATGCCAAGGATGAAACGCCAGTTTGGCGATAAATATGAGTAGGGAGGGGGCAAATGTGGACATTGAACCGCTGAAACCGTCGATACGGGCAAGGAAAAAGGCGACCCGGTTTGCGAGAAAAGAGTATCTTGCTGGCTACCTGTTTACACTGCCGGCAATTTTGGGCTTGCTTGTGTGGACGATTGGCCCGATCATTGCCAGCTTGGTTTTGAGCTTCACCGATTACCAAGTGATCGCGGAAACCATCAATTGGATCGCTTTCGACAATTATATAACCATTTTCACGGAAGATCTTTATTTTAAACAAGCGCTTATCGTCACGCTGTACTTTGCGTTTGCCAGCACTGCTGCTACACTCGTCGCTGCCTTGTTGATCGCCTTGCTGATGAACATGAAGGTAAAAGGGCAAGGGCTGTGGCGGACGCTCTTTTATTTGCCTGTGCTTGTGCCGGCAGTGGCAGCGAATATTTTATGGATGTGGTTATTTAATCCAGAATTTGGCCTGCTCAATGGCATTCTCCGCTTCTTTGGGCTCCCTGCCTCTATGTGGATCTATGACGAGGCCTCGGTTATCCCATCGCTGATTTTGCTAAGCATATGGGGCTGCGGCGGCGCTGCCCTCATTTTTCTAGCTGGTCTCCAAGAAATCCCGAAAGACCAATTGGAAGCAGTCGAGTTGGATGGCGGAAATGCGTGGCATCAGTTCCGCTTTGTGACACTCCCTGCCATTTCGCCGATCATCTTTTTCAATTTGATTATGGGGCTCATCGGCGCATTTCAAACGTTTAACCAAGCCTACATTATGACAGAGGGAGGGCCCAATAATGCAAGTTTGTTTTATGTGTATCTAATCTATCGAGAAGCGTTTGTCCATAGCAATATGGGGTATGCAAGCGCGTTAGCGTGGATTTTGTTCCTTGTTGTCTCGTTGTTCACGGTGTTGATTTTTAAATGGGGCAAAGGCTGGGTTTTCTACGGAGGTGGCAAATAATGCGAAGTCGGGGCTGGAAAATCGCCGCTTATTGCTTGTTGCTTTTCGGAGCGGCTGTGTCGTTGCTGCCATTTTTCTGGATGGTACGAAGTGCGCTCATGACCTCTTCTGAAATTTTCCAATTTCCGCCGAAAATGTTGCCGGATCATTGGCTATGGAGCAATTTTATTGAAATTTTTGAAGTTGTCGAATTCGGTTTGTACGTGAAAAATACACTGTTTATCCTGATTCCTGTCCTAATCGGGACAGTGTTGACAAGTTGCATGTGCGGTTTTGGTTTTGCACGTCTTAAATTTCCAGGGAAAAATATTTGGTTTACACTTATTATTGCCACGATGATGCTTCCGCCTGCCGTCACATTAATTCCAACTTTTATGCTTTGGACGGAGCTTGGCGCCATTAATACGTATTGGCCTCTTGTGTTCCCAAGCTTTTTCGGCGGTGGCGGCTTCTTCATCTTTTTAATGAGGCAATTTTTTATGAGTATTCCCCGGGAATTAGACGAAGCGGCATTAATCGATGGCGCCAATTATGTGCAAATTTTTGTTTTCGTGCTCCTGCCCCTTGTCAAGCCTGCGCTACTAGTTGTTGCCTTTTTCACTTTCACGAATGTGTGGAATGACTTTTTCGGCCCATTGATTTACTTAAATGACGAATCATTGTTTACATTGGCACTCGGTCTTTTGCAGCTCCAAGGCACGTATACATCAGACTGGAATTTAATTATGGCTGCGGCTACTGCAATGACGTTGCCGGCAATTCTTGTTTTCTTTCTGGGGCAAAAATATTTTGTTGAAGGTGTTACGCTAACGGGCATCAAAGGATAGAAAAGGAAAATGATCAACGAATTAGAGGAGCCTTGGCAACTATGTCGAAGTCCGTAAACGGGCGTTTCACAAAAAAGTCCGCAAAGGGATGAAGCACAATGTTTCGGCATCATGTTTATTTTCTAAGCGCAGCGATTTGTCTGGCTGTTGCTGTTGGCTCACTTTTTCTGTTGGACAATCCGCTCTCATTCGCTGTCATTTTTGGCGGGTTGTGTATACTCAACATCGTTAGAGGCTGTTATCATTATCGAAGCGCAAGAAAACGAAAAAACAAAGAGTGGGCTTAAGCCCACTCTTCCTTTAATAAACTAAACAAATAAAGGTCAATATACCGGCCTTTTGCCTTTTCATACTGGCGCAAAAGCCCTTCATTTTGAAAGCCGATTTTCTCTAACAAGCCAATCGAGGCGCTGTTTTCCGGTTCGACTTTTGCTTCAATCCGATTTAATGCAAATGAAGCAAAGCCGACTTCCAACAATTTCATAAGCGCTTCCTTCATATAACCATGGCCCCAATAAGGTTCCCCTAATTCATAGCCAATTTCGCCTCTGTCATTGTCAGCATCAAGCTGGTTAAAGCCGCAAGTGCCGATCAGATCGCCTGTTTCAGCGAGGAAAATCGAATAGCGGTTTCCTTTCTTTTCTTTGCTTAGCTGTGCAAACATCTGAATGATGTCTTCTGCTTGTGTGACATCCGTTAACGGAATGATATTCATAAATTTTGTGACCGCCGGTGTTGACCAAATGGTGAACAGCTCGGGGGCATCTTTGTCTGCCAATTCCCGAAGGTAGAGGCGGTTTGTTTTCAATGAGTTCATTATGCCTAGCAGCTCCTTTATTAAAAAATAGTATTAGAAAAGGCAACTTAGGCTATCTGGCATCGTTCACCTCGCTTTTTGTCCTTTTAACAGTATAGCGTAGTCAGAAGGAGCGAGCAAACCCAATAGGAAGTTTGGAAAGTAGAAAAATAGCTCATAATAAATCGAAAACGATGTTTTGTGATCACACTGGGGTTGAACATAGCATAATTCGCTATGTAAAACGGCTGTAAACAGGTTTTTAACTGATCGTGGTCATTAATAAACGGCAAGTAGCGTACACGATGATGTTAGATTTGCTATCATAGGGGGTGAGGTGAGCAAACATGCATTCTTTTGGAAGTAAACTGAAACAGCTCCGTGAAGAACAAGGGTTTTCACAAGAACAATTGGCGAAAGAATTGAACGTTTCGAGGCAAGCCGTATGGAAATGGGAGACAGACAAAGGTTTGCCAGACATTCAAAATATTGTCCGCCTAAGTGAATTATTCGACGTTTCGACTGATTATTTATTAAAGGAGAGCGAGCTAATAGCGGAACCCACTCCGAGTAGGAAATGGGACAGCGAACAAGACATTGGTTTTTATTTAGGGATGATTCTAATTTTAATTGGCGCTTTGGCATTTGAAGGGAGCACTTCATGGATTTTGATATCGTTTGGGTTAGCCTTTCTCATATTTTTTGATGATCTGCTCATTTCAATAAAGCGTTTCTTTTCTAATCGTGACAATTAAATGAGAGTGAGTGCTTCTGAGAGGAATTGCTTCCTTTGATATGGTAAAGTTAAAGCAGCGGACTTTCTTGCCTTGTTGAAGGAGGAATACATATGGGCACAGTGCCTGCCAACCCATTTAAAATTATACAATTAGCTTTTAAGGAAACCGTGCCAAAAGCGCATGCCGAGCTGCAAAAATGGCATCAAGAAGCATTAAAAATCGACGATGTTGAGATTCGAGAGCAAGCCGCTTGGACGGTCAATGATAAAACGTTTCATTGTGAAGGTGGCAGCATTTTTGCATTGCTGGCAGGAGAAAATAAGGACAACCATATTCAATTTTTAGTTGCCTACCAAACGATTTGTGATTATCTTGATACACTTTGTGACAAAAATGATGCCCATGATCCAAATGATTTCCGTTCCATCCACCAAGCACTTTTAGACTGTTTGACGCCGGACAAACCCCATGGCGATTATTATCAGTATCGTGATCACTTTGAAGACAACGGGTATTTGCGGAAATTGGTCGATGCTTGCCGGGAAGCGACTGCTTCTTTTCCTGGATTTGCAGACATGCAAACGCATATGCAGGAAGTATCCCAGTTTTATATTGATTTTCAAGTATACAAGCATGTCGAGGAAGAAAAACGTGAGCCGTTATTAAAGGATTTTTATGAACGCAACAAACACTTTGCCCCGACGATGCGCTGGTATGAATTTGCTTGCGGAACAGCCTCGACCCTTGCATTATACTGTATGGCTGCTTATGCCGCTGCCCCTGTACAGACTGCTCAAGGCCAGCAAATAAAAGAGGCCTATTTTCCTTGGGTACAAGGCGTCCATATTCTGCTCGATTATTTTATTGATCAAGAAGAAGACCGCCAAGAAAACGAAATGAATTTTGTCGCTTATTATGGAGACAGCAAAGAGATGTTCGAGCGTTTTAAATACATTGATGAGAAGGCGACAGAAAAGCTGCAAATGCTTCCTGATAAAAAATTCCACTTGCTGTTGAAAACAGGACTGTACGCGCTCTATTTATCAGATAAAAAAGTTATGAGCCATCCTCGTTTGAAAGCAGAAGCAAAACAATTAATCAAACTAGGCGGTTTTCCAGCAAGCCTGTTTTATTACAACCGTTGGATTTTTAAACGTAAAATTTCATAATCAAGGGGCAAAAGTGTCGATATAGTCTACAAAATCCCAGACTGATAGAAAACGCTTGTCGGCCGAAGCGTGATCGTGCAGATTGAACGTGGGTTCATGAGCAGATGAACAGGTGGCAGCGAAGGATGCGAGCGTTTGTCTACAGTCTGGCCAGGGCGCTAACAGCACGTTGATATTGTTGGCGAGGCGAGAAATGATGGACTTCACCAAACCCTTTTATAAAAAGTCTAGTAATCTTATGGGAGATTAAGTATAATAGGGGAAACAACAAAAGAGGTGACATCATGTTTAAGAAAAACGCTTTATGGTTAGCGGTTGCAGCTTCTGCCATGCTTGTCGTGACTGCATGCTCAAACGACCCTGAACAAGCAGAAAATACAAGCGATGAGGCGGAAAACAGCGCAAGCGGGGCCGAGCTAACGATTGATTTGTCGTCTGATCCTGTTTCTCTCGACCCCCATGGGGCAAATGATGGGAATTCATTATATGTAATGGGAACTCTTTATAATAAGTTGGTTGAGTTTGATGAAAACAATGAGATTCAACCAAGCTTGGCGACAAGCCTTGAACAAATAGAAGATGATGTCTGGGAAGCAAAGTTGCGTGAAGACGTGACATTCCACGACGGCAGTGCATTTAATGCTGAAGTCGTTAAAGCCAACTTGGACCGTGTTCGCGACCCGGATCTAGGTTCCCCTGTTGCGTTTTTGTTTGATAAAATCACCGATGTTGAAGTCATCGATGAGTACACGGTTCATATCCATACAGACGGCCCATTTTCGCCGCTTCCGTCCCATTTAGCTCACCCAGCTGGTGGAATGATTAGCAAAGAAGCGATTGACGCTGATTATGAAGCAATCGAAAACGGCGAACCTGCTTTTTCATACGTAGATGCACATCCGATCGGCACTGGTTTTTTTGAATTGGACAGCCGTACATCAGGCGAATCGGTCTCTGTAACCCGGAATGAAGATTACTGGGACAAGGGCAATCTTGCTAAAGCAAGCGGGATTACCTTTAAAACGGTTCCAGAGGAAGCCACGCGAATTGCTGAGTTGCAAGGCGATGTAGCGGATATTATTTACCCAGTTAACCCGAGCAGCATTTCGGAAATTGAGTCTGCCGAAAACACGACTGTGAAACAGTCCCCGAGCTCGAACTTGACTTATCTAGGCTTTAACACTGAAGTTGAACCGTTTACGGATAAGCGAGTACGCCAAGCCATTAATATGGCGATTGACAAAGACAGCATTATTAACGGCTTATTGGACGGCGTTGCTGAACCGGCGATTGGGCCACTTGCTCCTACTGTTACAGGTTACAGCCAAAACATCGATACGTTCGAATACGACCAAGAAGAAGCGCGGCAGCTACTGGCAGAAGCAGGCTACGAAGACGGTTTTGATGCGACATTAACTGTCAACAGCAGCACTGCCTCATTAGTTGATTTGGCTACCTACTTGCAAGCCCAACTTGAAGAAATTGGCATTCATGTTTCCGTTAATCCGGTTGAGAGTGCTACGTATTTGGAAATGACCGGCGATGGCGAGACGGAAATGTTTATCGGCACATGGGGAACCGTAACTGTCGATGCCGATTATGGCTTGTACCCGATGTTCCATTCGTCCAACTTTGGCGCCCCTGGCAACAGAACGTTCTTTGCCAATGAGCAATTAGACGATTTGCTAGAGCAAGCGCGTAAAGAGACGGATGAACAAAAGCGTTTGGCCCTTTATGAAGAAGCGCAAAACGTGTTGGCCGAGGAAGCGCCAGTCGTCAATTTGTACCACTCTGTGTTATTGGCCGGCATGGGCGATGACATTGAAGGGTTCTGGCAATATCCAGCAAGTATTTTCTATTTACGTGATACGGAAAAAGTCGAGTAATTTAATTGGCTAGTAAATGGCTATAAAAGCGGCGCGCTGCGATTGACAGTGGCGCTGCTTTTTTTGTAATGAGCGCGATTTCCCTAGTAGGGATGGCTATATCAACCGGGATTTCGACTAACTCGCCTTGCTCAAGTTCCTTTTTGATCAGCTCTTTAGCAACAAAGCCAATTCCCATGCCAAGCTTGGCGCACTCAATTAGCAGTTCAATGCTCCCGACTTCCAACTCTGGAGAAAACGTTTGCCCCTGTTGTTGGAATAAACGCTCAAGAAAAGAGCGAGTGCTGCTCCCTGCTGAAAAAGAGACAAGCGGGTAGCGGGTAAGCTCCGTTAATGAATGGGTACCGTTATGAAGCGTTTTGTATGTTGGACTAGCACAAAAGAGGCAAGTAGTCGATGTAAAAGGGGTTATTTCCACGTCCTTCTCGTTAATAGGCAAGTGCACAATCCCTATGTCGATTCGCCCTTGCTCTAATTTTTTCATAATGTCTGGCGTCGAGCCATGCTGGAACTTAATATCAAGTTTTGGCCAACGTTTCAAGAAAGAGGGAACCCGTGGCAACAAATAATGTTTGCAAATCGAGTCGCTGCTAGCAATGGTAATTGATCCACTTTCAAGCGCTTTCAATGATTGGAGGTGCCGTTCGCCTGTTTCAATATGGGCAAATGCTTGCTTGATGTACGAGTAAAGCACATTGCCTTCAGTGGTTAAAAAGACCCCTTTTGAGTGCCGAATAAAGAGCGACACGCCTAGTTGAGTTTCCAATTGTTTAATGGCGTGGCTGACACTAGGCTGTGTAATAAATAGAGAGGAAGCGGCTTTGCTAAAGTTTTGTTCTTTGGCCGTTGTATAAAAAATGCGGTAATGCTCTAAATTTGTCATAAATATCACCTATGTCATCGATTAATAATATTGATTTCATTTATATCATTTCTGTCATTAAAATAAAAGGAAGAACGAAAACAAAGGAGATTGGACCATGGTTCAGTTTGATTCACAAGCACGTAGCCCTTGGACGCCTTTAGCAGGCGTCGAACGCCTCCGTTTAACGCCGAGCCAAAAAAGAATAAACGCTACGTTAGAAGTGCCTGGAAGCAAAAGTGCAACAAATCGCGCATTGCTGTTAGCAGCAGTTGCGTCAGGCACTTCTACATTAAGGAATGCGTTAAAAAGCGATGACACGTATTGGTGCATCGAGGCGCTAAAAAAAACGGGGGTAGAAATTGCGGTAGATGGAAGCAATGTGACTGTCTATGGGAGAGGAGGGGTGTTTCATTCTGGCTCCCTTTATATTGGTTCAGCTGGAACAGCAGGACGTTTTTTGCCTGGAATGTTGGCAGCAGCAACGGGAAACTGGCATGTGGAAGCGAGTCACAGCATGAACAAACGCCCGATTGCTCCTTTGGTAAAAACATTACAGGCATTAGGGGCAAACATTCAGTATGGAAGCCGTAGGGGCCATTATCCCCTTTCCATATCTGGTGAAGGGTTGAACGGGGGAAAAGTGAACATGAGCGGCCAGCTGTCCAGCCAATTTATTAGCGGCTGTTTATTGGCGGCCCCATTGGCGAAAAACCCTGTCTCGATCACTGTTAAAGATGGGATTGTCCAACAGGCGTATGTGCGAATCACAATCGACTTGATGGCAGCTTTTGGGGTCGAAGTGAAAGCAGCGCCTGATTGGAGCTTGCTTGAAGTGAACCCTTCCCCTTATGTCGCAAACGACATCGCGATTGAAGCGGATGCCTCAACAGCTTGTTACTTTCTTGCCCTTGCCGCAATCACAGCAGGGAAAATCCGTATACGCCATTTTTCGACGAAAACAAGCCAGCCAGATATTCTGTTTGTCTCTATCCTGAAACGAATGGGATGCAACTTTGAAATCGGACCATCGTTTGTTGAAGGAGAAGGACCTACTCGTTTAAGGGGTGGATTTACCGTTAACATGAATGAGTTATCCGATCAAGCCTTAACGCTTGCCGCAATCTCTCCTTTTGCTGACGGTCCAATTGCCATCGAAGGGGTTGGCCATATCCGACACCATGAATGTGATCGCATTCGCGCAATTTGCACAGAGTTAAGCCGCTTAGGTATCCGTGTCGAGGAAAGGCATGATGGATTAACGGTTTATCCAGGCCAGCCGAAGCCAACTGTTGTAAACACTTACGATGACCACCGTATGGCGATGGCACTTGCTCTGATTGGCGCAAAAGTAGATGGAATCGAACTAGACGACCCAGGCTGCGTTGCCAAAACATGCCCCTCTTATTTTTCCATGCTTGCCCAAACAGGAATAGGGGTAAAAGCCGTTTCTCCTTAAGCAGCCAACTCATGGAAAAACCCGCCGCAACATGCGGCGGGTTTTTCGTCAAGAAGCTCTTTTTTTATTTAGTGGTGATGTGGCCTCTGGTGGCAGTGGCCGTTTTGACCAGTATGTGGCAAGGATAGGTCCAGAAATGTTGTGCCAAGCAGCGGCGAGTACACTTGGTATGGCAGCCAATGGTGTAAAATGGGCAGTGGCCAAGGCGACGCCAAGACCGGAATTTTGCATGCCGACTTCAATCGAAATCGCACGACGCTGGCTGGCCGGCAAACGGAAAGCGAGAGCTGCTATAAAGCCTAGTGCGAGGCCGGCGGCATTATGGAGCATCACGGCAACAAAGCTAATCAAGCCTGCTTGGATCAAGCTGCCAGTGTTGGCGGCAACCACCGCTGATAAGATCGCGAGAATGGCAAGCACAGAGACAAGAGGCATCGCCACAGATGTTTTTGCTGCGACTTTTGGCAAGAAACGGTTAATCAATAATCCGGCGATAACGGGAATGACAATGACTTGAACAATCATCGTAAACATGTCGACGAAATTGACTGGCAGCCATTGGCCAGCTAACAAATAAAGCAAAGCCGGTGTAGCGATTGGCGCCAATAACGTTGACATTGACGTCATTGTAATTGAAAGGGGCAAATCGCCTTTAGCTAAATAAACCATGACATTAGATGCGGTGCCCCCAGGGACGGAGCCAAGCAGCACAAGGCCAGCCGCGAGTTCTGGCGGCAGTTGCAGCAAATAAGCAATCATGAAAGCCGTAAAGGGCATGATCGTGAATTGGGCCACAAGGCCAAGCAAAACAGGGAGTGGGCGTGTGGCAACAAGTTTAAAGTCAACTGGCTTTAACGTCATTCCCATTCCGAGCATGACGACGCCAAGCAAAATCGGTACATACGCGTTAATTGGGATAAATATTTCTGGAACAAGAAAAGCGGTGATAGCCGCTGCAATAACAAGCAATGCAAAATATTTTCCGGCAAAAGAACTAAGCCGTTCAATCCACTTCATACAACATCCTCCGTCTTTGTGTACAACAATTTATTAGGGTTCATTCGGTTTTCAGGGTCAAGGGCATGTTTGATCGATTGCATCACACCAAGCGCAGGCCCATGTTCTTGTACTTGGTACTTCAGTTTGCCTATGCCTACGCCATGCTCGCCTGTGCACGTGCCACCGCGCGCAAGTGCGTCATTGACAATCGCTTCATTTAAGCGGTTAGCCGCTTCGATCTCATCAGCATTAGCTGGGTCAATCATTATCAAAACGTGGTAATTGCCATCGCCAACATGGCCAATGATGCCTCCTTCAAAAGGAGAGCGAGTGACCGCGTTTCGAGCTGTGCGAATCGCGTCTGCCAGTTGTGAAATGGGGACACATACGTCTGTCACCATCAGCTTTCGTCCAGGGGCGCTGTGCACGTAAGCATATGCCAAGTTGTGCCGCGCTTCCCATAGCTTATTGCGGGCTGCTGTATCGGTTTCAAAAGCAAAGGCTTCGCAACCGTAGTCGGCCACCATTTCTTTTGTAAAGGCCACGTCTTGTTTGAGTCCTGCTTCATTGCCATGAAATTCAAGAAAAAGTGTAGGCTTTTGGCTATAAGCAGTATCGCTAAAGGCATTGACTTTAGCAATGGAAGGTTCATCTACTAACTCGACGCGGGCAATCGGAATGCCGGCTTGTAAAATCGCGACAACGGCGGCTACTGCATCGTCTAACGTCCGAAAGGCCGCGCGCCCAGCTACAATATGTTCAGGAATGCCGTGGACACGTAACGTCAATTCTGTAAAGCAGCCAAGAGTGCCCTCTGATCCTACAAACAATCCGTTTAAATGGTAGCCTGAGGATGACTTGGCTGCAAGATTGCCAGTTCGGATAATCGTACCGTCAGCTAAAACGACTTCCAAGTCACGGACTTGATCCCGCATAATGCCGTACCGCACAGAAGTTGTGCCGCTGGCATTGGTGGCAGCCATGCCGCCAAGTGTCGCGTTTGCGCCAGGATCGACTGGAAAAAACAGTCCATATTTCTTTAATTCCTGGTTGAGTTGAGAACGGGTTACCCCTGGCTGAACCGTTACAAGGAAATCTTTTTCTTTGACAGCGATGATGTTATTCATTTCTGAAAAATCGATTGAGACGCCGCCTTCGTACGGTATCGCATGGCCTTCTAAACTTGTGCCGAGGCCAAATGAATAGATAGGCGCGGAAAATGATTGAGCTATTTGTATAATGGCTTGCACATCTTCAGTGCATGTGGGATATGCGACCACTTCAGGTTTGCTTGGCGTATGGTAGGATTCGTCCTTGCTATGAAGCGCAAGGGCCGTTTCATTGATTGTCACTTTTTGAGTCCCTAAATGGGCTTGCAATGCCTCGGCCAACTCAGACATGCATCATCCCCCTTTTCTGTTCGAATGTTGCGACGTTTGAAAGCTAAAACGATTCGTCCAATAATGGCAGATTATATCACGTTACGGTGGCCCTGTATAGATAAAAAAACCTGCTGTTATCGGCAGGCCACTGAGTGATGCTGCTAGACGAAGAGCAGCTTTATGCGGTGTTTCCAATCTATGTTTTCTTCAGAATTGCTTTATTGTACTTTCGGCAAAGCAATGAAAACCGTTGTACCGGTTCCTAGCTCACTCTTATACTGAATCGCGCCATGGTGGGCCTCAACAATTTTATGGCTGATCGTTAGCCCAAGCCCTGTTCCTCGTTCTTTTTGCGAATAAAAAGGTTCGCCGAGTCTTTCAATCCGGTCGGCACTGATGCCGCAGCCATTGTCTTCCACAGCCACGCAGATTTGCGTGCCGCTAGGGAATGCTCTTACAACAATGGCGCTCGCTCCTGACTCTGCCGCATTTTTCACGACATTAATAAACAGCTGTTTTAACTGGTTAGGGTCGCACTCAAGAGATAGCCCTTCTTCTGCTTGAAGAGACAGAGTCGCCCCATTAAGCTGTGAATTTGTCCCCATTAACTGAATGACGTCCCCTAAGACTTGCCGGAGGTTGCATCTTTGAAAGGCGACTTCTTGGGGGCGCGACAAAACGAGCAATTCGCTCGCAATCGTATTAATGCGTTCTAATTCATCGAGCATAATCCGATGAAGGGGGTTATTTTCCTTGCTTTCATCCTGGAAAAGTTGGACAAATCCTCTAAGGGATGTTAGTGGGTTGCGGATTTCGTGTGCTATCCCAGCTGCTAATTCGCCAACGACTGCCAACTTTTCCGTCGTACGAAGCTTTTCTTCTGTTTCTATTATTTTTGTAATATTGGTGGCGTAACCTGTAATGCCAACCAATTCATTATCGATGATGATCGGAACCGATGCACAGTTGACAATGACACGGTCGCCATAGCGGTGGTTAATCCGGACTTGGTTGCATTGGTGTGCTTTCCGTGTCAATTTGACTTGCTCTAATTTCCAGCGCAACCGCTCGTGGTCATCTGGCTGGACGTAAGTGAGAATTGATTTGCCAAGTGCGTCCTCTTGATTGTAACCAGTTACTTGCATAAATTTATCATTTAAATCCACAATGTTCCCGTGCAAATCAATTCTGTACACTAGCTCAGGATTATGGTCGAATAAAGCTTTGTAACGCAGCTCGCTTTCTGCAAGTTGTTTCTCTGCTTTTTTCCGTTCTGTTATATCACGGCCAATGACAACAAGCCCTTTTCGTTTCCCGTTTTCATCATAAATGGGCGTTTTAATTGTATCAAACGTCTTTTTTGTTCCATCTTTCATCGGAAAAACTTCTTCGGTTCTTGTCGTTTCTCCTCTTTCCCACGTTAAGTTGTCCGTGTGCTCGCAATAAAGCAACGGCTCGCGGCTTGCCTTGCTATAAGCCGCAAGTTCTGAATCTTTCTTTCCACGGTAGTCCACATTTTCAAGCTGGTAAAGTTTAAGGCCATAGTCATTGGTTTGAATCCAACGTCCTTCGCCGTCCTTAAAGTTAACAAAGTCAACCATTGAGTTAATCAATGTATCGATTTTTTCCTTTTCCTCTTCCGACTCCTGTAGCTTTTCGGTTTTGCTGATTAAGAGATAAATAAATACACTAGAGACAAGGACAAACACGATGCCTTTCATTCCTTGGAAAAGCGGCATGACTTCTTGGTCGAAAGCAAGAAGCACGAGGTCAGACCCCACTACCCATACTAAGCTACAAAATAAATAGAGCAATAAAATTTTCGTTCTCTGTTTCATAAGAGCCTCCGGCCGTAGTAGTCTTCCCGCATCCCTGAAGGCAACGTAACATCTCAAGGCTGCTTTAAATCGCGATTCTAATCACAAGACAGAGTAGCTAGATTGTTAGATCTGCAAACTGAGCGTTGGCGGCTTCGACCAAATCACTTAACCGAAGTTCCATCTGCAAGCCAACTTTTCCGGCGTTTACGACAATGGCATCTAGCTGTGCTGCTTGGGAATCGATAAAAGTCGGGTATGGCTTCTTCATGCCGATTGGCGAACACCCGCCACGGACATAATTGGTCACATCATGGAGCTGTTTCGCCAAGAGCATGTTAACTTTTTTCTCCGCAGTCACTTTTTGCAGCTTTTTTAAATGAAGCTCTTCGTTCACAGGAATGAGCGCAACGTAAATAGCACCGCTTTTTCCTTGGGCAACAAGAGTTTTATAAACAACGTGTTCCGGTTTATTGATCTTTTGCGCGACCGATTGGCCATCAATCTTGCCATCTGAAACCGGATAGGAAAACAAGGTATAAGGTTTCTTATGTTGTTCTAACAAGCGAATCGCATTCGTTTTAGTTTGTTTCATCTCACACCTCAATAGTAGGGTTCATGCTTCTTTTTACATTTTACAGGAAACAGCTGTCCAGAAAAAGAGGGAACATCCCCAATGGTGGAAAAAAACGCAATCGTCAAAAGAGAAGCAGACTGTTCTTTCGACGTTAACGCCAGTTCAGCAAGGGGGGCATGGAACGAATTCAAGCTGTATACATTCCTAAAGAGCACTGTTGTTTGTCAAGAAAAGAACGAAAAACCTATTGACAGGTCGGAATAGTGAGAATAATATAGAGTCAGTTCTTTTAACGAATCCGTCTATAGCGGTTTCTTCTTTTCGCTCAAAAACCAAGTAATTATCTATTTTTAATGCATTAAATCGGATTAAAGGGGTGTATTCTATGAAAAAGGGATATGGTGTGTCTGTCGCGACTGTAGGAGTGCTGCTTGCGGCTTGTGCTCCTTCAGGTGAAGAAACATCAGGGGAGGGGAATTCAGTTGAGATTTTAAACGTATCTTACGACCCAACTAGAGAATTATATGCAGACGTAAACAAGGCATTTGCTGACCATTGGTTGGAAAAAACCGGTGAGCACGTAGCTATTAACACTTCCCACGGTGGTTCAGGCAGCCAAGCGCGCTCCGTTCTCGACGGCTTGGAGGCAGATGTCGTTACATTAGCCCTTGCTTATGATATTGATATTTTGCAAGAACGGGAGCTGCTTGATCCAAATTGGCAGCAGCAATTTGCCGATCAATCTTCTCCTTATACGTCGACGATTAATTTTCTTGTCCGCAAAGGGAACCCAAAACAAATTGAAGATTGGGATGACCTCATTCGCGATGATGTGGAAGTGGTGACGCCAAATCCGAAAACGTCAGGCGGGGCACGATGGAACTATTTAGCGGCTTGGGGTTACGCAGAAGAAACTTATGGTTCAGAGGAAGCAGCGCAACAATTTGTTGGAGACTTGTACCAAAATGTAACTGCATTAGATTCAGGCGCTAGGGGCGCTACGACTTCTTTTGTGGAACGGGGCATTGGCGATGTTTTGTTGGCATGGGAAAATGAAGCGATTCTTGCCGCAAATGAGCTTGGCGATTCTGAGTTTGATATTGTGACACCGTCGATGTCGATTTTAACGGAACCTCCTGTTGCCATTGTCGATAAAGTCGTCGACCAAAAAGGGACGAGAGAAGTAGCGGAAGCCTATTTGCAATTCCTTTACAGCGATGAAGGGCAGGAGTTGATCGCCGACCATTATTACCGGCCACGGAATGAAGCAGTTTTAGAGGAACATCGCGATGTGTTCCCGGAAGTAGAGCTATTTACAATTGACGATAAATTTGGCGGCTGGCAAGAGGCGCAGGACAAACATTTTGCTGACGGCGGTATATTTGACCAGATATACCAGCCCAATTAAGGTGAGCGTTGCCGCCTTGATGTTCCATAAGCAGCATGGAACAACTAGAAAAACAGACGATAGGAGTTTGCTATGAAACGGATATTGCCGGGATTTGGCTTAAGCTTTGGATTTACAATGCTCTATTTGAGCTTTGTGGTGCTCATTCCATTAGCTGCATTGCTGTTGTTTACTGTCCACAACGGCTGGGAAACGTTTTGGAATGCCGTAAATGACCCCCGCGTGTTCGCCGCATTTCGATTAAGCTTCTCGGCTGCCTTGATGGCGGCATTCATCAATGGCGTGTTTGGGCTATTAGTGGCATGGGTGATGGCACGCTACTCGTTTTTCGGGAAACGATTGATGGATGGCATGATCGATTTGCCGTTTGCTTTACCGACAGCCGTAGCGGGCATCGCCTTAACAAGCCTCTATACGGAAAATGGCTGGATTGGGTCATTGCTTGCGCCTTTAGGCATAGAGGTTGCCTTTACGCCGATTGGCGTCACGATCGCGTTAACTTTTATTGGCTTGCCATTTGTTGTCCGGATGGTTGAACCTGTGCTTAAAAACCTCGACAAGGAAGTAGAAGAAGCGTCCGCTCTTTTAGGAGCAACGCCAGTAAAAACATTTTTAACAGTCATTTTTCCGGTGTTGGCCCCGGCACTATTAGCCGGTATGGCGCTTGCCTTTGCCAGGGCGCTAGGTGAATACGGTTCAGTTGTGTTTATTGCTGGGAATATGCCGATGCAAACAGAAATAGTGCCGCTTTTGATTATGACGAAGCTTGAGCAATTTGACTACGGGGGCGCTACCGCGATTGCGGTCGTTATGCTAGTCGTGTCATTCTTGCTGTTGCTGCTTACCAATGGCTTGCAGTGGCTATTGTCAAAACGATTAGGGCAAAAGGGGGCGTAAAAAATAAACAGCCGCAAAACGTGGAGTCAATTCCTATTAATCATTGTCGCTTTTTTGTTTTTAGGTGCTTTTTTATTGCTCCCGCTTATCGTCATTTTTGCAGGGGCGTTTTCACAAGGGCTAACAGTGTTTTTGGCAGCGATTAATGAGCCTGCTGCACGTTCAGCGATTCAGCTTACGCTGCTTGTGACCGTAATTACCGTGCCGTTGCAACTGTTGTTTGGCTTGTCGGCAGCGTGGCTATTGACAAAATTCCGTTTTCGAGGAAGGCAGTTGCTCATCACCTTAATTGAAGTTCCTTTTGCTGTGTCACCCGTTATTGCGGGTCTAGTGTTTATTTTGTTATATGGTGTTCACGGCTTTTTTGGCGAATGGCTTCAAGCACAAGGTTTCCAAATCATTTTCGCCGTCCCAGGCATTGTGCTGGCCACGATGTTTGTGACATTGCCTTTTATTGCAAGGGAACTCATTCCGTTAATGGAAGCACAAGGTTCTGAAGCGGAAGAAGCTTCGCTCACACTTGGGGCAGGCGGATGGCGGACATTTTGGCATGTCACGCTTCCCGCGATTAAATGGGGGCTTTTATACGGCGTCATTCTATGCAGTGCCAGGGCGATAGGCGAATTTGGTGCTGTATCAGTTGTGTCTGGGCGCATTCGGGGACAAACAAATACAATGCCTTTACATATTGAAATTTTGTACAATGAATACCAATTTACTGCTTCTTTTGCAGTAGCGGCGCTCATGTCGCTATTTGCGCTCGTTACAATTGGCGTTAAACAATGGGTAGAGTGGCGGCAAAAAAGGAGGAGCTATGACGATCTTACTGAACAAAATTGACAAACGCTTTGGGAACACCCATGTTTTAAAGCAAGTAGATTTACGGGTAGAGCAAGGTGAGTTGCTTGCTTTGCTCGGACCCTCGGGATCGGGGAAAACAACGCTTTTGCGAATGATCGCTGGCCTTGAAGCAGTTGACTCTGGAGAAGTTTGGATCAATGGAAAACATGTCACAAACGTTAATCCAAGAAAACGAAAAGTGGGATTCGTGTTCCAACACTATGCATTATTTGCCCATATGACGGTTGAGCAGAACATTGCTTATGGCTTGAATGTTTTAAAACGATCGGAACGGCCAAGCAAAGCAGAGATTAAAAGCATTGTCGAACAGCTGCTGGCGCTTGTCAAGCTAGAAGGACTTGAAAAGCGCCGCCCATCAGAGCTTTCTGGCGGCCAACGCCAACGAGTCGCCCTTGCCCGGGCGCTGGCGATTAAGCCTGAAGTGCTGTTGCTTGATGAGCCATTTGGCGCCCTTGATGCCCAAGTGCGGAAAGAACTAAGGCGCTGGCTAAGGACGTTGCACAAAGAAACAGGGATTACGACTGTGTTTGTTACACACGACCAAGAAGAAGCGCTAGATGTTGCAGATAAAATTGTCGTGATGAATAAAGGCGAGATTGAACAGGCTGGCACGCCAACGGAAGTATATGAGGAGCCAAACAGCCCATTCGTTTACGAATTTCTAGGCAATGCCTATCCGTTTAAAGGCGTTAGCCAATCTGGGAAATTAGCCGTTGCCGGTGCCAAGTGGGAGCTTGCTGCAATCGATGCTACGACAAATGGACCAGTCGTTGGCTATGCTCGCCCCCATGAAATCGCTGTTTCCAAAACGTATGAAGGCGAAGGGGATTTGCAAGTTGATATTGTTTCCGTCCATCCTGTAGGGCCCATTGTATTTATTGAAGCAAAATGGGCTGGAGAAGGCGATACGATTGAGATTCAGCAACCTAAAAAAACTTTTGCGCAATTGGGGCTTTCTATCGGTGATAAAGCGTACATTCGACCAGAAAAACTAGGCGTCTTCCAAGTAAGCGATTATACCATTTAGTTCTCATTCAAAAAAGCAATCTGATGAATAGGATTGCTTTTTTGAATGTTAACGTTTATCAAATATCGATGGATGTAAAAATTGAGAAGAAATGGTACAATAAAGGCAAATGTAAAAATTGGAATAGAGGTGCTGCTAATGCCATATGGAACCGAGGCGTTCGGCAATGTAAATGGCGAAGAAATCTCCCTCCAGTTTATCGGCGCAACGGAAGACAAGCACTGGCTGTTCCCGTTTGTCAAACAACGCCTTTTTGGCAACGAGCCAGTAACAGAAACAGAATGCAAAATTGAAAAGGAAGGCGATTTGCGATTGGAAATTGTTGGCAAGGGCGAGGCCGAAAAAAGAGCGGTGCCAGATGGCGTATGGACTTTGCCATTCCGTATCCACCAAGCGGTTGACACAAGGCGACCGTTTTCTGAACTGGTCCAATCGATGGCCAAACAAGAAAGGAAACGGCGCCGCAAAAATGAAGGCAGGTTTGTGTATGAGGTAGCAGAAAAAGAAAGTGATTTTTTTGCGTTTTATTATAATATGCACAAGCCGACAATCGATAATCGCCATGGGGACAGCGCGATCAGTGAACCGGTGGATACTGCCTTTGAAAAATTATTTAAGAGCGGAAAGCTGTTTCTTGTTAAAGAAAACGGGCTTGCCGTTAGCGGTGGTTTGTGCGCAATAAACAAAGCACATCGCCGTTTAGACGCAAGGTTGATAGGGGTAGCTGGCGGAGAGGCACGGCATCGCCAAAGTGGCGCGCAAGCTGCCGTTTATGACTTTTTGCTGGAATGGGCATGTGGAGAGTCAGACATCGATGAGGTCGACTTCCAAGGCGGTGAACCGTTTTTGTCGAAAGGAACGGTCCAGTATAAAAAGCGCTTTGCTACAACGGTGAAATGGCCGCCTGCTGCTTTCGCGGACAAGCGGGTGTTGTTAAGTGCAAATATCGAATCCCCTGCTATAAAACATTTTTTGCTAAATAATCCAGTATTTCTAGCTAAAGGAGACGCCATTGGCTGTGGTTTTTTTACAGATGAAACAAAGAAGCCAAGGTATGACTTAGCCGTTCGTACTCCCGGGGTTGAGTTTGAAACAGAGTTGAACCTTGGAGTGACTTCTCCTAGCAGGCAACATCAGCCTGCATTCTAAACATGAAGGGCATTCACTTATGTTTGTTAGTGAATGCCCTTGGACTGTAACGTTTCCGATTAATGGAGCCACATAGCCGCCATTATCCAGACATAAAGCGTTGCCTCAACTTAAAACGGCCCGATCATCGGCAAATTGGCCGCCGCGAATTTTTTGGAATTCACTTAGCAGCTTTTCGACGGTCAGTTTCCGCTTTTCGGCTGCTGTTGCCTCAAAAATAACCTGTCCTTTGTCCATCATAATCAACCGATTGCCAAGATCCAATGCTTGCTGCATATTATGGGTGACCATCAGTGTTGTTAATTTGGTTTTGCTAACAATTTCCCGTGTTTTATCTGTAATCAGTTCGGCCCGGGATGGATCGAGTGCAGCTGTATGTTCATCTAGCAATAAAATTGACGGGTTTGTAAAAGTCGCCATCAAAAGCGACAACGCTTGCCGTTCCCCACCTGACAGAAATCCGACTTTAGCCGTTAAACGGTCTTCTAAGCCCATGCCTAGCGAGGCAAGTTGTTCCTTGAAAAGAGCGCGCCTGTTTTTGGTTACCCCGATCCGAAAAAACGATCGCCTTTTGGCGCGGCTGTACGCCATTGCCATGTTTTCCTCAATCGTCATCGAAGGAGCTGTGCCTGCTTGCGGGTCCTGGAACACACGGCCAATTAGTTTAGCCCGTTCGTGTTCAGGGAGATTGGTGACATTGTTTCCGTTAATGTCAATCGTGCCGACATCAGGCGCCAGGTGGCCAGCAATTAAATTCATCAATGTTGATTTGCCGGCGCCGTTGCTGCCGATCACAGTAACAAAGTCGCCTTCTTCCAGTGTGAGATTGATTGACTGGAGCGCCATTTTTTCATCAACAGAGCCTTCGTTAAAGACTTTATAAACATCATTTAGGCGAAGCAAGGCTGCTGGCCTCCTTTCTTTCTTGCTGAATCGCTTTAAGCCGTTTTGCTTTGCGGCTTTTGTTGCGTGACTGCTCGATCAGCATTGGTACAACAAGGGCGCAAATGACGATCACTGCTGTGATTAACCGCAAATCGCCTGCTTCTAAAAACTCAACGCGAAGCGCCAGTGCAATAATGATGCGGTAGACAACAGCGCCAATAATGACGGCAAATGTAATCTTAACGAGCGATCCTTTGCCAAACAGGGCTTCACCAATAATGACAGAAGCAAGCCCGATAATAATCATCCCAATGCCCATGTTGACGTCAGCAAATTTTGTATACTGGGCCGCGGTTGCACCGGCTAGTGCAACGAAGGCATTGGACATGCCGAGGCCGATGATTTTAAGGCGGTCTGTATTAGCTGATAAGCTGCGGATCATTTTCGGGTTGTCGCCAGTTGCACGCAAGGCAAGGCCTGACTCCGTTTTTAAAAAGAAGTCAATGACAAGCTTGACTGCTAAGACGAGGACAATGACGAACACAAGGATTGACCAGCTTGATGGAGTAAATCCGCCTAGCCCAATCGAAGTTAAGGCGCCATTGACCGCGTTGTCAATCGGCAATCCTGCCCACCAGTCTGTAAAAACAGTCAGCAATGAATCCTCACGCATCAGCGAGATGTTTGGGCTGTTGCCCATAATCCGCAAGTTAATCGAATATAAAGCAATCATCATTAAAATTCCGGATAAAAGGGGATTGATTTTTCCTTTTGTATGAAGCGTTCCTGTTAAGCAACCGGCGATAAAGCCGACAACAAGGGCGCAAAACGTAGCAAGCAATGGCGAGTAGCCGCTTGTGATCATAATCGCAGCAACGGCAGCACCTGTTACGTAGCTGCCGTCAACGGTCAAATCAGGAAAATCGAGAATCCGGAATGACAAGTAGACGCCGAGCGCCATGATTCCATAAATTAAGCCGAGCTCTACAGCTCCAAAAACAGCGGTAAACATCCGGTTTTCACTTCCTTCGTGTTACTCATCGATGACCTCATCAGCAAGCTCTTCCCAATTGTCTTGCCATTCAATTCCCATTCGTTCCGCCGCACCGCGGTTAAACACTAAATTGAGTTCTGGCGGCAGCTCAACGGACATCGTGCTTACATCGGCTCCATCATTTAAAATCTCAACGGCCATTTCTCCTGCCTTGTAGCCAATGTCGTAATAAGAAAAGCCAAAACCAGCAAGCCCTCCTGCTTCGACAGAGTCCATTTCACCTACAAATAATGGCAATTGCTCTCTTTCCGCGACGCCGATAACGGCATCCAATCCAGCAACAACATCATTATCTGTAATGATATAAAGGGCGTCGATGTCGCCAATTAAGCTTTCTGTCGCCGTTTGCACGTCAGCAGATGTTTGCACCGTTGCCTCAACAATGGACATTCCCCTAGCTTCAGCAGCTTCTTTGGCAAGGTTCACTTGGTGTTGCGAGTTTTGCTCGCCAGCGTTATAGACCATGCCAATCCGTTCGAGGTCGAACTCTTCATCCATTAATGCGATTGATTTTTCAATCGCTTCTGGATGGAAGTCAACCGTGCCTGATACATTTCCCCCTGGCTCTTCTAATGAATCGACAAGTTGAGCCCCTACTGGGTCCGTAACAGAGGTAAACAGAATAGGGACTTCCGTTATCGATGAGGCCATAATCTGTGCTGCTGGTGTAGCATTGGCAAATACTAGGTCAACTTCATTGCCAATAAGCTTGTCAGCGATCGTTTGCAACGTATTGGCATCTCCGTTCGCGTTGTTTTCGTCAAATGTTACGTTGAGCGCTGAGTCCTCAAGCGCTGCGCGGAACCCTTCTGTTGCTTGGTCCAATGAAGGATGGTCAGCGTACTGGACAATGCCAATTTCAACACGTTCTCTTTCCGCTTCGCCTGATTGCTCTGTGCTTCCGCAAGCAACAAGAAGGCCAGCTATAGATGTAAGTGCAACCGTAAATAAAAGATGTTTTCTCATGGGGTGTCCTCCTACTCTTTAAAATAAGAACGATTATGCCATTATATCGAATGAAAATTTCTATAATAAACACCATACAATAGTTTGGCGATTTAGTCCATTACAGCGCCAAACTTTTTTGTTTTTTTAGGAAAATTTTTTTCGCCCATCTGCCACTATGCTACAATAACCTCAATTGAAGGCGTCAGCGCACAAAAAAACCGGCTGGAGAAGATTCCCAAGCCGGTTCGGTTTAACAAAATGTGTCTTTCGGTTTTGGTACGGAAAGGCCAAAAAGAGGCCGTAAATAGAGAGCCAAAAAGGTACCGCCAAGTGCCATTACCCCCCAAATATAGCCATGGGCACTAAAGGAAGCAATGCCGCTAAAATAAGCGCCGACGTTACAGCCAAAAGCAAGGCGTGCGCCGTAGCCCATAAGCAATCCGCCAATCACGGATGCTGCGGCATTTTTGGCGGTAATGTTTGAGAATTTGAATAAGCCACCTGCGGCAGACGCAATAAAGGCTCCTAAAATGACGCCAAAGTTCAATACGGTTGTCGTATCGGCGAAAATGGACGCATGGAGCGCGTCAATGTTGCCTTGCCAGTAACCCCAACTTTCTACATTAAATCCAAGCGCGTCTGCTGCTTTTGAGCCCCAGAGCGTGAAAGCTGACGTTACACCCCATGGCGAACCGCGCGTAAGAAGAGTAAGCGCATTAAGCACTGCCAAGGCAACTGCAGCGGCCATAAGTGGCCACGAACCGCGGAAAATCCGTTTCCACCCACTTGCTGACGGCAAAGCAGCCATTTTCGGCGGGTTGCGTTTTTTCTCAATCCAGAGCGACAACAGGATGGCGGCCCCAAAAATCAACAACGATACGAGCCAAGCACCGCCGTAGCCAAGGTTCGTCGACGTAGCAAGGGAAAACGGTTCTGCGGCTGGCATATCGTTCATCCAAAAGCTAAAGTGTGCAGCGCCAATTGTTGAACCGATGATAAAGAATAATAGCGTAATAAACATAACAGAACGGCCGCCGCCAACGGCATACAAAGTCCCTGAGGCACAGCCGCCGCCAAGCTGCATGCCGATGCCGAACAAAAAGGCGCCGACAATCAAACTGACGCCAACAGGCGAGACGTTGCCTGTGGCTTCAGCGCCAAAAAATGTTGTGCCTATTGCGAGAATCGGCGCAAATAAAGAACAAGCAACAGCAAGCATGACCATATGGGCACGGATCGCTTGGCCGTTGCCGACAGAGGCTAGGCGTCGAAAAGCCGATGTAAAGCCGAAACGAGCATGGAATAATGTATACCCAAGCCCTAAACCGATGACAAGGAGCAGCGGTTGGACAATATCTTGTGTAAAAGCCAAAAATAGTGTTAACGCTGCCGCGACCACAAGGCCGCCAATGACAAGCCGGTTTTGCGGGCGGTTTAAAGCGGGTGCTTTGTTCTGTTGGATGTCTCGGTGTGGTTGCGATGATGCGATTACAGACAACAAAATCACCTTCTAATCTTATTAATTTAGTCCGAATTATATCGTAAAGGCTATTTGTATTTCTGTCAAGAAAACGAGGAAATAAGGATGAAAGGGAGGAAGACCATGGAGTTAGAAACGAACCGTCTATTCATAAGACCTTTTCAAGAAAGCGATTGGAGCCGATTGTATGACTATGCTAGGCAAACGGCGGTCATGCACTATATACCAGGTGGAGCATTAGACAAACAAGGAGCAAAAGCATTTGTGAGAACGAATAGCGGTAATAATGCAAAGGCTTTTGCTGTGATCGAAAAACACAGCGATTCTTTAATTGGGCATATTGATTTTTTTGATTACTTTGGCGGCCATACGTATGAGATTGGTTGGGTATTCGATCCAAAATGGCAAAGGAGAGGCTTTGCGACAGAAGCTGCACAAGCTTGTATAGAGGAGGGATTCTCTAACATCGGTCTCCATCGCATTGTAGCCACGTGCCAGCCGGAAAACATCGCCTCTTGGAAGTTAATGGAGACCATTGGTATGCGTAAAGAAGGATTTTGCCGGCAATGCATTCCTACTCGGTCAGGCGGTTGGTGGGATGAGTACTTGTATGCGATTTTACGAGAGGAATGGGCAGAAAAAAGACTCAAATAAGGGGGATACAATGGAAGAGCTAACGAAGTTGTTGAAAAGCCAAGAAGAAGCGTTGCTTACTGCAGAAGTGCGGACATCGCTCGACCGCCTTAGTGAGCTTTTGGATGATGATTTTTTTGAATTTGGCAGTTCCGGTACAGTGATCCACAAAGAGGATGTATTTGCAGAAAATCAAAAAACAGTTCCTCATTGGAAATTGTCCCATTTTCAAGTTCGGATGCTTGCGGTGGATACGGCACTTGCCACTTATTTCATCATTAACAAAAATAGCGGCAGGAGGACGCTTCGCAGTTCGATATGGCAAAATAAGCAAGGAAAGTGGAAGATGGTGTTTCATCAAGGGACGGTGACTAAGTGGGATCCAGAGCAATTAAACTCACTACTCACTTAAAGGGGCGGTATGAAACTTTTTAGCGCCAGCATGCGTATAAATGGAGAGAGAGGGGGAGAAAGATATGCTCAGTTGGATTTTGATTATGGCGTTCACATGTGTCAATTTAAATGTATTTACATGGGCCAGTCGCTTAAAAGAGAGACCGAAATCATGGTTGTATGCACAAGGAGCCCGTTATTTATTTGGACTTGTACTTAGCTTTCTATTTATTTATGTATGGTTAATTGACGTTAGTGTCACTGGCCTATTAAATACGTTTGGTTTTGTTGTCGCAATCAATTTAATTGTTTCCGGGCTCGTTCATTTCGTTCCGCAACCAAGCAAAAAATCAGGCAGTAAGGTGAAAAAGTTAAAGAAACCAAGTTTTTCTGTCGGAAAGGAAAGCGGCATTGGCGTTTTGCTTTTGCTTGGTTTGTTAGCGATGAATTATGTGTATCCATTGACCGTAACAAAAGAACTCGCACAGCTTGGTGAATTTGAGGTGAGTGAAGAGCAAATTGAATCGGTGACAGAAGACGGGGTTCGTTCCGTGCCTTATACATACGCGCGTTACAAATCGGAAATCGTCTTTGGCAACATTGACAATTACTCGTTTTATGAATTAGGGGAAACGAGCATCCAGAAAATCAATGACGAACTGTTCTGGGTATCGCCGATTGAATATTCGAGTATTTGGCGGTGGCTGCGAGCTGACCATGCACCAGGCTATGTCATGGTTAGTGCTGAAAATCCGAATGCGGAAGCACAGCTTGTTGATGACTATGAAATGAAATATGTGCCGAGTGCCTTTTTTGGTGAGAATCTTGACCGCCATGTCCGCAAAGCATATGGTGATATCATTTTACTTGGCTATTCGTTTGAACCAGACGATGATGGCAACCCGTATTACGCCTATTCATATGCTTATTACAAACACTACCGCACAGCACCGAAAGCAGACGGTGTGATACTAGTCGATGCAGTGACGGGGGAAATGGAGCAGTATCGATTAGGGGAACAGCCTGAGTTTGTCGACAATGCGATTGATTATAGCATCGCCCTCGATTATGCGAACTGGTTTGGTACTTACAGCAACGGCTTAATCAACGCCTTGTTTGCGAAGGAAGGCGTCCACCAGCCGACAAGTGACGAGGAAATGATCGGCGTATTAGGGGCCGATGGCGATATGTACTGGATGATTGACCATATGCGGCCCAATCAAGATTCAAATGCGATGGTTGGCTTTACAATGGTAAATGCGCAAACAGGGGAAGCAACCTATTATACAGGAAATTCAGGAATGACCAATGCCCGTGGCGCTCTGGATGCGGTCAACCGTTCCTACCAACGTGAACAATGGGAAGGAACACAACCTGTCCTTTACTCGGTTTATGACAATTACACGTGGGTCGTTCCAGTTGTCGACCAAAGTGGCTTAATGCGTGAAATCGCGATGGTACACGCCGATTCTTCCAGTGTGGCAAGAGGCGCATCCCGTGAAGAAGCCTTTCATAATTATCGGCAAATGCTGGCGACTGATTTGGCAGATGATGACTATATCCCGACCGATTTATACGAGCAAGAAACCGTTTCTGGTAAGGTATACCGGGTAAGCGATACATTTAATAGCCGCTTTTTGCAAGTGTTGCTAGAAGGGGAGAGCCGTGTGCTTGAATTTGACGTCACCACTAGCGCTAATGCGGTATTTATTGAGCCAGGCGATGAGATTGAAGCACTTGTGGTCGATACAGAAGAAAATGTATTGCAAGTGATTGAATTTACGAATGCAACTGTTGATGACGAATTTGGCGAAGTGGAAGAATTTGAACTCGATGAAACGCAAACAGGTGGAGAACCAGAAAACCAAAACAGCACTGAACAAGAGACAGACAGTGAAGCAGAAACCGAGTAAGAACAGAATAAAGATGTACAGGAAAAACAACGGGCTCGTTTTTAGCCCGTTGTTTTTTTGAACGAGAAAGGAAGGGAAATTCATAGAAGGAAAATCGAAACATGCAACTAATTAAGACAGGAAGGGTTTGTAAGTGAGAAAACGAACGCGCCTTGTTAGAAAACATAACATAGAGAATTAAAAATGAAGGAAAAATAATAATAAAAGTGTAAAAATTTATTGCTTTATTATAAAAACTTATGTATCTTAAAAGATATATTTCGATACTTTTGAAAAAGGAGGGTGCCGATGGAACAAGTGGTGTTAGAGCTTAAAAATTTGCAGACAACGTTCCAGTCTGGCAAAACAGCCGTTCCTGCAGTAGATGGCGTCAGCCTTCATGTCCGAAAAGGGGAAGTGTTAGGGATTGTCGGTGAATCTGGCTGCGGCAAAAGCGTAACGTCGCTGTCGATTATGCAGTTAATTCCAAGTCCGCCTGGAAAAATTGCCGGTGGCGAAATCCTCTATAAAGGCGAAGACATTGCAAAGGCAAAGGCCAAGCGAATGAAACGGTTAAGAGGAAAAGAAATCTCAATGATTTTCCAAGAGCCGATGACGTCCCTTAACCCTCTGTTTACAATCGGAAACCAACTGATTGAGGCAATTCGCAACCATAACAAAATCAGCAAAAAAGAAGCCCGGGCCAAAGCGATCCAACTAGTACGCGATGTCGGCATACCGCGAGCGGAGGAAATCATTCATGAGTATCCCCACCAGCTTTCAGGCGGGATGCGGCAGCGGATTATGATTGCAATGGCAATGTCTTGCGATCCAGAAGTGCTCATTGCAGATGAACCGACAACAGCGCTCGATGTCACGATACAAGCGCAAATTCTTGATTTAATGAAATCTCTTAATGAACAAAAGGGCATGGCGATTTTGCTCATTACCCATGACTTAGGCGTTGTTGCCGACATTTGCCACCGAGTCGTTGTCATGTATGCGGGACAAGTTGTGGAAGAAGGCACTGTGCGGACGATCTTAAAACAGCCGAAACATCCGTATACACAGGGACTTATCCGTTCGTTGCCAAAGCTTACAGAACGAAAACAGCAATTGTACTCGATTCCAGGCACTGTCCCACAGCCAGGAGCAATTGAACAAGGTTGCCGTTTTGCTGAACGCTGCGAATTTGCTTTTGAGGCCTGTTTTCAGAAAAATCCAGCGCTTCTTGAGCTAGAGGACGGCCATGCTTGCCGTTGTTTGCTATATGAAGGAGGCAACGAAGATGCCGGCTAAGCCGATTTTGGAAGTAAAGCAGTTAAAAACGTATTTTTCCATTAATGGCGGCGTATTTTCCAGAAAAATCGGAGAAGTGAAAGCAGTAGATGGTGTGACATTTTCGGTCAAGGAAGGCGAAATTTTAGGAATTGTTGGCGAATCAGGCTGCGGTAAGTCAACGACGGGAAAGTCGATTTTGCGCTTGATCGAGCCGACGGAAGGGGAAGTCGTTTTTAACGGTCAAAAAGTGACAGCTTTGTCCGCTGAAGAAGTACGAAAATTGCGCCGGGATATGCAAATGATTTTCCAAGATCCATATGCTTCCCTGAATCCACGGCACACAATTGAAAAAATCATTAGCGAGCCTTTAAACGTGCATGGCATTGGCACGAAGGAAGAACGAAAACAGAAAGTCGCAGAGCTATTAGAAACGGTAGGCTTGCGTCCAGAACATGCAAAGCGTTATCCTCATCAGTTTAGCGGCGGCCAGCGCCAACGGATTGGGATTGCTAGGGCACTGGCGGTAAACCCAAAACTTGTGATTTGCGATGAGCCGGTTTCCGCATTAGACGTTTCGGTGCAGTCACAAATTTTAAATTTAATGGAACGATTAAAAGACGAATTTAAGCTTACATATTTGTTTATTGCCCATGATTTAAGCGTGGTCAAGCATATCAGTGACCGTGTCGGTGTGATGTACCTTGGCCGGCTTGTCGAATTGGCGGACAAAGACACGTTATATGAGCGTCCGAAGCATCCGTATACAAAAGCATTATTGTCAGCCGTTCCCGTTCCTGACCCAGATATTACGAATGAACGGATTGTTCTTACTGGCGATGTGCCAAGCCCGTCAAATCCACCGAGTGGCTGTACGTTCCACACGCGCTGCCCCTCGTGTATGGACATATGCAAAATAAAAACGCCTGTTTGGCGTGACGTCGGCAATGGGCAGTTTACAGCGTGCCATTTGTATAATGAAACCACCGAAAAGGAGATGATCAAATGAAAAAAGCAAAAATGCCTCTTTTCTCTGCGGCGTTGTTAGCCGTCTTTGTCCTTGGTGCATGCGGAGGCGATGAAACAAGCACAGATGGAAATGGCGAACAAAACAACAACGGCGGTGAAGAAAGCAGCAGCGGAGGCACGCTTATTTTTGCCCGTGGCGGCGACTCGCAAAGCCTTGATTATGCTTCGGTTACAGACGGGGAATCGTCTCGTGTGACCAAACAAATTTATGAAACGTTGATTGAATTTGCCGATGATTCATTTGAATTGGAGCCAGGGCTTGCTAAAGATTGGGATGTTGATGACGAAGGGCTCCGTTATGTGTTTTATTTACAAGAAGGTGTTACATTTCACGATGGCACGCCATTTAATGCCGATGCAGTGAAAACAAATTTTGAGCGCTGGGCAGACCCGGATCATGAATATGCCTTTACCGATGAAGGGTACAGTTACAGTGTATATGGCACCCAGTTCGGCGGTTTTAAAGGCGATGATGGCCATGTGATTGAGGAAATTAATGTGATTGATGATTATGAAGTCGAGTTTGTCCTGTCCAAACCCCTTGGTTCATTTTTACAAAACATGGGGATGAGTTATTTTGCGATAACATCTCCAGCAGCCCTTGAAGAATATGGCGCTGATATTGATGAAAATCCAGTTGGTACAGGGCCGTTCAAATTTGTCAGTTGGACAAAAGACGCAAGCATTGTCCTCGAAAAAAATGAAGATTACTGGCAGGAGGGCTTGCCAAAACTAGATGGCGTCACTTTCCAAGTGATCCCTGATAACTCAGCGCGCTTAACGGCGCTCCAATCTGGTGAAATTGATTTAATGGATGGCCTTGCCCCTGATGATGCCGCCATGATTGAAGGGCAAGCAGGATTAACAACGTTTGAGCGGACGCCAAACAACGTTGGCTATCTAGGCTTCAACATAGAAAAGGAGCCATTTAATGATGTCCGCGTGCGCCAGGCTATTAACCACGCCATTGATAAAAACGAAATTATTAATAATATTTACGGTGGATTGGCGGAGCCGGCTGCCAATGCTGTACCAAAAGACTACCTTGGGCACAATGATGACGTTGTCGCCTATGAATACGATATGGATAAAGCAAAAGAATTGCTCGAAGAAGCTGGTTATGGCGATGGATTTGAATTTGACTTGTGGACGATGCCGGTGAGCCGCCCTTACATGCCTGATCCTGAACAAGCAGCGGTGGTGATCCAAGATGCCCTGAGTGAATTAAACATTACTGCTAATATCGTCACAAAAGAATGGGCAACGTACTTGGAGGAAATCGAGCTTGGCTATCAAGATATGTTCATGCTTGGCTGGTCTGGCGTCAATGGCGACCCTGATTACTTCCTTGGCAGCTTATTGTCTACAGACGGCATTCCTGGCAGCAACCAAATGTTTTTTAGCAACGAAGAAGTCGATGCCTTGTTAGCAGAAGCAAAGACGACGATTGATCCAGACGAACGGGCGGCATTGTACGAAGAAGCGCAATTGATCATTCATGAGGAAGCGCCAATGGTGCCTCTTGTCCATGCCATTCCTGCGCTCGCTGGCGTCGACACCATTTCCGGCTATGTTCCGCATCCGTCAACAAGCGAGAGCTTGAAACATGTAGAAATTTCAAACTAGCCTACTGCAGGCAGCAGACAATTTCCTGCTGCCTGTCTTTATTCAATAAAATGAGGTGAAGCCGATGTTGGCGTACGCGATTCGCCGGGTTCTTTTGCTTATACCGGTTCTCTTTGGCATGACGCTTGTGACATTTTCGATTATCCAGCTCATTCCTGGGAACCCAGCGCAAACGATTTTAGGGGAACAAGCAACGCCGCAAGCGATTGCAGCACTTGAAGAACAGCTTGGCTTAAATGAGCCGTTTTGGGTGCAGTATGGCGTTTACATATCCGATTTGCTATCAGGCGACTTAGGGGTTTCCCTTAGGACGAATAATGACATTGCTCAAGAAATGTGGCCGTATTTGGCCGGAACATTAGAGTTAACCGTTTTTGCGATGTTGTTTGCGATTTTTGTTGGCGTCAACGCCGGAATTATTAGCGCCTGGAAGCAAAACTCGATTTTTGACTATACAAGCATGGTTATCGCACTGATTGGCGTTTCCATGCCCGTCTTCTGGCTCGCATTAATGGAACAATGGTTTTTTGCCCAGGAGCTTGGCTGGTTTCCAGCTTTTGGCCGCAACAATCCTCGTGAACCAGTTGAAGCGATCACACATCTTTATATTTTAGATGCAGCATTGACTGGGAACTGGCAACAATTAGAGACGACGCTCAAACACTTAGTCTTGCCAATGGTTGCCCTTGGCACCATTCCGATGGCGATCATTGCCAGGATGACCCGTTCAAGCATGCTTGAAGTGCTCCGGTCTGATTATATTCGCACTGTCCAAGCAAAAGGGTCGAACCAGTCTGTTGTCATCTACAAGCATGCCTTGAAAAACGCTTTTATCCCTGTCATCACAGTCGTTGGTTTACAAGCGGGCACTCTTTTAGGTGGTGCGATTTTAACGGAGACGATATTCAGTTGGCCAGGGATTGGACGCTACATTTATGACGCCATTTCATACCGGGATTATCCGGTCATTCAATCAGGGATTCTTGTGATCGCCTTCATTTTTGTTTGTATCAATTTAGTGGTTGATTTGCTTTATGCCGCCATTGACCCGCGGATTAAATATGATTAGGGGGGACCGGATGTGGAAACGGAAACGCAGTTAGCAACAAACCCATCTCCCAAGCGTCCAGATAAAAAGGAGAACAAAGCAAAGTCTCCATGGGCGACTATGATTGTTCAGCTAATCGAAAATAAACTATCTTTAATTGGTTTAATCATTATTATCTGTTTTCTATTACTCGCATTGCTGGCCCCTTATTTAACGCCGTATTCATTTGCTGAAACCAATTCGTCGATTCGGTTATTGCCCCCTTCTGGCGATCATTGGTTTGGTACGGACGATCTCGGCCGCGACGTGTTTACAAGAGTCGCTTATGGAGCGCGGATTTCCCTTTTGATCGGCTTTTTCGCCGTCGTCGGTGCAATGGTTGTCGGTACGCTGCTCGGGCTGATTGCAGGCTTTTACGGAAAGTGGGTTGATATGCTTCTTTCCCGTGTCTTTGATGTGATGCTTGCTTTTCCGAGCATTTTGCTGGCGATTGCCATTGTCGCTATTCTTGGCCCGTCGCTTTCCAACGCGATGCTAGCCATTGCGATTATTAACGTGCCGATTTTTGCACGACTTGTACGGTCTAAAGTCATCAGCCTTAAACAGGAAGAATTCGTAATGGCGGCTCGTGCCCAAGGAATGAAAAACGGCCGTTTGCTGTTCCACCATATTCTCCCGAACAGCATGGCGCCGATCATTGTCCAGGCGACGTTAGGATTTGGCGTCGCGATTATTGAAGCGGCCGCACTTGGCTTTCTCGGCATGGGGGCGAGCCCGCCGACGCCAGAGTGGGGCAAAATGCTTGCTGATTCAAGAGGCTATATTCAAAACGCCTACTGGTCTGTCCTTTTCCCAGGCTTGTCGATTATGCTAGTCGTGCTTGGCTTTAACATGATCGGTGATGGGTTGCGCGATGCATTGGACCCGAAAATGAAGGGGAAATAAGGCAATCGGTTATGAATGCAGCGTTAAGGGGCGAAAGCATCTACGAGTCGTAAACACCATTAGCCCCTTGTCTGTTTACAGCTTCACACTTGAGAATTGTTCAATATCCTTGTAAAAACTTGCAACATCTTCAGCGTAAGGATGATGGCCACAATCAAGTAGCGCGATTTGTTGGTTTGGAAACGAGAAACGCTGATAATGGTGAGGGCCGATTGCATGATCATGCTTGCCTGCAAGAATGAGGACAGGCTTAACAAATTCAGTTGTCCGTTTTCGATAATCGATTGCGAACAAGTCAGAATGCAAGAATGCCTGCTGAAAGCGATGGTCGCTTTGGTTATCGGGGCGATCGTCGGCCTGTTCTAACCGCTTTGCATGTGCGGTGTGTTGAAACTGGATACGTTCCCAGTTTCCCGCTTCACGGAGTTGGATAATGGTATCTTGAAAGTGCTTCACCAATAAACTTGTTTGTGTAGGCGGGTTAACGGTTTTCCCGAGAAGATTGCTCCCGTACTTTAGTTGATAGGTTAACGATTCAGCCATATACAACGTCGTATTGCATAAAATTAACGAATCTACCCGGTTAGGGTACTGTAAGGCATAGAGAAAGGCGAGTAAGCCGCCAAACGAGTGGCCGAACACGCTCCACTTGTGAAAGCCAAAAAAACGGCGGACTTCTTCCATATCTGTAAGCAAGCGGTCATAACGGTAGGTAGACGAAGGCGCATGTTGTGAACGACCGCAACCTCGTTGATCAAGGTAAATCATTGTTCTTGTTTTCTCCAATATGGGGCCAGCGAGCTGTTCAAAAGAGCCGCTCCAATATCCAGGGCCGCCATGTAGGAAGAGTGTTGGTAATCCGGTGACACGCTTATTCGCATAGACGAGACAGCCATCTGACAGTTGGATGTGCATAGGGAAACTCCTTGTCTGTTTTTCATTATTTTCCCATGAGTTTAAGGAAGATGTAAAGGAGGCGTAAACACTGAAATCATCCTTATATATCGTTCGGCATGCCGAGGCAACTGGGCAACAGCCCGATGCTCCCTTAACAAATAAGGGGGAAAGCGATGCTGAACGCTTAGCTGATTTTTTTCATCGAAAAGGCATTAAACATATCGTTTCAAGCCCATTTGCCCGTGCAGTGGCGACCGCTAAACCAACCGCAGAAAAATTAGCGCTTCGTATAAAGCAAGACCAACGTTTACAGGAACGGGTTTTATGCGGGAAACCGGCAGACAATTGGTTGGAATTGTTAGAGAGCAGTTTTCACGACATGGACAAACAATGGCCAGGTGGCGAGTCATCCAATCAAGCAAAAAAGCGGATATTGGCCGTTGTGGAGGAAGCCGCAAAAACTGAAGAACCCACTGTCATTGTTAGCCATGGAAACCTAATTTCGTTGCTGTTGCATACAATCGATCCACAATTTGGTTTTCAGCAATGGAAACAAATGCAGTGCCCCGAAGTTTTTCACGTCGATCTAGTAGGTCAAACAATCACAAAAATCGACCTTTCCTAGAAAAAATGAGCCAGCTTGTGATGCCATGTGCTTCCAAGCTGGCTCGTTCTCTTAAAAAATAAAACTAGTCTTTCCGAGCAGCATTTGCTATAATTTCCTGACGAACGTTCGGAAGGTGGGGTGGAAAATGACAGCTAAAGACATTAAAGCCGCCGCGTTTAAATTTTTTTCACGGCATGGCTATGAAGGCGCATCGTTGTCGCAAATCGCCCATGAAGCGGGCATAAAGAAACAGAGCATTTATACGCATTTTGACGGGAAAGACGATTTGTTTATGCAAGTCGTTCATGATGTGGCTGAGTTGGAATTGGGTATGAAAAAGCAGCTGCTCGAAGACTTCGAAGACGAAGCCTTTGAACAACAACTTTACCGTTATGTGTCTGAACATAAACGACTTGTAGAGGAAGATGAACGGTTTTTCTTTTGGCTGCGAATTTCGTTTTTCCCGCCCGTTCACCTTTATGATGAAGTTGAGGAGATCTTTATGCGCAATGAGGAGCAAATTGAAAGGCTCATCTATCAGTTGTTTGCGAAAGCGATAAAGGCGAAACGAATCGGAAGCCAAAACCCGGAAACGCCGACGCTTGCTTTTATGGCATTGTTGGATGCTTTGGCTATTGAGCTCGTGTATGGGGCAGATAAAGAAAGAATCAAGAAAAAGACGGCTGCTGGCTGGGCCGTTTTTTGGCGAGGAATTATGGCAGGTGAAGATACGTGAGTACACAACATACACAAAATCCTTTAGACACACAACCAATAGGGAAAATATTTCTCCGTTATTTAATCCCATCATTAGTTGGGATGATTTTAATGGCTGTCAACTTGGCGGTTGATGGAATTATGGTCGGAAATAAATTGGGCCCAGTCGCTCTTGCTGGCGTTAATATTGCTGGACCGGTATACACCGTGTTTGTCGCAATGTCCCTTTGGCTTGGCATTGGCGGTGCGACCTTGTACTCTCAGAGCATGGGGCGAAAAGAGCCCGAGCGTGCCCGATTTATTTTTACCCATTCTTTAGTCTTAATTGGGTCAGGCACACTGATCATTGGCTTCATTGCTTGGATGTTCCATGAACCGCTCGTTTATGCGCTGGGCGCCAATGATGAAACGGCTCCGTTTGCCGCTGATTATATGAATGTATTTTTAGTGTTTGGCTTTGTTTTCACATTGGAAAATGCGTTTAGCATTTTTGTACGCAATGACGGCAATCCAAACTTGGCGATGGCAGCGCTTGTAACAACCGCTTTTTCCAATGTAGGGATCAACTATATGATTTTATATGTGTTTGATATGGGGGTTCGTGAAATTGCGTTTGGCACGATTTTGGCGGCAACATTAGGGTTGCTTGTGCTCACTACCCATTTTTTTACGAAGAAAAGCAATCTCAAACTTGTTCCATTTAGATTTGAAAAGCCTTTAACGGTCAAAGCGTTTACATTTGGCTTCCCAAGTTTTCTTGCTGAAGTAGGCATTTCTGTATTTACGATTTCACATAACATTATGTTTGCCCGTTTAGCGGGCACAGTGGGCGTAGCGGCTTTTTCTGTTTTAAATTATGTTCATGGCGTCATGTTGCTTATGTTCTTAGGAATGGGATCGGCGATTCAGCCGATCATCAGCTACTTCCACGGAGCAGATGAAACCGCGAAAAAACGGGCGATTATGCGAATCGCTATAAGGACTGCTTTTATCGCTGGGGCGGCTTGCTTCTTAATTGGCCAAGTGGCAGCTACACCGATTGTCCATTTATTTGGTGATTTTCCCACTGAAGTAAAGGAAATGGCTACCCTTGGGATACGCTTGTTTTTCATTGCTTATTTTGTCATGGGGATTAATTTTGTCTTAATGAGTTATTTTCAATCAATTGGTTCTGTGGCAGTAGCGACGTGGATTACCGCAGGCAGAGAGATTTTTTTTATGCTACTGTTTCTTCTTACCATCCCGTTTGTGTTTGGCGCCAATGCGATCTGGCTATCCATTCCGTTCGCCGAACTAGCAGTATTGGCATTTATCCTCGTTTATTTAAAGCGGAACCGGATTGTTTTTAGGGAGGATAAAGGACTTTAATGGTACCGTCACGTTAAAAAGAGTGCATAAAAACCGCTGATAACAGTGTTTGCTATCAGCGGTTTTTCGTTCATTTATAGGCCGCTTTCTAAAAAGATCCATGTAGTAGTTAATTTCGTTTGTTTTTTGCGTGGTCTGTCACAGCATGAACCGCACGTTCAAGCATCGCGGAAAAGTGGTCATTGCCAAGGGAAACAAGCCCTGCCTCAGTCGCACCGCCAGGCGTCGTCACTTGGTCACGCAGTTCCTGCGGGGGAGCGCCTGTTTCTAACATCTTTACGCTGCCAGCAAGCATCGTTTTTACCAAATGCCGCGCTTGTTTATCGGTGATGCCATAGGATAAAGCCATTTTTTCCAGTTGCAGCGCGAATTCATAGACAAAAGCCGGCGCACTGCCCGTGATCGCGGTTAAATCATGAATTTGCTCTTCCGATAGCTCTTCCCCTGCTCCAATGGCGTGAACAATCTCTTTCACGAGCAGCTTTTGCTTTTCAGCTACGTTTTTCCCGAATGCGTAGAGGCTGATCGATGTGCCAACTTGTGCCGCCGTATTCGGCATAATCCATGCCGCTGCTGTTCCTTCCGGCAATTGTGCTTCCATGTCACTCGGACCAATTCCAGCAGCAACGGTGATGATGAGTTGGCCGCGAATCATAGGGGCCAACTCGGAAAGGACTTCTCCATGGGCAGACGGTGGCATCGCTAACAGAAGGACATCTGCCTTTGCGGCAATCGCTCCATGTGTGTCAACTGGCGTAATGGCATAACGTTGTGCTAGCTCGCCAAGGCGCTCTTTGTTCGTGCGATTGGTGACATAAATTGAATCAAATGGTTGCTTAGGCTGGCGCAACAACCCGGAAAAAATCGCTTCAGCCATGCGGCCAGCGCCAATAAATAAAATCGATGGCAACGTTTATCCTCCTAAAAAGAATCATGCATGCCAGCTAATTTGGCATTGGTCAGACTGGAGAGAAACAAGCATTTTCGCTCAATCTGACAATTACACAACTTTTTTGCGCAATGCGCTGGAAATTAAATCAATGATCAACACAAATACGACTAAGCCAATCAAAATAATGCCGACACGGTCCCAACTTCTGCCTTGAATGGCAAACAAAAGCGGCGTGCCAATCCCTCCAGCAGCGACCACACCAAGTGTCGAAGCCGAGCGCATATTGATTTCAAATCGGTACAATGTCGCAGAAATAAAGCCAGGCAACACTTGGGGAACGACCGCAAACCAGAGGATTTGCAATTTGTTTGCCCCAGCGGCAACGAGCGCTTCTGCAGGGCCGGGATCAATCGATTCAATTTCTTCGGCGTATAATTTGCCAAGCATGCCGATCGCACTAAAGCCAAGGGCGAGCATTCCAGCATACGGGCCAGGGCCAACAATCGCAATAAATAGCAACGCCATGACCATATCAGGGAATGTACGGAAAAAGCTTAAAAAGGACTTCCCTGATCCTGAGACAATTCGCTTTACGCTTAAGTTTCTCGCTGCCCAAAATGCAATTGGAAAGGAAAGAACGACAGAGAGGCTAATGCCAACAAGAGCAATGGCAAACGTTTCAAGCAAATTTGAAATTAAATCGACTTCGCCTGGACGGTATACATAAGACCAATCAGGATTTAAAAATCCGTCCATGATCGCGCCTGTAATCACCCAGGCATTTTTCGTAATTCCGCTATAATCAATGCCGCCAAAGCCCCAAATGTAAAGGAGCAGCAGCCCAAGAATAATCGCGGCTGATTGGATCCGGCGCTTTTTCGGCTTTTCGATTGTGCTTCTTAAATCACTCATATGAGACGCTCCCGAATTTTTAAGCTAATAAAATCGATTAGCAATACAACTAAAAATGTATAAAGGATTAACGCCAATACTTGGTCAAAATTGTAAAAGCCAATTGCCTGTTTGTATAAAAGTCCAATGCCTCCAGCTCCAACTAACCCTAAAATCGCAGCGGCACGGACATTAATTTCGAATGTGTATAGAACATAGGACGTAAATTGAGGCAACACTTGCGGAACGACGCCAAAGACGATCCATTGGATTTTGTTGGCGCCAACCGATGTCATTGATTCCAACGGCCCCTGGTCGATGTTTTCCACCGCTTCAAATGAAAGCTTGGCAATGATTCCGATTGAAAAGATGCTAAGCGCCACTACGCCGGCTAATGTGTTGAAACCAAGAATGGCGGCAAAGATGGCGGCGAGCAACAAATCTGGCACTGTCCGCAGCATATTCAAGACAATCCGGGCAGGTTGGTAAATCCAAGGCGTATTGACAATATTGTGTGCGCAAAGGAATAAAATCGGGATGGAGATGATTCCGCCTATCGTCGTACCAATTAATGCCATTCGGATCGTATCAAGCATTGCCTGTGTCGCATTCACAAAAAAAGTCATATCAGGTGGAAACATTTTAAAGACGAGTTCAAATACATTTTGCCACTTGCTTAAAATAATGAGCGGGTTTGCATCTATGTACCAAGCGCTCGCGCCTATAAGGGCAAATAGCAGCAATAATGTCATATAAAGTTTTGTCCGGGGGGGCTTATTGACTGGCATGTTCGCTTGCTGGTTCATCCAATTCCTCCCCTAAGAGCTCGTCCTCTTGAATCGGGCGCCCGTAAATTTCAGCAAATTTTTCATCTGTTGCTTCTGAGACAGGACCGTCAAATACAACCTCGCCAGCCCGGAGGCCAATAATCCGTGTCGCATACTCTCGTGCCAAATCAATAAAATGCAAGTTGACAATTGTTGTAATCTTGTCTTCTTTATTAATGCGTTTTAAATCGTCCATAACTTGTTTCGTTGTCAATGGGTCGAGAGAAGCGGTTGGTTCGTCTGCTAAAATGACGCTTGGTTCTTGTGCAAGTGCTCTAGCGATCGCTACACGCTGTTGTTGGCCGCCAGACAAATCACTTGCTCGGGAATAGGCTTTTTCAAGGATATTGACACGGTTGAGCGCTTGCAAGGCAAGCTCGACATCTTGCTTAGGAAATAAATTTAAAACGGTCCGCAATGTTCCATGGTAACCGACGCGGCCTGACAGCACGTTGCGCAAGACAGAGGAACGTTTTACAAGATTAAAGCTCTGAAAAATCATCGCCGTTCTTTGCCGTATTTGCCGCAATTCCTTTCCTTTTGCTTTCGTAATGGATAGGCCGTCAATGAGAATTTCGCCGTCAGTAATTTCATTTAATCGGTTAATGGAACGAAGCAATGTTGATTTTCCCGCCCCAGACAGGCCGACGACGACAACAAATTCGCCTCGCTCAATCGTTAAATCAATATTTTTTAAGCCTTTCGTCCCGTTTGGATAGGTTTTCGATACATTTTTTATTTCGATCATCGGTATCCCAACTCTCTTATAAACTGATCATGATAGGGAAATGGCCATACAATACATAAGTGGAGAGCCCGCAAGGCGGACTCTCGCTATGAATAAATGAAAGTAACGTTCTATTGATCCTTATGGTTGTTGGATTCGTTCCGCATAATCACGGACGATGTCAAAATTGCTGTCCTCTGAAAGCTCGTACCCTTCGTGGGAATAAATATCAAAAATGATTTGGCGCCCTTCTGGGTCTTCGCCGATCTCAATAAAGGCATCAGCAATTTTGTCGCGCCACTCTTGAGACAGATCAGAGCGAACGGAAACGGTATCATTTGGAATGTCTTCTGTTAAAGCCACAACTCGGGTTTGCTCCCACACGTCAGGGAATTCTTCTTTAATCGTATTACGTGCATCTTGGAAAGTTACGGCTGCGTCGACTTCGCCATTGAGAAGCGCAATAAGCGCAGCGTCATGCCCTTGAAATTCAACGCCCTTTACGTCATTTTGCGGGTCAATGCCTGCGTCAAGCAAAGAAGCTGCTGGCCATACATATCCTGCTGAGGAAGTGGCGCCTTGGAAAGCGATGGTTTTGCCTTCTAAATCTTCAAGGGACTCGATATCAGAGTCTGCCATCACGACGAATTGAGATTTGTACGAGTTAACTAGTTCGTCCGTTTGGGACCCGTCCTCTTCATTTACACCATAGCGCAACGATTGGAGCAGTACATCTGCATAGCCTTCTTCATTCGCTGTTACATAGGCATTTGGCGGCAAGAAACCGACATCGATCGTTTTTGAACCCATCGCTGTTACAACAGACGGATAGTCTGTCGACACAGACACCTCTACGTCAATATCTAGCCTTTCTGAAAGCAGCTCTTCTAGCGGCGCTGCAATCACATCAAGATTTTCAGCGTTTTGTGATGGAACAAATTGCACTTTTAGAACATCTGTTGGCGAATAGCCGTCCTCACTGTCGCCTCCGTTACCTGAGTTCGTGTCATTTCCGCCGCACGCGGCAAGAACTAGGGCAGTAACAGCTACAAGTGACGAGCCAAAAACTTTCTTTTTCAATGTGATTGTCCCCCTAATTATTCGTTAAAAATGTAGCTTTCTCAATAATTGTAGAATTTGTTTGTGAAACCGTCAAGAATCGTTTTTTCGACAACGAGCGCGATTGTAACAATCAAAAAGCAGAAGTAAGAGTCGTAAAGCCACTTTTTGGTTGTTCAATCGCTGTCCGACACCAATACGGCAAAACTCCTATTATAGCAGCCTCCTAATCGATCAATCTTTTTACAAACAAACCCTATTTTATTATAGAGGAAAAGCAAATACGGATTTTATAGAATCGATGTTTTTATTGTAAACGAGCCTTAAAAAACAATGGAAGATCATCAGACAATATACAAAAAACCTTCACCAAAAGAGCGAATCTTCGGTGAAGGTTTCCATATAATGGCATATTTATTTTTGGCACTTGAACTATATAAAGCTTACCAAAACGAAAAGAAAAAGTCTATTCTTTTTTTTCGTTTTTCGCGACAATAGAGAAGAACTTTTAGGAGGAGTGATACGATGTCCATATTTGAAGCCGAAGAGGCGCAGTTGCAGGCGACGCTTGCCCGACTGGATGAACTAGGCGATAAGCTGGAGCAGGTGCCGCGCTACCGCGGGAGCGATTTTACGGAACAAGTGCTGGAAGATAGGCGTGAGCATTTACGTACAGCGCTTCATTCAGCCAGACAAGAACCGTATTTTGGCAGGCTCGACTTTTGTGAATGGGACCAGGAAACAAAAGCGCTCTATATTGGAAAAGTCGGCGTTCACGATGAAGACAGCGGCGATCCGTTCGTAATTGATTGGCGCGCACCGGTTGCCTCACTGTTTTATTCGTTTACAGGAAGTGAGGAAGATGTTTTTTATCAATCACCGGAAGGCATAGTCGAAGGTGAAATTTTGCTGAAGCGAAACATTGTGATTCGAAATCGCCGTCTGCAGCGGGTCGTGGATAGCTATGCGAAAGGGCAAGAAATGAGCGGCGGCGATGAATTTTTGTTATATAAGTTAAGCGAGCAAAAAGACAACAAATTGAAAGACATTGTCGCGACCATTCAAGCAGAACAAAACGCGATCATTCGCCATGCAATCAAAGAACCGCTTATTATCCAAGGAGCTGCTGGAAGCGGGAAAACGACAGTCGCCTTGCATCGCCTTGCCTATTTGTTGTATGAATTCCGCGAGCAGCTACGAGCTGAGAAAATGGTGATTTTTGCGCCAAACGCGATGTTTCTCGATTATATTTCACACGTCCTGCCGGAGCTCGGAGTAGGAACGATTGCCCAAAGTACATTTGCCAACTGGGGGTTGTCGGTGCTTGGTTCTTCTTATCAGCTTTATGACACGAAAAAACGCTTGGCCAATCAATTTGAATCGAAACTTGAACAGCAGTCAGAAGATGTGCTTGCTTATAAAGGCTCGCTTGCATGCCAAAAGCAAATGCGTCGTTTTATTGATGCTTATGTAGGGGAAAGGGTGCCCAAAAAAGATTTTTGCCCGTGGGACGGCTGCGTGCTGAACAAAGAAACAATGAAACAGTGGATTGAGCAGGATTTTGCCGCTTCGCCGCCAATGAAACGGCGGGAGCGCTTTCATGCCCGCGCGAAACGATGGATTGAGATCGAAGCAAAGCGCTTTGAAGACAAAAAAGAACAACAGGCTTTTAAGTCGGAAGCGCTTAAACGTTTGCGCTCCTTTCTTTCCTACTGGTCCAAGCCTGATCTTGCTAAGTTGTACACCGCTTTTTTAAAAGAACAGCAACTGCCAGTGCCTGCTAGTCTGAAAGAGAAGCGGTTAGGCTACGAAGATATAGCTCCACTTGTGTACATGCACCAACAGCTTTACGGAATTGAGCGCGACGCTCGCTTCGACCATGTTGTTATCGATGAAGCGCAAGATGTATCCCCTTTTATGCTAGCTGTTTTAAAAGAGCGGACGCGCGCAGGAGGATTTACGATATTAGGGGATCTAGCCCAAGGGATTCACGGAGACGAAGGAATTTCGAACTGGGCTGCCTTTGAAGAGGTATTTGCCAACAACGTTTCCTATGTACAAATGGAGCGGAGTTACCGGTCAACGATGGAAATTATTGAATTTTCGAACCGGATCCTTCAGCAAATGGCTTTCGCTCCTGCGCCAGCAAAACCTGTTTTTCGCAGCGGGCAAGACGTGGTTGTGGAACAGAGGCCGACGGAACATGTGGCGCACTGGGTAAAGGCGATGCAGGATAAACAAACACAAACCATCGCCGTTCTTACACGTACAGAAAAAGCTAGCACAGCCATTTGCAGGCAGCTACAAGCAGCGGGCTTTGATGCTCATTTGCTTATAGCAGGAGGAGAAAGGTATGAGGGCGGCATTTCTGTTTTGCCTGTTTATCTTTCAAAAGGATTTGAATTTGATGCTGTCTTACTAACTGATGTAACAAACGACCATTACCCTTGTGATGAACTCCATAAAAAACTATTGTATGTGGGTTGCACACGGGCCCTTCATGAACTGACTGTTTGGTATGACGGTGCGTTGTCCCCGATCTTGGCTCCTTGATTGTCAATGAGCTGACACCTCGTCTTTTTTGCAAAAATATTTCAGTAGGAAAGCAGGTGTCTTGCTCATTTTAAAGATGTTCACATACAATCTTCCTGTTAGTAAGTCCTGGTTAAAAGGAAGGGTCTGTCAGTTTTCGAACGTTTTTTGCTAAATTTGGAGATGATAAAGATAAATTTACATAGTTTCTAAGTGCTAGCCGTTGTATACTTAAGAAAAGTGTCAAATAACGTCGAGCTGTTTGGTTAAGCGGCTAATTTCTTTCGTTCAAGCTAGATTTGCAATAGGGAGTGACTTTAGTGAACGCAAAGTTTGTGAAAATCCTTTCAGCCGTTTTTGTGGTCGGTGTAGTAGGAGCTGTTTTAATTGCAATGTCGGCGGGGGCATAGTTTAGTAGGCAAAATACTCTTATCGTTGTTCGTTGCAGCGTAAACTTTCTGTGGGATCTCCCCAGAAAGTTTTTTTATTTCCAGGGAGATCGGGCTATTCATTTCCTACAAACAATTTAGCGTTTTCTACTCAAAATAACAACAACGGTAGAGGACGTTCTGTCTGCGGGCACCTTGGCATGCAGTTAGAACAAATGAATGGGCGATATTGCTTTCGGCTATAGGATAATATAATAGAACGAAGACAAAAAATAAGCTATGATAGGAAAATAATATAAAATAAGAACTGTGGTGGTTGGTGCAGGAAGAGGGGCGTTACTGTGAAAACTGTTTTTTCCTATTTGCTTCCTTATAAAGCAGCAGCAGTGATTGCTTTTGCTTTTATGTTGCTTGAGTTGGCTGTGGAACTAATTCAACCGCTCTTGCTTGCCCGGATTATTGACGACGGGATTATCGAAAATGATTTAAAGACTGTTTTTGTGTGGGGAGGCGTATTGGTCGGCCTTTCGTTATTAGCGTTTATAGCCGGCGTGCTAAACTCCTTTTATGCAGGCCACGCTGGCCAAAGCACAGGGTTTGATATCCGCAATGCGATGTTTAAAACGATCCAGCGTTCGAGCCTTGAAAAGTTGCAGCCATTTGAAACATCCTCTTTGATGACAAGGTTGTCTAATGACGTAACACAAATCCAAAATACGGTTTTTATGAGCCTACGCATTATGGCTAGAGCACCGTTGCTTATCATTGGCGGGTGCGTGATGGCATTTGCTGTCAATGCTCGTTTAGCATTGTTTTTATTCATTACGATCCCACCGATCATCCTCTTTCTAATGTGGATTTTAAAGAAAGGCGTACATATTTTTAGTGAAGTTCAAGCAAAAGTCGATTCAGTCAACCATGTGGTACGAGAAAATTTGACTGGCATTCGTGTGATCCGCGTTTTTGTGCGCAAAGCCGAGGAGGCGCAGCGTTTTTTTCGGGAAAGCAACAAGCTGATGGATCGGACGGTAAAAGCTTTTCGCCTAATGGAATTGACATTGCCTGTTTTGCTGTTTTTAATGAACGGCTCGATTTTGCTTGTCCTTTGGTTTGGGAGCATTGACATTGGCAATGGTGCGACACAAGTTGGCGATGTTGTGGCGATTGTCAACTATGCAACGCGAATTACTTCTGCGTTAACGGTTTTTTCGATGATTATTATCGTCTTTTCCCGGGCTAGAGCCTCGGCAACGCGAATTGAGGAAGTGCTGCTAGAGCCTGATGACGAACTAAAGGAAAGCGAGGCAAAGCCTGAGCCCCCAGCTATGAAAGGGGAGCTGCGCTTTGAACATGTATCGTTTTCTTATGCAGAGGGGGCTCCCTTTGTGTTGAAAAACATCGATTTCGCTGTAAAGGCGAATGAAACAGTTGCCGTTCTTGGGGAAACAGGTTCTGGAAAATCAACATTATTCCAGCTCATTCCAAAACTTTATGAACCGACAAAAGGAACGGTTCGCATTGATGGAACATCCGTTACAGCGTGGCAAGTTCAAAAGCTGCGCAGGCAAATTGGCTATGTCCCGCAAGCGGTCCGGTTGTTCTCCGGGACGATTCGGGAAAACATTGCCTGGGGCTTTCCAGAAGCATCTGCTGAAGAAATCGAAGCAGTTGCTAAAGTGGCGCAAATTCATGAGGCGATTGTACGCTTGCCAGATGGGTACGACACGATTGTTGGCCAGCAAGGCGTCAATTTGTCAGGAGGCCAAAAACAGCGGATTTCCATTGCCCGTGCCCTGCTAGGCAAGCCGAAAATGTTGCTTCTTGATGACAGTACAAGCGCCCTTGATGCGAAAACAGAAGCCCGTTTTCTCAAGGCGTTAGAGCAACAACCATGCACGACGATGATGGTTACGCAAAAATTGTCAACGGCGACTCAGGCAGACCGGATTTTATTGCTTGAATACGGCGAACTGGTTGGCTTCGGCAGCCACGAAGAGTTGCTGCGGTCATCGCCGTTCTATAAAAAAATTTATAAGTCGCAATATGGCAAGGAGGCGTGAGGATGAGGCTTCGTTCCGCATTAACAGAGCCATTTCGGTATAAAACCATCAATTGGCGCGCGTCCCGCCAGTCTCAGGCAACAAGCAGCCAGCCCCAGCATCCACACGCTGCCAGGGCTGGAGGACGGCCAGAGACAGCCAAGGATGGGAAAGGAGCGGCCAAAAGAATTTTTGCTTATTTGACAAGGCAAAAAGGGGCACTTTTTCTTGTCATGGCGCTTGTTTTTGCCAGCGCTGTATTGACGCTGGCCGGTCCTTTTTTAATCGGCGTTGTCATTGATGACTATATCATTCCTACTGATTTTGGCGGTTTGGAGATCATATTGCTCTTTTTGCTTGGTTCGTACGCCGCTTTAAGCATTTCAACGTTTTTGCAAAACTTTATGATGGTCAAAATCGCACAGGCGACTGTGTTTGCGATCCGTAAAGATTTATTTGCCCAATTGCAAAAGTTGCCAATCGGTTTTTTTGACAAACACAAGCACGGAGATTTGATGAGCCGTATGACAAACGACATTGAAAATATTTCGGCGACGTTGAATTCGTCCATTGTGCAAATCATTTCAAGTGTCGTCACTTTTATTGGCATTCTAGCTGTTATGTTATACTTGTCGCCCTTGCTTACAGGGATCACTTTATTCATTGTGCCATTAATGGTTGTAGGAATGCGGTGGATTACAAAGCGAACAAAAGTGTTTTTCAAAGAACAGCAAAAAAGCTTAGGGCAGCTTAACGGCTATTCGGAAGAAACCATTGCTGGCCAATCAGTCGTAAAAACTTTTTCACGGGAAGACACGATTATTGAAGCGTTTGAGGAATATAATGGGGCGTTGCGTCATGCTGGTTTCTGGGCGCAAGTCTATTCTGGTTTTATCCCAAAACTAATGAATGTGTTGAACAATCTCAGTTTTGCCGTTATTGCTGGGATTGGTGGGTTTCTTGCTGTTCATGGAATGGCTGGGGTAACGGTTGGTGTGATTGTCGTGTTTGTCGAGTATTCCCGTCAGTTTACACGGCCGCTAAACGATCTTGCCAATCAATTTAATGCGGTTTTATCAGCGCTAGCCGGTGCGGAGCGTGTATTTGCGGTAATCGATGAAGAGCCTGAAACGGATCAAGCAGGCGCCAGCGCGGTCAAGCAAATAGACGGAAATGTCGCGTTTCAAAATGTCTGTTTCTCCTATGGCGCTACAGAAACGCTCAAAAATGTCTCCTTTACTGCGAAAGCAGGGGAGACGATTGCCTTTGTCGGCCCTACTGGAGCCGGGAAGACGACAATCCTTAACTTGCTGCTTGGTTTTTACCCAGTGAATGAGGGTGCGATTTTTATCGATGGAAACAATCTTGCTAACTTGAAAAAAGACGATGTACGCTCGCAAATGGGCGTTGTTCTTCAGGATCCATTTTTATTTCAAGGCACCATTCGTGAAAACATCCGCTACGGTCGCCTCGAGGCATCGGATCAAGAAGTGGAAGAAGCGGCTAAGTTGGCAAATGCTCATGGGTTTATTTCCCACTTGCCAAATGGATACGAGACGATGCTTTTCCAAGATGGCAGCGGCATTAGCCAAGGGCAAAAACAGTTATTGTCGATTGCCCGAGCGCTGCTTGCTAATCCGTCGATTTTGATTTTGGATGAAGCGACATCTAGTATTGATACGGTGACGGAAATGAAGATCCAAGAAGCGTTAAAACGGTTGATGCATGGGCGCACAAGCTTTGTCATTGCCCACCGCTTAAATACGATTGAAGCCGCTGACCAAATTCTTGTTTTACAGGGAGGACAGGTCACGGAGGCAGGAAGCCACCATGAACTGATGGCGACAAAAGGGTTTTATTACGAGATGCAACAAACAAAACAAATGGATGCAATCCTGTAAATTTTAGCAAGAAGCAGGATTGCCCCGAAAAGTGTCGAATGAGTTCAGAGAAATGGTGCGAGGGGAACGTGGGATGCATGGTTATTGAAAAGCTTCTTATCAATGTGTTTGTGATTATGGTTCCCTTAATCATTTATAGCTTAAAAGCCGAAGGGGGCTGGAAAATCCAGCGTTCGCTTACGATGTTCCATTTCATGAGTGGCGCTGTTATTTTATGCATGTCCTTTTCCATCCGCCAAGGAGACGTTTTCTGGGATTTACGCTATATTCCCATTTTGCTCGCGTTTTTATATGGTGGCAAACGGGCGGGCTGGGGCGTAACCGCCGTTTCAGCCGTTTTTCGGTTGATCGTCGGCGGCGATCTTACTTGTTTTGCCCTCGTGCATTTTTTGCTAAGTGCCTTATTGTTTTCGATTTTTACGAACAGGTTTTACCAGTTGCCAAGCAAATGGCCAAGGCTCAAGTTTGTCAGCCTCGTGTCATTATGGCCAGTGCTGATCCAAGTAACTTTATCACTGATCATTATGCAATGGCTATTCAGAGATAGCTACTTGCCTGCGATGTGGGGAGTGGCCGTTTACTATGCGATTTTTGGCGTTGGTGCGATGTTTTTAATTACTTATCTATATGAGACATTGCTCGAGAGAGACCGTGTCATTGCCGAATCGCTACGTGCCGAAAAGTACAACAGCTTAAATGAACTTGCGGCAACGATTGCCCACGAAGTCAGAAATCCGCTAACCGTTGTGAAAGGGTTTGTCCAGCTGATGGCCGAAGGCGAAAAGAAAAATCAATACCACGCATTAATTGTCGGTGAATTGAACCGGGCGGAAGCGATCATTAATGAATATTTAAGTGCAGCAAAACCTAAAATGGACCAACAACGTGTTTTTTCAGTAGGAGAAACGGTTCATTCTGTTGTCTCACTGCTAAGGCCCTATGCTGCAAAAGGGCATGTCCAGTTGTCTGTCGAAAGCAGCGAAGAAACGCTTTGGGTATGGGCCGACCAAAATAAGCTTAAACAAGCGCTTCTCAATTTTATTAAGAACGGCATCGAAGCAACGCCTCCAAATGGAGCCGTGTTAATTAAATTGGATAAAACAGCTAAAAAGAAACTGTTGTTAACCATTGAGGATACAGGGGTTGGCATGACAAAAGAGCAATTAAAACAAATTGGCACTGCTTATTTTACGACAAAAGACAGTGGTACGGGCATCGGAACAATGGTCTCCATCCGCATGATTGAAATGATGGGCGGCCACGTTTCTTATGCAAGCAAACCAAAAAAGGGCACATGTGTTCATATTATGCTCCCTCTTTACGACAAGGCTTTGTAGCTTCTTGTAAGCGAGATTCAGAAATGAGGCTAGCCTTGTTTTAAGAAGACAAAAGGCAGGTAAATAAATAAAAGGAACATGCAACCGAAAAAATCAAGGAGGGCCGAAGATAACGGATGGAGAAAACATATATTTTGGCAATTGACCAGGGAACGACGAGCACACGGTCGATTTTATTTAACCTCGAAGGAGAAATCGTCCATACAGTACAAAAGGAATTTAAACAGTATTTTCCCCACCCAGGCTGGGTGGAACACAATGCAAATGAAATTTGGAATTCGACGCTCTCTGTCATTTCCGGCCTGTTTACAGAAACAGATGTGGAACCGCGGCAAATTAAAGCGATAGGCATTACGAATCAGCGGGAAACCACGGTTGTATGGGACAAAGAAACAGGCAAGCCGGTTTACCATGCGCTCGTATGGCAGTCGCGGCAAACAGAAGACATTTGCAAAACATTGCGTGATGCAGGACACAATGAAACGTTTCGCAGCAAAACGGGCTTGCTGATTGACCCTTATTTTTCAGGGACAAAAGTAAAATGGATTTTGGACCATGTGGAAGGCGCCCGGGAGCGGGCTGAAAACGGCGAATTGCTCTTTGGCACAATTGATTCATGGCTGATTTGGAAATTGAGCGGCGGGAAAGCGCACGTAACCGACTATTCAAATGCGGCACGGACGCTTATGTATAACATTCATGATTTGCAGTGGGACGAAGAGCTGCTTCGGATTTTGGATATTCCTAAGGCGATGCTCCCTGAAGTGAAGTCATCGTCAGAAGTATATGCCAATACGGTGGAATACTATTTCTTTGGGGAGCAGATACCGATTGCAGGTGTCGCGGGTGACCAAAGTGCGGCTTTATTTGGACAAGCTTGTTTTGAAAAAGGCATGGTTAAAAACACATATGGAACAGGTTGCTTTATTTTAATGAACACAGGCAATGAAGCCGTTACGTCAGAGAATGGCTTGCTCACAACGATTGCCTGGGGGCTTGATGGCAAAGTAGAGTATGCATTAGAAGGAAGCATTTTTGTTGCTGGCTCTGCGATCCAATGGCTCCGTGACGGCATCAAGCTGCTAGAAAGTGCTAAGGACAGCGAAGCATATGCAAAGCGGATTGAATCATCGGAAGGTGTCTATGTTGTTCCTGCATTTGTTGGATTAGGAACGCCTTATTGGGACAGCGATGCACGTGGTGCCATGTATGGATTGACAAGAGGAACAACGAGAGAACACATTGTTCGCGCTACGTTAGAAGCACTAGCGTACCAAACAAAAGACGTGATGGAGGCAATGGAATCGGATTCTGGCTTAGAGTCGAAAAAACTTCGTGCCGATGGCGGTGTGGTGAAGAACGACTTTTTGATGCAGTTTCAAAGCGATTTGCTTGATGCCCCTGTTGAACGCCCAACCATTAATGAGACAACTGCACTTGGCGCAGCCTATTTGGCTGGCTTGGCTGTCGGGGTTTGGAAAGACAAACAGGAAATTGCCGACAAATGGAAAATCGACCGTTCGTTTGAGCCGGAGATGGAAAAAACAGAGCGGGAAACGCTTTATGGTGGCTGGAAAACAGCGATTGAGGCAACAATGGCTTTTAAGCCGACAAAATAAATAATATGGTTTTCCATTTAGCTAAAACGCACAGGTGTTATTTCCTTCAGGGGGCCTGTGCGTTTGCTTTTTTCTATGGTTTCAAAGACGCGTTAGCAGGGAACACTGAGTGGAAAATAGCTAAATGTTTACGCAGCAGCTTAAGTGCGCTATAATGAATGTAAGTTAATGAACGGATCTGAGGAATTGAGGGATCACAGCATTCAATAGGCGCCAAAAGGCCTGTTTTGTTTGTTGTGGTCCCTTTTTCCGTTCAAATATTGGAGGAATCGAGATGGCGTTTTCAGCAAAGACAAGAGAAAAAGCAATTGCAAGCATGGAAGGCAAACAGTTAGATCTGTTAATTATTGGTGGTGGCATTACTGGCGTAGGGGCCGCTTTGGATGCGGCAACACGAGGAATCGATGTCGGCTTGATTGAAATGCAAGATTTTGCGGCGGGAACGTCAAGCCGGTCGACAAAGTTGATCCATGGTGGCCTTCGTTATTTAAAGCAATTTGAAGTTAAATTAGTTGCTGAAGTTGGCACTGAGCGGGCGATCGTCTATGAAAATGCACCCCATGTTACAGAGCCCGTGCGAATGATGTTGCCGTTTTACAAAGGCGGTACGTTTAATGCGTTAACAACGTCAATCGGGCTTGCTGTCTACGATCGACTTGCAGGCGTCAAGAAAGCAGAGCGGCGCACGATGATGAAGGCGAAAGATGCATTAAAAAAAGAGCCGATTTTGGCAAAAGACGGCCTTCGCGGCGCCGGTATGTATGTCGAATACCGCACGGACGACGCCCGCTTAACGATTGAAATTGCAAAAACAGCAGCTGAAAAAGGCGCGAAATTAGCGAATTATGTAAAAGCGGAAGGATTTATTTATGACAAAGGGAAAATTACGGGTGTCATTGCCCGTGATTTGCTGACGGGTGAAGCTGTCACGATCCAGGCAAAAAAAGTTGTCAATGCAACGGGGCCATGGGTCGACCATTTGCGTGAGCAAGATCGCTCAAAGACCGGAAAAACGATCCATTTAACGAAAGGCGTCCACTTGGTATTATCCAAAAAAAGATTGCCTTTAAACCAAGCGCTTTATTTTGACACGCCTTTTGGCGATGGCCGCATGATGTTTGCGATTCCTCGCGGTGAAAAAGTGTATGTAGGCACAACCGATACAAATTATAAAGGCGATAAGCGGGAACCTGGTGTGACGAAGGAAGATGTCGACTATATTATGAAGGCAACAAATGCCTTATTCCCAGGATATCAGCTCACAACTGCCGATATTGAGTCAAGCTGGTCAGGGTTGCGGCCCCTTATTCACGAAGAAGGCAAAAGCCCTTCCGATATTTCACGTAAAGACGAAATTTTTCACTCAGACAGTGGGCTTATGACGATAGCAGGCGGCAAATTGACTGGTTACCGAAAGATGGCCGACAATATTGTCTCGATCGTCGCCAAAGAGCTTGAACAAGAAACAGGTGCGGTCTATAAACCGTGCCAGACAAAAAAACTGGTTTTATCAGGTGGGGAAGTAGGTGGATCGGACCAGCTCGACATGTTTAATGCTGCCCATATTGAAGCTGGAAAAACCCTTGGCTTAGAAGAGGCTGAAGCAGCTGAACTCGTCACACGTTACGGTTCAAATGTGACGCACGTGTTTGCGTTTCTAAATGATGGGGAAGCAGAGAAATATGGGCTTCCAAAAGCAGTATGGGCGTCGCTCCGTTACGCGATGGCCTATGAAATGGCACTCACGCCTGTCGATTTCTTATTACGCCGCTCTTCCTATATGCTCTTTGATATTGACAAAGCCAACGCTTATAAAGACAAAATCGTGGAGGCTATGGCTTCTGTTTTGAAGTGGAGCGACAAACAGCGGGCCATTTACGAGGCTGAGTTGGCAGAACAATGGCGGATACACACGCTTGAGGATATCGGTTAAGCGATGTTTGGCGGCCAAACGATTTTACCAGCAATCAAGACAATGAAAGATTTCGAGGTCATTATGAACAGCAGCCATGAATATTTCGTTGTCTTGGATTTGCACTTGTCTAAACTAGCATCAGTAAAAAAAAGAGCGCGCGAGGAAAATAAAAAACCGATTCTCCATGCTGATTTAATCCAAGGTTTAAAAAGCGATAAGGCTGCTGCTGAATTTCTTTGCCAAGTGATTCGTCCAGCCGGATTAATATCAACACGGGGCGATATGCTTCGAATTGCAAAAAAGAATGGCATTCTTGCGATTCAACGTGTCTTTTTGCTCGACACGCTTGCGCTTGAAACGAGCTATCACCTGGCTGAAACAGTAAAACCTGATGTGATCGAACTTTTGCCTGGCATTTTGCCCGACTACATTGGCCGTGTCCATAGGAAAACGGGGATACCGGTCATTGCCGGCGGCTTAATTGAGACGATGGAAGATGCAAAGCAAGCCATTAAAGCGGGTGCTCAGGCAGTGACTGCTTCCCATCAAGAATTATGGCTTTGAAGAAAAGGCCCTTTTGGACAATTCGAAAAAAGTCTAAATAGGGCGTTTTCTTTTAAATAGCAAAAAATGTGATATGATGCTTAAGGAAAAAACCATATTTTTGGGAGAAGCAAAGGTGGAGCTATTATGGAAGTTGTTCAACAAATCGTAGATAGCATGAACGGGATTACTTCCTATTTTCTCGTGTTTTCTTTAGTTGCCGTTGGCCTGTACTTAACGTTCCGGTCAAACTTTGTGCAAATCCGGATGTTTCCTGAAATGTTTCGAGCTGTCACCGAGAAAAAGGCGAAGAAGGGAGAAGTCTCTGCTTTTCAAGCGTTTTGTATTAGCGCCGCTTCGCGAGTAGGCGCAGCCAACATCTCAGGGGTGGCGATTGCGATTACAACAGGAGGCCCTGGCGCGATTTTTTGGATGTGGGTGATTGCGACCATCGGCATGGCTACTGGCTTTGTAGAAAGCATGCTTGCCCAAGTGTACAAAGAAAGGCGCGACGGCCAGTTCCGAGGCGGCCCTGCTTATTATATTGAAAAGGCCCTTGGCAAACGCTGGCTTGGCATCGTATTTGCCTTATTGATTGCTGTCACATTTGGGTTTATCTTTAATTCACTACAAGCGAATACGATTGCTGTTGCTATGGATGAAGCATTTGGGCTAAACCGACTAACTGTCGGCATCGTCATTGCTCTAGCAGTAGGGGTTATTATCTTTGGCGGCATTCGGTCGATTTCTGTCTTTTCAGGAATTGTTGTGCCGATTATGGCAGTGGCCTATGTCGGTGTTGTCTTTTTTGTGGTGATCAGCAATTATCAACAAATTCCGCAAGTATTTGCTCTTATTATCGGTTCTGCCTTTGGGTTTAAAGAGGCAACAGTCGGCATTTTTGCCGGGCTCCTTGTCGGGGCGCAACGAGGCTTGTTTTCCAATGAAGCTGGAATGGGAAGTGTCCCGAACGCCGCCGCGACAGCCGATGTATCCCATCCAGTCAAGCAAGGGCTTGTGCAATCTTTAGGTGTGTTTTTTGATACGATTATCATTTGTTCTGCGACTGCTTTTGTTATTTTGCTTACGAATGTTTACCAAACCGCTGGAGAAGGGGTAGACGGCGTCGCCTTAACACAAGCGTCCTTGAGCGAGCTCATCGGCGGTTGGGCTGTCCCGTTTATTGCGATTGCGATTTTCTTTTTTTCGTTCACTTCGCTCGTCGGCAACTACTACTACGGCGAAACCAATTTAGCATTTATTAAAGAGGGGACCATTTGGCTCCAAGTTTACCGTTTGCTCGTCGTCGCTATGGTTGTTTTCGGTTCCCTTGCTGCGATTGAACTCGTTTGGTCTTTAGCTGATGTGTTTATGGCCTTTACGACCGTGGTGAACTTAATGGCGATTCTATTAATCGGCGGGATTTCCTTTGCGGTTATTTCGGATTACCAGAGCCAGCGTCAACAAGGAAAAAATCCTGTTTTTAAAAGCAAAAACATTCCCGGTTTAAAAAATGCCAGCACATGGGATGATTGATAACGAAAAGAGGCCTGCACTCACCTGAGCGCAGGCCTTTTTTATGCTTTCAAAAACATACCCATATTTTAATATCTTGTCTCATAGCCTGTATAGAGAGAAAAAGGAGAGATGAACGGTGAATACGTTTTTTCGAGGGGTTCTCGTGCTGAGCGCCGCGGCGTTTGTAGGGGAATGTTTGGAGTTTATGATCAACGTTGTATTGGCAAGAGAGCTCGGCGATGAAGCGTTCGGTTTGTACATGGCGATTTTGCCAACAATGCTATTTGTTGTCGTCCTGGCAAGCATTGAATTGCCCGTTTCTGTATCTAAGTTAATTGCCGAGAAAGAACCTGTCTACCATTGGCATGTACTCGGCAAAGCGCTGCAACTCGCGTTCGTTTGTGCCCTTGCTGTCATGATTGGTGCCTTGATTGTATTTCCCCATCTAAGTGTGCTCCACTCTTATCATGCAGGCGTTAGATGGATGCTCGTGCTGCTCGTGCCAATCATTACGTTTTCGTCAGTGGCAAGAGGGTATTTGATGGGCGCCCAGGAGACAGGGAAAATTGCTGTGGCCAATTTATTGAAACGGTCGACGCAATTAGCTGGTTTGCTCGTCGTGTTTAAATTGTTTTCCTTTGAAAGCCACATCGCTATTTTTATGGCGTTGCTAGCACTAAAATTAAGCGAACTGTTTGTATTAATTTATTTGGTTATTGTATTTATAGGGAAAATACGAGAGACAAAAAAAGCACATGTCCAGAAAAAAGGGCCCAAAAAAGAGGTTTATCAAAAACTGTTGCAAGTATCATTGCCAACAACGGGTTTGCGTATTTTTCACTCCGCTACATTTGCGATTAAACCTTTTTTGATTACGAAAGCTTTGTCCAATGCAGGGATGATCGAAAGCGTGGCCATGGTCCAGTATGGGAAATTGTCTGGCATTGCCTTTACAATTGGCTTTTTTCCAGCTTTTATTGCCCATGCCTTGTTAGTTGTGCTCATTCCAATTGTTTCGGATGCTTATGCAAAACGCCATTACGATGTGCTCCATCATTACTTGCGGCTGTCCTTGCTTGTCACAGTGGTGTATGGCGCGCCAGTCGTGCTCGCCTTCTTTTTCTTTGCAGAACCGATTACAACCGCTTTTTTTGGACCTTCTCCAGCGGCAGGCTACTTGCAAGTACTGATCCCTTATTTCTTATTCCATTATTTTTCAACGCCGCTGCAAGCCTATTTAATTGGCATTGGCTTAGTCAAAGACGCGTTCTTGCATTCGTTATACGCAACAACCGTTTCGTTTTGCCTCATGATTGCCCTCGGCTCGATGCCAAGCTTGAAAATGGACGGCATCATATTAGGAATGAATATGGGTGCTGTGCTCCTTACCTCGTTGCATTACGTGACCATTTGCAAAAAGCTGAATTTAAACGCGCTCATGCGTCCAGGAGAAAGCTGGATATTTAAATAAGGAACCCCCCCCTTTTTTTAAGCGAGGGGGGGAAGAAACCTCTAATTTTGCTTGGCTTTCTTGCCGTTTTTGCTTTCATTATGAAGGCGGTCCAATGCAGTGATGACGTATGTGTACGTTTGATTTGCCGCTGCTTCGTGATCAATAAACGTTGTTTCCTGTCCATCTTTGCGGACAGTGGCGATTAAGTTTTCATTGCTTTCCAAAGAACCGGTTTTTTGGCCGTCAAATCGGTAAATGGCGTAATAAGCCGCATGCTCATTTTTAGGATCAGCGATGGTGAGCACCGTTCCATTCTTTTGTTTCACTAAATCGACGTTTGTCGGTTTTTTCGGTACAGTCCCAGCCAGCCATGGCATTTCTGGAATTAGCGCCGGACGCTGGTATTCTGTTTTTGTAAGCCGGTCTTTAACGCCGAGACGGTTGGCACGCAAGTCTTTTAAGCTAAAGTGGATGCTGCCTTTTACGTCTGGGCGCTCACGCATGTAAGCAATTTGCCTTGGGTATTCCTCAGGGTCATGCCATGCCGGTACATTATTGACACCTACTTTGTATGCGGCTTGCCCGACGTAAAAATGAGTATGGGAACCAGTTGTTTCTGAAATCCACCAATCTGTAAGAATATCAAACGCCGCCGCCTCAAACCCAATGTTCCAATAAATTTGCGGAGTAATATAATCGACGGAGCGGTTCTGGATCCAGTGGCGGGTGTCGGCGTAAAGGTCATCATAGTTTTCTACGCCGGCTCGTGTATGAGAGCCAGTTGGGTCGGTGCTGCTGTTGCGCCAGACTCCGAATGGGCTAATGCCAAATTTCACATAAGGTTTTTCGTCTTTGATTGCTTGCTGGAGGGAGGCAACAAGCGTATTCACATTGTGGCGCCGCCAATCTCCCCTGTCTGTAAAGTCGCTACCATGTTCCGCAAAGGAGTCATCATCTGGGAAGTCTTGGCCAGCGATCGGGTAAGGATAAAAGTAATCATCCATATGAATCGCATCGATGTCGTAATTCTGGACGATTTCACGGACAGCGTCTACGAGAAATTGTCGTACTTCCGGCAAACCTGGATCAAAATAAAGTTGGTTTCCATAGGCGACGACCCAATCTTGATGTTCTTTGGCAGGGTGGCCTTCGGCTAAACGGTTGATGTCTGTATGGTTCATCGTAATCCGGTACGGGTTCACCCATGCGTGGAATTCTAAGTTGCGTTTATGGGCTTCTTCAACCATGAAGGCGAGGGGATCGTAACCGGGGTCTTGGCCTTGTTGCCCTGTCAAATATTCAGACCACGGCCCGTACTCTGATGGATAAAAACTGTCTGCTGTCGGTTTTACTTGGACAACGACTGCATTCATCCCCATTTCTTTTGTTTCATCCAGCATAGATACAAATTCCGTTTGCTGCTGCTCTGCCGATAAGCCAGCACGCGACGGCCAATCAATGTTGTTAACGCTGGCGATCCAAACTGCACGCATTTCCCGTTTTGGCGAGAGTTCTTCTTGTGCAAATGTGTCCTCTGTCCCGAAGGCAAGCAGCCCGAGTGTGAAGCAGAGCCCCATTCCTACTTGTTTCATATGATCGCCTCCCCATTTATTTGCAGCAACCTGCTTACTTTCAAGTGTAGAGCAATGACGAGCTTCTTTGTATTGGGATAATAGGGAGACAACAAAAAACGAACAAAGTAACGGGGCCCCAGAAATAGAAAAAGCCAGCCGACAACATGTGCGTTTGTCAGCTGGCTAGTCGTTTTGTTAATCCGTTACCAAGGCGCAACCGCCCCGTCTGTTCTTGACTCGCTTCCTCCTACATAGGTGCCTTTTTCTTCATCTTTCCAAATGATTTGGCCCCGTCCGAACGGCATCGTGTCATTGGCAATTGAAATGTTATGGCCTTTACGGGCCAATGCTTCAGCAATATGGCGAGGGAATGTCGGCTCTAAAAGAATGTTCTTGCCTTCGACCCATTGCCAACGTGGTGAATCAAGCGCTGCTTGTGGATGCAGGTGAAAGTCAATTGTATTCATGATGACTTGGACATGTCCTTGCGGCTGCATAAAGCCCCCCATCACGCCAAATGGGCCAATTGGTTTCCCATCTTTTGTGAGGAAGCCAGGGATAATCGTATGATAGGTCCGTTTATTAGGGGCCAAGCAATTGTCGTGGTTTGGATCCATCGAAAAATTATGCCCTCGGTTTTGCATGGCAATCCCTGTACCAGGTATAACTAGCCCTGACCCAAAGCCCATATAATTGGATTGGATAAATGAGACCATGTTTCCATCAGCGTCGGCTGTACTTAAGTAAACCGTTCCGCTTGCTTTAGGCTTTCCGGCAGTTGGCAGCAGTGCTTCATCTGAGATGAGGCGAAGCCGCTCTTTAGCGTATGTATCGCTCAACAAGTCTTCGATTTTTTCACTCATATTGTTTGTATCTGTAATATATTTTTGACCATCGCTAAACGCCAGTTTGATTGCTTCAATTTGCATATGGTACGTGTCTACCGCTTCTTTATCACCAATATCAACTTGGTTGAGCATATTCAGTGCCATAAGAGCTACGAGTCCTTGGCCGTTTGGCGGAATTTCCCACACATCATAACCACGGTAGTTAACATGTATTGGGTCGACCCACTCTGGCTGGAAATTTTCCAAATCGGCTTTCGATAGGAAGCCGCCATGTTTCTCGAAAAAAGCAGCAATCTTTGCAGCCAGGTCCCCTTTATAAAAGGAAGCCCCTTTGGTTTCGCCAATGCTTCTCAATGTCTCGGCATGGTCCGGGGATTTCCAGATCTCTCCTGCCTTTGGCAAGTGGCCGTTTGGAACAAATGTCTCGAACCAAGCTTGAAATTCTTCGGTGTTGTTCTCCGCTTTAAATTTGTCATAGCTTGCTTTCCATTGTCTTGCAACAGTAGGGGAGAGGGCGAATCCTTCTTCGGCATGGCGAATGGCAGGCTGTAACACATCAATCAAAGGCAACTTGCCGAAACGTTCAGACAACGCTGCCCAGCTTGCAGGAGCACCAGGCACAGTTACAGGGATCATGCCATATTTAGGGATTTCCTCAAACCCTTTTTGTTTTACATTGTCGATGCTAATTGAGGCAGGGGCAGGACCGCTCCCATTTAAGCCATGGAGTTTGCCCTCCGTCCATACAATCGCAAACGCGTCTCCGCCGATTCCATTTGAACAAGGCTCGACAACGGTTAAACAGGCAGCAGTTGCAATCGCCGCATCAATCGCATTTCCGCCTTGTTTCAAAATCTCTAGCCCTGCTTGTGCTGCTAAAGGCTGCGATGTCGCTACCATCCCATTTTTTGCGTAAACAGGCATTCGAGTTGATGGGTATGGATGCAAGTGTGGATCATGATTCATTTCAAAGTCCCTCCTTATCATAAAGTCGATTGTACCATGGAATAGGAATCTATGTATATTGAGGCAAAACCGAATAGGATCTGTTTTTTTAACTTCTTAGAAGTAAAATAAAGCACTATTGCTCAAAATAGGGAGAGGAATTAGCTCAAGGTCAAGTTGAACCCATTGACGTATTTGTATATACAGGTTATTATTGAAGCGTTATCATCCATATTTGTATATACAAATTCCGAGGATACATGGAAAATGAGCGTTTTGAAAACGCTGACAGAGGAGGAGCAACAGATGGCAATTAACTACCGTGAAACAGCGGAACAGATTCTTGCCGCTATAGGTGGCGAGGAAAATATTTCTTCGGCAACGCATTGCGTAACACGGCTTCGGCTTGTGCTTAACGATGAAAACGAAGTGGATACAAGCGGTTTAGAGGCAATTGAAGCAGTAAAAGGAACGTTTACTGCGAGCGGCCAATTCCAGATTATTCTTGGCAATGGCGTTGTAGATAAAGTATATAAGGAATTGATGGCTCTCACAGGGCGCGAGGAGCAAAGCAAAGACGAGGTGAAAGCGGAAGCCGCTAAAAAAGGGAGCCCTTTGCAACGGGCAATTAAAGTGCTAGCGGATGTCTTTATCCCGATTTTGCCGGCGATTGTCACAGCCGGTTTGTTAATGGGCATCAACAACATTTTAACGGGAAATGACATTTTTTACACAGGGGCGTCCATTATTGACGTTCACCCACAGTGGGCTGATTTTGCTGACATTATCCACGTTATTGCTAATACAGCGTTCACGTTTTTGCCAGCACTGATTGGGTGGTCTGCAGTCAAACGTTTTGGCGGCAACCCATTGCTTGGAATTGTGATGGGGCTAATCCTAGTCCATCCTGCTTTGTTAAACGCCTGGGATTATGGCGCTGCCCGTGAGGCGGGGGAAATCCCAACTTGGAATTTATTTGGTCTTGAAATCAATAAACTTGGCTATCAAGGGCAAGTGCTTCCTGTATTTGTGGCATCGATCATTTTAGCCAAGTTGGAACTATTCTTGCGCAAACGGATACCAGACGCGTTCCATTTATTGACGGTTGCTCCGTTAGCATTGCTCATCACAAGTTTTATTACATTTATTGCAGTAGGCCCGCTTACATTTGCAATTGGGAATTGGATTGCCGATGGTTTTATTTGGCTGTTTGCGACACTGCCTTGGATTGCAGGTTTCTTATACGGAATTATTTATGGCCCCCTTGTCATTACGGGGATGCACCATACATTCCTTGCTGTCGATTTGCAACTCGTTGGTTCAGGCAACGGCACGTTCTTGTGGCCAATTTTGGCGCTGTCTAATATTGCCCAAGGTTCAGCTGCGTTTGCGATGTATTTTCTCGTCAAAAATGCCAATTTAAAAGGGCTAGCGGGGACATCAGGTTTATCAGCTTGGCTCGGCATTACAGAACCAGCCCTTTTCGGTGTCAACTTGCGCTTCCGCTTCCCGTTTTATGCGGCAATTGTAAGTGCGGGAATCGCCGGTATGTTTATTACCATGCAAAACGTCATCGCCAATTCGATCGGCGTAGGGGGCGTGCCTGGCTTCGTATCGATTCGTCCAACAGACTGGATCCCATTCTTTATTGGCATGGCGATCGTGATTGTACTGCCATTCCTCATTACGTTGTTATACGGCAGGCTCCGTCAGCCAAAAAGTTTGCAGGAAGACCATTAAAGACAACCTCAAGGAACTGCCTAGCAGTTCCTTTTTTGAACTTGTATATACAAGTGTGTTAAACTGGTGGTAAATAGAGACAGAGAAAGGTGGATAAACACAAATGGAATGGTGGAGAACGAGTACGGTTTATCAAATTTACCCTAAAAGCTTTAACGATACGACGGGAAATGGCATTGGCGATTTGCAAGGGATCATTGAAAAGCTAGACTATTTAAAAGAACTAGGCATCGACGTCATTTGGTTAACGCCGATTTATGCTTCCCCGCAAAATGACAATGGCTATGACATTTCCGATTATTATGCGATCCATGAAGACTATGGGACGATGGCCGACTTTGAAGAACTTCTTAATGAAACCCATAAACGGGGAATGAAGCTAATTATGGACTTGGTTGTCAACCATACGTCCACTGAACATCAATGGTTTAAAAATGCGAAGCTAAGCAAACAAGCGAAGTACCGTGATTTTTATATTTGGAAAGAAGGCAAAGACGGAGGTGCACCAACAAATTGGCAATCGAAGTTTGGCAGTTCTGCGTGGGAATACAATGAAGCAACGGATGATTACTACTTGCATTTGTTTGATGTCACGCAAGCAGACTTAAACTGGGAAAACGAACAACTGCGCAAGCATGTCTACGAGATGATGCATTTTTGGTTTAATAAAGGCATTGATGGCTTCCGTCTTGATGTCATTAACTTAATATCGAAAGACCAACGCTTCCCTGACGATGATGGTTCAGTTGCGCCAGGGGACGGCCGCAAATTTTACACAGATGGCCCCCGTGTCCATGAATACTTGCAGGAAATGAACCGAGAAGTATTAGCCAAGTATGATAGCTTAACCGTTGGCGAAATGTCTTCAACGACGATTGAAGACTGTATACGCTATTCCAATCCAAAACAGCGTGAACTGTCAATGACGTTTAATTTCCACCATTTAAAAGTGGATTATCCAAATGGAGAAAAATGGGCTGTCGCTGATTTTGATTTTAAAGCGCTAAAACAGATTTTATCGGAATGGCAAGTCCGTATGCATGAAGGCGGGGGATGGAATGCGTTGTTTTGGTGCAACCACGACCAGCCGCGGGTTGTTAGCCGTTATGGCGATGAGGACGAATACCATAACCAATCAGCGAAGATGTTGGCTGCGACCATCCATTTCATGCAAGGGACGCCCTATGTGTATCAGGGTGAAGAGTTCGGCATGACAAACCCGAATTTCACAAGCATCGACGATTACCGCGACGTAGAGTCATTGAATGTGTACGCTCGCTTAAAAGAAGAGGGTGTGCCTGAAGAACATATTCTCGCGATCCTTAAACAGAAATCCCGGGACAACTCTCGGACGCCGGTCCAATGGGATTCAAGCGAGCAAGCTGGTTTTACAACGGGCACGCCATGGATAAAGGTGAGCAGCAATTACAAGGAGATCAATGCCAAAAAAGCGCTCAGTGACCCGAATTCGATTTTTTATTTCTATCAAAAGCTCATTGCACTGCGGAAAAAGCTGCCAATTGTGACAACAGGTGATTACCGCTTGCTCGTGCCTGAACATGACCATGTATTTGCATACGTGCGCACGGATGGTACGGAAAAACTCCTTGTCGTTTCAAATTTTTACCCTGTAAATTGCGATTTTGAATGCCCAGAAGATCTGGTATCATTAAAAGCGACACAGTTAATAAGCAACTACAACCAAAAACGAAAACTGGAAAAAACATTTTCGCTCAAGCCTTATGAAACGGTAGCATTCCAGTTGAAGGAGTAAGAGAAGCACGTGAAAAACAAGTTTCAATCGATTTATCAAGCGCTCATACAAGCAATCAATAGCGGTGTTTATGCTCCTGGCGAAACGTTGCCTTCTGAAAACGAACTGACAGAGATGTTCCAAGCATCGAGGGAAACGATTCGCAAAGCACTGAAAATGTTATCAGAACACGGGTATATTCAAAAGATACAAGGCAGAGGTTCTGTTGTGCTTGATGTCGCACGCCTCGATTTCCCGGTTTCAGGCGTTGCAAGCTTCCAAGAACTAAATGAAAAGCTTGGTTTGCAAGCTAAGACGGATGTTGTCTGCTTTACAGCTGTTAAAGCAGATAAAACAATCGCAAAAAAGTTGGAAATTGAAACAGGTGAGCAAGTTTGGCAAGTGGAGCGAATCCGCTTAATTGATGGGGAACGAATTATATTGGATAAGGACACGTTTGTTTCCAGTCTTGTCCCTGGTTTAACGAAAGACATTTGTGCGGGCAGCATTTATGCCTACATTGAGAAGCAACTAGGCCTTGCTATCAGCTTTGCCAAAAAGGAAATTGTCGTTGAAGCGGCGACTGAGGAAGACGAGGCCATGCTTGACCTCGATGAAAGTGGCCGTGTAGTCGTTGTCAGAAGCTATACGTATTTTGACAATGCTGTGCCTTTCCAGTACACAGAGTCACGCCATCGTGCGGACCGCTTCCGATTTGTTGATTTTGCCAGACGCAACCCTTAAATCGATGGCAGTTTTCATAGTGGGGACGATTTAGCTGCTGCTCGACCGGTGAAACAAATCGGTTTTAATTGGTGCCAAACCGCAGTATACTTAAAGTAAAAGGAGCGAACCCGTTTGTCTGTGTACGATTTTTCGGTTAAAACGAGTAGCGGCCAAGACGTTTCATTATCAGCTTACAAAGGCAATGTTTTGCTCATTGTCAATACCGCAACTAAATGCGGCTTTGCTTCACAGTTTGCAGGGCTTGAAAAGCTGTACAATGACTATAAGGAAAAAGGCTTTTATGTGCTCGGCTTTCCAAGCAACCAATTTTTAAACCAGGAGCCGGTTGCCGATGAAGACATGGAACAGGTGTGTAAAATCAATTTCGGCGTTACGTTCCCACTGTTTGCAAAAACAGATGTGAAAGGCAAACATGCCAACCCGTTGTTCAACTATTTGAAAGCGGCCAAAAAGGGAATGTTGAGCGAAGAGATTAAATGGAACTTCACGAAATTTCTCGTCAACCGAAAAGGCGAAGTCATTAAGCGTTATGCGCCTGCTACAAAACCGGAAACGATTGAAGCAGATGTCATCGAAGAACTGAAGGCCGATGCATAGAAAAGGCTGTGCAGCATAGGACGCTGCACAGTTTTTTTAGGAGGATGGCAATATGGCAAATCGTTTGGAAGATGAGGCTGTTGAGTTTCTTTCCCTTTTTTACGAGGAGCGTTGCTTAGACGGCAAAGAAGCGCGGATTCGCGACGTTTGCGAAGCGATCCGTACAGACGGCACATACGAGCATACGGCTGAGGAGCTTGCATTTGGGGCGAGGCTCGCTTGGCGTAACAGCAATCGTTGCATTGGCCGCTTATTTTGGGAACGGCTTACCGTTATTGATGAACGGGAAGCACGTACAGAAGAAGCGGTCGCACAAGCGCTTTTTAGGCATATTGAATATGCGACAAACGGTGGAAAAGTCATTCCGACGATTACGGTGTTTAAACAAGGGGCTTCAATCCGCATTTGGAATGCGCAACTTGTCCGTTATGCAGGCTATCGCGGTGATGGCCGCATTATTGGCGATCCTGCTTCCCTTGAATTAACGGACATTTGCAAGCAGCTTGGCTGGGTTGGTGCAGGGGGCGATTTTGATGTGCTACCCCTTGTCATATCGGTGGGTGCACGTCCCCCTCAGCTATTCCCTATCCCCGAGCATCTGATTAAAGAAGTGGCCCTTGTCCATCCTGATAACGAAGCATTTGCAAGGCTGAACCTTAAATGGTACGCAGTGCCGTTTATATCAAATATGCGCCTAGAAATTGGCGGCATTTCTTATTACGCAGCGCCGTTTAACGGTTGGTATATGGGCACGGAAATCGGCGCCCGCAATTTAGCCGATGATTTCCGCTATAACCGCTTGCCAGAAGTGGCTGCCGTGCTCGGAATCAGCATGGAGCGTGAAGCATCCCTATGGCGCGATCAAGCGCTTGTTGAATTAAACCGTGCTGTTCTCTATTCGTATCAGGAACAAGGCGTAAGCATAGTCGATCACCATACTGCCGCAAAACAGTTTCAACGTTTTATTGGCAATGAAATAGAAGCAGGGCGCGACGTGACAGGCGACTGGACGTGGCTAATCCCGCCGATGTCCCCAGCGCAGACGGATATTTTTCACCAGTCGTTTGATAATCGCATCGTTTCGCCGAATTACTTCCAAGAAAAGCCACCCTATTGTAGGAAAGGGATAATAGAAGAACATTAAAGGAAGATGCACATGAGTTTACTTCGAGCAGAAGGGCTAACAAAGTCTTTTGGCGACAAGATTTGTTTTGAATCGATTCACTTTAGTTTAGAAAAAGGCGACAGAATTGGCTTGCTTGGCGTTAATGGCACAGGCAAATCGACGTTGTTAAAAGGGCTCGCCGGAGTCGAAGGGTTTGATGGGGGCGCTTTGTTTCATGCCAATGAGTTTACGCTAGAATACTTGCCGCAACAGCTCGACATGCCAGAAAATGAAACAGCCATTCGCTATATTTACAAGAGCGAATCGACGTTGATGCGAACGGTAGCGAGCTATGAAAAGGCGCTTCAAGACTTAGAGGCACACCCACACGATAACAAGAGCCAAACTGAGCTTCTGAAATGGCAAGAGGAAATGGACCGCGTTGGCGCTTGGGAAGCGGCTACACAGGCGAAAACCATTCTTAGCAAACTTGGGGTTTCGGCCCTTTCGGCGAAGCTTGGCACGTTGTCAGGTGGCCAGAAAAAACGTGTTGCCTTGGCGCGGGCACTCATTCAGCCAGCTGATTTGCTATTACTCGACGAGCCGACGAACCATCTTGACCATGCAACGGTTGAATGGTTGGAAGAACATTTAAAACAATATCCTGGTGCATTGATCGTGATCACTCACGACCGCTACTTTTTAAACCGCGTCGCCAATACCATTTTTGAGTTATCAGAGGGAGCGCTATACCGGTATGTTGGCAACTTTGAGACCTATTTAGAAGAAAAAGCGGAACGCAAAGCGCAAGCAGAGCAAGCGGAGGATAAGCGCAAAAATTTGCTTAGGCGGGAGCTTGCCTGGCTAAAGCGAGGAGCGAAGGCGAGAACGACGAAGCAAAAGGCACGGATTCAACGGGTAGAAGCACTGAATGCCCAAACTGGCCCAAATGCCAATAGGCAGCTGGATATGCCAATTGGCCATAAACGTCTTGGCAAACAAGTGATTGAGCTTCGCCAAGTTAGCAAATCGTACCAAGGAAAGATGCTTTTTTCCGACTTGTCTTTCTTAATGGGGAAAAATGAACGGCTTGGCATTATTGGCGAAAATGGCAGCGGAAAAACAACGTTGCTGAATATGATGGCAGGGAGGACTGCTCCCGACAGCGGGACGGTTGATGTGGGCGAAACAGTGCGGATCGGCTATTACCGCCAAGAAGATGCAGAGCTTGACGGCGATTTGCGCGTGGTTGAATACATTAAGGAAGTTGCTGAAGTGGTTTACACCACAAAAGGGGATGCTATTTATGCCGAGCAAATGCTTGAACGTTTTCTGTTTCCACGGTCGCAACAATGGACCTATATTCGCCGTTTGTCAGGCGGTGAAAAAAGACGTTTGTATTTGCTGCGCGTGCTAATGGGCGAACCGAATGTGTTGTTCCTCGACGAACCAACAAATGACCTAGATGTCGAAACACTTGCTGTACTAGAAGACTATTTAGACACATTCCCTGGCGCGGTTGTTGTGGTTAGCCATGATCGCTATTTCCTTGACCGTGTTGTTGACCGAATGCTGATTTTCGAAGGCAATCGCTTGTTGCGCTATGACGGCGATTACAGTGATTATATGACGGGCAGAAACGACATCACCGATAAACAGCCACAGCACGAACAAGTGCCAACGCCACAGCCGAAAAAAGAACAAAAAAAGTTATCATATAATGAGCAACGCGAATGGGAGCAAATTGATGGCCATATAGCAGCGCTTGAAGAAAAACAGCAGATCCTTGAGCAGGCGATTGCCGACGCAGGCAGTGATTATGGGCGAATTGCTGATTTGCTAAAAGAAAAAGAAATGCTGGACAGTGAGTTGGAGGCCGCTCTTAATCGCTGGGCAGAACTGGCCGAAAAAATAGAAGCATTACAGTCGAAATAGATCATACGAACGAGCAAAAACACAGGATCTTGTCAGGATTGCTGTGTTTTTTGCTTGCCGTTTGCCCGGTGCAACAAAAAGCTTACTTTTGGGTGAAAATGATTGAATTTGAATGTTTTTGGTTGTATACTAAGCAAAGAGAGCTGAGGTGTGCGAAATGCTGACATTGGAAAGGCAAGAAAAAATCCTCGCCCTTCTCGCAAAGAACGAAGTGGTGAAAATTCAAGAATTAATTGTAGAAACTGGTGCTTCTGAGTCTACGATACGACGAGACTTGACGGAGCTTGAGCAGAGAAATAAATTAAAGCGCATTCATGGCGGTGCTACGTTATTGAAAAAAATGCGAGATGAGCCAACAATCGCGCAAAAAACGCTCAAAAACCGTCAGGAAAAAATAAAAATTGCCAAGCAGGCTGCTGAACTCGTACAAGATGGAGATTGCCTGTTTTTAGATGCAGGGACAACTACTTATGAAATGATCCCCTTTTTGAAAGGCAAACAGATTGTAGTTGTGACAAATGGATTAACAAATATTGCCCATTTGCTTGAAGCCGAAATTGACACACATGTGCTTGGCGGGTATGCAAAAAAAGGCACACACGCTTTTGTTGGCCGAAACGCGTTGGAGGCGATTGATGCCTTTCGCTTTGACTTTGTGTTTCTTGGCACAAATGGCATTACCCCTAGTGATGGGTATACAACTCCTGATCTTGAAGAAGCCTATATAAAAGTACAAGCGCTAAAACGAGGGCGGCAAACATATGTGTTAGCAGACCATACAAAATTTGGCGACGTTTCGTTTTCAAAAATTGCCGATGTGGAGCGTGCCGCCATCATCACAAGCTCTTATACACGTGAAGAACAACCAGAGCTGTTTTCACAACTTGCAGCTAAGACGACAATCAAGGTGGTAGAACAATGATTTACACAGTGACGTTAAATCCGGCAATGGATTACTTTGTCGCGCTCGATTCAATAAATAAGGGAGGTGTAAACCGGGCAGCCCATGACTACAAAGCACCCGGCGGCAAAGGCATTAATGTCTCCCGTGTGCTAAAGCGGATCGGCCATCCGAGCACCGCGCTTGGCTTCATTGGCGGTTTTACAGGCGAATACATTAAAGCCAATGTAGAGGCAGACGGTGTCCACACGTCTTTTATTGAAATAAGCGGCGACACTCGTATCAACATTAAGCTAAAAGCGGATGTGGAAACAGAAGTCAATGGCGTTTCTCCGGCGATTGCAGCAAATGATGTAGCAGCACTTGAAGAGCAGTTGACACAACTGAAAGCAAACGATGTGGTCGTTTTCGCAGGCAGCGTCCCTCCAAGCCTTGAGACAAATGTATATGCGAAATGGAGCAAGTTGCTTAAAGACCGCGGTGTTTCTGTCTTTATAGATACTAGCGGAAAACCGCTAGAAGAAGCAGTTGCTGCACAGCCAGACTTCATTAAGCCTAACCAACATGAATTGGCTGAGTTTGCAGGCGAAGCGATCGATTCTCTCGAAGCGGCTGTTCCCCATGCTAAGGCGCTTGTGGCGAAAGGAATCGGCCATGTCTTTGTTACATTTGCTGGGGACGGTGCGTTGCTTGCTACAGAGCAATCGATTTTGTTGGCAACGACGCCAAGAGGCACTGTCAAAAACTCCGTCGGTGCAGGGGATTCCGTTGTAGCAGGGTTTATCGGCGCCACGGCGGAAGGGATGTCCCTTCCCGAAGCTTTCCGTTTTGCTGTTGCTTCAGGAAGCGCTACAGCCTTTTCAACAGGCTTTGCTGAACGGACGACGATCGAAGCACTCATGGACGAGGTAGCGGTCACTATTTATAGAGAGGGGTAAACAAAGGAATGAAAATTTCTGATTTGCTCAAGAAAGAAACAATGATTCTCGACTTGGCGTCAACGACGAAAGAAGCGGTTATTGATGAATTAATCGCCAAGCTTGGGGAAGCAGGGCGATTAAACGATGCAGAAGCGTACAAAAAAGCGATTTTGGCAAGGGAAGCGCAAAGCACGACCGGCCTTGGCGACGGCATTGCGATTCCACATGCTAAAACGGCAGCTGTCAAAACGCCAGCGATTGCGTTTGGCCGCTCGAAAGCAGGGATTGATTACGACGCATTGGACGGACAGCCAAGCCATCTATTTTTCATGATTGCTGCCTCTGAAGGGGCAAACAATGAACATTTAGCAACGTTAGCAAAGCTGTCAACTTATTTAATGGACGACGATTTTCGAAAAGGCTTGCTCAACGCAGCTTCATTGGATGACATTCTGGCATTGATTGATGAAAAGCAAGCAATGGAAGACAAAGAAGCGGAGCCAGAGGAACAAACCGAAAGCGCTTCCGAAGATTCTGGCAAATTCATTCTCGCTGTGACTGGCTGTCCAACTGGGATTGCCCATACGTTTATGGCTGCCGATGCGATCAAGAAAGAAGCGACTGACCGCGGCTATAAAGTAAAGGTTGAGACAAACGGGTCTGGAGGCGTGAAAAACCGTTTAACAGCAGCGGAAATTGACGAAGCTGACGGCATCATTGTTGCTGCTGATACAAAAGTAGAAATGGACCGTTTTAGCGGCAAACGCGTGGTCATTGCTCCAGTGGCAGATGGCGTCCGTAAGCCAGCAGAGTTAATTGATCGTTCCCTTTCAGGAAAAGAACCTGTTTACCAAGGCAGTGGCGGCAAAGGCGAAAACGAGCAAAGCGAAGAGAAAAAATCAGGAGGCGCTGCTATTTACAAGCATTTAATGAACGGCGTTTCCAATATGCTTCCATTTGTCATTGGCGGCGGAATTTTGATTGCCTTAAGCTTTGTATTTGAGACAGCTTTTGGCGCAGATAACCCGATCCGCGAATTGTTAATGGCGATTGGTGGCGATAATGCATTTGCACTCTTTATCCCCGTTCTTGCTGCGTTTATTGCAATGAGCATAGCCGACCGGCCAGGATTTGCCCCTGGTTTAATTGGCGGGTTTATGGCCGTAAATGGCGATTCTGGATTTTTAGGCGGCTTGCTCGCTGGATTTTTAGCAGGCTACTTAGCCTTGTTTGTACGCAAATTGCTGTCTGGCATTCCTCAATCGCTTGAAGGGTTAAAAACGATCTTATTTACGCCTGTGTTAAATATTTTGTTTACAGGCACAATTATGTACTACTTAATTGCGCCCCTTGCTTGGGTGAACACAGGAATGCAAAATTGGCTAGGCGACCTCGGCACAGGGAACATGGTCATTCTAGGCACGGTTCTTGGAATCATGATGGCGATTGACATGGGCGGTCCGATTAATAAAGCAGCCTATACGTTTGGGATTGCGATGATTGATGCTGGCAACCTTGGGCCCCAGGCAGCAGTCATGGCTGCAGGAATGGTGCCGCCACTAGGGATTGCCATCGCCACAACGTTTTGGAAGCATAAATTTACGAAGCAGCAACGAGAGTCAGGGCGGACAAACTATGTCCTTGGCGCTTCTTTCATTACAGAAGGGGCGATTCCGTTTGCGGCGGCAGACCCAATCCGTGTTATTTCGGCAAGCGTTGTCGGCGCCGCTGTGGCTGGCGGTTTAACCGGATTGTTCCATATACAGCTCCCTGCGCCACATGGAGGCATTTTTACAATGTTCCTAGTCAATGAGAGCACATGGTCTTACATCGGCCTGTATGCGTTGGCTATCGCAATTGGCGCGATTGTGACTGGAATCATATATGGAATCATTAAAAAGCCAATTGAGAACAAGTAACGAAAAGCCTGTTTTGACATAACGGTCAAAACAGGCTTTTTCACTAGGAGCAAATAATAAAAAAACCCAGGCCTTAGAAAGCCTGAGCGTGGCTAAATCGTGCTTTTACAAAGTCGCTTTTTGTAGTTTATCAATAAAAGCAAGGGAACGCCCTGTACCGATAGCGACAGATTCAAGTGGGTTTGGTGCAACGTGGACAGGCACAACAATTTGGTTGGCAATCCAATCTTGCAAGCCATTTAACATGGCGCCACCGCCTGTCAACAGAACGCCTCGGTCGACAATATCGCCTGACAGTTCTGGCGGGCAATCTTCCAATGTGCTCCGCAATGCTTCAAGCAATTGCCATAACAGCTCGCTTAAAGCACCTTGGACTTCTTTTGAGTTTAATTCAATCGTTTTCGGCAAACCATTGACAAGATCCCGGCCCCGCACTTCCATTGTCCGCGTTTCATGGTCAATTGGCGCATAGCCAATGTCGATTTTAATTTGCTCGGCTGTCCGTTCGCCAATGAGGACATTGTATTGTTTGCGCACGTATGAAATAATCGCGTCATCAAATTTATCTCCGCCGACCCGGACAGAATTCGAAGAGACTACGCCGCCGTACGAAATGATGGCGACTTCCGTTGTACCGCCGCCGATGTCGACTACCACATTGGCTGTTGGCTCTTCTACAGGCAAGTCTGCACCGATCGCCGCAGCTACAGGTTCTTCAATAATATGGACTTGTTTAGCGCCACAGCTGCGCACTGCGTCAAGGATGGCTCTTCGTTCAACAGACGTTGAGCCTGTCGGCGCGCACACAACAACGGTTGGCTTGCGGACAGCCATGCCCATGTTTTTGCTCGCCTTGCGCATTATTTCTTTTAAAAGGCTAGCTGTTACGTCAAAATCAGCAATCACGCCGTCACGGAGAGGGCGCATAGCAACGATTTGGGCTGGCGTTTTGCCGACCATGTTTTTTGCTTCTATCCCAATAGCGAGAACATCACGTGTTTCCGTATTTAAAGCGACAACAGATGGTTCATTTAAAATGATTCCTTTTTCTTTTGAGTAAACAAGAATATTGGCAGTTCCTAAATCAATGCCAATTTGTGAAGATGACCACATAATTTCCACCACGTTTCTTCCAGATTTCCTATGCTAACGTTTAGTTTATCAAGGACACGGTTTGCGAGAAAGGGGAAAAGGTTGGAAAATTGTTGTGGATTGATGTCGAAAGATGAGACGAATCACCTATTTTGTTACACAAATGTAAAGAGGCGCCTGAAAAAGAATGAATGTTGATGTTAAACCTAAGACTATGAACTTAGAAAGCGCTTGTTCAGCCGTAGTGTAATTGGAGTAAGTTGCCAATAAAACATGAGTGTCCTCAGGCTGATAGCCGAGGAAAGGTGCCAATAGAACGAGGGTTCATGAGTAGATGAGTGAGTGAGACAAACGACAAATATGCGAGCGTTTGTATACAGGTTGAAGCGCCTGGGAAAGGGCGCTTCAGTAGTGGGGGAAGGGTTGTTTGCTTTTAGAAAACAACGAAGGGGGTTTTTCATTGTTTTCCTGTATAGTTTCTATACCCGTTTAAAAGCGTAATAAACATAAAAGCAACAAAAAATGAACCATTTTTCTGGATACTTTGTTAGCCAAAAGTCGGTAAGTTTTCAGAACAGGGCAGGCTTGTTTCTTAAAGCTTCCTTTGGTACGATAAAAAAATCGTGTGTAATAAAGGAGCAACAACATGGCAACTTCACAACAATGGTCTTCAAAATTAGGTTTTTTATATGCAACGGCTGGCAGCGCAATTGGCCTCGGCGCTATATGGAAGTTTCCTTACATTGCAGGCACAAGCGGTGGAGGCGCTTTTTTTGTGCTTTTCCTCGCATTTACTTTGCTGATAGGTGTTCCTTTACTTATCGGTGAATACGTGCTTGGTCGCCATTCAGGCCGAGACGCGATTTCAACCTATAACATGCTGGCGCCCCGTTCGGTCTGGAGTGTGACAGGCTGGCTTGGCGTCGTCACTTGTTTTTTGATCCTGTCTTTTTACAGCGTCGTCGGGGGCTGGTCGCTGATTTATTTAGGTTCCTCCTTATTTGGCCAGCTAGGCGGCCTTGATGTAGGCGGGTACCAAGCTAAATTTACGGGATTGATCGCAAATCCTTATTTGGCTGTCGGGGCACAGGCGTTGTTTTTAGGATTGACGGCTGCCGTTGTGCAAAAAGGGGTCCAGAAAGGGATTGAACGAGCAAGCAAATGGATGATTCCCGCTTTGTTTGTCCTTTTAGTGCTATTGTCGATTTATTCACTCACACTTGATGGAGCTAAGGAAGGACTGGCCTTTCTGTTCAAGCCAAATTGGGAAAGCCTTTCAAGCGAAGTAGTTTTGTTCGCCCTTGGCCAATCCTTTTTTGCTTTATCGATTGGCGTTTCGGTGATGGTGACTTTCAGTTCATATGCGTCAAAAAAGCAAGATTTGCCTGTATCTGCTGCTACATTAGGGGTAATGAATATTTTTGTCGCAATGCTGGCAGGAATCGTTATATTCCCCGGTGTGTTCACTTTCGGTCTAGAACCAAGCGAAGGGCCGACGCTTATTTTTGCAGCCGTGCCAGCGATTTTTTCGCAAATGCCATTTGGCGATATCGTGGTTGTCCTCTTTTTCATGCTTTTCTTCTTCGCTGCTCTTAGCACCGCTTTTTCACTGTTAGAAATTGTCGTCGCTGCCTTTATGAGAGGGGATGGAGACAAACGGGCAAAAGGAAGCTGGCTAATCGCTTTGTTTGTGTTGCTGATGGGCATTCCTTCTGCATTGTCATTTGGCGTGATCGGGGATGTGCACCTATTTGGTATGCCCTTTTTCGACTTGGTGGATTTTCTTGCATCCAACATATTGATGCCGATTGGTTCGTTGCTCATATGCATCTTTTTGCTTGTTAAAGTAAAACGACAAACACTCGCAGCAGAATTCCAAATGGGCAGCGTCCTTGGCAAAAAAGCTTTTACATTATGGTATACGATTATGACCGGTATCGTTCCTGTAGCAATTGCCGTTGTCTTGATTGACCAATTTTTTGGATTTAATCTATTTGCTCTCCTATTTTCTTGAAATATGTTATAATAGCAAAAAGCAAGAGGGGGCATCATTGTGAATAAGGACGAATTGCATGTTTATCTTGAGAAAAAGTTGAGCGATGCAAAAGTGCAATTTGAACGTACGATTGATTGCAAACACACTGAATTCGATGACCTATACCCATATATGACCGAACAGCCCCAATTTTTTTGGTATAAGCGCTACGTTGCTTGGCAAGAGCTCCTTACTCTTGTTCAAGTCGCAAAAGACTTCGACTTTAACTGGCATAAGCTGTTTTCAAAAAAGCAATCCAGGTATGTGGAAGCACAAGTGCTTGATGCGAAAGTATTGGATAACTGGTATGAAGAAAAGACGGTAGATTCCATGCCTTAAACCAATCGCCCCTGGCCTTATGGCCAGGGGTTTTTCGTAATGCTTACCGCTTAGTTTATTTCCGTTAAATTCCATAAAATACAGCAAAAAGCACCGATTCGAGTAAATTAGTGGAGCGGTTATGGAACGAAGCGCCCTGACATGGTTTAATAGGAATGTGAATCGTTTGAATATAAGGAGGATGCTGAATGAAAGCGACGGGCATTGTCCGTAAAGTGGACCAGCTAGGGCGAATTGTCGTGCCAAAAGAATTGCGGAAAACCATGGGAATTGATATTGGCAGCCCATTGGAAATCTATGTAGAAGATGACCGTGTGATTGTCAGGAAGTACGAGCCTTCCATCAAAACATGCATGGTAACAGGTGAATCTTCAGAAGAACATTTGGAGCTTGCAAACGGAAATGTTGTGCTGAGCCAGGAAGCGGCCAAACAGTTATTGGACGAGTTAAAGCAAAAAGAGAGCCGTTTTGTCGGGAACGCTTAAACGGACAGCTTAGACAGGTAGAAGCCGTTTGTCAGACGGTGAAACGAGTGAGAGCGATTAGCGCATAGGCTCATAGGCAATGGTATTCTCCGTTGGAATACATGCAAACGACAAACTATTCGAGTATTGTTTACAGACTGAAAGGACATAGGTTGCTGCCTATGCCCTTTTTCTTATTATAAAAACGAAATGGTGGCGTGTTCTTGGTTGTAAATTTCTTTAATGTCTTCCCCGATATCTTCTTCCAATTCTTCTCTCGATGGAATGCTGCTATAATTTTGTACAATTGAGAACGTATCGAGGCATAGCAATAAATACGGGTAGCGTTCTGGTGGGTCAACGATAAGCACAAATAACTTGTCCGAAGATGTACAAATGAAGTCACCTGCTTTGTCAGCGGTCCGTTTCCGTTCAATATGGATGTCCAAGTTTCGCTCACCTCTTTATCCAAAATCATCGCCAGGTTGATCCAAATTTATACATCGTCGTCGTGGTAGCGCGCTTTCGTTGAAACGGAAAATCAAGTATGCTAAATGCAGGTGAGAGACAAACGTTCCTAATTAGGCCGCTTTTGGCCTTACGGGTATGCTAACTAGCTTTAACATTACCGTTGTTTCGGTTTTTTGCTCGTTGATTTGTTTGTTCCGTTGTCAATAAGTTCACTTGCAACTTCTTCATTAAACATGGATTCAGTTGGTGTCTGGTTATTGGTCAATGTTTTTTTTGCTTGTTTATTTCGTTTCAAGTTGCCTCACCTCCATCCATACGTTTTCCATGGCAGTCCGAAACTATACGATCCAAGGAGGTTAAAAAATGGCAAAGCAAAAATATTACGTTGTTTGGAAAGGAAGAAAACAAGGGATTTTCCGGTCATGGGCTGACTGTGAAGCCCAAGTGAAAGGGTACCCTCAGGCAAGGTTTAAATCATTCCCTACGCTTGCAGAAGCAGAGGCTGCTTTCCAAGGCAAAAGCATGGCCTCTTCAGTGAGGCCAAAAGACAAAGCGCAAAAATCACCTGTTTGGGACAGCGTTAGCGTTGACGTTGGTAGCCAAGGGAATCCTGGAAAAGTTGAATACAAAGGGGTTGACACCAAGACAGGGGAGATTTTATTTGAAAAGACGCCCATTAACATGGGCACGAATAATATGGGCGAGTTTTTAGCGATTGTCCATGGCCTCGCCTATGTACAAGGAACGGACAAGCCTGTCTACTCTGATTCTGCGACTGCAATTGGTTGGGTAAAAAAGAAAAAAGCCAATTCTACATTAAGCCGGACAAAAGAAACGGAAGAAATTTGGTCGCTTGTGGAACGGGCGGAGAAATGGCTGCGCGAAAACCCTAACCATAATCCAGTGTTAAAATGGGAAACGGATGTGTGGGGAGAGATAAAAGCCGATTATGGCCGAAAGTGATCGTCGTTAAAAAGGGGAATTTAAGGGTATAGATATAAAAAATCGGTTTGTTTTGAAAAGGAGTGCTTGAGCTGTTATGTACGAGACATTGCTAGCCGTTCAGAAAGAGCATGTGTTTACTGGCGCTACAAAAGCCGTTGCTTACCGAAAACAACAGCTCCAAAAGCTAAAAACGATGCTGCAAACGTATGAAAAAGAGCTGCTTTCGGCGTTACGAGCGGATTTGAATAAACAAGAGCCTGAAGCTAGGATGGTTGAAATGGCTTTTCTACACCAAGAGATCGATTTGGCGTTGGACTCAATCGATGAATGGGTCAAGCCAATGAAAGTGAAAACGCCTACCAGCCATACCGGTTCAAAAAGCTGGGTGGCAACAGAACCATACGGTAGCGTCTTAATCATTTCCCCTTGGAATTATCCGATTCAACTCACATTTGCACCTTTAATTGGTGCCCTTGCTGCTGGCAATGCCGCAGTGCTCAAGCCTTCTGAGTTGACGCCGCGGACTTCAAGCATAATGGCTGCCGCTGTCCGGGCCACATTTCCGAAAGAGCTCGTGACCGTGGTAGAAGGAGACGCGAAAACAGCAGAGACGCTACTCAATCTTCCATTTGACTCTATTTTCTTTACTGGAAGTGCCGCTGTCGGAAAAATCGTGTTAGAAAAAGCAGCTAAACATATGACGCCATGTACGCTTGAATTAGGTGGGAAAAGTCCAGTGATTGTGGATGGCGAAGCAAAATTGAAATTGGCGGCCAAACGGATTGCTTGGGGAAAATTTTTAAATGCTGGGCAAACATGCATCGCTCCCGATTATGCTCTTGTCGATGAAGACGTGTACGAACCGTTTCTCGAGCAGCTAAAAACGCAAACATATACGCTTTTTTCGGACAGGACAAAAGAAGGAACCTATACGCAAATTGTGAACGACAAACACTTTGAGCGCCTGCGCCGCTATTTAGATAATGGTCATATTGCCCTTGGCGGTCAAATTTCACCACAGGCGCGTTTAATCTCTCCAACAATCTTAACCAATGTTCCTTGGGATGCGCCGATCATGCAGGAGGAAATCTTTGGGCCCATCTTGCCTGTGTTCCGATACAAAACGCCTGCCGAAGCAATTCAAAAAGTCCGCTCATTGCCGAATCCACTTGCACTCTATGTATTTTCTGAAAACGAGCGTGTACAACGGCTATTTACGGAGCAGCTTTCGTTTGGCGGTGGCTGCATTAACGACACACTTATGCATGCAGCAAACCCGTACCTTCCTTTCGGCGGCAAAGGAGCGAGTGGCATTGGTGCTTACCATGGCTATGAAAGCTTTCGCACTTTTTCCCATCAAAAGAGCTTGTTAAAGCAATCGACAACATTTGATGTGCCATTTCGTTACAAACAAGGGAAAATCGCAAATACATTTATTCGTAATATATGCAAATAGGAGTGGATCGAAATGGAGGATATGTTTGACGTTGTTGGTGTAGGGATTGGTCCTTATAATTTAGGGCTGGCAGCCATGATAGCAGAAAGCACCGATATCAAAGCAGCCTTTTTTGATGAAAATGATGTCTTTTTGTGGCATCCTGGCATGCTGCTTGATGGAACCGACCTTCAGGTTCCTTTTTTAGCAGATTTAATAACGTTGGCTAATCCGCAGAGCCGCTACACCTTTTTAAATTATGCTCATGCGGAAAAAAGGCTGATGTCCTTTTATTTTTTCAACCGCTTTGACATTCCAAGAATGGAGTACAATGCCTATTGTCAATGGGTGGCAGGGCAACTAAGCAACTGCCATTTTGGCACAAAGGTGTTGGAGGTTCAGTATGAAGCGGAGAAAGAAGCATATCGAGTCGTGCTATTAGCGGCTGGAATAGAAAAAACGGTTTATGCAACCCATATCGTTGTTGGTACTGGTAGTGTGCCGCTCCTTCCAGGCAGCTTAGAAAAAGCATGCAACGAAGACATCATCCATTCAAGCGACTATCGCTTTTATGAAAAAGACATAAAGGAAGCACGGTCGGTAACGGTAATCGGTTCAGGGCAGAGCGCTGCTGAAATTTTTTACTCCCTTTTACAGAACCAACCGAATCACCATTACACCCTTAACTGGTTTACAAGATCGCCAGGCTTTTTCCAACTAGAAGAATCAAAGATCGGGCAAGAGCTTTTTTCGCCAGATTTTGTTTCTTATTTTCATGAACTTCCCTATGAAACAAGGAAGGACACCCTTTCACTGCTCGGGCATTTGCGCAATGGCGTGCAAGCTAAAACACTCCACAACATTTATGACCTATTGTACCACCGCAGCATTGCCAAAAAAGCTTCTCCTGCTTTAATACGCGCCAATATGGAAGTGACAACGATTGAGAAAAAGGGACCGCGGAGCTATCAAGTGATCGGAGAACAAACACAACAAAGGCAGACGTTTGCCTACCAGACAGAAAAAGTCATTTTAGCAACAGGCTATAAGCCGAATGTCCCCCGCTGGTTGGAAGCAATGCAGACTGAGCTGGAAATGGAAGGCGAAAGCGAGTTTAAACTAACACGTAATGCAGAACTCATTTTTAAAGATGCGCGCAAAAACCGGATGTTTTCCTTAACGAATGTCGAACATGCGTTAGGGACAAGTGCTACCAATCTCGCTTTATCGGTTGAACGGAACGCACGGATTGTAAATGAACTATGCGGCAATGAGGTATTCCAAGTAAGCCCAGGGTCTGTTTTTCAACAGTTTGGCAATGAAGAGGACGGAAGCTGACCGGGGCAGCTTCCGTTTTTTATTAATATGGGTTTGAAACCACGTGCTCTGCACGTGTGAAAACGAAACTTCTAGAGAGGTCTAGTGATGAAAAAATCTCCAATCGTTATAATAGAACTTGGCCGCCAAACCAACTTCTATCAACGAAAGGAGATCTCACCCATGAGTGACAACAGTTTATCACACACAAGATGGAATTGTAAGTATCATATCGTGTTTATCCCTAAGTATAGACGAAAGATTGTCTATGGGAAGCTGCGAAAAGATATTGGAGCTATTTTGAGAAGGTTATGTGAAATGAAAGATGTAGAAATTATCGAAGCCCATGCGATGATTGATCACATACACATGCTGGTGAAAATTCCGCCAAAAATGTCGGTATCGTATTTCATGGGGTATTTGAAAGGGAAAAGTTCGTTGATGATCCAGTGCTTGATGGAGAACTAGTTGCCCTGGATAAAGAAGGAAAGCTGGACTTTGAAACATGCAGCTATGCTCTCGATCAAAGAAACTCGTCAAGTTCCTCTTCAATTTGTTGCATTTGATAGCCTTTACCATCAAAACGAAATACCTCAAAACCGCTCCATAAAAGAAAAAGTTGAGGGAGAAAATAGGGTTTATAAATGACCTCATACAAGAAGAATCCAGAATGGGATTATAACTCGGTTCTGGATTCAATCAGCGTAAACTTCCTGATATTTATGAAATTTGCTCAATAATCCTCATTTACTGGATCACCTTCTGCTACACCGTTTTCTCCTTCTTTTATCTCTTGTGTCCTTCCATTAACTTTTTCTCTAATTATTAATAGAACTCCTTCCTTTTCTTCTGAATGAATAATGTAATTGTACGTTAGGTTTGGTTCATTATCGAATACTACGAAAATATCATAATCTCCTCTTTTAGCATCCCACTCCGCGTATATATTGGAGATTTCGCTTGTTAGAGGTTGGTTTGCGATATACTCTTCAACTTGAGAAATACGTCTCTTCTCGGAAAAGGGGTTATCAAAAAAAGCGATATAAACAGATCCGACGATTAAAACTATTAAAATAACTGTAACCGAAATAATTTTTTTCATTTTTCTAATAGCACCTCTCCACATTGCGCAATAGAGCCGCTAAGTCACAGACGGCGTGATACATCCTGCGAGACCATCCTACAAAATTACAAATACTTTGGATAGCATAGATCCCACCTACTGTTCAAAATTAGTTTATTTATCTTATTATCATGTTGATAAGGGATCGTCTTTAAAAAATCCGAGGAAAAAGGGAATAGTACTTCCATATAATTTACGTTCCGAATTTAAATCAATCACTAATGTCTATAATAAAATGTAGGAACGGGAAGTATTTAAAAGATAGCATAATAAGTAGCAAATTAAAAGAAAGCCACCCGGCATAGTTTAAGTCCTGGGAGGCTGATCGTGCAGGCATCTTTAGGACAACAGTCTACAAAACAAGGTTTTGTAAGCATCGCTTTCTGCCAATGTTTAATAGGATACCCATTTATGTGATTAAAAGGGGGGCGCGGCTTGTCACCGGAACCACTTTACACAATTTTTTGTTCCAATACGACTTAACGGGCCAGGGCTTTCGCCTCCTTTTAAGCGTTAATTTGCTCTGTGTGACGACAATGAGGAAACGACGCACATCCAAAATTTATTAGCTCCTCCTGGGATTTATCTCCGTTTTAAGACTTAGCAATCATTTGTGCATGCACATCACTCTTATCCTTCTCATAAATAGTTTTAAAACCCATCATATTATTTGTCCAAACAGAATAAAATGGTTTCTCAAGTAAGAAGCGCTAATTGTGAAAGGACGGCTCTTGTACTAGCTCGTAGCGACTGCTTCGTAAGCACGGGAGCAAAGAATGGAAACAACGTACGTTTGTAATTTGTATAGATTCGTTCTTAAAAATTATTATAAATAACATTGACTTTCAACCTCAATCCACGTACACTATATTTAACGATAATGATTCCAATTAAGGAATAAGTTTAGTTATATCGTTCATTTGCCAACGATGCCATATTGGTAAAGCTTAATGATCAAAAGGGGGATTACATATGCGACGATTAACAGATAATCAAGGACATCCAATTTACGACAATCAAAACTCGCGTACAGCTGGCCAACATGGCCCAACTTTGTTAGAAGACTACCATTTGGTGGAAAAACTCGCCCATTTTGACCGTGAACGGATTCCAGAACGGGTTGTCCATGCGCGGGGGGCTGGTGCCCATGGCGTATTCAAAGTAAAAAACAATATGAAGCGTTATACAAAAGCAAACTTTCTTTCTGAAGATGGGAAAGAAACGCCTGTTTTCGTCCGCTTCTCAACAGTCATACACGGTGGTACCTCTCCAGAGACGCTTCGCGATCCACGGGGATTTTCTGTTAAGTTTTATACAGAAGAAGGAAACTATGATTTTGTCGGCAACAACTTGCCTGTTTTCTTCATTCGTGACGCGATTAAATTTCCGGATGTGATCCATTCTTTAAAGCCAGATCCACGTACGAATATCCAAAGCCCTGACCGGTATTGGGATTTTATGAGCTTAACGCCAGAATCAACAAACATGCTTACCCATCTATTTACGGACGAAGGCATTCCTGCTTCTTACCGGGAAATGCGGGGTTCAAGCGTCCATGCGTTCAAGTGGATCAATGAACACGGAAATATGGTTTATGTCAAGCTGAACTGGGTTCCGAAAATGGGCATCCGTAACTTGTCAATGGAAGAAGCCGCCAATATACAAGCTCATGACTTTAACCATGCAACGAGAGACTTATACGAAGCGATTGAACGTGGCGATTATCCAGAGTGGGATTTATATGTACAAATCCTTGATCCAGCCGATCTAGACAATTTCGATTTTCATCCGCTTGATGCAACGAAAGATTGGCTTGAGGAAGACATTCCTTCTCAATTAGTAGGGACGATGACGCTGAACCGCAACCCTGAGAATGTCTTTGCCGAAACGGAACAAGTTGGCTTTAACCCTGGAAATCTTGTCCCTGGCTTTGAGCCATCGGAAGACAAAATGCTTCAAGGGCGCATCTTCTCGTATTCGGATACACAACGATACCGAGTCGGTGCAAACTACTTGGATCTCCCAATTAACTGCCCATTTGCGCAAAAGGCAAACAATACTAGAGATGGGGCAATGCCAATCGGCCAACAAACAAACCGGATCAATTATGAACCGAATCGTTTTCAAGATACGCCAAAAGAAGCGGAAGGCTATGAAGACTACCGTGCGCCTATTAATGGCACTATAGGACGAATTGCGATTGAAAAGAAAAACAACTTTGGCCAAGCAGGCAAAATCTATCGAAACTATCCGAAAAATGTCCAAGACGCGCTTATTAAAAACATTGCAAATGATTTAAAACAAGTTGCTCCAGAAACAGCGCTCCGAGCCATTTGCAACTTTTACCGTGCTGATGAAGACTACGGACAACGCCTTGCGGATGCCATTGGAATGGACATCTCTGAATATGTGAAACATGGATCAGAGAACAACTCCTAACTCGAACAACCAGCGTGACTGTTTAGTCCGCTGGTTTTTTTATAATTATTCGCATAGCCATGCCTTTCGTCTCATAAAGTAGCAATAACGAAAGGAGTTGGTACGAGTGAGACGTTGGACGAGCTATTCAAATCAGGAAAAAAGTTTATTGTTGCTCGGGGTGGCAACGCTATTCGCCATGGTCAGCAGCTTTTTCTTTGCCATCTAACGTGCAAAAAGCAGCCAATAGTGGTAGTATTTAAATTGTTACGGTAGACGAAATAATTTGACGACAGGAGGCTGTATATGCAATATCCAATAACATGGGATTTAGAATCGATTTTTGCAGGAGGAAGCCAGTCAGAGGCGTTTAGCGACTTCTTAAAAGAAACAAACGGTTTGCTCGACCGTTGGCAGGAAACAGAAGCTGCTCCTGTGGACATACAAGAGCTTGTTGCGGCAATTGAACAAACTTTTCCTCGACTTGCCCATGCGAGTGCCTTTGTTTCTTGTTTGCTAGCACAAAATGTAAAGGACGATATGGCGCGTTTGCGCCAAGAGCAAGTACAAGAGCTTGAAGTCAAATGGCAAAAATTAAACTTGCTCCTTGAAGAAAAACTGAAACCGATTGACGATCAAGCCTTTGCCTCTCTCCTTGAAGAAGAAGCAATGAAACCGTCAGCTTTTATGTTGGAAAAAGCGAGAAAACGGGCAGCTGACAAAATGAGCGCAGACAAGGAAGAGTTGGCAACCAAGTTGGCTAAAGACGGCTATCACGCCTGGGGATCCGTTTATAATGAAGCAGTCGGGCGAATGGAAATCCCGTTTGAAGAAAATGGGGAAGTGAAACATTTGTCGGCTGGACAACTCCATAACCGTTTATCGAATGAAGACCGTTCTGTGCGCAAACGTGCTTATGAAGCGTCGCTACAAGCATGGGCTCAGCAAGCGCCATTGATTACACAAACATTAAATCGCCTTGCCGGTTTCCGTTTGAAGCTGTATGAAGAGCGGGGCTGGGACAATGTTTTGAAAGAACCATTGGACATAAATTTAATTTCCGAAGAGACATTAACAACGATGTGGGATACGATTACGAAAAACAAGTCAAAACTATACCCATACATGGACAAAAAGGCAGAATTGTTAGGTTTGGAAAAACTTAGCTTGTTTGATGTCAACGCTCCTTTGCCGACAAGCGAAACGTCTAAAAACGATATTCCGTACGAAGAAGCTTGTGAGCTGATCATCAAGCATTTTAACCGCTTCAGCCCGAAAATGGCTGAATTTGCTGAAATGGCGCTTAGCAACGGTTGGGTCGAAGCTGAAAACCGCGCCGGAAAACGCCCAGGCGGCTTTTGTACAACTTTTCCACTCCGTCAAGAATCGCGCATTTTTATGACCTATGACGGCTCAATGGACAATGTTGCAACGCTCGCTCACGAACTGGGCCATGCGTACCATAGCTGGTGCTTAAAAGACATGCCTGTCACGTCGCAAAAACAGTATCCAATGAGCATCGCCGAAACCGCCTCCACATTCGCCGAAATGATTGTCGCTGATGCACTTGTGTCTGAGGCAGAAAGTCCAGATGTAAAACGATATTTGCTGGAAAACAAACTCTCTCGTTCATTAGCCTTTTTCATGAATATCCATTCCCGTTTTCTGTTTGAAACGCGTTTTTATGAAGAACGCAAACAGGGGATTGTACCGACTGAACGTTTAAATGAATTGATGGTTGAGGCACAAAAAGAAGCATATGGCAATAAAGTAGAAGCATACGATCCTTATTTTTGGGCATCAAAATTGCATTTTCACATAACGAAACAACCGTTTTATAATTTCCCTTATACATTTGGCTATTTGTTTAGTATGGGCCTATATGCACGGGCCTTAAAAGCAGGCGCTTCTTTTGAAGACAACTACATTGCGTTGCTGCAAGACAGTGGCAGCATGACAGCCGAACAACTAGCACAAAAGCATTTACAAGTCGATTTGACAAAACCGGACTTCTGGCAAGAAGCGATCAATGTTGTGCTAAAAGACAGCCATCAATTTGTCCAGTAAAAACAGCGGGGGTTAGCCTCCGCTGTTTTTTTGCGCAAGAATTAATAGTAGAAGGGGAACTTAGGTTTGAAGTAAAATAACAATAGAACATGGTCATCGATACTTAGGAGCTTCAAAGAAGGAGGCCTTTTTGAATGAAAATGAAGTGGATGGCGGTGTTATCGGTACTTGCCATTCTCTCTGCCTGTGCAGGAGATACAGAAACATCAAAACCAAATACGGATAATGACACAAATGAAGATCAGGAAACGGCATTAGAAAGCGATAAAAAGGAGCACAATCAATTAGCTGAAGAAGAAGCAGAGGCGGAAACGGTTGCAGCAATAACAGCTGAATCCGTTATCGAGGAAGCGATTGTTGCTGAGAAAAAATTGGGGAATTTTAGCCTAGAGTGGCAAAAACACGAAGTAGCGGAAGACGGGACTGTCATGGAAGCGTATGCTTTTGAGCGGTTGCATGTATACCGTTCTGACAATGGCCCGGATTACTTTTTTAAACAATCTGAAAACATTGATGAAGATGGGAATGGCGTGGAAACAATCGAAACTCAAACGCCTGAAGGAAGAAACGTGTACCTGAGCACAGATAGCTTTGCTGTACTGAGCGAGGCTAGCGATGACCATGTTCCGCCATTTTCCCCAGAGCCACTTGAAGACCTAATAGCTGAGCAATCTCCCTATGCCCTTACATATCAAGGCATTTATGAAATCAGCGGCTACCTCGCACACCATGTGCAAGCGACGGCAGAAGAACGGGATGTAGAAATCAATTTGTGGTTCGATACTGAAACAGGGTTGCTAGTAAGGGAAAATGCATTTTATCAAGGCAAGCCAGGCCAAGTTTTGATCTTAACCACGTTTGAAGAAGACATTGACTTCGATCCAGAGCTATTTGACTTTCCTGTTGAGGGGGTTCCAGTCCGAGACGAGCGGTAATCGCACGATAATTAACGCCACTGTTAGTTATGTGATGTGATTACCACGATCACTGAATAAGCAGTGGCGTCTATGAATAGTCGTGCTGATCGCTCTGCAAGTACGCTTTATCTTTAAAGAAAAGCCGCCAAAAATAAAGAAAGACAGGGACGAGTATGGCGAGCCCGATTAGGAAGCCAATGAGCAAATAGCGGAACATGGTTTCATTTGTAAAGGCATCATAGATCGTGACGTTCGGGTAAAGCAAGTACGGGAGATGGGCGCTACCATAAGCAATGCTCGCTAAACCAAACTGGACAACAATGAGCAATAAAGCGGCACGAGGGTGACCGAGATGGCTTGTCTTTGACCGCCACCATAAGGCGCTATACCCTAACGCAAAAGCAAACAGGGATAAAGTATACCAATGCCAAAGCGACAAAAATTTCTCAAACATCCACGGCGCTTCGGGAATAAGCGTAAAGATGGCAGCTACTGCAAAAACAAGGGTGACAGGACCAAGGAAAATCGCGTTTTTTCGGTAAGAAGAGGCAGTGCTTTCGTCTCCCGCCTCTTTGGCATAGTCGCACATAAACAACGCTGAAATAAACAACTGAGTGACGAGGCCAAAGCCAACATGTGTATAAAAGGCAGGGCTTAAAAATAGCTCGTTAACTAGGATGTATTGCTTGTCGCCAGCGACGACAACAAATCCGCCAATTGCTGCAGGTAAAATGCTGACGAGAATGGCTGGAATGAACAGACCGCATAGCCCAGAGACGAGCGTCAGCATGCGCGAATATTTTTTCGTACTGTACGCGTAGACCAAAAAGGCGCTACGGATTGTAAGCAACAGCAGGACAAGGCAAAAGGGTACGATCATCAATGTGCCGAGCGTAGGGGCTGCCCCTGGAAAGAGAGCCACAAATGCAACAACGAGAAGGACAAGGAAAACGTTTGTGACTTTCCATGCAGGCGATAAAAAGTTGTTTGCAATCGTTGCTGCTTTATAATGGTTCTGGCGGCTATAATACATGGCCCAAAAACCTGTGCCAAAATCAATCGAACCCGCAACAGCATAAATGAACAGCAATGCCCATAACAGCAGTACCGCAACATAGACAGATTCCATAAATCCCTCCTAATACCTAACGGAACGCGCTCATATCTTGGCGGAGCGGATTTCGCTTGAAATAAAAATACATAACAAAACTCGTTAAAATGAGCAGAACAAGGTAAAGCGTTGAGAACAAAAAGAATAACAAGCCGAGGTTCCCGGAAGTTGTCGCTGCCTCGGTGGTCGTTTGTACGCCGAAAATAATCCAAGGCTGGCGGCCAGTGCAACTAAAAATCCAACCTGTCTCGATGCCGATCATCGCAAGGGGGCCAGCAGCAACAAGTGCGATTAAGAGCCATTTTGGAAACCGGATGCCGTCCTGTTTGCGTCTGAAAAACGAAAACAGCAGGCCAAGGCCTGAAACAGCAATTAATGCAAAACCGATGCCGACCATTACGTTAAATAGTGTATGAACAAAAAGTGGAGGCCACTGTTCAACAGGAAAATCATTTAACCCTTGGACGACCCCGTCCGTTGAGCCAGTCGCGAGCCAGCTTAGCAGTCCAGGGAATTCCAGTCCGCCAATCACTTCATTCGCTTCTGGGCTTGGCGTTCCTAAAATTGTCAATGGTGCATTGGTTTGTGTGTCAAAAAGCCCTTCTGCTGCTGCTAATTTGATTGGGATTTCCTCATAAAGCATGACCGTTGTGTCATGGCCGGTAAAACCAGTCCAAACAGACATCAAAAACCCAAAAACAAGCGCCAACATTAATCCTTTTTGGTGGTAGCGGACTTCTGCCGCTGTAATGGATGGTTTTAACAACTTAAAAGCAGCAACAGCACATAACACGAAAGCGCCTGTCATGTAGGCCGTGCTAACGACGTGGTACGAGGTCGACCAAAAACTTGGCGACAAGGCAGCCGCAAGCGGATTGACGTTTTCAATTTGGCCGTCAATGATGTCAAAACCTCTCGGGGTATTCATCCAAGAGTGGGCGCTAGTGATCAAAACAGCAGAGGCCACAGCGCCAAAGGCAATAAAAAAGGAACTGATGATTCTCATAGCAGGAGAAAGACGATCAGCAGCATATACATAAATAGCCAAAAACAACGACTCTAAAAAGAAAGCAAAAATTTCAATTTGAAATGGCAGCGCAATTACTTGACCGACGATTTCCATAAAGCCTGGCCAGAGCAGGGAAAGCATGATCGCTACAATCGTACCAGTTGGAATCGCTACGCCAAGAAGGATGGCAAGCCCTTTTGTCAACCGCTTGGCGAGGACGGCATAATCGAGATCGTTGCGTAGCGCCCTCATCCATTCTGCAAAAAAAATCATTAGCGATAGGCCGACTGTTAATGTCGCAAAAATAATATGAAAGGCCATTGACGTGCCAAACAGCATGCGTGCAAGCAGCACATGATCCATGAGGGACCCCCGCTTCCCGTTTTGTTATATGAAATTACTTTGTGCGATTGCCAAAAAAATATACAAAAAGGGAAAAGTTGCGGGAATAAAAAAACGAGCCTTAAAAACGGCTCGTTCCAGGCTGATAGAAAACGCTCGCATCCTTCGTTGCTCACCTCATTCATATGCTCATGAACCCATGTTCTATTCGCATCTTCACTCGGTTTCGCGCCTCGGCTGACAAGCGTTTTCTATCAGCCTGGGGATTTTGTCGACTCTGTCGACAACCTCAAACGAGCCTTAAAAACGGCTCGTTCTAGTTGGTTTGGCTTTTTTGAGTGAACGGTTTTTCTTTTGGGCACGTTCATCCAATTTATCATCAATTTTGGATAAAGCCTCAGGATCGTTTAAAAGTTCATCTCTATTTTGGGCCATTAAGTCCTCAAAACGGATTAAATGACGTTTACGCATATGATCACCCTTTTTGTGTCTGAATATTTCCTATCATTAGTATACCATGAAAACGTAATTTTACAAGCGTAATTTGTTACAAATTTTTGATAAAGATGAAATTTGTCGAACCAAGTCTAGTTAAGCAGAAAATCCTTTTAGGGAAGACACTTTACATCAATGAAAAACACTGGTAGAATATTTCTAACTTAAAGGGATCTTTTTTACTGGTGATTGAGCGCTTGTTCGGGCAAGCTAAAAGTGGGGAGGGACCAACAATGACACAATCAGAAAAAGAAAAATTGATTGCCCTTGAAAAACAAATAAAAAAACTTTCTGCACAGGTGGATGAGCTAAAAAACAGCAATCATCACACTAAATTCGAAATCCTTGAAACAGACCGTTGCCTTGTGCAAACATACAACTAATGCTGACCCATTGCGGTTGGCATTTTTTTGTGAATGGGTTCAGCTTTACAAATGCGAGAGAATCTGTTTTAAAATAGAAACAGGATACATAAAGGAGGAATAAAAATGGCCAGCAAAAAATGGGGGATTTTGATTGCAGGTGTTGTCATCGGGGCTGTACTTGTAAAAAAAGATTGGCGAAACCGTCTTTGCCAAGAAGCGAAGGAACTGAAGCAGCAGGCAGGGGACACGTATGCCTTTTTGCGGGACAATCGGGAAAACATGGTTGGGCAAGCAAAAGAAGTCATGGAGGATGTCCGCTCGATTTGGAAAGACATTTCCGAAGATGTGCGCACGCTGACACAAACAGCAAGCCATATGAAAGAAACATCTGAGGAAGCGATCCAAGCAGCAAAGGAAGCTGCTGACGAAATTAAGCTGTTAAAAAAGCAGCGTGAGATGAATAACGAAAGATAAGAGAGGGGATTCTTTAAGTAAGGACGGCAGCAACGGTTGGCGTTCTTTCTTATAGATCGGGCTTAGGTAAAAACAGCAGCAGCGATATGCTGCTGTTTTTTTTATGGCTTTGATGGATAAAACGAAAAGAGATGTCAAACAATACCTTTACAAACGATAGAAGGAGGGTACTTCTTATGAAACGAATTGCGCTTTTATTGTTGGCTTTTATGTTGGCAATCACGGCTCCTGCGTACGGAAAGTCGGAAGCAAATGAGCCTGAACAAACATCTTTTAAAATTCCTGACTCTGTCTTATCCATTTCTAAAGAAAACACATATAAAAATGCAACACAAGACTTGCCTTATTTGCAGCCAAGCGAGTTTGCCAAACAATTGCTCCGGTCAACGGAAGAGCAAATTCAAAATCCAGATTTAATTCGGCTAATGAATGAGTCGTCGATCCAGTTTCCGCAATTGGGATTTGCGATGAGAGCTTCCATTTACTTAGGAGAATGGCCTCTAGCTTACCAATCAAAAGGAACGGAAGTCAATTGGGAGTATCAAAAAGTCAATACAAATTACATTGACAACCGTGGCGGAAATGCACCAAAGAGCATGTCTTACCTGCAAGAACAACAGAAAAAAGTGACAGGCGGCTTGAGCGCAAAAATACCGAACGGAGAGGCAGTCAAAAAGATGATGATGATTAGCGCCGCTGAGAAAACAAGCTTGCCCCTTGCTTTTGATACAGTGGTTGGCCAAGGGACGAAAAAGAACCAAAAATACAATGTGCCATCACGCCAAGTTGGCTACCTATACGGCTATGTTCCGGCCGTCCAAGAAAAAGGAAATGTCACATATGGGGAAGTGTATTTAACGATAAAAGGCGGAAAACCGAGGTTAGATGTCAAGAATGTAACCGAGCAAGGCATTAGTGCTTGGATTCCTGTGCAAGACAATATCTCTTTTACGTTTATGGCTTCTACACAACCAAAATAAAAAGAACCCATGCCTCTTTCATAACAAGGGCATGGGTTCTTTTCGCATACGTCGGCGTTTGCCTAGGCTCATAAACCTCTGTTCTATTCTTGCGACTGCACTCCTCGTCTAAAGCGTTTCTTTTAGTCTGAGTGTGGTTTTCGCTCTTCATTTCCACCAATTAAAAATGAGCAGATCGTTTTGAAAAATCGGTTTCACGGTAATAGGTGTTTTTGACAAGCAAATTCGGACCTAAGCATTGCACAGAAGGACAATGGCAAGAGAGAGAACGGTTAATCGCTGAATCGCGCCACCGGGCGTAAGCTTCATCAAAACGGCTGTCTTGAATGTTCCCAAGCTTAGGAACGTCGCCAAAATCAGTGACAATGATATCGCCGCTAAATAAGTTTACATTTAAGCGCGACCGGCCATCGGGGTCATTGCGGACGGTCACATTCGGTTCGCTGTACAGTCGTTTTTGAAGCTGCAAGTCGTCTTCGTTGTTGCTGCAAGGATAAAATGGCAGTGTGCCAAAGAGCATCCAAACGTTTTGATTGCGGCAATCAAGGAGGCGGTGGATGCCTGATTTAATCTCATCCAAGCTCGCTACTTCTAAACTGCTGGCAAAGTCGCTTGGATACATCGGATGCACTTCATGGCGTTGGCAGCCCATTTCGACAATTTGCTGATGGATGTTCTCCAAATGGGGAAGTGTCCGTTTATTTAGCATCGTTTCAGCTGAAACGATCACGCCTCTTGCCGTTAACGCTTTGGCATTTTCAATCATTCGCTGAAACATCGCATGGCGCTGTTCTTCTTTCGGTTTATGCTTTGAATGGGCAAAGCCGATGAGCGAAAAATCATCCACACTGCCGTAGTTGTGAGAAATATGCAAGACATCCAAATAGGGCAGGATCAGATCATAGCGTTCAAGAGGCATCGTCAAATTTGAATTGATTTGCGTTTTGGCGCCACGTTCGTGTGCGTATTTAAGCAAAGGGACAACATATTCCCGCACTGACTTCATGTTCATCATCGGTTCGCCGCCTGTAATGCTAAACGCACGGAGGCGGGGAATTTCATCTAGGCGCCGAATGAGTAAATCAAGCGGGAGGGGGTCTGGGTCTTTTGGCGATAATGTATAGCCGACCGCGCAATGCTCACAGCGCATGTTGCATAGCGTAGTCGTTGTAACTTCAATGTTTGAAAGGGTCAGTTCGCCATATTGCTCGATATCCCTATAGGCTTCCCACGGGTCTGTGTGAGGGGCAATGGTCTGTTGCACATTCATTTCATCAATCTCCTTTAAATGTCCATTCCTATCTTAGCGCATCTTTGCTAAAAGAAAAAGACCAATTGAGGATGGCCGTCATGTTTGGTACACTTGCGGTGCAAGGCAAATGATGTCGCAAGTGCGCGAATAGAGGCAATGGAAGCTGCCCCTAACAAGGAGGATACAATGAAATTATATATGATACGGCACGGGGAATCAGAAGGGAATCGGCTAGGAAAAATCCAAGGGTCAATGGACTTTCCGCTATCGGACCTTGGGGAAAAACAAGCGCAAGCAGTGGCACGTTTTTGTACAACACTTGCTGCTGATTATTTGTATACAAGCGATCTAACACGGGCTGCTAATACGGCACAAGCCATTTCTGAAGAAACGCAGCTCCCTCCGCGAAAATGGGAATTGTTGCGTGAAGTCCATCTTGGCCCGCTGCAAGGGTTGACACGTTCTGAAATTGCGGATCGCTTCCCTGAAACAACAGGAAAGCCATTGATTGCTTCAGGAATCGATGGCACAGAGTCTGCCCAAGCGCTAACAGAGCGCTGTAATTCATTGCTCAGTCAATTGAAAAAGGCACACCGTGATGATGAGTCGGTCATTCTTGTTTCGCATGGTGGCTTTATTAGCTGTCTGCTTATGTATGCTATAGTTGGAGAACAATGGGCTGCGTTTGAACGTCCATTTGTCATCGGCAATACAAGTGTGACTTTGCTTGAGTGGAAAGAAGAAGACGAACGCTACCTCCTTCACTACACAAACCGGACAGCGCACCTTGAAACCGTTCGTGCCGATTTAACAGCCAAGCACGGTTTGCTGTAAGAAAAAAGGCAAACGCACCAAAGTGTGTCGTTTGCCTCGCTTTTTGCAAGAGTGTTGGAAAGCACGAAAACGTTGCTCGTCATTTCATATACGGCTGCTTTCATCCTCGCAACAAGCCATTTAGATTGATAGATTTATTAGGAGCCAGACGCTTCATACGGGGGGTCGAAACGTTCTTCTTCGTCCTTTTTAAAACGGTTTTCTTCGTCCTTTTTTAAGACTTCGATTTGTTTAATCTGACGCCCGTCAAAAGCTTTAACCGCAAACACATAAGGCCCGAACGTGAGCGTTTCGCCGACTGCAATGTCGTATTTCTCCGTTAAGAGCCAGCCGCCAATTGTGTCAACATCTTCTTCGCTAATCTCGACATGTAAAAGTTTGTTGACCTCTGAAATCAGCGTTTTGCCGTCAAGTAAATAATGATCCTCGTCAATTTTGCTTATGAGTGGATCTTCCTCCACATCAAATTCATCGCGAATTTCGCCAACAATTTCTTCGATGATATCTTCCGCTGTAATAAGCCCTGCGGTTCCCCCATATTCATCGTACAAAATCGCCATATGCGTTTGTTTCTTTTGCATTTCGACAAGCAGGTCATTAACAGGAATAGATTCAATCACGCTAATGACTGGACGAATATAATTTTCAAGCTTTATCTCTTCTGTCACATCAGGGGCGACGATGTCCGATAAAACTTCCCGTACATTTACGATTCCGAGAATATGATCCTTATCGCCGTTTACAACTGGATAGCGGGTAAACTTTTCTTCCCGCATGATCGCTAAGTTGTCTTCAAGCGAGTCTTCAATTGAAATTGCAGAAATTTCCGTCCTTGGAACCATGATTTCTTTAGCAATCCGGTCGTCAAAGTCAAAAATTTTGCTTACATATTTAAACTCGGATTGATTGATTTCGCCGCCTTTGTAACTGTCGGAAATGATGAGGCGCAGCTCTTCTTCTGTATGCGTCACTTCATGTTCTGACATTGGCTTGAAGCCTAACATTTTTATTAAAAGGCGGGCTGAGCCATTCAAACTCCAAATTAATGGGAAAAGCATACGGTAAAACCATACAAGCGGCCGCGCAAAAAGAAGAGTAACCTGCTCAGCTCTTTGGATAGCGATGGTCTTCGGAGCCAATTCCCCAATGACAACATGCAAAAATGTCGCAAAAAGAAATGAAACCGCAATCGATAATGAAGTTACTGCCGAAGCGGGCACCACATCTTCAAAGAAGGGGTGGAGCATTTGTTCAAAAGTCGGCTCTGCAAGGCGGCCGATCCCTAGGGCAGTAATTGTAATTCCAAGCTGGCAGGCAGAAAGGTATTCATCCAAGTTGGAAGTCACTTTTTTAGCGTAAATCGCCGACTTTTTGCCTGTAGCAAGGTGCGGTTCAAGCTGTGTGCTACGTATTTTTACAATCGCAAATTCAGATGCTACGAAGAAAGCGGTTAACGCAATAAGAATGGCGACCGCCAGTAAGCTTAATCCCTGTTGTATGTCCAAATATTCCCCTCGTATAAGAGGGAGTCACCTCCTGTGTGTCCTTCAAATTAGGAATAACGTTTCCTAGTTTGGAACCAGAGGGCAACGCGCAATTCTAACGGTTTGCCTATGAAAGGCTAGCTGCGTACACAATTACTTTTAAGTGGTAGATGGTTTCGCAAGAATAGCGGAAGCCCGACCCGATTGGAAAGCAATCGAGAAGTTCCAAACGGCATGTACGCACGATACCGTTTTTCTATCTACTTTGTACTCTCCACCATCGAATCACCCCGCTCTCGCATAAACTACTTTCATTTTAGGGCAATTAATTGCGAACGTCAAACATTTTAAACAAATTGATGCGCAATTCAAAAAAGTACCTTGTCCATCGTGGATAGGTACTTTTTGTACGGTTGTGAAAACAGCGGTTTTCCGTTTATCAACGCTCTGCTTTCCCAAACGTTAAGGCAGTCACAAGGCCAAACAAAAGAGCCATAATCGAGACAAGCCAATAGAGGAATGTCCCAGGCAACTCAGTTGGAACAATAACAATAAGAGAACCGGCAACAAGCCCAATCATGAGCGAATAGGTTGCTTGCGTATACGTTTTAAGAAAGAAACGGACGAGCCGGCTTGTCACAAGCAGCCCAAGGCCAACGCCACAGCCAATTGTGATAATAACAGGGATATTAATAGTCGAGAGTGCAGCAATCGCTGTATGGTACACGCCTAGAATTAAAAAAACGAGCGAGCCACTAATGCCAGGCAGCACAAGGGCAGTACTTGCCAGCCAGCCTGAAAAAAATAAATAAATATAGTCTGGCAATGAAAGGTTTTCCATCACTGCCTGGTTTGATTCGCCGACAAAACTGGTCATGGCAATAAGCACAAATGCCCCAATCATCAACACATAATGGAGGGGGTTAAACGAATGTTTCGTTTCAGCATGGGCAGAGCGCCATAAAAACGGCAAAATACCAAGAACGAGCCCAGCAAATAAAAACATCATCGGTTGATTATGTACATGAAGCAAATATTCTATGATTTTCACGAATAAAGCAACAGCAGCTACCATGCCAATGCCGAGTGGGACTAAAAAGCGAAAAGCACGTTTTATATGGCCTGTCGTCAAGTCGCTAATCGCTTGAAGCAACTTTTCATAAATGCCCAAAAGCATAGCAATCGTGCTCGCGCTCACACCTGGCACAAGTTCGGTGATGCCCATAGCGGCACCTCGAAAAACATTTTTCCAGTTAAACATTTAGCATCCTCCTAGTTGATCGCAAAAACAGCATCATGCTAATGAAACCATAGCCCATTAAAACATGCAACAAAAAAGAACGCATAAAAGCCTTTCTGCTGACGGAAGCTACGGATAAACATATGAAAGGGAGAAACGTATGAAAAATGCACTTTGTTTACTGCTTTCGCTTTCCATTATCATTGGGCAAACTTCATTTGCGCTCGGGTATGAAAACAAAACATACAATTGGAGTTACAAACCGGCTCCAGCCCACACGCCTGTAGATACAGAACCATTGTACAAAGAGCTGTTAGAGCAAGCTGATGGTTACTTTATTGGCGACCGGGACAGCAAGTCTTTATATTTAACATTTGACAACGGGTATGAGAACGGCTATACCGAAAAAGTCCTTGACGTGTTAAAAGAAAAACAGGTTACAGGCGCTTTTTTTGTGACAGGCCATTATTTAAAAACAGCGCCAGAGCTTGTGAAACGAATGGTGGCGGAAGGGCACATTGTCGGCAACCATTCATACCACCATCCGAGTTTGCCACAAACAAGCGATGCCAAGCTAGCGGCTGAACTCGACGACGTGAAAACATTGTTTACTGAAATAACAGGCGAGACGGAGATGCGCTATTTACGGCCACCAAGAGGGGAATTTAGTGAGCGGACGCTCATGAAGTCAAAGGAGCTTGGCTATACGAATGTATTTTGGTCCCTTGCGTATAAAGATTGGGAAGTCGATAAACAAAAGGGCGGAAAGTATGCCTTTGACCAAGTGATGAAACGAATCCACCCTGGAGCAATTATGTTAATCCACGCCGTATCGCCTGATAATGCCGAAGCATTGCCTGATATCATTGATGAATGCCGGCGCCAAGGCTACACGTTCCGCAGTTTAGACGAATTGTCGTTACATTCTCCTATGCCTTAGACGATGTACCGCTCAATTAACATTTGGTGCAAAAGCAATTCAGCCTGTTGACAATGTCTCGGTTTTATTGAGACAGTCGACAGGCTTTTTTGTACAATTAAAGAGAGAAAAAGGGTACAGGGTGAGGAAGAATGTTGTCCAAACAGCTGGAAGAAAGGGTGTTTGACTAGATGAAAAGAAAAATAATAATTTTTAGTTGCTTGGTTCTCACTGCGATCTCAATGAGTGCTTGTCAACAGCAAGGAAAATATACAGGAGAATTTAACGTTAATTGGGGGAGCGAGGATATACCAGAACATTTACAAAGACTTGAAGACAATAATATCCCTTACGAAACGAGAGATGGTAAAATCTTCATCCAAGAAGATGCAGTGAATGACGCTACTGAATGCTGTACTTGATTCACAGTAAAATAGCAGGTGCAGTGACTATACTAGATTGATAAATGCGAAAACAAACAGGTTTATTTCTACTTTTGTTGATTGATCAAGCCAAATTTATGTGTAAATTCAACCTCGGCTTAACACGAAGGAATCAGCTTGAACACGGAGCCTCTACGGGCGTGATGTGAATGCGAAGGGGCGAGTGTGTAGAAAGATTCGCATCACACGAAAGGTGATCACGCCCGTCACTCCATGTAAAGCCTATTGTGCGTAACACAACGATGTCATGCTGGACTAGTTATTGTTTCAGCCATTCAAGGTATTCGGTCATATCCAGATATTTACGTGCACTGCCCATTTTGTTTGTTCCATAAGCAATGCTTCAAGTCATTTTCTGGAAAGGACCTTGTCCACTCATTAAAACTCTTCATCAACCAAATCAATTACGATGCCTGCCCCAACTTTGCTGCCTTCTGCTGCCGCTAAAATCAGTTGCTGTGGCCCGTTAAAGGTAGTATCGCCGCTAGCGTAAACACCTGCGACGCTTGTTCTGCCAAACGGATCGGTTTTGATGCCGCCTTGCTCGTTGTATGTGCAGCCAAGGGCTTCCCCAAAGGATGCAGCTTGCTGCAAATCGACTGCCACAAAGCCGCCCTCTCTGTTGATTTCTTGGCCATCGGCAAAGCGAATGTTCTCTAGTTGGCCGTCTTCTCCTTCGAGGGCCGCGATTTCTTCTTCGATCACCTTGATGCCGTTGGCTAGAAACGCAGTTTTCTGCTCATCCGTTAAAAAGCGCTGGCCATTTGTGCAAATGACTAAGTTTTTGCTCCAGTTCCAGATGAGTTTTCCTAAGTGGAGGACGCGCTCATCTTCACAAATGACGACAAGGGGACGATCGCGTAATTCCCAGCCATCACAAAATGGACACGGGAATAAGCTCGAGCCGTAAAATGACTCAATTCCTGCTATATCTGGCAATTGATCTTTTAAACCTGTGGCAAGCAAGATTTTCCGTGCGTGATACGTTTCCTTCGTTTCTGTTTGCACAGAAAAGCCGCCTTGTTCTTTTGTCATTGCGCCTACGCGTACTTGTGCCCACTCTATATTTGGATATTTTCTTAAATCGGCGTATGCTGCTTCTTTAAACGCGCTCGGTTTGATCCCGTCTCTAGTTAGAAAACCATGTGATGCATGGGTGACGGCATTCCGTGGTTTGTTTTCATCCAATAGCAGTACCTTTCGTTTCGCTCTACCTAGTACAAGTGCTGCGTTTAGCCCAGCTGGGCCTCCTCCTATAATGATGCAATCAAACATGGCTCTATGCTCCTTTATTGTATATATTAAGGACTCTTTATATCTGTAATAAGTGCAGAAAAGGAGACTAGGCCCTTTTTTCTTTCATTTGTCTGGCGATGTCTGCAATGTAAGTGGCATCGAGATCCGCTTTCATTTTTGCCTCGGCGTTCATCATGACTTGCTCAATCAAACAACCATGATTGTGTGGGAGCTCTTTGTGGTCGAGCGAACAATGAAACAAGCTCGTTTGACCTTCAATTGCTTGGATCACATCAAGAAAAGACGTTTCCTTCTGGCGTTTTAAAAGACGGTAGCCGCCTTTTACACCAGGCGTTGATTCGATTAACCCGGCTTTAACCAGCTTAGTTAAAATTTTTGACAGATACGTAGGCGAGAGATTTTGCATCTTCGCCAACTGTTCAACGCCAATCGCTTCGTTTTTTTCATTTAGCGTCAAAAAAGCCATTGTATGCAGTGCATAGTTCGTTGCCTTTGAATATTTCATTGCTACAGCCGCCTCCAATTTTGCCGTGATTCCAGATCGATTGAGTCCGTAATTAACTATACGTCAAATTGATTTTGAATGCAACAAGCATGCTTTCACGGGCTGCAAATATGAATGTTTGATTAAATCACAACAGAATGTTTACAATTTTGCGCAACGTTTCAAGGTGAACCCAAGGATAAATCCGATTTACACGGTTTTCTGTTATTCCTGTTCAAACACGGGATTCTTTACAAAAGATTTAGATAATGGATAGCTTTGTTTAAATCTCTCTTGAAATCATGCTGCTACACTGTAAATAAATAGCCGAAAGGGGTGGGGCGGATCATTGACTTGCCCATGCATTTGAAAAAAGTAGTGAGATAAAAAGGACACGAGTAAAAAGGAGAATTATACATGAATGTATATGCGTCAACCACGCTTCTTTGGTCCAAGCCGATTCCAGAAGTGCTGGCTGAATTTGCGAAACTTGGGCTCTATGGCGCTGAGATTTGGGCAGAACAGATGAACTGGCACGGGACGAGCGTCTTCGAGGTTGAACGGGCTCAACGGGATTTGCCGCTCGCATACACGTTTCATGCCCCGAGTTGGGATTTGAATCAAATATCGATTAACAAAGGCATTCGTGAGCAGTCGTTGCGGGAGTTGGAGCGGTCTTTTGAAACGGCAGCAAAACTAGGGGCAAGCAATGTCACTGTCCATCCTGGGCGGTTAAGTGTAGATGGCGGATGGCTTGAATGGCACCAAGAACAGCAAATCGCTGTTACAGAGACGTTAATTAAACTAGCGGAGCAGTATGGGGTTTTGTTATCGCTAGAATTGATGGAGCCAAAAGGAAAAGAGTTGATTACAACGCCAGACGAAATGAATACGTTGCTTGAAGCAGTCAAGGGACGTTTTTCAGTAACATTTGATGTTGCCCATATTCCGTTGCACATGGATGTGGTTGAAGCGTACCTAGCAACAAAGCAAATTAGCAAAGTTCATTTAAGTGACTCTTCCAGTTCGGCTTACCATTTGGCGCTTGGGGAAGGGGACATTCAGCTGGGGCCGATTCTCGCTTTATTGGAAGAGGCCACCATTCCTGTTGTGCTTGAAGGCATGGATACTTTATCAAATCGCAAGCTGCTCTGTCACCTTCACTATTTGGAAGGTGTTCGACAAAAGCAGAAAGAGGGGTTGTATGAAGTTTCTGGTTACCAACGATGACGGTATTTTTGCGCCAGGCGTACAGGCTTTAATTGAGACGTTGCAACATTTTGGCGATGTATTGGTTGTATGCCCTGATCAAGAACGGAGCGCGATTAGCCATTCGATTACACTCAGGCAGCCGATTAAGGCGACGCCTGTGTCGATTTTTGGACAGACTGTACCCGCTTATGCGGTGAACGGAACGACAGCCGATTGTGTTAAGTTGGGGCTAGAAGTATTGTGTGATGCTAAGCCGGATTTTGTTTTTTCAGGCATGAACATTGGCCCTAACCTAGGCCGTGATCTATTTTATTCTGGCACAATGGCAGGCGCAGCTGAATCGGTCCTCCACCATGTTCCTGCCGTATCCGTTTCGATTAATAAGCTTGACGAACCAATCAAATTGCACTATCCGAAAGAATTATTTTACGGCGTGCTAGAAGTGTTGTTCCAACGAAAATGGAAACCAGGCCTGTTTTTAAACATTAATTTGCCGTATTTGCAAAAAAGCTTTATAAAAGGCTTTGCTGTTGTACCGATGGACTTGGCGGTTACACGCTACCGGTATGTTGGCTTAAATGACCCACACGGGAACGTGTATTACTGGCTAAAAGATCACTTGAACCAACTAAAGCAAGAAGAATTAGCAGAGGAAAGCGACTACGCTAAGCTGCGTGAGGGCTATATTACGATTACACCAATTGAACATAAACGGGTTAACAAAAAAGAAATTCAACGGATTGAACGATTGTTCGTGCAACCACAGGAACATACAGGAGGTATCATCCAATGATAGAAAAAAAACGAATGGTCCCATTTGCTTTATTGGTCTTTAGTGCTGTTAGTTTGGCAGGATGCGGAGCAGAAAATGTCCAAGAGCAAGTGAATTCCGCGGCAGAAACATCTGAAACAAATGAAACGGAACAGGCGGAAGGAACGGATGCAATTGCTGGAACGCTTTCGTTTTATACATCCCAGCCAGATGCCGATGCTGAGGCGCTTGTCGCTGGCTTTCGTGAACAGTATCCTGATGTCGACGTCACGATTTTCCGTTCTGGGACAGAAGAAGTTGTCAGCCGCTTGTTGGCGGAAGAGGAGGCGGGCTCGGTACAAGCGGACGTGCTTTTGCTGGCGGATGCAGTGACGTTCGAAAACTTAAAAGAGAAAGACTTGCTGTTGCCATACGAGTCCCCGGAGCTTGCCCACATCCCTGCTGATTTTGTTGATCAAGACTATATGTATATCGGCACAAAGCTAATGGCGACTGTGCTCGCTTATAACACCGATTTAGTAGAGGAGGCGCCAACATCTTGGTTCGAGTTAACCGCAGACAATGCCAAAGGGGAACTGACAATGCCAAGCCCCCTTTATTCAGGCGCGGCTGCATACAACGCAGGTGTATTTAGCCGAAACGACGATTTTGGCTGGTCGTTTTATGAGAAGCTTTATGAAAATGAAACAACAGTCGTTCAAGGAAATGGCGGTGTGGTTCAAGCAGTAGCGGGCGGCGAGGCTTCTTATGGAATGGTCGTTGATTTTGTCGTAGCCAATGCGAAAGAACAAGGGTCTCCGATTGATTTTGTTTATCCAGAAGAAGGCGTGCCAGTCATTACGGAGCCGATTGCGATAACAAAAAACAGCAAAAATGAAGGGGCAGCGAAAGCATTTGTCGATTTTGTCCTTTCTGAAGAAGGGCAACAGCTAGGCAAAGACGTTGGCTACACGCCGATTCGTGAAGGGATAGACGCACCAGCTGGACTCAAGGGAGGGGACGAACTCCATGTGTTATCAACCGATCTTGCCGATTTGTTGGAAGGGCGAGAAGAAGATAAAGAACAATTTCAATCTATTTTTGGAGCCCATTAAATGAACGACATGATTGACAGGGGGGAATAAAGTGGGCGTACAACTAGATGGAGCTCATAAACGCTTTGCTTTTTTTCAGAAGCGACGCCTGCTGGCGTGGGTACTTGCATTGGTCATTTTTTGCTTGTTTGTGCTACCGGTTATCCGACTGTTTTTGCTTAGTTTTTTACAGGAAGGCCAGCTAACATTATCCTATTATACGCAAATCTTTTCTGAACCACGAACATGGACGATTTTTGGCAATACCGTTGTGATGGTAGCGGGGGCGACAACGCTCGCGCTCGCGTTAGGATTGGTTTTTGCCTGGCTGGTTGCTTATAGCGACATTCGCTTAAAAAAATTACTGCAACTGATGATTTTAGTCCCTTTTATTATTCCGTCCTACATTTTGACATTATCATGGACACAGCTTATGAGCAGCAACGGCTGGGTGGCATCGTTGCTTCAGCTCCTTCCTTTCTCACTCGAACCGTTGCAAATGTATTCGATGGAAGGCATCATCTTTACACTTGCTTTGTCCCATTTTCCACTTGTTTTCTTATTTACAGTAGGTGTGCTGCGAAAAATTCCCCGTGAAATGGAATGGGCTGCACGGGCAAGTGGGGCAAGCAGTTGGCATGTATTCAAACAAGTAACCTTTCCTCTTGCGCTTCCAGGACTTGCCGGTGGTGGCCTGCTTGCCTTTATCGCCAATTTAGACAACTTCGGCATCCCGGCGTTTCTCGGCATCCCGGCGCAAATTACAGTGCTCAGCACAGCCATTTACCAAGAAGTGGTTGGATTTGGACCGTCTGCTTTTGCACGGGCGGCAACGCTCTCAGTCATTTTAGCTGCTGTTGCGTTACTTGGCACATTTGCGCAATGGTGGCTTGTGCGCAAAGCAAAGCAAACCGAAACGATCCAACAAGACCATGAGCCCCGCTACCAGCTCGGGCGGCTACGCCTGCCAGTTGAACTCTCTTTATGGGCATTTTTGTTGATGATCACAGTTGTTCCGATTGCTTCTATGTTGCAATCGTCTTTGGTCAAGGCATATGGCTTGCCGTTTTCAGCGGATCATCTCACGCTTGATCATTACCGTTTTATTTTGTTTGAGAATGACCGTGTCCAAGGCGCGATTGGCAACAGCTTGCTTTTAGCAGCAGGCACAATGGCGATTTGCCTATTCGTCGGCACTGGACTCGCCTATATGCGTGCCCGTCACCCAAATGTACTTAATCGGGCGCTTGAAGTATTTGTCGGCCTCCCATATGCACTACCAGGAATGGTGCTTGCTCTGGCAATGATTTTTATGTGGCTCGAGCCGATTCCTGGCTGGAATCCAGGCGTGTATGGAACGATTGGCATTTTGTTTATTGCCTATATCACTCGGTTTATGGTGTTGCAAGTCCGGGGCAGCTATACAGCGATGGTTCAAGTCGATCCGTCGATGGAAGAGGCGGCTAGCTTATTCGGAGCACGGTCAATGGCGAAGTGGCGCCGCGTGTTAGTGCCTTTGCTACTGCCAGGTGTTTTAAGTGGCGCGTTCCTTGTATTTTTGACGGCGTTAACGGAACTGACTGTCTCCTCATTGCTATGGTCGAGCGGGTCAGAAACGATTGGGCTTATGATCTTTAACTTTGAGCAAGCCGGGTACTCGACTCATTCTACCGCTTTTTCGATGCTCATTGTCACTGCCATTTTGCTTGTAATGGTCAGTATGTATATGCTTCAGCATGTTCGAGACAGGAGGATAAAGGACATATGACAACGAAAATCACAGGCTTACGAAAAGCATTTGACGCATTTGAAGCATTGCGCTCGATCGATTTATCGATTGAAGCTGGCGAATTTGTGGCAGTGCTTGGCCCGTCAGGCTGCGGCAAAACAACACTCCTTCGGTTAATCGCTGGTTTTGAACGGCCAACAGATGGGGAGATTTACATGGACGGGGTTTGCGTTAGCACAAAAAAACATGTCGTCCCACCTGAACGCCGGAACATCGGCATGGTCTTCCAATCTTTTGCGTTGTGGCCTCATTTGAGTGTACAGGAGCAGGTAGAATTCCCATTGCGCCATCATCCCCATACGCCTGCTAACCTGAAAAAGCACTATAAAGAACGGGCTCTTGACGTTTTAAAGCTTGTAGGGCTTGGCCATTTAGGAAAACGAATGCCAAATGAGCTGTCTGGCGGACAAAAACAACGGGTTGCGCTCGCCCGGGCAATGGCCCACCAGCCATCTCTTCTGCTTATGGACGAACCACTAAGCAGTTTGGACGCCGAGCTGCGGGAAGAGATGCGCCGCGAAATTCAGAATGTGCACCGGCATACAAACAGTTCCGTCGTTTATGTCACACATGACCAAGGGGAAGCATTGGCGATGGCAGACAGAATTGTCATTATGAAAGAAGGAGAAATTGAACAAATAGGGACGCCAGAAGACATTTTCCTTTATCCTAAAACCACGTATGTCGCGACATTTGTCGGCAAAGCGACAATTCTATCTGGAAAGTGGAATGGCAACGATTTTCATCCTGACGTTGACCCTACATTACGTTGGGATGGAACAGACATTGCTGCTGCGTTTAAACAACAGCAAACGTATCCAGTTCGCCCTGACCAATGGCGACTCAACGATCAGCAACGAGGGATTAAAGCAACAATAGCGAATGTGCTTTATCAAGGAAGGGAAATCCAATATGCTGTTCAATTAGAGGAGGAAACGGTAACGGTTTACGGCTCACTAAATGAGCGTTATCGGATAGGCGATACAGTCTGTTTGCAAAAGGAAGAAGCACCAGTACCACGCAAAGCCCAAATCGGGTAGTCAGCTTGAGGGGACACAAAAGACGATGGAGATTTTGCTGTGAGCAAGACTGTTGTGAGGCGTAAGGCGAAACGCTTGTACCAACGCATCTAAGCTGATAGGAACACAAAAGGAATTAAGTCTGGCTTTGGAGCTAGGCTTAATTCCTTTCATTTCTAAACATCTTTATGGCCACTAAATAACCTGTTACAACAATAATGAGACCACGGATAAAATTGCCTACTATAAATTCAAAAGAACCACTTTCCTGAGTGGCAACATATCTACTTACAAAATAGAACATCGTCGTTGCAATAAGGAAGTACAGTAAAAAGCGTAAATACATCATTTCGTTATATCAATCCATCCATTGTTTTTATACCAATCCCTACGATCAGTAAACTTAACGGGAGCGCGATCGTTCAACGAAAAAAACAGTCTTTGCTTGGGCTGTAGCTACATTTGAAAGAGCTAGTGCTTGAGTATCTAGGTCGATATAGCAGCAATCATGGCAAGAGAAGTACTGACTAAAAGAGGGCATAAGAAGTGAGCACAAGCATGTCCCGCAAAGGAAACTGCCGATTGTATTTTCTAGGGCAGTTCCCTTTTTATTTAGAGGCTATAGGGACAGTCTCTTCGTTAATTGAGGCTATATTCATGGCCAATGGCACTTGCAATCGTTTCAAGCGTTGCGACATCTGTCACATCGAAGGCGATCGCTTCTTTCGTGCGCACGACCATGACGCCGATTTCCGTACTGTTTGCATTTTTAACGGGAAATTTTAATTCGCCGTTGCATTCCCAGCGCAAATCATTTTCAAAGCAGGAGGCAGCAACAAGCTTATGGCCGAGATTTTCATACATATAAATACCGACCCAATCAATATATGGAACGGTGTCGACTAAGCTTTCCACTGTTTTAGCGAATATCGAGTAAACGTCCTTTTTTTTGTATACATGTGCCATTATTTTTAGCGATGCGATATCGGTAGGTATAGACAACCCTCTCACCCCTCTTTATGCAAAATTCCTTCTCCATTCTAACAGAACTGCAGGCAAGATGGATTAGAAAGTTTAGGAAAGCAGTCGATTTTGTTATACTAAGGGAAGAAGCGAGTTGGCCAATCAACAAAAGTGCGACCGCCTCCACTAACAGGAGTGAGACGATGAAAACGAACAATAAACAAAAAACGTCTTCTCGATCAAGCCAAGGCGTGTCTGTAGTCAAAGGGCAAAAGTTTCCGTTGACGATCAAACGTATCGGCATTAATGGAGAAGGCGTTGGTTATTATAAACGCCATGTTGTTTTTGTAAAAGGCGCCTTGCCAGGGGAAGAAGTTGTCGCTGAAGTGACAAAGGCAGGGCGCTCTTTTTCAGAAGCGAAAATCAAGAAAATCCGCAAGCGATCAAATGACCGTGTTAAAGCGCCGTGCCCCATCTATGAAGAGTGCGGCGGCTGCCAACTGCAACATATGAATTATGAGACGACATTGGAAGGCAAGAAGGACATCGTGCGCCAAGCGTTTGTCCGCTACACAAATGTGCCAGAATCAACGCTGCCGCTAAAAAATACGATAGGCATGGACAACCCTTGGTATTACCGCAATAAAAGCCAGCTGCAAACGCGCAAGCAAAAAGACGGCAGAGTGGCAGCAGGGCTGTATCGGGAAAATAGCCATGATTTAATTGATTTGTCCGCTTGCATGGTGCAGCATAAGCAGCTGAACCGGGTGGCAAAAATTGTTAAGCAGCTGCTCGGAGATTTGCAAATTCCTATTTATAATGAGAAAACGCATAGCGGTGACATTCGGACGATCGTGACTCGAATTGGCTTTGAAACAAAGCAAATCCAACTTGTGTTTATTACAAGAACCGAAGCACTCCCGAAAAAAGAGCTGCTTATTAAACAAGTGCGGGAAAAACTGCCTGAAGTGACGTCCGTTATGCAAAACGTCAACCATGAGAAAACGTCGCTTATATTCGGCGAGAAAATCGTTCATTTGTACGGTGAAAAAACGATCCATGAGCGTCTTGGAGAATACAGCTTTGACCTATCGGCACGGGCCTTTTTCCAATTAAACCCGAGCCAAACGGTTAAATTGTACAATGAAGCGAAAAAGGCGGCCCATTTAACGGGAAAAGAAAAGCTCGTTGACGCCTATTGCGGTGTCGGTACAATTGGCCAATGGCTTGGCGATCAAGCCGAAGAAGTCCGTGGCATGGATATTACCGAAGAAGCGATTGAAAATGCACGCAGCAATGCCAAAAAGCATGGAATCGATGCTGTATATGAAGTCGGTCCTGCAGAAAAATGGCTGCCGTTGTGGCTAAAGCAAGGATTCAAACCGGATGTTATTTTGGTAGACCCTCCACGCAGCGGCTGTGACCGCCAATTATTAAAAAGCATGCTAAAAGCGAAGCCGAAACGAATTGTCTACGTCTCATGCAATCCATCTACTCTTGCCAAAGACGTACAGCATCTTATTGAAGCTGGCGGCTATGCGATTCAATCCATCCAGCCTGTCGATATGTTCCCGTGGACGGCACAAGTCGAAAGTGTAACTGAGCTGATTCTCAAATAAAAAACGTTAAAATCTTGTTTGTTTACACTAGGAAAATGAAAAGAGCAATCGAAAAAGGGAGGGAATGGCGTGCTTAAACTTTTACAGCCTGCTAGACTGCAAAAAGGGGATAAAGTCGCAACTGTGAGCCTTAGTTGGGGAGGAGCTGGAGACAAGGAGATTCGTTGGCGTTATGAACAAGGGAAGCGGCGGATTGAAGAAGTGTTCGGTCTTGAGGTGGTAGAGATGCCCCATACGTTAAGCCCTCCTGACGAAGTATATCGCCATCCAGAAAAGCGAGCGGCAGATTTCATGGCCGCTTTTGCTGAGCCATCCATTAAAGCGATTATTTCCTGCATTGGCGGCAATGATAGCATTCGCATGCTCCCTTACATCGATTTTGAACTGATTCGCGCAAACCCGAAAATTTTTACCGGCTATTCGGATAGCACAGTTGCTCATCTTATTTGCTTGAAAGCCGGGCTTTCTAGCTTTTATGGCGTTTCTGTGCTCAATGACTTTGCAGAGAATGGTGGGATGCACCCTTACACAGTTAAATGGATTGAAACGGTATTGTTCTCGGGTACTCCAGTTGGCCCTATCCCAGTGGCTCCCGAATGGACAGGAGAATGGCTTGAATGGACGGTTGCCAACAAAGAGAAGCGTCGTACATATAAGCCTAATCATGATTATGAAGTGGTGCAAGGGGAGGGAGTCGTGCAAGGGCCGTTAATCGGCGGTTGTTTTGAAGTGTTAGAAATTCTAAAAGGAACGCCCTTGTTTCCCGCTCCTTCCCAATTTGATGGAGCAATTTTGTTTTTAGAAACGTCTGAAGTACACGCGCCTGAGTGGCTGCTTGAAGACGGTCTGCGTCAATATGGGGTGTGTGGAATTTTAGAAAGGTTAAGCGGCATTCTGTTTGCTAAACCCCAAAATGGCCAATTTTATAAAGAATATAAGCATGTCATAAAAAAAGTGCTAGCTGAATTTAATTGTGGGCAGTTGCCTGTCCTTTACAATGCTAGTTTCGGCCATAACGAGCCGAAATGTTTGCTGCCTTATGGGGCGCGTGGGGAAATCAATGCAAACAATGGGACGTTTGCCATTTTGGAGCCGGGAGTCCGGTAGCACTTAAGAGCCTTGGCTAAAAAAACGTAAAACTAGGCGTTCATAGTTGACCGCAAGCGCTTGTTTTCCATACGATAAAGAAGAACGGTGGCCTATGCACCAACAAGGGGGGCTTCACGCTTGAACTTATACAAAACGCACATCATTCATCCACATACGCATGTGCCACTCATTGTCTATTTTAACGAAACGGAAGGGTTCGTCAGTTTTGAACGGGATGAGCGCGTATTAAATGCCATGTATAATGTAAAGCGGGATTTGGCGTTGAATAAGCAATTTCAGGAAAGCCTGCGGAGAGCCACCCTGCTTTGCGAAACGCAATACCCGCTTGATACGCTGAAAGAAGCTGAAGAGTTTTTGCGCAAGATCGGAATTGATGAAAAAAACATTTACTTTGAACAAGTGCTCGTCCATTAAAAAGGCTTAGGTTCACATACACCTAAGCTTTTTTACGTTAGCACTTGTTTGAGCGCAGCATCAATATTGGTATACATAAAAGGGTAGTCATGCATGACTGCCTTTTTCGGGTAAGCATATGCGCCATCTAGCACCAATGTGCTCATTTCTCCGAGGGCAACTTTAATGGCGAAAGCGGGAGCTGGTAGCCAATAAGGCTTTCCTAAAACGTTAGCGACTGAGCGGTTGAGGTGCTGCATGCGCACTGGATGGGGCGCTGTTACATTGAGCGGGCCTTTTATTGACTTCGTTTGGATCGCAAAAGCCATTAAACCGACGGCATCATCAATGTGGATCCATGACATCCATTGCCTGCCAGAACCGACTTTGCCGCCTGCATAAAGTTTGTATGGAATGATCATTTTGGCTAATGCGCCTTCCCGTTTATCAAGAACAATGCCAATCCGGGTTAATACGGTACGGACCCCATAGGCTTCAGCTTGAACAGCAGCATTTTCCCATTTTCTCGCTACTTCTGTTAGAAAGTTGTTGTTAACCGGTCCGTCTGCTTCCGTAAATGTAATGGAGTCTGAATGGCCGTAATAGCCGATAGCAGAAGCTTGAATAAGCACGCTCGGTTTTTGCTCCATCTTGCTGATGAACGCCACTACTTCGTTCGTAGCCTCAAGCCTGCTAGCGACAATCTGAGCTTTTTTGCTTTTTGTCCACCTGCCCATTAGCGGCTCGCCAGCAAGGTTGACAAATGCTTCTGTGCCCTGGAGTTGCTCGAGTGGCGAGGCAGCTGGATTTAGCCACTCCACGAATGTCAGGCGTTTTTTGTTTTGCTTATTTTTGGCGTTCCGCGTTAAAATGTAAATATCATGTCCTTCATCATAAAGGCGGTTGGCTAGTTTAGAACCAATAAACCCTGTACCACCGGCTATAGCGATTTTCATAGCATATCCCCTTTTTCGCTTTGGCTGTCACTCGTTCTACACGATACCCGCTTATGCTGTTATTCACACCTATTGACTACAAAGAAGGGAGGCGTCCCTACGTGGCGACGATTTCCAAAATTACCGTCCAAAAAAAAGCAAAACAGCGCTACAATGTTTTTATCGGCAAGCCAGGAGCAGAACGGTTCGCGTTTAGTGTGGACGAAGCCATCTTAGTAAAATACGGCTTGAGAAAAGGGCTGGAACTGGACGAAAATGAGATGAAGGCGCTCATTGAAGCAGACGAACTAAAAAAAACGCATCATCTTGCCCTTCATTATTTATCGTATCGCATGCGCACAGAAAAGGAAATACGCGATTATTTAAAAGAAAAGGACCGTCTGGACGAGCATATTGAAAAAACGATTGTCTCCTTAAAAGCGGAAAAGCTTATCGACGACCGCGCCTTTGCCGAAGCATTTGCCCGTTCGAAAACAGCACAAACGCTGATCGGCCCTAATAAAATAAGGCAACAGCTCTTGCAAAAGGGTGTAGACGCCGAGGCAATCGCGAAGGCGCTTTCGCCGTATCAAATAAAGTGGCAAATCGACGTGTTAACAGCATGGTTAGATAAACAGGAAAGGCGTGCTGTCAATCGGCGCGAATCAAATGAGCAATTAAAGCAGAAACGAACGCACCAATTGTTGGCTAAGGGGTTTGAATATGAGGCCATTCAGGCAGCACTTGCAAACCGAGAAGCAAACGAGGACAATGAGTGGGAAGCTCTTGTGTACCAAGGGGAGAAGCTCTTAAAATCATATGTAAAAAAATACAATGGACGGGAACTGACTTATAAATTAAAACAGGCGCTTTACCGGAAAGGGTTCGCGCTTTCGAAGATTGACCGTTTTTTACAAACTGAAATGGAGGGGGAAGAGACGTAATGGAAAAACGATTTAGCGACATGGACGAATACGAATTAAAGCTGGAAATCGCGATGTTAAACGAAAAAGCAAAAAAAGCGGAGCAGCTAGGAAATAGCAATGAATACGCCGTCTATGAACGCCGGAAAATACTTGCGCAAGCGTATTTAATGGACCCGGCAGAGATTGAGCCAGGACAAGTTTACCATATGACTGACGGGGAGTCTTTTTTTGAAGTCTCCTATTTAAATGGTCGCTTCGCTTGGGGCTACCGCGCTGGTGAGCGCGAGTTAGTCGGGGTGCCGATCTCATTGTTAGGCGATAAAAAATTAGCAAATTAAAAACGGGTCTCCGAAAAAGGAGACCCGTTTTTCGCACATTTACGTGCGTTTGCGCATTTGCGCTTCAAGCACAATATTGTGTTGGCTTTGTTGGGTTTCGCCATTCACTTGGTGGAAAGCGTGCTTTGCATTGGCACGCGGTGACATGAACGGATCAGTATACAAACTGTGTGAGAAACGCGAGTTTTCCTTTCCCATGAGGCATTCCTCCCAAAATTAAAGCGAGTTAAAGTGGTTGGACGATCTCATTCGTTCTTGCGGGTGGTCGCGCGTTGTACCGTCAGGACGCTTAGACGCGTGCTCATCGGCATTATTCGCTTTATTCCCGTTGAACGAAATCGGGTTTGGGAAACCTTTAGCTTTGTTTCGCATCGGTGAAACCCCCTCGCCATATCGGCTTAACTGTAGTATGTCCGGGATGGCGAGGCGCTATCGGTGGCAAACCTAACCAGTTTTATTGCCATCGTGTAAGGGCGATAGCCAATTACGTAATGATTTTCAATTTTTTTTGCAGTGCTTCTTCGCTGTAAACCCACCCAGTGTATGAGGTGACAATGTTTAGATCGGCATCGAGCTGCACAATGGCTACGAATGGGTAATGGCCTTTGCTGCGATAGCGCAAATCGAAGAAACGAACTTCATAGCCGCCGTCCGTTGTCGCCTCCATTTCCCAGCGGTATGTTGGCGAAAAAGACAGGAAAGCAGCAAGATTTTTGTCGGAGCACGCTGCTTGCATGACAGGATCAGTTGGAATCGGGTCAAAAGCATAACGTTCAAAGAAAGTGATTTTTTTATTTTTTGATTGGGCTACATAAAGCATATCAGGTGTCCGAATAACAAGATGCCATTTGTTCCAGCGAATTGTCGGCGATACAAAGATATGGGTAGCATTTGGGTGATGTTGCCTTGCACGCTTGACAACGTCCCTCTTCTCACTAATCCGCCATGCATAGTATAAAACCAATCCTACATAAATAACGACAAAGGATGGACCTGGGGGAAAGCCCAATGCCCATAATAAAATCCCGACAACATGGGCGCCAAAGACGACGGGGTCAAAAATATTCATGACACCAAGTGCGATCCAGCGATTCGAAAATGGCCAGAGTGCCTGTGTGCCATACGCATTGAAAATATCAACAAATACGTGTAAAAATACGGAAATTGCAGCCCATAGAAGAATCGTCGGCCAATGGGCATCTTGAAAGAAGAGCATCATTCCGCCAGAGATAATGAAGGGCCAAAGCAGTAGTGCTGGAATGGAATGTGTCATGCCGCGATGATGGCGGATGTAAATTGCATTGTTTTTTAATTTTAAAACGGTATCGAAATCTGGCGCATTGGAGGCAACCAGTGTGGTGGCTAGGACGGCTGTCATCATGTAAGGCGATGAAGCAATCTGGGCATCAAGTGTCGCCAGCCCAGCCAGTCCAGCACCCATTACAATATGTGTGGATGTATCCATACGAAGAGAGCATCCTCCTTTTGCAACCAATCATGCACAATTTCGTAATTGGCGGCTGTACCTAAAAGTAATTTATGCTATAGTTATACCCGACGTTAGTGGAAAATAAGCGTATCTTCATCATGAAGGCATTTGGTTTTCAGGTCAAGTCAAAGGGACATCAGGTGAGAAGAGTGACAGAAACATACAATGAAAACATATCATACAGCGATTTTAGGCGCCAGCTAGTCGAGTGGTATCAGGCTCATAAACGGGAATTGCCTTGGCGTGAATCGAACGATCCCTACCATATATGGGTGTCAGAAATTATGCTGCAACAAACAAGAGTCGATACGGTTATTCCTTACTATGAACAATTCATGCGTAAATTTCCTGAGATGGAAGATCTTGCTTACGCTGAAGAGGAAGAGATATTGAAAGTATGGGAAGGGCTTGGCTATTATTCCCGTGTCCGCAATTTGCAGGCCGCTGTGAGGGAAGTCGTAGAACACTATGGCAGCGTCGTGCCCGATACGCGCAAGGAAATCGAACAATTAAAAGGAGTCGGCCCCTATACCGCCGGTGCGATTTTAAGTATTGCTTATGCAAAAGCAGAACCTGCCGTTGACGGCAATGTGATGCGTGTATTGTCGCGCGTTTTTTGCATGGAAGATGATATTGGCAAACCGCAAACGAGAAAAAAGCATGAAGCGATTTTATATGAACTAATTGACAAGAGCGACCCATCAAGTTTTAACCAAGGATTAATGGAACTAGGCGCTCTTGTGTGTACACCGACTTCGCCAGGCTGCCTGCTTTGTCCCGTGCGAACGCAATGCCTCGCCTATGAACGAGGACAACAAGAGCGGCTGCCGATAAAAATGAAAAAGAAAAAAGCAAAATCGATTGAGCTTGAATCGTTTTTATTGAAAACAGAAAAGGGCGAACTGCTGATTGAAAAGCGTCCAGACAAGGGGCTATTAGCTGGCTTATGGCAGCTTCCTGTGCTTGAAGGACGGTTTGATCCAGGGGAGCGCCAACAAAAGTTGGCTGAAAAATACCATATAGAAGCGGAGCCCAGTGCTGCTAATTTTCAAGTGAAACATATATTTAGCCATTTAATTTGGGAAATTGAGTTGTACGTAGGCATGGCGAATCGAAATGGTGAACTACCGGCGAATTGCCGCATCATAAAAGCGGAAGAACTAGAGCAGTATGCCTTTCCAGTTTCACAGCAAAAATTGTTGAATCATTGTTTGGAGGAGGGATGGCTATGAATTTGGGCTTAACGGGAAAACGCGTATTCGTAACAGGAGGAACAAAAGGGATTGGCAAAGCAATTGCCAACGCTTTTGCTGCAGAAGGAGCCAAAGTGGCTGTTTGTGCAAGGGTGACAGAAGGCATAGAGGGACTACTAGCAGGTATTCAAACGATTAGCGGCGATGTGACCAAAGCGGCTGAGCGTGAGCGAATGTTTACCGAGGCGTCAGCAGCGATCGGACCGATTGACATATTGGTTAACAATGCAGGCGGCAGCAATGGCGGAGCAATTTCCGAAACGGCGATGGATGTGTTTTATGAAGCGTTCGAGCTTAATTATTTCTCTGCTGTCCATTTCTCAAAGCTTGCACTGCCAGCGATGAAATCGGCAGGGAGAGGAACGATTATCAATATTTCTTCTATATTTGGTCGTGAATCAGGTGGGAAAGCGACTTATAATAGCGCAAAAGCGGCGCTTATTAGTTTCACAAAAGCTCTTGCTGACGAGACGGCAAAACAAGGCATCCGCGTCAACAGCATAGCCCCGGGCTCGATACTTCATCCGACTGGAAATTGGCAAAAACGCCTTGATGCCGATCCAGAGGGGATCACCGAATTTGTGAATCGTGACATTCCGGCCGGTCGGTTTGGAACTCCAGAAGAAGTAGCAGATGTCGTCGTGTTTTTAGGATCAGATAAAGCGAGCTGGGTAACTGGAGCTACACTAGTGGTAGACGGCGGCCAGTCAAAATCGAATATATAGGAAAAGCACACCGCCGAAACCGCGGTGTGTTTTTTAGATGCCAGGCTCTGTGTCGTCTTCATTCAGCAAGTTAATTTCTTTTATTTTGGCTTTTGTTTCTTCGGTGCCAAGTTGGTATAGGCGTTCGTATACATCGTTCATGCCAACTTGAAATTCATTTTTATCGGCATCGCCGGCACGTTCGTCAAAATGTCTAAATGAGAAAAGGTTGCCGAGCTCGACATCGTGTTTATTGACTTGCCTGAGCAATTCTTCAAACTGCTTTTTCTCTTCTTCAGTGGCGGCGATTTCGTATTCAATTAATTGGCCGTCATTTACACGCACGTTGCTAATTGTGTCCATACTTATCGGATTTAAATTAACGTAATACAATTGTTTATCCATCTTATTACCTCCCTGTTAAGAAAAGGATTGGTCTACTTTTTGCAAGCCGCCCCGGCGTTCAATTTCTTTTAAAATTTGGTTGTGGCGCGAATTTCCTTGGATATTCAAATAGGCACTAAGTTGTTGCATTCCGTGGTGGAAAAAAGCAAGTTCTTCGTCTGTCCACATGTGTGGCGAAATGCCTTCCAACTCGGTTAAATCCCTGCCGTCATACACACTAAAATGCTCCTTTCCTGTGCTTTCGTGTAGTTTGGCTGTTCGAGCGCCTGCCTATGCGTTATAATGGATAAATCGTACTGACTTAGCAAGGAGCGTGTAGACATGGAAAAGAAAGTGGCATTAGTGACAGGAAGCAGCCGCGGAATCGGAAAAGAAATCGCGATTTCCCTGGCAAAAGAAGGATATAACCTCGTAATCAATTACGCACGAAGCCGCTCGAACGCAGAAACAACAGCAGCGGAAATTCGCGCACTTGGCGTGGACGTGCTTGTTGTCAAAGCCAATGTTGGCAAGCAGGAAAAAATTAAAGCGATGTTTGAACAAATTGACGACACTTTCGGGCGTCTTGATGTGTTTGTAAACAACGCAGCTTCTGGTGTGTTACGGCCGCTGATGGAGCTTGAAGAAAGCCATTGGGATTGGACGATGGACATTAACGCCAAAGCACTGCTATTTTGTGCCCAAGAAGCGGCAAAAAGAATGGAAAAAACCGGAGGCGGCAAAATTGTCAGCCTAAGTTCTTTAGGGGCCATCCGTTATTTGGAGAATTATACGACCGTTGGCGTGTCTAAAGCGGCTGTAGAATCATTAACGCGCTATTTGGCTGTTGAACTGGCGCCAAAAGGAATTGCCGTCAATGCTGTTTCGGGTGGAGCAGTGGACACAGATGCATTGACACACTTTCCAAACCGGGATGAATTGCTAAAGGATGCAGCAGAGCGAACTCCTGCAGGGCGGATCGTAGAACCAAAGGACCTTGCTAAAGCAGCCATGTTTTTATTGTCAGATGAAGCAAGTATGATTCGTGGCCAAACGATTATCGTGGATGGCGGTATCTCCTTGCTGGCATAACGTTTTATTTTTTTTTGCATAGAAAAAAACTCCACGGGAAAAGTATATAGCGTGGAGGTGATAAACCATGGACAAAGCATCAAAAACAAACAAAAACCAAGTAAAGAAGCAAAACCAAGCTTCTGAACAAGGATACAATGCTGAATTTGCGAGCGAGACAGACGTACAAGAAGTAAAACAACAAAACGCTCAATCAGCAGCTAAAAAGAACCAACAATAATTTGTGAAACGCGAGCGCTTTGGCGCAAAAAGACACCCTTTGCCAACTAGGTTAAGGGGTGTCTTTTTTTGTCAAAACGAAGCTACTTTTGCCTTTGCGAGCCTTAACGTTTTAAATACGACCTGAACCTTGTATAATAGAGGATGTACATTCAAATTGTGAAGGATAGCAGAAGAGTCTGCGTGTGTGGAAATTGAGAGAAAGGAGCCCGCTATGAGCTTTCCTAAGGAAGGCAGCACTATCCAGATACACAGCTACAAGCATAATGGGAAGCTTCACCGCATTTGGGAAGATACGATTGTGTTGAAAGGAACGTCTAAAGTCGTAGTAGCAGGAAATGACCGCATCATTGTCAGGGAAGCGGACGGAAGAAATTGGCGGACGCGTGAACCAGCGATTTGTTATTTTGATGCCGAGCAATGGTTCAACATGATTTGCATGCTTCGCGCTGATGGCATTTATTACTACTGCAATCTTGGAACGCCTTTTACATGGGATGAAGAAGCGTTGAAGTATATTGATTATGACTTGGACATTAAAGTGTATCCGGATATGACGATGAAGCTGCTCGATGAAGATGAATACGAACTGCATAGCAAGCTCATGAAGTATCCGCCAGAACTTGATGTTATATTACGAAAAAGTGTAGACGAGCTTATATCGTGGATCCACCAGAGAAAAGGGCCGTTTGCGCCCCAATTTGTAGAAAACTGGTACGAACGGTATTTGCAATACCGCTAAGAGCCTGAGCCTTCAGGCTTTCTTTATAGAAAAAGAAGGGGTTTACTTGAAGACAATCAAAAGGTATTTGGTGTTTGTAAAGCCATACCGCAAAGAAATTATTGGAACGATTTTAATTGGGTTGCTGAAATTTGGCATCCCGCTGTTATTTCCACTTGCGATGATGTACATTATTGACGATGTTCTTCTCAATGAAGAGTTGTCTATTGCTGAACAATCTTCACAACTTTATTGGATTATTGGCGGCATGGCGTTTTTGTTTATCGTTTTGCGCCCGCCAATTGAATACTACAGGCAGTATTTTGCCCAATGGATCGGCAACAAAGTACTATACGATATTCGTGACCACTTGTTCACGCATATTCAAAAGCTGAGTTTGCGCTTTTACTCAAACCGCAAAGTGGGGGAAGTCATTTCCCGGGTCATCCACGACGTCGAGCAAACGAAAAACTTTGTGATCACTGGCCTTATGAACATATGGCTCGATTTGGCGACGATTTTAATCGCGATTGCAATTATGCTCCAATTAAACGTATGGTTGACGCTTGTTGCTATTTCGATGTTTCCGTTTTACGGGTTTTCGATTAAATATTTTTACCAACGTTTGCGGAAGCTGACGCGGACTCGTTCACAAGCGCTTGCGGATGTACAAGGCCATTTGCATGAGCGCGTCCAAGGGATGAATGTCATCCGCAGTTTTGCCAATGAAGACTATGAACAAAAGCAATTTGCTGTTCGCAACCAACGCTTTTTAGCGAAAGCACTTGATCATACGGCTTGGAACGCAAAAACGTTTGCCGTCGTCAATACTGTGACGGACATTGCCCCGCTTCTTGTTCTGTTTGTATCGGCGCTGTTTGTGCTAAATGGCAGCTTAGAGCTCGGGGCCATGAGTGCTTTTGTCCTTTATATGGAACGGCTATACGGCCCGTTACGGCGGCTTGTCAATTCATCGACAACGTTAACACAGTCCATTGCTTCGATGGACCGCGTTTTTGAGTTTATTGATGAGAAATACGATATTACAGACAAAGAAGGAGCAGATGTGTTGACTGATGTCAAAGGAGCTGTGACATTTGAACATGTGACCTTTTCCTACGACAATGAAGCGGCCCCGGCACTACAAGATATCCATTTAAACATTCCAGCTGGGCAGACGGTTGCCCTTGTTGGCATGAGCGGTGGAGGGAAAAGCACGCTCGTCAGCCTGATACCGAGGTTTTACGATGTTACAAAAGGCCGGATTCTGATTGACGGCAAAGACATTCGTGACCTCGTCGTGAGAAGTCTGCGCGACAATATTGGCATGGTACTGCAAGATAATATCCTGTTTAGCGACAGCGTAAAATCGAACATCAAAATTGGAAAGCCTGATGCAACAGATGAAGAAGTCATTCAGGCAGCAAAAGCAGCCAACGCCCATGAATTTATTTGCAAGCTGGAAAATGGCTATGATACTGAAGTTGGCGAACGGGGAGTCAAACTATCTGGAGGGCAAAAGCAGCGCATTGCCATTGCCCGCGTATTTTTAAAAAACCCACCTGTTCTCGTTTTTGACGAAGCGACGTCAGCACTCGATTTGGAAAGCGAACATTTTATCCAAGAAGCACTAGAAAAGCTGGCCCGAGACCGGACAACGTTTATCGTTGCACATCGTTTGTCGACCATTACGAATGCCGATACGATTGTGGTCATAGACGACGGAAAAGTAGTCGAACAAGGCACTCATAAAGAATTAATGGAAAAGCAAGGTTCCTATTACAAACTATACAGCGTCCAAGAATTGGAAGCGTAAAGGATCAGGCTGATAGAAAACGCTTGTCAGACGAGGAGTGCAGGCGAGGGAAGATGCGAATAGAACGTGGGTTCATGAGCATATGACCGAGGCAAACGACGAAGTATGCGAGCGTTTTTCTACAGTCTGAAAAACCGCCTAAAAGGCGGTTTTTTTACGTATTTGCATCGTCTTCAGTTGTGTGGATTTGGTGGTTTTCGACAAGCGTATCAAGGTGCTCCAACTCTTGCTGGTATTCAATAATGGCTGAAATTGCTGGCAGGAAAGAATGCCATTGAGCCAAGTCAAACGCTTCTTCTTCATAAAGAGTAACAAACAGATTCGTCATTGTCGATTGCCCTTCTTCAATTTCGTTCACATAATCTTCAAGGGCATTGGTGCTGACCTTCCCGTTGTAACGCAAAATAATGCGGCGGTGGTAATCGGTCAACGATGTAATTTGCTCTTCGATTCTGCCTTTCACACGGTCAGGGAGATTGCTAAAGTCTTCAGAGCGATGCTCAAGCATTTCCAAGACACGGTATGCTTTTTCGCTAGTAGAAATCATTTGCCTAAACACGACGACTTTCCGGCGTTGGTTAAATGTTTTCGAGCGAAAATAATTGCGTTCTTCCCTGAACAAATTAAACAAGTCATTTGTTTTATCCAAATGGTTTTTTTGCGCTTTCATGTCTTCACGCAAAGCAATCGAGTCAGCCTCACGGCGGGCAACAAGTTCTAGCCACTCGAGCAAGCTGTCTGTCGTGGAAGACAGCTTGTCGTAAACTTTGTTCTCATACCGTGGCGGTATAAAAGCTAAATTCACAAGAAAAGCGGCAAGGATGCCTATCAAAACAAGGATAAACCTTTGTGCTGCAAATTCTAGGAAATTATCGGACGGGCTCTCCATGATGATGATCACAGTCACAATTGCTGTTGGAATAATAGCCGGCTCCAATTTTAATTTAATAAAGATCGCAATGGAAAGCATTACTACAACACCAACTACGAAAGGCGCATGCCCAAATGTCATTACAAAGATGACACCAATAATAGCGCCAATCAAATTGGCTTGCACTTGGTGGCTGAAAGTCCGCAATGTCCGAAACAGCGAAGGCTGAATCGCGAAAGCGGCAGCAATCGCGGCAAATGTCGGTGGATTAAATTGGAGCCAATTGGCCAGATAAAGGGCAAGTACGACTGCAAGCCCCGTTTTCAAGATACGAGCTCCTAGTCTCATGTATCGCATTGTCCTTTCTCAGTTTAAAAACATGGCATTCCGTTCTGGGCCTTTCTAGTATATTTGAGTCGCGGCTGTTTCATGCGCTGATCAGCTATAGAAATCCGCAGCGACTGTTTTAAATGAACGGTACGCAGCTTCAATTGTTTCATCAATGTCATTTTTGGTATGGGCAATCGTTAAAAACCAAGCTTCGTATTTGGAAGGCGCCAAGTGAATTCCTTCATTTAACATCGCTTTGAAAAAGACGCTAAATTGATCGCCGTTAGAACGTTTGGCTCCTTCATAATCAATGACGGGCTCATCTGTAAAATAAACGGTTAGCGCTCCTTTTAACCGGTTAATTGAAATCGGAACATTCGCTTTTGCGGCCGCTAAATAGAGGCCTTCTTCAAGGCGTGCCCCAAGTTCATCGAGTTTCTCGTATACGCCTTCTGTTCGCAAGACTTCGAGGCAAGCAATACCTGCGCTCATGGATGCAGGGTTTCCGGCCATTGTCCCAGCTTGGTAGGCGGGTCCAAGTGGAGCGACTTGCTCCATAATATCCATCCGGCCGCCGTATGCGCCAATTGGCAATCCGCCGCCAATAATTTTTCCTAGAGCGGTCATATCTGGCTTCACATTCAAGTAGTCTTGAGCGCCTCCATACATAAAGCGGAAAGCCGTAATGACTTCATCATAGATCACGAGAGCGCCGGCGCTATGAGCAAGGTCATTAACAGCTTCTAAAAAGCCTGGCTCAGGTTCGACAATGCCAAAATTGCCAACGATTGGTTCAACAAGGACAGCGGCTGTTTCGCTTCCCCAATGGGCTAGCGCTTCTTTAAATGCCTCGATGTCATTAAAGGGAACGGTAATGACTTCACTTGCCGTTGCAGCTGTAACGCCAGCTGAGTCTGGAGTGCCGAGTGTAGAAGGGCCTGATCCAGCAGCTACGAGAACGAGATCAGAATGGCCATGGTAGCATCCAGCAAATTTAATGATTTTTTCTTTGCCTGTATACGCTCTTGCGACGCGAATCGTCGTCATGACCGCTTCAGTTCCCGAATTTACAAAGCGTACTTTTTCAAGGGATGGAATGGCATTTGTTAGTTCCTGTGCAAATTCATTTTCAAGCCGAGTTGGCGTGCCAAAAAGAACGCCTTTGGCGGCCTGGTCTTGTATAGCTTTTGTAATGACTGGATGGGCGTGACCGGTGATAATGGGGCCGTATGCCGCTAAATAATCAATATAGCGGTTGCCGTCAACATCATAAAAATAGGCACCTTCTCCCCTTTCCATGAAAACAGGCGTGCCGCCGCCCACTCCTTTGTAGGCTCTAGAAGGGCTATTTACACCACCTACAATTACATGTTGAGCTTCCTGGTAAAGGGATTCTGATGTTTTGCGATTCATAAGGACCTCCATCTGCTAATAAACTTCTCCCGCTTATCATAGCATATGTCCTATAGCAAGTCAGAGAAAAGGGCATATGCCAACAGAAAAATCTCTTCATTGAAGAATTTCGCCAATTCCGCTAATCTTTTAAGAGAGAGTAACTGATCGAAAAGGAGCGTAATAGAATGGTACGACAAGGAGAAAAAGCACCTGATTTTGAACTGCCGGCAAATGGCGGAAAGACGATTCGTTTGTCTGATTACAAAGGCTCTTACATTGTCCTTTATTTTTACCCGAAAGATATGACCCCTGGCTGCACGACGGAAGCGTGTGATTTTCGCGACCAAACTGAAGCCTTTAAAAAAGAGGGAGCGATCGTACTAGGTGTAAGCCCCGATCCGGCAGACAAACATGACAAATTTGCCGAAAAACATGGTCTGCCTTATCCGCTTGTGGCAGATGAGGACTTGGAGGCTGCAAAAGCGTACGGAGTTTGGCAGCTTAAAAAGAACTTTGGCAAGGAGTACATGGGCATTGTTCGCTCTACGTTTGTAATTGGCAAAGACTTTACGGTTCTCAAAGAATGGCGCAATGTAAAAGTGAAAAACCATGTTGAAGATGTACTCGCTTTTGTTAAGGGACAAAATGATGAGTGAGAACGCATCGGTTGTTTTCTTTATGAAACAAACAGAGGAAAGGCAAGAGCTACTTAAACACTCTTTTGCAAATACGTCCTTTTATTTTCCTGATAAAAAAGGAGTTCCTAGCGATCAAATTTTAAAAACGGCGGATGTTCTTGTTACGTTTGGCGACGATATTACGGAATCGCTTGTGAGCAAAGCGTCTTTACTTAAGTGGATTCACGTCATGTCAGCTGGCATTGAAGGGTTGCCTCTGCGCCTTTTGCATGATAGAGGCGTGTTGGTAACCAATAGCAGAGGCATTCATGCTGAGCCGATGTCCGAACACGCTATTTGGGCGATGCTTGATTATGTAAAACACGCTACTCGTTATCGGATGTTGCAACAAAACAAACAATGGGATAAAAGCATCAAGCCGAAGGAACTTACTGGGATGACAGCTGTTTTTCTTGGCACGGGCGCCATCGCTTCAAAAACGGCTGAACGGGCCAACATGTTTGGTATGCGAACAATTGGCGTTAATACAGATGGCCGTCCGCAAAAACATTTTGAGCAGACATTTTCTATGGAAGAATGGGATAAAGCATTGAGGAAGGCTGATGTTCTGATCAACATCCTTCCTTATACAGAACAAACGCATGGCATTTTGAATAAAGAGGCGTTTAGGCAACTTAAGGGGCACACAGTATTTATTAATTTGGGTAGAGGAAAATCCGTAGTTGAAACGGATTTGCTCGATGCATTAAAATTAAAACAAATTGATCACGCTTATTTAGATGTTTTTGCAGAAGAACCGCTTCCCCTTGATTCACCTTTGTGGGACGATAAGGCGGTGACGATTACCCCTCATGTTTCGGCAGCAACATCCCATTACATGAAAAGAGCTCTTGTTATTTTTATGGAAAATTTAAAAGCCTTTATAAACAACGAGGATCTTAAAAACATCGTTTGTTTTGAAAAAGGATACTAAAGGGAGGGATCAAAACGATGAAGCTGTTAGTATGCATTATTGATGATTTTTACGCTGATGATGTAGAAAAAGATTTGCGCAAACAAGGGTATCGGATGACCGAACTTTCTAGTTCAGGCGGCTTTTTAAGAAAGGGCAGCACAACGTTTTTGTTTGGCGTTCATGAATCGGACTTGGAACAGCTTCAAGCTGCTCTAAAAAATGCATGCTTAAATGTTGAATCAAAGCGGCAGCGAAAAGATAAAAAAACACATCGTTATACCTCTTTTCTAGTTCCAGCTGCAAACGCAACACCGTTGTTCGTACAAACATGAACACGATCAAAAACGCTTGTCAGGCGAAGAGTGCAATCTGAATAGAATGAGCAGATGCTTGGTGTTTGCCTCTAGTCTGAGAACCGCCCATATAGGGTGGTTCTTTTGCATCTAAACAGCAAATTTTTGCCTGCTCTTGCTTAAAGCCAAGTTACAACTTATAATTAATATAAAGAAAGAATAGTTTTCCGAAAGAGAGGCGCATAGTATGGCTAATCGAGGCTTATCGGAAGCAATTGATGCGCTTAAAAGCACACGAGTGCGTATGACACCGCAGCGCCACGCGATTTTGGAGTTTTTGTATGAATCAATGACACACCCTACAGCGGATGAAATTTATAAAGCATTAGAAGGGCGCTTCCCGAATATGAGCGTAGCGACTGTATATAACAATCTGCGTGTTTTTAAGGAAGTTGGCATTGTAAAAGAGTTATCGTATGGCGACGCTTCAAGCCGTTTTGATTGCGTGACAAGCAACCATTACCATGTCATTTGCACGCAATGCGGTAAAATTGTTGACTTCCATTATCCTGGACTAGATGAAGTGGAAACCCTTGCAGAGCATGTGACAGGTTTTGAAGTTGACAATCATCGCATGGAAATTTACGGCGTATGCCCAGATTGCAAAAAAGCGCGTTAAGGGCACCTGATAGGAAAGAAAAAAGAGGAAATAGCCAGCGCTCTTTCCTCTTTTCCTTTCTATACCGTTTTTATGTTTGTGACTTTTTGGAAGCGGGAGAGTTATAAGCTTCGTCAAATTCCTTTCCTTCAAGTGAACGGTCCATCGTTAGTGGCTGATCGCAATGCATGCACGCATCGACACGGCCGAGTACTTTTGTTTGCTTTTCGCATGACGGGCATATGACAGGAACCGCCCGCGTCGAAAGAAGGCCAATAAAAAAATAGACAACTGTACTAGCGATAACGGCTAGAAAACCGAGTATCATAGCGATGACCATAATGACTGGATGCTCTTTAAAGAAGATGCCGACGTACATAATGAGGATCCCGACAAACACTAAGCTTAGTGCGAATGTGCGTATTTTGTTGATTTTGTTTGTATACTTTAGCTTCATTGCTTGCCCTCCTGGTGTTTATCTGAAATAGCAACTTACATTCAATAAAACGAATCGAGTATAGTATAACATAGGTTAACCGATCTCGTTAAAGCGCTTCTGTAAATAGAAGGAGATCATTCCCAAAAAAAATTTCAAAAAAAGTGTTGACCGATTTCTGTAGCCATGATATATTATTTCATGTCGCCAACGAACTGGCGATTCATTGAAAAACAAATTGACTGAATGGTCTTCGCTATGTTAAGATCATGAAGTCGCAACCGAGTCCTTTGAAAACTGAACAAAAGCCAAGCGTAAAAGAGATACAAGGTATCTCGTCAATCATAGTGAGCCACAACTTCGGTTGTGCAA
>NZ_FRBS01000005.1:1133-464151 GCF_900142675.1 Shouchella rhizosphaerae | reverse complement strand
TTACAACCCCATCTACGAGGAGCTCAAAGCCAAAGAAGCGGCCAAACTACATAGTGAAAGAGGAGCCACACTCTACGCGCAAAGAAAAACGGACGTCGAGAGTGTATTTGGGCATGCCAAACAAAATCTCGGGTTTCGACGATTCCACCTTCGCGGGTTGGAAAAGGTGACGGTGGAGCTTGGTTGGCTGGGGTTGGCCCTCAATCTGAAGAAAATGGCGGGTCTTGCCCGCCATCATTCACCGAAATACCGATCTATCCAAATAAAGGGGAGTCGAGATCAAGTCAGATCTCGACTCCCCTTCTTCATTTTAAAGGCTTTTGGGACAACCTCTTCTATTAATCTTGTTACGCATCCAACCCCTCTAGAATGTTCACCACGTTCATGCGGTTGTGGTAGCCAAGGAGGTTGCCTGTTTGCCTGCTTGATTCAGCCCGATCCCGAAACACTTCGATCCAATCGCGGCGTTCGTTTTCTTGATAAGGGAATGGTTGTGAAATGCCTTGGCGTTCTCTAAGGTCGGACAGGGCTTTATCGTAATTAAATGTAAGGGTGGCGAGATCTTGGTGGCTAATCTCTCCTGCTTGATACAACGCAGATGCTAATTCGTTTAACTCGGCAAATGTGGCGTTGCGGATATTATATTTTCCAGTAAGCTCTTTTAAATCGGGACCACTCTTTTGTTGAGGTACTGAAGTGGCTTGCGTTTCTGGCATTGATCTTATTGCTTTATAAGAAACCTCGTTTTTATTTGCTGCAGAAGCTCTAGTTAGAACGGAATGTGTGGCATTTGTAATGTGCATCGTCTTCCCTCGCTTTTATTGAATGTAGATAAGCTGACAGTGGCTGGGGCGCTTTTTTTGAGATGTACATTCTTTATATCGGTTACATAAAAAGGGAATTAAACCTTACTATTGTTGGGATCCGACATATTCACAAACACTTTACGTTTCCTTCACCTTTCCTTTATGTGCAGCGCTTATGCTTAAGATAAGCATTAAGAGAGGGGACGATGTAATGGCGGTTTTTCTCGTTACCATGGTCGCATATCTGGTCGTAGCCGTGTCGCTGTTAAGGCTTCCTCCCAAAAGCCTTTCCTAAATATAGTGATGGTAAAATGGAAACCGCACAACGATTTGTATCATCCTGAAATCTGCTGCTTGTTGCGTAACAAATCCCCCTTAATGTTCAATGGCTAAGTAAATCTCAATGTCTCCATTTGGATAATACTTTTCAAAATCGTATGTGTATGCCCTCTTTAATGTACGTGAATCCTCGCTTTCCCAAATCTTTTTCCACGTGTGAACCACACCTTGTTCATCGGTTGTGTCGACATGGACAATTTCATAGTTTCCGTTCTTTAGTATTTTCAATAAAGGATTGCCTTGGCTATCTTCTATCGCAATGCTTAATGTATAATCCCCCTTATAGTCACTCTCATAATTATGATACACACCATAAATTATCTGATTCTGGTTTAAATGACTTGAAGCTTCCTTCCACAATCCTGCAATCTTTTCCATCAACCGATCGTCATTAAAATTATTGGTCCGCACACTATTAATGATTGTTAGCTCCATTAGGTTTCTCCCTTCTCACGAAAAGTTTGTTTAACATTTTCATTCTATCAAACACGTAACATCGTAATTCATTTAAATTGTATTGAGCGACTTAATAGAGCAGCTATTACTAGTATCCTCTTCCATGATTTTTCTTGACTTGGTGTTCACTCCAAGTAGTATTCTGTATTTACTATTTTGAAACACAGAAAGGAAGGGTTAAATGAAGGAACATAACAAAGTAGTATTGATCACTGGAGCTAACTCTGGGATTGGATTGGAACTGACGAAAAATCTGCTATTACAAGGCTGGGAAGTGGCTGCTTTAATCCGCTCTGATTTTCCAAATGAACAACCAATCATCATTGATGCTCTTAAAAAGAACCATTTAAGAGTATATAAAGCGGATTTAGCTGATTTCTCAAGCCTTAGAAATGCACTTGACCAGATTAAAAAAAGCGAGGCTAAAATTGATTTGCTTTTCAACAATGCTGGAGTCTCTTTTGCTGAATACAAACATTCCAAGCAGGGGCGTGAACTCCATTTCGAGGTTAATACATTAGTGCCTTTCATCATTACAATGGAACTTAGAGAACTGTTACTAAAAGGGCAGGATAAAACGATAATCAACACATCTTCCAATTCTTTGTTATTTTTAAAGCAATTTGACTTAAATACAATAATCAATCCTAAAACTCCTTTTAAAAAGTTGATAGGTCCTTATGCAAACAGTAAATTGGCCCTATCCTTGTGGACGAATGGAATTGCACCAGAGCTATCGAGTGAGGGAATAAAAATTCGCAGTGTCTGTCCAGGACCAAATAAGACGAGGTTAACTAAAGGAAAGGGAATGCCAAGCTATATCCTTCTCATAAGGAGTCTTATGTTTACTCCCCCAAGTAAAGGGGCTTCCCGCTTATACAATGCTGCTTTCAACAACGAGATTACCGGGATTTTTATAAACAAGGGCAAAGAAACTGCTATCAAACTCTCGGGGCATGAGGAAGAAGTACTTAATCGACTGTATGATATTTACAAAAATGAGTTTCTCGTTTTATAAGCTGCATAGTGTGTGGAATTTTAATGAAATGAAAATCAGACAGAGGGTGATGATTTGGGCACGTATTCTATTAAGCAAATTTCCGAGAAAACTGGATTAACGGAAGATGCAATCCGCTATTATGAAAAGATTGGCTTGCTTCCCTATGCAAAAAGAAAACAAAATGGACATCGAATTTACGATGATGAAGATAAAGAGTTAATGGAATTGATTATTTGTCTAAAAAAAACAGGAATGTCATTAAATGAGATGAAAAAAATTATAAAATTGCCTATTAAGGAAAACATCAATGCTATTCCCGAATTAAAAAGAACTCTTTTAGATTATAAAGAAAAGATTATGACTCAAATACAGGATTTGCAACGTATTGTGGCGTTTATTGATAATAAGCTGGAAAGCGATTCAACTTTATTTCGGTCTAAATAGAGACAACAACGATTGTTCGCAGTTGTTTAAAATAAAGTTGATCAAAATGGCCTTATAAAGACTGATTTAACAAAGAGAAGAGAGCCTACATTTGAAAAATGTTGATCAAAGCAGGCTTTCTTATATTTGTTTTATATAGCAATATGTCCAGAGGGAGAAGAATGACCCCTCAGCCTTGAAGGGGAAGCAGGAATAGCAGAAAGCTAATGTATGCTATTTGTTTAATTGACTCATAGGGAAGGGGTTTTGAAGCAGAGAAGCCTCGGTAAGGAATAGTTAAGTAGAGTCACTTGTCGTCCGTAGGTCTTTAGTAGCATAACAAAAACCGACATAGAGCCTCTTGCAGGAAACAGGGCACACTTATATCCTAACAATAAGAAATATAAAAATAGACAAATAATTTGTGTTTATACATAAGCAAAACCCTGATTCGACAGAAAGGGGAAACGACAGTGAAAAAGTGGCTTACCATAAGTACACTGTGCGCAGTGTTTCTAATTGGAGGGTGCAATACAGCCAATGACCAACAAGAGCCAGAAGAAGTGAACGGAGAAGAGACACAGGAAGATCCCGGTACTGAACAAACGCCAGAAGACGATGACACTGAACAGGAAGGGGAGGACGAAGGAGTGGAGAATAACGAAGATTTTCTAGCGGTTGAAGATGAATTTACAAAAGAGTTTTTAGTGTCCACCGATGTGGAACCAGGTTTTCACCAAATGAGAGGGAAACTTGATGGTTTTGAGATGCTGATTCCGGAAAATGGGATTATTTCCGATCTGCTTCATGATATTGAAAACGATGATGCTGAAACGGTCATTTATACGTTTAATAATTATCGTGAAAAAAAACTATACGATGTTCAAGTTATGTACCAAAGCCATTACCCTGAAGAATTAAAACAAAGTTATTTAAATGTATTTAAACGTGCAAATAATTTCGAAGGAGAATATAAGTATGTGGAAGCAAATGGTTTAGAAATGTATTACGGGAGCTTTGAAGATAAGGATGAGTACGGCCCGTACGTGCAATATTTTAGTTACCTTTTTGCCAAGGATAGGAACCAGGCGATTTCATACTCGTATACGGCGATGTGCCAGGGAGAAGAAGAATGCACTCTTAGTTTTGAAGAGGATATCGCGATGGCGGAGAAGCTAATGCATTCCATTCGTTTGTTAGATCAATAGGAAAGGAGATTTGGGATGAGCAGTGTTTTCGATAATGAAATGGTGCAAATGAGAATTACCAATCTTGAGTATAAATTCCCGAAGATGACCGATGAGGCGATCATTGAAGCAGTTGGACGGATTTACCTGGAGGAAATGGGGGAGCCGCTTGAGGCGAAGATTCACATTGAACGAATGGAGAATTATTCTTTTACCGCAGATGCGAAAGGGACAGCGATTGTCTTGGCAGATAAAGAAGATCCTGATGAAGTGAATGAAGTGGTGTTTATCTCCCGAGGCAGTGTTTCTCCTGAAGATTGGATCGACAATTTGTTTGGTGTTGGTGTCGGCACCGGAGGCGCTCAATATGCAGAAAACACGGAAGCTTTTCTTGAGGAAGTAGGCGAAAAAAATAACATTGATGAAGAGGTCCCCATTTATGCTCTTGCCCATTCCAAAGGCCACAATACCGTATCTGCAATTCAACTTAATAAATCGTACTTCTCAGAAGTGCACACGTTTAATGGCGCACAGGCTAATGCTGTCCAACAAATACGTTATGACAGAGACTTTAGAAGAGCGGTAGAAAGGGAATTTAACCTCTCACGATTAAATGCGGAATCTGTCCACTCCATCCCCGCCGCAGAACTCGAAGCGTTTGCCCAGGAGTATTACAAAGACAAAGGGGTTGATATCCATCAAACTCGCTCCAAGAGTGATTTTTTGTATGCGCTGGATTCCTTTCCAGGGATGTTTGTTGTGGGCAATGTGGCAACGTACCGTACGGACCATGAGAACAAAGGATTCGTCGAAGCTGTGGAAGCGATTCCTCAAGAAGAGTTGCAGGCGTTGCTTCATTTTCTAGCCCCGTATGGCAATGTTTATGGGGAGGAAGGGGTTGCCGGTGTTATGGAAGAGGCGTTTGGTGATGCATTGGCTTATTACAAAGACCACCCAAACGCTGAGCCGCTTGATATTGGGGCGATGAAAACGACAGTTGCTGTACTCGTCGATGAGTTGGGGGAAGCGGGGTATTTGTCTGAGGAAGATGCCCGGCAGCTGAAATGGCATTTGCAAATGGTGCTGACGGAAGTAGGGGCGATCTATGAGCGGATTCATGAAGGAGAAGGACTGTCGATTGGCAGGATGATAGAAGATGGCCTGTTTGCTGGATTATTGTATAAGTTGTCGATGGAGGATCGGATCGCAACGATCAATAAACTGTTTGACGGAATCGCGAAAGCGGCGGAAGAACATCATAGCCTTGAAGCGCTCATGAATGAAATCGCTGAAGGCAAGTCTTATCAAAATGGCGATTTGTATTTGGAAGGTTTTGCTGGTGGGGACGAAATTAAGCTGAATTTGAGCAAAACGTTAGACGCGTATGAAGCCGTAAAAAAGGTTCTTGATCAACAAGATACACTGCTGGAGCGCTATTTGGCAGTGGTTGAGCATGAGTACATGGACTTTTACAATCATAAGAAGAAACAACTGGCTGCCAAAATGAGCGTTATGGAGAGCAACTACCGGGCTTACCAGCATTTGTTGCCTAGTTCTTATGGCGGGCTCATCACCAATTTGCGTTTTCGTGAATCGTTTTTGCCGCTTGAAGGCGCGCCACTTGAAGGCGTTGCTTGGTTGGTCAAGCAAAACCGGGAGTCAATCGGAGAGAAAGCGGAGGCGATGCGCCAAGCAGTAGAAGAGATGTTTGATGTCGAACACAATGTGGCCGGCATGTTTGCTTATTTATCAGGATAAGGGAAGTGGGATTGATGAATACATTTGGTTTTAGCGGAACATATACGCTTGAACAGGCACGAACACACGACGAGAAACGAAACCTCGTGGTGGAATTGTTGCAAACGAAAATGGACATGCTTGGTGAATTGAAGCAGGAAGTGAAAGGCATTCTTGACTCGAGCAAAGGGGAAATCATCTTGGCGTCGATTGAAGCGTTGGAGTCTGAGGCGGTAAAAGGACAGGAACGGCTGCAAACGGCGGTTGATGAATTGATTCGCTTTCATTGGAAGTTTGAAGACGTAATCGATCATGCGAAAACGCAGCCGTTTACGATGACGTATGCAGAAGTTCCTAAGGATTAGCGATTGGCTTTAAATAGCTGTTGGCTTGTTGGGACATCTAGTTTAAGTGCCATTCTTCTATAAAGTTAGCCGCTTTCGTCTTTGAAGACGCATAAAGGAGAAGCGTTTTGCCATTTCCTCGGTACGTCTATTCCTATAGGCTCATTCGTTTGTCCGAGTCCACTGCTCCAAAGACAAAAAGCCTACCCTAACAAGGTGCAGTCTATCACAGGCAGGCCTTGGCCACAGCTTCCAATTCTTTTTCTAACCCCTCCAATATAGCAGCCCGCTCTGTTGGCTTTTGTTCGTCAAACAGCAGTTGTTCAAGAAATTCCCAAATATCTTCGAGCTTCCGTCTGCCTTGATAAAAGGCCAAGCATTCTTGGTCAATGACATAGTCGAGATGGCGCTTGCGATAGTGATCCATAAACGCATTGTTGTAACATTCATCGACGACAAACATCATGTCCGCTTCTACTGGCGCGAGCTTCAGCCCTTCCCAGTCAATCAAAACCAGTTCTCCTTGTGACGTCATCAAGTTCCAATGATGCAAGTCGGTGTGGCATAATGCATAGCGGAGCGGCCGCTGTTTAAGTGTGTTAGCCCGTTTTTCGGTCGACTCAATCAATGACAGAAGCGGTTGTGAAAAAGGCGCAATGGTTGTTTGAATGTCATCAGGCAACGTCGCAAGCTGCTCTGTCAGCAGTTTGTATAAGGAGACGGCAAAAGGCAATGAGAAGTCTTCCTTTAGCTGTGCAGTCGCAATAGGCGCTGTTTCCTCTCCGATGGCATGGAGTGCGGCGATGATTGTAGCCAATTGCTCCACTTGGCCGTTTGTTAGTTGTTGTGGACCGATTGTTTCGCCTTCGATGTGCTCGTAAAGTAGAAAAATGCCTTTGTCGTTTTCGCATTTGCATTGGCCATTTTTGGTAAGGATCGGCACTGGCACTTTGCCGTTTAAATCGTTTTGCTCGTTGAGCCAAATGAGGGCGGGCACGTATTCATCAATGAGTGCTGTCCATTTTGGCGTGGATGTTCTGCTCTTTTCGTACATTTTTAAGAAATAGGTATGTTTCTTTGTTTCGACTCGATACGCAAGTGCTGCCCAGCCGCCCTTTTGCGGAGAAATCGTTTGTGCCTGTAATTGGTACTGTTCCTGCAATAGTTGTTTTAAGCTGTCCATTGGGTACTCCTTGTCACGATTTGACTTTCTTTGTTCATCATAAAAGGAAGTGGCTCGTTGTAGCAAGGCCAGCGGTGCTGAATGCCTACGGTTCAATTCGCACTCTCGTTCCGATCGGGACAGTGGCGGCGAGTTCTTCGACATCTTCATTGTGCATGCGAATGCAGCCATGGGAGACAGACTTGCCGATTGAGGAAGGATCATTTGTGCCATGGATGCCATAATGCAGTTTGGAAAGCGACATCCACATTGTTCCAAATGGACCTCCTGGGTTGGGCGCTTTGTTGACGATGACAAAATTTCCGGTTGGTGTTTGCGTCAGCATTTTTCCGACCGCAATGGGATAGATTTTTACGACAGAGCCATTGTGGAGCAAAGTCAACTGATGCTGGGAAAGGGAGACATGAATTTCATACGGGATCGTGTTTGGATTCGGAAGGCCAGGGATGACAATCGATTGGCCAACGAATAGTTGATTCGGGTTGATCGTTGGATTGGCTTGAATAAGATGGGACAAAGAAATTCGATAGTCAGCGGCAATGGACGATAACGTTTCGCCTTGCTGGACGCTATGAAAAAACATTGCTTATCCTCCAGTCGGTTTTATGTTGCTTCTCTATGAGTGTACGCATTCGATCCTGTCCTCTTGCATGCCCTTGTTTGGTTATGGAAAGGATCACGTTGTTCGTTCGTAAGGAAGGCAGAAATCATTAGAACGGCTGTACACTGTTCGAAAGGAAAAGGTGATGGTTAACAAATTTGCAGATAGACGCCCGGATTGGATAGAACAAATCAATGAGCAACTCATCCCTTTGGATGAAGGGGAATGGAAGCAGTTAGATCGGTTTTTAGAAGGGAAGCAGATCGTATTACTCGGTGAAAATTCACATTGGGTGAGCGAATATTATACAAATAAAATAAAGCTCGTTCAATATTTACATGAGAAGCATGGCTTTCGTGTGCTCGTGCTTGAAAGTGGTCTTGTCGAAGCGAGCACAACTGAATTTTTTGGAAATACAAACCTTGAATCCGCGATGAAAAACGGATTATTGGGGATTTATCATAATGAGGAAATGGCCGCTCTTTTTACGAATGAGGGCTTAAAGGATTTGACGATTGCGGGAATGGATGTACAGCCGATTAGCAACGACTGTTCGCAGCGTATCCTTTCGTATGTGGAAAAAGAAATAGGCGGCCATGTGGCCAATAAACTAAAAGACGTCGAAGCGACGTTCTTTGAATTAGAACCACAAATAAGAAATGAGGTCAAGTTGGCGAAAGACACGAAGAAGCAGCTGAAACAATTGGCCGAGGGGTACGAAGAGGTGATCTCGTTGATGGAGAATGAGATGCAAGCAGGAGTGTACTCTAAAAGGCTGCAATTGATTTATCGGGGGATCGTGAACCGAAAGCAGTGGTTGTTCGTTAACTTAAAAGGACGTTTTCGTTCAGGAAGCTTGAGAGATGTGTTTATGTATGAAAACCTTATGTGGTTGCTTGACTACTATAAAGGCGAGAAAATCATTGTTTGGTCACACAACTATCATATTCGCAAAAACCGATCCCTTTTATTAAAAGGATTGGGAATAAAGACGGTAGGGCATTTGCTTGCGAAACAATATTCTCATGTTCTTCTTTCAATCGGCTTTTATGCGGGCAGCGGTACGTGTTTGTCCCCTTACAAGCAACCATACGACATTTCCGTCAAAAATCAATACCATCTTGAAAAACTGCTAATGGAATTTAATCGCGACGTGCTGTTTTTGCCAGTGAATATTGATGCAATCGGCAAAAAACGTCCTTGGTCCAAACAAAACTGGTGGCTGCTCGAAATGAAATGGCTAGGAATGGCCCCGCTCGTTATCAAGCCATACAAGTTTTATAATGCGATTTTTTTTGTTAAGTGTGTAAATCCACCAAGATATTGGGAGGATCAGGACTAAAGCTTGCTTCCATCTGCTAAAGAGCTGTTTTTCTTTCGCCAGCGTTGATAGAACGCTTGTTTTTATTTTGCTGTGGCTGCTCGTTTTTGTGCATGTTCTTGTTTCATTATCGTGTGAAAACGAGCGATGGAAGCAATTTTGACGTAGTACTAAATTCTTAAGCCATTCGATTCATTTCTGCCTTTTCCCGTCCGATAAGAAAAGAGAACTAGCCATGTATTGGCGTGTAGCTAGCCAATTTTAACAACTTAGGAGGGAACAGGAAATGGAGAGGATTTCTCAACTGTCTTTACGGCACAAATTAGCGATTCCGATTGTCGCTTTAGTCATAATTTGTTTTGTGATTCTGACATGGATGAGCCAAAGTACGTTAAGCGATCAGTTGCACCGCGACTTGGAGCGTGAATTGAGAAGTGTTGGCCTGTTAACAGCATCTTCGCTTGATCCAAGTGACGTAGAGGCGGTTATGGGCGTTACCGATGAGACGGATGAAGCATTTGTCCACTTGCAAAACCAGCTAGAGACGATTATGGAAAAGCAAGGCATTATGTACTGGAGTTACATTTGGCAAATGGAGGGGGACAGCGTTATCCCACTCGGCTTTACGAAAAATCTAGAGGACGTTTATAACGTTGGCGAATCGTTTGATAACTTGGCATCAATTCATATTGAAGGCGGGCATCAAGCGATTGAATCAGGGGAACCTGTCGTCACCGATGTCTTTGAAGATGACTTCGGTACGTGGAGCACTGTCTTTAGCCCAATTGAAAACGAACATGGCGAAACAGTTGCTGTCATTGGCATCGACTACTCAGCTGAGTACATTGACAGCATTCTCGGCGAGCTACAACTTAGCCAATGGTTGACAGCAATTATGGGAACGCTCATCGTTGCCTGTTTCGTTTATTTTGTCGTGAATGGCCTCTTAAAACCATTAAAACAAGTCGTTCAAGTGACAAATAAAGTGGCTGATGGAGACTTGGCTGTTCCATCTTTAGAGGTACGCAGCAAAGACGAAGTGGGGCAAATGGCTACGGCGTTAAACCAAATGGTGCAAAGTTTGCGTGGCTTGATCCAGAATATGGCTTATGCGTCTGAACAAGTAGCAGCGTCATCGCAACAAGTGGCAGCGGCCTCGAACCAAACAGAGCAAGCTGCAAATGAAGTGGTCGCAGTAATGGGCGACATGGCGGAAGGGGCACGGGTTTCCCAGCAAGCAGCAGAAGATACGGCTAAAGCTACGGAAGAAAACGCCCAAGGGATTCAGCGTATCGCTCAATCGTCAGCAGTCGTTGCCGAGTCTGCCCAAAAGACAGCGGCAGAAGCGAGCCAAGGCAATGACATTATCCAAAATGTCGTAAAACAAATGCAGTCTGTCAGTTCGTCGGTCAATCAAGCAGGAAAAGAAGTGCAAGAACTTGGCGAACGGTCTAGTGAAATCGGAAAAATTGTTGAGCTTATTACGAACATCGCCAACCAAACGAATTTGCTTGCACTGAATGCGTCGATTGAAGCAGCGAGAGCAGGAGAGAATGGCCGTGGCTTTGCAGTCGTGGCAGGAGAAGTCGGCAAATTGGCTGAACAATCCGCAGCCTCTGCTAAACAAATTACTGATATTATCGCTGAAATCCAAACGGTCACTGAGCGTTCGGTTGAATCGATGGCTACGGGGACAAAAGATGCGGAAGAAGGGCTTGCCAGCGTTAATGAAGCAGGAGAGGTATTCCAACGGATTTTAGGAGCAGCCCAACAAGTCGCGGCCCAAGTAGAGGAAGTGTCTTCTGTATCTGAACAATTATCGGCTAATTCAGAGGAGGTTGCCGCCTCTGTCCAAGAATTAACCGGATTTGCAGAGGAAACGACCAACCGAACAGACAATGTTACGACCGTTTCTAAGGAACAGCTCGCTGCGATGAAGGAAATCGCCGCAAGTTCTGATTCACTGACACAAATGGCGGAACAACTGCAAGAATCGATGAATCAATTTAAGCTTGAGCAGCAAAAGGACGTGTTGGAATGAACGCCCTAAAAGGCAAAACAGCCGTTGTTACAGGAGCGAGCAAAGGCATTGGCCGGGCTGTGGCGTTGGAGCTGGCTAAAGCTGGTGCGGACGTGCTCGTTAATTTTATTGGCAATCCGGAGGAAGCAGAAGAAGTGTGCGCGATCGCCGCTTCCTATGGCGTACGTGCGATGAAGTGGCACGCAGACGTCAGTGATCCCCAGCAAGTGAGGGATATGTATGCCCTCGTTGATCGGGAATTTGGCAAAATCGACATCCTTGTCAACAATGCAGGAATTGCGGAAGAGGCGCCTATCATAGATATGACGGATGAAGGCTGGGACCGAATGATCCGTGTCCATCTGTATGGGACCTTTCACAATTGCCGCGAAGCCGCAAAACGGATGACGGAAGCGAAAGCTGGAAAGATCATTAACATTTCCTCTGATCTGGGGCATCTAGGTTGTGAAAATTTCTCCCATTATTCAGCGGCAAAGGGAGCCATCAACGCGTTCACAAAATCATTAGCACGTGAATTGGCTCCTCATGTGTTAGTCAATGCTGTGGCCCCTGGCGGCACATGGACCGATATTCTTGCTTCGTTTGGCGACGATTATGCAGAAGAGGAAGCGCAAAAATACCCATTAAAACGGCTTGCGAAACCAGAGGAAATTGCCAAAAGTGTGCTGTTTTTAGCTTCTGATGACGGCAATTTTTACACGGGGCAAATACTTGGGCCAAACGGTGGGGCTGTCATGCCATGATAGGAGAGGACACGCAATGGAAGGAATAATCATTTTTCTCATTTACTTAGTTTTTATTTACTATATGGGCTATAAAGGTTACCAACGTGTGAAAACAGCAGAGGATTTAATCGTCGCTGGTTGGAGTATGCCCCTTTATGTCGTAACCGGCAGCTTAGTCGCAGCTTTGCTCGCTGCCCCATTCTTTTTTGCCGCAGTCGGCTCTGGCTACACAAGCGGCGGCTTCGAGGGAACCGCGACAATGGCTGGTTTAGGGACATGTATGATTCTTGGCGCCCTTATTTGGACGAGACCGCTCAGGCGCTTGCGCGGTTGGACGATTGCAGACTATTATGGTTTGCGGTTTGCCAGCAAAAAACTTGGCGCTTATACAGGCTCCGTTATGGCCGTTGCATTTGGCTTTTTTAATGCAGGCGCACTGACCGTTGGCGGAACATATGTCATTCAAACGATTTTTGCGATCGATTTTATTCCGGCCGCTTGTCTGTTTGTGTTGTTAACCGTTGTTTATTCAGCAATTGGCGGTCTATGGGCCGTTGCTTATACGGAAATTGTGCAAGGGGTTGTCGCCTTAATCGGCATTTTAGGAATTGCAGGCGTGGTCCTGTTTACGCACGGCGATTTAACCTTTCAGCCAGACTGGTGGAATGTAAGCAATTTGTTTGAAAAAGGCGGCGTTGAATTTTGGGCGCTCTATTTGGTGCTCGCCCTCGGAGACATTCCCGCTGCGGACCTTGGCCAACGTGTTGCCGGCGCCAAGAGCCCACGTGTTGCCTACTTGAGCATGATTATTGCTGGAGTGATTGTCATTAGCATCAGTTGGATACCAGGCATGTTAGGCGAAGCCTTTAAAACGATCTTTCCAAACAGCGACAATCCAGAAATGCTCATGATTATGTTCGCTGATGGCTATTTCCCGCCAATCATTTCAGCGATCTTTCTTACATCGTTGGCGGCGATGGGCATGTCAACGCTGGCTGCTTGTTATGTGGCATCGGCTGGTATTTGGACGAAGAACATTTATCTTGATTTAATCAACGACCAGCCTGATCCGAAAAAGTTGCTGCTCTTTTCTCGCATTGCCATTTGTGTGAGTGCGGCGCTGGGGCTTCTACTCGCATTAGGTTTCCAAAAAGTCATTGATCTCGCCTATTTAGCTTGGGATGTCGTGTTTGTGACATTGTTTTGGCCGATTGTCCTTGCGCCATTTTGGGGGCGTGTTAGCACAAAAGCGGTTTGGGCCAGTGTGACGCTTGGGCTCCTTTCTTACGGGGTGACGACGTTTACCGGCGTTCCCGGTCCTGAAGTAGCCTCAACAGGTATTATCGGTCTGTTAGTGGAACTGTGGCATTTGCCAGTCTTTTTCGGTGTTGTCATCTCAGGCTTGACGATCGTTATCACAAGTTTGGTTTCCCCAGCAACACCTGAAGTGCGGAACATGCATGAACTTGAAAAGATACCGACGGCAGATGAGTAGCGGTAATCGCGCCCTACACACTGTCATCAATAGAAGGCTTGTTGCTTTTTTGGCAACAAGCTTATTTTTTCCTATTTAGGTTGTCTCTCCACTCTGCTATTGCCCTCTGACTAAAGGCAGCGCTGCACAATGGATGCCGCCGCCAATTTTGCGGATTTCCGTCGTGTCAATCGTCTTTGTGCGAATGCCTGCCTGTTGTAGTTGTTTAATCGTACCTGGATATTCAGAAGCAATCAAGACATGGCCAGGTGCTAAGGTGAGGCAGTTGGCGGCACGGTCTGGATCATTGGGGTCTGTATAAATCAGGCGATAGCCCCGTGATCGTAGCTCTTTCAAAAACCAATAAGGAAGCCGCTTTGGCTCGACTAGAGCGGTTTTTGTGTCGACAAGCATAAACAGCTCATCTAAGTGGATGCGGTCAGCAGGCAAGTCGACGACGATCAACTCCATTTCTTGCCATGCTAAAATGGTACGGAGCTGGTCAATGCCTGCTTGGTTCACGCGGACCGAGCGGCCAACGACAGCAGATCGTTCATCTAGCATGGTAAAGCTGCCGCCTTCGATAAAACCGTTGCCTTGAATCGTGGCCAAGACTGGCATGCCCAATTTGGCAAAAGTGCGGTAAGCCGCTTGTTCTTCGCCTTGACGGATGCCTAAAGCGAACCTTGGCAAGATGACGCCACCAGGAACAACAAGGCCTAAATCATGAACATAGATTGACTTCGGGTGATTTGGTGAAACAAAATCCAAGTCTATAACTTCTGCACCGCTATCCAGCAAAGCTTGGCGCAACTGATCATGTTGGCGATGCAATAGCGCCACATCAATCGGATCTGTTCCAGTTAAATCGTTGCCGATGACACCTTGATTGTCTTGTAAAATTTGGTCGTCTATATACGTTTCATAGCTTTTGTTGTCTAGTTGTCGCAATTCATTACCGGGACGGTGAATCAGCACTTTTTGAATGGGGCCAACTGGAGAGAAGGCTCCCCATAGGCCGCCCCACACCGCTTGTTGTGCGTCTATGTCGTAAAAGGAATCGACAACCAATCGTTGTCCAGGCAAATGGTTTGAAGGCAATGGCAAGTAACATCTCTCCTTAATGTTTAAGCTTCTTTTCCTAGTGTCGACAAACGAGAATGCAGTAATACGTAAAATAAACGGAAGAGAGATGGCCCAAGCTTGCGCAATTTGGATCAAAAAAAAGAAAAGACGGTTTGCTATGATAAAAGGGCGAGAGGGGGGAGGACGATCGATTACAACAAAAGCATCCAAACGAGCATTGCCTACATTGAGAGCCATTTACAGGACCCCATTTCGGTTGCGGATGTGGCAAAAAAGGCGGGCTATTCGCCGTATCATTTCCACCGTGTTTTTTTACAGGAAGTTGGGCTGAGCTTGTCTGAATATATAAAGCGACGCCGCCTTTGTTTTGCAGCGAAAACGTTATTGCATACAGACACACCTGTTATTGAAGTGGCATTTTCCTGTGGCTTCGAAAGCCAAGAAGCGTTTACACGCGCGTTTAAACGGCTATATGGCTTGCCGCCTGCCCGTTATCGCACTCGATTTCAACCACATCAATTCATTCAGGCAAATGGAGGGAACATGATGGATTTGCAAACATCTCCGATAAAACACTGGTTTTTAAGCGGCAGTCAGCCTGCCGAATACGAGTATGGATTGGACACCGAAACCGTTCACCAAGGCAGCGTATCGGCTTATTTGAAATCGTACGCCCTTCAAGAAGAGGACGATTTTGCAACGCTGATGCAGCAATTCAATGCCAAGAACTATGTAGGCAAACGTGTCCGTTTTTCCGGTTTCGTCAAAACCAAAAATGTCACCAATTATTGTGGCTTATGGATGCGAGTCGATAACAATATGAACGATGCGCTCCAATTCGACAACATGTCAAACCGCAAGATTGTAGGAACGACCAACTGGAACCGCTATGCGATTGTGTTAGATGTCCCTGAAAACAGTGCCGTTATTTCCTTTGGCCTTTTGTTGTCAGGCAAAGGGCAAGCATGGCTCGATAGCTGCTCCTTTGAAGTCGTTGACAAAAAGGTGCCGTCGACAAACATAGAGATGAATTTTACGATGTATGATGAACCATTAAATTTGTCTTTTCAAGAGTAAGGAGTAATAAAAAAGGAGCCTTTGCACACCGCAAAGGCCCCTTTTTCGTGTGTGGAAAAATGGGCATTGACAAAATCGTTATTTTTGTATATATATGATATATACAATATGAACAAAGTATACATTGAGATGTCGGTTATTTCAATGTATCAACGGGTAAAAAAATGGCGGGCGTTGGCACAAGTGCTTATCGGTTGGCCAACGCAAACTCAAGCTAATCGATTTGCGCAGCGGATTGACTATCATCTTACAATCAAGAAGGAGAATGGATATGTCGTTTATTTTAGAAGTAGACCATTTGAGAAAACAATATTCCGATTCGGCTTTTGCCTTAAAGGGTGTGTCTTTTTCGATACCGTACGGCTCGATTGTTGGATTTATCGGAGAAAACGGGGCAGGGAAGTCGACTACGATGGGGTCGATTTTAGGAACACTCCAGAAAGACAGTGGCACCATTCACATTTTTGGAGAAGAGATGGCGCCAGACAAACTACATCTAAAAGAAAATATCGGCGTTGTGTTTGATGACATCAAACTGCCTGGAGACTTAAACATTGTGAAACTAGGAAATGTCTTTCAGCGGATTTACAAGCAATGGAATCAAAAAACGTTTGACCACTATGTTGATTTCTTTTCCTTGCCAAGAAACAAGAAAATTAGAGGGTTTTCACGGGGAATGTCGATGAAACTCTCCGCTGCCGTTGCCTTGTCCCACGATGCCAAATTGTTAATATTGGATGAAGCGACAGCAGGCCTTGACCCGACGGGAAGGGATGAACTGTTAGATGTATTAAAAGGATTTGTTCAAGACGGAAAGCGGGGGATTTTGTTGTCGTCCCATATTACGAGCGACATTGAAAAAATCGCCGACTCTCTCGTTTTCATTAAGAACGGAAAAATTTTGTTAAACGTTAAAAAAGCCGAATTGCGGGAGAAATACGCGATTTTGCAATGCAGGCAAAATGAGTTTGATCTTATTCAGCAAAAGTTGATTCTCACATATAAAAAAAATGAAGACACCGTCGATGTGCTTGTGTCTGATCGGGAACAAGTGCCTTCTTCGATCACGAAAAAAGACTTTACTATTGATGATATGACGCTTTTGTTAATGAGAGGTGAAACAGCATGAAAGGCCTAGTCTTAAATCAATACTACTCTGTAGGAAAAAGCTTCTGGAATTATATCGCGTTAAGTGTGGTCATCACCGCGATTTTGCTGTTTACTCAAAATGAGATGCTGATGCAGTTTGCAGCATGGTTGCCGCTCTTTTTTATGGTTACGCCAGCCCTAGAAGTTTTAAAGCATGAGTCGATGTCAGGCTGGAGCAAATTTGTGCTTACGCTGCCTTTAAAAAGGAGGGAAGTCGTACAAAGCCACTATCTTTTTTACTCAATGATGATTGTCATTGGCATAGTCATAACGGTTGCTCTATTTATGGTTGCCGATTCCTTGATTGGCCAAGTCATGACCGATTCCGCGGTGAATAAGATAATGAATGGTGTCGGCATCGTTCTTATTTCAGGCTTGCTTAACTATCCATTGACGTACCTGCTAGGGACTGAAAAATCGGATGGCATCCTTGTTTTTAGCATCATGGCTGCAGTCGGGTTGTTTTTACTAAGTTCTTGGCTATTTGAAATTTTTCTAGGCGCTGTTTCCTTTGATGCACTACAAGGGATGAATCTAGATAAGCTGTTCTCTGGAAGTTTTTTAGCGGTCACGTTTGTGCTATTCATGGCCTCCTACGTAATTGCACTGCAAGTGTATAAAAGGAAAGAATTCTAAGCGAGTAGGTGCGAACCCCAAGCGCACATGAAATCCCAGGGAGGTTCGCACCAAAATTCACTTTTAATATGTAATAATGTGTGTAAAAATGAATTAATGTGAGTGGGACCACATGGTAAAATAGGAGAGAAAAACGAAATTCACGCTTTTTTGGATGTTTCATTCCATAAATTCGTTGAAATTCGCTGTCGCACTCTTTGTGAGTGCGTGGATTGAAATCTTTCTTTCTCTCCATCACTAGTAAGATCAAAAGTCGCACTCTTTGTGAGTGCGTGGATTGAAATAAGACTGGTTCGAGCGGGTGGGTTGCAACTTCAACGTCGCACTCTTTGTGAGTGCGTGGATATGAATCGCGCTCTTCTCAGCTGCCAAACGTTGGTAGTCGCACTCTTCATGCGTGCACACATGAAGAGAAGAACGCCCGGTTAGACTGAATCACCACCATCTATACAGCAGCCAAAACCCTTATTTTACAGCGTTTTGGTTTGTTTTGTTGGGCTGCTTGACAAGGTATGGCTATGTTCTGTAAAGTAGTTATCACACTAACTACTTAGAGGTGCTGATATGGAAGAGGCAGTCATTCAGGAGCTGCAAAAGCACGGTTTTTCCAAATATGAGTCAAAAGCGTATATTGGGTTATTAAAGGCGCCAGCGATTACAGGTTATGAATTAAGCAAGCGCTCAGGCGTGCCTCGGTCGATGATTTATGAAGTGCTTGGCAAGTTGCTCGATAAAGGGGCTGTGCATACCGTGCCCGCTGACCCAATTGTCTATAAGCCAGTGGATCCGCGGCAGCTATTGACGAAAATGAGGGAAGATCTTGATGCTTCTTTGACCTCATTAGAGGATTCGTTAACCACTTTAGAAAGCGACCAAAAAATCGATGTGGTGACAAGGATTGTCCAGTATGACCATATCATTAGCGAGATGCGCTCCATGATTCGGGCGGCGAAAAAAGAGTTATGGTTGTCAATTTGGTCGCCAACGGTGGCAAGCATTGAGGACGTGTTAAAGGAAAAAGAAACGGACATTCCAATTTTTACCGTGTTGTTTGGCGATGAAAGCAAGTCATTTGGGCATACGTACCACCATAACTATATGGCGCCCAACATTGTCAGTGAACGAATGGGTGGCTATTTGACCATTGTCATTCGTGATGAAGAAGAAGCGTTGATTGCAAAATTTAGCGATAAGGGTTCAGAATGGGCTGTTAAATCAATGGACCCTGCTTTAGTGCTCATTGCTACAGAATACATTCGCCATGACATTATGGTAGAAGAAGTGACCAACGCATTTGGACCAGAGAAGCTCGATGCTTTATGGAGAAAACGTGAAGATTTGATTCACGTTATGACCGGAAAAAGCAGCTTGTGATAAGCGTAATGCTCAAAGCAAGCTGTTTATTTTGGAGGAATTTTTAGTAGTTAGTAGTATAACTTCTAGGAGATGTACGATGAATGCACATGTGAAATTTAGTTTGGCTATGGCGATTTTCGGTTCAATTGGATTGTTTTCCGTAAAGGCTGGTTTACCATCGTTAGAGCTTGTATTTGTTCGCTGTTTGTGTGCGAGTGTGATGCTAGGCGCAGTACTATTGTTAACGAATAGGAAAGGAAGAGAGGAACGGCCGCCGAAAAGCGAGTATGGAAAGGTTTTATTATGTGGCTTGTTTCTTGTGCTTAATTGGCTCTTCTTTTTCCGTTCATTCGAAGTCATGCCGATTACGGTAGCAGTGTCGATCTATCATCTAGCGCCACTTCTTATCTTACTTTTAGGTTCATTGTTGTTTAAAGAAAAGTTGACTTGGGCAGGCATCGCCTCGATTGTGATTTGTTTTGTCGGTGCATTGCTCGTCGGCAAAGCGTATAGCCACGGCCATGTTTCGGACTTTTTGCAGACAGGTATTGGTTGGGCTTTTGCTGCTGCGTTCTTCTATGCATTAACGTCGCTTGCAGGAAAAAGCATCACTGTTTTATCACCAACTAAAACAACACTAATACAAACAATGCTTGGTGCTGTATTATTGGCGCCATTAGTCGATTGGCACTTATTTTCGGGACTTTCCGCCGAGAACTGGCTGTTTATTCTTATAACAGGATTTATCCATACAGGTGTTGTCTTTTATTTTTTCTTTTCCAGTTTAAGAGAATTGCCTGCTTCGACGATTGCTATATTGGTTTTCATCGACCCGATTGTTGCAATTTTGTTAGATGTCGCCGTTCTTCACTATCGCCCCGATATCCTGCAACTTGTAGGGATTTTGCTAATTTTTTTGGCTATGGGGTACCGCCCGAAAAAATACGAACAGAAAAAGGCATGAGCCCCGTTGTTATACTGTGAACTGTACTTTAGTGAATTGAAAATAAAAGGATGGCTAGCTAATAGTGTTGGAGAGCTAAACATCAGTGTAAGTTTCCGAACGAGTTTTTGAATTAGATGGGGGCGTATGAGGGGGAAGCAGGGTTTGCCAAATGAGTTTACGAGCTGAAAAGAGGGCCTGTGATGGCAGGCCCTGTTTATTAGGAAAGGGAACCGATTAAATAAACCCATTTTCAGCTAAACATTCTAGGTAAAACTGATAGTCAGTGTCGGTCATGTCGCCTTCCTTCATGCCCTCAATCCCGATTCGGGCAACTAAGTACGTAACTAGATGATGGGCAAAGCCATATACCTTAAAATTTGTTACGTAATCTGTTTCGTCTTTTTCTAAGACCACAGAAACCCGTTTTCCATGGTTATGCTCATGGATAAGTTGATTATACGATACAGACTGCCCATCATTCTTCGATTTTGTTTGCGAAACGATATAGCTGGCTTTTTCGTAAATTGTAGACAGAAAAGGCTCTTTTATCGCATCGATATCATCCTTATTTTGAATTTGTTTAAGCACTTGTTTATTGGTTATTGTGTAAAGTTTATAGATTCTTTTTTCATCTACTTCTTCATCATTTTCGTAATCTTTACGAGGAATTGTGAATAGGGGCAATTCTTTCGCCTCATATTTCCTCTCTAACGTATGTTCAATCTGAAATCGATTTAATTTTACTGGTTTCAAATGTTTGGATCGTGCATCCAGTTCCTTATAATTCATGGTTATCTATTCCTACCTTTACTGTGCTTGCCCATCAAATGTGTTTATTTTTGGATCTTTTATCGGTTTTTTTAATGGTATTTCCATTAAAGCTTAAGAGAGGTTAAACGTTCAAGCCTAGATTATTCGTAAATATTAAACAGCTACTTGCTAGATAGCGTAATGATTTCTCTAGGTATAGCTTCATACGTTGTCAAATAGACTCATATTCATTGCTTATCTCCATGAACGCGAGCAAACCAAGCAAAAATAGTTGAAAGATCGTTGTTTTTAAAAAGTAGCGCTACCCTTGGCAGAGCAGCGCTTGGCCCGTCTTTTACCGATTGGTATGAATGGCCTCCATTTCTTGATCGTAGGCGGTGCGGCAAATGTCGATGACGCCTGGGCTAATGTTGCAAAAGGCTTGAGCGCCTTGTATGACTTTTTTTACACGGGGCTCTGAAATCACTGAAGCAGGGAAGGCAAGAATTTGTGAAATGGTGATCGCCAAGTTTTGTGTCAGCTTCATGCCGTTGCTTGTCGTCATTTCTCCGTCTACGCCTTCCCAAATCGCTAAGGCAATCGAGAAAGCACAGCTGATCGCCCCTAAAAGCGTTTCGCCTAAATCAAGAAGGAGCTCGTAGGCCAGTTTGGCAATGCCTTTGTTTTTAATCTGGTTGCCCAAAGCGAGTCCGTCTTTAAGGTTAAAACCAATTTGAAACAAAGCATAAAACATTTCAAACCCAAGTCGTTTTTCGTACGGTTTGTACGCCAAATCAAGCGACAATGTCGTAACGGAGGTAGCCGTTCCGACGCTGTAAGACAAAAACACGACAGCGCAACCAATTGTGGTCGTTTCTGTGAAAGACATTGTCGTGCTTGCCGTGCCAGCAATAATTGAGGCGATGCCGCCAATAAAGCCGAATGCATAACTGGCTTTTCTTGCCGCAATGGGAACCTCGGGTTCAGCGGCGGCTTGCAACAGAACAGGGGACTGCTCTTGGTCAAGGGCAAGATGAGGTTGCTTGCCGCCAAGCTTTGCGAGAAAATCGCCATAGGATTGGGAATTGACCAATTGCGTTGTTGTTTCTTCCTCAAAAGGAACGTCGCCAGTTGTGGCTTTATAAAGTACAGTAGCGGGAATTGCTGTTAGCAAACTAATAAAGTCAATTAACGTCAATTTGCTGCCAGGCGCGACTATTTCTTCATAAAGAGGGGTAAGGAGCGGCACATTCCAATGGATATGCAACAAGTCGTCAACCATTTGCGTGATTTGCTCAGCCGCTGTAAACAATCCATCAGCGAGAAGTTTAACCCCCTCTAATACGGCGTCTTCCAACAAGGAGATGATCTTTTGGAACAGAGTTGCAAATGACCATGACTCGAATTGGCTGGCAAGTTCAGTGCCAAATTGCTCAAACTGTTGCTTGACGCTTTCCAGTCCGGCTCCCCATGATTCGTCATAGGCAAGTGTGTCTACTTCAGGTAGGTTTCCGCCAGGTTTCAGCAAATGACCGCTCATAACGTAATTCATCGACCAATTCGCTTCAGGTGCTTCAAATAATAGCTGTTGTCCGTATTCTTGCTCGGTTAAGGTGCGGCTACCAAAGGCACCAATGTTTTCTTGCAAGGCTGGGTCAGCGATGTTCCTTTGGACATGTTCAATCAAACGGTCAACAAACGCCTTCCCTTGATCCAACTTTTGCACGGTTTCTTTTATTCCTAGTTCAACGGTTGTCCGAATAACCTCATGCGTCCGCAAAATGTCTTTCCATTTAAATAAATAGCCGAGCCAACGGACAAAGTCATCCAGCAGAATGTCAATTTCGGCAAACACATATTCGATCACGTCCCACAATTGTTCTGCGTAACGAAGAACAACACGGTACGCTTTTTCGGCGCTGTTAATTACTAGTTCAATGCCTTCTTTTACTTTGCTGAAAACGAAGTGTGTAACGGTGATAAAACCTTGTTTTATTGCATGCCAAATATCCCCAAACCAATCGCTCAGTATGTGTGCCGTGTCTTTTGTTTGGTTCAACAGATGGGCTCTTGGATTGAAGTGTTGGTCAATATGGCCCTTGTTTTCCGTATAGACAGGGTGCTTTCCTGTTAAGTCGAGTCCCCAATGCATGCTGTCTTCGACGTGGGCCAGTGACAAAGTATTAGCCAAAGGGATATGTTTAGAAGAAGTTTGAAATGGCCCTTGCTTATGACTTGGTAAGGTTTGTGCCATCGTTAGCAAACGTTGAACGGCTTGGTGCGTATCGGCGATGTCTTGTTTTGATTTGCCTTTTAAAAGTGGTTCGGTAACGCCATCTTGGTCGGTTTGCATTTCCGCGTTGATCCATTCATCTACCGTCATGCCTGTCAGCTTTTGCTTTACTTGTGCAAGCGGTTCGATATCAATGGTTTCGTTTAAGGCTGGTATGGTAATTCGTAGGGCAGCTGCAGCCACGCTTTTGACGTACTGTGTAATCATCACATTCCCGAGAGAATCCGTGTTTGCTTCGATATAGCCAGGGCGGTCAGTAGCAAAATATGTTTTTCCGTTAATGGTCAGTTGCACCAATTCAGAGGCTTGCACCCAGATGGTTTCGTTGACCGCAGGTGCTCCTTTGTCGTCGACTAATTGAATCACGGTACTGTATCCGTCTTTCTCTTCAATTGTGCCAAGGGATTCAAACAGGATTTGTTCGCTATGCCAACGCGTTGTCGAAACATCTTGGAAGTATCGATATAACTGATTATCTAAATCGACGACAACTAAATGATTTTCCCCGGTAGTGCGGTTGACCCATAATGCCGATTCTCCAACTTGTTCTTGAAAAAGCAAGGGCTCCGTCCAACTCGTTTCGTCAAAATGGGAGCGAGAAAGTTTCCCGTCGTCTGTAAGCAGCCAAATGTCTGTGCCTGAGTTTGTTCGTGCTGCCAAAATTTGTTTATAGGGGCGTTTGGAGGGATTGCCATCGATTTTGCGCAAACCTGCCTTTACCGTTTTCGCGTCTTTTGCGAGTTGGACAGCAGGGCTTGCGTAGTATACCGATGTATCGCCAAGCCAACATTCAGAGTTTGAACCAGGAGCAGTTACAAGCGCAAAGCTAGTTGGGCTGAAATCCAGCGGCACCGGATGGTTGTAATAATGAAAATCGGGCAAAGACGTAATGACAAGCTGTGTTTGTTTGTCGCTTGTTTGGTACAAGGCATATAACAGCCCGTCGACGCCATTGATTGATTCCAATTTGTTATGGTGGCCAATAGCAGTCTGGATGACGTGTTTGCTGTTCAACGGGGCGGGAACTTCTCGCCATAACCATGTCGTGTCGGTCAGGTTAGGGTTAATAAGATGGTTTGATGAGCGATCCTTGTCTTGCGTTGTGACAACAATGAATACTTGGCCTTGTTTTCCGTATCCGGTAGCAATGTTTGACACCGTTCCGCCGCTGTATTGTCCCCGGAATAGCCAACGATCCTTTGTGTGGTCAGAAAAGTCTTTAGTCATGTACACTGTATAGGTTTGTTCCTTTAAGACAACGGCGGTAAGGAGAGGAGCGCCGTCAGCGTCTTGAATCGCTTCAATAAAGACCGCTTCACTGTGCTCGGGCAGGCCACCGCTTAAATAGCGGGTGTTCCAGCCTTTATCTGTACCGTTTTCTTTGCTATACAAATAAATAAGGCCATCACTGCCAATTGAAAACAACCATAATTGCCCATCTGTGCCTGTTGTCGTTGTTAATGCCTTATCGTATTGCAACGGAGTACCAGATACATAGCTTTTCATTAATGTTGATTGAATCGAATAACGGGAAACACCCATTTCGTTGACCCCCTACATGTGAGCTAATTTTTAACAGTTGTTGCGACAATCATCGAACCATTCTCGTAAAACTGGGCATCTTTAAACATGATTTCTGAGCCGCCGGGCAAGATTGCACGTGCTTTCATGCTGTTTATTTGTGTACTATATCCTGTGTTAATCGTTTTTTGCCAATCCTTGCGAATGAGGTCCTGAAAGACGTCGTCCACTTGGCCAAATGTAAAAACTGTGATGATAAAGTCAGCAAAAACAGCAAGGGCATGTTCAAACTTTCCAAGCGCATTTGGATGGTCTTTTTTTGTCGTAATGACTTCTGAATTTTTTGCAGATACATTGACGCTGCTTTTGATCGTGTCGACTTCAAAGGTGAGTGTTGTTGTCCATTTGATCGTGCCGTCGACGTAACCGATATATGAGCCGGCCAGGTCATGCATGTCTGTGTTGTAGTCAATGTTAAAATAAACAGCCATTTGCTTGGTACCTACAAGGGGAACAAGCGTGCAAGTGGTTTTTCCTTTGGTATTCTTATCCAAACGGCTTTCAAACGAGACAAAAAATTGGTTGTTGTTTGTGGGGGAAAATTGCGTTTTATCTATAGACAGCATGTTTGCCAATGATTGGAGCAATGGGTCCATCACAAGGGCTTGTGATAGCACAAAACTGCCTTCTACCTGATCGCTCATTACCCAATTATGTTGAAACATTCCTGCGCCGCTTCCTGGGACGGTTTTATGGTCTGTTACGAGCAAGTAGTTAATGCTGCTGCGAGATGCAAAATGGGCGTCTGAGTAAATCGAGTACGTACAACCTGTAGGCTGCCAAGTCGCTTGCGATGGCTCACTGATTTTGTCAACTGCATAGTAACCGAAAATATAAGGGTTGTCGTTTCCTTTAATCGTGTCTATAAAGGCTTCCACCAGGTTTCGGATTTGGCCAGTCAATTCTGGCTGGTCAGTGGGAATAGCGCCATTTGTTTGAAAATCAAATGACTTTAATAGATTAGCGTCCTCGAAATTAAGAAACAAATGCTGAATGCTGAACATGCTCGTATCAAATTGTTCAAGCTGCCGTTTCACTTCGTCCGGAATCGAATCTTGGTTTTGATACGTGGAAGCTAGTTCTGCTAAACTCATATTGACAAAAAAGGATAAGCTGCTGCCACTAATCTCTTTTGTTGTTTGCACAACGGTAGGCTTTCCGTCCTCTATAACAATTTTGGCATAATGAAAGCTTGCTTTCGTTAACGGCATCGTAAGTTTTGCTGTTCGGCTCGAGCTGTCCCCTGTGTTAAAGTCAACAACAGGGCAGCCTAACTCAGCATCAATTGAATAGAGTCCCTCTGCTGCTTCCGCTTTCCATGTTGTTGGCAACATGTCCATTGCCCAAAGTAACTGCAGTTGAGCATTAATCGTTTGTTGGGAGACGGCATAGACCATGTCAAACCCGTTCAAATTTTGATACGTTAGCAAGATCATCATCCTCTCTTTTATGTGCCTTTTGGCCCATGCAAATACACATGTCTATAAGCACAACTTAATCGTATTCACTAGCAATGCCTGTTATTCTAAAAAAAGAAAGAGCCAAGTAGTGCAAATGACTGAAGAGGATGGTCACTATCCCCGTATAAAAACGTTTTCGCTAAGGAGAAAGCCCTATTATCAAATGAATGGCACCAACGAAAACACGAAACAAATAGGCGTGTTGCCAGGCGCTCCATCCAAGCAGAAATTGCTTCTCCATGATAGACTCTCTATACTAGACGGTAGAAATGATCAATAGAGAGAGGGAAGCCCATTGGCTACGATAAAGGAGATTGCTGAAAAAGCAGGTGTCTCTATTACGACAGTTTCGCGAGTGCTCAAGCAAGACCCCACTTTATCTGTGACGCAAGAGACGAGGGAAAAGGTGTATGAAACCGCGCAACGGTTAGGCTATACAAAGAAACGATTTAAACATTCGTTAAAGAAAATTGCTTTCTTGTATTGGATTACGGAAAAAGAAGATTTGCAGGACGTTTATTTTCAAACAGTGAAGAAAGGCGTTGAGGAGGAGGCAAACGAACGGCAGCTTAACTTAACAACGTATTCGATCGGTGATGGAATTGAGGCGATCGACCCGCAAACAAAAGGCGTTATTTGCCTTGGGCGCTTTAGCAAGCGTGAGCTAGATTATATCCGTACGTTAACAAACGACGTGGTGTTTATTGATACCTCGCCTGATGAAGACCATTTCGATTCTGTACGGCCCCATCTCCGCAGGATGATTGAACGGATGATTGATTACTACTTGGAAAATGGTCATACAGCGATTGGTTATATTGGCGGCAATGATTTTGATGCCGATTGTGGCGGTTATATTCCCGATCGCAGAGAGCGTGCTTTTAAAGAATATATGGAGAAAAAAGGGCTTTTCGATGAACGGTTTTTGTTTGTTGGCGACCAATATGCTGTAAATGAAGGCTATGCTTTGATGAAACGAGCGATCCACTCCCTTGGCGACCAGTTGCCGACAGCATTTTGTGTAGCAAGCGACTCTCTTGCCGTTGGCTGTTTGCAAGCCTTAAATGAGGAACGGATTGCGTTGCCGGAGCGGGTAAATGTTTTTAGTATAAATGACGCCAGCATTGCCCAATATGTTTCTCCGCCGTTGACAACTTTTCGGATTGATGTAAAGCTTTTGTGCCAAACGGCGATTGACTTGTTATTAGAACGGCTCGTCGATAAAAGGACTTCTCCAAAAACGGTGCTCATGTCATGTAACCCCATCTTTCGAAAAAGTACTGGCTAAAGTGTTTCTCTATAAGCCTGAGTGTAGTAATCGACTTTGTCGACAACCTCTAGAGTCCTAAAGGGCTCTTTTTTTTTGTTATTAAGTAAAATATTTTACTAAATATAGATATACAAATAAGTTTACTTTTTTCGTGAATGTTGTTATTTTATAAGAAAGCGGTTACTTTTTTGATTGAGGGGATGACAAATGAAAACGAATTGGCGAATGGTGTTGCTTAGTGGAGCAGTTCTGACCGTTGTCGCTTGTGGACCACAAGAGGACGGCGATGCTGGGGAAAGTGCTAGTGGGACATCTGCTGATAAATTGGTGATTTGGGAAGACGCTGAAAAAGCAATTGGCATTGAAAAGGCTGTTGCTGCTTTTGAAGACATGCATGGAATTGAAATTGAAGTGATCGAAAAAGAGTATGGCGGGCAGTTAGAAGATTTGCGTTTAGATGGCCCTGCTGGTTCTGGGCCGGATGTATTGACGATTCCCCATGACCAAATCGGCACTGCTGTCGTCGAAGGGCTTCTCGCTCCTTTAGAGGTCGATGATGAAGTGACAGGCCGTTTTACGGAAGAGTCGCTGCTTTCGCAAACAGTTGATGGAGAAGTTTATGGATTGCCAAAAGCAGTAGAGACAACGATTCTTTTCTATAACAAAGAACTGGTAGACGAGCCGCCGCAGACGCTTGATGAATGGTATGAGCTATCGAAAGAGAGGGTCGCTGAAGACGAATATGGGTTTGTGGCAAAGTGGGATGAAATTTATTATGCCATGAGCGTCATCGGTGGAGGTGGCGGCTATATTTTCCCGCAAAATGAAGATGGGCAGTATGATGTGAACGATATCGGGCTTGCCAATGAAGGGGCAATTGAAGGCGGCACGTACATACAAACGTTTTTTGAAGAAGGGCTGTTTCCTGCTGGCATTGTTGGCGAGCAAGGGATTAACGTGCTTGACTCCTTGTTTACTGAAGGAAAGGCAGCAGCGGTCATTTCTGGACCTTGGTCGTTTGAGCCGTATGCGCGAGCTGGCATCGATTACGGTGTATTGCCGTTGCCTGCTTTGGCGGATGGCGAGCCGATGAGTTCCTTTTTAGGAGTAAAAAGCTATAATGTCTCTTCTTATTCTCAAAATGCAGAACTGGCACAAGAGTTTGTAGAGTTTTTGACAAATGAAGAGAATTCACTGGACCGTTTTGAACAAACGCGGGAAATACCGCCGCTCACCTCACTAGTGGAACACCCGGCCATTGCTGAAGACGAGCATGCGGCAGCCGTTTCTGAACAAAGCCTTTACGCGACAATGACACCGAACAATCCAGAAATGGCCGAAGTGTGGACGCCAATTGACAATGCGCTAGGATTGATTGCGACAGGACGGACAGATGTACAGGAAGCATTAGAAGAAGCAGTTCAAACAATCGAGTCGCAAATCGAAGCGAACCATAGCCAAAACTAGGAGCGAACGCCTCTATTAAAAGAGAAGGTGAAGCACGTGAAACTTGACGAGCAACATAAGATGAAGCCTGCCACGAACCATGCGCTCGTGGCGGGAATGCTCGCCATTATCCCCGGAATGGGGCAGATGTACAATAAGCAATTTGCAAAAGGAACGCTTTTCTTCCTTTTTGTCGCAGCGTTTCTGTTTGTATTTAAAGACATTTTTAATATGGGGTTTTGGGGATTAGCAACGCTAGGCGTGCAAACGCCAAGAGACAACTCCGTCTTTTTGTTAGCAGAAGGAATTATTGCGGTCATTGTGGCAGCGTTTGGGCTTGCATTTTACTATTTCATGATTAAAGATGCGGCGAAGAACGGAAAACGCCGCGACTTAGGGCTTGAGCTTCATTCGATCCGCCGCCAGTACCATCATTTGCTCGATGCGAGCTTTCCCTATTTGATGAGTTCACCTGCCTTTTTTCTGCTAATCTTTACGGTGATTTTTCCGATTTTGTTCAGTTTGGCGATTGCCTTTACCAATTATGATTTATACCATTCTCCGCCCGCCAACTTGTTCGACTGGGTGGGGTTGAAAAATTTCCGTGATATCTTTTCTGTCCCGATTTGGCGTTCGACCTTTTTGGATGTGCTTGGCTGGACAGTTGTATGGACGCTTGTTGCGACAACGCTCCAATGCGCGTTGGGCATTTTTTTGGCGATTTTATTAAATCAGCGCGATGTACGGGGGAAAGCGTTTTTCCGAACGTTTTTTATTCTCCCTTGGGCGGTGCCGGGGTTTGTAACGATTCTTGTGTTTGCTGGCTTGTTTAATGATTCGTTTGGGGCGATTAACAACCATATTCTCACGTTTTTTGGCGTTGATGGCCTGCCTTGGCTAAATGACCCGTTTTGGAGTCGTGTGGCGTTAATCGTTATGCAAATGTGGCTAGGGTTTCCGTTTGTGTTCATTATGACGACAGGCGTCTTGCAAGCGATTCCTAATGATCTTTATGAAGCGGCGACGATTGATGGGGCCGGCTTTATCCAGAAATTCCGCTTGATTACATTGCCGCTTGTGCTCTATTCGATTGCACCGATTTTAATTACACAGTATACGTTTAATTTTAACAATTTCAACATCATTTATTTGTTTAATGGCGGAGGCCCACCTATGCCAGGCTCAACAGCAGGGGGAACCGATATTCTTGTGTCGTGGATCTACAAACTGACGATGCAGTCATCCCAGTATGCATTGGCCGCGGCGATCACGATGTTGCTGTCAATTTTTGTTATTTCGATTGCCCTTTGGCAATTTAAGCGTACGAACTCCTTTAAAGAGGAGGATATGATGTGATGACGGTTTATACGAAAAGGCGCATTCGCTTATTTGTGACTTATAGCATTTTGGTTAGCGTTGTCCTTGTAATTGCTTATCCCCTTGTGTGGACAATCGGGGCTTCCTTTAATCCTGGCAATAGTTTGATGAGCACGTCCATGATCCCAGAGAATCCAACGCTGGCCCATTATATCCATTTGCTTGGGGAGGGGTCGCATCCTTACGTTCAATGGTACCTCAACTCACTAAAAATTAGCCTCCTTACTATGGGCATAACGCTTGTGCTTGTTAGCTTTTCTGGTTATGCGTTTTCTCGATTTCGTTTCAAGGGAAGAAAAAATGGCTTGATGCTGTTTTTGCTTTTGCAGATGATCCCGCAATTCTCTGCCTTGATCGCGATCTTTGTGCTGGCGCAAATGCTCGGCTTGATTAATAGCCACTGGGCATTAGTGTTGATTTATGCAGGCGGGCAAATTCCGATGAATACGTTTTTGTTAAAAGGCTATCTTGATTCGATTCCCCGTGACTTGGACGAATCGGCACGGATGGACGGCGCAAGCCATTTTCGCATTTATGGGCAAATCATTATGCCCCTTGCGAAGCCGATACTTGCTGTGGTCGCGATCAATTCATTCACAGGCCCACTAGGTGACTTTATTTTAGCAAGCGTCATTGTCCGTTCGCCGGAAATGTATACTCTCCCGATTGGCCTTTATAATTTAGTGTCCAATCCAATGGGAGCCAGCTATACGATGTTTGCGGCAGGGGCGTTGTTGATTTCGATACCTGTTGCGCTCATGTTCTTGTTGTTGCAAAAGCAGTTTGTCTCTGGATTGACACAAGGAGGCGTCAAAGGATAAACGAAGGAGATGATCGGAAGTTGAGCTTGCGTGGCAAATGGCCGTTTGTCGTATTGCTAGTTTGTATCGTTTTATTTGGAGGTGCGGATGTGAAAGCAGCGGTTACAGTTGAACCCATTGCTGGATTGGATGATCGCTTTATTAAAGGAGCCGATATCTCGATGTTGCCAGAAATCGAGGAAAACGGCGGGCGCTATTATGCCGATGGAGAACAAATTGATCCACTCGTGTTGTTAAAGGAAAAGGGCGTAAATGCTGTCCGTATCCGCATTTGGGTAGATCCTTACGATGAAAACGGCAACCCGTATGGCGGCGGGACTGTGGGTGAACAGCGCGCCGTCGATCTGGCAAAGCGTGCCCATAACCATGGTTTTCAACTGCTGCTTGATTTTCACTACAGTGATTTTTGGACAGACCCAGGGAAGCAGTTTAAGCCAAAAAGCTGGGAACATTACAGTTTTGAGGAATTAAAGAGCGCTATTTATCACCATACATCCAATGTGCTTGGCCAGTTAAAGGATGCAGGGATCATTCCGGAAATGGTCCAAGTTGGCAATGAAATCAATGCCGGAATGCTATGGCCTGACGGCAAAAGCTGGGGAGAAGGCGGCGGTGAATTTGATAGGCTCGCCGCATTGTTGAAAGCAGGGCTCACTGCCGTGAGAGACTGCGACCCGGGCATTCGCACGATGCTTCATTTAGCAGAAGGCGGAGATATCGATATGGCCCAGTGGTGGCTTGACGAGATCGTGAATCGGGACGTTGATTTTGATGTCGTTGGGTTGTCTTACTATCCTTACTGGGATGGGAATTTCAGTAAGCTCAAACAAGTAATGGAGCTTGTTACTAACGATTATGGCAAAGGCGTCAATGTTGTCGAAACAGCATATGGCTTTACGACGGATAATGGCGACAACTTAGATAATATTTTTTCAAATGAATACGCACAGCTAGTCGGTTATCCAGCATCACCGCAAGGTCAAGCGTCTTACTTGCGTGATTTGATGGAGACGATCCATACGGCAGGCGGAGAAGGCTTCTATTATTGGGAACCACTTTGGATTCCAGTGTCTGGCGCCTCTTGGGCGAACGAAGCCGGAATGCGCTATATCCAAACAGAAGGAGAAGTGGGCAATGCCTGGGACAATCAAGCGATGTTTGATTTTAATGGCGAAGCGTTGCCTTCGTTAGATGTGTTCCATTTAGTAAACCAATCGAGATGATGAGCAGAGAAGGAGTAGGAGAATGAAATATCCACCAGTACACCCAACAGTGGAAGGGATGATGCATGGCGGCGATTATAATCCGGACCAATGGCTACACATGCCAGAAATCATTGAGGAAGATTTCCGTTTAATGCCCCTTGCTCATTGCAACACGTTTTCGATTAATATTTTCGGCTGGAGTGCTATTGAGCCAGAGGAAGGAGTCTATACATTTGCATGGTTAGATGACATTATGGACTGTCTTGCCGAAAAAGGTTACCATGCGATCCTGGCTACGCCAAGTGGAGCGAGGCCGGCATGGCTGTCAAAAGCCTATCCGGAAGTGCTCCGTGTCGAAGCGGACAGACGGCGGAATTTGCATGGACAGCGTCACAATCACTGTTTGACTTCCCCTGTGTACCGTCAGAAAGTCAAGCAAATAAACCGCAAATTAGCAGAGCGCTACAAAGGCCATCCGGCTTTGAAAATGTGGCATATTTCGAATGAGTATGGCGGCGCTTGCCATTGTGACTATTGCCAAGACGCATTTCGAACTTGGCTAAAGCACCGTTACGACAATCGTTTGGATAAGCTAAACGAAGCTTGGTGGACTGGTTTTTGGAGCCATACGTATACAGACTGGGAACAAATCGAGTCGCCTGCCCCCCATGGGGAATCGATGATCCATGGCCATAATTTAGACTGGAAGCGATTTGTTACTGACCAGACGATTGATTTTTATCGAAATGAAATCGAGCCGCTCCGCGAGTTGACGCCTGAAATCAAGATCACAACGAATTTTATGGGCAATTACCCCCATATGCGACCATTTCTTGGGCTGAATTACCGAAAATTTGCTGATGAATTAGATGTGATTAGCTGGGACAGTTATCCGGGCTGGCACGGAGAAAGGCAATCGACCGAAGCACTTGCCTCAGATGTCGCCTTTGTCCATGATATCTACCGCTCTTTAAAAGGCGGGCAGCCGTTTTTGTTAATGGAAAGCACGCCAAGCCTTGTTAACTGGCATGATGTGAACCGCGCCAAGAAGCCAGGCATGCATGAGTTATCATCATTGCAGGCCGTTGCCCACGGGGCAGATGCGATTCTCTACTTTCAATGGCGCAAAAGCAGAGGCTCTTCTGAAAAATTTCATGGCGCCGTCGTAGACCATGTCGGCCATGAACATACACGCGTTTTTCAAGAAGTCGCTCAACTGGGGCGAACGCTCGAACAGTTGGCTCCCGTTGCAGGTTCGACCGTAGAAGCAGATGTCGCAATCATTTATGACTGGGAAAACCAGTGGGCGATTGATGATGCCCAAGCAACGAACAATATTGATAAAGGCTATGCGTCCCAAGTTCAGAGCCATTATCGAAGCTTTTGGAAACACGGTGTTCCAGTCGATGTCGTCTCAATGAACGATGACATTTCCACTTACAAAATTGTCGTTGCCCCGATGCTTTACATGCTCAAACCGGGAGTGGCTGAGCAAATCGAAGCATATGTCAAAAACGGCGGTACGTTTATTGCTACGTACTGGAGCGGCATTGTAGATGAAACCGATCTATGTTTCCTTGGCGGTTTTCCTGGCCCATTAAAGCCCGTGCTTGGCGTTTGGGCTGAAGAAATTGACAGTTTGTACAAACATGAAACCGTACCGTTCACGTGGAATGGCGATACGTACGAGGCTCATTCATTTATTGAACGAATCCATCTAAAAGGCGCTGAAACAATCGCTGCCTTTCAAGGCGGCAGCTCGCCAACACCGGCTGTCACGAAAAACCGGCTAGGCAAGGGAACGGCTTATTATATGGCGTCGGCTAACGAACAACGCTTCTATGATGCTTTTTACGAGCTGCTCATTAACGAACACGGGCTTGCCTCTCCTATCGCAGCTTCTATTCCGACAGGGGTCAGTGTGCAAACAAGGACGAACGGCGAATATGCGTATACGTTTTTCATGAACTTTAGCGAAGACGAAAAGCGTCTTACACTAAATGGAGAAAAGAAGACGATCCACGGGGAAACGATCAATCAAGTCACGCTCCGTCCATATGGGTGGGAAGTCGTGGTCGAAGCCATCTAATTGTTAACAAGGTCGACACCCATTCGCGGCTTTTGAGCGTAATACGGCGTGTACTACACCAGAGTACAAAGAACCGCTTGACATGATGCTTTCAGAACGTGTGGCTCATTTCAAGTAAACCGGAAAAACATACATTCAGGATCGGTAGCCCTCCACGGCTGCCGGTTTTTTTTCCTTTTGTATACAAATAGGCAATTACGGTTTGGGTCTGAAATCTAAATTGGGACATTGATTATTTAATGTTGGGAAATATCCAACATCGTCTATACTAGTAGTATTATATATTGGTAGAGGTGATACAATGTCAATAATGACTGCTGAAAAAGCTGGGGCGAAAATTGTTGAGTGGTATAGTTGTGTAATTGCTAAGTCTCATGATCAAGCTATTTTGCTTAAAGAAGAAGTCAAGCAACTCCTAAGTGAGATGAAAGACAATGATAAGATATTGGCCTACTATTCTTTAGTTGAATTTAGGCATGACATGCTGATAAATAGATACAACAAAAATGAATTACAGGATGATTTTCAGAATATTGAACACATAGCTAAAATTGACAACATGCTAAAGTACCTCTATTACTTTGTTAGTGGTCAAAGCGAGTATGTCAATGAACGCTATAGATCAGCTATTAAGCTTTTTAACAAAGCTCAGCGCTTGTTAGAGTATGTGAACGATGAGGCTGAAGAAGCTGAGTTTTATCAATATAGCGGACTTGTTTATTACAGATTAAACCAATACCTTGTAGCTGCTTCTCATATTGAACATGCAAAGGTTATCTTTGATCGTCTTGAATATACTGAGCCATCATTAAATTGCCAAATTGTACTGGCGGGTATTTACCAAGAGTTGCATAACCCTAAAAAAGCAGAGGACATCTTACTAGATGGCTTGGAAAAGGCCACGGACAATGACGTAATGCTTGGGTTAATCAATCGATCCTTAGGGCTAAATAAACTTGGCATTAAAGATTACAACCAAGCAGAATTTTATTTTAGACAAGCTTTATCTTTTAAGGTGCACAAGGATGCAGCGGTTGGAGCTAAAACAACATACAATCTTAGTAACGTTCTTTTCAACCAAGGCAAACATGAAGAGGCAATGAAGCAGTTTAAAGCGGCTCATGCAGGCGCTAAATACTACAAAAATCATGAATACATGGCAAGATGTCTGGCAACAGAAGGATTGCATATCAAAAAAGATTACAGTTTAGTTGATACAGCAATCGATGACCTCAACAAATTAGGCTTGGACTTTGAAGTGGCTGAGGTGGCGGAAGAAGCAGCTAATTTTGCAGAAAAAGAAGGAAATGACAAATTGACATTGAAATATTTAAAGACAGCTTACAAAGCCCGGCTATTCCAAAATACGTTAGGAGATGACCAACAATGAAAAAGTTTCTAGCACTTAGCGTACTGGTTCTAACTCTTTTAGCAGGAGTAAATAGCTTTGCAACAGGAGAATTTGAGCCGAATGATAAAGTAGAAATTAGTTAAGAAACCTGCCTTTAGTAGCAGGTCTTTTTTTAATTTCAAAATATCGTAGTGTTATTTTTCTCTTACGTTAGTAATACAGGAAGTATAAGTGATGTTGTGGAGAAACTGGAACGGAAGAGTTTTAATCATGGTACAATCCAGAGGAACAGTAACACACAAAAAAATAGGTGGGTTTCAGTAAGGTAGGATACATTGCAATAGCGGTAGGAATCATCTTATTGATAAAGGGATCTGAAACTACAAAAATGATTTGGAAACAAGCTTTATTTCTATGATTGTTTAAGTATTCTCTTAATCATTTCAGAAAATGTATGTATTCGTAATAAGCTCACCGTGTAGAGATACAGTTATATATAAATTTAATGTAGATTCGTTCTGTCCATCTTTCCTACTTAACTAGATACATGTTGTGAACGAAACTTAGAAATGTCCTCACTCGTATATATAAACCACTGTTTTGCCAGGCACAAATTCTGGTTCGCAATAGACTGAAATGGGGGGATCGGTTTGAATTTTAAGGTCGAAGAGGCGATCGAGATACTTGAGCGTACGCCGGACACACTTGCTCATTATCTAGCGGGTTTGTCAGAAGGGTGGCTGCACTGCGATGAAGGGGAAGGTACATGGAATGCTGTAGAAGTAGTAGAGCATCTTATTGAGGCGGAAAAGCATAATTGGCTGCCAAGATTAGCTTTTATTATTCGTGAAGGGGAAAGCAAGCCGTTTCCTGAGTTTGATCGTTTTTCTCACTTGCATCATGAAGGCAAACGTCCAGCAGCGCAAGCGTTGGCCGATTTTAAAAACGTGCGGCTCAACAATGTGAACACATTGAAAACATGGATTGCCGACGGTTTCGATTATGAAAGGGCAGGTTTTCATCCTGCATTTGGCCGCGTCAAAACAAGGGAATTGCTGTCGACGTGGGTCGTCCATGATTTTACGCATATTGCCCAAATAGCGCGCGTAATGGCGGAACGATATAGGGATGATGTAGGGCCTTGGCATGCGTATTTAGGTATTTTAAATAGAAAGTAGCAAGCAGCGTTGTGCTGCTTGCTCAACCTTCAAATAAACCGCTCGCCGTTGCTGTTACTACACAAAGTCAGATTGGCCGTTTTTTAGGAAATCGATCAAAACAGCTTGGTACTGCCTAACTGAATCTGTATACACCATTTCATTGTCGCCATGCCAGTCATAGCCAACGGGGCCGAATTCAACGGCATTTCCGCCGTACTTCGTAAAAAATTGCCCATCGTTGGAGCCGTGTTGCCCGTAAAGTGTCGCCTTTTCCAATTGTGTTTGTGCCACTAACGAATCCGCGAGCGCTTGGACAAATGGATTGTCTGCTTTTGTTTTGACAGGGCTATTGCAAATATGTGTGCGTACGACGCCGTCCGTGATTCCTTTAATTTGCCGCAAAATCTCGCTAGGCGATTGGTCTGGCAAATAGCGGATGTCCAGTGACATGTCGCATCGGTCAGGTACTTTGTTGTAGACGGTGCCTCCCTGTAACTTTGCAAGGTTAATAGACGGTTCTTTGAACATGGGAGGCGCTACCTCTTGGGCGAACGGCAATTCAAGAATGGCTTCATAGAGTGCATGTGCTTTTAATATGGCGTTATTGCCTTCCCAAGGACGGCTGCCGTGCGCAGGTTCTCCCTTGATGTGAATATCAACCTGCAAGACGCCCTTTGACTGAATGGCGATTCCCATGTTTGTGGGTTCGCCGCAGATGATGAAATCGCCTCGGTGCCCTTGTTCTACTAAATAGTTGGTGCCGTAAAGGCCTCCTGTTTCTTCATCAGGGACGATTTGAAGTTGGACGCGCCAAGGGAGAGGCACGCCGTTTAACTCTGCCATTGTTTCCATCATCGCGGCTAAACCGGCTTTCATATCCGCCGAGCCGCGTCCATATATTTTTCCTTCCTTTGTGTATGGTGTAAACTGGGATCGGCTGCCTTCAATCACGTCAATATGGCCATTGAGCACAATGGTGTTGCTCCCACTTCCAATGCTAGAGACAAGCATAGAATAACCGTTGTTAACAAGCCGTTCGACTGGCAGCCCTTTGTCGTTCAGCCACTCTTCGCAAAAAGCCATCGCTTTGTTGACTCCGGCTTTGGTTGAACTATCTATGCGAATTAAATCCTTTAGCAACGGGATTGGGTCCCCCATGTTTTTCCTCCTAACTTTGCAAATAGTATGATACTCGATCACCGACTTGGATGCAGTTCAGAAAATGTCTTCTCAATTGGGACAACGATGTCATGGCGAGCAAGTTCAAGATTGGGCCGTGTTGTCAGCCACTCCTCTTTGACAGCCTTCCCTGCTGTAAGGGCAATAATGGCGGATGGAACATCAGCACCAGCGTGGTGAGAAAACGCATAACCTCCGCCAAATCGAGGGTTGATGTCAATGACATAGTAATCATCGCCATTGAAAAACACATCGGCATTCATATAGCCAGCGTGACCTAAATGCTCGCCCATTTTGCGGGCAATCTCGACCAACTCAGGTTGATGGACGGTTATGCACCGGTCTACATCGCCGCCTCTCATTTGCAGTTGTTTGCGAATAAACGACGCGCAGAAACGACCTTCTAAGTCATTGAATATGTCCAGGCTGTATTTATCGCCTTCGATAATTTCCTCAATTAAAATGTTATTCTCTGCTTCTTTCGCGGTCGCATCGTCTAATGGCGACTCTTTCACCGTATTGACGGCGTGTTGGTATGCATGTTCAATGTCTTCGATTTTATGTGCCGTTTCCACTCCGATTGAAGCAGAGCCGTTGCGGGGCTTGATCATTAGTGGAAACGCTATCTGATCGTTAGCAAGGGCAGCTTTCACGGTTGCGATCGAGCAATATGATTTTGGTGCTTTCACACCAATAGGGCTCAACAATTGCCGGTAGTTGCCTTTATCGCGGACGCTGTCTACGACTGATTGGTCAGGGGCAAAAACAGCGACTCCCTGTTCTTGAAGTTCCTTTTTGTGTGCAGCTATTTTTGGCACTTCCCAATCATTTAATGGCACAAGACAATCAACGTTGTGTTTTTGGCAAATGGTAAGAATTGCTTCTATATAATGCTCGTCCGTTTGGTGGGGAATCACATAGTTTTCGTCTCCTGCTTGTAAAGAAGGAGCGTTGTAATCTGGATCGGCAACAATTACTTTCCCTTCTATGTTTGCTTTCTTTAAAGCCTCGTGAAAGAAGCCCACAAAATCAATTCGTCTAGCACCTGATGTCAATAATATATTCATGGCGATTGCCTCCTTCTTGAACGTTTGAAAGTTTTATACCCCGGATTTCATATTTAAATCATATTGATATCAACTCGTTCTTTGATCATGGGATTCGTTGTGACTTTGGGACTTTGTTATTGCAAATAAATGGATTGTTGGTGATTCAATCATTTTTATGTATTCAGCGAAAAAGGAAGTTTGCATGAAGGATGCTCGCCAAGGTTTAAAGAGGGGCCATTTGTGTTAATCTTGACCTTGGACGTTACTCCAATGTTATCGTTGTACTAGAGGGAAGGGTGGTTCGTATGCAAATCAAAGATTTTGCGGACAAATATCAAATGCAAGCTGATACAATTCGTTATTATGAGAAACAGAACTTACTAAAACCAAAGAGACGAGAAAATGGGTATCGGGAATACGATGAAGAATGTGAAAAACAACTACAGCTTATTGTTGTATTAAAGCAACTAGGATTTACGATAAAAGAGATTCAACAATTGCTGATATTAAAGGGTAAAGCAATATCGGCGGAATGTAACCTTTCAACCACATCGTTATTAGAACAAAAAGTAAGCGACATTGAGGAAAAAATTCAGTTTTACCAACACGCATTAAAAGTATTACAAACAATTAAAGAACTAATAGAGGGAGAGAAATATGCAGAAAATAAAGCGATCATTGAAGAATTGATCGTCGCGTTCTTTGAAAGCATGCAAAAAAGGGGGATATCATGACTGTTCATCAAATCGTCCGTCTTGAAAACGGAATGGCCTTTGCCCTTTGTTTTTATATTTATATACAGCTAGGCTTTCCCATTTGGTTGTTTTTTGTCCTTCTTCTCGTTCCTGATATGACAATGATTGGTTATGCGCTGAATGAAAAAATAGGGGCAATCGTTTACAATGTCGGCCACAGTTTTACTCTCCCGCTACTGTTCACACTCTTTTCGTTCTATTTTTCAAACGATTATCTACTACTTATCTCTATCATCTGGATTGCTCATATATTTATGGATAGACTATTTGGCTTTGGATTAAAGTATCAAGAGTCGTTTAAAAACACTCACATACAAAGACTGTGAACTACCCACCACTTATCACCCTTGCAGGTCGCTTGAAGTGGGGGCTTCTTGGGTAATCGCCCCTTTTGGTAGCTGACGAAATGGAATAAGCTAACCCTCTTGTTCCAAGAGTTTATTTATTCATTAGGCAGTGGCTAATAAGCGAATTCCTTCTTTTTTGATGTTGACTGCTGAATTGTAGTCTCGATCAAGGCTTCGATGTTCTTACCATACCGTATGAAAAGCTTTTCGGCAATCACCCAACCGATAGTCATCTCCCTTACCGCCCAGCTACGCCCTACACGCTTAAAGAGGAAGACTTCTTTCGAAAATATGTTAAATGGAGACAAATTGTGAATGGAGTGCTTCAGGAATGGCCAAAAGCTTGCTCCTCTGACGAAAATTACGTTGACTTTTTCGAATTATTCATGTATGGTTTATGAGTAATCAAGTCAAAATAACTGGAGGATTGTTAAAAATATGTATTTCATAAGATTGCGTTTTCTCGTTTTGAACAAGTAATTTTATATGTTCAAAGCTCTGCTTGCTCGCAGAGTAAACGGGAGCAGTCTGCCCATTTTTAATAATTCTTCATGGAACAAATATGCAATAGTGAAATGTGAAGAAAGGGGACTCGTTCTGCCTTTCTTTTTTGTGTGCCTAAACGTTCGTTTTAGGCGTATTTTGGCAAACGTTTGTTTGCGAAATACGCTTCGGGCGTATTCTTGTTCTCGTTTACTTTAAGCCGCAGACGCTTTCGTCTGCGGCTTTTTTTGTGCAGGTAGGGCTAAAAAAATGAAAAAGGGGCGAGTAGCCATGACGAAAAAAATGAACAAGTATAATGGGAAAAAACTTAGCCGTGGAGAACCTCCCAATTTTAGCGGCCAGCATTTTATGCACAATAAACGGCTGCTAAAGGAAATTGTTGATAAAGCTGACGTCTCTGTTCGTGATACGGTATTAGAGTTGGGGGCAGGAAAAGGCGCGTTGACGACGATTTTAAGCGAACGCGCGGACCGGGTTCTAGCCGTCGAGTATGACCAAAAGTGTGTTGAAGCGCTGCAATGGAAACTAGTTGGGTCAAAAAACGTGTCCATTCTTCATCAAGATATCATGAAGGTGACGTTGCCAACGGAACCGTTTGTTGTTGTTTCCAACATCCCTTATGCGATTACAACGGCGATCATGAAAATGCTGTTAAACAATCCAAAAAACAAACTACAACGGGGGGCAATTGTAATGGAGAAAGGAGCGGCAAAGCGGTTTACAAGCGTTTCGCCGAAAGACGCTTATGTGATGGCTTGGCACATGTGGTTTGACATCCATTACGAAAGGGGAATTTCCAGAAGTGCATTTTCGCCGCCGCCGAAAGTCGATTCTGCCCTTGTCCGCATTGTCCGCAAACAGCACCCGCTTTTTCCTTATAAGGAGGCGAAAGCGATGCATGGCTTTTTATCGTACGCACTAAACAACCCTAAAGCCCCTCTTGATCAGGTATTACGCGGAATTTTCACCGCCCCTCAAGCAAAAAAAGTGCGGCAAGCAATCGGCGTCAAACCTGAGACGCCAGTAGCCATGCTTCATGCTAGGCAGTGGGCGATTGTTTGTGACGCGATGGTTCGGCATGTTCCAAAAATGTATTGGCCAAGGAGAAAAAAGTAGGAGAGCATGTAAAAACGAATGAAAAATTTGTGAGGACATATAGACGCTGACCACGGGGATTTGCTACAATAAGATCAATAAACGGGCACGGAACAGGGTAAAAGCACGAAAAGAGAGGCGGCCACCTCTCTTTTCCATTCGCTTATGAGTTGCTGCTGTTCCGTTGTCCGCCTTTTTGACCAATCTCTTGGTAGAATTCTTTGTCATGGTTTTGGCTAGTCGTTTGTCCACCTTTTTTGCCAATTTCTTGGTAGAATTCTTTGTCGTGGTTGTTGCTAGTAGCTTCTCCGCCTTTTTCGCCAATTTCTTGGTAGAATTCTTTATCGTGGTTGCGGCTAGTGGCTTCTCCGCCTTTTTCGCCAATTTCTTGATAGAATTCTTTGTCGTGGTTGCGGCTAGTAGCTTCTCCGCCTTTTTCGCCAATTTCTTGATAGAATTCTTTGTCATGGTTGCGGCTTGTAGTTTCTCCGCCTTTTCTTCCTGCTTCCTCATAGCTCATTTTTCCGTTGTTTCCATTATTGTTGCGGTTATTGTTTTGTGCCATTTTTAATTCCTCCTTTAAGTAGTGTGGTATTTGTATACCTCAAAGAAATCAATTAAAACCCCCTTGTTTCATTTTGCTCTAATTATCCTAATAAAGTATCTTTCATTTCTATTATTGTATATTTTTGGGTTTTGTGTAAGTCTGTCGTTTTAAATATCGGGCAGAAGAATGGTAGGATCCTACATAGCTGGCTGTTTTGTCTGTCATAACTAACGATTCATTCTGCTGTAAACCTGTCTCATTAGGAAGGAAATCGCTTCTTGTTTCGCGAAAGGGTAATCGCTAAGACACTATGTAAAGAGGGTGGCCGTGTTTTGGTGTGTTTTCCATGTGGAAGACAAAAAACGGATGAAAAATTAACGAAAGTGAGTGTGTGAACAAATGGCTAAAATGCTCATTTTGACAGGGGACGCCGTAGAGGCGCTTGAAGTGTTTTATCCGTATTACCGTTTTCTTGAAGAAGGATTTGAGGTTGATATCGCCTCTCCTGCTGTGAAAAAGCTCTATACGGTAAACCATGATTTCGTTGAAGGGTACGAGACATTTGTAGAGAAGCCGTCTTATCAATTAGACAGCCACATTGCCTTTGAAAATGTGCGGCCTGATGAATATGCGGGTTTAATCATTCCTGGGGGACGGGCGCCAGAGTACATTCGTATCCACGAGCACACGGCAGCAATTGTCAATCATTTTCTTGATAATAATAAGCCAGTAGGAGCTATTTGTCACGCTGTACAAGTGCTAGCAGCAGTTGCAGGCGACCGCCTTAAAGGCAGAGCCCTGACAGCGTATACCGCTTGTGAGCCAGACGTGAAAGCACTAGGCGCCGAGTTCCGCAAAGAAACTGTTTATGTCGACGGCAACCTCGTCTCTGGCCACGCCTGGGATGATCTGCCACAGTTTATGCGCGAGTTTCTTAAGCTGACGCGGTAAAGTCATCGCGTTAACAGTAGTTTGAGGCCATCTCTGTGCGGAGATAGCCTCATCCCTTTCCTATTTAAGCATGAAGACTTGTTTTAGACCGAAGCTTTTTCCAGTGCGAAAACCGCCATTTTCGCTTTGATCACTTGTTTGATTTGTTCATTGCAAGGAATTAAATGGTTACGCAATGAGTCTGTCAAATCGGCTTTTGCAAATTGGTGTTTGGCTGTGCGCGTCCAAGCGATTAGCAATTCAGTGCCGACGTTAATCTTTACAATCCCTCTCGTTACACATTTTTGGATATCTTCATCCTTGACGCCTGTGCCGCCATGGAGAACTAAAGGGCGTGCATGGTTGTTGGCGATCGTCTCTAGCAAATCAAACTGCAAATTGGCTTTTGATTTGTATTGGCCGTGTGTTGTCCCAATAGACAAAGCGAGTGCATCGACAGTCACGTGTTGTAAGAACTGGCTGACCTCTTCTGGTTGAGTGAAGCTTACTTGCGTAGAATCGATCATGACTCCGTCTTCGGCACCGCCGATTATGCCGAGTTCCGCTTCGACGGAGACGTTGCGAGGGTGGGCATAGGCACTAACTTCTAATGTTTTTTCAATATTTTCTGCTATCGGGAGCGTTGAACCGTCGAACATCACAGATGAATAGCCTGCATCGACTGCCTGTTTGATTTTCGCAAAATCTGTTGCATGGTCAAGATGCAATGTAACCGGTACAGGAAGTTGCTCAGCAAGGGTTTTGACAACGGCGACAAATACGTCATAGCCTACATAATCGGCTGTGCCCGCTGTTGTTTGGATAATGATCGGCAAGTTTGTTTCCTTTGCTGCATGGAGCATAGCTGGAACCATTTCTAGACAATGGGCATTAAAGGCGCCGACAGCAATGCCTCGTTCTTTCGCGTAAGCAAGCGTTTCTTTTAAATTCGCATACATGATATTTCCACTCCTTTATTAATTAAACCATTCCAACACATACCCAAGCAAAATGCCAATCGTAATGACATCGGAGTCACTAAACGTGACATTTTCAAGGCCGAATGACCCGAGAACAGGGATTAATAGAGCTGGAAGCAATGTGATAAACAGACCGTGGACAATTCCGCCAATCGCTGCACCGCGGAAACCACCTATTGCATTGCCAAATATGCCAGCTGTGCCGCCGGCGAAAAAGTTGGTCAGCATTCCTGGCAAAATCATTGCTAGGCCAATGACCGGGAAGAACAGCATGCCGATGACCGTGCCAATGGTCGTGAAAATAAAGCCGACGATCACCGCATTCGGCGCATATGGGAATAACACAGGGCAGTCCAGCGCTGGAACAGAATTAGGTACAACGCGCTGGGCAATCCCTTTAAAAGCTGGAACAATTTCGCCAAGGAAGAGGCGGACGCCAGCGAGAAGTACGTAAACGCCGACAACAAATTGGATTGCTTGCATAAACGCGAAGACTAAATAGTGCATCCCGCCGGTATACGTTTCCATAAAGGCTGGTCCTGCAAAAACGGTTGGAATGAGGTAAATCGGAATCATGACAACCATCATCGATAGATATGTGTCTTGCAGAAATTCCAAGCTTTTTGGCAAGTTGATGTCTTCCGTGGACTTTTCTTTGTTGCCGACAAGTTTTGCCGTGCCTGCCTGGACAAGGTAGCCGAGTGTACAATAGTGACCTAATGCGATGTCATTTGAGCCTGTAATTTTGCGTACAAACGGTTGGGCGATCGCTGGCATAAGCACTGCCATTGAGCCAGCAATAACACCGCCGAGTATAATCAGCGTCAGGCCGCGGAGACCGCCCATGTAGCCGACGACGGAGCAAACAGTCGCCATCCACAATGAACCTTGCCCGGTTAAAAAGATGTATTTTATTGGCGTGAAGCGGGCAATTAAAAGGTTGACAGCAAACGCTAGGACCATAATCAAAGCCGTTTCTCGGCCAAGTGTTTGCTGGGCGATGCCGGCAATAGCGCCTACATCGGTGACAATGCCTCTCATCGCAAACGCTTCTTGGAAGACGTCGCCTAAAAACTGCAAAGTGCCTACAATAATTTGTGTACCTGCCAAAAGGACAAGAAAACCGAGCATTGTTTTCATTGTGCCTGAAACGATTTGGCCAATTGATTTTTTGAGGGCGATGAGGCCAATACAAGCAATGAGTGAGACTAGAATGGGTGCTTGTGATAAGATATCGTTTACTAAAAAATGCAAAATCTCCATTGGGGCGCCTCCCTTTTCATGATTGTCTCGTTATAGGGCTTGTTTTGCTTTTAGGACGGGAACAAGCTTTTCTTCAATTTCTTTTTGATCGACAAGCCGTTTTAAATAGAGAATTTCTGCTTCAATTTGGTAGTGTTTTAATTGCGATTCAAAATTTTGACCAGTAATTAAAATGTCTGCCCGTTGACTGCTTGCGGAAGAGATATCGCAGTGGTTCAGTTTTGCCTCAACTCCTAGTTTTTCGAGCACGGATTCCACCGCCATCTCACAGGCAAAACTGCTTCCAAGCCCTGCCCCGCACACCATTAAAATCGATAGTTTCTTTGCCATAATTATCCCTCCAATTGGATCAGTTGGTTTTCTTTAAAAGCCAATTGCAGAAGCTCTTTCGCCAAAGTAGGCGCTTGTTCAATTGCTGTAAGGGGAATGGCTTTGACGCGCCCTTCCTTTAACGCCACAAGCATCGCCTTTTCACCGTTAAGCAACGCATCGACCGCACATTGGCCCATCTGCTTGGCCATCAGGCAGTCATAGCTTGTCGGGTCACCTGCCCGTTGTGTGTAGCCAAGTATTGAGAGGCGCACTCGCTTTCCTGTTGATTCCTCAAGCGCTCGGGCAAGTGCAAACGACACGCCCTGGTCGCCAGCAGAAAAACGCTTGTTCAAATAGATGCCTTCAGATACGACAATAATGACGCTCTTTCCTCGTGCTGAGCGGGCATTTACTTCTGTAATGAACTTGTCTATATTGAGCTCATATTCAGGAAGGAGCACGATATCTGCGCTGGCAGCAACAGCAGCAGCAAGTGGAAGTTGGCCGCAGCGCCCACCAAAGGTTTCGACCATAAAAATCCGGCCTGGCAAGTTGGCTGCTGTTTGGCGGAGCCGGTGGAGCGACTCGGCAATCGCATTGACTGCTGTGTCATGGCCAATCGTGTATTCACTTCCGCCAATGTCGTTGTCGATCGTCATTGGCACAACGGCAACTGGCAAGCCTGCGCTTAACGATCTTGCCCCTTGTGCCGAGCCGTTGCCACCGCACACAATCAGGGCGTCGATGCAGTCTTGCTTTAATTTTTCGAGGACACGCTTTTGTCCCGCCTCATGGAGCATATGTGTGCTGCGGCCAGAAAAACATAACAACTCTCCCTGTTGCACAGCCTCCCTCGCTGTTGTTGGTGATATGGCGATAGGGTCCTGCTCAATGATCCCGTCAAATCCGCCATGATAGAAATAAAGGTTAACATCCGTCGTTTGGGCAATCGCCGCAATGGCACCATTTAGCCCTGGCGCATCGCCGCCGCTTGTAATTAAAGCAATGTTACGGACCGTCGACATAGGCTTTCTCCCCTTCTTCGTTGAGAACGATTCTGGTTAACGATTGCTTGGAGGTGGCGGCTTTTATTGCGTCTAGTCGCTGTTCGTCATTGATTAGTTTCACAATTGAACGAAACGCTTTTAAGTGTGAAAAACTGTCAGAAGCGGCCAAGCAAATCACAAGAAATACCGGGTCGTTATCTGGATTGCCGAATGGTATCGGCTCTGCTAGCTGGATAAAACTAACACTTAGCTCATTTACGCCGTCTTCTGGCCGAGCATGGGCGATCGCAACCCCTGGAGCAAGGACAATATAAGGCCCGTATTCATGCACAGAGGCGATCATCGCTTCTGCGTAATTTTTTGTAATGGCGCCGCTTCTTTCTAAAGGTTTAGCTGCCGCATAAATGGCTTCTTGCCAATTGGCGGCGCGAACGTTTAGTTCAATATGGTCTTCGCTCATTAGCTCGGCTAACAATGGCTGGATCACTCCTTCGTAGACTGGCAACTGATGTTTTTTAAATAGAGACGCTAATTCTTCCATAAACGGTTTAAGCATGAACGATTTGCTGTTTGCTTTTGCAATTTCTACAATCGAACGGAAGAAGTCTTCGTTCGTTGCTCCGTGCTTCTGCCGTTGCCTTTGTTTTGATTTCGCTATTTGCGCAATCGTTGTTTGGATTAAGGCTGTGTCCTCATCCTTGAAAAACGGGGACACTTGCAAGCAAGGCACACCTTTGATGGAAAGGGGCAATGTCGTTAAGACAAAGTCGACTTGCAATTTTTGGATGACATCGACTTCATAACGGGATAATGTGCCTAATACTTCAATGGAAGAAAAGCGCGCGTACAAGCTTTCTTCAATTAAACGGGCATTTGTAATGCCATGACCGCAAATAATGACCGTCCGGTACACAAGCGTTTGCCGTTTCAGTCGTTCAGAGGCGACGCAAGTATGCATCGTTAAATAGGCAATTTCATCGATTGGAATCGTTAGTTGCAGCGTTCGTTCCAATTCATTTCCTGCCAAGCGGCATGCAGCAAATAAATCAGGGTATTGTTTGACAATGACGTCGGCAATCGGGTTTTCAATCGGCAGCTCGTTTTTAAGTCGTCTTGCCATTGTTTGGATATGGGCATAAATACTTGAAAAATATTCTTGGTCGTTTACAAATGGTAGTCCTGTCTGCTTTGTGATGGAGTGCACAAAGTCCATAACAGCGACTTGGATTTGCCCCCAATTTCCTTCCATTTTGAATAAGAATTGCTCTTCCTTAGCAGTCGAAAGAAATAGCGATAATACGTAAATTTCGGTGTTCAGCTCTGTTACCGGTTTTTGAAAATCAAATGTTTGGGCAAGGGCAAATGCTTGTTTGTCCAACTGTTCTGGGACCATTACCTTCTCTGTCAATAAGTAGCCCATTTTGATGCGCTTTAGCGCTAGCAATGCATACAAGCCAATTTCTAAATGGGTTTCGTACGTAAAACGGCCATTCTTTTGCTGTTCGATTGTCCGAATCCATGCCAAAGTCTGTTCCAACGCAGTGGCTTCCACCAATTTACAGCAATAATCTTCAAAGAATGTGGCTGCTTCGCTTTGTTTCAACATGTCCAAGCCTCTATTACGGCAGGCCCGTTTCAAAAACCGGAAAAGCCAGCGCCGCTTCGCGAACTCTGAGCCGACGACGGCAAATCCTTCTTTAGGCAAACTGTCTATTCGCAAGTTGTCAGCAAGAAGCTCCGTCCGCAGCCGCTGAATGTCTTTGTCTACTGTGCTTTTACTCACTAGCAAGTGCTCGCAAATAGAAGGGACAGTCACTTTCTCCTCGGCGTAAAAGAAAGCGAATACGAGAAAAGCTTCGCGGTCGGCAGCATCGGGAAAATGGAGTGTGTCAGAACCAAGAAGCTTGTGGAGCACCTCTTGATCGCAGTCATAATAAACGCCTTTTTTCCGATTGCGCTTAAGCGGCGGCTGCTGATGATCCCTTAAATAATCATCGATTTCCTCGAGGGCATAACGGATTGTTCGCGCAGAGACTTGGAATGTTTCGGAAAGCGATTTAACGGGCACGTAGCCCTTATGCCTGACAATTTCTTGGAAGATTTCTGCATGTTTGCGTTTCATTCGCCACCCTCCTTTGGCTTAATCATATGTTACCGCTTTCACGATTTGAAGCTTAAAGTTCTTCCATTTTAAGCGGAAAAGAAGTAGGCGGCTAAGGCGGTCAGAGAAGGAAATGTAGGTGTTTTTTGTATGAATCTGAGAGTGTGATGATCAGTTTGTTAAAAGGAGAAGGGGAAATTTACGTTATTTATTAAAGAAGAAAAAGCGAAAGGGTTTAAGCTTATTAAAGAAACGGCCTCCCCGGATAGGGATAAAGCCGTTTTAACTAGCAAAATGCAAATTAAAGGTTGTCTGGATACTTCTATTCTCCGTGGTTGAGTAAATAAGTAGTTGTTAATAGTGATAGCCAGAATTAATACTCACACACTTCTAAACAATTGCCGTCCAAATCATAGAAGGCAAAATAACGGGCTCCATATTCTTTAAGTTCTTCTACTTGAACGCCATTGTTTTTTAAATGCACATACGCGCTTTCGGCATCGGCGACATAGAAATTGAAGGCGCTCCGTCTTGGCTGAAAATAAACGTCCTCGTCTGTAAGAAATAACGTAATCGATGTATCGCCAAACTTAACCGATTGGTATTCCCCTTCGTCTCCTTTCCAACCTGGGACGCCGCCTAGAATGTCGGTATACCATTTAAACGCTTGATCGATATTGCGAGTAGGCACAAAAACGGTGTCAATTCGTTGGAAAATGGCTGTCATGGCTAAGCCTCCTTTAATCGATGTGCGTATTTGTTCTACAGTCGCTAGAAAAACCCCTCTTTTTAATGAAAATAATTGCTTTCTACTATTAGAAACGTCTCCTGCCTTATTTGTAGTGGCAACTAAGCGCTGTTTACTAGCGATTTTACTAATATGATAAAATGGAAGCGTGCTTTATATAATTAAAAGAAACAAGAAAGGATTAGGATTTTGAGGTTATTGGAATTGATTCTTGTGGTGTTGGCAATCGCCGTGTTTTTATGGTTTGTTGTCAGCAAAACGAAGAAGCAGAAAATGATTGTTATTGGATTAGCAGCCCTCTATATAGTGGCCGTGCTGCATGTGATGGTTGAAGGGCCAAGGTGGCAAATGGCGTTCGCCTACTTGGTTCCGTTTTTGTTGACGATTGGAATGTTGTTTAGGAAACAAGGAAGAAGGCAAAAGCGTCTTTTGCACTGGGGCGGATATGGGCTCGCTGCTGTCTATGGGCTGGTGATGGTGGCAACCCCTTTGCTGTTGCCTGTCTTTTCATTTGAAAAGCCGACGGGCAAGTACCCAGTTGGAACAGAAACATTTTATCTAAAAGATGAGAACAGAGAAGATGCACCTACGATTGCAGGCGGGCGAGAACTGATGGTGCAAGTTTGGTATCCGAGCGAGAGCCAACAAGGAAAACGGGCTCCCTATACGAAAGACGTTGGCCCGATTACGGAAGGATTGGAACAAGCACTGTCAATCCCTGCCTGGGTGTTAAGCCATCTTCGTTATGTAAATACTTACGCTACAGAAGGCAGCCAAGTTTCCGAAAAGGCTGATACGTATCCCGTGATTGTTTTCTCCCATGGCATGACAGGGTTTCGCAACCAAAATACATTTCAGGTTGAAGAGTTGGCAAGCCATGGCTATATTGTTGTAGGCATTGACCACGCTTTTGATGCTGCTGCGACAGTCTATCCAGACGGACGCAGCGTTTTGCTGAGTGAAAACCAATTGACTGGGTTCGAACAGTTGGATGCCCATATGGACATTTGGGTAAAGGATATTTCGTTTGTTTTAGATGAACTTGAAAAATGGAATCGCTCAGGTATTGAAGGCGATTTTGAAGGCAAACTCGATTTAGAAAAAATCGGCATGTTTGGCCACTCTTATGGCGGGGCGGCAGCGGCGCAAATGCTTGCTCGCGATTCTCGAGTAAAAGTAGCTTTAAATATGGATGGGACATTATATGGAAGCGAGCCTCCGGCAAATGGATTTGCCAAGCCTTATTTGCAAATGAATGGCGAGAAAAGCATTGATAAAGCCGCCTTTGACGCTAAATTGGACCAAGCTGTGGCGCAAACCGGAAAGTCACGGGCTTCCTATGAAGCCTTTTGGGCCGAAAGCCAAACACGGCGGGAAACAGCGCTCCATGGCGGTGGGTATACAATGACGATTCCGCACACATCCCATATGAGCTTTACAGACTTTCACTTGTTTTCGCCGTTGCTTGAAAATAAAGGGGAACAGATTGAAGAAGTCCACCATCTTATCAATGACGTGAGCATTGCCTTTTTTGACGAGTATTTAGCAGGAAAAGCAACAGGGTTGTTGCAGGAACAAGCGAACAAACATCCTGAAGTCGGCCTTGAAGCCCCGTTTGCTCCTTGACAGAGGGAAGTAGGTAGGAGGAAAGCCAGTTGAGAGAAACTCAACTGGCTATTTAACTGCCCCACGCGTTACGTTGCTAATAATCCAACGCTGGGCGATTAAGTAGACGATAACTAATGGCAGCATCGCCAGCAAATAAGAAGCGAACGCCAAATTGTAATTTGTGCTAAATTCCGATTGGAAAATGTACTGTGTTAATGGCAACGTGGCGTCGGCTGGATTTGTCAGGATCACGAGCGGCAACAAAAAATCATTCCACGCGTATAAAGCAGTCAAAATCGCGACTGTTGCATTCATCGGCGCCAGCAACGGAAAAATCACTTTCCAAAAAGTTCCCCAAGCGCTGGCGCCATCCATAATTGCAGCCTCCTCAAGCTCAACAGGAATTGATTTAATATAGCCAACGTATATAAATACGTTGAAAGACAGTTGAAACACGATGTATAGGCAGATTAGCCCGAATACATTATCCATGTTCCAAATCGCGGTCTGCCGTACAAGAGGAAGCATAATGATCGGGAACGGCACGAACATCGCACTAACAAAGTAATAAAACAAAGCTTTAAAAAACCGTTTGTGCATATTACGGGCGATGGCGTACGAAACAAGGGAATTGCTGAGCACCGTTAGCACGACAACGGCTGCTGTTACCGTAAAGCTATTCGACAGGGCGTTAAAAAAGTTTGTTAATTCGATTGCATCTAGAAAGTTTTGAAAGCGCCATTCCTTTGGCATCGATAACAACGGTTCGCCCATTTCTGCTGGCGTCTTTAAAGCAATGTTGATCGTTAAGTAAAGCGGCAAGAGAATAAACAGTGAACCGAGCAAAAGCAGCCCTGTTACAAGCCAGTTTGTTTTGTTTTTTTTCATTACTGCTGCACCTCCCGTTTCTGCAAGATCCGGAGCTGGAAGAGAGACAAAGCGACAATGATAATGAAATAAATCACAGCGTTGGCCGATTGGTAGCCAAACTGGCCCCCTTGGAAGCCGCCGCGGTAGATGAGCACCGAAATCGATTCGGTTGCATAGCCAGGGCCGCCGCCTGTTAAGGCGATAATATGGTCAAATACCATGAGAAAGTTTTTGAGTGCAAGCACCATATTAATCGTAAAAAAAGGAGCAATGATCGGAAAGGTAATGCTCCAAAAGCGACGCCATGCTTTGGCGCCATCAATTGCAGCCGCTTCATATACATCTTCTGGAACCGTCTGCAACCCTGCTAAGTAAAGAATCGTATTAAACGCAGTTGCTTGCCAAACGGCCATCACGACGATGCCAATCCATGCGTAATCAGGGCTGCCAAGAATGTTAGTAGACAGCGTGCTTATGCCAAGCATGTCTGCCAATTGAGGCAAAAATAGTGTAAATATAAATTGAAAAATGAATCCGACGATTAAAACGCTTAGAATGTTAGGCATGAAATAGATGGCGCGCAATGTTTGTTTACATTTGATTTTTGCATGTAAGCCCAAGGCAATTGCCAGGCTAAGAATATTGACCAGGATCGTTGAAACAATCGCAAATTGGAATGTAAACCCGTACGCGCTCCAAGCACGCATATCGTTAAAGACATTTATATAATTGGACAGGCCGACAAAGTCCCAATCGCCATAGCCTTTCCAATTGGTAAAACTGTAAAACACGCCTTGCAAAAGCGGAAAGGTATGGAACAAGAAAAAGAGAAGCACAGCGGGAAGGGTCATAAGCAAAAACACCCGTTGTTTTGTTTTCATTGGTGGCTCCTTTCTAGTACCGCAGTTGGGTTTGGTCCCATTCCCGGTCCATTCGTTTCAAGAAATCTTGTTCATTTCCTCTGTACATAAACTCCTGTATCATATTTTCAACGCCCATTCCCGGCAAATAAAAATGGTCAGGAAAACTCGCAATATTCCCTTGTGCAAAATGTTCACGAATTCCCTCCATATAAGGATCGTCAGTGAGAACGCCTTCCAACACAGAAAACGCTGATTGTTCAGCCATATATTGCTCTGCCGGGGCTTCTTCTAGCATGAATGAGATAAACGCTTTTGCTTCTTCTGGGTGATTGGTGTCTTTAAGCGTTGCAAACAGGACATCGACGCCAGAAACGAGTTTGTTTTGCTCAGTGTCATCGGTGACGGGGAGTGGGAAGACGCCTAAATCCAGGTTAGGATTGGTTGTCAACAATTCAGGTACAGCCCAGTTGCCTTGGAAATAGAAGAGGCCGTTTTCTTGAGCAAACGCACGGTTCCCATCATCGTAACCAATCCCGTACATGCGGTCGTGGCCATAGTCAAGCAATGTTTGAATCTTACTAGTTACTTCCGTATGTGTAGCTTGGAATGTGAGGGAGCCTGCTGTTTTTTGAGCAGCAAATTCGTCAGGCTGGAGAACACCGGCAACAGCATTCCAAAGGGGCAGTGCAGTCCAAGCATCTTGTAACGTATAGTAAATTGGAATTTCGCCAGCCTCTTTTGCTATTTGTAAAGCGGCAATAAACTCCTCCCACGTTGTTGGCACATCAAGGCCAAGTTCCTCCAATTTCGTTTTGTTGTAAATGACCGTATTGGCGTTCGCGGCAAACGGCACGCCGTAGATACCGGTTTGTTTTGGCCCTTGCAGCTCTTTTACCATTTCTAAATAGGCTGGCTGGATACCCTCCAACAGAGACGTCTCTTCATAATCAACGAGCAAATTGGCTTGCGCCAGTTCGCCATATAGGGCATTTCCGCCAATCGCCAACATGTCGGGCATGTCATTTTTGACAAGCCGTGTACGCAGCAACGTCTCAGCGTCAGGAGGAGCATAAAGGTTAATGCGAATGCCTTCGTGCTCGGCTTCGAATTGGTCAATTAGCTTTTGATACGTGTTGATGTTTTCCGTTTTGTTCGAAAACAATTCGAGTTCAACAACCCCATCGCTAGAAGACTCGCCGTTGCAGCTGGCCATAAACAGGAGAGACGTGAACGCCAAGAATATGGTCAGGATTTGTTTCATGGAAAACGACTCCTTTCCTAATAAAAAACAATAGATCGATCCTTTTCGCGGGCGAGTTAATATCTTTCTCCGCAAATTATAGTAAACGTTTACGTTAGCGTCCTGCGTGGGAGTAAACGTTTTCGTATTCATTATCATTTCCGCAGGTCAGATTGTCAAGTATGTTCTGAAAGTTGTAGAACATGCAAAACAAGCACGCTTGCTTTTGACAAGAAGAAATCAACGATCGGTGCGTTTGCTAACTCTTACAATTTTGTCATGTACGCTATTTCGTTTGTCATCTAAATCAAAGGCAAGTGTGCAGCTTCCTCAGTAAAATGAAGGTACTTAAGAAGGAGGAAGCAGTCCATGGTTGTACTTGAAGCAGCAAATATTTGCAAACAATACGGAAACAAATGGAATAAGCAAGAAGTGTTGAAAGGACTTGACTTAACGATTGAAAAGGGCGAGTTTGTGAGCATTATGGGGGCTTCAGGCTCAGGGAAAACAACATTTTTGAATGTACTGTCGTCAATTGACCAAGTGACAAGTGGAACGATCATTATAGATGGGAAAGACATTACCACTATGAAAGAGCGGGAACTTGCTTGGTTTCGCCAAAGGCATTTAGGGTTTGTTTTCCAAGAATACCACTTGCTTGAGACGCTTACCGTCAAAGAGAATATTCTGTTGCCATTGTCGGTTATGGGGGCAGGCAAAAAAGAAGCAGACGAAGCGTTTCGGTCTGTTGCGGCAGAATTAGGCATTTACGAATTAAAAGACAAGTACCCTAATGAGCTGTCTGGTGGTCAGAAACAACGGACTTCAGCCGCCCGGGCATTTATTCACCAACCAAGTATGATTTTTGCCGATGAACCGACGGGGGCGCTTGATTCTAAATCGGCAACGGACTTGCTTAATAAACTCACTGAATTTAATCAAAAATACGAAGCAACGATTTTAATGGTGACGCATGATGCAGCAGCAGCCAGTTTTAGCAGCCGTGTTGTCTTTATTAAAGATGGACAAAAGTTTACAGAAGTGATGCAGCAAGACCGGACGAGAGAAGACCATTACGAAGAAATTATGAAAACCCAGGCCATTCTTGGGGGGATCAAGGCATGAATACAGGCCAACTGATCATGCGCAATTTGCGGAAAAACAGCAAAACGTACGGATTATACATTTTCTCATTAACTTTTAGTGCGGCACTCTATTTTGCCTTTGTGACGTTGCAATATGATCCGGCTCTTGACGAGGCGGCTGCATCGGTAAAAGGAGCTGCTGCCATTCGGTCCGCATCGGTTTTGCTTATCGCAATCATTGCGATCTTTTTGCTCTATGCCAATCGTTTGTTTTTAAAAAGGAGAAGCAAAGAAATCGGTTTATTTCAGTTGGTTGGCATGCGGAAAGGCCGGATTTTTTGGGTGCTGTCAGGGGAAAACGTGCTCGTTTACTTTGGCGCGCTAGCTATCGGCATTTTCATTGGCTTTTATTTGTCAAAGCTGGCAATGGTAAGCCTGTATCGCATTATTGGCGTTGAAACCGCTGCGAAACTACATTTCTCAGGCGCTGCTCTAACCCAGACGCTGCTTGTCTTTGCGGCTATTTGCATGCTAATGATGGCATTCACGTATGTCTATATCCGCAAGCAAACGATTCTGTCCTTGTTCCAAATCAAAGGCAAAACAGAGATGGTCGCACAAGGATTGCGTGCATTTGAGATTGCAATTGGCGTACTCGGCATTGTGTTGATTGGATTTGGCTATTGGTTATCCTCTAAATTGTTTGAAGGACAATTCGTCACACAGAATGAATTGTTTTTGGCGATGACGACCATTTTGGCCGCTTGTATTATCGGCACATGGTTGTTTTATAAAGGAACGGTTAGCTTTGTTGCGAAAGTGATTCGCCGCAAAAAGGATGGTTATTTGAACATTCGCGAAGTGATGTCCTTGTCGGCGCTCATGTTTCGAATGAAATCAAACGCTGTGTTGCTAACTGTCATTACAACCGTTTCGGCACTAGCGATTGGATTGCTGTCATTAAGTTATATTACCTATTATTCAGCAGAAAAATCTGCCAAACAATGGGTGCCGACTGACTTTGCTTTTACGAGTGTGGAAGATGCAGAAGCATTTAAAAACAAACTCGATCAAACCGGAGTTGACTATCAAGAACGTACGACTGAATTTATACAAGGGAATGTCAATGTAGAAGGGATTATTGCTTCGTCGACGGAAATGATGACCGGGACAGCACAAGAAATGGCGATCACAAGCGCTGCCTATATGACAGATGTCGATATCTCCCCTGACGAAGCGGTGTTAACTGGTTACAACGACTTGCTACAGCGGTTCGTCACGTTTAAAGAGGAAGGCGAAATCGTGATTGAACTTGGGGAAGAGACATTAAGCCAACACTATCGAGGCTTAAAGAAGGAATTTGTTCTCCCTTCTTTCTATAAAGTAGCGGGAGGAATGCCGACTGTTGTTGTCAATGAAGAGACGTTTGTTTCACTGAAAAAGCAACAAGAAGCAGAGACATCTTATGGCATTGATATTGTAAAAGAATCAGAAGTAGTTGAGGCGAATTCAGCTTATCAAGAAATGGATTTTCAAGAACAAAGTGAGTCACAATGGGCCATGGCTACAAATCAAAAAGCCCATATGGGTTTATACATGTTCATTGTTGCTTTCTTAGGGCTAACGTTTTTAATTACTTCAGGCTGTATTCTTTATTTTAAGCAAGTGGATGAAACAGAAGGAGAAAAGCACAATTATACGATTTTACGCAAGCTCGGTTTTAACCGTCGTCAGCTGGAAAAAGGCAGCTATGCCAAACAATTATTTGCGTTTGGTATTCCACTCCTTTTAGGCTTGTCCCATAGCTACTTTGCTGTACAATCAGGCTGGTTCTTTTTTGGCGGTGAATTGTGGACGCCGATGCTGCTGGTCATGGCTGTTTATACAGTACTCTATTCGATCTTTGCTTTGCTGTCTGTATCGCATACGAAAAAAGTCATAAAGGAATCGTTGTAACCAACACGAAGCGGACAACGCGGGCGTTCGTCAGAGCGCTCGCGTTGTCCGCTATCTTTAGTAGTGAAACACCTTTTTAATAGCCATTTACATATATGTCGGATATGTTTGGCGCCGATCATTAGTTGACAATGCCATGGTAAAGAATTTCCGTGTCCAGGTTAACCGAAATCGGTATTTGCGGATATAATTCTTTCCAATCGGTGTTTTGCCAATCGCGGTAATAAAAAGCACGCATATGTTTGCCAATCCCGTAATAATCGCAGTTTGCTGCTTGAATGATTTGGATCACTTCTTCGCACTCTTTTGTTAATTGCGCGGTAATGCGGTTATTCAAATCTTCGACATTCTCTTGAATGTAAAGTGAGTCTTTCGGGTATTCAATGACATTTAAAGTCAATTTCACATCAAATCCGACTTGGAATTGGCCAGCGCTGTTTTTCGTTAATTTCATGTTCGATTTGCGGTCCTCTATATCTACCGTTGCATAATTGTTCGCTTTTATCGCATTGTCATTGCTTACTTTGATATTTAAGCGCGGTTCTTTGTCTTGTTTTGGATTTAATAACAACAAGCGCAATGTTTGGTCCGCGCTTAATTCACCTGACATTTTGTTTTGATTAAACAAAGCCACCCCGTGCAACTCAATATTATGGTGGTCCATTACATGAAGAAGTGGCAAAACAAAATCGGTGCCTTTATCAAAGAGTAAGGAAAGGATATCTTCTAGCGAAGTTGTTGGAATATTCCCTGTGTTTTCTAAGCCGTAGAGCAGGTCCCCTAAGTAATTGCTAATAAGCGGTGTTTCTGCCGTTTTTACATGGAGGGCGTCTTTAGCTGGCCCATTGACAATACTGATGCGTGCATTGGTCGTGCTAACAGGAGAGCGGTAGTGCACATCAAGCATTGAGTAAATATTTTGTTCGGCCAGTCCTCTGCTTAATAACGTGACCCGGTTTTTGGAGGCAAACAAATCGCCTGACACTTTCCTATTCAATTGGATGCGGCTGTCCCGTGGAGTCGTCCCAACGGCTGAGATAATCGCGGGCATCGTCGAAGTGCCTACCGTAGCTCCAGACTGGTTTTGTGTGCCAGCACCGATTGTTACAATCGTTGTTTCAATTTTTCCATCATGCGTTTGGTCGAGTGCTTGGCTATAAATTAAATTAATATCTTTGACGAGCCGCTGGTCCCAACAGCCCGTTAACAGGATTAGCATAAGGACTGCTTGAATCGCTTTCACACTTTCGACCTCCTTTTAAAGACGATAGCAATTAGAAGCATAAGCAAAGGAATGGCAGCGTTCATTATTGTACCAAACTCGTCTGTTCTTGTTATCATTTGTCTGACTTGATACATGCTATCAGGCATGAGATTCACTAGAAAGGTGATGAGGAAAGCTAGGACAATATACAAATGGTAACGCTGAGAGCGGAACAATGTCATCGTACCGATCACCCCACAATAAACGTAAATCCCATAAGTCGTAATCACAATGACCGACCAAAGGCATAGAAAAATCAAATCGATCCGCTCTACAATTGGAAATGAAAACGACTTGATTAAATAGAGAAACGGTTCCGGCAACAGCTTCAGTTCTCCAGCGCTAAATGACGTGTAACAGGCAACGACAACAATTAAATAAATAAATGTAACGACCCAATGAGCTAGTGAAACAACCTTTATTTTCTCGGCGGCAGTCGCTTTCACGTATGGAAAAATCAAGCTCATGACAATATAGCCATTAATGGCGAAAGAAGCAGCCAACGTCCCTTTCATAAGCCCCTTCGGTTCAGTAACGCCGATCGGCAGCAAATTTAAAAAATCGGCATTATGAAAAAAACCACCAATCATGACGATTGGGATAAGGAGAATGAGCGGAGCAGTCAAGACAAACATCCGCGCTTTTTGATCAAGCGTACTTAATAAAAGTGGCAAACATGTAATGATAATCAAGGCCATAAAAACAGGCTCAGGCGTTTTGGTTAAAATCCAAATAACAAGGAGTTGCGTGAAGTTTTTCAACACAAGCGCTGCCGTATAAATAAAATAAGCAATGTAGATAAGAGTGAGGACTTTTCCAGCAAAAACGCCCAATATTTTTTCGCAAATTGAAAATAAATGGTCATTGGGGAAGCGTTTATGGAGCAGCCATAGGACAAAAATGGCGATTTGCACTAGAATGGCCGAAATCAGCAAAGAAATCCACCCATCTGTTTGCGCTTCCTTGTAAAGGGAGTATGGCAATGAAAGAATGCCAATTCCAATTTGTGCTTGTACATAAAACCAAAACAACTGTGTTTTCCCTAAACGTTTGTTGGTTTCCATTGCGTATCATCCCCCCTTTCGTGACTCCCGTTTTGAATGGGGAGACGCATAACGGGTATGCTGTTGGATCAACCAAGTTGGGAACCGCAGCAAACCATCTTTGACGCCTTTAAGACGAAAAGGCGCAAGCGGCGAAAAGTAAGGCACCCCATATGAATCAAGTTTGACAAGATGCATGAGAATAGCAAAGAAAGACAAGATGACCCCGATCAAACCGAAAGCAGCGCTTGCGAGCATGAGCGGGAAGCGAATGAGGCGAACGACTGAACTCATTTCCGTGTTCGGAATGACATAAGAAGCAATCGCGGTAATAGCGACGACAATAATCATCATATTGGACACAAGCCCGGCATTGACAACGGCTTCGCCTATAACAAGGCCTCCAACAATGCCAATCGTTTGACCAATTGGCGCCGGCAGCCTTACACCTGCTTCACGGATGAGCTCGATCGTGAGTTCCATAATGAGCGCTTCAACGAGCGGTGGGTATGGAATATTTTGCAAGGAGCTTTTGACAGAAATAATCAACGGTTGCGGAATGATTTCAAAATGAAACGCAACTAAGGAAATATACAAAGATGGCACAAAGACAGCAATGCAAAGCGCTAGCAAACGAACTGAGCGCAAAAAGCTTCCCAGGAAAAAATGAAAATTGTAGTCATCAACAGACTGCAAAAAACTAAAAAATGAAACAGGCAAAATCAAAGCAGTCGGATTGCCTTCCATTAAAACCGCAATCCGTCCTTCTGCCATATTTCCAGCGACGACATCTGGCCGTTCTGAATAAAGAACTTGTGGGAAAATCGACCGTTTTGACTGTTGCAGCAGCTCGTTTAAAACACCAGGCGAAATGGTGATATCTTGGTTAATCGCTTCTAGCTTTTTCATCAATTCTGCTAGTACAGTAGCAGAAGCTCTGTCGTGCATATAGACAACAGCGACGTCTTTTTTAATCGTTTTTCCTATCTTTTTTTTGCGGACGATCACCTTATCCGTCGCAGCTTGCCTGCGGATAAGATGAAGATTGACTAGAAGGCTTTCAATAAAGCCCTCATGTGTTCCCTGGAGGGCGCGCTCATTTGTCGGTTCCTCTATGCTACGGTTTATCGATAAGGCTGCCTCTACCATAAAAAAAGACGGGCCTTGGTCATAGAGAACAATAGCAGCTTGCCCCTTATAAAGAAGAGGCACACATTCTGCAACAGTCGCTTTTTTTTTCAAGGAAGCAGAAGCGAGCGCTTCTTGGAGAGACCGCTTTGAGGCAGGGGCCTGATTCAATTGTTTAAAAATAATATTCTCTAGCCATTTCTCATCAACTAATGAATCTAAAAACAAGACAAACCCGTGCAAGCCTTGGTAGGTGAATTCACGAAAAACAAGATCATCTGTGCCATGCACAGCTGCTGTTAATTTGTTTTTAATCTCTTTAAGTTCGCTCATCTAAACCACCCTCTACTTGCTAATAGGCTTACTATTTCCTAAGAGTGGTTCTTTATACGGCAGCCAAGGTGATTTTAGCCATAACGATGCCATTGTTTGGGCAGCGGTGCGTTGAGGAGTGAAGAATCGACTGATCGCTTCGAGGATTGGGTAGCGCCTGCTTTTTATAAATCTAAATAAAAGGATAAATGACGTGATTGTATGCTATTAACTGGGTTTCATACTCTCTTTTTTACTATATACATTCATTTAAAGGGTTAAAATGTATTTTTACTAGGCCTTAGTTCTTAATTGTTTCTTCTTCACTGGCAGTTTATGCTCCTTTTCTTTGTTTATTTTAATTAAACGGAAGAAGGCGAATTTGAAAAAAGGGTTGATTGCGACTGTCATGTTGGCTTATAGTGGTTACTGGATTGATTGGCCTCATTTTACAATTGGGGAAATGTTGGACGTTTTTTCAGTGTCTGGCAATACAATAGTATGGATGGTGCCAAATGATGGAGGAGGATTATTTGTGAATAAAATGAAATGGTTTTTGCTTGTGCCTTTCAGCACGCTTGCATTAGCGGCTTGTGGAAGCGACAATACAAGCGGTAACGGTGGACAAGAGGCAGAAGCGGAAACTGAACCTGCAGCGGAAACAGAAGAGCTAACGGCTGAAGACGTATTAGTAAAAACAAGTGAAGCGATGGAAGCTCTTGATAGTTTTCGTATGGAAATGTCAATGGATTATGGGATGGAGTACGAGGGCCAGCCGTTTGAAATGTCCATTGGCATGACGGCTGATATGATTCAAGAGCCCCTATCGGCTTATTTGAGCACGACTATTTCCGATTCAGAAACAGGTATGGATTTTACAACAGACCAATACATGGTTGACGATACTTTTTACATGCAAAATCCACTTGGACCAGAGTGGATGAAGTATGATATGAGCGAAGATCCAGCATTTGCAACAGAAATGGAAATCGATACGCAAGAACAGCTTGACGTATTGAAAAGCGTCGCGGAACATATTGCCCTTGAGGAAGAGGAAGGGTCGTATGTCTTAAAAGTAGACGGATCAGATGAAGAAATGAACGCATTGGTTCAATCTTTTATGGAAATGGGCCAAGAAGGCGCGCTTCCAACTGAAGAAGACATGGCATTAATGGAAGGCTTTGGATTAAAAAACGTTACCTACACGATTTATGTCAATAAAGAGACGTATCTTCAAGAAAAAATGGTAATGGATTTTGAGATGGCTTTTGACGATGAAAGCGAAAGTGAAAGCTTTAGTATGTCTGGTACTGCCGAAGCAACTTACTCGAAATTCAATGAGTTTGACGAGATTGATATTCCACAAGAAGTGTTAGACAATGCTGTTGATGGTGCAGAAATGGAAGCACAATGGGAAGCTGAGATCGATGCCCTTGAAGACATTGAAGGCCTCGAAGATGTTGAAGGGTTCGAAGAAATTCTTGAAGATATTGAAGAAGAGAATGGCGAATAATCATTTGCAACAACACGCGTCCTTTTGATCAAGGGCGCGTTTTTTTATGCCCACTTTTTCAAAAAAAAGCACACTCATTAGCCACTATGTTTAATAATTGCCCTATGAGGGTTAAGAAATAGGAGGCAACGAATAAAGCAAGCGTTGCTCAGAAACAACACTATTTAGGAGGTTTTCATTATGCAAGAAAAGGTAGATCTCTATCCTTCACGCGTTAAGGAGACCGCAACCATTATGGAAAGAAAAGACCCAATCGTTTATTCAAGGGAAAAAGGGCCGCTTGATCGTGAGGAATTGGCTTTTTATGAGGCAAATGGGTATGTAATGTTAGAACGGCTTTTTCAAGAAGACGAAGTGCAAGTCATGGCTAATCAATTGGATGAAGTGATGAAACAGAACCAAGAGCGGGACAGTGATGAAGTCATCAAAGAGCCTGATAGCAATGAAATTCGCTCTGTGTTTGAAGTCCACAAAGACAACGGCTTTTTTGAAATGTTGTCTAAACATGAGCGCATTGTGGCCATTGCAGAACAACTCCTAGGCAGCCAAGTGTACATCAACCAATCGCGCATTAATTTTAAACCTGGTTTTAAGGGCAAAGAGTTTTTCTGGCATTCTGATTTTGAAACGTGGCATGTGGAAGATGGGATGCCAAAGATGCGGGCTGTCAGCTGCTCGATTATACTTACGGATAACTATGAATTTAACGGACCGCTAATGCTAATCCCAGGCTCACATAAATGGTATGTTTCTTGTGCGGGCACAACGCCGGACAACCATTACAAATCATCGTTAAAGCAACAAGTTGCAGGAACGCCAGACCATACAAGTTTGCAATGGCTGACTGAACAAGCGGGCGGACGGATTGACCGTGCTACTGGCCCAGCCGGATCGGTGCTATTTTTTGAGTGCAATACGATGCATGGCTCCAATGCCAACCTTTCTCCTTACCCACGCAGCAACGTCTTTTTCGTATTTAACTCAATTGAGAACCAGTTGCAGGCACCTTACTCCGGAAAACAACCAAGGCCTGAATTTTTAGCCAACCGCGACAGCATAACCCCGATTCAACCTGTGAAAGATAGCATTGCCCAACATGCCCATGCAACTAAATGAAGGACAGATCTGGATTGAAAGTAACCGTAGCAATATGAAAGTGGTGGCAATCAAAAACGGGACGAGCGGCTTTATGACGTTTCCAATTACAAACCAGCCACTTTTGTGCCTGCTTGCTGGAGTACACGGATGGCCAGGGGAAAAAACAGCGTTAACAGCCCATAGTAGAATCAAAACACGAACAGTGCATGAGCCTGTTCGTGTTTTATTGTAATTAGAATGAGAAGGGGGACGCGCATTCGTCAGGAAATATGCTATATTTATTGATAATGATTATCAATTAATTGAGGTGTGTGCGAGTGAGAGATTGGAAAGAAGCGCTGATCCGTTTGGAAAAAACGACAACAAGCACTGTCTCTCTGGTTCATAGCATGGCATACGCGGACACGTATATGCTTTGCTTTGTCCAGTCCGGTTCTTTGGCGGTCCAGGTAAACGATACAAAGGCATCGCTGTCCCCCTACCATTTTTATCTTTTAAAACCTGGGGATGCCTACCATTTTCCAGGCGAAGGCGCGGAAATCGCCCTCTTTTGTTTCCGTATGTATGAACCGAGAGAGAATGGGGAGTTGCTGCAAGCGACAAATTGGCATTTTCCAAGACGAAAAGGATGTGCAAATGAGAAAACGGCAGATCTTGCAGCTGCTCTTTTGAGAAAAAACAAATATGCGTTTTTCTGGAATCAAGTCCAATTTCCAGACTTGTTATACCGCTGTCTGGAAGAAGGCAGCAATATCTCGATGAGCGGAATTGAATTGGCAAAGCAATATATTGAAGAAAATCCCCATGCCCGTATTAGCTTAAAAACGTTGGCGGGATTATCAGGCCTCCATCCGTCGTATTTAAGCGAAAAGTTTGCGCAACAAACGGGCAAAAGCGTGTCACAATATGCAGCGGAAGTCAAATTAACGGAAGCAAAACGGCTTATTCAAACAACGACGTTGCCCCTTAAAGACATTGCACATCGGATCGGCTATGACGATGAATTTTATTTTAGCAGGAAGTTTAAAAAGGAGGTTGGCCTTTCGCCTAGCCAGTATAGAGAGAAGAAAATGCGGAAACTGGCCGCCTACGATCTTGATTCGCTAGGTGATTTGCTTGCTTTGCGGCAAATTCCATTTGCTGCGCCGATGCACCCGAAATGGACAAAGCACTATTATGAGCTGTACCAGCACGAGGTTCCAGTCCATTTGAGCGCTTACCGGGCGAATCATGATTGGCAAGCAAATATGGAAAGGCTGATCGATTGGAAACCGGATGTTTTATTTGCGAAAAGGAAACTCCATGAAGAAGAACGGAATGCCTTTACTGTCTCCATCCCTACTTTTATAGACCTTAGCAACGCTGGAAGTTGGAAAGACCAGTTTATCCTCGTCGCCGAAGCCTTACATGAACAGAATGAAGCACAGCGGTTTCTTAGCCATTATGAAGAAACAGCAGTCGCTTGCAAACAATCGATTGAAAAAGAAAACACGGCCAGTCCAGTCATTTTGCGGATTGCAGGCGAAGGGATTTATTTATATACAAACCCAGGCATTTCAAGTTTGTTTCATGACGTTGGTTTTGAAGGCTGGCAGCAGTCGGCAGCACCGTTGTCTTTGCTTGAGCTTAAAGAATTGGCGCCGAGATGGTTGTGGGTGCTTTGCCTCCATGACAGCCAAACAAAGGCTTTTTATGAACATGTCCGGCAAAGTGAAGAATGGAACGGGCTGCCTGCTGTAAGAACCGGCCAAGTCAAACATTTGCCTTCTGATTTGTGGTTCGAATACTCTGCCTTTGCCCAGTGGCGCAAGCTTCTTTTTCTCCGCTCCCAACTTCAGTCCATGTAATTGCTGAAAAAATTCCATGTGCATATACAAGTTGTCCCCCTATACTAACCAATAGTGATAATCGTTCTCATTTAATTGACGATAAAGAAAGGGGTTATAAACAATGGAAAAAGGGTGGTTAGGGGCACTTGCCTTGGCGAGTATAGCTGCATTAACAGCATGTGGTTCTGGAGCAGAGGGCAGTGGTCCAGCTAATGAAGGAACGACAGAGAACAGTGGGGAACAACAGGGCAATGGCGAGCAGACGCTCTCGTACCTTGGCCAAGACTATGTGCTGCCGGAAAACGTCGAGCGCATTGTTGTAACGGGAGCGATGGAAGCTATGGAAGATGCTCTTGTTCTCGATGTAGAGCCAATTGGCGCTATGACCATTGGCGGTGCGTTTCCTGACATGTTTGCGCCGATTACGGGGCAAACAGAACCAATCGGGGAAAAGACGGAGCCAGATGTAGAAAAAATTTTGGCGCTCGACCCAGATGTCATCTTGGCTTCAACGAAATTCCCTCCTGAAGTCATTGAAGAGCTTGAAAAAATAGCGCCCACTGTGCAAATTTCACACATTGCAACAGACTGGGAAGACAATCTTCGCTTTTTAGCGGAGCTAACAGGCAAACAAGAGGTGGCAGAGGAATCGATTGCCGCTTACTACGAGGAACTGGAAGAGGCGAAGGCAGTAATTGGCGATTCGTTAAAGGATCAAACGGTTTTAGCCGTCCGTGTGCGAAATAACGATCTTTATATTTATCCGCATACCGTATTTGTCAATCCAATTCTTTATGAAGACTTAGGTATTGAGGCGCCGGAAGTCACACAAGCTGCCGAAGCACAACAATTGATTTCAACCGAGCAACTTGCCGAAATCAATCCCGATTATTTGTTTATTCAAGATGCAGCACAAGAGAACTCAGAAGATGAAGGGGATTTGCTTGAACAACTGCAGGATGACCCAATTTTGCAAAATGTCCCTGCCCTTGCTGAAGGACGGACATTTGTGAATGTTGTGGACCCATTGTCTGAAGGAGGTCCGTCTTGGAGCAGGATCGAGTTTTTAAACGAGGCTGTTGATCTCCTTGTCGATTAACGGCGACGCCTTCCGACCAGCAAGGCGAAACGCAATAGTTCTCGCCATTGGGTTTGTCGTTCTCATAGCAGCGATCGGATGGTGTTCACTTGCCATTGGCGCGAAGTCAATGGAGTGGCGCACGGTCATACAAGCGCTGTTTCAGTTTGACCCTGGCAATACGGACCATCAAGTAGTATGGCGTACGCGCTTGCCACGCTTTGCCGGAGCAGCACTCATTGGCGCCAGCCTCGCGGTCTCAGGGGCGTTGATGCAAGGCATTACGCGGAACTATTTAGCTTCCCCGTCCATTATGGGGGTAACTGATGGTTCGCTGTTTATGATTACGGTCTTAATGGTATGGCTTCCGGGGGCGTCGGGGCTCGAAATGATCTTGTTTTCCCTAGTTGGCTCTGCTGTAGGAGCAGGGGCAGTTTTTGGGGTTGCCTCGCTCTTGCCACATGGTTTTTCCCCTGTCCGGCTTGCGATTTTAGGAACGATTATGGGGACGTTTTTAGGAGGAGTCGCCCAAGCGATTGCTGTCTATTTCCAAGTCTCTCAAAACGTGAGCTTTTGGTATAGCGCCAGGCTTCATCAAATGGAACCATCTTTACTGGTGTTGGCGCTCCCATTCTGTGTCGTAGGCACCCTATTAGCGCTGTCTTTGGCGCGGCAAATTACAGCGCTTGCTTTAGGCGATGAAGTATCGGCGGGTATCGGACAGCGCACTCGCTTGATTAAACGTTTAGCGTTTTTAGCCGTTGTCATTTTAACCGGCATATCGGTTGCCTTGGCAGGGAAAATTGCTTTTGTAGGCCTAGCCATTCCCCATATTGCCCGGTTTCTATTTGGGTATGATTACAGAAAAATCATTCCTGCATCTGCCGTATTAGGAGCGATGTTTTTGCCTCTTTGTGATGTAGCGAGCCGCCTCGTCCATTTTCCGTTTGAAACGCCTGTTGGCATAATGACATCTTTCGTTGGCGTGCCTTTTCTCTTGTACTTAATTAAAACCAAAGGAGGGAAAAGGCATGCCCTCTGATCGAAAGCGCTTTGGATTGTTTCTAGTTGGGGCAGCTACACTGCTCATCGTCGCCGTCTATCTTCATTTAACGAGTGGGTCATATGAATTAACGCTTACGGAAACGTTCAAGACGTTATTTCGGCTTGAAGAAAATACGCGCTTCGACCTTGTTGTCTTTGAATTCCGCTTGCCTCGCATTGTGATTGGGGCGGTTGTCGGATTTGGGCTTGGCCTTGCAGGGGCAATTTTGCAAGGCATCACGCGAAATCCATTGGCTGACCCCGGCATTATAGGCATTAATGCCGGGGCAGGGGCGGCTGTTGTTTGTTTTATGTTCTTCTTTCAAGGGCAGCTGTCTACTGTCAATTGGCTAAGCGTGCTGGCAATGCCAGTATTTGCCTGGTGTGGCGGTTTGCTTGCCATCGTTTTTATTCTCGCATTTGCAATGGAAAAGGGCCGGCTCGATCCGCAAACATTTATATTGACAGGCATCGCCGTTTCGGCTGGATTTGGAGCGCTCACGCTGTTTTTCTCACTTAAAATGAATCCTAGAGATTACGAAGCGGCTGCTGTTTGGTTGGCAGGCAGCGTCTATAGCGCCAATTGGAAACATGTCGTCACAGTGCTGCCGTGGATTTTTTTATTGACGCCTGCTGCCTTTTATAAGGCTAGAGTTCTCGACGTACTTGGCTTAGCTGATACAAGTATAAAAGGGCTTGGTGTTGATTTAGCAAAAGAGCGCCGTCTCCTGATTTTGCTAAGTGTTGGCCTTGTGAGCGCATGTGTATCCGTGGCCGGAAGCATGACCTTTGTTGGTTTGCTTGCCCCTCACATAGCAAGGAGGCTTGTAGGGATCCACCATCGTTTTCTTTTGCCGTCTAGTGGACTTATTGGAATGGGGATCGTCGTCGCTGCTGATTGGCTAGCGAAAACGATGTTTTCCCCAGCACAGCTCCCGGTCGGCATTGTCATTTCGATAATCGGCGTCCCTTATTTTGTATTTCTATTGTTCCAAACACAAAAAGCTAAATAAATCGATGCACGGCAAAGGAGGTTGGTGACATGCTAAGCAATGCTGGGGCATACGTATTGCCTCATAGCGATAAGTGGGTTTTAAAAGCAAATGGCAGCGAACACGTCCTATTTGTATCGGTGCCATCAGAACAGGCACCTGAAGGTGGATTCCCTGTGTTGTATTTGCTCGATGGCAATGCAGTATTTGCCTCGATGACAGAGGCGCTTCGCCTCATGACACGGCCGCCACATGGTTTTTCTCCCGCGGCTGTTGTCGCCATTGGTTATGACACCGATGGACCGTTTTGTAAGGAAAGGCGCTTTTTTGATTATACCGTTTCTGCTACACAAGAAGAGGTTGGCACAAGCAAACATGGCGAACCTTGGCCACCATCAGGCGGGGTAGACGTTTTCCTTTCTATGTTGGAAGAACAGGTAATGCCTGAGCTAGAGCGAAAATATCCCCTTGATCCAACAAAACGAGCATTTTTCGGGCATTCACTCGGCGGGCTTTGCGTTCTTCATACATTATTTACGAGAAACCACTTGTTTGACACGTATATAGCAGGAAGTCCGTCGGTTTGGTGGAAAAACCGCTATATTCAAGACGTGGCAGCCGCGTATTTAGCGGGAAAACACGATGCTGCAGCGCCCATGAAAAAGCTACTGCTTAGTGTAGGAGAAAAAGAAAAATCCCATATGGTCGAAGATGCGATCGCTCTCCATGCACGTTTAACAAGGAATGCATCCAACATTCAATCCACTTTTTTCTCTGTACCAGAAGCGGGACATATGAGTGTATTGCCTACACTGATCGGAGAAGCGATTCGTTTCTTTTTAGCTAATGGCACGGAGTCTGAACATTTATAAGGCAACCGCCAGTAAGCTCAATAAACTTACTGGCGATTCAAGTGCTTGGCTCCCAATTTATCTCCTATTTGTTTTTCTGTTTTAGTTGATAGAGGTCAACAATTGGGCAAGTACGTCCTTTAATACGGCTGTGCCTTTTACACAGTCATCAAGTGAGGTAAACTCCTCTGGACAATGGCTTCTGCCGTCAACGCTCGGTACAAAAATCATGCCTGTATGGGGGACATGGCGGCCGATAATCATCGCATCATGCCCAGCACCGCTAGGGAGAGTCATCGTAGGCAAGCCTAGTTTTTCCCCACTTGTTTTAATCGTCTCTTGAATAAAAGCAGAAATGGGAACAGGGGCAATATCAGTTAATACTTGATAAGAAAAGTCCAGTCCACGTTTGGCAGCAATCTCCAACCCGGCCGCTTGAATGGCTTCCACTAAGCGGTTGCGTTGTGTGAGCTCAATGTCGCGAATGTCAACGGTAAGTGTTGCTTCACCGCTAATAACATTCGGCGTATTCGGATATACCGTTTGTTGGCCAACGGTAGCAACAGCCGTTTGGCTAAACTGGGCAGGGAGGCTTTCAATCGCGACCAGCCATTCCGCTCCAGCGACAGCTGCGTCCTTGCGCATGCCCATCGGCGTATTCCCGGCGTGGTCGCTTTCACCTTTAAATGTGCCCTGAAGCCATAGCGGGCCCGCAATCCCGCTAACGACACCAATCGGAATATTTGCTTTTTCTAACCGTTTGCCTTGCTCGATATGCAATTCGATGAAGGCATAAAAGTCTTTGTGCTGACGATGGGCTTTTGCTAGTTTGTGTGGGTCAAACCCTTGATTTTTTAAGGCATCTACTAACGTCACGCCATCTTTGTCAGCGTAGCGCTCAAGATCAGCCTCAGTAAATTCGCCCATCATCACTTGTGAGCCATAAATGCCAGTTGGAAATCGAGATCCTTCCTCGTTCACAAAAATAATCCATTCCAACGGGCGAGGAAATGACTTGCCGTCTTCTAGAAGCGATTCAATTGCACATAGGGAAGCGACCGCGCCGAGAGCGCCATCGAACGCTCCGCCATTGACAACGGTATCAATATGAGAACCTGTCGCTACGGCTCCTAGATCAGGCTGTGTTCCTTCGAGCCGGCCAATAAGGTTTCCAACCTCGTCCTCTCGCATTGTCAGCCCAATGCGTGTCCCCCATTGCGTCAGCAGGCGTTTTGCGTGTGCTTCTTCGTTGGTATAAGCAAGCCTCGTCACCCCTCCTGTTTTCGTACGGCCAATTTGCGATAGGGCGGTGAGGCGGGCTGCAAGTTTGTTCGGCTGGATGCCATTGAGCGCCTTTGTTTGGCTGGCATCATCGTTGAATTGTTGGCGGATAAAACTCATATTATGCTCCTTTTTCATATAAATGGTTGTCTCCCTTGTCTCCCTTATTATACACGGCCAAAGCTCGTTGTCTTTCTAAATAAGTGGAAGTCGATTATGATAAGGAAAGAGTGATCGTAAAAAAGGAGGAAAAGGGATGCAGAAAACCGCCATCCAAATCATTAAAGGGCAAGGTTTTCCAAGCGGCGAGCAGCTTTTTGTTCGCGGAGGTCGAATGCTCATTGGCCGGGCAGGCCCTTCTGTCGATATTGGCTTTGCTGATCCTTATATTTCACGCAAGCATGCTTTAATAGAAGAAAAAGATGGCGATTATACAATAACAGACTTGAATAGCAAGCATGGCGTCGAAGTGAATCGGTTGTCAATACCAGCAGGCAAGCCTTTTCCCCTACACCATAGTGATTCGATCACATTGGCAAAAGGGGTAGTGGAGCTGACATTTTTGCATGGAAGCGAACAACGCCAAGAACAAACGCGAGAATTAGATGCCGTCATTGACCATCGTTTAGTTGTACACAAGACGAAGCGGCAAGTCATTGTCGATGGCAAGCGCTTAGCATTGAGCGGCAAACATATTGAATTGCTGTTTTGCCTATATGATCATCGCAACCGCGCCGTCAGTTATGAAGAATTGAAAGCCAATGTTTGGCCTGAGCGTTTGGCCGTACAAGGAGGAACGGTGCCTGATGTTGAGAAGGAAGAAGTGAATGCACTCGTTTATCGACTTAGGAAAAAGCTAGGCGCATACAGCAGCATGATTGTGACAATACCAAGGTACGGCTATATGCTGGATTTAGGGGAAGGTCGCTCAAAGAAAGGTTGAATCGGACATCTCAAGATTCTGAACATTATTAGGGAAACGTCAGGAAAGCATCATCTTCATGCCATGTTAAAAGAAGTGGCTTTTTGCTATGCTCGAGGAAGAAGATGAGGTGAAAGCAATGAAGAAGGCAATAATGGCAGCGAGTGTTTTAGGTTTAGCTGGTGTAGTAGCGTTTATAGGCGAAGGTGTTCCAGCAGATGAACCAACATTTGCAAAAGAGATTCCGAAACTAGAGGAGATTGAAGCGGAGGAATATTTTTCTGGCCATGATGGCACTTTTGTTCTTCACGATTTACAGCAGGACCGTACATTTGTGTACAACCACGAGAGAGCAGAAAAAGCATTTCCGCCACAGTCGACTTTTACAGTCGCAAATGCCCTAATTGGCTTGGAAACGGGGGCAGTGGAAGATGAATACGATATAAAGTACTGGGACGGCATTGAAAGAGAGCTCGACGTCTGGAATAAGGATCACACACTTGGATCTGGATTGAGGCATTCTGTCGTTTGGTATTACCAAGCGCTTGCCAGGGATATTGGCGAAGAACAAATGCAAAAATGGCTTGATGCCATTTCTTACGGCAATCGCGATATCACGGGTGGCATTGACCAATTTTGGCTAAGCAGTTCACTTGAGATTACTCCTCTTGAGCAAGCTGACTTTATCCACAATTTATACTACGAAGTACTTCCATTTTCAAAAGATGCAATGAAAACAGTAAAACGTATGATGATGGAGGAGGAAGGCGACCATTTTACCCTTTATGGGAAAACGGGGCAAGGGCCAGACGTTGGCTGGTATGTCGGTTTTATTGAATCTAGCAATGGCACGTATGCGTTTGTGACAAACTTAGATGGCACAAGTGCGCACGCGAAAGAAATTACGTTAAGTTTGTTAGAAGAATTTCACTTAATGGATAGGCCATCATAAATAGAGCAGACAGAGCTCTATCCGAGGTTGTCGACTAGGTTGACAACCTCTTTATGCTTATCGCAGGAAATCGAGCATTGTCAGACATACACGATCCGCCTTCTATCAACGTCTTAAAGGCTTTTTACTTCTTCCAGCAGTGCCTTTAGTTGGGCAATGGCTTGCTGGCAGCAGGAAGCATGACTAGAAAGAAGAGTGATTGCTTCATCAATCCGTTCTGTGTAGTGAAGCGGCTTACGTGGAAAGGATGAAATCATCATGACGGCTTTCTTCTCATTAATGCAATATCGTTCATTTTTAGCGAAGAGGACTTGATTTAAACAGGCTATCGCTCGGTAGCCGTGCCCCATCAAGTATGATAAATCGTTTTTATCAACATTGGCTTCCATCAACATGAGGGAAAATGAAGCTTCAAACGTGAAAAACTGGATAAGCGCCTGTTTCATTTTTATTGGATATGGCTCAGTCAACGCTTTTAATTGTGCGAGTTTTCCGAAAGGATCAGTTTGAATACGGGAGATCGCCAGTTCACCCATATACATAGCATTGGCATAGCCGTGTGGATGTCCCGTTTGGTAATGCATCGTGACGGCTCCGTTACGGCAATCGGCAATGGCTTGTTCGACCCGTGTGATGTCACGTAATATTAGATCCACGTGATAGCTATTAATAACAAGCCAGGCACCAGCATTCACCCACTCTCCCCACTCCCCAATAGCGGTAACGACACGCTCCTCTTCGTTACAATCTTGTAAAGCCCGGACAGACCGGTCAAGCTGTTCGGTCGTAAATCCTTGGCTGAGATCATAATAGATGCCGATATCGATGTCAGAATTGGCGCTGTGGGTGCCTCGCGCGCGAGAACCACCAAGAACGGTGCCAACAATTCCGGGCACAGCTTTTAGTTGTTCGCCTACTTTGGCAACGAGTTCGTTTGGATCCATGGCTTATGTGCTCCTTTCGCTAAAGGTTTTGCAAACAAAACAAGCATACACGATAAGCAATCATTCATCAAAGCTAAACGGAAAAAACTGGCTGCCGATAAAAAAGAAAAGTGTGCAAATAAGAAGGGGGCAGACTGTTGTTTTTAAGAAAAGCAAACAAACAGGAGAACGAGCAAGTGAAAAGGGAGCCAGAACCTATTAAAATCGAACTGGATGAAAGTGACTGCCAAAAACAAATTGGGTTTATCGATTTACATGCAAGTGATCTCGAATATATACATCTCTTGTATCCACTTGTAAACGAACATATTGCACCGATTACTGAAGCCTTTTACGAGAAATTGCTTGAACAGCCCCATTTACGGCAGTTAGTAACGACTCATAGCAGCATTGACGCGTTAAAACAAACATTAAAGCAGCATATTTTAGAAATGTTTGAAGGAAAGGTGGATGCCGCTTTTTTTGCTAAGCGTAAACGGATCGCACAAACCCATGTTCGAATTGGCCTTAAAACCAAGTGGTACATCGGCGCTTTTCACAACTTGCAACTAGAACTACAGCGGATGATCGTCAAACACTTCAAAAGTGGCAATGAACAATTTCTTGCTTTTTGCGCAGTTGGGAAGTTTATCAACTTTGAACAACAGCTCGTTTTAGAAGCGTATGAAGAGGAAGAACGGCGGATCCGGTTAAAATTTGAGAAACACAAAGATACGTATATCGGGCAAGTCCGCCACGCTCTCCAAAACATTGAGCATTTAATCGGTAAAATGGAACAATCTGTCCAAAAAGCAGCTGTCCAATCCCAATCAATTGAAACATTAACGGACGAAGGCAAATTTCATTCCGCGCGCTCATTAGATGCTTCCAAAAGTGGCCAGCTGCAAGTGGACAGGCAGAGCGGCCATATGGACCACATCCAAGCATGTATAAAACAAATTGAAGCTAGCATGAATGAATTGACGACGTTATCTACACAATTTGAGGAAGTTGTTGCGATTGTTAAGCAAATCGCAGACCAAACGACACTATTGTCTCTAAATGCGAGCATTGAGGCGGCACAAGCGGGAGACTACGGAAGAGGGTTTGCCGTGGTAGCAGACCAAGTCCGCAAATTGGCAATAAAAACCAAAGACTCAAGTGGCCACGTAGCCAGTTTAGTTTCAGACGTCCATGCCCAAAGAAAGCTTGTTGAACATTCGATTTCGGAAGTTGTCCAAGCTGTTGAACAAGGAATCTCTAGTATGGAAACGATGGAGACATGCTTCGAACAGATTCTCCATTTTGGGCAAACAAATGAAGCCCACTTTGGCGAAATTCAAAGCAATGTTAGCCAATTGCATGTATCGATAGCTGAACAAATGAAAGCGGTTGTCTCATCAGCTGCAGCTGCGATCGAACAATTGGCAGCTCAGACTGCAAATTATGAGCAATCGATCGAGAAAAAGACAGAAGACGAGATCACGACTTTATCAGGGCATTCCTGAATAGTCTTAAAAACCCTTTAAAGAGCGTGTTTAATCCATCGTTTTAGTGGATGAGGGCATCTGGACGGAGTGCCTTTTGATGAGTTCATGTCGGATGATGCGTCCTGAACTTGCTTGCCCGGTTGCGATTGAATCAAACAGCAAGTTAGCAGCCGTTTTGCCCATGCTAAAAAAATGTTGCGAAACGGTTGTTAAAGGAGGAACGGCCATTTTTGCGAGCTTGGTGCCATCAAAGCCGATAACAGAAAGATCTTCCGGAATGCGAAGCCCTTTTGCAGTAGCGGCGGACATGGCACCGATCGCGAGTTCATCGCTTGCCGAAAAGATAGCTGTCAAATTCGGATGATCGGTGTAAAGCCGTTGAAAGGCTTTCTGCCCATCTTCAAAATAGAACCCTTTGTCCCAGGCAACTTTCGTAGGCACATAAGCAATTCCCGCTTCCTTGAGCGCCCGTTTGTAACCGGCCATTCGTGGCGCTCCAGCCAACAAATCAGACGGGTTTCCGCTAATCATACCGATCTCTGTATGGCCTTGCTGAATGAAATAACAGACCGCATCATAAGCTGCCGTTTCATTGTCGACTTGGACAGCTGGTATCGTTGGGTCTTCCGAATAAGCAGATACGGTGACAACAGGCACGCCCATTTTGCGGACGATTGCCACATATTCCAATGTTAGCAGTTGGCTTGCAAATAAAATGCCGTCTACTTGTTTTTCTTGCAACAACTTTAAGTATTCTTTTGTTTTATGGCCGCTAGAGGCTGTATTGCAAATGACAATGCTTTTCCCTCTCGCATGTGCAGCTTCCTCTATTCCTTGAAGAATTTCAGCGCTGACAAGTCCTGATATTTCTGGAAACAAAACGCCAATCGTATTGCTTTGCTTATTAATGAGGCCGCGGGCAATCGCATTTGGGGAATAACCCATTTCTTCGATTGTTTTTAGCACATGTTGTTTTGTTTTTATAGAATAGCCAATTCCGTTGTTTAATACGCGGGAAACAGTGGCAATCGAAACGCCTGCTTCTTTGGCTACATCTTTAATGGTTGGTTTGTTCAATCGCGTCATTCCCCCTAAAACACACTTTCCTAAGTTTAGTATGGGAGCGTTATAATAAATAGTCAAGCGCTTTCATGAAGCAACACGAGTACATTTACTGTACTCGTGTTAGCCTGTGGACAAGGGTATGCTCGGCATTTGCCTCGATCATATGCTTGCTTATGAAACTACGTGTATTCGTTACGTCCCGCTCTACCATTTTTTGTCTAATCGTTAAAATTCTTCATATTCGGCAGGATCCTGGTTTTGAATGCGGCCGTCGGCTTTTGTTAATTTGTTTATTTGCTCCATTTCTTCCGTGCTTAGGGAAAAATCGAAAATCGCTATGTTTTCAAGTTGGCGTTCAGGTGAAGCCGATTTTGGCAACGGAATTGCCCCAAGCTGTACGTGCCAGCGCAATATAATTTGTGAGACGCTTTTTCTGTGCGTAGCCGCAATCTGTTTAATCACTTTGTCTTGCAAAACGCTGCTAGCGCGGCCGAGAGGGCTCCATGATTCGGTAACAATATGATGATTGTTATCCCAAACACGTTGGCTTTCCTGAGAAAAATAAGGGTGAAGTTCAATTTGGTTAATGCTTGGCATGACGCCTGTTTCCCGTTCTAATCGCTCTAAATGCTCTGGCAAAAAGTTACATACTCCAATTGAGCGAATAAGCCCCCATTTTTGGGCATCGATTAATGCTTGCCATGCTTCTACATATAAGTCGGTTTTTGGGTTTGGCCAATGGATCAAGTATAGGTCATAATAGTCCAATCTTGCGCGCAACAAAGATTCTTGAATGGTCACGATCGCTTGCGCATATGCTTGTCGCCGCCCTGGTAGCTTTGAAGTGACGCGCAACTGTGCCCTTGGGACAGAACTACGCCGAATCGCTTCTCCGACAGCTCCCTCATTCTCGTAGTTGAAGGCAGAATCTAGCAGACGATAGCCAATATCAATCGCGCTCACCATTGCATTGACGCCTGCTGCTCCATTCAACGCATACGTGCCAAAGCCAATAGCTGGCAACTGCAGCCCATCTTTCAGTGTGACAGTGGGAATCATCTGAAACACTCCTTGTCTTTTTTCAATAGTCTAACATTGAACGTTTATCAACGTCTAACCAAAGGTTGTTTGCGACTTCAATTGCTGTTGACGCTTTGCTTTGCTGCTGCTATAGTGTTGGTGATAATGATTTTCATTTGCAAATAAACATATGGAGGTACTTGGTTCATGAAGGTTCCTGTTATTTTCAGTTCTTTCCTTGCAACTGTACTTTTGCTTGGAGGCTGTGGTACAAGTTCAAATGAAGGCGAGGAGCCTAGCGATAATCAAAACGACGCAACTACGAGTGGAGAGACGCGGGCGTTTACGGCTCCTAATGGGGAAGAAATAAACATACCTGAAAATCCAGAAAGAATTGTCACTGATTTTTATGCTGGCGAGTTTTTAGCCGTTGGTGCGAATGTGGTCGGGGCAGGTTCTTGGAGTTTTTCGAACCCGTTTATTGAAGAAGAGCTTAAAAATATAAAGGATGTGGGTGATCCGATTCATACAGAAGAGGTTCTTGCGCTTGAACCTGACTTAATTGTTGTGATGGACGAAGAACAATACGAGAAGCTTTCTCAAATTGCGCCAACCGTAGTCATTCCATACAATACGGCTAAAAATGTTGAAGAATCGTTGCAACTGTTTGGCGAACTAGCAAATGCCGAAGCAGAAGCGGCTCAATTTCTCGACAGTTTTAATGAAGAGGCGGAAGCGGCTCGAGCTCGCGTACAGGAAGTAGTCGAAGACGATGCGACATTTGGCATTTATGAATTGACGGACAAAGGCGATTTCTGGGTATTCAATGACAACGCCGGCCGTGGCGGGCAAGTCATTTACAATGCGCTTGGTTTAAAGGCGCCGAAAGCGATTGACGAAGAAGTAATCAAAACAGGGGAAATGAAACAATTGTCTACGGAAGTCATTCCTGATTACGCAGCTGATTACATGTTTATTACCGACTACCATCCTGAAGGGGACAGCAAGCTTCCTGAGATGGAGTCTTCCCCTATCTGGCAAGGGCTTGAGGCAGTCAAAAACAATCGTGTGTTTATAAATGATTTCGATACATTTTATCCGTATGACCCGATTTCTGTCCGTGGCCAAATCGATTTAATTGCTGACATGATTGTAGAGCGTGCTGAAAATAACAGCCAGTAGAAACGGGACAAATTAGCGATCTCGCTGTTCCATTTCGGTGGAACAGCTTCTTCCGTTTTCATCTACCGGGGCTTGATTTGCCAGCAACTCTCTGCCAAGGTACAATGGTAGAAAAAGAGGTGTGAACCGTTGTCAGCTCCTACGCCGGAAATCATCGAGGCTGTTTCGTTTATCCAGCGAAACCTCCATGAATCGCTTCGCTTAAACGTGATCGCCAAACATGTCGGATATAGTCCGTATCATTTTGTCCGAAAATTCAAAAATGAAATCGGGATTTCGCCGCTTTATTATGTCTCTGCCCTTCGTTTAGATAAAGCGAAACGTCTGCTCGTCCATACAAATTTAGGAGTTCGCGACATCGGTTTAGAAATTGGCCAGCAAAGCCTTGGCACGTTTACGACCCGCTTTACTGAACGAGTAGGGGTGAGCCCTGGCCGTTTCCGTGAATCATTAGCAAGTGCGGAAGGACATTTACAAGCTTTGCAAAGGCTGCAAAAGTGGCACGCGACACGAGCGGCTGCCCCTCCGATAAATAGCGTAAGCGGGACTGTTACAGCCGGTTCGCCGTTTTCAGGTGTTGTGTTAGTCGGCTTATTCTCAAAACCGATCCCTGAAGGGTTGCCACGTTACGGTACGTTGCTCTCTGGCAGCGACGATTTTTGCTTTGTGAATGTTGCCCCTGGGACGTATTATTTGCTGGCAACAGCCGTTTCATGGGGGATGGAAGGCAAAGACTTTCTACTCCCGCAGCAAACATTGCGCGGCCGCCTAAAGACAGCGATTGTCATGCGGCCATTTGCCGCAGTAGAGGGGATTCGCCTACAACTTCACCCTCCTAAACAGGATGATCCGCCAATCTTGATTTCCTTGCCATTATTGATGAACCATTTTCTTCTTAAACAGCGCAATTGGTGAGAAACGGCTGTTTGTTCCATTTGGTAAGATGAGTGTAACTTGATTTAAGGAGGCAATGACTTGAAAACAGAACAAACACAGTTTACGCAATTGTATGCAGATTTAAATGAGGCATTCGCCAAAGGGGACGTTGATTTTATTCTTAGCCATGCGGCCGAAGACATCCGGTGGGAAATGGTAGGTGACTCCGTTATTGAGGGGAAGCAGGAGGTCGCCAAAAGGCTGGAATCAGTAGTAGGGGTTGTGAGCGAAGAATACACGACAAAACGGATCATTGCTTCTGGCCGTACTGCAGCCATCGAAGGAACGATGCTGTGCCCAGATAAAACAGGAACGAAAAGGAAAGCGGCGTTTTGTGACCTATATACACTCAATGAAAAAGGAAAGATTACGGATTTAACGGCTTATTTCTTTTTTTTATAAAAGAAGATCGTTTCCGAGAACAACGCCTGGTTACGCCAGGCTGTTACGCCAGGCGTTGATTGTGTCATAAAATTTTATGCTTGTTTTTTAAAACGTTTACATGTATGATTTTAATAATCTTACAATTGACTTACGATAATCAAAACGAAGAGGGAAGAAATGAAAGTCACAGCAAAAGAAATATCGAAACAACTAGGCGTTTCAATTGCTACAGTAGATAGAGTTCTGAACAATCGCGCCAATGTCAGTGAAAAAATGCGCAAGCGCGTATTGGAAAAAGCGGAGGAAATGGGCTATGTTCCTAACCGGATGGCCAGCATCCTCTCACGAAAAGTAACCTTTCATGTCGCTGTCGTTTACAAAGAATATCCGGCTTACTTTTGGGAGCAAATCGAGACAGGCATTGGCCAAGCTGAATTAGAACTGCGGGACTACGGCGTCACAGTCCATCGTTTTCGCCTCCCGGTTGAAGCATTTACGGAATCACCTGAACGGATTCAAGAAATATTGGCAGATGACACCATTGATGCTGTTGCAATAGCTGCCCTTGGCGATGCGATTTCCCCGTATTTAAAAGCGAGTAAAAAGCCTATTTGTACGTTTAATGTGGACGCACAAAACAGTGGGCGGTTATTTTATGTTGGCTGCGATTATTACTCGTCAGGAAGGTTAGCTGCTGAATTAGTGGCGAAGCTGGTTCCAGCGCAAGGAAAGGTTGGCGTGCTGCTAGGCGGAAATCATGATTACCAAGCGCGGGAAAAACTACAAGGTTTTCGTGAAGGCCTAGAGGAATTTAGGCTGGAGCTGTGTAAGGCGGTTCGCCTTGGAGAAAGTGACTTGCCCTTCCAGCCAGGACAGCAATGGCAGAAAGAAATGGCTGGTTTGGATGGGTTGTATGTAGCTACAGCAGAGTTAGGGAATGTGGCCGAGTTTTTTTCAAAATACCCTAAGCATCAAGTGGCAGCATTGGTTGGCCACGATATGAATGATTTGATCTATAAGCATCTTCGTACGCAAATGATTGCCGCAACGATTACTCAAGACCCAGTCAGCCAAGGATACCTAGCAATCAAAAAATTGTTTTCTTTGATGGTGCTCGAGGACGAAGACGCTAAACAATCAACGATTACGAAACTGGAAATTGTCATGAAAAACAATGCCTCGTACTATACTTAATCATTGGGTTGTGATATTCCAATGATTAAGTTGTTTCTTTACTTTGTTTTGATTATCGATAATCAATTGACTGAAAAATGGAGGTTGAGGGAACATGTTAAAAGCGATTCAAGTTGGAGTAGGGGGGTTTGGACTTTCTTGGTTTGAACTGCTCCAATCTTACCAGCAAGCAGAGGTAGTAGCCATTGTCGATCCACTCGAGACGAATGTGCAAGCGGCATTGAAACGGGCAAATCGCAGTGTTTTATCATTTGACAGTCTAGCAGAAGCAATCGAGAAAGTAGAAGCCGACTTTGTGTTAATTGTGACGCCACCAACTACTCATGCCGATTTGGCGAAGACAGCCATCAAAGCGAAGCTTCATGTCATGATGGAAAAACCATTGACAGATACGCTCGAGGAAGGAAAAGCATTACTGGCATTTACGAACGCACACGCGCAAAAAGTAATGGTTAGCCAAAATTATCGCTACCACCCGCAAATCCAGACGATTAAAGAGCTACTCGATCAACAGGTGATTGGAAAGGTGGAGTATGGGGATTACTATTTTAACCGCGCCACTCGTTTTGGCGGCTGGAGGGACGAATATGCTGATATTCTTTTGCAAGACATGGCGATCCACCATTTTGACATTCTCCGTTTTCTGCTAGAAAAAGAGGCGGTTGAAGTGACAGCAGCAAGCTTCCGCCCATCATGGAGCTGGTTTAAAGGCATGCCTAATGCCCATGTTGAGATCCTGTTTGAAGAGGAAGTGCGAATAAGCTATACCGGTAGATGGGCTGGAAAGGGGCGTAAAACCCCTTGGAATGGAGAATTGCGTCTCGTAGGTGAAAAAGGGGCAATTGAACTAGTCGACGACCGCGTTTACGTGTATAAAGCAGAAGAAGATGAACCAACGGAGATTCAACTTAAAACGAGTTTGTTGCCAGACCGACTATTGTCGCTTGATGCATTTGTTGCCGCTATTCACCATGATACAGTCCCACCTACGTCAATTGAAGATAATGTGAAAAGCCTCGAATTGACGTGGGCAGCGATTGAAGCGGCAAAGTCAGGAAAGAAATGGACTTGTTGAAAACGGCTTGATACTCGTTAAACAGGGAGTGTTTCTTTATGAAAAAAGCATTTGCGTTCATGCTGGCATGTTCACTGGCGCTTGGCGTTGCCGCCTGTAACGAAACAGCCTCGAAGGAGCAAACGACTTTGTCATGGTGGGATACATATGGCAGGGATGGCACAGAAAAATCAGTCATCGATGCCATTGCCAAATATGAGGAAGCCCATCCTGATGTCAAGATTGAACGCGTGTCTGTCCCTTTTTCAGAAATGCAACGGAAGCTTCTCTTGGCGATGGTTGGCGGGGAACTTCCAGATATTATGATCGTAGATAATCCGAACCATCAAGCGCTTTCAGCTGCTGGGGCAACAGCTGATCTGACAGAATTGGTTGAGCAATGGGGAGAAGCAGACCAGTATTTTGAAGGCCCGTGGGAATCAACGATGTACCAAGGACGGAATTTTGGCATTCCATTTGGAAGCAACAATTTAGCCCTTTTTTACAACAACGACTTGCTAGAAGAAGCGGGAGTCAAACCGCCTAAGACATGGGATGAGTTGAAGGAGGCTGTTCCTCATCTGGCAGGTACGACGGACGGTTACCCATTTTCTGTAGCTGCTGTTCGCAGCGAGGAAGGCGCCTTTCAATTTCTCCCTTTTTTATGGCAGGCAGGCGGGGATTTGCACCAGTTGGATAGCGAGGCAACGAGAGAGGCACTTGCGCTTTGGAAAGAGTTTATTGATAGCGGTTACATGTCCCGTGAAGTTCTATCGCTCAATCAGCAGGATATTGCCTTGCAATTTGTAAATGGGAATACAGCGATGATGGTAAATGGGACTTGGCAAGTGGAGCAATTTCGCGATTCGCTTGAATTTGATTGGGGCGTAGTCCCTCTCCCAGCGGCTGAGGCACAGGCAACCGTCATTGGCGGCGAAAATTTTGCGATTGGCAGTTCTTCAGAGCATATTCAAGAAGCGTGGGATGTGATCATGTTTATGCAAGAAGAAGAGGTGCTCATGCAAATGGTAAAAGACAAACATTACTTGCCTGCGAGAAAAGACTTAATCGAAGACCCCTATTGGCAAGAAGACGAAATGTATGAGCCGTTTGCTGAAAGCATGGAATTTGCCAGAGCAAGGGCATATGGCGAACAGTACCCAGCCATTTCCAACGAAGTACAGAACATGATTCAAGCAGCGCTGTCTGGATCAATCCCTATTGATGAAGCGATTCAGGAAACAGCCAGTGAAGTGAACGCCTTGTTTGAGAAAAACCAATAATAAGCTTAGGGGGAAAGCGAATGGAGTCGCCACTTTCAGCCGTAAAACGGCCGCGTTCGTTCAAACCGAAGAAAAGGCTGCAAAACGATATAGTAGGAAAGTATATGTTTGTGTTGCCTGGGCTGCTTTTTTTAGCTGTCTTTATGTTGTTCCCAATCGGCTACAATGTATATTTGACGTTTCATAATGTAACCGTATTCAACATTATGTCTGGCTACGAGTTTACTTGGTTTGACAATTACAAGGCTGTTTTAACGGACGCGGTGTTCTTGCAATCCATGAAGAACTCGGTTGTGTTTACAACATTATGTTTGCTATTCCAGTTTGTCATCGGGCTTGCCTTGGCGTTATTTTTTAATAAAACATTTCCAGGCCGTGGCCTATTTCGGGCGCTCCTTTTAATGGCCTGGATGATTCCACTTGTGATTACTGGTACGCTGTTTCAATGGATGTTCGCCGGCGAATATGGGGTCATCAACCATTTTCTATTATGGGCAAACATTATCGAAGAGCCTATTTATTGGGTGTCGAATGAGCAAACGGCCCTTTATAGCACGATTATTGCTAACATTTGGATTGGCATTCCCTTTAACATGGTCATCTTGCTGGCAGGACTCCAATCGCTGCCAACGGACATTTACGAAGCAGCCCGAGTAGATGGGGCTTCTAAATGGCAGCAGTTTTTTGCGATTACATTGCCTTTGCTAAAACCGACGTTGTTCATTTTGGTCATGCTCGGCATCATTTACACATTTAAAGTGTTTGACATCATTTTGATTATGACCAAAGGCGGGCCGCTGTACGCTTCAACTGTCATGCCGTTTTATGCCTATGAACAAGCGTTTATTAACTACAACTTCAGTATCGGCGCTACCATTACCACCGTGATGCTTGCCTTGTTGATTGTTGTTTCGCTTATCTATTTACGGATTGCTCGTAAGGAGGATGCAGCATGAAAAAGCGGTTTGTGGAAAGTCAGTATGTAGCCAGTTTAGTTGGGCTTATTTCAACGATGCTGTTTTTGTTTCCTGTTTATTGGATGTTTGTTACGTCCATTAAACCAATGTCAGCGATTTTCGCAATTCCCCCACAACTCATTCCACGGGAGGCGACTACGGATGCCTATATGGACAATATTTTAAGCAACCCAGAGATTGTCCGTTTTTTTCTCAATAGTGTCGTGATTGCACTGGGCACATTGGTTTTAACATTAGCGCTTGCTGCTCCTGTTGCTTACGGATTGGCAAGGCTCGACATTAAGGGGAAAGGAGCGATGATTGGCGTCATGCTTGTAGCGCAAATGCTGCCGAGCATCATGCTGGCACTGCCCTTTTTCTTGCTGTTTTCTCATTTGGGGTTGTTAAATCATGTTATCGCCTTGATTTTGGCCAATACAACAACGGCGCTGCCGTTTGCCGTCCTTGTATTGCGTCCATTTTTTATGTCCATTCCCCAAGGGTTAGAAGAAGCAGCAGCCATTGACGGAAGCAATCGTTTTTTAACGTTTGTACGGATTATTTTGCCATTGGCAAAGCCAGGGCTGCTAACAGTCGGTGCCTTTGCCTTTTTATTTGCCTGGGGTGACTTGCTATACGCCCTTATTTTGACAACCGATGAAAGCATTCGGCCGCTTACAGTCTACTTGTATACGTTTGTTGGCCAGCATGGAACGAATTGGAACAGTTTAATGGCAGTTTCATTCGTGGCCATTATTCCGATTATCTTAATTTTTATTGCTTTTCAAAAGCATATTGTCGATGGTATTGCATCTGGTTCAATGAAATAAATAATGGGAGGAACGAATGATGAGGCTTGGTGTATTTGCTGTTTTATACGGAGAAAAGCCGTTGGCAGAAATGTTGGATCACATAAAAGACAAGGGCCTTAATACAGTTGAAATCGCCACAGGCGGTTATGTTGGTGATGCCCATTGCCAACCAGAGGTGCTTTTAACAGATGAAAATAAGCTTGCCGCGTTTAAAGCTGCTTTTGACGAGCGTGGTATAACCATTAGCGCCCTTAGTTGCCATGGCAATGGGCTACATCCTAATCCGCAGGTGAGCAACGCGCATGACCGTGTGTTTGAGCAAACTGTACAATTGGCTGCAAGGCTAGGTGTGGAGACTGTTGTGACCTTCTCTGGTTGTCCAGGCGAGTCGGAACAGTCTCGCTATCCTGTTTGGAATACGTGCCCATGGCCACATGATTTTTCGGAAATGCTTAAATGGCAATGGGAGGAAAAAGTCCTCCCTTACTGGCGCCAAAAGCATCGCTATGTAAAAGAACATGGTGTGCGGGTTGCCATCGAGCCACATCCTGGTTTTGTCGTATATAACAATGAGACATTGTTGCGGCTACGCAGGGAATGCGGGAAGCAAATCGGCGCCAATTTTGACCCGAGCCATTACTTTTGGCAAGGCATGGATCCCGCCCTTTGTATTCGTGAACTTGGAGAGGCCATCTATCATTTTCATGCGAAAGACACGAAAATCGAGGCAGTAAACGCAAGCCGCAACGGCGTTCTTGATATGAAGCCGTACCGCGATATCGCGAATCGGTCCTGGATTTTTCGGACTGTCGGTTATGGCCATCATGAAGAAGTTTGGCGAGAAATAATTAGTGCCCTTCAGCTCATTGGCTACAAGGGAGCCATTAGCATTGAGCATGAGGACGGGCTCATGACAAACGAAGAAGGCTTGACGAAGGCGATCGCGTTTTTACAAACGGCGATTATTCGTAATGATGCGGGCGAGATGTGGTGGGCTTAAAGGAAAAACGAGTACGCGTCAAAGCAAGCAAAAAGAGGTGATAATAAAATTGAATCAATAAGCTTCCAATAAACCACACACTAGCACCACGCTGATAGCGCTATAATGAGGAAGGAATGTTTTGAATTAAAAAGGAGTTATCAGCAATGGGGTACATGAGTCTTGTATTTATGAACGTTGTCCTTCCAATTCTTATTTTAATGGCAATAGGCGCTTTGTTTCAGCGGCGTTTTCACTTTCAATTAACGCCAATTTCGAAACTCTTGACGTCTTGTTTTATGCCAGCTGCTGTGTTTTTGAACATTTATGAAGCACAGTTTGACATGCAGTTATTAGCGCAGCTTGTTTTTTATTTGCTCGTGTTCACAGGAAGCACGATGGCGCTTGGGCAGCTTTTAGCGAAAGTCCTAAAATTAAAACGCGGGGAAGGAGCGGCATTAAAAAACAGCATCTCGTTGATGAATTCCGGCAATTACGGGCTGCCTGTTAGCCAACTTATTTTTAGTGCAAACCCGTTGGGCGTGTCTGTACAAATTATTGTCCTTGTTTTTCAAAACTTGCTTACATATACATATGGGCTTTACAATTTGTTATCGGCGACTAAGTCGATCGTTGACATTGGCAAGTCGCTTGTAAAGCTTCCAATTGTGCATGCGCTGTTAGCAGGAATCGTTTTTCAAGCTTTTGCTTGGCCGATTCCAGGATTTGTACTCGTTCCACTTGAGCAATTGGCCAATGGATTTGTAGCGTTGGCACTGTTTTTGTTAGGTGCTCAACTTGCAGGCATACGTTTACGTTCTTTCCATCGTGCAATCGCCTGGAGTTTGCTTGGAAGGCTCGTCGCCGGTCCCGCCTTTGCTTTGCTGTTCATCTTTACCCTTGGCATTGAGGGTGTTGTAGCCCAATCCTTGTTTATTGCAAGCTCGTTTCCTACTTCAAGAAATACGGCGACACTGGCGCTTGAGCACGAGGTAGAGCCTGAGCTCCATGCCCAAATCGTTCTTTATTCAACGCTGCTCAGTTGTGTAACAGCTACAGCAGTCATTCATTTGGCGAGCGTCTTATTTTAATGGCAGGAGGCTACTATCTGTCGGCGTTTATCCAACGGTCTCTGTTTCGGTTACCTTGATGTCGAGAAGATAGTAGCCTTCTGTACCGCGAAGCAACGTGCATAAAGCTTCCAGTTTTGCAACGGCTTCAGTAGGAGTTAAGGCTTTGTTATCATTTAGGCGAATGCTTGTCGAATGTTCTCGGTGATGATCTCTACTTGCTTGTTTGCTTGACTCGCCTTCCCCCGCCTTGTTTCTAGCCGACTCATGTGATGGTTCGTTTGACATAAACATCCTCACCCTTCGATTTGATTGTCCGCTACTTTCAATCTGCAGCGGGAAAGACTAGCAAATGCTATCGTAATAGGCGAAACATTACACCTCTTTTTTCTATTTTCTTCTTCCTTTTTCCTCTTTTTCCATCCATTTCTTTAAAAGTTGTTTTGCCTCTTTACGCCGATGAAGACCAATTTTGCTATAAATGTTACTGATATAGTTTCTTACAGTCCCTTCATGAATCGCCATTTCGTGGGCGATTTTTTTGTTAGGGTAGTCAGCCACTATGTAAGCGATTACTTTTCTTTCCATGCGGGAGAAGTGGACACGGGCCAAATGAGTCGATTCCTCTTCCAATAAATAGGTATCATAAATGGACTTGCCTTGCAAGATTTTTGCTACTTTTTCCATTAATTGTTGAAAGTTGGTGCTTGTCGATAGAAATCCGTTGACATCATAATTCCTACAAACTTTGATGTACTCGTATGTCGCCCTATCTGCGAGCACAAGCACCGGCAAATGGGGATTGCTAGCGCGCAGTTGTTTAATAAAGGCGATACTGTCTGGCTGTTCTCCATAGACGATGGCGATATCTACGGAAAAATTGGCAAGACACGTTTCTATCTCATGAGCTGTGTGGACAACGCACAGCTGACTGTCGGTTACTGCAATACGGTAACGGAACATGTCGGCAAGCAAGCCTTTTCTTGAAATAAATAATAGGTTCATCGCCTCATCATGACTATATATCAACCCTTTCCCTTCGTGCTCACACCTCTACCGTAATGTGACGACCTGTACAATTCCTAAACATTCCACAAAGCCTTATGGACTATGTATAGAAATTGTATAGATCAAAACAGTATTGTTAACCAAAAGAGTATTAAACGAACGAGTGTGTCGGTTTTAGGAGAAGCGAGGCGGATTAGGCAATGACGGTGCAGATCATACCAGTATTTAAAGTTACGAATTTGGCTAAGAGCAAAGAGTTTTATACAAAACGGCTCGGGTTTACAGCAAACGATATTGCAGCTGATTGCGTAGCGGTCCAAAAAAAAGATGCGATCTTCCATCTAATGGAGAGATCAGGAAGTCAAAACGCCCATTGCCGTCTATTTGTAGAAGACATTGGCGAGTTTTTTACGGAAAGAGAGACTTCATTAGAGGAATGGAAGGTACTTGGGAAATTGTGGTTAAGTGCAAATGGCCAACTTATTTTAGCAATCAAAGATACGGATGGAAATACAATTGAATTGATTGAGGGCAACCAAAAACAGTTGGATCTGGTACCTCACCTAAATGCGTATGAATAAATTGTTCCTTTTCTCATAAGCTAAATCCAGCTTAGAAAGAAAAGAGGGTAAAATTATGGGCAACAAGGACAAAAAGCGCAATAACCAATTTAAAGAGAACAGCAATCATGGCGCACACCGCAATGGCCGGTTAAGCCAAATCAAAAACCATCATGCAACTGGCGGCGAACCAAATGAATATTTGAACAGAAAAGCGGATGAGGAAGAGCATGGCCCAAACACAATCAATTAATAAAAGACGCCCTATGCAAGTGCGTCTTTTTTGTTTTTCGCTAAAAGGAGGGAATAGACATGGCAAATCGGTAACAGGAAACCATTCCTGGCTAGATCGTATTTTCAGCAATAATAAATAGTCGTCAAAAAAGTGGCAAATGGAGGCAGCGGCGTGCTGTTGTTAACCAAGGCAAATTATGGCGATTTCTTGAATTAGTTTGTGAAATGTTGAACAAATGAAAGTAGTTGTGTATAGTGGAGGTAGAAAGACATGTGAAAACATTCACAAATAAAAGGGGGAAATTATATGTTACATTTTTTACAAAAGACAAAAGCCGCGGCTGTATGTTTGCTTGCTGTGCGACTATATTTAGGATGGATGTGGGTTACTTCTGGCTTTGGCAAAGTGACAGGCGGATTCGATGCTTCCGGGTTCCTAGAAGCCGCAGTTGCCAATCCTGTTATGAAAGGGGAGGGACTTGCTTTTCCACTCTACCATGCATTTTTGGAAAATGTGGCCTTGCCGAATGCCGGGTTGTTTAGCTTTTTCGTTATGTGGGGGGAAATCTTCGTTGGGATTGGCTTGATCGTTGGTTTGCTTACACGAAGCGCTGCGTTCTTTGGAAGTACGATGAATATGTCCTTTTTGCTAGCGGGCACCGTTTCTAATAACCCGATCATGCTCATTCTCTCCATTTTCATTCTTATTAGCAAAAACAATGCAGGAACGATCGGTTTAGACCGTTATGCAGCTCCGTTAATGGGACAATGGCCGTTATTACAAGGAAAACCGAAAAGAAAAGCAAAGAGCGCCTGACCTGATGCCTAAATAAATAGGGTCAACGCTTGTGCGACTTCAAGCAGCTACAATAGCTGCTTGTTTTTTTATCCGTAATCGCTCCAGCAAGGCAGCTTCTTTGATTAAAATAAAGCTTTGGTAATGAAAACGTACAGCGTTCAAGCTTACAGATATTGCATGTGCTCATTTGGTGGTGCTTGCCCATACTAAGGGCAATGAAAGATAGCGAAGCCAAGGAGAAGGAGCCAGTATGTTATTAAGACATTTGTTGGATATATTGGAGTACGAGGAACGTCACGGCAGCGATGCTGTTAACATAACCGGCATATCGAATAACTCAAAAACAGTGAAGCCAGGTGATTTGTTTATCGCCATTGCGGGCTATTCGATCGACGGCCACAAGTTCATTGACCAGGCGATTGCCGCAGGAGCTAAAGCAGTCATCGGCGAGAAGGAAATCGGAAAACAGACTGTTCCTTATATAAAGGTGACAGATAGCAGAAAGGCGCTTGCGTTAGCTGCAAAGCGCTTCTATAAAAATGAACAGAAGAAAGCGATCATAATTGGCATAACAGGAACAAATGGAAAAACAACAACGTCCTATATGTTGAAACACATAGTAGAAACATGTGGGCATACATGCTCTCTGTTTGGGTCTGTCCAAAACATCGTAAACGGACAAATCTTACCAGCAACTACAAACACGACGATGGATGCTCTGGAGCTACAAAGGCAATTGGCAGCGAGCAACGACCAAGTGGTTATTATGGAAGTCACTTCCCATGCATTGATGCAGTATAGAGTATTTGGAATCGAATTTGATTATGGGTTGTTCACTAATTTAAGCCAAGACCATTTGGATTATCATGGAACGATGGAAGCTTATTTTGGGGCAAAGCTACGGTTATTTGAACAACTTGCGCCAGCTGGCAAAGCCGTCATTCACGCTCAAGGTGAATGGGGGGAAGCATTTCTAGCCTCTTTGAAAAAGATGGATGTGCCTTACATTTATACATTAGGTGGAGCAGAAGCGACGCTACAATTAAGCAATGTCCGGATCGAAAAGCCGATGCAAGCCACGCTTGCTGAAGACCATAAATCGTATGATTTAAAGGTTCCTCTTCTTGGCGAACATAATGTGTACAACGCTGCAATCGCTTTTTTGACAGCGCGCTTGCTTGGGCTGAATGCAAGAAAAATGTTGGCTGCACTTGAAAAATTCCCAGGGGTTCCTGGACGTTTTGAACTTATACACCATCCAAAAGGCGCCAATATCGTGATTGATTATGCCCACACAGAAGAGGCGTTTTATCATTGTTTAAAAACAGCGAAAGAGTTAAATGCCCGTCGAATCATTCATGTGTTCGGCTTCCGTGGCAACCGCGATACGTCAAAACGGCAGGCGATGGTTAACGTTTCGAAAAGGTTCTCTCACTTCATTATTTTGACTATGGATGACTTAAATGGCGAAAGCTTTGAAAGGATGAGGAAGAAGCTTGAGAACTACCAACTTGGCGAAAATGGAGTTGTGATTCCCGACCGCACAAGCGCCATTGCTTATGCGTGGGAATTAGCGGAAAACGGGGATTGGGTTTTTATTACAGGCAAAGGGCATGAAGCCTATAGGCAATCGTACCACTTGCCAACCCAATCCGATAAAGATACGGTACAACATTTATGGCAAAGAACAATAGCCAGTAAGATGTTGGTTGACTGAAATTTAGCCTAACTTTGCTTCAAAACTTAGTTTTTCCAGTGCTGCAGAGATGGATGAATAAATGCGGATATGGGTAAAGTCAATGCCAAGTTGAATCGCCGTTTGGGCAATTTCTGGTCGGATGCCTGACAGTGAAGCTTTTGTTCCAATTAGTTTTAATCCATCTATTAAGGAGAAAATCTGATTGGCGACCATCGTGTCAATCACCGGCACGCCAGACAAATCAATGAGCAGTGAATCAACGCGGGTGTTGACGCATTGTTCAAGAGTTTGATCAAAGATAACTTTTGCTCGGTGCGTGTCAATTTCACCGATAAGCGGCAACAGTGCTACTTGCTCATTTAAATGGATAACAGGAGAACTGAGTTCTGTAATCATATCTTTCTGTGCTTGCAGTAGTTCTTCGGATAACTCCTGGTTACGGACACTAAACGCAATCATAATTTTTTTGAACGAGTGGAAAATTAACTGGATCGTCTCGTTATACTGTTTTATGCTCATCTCAGGATGGTGCGTTTCCACATATTGGTGCAAGACGTGTAAATATAAGGATTGAGTATTTAAAAATTCTTCCATAATTTCAGGGAGGGGTGTATCCAAATGAGCAGGGTCCGAGGCGATGTCAGTAACCCACTTATCTATGTAGATGTCGACTTCTTCATTTGCTGGATTGAAAATTTCAATAAACAGTTCGTGAAACTGGTGGTTTTGCGCTTTTAATTGCTTGATTTTTATTGGGTCCGTTGTTCCATAAATCCCCTCTTTCGACTTGTCTAAATTTGCATACCATGTTTCCGTCAACTCTGCAGATCGGTCTTTAAAATATTGATATAAAGACAAAGGCATAAGCGTTCGCTACTCCTTCTTAAATACTGTATTTATCGTCATTATTACAGCTTTTTAAGCGCTTGTCCAGATTGTGGCCCGCAACAAGGACAAACGATGTTTTCGCAAGTATGTCGCTGTTTCTCTGTTACTTGAATCGAAAAGGAACCTCTTGACTTGTCTTTCTATTTCATGCTAATTTGATTACATAATCAATTTTTTGATTGTTTATTCAATAGGGGGGAGTCCCGTGGCCGAATCGTTTATTGCCGAAGCACGCAGAGAACAGATTATCCAAGCATGCATAAGAACGCTTTCTGAAATAGGCTACAATAAAATCAGCTTAACAAAGATCGCCAAAAACGCGAAAATTAGCACAGGTTTGATCTCCTATCATTTTACCGATAAAGCGGACTTAATTCATCATACGCTTATGTATTTAGTTGCTGATCAGCTTCATTATATTAGTGAGTGCATAGAAGCGACGAAAAAAGGGGCAACGGAACAATTAAAGGCTTTTATTGAGGCGAGCCTTGCTTATCAGGCAACCCATTATGAAAACAATGTGGCCATGATTGAAATTGTTTTTAATGCCCAAACGGAAGACGGCACGCCTTTTTATCTTTTAGCAGACAAGGAGACAGATGGGCTCGAATTGTTATTAACCGAAATTTTGATCGCTGGGAAGGACAAAAAAGAGTTTGCCACTGATTTCGATCCAGCGCTTGTTGCCACGATCATTCAAGGAGCGATAGGGGAGATCATGTTAAAAAACTGCAACCATGAGCAATATGAAACGTATAAAAATGAATTGACACGGATGGCTTTAAAGATGCTGGCTTAGAGCTATCCATCTTCTACGAAATAAAACTGATTGAACAGCCAAATAAAAAATTGGTTAACTAAAAAAACGGAGGATGAACCATGCAAAACGTTACCAAACTAGGCCCGAAGCGTTTTGAGCAGGGGCTTGTGTGGATAATACCGGCTCTAGTAGGAGGAGCAATCGGCTGGTTTCTGCCAGCGATTATTGATTTTTTGCTAAGTATTCCTTTCTTGTCATCGCAAGGCGTTCTGTTGCTCATTGATTCGTTTTCCGCCTTATTTGTTTCCATTGCTGGAGTAGTGGTTGGCGTATTGTTAGGACTGATTTTGTCGGGGGCAGCTTTTCATGAATCGTTAGTGGTTGATGTTTCCGACTCAAATGTTACCGTAATGAAGAAAAACAAACAAAAACAGTTTTTAAAAACGGATATTTCTGCAGTGTTTGTTGAACATAAGAGCCTTGTCATTCTCGGGGCAAATGGGAAAGAGCTTTATCGCGAAACGATTGATGTCAAGCAAGACAAAGTCGAGCAAGCGTTTTGGCACCATCGTTATCCATGGGTTAAGAGCGATCCATTTGCTAATGCGTACCGACTTTGGACGCTTAGCGATGAAGCTTGTGGTGAAGCAGCGAACAAGGTTCTCTATTCACGCCGTATGGCCTTAAGAGAAGGGGAAAGCGAACAAGCAGAGCGGTTGCGGGAAGATTTGCGAGAATTAGGTATTGCCGTAAAAGATAAGGGAGAAGAGCAGTATATCCGCTGTATGCAAACAAATAATAGCTATTAGCACAGAATCAATTTCTGTGCTTTTTTTTGCCAGTCCCTTGACATTATATCTACTTAGTAATACTATATACCTGTACTTAGTAATACTATATACCTGTACTTAGTAATACTATATAGCGGTGCTCTTTCATCCTTATTTGCATAAAGAGGTGCTTGTTATCGATAATTTAAGTTTAATGCTCAAAGGAGTATTGCAAGGAATGATTTTGCAGTTGATTGAGAACAAAGAAATGTATGGATACGAAATTACACGTAAGCTAAACCAACTGGGTTTTACTGGCATCGTCGAAGGGACCGTTTATACTGTGCTTGTTCGTTTGGAAAAGAACAAGTTGGTCAATGTGGTGAAAAAACCTTCTGATATGGGTCCGCCGAGAAAATTTTATACATTAAACGAGGAAGGCAAGGAAGAGCTTTTGCGCTTTTGGGAAAAATGGGCGTTCTTAAGTGAACGAATTGAACAAATCAGAAATGAGGGATAAGAATGGCTTTAAGCAAACAGGCGCAAGAAAGCATTAAATTATTCGCGAAAGAACAAGCCAGCAAGCATTTGGACAATGCGGAAATGAGTTATTTTGAAAGTTTAAGCCAAAAAAGCGGCGAAGTGAAGAAAAAACTCGCCAAACAAATGGAAAAGTTTAAACGGACATCCAAGCAAACCCTTGAAGCACGTGAGGATTTAGAAACGTATATGAGCGATTATGTCAATGATCTCATGAGCCAAGGCTACCAAGAGGAAGAAGCGATGGAGCTGGCCAAGCAAGCACTAGCTGCTGACAGCGACAGCGATTTAGCGGCAAATTTTCAAGATAAGTATAAAACGTATTATTTAACCCGAAGCCCTGAAATGGAGGAAACAATCGGACTGTTTTACGCAGGCTTTATGTTTGTTGGCATGGCGATCGGTGCCGTGGTTGGCATACTGATAGGGGCGTTTGTGTTTACTGCACACTTTTTTGCCTCAGTGGCGATCGGTACTGGTCTCGGGTTGATTTTTGGACTCGGCTGCGGCATGCTTAAGCACGGCTCTATCGTGAACAAATCATCAGCCAATGACCGCTATTGATGCGAGTATTTAGGAAAACTAGTTAGGTAAAAAACGCCTAACTAGTTTTTTTGATTCGTGTAGCCCATGTAACATTTTGGTGTTTGTGGCAACTAGGGGCCTAAATTTCTAGTGTTTTCGCCGTTCGTTTACACATTATGTCTCTTGTTCGGACAAAAATGGACAAATTAAATTACAATCATATTACAAATCGATTACATTTTTCTTGCTTATTCTAAGTGTTTGTTATAAAATCAAAATGGATGGAAATATATTCTATCCATTTAGCGAAAAGTAAACCTAGTTGTCTACTTTTCGGGCAATCATAATCGAATAATCCGTTACATACGCTATCTAGGAGACTTTGAAAAATACCGAAAAAAGAAACTTTCTAGGATTGTTTCAGTTTTTAAGTCGGATGCTGTGTTTTCTTCCTCCTAAATGAAGCAAAACGGAGTGATTGAGAGGTGTTGACGAATGAAACACTTTCTGGCACTTATGGCGTTTGCCTCTATTTGTGTGCTCGCCGCTTGCGGCAGTGGTGAAGAACGTGTGGCCGCTTCAGTTTCTACCCACGAGAACGTTGTCCTGGAAAAAACCATTCCTGACCTTTCCGTGACCGTTTTTTTAGACGAGGAAGAATTCGATAAACTTCCAGTGGAGTTGGTCAACGAGGATGACCTCCGAAAATGGGCAAGGGACTTGGCTAGAGGCAAAGACGGCTTTGACCAAACGATGATACCGGCTAAATGGAATGGCCAAGAACTAGTTGGCGGCCAAGACCAAGTAACGCTCGACGAACAGAAGCTCGTTGAAGACATCCTTAGCTTAAGCGTTTGGGAGCGAGAAGTGACGCTGCCTATCAACAGGCAAGCAATTTCTGCCAGAGCCGAAGATATAAACAACATTGAGAATAAAACAATTGGCCACGGCCGAACAAGCTACAATAAGAGCGTTAGCGGACGTGTTGAAAACATTCGCTTGTCGACAGAAAGCGTAGACTATGTCGTTTTAGGGAGCGGCGATACGTTTACGTTTAACGGCATTGTAGGCGAACGCACAAAAGAACGGGGCTACCAAGTGGCAAGCGTCATTATGGATGGCGATTTTACAGATGGGCTTGGCGGCGGCATCTGCCAGACATCGACTACTCTTTACAACGCTGTTCTTGACGCAGGTTTGACGGTATTAGAACGCCATCCGCATTCTCTCCCAGTTGGTTATGTAGAAGAGGGCATGGATGCGATGGTAAGCTGGGGCAGTGCAGATTTGCGCTTCCGTAATGACTTTGATTACCCAGTCGTGATCCGTGGCGGCGTTGATAAAGAAAAAGGCGAAGTCTGGTTCGACATTCGCAAATAATGTTGGGTGAGGGGAACGAAAATGGTCGTTCTCTTTTTTTGTTGGAGAAAAAAGAAAATACTTGAATATTGTGTAAAATTTGATGTCGAAATGGAAGGGGGAATTAAAAAAGAAGAGCGTGGTCTATCAGTGGGGCAACTAGATTGTTTTCTTGTAAATCCACGTGGATATATGACAAATTTCAATTTTATAACACTATAAATCGGTGAGACAATCGTTAAAAACAGGCAACCTATTCTTTATAAACAAGTCGCTTTTTTTTGTACTTCATACTAACGCGAAGCTAGTAATGAAAAGGGTTATGAACGAAACAATCATTAGAAACGGGTATGGAAAGAACTTGTTTTGAAAAGCATAAATATAATGATCCAACGATGTGACTCCTTGAATAGGAACGTTTCTCCCGTCCACCTTTACTTGTATATTACGAACCTCACTTCCTACGTACCAAGTAAGTGCGAGTGAAAACAACAATATCATTATAGACGCGCCTAATGGTAAAGAGTATTTGTAAAAATTCATTTATTTCCCTTCTTCCCTTAAACATTTTTATCCATTATAACACGAAAGGTTTTAAATTAACTATTATTTCAGAATACAAATATTAATACTGAGCATCCATCCGTTGGACTGCTTTGCGACGAGGTAATGGGAGCGAGTGATCGTAATAACGCAAGGAGGCAATTGCTTCGCCGCTAAAAAAAGGCCCCAAACAATAGACGTCTGGGACATGAATGGTGCCCTTTAGAAGGGCGAGAGAATGGAATTCGGGAGCGAGTATGGTGTAGGGGAGAATACTCGCTCTTTAAATACTACCATATTTATCGGAAAAGTAAAGATTTAAAATTGGTTTTTTTGATAACGGCTTTTTCATCTATTTTCTGCTTTGTGGTTGAGCGAGCCCCCATCTGTCTCTTTTTTGCTCAGCATAGAGTTTATAGCGGTCCCTTGTATGTTGGGTTGTTTATAGCTTTACTGATTCGGCAAGCATGCATTTTATCACTATCATAAGGCTCAAGCACTTTTTGAAGTAGGGAGGCGTCGGTAATATCAACATCAAGCCATGCTTCGCGGTTGCCTTCTTCTAAAATAACAGGCATGCGGTCGTGGTATTTTGCCACTAGCTCATTGGGGCGCGTGGTAATAATCGTGCAGGAAGAGACCGCCTCGCCGCTTTCGCTGTCTTGCCACGTGTCCCATAATCCAGCAAACGTCATGAGCCGCCCATTTTCGTTTTGAAAGTGGAATGGGGTTTTATCACTCGTCCATTCATAAAAGCCATCGGCGACAATGAGGCAGCGTTTACGGGGGAGCAAGTGTTTAAAAGGCATCGTATCGGCAATGGTTTCCGCCCTAGCATTAATCGGTTTAGGGCCTTTGTTCTTCTGTTTTGACCAATGAGGGATAAGGCCCCAATGAAAAAAGCATGCTTTTGGCGCCGTATGAATGGCAGCGATCGCAAGAATCTCTTCGGTAGGCGCAATGTTATGGCTAGGTGGAAACGACGGAATCTCAATGCCTAACTCCTCTTCAACGTCAGTAGGTGAGGCAGTTAGCGTAAAACGTCCACACATACAGCAAACCTCCTTTTTAACAAGTATATCCCTTTTTGCTTATTCCATAGACAAGCCTACATAACAAGTGGACAAACTTGGCATATTTCGTTCAGTTCGTCCATATATCTGTAAAAAGCGTTTAGCAGCTTAGAGAACACGAACATTCACATAGGACAAAATCGCAATCTTTGAAAAGGAGTGTCTGCACATGCGTAAATTTCGCTTGATCCCGTATAAGCAGGTTGACAAGGCAAGTGCTTTATCTGAAGTACCGATGGGGGTCGAAATCGTTGAAGCACCTGCTGTGTGGAAAGCTTCAGGCAAAGGAGCCGGCCAAATTATTGGCGTAATCGACACTGGTTGCCAAGTCGATCATCCTGATCTGGCTGAAAGAATTATCGGCGGTGTCAATTTGACAACTGACTATGGCGGAGATGAAACGAATTTTTCAGACAACAATGGGCATGGGACACATGTGGCAGGGACTGTTGCTGCTGCAGAAACAGGGAGCGGCGTCGTTGGAGTTGCTCCGAAAGCGGACTTATTCATTATAAAGGCGCTGAGTGGCGATGGCAGTGGGGAAATGGGCTGGATTGCCAATGCGATACGCTATGCAGTGGATTGGCGCGGCCCTAAGGGCGAACAGATGCGTATCATTACGATGTCTCTTGGTGGCCCCACTGACAGTGAAGAGCTTCATGATGCAGTCAAGTATGCTGTGAGCCACAATGTGTCGGTTGTATGTGCTGCTGGAAACGAAGGGGATGGCCGTGAAGACACAAACGAATTTGCTTATCCCGCAGCATACAATGAAGTGATTGCTGTAGGTGCTGTTGACTTCGATTTGCGGCTAAGCGATTTTACGAATACGAACGAGGAAATTGACATTGTTGCGCCTGGAGTAGGCATTAAGTCAACGTACCTTGACAGTGGTTATGCCGAGTTGTCAGGCACATCAATGGCAGCGCCCCACGTCGCTGGAGCTTTGGCATTAATTATTAATCTAGCAGAAGATGCCTTTAAGCGCAGTTTATCGGAAACAGAAATTTATGCGCAACTTGTCAGACGGGCGACGCCAATTGGTTTTACTGCGCAAGCGGAAGGCAACGGGTTTTTAACATTAGGCTTAGTTGAGCGTATTACTGGCCAGTTTACTGAGAAAGGCAAAAAATAAGGTCGTGGGATAACCACACAGCAAACACTCTCTCTTCGAACATGCAGGGGGAGTGTTTGCATCTGCATCGCTTTGAGCTGTTTTGCTAAAAATAGCGCATCTCGATAAGGAAATTTAGTATACTGAAAAGAAGTTTAATGTTTCGAGGTGCTGTCATGAAGGCAATGTTACTTGGCATTTTAGCCGCTTTTTTCTTTTCATTTACCTTTTTATTGAACCGAATGATGGAAGTTGAAGGTGGAAGTTGGTTGTTTAGCGCGTCATTGCGCTTTTTGTTTATGTTGCCATTTTTGTTGGTTATCGTTTATATCCGAACGGGATTCAAAGCACTGTGGCTGTCGGTGCGCAAAAACCCTTTCCCTTGGTTTGGTTGGAGTTTTGTCGGGTTCGTCTTGTTTTATGCGCCGCTTACGTTTGCTTCAGGCTATGCGCCTGGCTGGCTTGTTGCTGGTACTTTCCAATTGACGATTGTTGCCGGCTTGCTGCTGTCGCCGCTTTTTTATCATGTTTCAGCAAATGGCAGCAGAATCAGGCAAACGATTCCCTTACGGTCGCTTTTGTCTTCGGCCGTTATTTTCGTAGGCGTCGTCTTTATTCAAGCACAGCATGCGACCAGTATTTCTGGAAACTTGTTGTTCTCAGTCGCGCCTGTTATCGTTGCTGCATTTGCTTACCCACTCGGTAACAGAAAGATGATGGAACTTACTGATGGACGTATCGACACCTTTTCCCGTGTTCTGGGGATGACCGTGATGACGACGCCTGTATGGGTGGCATTGTTTGTGACAGGGACGATTCAACACGGATTGCCGACCGCTTCGCAAACAGGCCAGGCATTGATCGTCGCCATTTCTTCCGGAATCATTGCAACATTGCTTTTCTTTTATGCGACAGACCGTACACGGAAAAAACCAAATCAACTTGCCGCCGTCGAAGCAACCCAATCAGGGGAAGTCATTTTCGCACTCATATTGGAGCTTCTCTTTTTGCACGCATTGTTTCCTTCTCCCCTTGCGCTTCTAGGGATTGGACTTATTGTCATTGGCATGGCGCTGCACAGCTTTCTCTCACGGAAAACAGCACAGCCGGGTAACAGTAGATCTAGAAAGATTTTGGACTAGAGAGATTAAAACGAAAATCCCGAATGCGTACATACGTTTCTCTCAGGCTGAGTGATTTTGGCGACAGCCGCAAATCGCATCTCGCGTTTTTTTTGCTGAAATGAAAAGTTGGGACAAGTAAGCGGATACAAACGGTCGGGGCAAATCTATAGAACTATTACTTCTCTACTGTTTTACTAAAAACGCAGATTTTTTGCGTGAACATCATAACAAAGGAAAACATTTCCGTTAAAATACATACGTAGAGAATAGCAGTCTTAGCTGCCGTATTTCTAAAATAGCATCTAGTAAGTGAGTGTTCTTTCCATCTCCCTATTCCGATATACCCGCAATCAAGTAACATTAATGACATCTTTTAGCTGGCAATAGGGATCCATTAAGAACATATTTCCTGACATATTAAAAAAGTAGGGAACTCTAGAAAGCGCGATTCTTGTTACGAAGCCACACGTTCTTCCCTGAAAAAAGAAAAACGTTTCTTGGCTAATTAAGATCATTTTGAAGCGGGATGTAGCTTCTTTGTAGGAGGATGCACCGATGAATGGAGAAAACGAAAGGGGCAAGCTTGCTGAGCTAGGCCAAGAAGATATGGGCAGCGATAAAAGGCAAGTCTTAATTGTCGGAAGCCAGGAAGAGGGGGGCTATGAAGCAAGTTCACTAGATACAAGCCTCATGACAGAAAAACCGTTATATAGTGGAGGGGCCCAACAGATCGAACTTGATTATGGGTCGGTAGCCCAGTTAGGCAATTTATTGGAACGTACTGTACAGGAAAGGTTGCTTTTAGTCCGTACGCATATTAACGATGCGAAGGATATTACAGAGCAGGAGAGCGCACGCTTCCTAGAACGAGTCAACCAACTTCGTGAAATGTATGTCACGCTCGTTGAACAGGCAGGGGAGGGCGGGCTTTTTCAAGGGATTGGCCAAGCAAGTGGCCGTCTTACCCAAGCCATTTCTGGAGTGCAGCAGCTCATTAGCGATGCGGAAAGGTGTTGCCGTGGCCTTCGGGAAGCGCAAACGAATGCACCTGAGGAATTAGCTGGTTCGGTCTCGCAACAGGCCGTGCAAATGGAAGACATCTTTGCGGAAATTAGACATCTTGTTTCTCGCTTGGAAGAAGGGGCTGACCAGCTATTTTTGTTTGTTAATCATGTGTCAATGAATTATATTGAAGATGTGTTTAGGGGCGGACAGGACCTATTTGCCGACTCGGTAGTCGAAGAGTTTCGCGCCCATTTGGATTATATTGTCCGCAACGAACAACAAGTTTACCAGCAAATTGCCGATTATAAAGAACAAGTCGTATTTCTTGCCCAAGCTTTTACAGAACAAGATCAAACACGTGCCCTTGCCGATCAATCAAGCGCGAGCGGGGCGGTTAACCTAGCTACCCAAGGAACGTCCTATCCTCTGGAAGACTCACCTTATATGCTGTCGGCGATGGATATCCGGGAATTTCACGCTACTAACGGAATTGAGCGATTGTCAACGGCGACTGTACCGTTGCTGTTTAACATCTTAGAAGAGACTGTTGTCGCTGTAAAAAAACTAGAACTTCTCGGAGAGGAAGCGGTAGCTGCTGTCCAGGAGGCTTCGCATGTGCCCCTATACGGCACACTTTCCGTAAGTGGGGAAAGCCTATTTGCTTCTTATCGTGCCTCAATCGAGGAAAAAGCGCTAGAGGCTATGAGCTTGCTCAGAGAAGCGAATACTCAAGTAGCTGGAATTAGGCAAGGACTTTATTCCCTCCAATGGAACTATCCGTCTTTACTTGAAGAATTGCGCCCACAGATCGAAGAGGTTCTGTTTAATGGCATGGCTTTCCAGAGTGTTCATGCGTGCCACTCCGCTGCCAGTGATCTTTTAAATGAAATGCAAATCGCTTTTAAAGATGTGGTCTTCCAGCTCGCCCAAAATCAAGCTCAGTCCATTGAGGAGCTGCACAACAGTTCTCATATGATTGTCGAAAATATGGAATTGCTAAAATCGCAAATGAAACGCGGGACAATAGGCTAATAAGAAGCGCCTTCCACACGGAAGGCGCTTCAAACTGTAGGCAAACGCTCGCATACTTCGTCGTTTGCCTCACTCATATGCTCATGAACCCACGTTCTATTCGCATCTTCCCTCGGCTGCACTCCTCGTCTGACAAGCGCTTTCTATCAGTCTGAGGACGCTTCTTTTATGACGACTGATGGTTGCCTAATCGTCTTTCTTTTAAACCATTCATTAACACGGCAATCGCCCCGTCACCTGTTACGTTTGCAGCTGTTCCAAAACTGTCTTGAGCGAGGTAAAGGGCAATCATCAGGGCGATCGCTCCTTCCTCAAAGCCTAGCATAGAAGTAAGGATGCCTGTCGCAGCCATGACTGCTCCCCCTGGAACACCAGGAGCGGCAATCATAATGATGCCGAGCATAAAGATTACAGGAATCATTCCTGAAAATCCCGGAAACGCCAATCCTGGGTAAATGTGCATAACCGCTGTAGCAGCTGTTAAAATCGTAATGGTGCTCCCTGAGAGATGGATATTTGCGCATAATGGCACGACAAAGTTCGTGATCGAGTCACGGATGCGGTTTTTTCGAACAGCTTCCAGTGTAACAGGAATGGTTGCAGCACTGCTCATTGTCCCAAGCGCGGTTACATACGCAGGCAACATCGCTTTTAGCAACGATAGTGGATTGTTACGATTAACGGCTGCCGCTACGGTATATTGAATAAATAGCCAAATAATGTGCATAGCCACCGCTAAAAGCAGGACAACGCCAAAAACGCCTAATGTGTTAAAGACAGTGCCTTCGTAGCTCATTTCCGCAAAAACGCCAGCGATATAAAAAGGAAGCAACGGAATAATGGCCTTACGTATGACTAATTCAACAATGTTTTTCCCTTCCTCGATAAAGCCATATAGTGTACTTGAATGTGTGGCGGCAATCCCGATGCCGAAGACAAAAGCAAGAAGCAACGCCGTCAAAACGTCAAAAAGCGGCTCAACCGACAGTTGCAAGAACCCCTCGATTTCTGAAGGGGCGTTGGCGCCTGTCCCAGCAATCCCCAGTGAAGGAATAACGTTCATCGCTACGAAAACCGCAAAGAAGCCGGCTAGAATCGTTGACAAATACGAAATGAAAATGGTCGAGCCGAGCATCTTTCCTCCGCCCTTGCCTAGAGCAGCAATGCCAGCAGCAATAAAGAACACAATAATAAGCGGAACCATAAAGAAAATAAAGCTGCCGATCACGTCTTTTATCGTTACCATCAATTTGGCAATAAACTCATTGGCAACAAAGCCAATAGCAACACCGGCAATAATACCAAAAACAAGCCGGGCAATTAATTTCACAAACAACACTCCAATCTAAATAACGGTTGTTACTTGAAAAGTACGTTGCTAGTATACCATTATTTAGTAGGCTTCGCATTGAGAGCGTTATCATTGCCGTCCTGTTGAGTGAAAGGGCAAAAACGTTTCATTTTCAAAAACGCCTAAGTTTGGTACGATTAAGTACATGGAGGGGAAAATATGGGAAAATTTTATCAAGAACAATTGGATTTTTCAGATACGAAAAGCATTGAGCAAGCATTTACGAAATTGTTAGCTGTTTCTCTTGATACGAGAGAAGGACTTGAACGCTTTATGGAAGAGGAATCCGTCCTCCTTGATCAGTTGGAGGAAGCGATCACTGGGCATTATATTGATTTTAACTGCCATAACGGTTCTGAAGAAGCAAAGCGTGCCTTTGAGTATGACCAACAAGTGATCGAACCTCTAATGAAGCGTTATGAGGCTAAGCTCGATGAGGCGTTCTTGGCAGCGCCAGCTTTAGCACATTTGCCAGAAGAGAAATATGGCCTGTTTGTAAAAAGAAAACGAAATGCCCAACAACTTTACCGGGAAGAAAACGTCAAGCTTGAAATTGAAGAAGCAAGCCTCGCTACCGCCTATTTTGAACATACCGGTTCAATGACAGTAGACTGGGACGGGCAAGAGCTAACCATTCCACAGCTGTCTCCTTATTTTCAGAATGAAAATAGGGAGACCCGCAAAAAGGCCATGTCGTTGGCGAGGGAGGCGCTGCTCAAAATCGAAGAGCCATTGCAGGAAATTTTTTCGAAGTTGATGGTCATTAGGCAGCAAAAAGCCGAGAATGCAGGGCTCGCTAATTATCGTGATTATATGTTTAAAAAGTACGCCCGCTTTGATTACACGCCTGAAGATTGTAAACAGCTCGCTCTTAGCATTGCCAAACATGTGAAACCATTAAAGGAAAAGTTGCAGCGTAAGCATGCCGCCCAACTTGGCGTCGACACATACAGGCCGTGGGATGTGGAAGCCGTTATTCCCGGGCAACAGCCTTTAAAGCCATTTGAGGGAGCAGCGGAATTAATTGAAAAAGCCGGAACAGCACTTGATGCACTTGATGCTCGTTTTGGCGGCCTGCTTAGAAGAATGGATGGAGAGGGCATGCTTGACTTAGAGAGCCGCAAAGGCAAATCGCCTGGAGGCTTTTGTGCGCCACTGCCGATATCAAAGCTTTCGTTTATTTTTATGAACCACGCAAATACACATGATGACATGATTACGCTATTCCATGAAATGGGCCATTGCATTCATAATGACTTAAAAAAGGAATGGCCTTTGTCGCTTTACCGTGACACGCCGATGGAATCAAGCGAACTGGCGAGCATGTCGATGGAGCTTATGACAATGGACCAATGGTCATTGTTCTATTCAGAAGAAGACTTAAAACGAGCCAAATACAAACAATTAAAAGGCATTGTTGACTTTTTGCCAGCAGGAATTGTCATTGACCAATTCCAACATTGGCTCTATGAACACCCATCGCATAGCGAAGAAGAACGAAATCAAAAATACCGTGAGCTGTTAGAAACAATAGATGCCAATGTTTCTGATTGGAGCGGATATGAAAAATGGCGGGAGAGCAGTTGGATCAGGGTGCTCCATATTTTCGAAGTACCGTTTTACTACGTAGAATATGTGATTGCCCAGCTTGGGGCGCTGCAGTTGTATAAAAACTATAAACAAGAGCCTGAACAAACGCTTGCCCGCTATAAGGAAGCCCTAGCACTTGGCAGTTCAAAATCTCTTCATGAAGTCTACAGTGCAGCTGGAGTGCGCTTTGATTTTTCAGCAGAAATGATTGGCGATTTAATGGCTTTTGTTGAACAAGAGTTAAACGAGCTTGTCTAAAGATAGACTAGCTGCATCGTTTTTTATAAAACATAGAGAACTCTAGCTGCGGAGAAGGAGCGCAGCTCCCCATCGGCGTTCATTAATCTGACCTTTTTTGACTTTTTTTGCCCAAAGGGGTTGAAAGGTCAATGAAGGTCAGTTATAATAAAGCCATAGTCAACAGCCTCTTTATTTTAAAGGCTGTTTGTTTTTACTCACAAAGGTCAAAGATAGTCAAAATCAAATTCCGCTTATAAATAAAAAACAAGGAGGAGAAAGTCCATGAAATGTCAACATTGTCAAACTCGTGAGGCTGTGATTTCCTTGAATGTTGTTGTAAACAATCGTCAAAGCCACTATGCGCTTTGCCAAGAGTGCTATGCGCAGTGGAGCGATTCAAACATGAATGGTCAATTTGATTCGCTGTTTCAGCAATTTATGAATCAAGGCCAGCAGCCACAACAAAACGTGCGCACAAAAGAGCAAAAACGGACCGATGACGGTTTTCTCGGTCAATTTGGCCATAATTTAACAAACGATGCGAAAGACGGCAAAATTGACCCAGTGATTGGCCGCGACCAAGAAGTAGAGCGCGTCATTCAAGTGTTAAGCCGTCGAACAAAAAATAACCCTGTGTTGATCGGGGAAGCAGGCGTCGGAAAGACAGCGATTGCTGAAGGGCTTGCACGGCGAATTGCCAGCGGCGATGTGCCTGCAAAACTGCAAAATAAACAAATCTATGCGATTGACTTTTCTTCTCTAGTCGCCGGTACAAGCTACCGCGGCCAGTTTGAAGAACGGATGCAGAAGTTGATTGACGAAGTCAGCAGCCGTGATGATGTAATTGTGTTTGTCGATGAACTTCACATGATCGTAGGCGCTGGTGCTTCTGGAGAAGGCAACATGGATGCAGGCAATTTGCTCAAGCCAGCGCTTGCTCGTGGAAGCATGCAACTGATTGGGGCGACAACGCTAGCAGAATACCGCAAAATTGAAAAGGACCCGGCCCTGGAACGCCGCTTCCAACCGGTAACAGTCAAAGAGCCTACTACAAGCCAAGCGTTGGCGATTTTGCAAGGTCTAAAAGGCGTGTATGAAACGTACCACGGCGTTCGTTACTCAGATGAAGTGCTAGAAGCGTGCGTTAAACTGTCAGATCGTTATATTCAAGACCGTTATCTTCCAGACAAAGCGATCGACCTACTTGATGAAGCCGGTTCCCACTTGTCCTTGTCTTCTAACCATGAAGATAAAGCGACATTGGAGAAACGTCTTGCTACGATACGCGCGAAAAAACAAGAAGCAACTAAACAAGAACGGTATGAAGAAGCGGCCGCGCTTCGGGATGAGGAACTGAAAGTACAAGCAAAATTGCAAGAAGCCGTGTCAGAATTAGAACCAGTAGATGTCACTGTTGAAGATATTGAAATGCTGATTGAACGGCAAACAGGCGTACCTGTCCGTAAGTTGCAGAAAGCGGAGCAACAAAAAATGAAAGACTTGGCCAACAGGCTTGCAGCCAAAGTCATTGGGCAAGAGGAAGCAGTCGACAAAGTTGCCAAAGCTGTAAAACGAAGCCGTGCTGGTTTAAAAGCAGGCAATCGTCCAATTAGTTTTCTGTTTGTCGGACCGACTGGCGTCGGAAAAACGGAATTGACGAAACAGCTTGCCCAAGAGGTGTACGGCAAGAAAGAAAGCATGATACGCCTTGATATGAGTGAGTTTATGGAGAAACACTCTGTATCTAAACTGATTGGTTCCCCTCCTGGCTATGTTGGCCATGAAGAAGGCGGACAGCTGACGGAACGGGTGCGACGCAATCCGTACAGCATCATTTTGCTGGATGAAATTGAAAAAGCCCATCCTGATGTGCAACATATGTTTTTGCAAATTATGGAGGATGGCCGCTTGACGGATAGCCAAGGGCGTGTCGTTTCCTTCAAGGATACAATGATCATTATGACGTCAAATGCGGGTGTTGGCGTGACAAAACCATCGCTTGGTTTTACAGCTGAACAAAGCAAAACATTGGGGATTTTGGAAAACCTTAATGATTATTTCAAACCAGAATTCCTTAACCGCTTTGATGCATTGATCGAGTTTAACCAGCTTTCAGAAGAAAACTTGATTGACATTGTCGATGTGATGCTTGCCGATTTGAATGAACGGTTGGCAGCGCAAAACATTGAAATGGAAGTGAGCGAGGAAGCGAAGCGTAAACTTGCTAAACTTGGCTACCACCCTGCGTTTGGTGCCCGTCCGCTTCGCCGGGTGATTCAGGATACCATTGAAGATGATATCACCGACCTTTTGATCGATGATAACGACTTGAAGCGCGTAAACGTCGATGTCGTCGACGAGCAACTTGTTGTCCGTAAAGGATAAGCGCAAGGCAAACGGTGATGCGTGCGAGCGTTAGTCCGTAGTTTGCAGGCTGCTGGGATCATTCCAGCAGCCTTTTTTGGTTGTGCAGACACTAAGCTGTGCGAAGACTTAGGCAAAACGAGATAGATGCGTCTCTGTTTGTACAAAGGCTTGCTGGAACAGGTCATGCTTTTAATGGTATTGTTGGAGCCCGCGTACAATCGCTGTTGCAGCTTCGTTTGGAAAGCTGGCGGCTTTCATCCGTTCTGCTTCTTCAGCATTTGTAATAAATCCAAGTTCGACAAGGGCCGCAGGCATGGCAGTATTGCGCAATACACTAAAATTTGCCGATTTGACGCCGCGGTTTCTTGTATTTAGTGTGTTGACGAGTTCTGTTTGCAAAGCTGAAGCCAAAGCTTGTCCTTGGCTGCTTGATGGGAAGTGGAATGTTTCTGTCCCATGGGCACTTGGGGTAGCTGCATTGGCATGAATGCTAACAAATGTATCGGCATTACGGGCATTAGCAAGTTCGGCCCTGGCTTCGAGCCCAACATATACGTCCCCTGTTCTCGTCATAATGACTGTTGCCCCTGCCTCTTCCAGCCTATCTTTCGTATGCGCAGCTACTTTTAAAACAAGATCTTTCTCGGAAATTCCATTTGCGACTGCCCCAGGATCGCTTCCACCGTGGCCCGCATCAATGGCAATGACTTTACCAGATACACTAGCCGCCGCTTCTGATGCTAGAAAATAGCTAGTGGAGACTACTGCAAGGATGGCGGCCATCAAAAATGAAAAAGCATGCTTTTTTCTCATGAGCGCCTCCTTGGTTTTTATCGCTTGGCTTATTAGTAGTCTAAGAGATTGCCATAGAGGCAACAAGGGATTTTGTCGAAAACAGCCCTTCCTGATTAAAATGAAGGGAAAATATGTATCCAAAGAGAAAAACATGAAGAATCACAGTGGTTAAGTTTTATGAAAGCAAGGAAAAGCGTCTGAACAGAGGTGACTAGTAACGGTTCAAGATCGCCTAGTTAGGAAGCTGTTTAGCTCATTTCAATCTTTTGTCCCAGGTAGATATGGTAACGAAGTAACAAATCGGCTTAATTTCTCGTTTTTCGGCAATCATAGATGTTTCAAATTTTGCGAGCAAGGCGCAAAATATGAAATTAGCAAATTGGAAAACTATAGTAAAATAAGTACTAAAACCTAGACCTTTAGGCTTGTAATCGGAGGAGAAACGATGAAATCAAATTTAGAAGCATACCGGATTATGAATGACATTTATCGTCTATTGCGCCAAGAGGTAGGCTCTCCGACGTCTACGTTTCGTGAAGTGGTAGATTTTGCGATTGTAAAGCTACGCGGGCGAATGGAAGACAAAGAATTAAGTCGCCTCTGGCATATCGTTTACTTGCGTCAAGACATGATGAATTTCGAGACGATCTCCCGCAGCCAAGTCGAGTACTTAAAAGCTGTTCGCAAAGCTTTAATGAAAGCGCTAAAAAAGCAGGACGATGATAATGAGATCTGCGTATAAAAAACGCAGAAGCAGTGCTCAAGAGGGGGAGAAGGGGAGGAACGGCTTAACTAAACCATATTGGCAGATAATTCGGAATATAAATCGTTGAACGATTTCCTTATTTTATTCTAAGATAACGTTTTTTGTTAGGCCAATTAGCAGGCTTTTGCGTAATACTGGCAATGGGGTGCTATACAATGCATTTGCTATAAGCAGTCTGGTTATGGCTATTGATGGCTAGAAACAGTCATGTATTAGAAGTGCTTTGCTGTTTTTAACAGATAGCTACAAAAACAAAGGAATATTGACAGTCTTTGCAAAATAACTGGAAGGAAACCCAATTGTTGCGGAAAATAGGTAACCGTTATTTTTTAAACTTCATGTCCAATGATAAATTGTTTATGGCTAAGCGAGAGGAGGTGACAAAAAAGCGGGGGTCTGCACAAGAAAAATTATAGGGGGTTATTTGAACAGGCCAAAGCTAGGAGTTTGGAGGCAGAACGCAGCTGGTGGTTAAAGCGTTGATTGTAGGAAAGGGCTTGGGGTTTAGTCTACTCTTGTTCTTTATATAAAGCCCCTTTTATGGACTCACTTATAATAGCAATTAGAGGTTATGGGGGAGATGGCGTAGCAGGTTGATACGGCGAATATGCGGGATGCCGCTAGATCATTCACTAAGAGGGTTTTTTATGGATATGCTGACAGATAAACGCATTGAGCGCTTAGTGAAATTGATTCATTTCATTGGCGCCAAAGAGAACTGCACGAAGGCGGAAATCCGTAAAACATTGGCTTGTTCGGACCGCACGGTTGATTATACGATAAAAGAATTGGAAAAAGAACTACAGCAAACGGGCACAGACATGGCGATTGTGCGCAATGCTCATAATCAATATAGTTTTTCAAATAAAGATGACCGGCAGCTTAATGAAGTTTTGCGTCGTCTCTTTTTTCAGGATGATATGGTCCGTTTTATTGGCTGCTCTTTATCTGGCCGCTTAAGTGTGGATTCGTTTATTCAAAAACATTTCTTAAGCCGTTCTACATTCTTCCGTAAGCTCCATAAAATCAAACCTTTGCTTCATGCTTTCCATCTGCGGTTTGAGCCAAGGACGTTTAAACTTATTGGCAAAGAACATCATATCCGCATTTTTTATTTTTGCTTTTTTTGGGAAGTGACCGGAAGTGGAATTGCGTGGCCTTTTTCGATTGAAAAACAGTGGGCTAAACAATTGTTTGCGCCGATTGCAAAGGCAATGAAGTTAAACTTGTCCTCATTGCAAACAGAACGTTTCTTGTACTGGATTGCTATCCAATGGTTGCGAGTAAAACAAGGGCACTTCACTGACCTTTATGATGAGGCATTTCCGTCCGACTTGCAAACAAAGATGCTTGCACATGCTGGAGAATTGCTTAAAACCGTGCCGGAAAACATAAGGTCATCAGAAGTGCAGTTTTTATTGATCATTCTTTTAAATTCGCCATTTCTCTACCATGACGCGGAGCTTGTCGCTTCAAATCTAGCTGCAAACCAGTTACACCGCACTGAAGAGTGGAGGGCCACGCGGCGGTTCGCCCGTGCATTAAAAAAATGGTTTTCTAATGCATTAGACGAAGAAGCGGCGCAGCGGATGGAAGGGCATTTGCTACAAATCCACCGAAATAAACGGTACTTTTCCGTGAACTATTCGAGTTTTAAAGAGCGGATTCAACTAGACGTATTGCAAGAACGTCATCCGCTTATTACAGAAGGCGTTTTTGCTGCTTTTGAAAAAGTCTTGGCTGAGGAAATGGTGCCTTTTTTGCAAATGGATCAAGCTGCTTTGCTCATCCGTTATATTTTACTAGTCTATACATTTGCCGACATTGAGAAATTAAATGAACCATTGAATATCCACATCTTTTCAAGTGAAGGGCCTGTCTATGAGCAAAAGCTTTCTGAACGAATGAATGCTGCATTGCCGTACCATTTAAACGTCCAAACGTCCGTAACGTACACCCGTGACAAAGCAGAAATGCCTGCATTCATTGTGACAGATACACTTTTTCCCTATCATGAAAAAGTCGATGTTGTTTATATCCAGTCTCCACCAACGAACCAAGACTGGCGACGGATCCAACAACATTGTGAAAAACACCACAAAAGGGCGATTGAGTCGATCCTTCTTAAACGAAAAGAGCAGCAAGAGACGGAACACCTTTTCAAAAGGGAAATGAATGGGGGATAAAAAACCTGCAAGGCTAAGCAAGAACCTTGCAGGTTTTATAGGTTGTAGACTTGTTCTTGTTCATGGGCCGCCGAACGTCCGTTAGGTCACATCTCCGCTCGCCTACACTTCTCCCGCCTTCTATGTGTGAAGAAAAAAACCATTGGAAAGCCAAAAGCACAGTTGTCCACTATAAAGGGGGCGTGCCAAGAGACATTTATGTGTTTTGACCAGCTGTGTGCAGCATGCCTCTGCGGAATAATTCGTTTTTTAAAATCACAATAAAATCAACGGATAATTGATGTTCGATCGCTTGGTAGTATGAATGGAGCAGAAGGTCGTCTGATAAATCTTTCAGCATACGATATCCCCCTCTGTTATGTGGTGAGAAATGTTGGCTATGTGTGCCCTAATATTACTACATATAGTATTTAATATCAATAAAAAACCCTATATATATGATTGGTGATCGTTTAATTCGACCATGTAATAGCGGAGCGTTTTTTCAACATTTCTAGAAAGGACGAACGGCGCACCGCCAACTGAATATTTTACTCCTTTAACCCAATAAAGGTGTTCGATATAATGGGGAGACAAGGATGCTTTTTCAGAAACATGGATAGCGTGTTTTTGCATAAAGTCTTTTAGTTTTCTCATGTCGATGGAGAGGCGGGCGAGTGCTCGTTGAATGATGTTTATATAGATAGAAGGGTATTTAATGCCTGCCACTTGTTTCCCTTGGAAACGCACCAATTCCCGCGTCAAAATGATGCGCGCATAATGCAAGCGGATATAGGCTTGCGCCGCCTTTTCCGCTTTTTCGCTAATGGTTTCCCGGGCGGTTGGGGCAAGCCCAAACAGGGCTCGCACTTGGTTGTTGGACAGGTCCATGTTCAAACGGGGCTGACATGTTTGATGATACGCAAAGGAAGCCACTCGCACCTATCTGGAAAAGCGATTTTGATTCGCTTGTTCCATTCGTCCAATTTATCAATAGTGCCAATTTTTTGGCGGTAGCGTCCGTGATCCCAATAAGTGACAGTCACCTCATACGTGTGATTTAACGCGTCCATGATGGTAGCCCCTAGCTCGCGCCATTCGTCATCGTCCAACTCTCCATGCAACGGAACGTCCTCTTCCTGCCGTTGAAGTTCAATCCATGCCTGTTTATGCTCAGGCAGCATCATCCGACTTCCTTCCCATAACAAGTTTCCTCGATGGATGTACCACTCTTCTTTTCCCATCAGCAAACTCCTTTCTTATTGGAACGTTTGTTTGTATTGTATGCGAATGTCCGTTCGATAACAAGAGGAAAATAGAGGAAAAAGACTGGTTCTTTTCTGGATGGGAACAGCGTAAATGTAAGAAGGAAACGTCGTGCCTGTTAGCACCATGAAAACAGCTATCGCATTTCTTGAATACGTGCAATAAAATGGGCAAATTGTGTTATGATGTTGCTTAAGGCTTATGGTAAGATGAAATTTTTGCGAAAAACAAGGGAAGAGGAGACGTTGTATGAAACTAACTGCGACCATGCCTTCGGAGCGGATTCACGAGTTGGACATGATCCGGGGAATTGCCTTGTTCGGCATTTTAATGGCAAACATGATTGCCTTTAAAACGTTAGCTTTTACCGATGCGAGCTCTATGCTTGAGGGGAAAGCCCTGTCTGAAAACCGCTTGGACGCCAATGTACAGCTGTTTATCAGTTTTTTTGTAGACGGCAAGTTTTACCCGATGTTTTCTTTGCTGTTTGGACTTGGGTTTTTTATTTTTTATACCCGCGTTCTAGCGAAAAATATGGCAGCAACACGGGTTTTTTATAGGCGGATCGTCTTTTTGCTAGTGGTCGGTCTTGTGCATTTGCTGCTCTTATGGTCAGGAGACATCTTGTATACATATGCATTAACAGCTTTGCTCTTGCCATTGTTCTTCCACCGCAAGCAAAAGACGCTCATTACTTGGACGATCGCTCTAATGCTTGTTTCCGCAGTAACGATGACATGCTACATGTTGTTTTTAGGAGTTAGCATGGAATTTGGCTTACGGGAAGGGCTCATGACAATGGAAGACATTGCTGGCGATACGGCTAGTGCTTTAGCAACAATGGCGAACGGCACCTATTTACAAATAGTAGAATATCGCTTTTTTAATGAATCATTTTTCCAACTTTTCACCGTTATCTTTGTCATACCAGGAATTTTGCCGTTGTTTTTAATTGGCTTATCGATGGGGAAGGCAGGAATGTTCCATGATGGGAAAGCCAACGTAACACGCTGGAAAAGGCTGTGCTGGATTGGCTTCTTGGCGGGTTTGCCCCTTACGTTGCTTGAAGTGTCGATCAGATACAATTTAATCGACATCAATCCTGTGTTTACACAAGGGTTGGCCGAGGGCATCAGAATGCTTGCTGGCCCGTTGCAAATGTTGTTTTATGTATCAGCATTTGTGCTCCTTTTACAGAAAGGAACAGTGGCACGGTTGTTCATGCCAATTGCTTCGGCGGGGCGCATGGCCTTGACGAATTATTTGCTGCAAACGATTGTGGCAACGACCATCTTTTATGGGTATGGCTTTGGGTTGTTTGGCAGCGTCTCTAGCAGCCAAGGGTTACTTATTGCCATTGTCATTTATGCTACGCAAGTTATACTTAGCCACTTGTATTTAAAAAAATGGAAACAAGGGCCCCTTGAAGCTTTATGGCGGAAATGGACATATAGCGGCGGGGCGGCCAAACGTACCGCATAAAGAGCCATTTGGGCAATCGCCCAAATGGCTCTTAGCCTGAAAAAGCACCCCTTTTACAACGAGTTTCGCTTACAACCTCATCCGAGCCATACTGGACTAAACCTCAAAATCTGCTAACATTTGAAAGCTACTGGAAGAACTTCTGACAAATTAAAGGCGATATTAAAGAGGGATTTGCCTTTATAACATCGAAATGGTCTTAAAAACCGAAACTTTTTAAAGTTAAAACGAAAAGTGAGGTGGCGAAAAGATTAAGCCTCCGGTGCAATTGCATGAAGTCAATCGAATTAATGCGTTAAACCTTATCCGCCTACGCGGGCCCCTTTCCAAGAACATGATTGCCAAACAAATACAAGTCAGCCCAACGACGGCCGCAACGATTTTAAACAAACTTATTGACGAAGGGTATGTGCAAGAAGAAGGGGTCGGCCATTCAACAGGTGGAAGAAAGCCGGTGCTTTACCGCTTTAATCCAGACAAATCGTTTATAATCGCCTTGTCACTGGCAAACTCATCCGTTCGCATCGCTGCTTTGAATTTAGAAGGGCATGTCCGCTCCGAACAATATGGACAAGTCGATTCGCTCCGTGGCGAAGCTTATATCGATTTTGTTATGAAAACGCTATCTGAATTTATTGGCCGGTTTGAAAAGCTGGACGAATGTTTGGGCATTTCGATTGTTGTCCCAGGAATTGTCCAAGCCGAACGAGGTATCGTATCTTATAATGCAAAACTTGACTTGTATGACGTTCATTTAAAACAAAAAGTGGAAGCGGCATTTGGCTTGCGAACGTATGTAGACAATGACATGAATGCGATGATGATGGCAGAAAAGCAGTTTGGCACAGCGAGATATAAAGAAATGTTGTTTATTTCAGTAGGCGAGGGGGTTGGTTCAGGGTTGAGCGTAAACGGCAGCATTTACCGCGGCTTCAGCGGCAGTGCTGGCGAAATTGGTCACATGTCCGTTTTGCCTGGTGGTCCTGCTTGCCCTTGTGGCAACCAAGGCTGTCTTGAAAACTATGTGAATTGGCCAGCTATTTATTCACGAATCCTCTCTGCCTGGCTCACACAAGGCGTGAAAACGGCCATCATTGAGAGCGCCGCTGGGCGGCCAGAAGCAATCAAACCAACGGACTTTGTTGAAGCCGCTTGCGCAGGCGACCCGTTTGCGCTAACGGTTGTCGAGGAAATGGCAGAATCTCTGGCGGTAGCAATTACCAATAGTTTGCACTTATTGAATCCACAAGCAGTTGTGTTGACTGGGCCTCATGTGCAAAACAACCTGCCTTTGTTTAAACGCCTTAATGAAAAAATCAACAGCCGGGCATTGAATCCAATTGCGCGCCACACGGAAGTAAAACCGGCCTCTCTGGAAACAAATAAAGACATTCTTGGCGCGTTAGCAGTTTTGTTGCAATACGAAATGCAAGTTGGCAAGTATGAGCTGTTTTTACCTGAGGCAAATGATTAAGGAGGCAAAGCATGAAAAAAGCGATCGCTTTAGTAATGCTAGTCGCAGTACTTTCGGTGGCGGGGTGTCAGAGTGAACGGGCAAGTCCGCGGCAGCAGACGCTTGATATTGCATTATGGGATGAAAAGGCGAAGCCGGCAGTTGATGAAGCAATTGCCGCCTTTGAAAACAAGCATCCAGATGTCCGTGTCAATGTAACTTATAGCCCTTACTCTCAATATTGGACAACCCTTAGGACGAGCATAGGAGGAGGGGCAGGGCCAGACCTATTTTGGATGAATGCCGTCAACTTCCACCAATATGCAGAGCCTGGCTTGCTTCAAAGCCTTGAGCCATTTATTGCCGAGGACGAAACGTTTCAAAAACAGCATTACTATGAGAGCATGATTGAACTTTACAGTTATGAAAATGACCTATTCGGGGCGCCCTACTTTGTCGATGCTGTCGGCTTGTTTTACAACAAAGCGCTTTTTGATGAAGCAGGTATCCCCTATCCAGATGAGACTTGGGATTGGGAAGACATCGAGCGGGTTGGCGCTCAGCTGACAGACGCCGATAAAGGGGTTTATGGATACGCAGCGCCGATTGTTAGCAACCAGCGAGGCTATTACAATTACATCCACCAAGCGGGCGGGGAAATTGTTAGCGAAGACCAGGCGCATTCTGGTTTTGGCACTGCCGCGGCGAAAGAAGCGTTTGCCTTTATAGAACGACTAGTCGACCAAGGCATTTCGCCAGATATTAAGTCGCAAATTGAAAATGACCTCGATCAAATGTTTATGTCTGATAAAGTGGCTATGTATCCAACGCTCTCAGTTAGCGCTGTCTTGTTTCATGAGGAAATGGGCAACAAAGTCGATGTCGCGCCATTGCCGAAAGGGAAAGAAGATGCTGTGATTCTACACGGGATTAGTTGGACGATGAATAAAAAAACGGAGCACCCTGAACTTGCCTGGGAACTAATTAAGGAGTTAACAGGCGAAGCAGGCAACGAAACGATTGCCAAAAGCGGCTTTTCCACACCTGCTGCGCGCTCTGCAGGCGATCTCTGGCTTGAATCGATCCCAGACATGGATTTGCACGTTTTTATCGCTGCGCAAGAAACCGGAGTGGCGTATCCGGTTTCAAAAAACACAATGGAGTGGCAGCGGATGGAGCAAACAGAAATTCAAGGCGCTTTCCTTTCAGGGGAACCCCTTGACGATGCACTTGACCGAGTTGCTACAGAAATGGAGCGAATTTTGCGGCAAGGACAAGAGTCTGAATAGGAGGGAGATGTCATGATAAGCGAAGCGGGAAAACCCCCAGGTATGCGAGCAACACCTAAAGCGGGGAAACGAAAAAGCAAAGGGGCAAAAGAGGCGCTATGGGCGCTTTTGTTTATCAGCCCAACGTTCATCGGCTTGTTTGCCTTTTATCTCGGCCCGGCGATTGCTTCATTTGCCCTTTCCTTTACACATTGGGATGGGCTAACGCCGCCTACTTTCGCTGGGTGGGAGAACTTCAGCGCGCTGCTCTCGAGCCCGGTGTTTATCCGGTCGCTCGTTAATACACTTCTTTTTATGCTTGTCGCTGTGCCCGCTTCTGTGGCGCTTGCCACATGTATAGCTGTGCTGCTAAACCAAAAAATCAAAGGCATGGTTGTCTATCGTGCCCTTTATTTTTTGCCTGTCGTGACAATGCCGATCGCCGTCGGAATGGTTTGGAAATGGCTTTATAATACGGAGTACGGTTTGGTGAACTATGTTCTCGGCTTTCTCGGCTTGCCTCAACCTGAATGGCTATTTGATCCGAATATCGCTTTGCTTAGTGTGATCGCTGTATATGTCTGGATGACAGTCGGCAATAACATCATTTTAATCGTGGCGGGGCTCCAGCATGTTGATCCTACTTACTACGAGGCAGCAGCGATAGACGGGGCGTCCAAACGCAGTCAATTTTTTCGTATTACGTTGCCTTTGCTGACGCCGACGCTGTTTTTTGTCGTCATTACAGCCATGATTAGTTCGTTGCAAGTATTTGATTTGATCTTTGTAATGATCGGCGACACGACGGCGCTAGTCGGCCCGCTGCGCACGATGGTGTATGGCGTTTATGAATCAGGGTTTATGTTTTCACAAATGGGCTATGCGTCAGCGCAAGCGTTCCTGTTGTTCCTTCTTATTTTGGCAATGACAGTCATACAGTTTGCTGGGCAAAAAAAGTGGGTTCATTACGACGGATAATTAAGGAGAGGAGCGGTGGTCATCGTGAGAAAAGGAGTGGTTCATCTTCTTCTAATTGCCGGGGCCATTATGATGGTCACCCCGTTTTTATGGATGGTGACTACCTCATTGAAGACGTATTTAGAATCGATGCAAATTCCGCCAACCATTTGGCCGGAAACGTGGCGTTTTGACAACTTCGCCCGTGTGTTTGAGAGCGCCGATTTCCTGCGTTATTATGCCAACACGATTTTTATCACAGTGTTACGCACAGGCGCACAGCTTTTCCTTTGTTCAATGGCAGCCTATGCGTTTGCCCGCTTGAATTTTCCGTTTAAAAACACGCTTTTTCTCTTAATGTTGTCTGTTCTGATGGTGCCGATGCAAGTGATTTTGATTCCAAACTATGCGCTATTAGCACAATTAGGCTGGATTGATACATTTTATGCCCTTATTGTGCCAGGCATGTTTAGCGCGTTCGGTGTTTTCCTGTTGCGGCAATTTTTTATGGGGATCCCGAAAGAGCTTGATGAAGCGGCGATCATGGATGGCTGTACGCACTGGGGCATCTATTGGCGGATTATTTTGCCCAATGCCAAACCGGCACTCGTGGCACTGGCCATTTTTACAGTGCTTGCAGCTTGGAATGATTTTCTGTGGCCGCTTGTAATGACCAATTCCGCTGATATGAGGGTTTTGTCGGTAGGGATCGCCAATTTTGAAGGGCAGTATTCAACCGAGTATCCGCTCTTGATGGCCGCGGCGCTCATGTCGACTGTGCCGATGCTGCTCATGTTTTTATTTTTACAAAAACATTTAATTGCAGGAATTGCACTAGGGGGAGTACGAAGATAGTAGAGCAAGCCAGTAAAAATCGATTTGGACAAAGGGGATGGGAAGATGGTTCGTGTAGTAGTTGTCGGACTTGGAACGATGGGGGCTGTCCACGCACGCAGTTTCGCGAAAATGGAAAATGCAGACCTTATCGGCGTTGTCGATATAAACGAAAGCCGAGCAGATTCGTTTGCGAAAGAACTGGATACATTGGGATTTTATTCGTTTACTGATGCGAAACAAGCGCTCGGGGAACGCATTGATGTAGTGTCAGTTTGCTTGCCGACAGACTTGCATCCTTCCTATGTGAAAGAGGCGGCCAATATAGGCGCAGATGTTATCTGTGAGAAACCGCTTGCGCGTACGGCTAAAGCGGCAGAGGAGATCGTCCGTTACTGCAAGAAAAAGGGAGCCAGATTGTTCGTTGGCCATGTAGTCCGCTTTTTCCCAGAATACCGAAAGGCAAAAGAAGTGGTTGAGGCCGGGCGAATTGGCGATGTTGGCGTCGTTCGGACGACAAGGGGCGGCGCTTTCCCAAAAGCAAGCGAAAATTGGTATGCGGACTATGATCGCAGCGGTGGTGTTGTCCTCGATTTATTGGTCCATGATTTTGACTTTTTGCGTTGGACATTCGGCGAAGTAGAGCGAATCTATGCGAAAAATATCGGCGGCGTAGCTGGCATTAATGAGCAGGCAAAAGAGTATGCGCTCGTATCGATTCGGTTTAAAAGCGGCGTGATTGCCCATTTGGAAGGGTCATGGGCCCATAAGCAATTTAGAACGTCGTTTGAATTTGCCGGGCGCGATGGCATTTTAGCTTATGATAGCCAGAGCGCGCAACCGCTAATCGCCGAAAAAAGCGACGCAGGAAAAGCAGGTGGCGTGGCTGTACCAGAAAGCCCACTCAAACAGTCGCCTTATGAACAAGAACTCCGTCATTTTATTGCGTGCATTGAAAAAAATGAGCAACCGCTTGTTACCGCAGAAGATGCGTACCGAGCCGTTGAAATCGCAGAAGCCGCATTAGAGTCGATTAAACAAGATAAGCCCATCACGTTGCATGTGCAAACGGTGCTGTCATAACGAGAAAGAGGAGGAGATGAAGTGAGAGTAGGAATAATCAGTTTTGCGCACGGTCATGCCTATTCATATGCGTCGAGTTTACGGAACATAGAAGATGTCGAATTGGTAGGAATCGCTGATGATGACCAAGAAAGGGGAAAACAAGCCGCGAAAACATATGAAACGGCCTATTACCCTACCTACCAAGCGTTGCTTGCCGAAAAACTTGACGCAGTCGTTGTGACAAGTGAGAACAGTCGCCATAAAGAACATGCAGTGGCAGCGGCAAGAGCAAAAGCTGCTGTATTATGCGAAAAGCCTCTTGCCTCTACAGCCGAAGATGCACAAGAAATCATTGACGTTTGCAACGAAGAAGGCGTGCTCTTGCAAACCGCTTTTCCAGTAAGGTTCAATGAAGCCGTAGCCCGTGCCAAACAGCGCATTGATGCCGGTGAATTTGGGGATATAGTGGCGATTAAAGGGACAAACCGTGGCAAAAATCCAGGCGGATGGTTCAATGACGAGGAGTTAGCAGGCGGAGGCGCGGTAATCGACCATACTGTCCATATCGTCGATATTATGAGGTGGGTGCTGGATGATGAGGTGGCACAAGTATACGCAGAAGTAGACCAATTGTTTTCCGGCAACGGCGTTGATGATGCTGGATTGCTGACATTCACCTTTCACAATGGCGTGTTCGCCACTCTTGACTGTAGTTGGTCGAGAAATGACCATTTCCCCATTTGGGGAGACGTGACCATTGAGTTTATTGGCACGAAAGGGACCTTAAAAGTGGATGCCCAAGGGCAAAAGTTTGATGTGTTCCATGGCAGCGGGCTCAGCTACACGTATTGGGGAGATGACATGGACGACGGGCTTATCCGCGACTTTATTGCCAGCGTCCAAACAAACCAGGCCCCGTCCATTAGTGGGACTGACGGTTTGCGCGCGCTTGAAGTCGCATTAGGTGCCTATGAGGCGGCCGCTACAAAAGAAGTCGTTGTCCTCCAAGGAAAGGAGAACGAAGGCCATGAAAAAAGGGATTAACCAATGGTGTTATCCACCAGAGACAACGCTCGAAAATGTCTTAAAATGGACAAAAGCAGCGGGGTTTGAGGCGATTGAGCTCAATGTCAGCCAGCCAGGGGCAATCGGCTTGACATTGGAGACGAGCCATGCAGAAGCAAAGCAAATCAAACAAGCGATTGCAGCTCATGGACTAGAAACGGACAGCCTTTCCACTGCCTTGCTCTGGGAATTCCCTCTGTCGTCAGCGGACAGCGCTATTCAAGAGGAAGGCAAGCGCATCGTCCGAAAAATGTTGGAGTTGGCCTCTGCCATCGAGGCAAGTACGATCCTTGTCGTTCCAGGCGTTGTAACAAAGGAAACGCCTTATGATGTTTGCTATCAGAACAGCATTGCTGCTTTAAGAACGTTGTTGCCGTATGCGGAGGAGCTAGGCGTCGCTATTGGAATTGAAAACGTCTGGAATCGCTTTTTGTTGTCGCCCCTTGAGATGAAGACGTTTATTGATTCACTGCAATCAGAGCATGCTGGCGCTTATTTTGACGTAGGCAATGTATTGCCATTCGGTTATCCTGAGCAGTGGATCCGCATTTTAGGCAAGCGGATTTTAAAAGTTCATGTCAAGGATTTTAAAGAAACGATTGGGAACATGAATGGATTTACGAACTTGCTTGCCGGTGACGTTGATTTTAAAAGGGTGATCGCCGAACTCAAGGCCATTGGCTATGATGGGGAAGTAACTGCTGAACTGACCCCGTACAAAGAGCATCCTTTTGCGCTCGCGTACGATACGGCACGGCAACTTGATGTGTTGCTCGGACACGATTCTCTCGTCAGCCTGTAGACAAACGCTCGCTATACAACCTCAAACATGGAGCGCAATGGTCGCGCTCCATGTTGCAGCCTATAGACAAGTTTTTCTATCCGTCTAGGCGAGGTTTCTCATGGAGTATGCCTGCTATGTTTGATAAATGTCTTCTAAAAATGGCACAAGCTCTTGCATCATAGCGTCTGGCTGCTCTTCAGGAACATAATGACCACAACCAGCAAGCTCTTTCCCTGTAACCATCGTCGCTACTTCTTTCCATATCGTAAGCACAGGCTGACCAGCCAAATTCCCGTTTTCCCCCCAAAGCAGCAAACAAGGTTGATTGATGTTTTTATTCATTTCTTTTTCTACTCGATAGTTCGGTAAATCAAGCTTGTGCGCCGCACGATAATCGTTCAGAGCGGCTTGAAAACCACCTGGTTGCTTCCAAATACGTACGTATTCATCCCAAACTCCGTCAGCTTTTAATTGCTCCAGTAAATGGGGCGTTCGTTTAAACAAAGCCCCAAGATAAACCTCTTCCCGACCTGCAATGAGCGCTTCAGGCAACTCTGCGACTACTTGAAAAACCCAATGCCAATATTTTTTAGCCGCTTCCGAGGCAGAAAGGTTGTCATAAACATATTCCAAAGGAAGAATATCGATGAGGCAAAGGCTTGCTACATAGTCAGGATAATCTAAGGCGAATCTTCTGGCTACTCTAGCCCCACGGTCATGCCCAATCAAAGTCACTTTTTCTAATCGTAAATGGGTCACAAGGTCATAAATATCTTTGGCCATGTTCGCTTTCGTATAGCCTTCTATTCCTTCTGGTTTATCCGAATCCCCATAGCCTCTCAAATCGACAGCGAGTACACGATAACGCTTTACTAAATCGGGAATAACGAACCTCCATAAGACCCAACTTTGTGGGAAGCCATGCAATAAGACAACCGTATTAGAATGCTGCTCCCCTCCTTCAACATAGTGTAGTTGAATCCCATTCACGTGAGCATAGCGATGCTTCAGTTGGCATAACTGAAAATCATTCCAAGCATCCATTTGTCTAGCGCCTCCTTTTGCTATCTTTATAGCAATACAATTGCATTGTAAGCCCTTTCCTTTATAATTTAAAATGATTAAATTTAAAGGTATCGATCATTTTTAGTGATATGGAATAGGCGAACAACGATGTTAAAACAAAGGAGACGGTAAAGGTGGATATTAAAGACCTGCTTATATTTAAAACATTAGCTCAGCAAAAAAATATTACGAAGACTGCGGAGCAGCTTAACTATGTCCAATCAAATGTAACAGCAAGAATAAAAAAGCTTGAGGAAACATTAGGGACTAAGCTGTTTTATCGTCATCCACGGGGAGTAAGTTTAACTGGTAAAGGGCGCATTTTGTTGAAGAAAGCAGAACAAATCTTATTGCTCATCAACGAAACCGAGAAAATGATCCAAGATGATGACGAACCAAATGGGTCACTATCGTTAGGAACAAACGAAACAACAGCAGCGACACGGCTGCCGCAGTTATTAGTGACATACAATAAGCAATACCCTAAAGTTGAACTATCGTTACGCGTTGCCTTAACACATGAACTCATTGCCGATGTACTTGATTACAAACTCGACGGGGCCTTTGTGCTTGGCCCCATACATGATCAGCAGCTTCAGGCGATTCCAGTCTTTCAAGAAGAACTTGTCATTGTATCAAAATCAACAGCGTTGACTGAATGGCATACACGAAACGTCTTAACACGGCCATGTTGTCCTTATAAAGGGAAACTCGATCAATGGCTGGAAACACAAGGCTATCGCCCTGATCGTATTATTGAATTTGGCACGCTTGAGTCGATCATTCATTGTGTTCAAGCAGGCCTAGGAATGGCTATTATCCCAAAGTCATTAGTATTGAAACAGTTTGCGGAAAAGGATATAACGATACATTCCTTACCTGAACCTAATCAAATGATTAATCTTTTCTTTATTCATCGAAAGGATACGTATCTTGACAAAGCTTATCTCGCATTTCTGGAATTCTTGCAAACCTAAAAGGTGACATCCTTCATCCCACTTTTTTTGGTCTGTCACCATCTAAGGATTTTCCTGAATCAAAAATAAGACATGGAGCACAACAATGGCTTCATGTCAGAAAATAAGGGCACAAACCGTTCTGTGGATAAGATACCGCTGTTTGTTTATAAATATAAGATGAATAGTGGACAAACGTGGTGTATATGTGTATATGTTGATGGTTCATGTGGATAATCTCTACGGTCTGTGGACAATATTGTGGAAAAGAACGCGGCTTCAATTGTACTACAGGATGTGCTCCACTTTTATTGTACGGTGTAGCCGCCATCCACAACGAGTGTTTGTCCTGTAATGCCTTTTGCCTCAGCAGAAGAGAGGTATATCGCCAAACTAGCGACTTCTTCCACAGTAATCAAGCGTTTTTGTGGAACAAGTGGATAAATAACATCATCTAACACTTTTTCTACCGGCACTTGGCGGGATTTCGCCAAAGCTTCCATTTGATTGCGGACAAGGGGGGTGTCAATATATCCTGGGGCAATGCAGTTAACGGTTATTCCGTCTTCAGCCGTTTCGAGGGCAGCGACTTTCGATAGGCCAATAATGCCATGTTTTGCGCTGTTATAAGCCGCCTTACCAGAAAAGCCAATTAAGCCGTTAATGGAAGACATGTTGATAATCCGGCCAAACTGTTGTTTCCTCATAATGGGCATGACGTGTTTAATTGCCATAAATGGGCCAACAAGCATAATGTCAACGAGGAGCTTGTATGTCTCTGTTGGAAAGTCTTCAATCGGTGATACATGTTGCATGCCTGCGTTGTTAATAAGCACATCAATTCGTCCAAAACAAGCAACTGTTTTTTGAACCATCGCTTTTACTTCGTTCTCATTCGTAACGTCTGTTTGGATGCCTTTAGCAACGTAGCCGTTTTCCGTCAATGCCAATGTCGCTTTGTGCAAGCTGTCAGCATGCACATCGGCAACCATAACGCTCGCTCCTTCAGCGGCAAAACGTTGAGCTAAATGAAAGCCGATCCCGCTTGCTGCACCAGTAATCAGTACAACCGTTCCTTTCATCATAAAACCTCCAATAGGCGCTGTGAAATGGCCAATAGACTGAAAGAAGTGCGTCTTCGTTTACAGGCATAAAAAAAACACTTCTTTTTTATCAAAGTGCCAAAAAACATATGTTCGTTTGTTGCAGCAGCTAAAGAGAAAAATCGCTTCCTTTATTTTCTTATTATTAGTATAAAATATTTCTGAATATAAGTCTATATTTTTATTCTCCTACTTCATAAAATAAAAGGCACCTGGCCAGGAATACAGTGAAAAGAGGAGCATTGCGTGTATTGGAAACGCCTTGATCGGAATCTGAAAGTGCGTTTAGTCGGTGAAGGGCTGTTTAACATTTGTTACTGGATGTATTTTCCGTTTATTGCTCTCTATTTTAGCATGACTTTGGGCAGTGAAGTTGCTGGAGCATTTATGATGCTTCCGCCTCTTGTCAGCATGATCGGAAATTTGGCAAGTGGAAATCTAGCCGACCATTTCGGACGGCGTCCTATCCTAATAGGAGGGGCGGCTATACAAACAGTGATGTTTGTTTTCTTTGCTTGTTCCTTTTCCCCTTGGCTTGATTATGCTGCATTTATCGGCATTGCGCTTGGAAGCGCTCTATACCGTGCGCCAAGTCTGGCAATGGTAGCTGATGTCGTACCTGAAGAGGAGAGGCGCGACGTATTTGCGCTATTTGCAACGACGAACAATATGGGTGCTGTCGTCGGTCCAGTAATGGGAGCTTTTCTCTTTTTTCAATTTCGCCAAATACTGCTATGGACGACCGCAAGTGTATTACTGCTTTATTTATTGTGCCTAATTTTGTTTGTCAACGAAACAAAACCAACAAGCACACATGAAAAACAAGTTTCTGTTATCGCTGGGGTGAAGCATGCTTGCGTTGCATACAGGCATATTTTGGGCGACCGGGTGTTTGCCCGTTTTATTATTGCCGGTGTTTTCTCCGTTATGACCATCATGCAACTAGACTTGTATTTGGCCTATTACATTGTGACGGAAATACCAGATCAGCGCTTCTTATTTTTTGAATTAGGTAGTATGTTGCTGACAGGCGAGACCATTCTAGGTTGGATGCTAGCCTTAAACGGCCTGCTGTTTGTTATGCTCGTTTTTCCGCTTGCCAATTGGACAAAAAGGTGGAAAGAACGAGATCTGTTTGTCTTCTCCTGCTTGCTCTCAGGTATCGGCATGTTTGCACTCGGTTTCGTGTCGACGATTTGGTCATTGTTATTATTGACCGTTGTCTTTACAGTCGGTGAACTATTGCGAGCGCCAATTTCTGATAGTTTTGTAAGTCGTTATGCGCCTATGGAATCAGGGGCAATGTACATTGGCGCTTCCAATTTACAATATACAGTTGGACGAATGCTAGCCCCCCTTACGATTTTATTTGCTACATGGGTGGCTCCGTTAGGGATATTTTTTTTCATGCTTGTTTGTTCACTGGCGAGCGCGGCATTGTATACCAACTTGTTTCGGATCATTTCTCAAAACAAAGAGAAGCATGAACGGAGCAGTTGAGCGATATCGTTTTTATGTCTGCTCTGCTGCAAAATTTGATGATAGGAGAATAAACCAAAAAAATGTGCACCCTTTTCGCAAGGGGTGCACATTTTTATTCGGCTTGTGTTTGTTTGCTGCGCTTGATAAAAAATGAAAGAACGACTGCTGCACAAGCAAAAAAGAAACCAGTAGAGAAGCTTTGTTGGGAACCGTATATGAGCGCTTCGACCGTCTGTTCAGCAGTCGGCTCGCTAATGCCTAAATTAGCCAAATAACGTTGTTGGCCGTTTTCCATGACAGAAATAAACAAAGCGGCGCCGATTGCGCCAGCGACTTGCATAAGCGTGTTCATAATCGCTGTTCCGTGAGGGTAAAGTCTTGCTGGCAGTTGGTTAAGCCCGTTTGTATTGGTAGGCATCATAATCATGGCGACAGCAACCATTAGAATCGCCAGTTGGACAATGACGAGCCAAACTGGCACACCTGGCGTTGTATAGCGGTAGCTAAACACAATCGCAGCAAGGATAATGGTGCCTGGAATTAACAGCGGCCGCGGACCAAATTTGTCAAAAAGCCGTCCCATTACCGGAGAAAGGGCACCATTGAGAAGCCCGCCTGGGAGCATAATGAGCCCAGCTGTAACAGCCGTAAATAACAATGCCCCTTGCATATAAATCGGCATAATGAGCATCATCGCAAACATTGTCATCATGACGAGCATCACGACAATAAGGCCAATTAGAAACATCGGGTAGCGGAAAACACGTATGTCTAACAGCGGCGTTTCCAATTTCAGTTGGCGCCAGCCAAAAATGCAGAGGCTCGCAAAACCAATTAACAGAGTCGAATAGACGAGGGGGTCTGTAAAAGAGGCGTCCCCTTTGCCTGCCGCACTAAAGCCAAAGACAATTCCACCAAAACCGAGTGTCGAAAGGATAAACGAAACGACATCAAGTTTCGGCCGTGATGTCTCTCCGATATTGCGTAAAACTTTTACGCCAAATAGCAACGACAATAAAGAGATGGGCGTAATAAAATAAAAAAGCCAGCGCCATGACAGGCTATCGACAATGATACCAGACACAGTCGGTCCGATTGCTGGGGCAAACATAATGACAAGTCCGACCATCCCCATGGCAGCGCCTCGGCGCTCGATTGGAATAACAGCTAAAATGACGTTCGTGAGCAGGGGAATCATGAGCGCTGTCCCGACTGCCTGCGTCAACCGGCCGACAAGCAACATAGCAAATACTGGACTAAATCCAGCTATTAATGTGCCGAGTGTAAACAGCGACATCGCTGTAATAAACAATTGCCGCGTCGTAAAACGTTGCATAAAATACGCAGAGATGGGGATTAATGTGCCTATTACTAACATATAGCCTGTAACAAGCCATTGGGCTGTACTGGAAGCCACACCAAAATCGCTCATAATAGCGTTTAAGGCAACATTTAAAATGGTTTCGCTTAAGATAGCGACAAATGCCCCAGATAATAATACAGCAAGTAAAGGCAGCACTTTGACTTGTACGGTTTCCGTCGTCGCTGCCGCCGATGGTTCTTGTGAAACGTGAGCCATTTTGGAGATTCTCCTTCCTTATAAAACATACGGAACGCGTGCGTTCAGCTAAGTTATCTTACCACCTCCAATTACGAAACGCAATAGAATCGTATTTGCTCGCAAAATTAGGAAATGGTATGATGAAATGTAAGGAGTTGTTAGGAGATTTGAGGAAAGGCGGTAGCATTCATGGGGCAAAACGGGGAGCAACAACAAAAAGAGGAAGGGAAGCGCGGTCGTCCCCTTGACCTTTCGTTGAATAAAGCAATCTTAGAAGCTACACTCGACTTGCTAGCGCAGCATGGGTTTGACGCCCTCACCATTGAAGCAATCGCCCAACGGGCCAAAGTAGGAAAAGCGACGATTTACAGGCGTTGGTGTTCAAAAGTGGAGCTTGTCATTGACGCTGCTTCGTTCATGAGCCCGTATGAGACATTGTTAGAACAATTGGACAAAAGCAAAGGGCTGCGGGAGCAGTTAATTGATTTGCTCTCGACCACGTTCCAAAATGAGCATGAAACGCATCAACAGGCTATGGCGCAAATTGGCTCTGCGCTCGCCAATCACAGTGACCTAGAACAAGGGTTGCATACCCATTTTAATAGCCTGCATCGCTCTGCGGTGGAAGCGGTTATTTCTCCATTTCTAAAGGAAGGCCACCAGCTTGCAACAAAAGATTTGGATTTGCTTTCCGATGTCGGCCCTGCCTTAATGATGTACCGGGCTTGGATTATCCGCAAACCGTTTGATCGTTCTTATATAGAGCGGATTGTGGACCGGCTCATGATGCCCTTGCTTGAGGAATGGATATAAGTAAAACAATCCGCTGGATTGCCAGCGGATTGTTTTTGCTATTTTATAGGTATTTTGTAGCCAACCACCATAAGCCGTTTGTAATCGGCGATCCACTGCCCTTCTTCCATCAGAACTGGTTGAAGGGCGATTTCTGTTTTGGCGATAATCGCTTGTTTGTCCTGTTCATCGATTTCGTTAAAGAAAGGATTTGCAAACATTTCAAGCCAATTGCGGAAGCCGTCTGCTCCTTCTAATGGGGTTGGCCGTTCATAAAGCCGGGCAAATGAAACGGAAAAGCCTGTTTTCTCCATTAAAGAAGTATATTCCCCAATGGAAGGGAAATACCAAGGGAATTGCTTGCTCGAATATGGATATCCTGCCTGCTTAATTTGAGCAACTAATTCCGTTGTGATCGTTTCAACGTTCCCTTTGCCGCCGAATTCGGCGACAAAACGCCCTCCTGGTTTTAGTGCCCTCCATATGCTTTTTAATGCGGCTTCCGCGTCTAATACCCAATGCAAGACCGCATTGGATAAGACGGCATCGAACGTTTCAGTGAAAGGCAGGTTGGTGGCATCGGCCATGTCAAATAAAAGGTGTGGATATTTTGAACGGGCCTTAGCAACCATATTCGACGATTGGTCGACGCCTGTGACGACTGCCCCAAGTTTGGCCAACTCATTTGCTAAATCGCCAGTCCCTGAGCCGAGATCAAGGATGGCTTCCTTTTTTGTTGGCTGCAATAATTCGAGAAGATGGTTTCCGAATTTTGAGACAAATGCATGGCGATTATCGTACAAATTAGAGTTCCAGTGGTCATTGAATGGGGATCGTTTGTTCATATCAGCATTCTCCTTTCCTTGATTATAACGAAAAAGAAAGACTAGAAAAAGCATTGTTTTGAGAATGGAGTGTGGAGGATGAATAGCATCAATAAGCTTTGACAAACTATCCTTTAAAGGAGGTTTATTGAATGAAAGCTGTCACGTACCAGGGAATGAATCATGTGGAAGTATCGACTATAAAAGCACCGGAAATCCAAGATCCAGAAGACGTCATTGTCCGCATTACGTCAACAGCGATTTGCGGCTCGGATTTGCATTTGTACCAAGGCAATATGTATACGCCAAAAGGGTTTGTTATCGGGCACGAACCAATGGGCATCGTTGAAGAAACAGGGCCAGAAGTAACGAAAGTCAAAAAGGGAGACCGAGTGGTGATCCCCTTTACAGTCGCATGCGGACATTGTTCTTATTGCCAAAACCACCAAGAAAGCCAGTGCGACCGCTCAAATCCTCATTATGATTCCGGAGGTTTATTTGGCTACTCGGAAAAATTCGGCGATTATCCAGGCGGACAAGCAGAATATTTGCGTGTCCCTTTTGGCAATTACACGCCATTTCGTTTGCCAGACGATTGCGAATTAGAGGACGAGCAAGTGTTGTTTTTATCTGATGTTCTCCCAACTGCATATTGGAGCGTCGTGCATGCAGGCGTAAAGAAAGGCGATACAGTCATTGTGCTTGGCTGCGGCCCAGTCGGCTTGATGACGCAAGCATTTGCCTGGCAACAAGGGGCAGAACGGGTCATTGCTGTCGATTATTTTGATTATCGGCTCGAAAAGGCACGGCAAATGAATCACACGGAAACATTTGATTTTACAAAAGACAAAGACATAGGCGAAACATTAAAAGAATTGACAAAAGGCGGCGCAGACGTCGTCATTGATTGCGTTGGCATGGACGGAAAAAAGTCTCCATTAGAAATGGTGGAACAAAAATTGAAATTACAAGGCGGGACATTAGGGCCAATCCAAATCGCTACTAAGGCCGTCAAAAAATGCGGCATCGTCCAATTGACTGGCGTGTACGGTGGCAATTATAACCTCTTTCCTTTAGGCGCATTTTTTAGCCGCAATGTCACTTTAAAAATGGGACAGGCGCCTGCACGCGCCTATATGGAGACGCTGTATGAACAAATCAGCAAAGGGTTGATTAATCCAACAAGCATTATCACCCATAAACTTGCTCTAAGTGATGCGCCAAAAGGGTACGATCTATTTAATAATAAGAAAGATGGCTGCATCAAAGTGGTTTTGAAGCCTTAACCAATCAATCAGTCAAATGGTGTTGCCGATAACTGCTAGGATAGCATAGGCCCTCCTAGCGGTTGTTTTTTGTCCAAAACACTTGTTATCAACAAGCAACAATATTTAACAAAAAGAACAAGAAACTTGAAAAACAATGAAACTAGCAATTGACATTGATATTGATTCTCATTATCATAATAATTGAATGGTAAATGATATTGATTCTCATTATCTTTAAGGTGTGAATGAAATGAATAAAAAAGCATGTGCTTTTGCGGTTTTTCTATTGCTTGCAGGTTGCCAAGGGGCCAGTTCAGAAACAGAGAACAAAGAGCCTAGTAAGGAAGGGGCTTATTCTGTCACCGACTTCGCAGAGCGAACGGTTTCCTTTGAACACCCCCCTGAGCGAATCGCTGTATTAGGAAATGGTGAGCTAGATATTGTTTATGCCTTAGGGAAGGAGGTTGTTGGAAGGCCGACGAGCGCAGAACCTGCTATTGTAGCGGAAGCAAAAGAGGCCGCGCAAGTAGGGTCGTCCCATGAAATTGACATGGAACGTTTAACGTTTGCCAATCCTGATCTAGTACTTGGTAGTTTCCCGATGAATGAGAAGGATGTCCCTGCTATAGAAGGAATGGGCGCCGATGTTCTCCTTACTAGCGCCAATTCTGTCAGCGAAATTGAACAACAAATCGAGTTGATCGGTCAAGCATTGCAAGAGCAGGAAGAAGCAGAGAAACAGATCGCGACAATTAAAGAAAAAAAGCAAGAGCTTTCTGCCAACCCTTTACATAAAAAAGATAAAGTACTGCTTGTTTATGGAGCGCCTGGTTCCAATTTAGCAGCGCTTCCAAATTCGCTGGCCGGTGACATTCTCGACATTGCAGGCGGAGAAAACGTAGCGGCGTCTTTTGAACAGTTAGATGATTTTCCACAATATGCGGCGCTTTCGCCAGAACGGATTATGGAAGCAAATCCAGATCGGATCTTATTTATGGCCCATGGTGATCCTGCCAACGTCCAGGATGGTTTTATCAAGGAAATGGAGCAACATGCTGGCTGGTCGCAGTTGCCAGCTGTTAAAGAAGGGAAGCTTGAGATTTTGCCTGCTAATTTGTTTGGCACCAATCCTGGCACAAACATAACGGAAGCGCTTGATTATATGCGTGCGTTACTAGAAGAAGACGGTGCAGAACAGTGAGCGAGCTAGTGCTTGCTAAACGGGCTAGAAGAAGAAAAGGACTTTTGATCTCTTTGCCATTGGTTTTGCTCGTTTCGATGGCCGGTGGGCTTATGCTAGGAGCTGTGCCATTTTCGTTAGGAGACATTGGTGCGGTTTTAATGGGAGAAGGCACGGAAACAACCCGAGCGGTGATTGCGAATATTAGGTTGCCGCGTATTATAGTCGCCGCACTTGCAGGGGCATGCTTAGCGGCCTCTGGCGCGATATTGCAAGGTTTAATGAAAAATCCATTAGCCGATCCAAGCATCATTGGCGTGACAGCGGGAGGAGGGCTTGCTGCAAGCATCGCCATGGTCGCATTGCCACAGCTAGGCTATTTGCTTCCTGGCTTTGCTTTTATCGGTGCGCTTTTAGCAACGGGAACGATTTATGTACTTGCCTGGGAAAAAGGCACTTCTCCTTTGAAGCTTATTTTAGCTGGAATTGCAGTGAATGCCTTTTTTGGAGCAATTCAAAGCGGAATTTTTATTTTATTTAGTGATAGGGTCCAGTCGATTCTTCCTTGGTTAGCAGGAGGATTTCAAGGAAGAGGTTGGTTTCATGTTGAATTTGTCCTGCCTTATGCATTAATAGGGCTGTTGTTATCGATTTTTGCAATTAGACCAATCAATTTGTTGCTGTTAGGTGATGACACGGCACGATTGCTTGGCGCGCCAGTCGAACGGTTTCGCTTGTGGCTTATTTTGCTTGCCGCTTTTTTAGCAGGAGCGGCAGTGAGCGTCGCTGGTTTGCTCAGTTTTGTCGGCCTTGTCGTTCCCCATATGGTCCGTCTTTTTATCGGCAGTGATTACCGCTATTTGCTGCCATTTTCGATTATTGGCGGAGCAGCCCTTGTTGTTTTAACAGACACTGTGGCCAGAACAGTGTTTGATCCAATCGAGCTTCCAGTCGGCATTTTGCTCGCTTGTCTCGGAGCGCCGTTTTTCCTGGTTTTGCTTAAGTACAACAAAATAACGCATTAGCGCGCGTCGTTTTAGTAAAGGAGGTGAGCATACGTGTAAGCAGAACGGCAGCGACAATGTGAAAAAAGAGGAGGAAATAAAATGGTGATTGTGGCAAACAAAACGTTGATTCGTAAAGGGGAAGGCCATAAACTCGTTAAGCGTTTTGACAAGATTGGCAAAATTGAAATGCAAAAAGGGTTTCTTGGCCTTGAAGTCCTTGTTAACGCAAAGGAAAAAGAGGTCGATGAAGTAACAATTAGCACCCGTTGGGAAACGAAAGCCGATTTTCATGCGTGGACGAAAAGCGAAGCTTTCCGTGAAGCACATTCAGGCCGAAACGCTCGCCCAGATTATATCTTAGGCAATGAAATCGAATTTTACGATGTTGAAGTAGTTCGCATGCCGATTGCACAAGCACAATAATAAAGGGGTCTTTTACCAAGCAGTACAACGACTAAGGGAGGAGAACAATGGGTATTCGACTAAGAAATATGATGTTTCTGCTAAGTATGGTCGCGCTGTTCGTGCTCGGAGCTAATTCTGACTACGCCAGTGCCGAGCTAGCAGACGGGACCTATACGATTGATTATACGGTCATGCATGCAACTGATCCTTCGGCTTCCATTGCCAATGACTACTGGGAGAAGCCAGCAACATTGCATGTTAAAAACGGTGAGATCACAGCAGAAATGAAACTAAACCATAGTTCATGGATTGTTGCATTCCAAACGCCAACAAATGGCGGTTTTGCAGATGTAGCTGTCGTTTCGGAAGATGAAGGGGCCGATACAAGAGTTGTGCAATTTCCCCTTGAAGGAATTGACGACATGACCGAAGCAAAAATCCATGTGATCGTTCCTGATATTGATTATGACCATCATTACACGATTCGCTTTGATTTTAATGAAAATAGTTTAACTGCTTTGGAAACGGCTGCATCAAGCGAAGAAGACAAAAACCAAGAAGATAAAAAAGACGATGAGCCGCTGGGAACGGCCCAATCGTCTGAAGACGAAGGCAAACGCACACACACAGACACAAGCAAACCAACGGAGGAGGACAATCCGCAAACAAACGATGCCGCACCCATTGCTTTGCTTAGCAGCCTTGCCATCGTCAGTGCTATTGTACTCCTTCGCAAACGTCTAAGACAAGTTTCGTGAAGGAGGAGAGGTAAACATGAATGTGCGAAACCGTTTGATTAATGGATTTCTTTCTCTCTTGCTTGTATTCGCTACCGTGCTGCCGACATTTGCAAACACAGCTTCGGCAGCCAGCGAGCCATTGCAAAACGGTACTTATGAAATCCCTTTTAAAGTGCTTAAAAATGGAACTGATGAGACGTCGGTCATGGATGGTTATACAAAAAAGCCAGCCACGCTTTATGTAAAAGACGGCAGCTATGAAATTGATATGACGCTTACGAATAGCAACTGGTACCAAGACTTTAAGGTCGAAGGCGCACAGCCAGAAACGATTTCCGAGGATACGGGCAAAAATGAACGCGTCGTCCGTTTTCCCGTTTCCCAATTAGATGAAAAACTTGATGCCTATGTCCACATCATTGTTACTGGCATCCCTGGATTCGAATACGACAATAAATATGATGTGCAAATTGTTTTTGACATAAATGGAATCTCCATAATTGAATTAGACGAGCCTCCAACTGTCGAAGAACCAGGCACCGAAGAGCCAGGCACCGAAGAGCCAGGCACCGAAGAACCAGGCACCGAAGAGCCAGGCACCGAAGAACCAGGCACCGAAGAGCCAGGCACCGAAGAGCCAGGCACTGAGGAACCAGGCACAGAGGAGCCAGGTACTGAAGAACCGGGAACGGAGGAACCAGTCGTACTGGAAGATGGCGAGTATACGATTCCATTCGCAGCTAAGCATGCAACAGAAGACCGCGATTCGACGATGAGCCGTTATTTAGTAAATCCAGCTCAGTTGAGCGTGAAAGACGGTGTTCAAACGGTTGCCTTAACAGTGAAAGACAGCCATCAAATTACAGCGCTCCAACTTGAAGAGAATGGCACGTTTTACGATGGCGAGGTTGTCAAAGAAGACGGAGAGGCCAATACCCGTACGTATGCATATACGGTAACAGATTTGGACAAGCCAGCAAACGCAAACGTGTCGATGCGCGTTTCAATGCCAAACGGAGACGTATATGAAAATACACAAAGTTTCCGTCTGTTGTTTGATGTTGAAGGAATTGAAGCGTTGCCTGCACCTGAAGAACCAGGCACCGAAGAACCAGGTATTGAGGAACCAGGAGCAGAGGAGCCAGCAACAGAAGAGCCAGGCACCGACGGACCAGGAACTGAAGAGCCAGGAACTGAGGAACCGGGAGCAGAAGAACCAGGAACTGAAGAGCCAGGAACAGAAGAGCCAAGTGCCGAGGAACCAGGGACTGAAAAGCCAGGAACAGGCAACTCTGGAACAGCCCCTAGCGGAAAAATAGACAATCTCGCCAATGGACGTTATGAAATTGACTTTACCTTTTTGAAAGATGGCACAGAGGACGTCTCGGTTATGGATGGCTACACGGAAAAACCAGCGACTTTGTACGTGGAGGATGGCGAGTTTACTGTTGATTTAACGTTGCTTCACAGCAGTTGGTATGAGGATCTTAAGATTGCAGGGGAACGGCCTGAGGTTGTTTTAACGGACGTAGAGGCTGATAAACGTGTTGTCCGTTTCCCTGTTAGTAACCTTAACGAAAAAACGAACGCTTGGGTGCACATTGTCGTCAAAGACATTCCAGGATTTGAGTATGACAATGAGTACAACACACAACTGGCATTTGACGTCGATTCGATTAAGTTGATTGAGAAGGATCCGGATCCTGAGTTGCCAGGAAGCCCAGATCCTGGAGAGGGACAAAATGGAAATAACGGTGGAAATACTGGCAATCATGGAGGAAACAATCACAACGGCGGAAACAGCAGAAATCCTGGCGGCAATGGCGGAAATGGAGGAAACAATGGAAACGAACCGCCTGTTGACGTTAACCAGTTAGAAGATGGTCGTTACGAAGTGGATTTCGCTGTTTACAAAGACGGCACTGAAGACATTTCAGTGATGGATGGCTATACGGAGAAGCCGGCGACCGTTTATGTGAAAGACGGCGAGTATACCGTTGATCTCACATTGACACATAGCGACTGGTATAACGATTTAAAGATTGAAGGCGAGCGCCCTGAAGTGGTTTCTGAAGATGAAGCAGCTAGGAAACGCGTAGTCCGTTTTGAAACAGACTCATTAGAAACACGCGTCAACGCATGGGTGCATGTCATTGTTCCTGATATTGGTTATGACAATAAATACGATGTGCAAATTGCGTTTGACACAGCTAGCCTTAACCTGATTGAAAAAGGGGAAACACCCCCTCCAGCGACAGAGCCAACAAAAAAAGGCAATAACGGCAATGATAACAATACGGGCAATGTTGGTCAAAACGGCAAAGGGCCGAATGGGGAAAACCTTGATTATAAGCGGGGCCAACTAAAAGATGAGAATGGGCTAAAGCAATTAAGCGGTGATCATGTTGCCAATGCCAAAACGGGCGATATGGCGATGATTGGTTTGTATGCGGCCTTGCTCGTCGCATCAAGTATCTATTTTATTTGGAAACGCCGCAACAAGCGGTTTTCAGCCAATTAATGAAAAGCCCTGGCCGCTTGTTTGGCCAGGGCTTTTAAAAAGGAGCTTGTTTGCAATGAAACTGAGAACACCTGTTGGTATAGCGGCAGCAGCCGTGATGCTTGCATCGTGTCAGCCAGCAAGTGAAGGGGCTACTGGGAAAAAAGCAGAGGAGGGAGTCGAACCATTAGACGAGCAGCCAGCTCGGATCGTGGCGACGACTGTCTCTGCAACAGAATTAGCCGACGCTCTTAACTTGGAGCTTGTCGGCATTCCGACTAGCTATAAAGAGCTGCCTGTACGTTATGAGAACGTCACGGAAATTGGCAACCCTATGAGCCCAGACATGGAACAAATTCGCAGTTTGGACGCTGATGTCGTTTGGAGTGTGACAACGCTAGAGGCTGACTTGGAAGAGCCGTTTGCTCAAGCTGGTATTGACGCTAAGTTTTTGAACTTTCAAAGCGTGGAAGCGATGAGTGAAGAAATCTTGGAAATGGGCGAGGCCTATCAACGAGAAGAACAAGCCAATCGTCTCGTCGCTCGTTTTAATGAACGGATTAGCGAGCTGCAAAAACAGACAAAGGACGCGGATTCGCCGTCCGTATTGATTTTAATGGGCGTGCCAGGAAGTTATTTGGTCGCGACTGAGCATTCTTACATTGGCGACCTTGTCCGTCTTGCAGGCGGGGAAAATATTGTTCAAGGAGAAGAGGAGGCTGAGTATTTAGCGTCCAATACGGAATATTTGCAACAGGCCAATCCAGATGTGATTTTGCGAGCTGCCCATGGGATGCCAGAGGAAGTCGTTGAAATGTTTGATGAGGAATTTAAAACCAATGACATTTGGAAACATTTTAACGCTGTCAAAAATGGGCGCGTTTATGATTTAGAAGAGCTGTTGTTTGGGACGACTGGCAATATCGCTGTAGTTGAAGCGTTAGATGAACTAGAAGCGATGCTCTATCCAGAGGCGGGCGATTAAATGAAAAAGACGGTTGTGTTTATTAGTCTTGCTGGATTGCTACTAGGCTTGTTGTACTGGTCGGTGATGAGCGGCAGCATTCGTGTGCCCTTTTCACAGCTTGTGCACGGGGTTATTAGCAAAGCAGATGAAGAAGTCAATGTCATTTATGATCTCCGCTTTCCGCGTATCATTATCGCCAGTTTTGCCGGTGCTGCTTTAGCGGTTGCTGGCGCGTTGTTGCAAGCTGTCATGCGCAACCCGATTGCCGACCCGAGTATTATCGGCATTTCGTCAGGAGCTAATTTTACGGCGTTGTTAGCGGTTACGATCTTCCCGCAACTGTTTTATTATATGCCACTGTTTGCCTTTCTTGGCGGCATGGTCGCCTGTGGCCTCGTTTACTCATTATCTTGGAAAGACGGTTTACATCCTTTAAAGCTCGTATTGATTGGCGTGGCTATCCACGCAACGTTTAGCGGTCTTGCCGAAGCATTTAATTACAGAGGCAGCTATTCGGTGACAAGCATATCAGCAGCCACGACGTCGACATTGTCGATGAAAACATGGGCAGACGCCAACGTTATGCTGTTTTATGGCGGGGTGGCGATTGTGCTCTCCCTTTGCCTGTATTCGATATGCAATTTATTAGTTTTAAATGATCGCACAGCAAGCAGCCTCGGCATGCGTGTCATTCCTGCAAGGCTTCTTGTTTCGTTTGCAGCGGTGGTGCTTGCGTCGACGGCGACGGCGATTGCTGGTGTGATTGCCTTTTTAGGGCTGCTTGTGCCCCATATTGGTCGGCAGTTGGTTGGGTCTGATTATAAAATGCTGTTGCCATTTTGCGCATTGGCTGGCGCAAGTCTTTTGCTCGCAGCTGACACGATTGGGCGCCTTCTCCTTGCACCGAATGAGATTCCTGCATCGATTCTCATGTCGATCATTGGCGGCCCATTCCTGATTTTCTTGTTGAGAAAGAGGGAGCAAATGAATGGACATTCGTAATTTATCGTTTTCTTATCGTCATCATGAAAAGACAATCAATCACATTAATGCCGCGATCCGCCCAGGGGCTATTACTACAATCATTGGCCCAAATGGCTCTGGAAAGTCGACATTGCTCTCCTTGCTAGCAAATCGCTTGACTCCTATAAAAGGCGAAGTCGTGGTAGACGGCAAGACGCTTTCTTCTTACCGGGCGAAAGAATTGGCTCGACATTTGGCGGTTGTCTACCAGCAAAATGAAGCACCGGCTGACATTACAGTCAAAAAATTAGTCGCGTATGGGCGCTTTCCTTATCGGAAACGATTTTCCAACTGGAAAGAAGAGGACGAGCTTGCGGTAAATGAAGCGCTTGAAGCGACTAAATTAGAAAACAAGGCCCATTTGCCGTTGTTGTCTCTTTCTGGAGGCGAGCAACAGCGAGCTTGGATTGCGTTAGCGCTTGCACAAAAAACAAACATCCTGCTTTTAGACGAACCGACTACGTACCTTGATTTGTACCATCAGTTAGAAGTATTGGAACTTGTGCGCTCACTAAATCGGTTAAAAAAGACAACAATTGTGATGGTGCTCCATGATTTAAACCAAGCCATTCAATACAGCGATGAGCTCATCGTTATGCAGGCAGGAAGCATTGTCAAAGCTGGCTTGCCAAGAGAAGTGGTGACGGAAGAAATGGTAGAAAACATTTATGGCGTTCGTGCTGTTTTGCGCGATGACGCGGAAGCGGGCCTCGTATTGTTGCCAGTTGGTATTTAGAAAGGGGGGAGGGGATTGAAACAAGCCATTAGCAAAGTCATATCTTTCTTGTTCGCATGCGTGTTTGTTTATGCTTGCGCCAATTTGATTCAAATCGGTTATGATTACTGGAACAATCGTACAGTATTGGCGGAAGCCCAACAGCTGTACGAAAGGAGCAATCGCCCAACCGCTAGACAAGGCAAAGAGGGCACTGCCTTACAGGATTTGCAGCAATCGGCTTTTTCAGGTTTGCACGCGATCAACGATGACATAGTCGGCTGGATTTTTATTGGCGGGACCAATATTGATTATCCAGTCTTGCAAGGGCACGATAATGAATATTACTTAAACCGCAACTATAAAGGCGAGGAAACACGAGCAGGCAGTATTTTTATGGATTACCGCAATCACATTGGGGGAGAGGAGCGAAACCGGATCTTATACGGGCATCGCATGAAAGATTCGTCTATGTTCAGCGACCTTACTGCCTTTACGGACCAGTCTTTTTTTTATAACCAGCCAGACATGTTTTATGACACAACAGACGCGCAGTATGATATTGAAGTCTTTTCTGTTTACCAAACGAAAACAGATTTTTATTATATAGAAACCGATTTTCAATCAGATGATGCGTACGAAGCTTTTTTAACCGATATTCAAGAACGCTCGCTTTTTCAAGCTGAAACAGAGGTAACTGTAAACGATCAAATTATTACCCTTTCCACATGCGATTATCGCCTTCACCCAACAGAAGGAAGGCTCGTTGTCCATGGCAAATTGATTGAACGCAGCAGCGGTTGATCGGGGACAAAAACTTAGAAATGAATTTAAATAAAGAGACGGGCGCTGGCAAAAATGCTGGCGTTTTTTTACAGGTAGTGATGTCTAATGTAAATAACCGCTTTAAGACAATGAGGAGCAATTGCGACATTTTTACACGGTTTATTAATCGTATCTTAACATATATTCGTTATAATAATATATTAAGTATAAAATGGAGCGGCCTCGTGCCTTGTTTGCCACTAAGCAGAAACATGCAGACAAAACAGCTACATTTCATTCGCCTTTGGTCAATTACCCATGTTTTCTAATGAAATTGAGCCAATTGTAAATACTACCGAGAAAGGTGGCTTGAAAGAAGGCGATGTGATGATGAAAAGGCTAAACGAAGCTGTAATGCGTATAAATGTCATTAAATGAACGTCAATCCACGAATCAATTGCGGAGGTGAATCCCTTATATAAGGGAATTGATTGGACATAGGCATAATGATTAATTTGATCGGCGTAGCGGTTTTAATTGCGCTCACTGCGTTTTTCGTTGCGTCTGAATTTGCGATTGTAAAAATACGAAGTACACAACTTGAACCCCATATTGAGGGCGGCAGCAAACGCGCGTTAGCAGCGAAAAAAGTTGTTACCCACTTGGACGAGTATTTATCTGCCTGCCAATTAGGAATCACGATTACGGCCCTCGGGATCGGTCGTTTGGCAGAGCCGACATTTGAGCGGTTGCTCCATCCTGTCATTGGCTCCTTTGCGATTAGCGATGCGTTAGTAACGACGATTTCGTTTCTTATCTCTTTTCTATTTGCAACGTTTTTGCATGTTGTCATTGGTGAACTTGCTCCGAAGACGATTGCGATTCAACGAGCAGAACAGGTGACGCTATGGATCGCCCGGCCGCTCATCTGGTTCTATCTCTTGCTCTACCCATTTATATGGCTTTTGAACGGTTCTGCCCGTCTGATCGTGAAAGCTTTTGGATTCCAGCCAATGAGTGAACATGAAGTAACGCATAGTGAAGAAGAGCTGCGCTTGATCTTGTCAGAAAGCTACAAAGGCGGGGAGATTAACCAAGCAGAATACAATTATGTGAACAAAATTTTTGAGTTTGATGAGCGGATTGCCAAAGAAATTATGGTTCCGCGGACGGAAATGGCCACACTGACGATTGACGACGATATGGATGAAATTCTTGCGAAAATCCGCGACCAAAAATATACCCGCTATCCCGTCACAGATGGAGATAAGGACCATGTCCTCGGGATTGTCAATGTGCGAGAGCTGTTAGGAAAGCTGGCGTATGAACCAGACCATCCCTTAGATTTAAGGGAAATTATGCGTCCTGCCATTACAATCATTGAGTCCGTTCCTATCCGCGACATTCTTGTGGAAATGCAGAAAAATCAGAGCCACATGGCGATCCTTTTTGATGAATACGGTGGCACGGCTGGTTTGGTCACAATGGAGGACATCATTGAAGAAATCGTCGGCGAAATCAATGATGAATTTGATATTGAAGAAGAACCGCATATTCAAAAAATTGCCGAGCACCACTACCGGATTAGCGGGCAGACACTCATTGGCGAATTGAATGAGTTGCTCCATATTGATATGGACGATGAAGACGCAGACACAATTGGCGGCTGGATGCTCACGCAAAAATACGATCTTCAAGAAGAAGAAACGCTCACCTATGGCAAGTATACGTTTAAAGTCAATTCGTTTGAAGGCTACCAAATCAACACGGTTGATGTGTTTTTAACGCCTAAGGAAGCGATGGAAGTCGAATAGCAAAAACCCCTTCTCTTTTAAAAGAGAAGGGGTTTTTCACGTTTAACCTTCCAGCCATGCGTGAACTAGATCCTCGTGTTTTTCGATCCATTCCGCTACGGCCCCGTCAATATCATCCTCATACTGTTGTTGCAGCGTAAGAAGTTCAGACAGCGTTTCCTCTGTAAAATGGCAATTATTTAGCCATTGAATAAGATCTGGCTCGTCTTCTGCCAAACCATTGCGAGCCATATAGTAAATATCATCTTCCTCGCCATAAACATGATCTGGGTCATCCAGAAACTTTAAATCGTAAGATCCAAATGTCCAATGAGGGCTCCAAAGAGTGACGACAATCGGTTCCTCGTTTTTGTAACGGGCATCTAGCTCGGCAATCATGGCTTGTTCAGAAGAGGATTGTAAAGTAAACTCTTCCAAGCCGTAATGGTCGATGACTTCGTCTTGCGTCAATTGCATTAACGCCGAGCCTGGATCAATCCCTGTGATTGTTCCCTTTAGCTCGTCGAAATAGCCAGCTAAGTCCCCAATTGTTTCCACATCATCCATATACGAAGGGACAGCCAGCCCTAAGGTTGTCCCTTCGTACAGGACGCCATCAGCCTGTACGTCTATTTCTTCTGAATCGAGTGAGACATATGCTTGGTCAGTGAAAGGGAGCCAAGTATTAAAGCCGATATCGATATCGCCGTTTTCGACTCCATTAAAAAGCATTGCTTTCTCTACAAGAGAAAGTTCCACTTGATAACCTTGGTCCTCTAAAAGCGTTTTCCATAAATGGGCAAAAGCAATTGACTCGGCGTAATTGTTGTGGCCAATTGTAATCGTTTGTTCATTGCTGGCACAGCCGCCAAGTGTCAAAGCGGCCAAAAGAATTCCCGTTATGCTTGTTATTTTGTTCACAACATTCCTCCTGAAATAAAATAAGGTACAGGCTTAGTATACAAAAAGGCGCGAAAAATTGCTTACGAACGTGAGTCCGCCTCAGCCTGTTGTTTGACTTCTTCCACAAACGATCGGTATCCCTCTTGGTTTCCTGTGGTGTTCGCTATTTTTTCCAAGCTGTCAAGAAAATGGCTTCTCGTATAATTGAACGTGAAAGGAGCGCGATAGCCTTTTGCGACCATAAGAGCGAATTCCCAAGAAATTTGATAATAAGAAGAGTCGATTGACTCGACAAGAAGGCAAACGGCTTCAAGGACATCATTGGTGATGACAGGATCGTCTTGGGCATAAATGGTGATGTGGGAGAAGGTGGAGTACAGGTAAAATTCAAATGTTTCTTTTTTAATTATGACGCGCAGGTCATTTTTTTGATCAGTCAAGTAAGGCGTAAAACGGGTTACTTTTGAAATCGACAAAAGCAAATCCGTCAACTGGAAAATGGCATTTGAAGCTGTATCAGGATCGTCATTGCCAATCGACTTAATCGCAATTTCTTTTAGCTTGTTAATGCCAAATTCAAGGTCTTGAACTTCTGTTTTTTTTGCGCCAATGTATACCCATTGCCGTAGCTTTTCCACGTTTGCATGGTTGCTTCCCCTCTCCCAATAAGTCATCAAAGGCGTTCCTTCCAAGACAAATTCGCCGATCCGTCTTTCAAATCGAATGATGAGATCGTTTTTTTGTGCATACCGTACGAGGTTTTTGTAATTGACAATTTGAATGTAGCCTGACTTGGCTGCACAAACAGTAATCGCCTCCTTGTTGCAAAGATCATTCGGAGATCCATTCGGTTCCCGTGTCCTGTAAGGCTCCAAATCTTTTCCAAGTGTCTCTAGTATTTGGTTTTTCGATTCGCATTTCATATTGAACATAATATTCGAGACTTGCATCCATTTAACAGAGTGGTTAATGAAATAAATAAAGGCAGCAACAGCACTCAACATAAACAGAACCGTCATCGTCGGAATCGCAAAGTAATAATTGGTCACTTGCTGATCAAGCAGAAAAAACGAAAAAAGAATAAACACAAACACCAAATTAAAAATCCCCATTACATGTTGGGTGCGCTTATCAGAAATAAACGTTGTCAGCATCCGCGGTGTAAACTGCCCAGAAAAATTCGTCAGGACAACTAAAATCGAGTTTAATGTAAATGCATTTAGCGTAATGATTCCAGCTACGAGTGAGCTGACGATTTGCCGCGTCAATTCATAGTCTGCCTGAAAAAAGTGGGGAACCGCTCCACCTAAAGACAGCTCCATGTCAAGCCAATAAGCAATTGCAACTAAGCAGACGCCTACGATTGCATACAACAAGCAAATGACCCAAACATTTGCTTTTATCTCGTAGCGAAATTGACGTATGGACAAATTTTTGAATTTTTTTAGCATGCGCGGAAAAAGGTGCAGAAAATGCATTTGTTTTTTCCTTTCATCTAGTTGATTATAGCAAGACAATGTCCTTTACCCCTGTTCGCCCCATATCAAACTAGCGAGAAGGCGCTTCATGGAGTCAAGAGGCAGAAAAGGACAACAAACAAAACGCCTTGAAAAGGCAAAGGCGTTTTGTTTGTCAACCGTGTTTTTGTTATAACCCAGCTTCATATTGCAGTCGCTTGGAGAGCTCTCTAAACTGTTCTTCATCAAAACCAGGTGCGTATTCTTCAGGCACAGGGTCTAAATCAGGAATCTTACCGCCTTCTGGTGTCCCATCGACGACTTCTAATTCACCTGGAGGGCCAATCGGTGTCGGACCAGACCAAATGCGGTTAAGCAATTGATAATCATCATCGCTGAAACGATAAAGCTTACGGTGCACGCCCGTTGCTTCGTATTTATGGGCGTGGTCGAATTTGCTATTATCCAAGTCTGGGACAGGCAGCAATTTCGTCATGTTGACGCCTGTGACTTCTTCGAGCGCCCGTGCATAAGCAACCGCGTGGACACTTCCTCGTACGAGCAAATAACCGATTAACTCCCGTGCGGTTTCATTCTCCGTCATTTGATAAACACGCATTTTATGGGTGCGGGCGCCGCATTCCAAATAAAAATTGTGGAGGAGGTCATTGACTAAGTTGCCACTCGAAAATACATTGTCGCCTGTCCATGGTTTGCCGCTTGAATCTGTTGGCAGCGCATTTTGACCGCCAAGCAAAAAGTTAAATTTGTTGCCGATGCCTTGAACTTCTTTAAGCGGGGCATGGTCGGGATTGGTGCTGCCATTGCCAACAGACCCGTCCAAACAGAGGTTAATTGTATTGGCGACAAGCTCTACATGCCCAAATTCTTCTGCTGTAATGCTCGCAATCAACTCATAAAAAGGGCGAAGCTTTTTTTTGCTGCGGAAATTAAACGATTGGAACATATAGTTGTTCAGCGTCGACATTTCGCCAAAGCGGCCGCCTAACAATTCTTGCACCACGCCAGCTGATTCTGGATCAGGTTCATTTAGTTCAGGCAAATCAATTTGCAGTTTATCAATACGCTTAAACAATGATATCCCTCCCGGCGAATATGGTAGTGTTCTTGGACTACCTACCCGGTACAGAAAATTTTAAACAGAAATGGCTCTTTGGAAATGACAAAAAAAAGCGTCCGGCAATGCGTATTGCCAGACGCGGGAGCCCCTAAGTCACTGCACATACTTCCCATAATCAGGAACAGCGATGCGTTCAAATTGCTGGTCAAGGCCAGCGAGGCCGTCGCGAAGCTCTTGGCCGAAAAGAGGCAATCCATGGCCAGGAACGAGGACGGCTGGATCTAATGACCGGAGCTTTTGGACGGAGCGATGTGCCGCTGTCCAATCGGTGGTCCAGTAGCGGGGCGGACCTTGAATTTGTTGATTTTGGGTGATGACGTCAAATAACTCGTCTTGCTTCACAGTAATAATCGCATCTGCTGATAGCAAAGCTTTGTCCCGCTCACGGAAAAAGGCAACTTGACCAGGGGAATGTCCAGGTACGTGTAGCCATGTCCATTCATTCTCAAGTCCTGCGAAATCAAGTTTGTCTGGGAGTGGCTTAACATAGTCGTCAAGCTGGATCGGTTCATTTGGAAAGAAGCGGGATAGCTTGGCTACTAACCCTCCTTCGACAGTGGCATCCGGTTTCGGATAAGCTTTTTCGCCTGTTACATAAGGCAGCTCGTCGGGATGAATGTAGATAGGGACATCCCAATTTTGTGCTAAATCAAAAGCGCCGCCTACGTGGTCAAAATGGCCATGTGTTAATAGAATCGCTGATGGCGGGTTGCTTTCGCCAAATTGCTTGATGAGCGCCTCTGTAATCATGTCGCTTTTTCCAGGCATGCCTGTATCAATTAACACCCAGCCATGTGCTTTTGTAGGGTCGCCGATAAAACAAACATTGACAATTTGTGTTGTTAAACAAAAAAGTTTTTCCGTCACTTTTTGCATAAGCCCGCTCGTTGCCGAAGTCATCGGCAGTTTGATCGAATTCGGGGCAGTATGATTCCAGTCAACGATATCCATTGCTTTCCCTCCACAATTGTGATGCCTCTAGTGTGTACAAGAAAACAAAAACCATGTATCAGACTGGAGGTAAACCCAGCGTATCTAGTCATAGTCTGCCCACCAAAAATCGTTGCTCACTTGGATGTGCCCCATCACTCCTCGTTTGTTGAGTGATGGGGCACATTCATTACAATTTAAAAATCGTTTTAATGTTGCCGTCTTCTTTTTGGTCAAATATCCGATAAGCGTCTGGGGCATCTTCAATCCCCATTCGATGCGTAATGATATCAGTTGGGTCAATCGTTCCTCTTTCAATCATGGTGTAAAGGGTGGGCATTAAATGGACAACAGGGGCTTGCCCCATTTTTAAAGAAACATTGCGTGTGAAAAAATCATTAATTGGGAATTGATTGGCTTCGGAGCCGTATACGCCGGTAATTTGCACCGTCCCGAATTTCCGTACAGCTTCGCTGGCAGTTACAATTGGCTGGATTGTCCCGAATTGGTTGTCCCCGCTAGAGCCAAATGTTTCTCCTGGTGGAACGGTGCCATCCATGCCTACGCAATCAATGACAACGTCTGCGCCGCCCTCTGTGTCTTCATAGAGCTGTTTGCCTATGTCAGGCGTATTGCTGAAGTTATAGGTTTCCACTAAGTTGGTCCGTTTTCCATGTTCAAGGCGGTGTGCGACTTGGTCAACAGCAATAACACGTTTGGCGCCATGAAGCCAAGCAAATTTTTGTGCCATTAAGCCAATCGGCCCACAACCTAAAATAATAACCGTATCGCCTGTCGAAACCCCAGCATGTTTGACGCTCCAATAAGCAGTAGGGATCACATCCGATAATAAAACAACTTGCTCGTCATCCAATTCACTCTCGGCCGGTAGCTTAAATGACGTAAAATCGCCATAAGGCACGCGCAAATACTCGGCTTGCCCGCCTGGATAATTTCCAAACTGCTCAGCAAAACCAAATAAACCGCCTGCATCCGAATGAGGGTTTCCGTTAGAGTTGTCGCACTGGCTTTCCATTTGGTGTTGGCAAAAGAAACATTCTCCGCAGCTGACGTTAAAAGGAATGACGACGCGGTCGCCCTTTTTTAACGACTTGACCATTGGCCCGACTTCCTCGACGATGCCCATCGGTTCATGGCCCACTACATAATCGGTTTCAGGCACGATGCCGCCGTGATACAAATGCAAATCCGATCCGCAAATACCACTTGCGGTAATTTTTACTATAATGTCTGTGTCTTGTTGAAGGGAAGGTGCAGGTACTTCCTTTGGTTCCATCTGCTTTTTGCCTTGAAAGGTAACTGCTTTCATCTGTGAATGCCCCTCCTTGTTTAGTATGTAAGGGGCTATTCCTTCTCTAACGGAGATTAAAACTTCCTTGGACAATCTAATAATAAAAGCGCCGCTGCAACACGATGCAGCGGCGCTTTTATGAGAGGGTTACGATTTTCCTTTTCGCATGTTGAGCATTTGAAAAATAAAAACGACTAAAGCAACAATTAGCAACAGGTTAATGAGACCTCCGCCAATGTCAGCAATCAAGCCTAGCAGCCACAATACTAAAATAATGATAATAATGGTCCACAGCATCTTTTTCACTCCCATTTTTAACGTGTTTCGTTTTTTTAATCTTTCCCTAATCGGTCATTGTTAAACATCGAAAGGGCGGTGTGGAACGAAGAGGCTATGGTATAGTGAAAATAGTTATGAGTAAAGGAGTGGCACAAATGGGAGGACTAGCAGGAAAACATGTGGCCTTAACTGCTTCGCGGAAAACGGAAGAAATGGAGGCGCTTTTACATAAGCAGGGGGCAACGAGTGCCGTCCGTTCGTTGCAAGGCACGGTCATTCAAGATCAAGAAACCGTGACAGAAGCGATAATCTCAGGGCTTGCTACACAGCCCGATTGGTTTATTTTTACGACTGGCATCGGTGTCCAGACGCTGCTCGCTTTTGCAGAGGAAGCAGGGGTAAAAGAGGCATTTATAAAGCAAGTTCGTTCTGCTCGCATTGCTGTGCGAGGCTACAAAGCGAAAAACGCGTTGTTGAAAGAAAATATACCTATGGATGTCGTGTCAGAGGATGGGACGACCGCACAATTAGTTGAGCAATTAAAGGAAATCAACTGGAACGGCCAAAAAGTTATTGTTCAGCAGTACGGTCTGCCTTCGCCAACGTTGGAACAGTTTTTAAAAGAGGGAAAGGCGATGGTGTCCGCATGGCTTCCCTATATCCACTATGCTCCGAAAGGAGAAACGATTGACTTGTTTTTAGAGGAGTTGCTCGAGAAAAAAGAATACGATGCCGTCTGCTTTACAACGGCATTACAAGCAAAGGCGCTATTTGCCAGAGCCAGTGAAACAGGAAGGCACGAGCAGCTTTTGCATATGTTTGCTGGACCGACAGTTGCATGCGCCGTTGGCAAAGTCACAGCCGAAGCTCTGTCAGAAGAAGGGGTCAGGCGTGTAATTTATCCTAAAAAAGAACGGATGGGCGCGATGATCATTGAACTAGGCAAGTTTTTAGAAGCGTGATGGTTGTGTATATGTTAAAGGGGGAGGACTATGTACGGGGATATTAAAGCCAGCATTGCTGCTGCTTATAACGAACATGTACAAGAACGTGAAAAAGCCGTTATGGCTGGCTGGAAAATACAAGAACGAGAACGTTTTATGCAGCAATTAGCGAGCGAACATAAACAGGCATTGCTTGATATTGGCTCTGGTCCCGGACACGATGGGCTGTTTTTCCAAACGCATGGAATGGACGTTTTTTGCGCAGATCTGTCTGAAGCCTCTGTTCGTCTTTGCAAAGCGAAAGGGCTTAAAGCTGAAGCGATGAGCTTTGAGCAGCTTAAGTTTGCTGACTGTTGCTTTGACGCCGTTTGGGCGATGAATTGTTTGCTCCATGTTCCAAAGCAAGAATTGCCCGCAATTTTGCTGGAAGTAAAGCGTGTGATGAAAAAGGATGCGTTGTTTTATGTAGGTGTTTACGGTGGTGAAGACTTTGAAGGTGTTTGGGAAGAGGACCATTATCAGCCAAAGCGGTTTTTTTCTTTTTATGAAGCTCAAGCGCTAAAAAAGATACTTGCACGCTTTTTTTCTGTAGCAAGCTTCTCGGTAGTCACGCCTGAGATCATTGGCGGAAAGCTAGAATTTCAAGCGTTCGTGCTTCGTAAATAATAAAGGATAGCAGGAATATGAAAAAATTACGGTTTTGATCAGCTGTTCATGGCTGGTCTTTTTTTGGGGTAAAAAACAGGTTTACAAAAACAGGTGCTTATTGTATAGTTGATTACACGACTAATCAACCGATCAACAATAGGAGGAACGAGAATGTGAAGTCCGTTTTTGATGATTCGAAGCCGATTTTTCAGCAAATATCAGAAATGATTGCCGACGATATTGTTGACGGCCAACTGCAAGAGGGAGATCAACTTCCTTCAACGACGGCCCTTTCTCAATTTTATCGCATCAACCGGGCGACTGCGCAAAAAGGATTGGCGGCGTTAGTGGACGGAGGATATGTATATAAACAACGTGGAGTTGGCATGTTCGTCGCAGAAGGAGCACGCGACAAACTTCTAGCTGAGCGTAAGCTTGACTTTCACCAACAGTACGTGCGCCCGATGCTGGAGGAAGCAAGGCGAATCCATTTACCAAAAAAAGAGATCATACGCTTGATTGAGGAGGATTATGATGATTGAAATGAACAATGTACACTTTTCCTATGGGGAGACCAAGGCGCTACAGAATGTAACAATCAACGAGAAAGAGCCGATGATTATTGGGCTTTGGGGCCGCAATGGCGCCGGGAAAACAACATTAATGAAGCTTCTGGCGGGATTAGAAAAGCCAGAGAGCGGCACGGTGCTTGTCAACGGAATTGCGCCTTACAATTATAGTGGATCAATGAGGCATGTGGCCTATATGCATGAAAACCATCCGTTTTCAGAATTATGGAATGTCAGCGATGCTTTACGATTCGCTTCGTATTTTTATCAAAACTGGGACGGGGAATTAGCGAATGAACTAGTTGATTTATTTGAACTGCCACGCCACAAAAAAATCCGCAAGTTTTCAAAAGGGATGCAGACGTTGACGAAAATTGTCATCGGCTTGGCCTCAAAAACCCCTGTCACAATTATGGATGAACCAACGAATGGGCTAGATGCTGACATGCGAAAGCTTTTCTATGAAGTTCTGTTAGAAACGTATGAAGACCATCCACGGATGTTTCTGTTATCTACCCACCATATCGATGAATTAAAGCCTTTGTGCGAAAAAATCGCGATTGTCGATCAGAAAACGGTCATTCGTTATGAAGAAACCGAAATGTTAACGGTGCAAGGCATTTTGTTGACTGGGGAGAGAGCGGCCATTGAGGAACTAACAGCAGGATATAACATTTTAGAGGAACGCACTCTTGGAAATGTCGTGAATGTCATGCTTGATGATTCCTTTTCTGAAACATGGGCAGAGCGGGCAAAAGCAGCTCATGTGAATATTGAAAAGGCATCGCTTCAAGATTATCTTGTTTCTTTAACAAAAAATCAAAAGAAGGAAGTGCAGCAATGAACGCATTGAAAGGTCCTTTTCGTTTAATGTTTGAAGACATGCGAATGCAGTTTTATATTTTGACGGGTATAACTGTTGCATTGTGGTTGTTTTTTCTGGTGTTAGGAATGAGTGTAGACACATTTATGGGCACGTTGTTTGGCCCTTATTATGGCTTGTTTGCGATTTATCCGTTTTTAGTTTACAACAAAGGCTATGTTTACACGCTTGCACTCGGGGGGACAAGAAAGCAGTTTTTGTTTAGTATGCTAGCTGCCTCTGGCTTGTTTATTGTCATTTGCATGGCTGTGTTAAATGGTATTTACCAACTAAATGCGTTTTTGCTTAACCAAGGAATAATCAATATCCCCCTCTTTCATATGGGCGAATTAGTTGGTTCTGCCAATCCGTTGCTTTATTTCTGGGTTGATCTCCTTTGGTGTGTGTTTCTGTTTGGCGTTAGCTTTGGTATAAACTCTGTCTGGTTTTATTTTGGAACGGTGCGTTTTTTGTTAGGCTTAACTGGAGTTGCACTAGTTGTCATTACCTATTTGGCGTTTGCTGACCTTCGCACGTTGTTTACTTGGATTGTTGAAAACCATCTTGTCTTTTTACATGTTATTGGCGCAATTGGCTTCGCAGCTGCCGCTCTTTCCTATGTGATTATGAAAAATGGCCCACTAGAACGAGGCGGTGAAAGAAGCTTCTTCTTTAAAAACAAAACCGTTCAAGACTAACGAGCTCGTATAGTGCAAAACATAAAATCCAAAGCGATTTGGCGAGTGCCTGCTTTGGATTTTATGTTCTCAACATGACAGCGATCAGGCTTTATGTTCGTAAAAAAAATGAAACCTATTCTCTTGTGGTTGCGTAAAGTTAATGAATGTCAAGCAGGTTAGCGGCACAGTTGCACAATTCACGGAGCTCCTTAACGGTAGCCATCGTTGCCAACATGCCTTGAAAAATGATTTTTTTAGGCTCTTTTTTATCCAATTCAGCCTGCAATACAGATAGGGCGTCGAGGACTTCTTGCTTTTTTTCCTCTGAGATGTGCAAAGTCGGCAATCGTTTTCGAATCGCTGAAAGTGTTTGCTTAACTTGCTCCTTGGTGCTGCCTGAACAGGGCCAGTCTAACTGTTGAAGACTCTGTTCGGAGACGAACGGCTCTTCGCCCCCAGCAACCAGCCCTTCTGCCAAGTTATCGAGCCGCCTTAGCAAATAAGTTGCTGCCTTTTTAGGGCTAAGGGGATGTTTTGTAAGAAGCAGAAGCTTGAAAAGCGAATGACTCAGTCCTTCAAACAGCAGGATTAGGTCAGGAATATAGCGCTCCGCTTCCTGTCCGTAGATCGATAACAATGACCGCTTTTGCCAATTGTAGTGCTCGAGCTTTTTCTCGTACACAAACTGTCGCACCTCGTGGCTAATGGGCAGCACTTGTTCTTGAAAATGCATGATAATAAACTCTTTATGCTTCGAAACCTCGGCAAACAAAAATTCAATTTGTGTTTGAAATGCCCGCCTTGGCGTTAACTTTTTTTGTTCAATCCGGTCCAATAAAGTCGACATCTTTTCGTAATAGTAGCGGTAAATGTCGATAAGCAGCTTGTCTTTTGACTCAAAATGCAAATAAAAAGCACCTTTTGATATACCAGCCTCAGATGCGATTTCTTGTATAGACGTCGAAAAGTAGCCCTTTTCGGCAAATAAGTGAATCGCCGTTTCGATAATCGTTGTTTTTTTCTCGTTCATTCCTATTCCCATCCTCTCGGAGTTGCCATTATCGTAACAGATTAGATGGCCACAAAGCAATCAAAAATGACTGCTCAGTCATAAAAGGGGAATTCAAGCTGTGGTTCTGTAAATTTTTTTGTGTAAAATTGTTGGCACAGTTGTATTTTGACGTTTAATCAACTAAGATTAAGTGTATAAAATTGACCGGTCAGTCATGAGGCGACTGCAACATTTAGGAGGGGGAACATGAAACGAAAATATACATTGCTTATCGGCGGCCTCTGGACGAATCAAGCCACTACATATGTTCGAGAAATAACGAGAACACCACCCTATTCTTTAGAAGAAATTGTTTCACGTCTAAAATCAATCGGTGTCGACGCATCCGTTTGTGAAAGGCCGTTATAGAATAAGGGAGTGCAATTAGAGAGAAGGGGAGAATACGCTAAATGAAATCGATTATTCAGTTTTCGATGAGTAATAAGTTTGCCGTCTGGCTGTTGACAGTTATGCTCATTGTCTTCGGTTTGTATGCAGGGATGACAATGAACAGGGAAGTGATCCCAGACATTGATGCACCAGTTGTTACGGTATCAGGCGCTTATCCTGGCGCTACGCCAGAAGAAGTTGCCAATGAGGTATCCATCCCGATTGAACAAGCGGTAGAAAATTTGGACGGCGTATCGGCCGTGAACTCGTCTTCTTTTGAAAACTTCGCTTCGATTCAAATTGAGTATGAATTTAGCAAGGAAATGGATGAGGCTGAAGCAGAGGCAAAAGAGGCGATTGAGCAACTTGAATTTGCAGATGGGGTTGAAGAACCAACTGTATCCCGTATCAACTTTGGTGCTTTTCCTATTTTAACGTTGAGCGTTTCTGAAGAAGGCGCATCGTTGACGGAGCTAACTGAGCGTGTTGAGCAGGACATCATTCCTGAGCTAGAGGGTTTACCTGGAATTGAATCTGTAACCGCTGCAGGCCAAGAAACAAAAGAAGTGCAGGTTACTTTTGATGAAGAGGCACTTGCCGAACATGGCCTAGATGAAGAAACCGTTACACAATTGTTGGAAGCATCATCGATGCGATTCCCGTTGGGGCTTTATACATTTTCAGGTGAAGAACAGTCCGTTGTCATCGACGGCAAGGTGACTACACTTGATGACTTGCGGAATTTGCAGCTTCCGTCCATCCCTGCTGGTGGTGGGGCGCCAGAAATGGGGCAATTGCCTGAAGGCGGCATGCCTGAAAGTGAAATGCCACAAATGCCAGAGGGCGAAATGCCTGACGGAAGCGGGCCGATTGAAGGGCAACAAGGCATGGAAGGCGGAGAACTGACTGGAGAAATGCCTGAGCTTGCGCTTGAAACGATTGCGCTTGAAGATGTAGCTGACATTGAAGTTGTCAATGAGTCGAATTCGATTTCAAGAACGAACGGCCAAACGGCCATTGGGATCGAAATTGTTAAAGCTGGAGATGCCAACACAGTCGCAGTAGCGGACGAAGTAAAAGAAGCGATTGCTTCTTTTGAAGAAGACGGATTGTCACTATCCATTACAACAGACCAAGCGGAACCGATTGAAGAATCCGTTGCAACGATGGTAAACAAAGCGTTGTTTGGCGCGCTGTTTGCAGTCGCTATCATTCTGTTGTTTTTGCGGAATATCCGTACGACAGTCATTTCGGTTATTTCCATTCCAGTTTCGCTATTTATTGCTTTAATTGTGCTTCAGCAGTTGGACATTACTTTGAATATCATGACTCTTGGTGCGATGACCGTTGCCATTGGTCGGGTTATTGATGACTCCATTGTTGTTGTTGAAAATATTTTTAGGCGTATGGGATCAAAAGAAGAAAAACTGTCTGGCCGTGCATTAATCCAAGATGCAACGAAAGAAGTGTTTAAGCCAATTCTGTCCTCCACGATTGTCACAGCGGTTGTGTTCCTGCCGCTCGGGCTTGTCGAAGGAATGGTTGGAGAGTTGTTCCTTCCGTTTGGCTTAACGGTTATTTTCGCTTTATTTGCCTCTTTGCTTGTTGCTATTACAGTTGTGCCGATGATGGCAAATTCGCTCTTTAAAAATGGCGCACCTGAAAAACATAAAAAGCAAGAAGAAAAGCCAGGCAAGTTGGCATCTGGCTACCGGCGTCTACTGGAAGCGGCTCTTAACCATAAAATCATCACTTCGCTTATCGCTGTTGCCCTGTTAGTAGGCAGCTTGTTCCTTACACCTTTTGTCGGTGTAAGCTTTCTGCCAGAGGAAGAAGAGAAGCTTGTTTTTGCCACTTATTCGCCTAATGCAGGGACAACGTTTGAAGATGCAGAAAACGACGTCAATGCAGCCGAGGAAGTGCTCCTTGACAGAGAGGGAATTGACGTATTCCAACTTTCCCTTGGGGCGCAAAGCTCATCGATGGCCATGATGCAGGCAGGAGATAATTCAGCGATTTTCTACATTCAATATGAAGATGATTTTGAAGGCTTTACACAAGAAAAAGAAGCCGTTGTCGAGGCGTTAGAAGAAGTAACGGAAAACGGCACATGGACTGGGCAAGACATTGCGACTGGAGGCGTAGGGTCAAGTGAATTTTCGGTAACGGTGTTTGGTGATTCGGAAGAAGACATTGAGCCGGCAGTTGAAGACATCAAAGCGCTTCTGGAGGAGCATGATGACTTGGCCGATCCTGAAACGTCTATTGCTGACCGTTACCAAGAGTACACGCTGAAAGTCGATCAAGAACGATTGAGTGAACTAGGCTTGACAACAGCACAGCTTGGCATGGCTCTGTACCAGGTCGATGACCATAACGCCGTAACGACAGTGGAAGCAGATGGGGAAGAGCTTGATGTGGTCATTGCGACAAATGAGGAAGAGTATGGCTCCCTTGAAGAACTAACAGATGTTGAAGTGGAAACGCAACTTGGTACACAAGTAGCGATTGCCGATCTGGTCTCAGTTGAAGAAGGTACATCTTCATCAACGATTACAAGAAGGGATGGGCAGATTTATGCGGAAGCATCGGCAAAAATTTTGTCTGATGATGTAGCTGGCGTCTCCACAACTGTTTTAAATGAAATTGAGAAATTAGAGCTTCCTGAAGGGGTTGACGTCCAAGTTGGAGGCGTAACCGCTGATATCGAAGAATCATTTACACAGTTAGGAATTGCCATGCTTGTAGCGATTGCGATCGTTTACTTTGTGTTAGTCGTAACTTTTGGCGGTGGACTTGCACCATTTGCGATTTTATTCTCACTGCCATTTATCGTGATTGGCGCCCTTGTTGGCTTGTTTGTGACAGGGGAAACCATTAGCATTTCAGTGTTGATTGGAATATTGATGTTAATTGGCATTGTCGTCACCAATGCAATCGTTCTGATTGACCGTGTAATCCATAAGGAAAAAGAAGGCCTTTCCACGAGAGACGCACTTTTGGAAGCCGGAACCGTTCGGCTGCGTCCAATTTTGATGACTGCCCTCGTTACGATTGGCGCGTTGATTCCACTTGCAATCGGTGCTGAAGGAGGCGGGCTCATTTCGAAAGGGCTAGGCATTACCGTCATTGGCGGTTTGACAAGCTCAACTTTGCTCACTTTGGTCATCGTTCCGATTGTTTACGAATTGTTAATGAAAATGCGCCGGAAACTTTTGCGCAAGTAGCACGATCGCCCTCTGGCTTATAAGCCAGAGGGTTTTTTCATCATGGTGCTTTTCCATATCATTCCTCGGATAGGCGTTTTTGCTGTTTGGCATTCTATAAGTACAAACCCAAGGAGGTGAAACGATATGGCAGACAACAGAAGCTCAAACAACTTGCTTGTTCCTGGTGTGGAACAAGCGCTTGACCAAATGAAGTATGAAATCGCGAGCGAGTTTGGCGTAAACCTTGGTGCTGATACCACTTCTCGTGCAAACGGTTCAGTAGGTGGAGAAATCACAAAACGCCTTGTGCAAATGGCTGAACAACAAATCGGTGGCAAGCAATTTTAATTCAATACACATGGCGTAGGCGGCTTACTAGCCGCCTTTTTATATAAGCATGACAAATGGATAAATAAGGATAAAAATACTCATACATAGTTCTTTAGCAAATGGTCATTCTAGTGTTATAGGGAGGTGAAACAACAATGGCAAACAACAGAAGTTCAAACAACTTGGTTGTACCTGGTGCTGAGCAAGCCCTTGAACAAATGAAAAACGAAATCGCAAGCGAATTTGGTGTAAACCTTGGCGCTGACACGACTTCCCGTGCAAACGGTTCTGTAGGCGGTGAAATCACAAAACGCCTCGTTCAAATGGCAGAGCAGCAAATGGGCGGACAACAACGTTAAACCCTATATGATGGCTTGAAAGGCGGCTTCATGCCGCCTTTCCTTTTTTCTTGGAGAAAAAAAGAAGGATAACGGTTTCCTGTTTGACACACACTGTTAAAAGAACCGATCTATGGAGGGATAGTGTGGGAGAACTACTTCAAACAAGTGTAGAACTGGCAATTGGCCTAGTTGCATTACTAATTTTAACAAGAGTGATGGGAAAAACATCGTTTGCGCAAATTACCCCATTTGATTTTATTTCAGCCCTCATTTTGGGGGAACTTGTAGGGAATGCCATCTATGATGAGAAAGTCAAAATTGGCGCGATTCTGTTCTCCATTTTTATATGGGGGCTTCTGCTTTATATTATAGAATGGCTCACACAGCAGTTTCGGAAGTCGCGAAAACTTCTTGAAGGCAGCCCATCCATTATTATTCAAAATGGCCATTTAAATCGCGCCGAGATGAAAAAGAATAAACTTGATATGAACCAACTTCAGCATTTGTTGCGTAAACAACAAGCTTTTTCCGTCAGAGAGGTCGAACACGCTATTTTAGAGACCGATGGAACCATTAGTGTTTTAAAGAAATCACAGTACGACCTACCAACTTACGAAGACTTAAACGTTCCTCAAAAACCGGTTTATTTGCCGGTAACGTTTATTAATGATGGCGCCGTTGACTGGGAAAACCTTCATAAAGCTGGCTTTAACGAAAACTGGCTCAAAAAACAGCTTGACCAGCAGCAGATCGACAAATTCGAGGACGTTTTTTATATGGAATGGAAGCAAGACGAGGGCGTTTATATTGAAAAAATGTAAGAATGAGAACATCGGTGTTCCATTCGCTTTAAAAACACATAACTACAAGCAAACGCCAATTGCCCTTATAAACACCGGCCACGCCACAAGTACAAAGCCCTTTTAGCGGACGTCTGTTTAGTTGTTGTCCACACTTAGGTAAGTACGGCAACTTGGCTTTTCATTTGACAGAAATGTGAAGATGGTTCAGGTCCCTTGCGTAACCAGCAAGACTGTACTATGATGAAAGCGATTTACATCATGTGCAGGATGAAAGGTTATCCGAGGTGAACTTATGACCAATAAACTATACTTGTCTGTATTGTCTTTTGCAGCACTTTTACTTTTGTCATCCTGTGGATGGATCTACCAGATTGGCGGAGCGCAAAGCGAATTTGACGCCACCGAAGCAGATTTGGAAGTTGCCGATTTTGCTTATACTAATCAAAATGGGGAGGAAGTATCGCTAAGCGATTTTGAAGGGGACTATTGGTTGGCTGACATGATTTTCACGTCTTGTCCGACCGTTTGTCCAATTATGACCCCTAATATGCGAGAGTTGCAAGATATGGCAATTGCCGAAAACTTGGATTTGTCGTTTGTTTCATTTTCAATTGACCCAGAGAACGATACGGTTGAGCATTTAAAAGGGTATACGGAAAACATTGGTGTAAACGATGCGTACTGGGATTTCCTAACAGGTTATGATTTAGAGGAGATTCAAGCATTTGCTTTGGATTCGTTTAAAGCACCTGTTGAAAAAACAGAAGACGATTTTCTGCATAGCACCCGGTTTTTTCTAATCGATGGGGAAGGGAAAGTTGTTCGGATCTATGATGGGTTGGCTTCTGACTTAAGTGACATTAAAGCAGACATCCAACGGACAGTGAAGTAACGGGATAAGAGGAAGGAAAGGCGATCGGGAAGTCGATTTCGCCTTTTTTTATGTTGGCTGGGTTTTCCGTTTTTTAACCACGACGCTTATTTATAGTATAGTAAATTGATAATATATACTTGAATAGTGTGTTTTGTGAAGCTACTATATGATGTAAGGAGGGTGGTTATGGATTTAAGAAGCATTAAGACCTTTCAAACGATTATCAAGCATGGCAGCTTTCAAAAAGCTGCAGAAGAGCTGTCCTACGCACAATCGACGATTACGATGCAAATGAAAAAGCTGGAAAGTGAGCTAGGAGTGGTTCTTATTGAACGTGGAAAGCCGTTTCAATTAACAGAGGCTGGACGTCTCCTCGCTTTACAAGGTGATTTGCTCCTTCAAGAATTTGAACGATTACAAGAACGGATGGATGCATTAGTAAAAGGAGAAGCTGGGCATATCCGGGTTGGTGCAATGGAACCAGCAGCTAGCTATCGCTTGCCTTACGCCCTCGCACCGTTTTACAAAAAGTTTCCGAGGGTAAATGTCAGCGTCCAAATAGAAAGCAGCAGAAAGCTAATCGAGATGGTTGAGGCCGATGAGCTTGACTTGGCCATTTGTACAGCCGCGAATGTGCCGACGACAGTTGGCTTTTTGCCGCTATTTCCTGAAGAGGTCGCCATATTAATGCCAGATGCCCATCCCCTTGCTAATGAGAAGGACATTTCATTGCCCCAGTTGGAAAACGAGCCAATGTTAATTACAACAGCTGCGTGTCCATTCAGGAGAAACATTGAAAAGCAAATGCGGGATCGTGGACTGCGGCCAACTTATCGAATGGAGATAAGCAATATGTTGGCGCTAAAGCATTATGTTCAAGCCGGATATGGGATAGCAGCGGTTCCTATCCGTTGTGTGATGCCTCCTCCAAAAGGAACAGTCTTGAAGGCGATCCGCCTGTTTGAGGAAGATTTGTTAGTCGGTCTTGCGGAAAATAAAACAAAACCGTTTGGCAGAGTAGCGACATCGCTTAAAAGCATTCTTCAAAAAAACCTCCGATATGAAAAGGAACCAATTCAAAAATAATGAATAGAAACTTCATTTTTTTCAATTATACAAAAGCGTTATCTTTCGTTATAGTATTATTAATCCGATAGGTTCACTTTAATTTAAAGGGGGGATTGTGTGGGTAAGACTGTATTTATATATGGAGGAAACAGCAAACAGTCCAGGTTGATCGGTTTATGGCAAAAGGCTTCTTCTGTTTTCGCTGAGTACGGCGAAAAAGTGGAAACAATCTTTGTTCATGAGTTGCCTGGAAATGACTTATTGGCGGCAAACCCTAAAAGCGAAGCGGTACAACAGGCGAAGCAGAAGGTGGAACAAGCGAGCACCATTGTTGTGTTTACTCCGATTTATAAAGCGTCATTTAGTGGGATTTTAAAAACGTTCCTTGATTTGTTGCCTCAAAAAGCATGTTCCGAAAAAATCGTTTTGCCGATAGCTATTGGCGGTACTTTTGGCCATCTTCTTGCAATTGACTACGCACTTAAGCCTGTTTTAGCGGCCTTAGGCGCGACCACCATTCTTAGCGGTGTTTTTGTGCTCGATCAAGACGTAAAACAAGAAGAATCAGGCACATATGTGTTAATGGAACAAGCGAATGAACGACTCGAACAACAAGTGCGTCTCGCTCAAAAAACGGCGCAGTCGGCCTTTATAACCAACTAAATTTATGAGAAAAGAAGGAAACGTTATGAGCAATAAGATGAAGCTTGGAGTGTTTTTAATGGGGGCTGGCCACCACATTGGTGCTTGGCGCCACCCTAAAGCAGCAGCTGATGCCTACGAAAGCATCGACTTTTATAAACAAGTGGCTCTGTTAGCTGAAAAAGGGAAGCTTGATATGTTGTTCATTAGTGATGCCCTGTCTTTGACAGAAAAAAGCCATCCGTCTGAGTTGGTGCGATTCGAACCGCTTACGCTCGTGTCTGCCCTGGCAATGACGACAGCTAAAATTGGATTGGCCGCTACCGCAAGCACGACTTATAATGAACCGTTTCATATCGCCCGCAAGTTTGCATCAATCGACCATTTAAGTAATGGCCGTTCTGCTTGGAACATTGTTACCTCTTATTACGAAGAGGAAGCGCACAACTTCGGCGATTTGCCTCACCCGCCACATGCCGAGCGTTACGAACGAGCAGCTGAATTCGTCGAAGTGGCCAAAAAACTGTGGCGTAGCTGGGAAAGAGGGGCAGTCATCCGAAATCAACAAACAGGGGTTTACTTTGACGCAAACAAAGTCCATGCCGTCAATCATAAAGGCAAATATTTTTCAGTCAAAGGCCCCTTAAATGCATCGGCGCTGCCGCAAGGGGAGCCTGTTCTCATTCAAGCCGGTTCCTCTACTTATGGCACTAAGTTTGCAGCTCAATACGCAGAGGTTGTCTTTACAGCGCAACAGCATTTAAAAGGGGCGAAGCGATTCTACCGTAACGTAAAAGAGCAAGTCGCCGCCGCCGGGCGGCCGCCTGAAGAGGTTCTCGTGATGCCAGGCATTTCGCCGATAACAGCCAACTCAAAAGAAGAAGCGGAGGCGATTTACGAAGAGTTGCAGTCGCTGTTGGATGAGGAAACGAGTTTGGCTTTTTTATCAGACTACTTAGGTAAAGTATCTTTTTCGAGAAACCAGCTTCACCAACCGTTATCGATTGCTGACTTGCCACCTACAAATGGCAACCAAAGCAGGCGTGACCTAATTGTCGAGCTTGCTAGCCGCGAGCAATTGACTGTTTTGCAATTGGCACGGCGTGTTGCTGGGGCGAGAGGGCACCATATTGTTTGCGGTTCCCCTACACAAATTGCAGATGTCATGGAAACATGGTTTCGGGAAAAAGCAGCAGACGGCTTTAATTTGATGTTTCCTTATTACCCAGGCTTAATGGAAACATTTATCGAACAGGTTATTCCCATTTTGCAACAACGAGGGCTGTTCCGCCTTGATTATGAAGGGGAAACATTACGGTCTCATCTCGGTTTACATGAACATCAAGTTTAAAAGGAGGAGGAGCTATGAAAATCGCTTTTGTTTTAAATGAATCAGAAGACATTGTCCCGATTACAGAAGGGCTCGTTCTGCGTGTTTATGATAGCTTGTCGAAGAGCTACAACGATTACTCTAATCCAGCTTTAGAACGAAAAGAGGGGAAACGGTCCGCTGCACTCCAATTTGCTATTAAACAGGGCGCCCATGCGTTGGCAGCTCCGCCTGAAACATTATGCGAACAGTCATACAAGTTTGCGCGTAAAGAGCAGCTATCGTTTATTTCTTTGCCTGGTCCGGTCCCATTCAACCAAATCATCAGCCAACCACTTGCCTTGACGGACCAGCTGCCCAAAAAAGAAATTATCCCAAGTGTTTAACAGAGGAAAGGGGTTTATAACGGATATGGCAACCGAATTGCAACACGGTGCGGCAATTGAGATCGATCAGCTCTACAAGCAATTTGGCAAAAAAAACGTTCTTCAAGGCATAGATGCAACCATACATGGAGGCGAATTTGTTGCTGTAGTAGGGAAAAGTGGCTGCGGCAAGAGCACATTGTTGCGGCACGTGGCGGGGCTTGAAACGGCGACTTCAGGAGAAGTGAGGCAGAATGGAGAACGGATCGACGGCATCAATCAGCAAGCATGTCTCATGTTCCAAGACTCGCGCCTTTTGCCGTGGCAAAATGTGCTAACCAATGTTGGCGTTGGGCTCCGCCTCGAAGGAGAGTGGCAACGGCAAGCAGCGGCGCTTCTCAAAGATGTCGGCTTGGATGGTCGGGGCAATGACTGGCCGGCTGTACTATCTGGTGGGCAAAAACAACGCGTTGCCCTAGCCCGTGCTCTTGCAGGCGGACCGAAACTGCTGTTGCTCGACGAACCTCTTGGAGCCTTAGACGCACTGACCCGAATGGAGATGCAGCAGTTGGTTGAAAGACTGTGGCTTATACATCGATTTACAGCGTTGCTCGTCACCCACGATGTCAGCGAAGCAGTCATGCTTGCTGATCGGATCATCGTGATTGAGGAGGGGAGAATTGTGATGACGAAAGACGTTTCATTGCCACGTCCCCGTGTACCAACGGCGCCAGGTTTTGCTGACATTCAGGAAACGATCTTAAATGAATTATTAGGCATTCAGGCGGAGAAACCGCTTTTGCAGCAAACGAATTAAAGGGGATGAGGAATTGGTTGAGTTTATTACAATGGCACCCACTTCAGGAGATGGCACTAGCATTTCCACTGGGAATGCTGGCTGGACAACGGCAAAAGGGACAACGCAGCGTGAGCCTTCTTTTTCCTATATAAAGGCAATTGCCGAAGCAGCTGAAGCTGGCGGCTTTACGTCGCTATTGCTTCCAACAGGCGCTGGCTGTTTAGATTCAGTAGCGGTAGCTGCTAATTTGATTAACTGCACCCAATCATTGAAATTTTTATTTGCCGTTCGACCTGGCGTCATGTCGCCAACGACGTTTGCTAAGCAATTTGCCACAATCGACAATTGGTCGGAAGGCAGGGCGCAAGTGAATATTGTCACAGGCGGTTCGCCAAAAGAACTGGCTGGCTATGGCGATTTTTTGCCTCATGATGACCGTTATCGTCGTACAGAAGAATATATCCATGTGTTGAAGCGTCTATTTTCAGAAAAAGAAGTTAGTCACGCAGGAGAATTTTATGAGTTAAAAAACGCTACGTTGTTTCCAGCATTAAAGCAAACAGGCAGTCCAAAAATTTTCTTTGGCGGGGCCTCGGAAACGGGAAAACAAGTAGCGGCAAATGTCGCTGATGTATATATGATGTGGGGCGAGCCGCTTGAAATAGCACGGGAGCGAATTAACGATATGAAAGCGCGTTACGCAAGAGCGGGCAGACAAGCAAGCTACAGCATTTCTTTTCAAGTTGTGCTCGGAAAAACGGAAGCAGAAGCATGGGCAAACGCGAATGCGCTCGTTCAACATTTAGCACCAGAAGCCCTTGAACAAAAACAGCAGGACAGGGCAAAAGGCGATTCTGTCGGTGTTAATCGCCTTCATGATTTGATGGAAGCGAGCCGTAAAGACAACTTTGTCATTGGCCCTAATTTGTGGGCAGGATTGACACAAGTACTGTCCGGCAATTCTATTGCCCTTGTCGGCACGGCAGATCAAATTGCTGACCGTGTTGTTGAATTTGTCAGTCTTGGCTTCGACAAAGTCCTTTTGCGCGGTTTTCCCCATTTGGAAGTGATAACGGAAATTGGCGCAGACGTGATCCCGCGTGTAAATGAGCGCCTATCCCACGCCGTACCACATTAAAGGGGGTGACATTGTTGAGAAAGATGGCAGTTTTTGGACTTTCGTTTGGGGTGGCGGTAGTGTTGGCGGCATGCAATGACCCTGGCGCGGCAGCGGAGAAAGGCGAAACGGTGACAATTGGCTACCAGAAAGGAGCGTTAACGCTGTCTCTTAAAGAAGATGAGGCGTTCGCGAGGACAATGGCTGATTTGGGTTATTCCCTTGAATGGGCAGAATTTAATACAGGCAGCTCTACACTTGAAGCATTAGGGAGTGGGAGCACAGACCTTGCCAATGCCGGGGATACGCCTTCCATTTATGCCATTGCCAACAGGCAGCCGATCGATTACATTGCCGCTACGGATAATGCCCCTTACAGTGAAGGCATTTTAGTCCGCCCCGATTCAGGCATCGATCGCGTGGAAGATTTAGATGGGAAGCGGATCGCCTTTAACCGAGCATCAATCTCCCAATATTTGTTGTATAAAGCATTAGACTCGGTTGGGCTGACTTTTGCAGATATAGAGCCTGTGTATCTAGGGCCAGCCGATGCAAATTTGGCTTTTGAACAAGGGAATGTAGATGCATGGGTCACATGGGATCCGTATTTAGCTGTCTCTGAAGAAAAAGGCAATCATATCATTGCGACGGCGGACGGCCTTGCTTCCTATCGATCCTTTTACTTTGCCAACAGTGATTTTGCCGATCAACATCCAGAAGCGGTACTGGCGTATGTCGAGGCTTTGCAACGGGTAGGGACTACGATTGAAAGCGACGCAAGCGAGGCGGCAGCGATTATGGAGAAAGCGACTGGATTGCCGCAAGATACGTGGATTGGCATTTTAAACCGTCTCGATCATGTTCCTGACTTTATTGATGAGGAGGCAGTATTTGACCTCCAAGAACAGGCGGATGATTTAATGGCCATCGGTTTGCTAGAAGATGAAGTGTCCATTGTTGATTATGTCTGGGATCGAGAGGAGGAAAGTGAATGAACAGTTGGCGACAATGGTACCAAGATGGAGTAGCGCCATGGATTGTGCCCCTCTTGTTACTCCTTTCTTGGCAGTTTATGAGCGTTTACGGTTTGTTCTCCCATTTACTTGCAAGCCCTTTGGAGGTCGTCCAAGCAGCGTGGCGGATGATTGCGAATGGGGAACTGGTTAGCCACATGGCAACCAGTTTTTATCGAGCGTTGGCAGGCTTTATCATAGGAGGCGGGCTTGGCCTTTTGCTTGGCATTGCCAATGGCTTATCCCCATTTTCAAGAAAGTATTTAGATAGTACCATCCAAATGTTGCGGAATGTGCCAAACCTTGCACTAATTCCACTTGTCGTCATTTACATGGGGGTAGGCGAAAGTGCCAAAATCTTTCTTGTGGCCGTCGGTGTGTTGTTCCCTGTATACATTAACACGTTCCATGGCATTCGCTCGATTGACCAAAATATGCTAGAAATGAGCAAAATGTATGGATTATCAAAATGGAAGTTATTCACTAAAGTGATTTTTCCTGGAGCACTGCCATCCATTTTAGTTGGCATTCGTTACGCTTTAGGCGTGATGTGGGTAACACTAATTGTTGCCGAAACGATTGCCGCCACTTCAGGAATCGGTTATATGTCGATGAACGCAAGAGAGTTTATGCAAGTGGATGTCATCATTTTAGCCATTCTCCTTTATGCGCTTTTAGGGAAGCTGGCAGATACGTTGGCAACGTTTGCCGAAAAGCGGCTGCTGCGCTGGAACCCAGCTTACCGTTGACCCATTTGACTAAAAATGGGTCTATCACACAAAGAGAAAAACGTCCAAAGTTTAAAACCAACAAGCAGCTCGTTTTTAATCAAAACAAGCTGCTTGTTTCGTTGGGCGTTTATGTGTTTATATTACTCCTTGTGCGATCATCGCATCGGCTACTTTAACAAAGCCAGCAATATTAGCGCCCACTACTAGGTTGCCAGGAGCATCGTTCTCTTTTGCCGCTTCTATACAATCTCTGTAAATGGTCTTCATAATGTCTTGGAGCTTCGCGTCGACTTCTTCGAACGTCCAAGAAAGCCGGGCGCTGTTTTGCGCCATTTCTAAAGCAGAGACAGAAACGCCGCCTGCGTTCGCCGCTTTTGCTGGAGCAAACAGAACACCATGTTCGTGAAACACGTTTACCGCTTCTAGCGTTGAAGGCATATTGGCTCCTTCGCCAATTGCTTTTACGCCGTTGGAGACTAAAACGGTCGCCGCGTTTTCGTCAATTTCATTTTGCGTGGCACAAGGAAGAGCAATATCACAAGGCACAGACCAAATGTCTGAGCAACCTTGGAAAAAGTGAGCTTGTGGGTGTTCGTTTACGTATTCGCTAATCCGTTTTTTCTCGCTTTCCTTCAAACGTTTGACCGTTTCCAAGTTAATGCCGCGTTTGTCGTAAATATAGCCTTCTGAGTCGCTACAGGCGACCACTTTCGCGCCAAGATGCATGGCTTTTTCCATCGCATAGATCGATACATTCCCTGACCCTGACACGACAACGGTGCTCCCTGCGAAACTATGGCCTTTTTCTTTAAGCATCTCTTCGACGAAATAAACCGTTCCATAACCTGTCGCTTCTTTTCTGGCAAGACTTCCGCCGTAAGCGATGTCTTTTCCGGTCAGGACGCCTGCTTCAAAACGACCGCGCATTTTTTTATATTGACCAAACATATAACCAATTTCCTTGGCACCTACACCAATGTCTCCTGCCGGAACATCGGTATCTGGTCCAATGTATTTGCTCAGTTCAGACATGAAACTTTGCGTAAAGCGCATGATTTCGCCATCGCTTTTTCCTTTTGGATCGAAGTCTGAACCGCCTTTTCCGCCACCGATCGGTTGGCCTGTCAGTGCATTTTTGAAGATTTGTTCAAACCCGAGGAATTTAATGATGCTTGTATTGACGGAAGGGTGAAACCGCAACCCGCCTTTATACGGGCCTAAAGCACTGTTGAACTGTACTCGGAAACCACGATTTACTTGGACATTTCCTTGGTCATCGACCCACGGAACGCGAAAAGAGATCATTCTTTCTGGCTCCACGATTCGTTCAAGTATAGCTTGTCTAATATACTGTGGGCGCTTAGCAAGGACAGGCAATAACGAGTCCAACACTTCCTTGACTGCTTGATGAAACTCGTTTTCATATGGGTTCCGCTGTTTTACTGTTTCGTAGACGTGTTGAACATATTCGTGCACGTCACTCGTATACGTTCCTTTCTCTTTTTCCAATACGTTCATTGATATGGCCTCCCCATTCAGTCTGAATCCAATCTATGGAAATGAAATCGTTTTCAAGGTCTTGGCATAGAAGACTGCCCTTTTGAAACAGGATTCGCTATCTGCTATCAAGTATTTTATAATTAAGTGAATCATCTAATCAATATTAATAACTGATGGATTTAATGCCTTTTTTAGATGAATGAAAGGGAGAGCTGCGATGGAAATCAGACAGTTGCTATATTTTATGGAAGTAGCGAAACGGGAGCATGTCACCGAAGCTGCAGCGGCCTTGCATGTCGCACAGTCTGCCGTCAGTAGACAGATCTTTAATTTAGAAAGCGAATTAGGCGTCGATTTGTTTATTCGAGAAGGCCGGAGGGTGAAATTGACACCAATCGGTAAAATTTTTTTAGAGCGAATTAAACATGCTATGAATGTGATTGATGATGCTAAACGGGAAGTTCAGGAGTATCTCGATCCGAAAAAGGGAACAATTCGCGTTGCTTTCCCTATCAGTTTGGCTGCTTATACATTGCCGACAGCGATCTATGCGTTTCGAAAGCAGTACCCGGAAGCGAAATTCCAGCTCAAACAGGGGCTTTATCGTGAATTAATAGACGGGGTTATTAAAGGGGATTACAATATGGCGCTGATTGGCCCAGTGCCGATGGAAGAAAAGAAAATCACCCCTCGAATTTTGTTTGCAGAAAGGATTGTCGCTCTTTTACCAATACACCATCCATTAGCGAAAAGCGCCGAAATCAATTTGCTTGATTTAAAAAATGATCCGTTTGTTTTGTTGCCTGAAGGGTTTGTTTTTCGGGACCTTGTCATTAATGCCTGTTCCGAAATAGGCTTCGTCCCGCAAATTGCTTTTGAAGGAGACGACATTGATGCGTTAAAAGGCTTAGTGTCGGCTGGTCTTGGCGTCACATTAATGCCGGAAGTCACACTCGTTGACAATACGCCGCGCTCAACTGTAAAAATCCCGTTAAGTGAACCGAATGTCACGCGAACCGTTGGAGTCATTACACCGACGGAGCGAGGGCTGTTGCCAACCGAAGAGTTGTTTTATGAATTTTTGCAGGAGTTTTTTACGAAGCTGAATCATTTTAAAGATTGAATGCTTGTTTTTTTGCCCCCAAAGTCCACGTTTATGGGAATATAGGTGTCCACAGTTGGATAGTAAAAAAAATAGGTTGAAAAAAAGACAATTAAATTATAATATGAACATATAATCATATATAGGGGGTATGGAGATGGAAAGCAACTATGTTGATTTAGATGAAGAAACGTTGTTTATAGTCTCGCAAACATTCAAAGCGCTTGGCGACCCAACACGGATACGAATCTTGCATTTGCTTGCTGAAAAAGAATGTGCTGTTGGCGAGATTGTAGAAGCGTTGGCGCTTGGCCAATCAAATGTGTCCCATCAGCTTCGTTTTCTTAAAAATTTGCGGTTGGTAAAGTCGCGGCGAGTAGGAACGGCCATGTATTATTCGCCAGAAGACGAGCATGTAATGGAAATACTAGAAAAGACGATCCAACATGCCAAACATGATTAGGAGGGGTTAGGATGGGACATTCCCATGATCACGGCCATTCTCATGGAGTTGGCCATAGCCACATTCACACGAACAATAAAAAAGTGCTACTGATTGCTTTTGTGCTTATTACCCTGTTTATGATTGTTGAAGTTATTGGCGGCATCCTCACAAATAGCTTGGCGCTTTTGGCTGATGCTGGCCATATGTTAAGCGATGCGGTTGCCTTAGGGCTTGCACTAGCCGCATTCAAATACGGGGAACGAGCAGCGAGCAACTCGAAAACATATGGCTACAAGCGCTTTGAAATTTTGGCAGCATTTATAAATGGCTTAACATTGATTGGCATTTCCGGTTATATCATCTACGAAGCAATAACACGTTTTGCCGAGCCACCAGAAGTGGCAAGTGTTGGTATGCTTGTTGTTGCTGTTTGCGGTTTGCTTATCAACATGATTGTCGCTTGGATTCTTATGCGCGGTTCTGATGTGAAAGGAAATCTGAATATGCGTGGCGCATTTCTCCACGTACTTGGTGATTTGCTCGGTTCTGTGGGCGCAATTGCCGCCGGCCTCCTGATGCTTTTTTTCGGCTGGTCAATAGCAGACCCAATTGCCAGCCTGCTTGTAGCGGCATTGATTTTAGTCAGTGGCTTCAGAGTGACCAGGGATTCGGTCCATGTGCTTATGGAAGGCAAACCGGCATCTGTGGATGTTGACGAGGTGAAAAACGAATTGCAATCGCTGCCTGGCGTTTTAAGCATCCACGATTTGCATACATGGTCGATTACGTCTGATTTTCCAGCATTGACGGCACATGTAGTCGTTGGACACGGTATTGACCGCGACGACTTGTTGAAAACAGCAAAGCGTCTTCTCCATGACCGTTTCGGGATCCACCATACAACGCTTCAACTGGAAGGCGAAGAAAAGCAATGCAACCACTCGTGTAATTAATGGGAAGAAGGGGAGAATTTACGGACGAAATCTGCCAAAATGTAAAATTTGTTCGGATATTTATCTAAGCGCCCGTCATTTGTGTTACAATAGGAACGAATTATACCATGAATCTGTATGTGACTGGCGCGAAGTGGATAACCACAAGGGAGCATACGGATCAAAGCCGTGCGCCTGGGCAAAGGAAGAATAGGAAGTCTTCCTTATATGTTCCGAATAAAGAAAGGATGGTTTTAGGTGGCAGAGCCTATGATTTTGGATGGAAATGACGTTTCTAAACGAATAAAAGACAAACTAGCATTGCAAGTCGCAGCCTTAGAACAAAAAGGGGTACGCCCGTGCCTTGCGACCATTCTTGTTGGCGATGATCCCGCTTCTGCAACGTATGTACGGATGAAAGGCAATGCCTGCAAACGCCTCGGCATTGAATCGAAAAAAATCGAGCTTCCTAAAGAGACAACGACGAAGGAATTGCTTGCCGTCATCCGCGAGTTAAACAACGACAGCAGCGTCCACGGGATTTTACTGCAACATCCAGTCCCAAGCCAAATTGATGAACGTGCTGCATTTGATGAAATTGCGATCGAAAAAGATGTTGACGGCGTCACAACGCTAGGCTTTGCCCAAAATGCGTTTGGTTTTGCCCATTATCCCTCTTGCACACCGGCTGCGATTCTCGCTATTCTTGACCATTACCAGTTGCCAATCGAAGGCAAACATGCTGTTGTCGTTGGCCGCAGCCCGATTCTTGGAAAACCGGTTTCGCAAATGTTGTTGAACCGCAATGCAACGGTGACCATTTGCCATTCGCGCACGGAAAACGTAAGTGATTTTGTCGAGAAGGCTGACATCGTGGTTGCAGCTGTCGGCAAGCCCAACTTTATTCAAGGAGAATGGATAAAATCAGGGGCTGTTGTCCTCGATGCCGGTTACAATAAAGGCAATATTGGCGACTGTGAGTATGACGGATGCGCCCAACGAGCTTCAGCGATCACGCCTGTACCTGGCGGTGTAGGCCCTGTAACGATTTCAATGTTGCTGAAACATACGGTTGAGGCGGCTGAGCGATCTGTCTAACTTCATATAAACGGCAAACAGGCTCGAACTTGTATGCCAGCTGATGTATCGGTCATTTACACGAAAAGAACGCCCATTGCGGGAAACGCAACGGGCGTTTAGACGATAGATAAAGTTCGAATGATGCCGCAATTGCCCTACGGTGCCTCACTGACAACGATGCCACATGCAATCCGATCACCAGCATCGCCGGTAGCTTCCGTATCTGCATCAGGGCCGCCTTCCTCTTCACCTTCGGCTACATAGCGTTCAGGAATGTGGCCAAAGTTGTCAGGGTCGGCATGGACGATGACAGCCCGTTCATCTGCCAAATTAGTTGGAGTAAAGCGGTCGGTCGTAAACGATAAAAAGGCACTGCCATCTTCGCTTACATAGAGAGGTGGCATGTCGCCACTATGACCGCTATGCGCCCCGTCTTCATCATGGAAATGCCCACCTGCTGATTGAAAAGGCCCTTCGTTGTTACCCGCGTCACAGGCTGCTTCTTCATGGACGTGAAAGCCGTGGTATCCTGGAGGAAGCCCATCAACAGTCACATCGACCCTTGTTTTGTTTTCACCTTGTTCAAAAAAAGAAACATCGCCCACACGGCTTCCTTGCTCGTCGTTTAATTCAGCAAAGGCGTCGGCTTGTTCTTGCTCGCCATTGTCAGGAGCCATGCCATTGTCCCCTTCTTCTGGCAAGTCAATCTGGTCATTTCCGCACGCCACCAGCATTCCTGCTGCTGCGCATACCCCTACTGCTTTACGGAGCTGCATGTTTTCGTCCCCCTCCTTGGATGTTCATGTGCTACAGAACTATATCACAAATTCCTCTTTTTAAAACGTCGAAAACAAAAATGAGATCAGCCAATATCAGCATGGGCTTTTAAGGCTTGTTCGGCAATCATCCAAACGTGTTCTTTTAACTCGGTCGGGGAAATCATTTTCACCTTGTTTCCGAAGCCAACGATATAGGCTGCTGCCTCCTCTTTTGTATCGAAAGACAGCCTAGCAGTTAGCCAGCCGTCTTCGCCTGATTCATAGAGGTCGAGCACACGGACATAACGGCCTGAGTTGTGCAACATATCTTTTTGTTCATAGGCAACGAGAAGGTTAACTTCATAGGAAGGCAGTGTTCGAATAAACGCGTTTTTTGAGTCATGCCAGTAGCGGGCCAAATCGAAGTTTTCTGGCCGTTCAAACCGCTTTGGCAAAAGCTGCGCCGAACGAATCCGGGACGCCCTAAATGTTTTCAGTTCTTGTTGTTCAGCTGCGATCAAGTACCAAGTGCTGCCTTTGGCGACGAGCCCTAAAGGCTCCACTTCACGTTCTGATGCAGTAGACCCGTATTTTTCATAAGAGATAGACAGGGCGCGCTGTTCCCACAGCCCTTGGTTAAGCAAACTGAATGCCTCGACGGTTTCTTTTTTGCCACGCCAAGTGCTAGCGTCAATGTAGATGCGGTTTTGTGCGTCGGCAAAGTCAACAGACGTGGCAGAGGATAAAGAAGCCAGCAATTTTTCGCGCGCTTCTTGCCAGTTTTTTGTGTAGCCTAAGTCGCCAAGCAAGTCGATTGGTGGGGAAAGAAACAGCGTTTTTACTTCCTCTTTTGTTAGACCAGTTAACTGTGTTCTGTAACCATCTAGAAGCTTCCAGCCTCCCGTTTTTCCACGCTCCGCATAAACAGGAATGCCTGCACTGCTTAATGCATCCATATCGCGGTGGACCGTCCGCTCTGAAACGCCAAGTTCCTCGGCTAATGCTTTTGTCGAAATGATTTTTCGGTTTTGCAACAACAATACGATTGATAAGAGTCTTTCAGCTCTCATTTCAACCACGCCTTTTTCTTTTTTATATATGACATTAGGTGTCAACTTTAGTGGATATAGTAAACATACATGAGGAAGGAGGAATATGCAAATGAATGCTTTAGCAAACAAAGTCGCACTCGTAGCTGGCGGTACGCGAGGGGCAGGGCGTGGGATTGCCGTTGAGCTTGGCGCAGCCGGTGCAATCGTTTATGTGACTGGCCGAACAACAAGGACAGAAACGTCGGAATACAACCGACCTGAGACGATTGAAGAGACAGCTGAACTAGTAACAAAAGCTGGCGGCAAAGGGATTGCTGTCCAAACCGATCATTTGGTGCCAGAGCAAGTGGAAGCGTTAGCGAATAAAATCAAGTCAGACCACGGCAAATTAGATATTCTTGTGAATGATATTTGGGGTGGGGAGTTACTGACGGAATGGCATGTTCCTATTTGGGAGCTGTCGCTTGAAAAAGGGTTTCGTCTGTTGCGACTAGCCATTGATACTCATTTAATCACAAACCATTATTTGCTGCCGTTGTTAATTAAACAAAAGGGCGGGCTTGTGGTCGAAGTAACAGACGGAACGAAAGCCTACAACGATACTCATTACCGCCTCTCGATGTTTTATGACTTGGCCAAAAGTTCCATTATCCGCATAGCCGAGGGTCTTGCTCACGAGCTTGCTCCGCACCATTGTACGGCTGTATCGCTCACTCCAGGATGGCTCCGATCAGAAATGATGCTTGAGGTGTTTGGTGTCACGGAAGAAACGTGGCGCGACGGCCTGAAAACAGATCCTCATTTCGCCATTTCAGAAACACCCCGTTTTATCGGCAGGGCGATCACGGCCCTCGCTGCCGATGGAGACAGGCACCGTTGGAATGGCAAGTCGCTTTCAAGTGGGGAATTAGCAAAAGTCTATCACTTTACCGATGTCGATGGCTCACAGCCAGATTGTTTTCGCTATTTGCTCGAAGTCCAAGAAGCTGGAAAGCCAGCAGATGTGAGCGGTTATCGTTAACTAGACGTTCAGCCACCTGAACAAGCGATATTAGAGAAGTTCAAAGGCTTGCTCGATAAAGGCATTGTGTTGCGACAGGTTTATTTTGAGAGCAAGGAAGGGATGAAACCGTTAGACGTGGAAGGCCGCCCAATTGGGTTGTATATTGGAAGCTAAAAAACAGCACATGCAGCGATTGCATGTGCTGGGTGTCTTTTTTAATTCACGGCTTGAATGCCATCGTTGCGTTAACGGCGTTTTTCCAGCCTTTGTATAACGCATCTCGCTCATCGGCGTTCATTTTTGGTTCAAATGAACGGTCCATATTCCATTTGCGGGCGATATCTTCTTTGCTTTTCCAGACCCCAACAGCGAGGCCAGCTAGATAGGCAGCACCAAGCGCCGTCGTCTCTGTAACGGAAGGAATTTCAACGGGTGCATCAAGGAGATCGCTTTGGAATTGCATTAAAAAGTCATTAGCAACAGCGCCTCCATCGGCACGAAGCTTTTTCGATTCCATGCCAGCGTCTTGTTCCATTGCTGCCATCACATCTTTTGTCTGATAAGCAAGTGATTCCAGCGTGGCACGGACAATATGAGCACGCTCTGTGCCACGGGTTAACCCAAACATGGCGCCTCTTGCTTCGCTGTCCCAATATGGGGTACCTAGGCCAACAAATGCAGGGACTAAGTAGACACCATCAGCGGACGTTACTCGTGTCGCTAACGCTTCACTTTGCGGGGCATTTTCAATAATTTTAAGGCCATCCCGTAACCATTGAATTGCCGAACCGGCAACAAATACACTGCCTTCAAGGGCGTACTCAACTTTTCCATCAATTCCCCATGCCAGTGTTGTCAAAAGCCCGTTTTTCGACTCAACCGCTTGTTCTCCTGTATTCATCAAAATAAAACAGCCAGTGCCGTAAGTGTTTTTAACCATTCCTTTTTCAAAACACGCTTGCCCGAATAAAGCCGCATGCTGGTCACCGGCGACGCCAGCAATTGGCACATTTTCCCCAAAGAAATGGTAGTCAACGGTTGTGGCGTATACTTCAGAAGAGGAGCGGACTTCAGGCAGCATTTGCTTTGGAACATCGAGCAGTTCGAGCAGTTCGTCGTCCCATTTCAACTCGTGGATATTGTACATAAGCGTCCGAGCTGCATTTGTATAATCGGTCACATGAGCTTTGCCGCCGCTTAGTTTCCAAATGAGCCATGAATCAATTGTGCCAAACAACAGGTCGCCTTTTTCAGCTTTTTCTCTTGCGCCATCTACATGGTCAAGAATCCATTTTACTTTTGTGCCAGAGAAATAAGGATCAAGCAATAAGCCCGTTTTTTTACGGAATGTCTCGTTCAACCCTTTTTCCCGCAAATCAGCGCAAATCTTTTCAGTTTGCCGTGATTGCCAAACCAAAGCATTGTATATCGGTTTTCCTGTGTGTTTATCCCATACGACTGTTGTTTCCCGTTGGTTTGTAATGCCAATTCCAGCCACATCTTTTGGCTCAACATCGGACTCGGAAAAGACTTCAGCGATGACGGCAAGAACGGATGTCCAAATTTCATTGGCATTATGCTCTACCCAGCCTGGATTTGGGAAGTATTGCGTGAATTCCCGTTGCGCCGTTTTTTTGATTTCTCCTTGGCTGTCAAATAAAATCGCGCGTGAACTAGTTGTTCCTTGATCGATGGATAAAATGTATGGGTTTTTCATCAATATCGTCTCCTTTGTTTAGAAAATAAGGGTATAAAGAACAGCGCCAACAATACCGCCAACAAATGGTCCGAGAATGGGTACCCATGCATAAGCCCAATCGGATGGCCCTTTTTTGTTAATTGGCAATAAAGCGTGGGCAAGGCGTGGCCCTAGGTCACGTGCTGGGTTAATGGCATAGCCAGTCGTGCCCCCGAGAGAAAGGCCAATCGCAATGATGAGCAAGCCAACGACAATAGGATTCAATCCTTCGCTGAATGTGTTGGCGCCAATAGCCAATAACCCGAATACCAATACAGCAGTGCCAATTAATTCGCTTAAGAAATTGGCTGGGAGGTGGCGAATCGCGGGACCAGTTGCAAATACGCCCAGTTTAACTCCTGCATCTTCCGTTGCCTTCCAGTGTGGATAATAATGAAGAAAGACAATAACGGCACCAAGAAAGGCTCCGGCTAACTGTCCGATTATATAGCCAGGTACTTGCGCCCAAGGAAACTGTCCGATGGCAGCAAATCCAAGCGTGACAGCAGGGTTCAAATGGGCGTCACTCACAGTGCCGGCCACATAAACGCCAAGCGCTACTGCAAAGCCCCAGCCTACCGAAATCGCAATCCAGCCTGCCCCTTCTCCTTTTGATTGTTTTAGCGTCACACCGGCGACAACGCCAGCACCAAAAATGATAAGAACCATAGTGCCGATAAGCTCTGCCATGATTTCTGCCATTTTTCGTACCTCCTTCATAGTGTCAAGCCGAAAGCCAAATTGGAAGAAACGAAACTGCATTTGCATAAAAAAGGGCAACCTTAATCACAGGGTCGCGCAGGACGCTGTTATAAGGCTGCCTCTCATTTGCTCATCAGCTCTCACTTTAACTTGTCCCCGCATTATATCCTGTTTTAACAAATTTGTAAACGGATACATCGACAATTGGGAAAATCTACACAATGACTCTTTAAAATCGTATTCGCTCTTGCAAAGGGTAGAACTATTTTTAGCTTTGGAATGCCTTTTTATTAGCCTATGGATGAGCGATGAAAGGTGAAAAAAGCCGTGTGGGAAAGGACGGAAAGAACGGATATAAGGTAGGGCTAGTGTCCTCGTCTGTACGTCTATTGAACAAGCGAGCCTGTGTAATGTTTAGACACCGTCGCCAATCTCAATGGTCATCTGTACTGCCTAATAGGAGGAAAAACGGCTAGGCGATAATGAATAGGAATTATACATTGACAAATGGAAAAGGAAGCGTTTACACTATTACCGAAACCGGTTTCGTTTGCGTTCTCTTAATGATTCGTACGTGAATGATTATGGTATGATAATGTCAGGCACGCTTTGGGCAACAGCTCCGCTCATTGCGATCTTTTTGCTATTCAACCGTTTCTTTATTAATAGCCTGACGCAAGGCGCAGTGAAAGGATAGAGTCGTTTGAAAGAGAACCATGCAATTACGATTAAAGACATTGCTAAAAAAGCCGGTGTTTCCCAAGCGACCATTTCAAAAATCCTAAATGATTACCCTGATGTGAGTCAGAAAACAAAAGAACGGGTTTTTCGAATTATGGAAGAAGCAGGATACCGGCCTTCCCACTCTGCGCGCACATTGGCGCAAAAAACGTCAAAGCTCATTGGCGTTGTTTATGCAGGGCGGATAAATGCAGATTTTGACCACCCATTTTTTATTGAAGTGCTCAACGCGTTTAAACGGACGATTGGCATGCACGGGTACGACTTGTTGTTTTTTTCCGATGAAACATTCCAAAAGGAAGAAAATTTCTATGCCAGATGCCTTTATTATAAAGTGGATGGCTGCATTATTATTGCTGGGGAAGATGTCCAGCAATCGATTGAGGATTTAACAAAAAGTGAAATTCCCTGTATCGGCGTGGACATTCAATTAGATGGGCCAAAGTCAGGCTACGTGATGACCGATAACAAAAAAATTTCCCAATCGGTTGTCGACTATTTCTATTTGCAAGGCCACCGTGATATCGCTTACATTGGAGGGGCAAACGAATCGGCTGTTTCGAATATTCGGCTAAAAGGGTTTCGCGAAAGCATTCATGAATACGGGCTGACGCTCCGCCCAGAATGGGTAATTGAAGGGGATTTCTTTGAACAAAGTGGGTATGAGGCAGGTTTGTCCTTGTTTAAGGGAAACGCTCAGAAACCGACAGCTGTTTTTTCTTCCTCTGATTTGATGGCATTTGGCTTTATGAGGGCTATGCAAGAACTAGGAGTATCGATACCAGGCGATGTCTCGCTTGTTGGCTGTGACGACCAGCTAGCTGCAAGATACGTGCAGCCGCCACTTACAACGGTCCGCCAAAATAAAGAGAAAATAGGGAGACTCGCTGCATTGATGTTGCTTGATTTTATTGCCGGCAGGGCAAGTACAGCCCGGATTTTAGTCGAACCTGAGTTAATTGGTCGTGAAACAACCGCTTCTCTTTTGCTGTAACGTAACATTCGTTTCATTTGTCGCTAGAATCGCGATCGAAAAAGAGTAGTGGTTTGTTTTTTTGGTCGATAACGAAACCGATTTCGTTTGCAATAATTCTAGGAGGCGTCATATGAAGAAACAATGGTCCGCAGTGGTATTGGGCATGTTGCTCATGGCTCCGATCGAGCAAATATCTGCTCAATCTGTCGTCGAGGAAGTGGGAAAAGGAAGCTATTCACTCGAATATCCACCGATTGATTTCGATTCAATTGCTGATCCAGGCTACGCTGAGCAACAACAAGAACCTCCTGAGCACATTTACCGTACGGAAAACGTGAACGGGCCAATGCCAACGAACCGTTGGTGGAGCTCTCTTGCAGTTGATCGGTTTTCAAACAACCACTATCCTCATCCGTTTAGCGTCAAGCATCAAGAAAATGGTTTAAATGTGTTTTATGATGCACCTCATAATGTCGTTGTCCATGAAAATGCCGAGGCTGGCACGTGGCATATTACAGGCGCGATCTCAACGGACTTTACCATTGGCCATTCGGCTACCGCTTCGTTTGATGATGCCAAAGTCGATGTCTTTAGCGATTGGTACGTGAGTGGGTTGTTGCAAGACGGCGATGCCATGCTTCGCCTCACTTATGGCGTCGGTTCCCCATATATATTTGCCGAGTATGAAGGGGGGCATGCGGAGATCGATTTCCCAATTGAGCCGCAGATTTGGGCCAATCAAGGCAATGTCATTGGTTTTTCCACCCATGACAATAAGCATTATGCTGTCTATGCGCCAGATGGATTTGACTGGCAACTTCAAGGAAATAAATGGGGAAATGACGCGTCGTTTATCTCTGTGGCGAAACTGCCGGAAGCAACCGATGAGCTCCTCCACACATTTGAAGAATATGCCTTTTCCGTTGTACGTGACTCAAGGGCAGAATATAGCGTTGACCATGATACTGGGGAAGTCCGCACTGTTTATTCAGTAGAAACCGAAGCAAAGGTCGCAGGAGCGAAAGAAGGCACCATTTTTGCTTTATACCCCCATCAATACCACCATTTAGCAGCAACTTCAGAAGGACAATTGTTGGAGCAAACGATTTTTACGATTCGTGGGGATATGAAACTGCTCCCAGGCAACGAATTTGAAACAACACTTCAATATACAGGCGTATTGCCGAGCCTGCCAAATGTCGGGACCGATACCGATCGCTTGCACGGATATTTGCAAGAAGCACAAGCCGATTACCCAACAGGCCAAGATACGTATGAACTTGGCAAGTATTTAGGGAAGCTAGCTAACCTTGCGCCAATTGCCGACCAAGTAGGTGACGAAGCCCTTGGCGATTCTTTTCGAGATGAACTGCGAGTGCAGCTGGAAGATTGGCTTGTGGCCACAGACGAGGATGGACGGCTAAAGAGCGAAAATCTTTTCTACTATAACGAAAATTGGGGAACGTTGCTTGGGTATCATGCCGCCCATGGATCAGCGGTACGGATCAATGACCACCATTTCCATTACGGCTATTTTGTGAAAGCAGCTGCTGAAATTGCCCGGGTCGATCCAGAATGGGCAAACGATGAAGAGTGGGGCGCCATGATCGATTTGTTGATCCGTGACTTTGCTGCGGGGCGCGATGATGACATGTTTCCATACTTGCGCATGTTTGACCCTTACTCTGGGCACTCCTGGGCAGACGGCCTAGCCACGTTTGACTCAGGCAATAACCAAGAATCATCTTCTGAAGCCATGCATGCTTGGACCAATTTAATTTTATGGGCTGAGGCAACAAATGATTCGGAATTGCTTGACCGCGCTATTTACTTGTATACAACGGAAATGAGCGCTATTAATGAATACTTCTTTGATGTCTATGACGAAATCCATCCGGAAGCATACAAACCTGAAATTGTGACGATCAACTGGGGTGGCAAGATGGACCATGCGACATGGTGGCATTCTGGCATGGTCGAAAAATACGCGATCAATTGGCTCCCCCTGCATGGCGGCGCCTTATACTTAGGCCATCATCCTGATTACGTCGAGCGTGCCTATCAAGAATTGTATACGCGCAATGGCTCAACGGATTGGAACTTGTGGGCGAATATGGTGTGGGCGTATCGTGCTTTAACCAATCCAAGCGATGCCGTCTCGCAAATGAACGCCAAAATCGATGATTATGGCGAGTTTAATCCAGGGGATGAACGAATTATCGAAAGAGGCAGCACGAAAGCACAGACGTACCAATGGGTTACTAGCTTGCATGCCCTTGGCCAGGTCGACCCTACCGTACAAGCCGATACGCCAACATATGCTGTCTTTACCAAAAATGGCGAGCGTATATATGTCGCCTACAACTATCGTGATGTACCAACAACAGTGACGTTTACTGACGGCCACACCGCCCAAGTCGAGGCAAATAGCTTTTACACGAACGCCACCGATGTGGGGCCTCCGATTGAACAGCCAAACCCTGGCCCTAATCCAGAACCTAACGAGCCTGGGAACGGAGACCAACATGAGCATGACCATTATTCTGTTACAGTTGCACAAGATCATAACCAGACGGTCATTGCTTTTTCACCAACGGCACCAGCTCGTTACGTTGACTTTCATTATCGTTTAAATGGCGGCGACCAGCAAAATGTCCGCATGAATGAAGGAAACGGACAATGGCACTATTCCATTCAAGGTGTAAGCGGAGGAGATGAACTAACGTACCGGTTTACGTATGAACGAGAAGGGCCTCAATACGAGACAGAGTGGTACACATTTAGGCCATAGCGTGTAAATGCCAAGCTAGCCTGTTAACCGGAGCGACCAAACGGCGGTTAACAGGCTTTTTTTGTAAAACAAACGTGATTAGTATCGGTATGTTTGCGGTTGAGGGTGTTCTGTATAGTAATGCTTGTATGAGGCGGTTCCTTTCGGATGCTGCCCTTTCTCGTTGCACCATGTCGGCGGCCCTAGAATGACCGATTCCTGAATCGGTGCCACTACGTTTTCATAGGCGTTGCCATTGACGCAATAAGCAAGCTCCATCATGCTGCCCGGCGTAAAGCGAAGGAAGTCAGAACCGTAGACGATATCAGGTGTCGGTTTATCAAAAATCGTCAGTAAATGAGTTCCATCTGTTAAAGCGACAATCCAATGAAACCACCCTTTTGGCAAGACGACCGCTTGCCCAGGAACAAGCTCGTATGTAAGCAGCTTTTGGGAGAATGGATTAAAAACAGATGCCTGTACTTTGCCGCAAATGACAAATACAAGCTCTGAGGCGTTCGTATGCCAATGTGGCGTGATCACAATGCCTGCGCTCATATGGACATTAAAAAATCCCGTGGGGATGGCGGGAAGTTGGGCAGCAAACAACTGAGTAATATAGTTTTGCGGATCTCGTTGGTAATTAAGTGTTCTTGTGGAGTCGCCTGCTAAATTCAATGAAGGTGACTGCAACACGGACGTATTCATGTACACTCCTCCCTTTTTTGTCATTGTATGCATAGAGGGAAAAGGTTAGCACACTTAGAGTTTGTTCCCACCGTGATCCTAGCTAAGTTAAACGCTTATTTCATTCACTCAAGAAAAGGCTTCTTGGCAAATGCCAAGAAGCCCTAAAGATTGCTTACGTTTCGACAGCAGTGATGTCATCGCAACAAATGGTTACGATTCTTGATTTTTTGTGGCAGTCACAATTTGCTAAGAACACTAAGTTTTTGCGGACATCAACAAACTCGCCACGGACGCAGCCTCCGCCTTTTAGAAAGACAACGACAAATTGGCCACGGGCAATGTGTTTAAAGAAAGAATGGCAATCGCATTTGTCCCTGTGATGTCGATCGTGTCGATCGTGTCGATCATGCTTATCGCACTTATCGCACTTATCGTGTCTGTCGTGCCTGTCACACTTATCGCACTTGTCGTGTCTGTCGTCCCTATCGTGCTTTTTGTGTTTCTTGTGTTTATGGGAAAAATCTTCAAAGTTGCTTGAGTAGCTGTAAAAGCTCATGTTTTATTCCCCCTTTCTGTTCTATGCTAGTACTATATGTACGATTCCGTTTTTTGCATAGGCAAGGCAAGCAGTACATTCGCACGTTTTGCCATAAACAAACAAATGCTGATAGATAGAAGTCTAATGGGGTTTTTGCCGAATGGCTCGATTCTTATCTAGTATGTGTTCATTTGCTTTCACACTGTGTGATTCCATACAGTGTTTTTTTCTGTCTCGTAAATGGGTGTCCTTAAAAAGTTGATTCGTGTCTCAGCCTCTAGTCGCAGACGAAGTTCAATCTGCCGCTCGTTTTGCCAAACGGCGCAACTGTCTACAATAAATGTATGGACGACAGAACTTACACCAAAGGAGGTGAACGACATTGACAAAACGTGGATGGATGGTCGTTGCAGCCATTGTGCTTGCAATCATAGTGCTATCATCGCTAGGGGCGATCATTGGCCTAGGCGCAGGCGCAGTATTGGCATACTTTGGTTGGCGCCAAGCTGCCCTAAACAACCAAACAATTATGAAAGTGCTCTGGTGGGTGATTTTGCTTATTGGCGTATGCCTTGCGGTTGGCAGCTTGCCAGGAATCATCGGTGTCGGTGCTCTTTATTTGCTAGTCAAGCTTTATGAGAAATGGAAAGAAATGAAGGAATATGATTTCGAGGTTTAATATAGAAAACAAAGGAGAGTTAAACGACATGTCTTTTTTAAAACAGCTAAAAGAACAAGTGCAAGCTGACATTGAACATGTGCTTGATCGTAACGACAAGCCTTTTCAAACAGATGATGGCAAGTATGAAGCTGAATCAAAAAAACTCGACAAGCAGTTGAAATTATGGAAACAATCGATTGAAAAGCAGCGTAAACTAGAACGTTACTTTTACCAAGAGTGGCAAGACGCCAAAAAGATGGCCAGCAAACGGGCGGAGCAATTAGAAATCGCTGAAAATGCCGGGGTGGCAGAATTAATCGCTCAAGCACAAAGTGAATTGGCAGCTTATCAAGAACTTGCAAGTGAATACAGTGATTCCTACGAAGAGCAAAAAGAAAGAGTGAAAAAATTAGAAGCACGAGGCCGGGAGTTGGAATTTCTCCGCAAAAAAATCCGCCGCATGCAGCTTGATTTTATTGCTCGCACGGAAGAAGCCAAGCTTGAAAAAAATGTGGCAAAATGGACGTATTATGCAGAGGAGAACGGCGATCTTGATGGGTATGAAGAAGACGAGAACGAGCAAACTGAAGAGAGTGAAGCGGCAGCACTGAAGAAACAACCTAGTTTTGATGCGCAAATTGAGGAATTAAAGCAGCAATTAGATAAAAAAAGCGATGTTGCACCGTAAAGCCTTATAGTATAATAGAGGTTGTCAACCAACGAAAGACGCGAACGAATGTCTACCGTCTTATAGCGTCATAAAACGAGCCCGCCTATATTTAGCAGGCGGGCCATTTTTTAGAAGGGAGAGCAAAGAAATGAAAAAGAATCGAACGGACATTATTGCTTATATATTCTTTGCCTTGCTGGTTGCTGCCCTTCTAGAATTGGTATTAAGTGTTGGACCACTCATTATGCTAATCATTGCAGCAGGCTTTATTTATTATGGGCAAAAGCGAATGAGCCGCAGAAAAGGGCGTTTTGCTTTTTATATCGGGATCATCATGTTTGTGTTCACGTTGTTCTCCTCTACGTTTTTTATCATTACACTATACGGCTTGCTCTTTTATTCACTTTATTTGTTTTGGGGAAAAATGCGTAAACCGCGACGGGTGAATGTCAACATTGGCGATCAACCAACGGGTGAAGCTGTGCGGCAAAAAAAAGCGCTGTTTTTTAAAAACTTGATCTTTGGCGATCAGCGTGCTGAAGATCAAGTTTTTAGCAGTGATAATATTAATATTCTTTCGGGCATTGGTACTACGAATGTCCATTTTGAAAATACCGTGTTGCCAGTAGGAGACACGATTGTGATCGTTCGCGGGTTTATCGGCCGTATTCAGCTGTATGTCCCTTATGATGCAGGCGTATCTGTTGAGCATTCCGCTATCTTCGGGCAAACGGTTGTATTTGACCACGAAGAAACGGGCTTTAACCAAAATGTCGTCATTAAAAATAGTCAATATGATGAGGCGCCGCGGAAGCTGCGGATCTACACATCCCTTGTCGCAGGAGATATTGAGGTGATTTACCGATGAAATCAATGCAAAAGGTAGGCGTCCTTACATTCTGCATCTTGGCTGTTTGTGCTGGGTTTATTAGCTGGTACTTTGTTACAATCGGGCTATTTCATTGGGAGTCATTTGTAAAAATTGATCCTATTTTTTACAATGTTCCCCCTGTATTGTGGCTTGTTGCTATTTTTACGTTGATTGCGATCCTTGTTTACGTTGTTGCTATGCTCATTTGGAAGCGGGGAATGAATGATATTCGCGGGGCATTGCAACAATTAAGTGATGGCCATATGGAAAAAGGGCGAGAACAAGCTGGTCAGATGTCTGCCGATTTTAAAGAGGCGAGCAGTTTGATTATTGACATGGAACGACGGATGAGCAAGCAGGCAGATCGCTCACAAAAATTGATGGAACAATGGGCTGAAAAAGAAAGCCAGTTAAAAAGCGAAATCGTATCACAAGAACGAAATAGGATCGCCCGTGAACTCCATGATTCGGTCTCGCAACAATTGTATGCGGCATCGATGCTCTTATCGGCGGCTGTAAATGGGAAAAATCAAGATATAGAAGCACTGCAAAAACGGTGCGAGCAAATTGAAAAAGTGGTGAATGACGCCCAAAATGACATGCGCGCTTTGCTATTGCAACTACGGCCTATCCAATTGGAAGACCAATCCTTTAAAGAAGGCGTCGAACAGCTCGTAGACAGCCTTGCCGAAAAGCATCCGCTATCATTTTCTGTACGGATTGCCGACGCTCCCCTTTCACCAGGCATTGAGGATCAGCTCTTCCGTATTTCCCAAGAAGCGATTGCCAACGCCTTGCGGCATGCTGAGGCAAAAGAAATTAGCTTGTACTACGACAAGTTTGACCAATTTGCGCTTTTAAAGATTACAGACGATGGGGTAGGCTTTGACCGCAAAGAACACACAGGTGGCTATGGCCTAAACAGCATTGAAGAACGAGCGGAAGAAATTGGCGCGACAACGCGGATTGTTAGCGTTCCAGGCCAGGGCACAAGCGTCGAGGTCAAGGTGCCGATCGTAAAAGGAGGAGAAGAGGATGATCCAAGTGCTAATCGTTGATGACCATGAAACGGTGAGGATGGGGGTTTCGGCGTTCTTGTCGACCCAGGAAGACCTCCATGTCGCTGGAGAGGCGGCCAATGGCGAGGAAGGCGTTAAGTTGGCGCTTCAGTTAAAGCCAGATGTCATTTTAATGGATCTCGTTATGGATGGAATGGACGGGATCGAAGCCACCAAACAGATCAAAGCAAACTGGCCTCAGGCAAAAATCGTCGTAGTGACAAGTTTTGTGGACAGTGACAAGCTCCGTCCTGTACTGGAGGCAGGTGCTACGAGCTACGTGTTAAAAACGTCTAGTGCGATGCAAATTGCCGAAGCGATCCGAAAAACATACAATGGCGAGTCGGTGCTTGATGCCAAAGTACAAGGGCAAATGATCTCAGCTTTTACCGCCAATGTCCCGTTACACCAAGCCCTGACAAAACGGGAATTGGAAATTTTAAAGCTCATGTCGGAAGGGAAGACCAACCAACAAATTAGTGAAGAGCTTTACATAACGATTAAAACGGTAAAAACCCATGTTAGCCATATATTGGCCAAGTTAGAAGTGGAAGATAGGACGCAAGCTGTGATCTATGCGCTAAAAGAAAAATTGTTCGGCTCATAAAGCCTTGTCTACTGATGACCAAGGCTGAGCGAACCGTTCTTTTTTACTAGACTTCGGTGTGTGTTCTCATGAGACAGCATCGATAAGTGAAGAAGCACTAGACGATAATAACAAACTGGGATGAGGCTAACCGATCAATGGTTAGCTTTTTGCTTTTAACCGCTGTACTGCCGCCAACAGGCAAAACGCGAACACAATAATAGACGCAACCCAATAAAAGGCGAAAACCATATTTCCTGATTCTGTTGCTATGTAGATGCTTGTTGGAATCGTTCGTGTGACGCCTTCGATACTGCCGGCAAACATCATGGTAGCGCCGAACTCGCCAAGTGCTCTTGCAAGGCCGAGCATTCCCCCTGACACGACTGTTTTGGAAGATAAGGGAAACGTTACATTCCAAAAAACTTGCCATTCGCTTGCCCCCATTTGCCGGGCTGCCTCTTCTAAGTCGCTATCGACTGCTTCAAAGCCGTTGACGAACGTTTGATAAATTAACGGGAACGCGACAACGGCAGCGGCTATGACAGCTGCTAAATAAGTAAAGACGATGGGCTGGCCAAATAGTGATTCAAACCATGCGCCGATAAAGCTGCGGCGCCCAAACAAAACAAGCAGCAAAAAGCCAATCACTGTAGGCGGCAAGACGAGGGGCAGCATCAATGCTGTCTCTAAGGCAAGCTTGCCTGGAAAACGCCTTTTTTTAAGGAAAGCAGCTGCCACGAGCGCAGCCACAAAAGCAAGTGCTCCCGCCACTAATACGACACGAACGGAAACGAAAATCGGTGTCCAAAATGCTTCTGCAGCCATTAGGAAGCTCCTAAAAAGCCGAAGTCCTCGAAGACGGCGAGTGCTTCATCTGTTTGCAGCCATTCATAAAAATGGCGAGCTTTTTCATTGTCGTTGATGAGCCCGACTGGGTAATAGATCGGTTCGTGTGAGTGTTCAGGAGCTTCTGCCACAATCGTCACTTGATCCGATGTTTCCGCATCCGTTTGATAGACGAGGCCAGCATCGGCATTCCCGGTTTCAACATAGGTAAGCACTTGGCGGACATCGCTGCCAAAAATGAAGGATTCTTCGAGTTGATCCCACATTCCTAACGTTTCTAACGATTGTTTCGCATATTGACCGGCAGGGACTGTTTCCGTTTGTCCGATGGCAAGGCCCCGCAATTGAGCGCTCGTTAGGTCATCCCATTCGCTAAGGCTGTCGGCAACTTCAGGTGCAGCTACAAGGACGAGCTTGTTTTCAAGTAGATTTACTGAGTCAACAAGGTTGTCGGCATTGGCCACTTGTTCCATATCTGCAACAGAAGCCGACAGAAACACGTCTGCTGGTGCGCCTTCATTGATTTGCTGCCGCAGCTTTCCAGACGAACCATAGTTCATCACAAGTGTTTCCCCTGTTTGTTCTTCATACATAGACTCTAATTTTGTTAATGCATCCGTCAAACTCGCTGCCGCCATCACATGAATCCCATCATCTGCTTCCGGGCTTGTTCCAGAAGGGGTACAGCCTGCAATCATAAATAACAGCGCACAGGCACAAGTAGGCAGTTGTCGTTTCATCTTCGTTTCTCCTATCCGCTCATTCGAGTATCCTTTTTGATAAAAAGGCTAAGGCAATGCTTGGCGAAAGTCAATCCAAACGGCCTTGGGAACGATAGTAACAAAACGAACTAAAACGAATCTTATCCATATAAATTTGTAACATTCTTTTATCGAGTTATTGACGGTATTTTCACACACACTTAAACTAAAGATAAAATTGAATATTTTCCATAAAAAGTAAATAAAAAGGTGGCTAAAGGAATATGAACGTAAAGAGGTGTGAGGAGGTGCACTATTTTGTATTGTTCCGTAAAAGGGGAGGGAAAACGATAGGGCTGAACGGCTGTTTAAGGCCAAGTGTTTAAAATGGTGTGGAACATTTCTTTATGACAATGCTGCTGGCCGCTAGATTATTCGTACAAGTTTTTGAAAGCGGTGCCAAATGGCGGCGATTTCATCCATTATTGATAAAGTGAGGCTGAAAAACATGGAACGAGAAGTAAAAGTGTATACAGATTTACAACGAGGAACGATTAGCAAGCATATTTATGGCCATTTTTCAGAGCATTTAGGCCGTTGTATTTACGAAGGCCTCTGGGTTGGTGAGGACTCCTCCATCCCAAATACAGACGGAATTCGCACTGATGTGCTTGAAGCCTTGAAAGAGCTCAATATTCCGGTGTTGCGGTGGCCTGGGGGATGCTTTGCCGATGAATACCATTGGAAGGACGGCATCGGCCCAAGAGAAAGCCGCAAACGGATGGTCAACACCCATTGGGGCGGTGTCATTGAAAACAATCACTTTGGCACCCATGAATTTTTGCGGTTGTGTGAACTGCTCGGGGCTGAACCTTATATTTGCGGAAATGTTGGCAGCGGAACGGTCCAAGAAATGCAAGAATGGGTTGAATACATGACATTTGACGGCGAATCGCCAATGGCAAATTGGCGTGCAGAGAATGGCAAAAAGGAGCCGTGGCGTTTAACGTACTTTGGCGTTGGAAACGAAAACTGGGGCTGTGGCGGTCATATGAGAGCCGAATATTACGCTGACCTTTATCGTCGTTATCAAACGTATGTTAGGAATTACGGCAACAACAAGCTTTATAAAATTGCCGGTGGAGCCAATGTTGACGATTACCACTGGACGGAAGTGTTAATGCGGGAAGCGAGCCAGTTAATGGACGGGTTAAGCTTGCATTACTATACGGTGCCAGGTGATAACTGGAATGAAAAAGGCGCAGCCTTAGATAAGCATGAGTCGCAATGGTTTAAAACATTGAAAAAAGCCTTTCGTATGGATGATTTGCTGACGAGGCACTCAGCAATCATGGATCAATACGACCCCGAAAAGCGCGTAGGCTTAATCGTAGATGAATGGGGAACGTGGTTCGATGTAGAACCAGGGACAAATCCAGGTTTTTTATACCAGCAAAACACGATTCGTGATGCGTTGGTGGCGGGCGTCCATTTCCACATCTTCCACGAGCATAACGACCGCGTCCACATGGCAAATATCGCGCAAATGGTCAATGTGCTCCAAGCGATGGTTTTAACCGAAGGAGAGCGAATGCTACGCACGCCAACTTACCATGTGTTTCATATGTATAAAGTCCATCAAGATGCGACGAGGCTAGAAGTCAAAACAGATGCCGGTTTGTATCGCTACGATGAGCAAGAGCTGCCAGCCATTACAGCTACAGCCTCAAAAGATAGCAACGGAGCCATTCATATTAGTATTTGCCACCTTGATCCAAACCATGCTGCATCACTAGCGCTCAAACTTGAAGGAATAGAGAAGCCGCTGTCTGCTGCTAACGTTTCTGGCGAACTGCTAACAGCAAATGAGTTAAATGCGCATAACACATTTGAACAACCGAATAAAGTCGAGCCTGTGGCGTATGGGCCGACATCTGTCAGTGGACAGGAACTGAAGCTAGATGTTCCTCCTTCTTCTGTTTTGCGATTAACAATCAGGCCGTAAATCTTTATAAATCAGGGCTTCCAATAAAGGGAAGCCCCTGATTTGAAAAAAGGCTATGAACATGCATGAAAGGGGGAGCCAATGATGAATGAACCGCCTTGTAAAGGCTGTAAGGCAAGTGTGCGATTAACCGCAAGTGATTTGGAGCGGCTTATTGCAGAATATGGCGAGCGGGAAAACGAGCCTTTGGCCACAACAGCGGAGTATTTCCGGCGCCTCAGCCAATGCGGCCAATGTTCAGCGTTAGTGTACGAAACAACGTGCCGGCATAGTGGAATGTTGATCCAGTACGTTGCCAGGCTTCAAAACAAAGGTTGTCCCCATCCAGACGGCGGAAAATGGTAAGTTTTCACGTCCAATATGAAATTTCGTAATGAAGTCAGAAACGAAACGGTGCCGACCAATTTATTTGAGGAGGACTGCAAGTGAGAATGGGCAAACAGCGATTGTTCAGTAGCTTGCTAGCGTTTATGTTCATCTTGGCGATTGCCACTCCTGCACAAGCAGGTGACAGCCGACAGAACCAGGCGTTTCACAAACAACGACTAATAAGCGGTGCACCGACGTTTACAGAAGCGTCTGTCCATGACCCTTCCGTCATTCAAGCAGACGGGATGTATTATGTATTTGGTTCTCATTTGGCTTCAGCGAAAACAAGTGATTTATTGAATTGGCAGCAAATCTCCACTCATGTCCACAATGGCAATCCGTTAATCCCAAATGTTTATGAGGAACTAGCAGAAGCATTTGAATGGGCAAACAGCGATACGCTCTGGGCGGCCGATGTGATCCAGCTTGAAGATGGCCGTTATTATATGTATTACAATGCGTGCCAAGGGGACGCCCCAAGGTCTGCATTAGGGGTTGCCGTGGCCGATGACATTGAAGGTCCTTATAAAAATTTGGGCGTGTTTTTGAAGTCAGGAATGTGGGGAGAAGAAAGCCCAGACGGAACCATTTACGATGCCAATGTTCACCCAAATGCGATTGACCCCCACACATTCTTCGATCATGAAGGGAAGCTTTGGATGGTCTATGGCTCTTACTCGGGAGGAATTTTTATTTTGGAAATGGACGCGGACACGGGATTTCCGCTGCCTGGGCAAGGGTACGGCACTCACTTAACAGGCGGGAACCATAGCCGGATTGAGGCCCCTTACATCCATTATGACCACACAACTGGCTATTATTATCTGTATTTGACTTTTGGCGGGCTAGATGCGACGGGTGGCTATAATATGCGTGTAGCACGAGCAAAACAGCCGACGGGGCCTTATGTCGATGCAGAAGGGCGTTTCATGAGCGACGCGAAAGGGGCACCAGGCACATTTTTTGATGATGCTTCGATTGAGCCATTTGGCGCCAAACAAATGGGCAATTTCTTCTTTAAACGTGAGCCAGGTGAAATAGGTTCAAGTTTGGGAACAGGCTACGTTTCCCCTGGGCACAATTCTGTTTTCTATGATGAAGAAAAAGGAAAGGTCTTTCTCTTTTTCCATACCCGTTTCCCTGGGCGGGGAGAAATACACGAAATTCGTGTACACCAAATGGTGATGAATGAAAAAGGTTGGCCAGTCATAGCTCCTTACCGTTATACAGGGGAATCATTGGCTAAAATAGAAGACGAAGACGTAGTTGGTGACTACAAGTTCATTAATCATGGCAAGGAGATCACGGCTGACATCAAGGAGTCCACAACCATCCGTTTAGAGACGAACAAGCAACTTTCAGGCGCTGTGACAGGAACGTGGGAAAAAACAGGCGATTACGATGTAGAGTTGCGAATCAATGGCGCTACCTATAACGGCGTTTTCATCCGCCAATGGGACCCAGTGTCCAATAGGGAAATGCTGACCTTTACGGCCTTATCTGATGAAGGTGTCGCGATTTGGGGCAGTCAAATCGAAAGAGATCGTTGATTCTCTTGCATGACCTCATCCCGACACCTAAGTGCTCGAAAAACCTGTTGCTGTCGCAAAACTCTAGGACTTACCTAGAGTTTTGCGACAGCGTTTTTGTGATCCGCTTTTCGATTTCTACGACAGTGAACACAAACAAACCCATTAAAATTGGAATCGCCCACTGCCCGACGGTTAGTGGCGTTGTTTGGAAGACCGTATTCATAAACGGAATGTACGTTAAGGCAAGCTGCAATAGAAGCAAGAGAAAGGCGACAGCGAATGCAACTTTGTTTTGGAAGAAGCTGCGATTGAAGGCAAAGTCCAATTCGCTGCGGCAGTTAAACATGTAAAAAAGTTGCGCCATGACAAACATTTGCAAAATAATCGTTTGTAGCGTGCTGCCTTCGTAGCCTCTCGTTTGCATAAAATGATTCATCCAAAGCGTGCCAATGCCAATCATAGCCGAAACGGCTGTAATCCGGAAAAGATAATAGGGGGAAAGCAACTTTGCTTTTGGATTTCGAGGCGGGCGTTGCATAGCGCCTCGTTCTAGTTGTTCAAAAGCAAGGCCAAGGGAAACGGTAATAGCGACAACCATATTGACCCAAAGGATTTGTACAGGGGTAAGCGGCATCGACATACCGAGAAAAATGCTCGCGACAATTAAAATCCCCCCTGCTCCATTCGTCGGCAAAATGAAGAGAATCGTTTTTTTGACATTGTCGTAGACGCGGCGTCCTTCTTCAACAGCATGGACAATCGTTTGGAAATTGTCGTCGGCAAGAACCATCTTTGCTGCATCCTTTGTCACTTCTGTGCCTTTGATGCCCATCGCTACCCCAATATCAGCCCGCTTTAAGGCAGCAGCATCATTGACGCCGTCTCCTGTCATTGCGCAAATATGCCCTTGCTTTTGCAGCGATTTGACAAGCCGTAATTTATTCTCCGGGCTTGTCCGCGCAAATATGTGGGTGTTCGTAGCCGCTTCGTCTAGTTCTTCATCACTCATTTGATCCAACTCTTTGCCTGTAAGGGCTTTTGCCCCGTCGCCGATGCCAAGTTGTTTGCCGATTGCTTTGGCCGTGTCTCCATGGTCACCTGTGATCATTTTGACTTGAATGCCTGCTTTTTTACATGCCTGGACGGCGGCTATTGCTTCTTCTCTTGGCGGATCGACAATACCGGCCAAACCTAAAAACGTCACTCCTTTAGCTAAATCATGATGGCCGATGGAGTCTGCCTGAGCAGGCATTTCTTTGTATCCTGCAGCAAGTACGCGTTCGCCAGAATTGGCACGGGCAGACATTTGTTTTTCCCAATGAACCCGGTCAAACGGAACGTCGCTGTTTTGTTCGGCCATGGCGAAAATTTGATCAGGAGCGCCTTTTACAAAGAGCACGCGCTTGCCGTTTGTTTCTGCTAATACGGCCATATATTTGTACTCAGAATCAAAGGGGATTTTCGAAACAACTGTATAACGAGGCAAGTCCAATGTCGTTTTACGTACAAGTGTTAAAAAACACCCGTCCGTTGGGTCGCCGTCAATTGTCCACTGCCCATCGTCGTCTTGGCGCAAACTGGCATCGTTGCATGTTTGGACGCAAGCAAGAAAGCGCTCTAGCACAGGGCTCGCTTCATTGCCTGTCTCAGCGTTAGGGACAATCTCGCCGTCAGGGGCGTAGCCCGTTCCTGTCACCGAGTAACTGCCTGTGGTCGTTTCTACGGTTGTTACCGTCATTTCATTTTTTGTTAACGTCCCCGTCTTATCAGAACAGATGACAGACACAGAGCCTAGCGTTTCAACAGAAGGAAGGCTGCGTATAATCGCGTTTCGTCTAGCCATCCGTTTGACGCCGATAGCTAGAATGATTGATAAAATCGCAGGCAATCCCTCTGGAATCGCGGCGACTGCCAAGGCAATGACCGATAAAAGCAATTCCCCAGCAGCAAAGCCGCGGAATAGGTAGCCGAATAAAAACATGACGACGGCGATGCCAACGACAAAAAGAGCAATTGTTTTTCCAAACGCGGCGATTTGGCGCAAGAGCGGTGTCTGTGTGTATTCAACAGCAGCCATTGCTTCATTGATTTTTCCGAGCTCCGTTGCCGGGCCAGTCGCCGTGACAATGCCGACGCCACTTCCCGCGGCGACGGACGTGCCCGAGAATACCATATTGGTGCGGTCGTTTAACACAGTATCTCTATCAAGAACATCTGTTTGTTTATCAACAGCCGTCGATTCGCCTGTGAGCGCCGACTCCTCAACCCGAAGGTTGTGTGCTTCTATTAAACGGATATCGGCTGGCACTTTATCGCCAGCGCTTAAGACAACGACATCGCCGACAACGACTTCCGCCGCTTCCATTTCAAGGCGCTCTCCGTTGCGGCGGACGTTCGCGCTTAAGCTAAGCATCGCTTTAATGCCAGATAGCGCTTTTTCCGCTTGGCTCTCTTGAATATAGCCAATAAAAGCATTAATGATCGTAACAAGGAGAATGACGCTTGTATCGATGTAATGGCCAAGCAAAGCAGTAATAAGGGCGGCGGCAAGAAGAACATAAATTAACACATCGTTAAAATGCAGGATAAACTTTTTCAGTTCTGAGTCTTTCTTTCTCTCTGGCAATTCATTGCGTCCATTTTCATGCAAGCGCCGATTTGCTTCTTTTGTTTCTAACCCAGTCGTTTGATTTGTATGTAACGCACTTTCTACATTGTCAATTGTCGTCGCATGCCATTGATTCTCCATTCGCTTCACCTCCCTAGTATTATGTAACGGCTGTCTTTTTTCATGCATGAGCAGGTAGGACAAAAACGCGTTTGGCAATGAGTTTGATCCAACTTATAGACTATTGGACTTTTTCTTATCGGATAAACGATTTTTCCTTATAATAGACAAAACGGTATGGGGAGGAAAAGCGATGATTCGATTGTTAACACAAGACGATAAAGCACATTGTTTAACATTTTTGAAACAGCAAGCGGCCGAAAACTTATTTATCATTGGCGATATAGAGGCGTTTGGCTTTGAAACCGATTTCCAGCGTCTGTGGGGGGAATTTGATGAAACAGGCAAGCTAAACGCGGTTTTGCTAAAATACTATGAATCGTACATTCCTTATGGGAAAGAGCCGTTTGCGGCAGAAGCTTTCGCAAACATTATGATCAATGACGACTCGTTTAAACGGATGTCTGGGTTGAAATCTGTTTGTGAGGAAGTGGCAACTTATTTGCCTGCGTATAAACAAAAACGGCAAATGTATTATGCGAAATGCACCCGTGTCGAATACAACGAAGCGGATATTCCGGTTAAACTGGAAAAAGCGACGCCTGACGATGCAGAAGCCTTACAAACATTTTTAGATCAAATTCCTGAGTTTGCTGACTCTTTGCCTACGAATGTAGAGACAAAGCGCCAACATTTACAAACTGGTTTTGCAAGAGCGATTTATGTGAAAGACCAAGGGAAGATCGTCTCTAGCGCATCAACGACTGCGGAAAATTCCGCTTCAGCCATGATTGTTGGCGTGGCAACATTAAAGACGCACAAACAAAAAGGCTTTGCGAGTGCTTGCGTTGCCAGGCTTTGTAGCGACTTGATCGCTGAAGGCAAGGAGCCGTGCTTGTTCTATGACAATCCAGCTGCAGGCGCTATCTATAAGCGAATTGGTTTTTCTGACATTGGCTTGTGGATGATGTATGCTTATTGAACACAGGGAGATGCCGATAAAAAGGCTCGTTAACGGAACATGCAGCGAAGCGCTGCATTCGAAACAGTGCTATGTCAAAAGCACTGTTTTTTATGATTGTCCAAACTAGGCGCTTGTTTTCCGCAATTTTGTCGGATTTCAATAATGGCGCTCGAGATTTGTAGATGGTATTATATAGGGATGTGAAGACTATAAATATAGCGCACTGACAAACAGGCCAGAACATTGTTTTAAAGCTTGGCTGACGCGTTTTTGCTAAAAGTGCAGCTAATTTACCATCAAGGAGTACAAGCTATGAAGGCTGTTTTTCAATTGCTGAAAGAGCAATACGACAACAAACATCTTATTTTCCGCCTCGCTGCATTTGAGCAGAGGAGCAAGTTCCAGCTTCATTACTTAGGGGCGCTCTGGCAACTGTTTAGCCCACTCATGCAAGTCGTTGTCTTTTTCGTGATCTTTGGTTTAGGGATTCGCCAAGGGAAAGATGTGGGGGACACGCCGTTTTTTGTTTGGCTTTTATGCGGTTTAATCCCATGGTTTTTTATTAGTCCTACTGTACTGCAAGCGTCAAATAGCATACACAAAAAAATCAATATGGTGTCAAAAATGAAGTTTCCTGTCAGCGTGCTGCCGTCAATTGTTATTGTCGGTAATTCGATTAGCTTTTTTGTCATGCTTGGCGTTCTTGGTATTGTGTTGGTGATTTACTCGGTTTTTTCGGGTGCTTATTTGTTGCAGCTGCCTTATTACTTGTTGTGCTTATACGCGTTCCTATATGTATTTACCTTGTTTAGTGCTACGATAGCGACGGTCATCCGTGATTACTATAATTTTTTACAAGCAGGCATGCGGATGCTGTTTTTCTTGTCGCCAATTGTCTGGGTGCCGGCGTCGATGCCAGAGAAGTTGTTGGCAATTTTGCAGATGAATCCATTTTATTACATTATGACAGGGTTCCGGGACACCTTTATCGGTGGGCGCTGGTTTTATGAAGATTTGACGTATATGGCCTTTTTCTGGTCTGGAATTTTGTTAATTGGCTTCATCGGTTCCCATGTGTTCTATAAATTTAAAAACAGCTTTGTCGACTATTTATAAAGGGGGCAGGCAAATATGAACCCGAAAATGATATTAACGGGCGTATCGAAGAAATATACGCTTTATCGGAACAACACCGAGAAGTTAAAGGCGATGTTCTTTCCGAAAACCCGTGAGCAGCACCGTGACTTCTATGCCCTCAAAGATATAAACCTTGAAGTCTATGAAGGCGAGACAATCGGTGTCATCGGCATAAATGGGTCAGGAAAATCGACGATATCCAACATTTTAGCTAGCGTCATCCCGCCAACGGAAGGCGAAATGACGGTGAATGGTGAAACATCATTGATCGCCATTAATGTCGGCTTAAACAAAAATTTGAATGGCTACGAAAACATTGAGCAAAAATGTTTAATGCATGGTTTTAGCAAAAAAGAAATTGAAGAGCTGATGCCAGCAATCGAAGAATTTGCCGATATTGGCGATTTTATTGACCAGCCAGTTAAAAGTTATTCGTCAGGGATGAAATCCCGTTTAGGGTTTGCCATTTCTGCCCATACAAACCCCGATATATTAATTGTTGATGAAGCATTGTCCGTTGGCGACAAAACGTTTTACCAAAAATGCAAAGACAAAATTGATGAGTTTAAAGCGCAAAACAAAACGATCGTGTTCATTAGCCACAATATAAAAGAGATCAAAAATCTCTCTGACCGGGTGTTATGGCTTCATAATGGCGAAGTCCGGGAGTTCGGCGACAAAAACGAAGTCATTAAACAGTACGAAGACTACATTAACTGGTTTAATAAGCTCTCCAAAGAAGAAAAAGAAGCACACAAGCAAGAATTGAAAGAAATGCGCTCCCTTGCCCCATCCTTATACGAGGAGCAAGAAAACGGAAAAGCAGGTTCTGGCGGCGATGGAACACAACCAATTGTACAGCCAAAGAGGGACAAACAAGCAGTCAAGAGCGCTGTTTGGTTTTTTAGCCAGCTTGTCGTGTTCGCAGTCATCTTTTTAACTGCTGCTTATTTTCTTGTGGTGCCTCAACTGACGGATGGTTCAGGCAGTGAGGAGTTGGAACAAGTAGCGGTTGGCGCTGAAGTACACGCAGGGAGCAATATTGGCAAAATCGACGATTCCAATAGAAGTCTATGATCTTGTGCTCACACACGCCATCCTTTTACTAGAACGAAGTTGTCAATAATGGCACGACTACAGCCTGGACACTATATTTAGTGTTATAATGTGAGTTGTAATCTAAATATGGGGTGGTAGTGACGTGAATAGCAACGAATTTCAAAACTGGGTAGCGAACTATTATGAGAAACGAGGCTGGGCCGATTTAGGAATCTTTATTCGCATGGGGTTTTTGTCGGAAGAGACAGGAGAGCTTGCCCGTGCAATCCGAGCGCTGGAAATTGGCCGTGACAGGCCAGATGAAACAGTTGCCACCATGGAAGAGAACCGCCGCCAGCTTGCTGAGGAATTAGGGGATGTGCTTGGCAATATTAGCATGATTGCCAGCCATTACGACCTTACGTTGGAAGATGTATTCGCGGCTCATCAAAAAAAGCTAAGCAGACGCTACGCGCAAAGTTTGTAACAAAAAAAGGAGGGGGCCCCTCCTTTTTTTCGTACAGATAAAGTCCTTGCTAGCGGTCCACTGCAGCTTCAATGAGCAATATAATGGCGGTAATGACATGGAAGAGCCAGCCCAGAAACGGGATCCAGCCAATCACCGATGTCGCTATGCCAAAGATATGCCCTGCTTTGCCACGGTTCGAGGCAACGGCCAACAGAAGGCCGACAATATGAAAGACAAGCATGAACCATAAAGGCGAGTAACCTGACAATAGGATAAACAGTCCACCAAAAAAGGGGATGGCCAAAAGGCCTTCAAATACCCCGCCAAGACCTTTCATTACACGGCTTACCATACGTTCACCTCATCACGTAATTGTTCCACTGGTAGTATAGCACGTTATTCAACAAACGACTCACTAGATTTACGATTCGCCTATTCGCTTTTAACGTTCGCATTTAGTAAAATGAAAAAAGATCGTTATTTATTAGGAAGGAAGAGGCTTTCATGGAATCTTCAGCACAACAATTTTTACATCAGTTGCTATCCACGCCCTCCCCGTCAGGACTAGAAGCAGAAATTCAAAAGAAATGGCTTACCTACGTTGCGCCATTTGCTGATGCGTGTTATACGGACGAAGCTGGAAATGCAATTGCCGCGCTGAACCCTGGGGCGCCATTTAATGTCCTGCTGGCAGGGCATTGCGATGAAATTGGCTTCTTAGTCAAAGCGATTGATGAAAATGGTTTTGTATACGTTGAAAAACTAGGGGGAATTAGCCATAAACCAGCACTTGGCATGGAAGTGACGATACTTGGCAGCAATGGCAACGTCACGGGCGTGTTTGGCACCAATGCAGAACACCATGGCGGCGCGGGCGATAACTTTTCATTCGATGACCTTTTCATTGATTGCGGGGCTACTTCGGCTGAAGAAATAAAAGCCTATGTACAAATTGGCGATTATGCCGTTTATAGCCATGGAGCAATCGATTTGCTTGGCGACCGATTAAGCGCAAGGGGGTTGGATAACCGGAGCGGTGCCTTTATGGTTGCCGAAATATTGCGGCGCCTCCAACAAAAACGCCCTCAGGTCGGCGTGTATGCTGTCAGCACAGTTAACGAGGAAACCAATTTGGGCGGTGCTTACTTCGCCGCAGCAGGGATTAAGCCTAATCTCGCCATCGCCCTTGACGTCACTTTTGCGACGGACTATCCGACAGTGAATGCCAAAAAATACGGCGATGTGAAAGTCGGCGGCGGGCCAGTGTTGGCAAAAGGAGCGCCCATTAATCGCAACATCAATGCGCTGCTTGAACGTACAGCCAAAAAGGCAGGCATTGATGTCCAATACGAGCTGACCCCTAGAAACACAGGCACCGATGCTGACCGCATGCGCTTGACAGGCGAGGGTGTGCCGATTGCGCTCGTATCGTTGCCACTCCGCTATATGCACGCTCCCCGTGAAGTCGTTTCGAAACAAGATATGGAACAAGAAATTGAGTTGCTGGTTCAGTTTATTGCAAACTTAACGGGCAAAGAAGAACTGCGCCCAGTCGTTTGGCCGGCAACCTAGCAAAAAAAGAGGCGGACGCCTCTTTTTTTTGTTTTTGCTAAAACGAATGGCGCTTTTTCTGTTTATGCCAGTAAACGTACATAGCAAGTGGCCACCATAAAACGGCAAAAATCACAAACACCGCCCAAGGGGTAAGGGGTGTTGTCAACACATTGACGGCTACGAAAAACACAATGAGCAAGGCAGAGCCAGCCAGTGAGAAGGCGAATGGTTTTTTGTAGAGAGCGATGGACATCGGCCACCAAATAAGAGCAAAGATCGGGTAAATGGCCCAAATGGCTTCAGGTGTCGTGATCCAGTTCATAGCAATGAAAAAAACAGATGAAAGGAGCGTTCCCAGGACCCCGTAAGCAAGCGGGCGGCGGGCAACGCCTATAGACAAAGGCCACCATAGGAGGATGAATGCCGGGAAAAGAGCCCACGGAAAGCCGGTTTCCCAAAACATATTAAGGAGAATGTAATATAGGATCATGGAACTTGACGCCATGCTTGCGAAAAAGAGCGAGCGGCTCGCTTGGCCAAAAAAGGCGGAAAGGGGCCACCATAATAATGGGAAACAAATATACAAGATCCAAGGATAATCGGGCGTTTGTACCCAATTGACAAAACTTAAATAAACGATGAATGCAGTCGCCATTGTGAAGGCATAAAGCTTATAACCCAGTTTTCTATCTAGCATAATGCTGAGCGAGCTTAATAACAGTAGTCCGGCTGGATACAGGGCCCACCAATCTCCAGGGGTGGTCAAGAAATTAATAAGAAACAGAACGCCAATAAACACATGAGCCGCCAAATTAAAAAGAACGATCATTGGTGCCCGCCTTTCTGTTTGCGCCAATGGAAAAAGAGTGAGAGCGGCCACCACAGCACGGCAAACGTAGGGTAAACGAACCAGATGACAGTAGGGGTATAGTAATAATTAATGAAAGCGAACAGTGCAATAAGCAAGGCGCTTCCCCACAAAGAGAATTCAAGATTTAAGCGCGCTCGCGACTTTTTTAGCCAATGTGGAGCCGGTTTGCTTTCTTCTTCCTGAAAGGCTTGCTCGATTTCGGAAATATCGCCAAACTCCACAATCGCTTTATTGATGGCATCTTCTTGTGATTTTCCTTCCCGAATGAGGTCGTCGACTTTTTCTTCTAGATTTTCGATAATTTCTTCTTTCATTAACAAAGTTTCCTCGTTTTCTGGCACATCGCGGAATAAATGGTCAACGTGGTTGCGGATTGTTTTCATCACTAAACTCCCTTCAAAAATAGGTCAATGACTGACTTTAGTTCATTCCATTCCACCGTTATTTCGCGCAAATACGCTTTGCCTAACGTTGTTATGGAATAATATTTGCGCTTGCCTCCATGAGAGCGGGCGCCATAATAAGATACAATCAATTCTTTTTTCTCCAGCCGTTGGAAGACGGCGTAAAGCGTAGCTTCTTTTACTTCAAAGCGGCCATCGGTTTTACGGGCGATCTCTTTTGAAATTTCGTAGCCGTAACTATCCTTCGTTGCTAATAGGCTAAGCACGATTGAGTCGATATGGCCCCTCAATACATCACTGCGCATTTAGTTGGATCACCTCTTTTTAGCGAATCAATAAAAATGAAAATTACTCTTCTTCATAGAGTACTATCTGATGGAGTAATCGTACTATTAATTGCTCTGTCTGTCAAAGTAATTTTTTATAAAGAAAAACTTTTTTATAGGCACTTTTATATTTTCACTTGAAAAAGCGCTTACAAAACGTTAGAATGCAATTAAGTTTACTACTAAATCGGTTTAGTAAAGGAGGAATTGAATGGCCAGCGTCACAATGGCAGACGTAGCAAAGCTTGCAGGTGTATCAAAAAGCACCGTATCGCAATTTCTCAACAAACGCTACCACTATATGAGCGAAGAAACAAAGAGCCGAATCGAACAGGCGATTCATGAGTTAGGCTATAGCCCAAATGCGGTGGCGAGAAGTTTGCGGCAGAAAAAAACGCAAACGATTGGCGTCATTGTCGCCAATATACTCCATAGTTTTTCTACTGAAGTGATTCGTGCGATTGAAGATACATGTCATGCCTATGATGTCCATGTCATTGTCTGCAATGCAGATAACGACCCCCAGAAAGAGAAAAAGTACGTGGAGATGTTGCGGGCAAAGCAAGTTGATGGGTTGATCGTTTTTCCTACAAGCGACAATAAGGAGTTATTTAATGGACTCGTCGCTGCTCATTTTCCTCTTGTATTTATCGATAGACTCATTCACGGTGTCCCTGTAAATGCTGTGCTTGCCGATAATGAAGAAGCGATGCGTTTGGCAGTCCATGCATTAGCAGAAAGTGGTCGCCGCCGAATTGGTTTAGTGCTCCCACCGCTTTTAGAGGAAATTACCCCGCGAATGGAACGGCGGGACGGCTTTATGAAGGCAATTAGTGAAGCAGGGCTCGAATATGAGGAAGCGTATGTTGCGGCGGGGCAAGTAGAGGAAGCCCCCCATTTTCTTGCCGACATGCTGGCACTGCCAACTCCGCCTGAAGCCGTTATTGCCGGAAATGATCTAGTTTTGTATGAATTGCTGCGCTCGATCAAACAACAAAAAATCGATGTTCCTGAACAAATTGCACTAATTGGGATTGACGATGTGACGTTTGCTGACTTTTTTAATCCATCCATTACGACTGTAGCTCAGCCGACATTTGCGATGGGCCATAAAGCTGCTGAGCTACTGCTGGAAGAAATCAATGGAGGCAAAAAACATTCAGAAATTCGCACTCACCGCTTTCAGCCAACCTTAAAGTGCAGGCAATCTTGTTAATGAAGGAGAGTGGGCATTTGTGAGAAAACAGCTGTTTTTGTTGGCGACAGCCACCTTATTGCTTAGTGGCTGTGGAGCCGTAAAAGAGACGGCGGACAACGATCCAGGTGATCCGAAAAAGCTAATATTGGCGACGCAACTAGATGCGAATAGCCCATACGCAGTCGGTTTTCAAGCGTTTAAAGAAGCAGTTGAGGAAAAGACGGGAGGCGCTGTGACTGCAGAACTTCATACGAATGGCTCGCTAGGCGGCAATGAGGATATGCTGTTGCAAAGCATTGCCATAGGCGGGGTTGATATGGCTGTAATTTCGCCTGGGTTTATGACACAAGTATTGCGTGAAGTCGACTTATTTTCGCTGCCGTATTTGTTCACGAGCTATGAACATTGGGAGCGCGTTGTTGACGGCGAGATTGGCGTAGAAATGAGCGAGTTGATTGAAAGGGACACAAACTTGCAAGTGCTCGGCTATTGGACAGCGGGAGTACGACAATACTATGGGCCAGCACCACTTGCTCATATAGACGATTTGCGCAATGTTAGCATTCGAACGCAAGACTCGCCTGCCATCCAGGATAGTTGGACAGCATTAGGGGCACTGCCGACAAGTGTGGCCTGGGATGAGATGTACCAAGCATTGCAAAACCGGGTTGTCGATGCCTCGGAAAATGATTTTACAAATATTTATCAATCGAGCCATCATGAAGTGACGCCTTACTTGACGTTAACGAACCATGATTATACGACACGTTTCTTTTTAACATCGGACATTGTAATGGAGCGCTTCTCTAAAGAAGAGCAACAGGCGATCTATGAAGCGGCAGAGGAAGCGACTGTTGCTGCCCGCCAAGCAGATAAGGAACTGGCAAAACAGTCCCTTGAGCGGCTGGAGGAGGAGGGGGCAATTGTCCAGGAAATCGACACCGACCCATTAATTGAACAGACAGAAGAAGTAAGAGAGAAAGCAGCAGCGCAATTAGGCGCGACCGAACTTTATGAAAGAATCCGCTCCTTGGCGGATTAGAAGGAGGGCGCAAATCATGAAGGCGTTTTTAAATAGTCTAGAATGGGTGCTGATGCGTGCTGCGGCGGTGTTCTTTGTCGGCTTTGTCGTGTGCATATTTTTACAGCTGCTATCGCGTTACGTACCGGGGATCACGATTTTATGGGCAGCGGAAATTGCTACATATGCATTTATTTGGACGGTATTTTTAGGTGCTGCTGTCATGGTCCGCCATCAAGAACATTTTAAAATTGATTATTTGTATGAAAAACTTGCCGGCTTGCCGTTGCTTTTAACCAAATTGGTCAGCCACGTGTTGATTGGTGCTTTCGGTGCTGCTATGGTCGTTTACGGCTCTAAGCTGACGCACTTGTTTTGGGAGTGGACAGTAAACACGCTGCCGGAGCTACAGCAAGGATACTTGTGGCTTGTCCTTCCTGTATCTGGATTTGCGATGTTGGCCTTTGCCATTGGCAATGCTGTGGAAGACATTGGCGCCCATTCTTTAAAAAAGGAAAGTGATGCGGCATGATCGGTCTCTTTTTAGTGCTGTTGTTTATTGTGCTCTTGTTTTTAGGGGTACCCATTGCGTTTACGCTTGGGATTGTCGCTTTTGTAGGCATCTGGCTTCTCGATGCCATGCCGTTGCAAATTGTTGTACAGACGATGTTTGCTGGTGTGGAATCGTTTATTCTACTGGCAGTGCCTCTCTTTATTTTAGCGGCAAACATTATGAACCAAGGGCAAATTTCAGAGCGTTTAATCCAATTGGCGGTTTCAATGGTCGGCCACATTCGCGGCGGTCTCGCTCAAGCTAATATTGTGGTGTCGATGTTTTTTGGCGGCATCTCTGGTTCTGCACAGGCAGACACAGCTGGCATCGGAAAAATTTTGATTCCAAGCATGATGAAGGAAGGCTATAGCAAGTCAACCGCCGTCGGTACAACAGCGGCATCTTCCACAATGGGCTTGCTGATTCCGCCAAGCATCCCAATGGTCGTGTATGGCAGTGTGACAAGTGTTTCTGTCGGGCAAATGTTTATCGGCGGCATTATTCCTGGCCTTTTAATGGGCGTGGCGATGATGGCTCTTGTTGCCTTCGTTTCTCGTAGGCAAAACTATCCCCGCCATGAGCGTGTTAAACTCGCTGAAATTGGCCGGCAATTTCTAAAGTGCGTGCCGCCTTTATTGACGCCTTTGATTATTTTAGGGGGAATCATCGGTGGGTTTGTTACGCCGACAGAAGCGGCCATTATTGCCTGCTTGTATGCGCTCATTTTAGCGATGTTCGTCTACAAAACCATTAAATGGAAGGACATGCCGGAAATTATATTTGATACGATCCGTCTAAGTTCTCTTACGTTGTTTGCGTTGGCGACAGCAAGCGCTCTTGGGCGGTTATTTAGCTACTACCGTGTACCTGATGCGATTGCCGGATTTTTTGATTCGACATTTTCAAGTGCTGGCCTGTTCTTGCTTGCTGTCATTTTATTGTTTCTCTTTGTCGGCATGTTTTTAGATGCCATTCCAGCAATGATTTTGTTTGTGCCAATCGTCCTTCCAGCGTCACAAACACTTGGTATCGATCCGATTCATTTTGGGATTGTCATCGTGATGTGCTTGGCCGTTGGCATGATTACGCCGCCTTATGGCCTATGTATGCTGTTGGCAAGTTCAATAGCGAAATTGTCTGTTAGCCGTTCAGTAGTTGCTTTATTGCCTTATGTAGCGGTCATCCTTGTGGCGATTTTAATTGTTGCGTTTGTGCCGGCTGTGGCGTTATGGCTGCCAAGTTTATTAAATGAATACTAGGAGGAAGAACAAATGGACTCATTTAAAGAGACGGCCCAAGCATGCGTAGAGGAAATAAGTACGGTTATTTCCTGCACAAAGGAAGAAGAGCTGGCGGCGATTGCCCAAGGGTTTAAACACGCACGGCGCATCTTTATTAGCGGCGACGGCCGGTCTGGCCTAATGGGCAAAGCAATTGCTATGCGTTTAATGCATGGAGGCTACGAGGTGTACGTCGTCGGCGAAACGATTACACCAAGCATTGGTAAAGGCGATGTCCTGCTTCTCGTTTCTGGCTCGGCCTCAGGAGTCGCAGCTAGGCAGGTTATAAAAAAAGCAAAGCAAGCTGGCGCCAAGGTGATGCTTGTAACCGCAAACCGGGAAACAGAATTCGGCGATCTTTGCGAAACATGTTTGTTTGTACCGGCAGCAACAAAACAGCGAAAGCCCGACGAACCAAAAACGATTCAGCCTTTAGGTAACCAATTTGACCAAAGCATCCATCTGTTATTAGATGCCATTGTTGTCAAGCTCACAAAAGAAAAACAGGCAGAAATGAAAGCGCGTCACGCCAATTTGGAATAGGAGGGGAGCGTCTTATTTGGATCAGCTGAAAAGAATGGCGGCGGAAGCTGCTGCAGAGTATGTGAAAGATGGCATGAAGATCGGGCTAGGTTCTGGTTCAACGGTGTTTGAATTTGTCCGTGTGTTAGGAGAAAAAGCAAAAGAAGGGCTGAACATACAAGCTGTGGCGGCCTCACGGAAAACGGAAGCACTTGCTAAAGCATGTGGCATACACATCATCGATTTTCCAACAAAGGAAAAGCTAGAGGTCGCTTTTGACGGAGCTGATGAAATTGCCCCTGGCCTTATGCTATTAAAAGGGGGCGGCGGGTCGCTTTTACGAGAAAAACTGGTAGCGGCAGCAGCGAAGCGTCTCGTCGTACTTGCCGATGAAAGCAAGCTTGTAGAGGAGTTGGGCGCTTTCAAACTACCAGTCGAGATCATTCCATTTGGGTGGGAAACAACAGCCATGCGGATTGAAGCGCTAGGCGGTGTAGCGAGTTTGCGGCAAACGGGCAAAAGCCCATTTGTTTCAGATAACCATAATTGGATACTTGACTGTGATTTTGGCAACATTCGCGATCCTTATAGCTTGCATGAAAAGGTGAAAAAACTTGTTGGCGTCGTAGAAACAGGCCTATTTTTGGACATGGCTTGCGAAGCCATTGTAGCAAGCAAAAACGGTATCCATCATATAACAAAAGGAGACGAATTCAATGTTTGATGTCATTACACTAGGAGATGCAATGATCTCTTTTAGCCCAAATGCGACTGGGCCACTAAAATTTGTCCACTCGTTCGAGCGCCGTGTTGGCGGAGCTGAATTAAATGTGGCAATTGGCTGTTCACGACTAGGCTTAAAAACAGGCTGGATTAGCCGGCTTGGGAAAGATGAATTTGGCCAGCATATTCAAACATTTGCCCGAGGCGAAGGGGTAGACGTCAGCGAAACGAAATTAGTCGACGGCTATGCCACATCGCTTAACTTTAAAGAAATCATGGCAAACGGAGCGGGACGCACTCTTTATTATCGCAATCCGTCGCCAACAGAGACATTAAAGCCTGAGGATTTAAACCCGAGCTATTTCCAACAAGCGAAAATTCTCCATTTAACAGGGATTTACCCAGCAGTTGCCACTGGCAATATGGCAGTGACAAAGCAAGCAATCAAGCTTGCCAAAGAAAATGGCGTAAAAGTTGCGTTTGACCCCAATATTCGCCTGCGCCTTTGGAGCAAAGAGGAAGCGCGACTTGCTCTGTACCCGCTTTTGCAAGAAGTTGACATTCTCCTCACAGGCGATGAAGAGATGGAGATTATTCTCGGAACAAGCGACCCAACTGAGATTATCGCTGAAACGACGAAGCTTGGGATAGACTTAGTAGCAATTAAACGAGGAGAGAATGGCTCGGTCGGCAGTTATCAAGGCAAAGTCGTCGAGGCAGCACCAGTGCAGGCGACAAAAGTCGTCGACACAGTTGGCGCTGGAGACGGCTTTGATGCTGGACTGTTGTATGGGTATCTCCAAGGTTGGCCTCTTGAACGGATGCTGGCATTTGCTAACACAATAGGTTCGATGGTCGTCAGCATTGTCGGGGACAACGAAGGCTTGCCTTATTTAGAAGAAGTGCAAGCGCAGCTCGGCGAGCTTGAACGAATTGAACGCTAGTATTGAGGAAAGGGGAATCGACATGAAGTTGCAGCTTGCGCTCGACCGCCTTGATTGGGAAACGTGTTTTGCGCTAGTGGAAGATACAAGTGACGCTATTGATATAATTGAAATAGGCACTGGCGTTATCAAAGAATACGGCATGGAAATTGTAAGGCAAATGCGCAAAGCGTTCCCCCGCCACACGCTGCTTGCTGACATGAAAATTTGCGATGCCGGGAAACACGAGGCACGACAAGCGTTTGCAGCAGGCGCCGATATCGCAACGGTCATGGCATTCGCTCCAGCTGCCACCATTGCGGAGACGCTTTCAGTAGCCAGCCAAGAAGGCAAAGAAATGATGGTTGACCTCCTTGGCGTTGACAAAACCGAGCAAGTGAAGGCATTGAAAGAACAAGGCGTTTCATTTGTCGGGCTTCATCTCGGCAAGGACGAACAGCAGCATAAACAGCTTGGACAAGGGCTGTTTCAGTTAGTCGAAGGAACTGGACTAAAAACGGCTATTGCCGGTGGTGTTACGGTTGAATCGTTGCCAGTGATTCTCCCATACCGGCCAGACGTCATCATTGTCGGCAGCGGGGTCACTAAAGCCGAAAAGCCAAAGGAAGCGGCGATGCACATCAAAAAACGAATAGCGTCATCGGGGTAACGTTCTTCTTGACGATTGGATTGGCGTTACGTGCACACAATAGCTGGATTTCTTTCTAGGATGTTAAGAGCCGCTTTACACATCGTTCCCATTGTTGAACGAGTGTAGGCGGCTTTGTTTAACAAATCAGCATGATTTGCAATGCCGATATCAGCTAACGCTTCTTGAAAATAGCCGAGTTCTGCTTGATGGCTAGTTGGGCAATCTGCAGCTAATATCAGATGGCAGCGGGCAAACGTGGCAATGATCCAAAAAATGGCCTCACGGTGGTGGCCTTCGTCAATCAGTTTTTCTGTGCCATCTACTGCCAGTGGGCGTGCTTCTAGTGAAATGTCAGAGCTAAAAAAGAAAGCTGTTTTTTTCAGCTTTACCGTCATGTCAAACGTATGGGCCAGTGCCGTTAAATGGCGCTTGGCCTGTTTGGCATCCATGTGTTGGCAACCTAATTGGTGAAGCAAATGCTCATATACGTCCTCCAGTTGGTAAGACGTGAGCACATCTTTTGCCGCTAAGTAACGAAGCCGTACAGTAGGGTTGCGTAAGGCGGCGACAAGAAAAAGATGGGCGACGACACCAGTCGGGAAAAGCCAGTTCATGACAAGCTCGTGAAACGGTTTTTCAACGTGAAGTTGTTCTAGCCCTCTCTCCGATTTTGAACGGACATCGGCAAGGCGGCGCTTGACCCATTGTTCTTGGCAAAAGTGGCGTGCGACTTCCTTTTGCAAAGGCTTGAGAAACCCTTCTTGGTCAACAATAATCGTGTCGTTCTGAAAGGCATGGGCGATATGGTAGTGTGACAGAACGGCTTCAGCCGATGACAGCGCCTTTTCAGGAATAAAAGAAACTTCTAGTAAAACGCCTTTATAGCGAAATTTGCCGATTTTTAAAGGAGGCTCCTCAAAAGACGTGACGACCATGATGTCTAAATCTGAGTGAGGCGCCAAGTACGAATTATCTGCCTGTTCAGCGGCGGAACCACTAAAATAAGCTCCTTTGAACCACTTTTTTCCCTCGGCATACGCCCATACCCATTCATGAGCAATTTCCTTGGCTTTCCATACCTTCATCAAGCATTCCTCCCTTTCTGACTGCTATGCTTCGCGAGAAAGTCATTTTTTCCTCTATGAGAGTTAAAACATACTCTCCCCGGCGGCATGTAAGTTGTTGTTTGCGACAGTCACACATTCTATATGCCTCTTCATTCGCCTCCCTTTATTTTTAAAATAGAATAACATTTTAATGATAATTATTATCATAAGAAAATCTTTATAATTATATGTTATACTTAGTTTGTAACGAATATAGAGCTGTTTTTAAGGACTTAAATGAAATAGAGAAAACGATATTCATTCTCAATTAGTTAAAATAATTGAAAAGAGAGGGGATTACAATGGCTGCCACTACAGAGAGACTTGTGATCAACAACCGGAGGAACCGGTTTGGGAAATGGAAGGACCATGCTGAACTACTTGCAGCACTTGTATCAGGTGTGCTGATCGTTGTTGGCTGGCTCCTTGACAGCTACGGTCTGGCCGCTGCTGCTATTCCTGTATATTGCGGCGCTTTTATGATCGGCGGTTATGCTAAGGCAAGGGAAGGCATGGAAGAGACGTTTAAACACAAACAATTAAACGTGGAAATGTTGATGGTATTCGCAGCGGTTGGCGCAGCTATAATCGGTTACTGGGCCGAAGGAGCGATCTTGATTTTTATTTTCGCTTTAAGCGGTGCTCTAGAGACGTATACAATGGACAAAAGCCATAAAGAAATTTCGGCGTTGATGAAATTGCAGCCAGAGGAAGCTGTCCTGCTTGAAAGCGGCCAAGAAACGATTGTGCCAGCCGCGAAGTTGCGAATTGGCGATTCGATTTTAATTCGGCCAGGGGAACGTGTACCAGCGGACGGAAACATCATAGAAGGAATGACTGCTTTAAATGAAGCGGCTATTACAGGGGAAGCAATCCCTGTTACGAAAGCAGTCGGGCAAGAGGTGTTTGCTGGAACATTGAATGTGCAAGGCTCGGTGGTCGTAATGATAACCAAACCGATGGAAGAAACAATGGTTCAAAAAATTATTCGCATGGTACAGACGGCGAAAGAAGAAAAATCGCCTTCGCAACTATTTATTGAGCGCTTTGAAGGACTCTATGTGAAAGTGGTGTTAATCGCAGTGGCGCTTGTGGCGCTGTTGCCACCCTTGCTATTTGACTGGACTTGGCTGAATGCATGGTATCGAGCAATGATTTTGCTTGTGGTTGCCTCGCCTTGTGCGCTCGTCGCTTCTATTATGCCAGCGGTTTTATCGGCGATTTCGGCTAATGCGAAACGGGGCATTTTGTTTAAAGGCGGTGTCCATGTGGAGCATGCCGGCAAAATCAAAGCAATTGCATTTGATAAAACAGGAACGTTGACAAAAGGGAAACCAGAAGTATGTGATTTTATTTTACGAGAAGGCGCTAATAAAGATGATGTCCTCCTTCATGCGGCTTCAATCGAGCACCATTCTACCCACCCGTTGGCAGAAGCAATTGTTGCTTATGCGAAGGAAAAGGGCAGTACGAGGCTGTTAAATCCCATCCAAGTGCAAGATACGCCTGGAGCTGGCGTGAAAGGCCGATTTGATGATGGAGAATGGCGGGTAGGCCAGGCTGCATTTGTAGGTGAGCAGGAAGCAGAACATTTTCAAAATGGCGTAGCGAAGAAGCTAGCGGCTGAAGGAAAAACGGTTGTGTTCATTCAAGACACTAACGGCATTGTCGGTGTGCTGGCGCTCAGGGATGAAATCCGCCCAGAAACGCTTGCTGCCATGAAAGCATTACAAAAACAGGGAATTCAACTTGTGATGTTGACAGGTGATGGAGAGGAAACGGCGCAGGCAATTGCAGAACAAAGCGGGGTGGACCGTTATGTGTCCCGTTGTATGCCAGACAAGAAAGCGGAGGAAATTAAACGTATACGTCAAGAAATAGGAACTGTTGCTATGGTAGGGGACGGCATTAACGATGCCCCTGCTTTAGCAGCGGCTGATTTAGGAGTCGCGATGGGCGGCGGCAGCGATGTAGCGTTAGAAACAGCTGATATGGTCTTAATGAAGAATGAATTGCCCAACATCGCTGACGCCATCAAGCGGTCAAAAAAAATGAACCGTATTGTGAAGCAAAACATTGTTTTTTCGATTGCCGTTGTCCTTTTGCTCGTGCTTTCCAACTTTATGCAAGTGTTGGATTTGCCACTCGGTGTCATCGGCCACGAAGGAAGTACGATTTTAGTTATTTTAAATGGGCTTCGTTTGCTAAACGGGTAAAGGCGGCTGAGTTTTAAGCTGAAAAGAAGAGGTCGTATTGGGAGGGAAAAGCCGGTTCGCATAGAGAACCGGCTTTTGTGATGACGATGTACGCATCCAAACGTTGCACAATTTGTGCCCGTAAAGTTGTGATGAAAGCGCATACTTTTTAGGTTGCAACGATGATAGAATGGACGTTGAAAGGAGGGGCTGCATTGACACTTAATGGTCGAAGCCAGCAAATACTCAATGAAATCGCAAGCAATCGCCGAGTCACAAGCGCAACGATCGCCAAGAAATACGGACTTACCCGCAGGCAGATCAGCTACGCGATTGAAAAAATCAATGAGTGGCTGCAAAGGGAGCATATCCCTGAAATCGAGCGGACAAGGCAAGGCCATTTTATTGTTGATCAATCCGTTTTTTCAAAGATTACGGGGAAACAAGATTGCCTGCATTCAAATGGACAAGGGTTTTTAACCGAGGAGCAGCGCGTCCACTTTATTTTATTAATGCTGTTAGCAAAAAAGGAAGAGCTGTCACTGCTCCATTTTCATTCCCAGTTAGGTTACAGCAAAAACACCATTTTAAATGACTTGAAAAAAGTGCAGGAGTTTGTAACGCCATTCCAATTGGTGGTTCGCTATTCGCGGAAATACGGTTACTTGTTGGAAGGCAAAGAACTGCAAATCCGCAAATTGCTGATTCACTTAACGGAAGTGGTCGTGCAAACACAGACAGGCAGACGGCAACTTGAAATCGGTACAGACATTGGAAAACATGAAATCAGCGAAGTCCATGCCTGCATTGAAAAAGTCGAACAGAAGCTAGGCATCCAATTTACAGATGAAAAACTGATGGCAATGCCTTATATTTTAACGCTCGTTTTAAAGCGAATTAGCATCGGACATGTGTTGCCGCCGTTTCCAATCGAATACGATGAACTCTCAGATACGAAAGAGTACCAGGCTACAGAGGAAATTTTCCGCCATCTAAAAGACGTGCCAAAGCAGGAGCGGTTATTCGTAACGCTTTACTTGCTGACGACAAGCCGTTATTGGACTGAATGGGTAAATGCGGAAGAGGAGCTGCCTGATTTAATGCCCGCATTGGCCGATGTGTTAAGGCTATTTGAAAAAAGCGCCTGTATTTATTTGCAGGAACGGGACTTGCTGTTGAAAAAGTTGATTCAGCATATTAAGCCTGCGTACTACCGTATGAAATATGAGTTGACAGCCGTCGAAGCCGCCAAACCAATCCTGCCTGACGAATATAAGGAATTGCACCATATAGTCAAGCGTAGCCTTGGACCGTTGGAACGGCAATTAGGGAAGCGGATGCCAGAGGCGGAGAAAATGTATGTGACGATGTTAATCGGCTCCTGGATGATGAGGCAAGGGGAGAGCATTAATAAAAAAATAAAAGCGATCGTTGTCTGTCCGCAAGGTGTTTCGGTGTCTGGCTTTATGTTAAAGGAGTTAAGCGAGCTTTTTCCTGAGTTTGTATTTTTGGATTCTTTATCGGTTCGTGAATTCCAAACGTGTGATTTGGCGTTTGATCTGGTGTTCTCGCAAACGCCTCTTGAAACAAACAAAAGGCTTTATATGACTAGCTCATTGTTAAAGAAAGAAGACAGGGCAAGACTACGGCGCCAAGTAATGGAGGACGTTTATGGCTATGCACCTGTTGAGTTCAATGTCAACGCAGTGATTGAGATTGTCCGAAACCATGCCTTGATTACAGATGAAAGCGGGTTGCAAAAACAATTGCAGCAATATTTCTTTCCTAATCGTGAAGAGCGAATGCCTGATGGCCAGGCAGAGGAAAAGCAGAATCTCCAATCCTTCATCAAACCAGATTCAATCACGTTTGCCCCTGAAGCGCCTTCATGGGAAGAGGCGTTGTCTTTAGCTGCCCAACCTTTGCTCGATCAAGGAAAAATTGAACAGAGATATGTGGAGGCGCTAATGTCAAATAAAGAACGGGACCCATACATCATTATTGGCCCCTACATCGCCATTCCTCATGCTTCCCCTGAGGAAGGCGCAATTGAGGCAGGGATGAGCTTACTGCATTTGCGAAAACCAGTTCTTTTTTCAGACGGTGAGTGGGTTCATGTCATGGTTGTGATTGCAGCCATTGATAAGCACCAACATATCCGAGCATTAAGGCAGTTGATTAAGCTTGCTGGTTCAAAAGAAGCGCGAGAGCGGCTGATCGCAGCAAAAACAGAGACAGAAATAATGGAGCTCGTATCTTTTTATTCAAAGGATTAGGAGAATAAGCAAATGGAGGTCACCATGCTAGTCGATGAGAGTACCATTTTAATCAATGTGCATGCGAAACATAAAGAAGAGGTTCTACAGCTCATGTCGAACAACCTCGTCGCCCACGGATTTGTAAACAAAAGTTTCACTGGCGCGGTGATAGCGAGGGAGCATGAGTTTCCCACAGGTTTGCCGATGGATGGGATGGCAGTAGCCATTCCCCATACGGATATTGAACATGTGCGCAAAAAGACGATTAGCATTGCCCAGTTAAACGAACCTGTAGAATTTGGCGTAATGGGCGGAACGGCTTCAGAAAGAGTAGCCGTGAAACTTGTCTTTATGTTGGCAATGGAAGAAGCCCATTCCCAGTTAACGATTTTGCAGCAACTGATGAAGTTATTTCAAAACAACAAAGCAATGACACAATTAGCGTATGCAACATCGAAACGAGAAATCAAAACGGTCGTTCTCGATCATTTAGGAACAGAAGCTAAAGGAGGAAGATGTTGATGAAAACAAAAAAAGTTCTAGTTGCTTGTGGTGCAGGAATTGCGACATCGACAGTGGTAAATAGCGCGATTGAAGAAATGGCAAAAGAGAACGGCTTAAAGGTCAACTTAGTGCAGATCAAGATTTCGGAAGTAGGCAGCCATAAGGATACTGCTGACTTGCTAGTCACAACAGCGATGACGCAAGCAGATTTTCCTTTCCCTGTGATCAATGCCCGCTCTTTTTTAACAGGCATCGGCACGGAGCAAACAAAAAAAGAAATTTTAGAAGCGCTTAAAGCTTAAGCGAAACTGAGTGTTTTCAAAAGAGGAGGAACGTCATGGATGGGTTTGTCAACTTTATTCAAGGGTTCTTAGATTTAGGCGCAACCGTTATTTTGCCCGTTGCTATCTTTTTATTAGGGTTGTTGTTCGGGCAAAAACCAGGTAAAGCGTTTCGGTCTGGGTTAACGATTGGCATTGCCTTCGTCGGCATTTTTCTAGTCGTCGACTTGCTCGTCAACAATCTAGGGCCGGCTGCACAAGGGATGGTTGACCGGCTAGGTGTGGAACTGAATGTTATTGATGTAGGCTGGCCGGCATCTTCATCGATTGCTTGGGCTTCCATGGTGGCTGCTTTTATTATTCCGTTAGGTCTTTTGGTCAATGTGCTTATGCTTGTGACAAAAACGACAAAGACAATGAACGTCGATATATGGAATTTCTGGCACTATACGTTTACAGCAGCCATGGTATATGTGGCAACGTCCAATTTGTTTTTGTCTTTGCTGGCAGCCGTGATTTTTCAAGTTATTTGTTTAAAGATTGCCGATTGGACGGCGCCGATGGTGAGCGAATTTTATGACTTGCCTGGGGTTTCCATTGCCACAGGTAGCACGATTTCCTATGCACCAGGCATCTTTTTAGTAAAAGGACTGCAAAAGCTCCCAGGCGTCAATAAATGGAACGCTGACCCAGCGACGATTGAAAAACGGTTTGGCATTTTAGGAGAATCGATGTTCATAGGCTTAGTTCTCGGTGCTGCCATTGGCTTGCTTGCTGGCTATGGCATTGGCGATGTGATCGATATTGGCATTGCTATGGCTGCAGTAATGGTGTTAATGCCACGAATGGTTAAAATTTTAATGGAAGGGCTCTTGCCAATATCGGAATCGGCTCGCGAATGGCTGAATAAACGTTTTGGCGACCGGGAAATTTATATCGGTCTTGACGCAGCCGTCGCACTCGGGCATCCGTCTGTTATTTCAACCGCTCTTATTTTAGTGCCCATTACAGTCGCTTTAGCAATCATTCTTCCTGGCAATGCGCTTTTGCCTTTTGGCGATTTGGCTACAATTCCGTTTATTGTTGCGTTTATTGTTGGCGCTGCTCGAGGCAATATCGTCCATTCAGTCATCGTAGGAACGATTATGATTGCGATTTCGCTTTATCTGGCCACAGATGTTGCCCCATTATTTACGCAAATGGCAATGGAAGGGAACTTTACAATGCCGGAAGATTCGGCACAAATATCCAGCATTGACCAAGGAGGCAACCTGATTAACTGGATAATCGTTCGTTTATTCGGTATATTCGATTAATTTTACGAAAAGTAGGAGGGCTAGAATTGAAAGCATTAGTAAAAACAGCACCTGGATTTGGACATGTTGAACTCCAAAACAAGCCCGAACCTGCTCCAGGGGAAAAGCAAGTCAAAATAAAAGTCAAATATGCGGGCATTTGTGGGTCCGATATCCATACGTATGAAGGCCATTATAAAGTGGCCTTCCCGGTAACACTTGGCCATGAATTTGCAGGAGAAATTGTTGAAGTCGGGCCTGGCGTTCAATCTTTTAAAGTAGGGGATCGGGTCACCTCTGAAACCACTTTCTCCGTTTGCGGGCAATGTCCTTATTGCCAAACGAAAGACTACAACCTTTGCAGCGAGCGCAAAGGCCTTGGTACCCAGCAAGATGGCGGGTTCGCTGAGTATGTACTTGCCCGGGAAGAGAGTTTGCATCTTTTGCCAGACAATGTTGATTTCCGTTCAGCAACGATGACAGAACCGTTAGCCTGCACGCACCATGCGCTAGCGAAAACAACAATCAACGCAGGCGATTTGTGTGTTGTCATTGGTCCTGGTCCAATTGGCTTACTCGCTGCCCAAGCCGCGAAAAGCAAAGGCGCAAAAGTCCTGATAACCGGCCTCAATCATGACAAGGTTCGCCTTGAGAAGGCGCGTGCCCTTGGGATTGATTACGTCGTCAATGGCGAAGAAACGAATGTCGGCGAAGTCGTAAATGAACTGACAAACGGCTACGGAGCCGATGTGGTGCTTGAATGTTCTGGGGCCGTAAAAGCAGCCAATCAAGGGCTAAAGTTATTGCGGAAAAAGGGGCAGTATAGCCAAGTCGGCATTTTTGCTACATCAGAAATTCCCTTTGACCTCGAAACAATTATTCAGAAAGAAATATGCGTCATTGGCAGCAGAAGTCAGAAGCCAGCTGATTGGGAACCTTCTCTGATGCTATTAAAAACAGGCAATGTCAACGCTCGTGATCTGGTCACCCATGAATACGAGCTTCATCAATGGGAGGAAGCTTATCAAGCGATAAAAAGCGGAGAAGCGATAAAAGTGCTTTTAAAACCAGAGTAAAGCAGAACTGCAACGGAGGGACAGAATGGTTGAACATTTGCTAGATTTTATGCTTGGGCCGCTTAGAGGACTGGGGCGCTTTTACTTTGAACACCAACTCATCTTTAATACGCTTATTGTGGCTGTGGCGTTCGCTAACATCATCCGCCATAAAAAAAAGCCACAGCATAACGAGTAAAGCGATTTAGGAGGAAAGCGAGTGGAGGCTTTAAATTTATATGGTGCTGGCGACATCCGTTTTGAGCAATCGCCAAAGCCAACGATCATGAATGACAATGAAGTCATCGTCCGTGTAGAAACGGCAGGGATTTGCGGATCAGACTTATCCCGTTATAAAAAACTAGGGCCTTATATTCCCGGGACGACGTTTGGCCATGAATGTTCAGGTACGATTGAGGAAGTAGGCAGCAATGTCAGCCATTTAAAGGAGGGAATGCGAGTCGCCGTATGCCCTGCTCTCCCGTGCGGCGACTGCACCCAATGTCGGCAAGGGGCTTATTCACGGTGCCCGTCGCTAACCGTTATCGGAGCTGTCCAGCCAGGGGCGTTTGCAGAATATGTGAAGTTGCCTGCTGAAAATGTCCTCCCATTGCCGAATGAAATTGATGCTGATACGGCAGCGTTCATTGAGCCGGCTGCTGTTGTGGCACACGGTTTTTACAAGACGGCGATTGAACCAGGAGCAGATGTGGCCATTATCGGCTGCGGAAGCATCGGCTTGCTTGCCATTCAATGGGCAAAATTGTTTGGTGCCAGATATGTATACGCAATTGATATCGATGAACAAAAATTAAAAGTGGCTAAAGAACTTGGCGCCGACCAACGAGTGAATCCACTTGATGGCCCAGTGCATGAACAAATTCACGATTTCACTGCTGGAGAAGGGGTAGATGTGGCGATTGAAGCAGCGGGGACTCCGGTTACTTCTGCCCAAGCATTAGCATTGCCGAAGAAAGGCGGAGAAGTTGTTTTTCTTGGGATTCCATACGGGGACGTGACAATCGAGCGTTTTTACTTTGAAAAAATTGTACGAAACGAATTGCGTGTCCATGGTTCTTGGAATGGGCTGTCCGCCCCGTTTCCGGGCAAAGAATGGAAAACGGCGATTCATTCTTTGCAAACAGGAGCATTGCAAGTAAAGCCACTCATTACACACCGGTTGCCTTTATCCGATGGGCCATTTGTTTTTAAGGAAATGGCCAGCGGTTCCCCAGGGTATATAAAAACGTTGCTTTATCCAGGGAAAACAGGGCAGAAAGAACGAGCCATCAATCATCTGAAATAGCGTTTGTTCGCCAAAGTATGTCAAGACGGTTCGATTTCCCAGGAAATAAAGGCGAATTTTTAGAGATAAACAGTTTTGATGATGAACGAATGTAATGGCGTTGGAGTTAAGCCCTGGCTCTTATGCCTGTTAACAATTTTTTTCTTATTTTCATGTGGGCAGTTGACAGATTGGCTTTCATATGACATGATAACGTCAAATACGAAGAAAGGAAAAGGTACCTCAGCCAATGAAGCAGTAATTCTATCTACAAACAGTAATTAAACATCCATTGAACGAGCGTTTATGTCCGCTCCATGAATATGGCGATTAATTATGTTTAGAGATGGGATTCGTCTGCTTTTTTGATAGAGGTGCACGTATACTGCGATTTTTTCTGCCCGTATAGGCAAAAGTAGGTCGACGTATGCGCACATTCCTGCGGACGGACTCTCTCTAGCATATAGAGGGGGTTTTTTTATGTTGTTAATGAAAGCAAAAGAGATTAAGAAAAGCGTTGGTGCACGGGAACTGTTGAATATTAAGGGGCTCTATCTTTATAAAGGCGACCGTGTCGGGCTTGTCGGAAACAATGGCGCAGGCAAGTCGACGCTTTTGCGCATACTGGCCGGCGAGGGAAAGGCTGATTTGGCGACTGTGGAAACGTATGGCTCAGTCGCTTATGTGCCCCAGCTAGAAAACGAAAATGAGGCAGTGGCAGGAGAGTTGGCCAGCAAATGGCATGTCCCAGATGGAAGCGTCCAAACAATGAGTGGCGGGGAACAAACACGCAAAAAAATTGCCGCTGCTTTAGCATCCGATCCGCATATTTTTATTGCCGATGAGCCAACGAGCCATTTGGATATAGACGGAATCGAACAACTAGAGAAGGAGTTAACGGCTTTTAATGGTGCAGTGCTGTTAACTTCCCATGATAAAGTATTGGTTAATAAAGTGTGTACGACCATTTGGGAACTGGAAGATGGCTGCCTCACTGTATATGAGGGAAATTACGATCATTATCTTAAGCAAAAACAGGCCAACAAGCAAAAAGCACACAAAGAATACGAAGCATTTGTCCAAGAAAAGAACAGGCTGGAGCAGGCAGCCAAACAGATCCAAGCAAAGTCTGCGAAAATTAAGAAAGCACCGAGCAGGATGGGCAATTCAGAAGCACGGTTGCATAAACGGAGTTCAGGTGTCCAGAAAGCAAAGTTAAACCGCGCTGCTGAAGCAATGCGGACGAGAATCGAGCAGCTTGAAGTGAAAGAAAAGCCGAAGGAGGTTGAGCCAATTCGTTTTGATATGGCCCAATTTCCTACTCTTCATAGCAAACGAGCGGTCCAATTCCAAGGCTGCCCTGTACAAATCGGCGCCAACATTCTAAAAGCAAACGTTCATGGAGAAGTGCCGACAGGGTCTAGGTTGGCGATTATTGGACCGAACGGATCGGGAAAAACAACGCTTGCCCGGCAAATTGTTGACCGCAGCGGCGGCTTGCATGTAGCAGCACCAGCTAAGGTCGGATTTTTTCAACAGCAGCAAGAAAACTTGCACGAAGGAAAAACCGTTTTAGAAAATATGATCGAAGACAGCCCGTATACACAAACGTTCATCCGCACAGTCTTGTCAAGGTTGGCATTTTCCAGGGACGAAGTCGATAAGAAAGCGGCTGTGTTGAGCGGCGGTGAGCGAGTAAGGGCTTCCCTTGCCAAAGTCTTCCTTTCAAATTGCAATGTCCTTGTCCTTGATGAACCAACGAACTACTTGGATATCGCGACAAAGGACTCACTGTTAGAAGTGCTGAAGGCCTACCCTGGGACCATTTGTTTTGTTACCCATGAACGAGCACTGATTGACGACCTTGCAACCCATATCCTTTCCTTCGCTGACGAGGAACCGACCGTAACAATGGTTGCGCCTGATGCAGAAGAGCATAAACGAGACGGTGCTGAAGAGGTGAAAGCAGCGCTATTGGCAGTTGAACTGAAGCTGTCGGAAACGCTCGGCCGCCTTTCGACAGCAGTCGATGAACACGAAAAGCAGGAACTGGACCAAACCTTTCAGCAGTTGCTTGCTGAAAAAAAGCGGCTTTTGCAGTGAGGGATCGCAAGTTCACTCAAAACCGCTAAAAACAGAATAAGACATTTAAACTAAAATACAGGAAAGATCGAAACTGGGTGAACCAATGAACGGTTTGCCCGGTTTTATATAGAAAAGGACCAGTCTAACTTCAAATTAAAACGTTGATAGGATGCTAAGGAAGATCAATAATTGAATAAGTGATTCTACGGCTTTTCATTATATGTAGAGAGGTTGCTCTTCAACCGAAATGTAGTGGTTTTTCATTGCGTTTCAGCTGTTCATTTTGAACAGCTGACTGTTCGCTCGTTAGTTAGCTTTAGCCAAGAGGAGTCTAGCCGATGTTTTACGGATGGCGGGCGGCAAAAACTATGCTACAATACGTGATAAGTGCCCACGATGTTCGCTACTCGCGGTGTACTTATTTTAACTGTAAGGCGGGACAACCGATGTATTCTTTTGTGCTTCTGCTCGTATTGATCGCCGTTTTGTGGTATGCCTATCAGAAAAACAAAGAAACGTTCAAACAGCTTTCAATTGGGCAAACTGCCGGTGTTTTCGTTGCGTATGGCGCTGCGGTCGCTATCATTGTGGCTGCGCTCTATTATGTGGTGCAGCCAGTAACGGAGCCGATTGCCAATGAGCTGCTAAAGCTAGCTGCTCGCTTTGGGTTGCTCATTATTGTATTGTTTGTTTGCATGTTTTTCCTAGAAAAAGTACTTAAAAAGATTACGAATGGCGCCTTTCCACCAAAAAGGAGATAAGCTACGTTCTACACGATTCATTCGTACATCGTAGGAAGGAAGAGTCGATTCCCCTCATTAAGGGGGATGGCTTCCAAGTCTTGAGCAACCATAGCCCTTGCCAAGCAGCAATTAGGCTATGGTTGTGGTTCGTTAGACGATTACGGCGACCGCAATTCGTCTTCTGTTACCCATTTATGGTTTTGAACTGTTTCGCCATCTGCCTCAAAATCAACCATATAAACCGTTGTCTGTTCACTCGAATCAATGACTGCCTCGGCTCCAGCCATCCCTTCCATATGATCTGCGTTTAGCACGACAGTATCGCCAGGGGCATAAGCCTCATCTTCATAACCTTCCAACTCTTCGTGTATGACCCATTTATGGTTTTCGACAGGAGCTTCCCCCGTCGTTGGCGTATACGATACAGCATAAGCCGTTGTTGTATAGGCGCCGACAATGGTCGCTTCCGTTCCTTTCATTCCTGGCATATGGTTAGCTTCCATCGTTGCTTTGCTCCCGACTGGATAGGAAGGATTGTCTGCTTCCTTTAAGCCTTCAGGTACTTCACCAGAACTTGAATGGTCCCCATGGTGGTGCTCGCTGTTGTGGTCGCCTGTCTCTTCATGAGCTGGTTGTTCAGGCTCTGGGTTGTCCGAACCAGCACCGCAACCTGCCAAACTAACGGCCAGTACAGTACTTGTTATTAGTAATCGTTTCCTCATCAAAATGCCTCCTTTTCCATTCTCTTTTCATATTATACCCTAGAGGGGTATGTAAAAAACACCCTTTTTTCAGAGAGATCCTGTTTTAGATAGAGGCGGAAGTAGAGAAAGTGGAAAAAGAAGCTCGCCCCATTTTGAGGCATAAGCTTCCTTCAAACCATTTGTTGAAATGGGGATAGTTTAACTCACGGTATTTTCCAAAATCGTAATCCGCCCGTTTGTTCCGTCTACTTCTACTTCTGCTCCGATTGGCACACTGGCTTTGTAGTAACCATGTCCTGATTGAAGATTCGTGACAAGTGGTTTGCCTAAAGGCACAAGAAAACCGGAAATCAATTCGTCATAGCTTGTGTTGTAGGCGATCGGGCAGCTCGTGCATGTGCCCATAATAATCGCTTCGCAATCAGCGAATTTGCCAGCAGCTTCGAGGTGTGCCAAATAGCGGTAGACAGTATTGACTGGTTCATGCGTATCTTCTAAAAAAATGACTTTTCCGGCTGTATCAATTTCATAAGGCGTGCCAAGGCTGTCAACAAAAGAGGTGAGGTTGCCACCAACAAGCGGGCCTCTTCCTCTTCCATTAACGAGGCCGTTAAGCGGGAAGCCAGGTGGGTTTTCTAGAAGGCGTGGGCTTGATGGCATCATGGTTGACGAGAAGAACTGGTTGAAATTGTAGTCAGGCGTGCCGTTTTGAAAATCAAGCAAAAGCAAACTATGGAAGCCAATCAAGTCTGCTTCCTGGTAAAGCACGTTTAATAAAATCGTAATGTCGCTATAGCCTGAAATGATTTTTGGATTGGCGCGTATGGTATCAAAATCAAGGTATGGAAAAATGCCAGCAACGCCTACGCCGCCTCGTGTCGGCAAAATCCATTTAATCGAAGGGTCTTCGATCATCGTCATAAAATCACTGGCGCGGTCTTGTGGCGGACCAGCTAAAAATCCGGTACGGGCATAGACATGTTCGCCGAGCACAGGCTGGAAGCCGAGCCCCCTTAAGTAAGCAACATTCGCATTTATCGCATCAGCAGAGCGGGGGCTACCAAGAGCGACGATCCCAACTGCATCCCCTTGCTGTAAACGCGGTGGTTTTTGGGCCATAGTATACCTCCTTTGCGGCGTCCTTGCTTTTGCATGTATATGTGGAGGAGGCCTGCACAAAGAACAGCAAATCACGACCATTTACATCCAAACAAGCGAAAGCCCTGCACACTGATTAGTGGAGGGCTCAAGCGCACACGTTCATTTGTCTCGTGTATGCTTTGCAATTGTTGCTCAACAACTTCCTTTGAGCAAAACATGTTCTATAATTAGTCTGAGTCGATTTTAACGAGTACGGATTTTCTCGATTTCGTCAGCGACAAATTGTACATGTGGGCCAATAATGACTTGAATATTATGGTTGGATACGACATTAATGCCAGGAATGCCGGTGCGTTTAATTTTTGTTTGGTCGACTTGAGCCATATTTTTGACTTCAACACGTAAGCGGGTGACACAGTTCTCAATTGAGACAACATTACGATCACCGCCTAGTCCATCATAGATCATGGCCGCCATTGCTGTATACTTGCTCTTGTCTTGAGCGTTTTCAGTATCCTCTGGCACTTTTTCTTCATCGTTCTCCTCTTCACGCCCAGGCGTCATCAAGTTAAATTTGACAATCGTAAAGCGGAATAGCGCGTAATAAACGACAGCAAAGCCAAGCCCTTGCACAAGCAGCATCCATGGCTGGTTCGCTAGCGGCAGCCTTGAGCTTAAAATAAAGTCAATTAGTCCGGCGCTAAAGCCGAATCCAGCTGTCCACTGAAAATAAGCGGCAATGGCCAACGATAAGCCGGTAAGCACCGCGTGGATTACATAAAGAACAGGTGCTACAAACATAAACGCGAATTCAAATGGCTCGGTCACGCCTGTGAAAAACGAAGCAAATCCTGCAGCGAGTAGCAACGACGCTGTTTGTTTTTTGCGTTTCGTTTTCGCCGTATGGTACATTGCTAGCGCTGCGGCTGGAAGACCAAACATCATAACTGGAAAAAAGCCAGCTTGGTACATGCCTGTAATGCCTTTTTCACCGCTTCCAGACCAGAAATTCGCAATGTCATTGATGCCAGCAACGTCAAACCAAAAGACGGAATTTAAGGCATGGTGAAGACCAGTTGGAATGAGAAGGCGGTTAAAAAATCCATATACACCAGCTCCTACATAGTGCAAGTTGCTAATCCACGTTCCAAATGTGACAAGGCCAGAGTAAACAAATGGCCAAACGATAAAAAGAACGGCGGAAATGACCAACATGGAAGCTGCCGTCATAATTGGCACGAGCCGTTTTCCGCTGAAAAAAGCAAATGCGGCCGGAAGTTGGACATGGCTGAAACGGTTATACATCATAGCAGCGACAATACCGGATAAAATCCCAATAAATTGCGTCTGAATCGAACCAAACGCGGCATTTACATTTTCTGGGTCCGTGCTTGTCAGCAGTGCAACTGAATCGGTAGACAACAAGTGGGTTACAACGAGGAAAGCAACGAGCCCGCTTAGTGCAGCTGATCCATCACGCTCCTTTGCCATGCCTAGGGCTACACCGATTGCAAACAAAAGGCCCATGCTCGGCCCGCTAACAAGAGATTCGCCTGCTGCAATTAAAAAGGCAGCGACCGGATTGCCTTCTCCCCAACCGCTCGGGTCCATCCAATAGCCGATTCCCATTAATATCGCAGCTGCAGGCAGCACGGCAACTGGCAACATCAATGAGCGCCCAATGCGCTGTAAGTAATTCATCATCAACGATCCATCCTTTTTTAAAGTAGTGTTTGTTGCAACCGTCTTTTCAACATCCTGATGGCAATAAGGAATGGCGGAGGTAGCGCATGGAAACGTAATCGCTTAACGCCCTCTGCCAGCATGAACGGAATGATCTCCATAAAAAAATCCAAATAGCAGCATAAAACATGCTGCCATTTGGATAATGCCTGGTTTTTCCCAGTAACACGCCAATTGTCTATTACGTTATTTAATAAAGCAACCGCCAAATATGCAACGTTAAATAGAGCTCTTCATTGGAGGAGAGTTCCCAGCCGTACTGCTTATGAAGGATACGGCCAATTTTTGTTGCACATTGATAGGCTTTTTTGTATGTTCCTTGGATAAGTTCAATTAATTCAGGGTTAAATTGTTTGTATTCGACTTTCTCTTGGTGAAGCTGGCGTAAAACAAAGTACCGTAAATGCGTGAGCAGCCGCAAGTAATCAAATGATTCTTCATTTAGCTGGAGCTCGTAATCGAACTCAATGATTTTGACAATCCGGTTGATCACTTCCGTCATTTTTACCGTTTCTTTCATATGTCGTTGTTGCCCTTGGGCATTCACAAAATGGTACGTTAAAAACGACTCTTCGCTTTTCGGCAATAGCACATCTAATTCATCAAAGACAATCCGAACCGCTTCTTTTGCAGCCTTATGCTCTTTTGGGTAAAGGCGATCAAGCTCCCACGGATGTGAATGGGGGTAATCGATGCCATCTAACGTGCGCTGAATCGCGTAATTGAGATGGTCGGCCAGCGCCAAAAACAAATGGTCGCTTAACTGGACGCCAATAATTGTTTCCGCTTTACGGATCATCATCGCTGCCACTTCGAAAACGGCAACGGGAATGTTGTCAATCAACTCTGAAAAGGGGTGAGTGCTAGACCTTTCAGCCGAATATTTTTTAGTGACCAATGTTTCATCAATCGCATCGCCTTTTTTGCGGTTAAAGCCGACGCCTGTTCCAATCACAACCCATTCTAAGCCAGCAGCATCCTCCACCAAAGCAATATTGTTATTAAACGATTTGATGAGGTTCATGCGATGCCTCCTAGCCATCAGAGCGGCCATAGCTGATGCCTGATCGGATCAGTAACACGTACGACCTTGTTTGTACGTATTATAGTATATGAAAGCATTTCCGTAAATAGCGAGAAGTGGAAGTCATGCTTGCCGGAGCGCAAAGGGAAGGCATTTCTTGCAGCCGCCACTATCGGGGTATTGTTCGCTGAATAGGCTAGCTAGGAACGTTTCGGCCAAACTGTATAGGACCATGAATAAATCGTGTCGATCAAGAAAATGACACCCCAAAGCATCGAAATCGAGTGGATCGTTTCATTCGGATAAGGGCTGTTAGCTGGATTGTACGCTTCGCTGCTTAGCCAAGACAAATCGCGTACATAAGAAAGCGCGTCGTCCCAATTGCTCGTACCGAGTGCAAAAAACACCGTTTGCCCAATGAGAAACACCAACAAATGGGCAAAAGAGGATCGGCGGTACATCCGAGCTTGATAACTGGGGTCCTTTTGTTTTGCGATTTGCTCCCGGTCTTTGTCTGTAAGCAAATCAATGCCCCGTAAACGGCCAATTTTTTGTTTCATCCAACGGTCAAGCTTTTTAAAATCTTGGATGCCAAATGTGACAGCGTACAGGACAAAGACCGTAATAATGATTTGCAATGTTGATAATTCACCAGTTTCTTTGTACAACAACCAGCCAAGCCCGGCTTCCAACGCAGTAATGCCAATAAACAAAAAAATAAAGACCATGCTGGCCTTCCGTTTATCAAGGCCGTAACGGACCACGCCAAACAAAAGCAGGCAAACGAGCGATGCAAGTTCCATTGCAATAAAAAGCGGTGCGGCAAATTCGATAATTCCTTCCATTGCATGCATGTCTTATATCCATCCTTTCTCTTCTGCGATCCGCAATGCGTCGTGGCGGTTAGTCGTTTCAAGTTTTTGCATCGCAGATGATAAATAGTTGCGGACTGTTCCGAGGGAAAGGTGCATGGCAGAGGCGATCGTTTCTGTGCTTTCGCCATTGCGCACTCGCCGGAGCATCTCTTGTTCACGGTCATTTAATGGGTTGGGCTGCAAACGAAACAACATGTTGCTAAGAGCCGGAGAGATGACGTGTTCGCCAGCTACAATGCGGCGGATCGCTACAATCAATTGATCAATCGGGTCATCTTTAAGCAAATAGCCGTCCACGCCAAGTTTCATCGCTTGTTCAATATAGCCTGGCCGCGAAAAGGTCGTCAACAGCGCAATTTTCCCTTTGAATCCATGCTGTTTCATGTATTTCGCTGTCTCGAGCCCTGTCCCATCAGGCATTTCGATATCCATGAGAAGCAAATCTAGCTCCCCAAGGCCGGGAAACGAGCGGACTGAAGCGCCGCTAGAAACGGCTCCGGCTACATGAATGTCTTTTTCTAAGTTAAGCAGTGACTCAAGCGCATTGCGCAAAATCGTTTGATCTTCAGCAATTAATATTTGAATCATTTTCCTTCTCCTTTTACGTGTCAAGTTGGCACGGCCAACGTAACCGTTGTGCCTGAGCTACCGCTTTCCCATAAACATGTGCCGCCAACGAGGCGCATGCGCTCTTTCATTGAGGCGATGCCGTCGCCTTTTTTTATGTCAGGTGATCCGATTCCCACTCCGTCATCGCGAATGTGGCAAACAAGCTCGCGCTCTGTATGGGAAAACGCCAATTCCACTCTATCAGCGCGGCTATGTTTATAACAGTTTACAAGCGCTTCTCGAATCGACAACGCCACCATGGTTTCAACCACTTCCGTAAGTGTAGGGATTTGTTCTTCACCGCGGACAGAAAAGGTGGTGAACGTTCCTTTAAACAACGTTTTCGCATGGTCGATTTCAGGCTTGATTTCGATATGCTTTAAACCAGACACCACCTCGCGGACTTGCTTGGCAGCGGAACGTGCTGTATCAAGGACATCCTCCATTTCCCGTTTGGCTGCTAGGGGATGGCTGTCTGCTAATCGGATCGCCAGTTCGCTTTTAAATTTAATGACGGCAAGTGTGTGGCCTAGCGTATCGTGCAAATCTCTAGCAATCCGGTTTCGTTCTTCTTCTTTCGCAAAGGCAGCAAGTTCTGATTGGGCACTAGCGAGATCTCGTTCGAGACTGTGGGCTCGTTTCATATAGCGAATCGTTACTGGCAAAATGAGTTGTAAGAATAAAAAAGGCGCATAAACAGTCGTCAAAAACGAAAGAGGCTTGCCTGTTGTGACCGTAAAGACAGCCAGATAACTGGACGTCAAGAACAACATTGACAGGCATAAGTAAGGCCAAAAACGGACTCTGCCACTTACATCGCTAAAAAGAAAAAGATAAATCAATAAGCTGTGATCAATCAATATTGCGGCAAATGCGAACAGACAAATGCCGGCGGCGCTCGCAGCGACAAAGCGCCAATCCTTCCACCATAGTGCTACATAATAAGCAGCTAAAATAGCCGCAAAACAAAACAAGCGTAGCAACAAAGGCACTTCGCTTTCTAACGTTAACAAATTAAAAAACAAAAAAGTAAACACGAAAATATCAACGAAAAGATAGCGTTTCATTTGTTCCCGGGGATAAAGTCGAATCATAGGGAGGCTCCTTTATAGGCAATCCCTTATATTATAGCGCCTTTATAGATTAAGCGATAACCGGCTAGAGTGCTATTCATAGATGTCATTGCTTTTTTGTGACAGGTGTCACACGTAAATTGATTTAAAAAAATGTTGTGATTTAAATTTTTAAATTGTATGATAGAACGTAAAGAAAAAGCTGTTGTGTGATCAAAAGAAGGGCGGTCTCGCTCTCTGCTTTGACAGTAACCTTAACCTCCACATTCCATTGATGCATGCATTATGTAAAAGATGGGAGGAACAAAAAAGAATGATGAAGAGGGGACGTAAATGAAAACACGATCATTTTTACGTGAAAGAAATTTTATGATTTTGCTTTCTGGCGTGTTTATTAATGGAATTGGTGCAGGCGTTTATGCGGTTTCGGGTATGTTGCTTGTCCTCTATTTGAGCGGAAATGTCTTTTATTCAGGTCTCGCTTATTTCGCAGTAACATTGGCAAATGCGTTGGCTTTCTTAATCGCGCCATTTGCTCGATACGTCACGTACAAAAAAGGCTTAATCGTATGCGAAGTGTTGAAGTCAGCATTGCTATTTACACTACCACTGTTCTACGCAACGATTGGCCTGAACGTTTATTATGTCATCACATTGCTATTTGCTGTTTCTTTGCTAGCCAAGTTTACATACCCGATCGAATCAACGATTATGCCAATTATTGTTGGTAAAGAAAACATTATTAAAGCAAATGCGTATTTGCAAACGGTGAGGGAAGGAATGGGTATCGCTTTTGTTGCTGGGGCCGGTGTTCTTGTTGCTTTCATCGGCCCTGTTCAAGCCATTTTAATTACAGCGGTTTGCCATTTGTTGTCATCATTAACGTATACATTATTCCGCTTTAGACAAAACACTGTCCCTCAAGACAGACAAGGCATGAAACAAAGCGTGGTCGCCTACAAAACAGATTTAAAGGCAGGGATGACGTATATTTCTCAATCGCTTATCCCAAAAATGATTGGGTCGATTATTTTTATTAATATGGCGCTGGGCGTAATGGTTCCGAATTTGCCTGCCTTTACATTAATGAAAGGCAATAGTGAAGCCATTTATGGTTTTTATTTGGCTGGATTGTCACTTGGCGTCATGATTGGCACACTAGTGACTCCGATAGTCAAAGAATGCCGTTTCGGGCTGCTAACGGTCATTGGTTTTTCTAGTACCGGCATTGCCTGGCTTGGTACTGCTTTTCTGCCCGTTTACTTTTCTTTGCCTTGCTTCTGTATCGGCAGTATCGCGATTGGCATCTTTAATATCCTCATTTTTTCGTCCATCCAACAACAAGTGGAAGAAGCGATGATTGGCCGTGTCGTGACAGTCCTATCCAGTGCAGCAGCAGTCGGTGTGCCGGTTGGTTCCCTTATAGGTGGGGCGCTTGGCTCTACCTTTACCCCCGTCTTGCCTGTGGCGTTTTGTGGGATAGCGATGTTGTTATTTAGTGCCAGCTGGTTGGTTCACCCAGTCCTTCGAAAGCTTCCGGCCATTGAAAAAGCCTCTTTGTTTGTTCAAAAGCCAGTGCAAAGTCAGTCGGTATAGGAAAAACATGATTGTAATTTAGGAGAGAGGAAAACGTCAAAACCGAAGGAGAGTCCCTTCTCCTTCGGTTTTGACGTTTGATTTTGGCGAAGAGGCATGATGGTCATAAATTCGATTTGTCCGGCTTACGGGTGTTTTTTCATTTTTTTATAAGCAATGTTATGTTGGGAAAATGTAATTCCATTCCATTTAGAGGAGAAATCTTTTAAACTGAAGTATAAACGATTAGCAAAGGGTGGTGTTGAGATGAAGCGTATTATTGTGTGTGACCGTGACTTAAGCGAGTGCTACGGAATGGAGTGGTTGATTCGTTCTTCTCATTTGCAAGTAGAGCGTGCCGGCATTGCATGTTCGCCGGAAGAACTGTTTGAACAAATGGAAACAGAACGGCCTGATGTCATTTGCCTTGAATTGGATATGTTTCAGGGGCGTGAATGGGAACAATTAAAACATTATACGGCCATCTTTACGCCTGCTCTTGTGGCGGTTTCTGCAGAAGGAACGTATGCAAAAGCAATGCAGGCGCTAGAACTTGGCTGTGTCGACTTGCTTATAAAACCACTTGATTCTGAGAAACTATTGCGGCATTTACACAAGTTACTGCGAGAAAAGCACTCTGTTGTCCAGAGCGAAAAAGAAGAGCCTGAGTGGCCCTGTCCATCGTACCGTGACCTTTTTTTGCCTGGTCGGACCGATTCGTTTTCAGGAGATGTGGTGCTCATCCAACATGAAGAGAAAAGAAAAACCGTAAAATTGCTTGAATTTGCCGAAGCTTTCCCATTTACAGATAAACCGGCTATTCTCCCGCTTAGTGACGTGGTGATACTTGTGTTTCCTGATCGGGACCCTTGGCGGGAAAAACTGTGCCATAAGCTGCTTAATAGTTGGGGGGACGAAAACAACGGCTTAGCTGTCTTTGTTTTGGACCAAAAGGAAAATCGTACTTTGCAGGAAGCGTATCAGCGAGCGCTACTCCATTTGCAACGAGCATTTTTTATTGGTTTTGACCAAGTGATCGTAACTGGCGAAGCATTTTCATGGGAACGAATTGATCCACTTTTGACACCAGAGGAACAACGAATTTGGATCGAAATGCTGAGAGAAAATAAACTCACTTCCCTTAAGCAATGGCTATACGGGGAATTTTATTATGCCAGTGGCGCTTTGCCCGATCCTAGACTGCTGCGGATTAAGTTGACAAGCATTCTTGCCCAAGTGCGCCGGTATATGCGTAATTGGAAAATGGCAGGAGAGGACGTGGAACGCGCCTATTACAATTTGTTTAATAGCGTATTAAATATGCCAGTTTTAGCAAGGATTGTCCAAGAGCTCATTTTGTTTATTCAATTTCTGTTTGAGCAAACGCGTCGCGTGGAAACGGTCCAAAAAACGGACGTTGTCCATGAAGCGCTCCGATATATGAACAAGCATTACCAAAACCCTAAGCTTAATTTAACCCGTGTAGCAGAGCATGTCGGCAGAAATCCTTCGTATTTAAGCCAGTTGTTTTCCATACGGCTCAAACAATCGTTTCGCCACGCGCTGCAAGACATTCGGATTGCGGCGGCCAAGGAGCTCCTTGCTGACCCTATGCTCGCCATCGGTGAGATTGCCGAACGGGTAGGCTATGCAAACCCAGCCTATTTTTCAAAGGCATTTAAAAAACAAACCGCGTACAGTCCGAACCAGTACCGCATTCGAGAACTAACTACAGAAAAGGATTAAACCTAAAAAAAGTGCAAATGAAAGGAAAATTTTCGGACAGAAATAAATGAAAAGTCGAATATATGAAATAAAAATCCAATCGAAATCAGCTAGGCGCAAATGATGTAGCTCCCTATACTGCTAAGTAAGACATGTAAAGGGGGAAATGCCACAGTGAATCTGAACAATGAACCGATTCGTGCGAAAAGAGGCACTGCCTTAACGGCCAAAGGGTGGGTGCAGGAAGCAGCGCTCCGTATGCTTATGAATAATTTAGATGAAGAAGTAGCAGAGCATCCAGATCAATTAGTTGTCTACGGCGGGATTGGCAAGGCTGCGCGCAATTGGCCGTCTTATCATAGTATTGTTTCATCGTTAACAACGCTTGATAACGATGAAACGTTGCTCATTCAATCTGGGAAACCGGTTGCTGTCTTTAAAACACATGAAGATGCTCCGCGGGTGTTGCTTGCCAATTCCAACCTTGTCCCTGCTTGGGCGAATTGGGATACCTTTCATGAGCTTGATAAGAAAGGCTTAACCATGTACGGGCAAATGACAGCTGGAAGTTGGATTTATATTGGTAGTCAAGGCATTGTTCAAGGGACTTACGAGACGTTTGCCGAATGTGCACGACAACATTTTGGCGGCTCATTAAAAGGGACGATTACCGTAACAGCTGGATTAGGAGGCATGGGCGGCGCCCAACCATTAGCGGTCACGATGGCAAATGGGGTGGCTATTTGCGTTGACGTGGACCGTTCCCGGATCGACAAACGTATGGAGACCAACTATTTGGATATTGTCGCCCATACGCTAACAGAGGCCATTGAGGAAGCAGAACTCGCGAAAAAGGAAGGCATCCCCCTTTCAATCGGCTTAGTCGGCAATGCGGCTGAAGTGTTGCCAGAAATGCTTGATCGCGGGTTTGTTCCAGACATTGTCACTGATCAAACGTCTGCGCATGATCCTTTGAATGGCTATTTGCCAAAAGGGTTCACCCTTGAACAAGGGCAAGTGCTGCGAAGGCAAGATCCCCAAGCTTACATTAGCCTTGCGAAAAAGAGTATGGCCGAGCATGTTGAAGCGATGCTTGAGTTAAAAAAGCGTGGCGCGATCGTGTTCGATTATGGCAATAATATTCGCCAAGTTGCTTTTGATGAAGGGATTCGTGACGCCTTTTCATTTCCTGGTTTTGTTCCTGCATATATCCGCCCGCAATTTTGCGAAGGCAAAGGGCCTTTCCGCTGGGTGGCCCTTTCTGGCGATCCAGCAGATATTGATAAAACGGATGAAGTGATCTTGCAAGAGTTTGCCGACAATGAACCGTTATGCCAGTGGATCCGCATGGCACGTCGCCATATTTCTTTCCAAGGCCTTCCGGCAAGGATTTGCTGGCTCGGCTATGGGGAACGTGCCCGTTTTGGCAAACGGATTAATGAAATGGTCGCTTCTGGAGAATTGTCCGCCCCCATTGTGATCGGACGTGACCACCTTGATGCAGGCTCGGTCGCCTCGCCGAATCGGGAAACAGAAGCAATGAAAGACGGCAGTGACGCCGTTGCTGATTGGCCAATTTTAAATGCACTTGTGAATACAGCTGCAGGGGCAAGCTGGGTATCTGTCCATCATGGTGGCGGCGTCGGTATGGGCTACTCCCTTCACGCTGGCATGGTTGTCGTCGCAGATGGGACAGCGGAAGCGGCACGGCGTTTGGAGCGTGTGCTAACAACGGATCCAGGCCTAGGCGTCGTTCGCCATGCCGATGCTGGTTATCAAAAAGCTATCGAAACGGCAAAAGCAACAGGCATTGTCATTCCAGCCCTTGCAAGGGAGGGAAAAGAAAATGGCTGAACTTTTATATCTCAAGGAAGCTGAACAAGTTGTCACTGTTGCCGGAGCAAGCGACAAACCAAAAGTAGGAGAGGACTTATCTGAAATTGGCGTCATTGAACGGGGGAGTGTCATCGTTGAGGGAGAGAAGATTGCCTTTGCCGGTACAGACGCAGATGCTCGTCATTACTTGCAAAAACGTTCTGGAAAGGTGAAAACGATTGAGGCAACGGGGAAAATCCTCACGCCTGGACTCGTCGACCCTCATACACATCTCGTCTTTGCTGGCAGCCGTGAACAAGAATTGACGATGCGTTTGAAAGGCAAGTCGTATATGAGCATTTTACAGGCAGGCGGCGGCATTTTAAGCACAACAAAAAGCACGAGAGCAGCCACTGCTGACCAGTTGGCCCATGAATCGCGGCTGCGGCTTGACCGTTTTTTGAAGCACGGGGTGACGACCGTTGAGGCGAAAAGCGGCTACGGGTTAGCGACAGACGCTGAACTAAAACAGCTCCGTGTCGCTCAACAATTAAACAATGAACACCCAGTAGACGTCGTCTCGACTTTTATGGGGGCACATGCGATTCCGCCTGAGTGGAAACAGGATCCTGATGGGTTTGTACAATTAGTGGCAGAAGAAATGATTCCCCAAGTCGCAGCTGAAAACTTAGCTGAGTTTTGTGATGTCTTTTGTGAAGAGGGCGTCTTTACGGTCGCCCAATCGCAATACATTTTGGAGGAAGGGAAAAAGCATGGGCTAAAGCCGAAAATCCACGCCGATGAGTTGGTTTCCTTTGGAGGGGCTGAGCTTGCCGCAAAAGTCGGGGCAGTCAGTGCAGACCATTTGTTAAAGGCCTCACCAACAGGCATCGAACAAATGGCCGAGGCAGGCGTTATCGCCGTGCTTCTGCCAGGAACAGCCTTTTTTCTAATGACCGAGCCCGCCAATGCTCGGGCGATGATCGAAGCAGGAGTACCAGTTGCCTTATCGACAGACCGTAACCCAGGTTCATCGCCGACTGAGTCATTGCCATTCATAATGAATTTGGCTTGCCTGACAATGAAAATGACGCCAGAAGAGGTGCTTGCCGCTTCCACGATCAATGCCGCACACGCCATTGGCCGAGCGAAGGACATCGGCAGCATTGAAGCAGGCAAAAACGCTGATCTCGTGCTATTTGACGCGCCCAACTATCAAACATTGCAGTATAACTATGCTGTTAATCGAGTCGATACAGTCATGAAAGCAGGGAAAATCGTTGTGGAAGGCGGTGTGTTACTTGAAAAAACCGACAATCAACGGTGCTCGCTTGCAACGGAAGATCGAGGAACTCGGCCAATTTGGCAAAAATGAGAAAGGCGGGTTAGATCGGACAACGTTCACGTCGGCGGAACTCGCTGCTCGGGAATGGTTGCAAACACAATGTGTCAGCCTTGGGCTTGATGTTAAGTGCGATCCCGCCGCCAATATATGGGCTTTTCGCAACGGGCGACAACCTCTTCCTGCTATTTCGTTTGGCTCCCATATGGATACGGTGCCAAACGGTGGCATGTATGATGGCGCGCTCGGTGTTCTCATTGCCTTAGAAGTAATGGAACGACTGAACGAAGAAAGAATCGAAACACGCCATCCATTCGCACTCGTTTCCTTTACGGCAGAGGAGCCGAACCCGTTTGGCTTATCGACATTTGGCAGCCGGGCAGTAGCAGGAAAGTTAACAAAGCAAGACTTAGAGGGTGTGACAGATGACAATGAGCTGTTGTTGACGGAAGCGCTTAGGCAAGCAGGGGGAGATCCCGATCGCTTTGAGGACACGCACGCGTTAGCGCCGCCTTTATCTGCTTACCTTGAAGTCCATATTGAACAAGGGAAACGCTTAGTCACAAGCAGTATTCCTGTTGGCATTGTTTCTGGCATTACGGGCATTTACAGAGAGCTTGTAACTGTAACAGGTGATGCCAATCATGCGGGGACGACTGTCATGGCCGGACGTAAGGATGCACTCGCCGCTGCGGCGGAAGTGGTTGTAGCTGTCGAACAGGCGGCCGCGGAAATGCAGGCAGAAGAAGTAGTCGCAACAGTTGGCACACTTGACGTGCGCCCGAACGCCGCCAATATTATCCCTGGCCAAGTGGAAATGGTTGTCGAAATTCGTGGCAAAACAAGCGCAGAAATCGATGCTGTCCGCCATGCATTAAACAGCCAAATTGCAGAACTCGCAAGGAGACGTGGCGTTTCGATAAAGCAAGAAACGTTTTTATCGCAACGGCCTGTGCCAATGGACAAATTACTAATCGATACATTGGCGGAGCAAGCCGATTCACTTGGCTACAAGACGCTGACACTCGGGAGCATGGCTGGACATGATGCAGCCCATATGGCGGCAGTGACAAGAAGTGGCATGTTGTTTGTGCCTAGCATTGGCGGCAAAAGCCATTGCCCTGAAGAAGCAAGTGCACTCTGTGACATTGAGGCAGCTGCGAATGTGTTGTTCCATGCGCTGCTGAAACTTGACCAAAACCTTGACCAGAAAGGGACGGATACCAGATGAGGACGCTTTATTCAGCTGATTTGATATATACAGATGGCGCGTTTCAACAAAGCTATGCGATGTGTGTAAACAACGGGGAAATTGAAGCCATTGGCCCGCAAGAAAACATGTCACGCTTATATAGCCATGTGCCTCTTGTGGCCATGGATGGCAAAGCGATTGTGCCTGGCACAGTGAATGCCCATAACCATTCTTTCCAAAGCTTGCTAAGAGGCATTGCCGCCGATCAGCCGTTTTTAGAGTGGCGCGACAAGGCACTGTACCGGTACACGCCTTTCTTGGATGAGGATGCAATTTATACAGGGGCCCTCTTTGCTTTTGGTGAAATGTTGAAGTACGGCGCGACGACAGTCAGTGACTTTTTCTACGTCCATCGTGGAGGCGTGGAAACCGATGAAGCGGTGATCCAAGCAGCGAAAGATGTCGGGATACGCCTTGTTTTTGCACGGACAATGTATGATTGGGCTGGGGCGCCAGAAGCATACCAAGAATCAGTCGACGAAGCTGTTGCACGGACACGGAAATTGGCGGCCAAATACGAGAGTGATCCGATGGTGTCGATCCAGCCAGCCCCTCATAGCCCACATGCTGCCTCGCCAGAAATGATCAAGGCTGGCCACCGTCTTGCCCAAGAGCTAGGCACGCCGTTCCATATCCATGTAGCAGAAGAGCCGTTTGAAGTCGACGAAACGTTGAATGCATATGGCTTGCGGCCCGTTCATTATTTGGACTCATTAGGCGTCGTTGATGAAAGCATGATTGCGATCCACCTTGTCTGGCTTGACGATTCGGAAGTAACTCTGCTTGGCAACAAAGGGGCGGGATTGGCCTATTGCCCATCAAGCAACATGTTTCTTTCAGATGGCGTGACGCGCATTCCCGATCTCCAGCAAGCGGGCGTGCGCATTGGCCTCGGTTCAGATGGAGCTTGCAGCAATAACCGCATTAGCGTGTTTGAAGAAATGCGGATGTGCTCATTGCTGCAAAAAGTCACGCGTCTGGACGGCACATGCATCACTGGGAAGCAAGTATTTGAAATGGGCACACAAACAGGAGCTGCTTTGCTAAAGCTGCAAACTGGTGAATTGAAAAAAGGCTTCCGCGCGGATTTTATTGCACTCGATTTGAATGACTTCTCTTTATCGCCACGAACCGATTTGTTGGCAAATCTCGTGTATGCGATGCAGCCAACAGCGATTGCCGACGTATTTGTGGACGGCAAGCATGTAGTGGCGAACAAACAGCTCGTCACGCAATCTGAAAAAGCAATTGTCGAGAAAGTGGGACGTCTCCATCAAACATGGGCTCATGCCCTAGCTGCCCAGTAAGGGGGCGCCATGGAGCCCTTTAAGCAACAGCCACGATTAGAGGCTAAGCAAGGAAACGGTTCTTCCCCTCGAGCGCTGATCCGTTTCTTGCTTTATAGCAGCATTGGCGCGTTTATGTTTTTCGTGCCCGTGCCAATCAACGGTACATCTTCCATTATGCTTGACCATATCGTGACCGCAATGAGGCAGGCTTTCCCTGCAATTGTGCCGTATTATGCGTTGCTTGTGATTTTTCTTGGCGCGCTTTATCCGTTTTACAAGGGGACATGGCGGCAGACAAAGACCGATTTGCTTTTGGCTGTTTTTAAACTTGCTGGTTTAGCAATTACTGTCATGGTGCTATTCGGCATCGGCCCGCAATGGATGTTGGCAGAGGACATGGGCCCATTTCTTTTTGATCGCCTTGTTGTCGCTGTAGGTCTTCTTGTCCCAATTGGGGCTGTATTTTTGGCCATGTTAACAGGATATGGTTTGCTTGAGCTTGCCGGTGTATGGATGCAGCCCATTATGAGGAAAGGTTGGAACCTGCCAGGGCGTTCTGCGATTGATGTTGTTGCTTCGTTTGTCGGCAGTTATTCACTTGGATTGCTGATTACGAACAGGCTTTTTCGCGAGGGGCGCTATTCGGTAAAAGAAGCAACGATCATTGCCACTGGCTTTTCCACCGTTTCCGTTACTTTTATGGTGGTCGTTGCCAATACACTCGATTTAATGGCGAACTGGAACGTGTATTTTTGGTCTTGTTTAGTCGTTACATTTACAGTGACGGCGGTAACGGCTAGAGTCTGGCCATTAAAACAAACAACGGAAAGCTATTATAACGGGATGACAGGCAAGCCTGAAGCAGAGCAGCAAGGGCGCCGACTCCAACGTGGCTGGGCGCAGGCGATGGCACAAGCGCAAGGGAGCCTGAGCCTATCTGCCAATATTTGCGCAAACGTCCGTGATGGGTTCCGCATGACGATGAACATTTTGCCATCGATTATGTCCATTGGCCTTTTCGGGTTAGCGCTGGCTAAGTATACGCCTCTGTTTGCGTGGCTTGGAGTGTTATTTTTCCCAGTAACAGCACTCGTCCAATTGCCTGATCCTGCCTTTGCTGCAAGTGCTGCTGCAACTTCCATTGCTGAAATGTTTTTGCCAGCAGCTATTGCTGCCGACGCTGATCTCATCACCCGTTTTACGATTGGAGTTGTTTGTGTGTCTTCCGTGCTGTTTTTTTCCGCGGTCATTCCGACGATCTTGGCGACCGACATTCCTGTCAGTGTGCCGAAATTGCTTGTCATTTGGTTTGAACGGGTTGTGTTAAGCATCTTGTTGGCTGCGCCAATTGCTCATTTGTTTTTATAAGGAGTAAAAACTGGCGCACATGTCAAAACCCCTCTTCCAGTGCAACGAGTTGGAGAGAGGGGTTTTTCCTGTTAAGTGAAATAGCGGGCTTCCACAATTTGTGGCTCATATTTTTTAAAGGTCCGGTCAAGAAAGTTTAACACACGTTCCTCGTACTCAGCTTTGTAATGAAAATAGCTTCTTATATGGCCGCCTTTTTCAGGTAGCCAAAGCTCACTGCCAGCGGCGTGACTGTGTATCGCTTCTGACTCTGTGTAAGGAATGGCTCCATCTTTGCGGCTATGGATTAAAAACAAGCCTTTTTCTTGATTGTACTGGGTTGCTGCATAAATGGGCCTTACGTCTTCTAAGTTAAACGTTGGGACAATTGCTTCAACTGCCCGGGCTGTTCCTGCCGCAAGGGACTTCGGCAGCCCGGTCCAATAGTGGAAACTGTTTTTAGCGTATTCGTTTAGATCGGAAAATGGACTGTCGGCAACCACTGCTTTGACTTCATCGGCTTCTGCTCCTGCCATGATAGAAGTGGCCGCACCCATCGACCAACCTACCAAGGCAATGTTTTCAATCCCTTGTTGATCATGTACATAGCGGATCGCGCTAAGCAAATCGCTTTTTTCGTTTCCGCCAAATGTTGTAGGTGCTTTTTCAGACATGCCAGAATTGCGGAAGTCAAACATGAAAACATGATAGCCAGCTTCATGCATGGCCGCCGCCAATTCAAGACTGGAAAACGGCATTTCGGTACGGTTGTAGCCATAACCATGTGAAAATATAACCGCTTTTTCATTTTGAAAAAGCGATTGCTGGTCGGAAGGAATCCACCAGCCACTTAACGATATATTGTCAACGATGTTTGAGAATGAGACATCTTCATAGTCAAGGCCCACGTTATTTGGGTTTGTATGAAGCAAGCGGATCGTTGGGTTCGTTACTTTATAGCCAATAAATACAGTTAATGCAGCAAGGAGAACCACAATAGCCATAAGGGTGGTCAAAACAATCAAAAGCCATTTCTTAAAGCTGAATGTGTTTCCCATCACATCAACTCCTTCATAACAAGGTCCGGATCATAAGTTTGAAAATTTAGATACTTTTATTTAGTATATGAAAAAAATGAATCATTGTGTGTACAGTCAAGCAATTGCAGTTAATAAAGAACGAGGACGAGCTATTCTTATCATAACAAACGAGCATGTACTTGAATCGTTGTTCTTATCTTTTATTATATGAATAAATTGTTGCGAACGCAAGAGATTTGTCTGGTTTTCTCTCATAATAACACACATTTATACATAATGTCGAAAAGGCTCGTCTCTTTTACTACCTCTGCACGCAAATAGGCTACAGATTGAATCATCTACTTTTTTTCTAAATCAATGTTTAGGAAACTTTGCGTAAGAACTTGGGGAGCGAAGCCAAATAGAAGGAAACATAGAGGACGCGCCTAGCAGGAATTGAACCTGCAACCCTCAGCTTAGGAGGCTGATGCTCTATCCGATTGAGCTATAGGCGCATAAAAAGTTCCGACTTGATTAGATTATCGCAACAAAGCGTGAGAAGCAAGCCCTTGACGGGAAAATTTTTGCCAAAAACGTTGCGAATGATAAAATAATTGAAAGAAGCCTATTTCACGAGAAAACAACCTAAATCGGCTCCCAGTTTTCGCAACGTTTGCTGAAAGGAAACTGACGAAAATACGAGTAAATGGCAATGACGCGAATGTGATTCATACGTCCTGTTGTAAGTCAAAAAAAGAGGAGGCACTTATGGACCAACAAAAAATCGACGCCCTTTTTACGGTAGCAAGCAAGTTAAAAGCAAATCAGATTGCTTTTTCATTAGGGGGGAGCGGTCTGCTGTATGCATTAGGGTTGACGGAAACGGTAAACGATTGGGACATTATGACAAACGCTAACAAGAACGCTGTGACGCAAGCCCTTTTCCCAATAAAAGCGTTCGAAACAGGACAAACGGGTGACCATTTATTTACGAGTAGTTATAAGCTATTTGTCGAAAAAAACGGCCAAGAAGTTGAAATCATCGGCGGTTTTGCGCTTCGCTCAGAAGCAGGCATTTGCCACATTCCTGCGGATGCTGCTTTTCATTGGCAAGGCATACCAGTAGGAAGCCCTGAAGCTTGGCTTGTTGCCTACGTCTTAATGGGACGAGAGAAAAAGGCAGCGATGCTCGAGTCGTACTTGCAAATGCATGGGGCAAATCCGGCTATGCTTGAACGGTTAAAGCAACAACCGCTTGGCGATAAGCTCAAAGCAATAAAGTGGTTTGCTTAATGTTGCTAGACTGTTCCGAAAATGGAAATCACTCTATGCAAAAAGTGAAAACATTGGGCGTGAGGGTTTCAGTAATAAATTCCCTTTTTTGCGAGACAATCCGATATAATAATAAATAAGAGGAGGGGAGAGTGTGAATGCAGTACGCAATAGTGAAATCGGCAAAAAAGTCGCCCAGTTGTACCGTTGTATTGTCAAACGCCAAGTTCAACAAGCAGCCATCTTAAAAGAAGAGCTTGATGTGTGCTTCAAAGAACTGCTTCGCGATGACAAAATGGTTGCGTATTACAATCTCGTTTGTTTTCGCTATCAAATGATGCTTGAACAGTTGCAAGAACCCCATCAGCTAGAGGCACTCGTCAATTGTTTGCAGTCGGATTTTTTGTTGAATTATTACTATTATTTCTTCAGTGGCCAATATGCCTTCTACAAAGAACGGTTTACGGAAGCTGTCGATTTATATGAACAAGCGGAAAAAGAATTAGCGCATATTCAAGACGAAATGGAGCATGGAGAATTTTATAACCGTGCGGGCGTTTGTTATTATAAAATTGACCGATTTGACCGGGCTATGCCTTATTTAGACAAGGCAAGACGCTTTTTCGCCCTTGATCCAATGTACGTGGAAAAGGAATTGCAGGCGGAAATGATACTCGGCAACCTCTTATCGGAAACGGGCCAATACGAGAAGGCAGAAGCGCATTTTTTAAATTTGCTAGAACGGGCTGCAGGCCTTGAGGAAACGGAAGCGCTCATTTTACGCTCTCTTGGACAAAACGCTGTTCGCAATCATCATTTTTATAAAGCAGAAACGTATTATCAGCAAGCGTTGGCTCATTCAGGCCATCGCACTAGTCGCTATTCGACAAAAACGAAAGCAGAACTGGCAAATGCGTTATTTAGGCAACAGCCGCCAAATGTAGAAAAGGGGAGCAAGTTGTTAAAGGAAGCTTTAAGGGCAAGTGGAGGCGGTTTATCGACAAACTCACTAAAACGCTTTTCGGGCGAGGAGAGATTTCGAATACGAATAGGACAGGCGTGGTCGTTCCAGAGTATTTGGGCGGGGTAAACGACCCGCATGCAAGCATTAGGCACAGTCTGCTGCGGGCAAGTTTGGCTGCATTTTTTAATTGGAGTGATAAAAACGATGATGTTGGAAGACAAGCTTTATGGTTCAATGGAAGTTGAGCCGGTACTACGCGATTTAGTGAACAGCAGGCCGCTTCAGCGATTAAAAGGTGTCCATCAGGCTGGAGCGGCTTATCTTGTTTGTCCGGAGTGGAATGTAACTCGCTATGAGCACTCGATTGGAGTCATGTTGTTAATACGCCGATTAGGAGGTTCGTTAAAAGAGCAGGCCGCTGGCTTGCTACATGATGTTTCTCACACAGCTTTTTCCCATGTATCTGACTATGTGTTTAAGAATGAAAAGGAAGATTATCATGAACAACTGTTTCATAAACGAATTGCCGAATCGGACATTCCTGCCATTTTGAAAAAGCACCAAGTCGATGTAAACGAGATTATCAATGAGATCGAGAAATGGCCGTTGCTTGAACAGCCTGCTCCACATTTATGTGCGGACCGAATCGACTATACATTGCGGGATTTATATGCTTATCGATTTATTTCCCTTCAGGAAGCCCATCGTTTCTTAGAACAGCTTATTGTAAGAAAAGGGAAAATGGTTGTTCAATCGTTGGCTGCGGCAGAATGGTTTATCGAAGCCTACTATAAAGAAACAATCGAATTTTTCATGGAACCGCGAAATGTGTATGCCAACTGGAAAATCTCCGAGGCATTGCGATTAGCCCTTGAGCGCGGCGCAATAAACGAATCGGATCTATTAGCTGAGGATGAAGAACTCGTAAAAAAACTGAACGAAAGTGGGGATGAACAGGTCCGGCGCCTTCTGGCCGAGATTTATTCTGGCGTGTGTGTAAAGGAAGCAACAGGCGCATACGATCATTACCATAAAAACAAAGTCCGTATCGTTGACCCGTTGATAGATGTAGGTGGCGCGTTCGTGCCTGTGTCAAAATGCTCTAGAAAAGCGGCTGACCTAATCAGCAAAGCGAGAGAGAAGGCAGAAAAAGGCATTTATTTGAAAGTCATGCATAATTAATTCGTGGCACACCTGTATACTTGAAGGGTGAATATACGAACTAGAAAGTAGGAATATACGATGAAGACAGAAGACTTTTATTGTGAAGAAGTGTTAAGTGGCAAAACAGCAGTGAAAAAAGTAATGGAAACAGAAAATGTCCTTGCTTACCACCATACAAATCCTTATTACCCTGTACATATTGTCGCGATCCCCAAAAAGCATATTCCCTCATTATTGTCGTTAGAGGAAGAAGACGATGCCCTTTTGCTTGAACTGTTTTCTGTTATCAAAACAGTCGCTGCACAAGTTAAGGCTGAGCATGGCGCCTGCCGTGTGTTGACAAACCTTGGCACCTACCAAGATTCTAAACACTTGCATTGGCATATTGCATTTGGCAAGCCACTTAAATGAGTAATAGACAAGTCAGAAAACGCTAGAGAAGGAGATCTGTCTATGGTCATACAAACACTAGGAAGCAAGAGCATTTCATTAAAAGAAGCACATGAGTTTGATTGGCTTTCAGAACTAGGGGATATCTTTGCTGTTTTTGACCAACAAGACTCTGGAAATGTAAGTTTTGGGGTAGCGGATGGGGACAAGAAGTGGTTTGTCAAATATGCAGGTGCTAAGACGCTTTACTATGAGGGGGATATTCAACAGGCAGTTGAGCGTATAAAAGAAGCGGTTGCTGTTTATGAACATCTTGCTCATCCAAACTTGGTTACATTGCATAACCATTTCGCCACTAATGGGGGCTATGCCCTTGTGTTTCCTTGGGCAGAGGGCGAATGTTTGCATGCCCATTGGTTGTTTCCGCCGCCTGCCAAGTATACCGATCCAAACTCGCCGACCTATAAGCATAAACGGTTGCCTGTAGCGAAGCGGTTAGATACGCTTGATCGTATTTATTCCTTTCACGAACACGTCGAACGTAACGGTTACGTCGCGATTGACTTTTATGATGGCAGCATTTTGTATGACTTTTCAACAGGGGTAACGACGATATGCGACATCGATTTGTATCGGAAAAAACCTTATGTCAATACAATGGGAAGAATGTGGGGGTCAAAGCGATTTATGGCCCCGGAAGAATTCCAACTTGGCGCAGCGATTGATGCACAGACGAATGTCTACACAATGGGGGCCGTTGCTTTTGCTTTGTTAGGGAATGAAAACAAGCGGACGGAGGAAAACTGGGACGCTAGCAACGCTTTATTCGAAGTGGCAAAACAGGCAACAGCAGCAGAGCGAGAAGCGCGTTTTCCGACTGTTGCTGCTTTCGTTGCAGCATGGCAAGAGGCAAAAAAACGTTAAAGAGACAAAGGCGCAAACCACATCAACAGCGCTTAAATGAAAAATCTAGTATGTATCGAGGCATCGTTTGTCCAAACTAGGAATACACGTAAAACAAAAAGAGTTTTAGGAGGTTCCTAGATGGACAAGCGTGTGGTGCTAAGTGTTGCTGCTGCTTTGCTGCTTATTGGACAGCCAGCAGGCGATCAAAAGAAAGCAGAAACAAAAAAAGAGCAGCCAGCGATAACAGAAGTAGTCGATCAAAATGAAGAACCCCATTTGCACTATAAAATCCAGGAAGAGGGCATTTCTTATTCGGAGAGCACACTCATCTACGATCAACAACCGATTGCCCGCGTGTGGATGAAAGTGAATGGCGAAGCGGACAATTACAAGCAACAAGTCGCCGTCGCACAAGCGCTTCATGACGAATTGGAAGAGGCTTACCCAGGTTTAAGCAGAGGGGTTTTGGCTGATGTTGCTCAGGCAGCAACAGCGGATCCAAACTCAGTGTCTGTCTATGTAGGCGGGCAGGAAAATGGCAAGGAAGAAATAGACATGGCGATTGTCCTCGTTCAGGAAATGGCAGAAAAGCTTAAGATCAAACAAGTCCAGGAACGGAGCGGAAGAGTCGTCGATTTCGATTAGCGGGGAGGGGTTATGATCATTACGACAACGGCGTTTGTGGATCGTTTGGAAGAGGCCGAGACGAACATGCTCAGTTCACGCTTGAAAGCAATAGAAACGATAGACGGCAATTCGCTCGGAGTAGCGATTGAAACATTTGGACAGGCATACGCGTTTTCTGCAAAGCGTATGCCAGGACCCGCGTTTAATACAGTCCGAGGCTTGCACGAGGAAGAGGAAAGACAAATTGGCGAAATCATTTCGTTTTATGAAAAGAAAGAACTAGAACCACAAATTCAATTAGTGCCTGGCGCCGCTGGGAGCAAAGTGATGCAAGCTCTGTGGCGACAGGGCTTTTGCCAAACCGGTTTTCATTCTGTTCTTGCAGGACGTTGTAGCAGACAAGTAGAGGAGAGGCACGAAAGGATAGCGATTCGAACGCTAAAACTGGAAGACTATTATCTTTATGGCCATATTTATACAGAAAGTTTCGGTATGCCTGCTTTTTTTAAGGAAAGTGTAGCGACAAACAACGCCGTGTTGCATGAAGAACGAAATTGGACATTTTATTTGGCTGAAGTCGAGGAAGAACCAGTAGGGGTTGCCGCTTTATTCACTAGTGGCACCATTGCTGTACTTGCTGCTTGCGCCGTGCTTGCTCGATTTCGAACGCAAGGTGTACAGCAAGCGCTCATTGCTAGGCGACAGGCAGACGCCACAGCTGCTGGATGTACATACATTTGTGGCCAAGCCGGATTTGCGACAACAAGTCAGCGCAATATGGAGCGCTCAGGCTTGCAAACCATTTATACGAAAGCGCTTTGGCAGCGTGTTTCATAAGAGCTGTGCCGTAATGGGCAGCTCTTTTTTGCGCAGTGGCAGTGCATAAATATTCCTTTTCGTTAATTTACATAAATTTGTGCTTGCTTTTTAAGAGGAAGGGGACTAAACTGTTGCTAACTAATATTCGTTAGGTGAATGGCGATGACAAAAGAAAAAATCAAACAAGCGGCATTGGTTGCGTTTGCCAAAGGCGGCTACGAGGGAATGAGCCTGGCGGAAGTCGCCAGTGCAGTTGGGATCAAAACACCTTCGATTTACGCGTTTTTTAAAAGCAAGCAAGACTTGTTTATGACCATTTATCACGAACTGCTTGATGAGCATGCCGCTCAATTAGTTCAGCAAACTAATGTGATGGAGATCGAAGGAAGTGAACAGCGGCTTCGCAAAGTGGTGGAAGCCATGCTTGATTATCATCTCCGAGAGCAAACAAAAACGGAATTTTTAACACGTGTCAATTTGTTTCCTCCTGATTTTCTTAAGGATGAGATGCGCAGCCGGTTTGCTGCTAATGAACAACAGATCCGTTCCTCTTTAGTTGCTATTTTTTCGGAAGGGATTAAACAAGGGGATATTCAGAGCGAACCGTTGCATGAGCTGGTCGATTCTTTTCTTTGCTTATTGGATGGATTGTTTTTACAAACGTTTTACTATAACAAAGAAACGTTGGAAACCTCCTTTTTTCATGCGTGGAAATTTTATTGGCAAGGCATATCTAATCGTACGGCCAATTGTTAACAAGGAAGTGAGCGAGAGATGGAAGAAGCATATAAAACAATCAATGACTTTGAAAGGGAGCCTGTGCCAAAAGAAGTGCGAAAAGGCTGGCTGCCGATGGCGACTGTTTGGTTTGCCATCGGCATTGATTTATCAGGCATGTTGTTAGGCGCACAACTTGGAGCGGGGATCCCATTTGTTGAGGCGTTGCTGGCAGTTGCCGTCGGCTCTCTTTTTCTTGGCGTGCTAGGCGCAATTTGTGCCAATATTGGCGCTGCAACCGGCCTGTCCACAACGATGATTTCCAATTTTGTTTTTGGCGCGGCTGGAGCAAAAGTGATTTCAGTCGTTATATCAATTTCGATGATCGGATGGTTCGGCGTCCAAGCTGGATTTTTTGCCGAAAATACGGTATCTGTTGTTGAACATTTAACAGGCTGGGCTCTGCCCCTTCCGGTAGTTGCCTTTGTTGGCGGACTACTAATGATGACGACCGCATTTGCGTTTAGATGGTTCGAAAAGCTAACAAATTGGACAAGCCCGCTGCTTGTTGTCTTAATTTTAGCAGCGTTGGTATTAGCATTTACGCAAAGAGATGCTAGCGCCGTGTTGGCACCAGTAGAAGCGAAGTTTTCATTCGGAGTCGCTGTTTCTTTAGTGGTAGGCATTTATGTACTTGGCACGATTCTTTCTCCTGATATTTCTAGATGGGCAAAATCAAAGAAAGATGCGATGATTGCTGCTTTCTTAGGCTTTTTCTTTGGAAATAGCTTTATGGTCGTTATTGCCGTGCTGTTGTCGAAATTGTTAAACACAGAAGATTTGGCCCAAGTATTTATCCTGCTTGGTTTAAGTTTACCAGCGTTAATTGTCCTTACTTTTTCCCAGTGGACGACGAATACAAATAATCTCTATTCTGCTTCTTTAAGCATGTCGGTGCTAATTCCAAAAGCAAAGCGTCCCGTGTTGACGCTTGTAATGGGAATAGCCGCTTCGGCATTAGCGTTTATAGGCATATTTGACCACTTTATTACGTTTTTATCATTGATGACGATGTTGATCGCTCCAGTTGGAGGAGTGTATGCTGCTGAATATTATGTTGTCGACAAACAGAAATTCTCGTTTCAAGCCCTTCACAGCCGTAAGCTGATCGGCCGTTCGCTGGCCGTATGGCTAGTCACGTCATTGTTTTGTTGGCTGACAACGCCGGCGCCAGATGGGTTGGGCCTGCTCGTTTTCACAACCATTCCAGCACTTGATGGCTTTATCGTCGCATTTGTTTTGCAAGCGCTAATTGGAAAAGCTGTGTTCGCACGCAAGAACAGATAAACAGGAAAAGGAGAACAAAGTATGAGATGGCTAACGGAAGAATCGATTGAACATATCGCCTTGGGGGCGGCCGTTCTAGGTACTGGAGGAGGGGGAGATCCATACCTAGGTAAATTGATGGCGCTTGAGGCGATCAAAACATATGGACCGATTAAGTTGCTGTCGATTGAAGAATTGGCAGACGATGCCTTAATTGTGCCTCTATCGATGATGGGTTCACCGACGATAGGCGTTGAAAAAATTCCTTCGATTGAAGAATTGGTGGCTCCACTTGAAAAAATCGAGGAGACGCTTGGCCAAAAAGCAGCTGCCTTGATGCCAATTGAGGTCGGAGGCGTCAATTCACTTGTGCCTGTACTAGCTGCTGCGGCAAAAGGCTTGCCTCTTGTGGACGCAGACGCAATGGGGCGTGCTTTTCCAGAGAGTCAAATGGTCACTTTTTACTTGGATGGCCATTCGGCTGATCCGACCGTGTTAGCTGATGAAAAAGGCAATACGGTTGTGATTACGCCAAAGGACGGCCACTGGGGCGAAAAGCTTGCCCGGGCCATCACTGTGCAAATGGGTGGGTCTAGTACGGTGTGCGACTATGCACTTCCTGGTTCTGTTGTAAAAAAGAGCGCCATTCCAGGCACGTTGACAAAATCAGAAGAAATAGGGCGGCTGTTGCTTCATAAAAGCGGAGATGGCACACATCCGATTAAACGGCTGCTTGCCGTCCTTAACGGCTACGAGCTGTTAACTGGCAAACTTACTGATATCCAGCGCACACTAACGGGCGGTTTTACTCGGGGAATTTGTGAAGTCGAAGGGATCCATGACGATGCAGGACGGATGGTTACACTCCATTTTCAAAATGAACAATTGTTAGCGACAGAAGGGGAAAAACCACTGGCCATTACGCCTGATTTGATAGCGATCCTTGATGTTGAAACGGGGCAGCCCATTACGACTGAAGGATTGCGCTACGGCATGCGGGTGACGGTCATTGCATTTCCGTGCGACCCGAAATGGCGTACAAAGAAAGGTATTGAAACGGCAGGACCTCGTTATTTTGGCTATCCTGTGGAGTATGAGCCTGTAGAAAAGTTGCAGGAAGGTGGAGGCAAATGAGCTATCGGATTGGAATTGATGTAGGCGGCACAAACACAGATGCCGTCCTACTTGATCACACATTGCACGTAATAGCGAAAGCAAAACAGCCAACTACCGAGGATGTCATGACTGGTATTTGGAAAGTGTTAACTGCCATTCTAGAGGAATCAGCTATATCGCCTGGCGAAATTGGCTATGCAATGCTTGGCACTACCCATTGCACAAATGCCATTGTTGAGCGGAAACAGCTAAATAAAGTTGGCATCATTCGCCTTTGTAAACCGGCAGCAACGGCTGTGCCCCCTTTAGCGGCTTGGCCTGATGACTTAAAAGCGGCAGTGGGCGAGCACCACTATTTAGTAGCTGGCGGGTATGAGTACGATGGCGCGTTGATTTCAGAACTAGACGAAAATGAAATCCGTTCTGCACTGGAGGATATGAAAGAAAACGTTAAATCCATTGCGGTTACAGGCATATTTTCGCCAGCCCGAGCCGAGCAAGAACTGAAAGTAGCGCGCCTTGCCCATGATATCATGCCTGACGTGCCGATTTCGCTGTCCCATCAAATTGGCAGCATTGGTTTGTTGGAACGGGAGAATGCAACGATTTTAAATGCAGCACTGCAAACGACGATACGTACCGTCGTTTCCGGGTTCCGTGAAGCACTTAGCAAACTTGGCATCCCTGCGCAAATCTTTATTGGCCAAAATGACGGCACATTAATGGAAGCCGATTATGCAATCCGTTACCCGATTTTGACAATTGGCTGCGGGCCAACGAATTCGATTCGCGGGGCCTCGTTTTTGTCTGGTTTAAAAGACGCCCTTGTTCTAGACATCGGTGGAACGACTTCTGATATCGGTGTTCTATCAAATGGATTTCCGCGCCAGTCAGCCATTGCCGTTGATGTCGGCGGCATCCGCACCAACTTCCGCATGCCGGACATTCTCTCAGTTGGCTTAGGAGGCGGAACAATTATCCGTACAGACGAACAGGGCGCAATCACGGTTGGCCCTGATTCAGTCGGTTATCGTTTATTGCAAGAAGCGCGCTCTTTTGGAGGCGAGACATTGACAGCAACGGATGTGGTGTTAGCTGTGACAGACAAAACGATTGCTGGCGCTGATACAAGCGATTTAGACAGCGACGCCTGTCAACAGGCGTACAAACAAATAATCGAAAAGCTTGAGGTTGCGATTGACCAAATGAAAACGTCAAAAGAGCCTGTTCCTGTCATTTTAACAGGCGGTGGCAGCATTCTAGTCAACAGTCGATTAACGGGGGCTTCAGAAGTAATAAAGCCAGACCATCATGATGTCGCAAATGCAATTGGGGCTGCATTGGGGACTATTTCCGGCGAAGCGGAAAACATCTATGCGTTGGAAGGGCGGACGTATGAAGATGCAGTCGAAGAAGCAAAACAAAATGCAATTGGGAATGCGGTCGAGGCAGGAGCGGTTCCGGACACAGTCAAAATTGTCTCTGTTGAGGACGTCCCACTTGCATACATGCCAGGAAACTCCGTTTTTATTAAAGTAAAGGCAGTCGGAGAGCTGGATACAAAATAAAGCCCACTTGGTCACTAGCGAACGAAGCGAAATTCACATTAAACCGGTATATGAGCCAGTGCCATCGTGCACTGGCTCATGCCGCCTACTTGTCGTTATTGTTTCTCGTCATCTTGTTTTTCCAATCGGTCTAGTTTGGCCAACACTTGATCCAGTTTTTTGTCGATATCTTCAATTTCTGGGCCAAAGCCTTGGCGCATTTCAAGTTCTCGTAAACGAGAGCGGCTCTCAAGATAGTTGGTAATGACTGGTACCAAAATTGCGGCAAGGGGGATGAGTATCCACCATGGAATTGTCATTGTTTCGCCTCCTCATAAAACACAGTTGACTTAGTTACGGGTGGTAGCTAGTAAAAGATTCGGTTACTTGATAAAATAGGAAAAATTGTGCTACATCCATGAGGAGGCCATTATGGGGGAACAGGAAAAAAAGCAAACAGTTAAATCAACGGCTGATTGGGTGAGGGACCAATTATTAACAGAGTCAACGGGCCATGATTGGTACCATATTGAGCGCGTCACAGAAATGGCTAAAGCGATTGCCGCAGAAGAGGGCGCTGACCTGTTTGTGGTAGAAATGGCAGCACTGCTTCATGATTTAGCAGACGACAAACTTGTGGCGAGTGAAGAGGAAGGCATACAGGAAATCAATAACTGGCTTGTAGATAGGTCAGTGGAAAAAGCCGATTCAGCTCATATTATTGAAATCATTGAGACGATTTCTTTTAGCAAAGGCAAGCCGTTGCGTACGTTAGAAGCAAAAGTCGTCCAAGATGCAGACCGCCTTGATGCGATTGGTGCAATCGGCATTGCCCGCACGTTCCAATATGCAGGCGCAAAAGGGCATGTTCTATATGATCCAAAAGCAAACGTGCGGACAGAGATGACGAAAGCCGAATATCGGAGTGGACAGGGATCAGCCATTCACCATTTTTATGAAAAACTGCTTTTGTTGAAAGACCGAATGAATACACATACAGGTAAGAAATTGGCTGAATCACGGCATGCGTTTATGGAACAGTTTTTAAAACGCTTTTATGCAGAATGGGATGGAAACGGCTAAGAAAGGTCTTTTCAGCAACGTGTATTTATGTTAGTGTGTTTGTACTAGGAGAGATGCTGCATGTTTTCCGTTATCGCTAATCAAAACAAACAACATCATATGAATTAGCCTTGCTAGTTGATTTTTAAAAAATCATACATAGGAAGGCTATTTTGCATAACCGCATGGATTCGTTTTGAAAGGTGGATCCCATGCGGTTTTTTTGTTTTAAAAAAAGGAGGCAAATTAAATGAAGAAATGGGATTATCAAAATGTACGTGGCACACAGGATTATTTGCCTGAAGATGAAAGTGTCCGTGTTTGGCTGCGCAGAGAGCTGGAAGAAGTGTTTCAGCAGTATGGATGCAAGCCAATGGAAACGCCAATGATCAATTACACCGACTTGCTTGCTTCAAAATACGGCGGAGGGGCAGAAATTAAAAAAGAAATGTATACGTTGACAGATCGCGGCAAACGAGCATTGGCGCTCCGCTATGATTTAACAATTCCGTTTGCAAAAGTGATGGCGATGAATCCGGACATTCGCAAGCCGTTTAAACGCTATGAGATCGGCAAAGTGTTTCGAGATGGCCCGATTAAAGCAGGGCGTTTCCGTGAGTTTACCCAGTGCGATGTTGACGTAGCTGGTGTCGATTCTCCATTGGCAGAAGCAGAACTATTAGAGATGGCGACCGAAGTGTTCCGGCGGATCGGGCTAAACATGACCATCCAGTACAATAATCGCAAGCTGTTGACAGGGATGTTGGACATTTGCGGAGTTAGCAAAGATCAACATAGTGCTGTTATATTGATACTTGATAAACGAGAAAAAATCGGTGATAAACAAGTGGTAAACGAATTAAAGGAAATGGGCGTTGACGGGAAAGCGATTAGCAAAATTGCACAATGGTTAAAGCAAATGAGCCAAAGTGGAATTGTCGATTTTGCCACCGACCATCCCACTACACCGATAATGGCTGAAGGGATAGCAGAGCTGCAAGAATTAGAAGAAGCGCTTCGCTACTTAAACATTGATAGCCAATGTACGTTTAATCCTTTTTTAGCTAGAGGCCTTGAAATTTATACAGGCACTGTATATGAATTGTTTTTGACAGAGGGGGCGATCCAATCAAGTGTGGGCAGCGGCGGCCGTTATGACCAAGCGATCAGCGGTTTAACTGGCGAGGAACAGCCTATACCGACAGTCGGGATCTCGTTTGGCATTGATGTCATTTACACAGCTTTAAAGATGGAGGGGCGTATTAACCAAAAGCCGTTACTCGATTACTACGTTATTCCATTGCAGAAACAAAAAGAAGCGCTTGCTGTCGCTTCTTCATTGCGGAAACAAGGCTTTCGTGTAGACGTAGAGTTCAAAAACAAAAAACTTACTAAAGCGCTGGATAGAGCAAACAAAGAAAAGATTCCATTTGTGATTCTTATTGGAGAAGAGGAAGTGGCTTCGGGCCATTATAAGCTTAAAAACATGGAGACTGGCGCCGAACAACACGTTCCTTTCTCTTTTTAGAAACACTGGTTGCCGCTGCTTTTGTTCGACAACGCAATAAAAATCTTTGCTGGGGGATTGGCATCGGTGCTCGGCTTTACCCGGTCCCTTTCCCTTCTTTTGATCCCTTCCTGTTGCTTTGCTGTCTGTTCGTCTGCTCCCGTTCCTTTAAATAATCAGAGCGTTCACCATAATAGAGTAAATCGAAAATGGCACGCCCATTGGTCGGTTGCCCATCAGGCAAATAAACAGGGATCACATCGAAAAAGACAAAATAGAAAATGTAGAATAAAAATGTTTGGAAAAACATATTGTTTGGCAAAACCTCAGCAGCAATAAAGGCATTGATTGAAAAGCCAACTATCATACATGTCAGGATTGGCGACGCATACATAAAGCCATGCCAAAAACGTCTGTTTGTTTTTAGTTCGTCGTACTCCATCCAACTGTACATGAAAAAATAGCGGCGAACTTCAATCGTAGACAAGGAAAAAAGTTTAGGGCCGTTACCAATGACTAGTTTTTTCTTGGTAGCGCCAAGGAGAATGGCTACGAGGTAATAGCCTGATTCACGAATAATGGTCGCCAGAGGCAAAATGATCAGCACCGACATCAAAAGTTGCAGGAAGTCGGACAAGCCAAACATAGACAGTCCTCCTTTCATATAGATCCATACCCGTTTTCATTCAGATTGAACGTCCGACTTTCGCTAATTGAAAAAAACGCGGTGAACACACTTGGCGTTCACCGCGTTTGATCTTGTCTTTATTTTCTGAAGAGGCGAAGGATAAGACTAACAATCGCCACTAATATGATAGCGCCTAATAACGCTGGCAAAATCGCAAAGTTGCCAAGCGTAGGGCCCCAACTACCAAAAATGGCAGCTCCGATATTTGCGCCAATAAAGCCGGCAATAATGTTGCCGATAATACCGAATGGTATGTCTCTTCCTGTAATGGCTCCAGCTGCCCAGCCAATTAAACCACCGACAATTAAGTTCCAAATAATACTCATGCGATTCACTCCAATCATTAGCAGTACGGTTTTAGTATTCCCGGCTTTTTAAAAATAAAACCTATGCTATCATGAAAAGAAGCAAGGCTGGGCGGCATCGATAAAAAATGGACGACAACGAGGAAACATATATGGTAGTTGGAAACGCTTTCTCAAAAAGGCGAGACACGTCAGGGCTATCGTTTAGTCGCGTTGTGAAAGATAAACGGTGCAGAGGAAGGCGATAAAGCTGTCTTGCCTGCCACCATTGTGAAAACGCGTATACGATAACATGTTCAAGTGATGAATTCATGGGCAAAACTGGGAGGAATAAGGCATCTCTTTCTTTTCCTCTTTCGCCATCATTTCTTGGAGCAATATGCTTTCTTGTGCGGTTAATTCGCGGCATAAGCGTTTTTCAAAATCCTGTTTTAAGGCGAGAAAACGTGCTGCTAAATCTTCAGACATAATGGAACCCCTTTTCTCATAGCCGTGTTCCTCTCCTATTTTACCATTAACAAAGTGTTAAGACAATTAGTGAACGAAAGCTTTTAAGAAAGAGAAGGGTCTGATAAGGAGGACATGATGGCCAAACTAACCAAAAAAGCAAAAGCGGCCATACGGGCAAAATCAATCGAAACACTGTTTCAGTGTCCATATTGTCAATTAGACATGCATGTCGAGCATGAGGCAAGTTTCATTTGTAAGCAAAAACATACATTTGACTTTGCAAAGCAAGGGCACCTCTATTTGCTGACTGGACAAAAAAGAAAACCAAGCCAATATAACACATCCCTTTTTGAGGCGCGCCAACAAATCATTATGGAAAGCGGGCTGTTTGACCGTTTCCATGCCAAGATGAGGAAACTCCTGGCGGGAACGACGGGCACTGTCGTCGATCTTGGCTGTGGGGAGGGCTCTCATTTAAAGTCGATTGTCAACGAGGAGGCAACGGTAGCGATTGGGCTTGACATTGCGAAAGAAGGGATTGTACAAGCAGCAAAATCGTATGAAGGAATTCTTTGGCTTGTAGGCGATTTGGCGTATAGCCCTTTTAAAGCACACTCGATGGATGTAATTTTAACGATCCTGTCTCCTTCTAACTACAAGGAATACAAACGCCTGCTTGCGCCTGGAGGTAATGTGGTTAAAGTTGTACCACAAAGAGGGTATTTGCAGGAGTTACGGACATTTTTTTATGCAGGCCAGGAAAAAGAAACGTATTCAAACGAAGAGATGATTTCTTTGTTCAAACAGCATTTTCGTGAAACGACTATTAAGACGATCACATATTCTGCAATGATTAAAAAAAGTGATTTGCCTGCTTTATTGAAGATGACGCCTCTTACCTGGAAAGCACAGAATGAAAGAAAAATAGCCTTTCTTGACCAAGATGTGATGGACGTAACCATTGATTTTGCTGTTTTGATCGGCAAGGAGCCGAGGATACATTAAAGAGCTTGTTTTTTTATGGATGTCAGTGGAAGTGCCAGAGCTGTTGTTTTGGTGATGCATAGAAGAGGAGGAACCATGCAAATTCGTGCTGCTTGTAAAAACGATATAGAAGGAATCGCCAAAGTCCATGTAGACAGTTGGCAAGAAACGTATAATGGCATCATTCCAGATCAGTTCTTAGAAAGCCTTACGTACGAATCAAGGGAAAAAGGATGGAAAGAGCTTGTTGCCGATCCAAGGCAAGAAATTTTAGTGGTGGAAAATAACGAGGGTAAGATCGTTGGTTTTGTTAGTGGCGCGATACAGGAAGACAAACGCCCTCTTGTCGGGGAATTGAAGGCGATTTATTTGTTGAAAAAAGACTGCGGGAAAGGGATTGGTCGGCAGTTCGTTAGGATGCTTTTCAGCCGATTGAAGGCAAAAGGCTGTGAAACGATATATGTGGAAGTCCTTGCCGAAAATGATGCTTGCCGTTTTTATGAAAAACTCAACGCGAAATGGCATGCAACGACTTCGATTGCCATTGCCGGCAAACTTCTGCGCTTATATGTGTATAAATGGGAGAGCGTCGATTTGGAAATTTAGTGCCTTTTTTTATGGAGTGTTCATGCATATGCAACTAACCTGAAGCTGGCCAGATGATTGATGGCCAGCTTTTGGCGTTAAAGAAGGGAGTAAGAAATGAGAAAATGGAGCACAGCTGTCTCTTTTCCTAGATTGATGTAAGCATGAGGGCGGTCGCCTTTGAAATGGATCGAGTCATAGGCTGACAAATGGTGGCTTTCCCCCTCGACTTCAATCGTCAGTTGTCCAGCCATAACCGTTACCGTTTCGACTACGCCAAGGCGGTGCGCTTCTGATTCATAGCGACATTGAGGCTGCAAATAACCACGATAGCATTCCATCAGCCCTTGTGAGCGAAACAATGGCTCAACGATGAACTCGTCATCTGAGCTTGAGAGTTTCATCGCCTTGTTGGCCCGAGCGATAGCCACATCAGCTTCAAATGAGAGCAAGGCAGTAATCGGAATATGAAGACCGTTGGCGATTTTCCAAATGACAGATAGAGTCGGGTTGCCTTCCCCTTGTTCAATTTTTAGCAATGTCAGTTTGCTGACACCAATTTGTTGGGCAAGTGCCTCGATGCTCATTCCTTTGCTTGTCCGCAATTGCCGTAGGTTTTTCCCAATTTGTTTGCCGGCTTCTTGATTTTTGGAAAGCTCTTCTTTCTCCAATTGGATCACTCCTTTCTCAAACATGTAATAGATAACGAATGAATAATATGGTATATTATAATATACCATATTGTAATTTTAAATATACATGGGGGTGTGACAATGGTTGGCCGAAAACAAATAACGCAAGCAGCGATCACCGAAGCGTTTCCTCTTGCGCTTGCAATTGCTGCGTATGGCATTTCTTATGGAGTGCTTGCTACACAAGGTGGGTTTACATTCGGGCAAACAGTGACGATGTCGATGTTTGTTTTTTCCGGATCGGCGCAACTTGTAACAGCTGGTATGATGGCAGGCGGCGCAAGTGCGATCAGCATACTAGCTGCAGTGTTGCTATTAAATTTGCGCAATTTGTTATATGGCGCTGCCTTAGCCAACACGGTATCATTAGCAGGAAAATGGCGCTTTGCCCTTGCTTTTGGTGTGTCAGACGAACCGTTTGTGCTTGCAAGCGCCAGGGAACAAAAACATGGGCCGGACCCTTTTTATTTTGCGATCGTGTTTGTTTGCTTTTACTTGTCTTGGGTATTTGCTTCTTTGGCTGGCGCACTTCTCGGCGCCCAAGTCGATCCACTCACCTGGGGGCTCGATTTCGTTTTTCCTGTAACGTTTACAGCATTGCTTGTCCCTTCGTTAAAGGGCCGTCCAGCGATGGCCACAGCTCTTGCGGCGATTGGCATTTGCCTGCTGTTCCACTATTCTGGCTTCCGCGAAGAACTAATCGTGATTGCGGCGGGCATGCTCGCTCCCCTCGCAGGGCTAATGGCTGGGGGGAGGAAGAGCGATGGACAATAACTGGCCGTTAATTATAGGAATCGCTGTCATTACTTATCTGTCTCGCATTGCTGGCATCGAACTGATGGCCAAGCGTCCGTTGCCGCCAAAATTACAAACGTTTTTTCGTTATGTCCCTATTGCGATGATGGCAGCGTTAATTGCCAACCAAATCGTTTCCTCAGAAGCCGGACGGATGAGCCTGTCTTATCCAATGCTATTTGGTTGTATTGCTTGTGCCGTTGTTCTTCAATTGAGGAAGCGCTTTTTGCTTGCAGTCGTGGCTGGCGTCCTAGTCGGGATGGCTGCCCGTTATCTGCTACATCATTTATAGCATCCAAATTTTGCTTTTGCAAAGCATTAGGTAAGCGCCATCGCTTCAGGCACTGGAGGCTTCATAACGGATGCTTTATTCCTTTTTAAAAAAGGACAACATTTGACGGCAATAATTGAAAGCGTTATCATCGTGGTGCAACTTTCTTATTATTTACCAAAAAGGAGTGGACGCCATGCAGAGAATAGTCATGCTGCTAGGAATGGCTTTACTGATTGCTCTAGGAGGATGCAGTCAGGAGACAGACCAGGCGGTGGATAAGCCTTCAGAAGAAATCACTGTCTGGGCTTGGAATTTAGAAGCGGAATATTTAAAAGATATCGTCCCAGCTTTTGAAGAAAAGTATCCTGATATTAAGGTAAATGTGTTAAAGTTGAGCGCTGACCAAGTTTACCAACGGCTGACGACAGGGCTGGCTGCAGGAATAGAAAGCCAATTGCCTGACTTGGTCCAGGTCGAAAACCAGCGCATTGATTTGTATATGGACCGGTTTCGTGAAAGTTTTGTCGATTTATCAGAAATGGGCTTTGATGAACATCGCGATAAATTTGTTGAAGGAAAAATCGCGCCATTAATGAACGAGGATGGCGGCGTCATGGCGTTTCCCCGGGATATAGGACCGATGGCTGTCTTTTATCGCGCTGATTTGTTTGAAGAAGCAGGCATTGACCCAGCCGACATAAAAACATGGAATGATTACGTAGAAGCGGGCGTGACCATGCATGAACAAACTGGGACGCTGATGACAGGCATCCAGCTTAACCACGACACGTCGTTTTACCGTGCGATGCTCCAGCAGCATGAACTGTTCTATTTTGACTTAGAAGGCAATGTTGCTGCCAATACCGAGGCGGCGCACCGCTCAATGGAAATGCTCAAAAAAATGGACGACGCAGGCATTTTGCTTCATGCTGCTACAGCAGAAGAAATTAACGCAGCCATTAAAAACGACGCGGTCGCTTCGGTCATAAGCGGTTCTTGGCAAAAGGGAATCATTGAGGATCAAATGCCTGAGCAAGAAGGGTTATGGCGGGTCATGAAAATGCCTGCTTTTGTAGAAGATGGTTTGACCGCTGCTAATGACGGTGGTTCCAACTTGGCGATCACATCGGTATCAAGCAACAAAGAGGCGGCCTATTTATTTGGCGAATTTGCTTCTGTCGATGTCGAAAATCAGCTTTATGGCGCAATGGAATACGGAGCTTATCCTGCCTTAATAGATGCGATTGAGCGGCCTGAACTGGATGAGGGCATCCCGTTTTACGGTGGGCAAAAAATCTTTTCGATTTTTGCGGAAGAGGCGGTTGATTTGCCTGTTGTCAATTTTACAAGCGACTTTTTACGTGCCAGGGAAACGTATAACGATGCGATCGGGCGTGTCGTCCTCCAAGATGTGCCTGTTGAGGAAGCGCTTGAGACAGCAGCCAACAGGCTTGAAGCCAGCACAGGACGGGGGGCTAGCAATGAGTAATCCAGCATTGTCAAAAGGAACAAAGCACATAAAAGGGAAAAAGGCATCAACAGGACTAGCGCCTTATGTTTTCATTGCGCCCGCTGCGATTTTGTTTATCATCTTTACCGGCTACCCGGTTATTTACTCGTTTGTGCTCAGTTTTACGGTAAACGAGAACGGCGTTAACACGTTTGCTGGTCTTAGCAATTACATTCGCTTGTTCCAAGATAGTTTGTTTTATGAAGCGCTTTTTAATACGTTTATTATTTTGCTTGTACAAGTGCCTGTAATGATTTGTATGGCCGTTATACTGGCGAACGTGCTCCACAGTGGTATCCGCCGTTTTAAAGGGCCTCTCCGCGTAGCGTTTTTTACGCCGACAGTCACATCGTTAGTAGCGACAGCGGTTATTTTTCTGCTGATTTTAAACCAAGACTTCGGCATCATCAACTATGTGCTAACAAGTGTTGGTATAGAGCGGATCCCTTGGCTAAACGATCCGTTTTGGGCCAAAGTATCTGTCATTCTTACAATTCTTTGGCGGTGGACCGGTTATAATATGGTAATTATTCTTGCTGGGCTGCAAGTCATTCCGAAAGACCTGTATGAAGCCGCCGAAATAGATGGGGCAAGCACCATAAAAAAGTTTTTCTCGATTACCGTTCCCCAATTGAAACCGGTGCTTTTGTTTGCTTTTGTCATGTCGACGATCGGAACATTCCAACTGTTTGATGAAGTGTTTATTTTGACTGGAGGCGGTCCGATAAACGCAACGATGACGGTGACGATGTATTTATACGAAAATGGCTTTGAGTACTTTGACTTTGGCTATGCATCAGCAATTGCCTACGTCATTGTCATTATTATTGCCTTCTTGTCCTTCATCCAGTTTAAAGTGGCAGGTGATCGTGAATGAAATGGATCGGAAAACTAGGCAAATATGTAGTGCTGGCAGCTGGCTTGTTTATTACGCTTGGACCATTCTACTGGATGGTTGTAGGAGCGACCAATTCATCTGGGGCATTGCTATCCGTGCCACCGAACGTGATACCAGGGACACATTTGCTAGAAAATGCTCGCAATCTCTTAAACAACATCGATATTTTCCGAGCCTTGTGGAACTCGATTTTCATAACGGTCACATTTACAGTTATCGCTGGGCTGTTTAGTGCAGCGGCAGGGTATGCATTTGCCAAATATGAATTTAAAGGCAAGAATGCTATATTTTCGATGTTTCTTGTATCAATGATGATTCCGTATCAAGCATTGATCATCCCGCAATTCGAGCTGTTTGCGCGAATGGGTATCCTTAATTCCTATAGCGCCATCATCCTGCCCCAGCTTGCCTATCCGTTTGCGATCTTTTTAATGCGGCAAAGCATGAAGTCGATCCCTGATTCGGTACTGGAATCGGCACGAATCGACGGGTGCGGCGAGTACCGGATGTTTTTCCAAATCGCGTTGCCGACGATGTTGCCTGCCATTGGCGCTGTAGGTATTTTCTTGTTCACCCATCAATGGAACAACTTTCTGTGGCCTTTAGTCGTCATTGTCACTGAAGATATGTATACGCTACCAATCGTCTTGTCGATTTTAGGCGGACAAGACAACTTGGATTATGGCCAACTTATGCTCGCCGCTACTATTTCTGTTTTGCCAATTTTTATCATGTTCTTGTTTTTGCAACGGTACTTCATTGCAGGAATATCAAGTGGGGCTGTAAAAGAGTAACTTATAGAAGCAAGCGGGTATTCGGGGAACGGGTGCCCGCTTTTTTGAAGCGCTTTGCCGAAAAAGTCGATGGTGTATTCACGGAACGAACGTTCTATTTATGATATGCTGAACAGAACATAAGGAGATGGTAGCCAAAATGTCGAATTTAGTACAAGGCCCGTAGGAGCTTAATTCCCAGCTACGCAAAAAGGAGTGAGCAAAATGCCAATGAAGTTAAAAGCGCCGACTTTGCCGGTGCAGTTTGAGGAAAGTGACTTTGCAACACAACTTGAAGAAGAAGAACCGTTTTTAATGAATAGGGCCTTTAATGGGGAAGAAAAGGCTGCTTTGCACGTAGAGAAACTAACCGTTTCGAAATCGATCGTTAAGCAAAGCAAATTTTTACATAGTGCTTTCCCAAAAGCCGATTTTACAGATGTTGTGTTCGAACGGTGTGATTTTTCCAATTGTACGTTTCATGGGGCAATTTTTCATCGTGTCCAATTTATAGGCTGCAAATTGACTGGGACAGCCTTTTCTGAAGCGAATCTTGGCCATGTGGCGTTTCAAGATTGCTTAGTAAATTTAACCGATTTTGTTGAAGCCCGTTTAAAACATGTCGCTTTTCGCCAGTGTTCCCTGGAAGCTGCCAACTTTTCCGATTGCCTGTTAAAGCCAGTCGAACTGAATGAATGCAATATTGACGACATTCATTTTGGGCAAACACTGTTAGATGGGTTGGACATAAGTACGTGTACATACAACCGCATTCAAACGTCTCTGGCGCAACTGGATGGCCTTACCATCTCAAAAGCGCAAGCAGTTGGATTTGCGAAATTGCTTGGCTTAAAAATCAAAGACGAGTAGGTGGGAGAAATGCTCAGAAAAAGGAGCACAGCGCAAAAAAACGCCTAATTGGCTCTTTAGTTTGCTTACAATCACTGGTACACTAAAAAGGTCAAATGAATTTTAATGTTGGAGGGGTAGAATGGGGAAACGTATCCTTTTGTTTATCGGGACAAATATCTTGGTCTTGACGACAATTATGGTCGTTTGGACGTTGGTTACATCGTTTACAGGCATAGACGGTTCGTTTGTAAGCAGCAGTGGCGCAATTCAATTTGTTCCGATCCTAATCTTTAGTCTCATTGTCGGGTTCTCAGGCTCGTTTATTTCGCTAGCGATGTCGCGCTGGATTGCGAAAAAAATGATGAAAGTCCAGGTGCTTGATCCAGATGGGCCGCTCAATGCTGAACAGAAAGCGATTGTTGAAAAAGTGCACCGTTTGTCGAGGGCGGCAGGGCTGACACATATGCCGGAAGTCGGGATTTACCAATCGGCGGAAGTCAATGCTTTTGCAACAGGCCCATCTAAAAAACGTTCTCTTGTCGCCGTATCCACTGGCTTGTTAGACGTGATGGATGACGATGCAGTCGAAGGGGTCATCGCCCATGAAGTCGCCCACGTCGCCAATGGAGATATGGTGACGATGACGTTGCTGCAAGGGATTGTGAACACATTTGTTGTCTTTTTGTCCCGTGTTTTAGCGATCGTTGTCTCACGGTTTGTGAAGCCTGAACTTCAGTTTATTGTGCAATTCCTGGCCATTATTATATTGCAAATCTTGTTCTCTATCCTTGGCAGCCTTGTTGTCAACGCATACTCACGTTATCGTGAATATCACGCAGACAGAGGCGGCGCTGATTTGGCTGGGAAAGATAAAATGGTTCATGCCTTACATGCGCTAAAAAATTATGTGGACCGAGCGAAAGCCAATGACCACACAGATGATACAGCTGTACAGACGATGAAAATTAGTGGCGGTAACTCCATGCTAAAACTATTTTCAACACACCCTGATTTAAATGACCGAATCGCCCGTCTACAAGAGCGGTAGGTGAATAAAGCCCATTTGGGCTTTTTTATTTATCGGTAATCGATTATCGTATACAATTACCTAATATTAACCATAAACCGGATGACAGGATGAAAACCGATAGAAACCTCTCCTCATTCAAAACTTGTCTAAACCCCCTTTATATAGAAAAGCGTATAAAAATAATATGCGTTAACGATTGACGTTTACGTTGCGTAATGCTTTATAGTAGCAGTTGAAGGAGGTGCAAAAAAGGTGGATATGAAAAAACGATTAAACCTATGGTTTGAGGAGAAAGAGGTCGGCAACCGTTGAGGAGATCAACCTGTCAACAAAATGAAGTCTAAATTAGAGAGCATGACTAAAGATGAACATAAATTTTTATCTGAAAAGTGAGAAAAAACTTTCAATAAACTTGGGACTCCTTCGTAAATCTCCCAAGTCTAAAGAAGGACAAGCAACCATTCAAGAATGGCATGACTTTTTAAATGAAACCCTGATGCCTTTTGTGGATTGGGTCAACTCTATATGAACGATTTCACCAAAAACATTGATCAATATAGTTATCGATTAGCTCATTTTATGAGCGAGCAATGAACGTCTATTTAGATAATCAAAAATAACAAAGGTGGTAGCAATGAAAATAGTCATTGAAAATACAATCGAGCAATATGAAAAGTTGTTCTCTATGAAGGAAGAAAAAGAAAACTACTTTCGATACTCCATGATGGCGCCTTTCGAAAAAATGTGGAATGCCATTAATGTTCCTTTAAAAGCCAATCAACCAAATGGATATGACGTAATCATGGCTACAAAAATGCTTGGGTATCTTGATATAACGGAAACCGAAATGGGAAAGGGCGCGTTAGAGCAATTAAGGGAGGTTCAAGCTCTTCAAACGGCATATGATACCTTGAATCACTGTGTAGAGTTTATACAGGAGAATAAGTTAAAAATAACTACTGACGAATTGAAATTTGGAATGTATATAGCTGATCCGAAAAAGCTCGAATTACAAAAAGGTTATTGTGGCTTTGGGGGAATTCCAGGATTTATTCAAGTCTCAATTTTCCCTAGCTCCTATAATGTTCCTAAAATCCCTGCTGTGATTGCCCATGAATTTCATCATAATCTCCGTTTTTCTTATTTTGATTGGGATCATGGGAACGTTACAGTTGGAGATTACCTAATTATAGAGGGGTTAGCAGAGTCATTTGCAAAAGAGCTTTATGGAAAAGACCTTTTAGGTCCTTGGGTTACTTCTTTTGATAAAGAGGACTTAGAATACTCAACTGAAATAATAAAAGATGCATTAACTGTTAAAGGATTTGCAGAGGTCAGCAGTTATATGTTTGGCGACACCATTGCAAAAGAACAGGGGTATCAACCTGTTGGGTTATCACCATTTGCGGGATATGCAGTAGGATACCAAGCAGTACAGTCCTTCATGAAAGCCAATAATGTGGGGATAGGAGAAGCTACCTTACTAAGTGCAGAGGAAATACTAAACAATTGTGGACTGTTTTCCTAACTATGAATGGTTTAACAGCAATTCCTAAATTCTTATTGGAAAATAATTGATACCATAAAGGAAATGAAATAATGACTCCCAATATGCTCAACCTACCAAGTTTTAAGCTTGATAAATATGATGATATGAATATTTACTTCCTGGCCTATTGGGATACTTTTAACAATGTTAATAGGACGCATTTGTCTGGTGATGTCGACGACAACGATGACACACTGCACTGGGGAGTCCGTTGATTGTTATTGTCGCCGACACAGCAGTATACGGGTACTAGCCATCGATAACGCTGTTCGCAATCGCTTCTGCCACTGTTTGTCGATAATTGGCATCCGCAAGTTGGCTCGCGTCGTCAGCATTCGACACAAAACCTGTTTCCACTAGAATAGCTGGCATGGTTGTATGGCTAATGACATAAAAGCTTTCCTCAAAAATGCCACGGTCGGTTCGATCTGTGTGTTCAACTAATTGGTTTTGGACATTAGCGGCCATATGCTTGCCTGCTGCACTTCCCGGGAAATAATAAGTTTCGACACCATTTGCAGCTGGGTTAGAGAACCCATTTGCATGTATGCTAATAAACTGGTCAGCTCCCCAAGCGTTTGCCATTGCTGTTCTCTCTTCTAAGCTGACAAATACATCTTCGTCTCGTGTCATCAATACGGAAAAGCCAGCATTTTCTAAAATGTCACGTGTTCGTTTGCCGATATCCAATACAATTTCTTTTTCCATTAAGCCGTTCGCTACAGCTCCGCTATCTTTCCCCCCGTGCCCAGGGTCCAACACAATCCGTTCATTGTTTAACGGGACACTGTCATGTTTGGTGCTGCTCCGGTCGACAGGTTCTCCATCGTGATTGGTAATATAATGAAGGCTGATATAACCACTGCCGTCGACTAGCTCGCCCCAACCATCACCGTTGTCGGTATACGCCACTTGTTCGCCAGGTGTCAGCGATCCGACAACTTCGTGGCTCGTGCTCGGTCCGCTACGGACATTTAAAGAAGTTTGTGTATCGACTTCTCCTGTTTTTGCTGCTATGGCATGCACATCTTCAGAAATCACAACTGAAGAAAGCGCGAATACGATAAAAAAGAAAAGACAAAGTGTCATTTGATTGCATTTCATAAAAAATACCTCCTGTCTAAGTCACCCTGCCTTAGCAGTCTAGCCATCTAGCAGAAAAAATAAACAGATTCATAGAAAGAAAGCGCAGGAAGTTGGCTAAAAATACGCTTTTTATGGGTAAAACAGCGCGTATCGGGCAGAATGAAAAAATAAAGGAAAGGGAAGAGTGCCCATGGAACCATCATTGCGAATGATTACATTGCCTGTCTGCAACTTAAAACGGGCACTAAGTTTTTATGAAAAGGCATTGCCGTTTCAACCAGTAAAAAAGACAATTCAGCCAGATACTACGCATGTGGCGCTCAAAGTAAAAGATGGCCTAGGCCTTGTCCTCATGCTTAGATCGGAAGTTTCCCGAATTTACGGCATAACCGAAAAAGCGAACAATAGCACGATTTTAACGATGGCCTGCGAGTCAGATGAAGAAGTCGATGCTGCTTTTGCCAATGTAGCCGCAACCTCTGCACACTTCATTCACCCGCTCCAGCGCGATGAATGGTCTTACTCATTTGTTTTTTCAGATCCAGACGGAAACTTATGGGAAGTGATTCATATAGAGCACCTTTAGCCCGCTAAGCAAGCGGGCTTTTTTTGTGGAGTGAAGAAAAAAAACACGGCCAATGGCCGTGTATAATAATTAGTCAAGAAAGCGGAGTAGATCGCCAAGTAAAATTTCATCAGAGAGCGACAACTGCTCTCGGACAATTTCTTTATCTTTGGCACAGTATGTTTCCTCTACAGGCTGTTCAGTTTTACGGTCATAACAAGTATGGTCTGCATACAAATACTCCTCAGACACAAATCGGCCATCGCGAAAGATAATCGGCACGTCGCTAGGGCGGGTGAACAAGTCGTAGCTAAACGTTAAGTTTTCATTGGCAGAAAGGCCTAAGAGTTGAAGCAGTGTCGCATGAATATCGATTTGTCCACCTTCGGTTTCAATCGTTTGTCCAGTTTGCCCAGGAATATGGATAATGAGTGGTACTTTTTGCAAGTCCAAATGAGTTAGTGTGTTTTCTTCTTGGTCAAGCAATGTGTGAACGCCGCTTTCATATTGGCGGGAAATCCCGTAATGGTCGCCGTATAACAAGAAGATGGTATCTTCATAATGGCCTTCTTTTTTGAGATCGGCAAAAAATTGCTCAATCGCTTCATCTTGATAGCGAATGGTCGTCACATAGCGATTGACGACATCGACTCCTGTATCAGCAGGATCAATTGATTGGTCCTCTTGTTCAAGCAAGAACGGGAAATGGTTCGTCAAAGGGATAAATTTAGCCATATATGGCGATTCCAACGTGTTAAGATGGTCAATCGATTGGGCAAAAAAGGGTTTGTCTTTCAGCCCATAGTTGACACTCAACTCATCTGTTACCTCATAATCGTCTTTTGAGAAAAACTCGTCATATCCTAGCATTTCATACATCGCTTCACGGTTCCAAAAAGTCGCGTCATTGGCGTGGAAAGCGGCCGATGTATACCCTTGTTCTTTCAAGATCTGAGGAAGGGAGCGAAATGTATTTTCATAACGGCGCACAAAGGCCGAGCCACTGGAAAGCGGGTAAAAGCCGGTATCGAGCATAAACTCCATATCCGATGACTTGCCTTGTGCGGTTTGGTCATAAATGTTTGGAAAATAAAAGCTCTCTTCAATCAATTGGTTTAAGAACGGCGTCAGTTCTTCGCCATTTACCGTTTGCCCGATAACGAAATTTTGCGTGGACTCAAGGCTAATCATTACGATATTTTTTCCTTGGGCGAGCCCAAAAACATCCACGTCAGGAGAAGGTTTTTCCTGCATTTCCGCTTTTATGTCAGAAGCGGTTGCTTCGTTGGCCCACGATTCTTTCAGCGGCGCACTAATGCCTTGAGCGAGATTGACCAATTGATAATTATAAAGGCCAAGAGACGCGACAAGTTCATCTCTAGCGTAGTCGGTCTTAAGCAAATACGGATTTTGAATATGGCTGACACCTAGTGCCACCACGAGCGCCACCAAACCTGACCAGGCAAATCCTTTTCCGCGTGGGCGCTCGATTGAGCGTCGTTCTATTTTGGCACTAATGGTGAACCAAGCAACGACAAATAAGTCGATGAGCAATAACAAATCATAAGGTGAAACGAGCTCGGCTGTACTGGATCCGAGTCCACCCACATTGCTGAATTGCAGGAAGACGGACACGGTCAGAAAATCAATGTAAAACCGGTAGTATAAAAGCGTCCCAAACAACAACGCTGTGCATAAGAGATAAACAAGCAAAAACACGAGCGGGCGAACATGCTTGCTAAAGTAAAAACTAAAGCCAAGCAAGAGCATAAGCGAACCGAGAGGGCCGATCAGCAACAAAAAGACGTCGACGCCATTTTGGATAGGCAACGAAAAAGCCGTTGCCGACACAATCACGGTTTTCAACCAAAGTGCAACAACACCTAAAGGAATAAGATGTTTTGCTAAAAAATGTTTAAGTTCATTCATAACTGCGGACCGCCTGTTCTTGTTTCATTTTTGCATAAATAGTAGCAATGGTTTGAACTGCTTTTTTGGCAAGGCGAGCGTCGATATGGCCCATTAATGCTAGCTGGAACCAATTGCGTTCAAGTAAATAGGCGCTTTCATAACTGACATGAATGCCGTGTTGTTTGAGACGGTCGCCAAATGCCCTTGCAGACAAGTGGCCAGAAAGATCAACTGTAATGATAGCAGGAGAAAAAGACTCGCCGCGCACTACTGTAAAGCCATTCGCTTCTAGTATAGCCAATATGGACTCACATAAAGAAACATATGGCGGAGCCGGATGGTTTAGTGCTTCATTTAATGCATACAAGCCATTTGAACAATGGGTAAACGGTACACTTTCTGCTTGTTCATATGTGCCAATGTCAAGGTAGGCAGGCAACGAATCATTGGCGAAAGCTGGCTCGTCATGGAAGACAAGGGCAAGTCCGGGATAAGCTGCCAATCCTTTGCCGCTGACTGAACTAGCAAGCCAGACGCCAGATAAGTCAACTGGAACAGAGCCGATGCTGCTGCATGCGTCAAGGCATAAACGAACGCCATGTTTGCCGCAAATCTCTTTAAGGCGGTCAAGAGCATAAAGGCGGCCCGTCGACGTTTCACAATGGACAGTCCAAAGCCAGCCAATCTCAGAATCGGCCTCTAGCCATTTCTCAATGTTTTCGTAAGGTACCGGGCCAGTTTGGGAATGGGCCAATTGGTCAAATGATAATCCCCACCGCTCTGCTTGTTTGACTAACCGCTCGCCAAATTCACCGCTTGTGAGAATGACACCTTTTTGATGTAGCGTTGACAGTTGAGCTGCTACCATCTCATTGGCAAGTGTCCCTGTCCCGACCGCAAGTTCCACATAACGGCCATTTGTTAGCTGGAGCAACTTTTCTTTCGTTTGTGCCATCGCGTGATGGAATTCTTCGGCCCGGTGGGATACAGGAGCCTTTGCCCAAGCCTCTTGCACGGCTTGCAGTTGTGTGACGGGCCCCGGCAAAAACAACTGCTGGATAGGCGCTTGCTGCCGTTCCATTAACTTTTGAAACGCTTTGGTTGAAGCTTTAAAATTTTCTTCTGTTAAATACATCGGTTGGTAACGGGCTTCCCCAGACCCGACAATGGGTCCAAACGGCACAAAGCCAATCCGTTTATAAAGCTTTAATTGCCGTGTTGTTCCTGAGATAAGGGCCATCGTATATCCTTGTTTTAGACAATAAGAAACGAGTTGCTCGCAGAGGCGGTAAAAAACAACCCCTTTGCGGTATGCTTGTTTAATGGAAAGCAGCCTAATTTCGCATAGCTTTTCATCGCTGTTTATGTAAGAGTCAAGGTTCTCTAATTTACTGTCTAACGAAAATGGGCGCGTGTCGCGAACGGAAATCATGCCGATAATTTCTTGGCCGCGCTTGGCAATTATATATATGTTTTCGTCATTAAAGCGGTCAATGAGCCTCTTATCTGTATTTGGGCGATGCTGTGGGATCTCTTCGACAAATGTGTCGTAATTTAACGTATGAATTTGATCGAATTCTTCATCTAAATCAGCAATCTTGTATGTAATGGCAGATGTGTCCATCTCAATGCCCCTTTCTGTGAGCAACTAGCACAATCATGAGCAAAAGCGCAAACAAGCCAGCAAGGCTGTATGCAGTTTGGCAAAGCAATGTGAGTGGGATTGTACAAATGGCAATGAAGCCCGCCTCCGTAAACGATCGTTTGCAAGCGCGCAAAACAGCAAGTGCTAGGCCGCATACGACTAAAGCAAGGGGGGCAAGCACAAGCGCAGCCGCCAAATAAACGACGACTCCTTTTCCACCTGAGCGCTGCAACTGCAGCGGCCAAATATGGCCAATGAGTATGGCCAAAGCCATTGCACCAATAACGATCTCAGAAACGTCTAGCCATATTTGCCCTATGGCCAATGGAATGATTGTTTTGAACGCATCGATGACGACTGTGCCGATAAACGCTTTTTTTCCAAAAATACGTCCAGCATTTCGAGCCCCAGCGTTCGTGCTCCCCAAAGTGCGAATATCTTGTTTGTATTTCATATGTCCGATATAGTAAGCCCCGTTTATACAGCCACATGCATAAGATACGGCAACGAGTAGGAAAAATGACATGGAATCGCCCTTTTATAGAGAAGATAGTAATTTTTACCGTTTTATCATATCACACTCTATGAAAAGGATTAAGAACCTTTCTAAAAGATAGAAGGATTTTCAGAAGCAGAAAAGGAAGATGGTCCCCTTGCAAAAAGTTTCAAAAGAAATACCCAACGACGAAAATGGGTCCTTAATGGTTTGAAAGAATAGACAACCAATTAGCTCAACGGATATGTTACACTTGAGCAAAGGAGGGAGCTTTTAATGCTATACTTAAGCGTAAGACTGAAATGAACCTAACCCTAAATGATCACATTTGTTGACAACATCAATTAAGATCATTTAGGAGGACATGAATATGATGGAAACGATCAAACAAGTAGCGAAAGAAACGGCAAAAGCGGAAACGTTTGCTGGCACGTATTATGTAGTGACTCCAGAAGGTATCGTCACAGACAGTTTTGGCTTTGCCAACCGAGCCGAACGAATCCCAAACCAAACAAATACACGCTATGGCATTGCATCAGGCACAAAGTTGCTAACGGCGATGGCGATTTGCCAACTAGTGGACTCAGGAAAGTTATCGTTGCATGCGAAATTGGCTGATTGTTTAGAAATCGATTTTTTAGCGATAGACCCTGAAATAACGGTGCACCAGCTGTTAACTCATACTTCTGGCATTGCGGATTATTTTGATGAAGAGGTCATGGACGACTATGAGGAGCTTTGGCAGCAAACGGCTGTTTACCAGATGAGGAAGGGGAAAGACTTTTTGCCGCTTTTCCAACAACAAGAAATGAAAGAGAAGCCAGGAACGACATTCCGGTACAACAATTCTGGCTACATTGTTCTTGGCCTTGTCGTTGAACAGGCAAGCGGGCTTTCCTTTAGCGACTATGTGGAAAGGGCGATTTTTCAAAAAGCAGGCATGCCAAGATCCGGTTTTTTCGAAATGGATGCTTTGCCAGAAGGCGCTGCGCTTGGTTACATTGACGAAGAAAATGGCAAATGGCGCACAAATGTCTTTTCTGTTCCAGCTAAAGGAGGCGCCGACGGGGGCGCTTTTGTGACAGCACCAGAAATGGCGAGGCTGTGGCAAGAGTTAAGCGCAGGCAAGCTAATGTCTAAGGAAATGGTCGCGTCGCTATTAGCGCCCCATGTACAAGTCGAAGATGATCTTTTTTACGGCTATGGCGGATACATGAAGGGCGAAGCTGGCCGCGTATACAAACATATCTTTATGGGCTATGATCCAGGAGTCAATTTCCGAATGGCTTGTTACCCTGAAACAGGGCATGTACTCGTTGTATGTTCGAACAACTCTGACGGTGCATTCGAACTGCAAACGGCGATTGAAACCGCGCTCTTCACATAAGAGCCAATGAGGTTCTCTCCGTGTTCAGGCATTGTTTGAAAGCGACAAAAAACCAACGGCTGAAGCTCGCTTGCAATATGCAACAAACATAGATTTTCGAAAGAAACCCCTTCCCCCTAAATAGGGGGAGGGTTTCTTAGGTGTGGGAGGAAGAAAGATGAAACAGGTACAAGTATGGCATTATGAAGCATTCAGTAGACACAAAGGGAAAGGAAATCCAGCTGGCGTTGTTTTTGAAGGAGATGCGTTAGCAGAAAGAAACATGCAAGAAATTGCTAAGAAAGTTGGCTTTAACGAGACAGCTTTTGTTCTTCACTCTGATGTGGCAGATTTACGCTTGCGCTATTTCACGCCAGGACATGAAATGGATTTGTGCGGCCACGGTACGGTTGCCGCATTGCAAGCACTCGTCGAGGCGGGAACGATTGATAAGCAAACAAAACTTACGCTCGAAACAAAAGCGGGCATTTTGAACATTGAGCTGGAAACTAAGGAAGGGCAGTTAATCATTGCAATGGAACAGGCTGCCCCTCAATTTGAACGCTTCAATGGCTCAGCTGCTAAACTGGCGGAAGCACTTGGCTTGTCTTCATCTGATTTGGACGACCAACTGCCGATTATGTATGGCAGCACAGGCACTTGGACGCTTCTTGTGCCGATAAAAAGCATTCACGCTTTTTCGCAAATGAAGCCACAAAACCGTGAATTTCCAGCAATTTTAACAGAAAAGCCCCGTTGTTCAGTCCACCCCTTCTGCGTGGAAACGATAGACCCAGACGCCGATCTCCATGGCCGCCATTTTTCATCCCCATATTCAGGCACGATCGAAGACCCAGTCACGGGGACGGCATCTGGTGTAATGGGCGCTTACGCCACAATGTATATTGACAGCGGCAAACAAGAGTGGCTTGTCGAACAAGGGCAAGAAATCGGCAAAGATGGACGCGTTCTTGTCGTGGTTCAGACGGACAACAACGGCAAGCCTCATGTCTCGATTAAAGGAGAAGGCGTTTATGTCGGCAGCTTAATGGTGGAAATAGGCGAATAGCGCTAAACAAGGGAACTTCGCTCTATTCAACTAACGTTCTCGCTGACACTACCACGTTTTCTGCCCATCCTTTCATCTCGGCAGCGCTTGATCAAGCGACAGTCGTCCAAACCATTGGTGGCGGTGGCTGGAAATGAAGCGGTACGCTGCCGTTCCAACGATCTCTACCAAGGAAAAGGAAAGCAACGGAGTGAGCCAGGATAGTGCAGGCAGGCGGGAGAGGATTTGGCGTATAGCTTGGAAACCAATCCAGACTTGGCCTTCTTTTGACAGGACATAGATTTCGTCATACATGTCTACATAGCGTGCTGCTTTTTGTCGTGTTGTTTCGCTTACGGACTGGACAGGGAACCAGCGAAGTTCCCTGTTCCAGTCTAGTTTCATAACGACTTTTTTCATGGCTCGGCACAACGGGCATTGGGCGTCATAAAAGACAATATCGGTTTTCATGTCCACTCACCTCAACAACCGTATTGCCGAAAACTGTCCAAGTTAAACACATTAGACGGGTTGCGCGCTTTTTAAGAAAACACGGCGCCCTTCTGTGGCCGATTGCAGCGCAGCTTCATTGATTTGCGTTAAACGGAGCATATCCTCTCGTGTAATATGCGGCTTTTTGCCATCTTTGATTTCCGCAACCCATTGGACGATGGCGCTTGGTCCCGGCTCTGGTAGTGTAGGCGTTTGCCAAGATCCGTCGCCAAGTTGGCTGGAACGGATGCGGACTGAGCGGTCTTCAACGAGCAAACTGCCTTCTGTGCCATGCAACTCAAGCAAAAATGGGCTGGAACTGCCAATAAAGCCGGCTTCGATAATACCGCTTGCGCCAGAATCATAGCGGACGATGACTGAGGCATGGTCATCGACTTCACGCCCGGTGAACGAAACCATTTCGCACATGACAGACGCTGCTTCGCCAGCAAGGCGGTTTGTTAAATAAATCGGATGGGCGCCTAAGTCGATTAAGGCGCCGCCTCCGCATTGGTTTTTGTCATAGAAGTGAGGAGGCAGCCACCCGTCTGGATGCGTGTCTGTTGGCAAAGCGCCGCCATGTTCAAGCCGGCAACGGATCGATGTCAATTGGCCAAGCCAGCCGTTGTCAAGTGCTTGTTGCGCATAAATGTAAGACGGGTCATTTAAACGAGGCAATGACAGCATTAACGAGACATTGTTTTTATCTACAGCTTCAAAGATAGCAATACAGTCTTCCTCTGTAAGCGCTAACACTTTTTCAGAAAAAATATGCTTTTTTGCAGCGGCACAAGCAAGAATTACCTCTTTGTGCATGGAAGTAGGCGTGTCGACAATCACCCCGTCGATTTGATCTTGGGCAAGCAATTCATTTAAATCTTCGAAAAAATCAACCTCTAACTCCTTCGCCCACTGTTTACCCCGTTCTCGTTCTTCATCCCAGACAGCAACGACAGACAAATTAGGGTTCTCCAGTGCTTGGCTGGCATAATCATTGGCATGAACATGCCAGCGGCTTAATAATGCAACTTGAATCATTGTACTCCTCCTCAGCAGTTATTAAAGTCCATACTAGAGAGTGAGTGAATGGCTGTCAAGACAAAAAAGTTTCATTTTTATCAAACACGCTTTGTTGGAGACGTTTTTTAAAGCGTAAAGGTGAGAGATGCTTAGCTTGTTTAAAATGCTGGATAAAATAGCTTGTGCTCGAATAGCCGACGCTCACAGCTACCTCTGTAATGCTTAAATCGGTCGTCGTTAACAGCTTCTCCGCTTCTGTGATTCGAATGTAGTTTAGCAATTCAGTGAACGAACGCCCGGTAATGCTTTTGATTTTTCGAGAAAAATAGCTGTAGCTTAAATTGCAAGTAGCTGCTGCTTGTTTTGCTGTCAACGCTGTAGCGTAGTGGCTTTCTAACAACTGGAACACTTGCCGCATGAGCTGAAAATCGCTATCATTGATCGATTCCGTCCCAACAGAAATGCCTGATTGGCGCCAATGGCGTAAAACCGCTAAAAAAATCGTGCAGATGTGAATCCGGATCGCAAAGTCATAGCCGTAATCTTTGTGTGAAAATTCGTCATTGATTTTTGCAATCGTTGCTGGAATGACAGTGCTCGCCATTTCCCCGCTTTTTAGCAGTGTTTGTGGGCTAGACTTTGACATCGTAAAAGGAAACACGTACTTAGATTCAAAAATGGAGCGAGATGTAGAATACAAGACTTCGGGATCCAATTTAATTACAAGGTACTCGACCTTTTCGCCGCTCTCTCCCCATATTGCATGGACTTCGTTAGAGTTGATTATCACTAAGTCGCCTTTCTCCATCAGGAACGGTTGCCCGCTCACGAAAACACGGGCGCGCCCTGAAAACGAATAGAGCAGTTCAATTGCGTCATGGAAATGGGGACTAGCAATCCGTCGGTTTGGTTCGCTTGTTTGCATATGGCAGTGGATCGGCTCCCGAATGTCATTTCCACTTGGCAATTGTTCTTTGTAAGCATCTAATTGCGTGAACATGCTATCTCTCCTTATGTCAAACATTTAATATAATTGAATAGTTCTAGTATATAATCAATTGAGGGGAACATGGTACGATTTTTTCGAAAGAATTCAGAAAACGGTAAAGGTGGTGTGCGAACATGGCTCGAATTGGCTTGCAATTGTATTCCGTTAAAGAACGGTGTGCGGCTGATTTTTTTGGCACATTAGACGAAGTCGCGAGGTCAGGGTATGAAGGCGTTGAATTTGCCGGATATTTTGGCAAAAGCAGCAAGGAGTTAAAAAAGAGGTTAGCAGATAACCAACTCGTGGCGGCGGGGAGCCATATATCGATCGAACAACTAACAGGTCAGTTGGATGAAGTGATTGCTTATGCAAGCGAAATTGAAAGCCCTTACATTATTTGCCCTGGCTTGCCTGAGTCTTATCGGGACAGCGCCGATGCTTATAAACGTACAGGGGAGCTGTTGACGAAAATCGGCGAAAAGGCAGCAGCGGCCAATATTGCGTTCGGCTATCACAACCATGACATCGAACTTACCCAATTTGAAGGCGAATACGGACTTGATCTGTTATTTGCCGCTGCGGACCCGCGTTATCTGTTTATGGAGCTTGATACGTTTTGGTTGGAAGCAACGGGGCAGAAGTCGATTGACTGGATTCACCGTTACAAAGACCGGATTAAAATTTTGCATATGAAAGATATGAACAACCTACAGGAATTGCGCAATGTCGAAGTCGGCAGCGGCATCATGGATTTCCACGGGATTCATGCAGCCGCAAAGCAACACGGTGTTGACTGGTACACGGTTGAACAAGAGCAGTTTGATAAAGATGAGTTTGACTCGATTAAAGAAAGCGCCCAATTTTTGCATTCATTACGATAAAAGGAGCGATTGAAATGGAAGAGCGGACAGTAAGAATTGGCATTATAGGCTGCGGAGGCATTGCCAATGGCAAACAAATGCCGAGTTTGGCTAAAGTGAAAGGCGTTGAAATGGTGGCGTTTTGTGACATTGTTAAAGAAAGGGCAGAGAAAGCGGCGGAAACGTACGGCAGCGAAGGCGCGAATGTGTATACCGATTACACCGAGCTGTTGAAGGATTCATCGATTGAAGTCATCCATGTGTGTACCCCGAATAAGTCCCATGCGCCGATTAGCATTGCAGCGATGGAAGCAGGCAAGCATGTGCTGTGCGAGAAGCCAATGGCGAAAACGGCTGCTGAAGCACGGCAAATGGTGGAGACAGCAAAGCGCACAGGCAAAAAGCTGACAATCGGCTATGACAACCGTTACCGCAATGACTCCCTTTATTTAAAGGAGCTTGTGGAACAAGGCGAGCTAGGCGACATTTACTTTGCGAAAGCACATGCCGTGCGGCGCCGTGCGGTACCGACTTGGGGCGTTTTTTTAAACGAGGAGGAACAAGGGGGCGGCCCGTTAATTGACATCGGTACCCATGCCCTTGATTTGACGTTATGGACGATGAATAACTACAACGTTAAAAGTGTTGTCGGCAATGTTTACTACAAGCTGTCGAATACAGAAAATGCGGCCAATGCTTTTGGCCCGTGGGATCCAAAAGAGTTTACCGTTGAAGATTCGGCATTTGCCTTTATTACGATGGAAAATGGCGCAACGATTACATTAGAGGCAAGCTGGGCCCTCAATACGCTTGATGTCGATGAAGCGAAAACGACGTTGTGTGGCACGAAAGCAGGCGCAGATATGCGTGACGGCTTGCGGATTAACGGTGAAAAATTAAGCCGCCTATACGTAACGAAGCCTGACTTAAACGCTGGCGGAGTCGCCTATTATGAAGGCGGGGCGGAAAGCCAAGCAGACAAGGAAGCGCGCCTTTGGATTGAGGCGATTCGCAACGGCACGGAGCCACTCGTGAAAGCGGAACAAGCGCTTGTTGTCAGTGAAATTTTGGAAGCGATTTATCAATCAGCGAAAACAGGCAAAACCATTTATTTTGATGAGGCCAATGTACCTGCGACGACCAATTAATGGAGGTGCCAATCATGTCTATTCGTTTTCGTTCCTTGAAATGGGTCGGTCTTTTGGCGGCAGTCGCGACTGTTCAAACGGCATGCAGCAGCACAGACACGGGTACAGAAGAGCTTGAGGAAGAAGTGATTACCGTCGAAGGACGGACGACGGTCACTTATTGGCACAATTATACTGGAAAAGGACTGGAAGCCATCGAACAGGTGGCTTCTGACTTTAATGAAAGCCAGGACGACATTTTTGTGCAACCGATTTATAGCGCCTCTTCTGAAGGAGACGACCAGCGGCTTTTGACAGCAATTGCTGGCGGCAATCCACCTGATCTTGCCCATTTCGACCGTTTCAAAGTCGCTCAATATGCGGCAGAGAATTCCCTTGAACCGCTGACGCCTTTTATTGAAGCCGATCACTACGATATGGGGATTTATTATGACTATGCTGTTGAAGAATCGACTTACGAGGGCGACATTTATGCCATGCCGCTCACAACCGATTCAAGGCTGCTTTTTTACAATAAAGACCGCTTTATGGAAGTGGGGCTAGATCCTGATCATCCGCCATCAACGATTGATGAATTAGAAGAGGCGATTGAAAAGCTTTCAACGATTGAAGATGGGCGCGTCCAGGAGCTTGGTATGGTGCCATGGACGGCGCAAGGGTGGTTTTACACGTGGGCGTGGGCATTCGGCGGCGATTTTTACGAACCTGAGACAGGCGAGTTGACGATCAATCATCCGAAAAATGTCGAAGCGCTGGAATGGCTCGTTTCAATTGCCGACAAGTATGACGCAGCGACAGTCACAAGTTTTGACACGGCCCAAGGAAGCAATGAGATGGACCCCTTTATTCAAGAAATTTATAGCATGAAAGTCGATGGCCCGTTCTCGATCTCTACCATTAATCAATACAATCCTGATTTAAATTACGGGGTGACCCCTGTCCCTACGCCAACAGGCGACAATTTTGCGACCTGGTCAGGAGGGATGTCGCTGATCATTCCGAAAGGAGCCAAACACGCTGAAGAGGCGTGGGAATTTATGAAATATTTCGGCAGCGAACAAGGACAGCGTACGTTCAACGAAATGGATCACCAAATGTCGGTGATTGATACGGTCAATGAAGAACTGTATGGCGATGATCCGATTATGAAAGAATTTATTGATATTTTGCCGGATTCGAATTCGCGGCCTCCGATTGCAAGCGGGCAATTGCTATGGAACGAGCTCGACAGGGCAGTGGAGTATGCGATCCACGGCAGAGATGAGCCCCAGGCGTTGCTTGACAAAGTCGCTAAAAAAGTGGCCGAAGAGGAAAATTAGGAGGGTGGAAGATGGCAAAATTGGAAACGGGAAAGGCACCGAGCGTACGGGTAAGCCGCAAGCGTTCGAATGAAAGTTTAGCTGGTTGGCTGTTTGCGTTGCCTTGGATCATTGGGCTTTTGCTTTTTTTCGCATACCCTTTGATTTCTTCAATATATTACAGTTTTACGGATTACAGCATTTTGCAAAGCGGCAAATTTATTGGCTTGGCTAATTACCGCGAGTTGTTTCAAGACGAGTTGTTTTGGATTTCGATTTACAATACCATTTATTTTGCTGTTCTATTCGTGCCCCTGAGCATTATTTTTGGCGTAGCTTTGGCGATGGTGCTGAATATGCGGGTGCGTGGCATGGCTGTGTACCGGACGATTTTCTTTTTGCCGACTCTTGTTCCACATGTTGCATTGGCAATCTTATGGATTTGGCTGTTAAATCCACAATTCGGGTTGGTCAACGCTGTTCTAGACTGGTTCGGCATACAAGGGCCGCCTTGGCTTGGCAGCACATTTTGGTCAAAACCGGCATTGATCTTGATGTCGCTCTGGGGGATTGGACAAGCGGTTATCATTTACTTGGCTGGCCTAAGCGATATTTCGCAAGAGTACTATGAAGCAGCGGAAGTGGATGGCGCAAGCTTTCTGCAAAAGACGTTTTATATTACGCTGCCGTTGTTGACGCCTGTAATTTTCTTCAATTTGGTGATGGGCTTTATCGGCGCTTTCCAGCAATTTACACTGCCTTATACGATGACACAAGGTTCTGGAAGCCCTGCTGATTCATTGACATTTTACGTCATGTATTTGTATGACAACGCGTTTAGTTATTTCCGGATGGGCTATGCATCGGCAATGGCATGGATTTTATTTGTCATCATTATGGCATTGACGGCCATCGTTTTTTGGAGTTCAAAACGATGGGTCCATTACCAAGGCGATTAGGAGGTGCCGCATGAACACATTGGCAAAAAAACGATTAAAAAGCATCTACGCTCATACCATTTTAATTCTTGCATCGATTTTGTTTTTAGTTCCGTTTGTGTGGATGGTGTCTACTTCTTTTAAGCCGATTACGCAAGTCTTTACGTTTCCGCCAGAATTTTTGCCGCAGCCTTTCCAATGGGAGAATTATATTGAAGCAACGAAGTATATTCCGTTTTGGACATACACATGGAACACTGCCGTTATTACAGGACTTAGCACACTCGGAGTCGTTCTTTCCTGCCCGCTTGTAGCCTATAGTTTTGCAAAGCTCCGGTGGCGTGGCCGCAATACGTTGTTTGCGATTACGATTGGCGTCATGATGATTCCGACACAGGTGACGATGATTCCGCTTTTCTTGCTTTTTAACCAGTTAGGTTGGGTGGGAACAAACTTGCCATTGATTGTGCCAGCTTTTTTCGGTATCCCTTTTTCGATTTTTCTGTTGCGGCAATTTTTTAAAGGCCTTCCTGACACATTACGGGAAGCTGCAAAAATTGATGGGGCCAGCGAATGGCGCATTTATTGGCAAATCATGTTTCCATTAGCCAAGCCTGCTGTGTTAGCAGTCGCGCTGTTCCAATTTATGGCGGCGTGGACTGATTTTCTTGGACCGCTTATTTACTTGACTGATGAAGCGGCCTATACATTGTCGCTCGGGCTCCAGCAATTCCAAAACCAACAAGGTTCTCAGTGGCATATGATGATGGCCGTTTCGACGCTGATGACGTTGCCGATTATCGTGTTATTCTTCTTTATGCAAAAAACGTTTATTCGCGGGATCACGTTTACAGGCATCAAAGGCTAAACCACAATGAGGGAAAAACAAAACGCGGTTTTACACAACGAAGAACAAGCGCGTGTGGCTAGAATCGCCTATAGTAGAAGCATAGGGGGCGATACGGGTGAACGAAAAACTTGCAGTAACGGTATTTACTGTTCGTGAACAGTTAAAAACAGTCGGCATTGGCCCAGTTTTTAAAGAGCTTGCACAAATGGGCTATAAAGGGCTGCAATTGTCAGGGTTGCCAGCAGGCTATGACCAAGATGAAGTCGCTTACCATTTAAAGGCTAACAATGTGGTTGCTGCCGGAATGCATGTGCCGTTTGCTCGCTTGACGAATGAGCTTGACCTTGTACTGAAAGAGGCACAGAAATACGGGACAAACGCTTTGTTCTGCCCATATTTGCCTGAAGAGCTGCGGACGGAGGAAGGGTACCGGGCCGTTAAGGAAGGACTAAATAACGTGGCGCAACAGGCACCTGATTTTCAAATCGGTTTCCATAACCATGCTTTCGAGTTTGAGACAACGATCGATGGGCAAGATGCGCTTAGCTATTTGCTTGAACCGAGCCAAGATAACCGCATTCTAGCTGAAATTGACGTCTACTGGGTTAAAAAAGGCGGCCGCGATCCATATACATTTATTCAGACGTACAGCGGGCGAATGCCAATGATCCACTTGAAGGATATGACGAAAGATGAGGAAGAGACATTTGCCGAAGTCGGAGAAGGGTCGATTCCCTTTTTGCCGATCTTGCAATGGGGCGAACAAAATGGAGTAGAGTGGTATGTTGTCGAACAAGATGTATGCAAAAGGGACCCGATGGACAGCTTGCGCATAAGCCTCGCCAACTTACAGCAATTGGCGGCACAGCTTTAACGACGAGTGTATTCTGGCTAAGCCAATGCTTAGCCAGACATGCTTTGGCGCTTGTATTGAGCAGGCGTGATGCCTGTGAATTGTTTAAACACTTTTGTAAAATGGGATGGATAATGAAAGCCAACTTGGTAGCAAATATCAGTAATGCTGGCGTCGCTTACGAGAAGTTCAATTTTCGCTTGGTTGACTCGCCGCTGATACAAATATTTAAAAATCGTTACGCCTGTCATTTCTTTGAACACTTTCGACAGATGGTATTTGCTAACGTGAAGTGCCTCTTCTATCGTTTCAAGGCCGAGATGTTCATGATAATGGCTTTCGATAAAGGAGACGACCGCTTGGACGGTCTTTTCTTTTTGGCTCATTTCCCCCTTAGGGAGCTCGTTCTGTGACGTGCCCCAATAGGAGCAAAGATAAAGAAGCAGATCCATAAAAGCTAACTGGAAGCGGGGCGCAGCCATAGGGCCGCCCCGCTTTTGGCTATCATGTAACTGGGCTAGATGCTGTTCCAATTGCTGGCGGCTGCCCCCAGTAAAAGAGAGGCGCACTGGCTTCACTTGGGCGAATGGCAAAAGGGCGTGGTCGTCACCCAATGCTTGAAACACCTCCTGAAAAAAACGGTGGTCAAAGTGAATCGTTGAGCGGACATAAGGATGGCCGTGATACAGCTTTGGGCAATGAAGTGTCAAGCCATTCATTAAAATGATATCGCCAGGGGCAAGGGAAAAAATTTGATCGCCAATTAAGTACGTGCATTTGCCTTCATGAAAATAAAAGATTTCTGCTTGTTCGTGAGAGTGAAAGGAAAGCGTCCGTTCATTTTTATGGTCTTCTTTGTAGTTGAAATTCAATGTTGGCGTTTGCACAAGTGCGCCGCTCATGTTGTTTGCTCCGATGGCATCATACGCTCAGCTTGTGCTTGGGCGCGTAAGCACAGCTCCGCTGCTTTAAAAGCATGGGCTTGCGTCATCGCGTGTTCCGTCCGGTTTAGGCAATCCAAAATCAATTCGCCAAAAAACGGAAACCCGACTTTCCCCGATAAAGCAAAATGCTGTTCACCATCTTTGTTAACCAGATAGAGATGGTCGCCACCATTGTCACGAGCGACATCGACATACTTGCGCAGTTCGATTGTCCCCTCTGTCCCTGTAATAAACGTCCGCCCATCTCCCCATGTGCTTAACCCGTCTGGCGTGTGCCAATCTACTTTAAAAAAGTGCGTCGCGCCATTGTCACCGACGAGCGTCGCATCGCCGTAATCCTCAAGTTCAGGGTAATCAGGATTGGCATAATTGGCGACTTTGCTGTGAAGCACCGTCGCGTCGCGGGCCCCGGAAAAATACAGGAATTGCTCGATCTGATGGCTGCCGATGTCGCAAAGAATGCCGCCATACTTCTCTTTTTGGAAAAACCATTTTGGACGGCTTGGGGCGTTAAGCCGATGCGGTCCAAACCCGGTTACTTGCAAAACGCGGCCAATCGCTCCTTGCTGGATTAAATCGCCTGCAAATACTGCCGATTCGACATGCAAGCGCTCGCTGTAATAAACCATGTATTTTTGTTTAGTCCGCTCAACGGTTGCTTTTGCCTGTTCAAGCTGCTCAAGCGATGTAAACGGCGTTTTGTCTGTAAAATAGTCTTTACCGCTTTCCATTACTTGAATGCCAAGGGCGGCCCGCTCAGATGGGATCGCTGCCGCGGCAACTAAAGCGATTGTTTCATCGCTAAGAATATCGGCAACGCTACCAGCCACTTGCACATTTGGATAGGTGTCAACAAAAGCAGCGACTTTTTTAGGATCAGGGTCGTACACAGACACAAGCGTTGCCCCCGCCTCAAGCAAGCCATTGCACATACCGTATATATGTCCATGGTCAAGCCCGATTGCAGAAAAGCGAAATTCGTCTTTATTGACGACTTTGTTTGGTTTTCCTTTTGGCGCATAATTCATCCCATTTTGCTTGTTCATCGTTTTCCTCCTCAGTAGCTTTTTCGTACATCCAACGTTTGATTGGTTGTGACCGTTTTTCCTGGAGAGTTGCGGATTCGTTCGTTTAAGTTTTGCTCATAAAGGGCTTCATTTAATGGGAGTTCGACCCAATTGTCGATCCACGTTGATAAATGCATGGCATTGGATAACGTCAGGCCTTGAATGCCTTCCTCGCCTGGGGCGATTAGTGGAACGCCATGTAAAATCGCATCGACAAAATTTTGGGTAATGCCTTGGTGCCCCGTTTCGGCGCCAGCGACAGGGATATCAATTTTCCAATGTTCTGGAGCGCCAAAACCACCTTTATAGGATGCATTAAACACGGGCTCTGGCGTCCGCAACTGCCAAAAAGACAGCGTTTCGCCTTCAATAACCGCTTTTCCTTTTGTGCCAGTCACTTCAAGGCGGTTGGTCCCTGGAGCTTCTGCTGTTGTCGTAATAAACACACCGGTCGCACCGCTTTCGTACTCCATATAAGCGGTCACTTCATCCTCCACTTCAATATCGCGGTATTTTCCAAATGAGCAAAAAGCACGGATTCGGTTAGGTTCCATGCCAATCAGCCAGCCCCATAAATCTAATTGGTGTGGGCACTGGTTGATGAGGACGCCGCCGCCCTCGCCTGGCCAGGTGGCGCGCCAACTGCTTGAGTCATAATAGCTTTGGGAGCGGTACCAATCGGTAATGATCCAGTTCATTCGCCGAATCGTCCCTAGTTCGCCCGATTGGATCAAATCTTTAAGCTTTAGATAAATCGGCTTTGTCCGTTGATTGTACATTAAAGAATACACACGTCCGCTTTTTTGAGCCGCTTCATTCATTTCTCGTACTTGGCGCGTGTATACGCCGGCAGGCTTCTCGCACAGGACGTGCAGGCCTGCGGCAAAGGCTTGCTCAGCAAGGCGTGAGTGGCTGTAGTGTGGCGTGGCAATCAGGACGGCATCAACGACATTGGCGTGAAAGAAATCGCTTTCATTTGTAAATACAGGCACGTTGTCGCCAAAATGTTGTTGCACGGCACTGGCTCGCTCTCCATCTTCTTCCAATAATGCGCCAAGACATGCGCCTTTTATGCTTCCCTCTACTAAGTAAGCAGCGTGGGCGCTACCCATATTGCCAACGCCAATCACACCGATCCGCACTTGATCCATTAAACCCTCTCCTTTTGTTTGCGCTTACAAACAGTGTAGTCTTCATGGGTAGGTTTAGCTGATCTATTGTTGGGGATTTTCGATTCTTACTTATACGTGGTTGTTGTCTGTATTCATAGACAAGCGGTATTGGTGCGGCGTTGCATTGGTTTTGCGCTTGAACATTTGGATGAAATACGAGACATTCGTTAAACCGATACGCTGGCTAATTTCGTCGATAGGCAAGCTCGTCGTTTGCAAAAGGTGGCACGCTTCTTTCATGCGCCGCGCTGTTAAATAGTCGGTAATGCTACTTCCCGTCTCACGGCGAAACACTTTAGAAACATACGACTTGGACAAATACAAGTCCTGTGCCAGTAGCGACAGATTAAATGGTTCCGTTAAATGGTCTTCAATCCAGCCCATAATCCGTTCGGCGTAATGAATGTGGCGGAGCTTCTTTGTAGGAGGCCGTCCCTTTAGCTGATGCTGCATGTAACTGAGCAGTTGAATCAAGAGCAACTCTTCCCGTTCAGCCCGTTCGTTGATCGAAGCTGCTTCAGCCATTTTGTCATGCATGTCGCATAAAGAGCGAATGTAAAAGTAGTCTTCAGAAAAATCAATAAACGGATCTTGGTTGTAGCCGTTTTTCAATTGACGGAAAAATTGGGCCATCGCCGGATAAGCTGTTAGGCGCTTTTCGGCATGCAATGGATCGAAATGTAGCGTTGCCCGTTCATATGGAGCAGCCGAAGCAGGCGCAACATGGTGCAATTGAAAGGGCTGGAAGAAAAAAAGCATGCCTTTTTTGATTGGCGACATTTGCTGGTTCACAACGACGCTGCCGGCTCCGTCAAATACAATGAGCAATTCACAACCTTGGTGCCAATGGTAATAGCCATTGTAATCAGTCGGATAAAACAGCTTCTTATGATGCCAATCAAGCGCTTCGGAGCTTTGGGGACATTGCTGGAACAACGGCTTTTTTGTCATCGCTGCCGCACTCCTTTTGTGCAACAAAACAATATTTCTTTCCATTGTATCATGATTTTTTCATTGGTGGAAGCGCTATCATGTGTATCAAAAGGAGGGAGTCAAATGGAAACAGTACAACACATCATCGCCATCGATGAATTGGAACAACGCATCACAAGGATGGCCAAGCAAATGGAGAATCGTTCACCACATGCATCAGATAGCAGCGGGCGGTACGACGATATGCCTGTTAGCTGGTGGACTTCTGGCTTTTACCCTGGTTTGCTTTGGCTGATGCATGATGTGACAGGCAATGCTTTCTTTAAAAATCAAGCAGAAGGTTGGTCACGGAAAATCGAGGAAGCATTCCAAGAACATCCAATCATCTTGCACCACGATGTGGGCTTTCAATTTTTATTGACGGCGGTGATGGAGTACGAACAGACGGGAAGCGAAGACGGGCTCCGAATCGGCTTGAAGGCAGCAAATTATTTGGCAGGGCGGTTCAATCCAATTGGCGGTTTTATTAAAGCGTGGAATGGTGACGACAAAAAAGGCTGGGCCATTATTGACTGCATGATGAACATTTCTTTGCTTTATTGGGCCAGCCGCGTCACCAATGATCCGAGCTACGGACAGATCGCCTCAGCACACGCTAATACAACGTTGCAATGGGGCGTCCGCGACGATGGCAGCACAAGCCATATCCTTTCTTTTAACTCCCATACAGGGGAATTTATCGAGTCCATTGGCGGCCAAGGATACGGACCTGACTCAGCATGGAGCCGGGGGAACGCCTGGGCGTTGTATGGCTTTGCCAACGCCTGTCGCCACACAGGGAAGCGCGCCTATTTGCATGCAGCTAAACGAATTGCCCACTTTTTTCTTGCAGCACTGCCAGAAGACAATGTGCCGTACTGGGATTTTCGCTGTGGCGGGGAAGAAGAGGAGCCACGTGACAGTTCCGCCGCAGCCATCGCCGCTTCTGGCTTACTTGAAATCGAAGCACAAGTGCCACAGCGAGAAAAACGAATGTACCGGCGGGCGGCAGAAAAGATATTGCAATCGCTGAGCACCCACTATTTGGCGAGTGACGAGAGCGAGGCGATCTTGACGAAGGCAACAGGTAATGCCCCACAAGGCCGCGACATAAACGTCTCTCTCATTTATGGTGATTATTTCTTTGCTGAAGCGATTGCAAAACGAAACGGTTGGCAACGGCGGATTTTCTAATTCAAAGAAAAGGGGGCCAGAAATGGATGAAAGCGAAAATGGGGGAGAGTGTCCAACTACAGACACGCCGAAATAAAGCCGCAAAATCAACGCTCACATGGTATTTGTTTTTGTTGCCAACGTTATTGGGAATTGCTTGTTTTATTCTTTATCCCGTGTTTGAATCGTTCCGTTTGAGTTTTTACCGCTCAAACGGGACGATCGAGACATGGATCGGTTTAGGCAATTATCAACGTGTTTTAAGTTCAAGTGCATTTTGGAATGCGGTCTACAATACGTTTTATATTGCTTTTTTTCAGCTGCTGCTAGCGATTCCAGCCGGGTTTGTCCTCGCCTGCATGATCAATCGCATTAAACGATTTCAAAGCATGTTTAAAGTGTTGTTTTTCTTGCCCAATGTCACGTCAATCGTTGCTGCTGCGATGATTTTTATGTTTGTGCTCCAACCGGAAGTCGGCCTCATTAACCATTTCTTAGACATGTTCGGCTTGCCAACTTCCCCATGGCTATCTGATCCATCAACTTCAAAAGCAGGCGTCATTTTGCTGGCTGTTTGGCATTGGCTCGGCTTTGTCATTATTATTTGTTTGGCCAATTTGCAGGCGATTTCACCGGAATTGTATGAAGCTGCTGAAATCGACGGCGCCTCCAGTTTGCAACAATGGCTGTTTATCACGATTCCGAACATGGCAGGCACGTTCGCTTTTCTGTTTATTATGGGCTGGATTTCTGGGTTACAGCGGTTCCAAGAAGTGTTTGTCCTTGGCGGTCCAGGGGGCAGCCCCAGCCGTTCCTTGCAGACAATGGTCGCCCTCATTTATGAGCGGGGCTTTGGCGGGTTTGAATTTGGCATTGCCTCTGCCATCACGGTATTGCTGTTTCTCATCATTCTTGCATTTACAGTACTGAACCTCAAGCTGACGCGCTTGAAACTATAGGAGGGGATGAAATTGGCCCAAAGCCAACAAACAAACCGGCGTGTTGCTCAAATCGTGATCTATGTCTTTCTTTTTGTTTGCGCGCTGCTCGTCATCGCTCCTTTTGTATGGATGGTGAGCATTAGCTTTGACCGAATGGCCAATATTCAAGTTCCGTTCCCGCCAAGCTTCATTCCTGATTTGTTTTCGATCTTTAACTATGAATTGGTATTTGAAAATGGCCGCATTTTCCGTGCTTATCTTAATTCAGGATTGGTGACGTTTGGTTCTGTCGTTTTACAAGTGTCAGCCGCGTTATTAGGGGGCTATGCCTTTTCAAAAGGGCGCTTTAAAGGGAAAAAGCTGTTGTTTATTGTTGTGCTTGCGACGATGATGGTGCCCATTGAAGCGCGGCTTATCCCGCTGTATTCGATGTTTAATCATGTTGGCTTGCTCGATACATTTTGGCCAGTCATTTTGCCTTCAATTTTGTATGGCCTAGGCGTGTTTCTTACCAAACAATTTTTTGACCAAATTCCTGACAGTTTGCGGGAAGCCGCGTCGATTGACGGCGCTAGTGAATTCAGAACATTTTTTCAAATTTACGCGCCGCTGGCCGGCCCGATTACAGCGACACTCCTCATCTTGTCATTTATGGGCAACTGGAATGAATTTGTGTGGCCGCTCGTTGTCTTAAATTCGGAACAACTCCAGACGATTCCCCTCTTTCTCGCCAGCTTTTCGTTAGAGAACGGAACGGCATTGGCGGGGATGACGATGGCGCTGGCTACGATGAGCGTTGTGCCTATTATTATCGTATTTGTTTGCTTGCAGCGCTATATTATCCAAAGCATTGCCCTTAGTGGCTTAAAAGAATAGGGGGACTGCAAAAATGAAGCGATTGATTACACATGTGGCAGCCTGTTCGTTGGTGATGCTCGCCAGTTGTGCGCCGCAAACGGAAACAGAAAATGCCCCGAGTGAAAACGCAGACTTGACCGTCGCGATGATTGGCGATTTTAAGATGCAAGATACAACAGATCCGATTACAGGCCAAAAAGCGACCGGTTTCCATGCTGCAAAAGCAGAATTTGAACGGCTTCATCCAGGCGTTACGATTGAATTCATCATGATGCCATGGAGCAACTATGTCGCCAATACACAAGCAATGATTGCCGGGAGCCAGGCCGACGTCTACCAAATGCCAGGCGTCAACGATTTTGCCGCCCAAGGTTTGGTAGAACCACTCGAACCATTCATTGAAGAAGACGACGATTTTGATTTAGGCGTCTATAACGACAACTTGGTCGAAGGCTGGAAAGTATTCGGTCCAGACGATGACACACCACAAATTTACTCCCTGCCAGTACTTGGGGACGGCCGTTTCATCCAATACGACAAGCTATTGTTTGAACAATGGGGCGTCGAGCCACTCTCCGATTACCCGACAGTGGAAGAAGTGATCGACAAAGCGAAGCAAATGACAGGCGAAAATCCAGTCACAGGTGAACAAAACTACGGCATTTACTTTCCCGGCACAAACGACACTGCTTTAACGCTCGCCAATCTTATGGAAGGCTTTGGCGGCGAATGGGGCACAGGCCAACGCTGGGAAGACATTGAGCTGCACTTCGACTCGCCCGAAATGAAACAGGCGCTCAAAGCGATGGTTGAGCTCGCCGACTACATGCCAAAAAGCTTTATTAACGGCCAAGGCAATGAGCGGTGGCTGACGCCTAGCAACAATATCGCCATTGGCATCAACCAAGGAAACGGCAACTTAAAAACCATTTACGCTCAAAGTTTGCAAGACCGCTTCCCGATTGTGCAAAACTTTAAAAATGAAAACGGCGTCGGCGGCATGTTTTCCGGCAGCCCGCTCGCAATCGGAAAAACGAGCAAAAACAAAGACCTAGCTTGGGAATTTATTAAGTTCAGCGCAAGCGAATACTTCCAGCGCTTTCTATGGGAAGAATGGGGGGCTACCCCTGTCATCAAACAGGCAGCCGAATGGGAAAGCATCCAGGAGATGGAGCTAATGGAACCCGTCCTCGAAGCGATGACCAACGCCGTCACACCCCGCTATCCATGGGCCTCCTCCCAGCCACGCTACATTTTGCAAGCAAAAACCGAAGGCGCCTTAACCGGCACGATGTCGGTAGAACAAGCCTTGGAGGAAGCGCAACAGGAAAGCATGGAGTGGATTGAAGGGCGGTAGGAAGAGTAGGGATGTAAGGATACTAAGAGCGTCGGCTGGCGCTCTTTTTTGGGGGGTGTTGTTGATTCGTTCTAGGGTCTTTTCTTCAAAGTCTTTTACCATACGATGGAGAAGTATTATGGTATCAACACAGAATTAGACAGTTTCATAAGATGCCAACCCCCGGTGTTAAGTAGTTAAGAGACCAGTAAATTAACAAATGATTAAACCAATACATAAAATCAAATAAAGCTAACTTTGTACCCGTATGCTGTATTGCTGACAAACTTGAAAGCATGGCTGGACTGCACAATCATTCCCTGAGGCAGTAGACATTTTTTCATGATCGAAACTGTGATATCCATACTGATCCTTCCAATTGTTGTCGTTCTTCACTATTACCTTTGTTTGGCGAAGACTTGTTTATAAGATATCAATTACAAGTTCAACTTGGTTTAAAATCAATTCTATTATAATTGTCTGTTCTTGGGTTATATTAATTTAGCTCTTGTATCTGTCCTTATGGTGCACCTATAGCATCACTTGATTTTCTTGCTGATGGTTGGAACACGATGGCTAAATATTTTAATTATTGGTATATTATTATTGAGTTTATAATTTTTTAGTAAGAGCAAACGTAATCATAAAGAGGATGAGTAAAATAATAAGTCTATTAAAAAAGAATTTTAGTACTTTTGATTCTGCGATATAGGGAGGGTGATGGTATGTATAACAAGGAAGCAACTATATCAAAACATGATAATGGTCCCGGTATAACTGGATCTCTTCCTTTTACTGGGAAATGGATGGTGGGCAATACTCCGGCACAACGAATACCGAGTCATGGCACAGATATGTTTGGGGTAGGTTACGCAATTGACTTTATTGCAGTTGATGACCAGAATCGAACAAGTTCATCAAGAAGTTGGAATACACTTTTGGGATCCGAGTCTCCTGAAATCTTCTATGCATTTGGTAAGCCAGTTATCTCACCTGTTTCTGGAAAAGTAGTAAGCATTCATAATGGCGAACCTGATCATGAAGCACGGCGCTCACTACTTACATTGTTACCATATATGTTGACTCAAGCCGATAGAATTCGTAAAGGCCCGGAAGCAATAGCTGGAAATTACGTAATAATTGCTCCAGATAATTCTGATTTATATATTGCAATTGTTCATCTACAGTTAGATTCAATTGTAGTGGAAGAAGGGCAGAATATTTCAGAAGGGGAATATCTCGCTAATTGCGGGAATTCTGGAAATTCAACTCAACCTCATATCCATATACAAGCAATGGATAGTTTGGACTTTTCTAAAACTCAAGGTGTCCCATTATACTTTCGAGAATTTTTTCAATGGAACAAAGGAGAAAGTGAGCCAAAAACTCGTGTGAAAGCATTTCCGGATGCTAACACTGTTATTAGTCCCAAGTAATCCATCAGAATAATGAAATTTATTATCAGCTATTGGAGAAGGAGACATAGTTATGTCAAAACAATATTGACTTCTGTTTCCGCTAATCGAGCATCAGAGATAGTGGAGTGGGCAGCTGCACAGTTGGCATCTGGTCAAATTGAGCGATGAATAGAAGACCTTGATTGGGTATTTTCTCTTGGCCTTCGCCCGGTTCCGAATGCATGCCTGTTTGTTTTACGACGCCTGCTTAAGAACCTTGAATTTCTGAGATGATGGAGCTGAGAAACTTTTGCTGCTCGACACTAGCTTTTTCACATAGCCCCCATAGCAACTGATTCTCATGCTCAGTCAAATCCCGTTTGAGTGTTGAACTCATTCGTTGTTTCAAGTCGAAATAGACGCCCCTTTCTTCAACCGCGCGAATATAGTGCCCGTCCGGGTCATAAAAGGTGAAATAACCGAAATCATTAGTAAATATAGGTTCTTTATCAATAGGGGTTCCAGCTTGTTTAATCCGTTCATGCAACGCAAGCAAGTCATTCGTTAATATCTCAACCATCGTCACATGTCCGGTGCTGCTTGTGATAAAGAATGAATGAGGAAAGACAAACTTCAATTGTGTGACATCTTCAGGTTTAGTTTCCATCAAAAAAATACCTGGACCATTTCTGTTTTTCAATGCAATATGTGCTTCTCCAAACGAATAATCTGTTGAAACCAATTCATAGCCCAAGACAGTACAATAAAAGTGACTGATTTTTTCAAATTTGTAACTGGAACTCGCATGCTGCAGTACCCAATCACATCCGCATGATTCTTTTCTTTGTTCAATATATTCTACTCCTTTCTAGTTACTTCCAATTCTTTGTCGCTGATCGCCATTGCCGATTCTAAAATCAAATTGGGGTACTTATTCGTTAGAAAATTCTATAATCCTGCTTGTACCTTTAGGCGATTATTGAAATTTCCCACGCATTACTGTCCTACATAAAATTAAAAGGCTTGATGAGTGGATGATGAATCTAGCGCGTTAAATATACGAATAAAGGAGACGAAAATGATTATACAGGAACAACTAAACAATAAAAGTTTACCTTGTCCAAATATCATTCAAATGGTGTTATCAAATGTTCCACCAGCAACTCATTTAGTCACCGCAGTCCATTGTCTATTATTTTTTGAAGAACGGTTAGTACTAACGAGGTTAGAGAATAGAGGCTGGGAAATTCCAGGAGGACATATGGAAGAAGGTGAAACGATAGTCGAAGCTTTAAGAAGAGAGGTATTAGAAGAGGCGGGAGCTTATATAAGTTCGGAAACTTTAATAGGGTATGAAAAGATTACGTTATTAGGTAGTAGACAAGATGGTTACCCTTATCCTTACCCATCAAGTTATCAGTTATTTTTCGCAGCAATAGCGGAGCAGTTTGTTAAGATAAATGACCCAACAGGACAAGCGAAAGAAAGGTGCTTCTTCGATTTGAACAATGAGCATGACAAAAGGAGTCAATGGGTAGTTGACCATTATCCCCTTTGTCTAGCCGCTTATAATCGTTTATTTCCACATAAAGAAGGGTGATTAAATGAAATTCCTATTATTTCACTTCCAGGCCAGCACCAACGCCTGCTCGCTCCGTTGGTGTTGGCCATTACGATTCGTGGCACACGTATAGTTGGTGTGATTCTAGTTGGTGCATGAAGGAGCCATTGCAGGATTCTAGGCGTCTATCGGGTTGTTTTATAGTTTCTAAATTCAGTTCAAATCAGAATGCAAGTCATTCCCGGTCTCTGTTTGATAGACTGCGAAATCATCAAACTCTTCATCCTTCCATATCCAATACGCTTGATTTTTACTAATATAGTGATTAAAGTCGACGCTATTTCCTTCATTTTCGGTGAACTCGTTTGTGATCATTAGTCCGTCTTCATTTGCAGTGATGTTGTTGTTACGCAATTCATTGTTCCTAGTGTCGAAGGCTAGATTGATTTCACCATAACCAAGATGCTTCGCGTTATTTTCTGTTAACTCATTTTCTTTAATGATACAATTTTCCGTCCTTCCACGATCTTCGTCATAGCCGCCAAGCGTAATGCCTGCTCCATGATTGTTATAGATGCGGTTCGTTGATACCTCTACATTTGAAGTAGCACCGCCGGCATGCTCACTTGCCAGTTCAATGCCAAAATCATTGTGGTGAACGTCATTGTCAATAATTTTTACAGCTTTGCCGCCATCGACGTATATGCCGGCGGCTGAGTAATCTTCCCCATAGGCGGGATTGCCAAAAGAGGAACTATTGTATACATGATTTTCTTCAATTACACCATTTCTAGCCTGATCTTGCGAAGGATTCGGCGCGGTCCCTTCAAAGCCGATGACGTCGATGCCGATATTGTTGTTATCGTGCACGATATTCCGCGCAATTCGAAAGCCGGCTACATTTCCATTCACCGCCATCGCTTCGCTTGCCCCTAGTTTCAGGTTATATAACTCATTTTCGATAATAGCAAGCTGTTCCAATGAAGTTGCCGAGTTACCGTAAACGGCAATGCCATGTGCATTACCGCCTCCTATTCGCTGATCTGCGTTCGTTCCCATATCGTGGATGCGATTCCCTATCATTTCAATATTTCTGCCGCTACCGCTCACATAAATGCCAACGGGCGTGACATCGGCGGATGATGTATAAAAATGGCGTATTTTAATGCCTTCGACACGTACATAGCTGGCATTGTCAATACGAATGACGCCATCTTCAATTTGCTTTACGCCCTTGCCGTCTATTATTGCCGTTTGTCCCTGTACATTGCGCAATGATATATAACCTTGGTCAGGGGATCCTGATTTATTGATGCTCACCGTTTGGTGATAGACTCCTTCCAAAAGAAACACAGTGCCGCCTGGTTTGACTAATTCGATTGCTTTCTGGATACTGGCAAACGGGGCATTCATTGTTCCAGGATTCGTATCTTTGCCTTGCGGTGAGACATAGTAATCTCTTGTTTCCGTTTCGGCTGTTGCTGGCTGCCTCTCCTCCGAAGTTATTGTGTCACTAGGATATAGTTTGGTGCTGAAGTAAGCGGCACTGGCTAATAACAATACGAGGGAGCAAGTCCAAAGAATAATCGATTTCATTTTTTTGTTCATGATAACCACATCCGTGATTTTTGAATTTTTTTCCTTCTATTTCATACCTTTACGCGTTACTCGGTCTTTCTATTGAGCTGCTGTATATGTGTTTTTTCAAAAGCGTTCAGGTTCGGGAGCGAGTCATAATCTCTTGTTCCTGTTTTCACTAGCTGGTTCACGAGGAACAAAGGTGCAAGCTCTTTTTCTTTTGTATTAGAATAGACTAGTTCTCTGTCATTGTATAGAAAGGTGCTTTAAGCTATTGAAGGTGATTGCTTTTGCTACTTAAAGTGCAGGGAGAACACGTAGTTTGAGAAGTTCTCATAGGAAGCCAATTAGAATCCTGTCACTTATAGAACAAAAAGATTTGAACGATTTTATAGTCTGGAGTGAACTATATAGAAAAAGTAAGGAAAAAAATTAGATTTGTTCTTGTACTAAGGCACCTTAGAAGCGTAATAAATTTAGGACAGCCATTAATGGACTTTCCTATAATTAAAAAGTAAAAGGGGATGTTTATATGACCATTCAAATCATATTATTTCAAGGTTAAGCAGTAATTCAACAAAAAACCAAAGTGAACGTGCCAATGTAAGAGGTGCAACCCTCTCAAAGAACCAATCAAAAGAAGAAACAGCGGCAAGAAGAAAAAGGCCGAAGTCTAGTATACCTTGTGCTCTTCATAGGCTTAACTTCTTCCCCGTTTTGGGGACCAACTAAAGAGTACTTAAGTTTCTTTTCCAAAATTGCGACACTAAAGAAAGGCCCACCTATAAAGAAGGCGGACCTTACTATTATCCTATTCGATCTCCATTCTTTACAAGGCGTTGTGGTGAAATTAATACAATCCCTTGTTCAGAATAAGAACCCGTAACTAGGACTTCTAACTGAAAATCGAAAATCAGCAACTTTCATTGGAGGGAAATCGATGATACCTACTACTTGTTTGCCGACAAGCTCTTCCTAGGTATAGCAATTTGTAATTTGGGCACTATATTGTTTCACATCTATCTATTCTCCAAAATCAACCCAAAGCTTGTAAGCTGGTTTTCTTGCTTTAGAAATGATTCGGTCCGAATGATTTCTCTGACCCTCATGTCTAGTTATTGAAAATCATTAAATGTTGCCATATCTTTTCATCCTATGATTAAGCGCGTTTTGTTTCTTCCATTGTTTGTTTTTCTTGTTGGTTGTCTTTGATCACCAACAACACACCTATGATTATAAGAAGAGAACCAAGCCAAAAGGTTATGTTAATAGTCTCTCCTAATATGAGCCAGCCTAATAAGGCTCCAACCACGGGCTGAAAGAAAAAGAACACACCTCCACTAGAGGCATTAAGCATTTGTAGTCCACGATTCCATAATAAAAATGCTAGTGAAGTCGAAATAACTCCTAAATAGATTAATCCACCCCAAATCGTAGGATTCGTGAGTTGAGCTACATCCAATTGAAGCAATCTTGGTATCACGTAAGGTGTTAACACAACAACGGCTAATAAAGTCGCGTATGTTGTGACAACAATTTGTGAGTAGTCGCTAGGTAAACATTTGATAAGGACTGACATTAAAGCCCATGTTAACGCAGCGATGACTAACGAAATGCCACCAAGTGTGCTGGAGACATTGAGGTTATCAACGCCAACAATAATAATAACCCCTAACGTAGCCAAGCTTACAGACATCGCTTTTTTGAAAGTTAATCGCTCCTTTAGTATGACACTAGCAAACAACACCATAAAAGCGGGTGTCGTAGCTGTAATAATCGCTCCCATTTGTGCCGTTGAAAGCATCGTTCCTGTTTCTTGTGCAATAATGGAAACCACGTATCCTACAAGCGCGATAGCCACGATAATCCTAAAGTGTTTTTTTCGGATGGACCAATTTTGTTTGGTCACAAACCCTAAAATAACTAACGCTACAAGTGCAATGACATAGCGCATCCAAACAAGCTCAACCGGAGGAATAACCTCCACTAAAATTTTCACTACAACGTACATGCCACCCCAAATGCTTGAAGCTAACACCAAAAACAAAGACCCTAGTAATGTATGTTTCATTTTTTGTACCCTCCGTTTTTTTAGGCTTATTATGCCTCACGGAGAGAGTAGCTTTTCAGTATCTCTCCGCTAGCGGGAGATTGCTACTGGTACATCGTTCTCAAATAATGGTGCATAAAACATTCTGTTTCAACTCCTTACTTAGTTATGGTCCTTAACAGTTTAACAAATTTATCTGATAAGGACTAAAACAATACGAGAAAACAAGCACAAAGAGTAATCGATTTCATTTTTTTGTTCATGCCCACATCCAGGATTTGAATTTTTCCTTTTATTTCATACCTTTACGCTTTACTCGCTTTCTATTGAGCTGCTGTAAAATTAGTAATCAATTTACGTATTTTATAAGCGTCCAGGTTCGGGGAGCGAGTCAAAATCTCTTCACCAGCCGGTTCATGAGGAGCCGACCGCCCAAAGGTACAAGATCATTTTTCTTTTGTATTAGAATAGCCTAGTTCTTGGTCATTGTATAGAAAGCAGCTTTAAGCTATTGAAGGAGGAGATTGCTTTTGTTACTCAAAGTGTGGGCGAGGCACGTAACTTGAGAAGTTCTCTCCTGTTTCTGGCTATTTGAGTAATCCAGTAATGGTCGAATTTTCAAGTGGATGGAACTTCCTGGGCTACTCTCCTCATAATCCAATGAAGGATATCATTTTAAAAATCGCACATAAGAATTGACAATGTTCCAAGGATGCTCCTATACTATGAACGGAACAGAATAATTTACCTAAAACCTATTTGGGAAGTTGTGGACTTTTCTAGAGAGCAATTTCTATTTTCGCCACACAAAGGCCGTATGGTCATTGTGTGGTTTTTTGCGTTCAATAAAGGAGGAAACTGGCGCGATGAAATTATGGCACTATGCATTGATTGTTTTTTTAGGAGGCTGCAGTTACGGGGTATTGTCTACTTTTGTTAAATTGGCGTATGCAGCAGGTTTTACCGTGTCAGCAGTAACCGGAGGGCAATATCTCTCCGGGGTTGTGCTTATTTGGCTTGCAGTGTTCTTTACGAAAATGAAAAAACCGACACGTCTACAATTTTTCAAGCTTATCGTATCTGGTATTCCATTCGGGTTAACAGGAATATTTTATTACCAAGCCTTGCAAACTTTAAACGCTTCTCTAGCGATCGTGTTTTTGTTCCAATTTGTTTGGATCGGGGCCTTGTTAGAGTGGGGATTCCATAAGAAAAAGCCGACCAAGAGGAAACTTATTTCCATCGCGTTGCTTCTGGTTGGCTCCATGTTGGCAGCCAATATTCTATTTCAGGAGCACTTGGCGTTATCATGGCAAGGAAGCTTTTGGGGAATGCTTGCAGCATCATCCTTTTCCACATTCATTTTTTTGAGTGGTTCGGTTGAAAAGGACACGCCTCCCGTTTTAAAAAGCGCTCTTCTTTGCACAGGAGGCGTATTGACCGTATTTATTGTATTTCCACCAACGTTTTTATTTGACTTAGATGTATTAATGGGGATCCTTCCTTATGGATTCGCACTGGGCATATTCGGCGTTGTCCTTCCGCCGCTTCTCTTTTCAATTGGTATGCCGCATGTCGGTCCGGGATTAGGAACCATTCTAACGTCATCTGAATTGCCGGTTGTGATTATCATGTCTTCTTTAGTGCTGGGAGAAGCGATAAGCTGGGCTCAGTGGGTTGGAGTGCTCATTATTCTCGGTGGGATCGTTTACAGCAACGCTCGATTTGATAGTCGGAAAAAATTGTCTTTAAATAAGGCTGACAGCCATAACGTGAGCTAAAAGTGTGTGATAAAAGAGCCTGCTAAACCCAGAGGTTAGTAGGCTTTTCTATCGCTTTCCGGTTGTTGTGTTTAATCCTATCGAATCCATGCCAGTCAAGGCATCAACCGATTCATTTTTTAATTGTAGCTATCGTTGACACGGTAGCTGCCTACATATATCATTTAGTTAGTCATATAACTAACTAAATAGTGGTGGTGAACGAAAATGGCTGAACCTAATGTAATTACAAAGCAAGATTTAATTGAATCGGCTAAAACGTGCATTGTCGAGAATGGGATCAATCAGTTAACGCTTAAGGCTGTTGCAGAGGGAGCGGGAGTGACGCAAGGAACGGTTTACTACCATTTTAAAACGAAAGAGCAGCTTATGATTGAAGTGGTAGAGGATATGTGCAAAACCTCTTGGGAGAGGTTGGAACAGATGAAAGAGGATACGGGCCAGCAAGGGATTGAGTGGATGAAAGCAGGTCTTGAAGCTGCTTATGAAAGGAATTCAAGCGATGCTTCTTATCACTCGTTATTTTTTTCATTGGTTGCAGCAGGATTGCACAATCATAACATTCGTGAGCGAATTGGCGGATTACTGGCCTATGAGAATGACGTTCTCCAAAAACAAATTCAAGCATTAGCAGGAGACGAATGTTGTGGCATGCCGCCAGACGTCTGCAGTGTGTTCGTGAATGCGCTCATAGATGGTTTGGCGGTACAGTCTTTAATGAGATCAGATTTCGATGGCAAAAAAGTGTTCGACTATCTGGAAAGGTTGCTGGCTAAACAATTGGGAAGCCGTTAGTCTTTTCACATTCATTCGCTGCCAAAGGATGTGATATAGTTTGTTTTTTCTTGTATGGGGTTTTTTAGTATGGTTAGGAGCGACAGCGGTTTTTCGTTTTTTCGGACAGTTTTTCTTCTCTCTGGAACAGCCGCTGTTGTTGGTTGCTGCGTATGTAGTTGTGATTCCGTTGATTTTGAGTCTGACTTATCCTGTTTATCGCTATAAAAAATTGGAGCGGAGGGAACGCCAAAAAGCCGCTGTTTTCATTGCTTTGCCGGGGATGTTGTTCGATGTCGTCGTGTTGTTGTTTTTTGCTAATATCTTCGTAAACTTAGATCCGGAAATGAATCGCATGTTTGCCTCATGGCTGTTATGGGCCTACTCAGCGATACTCCTTACAGGGTTAGTGCCAAGGAAAAGGAATGTTACTAAAGGTTATTAAAGGGACGAGACGGGGAAGCGTCTTGTGGGCTAATTTTATAATAAAAAGCTGTTTAAAAAACTCATGCTGTAAACATCGATAAAACATGAAGGACCTAAAGCGAAGATCAATCAATCCTTGCCTTAGGTTTCTTTATATTAGCAGATATATTTTTAACACTATCCCTTATTATATTAAGGCAAGATGTTTACTAATTCCTTAAGAGAACTTATGGTAATAATCTCTGGATGGGATTGTTGGCTATTTTTACGCTTTAACCATATCCCTGTCATTCCAGCCAAATTGCTGCCTAGTGCATCCGTTTCCAATCGGTCTCCTATATAATAACTACTTTTAGGAGGGATATTCATCTGTGAGCATGCTTCAAGGAAGATCGATTTTTCAGGCTTGGCCGCGTCTACTTCGCTTGAAGTAATAACGCAATCAAAGTAAGTTTCTACTCCTATTTTTTGCAGCTTTTTTACTTGCTGTTGGTAATCGCCATTACTTATAACCCCTAATGGGAAATGTCTTTGTTTCAATTTATTTAAAACCTCTACAACGTCTGGGTACACCTTCCAGTTTTTTTGATATAAAGACAAATAAACTTCAAATTGATCATCCGCCTCTTGTGCAGTCAAATTCATTTCAACCTTTTTAAAAAGATCAATCATTCGCGCTCTTTTTTGTTCTTGAAATGACATTTCATTTGCTAAAAACTTATTAAAGTATTTTTCAGAAAGTTGTTTCCATGTTTCAATTGATTGCTGTGGAGTAAAAGAAAAACTACTGTTAGTGCGAAAAAAAGCTAGAATTCCTTCCCGTTCTGCATAATCATGATCAAGCAACGTCCCGTCAATATCAAAGAAAATCATTAAAATCACCAACCCGTTTGTAATGGCTAATCAATCTTATTTAGCGGGATTTCCCTATTTATAAACATAATCTTCACTGCATCTATCAAATATGACTTTTTCATGCTGTTGTTTATAGAATCAATGGTCGTTTAATCATTTAGTTCACTCAAGCGCCTCCTTGAATAAAGTCTCTACTTCTTCATGCCTGGGCATTCCGGCTTGCGCTCCAAGCTTCATAGTTGACAAAGCCGCAACAGCATTTCCATATCATAAGCTTCTGATAGAAGAAGGCCAATTCCAAGCGTATAAGCAAGACTACCGTTAAAAAAGCGAACGCGATAGAACCTGCCTGGCTCCATGGTTTAACAGAATCCGGCTGGTTAAGCGCTGAGCAAACCTCAGAAACGAGTTTTGTGATGGATCGGTAAATAAGACCCGTAGATCTCAATATCCATTACACAAATTCCTTTAAATAAAAACAGCTACAAGAGAGTGTAACTGTTTTTTTAACGCTTCCATTTTTTTGTGCTGCCTCGTCTGATCAACTCAGTCCCTTCAACGACCGTGCCTTTTTTGTGATTTCCATCAATAAGGGAGACTAGCTGCTTAACTGCGGTTTCCCCCATCTCGTAAAGAGGTAGTTTTACAGTCGTTAAAGCAGGTGTCATCATCGCTGCAATTTCGGCATCGTGCAAAGTGACAATGGACAAGTCATCTGGGACGCGAATGTTATGTTCGTTGCAAGCTTTTAATGCCCCAATTGCGACAAGGAGGTTTGAAGCAAATAAAGCTGTTGGCTGAACCGGAGCTTTGAAAAGCTCGTTCATGGCGTTATAGCCGCCAACCAGGCTGTACGGAGCCTCCACCATTAACGCAGGATGAAACGGGATATCCTTTTCATTTAAAGCCGCTCGGTACCCTTGAAAACGGTTAAGCCCCGTTCCCGTATAAAGAGGGCCACTAATATGGGCAATCTGTGTGTGGCCAAGCTCCAATAAGTGAGCCACAGCCTTCTTGGCGCCACCACTATCGTCGGCGACAACATATGAGTCAATGCCTTTTGAAAGACGGTTAACGAGGACGAGTGGAAGCTCATCCATCAAAGCGAGCACATCGGAATCGTCAATGTCAGAGCTGGCAATGAGGATGCCGTCAATTTGTTGTTTGATGCTCCTCGGCAAGTAATCGTCTTGCAGCTCTTTTTGCTTTAAGCTGTACACAAAAAGAGTGTACTCCAATTGGGCGGCCATATTTTCGGCACCATGGATAATTTCCGCATAAACTGTGTTGAAGAAGTCGGGAACTACCATACCAATCGCGCGGTTAGAGCCTTTTTTTAAATTTTGGGCGGCTTTATTTGGTTGGTAGTTTAGTTCTTTTAATAGCGCTAGAATTCTGTTTCGTGTGTCGTCTCGAATACTGACCGGCTTTCCATTGACAACCTTAGAAATTACAGAAGGGTGGACACCCGCTTTTTCAGCGATTTCTTTTAACGTCACCATTTTGCTGCACCTCAATTATTATTCTTGTTCCAGTATACCAATGCCTGTAGCTAATGGGAAACGCTTTAGTCGTGAGTTGTTTTTTGTAGATCAAGTATCGTATTCACTATTCAGAAAAAGAAACGCTTGACATTGAAAGCGTTTTTATAATAGGATCTTTTTAAGGAAAACGTTTGACTATGTTTATCCTTTTAATAAGCGATTATAAAAATAAAACGTTTGACTAGAAAGGATGATTGAAATGCCTTCCAATCCGATCGATTCTCATTTATTAAAGGACCAATTTGGTACAGAAGCGATGCGGGCCATTTTTTCGGATGAAAAGTTGTTGCAAAACTGGCTTGATGCTGAAGTCGCTTTAGCACGAGCAGAAGCGAACCTTAAGCTTATTCCAAAAGAAGCAGCTGATGAAATTAGTCAAAAAGCGGTTGTCGCCAATATGGATTTTGAAACAATTCGTAAAGGAATAAAAGAAACCTCACACCCGCTCATTACCGTTATTCGCGAGCTAGAAAAAGTATGTGAAGGGGATGCTGGTGGTTATGTGCACTGGGGGGCAACTACCCAAGACATCATCGACACCGGGTTGGCCTTGCAGGTCAAAGAAGCCCATCAATTACTGTTAGACCAAGCAAACGCATTGTTAAACGTTTGTCTAAAGTTGAGTGAAGAACATAAGAGCACAATGATGCCGGGACGTACACACGGCCAACATGCGCTTCCGATTACGTTTGGCTATAAAGTTTCTATTTGGGCAGATGAAATAGGGCGGCATATTGAGAGGATGGAACAAGCAGGCGAGCGTTATTTGGTTGGTCAGTTTGGCGGAGCAGCCGGTACATTGGCTTCTTTAGGGGATAAGGGATTGGACGTCCAAAAGGAGTACAATCGTCTTTTGGGGCTAAAGCAGCCTACCGTTACTTGGCACGCGGCAAGAGATCATTATGCCGAGTTTAGTATGATTGTCGCCATGCTGTCTGCGACCACGGCAAAAATAGCGAACGAAATCATTAATTTGCAACGGACGGAAATTGGCGAGCTAGAAGAAGGATTTGAAATGGGTAAAGTTGGAAGCAGCACCATGCCCCACAAACGAAACCCGATGATATGCGAATACATTGTTAGTTTATCCCACGTGGTACGTAGAAAGGCATCACTTGGTCTCGACTGTATGATTCAAGAACATGAACGGGATATGGCATTTTGGCAGACAGAATGGTCGTATTTGCCGGAAGTATGCATTCTTACAAGTGGCGGGTTGGAACAACTGCAAGGCGTGTTAGAGAATTTAATTGTCCATAAAAGCCGTATGGAAAAGAACGTCTATATAACAAAAGGGTTGATTGTTTCTGAAAATGTCATGCTTGGCCTTGGAAAGTATGTAGGAAGACAGAAAGCACATGATATTATTTACGAGGCTTCAATGAGAGCATATGAAGAAGATAGGCCGCTTGAAGCGATTTTGCTGGAAAACGAAGAGCTATTAGCCTATATGGATGAAAAAACAATTCAAACTTATACCAATCCAGCTACTTACCTTGGGTTATGTGAAACATTTGTGGAACGGGTACTGCAAAAGTGGCGTACCGTTTCTTGTTAATTGATGGACCATAAAAGCAGGCGGCAAAGCCGTCTGCGCAAGGAGGAATGCAAGAATGGCGTCTATATATGTCCGTAGAGTATGGGCTTGGCTTTGGGCCAAACATGATCAAGTAAAGGATCTATTTAATAGCCTTTTGAAACCGTTGTCATTTGTGTTAAAGCTTTCTGAAGGAAAAACAACCAATCCTTCTCCTGTGGCTTCCGTGCAGCCTCCTGAGCCTCGAAAGCGTGCTTATTCGACTAGGCAACGAATTGGCTTACTATTAGGACCAGCTTTATTTGCGGCGATACAGCTTTTCTTTCGTCCGGAAAACTTGGAGATGGCCGCCATTTCAACACTGGCGATAACGAGCTGGGTCGCGACCTGGTGGGTTACAGAAGCAGTTCCTATTCCATTGGCTTCCCTATTGCCAATTGTATTGTATCCGCTGACTGGTGCGTTGGAGACGGAAACGGCCTATGCTCCTTATGCAAATAATATTATTTTCCTCATAATGGGCGGGTTTGTGCTTGCGCTTGCAATGGAAAAATGGGGATTGCATAAGCGAGTTGCGCTTTACATTGTTGGGATATGCGGCACGAGCACCAACCAGATTATTTTAGGGTTTATGGCCGCGACAGGCTTTCTTGCCATGTGGATTTCCAACACTGCCGCAACGATGTTAATGGTTCCAATGGCGCTTGCCTTAATCCAACATGTGCAATCAAAAATGGCAAAGGATAAGTCAATAGATATAGACTCTAAAGATAATGTATTTGGCAAAGTTTTGTTGCTGGCTATCGCCTACGCTGCTTCTGTAGGAGGTATCAGTACAATGGTAGCCACGCCCAGCAACGCTATCTTTGTGGCGATTGCAGATCAGCTATACGGGGCACAGATCTCGTATGGTCAATGGATGTTGTTTGGTGTGCCGACAGCCATATTATTTTCGGCGATTATTTGGTTGTTTCTAACCCGGGTCGCTTTTAAGTTGCCATTTAAAGAACTTCCTGGGGGACAAGAGCTGTTGACAAGTGAACGAAAAGCATTGGGCCGTATGTCGCCCGAAGAGAAGATTGTCCTTGTAGTTTTTATTTTGACTGCTTTTCTGTGGGTTACGCGCTCATTTATTTGGGTGCAATTTATTCCTACGTTGACTGATGCCATCATTGCCATTGCTGCAGCGCTTGCGCTTTGTTTACTGCCAGCGCCAAGCAAGCCGGGCGAAAGGATGTTTGACTGGGAGACGGGCAAAAACTTGCCTTGGGGTATCTTTTTATTATACGGGTGTGGATTATCGCTCGCTGCAGGTTTCACCCAAACTGGGTTATCAGACTATTTAGGCAGTCAATTAACTGGTTTAAACGTATTGCCAACATTTGTCGTTCTAGTTGTTGTCGTTGCGATTACTGTCTTTATGACAGAGCTTATGTCGAACGGTGCTTCTGCCACCATGTTGTATCCAATTATGGGTTCCCTTGCTTTTGCTCTTGACGCTGACCCATTTGTCTTCATGATGGCAGCTTGTCTAGCAACTTCAGCTGCATTTATGTTGCCTGTTAGCACACCGCCAAATGCGGTTGTATTCGGAACTGGCTACATCCGAATGGGGGATATGGTTCGTACAGGCTTTTTCTTAAACGTCTTTATCATTGCGTTTGTGCCGTTATTGGTTTATTTTATTTTGCCGATTTTATGGGGATTGAATGTTCATTCCTTTCCTTTCTAATTGCTGAAAGAAAGAGTGGGCCATATGGTAAAAAAAGAAAGCAGTGCACTATGAATGAACTGCTTTCTTTACCCTACTGTCAGCTTTTTTCAGCCCGTGTAAATAAGTGATGATTTCGGAGGCGAAGATAAAGAAGAGCCTAATCTTTGATCAGTTGCTATCCCCGCTGTTCCAATCAAATACAATTGCGGGAATATGCTTTATGAATTTATCCAGTTTGATAGGAAAATACGCTTCAATCTCTCGCTTTAAGTCTTTCTCTAATGTTAAAAACGCTCGAATCAAGTAGTCTAGGTCAAATACATGATAAAGCGCTTGTTCTGCCCAAATCGATTTCAGTCTAGCGCTATCGCCAAAAGGAATGATAGAGAGAATCGCCCCGTCTTCGTATTCATCAAACTCCAACGTATAGTAATGAAACTCCTGCGCTCTTTTAGACTGATCGATTGCCTGCTTCCAATTATACAAGTATGTATAAAACTCGAGAATCGGGAACTCTGCTTGATCAAAGTAAAGGTCGTCATTGATAAAAATTTTAAATCGGGCACTGACATCTAAAATCGCAGAAACGTCTTTTCTCTGTTTATCAGAAATCGCGTTTCTGTCACTAGTGAACTGATATTCAATTTTTATTTGAGTGGATTGGCTGTCCATAGCATTCATAAATTTCCACCACTCCTTTATATAGATAAAATGATGATGCGAAAAGGAAGAAGACGAATAAGAATTATTATAATCGGATATTGAATGACTTGCATCACTTTCTCATGCATGAAACCGTTCTTACTGAAACAACTAGAATAATCTCAACAACAAAAGGCACGATCCTCAGCCCATAGCAGCCAGCTGTCCTAAGCAGGCTGCTATGGCTATTCAATAGCTTTTTTCACACACTACCGTTTAAACGCCTTGGCTTCCCCTTTGCCATCCGTTTTTCAACCGGTATAAACAAAGCAATGATGCCAATCGCGACGAAAAGGATAAAGGCAAACGGATAGGAAGTTAGTTCGATTGTTTTACCTGCGAAAAAAGAGCCGATCGATTGTCCGATGCCTAAAGCAAGAAACGATAAACTAACCCCAAGTGAGGGAAAGCTTTGGAAAATACGGGTTGCCAACACAATAAACAACCCAGTTAAAAAAATATAGGAGCTGCCAAACATACTGGCAGAAGCATAAATAGCAATCCGGCTCGGCAAGAGAAGAATGATGAGGGAGGCGAGCATAATCAGTAAGGCTAATCGGTGAGACCAAGTTAAACCGATTTTTTGAATAACCCCTCCGGCAATCCCCCCTAAAATGCCGGCAATTCCCATGACCATCCAAAAGACAATGCTTTCGTTTGCGGTTGTAAACGAAACCGATACTAGGTAGCTTTTTGAAAAGGTCCAATAAATCGAGGAGCTTGCGCCAATGATGAAAGATGAAACTAGCAAATACTTGGCACTAGCAAGTACAGAACCCCAATTTGAAATTTGCGTTGCTTGGTTCATTTTGTTTTGGTCAGAGGAAATCGAACGGGCTGCCCATATTAAGACAATGATTCCAATAACCGTGAAGATAAGATACGACAACCGCCAATGTTCGGAAAACAATAATACAACAGGCCCGGTTATGATGAGACCAATACTTGTGCCGCTATTGATCCAAGTGTTGGCTTGATCTAATTGGTTGGAGGGCAGTTTGGCGTATGCAACTTGACTTAACACAGGCGAAGCGAGACCGCACCTAACCCAGCGATAAATACGGCGATGGCCAAATAAGGGAAGCTTGGCGAAAACGCAATGCCAAGCATGCCGACGATAGCGCTTGTGCCAGCAGCCAACATAATGTTGTATTGCCCGAAATAACGGATTAAACGATAAGATGCAAATAATGCAAGTGTGTAGGAAGCAAACGCAAGTGCGCCAATAAATCCGCCATTTGCTGCGCTTAGATCGAGAGAAGCAGCAATGTCTGGCAAGAATAACCCGAAGCTGAAACGAGCCAGTGCGTACGTCACTGCAATCATCGCGAGACTTGGCAAAACAATGGACCACATGTTCTCAACTCCTTTTAGATAGAACGATCATTACATTTATAGGCAAGTAAGCAATCCGCTTACTTTTCAAACAAACGCTCGGCAGAATAATGAAGCTCTTGGGCAACGTCCTCCATATTTAGTACCTCTGCAAGTGCGGTTGCTCCTTCAAACAATAAGACAAGGCGTATTGCTTCTTGCTTTGTAAGTCCTTGCTCGACCATAAATAACATTAACTGTTTTTTATGTTTGTCGGCATAATCAATAATGTCGCTTTGATCAGGATGCAATGAATATTCTTCCTTTGCCCGAAGAAACATACAGCCATTTGCATCATTGGCCCGCAGCCAATCCATATGGGCAGTGGCCAAGGCAACGGCAATGGAAGAGCTGTTTTTCATGTGTTTTTTTAAAGAAGCCATATACCTTTCTTCCCGCCTTTTCAACACTTCGACAATTAAATGCTCTTTTGATTGAAAGTGATTGTAGACAGTCATTAAAGCTACGTCAGCCTCTTCAATGATTTGTTTCATTCCTACAGCATGAAATCCATGTTTATCAAATAAACGCTCTGCTGTTTCTAAAATCGCCTTCTTCTTTTCGCTCATTTTCGCACCTCATTTATATAGAACGATCATTATATTTTTACCATATCATAAGCAATGATTCAAATCATTTTGGGACACTTTTTGTTGGAATGAAAAAAATGAGCAACAAGGCCTGATCTTTCCTGTTTAACTACCCAAAATAAGAAATATTCTGTATGATATAGCTAAATGAAAGGGGGATTCATCAGATGGGACAGGTGTTGCAAGCACCGCAAAGCTATAATGTAGCGGCTACAATTGAACGGGAAGCGATCAGAACACAAAAAGCGATTATTTGGCAAAACGAGGCCGGTGACAAACTAGAATGGACGTACGACGAGTTAATCCAAAAGATGAACCAGCTCGCAAATGCCTTAAGCCGAAGCGGCCTGAAAAAAGGCGACCCAGTGTTGTTGCTTTTCCCACGCGTGCCGGAGGCGTATGCGGCTTACCTTGCTTGTTTGAAAGGCGGCTTTGTCATCATTCCGTGTTCAGGGATGTTGCGAGCGAAGGATCTGGCTTACCGGCTTAGCCATTCGCAGGCGAAAGGCGTCCTTGCTTACAAAGGATTTACAGCTGAAATCGACCAAATTTCTGATGGCAGCACCGACGGCCTAATTGCAAAATGGGTGTTTGGCGAAGCGCCGAGCGGCTGGGAAAATGCGGATGATCGAATGAAAAATGAAAGCGCTTCCTTTGAACGAGAAATGGATAAAGAGGAAATCGCGTTTTTGCCCTATACGTCTGGCACGACTGGAAATCCAAAAGCCGTTGTCCATACGCAAGCTTGGGCCTTTGCCCATTTGCAAACTGCTGCAACCGAATGGCTCGGTGTAGAAACAGGAGACCTTGTTTGGGCGACTGCGGCCCCAGGCTGGCAAAAGTGGGTGTGGAGTCCCTTTTTATCTGTAGTCGGCAAGCAGGCGACTGCCTTTGTTTACGATGGCCCTTTTCAGGCAAAAACGTATCTGCAATTAATCGATGAATATGGCATTGATGTGTTTTGCGCGACGCCGACTGAATACCGAATGTTGGCGAAAGAAGAGGCGCTTTCCTCTTTTAAACTTAGCAGCATCAAACATGCTGTTTCAGCAGGAGAACCCCTTAATCGAGCAGTGATTGCCACATTTCAAGAACAATTTGATATTACGGTGCGCGATGGCTACGGGCAAACGGAGAACACGTTGTTAATTGGCACGATGATTGGCATGGAAGCGCGACCTGGTTCAATGGGCAAACCAACGTCTGGAAACGGTGTTGTTATATTGAATGAAGCTGGAGAGGAGGCAGGCATTGGCGAGGTTGGCGATATTGTCGTCCATAAAGATGCGCCTGCATTGTTCCGTGAATATTACAGAGATCCCGAAAGGACAAAAGCAGCTTATCGCGGTTCGTATTATTTAACAGGCGACCGTGCTTATCGGGACGAAGAAGGCTATTTTTGGTTTGAAGGACGAAGTGACGATATCATCATTTCATCAGGGTATACGATTGGGCCGTTCGAAGTCGAAGATGCATTAACGAAACATCCAGCCGTCAAAGAATGTGCAGTTGTCGCCAGCCCAGATGAAATCCGTGGCCACATTGTCAAAGCGTTTGTCGTGCTAAATCGACCAACCGACGATCAAAACAAGCTGACACAAGATCTGCAAGAATTTGTCAAACGTGAAACGGCCCCATACAAATACCCACGGGCAATTGAATATGTAGCCGGACTGCCAAAAACGATTTCTGGAAAAATAAGAAGGATCGAGCTCCGGCAGTTAAGCGAATCTTAAGTGGTTTTGCATTTTGATAACGGGAACAGGCTTCCGGCTAACATTGTTGGCTGGAAGTTTGTTCGTTGTAAGCTAAATGAAAAACATTTATACAAATCCAAAGGAGTACTAAAGCATAGGAGTGGGAACGATGAAACCAATATCAATCGCTGTGTTTGCAACTGCTTAAAAGTGAACAAATATCAGATAAGCAGGAGATGAGCGCTTATCGAAGAGGTTCAGGGATTTTGTTTGTTTCAATTAAAAAAGAAGAGGATGAGTATGTTTGGGAGAGCAGTGACAGCGATTGGGATTTTGCTGGTGATGGCGACTTCTCTTATGAGCTGCTTGCTATCGATGGCGTTCATGTGCTGTTTGGAAAAGTGCTAAGCGAACACGAGATTAAGTCAATTTCGTTAGATGGGCAGCCGCTTCAATATGATCCAGATTCCAATTTCTTTTTTGCCTTTCGTGAAGAACCGTTTGTGATTGAAGAAGAAAATGTGGACATAACCGTTGCAATGGAATAAATCTCTTCCGCCGTTCAATGTCAGCAACCATTTCTTCATGGGTGCTGGCTTTTTGTGTGGCTATCGTTTCAATTAAAAATAGCGCTAATCGACAAGGACTTATCTTCGCTACAAAGATGTTTTATACTAGAGGGGCGATACATAACATCAAGGCGGAAAAGGGGAAAATGTATGGAACATGCCAAAACGGAACCGATTTTTTTAGAGCCTGTTTTGCAAGAACGGATTTGGGGCGGACAGAAGCTAGCGGCGTACGGCTATCATCTGCCCTATGAGCGGACTGGGGAATGTTGGGGGATTTCCGCCCACCCTCATGGACAAAGCAAAGTGGCAAGAGGGCCGCTAAAAGGCAAGACGTTGGCAGAGCTATGGGATCAGCAAGGCGACTTGTTTGGCGGCAAAACGAGCGAAACGTTTCCGTTGCTCGTGAAACTATTAGATGCAAGAGAAGATTTATCTGTGCAAGTCCATCCAAATGACGAGCAAGCGAAGCGATTGGAGGACCATGAAGCGTACGGAAAGACTGAGTGCTGGTATGTAGTCGAAGCGGAACAAGGGGCGGAATTGATTTTAGGCCATACGGCAAAATCAAAAGCCGAGTTTGCAGAAATGGTTGAAACAGGAAGATGGGACGAGCTCCTTCGCCGCATCCCTATTCAAACAGGCGACTTTTTCCATGTGCCGAGTGGAACGATCCATGCCCTTGGCGCTGGAAGTGTGATTTTGGAAACGCAGCAAAGTTCAGATACGACTTATCGCGTATATGACTTTGACCGGGTAGGGGCAGATGGGAAAAAGCGGGAGCTGCATTTAGACAAGGCGCAGGAAGTTGCGATGATTCCACACGCGCCATACCAAGCAAATACTGAAACACTTGAAAAAAGCAATAGCCACACACTCACTCGCCTCGTCGCAACGGAATTTTTTACGGTGTATAAAGCAGTTGTGCAGGGAAAATGGGAGGCAGCGTTTCAAGCCCCTTATGTACTCGTAAGCGTCATCAGTGGCGAGGGAGAGCTAGTCGTTAACGGAAAAAAATATCCGCTTGGCAAAGGAGACCATTTCATTTTGCCTGTGCAAGCGATGTCATTTAAAATCAATGGCCAGATTGAAGCGATTTTAAGCCACACATAAAAAAACGAAGGCTTGTGCATATGAGTTTGTTAAAAGTGTATAAGAAACGATAAGTAGACGATCTTCCGACTGGCCATGCTTGGCCAGTTTTTTTGTTGGGAAAATCGCAGAAAAGGTTTCTTTTATTTTCCTTTTTTGTAACAATGGATAATAATGCCTTTGGAAGGATGATGTCCCTATGTCAACTGACATTGCTCCTGAAATGCTTGGTGCAAAAATCGTTGAATGGTATCGCTGTATTGTTGCTCGTGATATGGAACAAGTCATTACCCTCAAAAACGAAGTGGAACGCTTTGTCGAAACAACTGAAATACATGATGAAAAAGTGTTATCATTTTACTCTTTGGGCATGTTCCGATACCAGCTTCTAATGGAAGATTTTCAAAAAAGAAAGGTAGCATTTCCTGACTTGGAAATTATCCGCGATAAAGACTTTTATAATGATAAACTGTTAAAATTCCTCTACTATTTTGTCCATGGACAAGCAGAGTTTTACCAAGGCCGTTACAAATCAGCCATTCGTCTCTATCATATTGCCGAAGGTCTTGTTAATCACATACAAGATAAAGCCGAAAAAGCCGAGTTTTTCTATCGTTTAGGAGAAAGTTACTATCGTATTGATCAATATACTTTTGCGGTCGCCTATATTGAGCAAGCGATTGATTTGTTTGAACAGCAACAGTTTAATAAGGAAAAATTTTTAAACTGCAAATTGTTGTTAGCCGCAATCAATACCGAGCTTTCTTTATTTGACAAGGCTGAATTTGTTTACCAATCAGTGCTTTCTGAAGCAAAAGCTTTTCCTACTACACATGCTCTTGTTCTCCGTAGCTTAGGGATGAATCGTACACGCCAACACAAGCTTGAAGAAGCGAGGCAGTACTTTATTCAAGCACTTAATACGGGCGATCATCGGGAAAGCGTTGCCGGAATGAAGTCAAGCTGGGATCTAGCAAATATCCTTTTTAGATTACAACGAGATTATAAATATGCTCTATCTTTATTACAAGAAGCAAAAGCGAAAGCAGAGTCCTTAAATAATGAAGAGTATATAGTACGGTGTTCAATTACCGAAACCTTATTTGTAAAGGGTGGCGTAGATGAGACACTACTTCAACTAATGAAAACATTGGAGGAACATGAACTTTATTTTGAGTATGATGAGATGATAGAAGAAATTATATTATACTATCAGGAAAGAGATGATCTGCATAAAGCCATCTCTTTTACTATACTTAAAAAGTTACAAACACTAAAACGATCCTATCTTCAAACCTTTTCAGATGAACTGTAAAACCGCCTTTTAACCAGACAAGCGTCGGAAAGGTCGTTATCTCGTATAGTGAATCGATTTTCGGCAAAACAAAGCAAGCGAATGCCTAAACGCATTCGCTTGCTTATGACTTCTACGAAAACAAAAACAACAGCAGCAATCCAAGGGCAATCCGGTACAGCGCGAACGGGACAAGCTTGATTTTGTTAATCAGCTTTAAAAAGAACCGCACTACCACAAGGGAAACGAGAAAGGCACTAATAAAGCCGGTGGCGTAAAAGGGCAGCAAGCTTATCTCAAGGGCGTCCCAATTCTTGATCAGTGACAGCGCACTAGCGCCAACCATAATTGGGATCGCCATAATAAAGGTGAAGTTTGCTGCTGCTCGGTGCGTTAAGCCAAGCATAACACCGCCTGATATCGTTGAGCCAGAACGGGAAAAGCCTGGCCAAAGGGCAAGGCATTGGAATAGCCCAATTGCCAGTGCTTGTTTGTAAGAAATGTCGTCTACTTGCTGTTTCTTCTTATTGTTCCGTTTGTTTATAAAATCGGCGGCAATCATGAGAAAAGCACCAGCAATTAAAGCAAATGCGACCGTGCGAACATGGAAAATCGACTCCATTTTGTCCTCAAATAATAAACCGAGCACTGCAGCTGGCAATAAGCCGACGGCAACTTTTCCTAACGTCAAACCCCGTCCTTCGCTCTGTGTTGCTGCTTGTTTTTTAAAGCCTGCTAATTGCAAGAGGCGGTCCTTGAACAAAAGCGCCACTGCTAAGATCGATCCTAGCTGGATCACAATTTTAAACACGTAGGCATTTTGTGACCCGACCAACTCGCTTGATTTGAGCCATAAATCATCCACTATGATCATATGCCCTGTTGATGACACTGGCGCATATTCCGTCAATCCTTCGACTAGGCCAAGGATAGCGGCAACAACCCATTCCCAAACATCCATCGCAAGTCTCCATTCTATCGATTCTGTTCAAGCTAAATCATACACGTTTTATAAGAAGAAGGCGTGTTTATTCTTGTCGATTTCTGATGGGAGATTGTCAAATTGCTTCATCTTTTTAAACGTAGTTAACTAGCGTATGAATGGCGCTGTTCGTCTTTCGGTTCAGGCACTTTTGCTAGCAAAGCAAAGCCGATTAAAAACAATGCGATCAGGCTAAAGACACCTGCATTGGTATTGCCTGTCAATTGCGTCGTGAGTCCGAGCAAGAGGGGGCCCATCACGGCGGCGAATTTGCCGAACACGTTATAAAAGCCAAAAAACTCATTTGCTTTCTGTTTAGGAACGAGCTTCGCAAAATACGATCGGCTTAATGCTTGGATGCCCCCTTGTGAAGTGGCAACTAGCATCGCCAAAATCCAAAAATCAAGTGTGGTCCGTAAGAAAAACGCATACACGCAAACAACAATATAGACGCAAATGCCGGCATAAAGCATTTTTTTGCCTGTAAAGCGCTGTGACAGCCTGCCGTAAAGAATCGAACAAGGGGCAGCGACGATTTGCGTGACAAATAAGACAATTAACAAATCGGTTGCGCTAATTCCGAGATCACTGCCATAAGCAGTAGACATGCGAATAATCGTGCCTACCCCGTCAATGTAAAAGAAATAGGCCAATAAAAATAAAAACAACGGTTTGTATTGGCGCACTTCTTTGAATGTTTGCCCAAGCTGTTTAAAACTATTGGCAATCGGTCTCGCTTCCCGTTTTTTGTAGTAACGTTGCGTCACATGCTTAAGCATCGGAATCGTGAAAGCAGCCCACCACAAGGCCGTAATCAAAAATGCAATTTTGCTTGCGGCATAAAAAGAGAGTGGGATGATTTCCAACTGTGCCAATACAATCAAAGCAATGCTAATGAGAAAGGGGATGCAGCTGCCGATATAGCCGAGCCCGTAGCCCCGTGCAGAGATATCATGCATCCGTTTTTCTTCGGTTACATCGACTAAAAAAGCATCGTAGAATACATTGGCGCCAGCAAAGCCAACTGCCGTCACTGTATAGAGGATCAGGAGAATGATCCAATGATCGCCAGGCACAAACGCGAGCAAAGCGGTAGAACCAGCGCCGAGTGAAAAAAAGAAAACAAAAAAGCGTTTTTTCAAGCCTTCGTAGTCAGCAATCGTCCCTAAAATCGGGCTTAGCATCGCCAAAATGAATGTGGCAATCGCAATCGTGTAGCCGAGATACGCCGTTGACGTAGCGTCACTCAAGCCTGAGTCTGTTGCAACCGCTTTAAAAAAGAGTGGAAACACTGCTGTCGTAACAATAATCGAATAGGCCGAGTTCGCCCAGTCGTAAAGCATCCAGCTTTTTTCTTGTTTACTAAACCGTCTTGTTTTCATTGGTTATCCTCCTGGCATAGTCGTTTATCGTTTAGTTGTGGCGGCAAAGAAAAATATGTTTTTGCGTACATGCTATAAGTATATACAGTGATTGTAAAGACATGTTGGCTTCTATTTAAAAAGTTTGACCAAGCAGACGAGCTGTAGGGTTTGCAAAATAGGCCAAACATCGTTGGGCATGATAAACTGTAAGGATAACTATGACAAAAGGGGGCGGCGATTTTTGCTGACTGATGTGCTTGCACAAAAAATTATAGCTGAAGCGTCGCAATTGATAAAAGAAGATCTCATCATTGTCAATAGAGACGGCTACATTATTGCCAGCACCGACCCGAACCGAGTCGGCACTTTTCATGAAGGCGCCAGCCTATGCATGGCCGAACGGCGTAAACGTCTTATTACAGCCAATGACGCAACCCATTTAAAAGGAGTCAAACCAGGGCTTAATTTGCCGATTGTCGTGTTTCAGCAAGTAGCAGGGGTGATTGGCATAACGGGAGAACCTGAGCAAATGGAGCCGTACGGCGAATTGTTAAGGCGGATGACAGAATTGCTCATTCAGGAAGCCCATATGATGGAACAAATGCAATGGCAAACTCGTGCTCTGCAAGGGTTTGTGCAAGAGTGGCTTGAAGCAGGGGCGCTGACCGAACCTTTAAAACGGCAAGCGGCGGCCCATTCCCTTGATGTGCAAACCGAAAAACAAATTGTCCTGATTGAGACAGGATTGGAGGAATCGATCCACTGGCGCGGTTTGGCGCAGTGGCGTGAACAGAGAAAAGGGATGATTGCCATCCCGTGGGAAAGAAAGAAGGTTCTGCTTGTATGCTCGCCGCAGACAGAAACTGCGCTTAAAGCGACTGTCCATACATTGGCGGAAACGCTGGCCATTGGCGGGAGCTGGTGGGGAGGAGCCGGAAGGGCGTTGCCGCCTGATGAGATTAAGAAGAGTTACGCGGAAGCGCAAGCGGCCTTAGCGGCAGCAAGAAAAACAAACCGTTTCGTGTTTGAACATGAGTTGAAGTTGGAACTTTGTGTAGAGGCAATTCCTGCTGACACAAAAGCACGCTTTGTTGAACGGGTTTTAAAAAAAGTCGGCGATGAACAAGAGCTTTTAGGGACATTGGCTGCTTTTTTAGAGAACGACCAATCGTTGAAACGGACAGCAGAAGCCCTTCATGTTCATATCAACACACTCCATTACCGTTTTCAAAAGCTTAAACAGCATACAGGTTTAGATGTACGAAAGAGTGAGGATTTTGTTCTTTTTTATTTGGCCCATTTGTTTTTGGAGGATTCTACAAAGAAAGCGGATTCGAACGGCGATAATTTTGCATGAGCTCCTATAGAAAAGTGATTTCCGATTTTGTAAGCTTAAGAGATTAAGAACAAAAGAGGAAGAGGGATGAGAGCATGCTGTCTCAAGCAATAACAGAAGAATTGGAGAACATTGTCGGCAATGGCAATGTGCAAACGTCTCAGGCGAGTCGCCTTGTCTATTCCTATGATGCTACCCCAAATTTTCAAGCCCTTCCTGACGCCGTGGTCGCGCCGCGCTCGACCGAGGAAGTTGCTGAGGTGGTCAAAGTGTGCAACCGGGAAAAGATCCCGATTGTGCCAAGAGGGTCAGGTACAAATTTATGCGCAGGGACAGTGCCGACAGAAGGCGGCATTGTTCTGCTGTTCAAACATATGAACAAAATCCTTGAAATTGATGAGGACAATTTGACAGTAACCGTACAACCAGGTGTTATCACATTGGATATGATTGAGGCTGTTGAAAAAAAGCAGCTTTTCTACCCGCCTGACCCAAGTTCGATGAAAATTTCTACAATTGGCGGCAACATTAATGAAAACTCCGGTGGTTTGCGTGGGTTAAAATACGGCGTGACCCGCGATTATGTGTTGGCGCTTGAAGCGGTGTTGCCTAATGGTGATATTATCCGGACCGGCGGGAAATTGGCGAAGGACGTTGCTGGCTACGACTTAACGCGCTTGCTTGTTGGAGCGGAAGGAACGCTTGGCGTTATTACGGAAGCGACATTAAAACTTGTGCCGATGCCGGAGACGAAACAGACGATGCTTGCTTTGTTTTCTGATATGGAAGCAGCAGCACGGTCCGTTTCTTCCATTATTGCCAACCGTATTATTCCCGTTACGCTTGAGTTTCTGGACCAGCCAACATTAAAAGCGGTGGAAGATTTTGCGGAAATCGGGCTCCCGACTGATGCTGAGGCCGTATTGCTCATTGAGCAAGATGGAGCAAAAGAAGTGGTGGAACGGGACATTCAGCGTATAGCTGAGATTTGTTTGAATGAAGGAGCGCTTTCGGCTGAAGTCGCATCGTCAAAAGAAGAAGCGCTCGAACTGACGGCAGCCCGCCGTGCAGCATTGTCTGCGCTGGCAAGGCTCCGGCCGACAACAATTTTAGAGGATGCAACAGTGCCACGCTCAGAAGTAGCGAATATGGTCCGGGCAATTAACGAGATTGCGAAAGAATACAACGTAACAATTTGTACGTTTGGGCATGCTGGAGATGGCAACTTGCACCCGACGTGCTTAACGGATGTCCGTGATGAAGAGGAGATGCACCGAGTCGAGGAAGCATTTGCTGCTATTTTTGCAAAGGCGATCGAACTTGGCGGCACGATTACGGGCGAGCATGGCGTCGGCATGATGAAAGCCCCTTATTTGGAATGGAAGCTAGGAGAGGAAGGGATTGCGTTAATGCGCGCGATCAAACAAGCGATTGATCCAAACCATATTATGAACCCGGCAAAACTGTTTGCGAAGGAAACAAGAAAACGGGTGGTGGTGAGCCAATGAGCCAAGTGGAGATGACGGCACGGGAGCAGGCGATTCAAGCTGATTTTGCAAAACGGATGGATGAAACCGAACTCCTTAACTGCATGCAATGTGGGTTTTGTTTGCCACACTGCCCAACGTATTTGGAGACTGGTTATCAAGAAGCACACTCGCCTCGGGGCCGCATTGCCCTGATGAAAGCGGTCCATGACGGTTTGATCGCCCCAGATGAGGAAGTCAAACGTTCCTTAGACTTATGCTTGGGCTGTCGCGCGTGCGAACCTGTTTGTCCTGCAGGCGTGAACTATGGCCATATGCTTGAAGAAGCCCGTGACATTTTTGAAGACCATTCCACCCATTCTGCTGGTGTCAAAACGGTGCGCAAAACCGTGTTTGAAGGGTTGTTTCCCCACCAAAACCGAATGGAAAAAGCGATGAGCCTTGTTGGCTTTTACCAGCGTAGCGGACTGCAACACATTACCCGGAAAATAGGGTTTATGAAGTTGTTTCCAGAGAGCATGCAGGCAATGGAAAGGGCGATGCCAAACGTCCTTCCTCAAAAAGAGCGGAAGGCACACAAACGTGTATATGAAGCAGAGCAAGCGCCTGTTGCTACAGTTGCTTTTTTCAAAGGCTGTTTAATGGATACGATGTTTTATGAAACCAACAAAAACACGATTATGCTATTGCAAAAGGCTGGTTGCCGTATTGTCGTCCCAGATAGCCAAGGATGCTGCGGCGCCCTCCATGGCCATAGCGGCGAGAAGGCAAAGGCGCAAGAAATGGCGCGCAAAAACATTGATGCCTTTGAGGATAGCGGCGCCGATTTTATTATTTCAAATGCTGGCGGTTGTGGCGCTTTTCTCCAAGACTATAGTCATTTGCTTAGCAAAGACCGTGATTACGCTGAGCGTGCCGCTGATTTTACAGCCAAGATGAAAGACATCTCGCAAATTTTAGTAGAAGTCGGCTTTCATGAGCGCGTGCCGCTGAAATTGGCTTCCAAGCGGATCACATACCAAGACTCGTGCCATTTACGCAATGTCATGAAAACAGCCTCTGCTCCCCGGCAGTTGCTCCAGGCAATTGAAGGGGTCGAAGTGATCGAAATGGAAAAAGCCGATAGTTGTTGCGGGTCAGCAGGTATTTACAACATCATTGAGTCAGAAATGTCGATGCAAATTCTTGACCGGAAAATGGAATATACAAAAGCGACGGACGCAACGACAGTTGTCACAGCGAACCCTGGCTGCCTTTTGCAAATGAAGCTTGGCATTGAACGCGAAGGCTTACAACAAAAAATGGAGGCTGTCCATATCGTCGACTTACTTGCAGAAGCGGTTCAATAAAAAAGCCTTGCTAGGTTGTCCTAGCAAGGTTTTTTTGCGTTTACGGCGATAATGAGGGGAATGAAACCGTTGACGGTGAAAGCGCGCTCGATTAAAATGAATAAATGTTACTATCCTTATTAATAATGTTGGTTTTATAGGTTAAAGGGGGGATCGCGATGCAAGTGAAAATTAGCCATGTGGAAAAGACATTTGCCAAAGGCAAAAACGATACGCTCCACGTTTTAAACGATATTGACATGACGATTAACGAAGGCGACTTTGTTTCGCTTCTCGGCCCTTCAGGCTGCGGAAAATCGACGATTCTCAACTTAATTGCTGGGCTTGACTCGCCGACAAGCGGTGGCGTGTTCGTTAATGGGAAGCAAGTAAACAAACCTGGCAACGATCGTGTAGTTGTTTTCCAAGAAGCAGGTTTGTTTCCATGGATGAATGTGCTCGAAAATGTCGCGTATGGACTAAAATTAAAAGGTTTTTCCAATCAAAAAAGTGCGGAAAAGGCACGTGAAGGTTTGAAAATGGTGCATCTTGGCAACTTTTCCACTGCTTATCCCCATGAGCTATCAGGAGGGATGAAGCAACGTGTCGCGATTGCACGGGCACTTGTGATGGATCCTGATATTTTGCTCATGGATGAACCTTTTGCCGCTCTTGATGAGCAAACGAGAATGGTCCTCCATAAAGAACTGTTGGAAATATGGGCAGAGACAGGCAAAACGATTTTATTCATTACTCATAATATCCGTGAAGCGGTCATGCTTTCCAATCGAATTGTGTTAATGGGGACAAGACCTGGGCGTATAAAAAAAGAGTTTATCGTTCAAGCGGCGCTGCCTCGTGATCCAGCAGATAGTTACCTAGTTGATTTGGAAAGAAGGATCATGAAAGAACTTGAAGACGAGATGGAAAAAGTGTTAAAGGAGGAGTTTGGAGATGGTTACAGCTATAAGACGGACCGTATTCGTCGCGGCGATCATAGCTATATGGGAGATCATATCTAAAAGCGGCTTCTTTCCAACCTTCCTTTTTCCTCCGTTGATTTTGCCGAATGATCCAGGCGGCGTTACCGTAGTTGGAACGCTTATCAATGGCATTGCGGACGGACGCATGTTAACAGCAACGGGCCTCACGCTCGGACGGTTGTTGATCGGTTTTGCCATTGCGATTTCTCTTGGCCTTTTGTTCGGTTATTTGATTGCCCGCTACAAATGGGTAGATGATACACTCGGCTTTTTGGTAACGGCGTTGCAGTCGATTCCAAGCATTGTCTGGTTCCCGCTAGCGATTGTGTGGTTTGGCTTAGGCAATGCATCGATTTTATTTATTGTAACGATCGGGGCGACCTGGACAATGACGGTAAGTGCCAGCACTGGTTTTAAAAACGTGCCTAGCTTGTATTTGAATGTAGCACGGACGCTTGGCTCATCAGGCACTCATCTCGTGCGGACTGTTGTGTTGCCCGCTTCTGTCCCACACTTGATTTCCGGTTTGCGGATGGCCTGGGCTTTCGCTTGGCGGGCCATTATGGCTGGTGAGCTGCTAGGTGGTTCAGGCGGGTTAGGGTATTTGCTTAATATGGGGCGTTCGCTCCAGCAAATGGATCTTGTCTTGTCTGTCATGATCATCATCGGCATTATTGGCACGTTAATGGATAATCTCGTGTTCTTGCGTGCTGAACGATCTGTCCAGAAAAAGTGGGGCTTAAAGCCAAGCCTATAAACAAAGTATATACGATAAAGAAGGGGAGAGTGGAATGAAAGGAATCATAAAAGCAGGCGCGTTTGCCTGTGTGGCAACGCTTGCCTTAGCAGGATGCGGCCAAGGCGCAACAGAAGGGGAAGTTCGGATTGGTTACTTTCCGAATCTCACCCATATTGCCACCATTATTGCGTTGGAGAATGGCTATTTTGATGAAGAATTTGGCGAAGAGACGACGATTGAAACGATGACTGTTCCAGACGGCAGCGCTTTTATGGAGGCAATGTCGACAAATGAGATTGACATCGGCACAGTCGGGCCAGGTCCAGCAATGAATACGTATACGTCCAATCCGGCCCATTCGATTATTGCTGGTGCAGTCAATGGCGGTGCTGTATTAATGGTTCGTGAGGATGCTGAAGTCGAGACAGTTGCCGATTTAGCTGGGGAACGGGTAGCAGTGCCGACACTAGGTTCGACGCAGGATGTCATGCTCCGTAAAGCCTTAGCGGATGCAGGCGTTGATGCCGAGGAGGTAGAACTCATTCCACAAGCGCCAGCGGATACGTCGACGTTGTTTAACCAAGGGGACGTATCAGCGGCAGCGACCCAGGAACCGTGGGGCAGCTATTTGGAGGAACAAACAGGGGCTCGTTTTTTGTTGGACGCTGATGCGTTTGCTTGGGGAGAGGAATCTACCAACACGGTTGTTGTAGCGACGCATGATTTTCTTGATGTCAATGAGGAGTTAGCACGGGCCTATTTGCGCGCACATAAAAAAGCGGTTGAGTTTGTCCAAGAGCAACCTGAAGAAGCAGCCGGCATTTTTGTCAGCCATATCAAGGAAGAAACAGGGAACGAGCTGAACATAGCAGAAATAGAGCAATCAATGGAGCGGTTGTTCCCAACCGTTGACGTTAATGAACAAGTATTGCAAGAGATGGCCGAAATTGCCCATGAGGCAGGTAATATGAGCTCAACGGATATTGACGGCTTGGTTGATTTAAGCTTCCTAGAAAAATAAAAACAATTGCTGGAAAGGAAAGTTTTCTTATTTGAGGCAGCCAAGCGAAACGGACTGAATCGTGAAATCTATTTTTTTAGGATTCAGTCCGTTTTGAAACAGCGGCCATATTAGAGCGAGAGAGCACTTGACGCCTGCGCTTAGCTCCGCTATTTCCTATAGATGGTTTTGTCCTTCCATCGTTGATTCAAACGTGTACATGACCATATTCAGTGACGTACTGTCCTCATTAAGAAAGCGATCGTCTTATGTTTAACGGGGATCGATCACAGGGCCAGTGTCTTGCTCATGATGAAATCGATTTGTTCGTCATCTCCCATATAAAATGAGTGTGCTCCTGTTTGCACAAACCCCATTTTCTTATAAAAAGAAAGAGCATTGTCATTCTTTTCCCATACGCCGAGCCAGATGTTCTTCTTCTTCTGTTCGATTGCCATTTCGATCGCTTGATTTAACAAATATTTACCAAGCCCAAGCTTTTGGTAGTTGGTCTTTATATAGATCCTTTGGATTTCAAGTGATTCAGCCCCCATATCTTCAGACTGGGCATCATTCATATTAACTTTTAAATATCCAGCAACGTCATTGTTAAAGTAAACAAAAAAGAAATGCGAGGAACGGTTGGCTAACTCTTTTTCTAACTGTTTTTCGTTAAATGCTTTTTTCAAATAGGCATTCATATTTTCAGGTGTATTATGATCCTTAAATGTCTCATTATATGTTTCATAACTAATGTCTTGAAGTAATCGCAAGTCAGCTAATGTGCACTTTTTAATCGTGATAGTCAATTATTTGTCCACCCTTTACGAATCAATAATGTCTCTTGTTGCCCTTTTTGACAAATTCCCAATCCTTCTCTACATTTTTACTGACTCTTTGTAGCAGTTGAAATAGGGTATCTGCTTCATTTTCAGAAAATCCTGTTAAGGCAACGGTATTGGAATAGTCATTTTCTTTCCTGATAAAAGGATACACACGCTCCCCTTTTTGTGTAGGGAAGAGTTTTTTAATTTTTTTGTTATGTGCATCTTCCTTCTTTTCAATAAAACCGTTCTTTTCCAGTTTCTTTATCGCACGAGCTGCCGTTGTACGATCTACTTTTATCATCTCGGCTAGTTTTTCTTGAATGATGCCTGGGTGTTCACAGATCCTCACAAGGTATAAATACTGTCCTTTTGTAAGGTCATATTCTTTAAACTCGATATTGCTAATAGAATCTAATGCCCTTGCTATCATTCCAATCTCACGGAGAATGTCCTTCATTATTGAAACTCCTTAGTATTATTTTGTTGTAAATGCAACAAAAACAATGTGTTTATTTTACTCGAATTTTATTGTATTTGCAATAAAAAATGATCATAAAGTAGTCAAGGGTACGAGCAAAGCTTCCGAGTCACACACGGGCATTAAGTTAAGCGGGATGATTCATCACCAAAACAAAATGAACATCATTAGACAGTTTCCCGATATTTTTCACGCCATTGCCTCGTGATTTTAGGCTATAATGGGGCAACGACATTAGATCGGTTGTTTGCCTAGAGAGAAAGGAACGTCCAGCAAACGTGAAAGGAGAGGCCATGTCGCGTTTTGTTAAAATTGCCGTTGTTGTTATGCTGCTAGCCGCAGCTATTGGCATTATTGCGTATTCAAGCTCCACCCCATACGCCAACCAAGACATGAGAGGCATCCTTAGCAGGCTGCCGCTGTCGTGGCTGGAACAGACATTTATCGGCCAGATTTCTTTTGTCTATGGCGGAAGGCCAGTTGGCATTGCTCATACAGGCGTAGAAGCGTTTGTTGAATTTTTCTTGCGCAAAGGGGCCCATTTTGTTTCTTTCTTCGTGATTGGCGCTTTGGCTTGCCGGTTGTTTGCGTACATCTTCCGTCTGCGCTTTGCAAGTTTTTTCGCACTCCTATTCGTTATGGGTTATGCTTCCTTCGATGAGTACAGACAATCGCTTGTACCAGATCGAACGCCATTAGTGGAAGATGTTTTATTGGATACAGTAGGTGGAATAACAGGCATTTTCCTTGTAGTCGTATGGGTGTCTGTTCGAAAAATGAGGCAAAGCCGAACGCTTCCTCCAGTAAGCCAAGAGCCGCGCACGAGAATGGAACGCAGGCAACGGCAACGCGCTTAGCAAAGAGACAGAAAGAAGCGGCAGCCCAGCGATATCGCAGGCTGCCGCTTTGTTTTATGGTGCCGTTGGATTTGCTGATTCGTTCGTGTGTGCTGCCGTATAAAGCCGTTCATGAGAGTGATTGTTGTCTTTATCTTTTAATCAATGGTTGTTCTTCAGGTTTTGCACAAGCGCAGCAGTTTTTTTGTGCTTTTCAAAGTGGAGCGCTTTTTCAAAAACACGGTATGCTTTTTTCTCGCCATGAAACCGGAACATGGCGTATTGATGGAGTTCAAATGTCTTTTCTATTTCAAATAGGTTAATGGCTTCTTTCAGGTTGTCTGCCCGCTGGTAAAGGAAATACGTTTTAAATTTTTGGATAGCATAGGGCTTTAAATAGTAAGGTGGAATATCGGTTTCGGAAAGAAGCTGTTGAAGTGTTTCTCTGGCAGCCGCTTTGGCCGAATCGAACTGTTGCTTTGCGTGTTCTAGTTTTTGCTTATACAAACGGCTGTGTTTAATGAGTCGGTTCATACCATACATTCCTGCAAAGTAAAGGAAAAGAGGCGTTAAAATGAAAAGGGACAAAAACAGCAACGCCTTGTATAAAAAGAAAGGCAAAGAAAGGAGTTGGAATACAGCGATCAGCCTATTGCCAAATAACGTGTGAAAGAAAAAAAGGAATAGAATGATCGCACAAGCAAACCAAGTGTTCAGATAGCGTGGGAGAAAAAAGTGACGCAGCGGCCCGCTTGTCAGTTGCTGAATCTGTTCCAGGCACTGCCCCTCATCTCCTTGTGCTCGTTCGTTTTGTTCAACGAGCACTTCCAGAGACTGAATATGGGCAAGCCATTGCTTTTGGTTCATACGATCCCGCCTTTCCTTGTTCTTGTCCAGTTGTTTTATTTTTATGATGTCCGTTTGGCAACAATGACTGTTTTCGCAAGAAGTTCTTGTTCCTCGGTATTTTCATGTGAAGCCTGCATATAGATGATTCCAGAAGAAAGGAGAGAGGTAAAGATGGAAAAAACGGTTACGGTCGGACTCGAACATGGCCTCCATGCGAATGCTGCTTCGGCATTTGTCCATGAAGCAGGGCAGTACAAAGCGGATGTCTACCTTAAGAAAGGAAATTCAACGATTAACGCCAAAAGCATTCTTGGCTTAATGAGCATCGTTGTCCAAAAGGGAGATGACGTGTTGTTGACTGCCGAAGGTGCAGATGAGGAAGCTGCGATTGAAGGATTAAGCAGATTTTTAGAAGGAAAATAACGGAGAAGCCGATGCCGCGTGCATCGGCTTTTTTTTATTTAAAGAACGATTCCCTTCCTTGTAGTAAGCAAAAGTCTTGGGTCCACTTTGCCACAGCTAGAGAAAAGAGCATCATGTCCTTTTTCTGAAAAAAGATTTGACAACGCTTTCTCGAGAGAATACAATAACAAATAAGTTTATATCATATGATATAACTTGTAACATATGTTACGTAATTTAAACTAATACCATGATGTGTAACATATGTAAAAGGAGATTCGTTCTAAAAACGAGGAGGAAGATGTATGTCCATTTATCGGGAATTACAAGAGCGTGATAAACAACAACAGCCAATCAAAGTGGGAGTAATCGGTGCCGGTCAAATGGGATTCGGTTTAATTTCTCAAATCTCTCGGATCCCAGGAATGGTCGTTGGTGGGATTTGCGATGTCCATATTGAAAATGCAGAAAAAGCCCGTGATTTTTACCGTTCTCAAGAAAATAGAAAAGTGGAGACGGTTGTTTCTTCTGATTACCGGGCAGTTATCCAATCAAATACAGTAGAGGTGGTCGTCGATGCAACGGGCGTCCCCGAAGTCGGTGCCAATATTGCCTTGGAGGCGCTTCGTTCAAGAAAGCATCTTGTGCTGCTAAATGTTGAAGTAGACATTACGATCGGATCATATATGCATAGCATGTTCGATGCGGCTGGTCTTGTCTATTCTGGTTCAGCAGGGGACGAGCCGGCAGCAATTGTAGAACTTTATGAATTCGCGAAAACAATGGGACTAGAAGTAGTCGTAGCAGGAAAAGGTAAAAACAACCCACTTAAGCCAACAGCCAATCCTGACACATGTGCAGAGGAAGCCAAACAGAAACATATGAGCGCACATATGCTGGCAGCATTCCAGGATGGCACGAAGACAATGGCTGAGATGAATTTATTGAGCAATGCGATTGGGCTTGTGCCAGATAAAGTCGGGATGCATGGAGTCGACGCTAACTTAGATAATGTCGCTAAGAAGCTAGATTTGAAAGAACACGGCGGCGTCCTTGATTCACTTGGTGTTGTAGAATATGTAAACGGTTTAGCACCTGGGGTGTTCGTCATTGTCAAAAGTGAGTTGGAACCTGTAGATGAAGAACTGCGCTACTTGTTAAAAGTCAACGCCAACCATGGACCGCATTACACGTTATACCGTCCGTACCATCTGGCAAGCTTAGAAACACCCATTACGATTGCTAAGGCAGTGCTTCATCATGATACGTCGATTCATCCCCTTGGTGCACCGGTTTCTGAAACCGTAGCAGTTGCAAAACGCGCGATTCAGCCAGGTGAGAGACTAGATGGAATTGGCGGCTATAGCGTAAGAGGCATGTTGGAAACACATCAGGATATGAAGCGGAATGGCCATATACCGATTGGCCTAATTAGTGGCAATGTGGTCGCAAAACGAGCCATTGAAGAAGGGCAGTTTTTAACGATGGATGATGTCGAACTCGACACAATGACGACCGTTTGGAAACTGCGTGCATTGCAAGACCATTTATTTGCTGAATAACAAGGAGAAGGTGGATATGAAGCTTGTACTAATTGCTTGCTGTCTGTTGCTCATTCAATCAGCGTTGACTGCAATCCAAGTTCGCTATTACCAAAAATCGATGAAAGCACTAGTTGGAAAATATAAAGGGGAAAAGGGGTACCACCTTTTCTCAGGACAATCCCGCCGTCGAATCGGGCCTGGTTCTATCGTTCTCTTAGTAGTAGATGAGTCTTACATCATCCAAGAGTGCCAGTGTATGCGAGGGGTAAGCATTCTGTCTACGTTTAAAGAGATGGAAGAATACGAAGGAATGCACTTGGGCGAGCTGTTGGACAGGCTTCACACTTCAGAAAAAAAACGCAAGTCTCCTGCATTGCAAACGGCCTTACAGGCGGCTGGCGAGCAAGCACTCACAGCGATTTCAAAGACGAGGAGAACGACCTCGATTTCTTAAAAAGGAGTGAAAAAGATGGACTGGATTGAATGGTTCGGCGAGCACTTTATCGGCATGTTTAATGCAGGTGGAGAACAATTCATGAATCTCCTTACTGGCATTGTCCCAACGCTAGTCGTTTTACTAACTTTCACTTACGCACTCATTAAATTTATCGGGGAGGAACGGGTCACGAAAGCGATTCGTTTCACTTCAAAATATGCACTACTACGTTACACCCTTATGCCAATTCTATCGATTCTATTGCTTACCAATCCAATGGCTTACACGTTTGGGCGTTTTGTCGAAGAGCGCCAAAAACCTGCTTTCTTTGATTCGCTCGTGTCATTTTTGCATCCGGTTACAGCCTTATTTCCATACGCAAACGCTGGGGAGCTGTTTGTCTATCTCGGCATAGCGAATGGATTGACACAAGCAGGGTACTCGACGTCAGAGTTAGCAGTGCGGTTTTTCCTGGTCGGTATTCTGGTTATGCTGATCAGAGGGTTACTGACGGAGCAAATCACAAAATACCTGATGAAGAGAATGTGACAGGAGGGGAAACGGCATGGCATATAAAGCCGTATTTATCAGCAAAGGCTCAGGCGGGTGGGGGACTGGCCTCCGCATTGAACCGAAAGGGAAAAAGACGAAAGTCGTGTCAATCACAGGCGGGGGAATTCACCCTGTCGCCCAACGCATTGCTGAATTGACTGGGGCAGAAGCAGTCGATGGCTTCAAAAATTCAGTCCCAGAAGATGAAATGATGTGTGTCGTGATTGACTGCGGCGGAACCGCTAGAATTGGACTATACCCAATGAAACGAATTCCTACAGTTGATATTCTCGCTTCTTCTCCATCAGGCCCATTGGCAAAACATATCAAAGAAGACATTTTCGTCTCTGGTGTTACACCGAAAGAAGTGTCTTTGGCAGAAGCAACAGAGGAGAAGCACGATTTAGCCCCTGCAGAGGAAGAGAATCGTTTCAATCCAGCAAATAAAGAAGAATTTAAGGAAGAGTACGAAAAAGTCAAAAATGAGCATCGTTCCCAAAATGATAACTGGCTCATGCGTTTTTCAAAGGGGATCGGAAAAGTCACTGGTGTATTTTATCAGGCCGGACGTGATTCAATTGACATGCTTATTAAAAATATCATCCCGTTCATGGCTTTTGTAAGCATGTTGATTGGCATTATCAATTACACGGGTATCGGTGATTTGATTGCCAATACGATGTCGCCGCTTGCTAGCTCGATTTGGGGCTTAATCATCATTGTGATGATCTGCACGCTGCCGTTTTTATCGCCAGTGCTAGGTCCAGGGGCGGTCATTGCCCAGGTAATCGGTGTCTTGATCGGTAGCCAAATTGCGCTTGGGAATATTCCGCCGCAATTTGCGTTACCAGCCTTATTTGCGATTAATGGCCAAGTGGGAGCTGATTTCGTACCAGTTGGGTTATCATTAGGAGAAGCGAAGCCGGAAACAGTGCAGTATGGCGTGCCTGCCGTCCTGTATAGCCGCTTGATTACAGGCGTGTTGGCTGTTGTCATTGCCTACGTAGCTAGTTTTGGCATGTATTAAGGAGGAAAAAGAATGTATCAAACAATCGTAAAAGAAATTGGACAGATGGCCCCCTCTTTTGCAGACGACAAAATCGTCATTCTTTTTGGGATGGAAGCGCCAGCAGAACTTAAGGAAATTTCATTCCTCCACCAAGTAGACGGGGAATTTGAAGACAACCCCATTAAAGAAGGCGGTACACTCGTTATTGATGAACAGGAATTTGTAATCGAAAAAGTCGGTTCGGCTGCAAATGAAAATTTACGGACATTGGGCCACATCTCGATTTACTTTACAGAACCGCAAGAAGAAGTATTGCCTGGTGCCGTGTTTGCCAGTCCGCATACATTTCCTGTTATAGAAAAGGGTAGCAAAATCACATTTAAGTAGTACAATAATAGTTGGAAATCTTGTAATGTAAAACCACAGGATAGGGTGGTCAAATGTCACTTTTGGGAGATCGAAGACTTTTAGTAAAAATCGCCCAAATGTATTACGAGGAAGGGGCGACACAATCGGAAATTGCCCAGGCCATCGGTGTAAGTCGGCCGCTTATTTCAAAGTATTTAGCGAAAGCAAGGGAGTTGGGTGTGGTAGAGATTATTATTCATGATCACGACACACATCCATTTACCGGATTGGAATCGAAAGTAGAGAAACGCTATGGATTACGGGAAGTTGTTTGTGTAGAATCCAACGAAAATGATGCTTCTAAAGCGCGGATGGGACAAGCAGCAAGCCATTATTTGTTGCGGATGATTCGCGATGGCCAAACAATTGGCATGAGCTCTGGGACGACTTTGTATGAAGTGGCGATGGCATTGTCATCTAGCCAGCACTTTCCAAACGTGCAATTCATCCCTCTCGTCGGTGGAATGGGCCATGAAAGAGTCGACATTCATGCCAACCAAATTGTTGCCAAGCTGGCTGATGTCCTTAAAGCGAAGTGCAAGTTGTTGCATGCTCCCGTACTAGTCGATTCAAAGGAAGCAAAGGAGATCATAGTCAATCAGTCTTCGATTAGAGAGATTTTTGAGATTGGCGCAAAAGCGGATATTGCCATGGTCGGCATAGGGGGAACACCAGAGCACTCGACAATGGTGAAGTCTTATCTCCAGCAGACAAAAGGCGTAATCGAGTATGAGAACATCGTAGGCGATATTTGTTACAATTTTATCGGAGAAGACGGTTGTACGATTGATAATGATTGGAATGCCAGAGTCATTTCGATGGATTTAGACCATGTAAAACAAATTCCTCTTGTGATTGGTGTAGCAAGTGGGAAGGAAAAGGTCAAAGCGATTAAAGCCGCACTTCGTGCAAAGTTAATACACGTGCTTATAACGGATGATCTGACTGCACGAATGCTATTGGATCATTAAAACGGATGAAGGCTGTTGAGAAATGAATTTCAACAGCCTTTTTTCTTTTTTGTCGATGTTCAGCTAGCTACTGTGAGATGGAACAGAAACATGTCTGCTTTGGCCATCAGATTTAGCGAGAAACGCTGTCCGCAAACGATTGGTTAATCGTTTTACGGGTACAAAAGTAAAGAACGAGGTTGATACACCCTAAAACGATAAAGCCAGCAACGCCGGTAATCCCGTTGATTAGTTCTGGGTTTCCGCCTGCGACAAGAATGAGTCCAATTCCAGCTGTCGCATTCATGACACCATGAAAGAAAGCGGCGGGGTAGATCGTTTTTGCTTTTATCGTTATAAAACACAAAAGCGGGGACAATAGCATACAAAAAACCGTCATCATCAAAATCCCCAATAAAGGCGTACTTGGGTAATTGTGTCCAGCCAGTGTTAATGGAGCATGCCATGGCCCCCACAGCAAGCCAATCGCAAAAGACGCTTTCCAAAAGCCAAGGCTTTTTAATTCAGTCAACAACAAGCCGCGCCAAGCTGTTTCTTCGCCAAAAGCAAAGAGTGCATTGAGTGTGATACCGGCAAGCACGGCATTAATGGCCATCATCCATAGTGGATGAAATGGCAACGCTTCAAAAGCAGCTTCAGTGGCATTCCTCGTGGACTCATCCATTGCGGCATAATAGGCTTCCATCGTTAAGGAAAGGCTCGTTCCTGGGAAAACGAGTGCGACTAAAAGTGTTGCCGAAACGAGGAAGAATGGCAAAAAGGCGGCGAGAACCCACCAAAGAGAAAAGCGCCCTTTTAATAGCAAAGCAGGTGCAAGTGGTTGTTTGAAGATGGCTTTTTGCGTTATCACGGCACTGACAAACGGGAAGAGCATATAAACCATCGCAAATAATTGAAAAACTAGAGGGTTTTTATAGGCACCGCTCAGCAAAAATACCGCCCCTGTCCCAAAGCTGATTCCAAAAAGAATACAAATAAACACAATCAGTTTCTTTTTATTCATGACTTTCACGTCCTTGTTTTTTTCTGTCTATATGATGTACGTATAGAAGAAAGAAAAGATTCATTTCTCTTGATATACCCCTATAGGGTATGTTATCGTTTAGACAGATACTTCATTTTAGCCGAGAAGGTGAAATAGATGAGTGAGAAAAAAGCAGCGATTTCGATTACCGGAATGACGTGTGCCGCCTGTGCAACGAGAATTGAAAAAGGACTCAACAAGATCGAAGGCGTCTCACAGGCGACAGTTAATTTAGCGAATGAGAAAGCAACCATTACCTATGACAGCAACAAAACCGAGCGGAGCGCCTTTACCGAGAAAATCGACAAGCTTGGCTACGGCGTTCGTCTTGAAAAAGCGGTTTTCAATGTAAAAGGGATGACGTGTGCTGCTTGTGCAACGAGAATTGAAAAACGGCTCAAAAAAATGCCCGGTGTCAAAGAGGCAAACGTCAACTTAGCGATAGAACGGGCAACGGTTGTTTACAATGAGGCAGAAACAAACGAACAGGAAATGATTCGCGTTGTTGACAAGCTTGGCTACCAACTTGAGCGCGAAGCGGCTAGTTCAGGAAACACTAAAGAAGAAGAAAGCCAAAAGCGTTTCGGATTGTTTCTTTTTTCAGCGATCTTGTCCTTGCCACTTCTTTGGACGATGGTGACCCATTTCGAATTTACATCGTTTTTATATGTGCCTGATATGTTCATGAATCCGTGGGTGCAATTAGCGCTGGCGACACCCGTACAACTAATTGTCGGAGCCCCCTTTTATAAAGGTGCGTACAAGGCGTTGGCAAATAAAAGCGCCAATATGGACGTCCTTGTTGCCCTTGGAACGTCGGTCGCCTACGTTTACAGCATTTTTCTTGGTTGGGAATGGTACCAGAATGGGCAAGTTGGCATGCCTGAATTGTACTTTGAAGCAGCCGCTGTCATTCTTACATTAATTGTGCTAGGCAAATGGTTTGAAGCAAGAGCCAAAGGAAGAACAAGCAAAGCGATTTCTACTTTATTAGGATTGCAGGCGAAAACGGCTCGAGTGATCCGTAATGGCAATGAAGTCGAGTTGCCGATTGAAGAAGTAAAGGCAGGCGATGAACTCATCATTCGCCCGGGAGAAAAAATTCCCGTCGACGGCTACGTAAAAAGCGGAACCTCTTCCGTCGATGAATCGATGATTACAGGAGAAGCGCTCCCAGTCAGCAAGAAAGCAGACGATTCGCTAATCGGAGCAACGCTGAACAAGCAAGGGTCGCTGCGAATGATTGCCACAAAAGTCGGCAAAGATACAGCCCTTGCGCAAATTGTCAAAGTGGTCGAAGAGGCGCAAGGGTCGAAAGCGGATATTCAACGTATCGCCGATAGGGTGTCTGGCGTTTTTGTCCCTGTTGTCGTTCTCCTAGCGGCAGCTACTTTTCTGATTTGGTATACACTCATTGATCCAGGCAATATTCGCGCAGCGATTGTTCCTTTTATCACGATTTTAGTGATTGCCTGCCCATGTGCGCTAGGTTTGGCGACGCCGACTTCGATCATGGCTGGATCCGGCCGAGCGGCTGAACTAGGGCTGTTGTTTAGAGGCGGCGAACATTTGGAAAATACACGATCCATTACAACGGTTGTCCTCGACAAAACGGGCACGGTGACGAAAGGGACGCCGCAATTAACGGACATTGTGCCTGCAGAAGGAATAGACGAGAATGAGCTACTTGCTATCGTGGCAAGTGCTGAATTTGAATCGGAACATCCATTAGCGAATGCCATTGTGCAAGGTGCTGCTGATCGTGCCATATCCTTAAGGGAGGCTGAGGCGTTTGAAGCATTAACGGGCTATGGCATACGCGCAAAAGTAGACGGTGTTGTTATTCATATTGGCACACGAAAGTTGATGGAACAGGCAACAATCGAATACGCTATATTAGAAGAGCGCATGGAAGAATTAGAGCAGCAAGGGAAAACAGCGATGTTGGTAAGCATCGGTACAGACATTGCTGGATTGGTTGCAGTAGCCGATACAGTGAAGGAAACCTCTAAGGAAGCGGTGGAACGCCTCCACGAACTTGGGCTTGAAGTGATTATGCTCACTGGTGATAATGAGCGAACGGCAAAAGCAATTGCAGCCGAAGTTGGGATCAACCATGTGATAGCTGGTGTGTTGCCAGAGGAAAAAAGCAATGAAGTGAAACGTCTCCAAGAAGACGGCAAACGAGTAGCAATGGTGGGCGACGGCATTAACGATGCCCCTGCTCTTGCAGTAGCGGATGTAGGAATGGCGATGGGAACGGGCGCTGATGTAGCAATTGAAACAGCCGATGTCACGCTCATGCGTGGCGATGTAAACAGTGTCGCTGATGCGTTTCTCATGAGCAAAAAAACGATGCGCAACATTAAACAAAATTTGTTTTTTGCCTTTTTCTACAATTCGGCGGCAATACCAATTGCAGCAGCTGGACTCCTCGCCCCATGGGTAGCAGGAGCAGCGATGGCCTTTTCTTCTGTCTCCGTTGTCGCAAATGCCCTGCGGTTGCAACGAATCCGTATGCCACAGAGAGGAGCTGCCAGTCAATGACGACTAAACGCTGGATACTAGCAGCTGTATGCTACTTGATCCTTGTAGTAGGAGGCTACGGTTTGCTAACTGGAACCAATCCGTTCGAAAGCACGGACGTTCATGAGAGCGAGCATCACGAGTGATAAATTCAATGAGCAAAGCTCAAGCCCCTGGCCATTCGCCAGGGGCTTGTTGTGCAAGTTTTTAGTTGAGAGCGGCACGGAAGTAAAGCAGTCTCGTGATCAAAAAGTAAATCAATTGCAAGGCAGCATAAATGGAAATGACCAAGATCGCGTTTAGTACGAGATTGACATCGAGCATGTTGCTGAGCATCACATAGGCAAAGCTGGCATGGACGCTGCCGACAAGCACAGGTACAAAGAAAAGGAAACCCATTTGTTTATCCAAGATCCTGCGCTTTTCTTTGTCTGTTAAGCCAATCCGGCTTAAGGCAAACAATTGTTTTTTCGTATCGGCCAAATCGGTAAACAATTTCAAATAGAGCATGCTTCCTTGGACAATGAAGAATAGCAAGCTGACAAACAAGCCAATAAACAGAACTAAGGAGTACATTTGCAGCAGCATATGGTATTGATATGGCTTAGCTTGCAATATATAACCATGTTCTCCTGTTGCTTCCATAATTGCCTCGGATACGTCCGTTTCATTTTGCCAATCGTCGAGTTCATAGGCAATGAAACGTTCGGTTTGAATGCCGGGGGCCTGCTCCGCTTTGGCAAACGCTTCGTCTGAAAGGATAAAGGTGCTATTGCTACTAAACAGAACCTCATTGTGTACTTCAAGATCCGTAAAGGTTTGCTCAGACTCGCCAAACGTAATTGTCAGTTCATCAAATTGAGCGGGGGCAAATAGATCTTCTTGACTAAAAGCAATAATGTCATTGCCTGCTAATGAAACAGGTTCTAAACCGATGTCTTCGCTGAGACGGTTAAAGGTGCTTTCCGAGATGACTGAACCAGACAATACCGTCTCCTCGTTCAAATAGCTCGGCGTGCCTGTAAACTCAACGTCAAGCATTTGCTCATCAATTTTAAACAGGACTTCAGAGCCGTATTCTGCCAGCAATGATTCAACCTTTTCGGTCGTAATAATATCGGCCTCATCGTCCGTTTCTTCAACCGTCCAGAAAATCGAGTACGGCATATTCCCCATTCCTTCGTTGAGGATCGCATTAAAAAACATATAAACGGTTCCCGAGGCTGTCAGGACGACGGCGCTAATGACAGATGTCAAAAACAACATGCGTGCGTAATCTTTTAAGCGAAACAAAATGTTTGTCCGCGTAATTAAAGTCGTGCCTGAGTATAAAGAGCGTTTGTTGCGGTAAAGGCGATTGTAAAGCGCTACTGTGCCTTGGGTAAAGAGAAAATAAGTGCCGACTACAACAAGCCCTAATACTGGAAACATGGTTAGCATGACGGTCATCATGTTGGTGGTGACAGCTAGCCCATAGCCAGCTGCAAGGCAAATCACCGTAAGCACGGTGAGCCAAATGGATGTCTTTGGCATCATCTTTGGCTTGCTTGCTTCTTTCAGCATTTGAATCACTTCTTGGTTGCGAAGTTTCCAAAATGAAAGGAGCGAGAGAACCTGGAATAATAAGAAAAAGCCAACGCCTGTTACAAGATAAGCTACAGGCACGAACTTGAACGTAATCGGCGCGTCGACAGCAAGCAACATGGTCATGAACATCAAAAATAATTTCGAGAAAAGCGTGCCAAGCAGAAGTCCGCAGATGATGGCAACAATCGAGATAATCGTTTGCTCATAATAGACAAGAGAGCGCAACTGGCTTCTATTCATGCCAAAAAGCGTTAAAAGCCCAAATTCCTGTGAGCGAACTTGCAAAAAGACATTGTTCGAATAGGCGATAAAAAAGATCGAAAATAAGACAATGATTACTTGTGCTGCCACCATGCCGTTTTTGACGACCTGGTGCATGCTTTCCTCGGCGACGTCTGGGTGAAAAATAAACTGAGCATAGATAAAAAAGATCATGACGGTGAACACGCAACTTAGAAAATAAGCAGCATAGCGTTGGGCGTGGCCAGTAATGTTTCTACGGGCGAGTGTGCGTAGATTCATGGAAATCGCCCCCTAAAACGCTAAGCGTGTCTAAGATGTTTTGGTAAAATGTTTGTTGGCGGTCACCTTTGCGAATTTCGGAGAAAAAGGCGCCATCTTTGATAAAAATGATCCTGTCGCAATAGCTGGCCGCTGTAGGGTCGTGTGTAACCATTAAAATGGTCGCATCCCGTTCTTTATTCATTGCCGTAAGCGTATCGAGCACTTGCCTTGCTGCTTTTGAGTCAAGGTTTCCTGTCGGCTCGTCGGCTAACACCATTGCCGGTTGGTGGATAAAGGCCCGTGCACATGCCGTACGTTGTTTCTGGCCTCCTGAAATTTCAGACGTACGCTTATCCAAAATGGAAGCAATGCTAAGCAATTCTGCAATATTGGCAAGGCGTTTTTCCATTTCTTTGTATGGCACTTTGTCCAATGCCAATGGGAGCAAAATATTTTCACGAACCGTTAAAGTGTCGAGCAAGTTAAAATCCTGGAACACAAAGCCGAGTTCTTTGCGGCGAAAAAGTGCTAATTTGTTGTTTGACAGCGTTGCCGGATTGGTGCCGTTAATGATGATTTCGCCCGCTGTCGGTTTGTCAATCGTTGCTAACATATTGAGCAAAGTCGTTTTTCCGCTGCCAGACGGACCCATGACACCAACAAATTCGCCTTTATCTACTTGAAGTTGGAAAGGGAGCAATGCCTTATAGGCGAGCCCTTCCTTTTTCGGATAATAGGTTTTCGTTAAATTTTTGACTTGAAGAATGGACATCGTGCGTTCCTCCTATCACAACGTTTGTGTAATCAGTATAGAAAAGAACGACTGCGTTTCCCATTGAATCAGCTTTCAAAATTCTATGTTTAGCTTACATTTTTGTCATGTTTGATGAAGTGTCTTTGAAGAAAAAACAAGTGTAGCCGTCGTGCCTTTGCCAGGATCAGAATGTAAATAGAGCCTGTGGCCGAGCTCCCGGGCGATCGTTTGCGCCAAATAGAGTCCCATTCCTGTAGACTCTTGGTAGCGTCTGCCATTTTCGCCAGTGAAAAACGGGTCAAACACACGGGGCAAATCTTTTGCTGGGATGCCTACACCTGAATCGGCTATTGAAAATTCAAGTTGATGATGCTGTTTTTTAAATGAAAAACGGATGCGTGCTTGTTGCTTTTGCGGTGAATATTTTAAGGCGTTATGCAAAAGTTGGGCGATGACAACGCGCAGCCACTTGCTGTCGCTAGCGACGGGTTCAGCTTCCTCAGCATCAAGTTCTGGAAAAATGCCACGACGAATGAACTGGCGCTTTTCCTCATTAATGAGCTCCCGAGCAATTGCTGCAGGATCGACGAGCTCCGCCTTTAAGTCGAGAGAAAAGTGGTCGAGCCGAGCAAGGTGGAGCATCAGTTCAAGACCATGGCGGAAGCGGTCATTTTCGGCACTTATGTCGTCAAGCCATTCTTTGTCAGTTAGTGTTTGTTTTCCCTCTTGAATGAGCAAAGATATGACGGAAACAGGCGTTTTCATATGGTGAACCCACTGATTAATAAACATTTGGTGCCGCTTTTGCGCTTGTTCAAGCCTCTCCACTTCTCGTTGAATGTCCTCTTGTGCTCGCTTATGAAGACGAAGCCATGCTTGCGCTTCACGAGAAGGAGGATTGGCGGCCTCCAATTCATAGCTTGAATCAAGAGCTATCGTTTTTTGATGAGCGAGCCGATGCAATTTCTTTAAATACGTTTTTTGGTGGAGATAATCGACCGCCAGCCATACAATTAAGAAAAAGCTAGTCAACAACAACAAATAAAAGGCAATTGGCGCGTTGATCTGTTCATTGCTTATATGCATATACAACGATGCCGCCAAGATGAGCAACCCTGTGTTCATGTAAAAAAACAAAATCATCGCTAGACGGTCTTTTAAAAACGTACGAATCATGAGGATCGCCCACCCCAATTGACGTCCAGCCGATATCCTTGCCCGCGGATCGTTTGGATCGCATTAGTGATGCCAAGTTCTTGCAGGCGCTTTCGCAGTCGTGTCACATTTACAGATAACGTATTGTCATCGACAAAATCAACTTCATCCCACAGCGTTTCCAAGAGCTCGTCCCGACTAACAATCACATTTGGCGATTCCGCTAAACGTTGGAACAATAAAAACTCTTTCTTCGTTAATTCCAATTTGGCATCGTTATAGACGAGTTCATTTCGGTCAGGGTAAAAATAAAGGTTGTCTAGTTCTCTTACCGTTTGCTGGATGTCACGGGCATGGGCGTACTCCCCGTAGGATCGGCGCAAGGCGCTTTTTACTTTAGCCAGTAGCACTTCTAAATGAAATGGTTTCGTAATGTAATCATCGCCGCCATTCTCAATCGCCATCACTTGGTTCATGTCGTCAGTCCGGGCAGAGATAAACAACACCGGCGCATTGGAAACAGTACGGATTTGCCTACACCAATAAAAGCCATCATAAAGGGGCAAATTAATATCGAGTAAGACAAGATCAGGCTGAATCGCCACAAATTCCTGTTTGATCGTTTCGAAATTCTCCGCCCATGTAACTCGATAGCCGTACCGTTCTAAATGGTCAGCCATAATCCGGCGAATTTGCTGGTCATCCTCGACTATATAAATATGGTACATATAAACCATCCTTTTCTTACACTTTTCACTCTCTAGCATAGCATGTCCACCTGCAAAAGGGGGCAATCATCTGTAGGTGTTTAAAATCTAGGAAACCGAGAATCATAAAGTCGCGAAAAACGTGATAAGGGTTCTTAGCGTCGAGCCAATAGCCATGGATGAACCCATCCGTGTGGAAAGAAGTCGTTTGTCCTCCTTTTTCAATTGACGTGTGGCTGGTACACTGTAAGTGGAGGTAGGATAAATGATGAACTCAGTTGCAGAAACACTCATTAGCCAGATCCAAGCACAGGGGAAGGAATTTATTAGCGAGTGGCAGTTTGAAGGCTACATTCCGATGGACGAAGGCGTGCTTTTGTATGTAAAAACCCGTCAAGGCCAGCCGGTTGTCATTAGCCTCAAACAAGAGAGTGAAGACCGCTATCATGTGGAAATGGTGCGAAATAATGATAAGTTTGACCGCATCGTTCTAGGCGGCGACTACGACGTGCCGGAATCTGAGTTGGCTATGCGTATTGATATGTTGCTTGGCGCTGCGAAACATTAAAAGCAGCGCCTTTTTCGTTTCTACTGTATGGATTGGGTAGCATCGGTTCGTTTCACTTGCGTCTTTTGTTAGGGGAAAGCACCGTTCGTTTTTCTGAGATGCAATCTTTTCACTGCGAGTCTGGCAAGGGAATGGTATACTAACAGAAAAAGCTCTAGTGCAGGGGGAACGAAAGTGGAACAAGTACGATATGGTGGTTTAGAAGCAGGGGGAACAAAAATGGTGTGTGGCGTCGCCAACGAAAAAGGCGAGTGGTTGGCGAAGCTGACGATTCCTACCAAACATCCACAAGAAACAATGCCGGAGATTATCGCGTTTTTTGAAGAACAACAAATTGATAGTTTAGGGATTGGCAGTTTTGGGCCACTTGATCTTGTAAAAGGATCTTCTACATACGGCTCATTGGCAAGTACGCCTAAAAAAGGATGGCCAGGTTATTCGCTTCTTGGTGCTTTTGCTCATTTGAACATCCCTATCTCAATTACAACTGATGTAAATGGAGCTGCGCTTGCTGAAGCGGCAGTCGGTGCTGCCAAAGGGCTCGACAGTTGCGTCTATATTACAGTCGGTACTGGTATTGGCGCTGGCGCAGTCGTAAATGGGACGATTTTGGAAGGGCTTAGCCATCCAGAAATGGGGCATATCCCTGTTGTGCGCCATAAAGATGACCGCTATGAAGGCAATTGCCCGTACCACGGTGATTGTCTTGAGGGGCTTGCTGCGGGTCCCGCTATTCAAGGACGATGGGGCAAAGCCGGTGTAGAGCTTGCCGAAGTGAGCGAAGTATGGGAAATGGAAGCATACTATTTAGCCCAAGCAATCGCTACCTACACATACGTACTGTCGCCAAAGCGAGTTATTTTAGGAGGAGGCGTCATGAAACAACGCCACTTGTATCCGCTAATTCGCCAAGCGTTGGCTACGCAAATCAATGGCTATGTAAAAATAGGCGATCTTGAGGAATATGTGGTGCCTCCAGGACTCGGCGATGACGCGGGCCTTACAGGAGCTGTTTTACTTGCTAAGCAAGCATTGGTACAAAAGGGGCTTAAGTCGACAAACCTATAGCCAAGCAAGGCAAATCGACAGAGAAAAACGCTTAGCGGAAGACCGCTTTGCGTTTTTTCTACAAACTAAAATAGAGGAAGCGGGGATGGCGATGTCAGAACGGTACCCACATGCAAAGCGTGTCTATCAATTGACGCTGGAGCTAATGAAGCAGCCTAGCATTTCTGGAACGACACAAGAACGGGAAATGGCTGACCGCATTGTTGCGGTGCTAGAGCGGATTCCTTATTTTCAAGCCTACCCGCAGCACATTAAACGCGTTCCTTTAAGAGGCGACTCTCTTGGCCGGGAGGCGGTTGTCGCGCTATTGGCGAAAGCGCCTACGACAAAAAAAGCGACGATGTTGTTAAGCCATTTTGACGTTGTTGGCGTCGATGATTTTGGGATGTATAAAGAGGATGCGTTTACCCCTGATTTGTTAAGAGAAAAGCTTTTGGCCGAGCAAGAGGGCTATCTTGACAAGGACGCCCGCCATGATTTGGAATCTGGCCATTACTTGTTTGGGCGCGGCAGTATGGACATGAAGGCAGGACTTGCGATGCAGCTGTCCGTTTTGCAAGATATCGCTGATGATAAAGACGCTAAAGCCAATGTGTGCCTTGTCGCCGTGCCCGATGAAGAAAAGCTGTCGATGGGCATGTTTGCCGCTATCCATGAATTGAGAGCGATGCAGGAAGACGGCTGGAACTTCCACGCATGCATTTGTTCGGAGCCGAATTTTTCTGCTTATCCGAATGATTGGAACAAATACATTTATACGGGATCAACAGGAAAGCTGCTCCCCTTCATTTACTGTATCGGCAAGGAAACGCATGTTGGCCAACCGTTGGAAGGCATTAACGCTGCTGTCATGGCTGCCCAACTCGCCGTTGAAATGGAATGGTCAGAGCGTTTTTCGAATCAAGTCGATGGGGAAGTTTCTCCGTCGCCAACATGTTTGCGCATTCGAGACCTAAAGGAAACGTACGATGTGCAAACGCCAAACGAATCTTATTTATTTTACAATGTGTTGACGCTAGACTCAGGGCCCCAGGAAGTTATGGAGCGCGTAAAAGAGGCTTGCAACCTGGCTAGCACGCTCATTTATGAACGTCTTCTCCGCCATCGCCAAGCATTTGGCGATGAATCACTGACAGCACTAGTGAAACAGCCGCAAGTCTATACGTTAACTGATCTTTATCAGCTCGGAGTCCAAAAGTATGGAAAAGATGCATTTAAGGACGTTTACGAAGAAGCGTTATCAGAAAGTGTAGCGGAAAAGGCTGATTATACGACACAAACACTTGCCTTTGCACGGCGAATGTCAGCCCATTTTTTAGACAGGGCGCCTTTTTATCTTTTGTTGCTTGCTCCGCCTTATTATCCACATGTGCGCCTAGACCAGAAACAAGATCAACGTTTGTTGGCACTTGTAGATGAGCTTAAGCAAATTTGCGCCGATCAGTTTGGCGAGCGCCTTGTGCAAAAAACTTTTTTCCCAGGCCTCTCTGATGTAAGTTATTGCCGGGTAACGAAAGAGGCAGCTGCTCCAGATACAGGCTTGAAAGAACATATGCCATTATACGAACGAAGTTATCACATTCCTTTAAGGGAAATCGCTGGGCTTGATATTCCAACAATAAACTTAGGGCCTTTTGGCAAAGACGCCCATAAGCGGACTGAACGGTTAGAATTGACATACTCAACGGAAGTCGCCCCAGCGTTGCTCCTTCACGCTGTGAAGCGGCTAGCGGAGCAAACAGAATAGCAAAAAAGAGCGATGTCCTCTGTTAAAGAGGGACACGAGAGGGCGCCACTTATTCAGGCGCCTTTTACAGGCTGTAGGAAGGAAGTAGAAGAACCCGGCTATTTGTCGTAAATTGTGATAAGCTAGGCGTAGTGTACTGGTTTTATTGAGGAGATTATACATATGAAGAAAACAAATTCGACTTCCTTTGTAACAGCGGGTTTGCTACTAGGCATTTTTATGGCCGCGATCGACAACACGATTGTAGCAACAGCAATGGGTACGATTGTTGGTGACCTTGGCAATTACGAACAATTTGTATGGGTAACGGCTGGCTATATGGTCGCAATGATGGCTGGTATGCCGATATACGGGAAATTATCTGACATGTATGGTCGAAAACGTTTTTTCGTATTTGGCTTGTTGATGTTTTTGCTTGGCTCTGTTTTATGTGGCCTGTCGCAAACAATGAATCAATTAATTGCCTTTCGCATTATTCAAGGGATTGGCGGCGGAGCTCTAATGCCTATTGCCTTTACGATTATTTTCGACCTCTTTCCGCCAGAAAAACGGGGAAAGATGACTGGGCTTATTGGCGCGGTGTTTGGCCTTTCCAGTGTCCTAGGGCCTCTATTAGGTGCGTTTATAACGGAAGCGTTAAGCTGGCATTGGATTTTTTATATTAATGTGCCGATCGGGGCCGTTGCGCTTTTTTTAATTGCCCGGTATTACAAAGAAACGATGGAAGCGTCGAAACAAAAAATAGACTGGCTTGGTGCGGGATCCCTTGTTCTTGCAGTGAGTTGCTTAATGTTTGCCTTAGAACTTGGGGGCGGTACGTACAGCTGGGGTTCTCCAACAATTCTTTTGCTGTTTGCGGCTGCAGCGGTTCTGTTTACCTTGTTTACGTTCGCAGAACGGAAAGCAGAGGAACCGATTATTTCGTTTTGGATGTTTAAAAAACGTCTGTTTGCCACGTCTCAGCTAATTGCCTTTGCTTACGGCGGCACATTTGTGCTTTTGGCTGTGTTTATTCCGATCTTTGTCCAGGCCGTATTCGGCGGTACTGCATCTGATGCTGGGACAACGTTAATGCCGATGATGCTTGGCTCTGTGGTTGGAAGCATGATTGGTGGAGCGCTGCAGACGAAAATTTCGTTTCGGGCCATGATGGTATTTTCAGGCGTCTGCTTTTTTACAGGTATGGCACTGCTAGCGACAATGGGGACGGATGTCACAAGAATTGCATTGGCGTTTTATATCGCTTTAGCCGGGCTAGGCGTTGGCTTTTCGTTTTCGCTATTGCCTGCTGCTTCCATTAATCAATTATCGCCACGGTTCAGAGGTTCAGCCAACTCAACCAATTCGTTTTTGCGCTCATTTGGTATGACGGTCGGTCTCGCCGTTTTCGGTACGGTTCAAACGCTTTCCTTTACCAACCGATTAAACGGAGCATTTAAGGAAGCGCCAATTCAAGTGGAAAATCAAAACTTACAAGAATTGTTTACCCCAGAAGGCAGAGCGCAAATACCGCCTGACGTGCTTAGTACGATTACAGAAGCGATGTCCGATTCGATTACGTTTATCTTTTCCCTTGCTCTCATCCCGATCGCGATTGCACTAGTAGCGGCCTTCTTTATGGGCAATGACAAGGTGGAGACAAGCAAAAGCATGAAACGGAACCCGTCCTCGTCGGAAACATAGCATAAGGAGAATGAAGCAAGGAGACTGCACGAATGTATGGTGTTGTCTTCTTGTCTATTTATTAGGGAAGTCATTGTTAGCTGCCGGCACCTCGGCAAATCCAAAAGTTATAACTTGACAAAAAAATTTGTTCATGCTATAATTGATTATTATTGTTTTTGTTGTATAATGGGATTCTCCTGGCCAGGGGAATCCTATTTTTTTTGAAAACGAAGGAGCGTGTATGGCTTGCAAAAGGGGAGTCCTAGTTTAACTTCTATTATTTCAGCATTTGGAAGGGCCTATCATAGTCGCTTTGATCAACCGAAGATTTTTGATGATTATTTAGCGGAACGTTTGATCTCCGAAGACGAATATGAGGAGATCAAGGCCAACATGATTCAGGGGATTGGTTTTTTTAACGAAGAATTAGCCCAAAAATGGAAAGGGCATTCGGAACAGATATTAAAATGGATTACCCAAGTACAACTATCTCCGACGCCTTTAGCGCGTGCCGCCTATTGTGAAGGTGTGCTCCTGAATGAAGTGCGGCTAGGGGCCAAACAGTACGTCATCCTTGGTGCTGGCTTGGACACATTTTGTTTTAGGCATCCTGAGCTGCAGGATACGTTAGACATTTTTGAAGTTGATTCTCCTATGACGCAGGAATTTAAGAAGAAAAAGCTAGAGCAAGCTGGTTTTGAGATTCCGAGCCACCTTCATTTCGTTCCTATGGACTTCAGCAAGGCATTTTCTGGGCAACCATTAATCGAGGCGGGATTTACTGGCAAGAAGACGTTTTTTAGCCTTTTAGGCGTTTCCTACTATTTGACGAAGGACGAGCTTTCAAGCTTGCTAGCACATTTGTTTGCCCTTGTGCCAACGGGGAGTTCGATTGTGTTTGATTATGCAGATGAGACGCTTTTTGAAGCAAAAGGGGTTTCAAATCGCGTCGAAAACATGGTGAAAATGGCTGCTGCTAGTGGAGAGCCGATGAAGTCCTGTTATTCCTATAGTGAAATGGAAAGGCTATTGGAACAATGCGGTTTGCTTATCTATGAGACGCTGACGCCTGAGAAAATCAACGAACGGTACTTTTCCAACAGGCAAGATCATTTGTCGGCATTTGAAACGATTCATTATGTTCATGCCGTTAAAAAATAAAAGTGAATGGCTTATAAAAGTAGCGAATGAGAGAAAACCCATGGCGATTGCCATGGGTTTTTTATATCAAATCTGATTTTTTGAGAAAACGGATGAAACCAGCCTCTCCTGAGTCGGTATCTTTAAAGACGCCAGCATGGGAGAGGACAGTTGTAAACAACCGACCCACTTCTTGCTTAAGGAGCGCTTCCACATTCGCTGTTGTAAGGTTCGGCTTTTGCTCTTTTAGCGAAAGCGCCCACTCTTTGTGTTTTGCAATGGCTTCATTTTGCGCAATTTGTTCTGCCGCGTTAGCACTCGGTAGGACAGTCGCTAGCTCAGCTAGTTCTTGTTTTAAGCGCCCAGGCAATACGGCTAAGCCCATTACTTCAATCAAGCCAATATTTTCTTTTTTGATAGCGTGCACATCTGCATGTGGATGAAATAACCCAAGCGGATGGGCTTTTGTCGTCCGGTTATTGCGAAGGACGAGATCCAGTTCAAACATGCCGCTCTTGTTGCGGGCAATTGGCGTAATCGTATTATGAGGAGTTCCGTCACTATTTGCATAAATGTCGAGCGATGGGTCGCTGTACGTTTTCCAAGCCGAAAGGATAGCAGTAGCCGCTGCTTTCAATGATGCTGGGTCTGCGCTAGCGAGACGAATGACAGACATAGGCCATTTGACAATGCCAGCTTTTATGGTTGGATATCCTTTTAAAGTAAAAGCCTTTTTCAACGGCGCTTTCGCCATTGGAAATGTATGTTTTCCGCCTTGGTAATGGTCGTGGCTTAAAATTGAACCGCCAACTATTGGCAAATCGGCATTGGAGCCAATAAAATAATGAGTGTATTGTTGGACAAATTCGAGCAGCCTTGTAAACGTGTCGGCGGTAATCTGCATAGGCCGCTGTTTTTCGAAAAGCACAATGGCGTGTTCTTCATAATAGACGTAAGGAGAAAACTGCATATACCACTGTTCGTTGCCAAGTGTTACCGGAATTAAGCGCAAGTTTTGCCGGGCCGGATGGGTAGCCCGACCGGCAAAGCCAACATTTTCTTTGGCAAGAAGCCCTTTGGGATAGTCGGACGGAGCTACCTTTTTGGCAGCGGCAATGGCAACAGGGTCTTTTTCCGGCTTGGATAGATTGATCGTGATTTCAAGGTCGCCATAAGGGGTAGGTGCAAGCCAACTTTCATTTAAGGCGATCCTGTCTGTGCGAATGTAATGGGCATCTTTGCAAAACTGATAAAACGCGGCAGTAGCCGCTTGTGGGCCTTGTTGTTCGCACATACGAAAAAAATGATCAATGACCGTACTGGGACGCGGCAAAAGCGCATCGATCAATTTTGTGTCAAATAAGTCCCGGTATGTGACCGTATTTGCTTCAAGGAGACCATTGTCTGCCGCCCAATCAAGAATCGGGGCAAGGATGTCGTAAATGGGCTCATTGGTCTCAGGGAGCGTTTCCCCGATCATTGGCGCATCGAGGCCAAGGCGGTCTAGTAGCTGGTTTCGGCTATAGTCCACATCAGCAAGAGGGAGCAGTTTTTTTTGAACGCCGTAAGCAAGCAATTTTTCAATTTGTGTGTAAATCTGTTTTTTCATCTGGTTGAACCTCAATCTGCCGCAGTGGCCAAAGGCAGTTCGGTTACGCCATCACCGGCGCGGCTAATATAGAAGCTTGGTTGAAAGCCAAATTCGCTTTCGTAGCCTTTTTTAACGTGTGCTTGAAACGCTTCCATTTTGTCTGTTTGTACAAGGCTGACAGTACAGCCGCCAAATCCTGCTCCAGTCATTCGTGTGCCGATGCAGCCAGGGGCTCTGTGTTGCAACTGATATAACGCATCAAGCTCTAAGCCAGTCACTTCGTAATCGTTTGCCAGCGATTGATGAGATTCATTCATCAGTTGCCCGAAGTCACGGAGGTTTCCTGCTTTTAGCGCCGTTACGGCTTCAAGCACACGTTGGTTTTCGCTGACAACATGGCTAGCTCGTTTGGCAACTGTCGCCGTCGAGAAAGCGTGGTGGTGTTTTGCGAGCAACGCTGGTGTGACATCACTTAATGTACGAATGTCAAGACCAGCTGCTTGAAGGTCAGCGAGCGCTTGTTCACACTCGGCCCGTCGTTCATTGTATTTGGAGTCAGCTAGCCCTCTGCGTATATTTGAATTGGTAATCACGATATCGTAATTGCCCAATGTTAATGGCACAAGTTCGTACTGCAACGAGTCCGTTTGCAAAAAAAGCGCATGGTCAGCTTTGCCCATGCCCACAGCAAATTGGTCCATAATGCCGCTGTTCACACCGATAAAGTTGTTTTCAACATGCTGGCATGCTTTTACAAGGTCGAGGCGATCCCAATTGGCGCCTGTAAGGGAAGAGATCATATAGGCTGTCACCATCTCGATCGAGGCTGAAGAAGACAATCCTGCCCCATTGGGGATGTTTCCAAAAAAATAAAGATCGGCGCCGCCTAAATCAAAACCATGATGTTGAAAATAAGCGATCACGCCTTTAGGATAATTGCCCCAATCATCTTCTTTATTGTACGAAAGTTCTTTGTTTGGGAAAGCAACCCGTTGGCTGAAATTTTGGCTCGCTAAACGAAATTCATTGGTGTTTGTGCGGCGGACTGCTAAGTAAGTTCCCATTGTTAAAGCGGCGGGAAAGACAAAACCACCATTGTAATCGGTATGTTCGCCAATCAAGTTCACACGTCCTGGCGCGAAAAAAAGCTGGTCTGGCAAAGTGCCAAAAATCGTTTCAAATTCAGCGGCAAGCTCATTCGTATTCATAGAGTCACTCCTTTTAACGTAAAAAGACAGATAAGCAAGTGTGATTTGACAGCGGTTGCAAAACTTTCTATGATTATATCAACAAAAACGAACAATAACAAACACTTTTTAACATAATAGAGGTGCAAGCAATGTTAAAAGAAGAAAGACTGCAACGGATAGTAAAAATGCTTGAACAGAGTGACATGATTAAAGTGGCAGATATAATGAAAGAGCTGCAAGTGGCAGATATGACAGTGCGTCGTGATTTGCAGGCGCTTGAAGAAGCAGGATTGCTTGTACGTTTACATGGGGGAGCGACAAAAGCAGGCTACAAAGAGCGATCTAATACAGAAAAGCAGAGTTTAAACCAAAAAGAAAAAAAGGCGATTGCGAAACAAGCAGCTTCACTCATTCATGACCATGACACAGTCTTTCTCGGGCCTGGTACAACAAATGAATCGATGCATGGATATATTCAGGCTAGGGACGTAAAAATTGTGACGACTTCGTTGCCGATTTTTATGAAATTTAAAGGCGATCCTCGATTTGAGCTATTGTTGGCGGGAGGAGAATACCGTGAACGGACTGGCTCATTCATTGGCGCTCTAGCAAGGCAGTTGTTAGGGGCACTGCGGTTCAATAAAGCATTTATTGGCACGAATGGCATTCATGGAAGTGAAGTAACGGCGGCTAATGAAGAAGAGGGGGAAGGCCATCGGATCATTTGCCATCGGACTGAACAGTTATATATTACAGCAGACCATAGCAAATTTGGAGTAAGCGCGTTTTATACATTTTGCCATCTGCAAGAGACGACGGCGGTTATTACCGATAGCATGCTTGATAAAAACACGTTGAACCAGCTGAAAAATCACACACAAGTGTTTACAGCTCAAATGCGAGAGTAAGCAAAAAAGGATAGGGACAAGGATTTTGGCAATCTTACACAATGCTTTAAAAAGTGGCTAACCCCCTTTGTTAGCTGCTTTAAAGACAAAAGGTGCTGTTATTATAATCCAATTTATTTCCAATTTCCGTTGCTAGAAAACGATTTTCCGAATATAATAGTTGACTAGTTATGAGTGTTTTATGCGATCGAAATAAGGAAATTCTATTGGAAAGAAGAGATGCCCAATGTCAAATTTAAAAAGATTGGCTTCCAAGAAGCTGATGTTTTTTTGGCTTGCTCTATTTTTATATTGGCTCAAAACATATGTGACGTATAAAACAGAATTTAATTTAGGGGTCAAAGGGCCATACCAGGAATTGTTGCTCGCCTTGAACCCATTAAGCATGGGTGTTTTATTGTTTGGGTTGGCCTTGTTTGCAAAAGGACGACGTTCCAACGTATGGATCATTATTTTTGCTTCCTTGCTTGGCGCCATTCTTTATGCAAATGTGTTGTTCTACCGCTTTTTCGATGACTTTATTACGCTGCCTAACGTGATGCAGGCATCCAATTTAAGCACGATGTCTGGAAATGTGTTTGCTGCCATGCGTTGGTATGATCTATGGTTCTTTTTCGATGTAGCGGTTTTAATTGCCCTCTATTTATGGAAAAGGGAAGTTCCTGAGATACGCTTTCGCAAAAGCGTGGCCACAACTGCGATTGTGACAGCAATTGCCCTATTCGTCGCCAATTTGGCTATGGCAGAAATCGATCGTCCACAGTTGCTTGCACGGACGTTTGACCGCAACTATATTGTGAAGTATTTAGGTTTGTATAATTACACCATTTATGATGGAATACAAACCGTGCAAGCGGAATCGCAACGTGCATATGCAAGCAGCGATGATTTAACGGAAATTGAAAATTACACGGTTTCCCGTTTCGCCAAGCCGAATGAGGACTACTTTGGCATCGCTGAGGGCAAAAATATTATTAAAATCCACTTAGAGAGCTTTCAGTCGTTTCTAATTGATTATGAGCTGAACGGCGAGGAAGTTACGCCATTTTTGAATTCATTAGCCGCCGGGGCTGAGGATATGACGTATTTTGATAACTTTTTCCATCAAACAGGACAAGGGAAGACAGCGGACGCGGAGTTGATGCTAGATACTGGTTTATTTGGTTTGCCGCAAGGTTCTGCCTTTGTAACGAAAGCGCAAAATACGTACCAGTCGCTTCCTGCCATTTTAAACCAGGAGTGCGGCCACGAGAGTGCGGTTTTACACGGTGACTACAAATCGTTTTGGAATCGCGATACGATGTATAAACAGCTTGGTATCGATCAATTTTTTGATGCAAGCTATTATGATATGAGCGAAGAAAATACTGTGAACTTAGGCTTAAAAGACAAGCCATTTTTCGAAGAATCGATTCCAATGCTTCAGTCATTGGAAACGCCGTTTTACGCTCATTTGATTTCGCTCACGAATCACTATCCGTTTAACTTGGGTCCAGAAGACGCAACAATTGAACGGGCCACTACCGGAGACAATACAGTCGATAACTATTTTCAGACGGCCCGTTATTTGGATGAAGCCCTTGAGCAATTTTTTGCTGACTTAAAAGCGTCAGGCTTGTATGAGGACTCAGTCATCATGATTTACGGAGATCATAACGGCATTTCCGAAAACCATAACCGGGCGATGACTGAAATTCTAGGCACAGAAATCACGCCTCACCAAAATGCTCAAAACCAACGAGTGCCGTTATTGATTCGTGTTCCTGGCATGGAAGGCGGTGTGAACCACACATATGGCGGGGAAATTGATGTGATGGCGACACTCCTCCATTTACAAGGCATTAACGCCAAACCATATGTGCAATTTGGGACAGACTTGTTTTCTGAAGAGCATGATGATATCGTTTCGTTTCGCAGTGGCGACTATATAACGCCAGCATATACGTCCGTCAATGGCGTTCTTTACGATACAGAGACAGGCGAAATTCTAGAACCGACAGAAAAAACAACTGAAATTCAGGAAAAAGTCGACCAGCAATTAGATTACTCAGACCGCGTGCTTTACGAAGATTTGCTTCGTTTCCATGCGATCGATGGCTTTGAGCCAATTGAACCGACTGATTATCATTATGGCAATCCAAATAAAGAACCGGCAAACGAAGATCAATAAAAGAACCAGCGGAAGCTGGTTCTTTTCATCGTTTGACAAGCGTTTTCTACCAGTCTGAGGGCGGTTTCGACTTTGTCGACATACCTGCTCTTTTTTAGAACAACAACGATAAACAGTAAAATGAGCGTTTTCTGTCTAAATAAACTTTGACAACGGTTCCGCGATCATGTATATTACCCTATGGGCGAATGATTTTTGTTCTTTTATTCTATAACATTCGTTTTTAGGGGTGTAAATGATGGAAAACGTTTTTGACTATGAAGATATTCAACTCATTCCAGCAAAATGCATTGTAGGAAGTCGGGCTGAATGCGATACAAGTGTAGAACTTGGAGGCCGTACGTTCAAGCTTCCAGTTGTTCCAGCAAATATGCAAACGATTATCGATGAAAACATTGCTCGTTACCTTGCCGAAAATGATTATTTTTATATTATGCATCGGTTCCAGCCAGAAACACGTCTTGCGTTTGTCAAAGACATGCATGAACGGGGATTGTACGCATCCATTAGTGTTGGCGTAAAAGAAGAAGAATACACCTTTGTGCAACAATTGGCTGACCAACATGTAGTGCCCGAATATGTGACGATTGATATAGCCCATGGCCATTCTGAAGCGGTTATCAACATGATCCGCCATATTAAAACACACTTGCCGGATAGTTTCGTTATTGCTGGCAATGTTGGCACGCCAGAAGCTGTGCGCGAACTTGAACATGCCGGTGCAGACGCGACAAAAGTCGGCATTGGGCCTGGAAAGGTGTGCATTACTAAAATCAAAACAGGCTTCGGCACTGGAGGCTGGCAACTTGCGGCGCTGCGCTGGTGCGCAAAAGCTGCAAGTAAACCAATAATTGCTGACGGCGGCATTCGCACCCACGGCGATATTGCCAAGTCGGTCCGTTTTGGCGCCACAATGGTGATGATTGGTTCCTTGTTTGCAGGCCATGAAGAATCTCCTGGTGACACGATCGAAAAAGACGGCAAGCTGTATAAAGAGTATTTTGGTTCTGCATCAGAATACCAAAAAGGCGAGCGGAAAAATGTCGAAGGCAAGAAAATGTACGTCGAGCATAAAGGTTCGTTAGCGGAAACACTATTAGAAATGGAACAAGATCTCCAGTCTTCAATTTCCTATGCAGGAGGCAAAAGGCTAGACGCAATCCGCAATGTCGATTATGTCGTCGTGAAGAATTCTATTTTTAATGGCGACAAAATTTATTGATAAAAAAACAACCGTCTTGGGGATGTTCATAAAGAGGATAGAAAGAATGGGAGTCTGTCTTTAGGCAGGCTCGTTTTTTATAAATAAAGTTTTAGAAGAGATCTAAAAATTAGAATAGGACAAAACTGAGTTATTTTTCACTTGACAAGAAAAAAGATCGTTGGAATAATAAATTTGGAAGCGCTTTCTTTGGAGGGGAGTTATTCTTTAAAAAAGGGACATTCTTGCTAACTTAGTTTATTTCATAAACAAACAAAGTGGATCACATAATTGGAGGAGGGGTATGTATGGGAAAAAGAGTAATGATTTTGGCTGTAGCTTTGAGTTTCTGTTTAATAGGATGCAGCGCGGAAGAAGAAGAAAAAGAGATTACGATTTGGAGCTTTACGGATGAAGGTGAGTACGCCGTTGAAGCATTTGTGGAAGAACACCCAGACGTAAAAGTTAATTTTCAGTTTATTCCTTCAAGTCAATATGAAACAAAGCTCCGCTCTGCTTTGTCAACAGGAATACGGGCACCTGATGTATTTGCACTAGAAGCCCAATATGTGCGAAAGTTCATTGACCATCCATCACTAGAATCGTTATCTGAAGCTCCGTATGACGCTGAGGCGTTGATTGACAGCCATTACGAGTATATTCAAGGCATGGAAAGGGATTCAAATGGCGATGTTCGCGCAGTTGGTTATCAAGGCACGACAGGTGGTGTTTATTTTCGCAGAGATTTGGCGAAAGAATATTTAGGAACAGATGATCCAAAAGAGGTTAGTGAAATGATCGAAACATGGGATGATGTGTTTTCGATTAGCAAGCGCGTTTATGAAGAAAGCGGTGGGACAGTCCATGGGTTGCCAAATTGGAATTCAATTGGGCAAGTGCAGGACGCACTCGTTAACCAAGCATGGGTTGTTGATGATAAATTAATCATCGATCAAGCAAAGAGGGACGTGCTGGATTTAGTGGATCAAGCGATTGAAGCGGACGCATTGGCAATGTTGGATGATTGGTCTCCTGGATGGACTGCTTCTATGCAACAAGGCTCCGTCTTGTTTTATCCAGGGCCATCTTGGTATTTGCAACATGTCTTGCAATCAAATGCTCCTGAAACAAGTGGGTTATGGGGACTGGCGAGTGGTCCTGCTGCTTTTAGTGGAGGCGGGACGTTTTATTCCGTTTATTCTGGCAGTGATAACAAAGACTTGGCTTGGGAATTTGTGAAAATGTATGGATTTGATGTTGACTTCTTACAGAACTTAGCTGTAGATGAACAGTATTATACAAGTCATCGCGGAGCAAATGAAGGCGTAGCGGATGAGATTACGAGCGATTTCCTAGCGGGCCAAAATTATTTTGAATTTTTTAATGAGGAGTCAGAAAATGTGCAGGCAGTTGTCCGTTCATCATTTGATGGCGACATTAATGACATTTTCAATGAACTTATGGGTTCATACGCCAAGGGAAATTTTCGTTCGCAAGAAGAGTTTTGGCAACGGTTTAAACGTGATGTGCAAACGTATTTTCCAGAACTTACGATTGAATAACCTTACTGGCTCCTAAAGCTATAATCCGAGGAGGGTTAACATGTTCATTAACCGCATTAATAAGGGAAATTGCGGATACTTTTTTATTGCCCCGTTTTTTATCGTATTCTTATTGTTTGGTCTATATCCAATTCTCTATTCTTTTTATTTAAGCTTAACCAATTGGGATGGGCTCAACGATCCAGAATTCATCGGCTTTGCGAACTACACCCGGGCGATAATCGATCCGTTGTTTCTTCAATCACTGTTTAATACATTCTTTATTTGGATTGTATCAGTGATACCTCAACTTACTGTCAGTCTAGTGCTTGCAGTCATTTTGACGAACAAATTCTTAAAAGGCAAAGATTTTTTTAGAGCGGTGTATTTCTTTCCAAACATTGTAACGGCTGCTTCCCTCGGCTTGCTCGTCAGTCTCATGTTTGACTGGCAAACGGGCAGTGTCAATCAGTTGCTTATGTCGATTGGTTTCTTGGACCAGGCCATTGATTGGAAAAACAACCCCTTGTTTATGCAAATGCTTGTGTCCGCCATTCTGTTTTTCCAGTACTTTGGCTACTCCATGCTTATCTATATCGCGGGCTTGCAAGGAATTTCGCCAGAGTATGCCGAAGCTGCCAAAGTAGATGGAGCGTCGAAAACCCAGATTTTCTTTAAAATAACCGTTCCGCTATTAAAACCGATTATTATTTTCCAAGTGATCACTTCATTAATTGGCGGAGTGCAAATCTTTGACCAGCCATACATGTTAACGGAAGGATCGGGTTCGCCTAACCATGCGACGTTGACGAGTGTCATGTATTTGTATCGGACTGCTTTTGAACAAGGCCGGTTTGGATATGGTGCAACCATTGCGTTTTGTTTATTTGTTGTCATTGTCAGCTTATCTGTCATTTCCTATTTGGTTTCAAGAAATAGAAGCAAAATCGCTTAAAAGGGGGAGTTAGCGTGAGCAAAGGGGCATTGCCTGTAAACGATGGAAAACTGTCTATGGAAGGACGCAGAAGAAAGCGGGCTCATCTCTCTCTTTATACAGGATTGATTGGTCTTGCCATTCTCTGTTTATTTCCGTTTTACTTAATGATCATGTATTCGACTCATGCAAACGCGGATATTGCCTCAACGTTTTTGTTTTTCCCGGGCGGGGAATTGGTTAACAATTTCACACGCATGGTGGAAAACGTCGATATTTTACGTGGGTTTATGAATAGTTTCATCATTGCCGGCGGTTCAACTCTATTAACGCTTTATTTCGGCGGCATGACGGCTTACGGGTTTTCGAAATTTAAGTTTCGTTTTAATACGATCTTGTTTTTGCTTATGCTGGCGACAATGATGATTCCCGCCCAGCTTGCATTAATTGGCAGCTATCGTTGGCTTGGTATGATTGGCTTGCTTGATTCCCATGCAGCTATTATTCTTCCAGCTGCGGCCAACACATTTGCCGTCTTTTTTATTAAACAGTTTTTAGACGGCAGCATTCCTGATGATGTGCTGGAATCCGCTCGAATTGACGGGGCGGGAGAGTTGAAGATTTTTCACCGGATTATTTTGCCGATGATCGTCCCTGCTCTTGCTGCAATTGGCATCTTTACCTTTATAGGAGCTTGGAACAATTTCATTGGCCCACTAGTCTTATTATTTTCCGAAGAGAAATACCCATTGCCCGTCATGGTGGCATTGATACAAGGTTACTATAATACAGATTACGGCTTAATGTACTTAGGCGTGGCCTTGTCCGTTTTACCAATTATTATCGTGTTTTCGCTATTTTCTAAACGGATTATGGGCAGTGTGGCAATTGGCGCTGTGAAAGGGTAAACGGTCTATTTCCTTCCTTTTCTTAATCACTTTTGGCTGTTTTCCATTTGTTTACGTGTAATAAAATCATCGCAGAACCAATTGACGAACCGTTTTTATTCTGGTGAAATAAAGACATGACAATAGCAAAAGCGTGTTATGAAAGGAAAAGATAGGGGAAGAGAGTGGTTCAACAATGGTTCACTATGACGGTAAGCAATTTGTGGCAAAGGAAAACAGTGAAAATGGCGAAGTTTCTTCAGCTACAGTCTTTCAATACAAACAGGAAGGCCGGATTTTGACTGGAACGTATAGCGGAGGCGAGATCCTTACAGGCACTTTAATAGGTTTAGTTGATGATCAAGGCCATTTGCGATTTCGCTATAACCATGTAAACGTCGATTATGAAATACGCGGTGGGGAATGCTACTCTATACCAGAACAATTGGCAGATGGACGAATCCGTTTGCATGAAAAATGGAAGTGGAATGATGATAGCAGAAGCGAAGGGACATCGATAGTAGAAGAAATTTTACGTTGATAGATGTTAAACATGAAAAGAACGCCTTGGGCAACAGCCCAAAGCGTTTCTTGACACTTTAAATCCAACTCCAGCCGCGGCGCCGGCCTCCATAGCCTCCGCCGTTATTCCCATTCTCGACAACCGATTCGTATTCTGTCCGCTCTTCGACTGATTCGGTTTGCGGAAAACTGTACTCACGGCGTACGACTTGGTTATTGACATAAGTCGTATGGGTCGGATACACTTCTGGGATAATGACGACTTCCGTTTGTTCTACAACGCGGTGCTTTGTAGGGTGAATGATCGGATCACATCTTTTCACCTTTGTCGGAAGTGTTTCGTAGCAAGGACGCTCAGTCTTTTTACAATCGCATGAGCATTTCTTATGGTCGCAGCTCATTTCTTACCTCCATGAAGAATTATTTAAAGCGCAAAGCTTTATACGATAACGTATGGAAAAAGCTGAATGCTCGTACTGGTTGGCTTTCCCATTTACGGGAAAATGGCTAAAACGTGGATCAGCGAATAGGAAGCTTGTTAAGAATTGTAAAGAAACGACTATGTGTTTCGAAAATTTCGTAAAGTTCGCTCTTTTTTGGCCGGTGTATGTTTGCCATTTGCTATACTAATCGTAAAGCAGTTCATTTCTTATTAGGAGGGACAGTATGAAAAGAGTGACTCAAAAAAGGACGATTCAGTCGGTTATCATTTTTGCTAGTTTTACAGTAGGCGTTCCGGCATTGGCAGAAAGCATTAGCGATCCTCCACCTGTATTGGAACCAAGTGACCCGAATGGAAAACGTGTATTGTTTGATAACAGCCATGGGCAAACAGCTGGTCAATCCGATTGGGTCATAGACGGAGCTTTTTCGGACTTTGCGGATGCACTAGTGGAAAACGGGTACTATGTCAAGGAACACCGTAGTGCAGAACCGCTAACTAACGCCGATTTAGACGGGTACGATGTGTTTATTATTCCTGAAGCGCAAATCCCATTTAAGGCGATTGAGCAAGAGGCGATTGCCTCGTTTGCAGAAGAAGGGGGCGGCGTGTTTTTTATTGCTGACCATTACAATGCCGACCGCAATTTTAACCGGCTTGATTCAAATGAAATTATGAACGGATGGCGCCGAGGGGCTTATGATGACATAACAAAAGGGATGAGCAACGAGGAAAAAGAAGCATTTGAAGGGGTTGTAAGTTCAGACTGGCTTGCTGAAGAATTCGGCGTTCGGTTTCGTTACAATGCCATTGACCATACAGTAGCCGATTCGATTGTCAGCCCTGAAGAGGCGTTCGGGATTACAGAAAACATTAGCGCGCTCTCCATCCATGCTGGATCAACGCTTGCGATTATTGATCCAAACGTTGCTAAAGGCGTTGCTTATTTGCCAGATGGCCTGACGCCGGAAGCGAATAAGTGGAACAACGCAGTTGACCAAGGTGTTTATCATGGCGGCGGAATGGAGGAAGGTCCTTATGCGGCTATCGGAAAAAAGGGATTAGGCAAAGCAGCCTTTATTGGTGATTCGTCACCAGTCGAGGATGCGACCCCAAAATACCGCAACGAAGAACATGGCGGGATGAAGCGGACGTATGATGGATTTATTGATCAAGACAATGGTGCTTTCCTCGTACAGGTAGTCGACTGGCTTGCTAAACAAGAATCCTATACCAACTTTGCTGAAGCAGGAATTCCTTTAGACGAACCGTCTCCACTTCTGGAAATGGAACAGCCTGAAAAAACAACAGAACCACAGGCTGAGCCATGGCGACAGCCGCAAGGGGATTATCGATGGTATGACCGTTCTACTTTTGCAGCCGGATCGTTTGGCAGTGGACAGGAAGCACCGCTAGAAGTGGAATATGATTTGGAAACGCCAGAGGCGCTCCCACTAGGAGGGCAGACGTTTTCTGTGACCGTAGAGCTCCGTCATTTGGCGCCGAACCAAACGGTCAACAGCCTTGACATGCAAGTATACTTACCAGGGGGACGTTCGATCTCGCAAATTCAAGGGGAGGATGGCAGTTGGCCTAGCTCTTACGGCTACCACCAAATCGGTACGTTGACTGCAGACGCTACAGGGACAGCAACGAAAACGGTCACGATGCGTCTGGACCCGTCTGTAGAGGCCGATTCGGCGATGATTCGCTTGCGCAATGACCGCCAAAATGTTGTGACGCAAACAGTTGCTCTTACTGCTGCCAGCGAAAAGGTGACGAAACTCCCGACGATTCAAAAGAGCTTAAAACGAAAAAGCGTACCAGTGGCACTAGCAGGAAGCTAGGGGATTTTTCCCCTAGCTTTTCTCGTTTACAAACAATGGAACGACTTTGCCGTTATTAACATCAATTAACCCGAAATCAGTAATTTTCAGGGCAGGGCTAACTGGCAAAGATAACGTCGACAGTGACATAATCGGATTGTAATGCTTATAACCTAATGCCGTTAGCGCTTTAACGAACGATTCGACTTTTGGCGCAAGCTCGGTTAGGGGCGCTTCAGAAAGAATACCGCCAACTGGCAATTCAAGCATCGCTTTCACTTCCCCGTTCTCTACTGCCGCACAGCCTCCTTGTGCTTGGATGACTGCGTTTGCTGCACAAACCATGTCTCTGACGTTTGCGCCGATAACGAGCAAGTTATGGTTGTCGTGAGAATACGTTGTGGCCACTGCTCCACGCTGTATAATGTCTCCGGCGATCAGGCCGTGGGCACGCCCGCCCGTTTTACCGTAGCGTTCAAATGTGGCAATAAGACGAAAGTCGCTGTCTTGCCATTGAAGGAGGCCGTTTGCAACAGGCACCTTTTCCTGAGTTTCCTTTGTAAAGGTTGAGCCATCTGCGACATTCATCACCCGGCAAACATGGATGCCGTCTTGGCGGTCGGCAACCACGTGAAAATCCTCATCCTGTAGAGGAGCAAGCTTGACGCTTTCGTAAAAATGTGGTGGAAACTGCCTTGGCTTTGGCGTTTGTTTGTACGGGCTTGCTGCATCAAAGGCGAGCATTCCATCTTTATAAACAGCGGAAAAAACAAATTGGCCGTCTTCTGCAAGAAGACTGAAGTCAGCGATTTTTCCAGGAGCAATCGCGCCCCGGTCATCAAGTTTCATCCGCTTGGCAGGTGCCATTGTACAAGCATAAATGACGTCCTCAAACTTCATTCCTGCTGCGAGCGCTTTGTTTGCAAGAACATTTAAGTGGCCACGTTTATAAAGGGAATCAGCCATGACATCATCAGTAACAAAGCAAAAATGTTCTCGGGTGTCGTTTTCAATCAAATAGGAAAGCACGTCGTCGGTCATCGATTTTTCTTGGATTTCTAAAAACATGCCAGCTTTAATGCGTGCTTCCATTCCTTCTCTTGTTTGGTGTGTATGGTCAGACCCAATTCCGGCAGCAACAATTTGATGAAGGTCGAGCCCTGTCAGCTTAGGCACATGCCCTTCGATAGGAAGAGCAGGATAGGAACGCCGGAAATGCTTGAGGATTTGGTTTGTTTTTGAATCAGGCTTTGAAATGACATCGACATAGTTCATGATTTCTCCTAAGCATTGGATGTCCTCTGTGTCCATTAATTCATCCATTTCTGCGATTCCGATGGCGCCGCCAGTCGTTTCCAAGCTAGTAGCGGGAACAGAACTAGGGATCGCATATTTCATATCAACCGTACAGGACGCGCTTGCCTCAATCATGGCTTTAATGCCTTCGATTCCAAACACATTGGCCATTTCATGAGGCTCTGCAACGATCGTTGTCACGCCATTTCGCAATAGTGCCCACGAAAAAGTTTCTGGTGTGACCATCGAGCTCTCGATATGCAAATGGATATCGATTAAGCCAGGAATCATTTGCCGGCCTTGGCCATCAATAGTTGCCTTGGCTTGAATCGATTCAAGTTCGTCGCTGTGACCGATCGCCACAAATCGGCCTTCGTTAATCGCGACGTCACTGGCGATAAATTGCTGTATATAGGCGTTATAGACGCGTACGTTTTTCACTAAAGTATCTACATGCATAATAAGTCCTCCAACTTCCGCAATGGACAATGGTTGTATTTCACTTTCGTATAGGGCCTAACGCAGGAAGCATTATTGGGTAATAATGATTTTATTGCTTGGAAAATGGAGGACGACAGGCGTGCCAATGTCAAGAGGCGTCGCCATGTCCGTATGGACGGTAAACGTGCCGGCTGCCGTTTCTACGATACATTGGTAACTTCGGCCGAGAAAGGTGCAGACAAGCACTTTTCCAGCTATGTGGTTGGCAGCGTCCCCTTGGTTTAAATCGAGAACAAGCTCAATGTCGTCAGGGCGGATTGCTCCTGTCATCCCTAAGTCGGAACCGGCATGTTTAGCGACTGAAAAGCGTTGTGCTCCGGAGGCAAATGCCCAATAAGCCCCTTTGTCTTCCCTGTCTGAGAATGGCAAGAAGTTTTTAAAGCCGATAAATTCAGCGACAAAGCGCGTTTTTGGATAGCTGTAAATATGGGATGGGGCATCAAGCTGTTCAATGACCCCTTTATTCATAATCGCGACATTGTCGGAAATGGAAAAGCATTCCTCCTGGTCATGAGAGACGTATACAGCTGTGATGCCGAGCTCTTGTTGAATGCGGCGAATCTCCACGCGCATTGTTTCACGCAAGTTTGCGTCCAAGTTGCTTAACGGTTCATCAAACAACAACAGGTCAGGTTCAATTACTAATGCCCGGGCGATAGCGACACGCTGCCGTTGCCCGCCAGACAGTTCTTTTGGAAAACGATTTTCAAACCCTGTTAAATTAACGACATCGAGGACATGGGCAATCCGTTTTTTTATTTCGCTTTGCGTTTGTTTGCGCATTTTTAAGCCAAAGGCAATGTTGTTATACACAGACAAATGGGGAAAAAGCGCATAGTTTTGGAAAACAAAGCCAAAGTTCCGTTTCGAAACGGGGACACGTGTGTAATCTTTGTCGTTAAATAAAAAGCGGCCAGATTTCGATTCGAGAAAACCAGCAATGAGGCGCAATGTCGTCGTCTTTCCACAGCCACTTGGTCCTAGTAAGGAAAGGAGCTCGCCTTTCTCGATCTTTAAATCAAACTGTTTTAAAATGTCTTGTTTTTGGTAAGCGACCGTCACTTGGTCTAATGTTAGTAAAGCCATGAGAGACCTCCATTCTTTTACAAAAGTTGCTATCAAGCATAGGGGAAACGGGAATCCGTTTCGTTATCGTTTCGTAAAATACGACAAGCCGACTAACCTTTCAATTGCAAACATCAATATAGCTGTCAACGCCATTAACATCACCGAAATAGCCGCAACCGTTGGGTCAAAATAATGTTCAACGTACGTCAGCATTTGGATAGGCAGCGTCGAAAGCCCTGGTCCGGTTAGAAAGACGGAAATATCAACGTTATTGAATGACTCTAAAAACGCGATGAGCACTGCAGCGATAATGCCAGATTTAATATTAGGCAAAATGACTTTGAAAAACGCGCCGAGGCGGCTTGCTCCGAGGCTCATTGCTGCTTCTTCAATCGAGAAGTCAAACGTGGCCATACTAGAAGCAATTACACGGATAATAAAGGGCAGCATCAAAATCGTATGCCCTACAAATAGCGCGACTTCAAGTGGAAGCTGATAAGCGACAATCAAATAGCGTAAAAATGTAAAACCGAGCACGGTGCCAGGAATGAGTATCGGCGATACAAACAACACATTCAACAGCGTTTTTCCTGGAAACTCGTAGCGGCTTACTGCATAGGCAGCTGGGATTCCAAGCAACAATGCACACAGATTGCCTAACAAGCTAACAAGCATCGAAAGCTTGAACGTGTCCATGAACGCAGACACAGCAAAAATATTTGCGTACCATTCAACAGAAAAGCCACTTGGCGGAAACTGCAGCACTGTACTAGGCTCAAAAGAAGCGACCGAAATAATAACGAGCGGCCCGAGCAAAAACAAAAAAATGAGAAAGGAAACAAACCCAAGGCCGATATGTTTTGATTGGTTCATCTGTTTACCCCCTTGGATTTAAAATCGCTGCGATTTTTTGGAAAAGACCAGTCACTACAAATGTGATGACAATCATAATGGTTGCAATCATCGCAGCAGCATGCCAATCATTTAACGTAATCGCATTTTGATATAAAAATGTCGAAATAACCCGTTGTTGGCCGCCTAGAAGCGCTGGCGTCGTGTAGGCGGTAAAACTGCCAACAAATACGAGCGTGCTGCCAATTACAAGGCCAGGTACACAGAGTGGCACCATCACTTTTAAGAATGCTTTTGCTTTTGAGGCACCAAGGCTTTCGGCAGCTAAAAACAAATCAGCATCAATGTTCTCCATTACGCCAACTAATGTAACGATCATGAGTGGCAAAAATAAATGGATGAGGCCGATTGCGACAGCGGCTGGTGTATATAAAATTGATAATGGCTCGTTTATCAGACCAGTCGCCATAAGAAACTCGTTAAGCAAACCATTGCGGCCGAGAATAATCATCCAGCTAAAAGACCGAACGACTGGGCTGACGAGTAATGGGAAAATGGCGAGCATGAGCATGATTGCTTTTTTGCCGCCTTTTAACTTAGAAATGTAATAAGCGGCGGGAAAAGCAAGAATGACGCAGCAAAAAGTCGTTAATAGAGCGACGAAAAGAGTTGTCCATAAAATTTCTAAAAAGTAGGCATCACCTAAAAAACGAAAATAACCGTCTAAGGAAAAGCTGCCGTTTTCGACGAATGTCGAGCTGATCGTGAGCACGAGTGGAATAAGCATAAAAACAGTTAAAAACAGCAGCCCTGGAATGAGCAAAAGCATGCGCATTGAACGGTTCACGAACAAATCACCTCACAGAAAAGAATGGCCCGGCATCGAGACGCCTAAGGCCATGTTCAGTTTTGAATTGAATGCAAAAAGTACGATAAAAATGCATCGCTGTCGATCTCAGTGGCAACGTTAACGTTTGCCGGTTTTCCTAAGCGCTGTTGCCTGTCGCATACCGTCTGCCCATCGCAAAATTGGCTGTTTGTTTCTACTTCCACAAACATCTCTTCCAAATGGAGCAATTCGGGTTTTAAGGCATAAGCAACGGCAAGAGGATCGTGGAGGGCACAAGCTGCCACGGTGTTGCGCGCTTCATACCGTTTTATATAGTCTGCGGTGCACGTTTTGATAAACTGCTTGATAGGCGAGTCAACGAGCGATCCAATGTTTTCCCTAGTGAGAAGTGCTTTGCGGGTAACATCTAATCCGACTTGCACAAGGGGGGCGAAGCCGGCATGGATCACCTTGCGCGCTGCTTCAGGATCGACATACATGTTGTACTCAGCCACAGGGGTGACATTGCCATGTGTAAAGGCGGCACCACCCATATAGACGACGCCCGCCACGAGTTTTGGCAAATCAGGGCATTTTTCAAGCGCTAACGCCAAGTTCGTCAGCGGCCCTGTCATGACAAGCGTGAGTTCGCCTGGATAACGGTTTGCCTGTTCGATTATATAATCAGGAGCATAACCGTCGGCAGGCTGTGCCGTTGGCTCAAAATGAGGCAAAGCACCGCCAAGGCCGTCATTGCCGTGGACGCTATGTTCAAAAAAGCACGGGCGCCGAAGTGGCGCATGAGCCCCTTGGATAACGGGAATGTCGCCCTCTTTATGAAGAAGTGTCAACACTTTTAACGTGTTAACAGTCGCTTTTTCTAAAGAAACATTTCCGTTCACTGTCGTAATTGCAAGCAGTTGTGCGTCCGTGCTTTTGGAGGCAAGGATAATGGCGAGGGCATCATCTACGCCTGTATCAACGTCAAGTAAGATTTTTCTGGCCACTTCAATGCCTCCTTAGTTGGCAATTTCTTTATTCCAGCGGTCAATCCATTCGGCTGATTCGCTGTTTACGTATTCCATGTCAAGCAGGTTTAGCGCCTCAATTGTTTCTTCCCCATAAGTGACGCCTTCCGCTTCCTGTTCAGACAACTCAACATCGATGTTCACAGGGGAGTCGACTTTCGCTTTAGCTGACGCTTCCTGGACTTCTTTGCTCAAATGCCAATTGATAAAAGCTTCCGCTAATTCTTTGTTGTCACTGTCTTTAACGACATTGACTGTATTCATGACTGCGTAGCCACCTTCTGTCGGGGTAACGAACTCAGCTTCAGGGACAGCGGCTTGCAAATCATGAAAATACATTTCCATAAATGGCCCAGCAGCAATCTCGCCTTGGGTAAACATGTTGACGAAGTCGGATGATTTATCATACTCTTTAACAATATTTCCTTTCAGGTCGGCAATGGCTGCAAATGCTGCATCGGCATTAAATTCTTCCTGTCCTGCTACGATGGAAGCTGCATCTAAAAACATTGGCCCTGTTGTCGATGTAATAGAAGGAATCGTTAAATTGCCTGCAAGAGAGTCATCCCATAAGTCGCTCCAGCTTTCGATTGGGCCTTTCGTTTGCTCAGGATTGTAAGCAATCCCGAATTGGCCAATCGTGTAGGCTGGTCCGTATTCTTCGCCAAGAGGGGCTTTCGCTATATCATAAAGGTTGTCAATATTTTCGATGTTGCTGCGATCGATTTCAGCAAATAAACCTTCCTCGATGCCTTGCTGGGCGTAATAATCAGATAAATAAACGACATCTACATTAGCAGTTCCTTGGCGAATTTTGTTAAGACGTTCTGCGTTGTTGCCGATATCGACAACAATATTAACGTTGTATTCTTCTTCAAATGGCTTGTAAACTTCTTCCTTAAAAAAATCCTCTGCAAATCCCCAAGTGGAAATGACAAGGTCTGTTGGTTTTTCATTGCCGTCCCCTGAAGCGGAGCATGCGCTAACAGCGACCAAGCTTGACGTGATTACAAATAAGCAAGAAAGATGTTTTTTCATTTAGAAAGTCCTCCTAGTACACATTTTTAATAAAGAAAAAAAGAAGACACACCTGTAGCAGCATTTGCCATCTACAGGTGCATCTTCCTTATGTAAACATAAGCAAAAGCAACCGTATTGAAAAGAATCGCAAATCCTCAACCAGACATGTCCAGTCTGCATTTACGAAGTGGAAAAAAGAATGTTTGTAAAAGCCCATTGCGTTTTTGCATCATAATCACGCAGCACAACCTCGATCGGGTCGTGGAAGTGCGTCGCTAATTGTTCTGCAAGTTTCCGTTTATAGAGAAGGGAAAGATGAAAATCAACTTCCATTTTTAAAGAAGGCACTTCTCCTTCAAGCGCAGTTGAACGGGCTGCCCGTTTATGCTTCGCTTGAATTGTTACAAGTGCCCCGGAGATGGAAACCTTTAATAAAGTTGTGCCAACGCCGAACATTTCTTTTGAAACATCATTATATAGATGAGCCAATATTTTTTTATTTTCGTTTGTATCGCCTATCATCCCATCACCTTTAAACGAAAAACAAATGATGTAAACTATTGTACATAAATTGCTATTGATATGCAATAAAATGTTCGGATTTAATTGAGTGTAATTTTCTTGAAGTCGAAAAAGGATGTCAAAAACAAGCAAACGACGAACATTGATAATAAAAAACGAGATACTCTTATTTTCTATTTAGATTTTTATCTAATTAGATTATAATAAAATTAGAAAGGAGAATGTGAACATGAAAATCGGCCAACTAGAGAAGGAAAACATCATACGTCATTTTATAGGGAAGGATGGCCGCTTAAAGACCATACCGGCTAAATTCAAGAAAAAGCTCATTCTTTTAGAACATATGTTAACAGGATTAGAGGAGAATATCGTTTATGAAGAACGGGAGATTAACGCTCATATTCAGTCTTTTCATGATGACTTTGCCACGATCCGCAGAGCATGGGTAGAGACGGGGTTTATGGAAAGAAAAGAGGGACGTTATACACTTGTGTCGCCAGCGAAGCGGCCAGCTTTTTTTAATGAAACTAATTAGATGGATGTCTAATTCGTTCTTTTGATCTTTTTTCATGGCAACAGGCAGCGTAATCCTAAATGAGACGATGACGTGGCAGCAGCAAACAAAGTCGTGATTTTAGGTCGGTATGACTAGTAGCATCTGAGCCTTTTAGAGCGCTCAGATGCTTTTTTATAGTCGTATTTAAAATACAAATTCAGTAGTTTTGTCAAAATTGGTACAATTGTTTTAATCTATGATGAAGGAAGTGAGTTGTATGGTTGGAGAAAAAGAGGAACCGTTTGTCGATCTGTGCCTTGAATGGCTAGGTTGCATTCGAACAGGAAATCCTGCTCAAATGACGAATTTGCAATCAAGAGCAAGGAGGCTTTTGGCCGCTGAAAGGAATGTCGATGACGCAGTCATCTCTCTTTACTTGCTCAATTCACACCTCCATTCTGAACAGTTAAAAGGCAATGGGAACACGTCTGAATTCATTAAGCTTGCTAACATTACCTATTTTTTAAGCCATTTCATCAGTGGAAGGATCAAACAGAGCAAAGCGGATTCGAATGGAGCTTTGCGAAATTATTTAAAGGCCGAACATGTGCTTACCTTTATTGAAGACAGCTGTGAAAAAGCAAAATTTTACGAAGCGGTAGCGGCTGCTTATAAAAATCTTCAGGAGGAAATCGCGGCAAACGCCTATTCGAAAAAACATAAGGAAGAGGCGGCAAAGTGCATAGTAGTGACGTAGCAGCAAATGTGGCTGCTTAGAGTTTTTCTAAGAATGTTCATAACATGAAGGCGGTAGGCGTTGCCATAGCTGTTATAATAAAAGAGAAGGATGCTTTTAAAGTCTCTAATCAGGAGGGAGTTGGAAGCATGTATAAACGAATTCTTGTTGGTGTCGATGGATCGAACCAGTCTGACCACGCCTTTTCGAAAGCGCTTTCCATCGCCGGAGAATGTAGGGCAACACTTATCATTGGCCATGTTTTGGACATTCGCAATTTTCCCAATGAGCATATGCTTTATGCAGGAGAGTTGTGGGATGAGTGGAAAGGCAAGGCCGACGCCATGCTTGCTCGTTATAAAGAACAAGCAGAGGCAGCAGGCATCAAAACGGAAATCGCGTTTGCCTCAGGGAATCCGCGCATTCAAGTCGCAAAAACATTGACAAAGGAGCATGGAGCGGATCTACTCATTACGTCAGCGACAGGGCGGAACCGAATGGAACGGTTTTTTACCGGCAGTGTCGCTGAAGCGTCCATTCGTCATGCGCCATGTGACTACTTGATGGTCAAAGACTATGAAACAGCTTCTCCGTACTATAAGACGATTCTTGTCGGCGTGGATGGCTCCGACCAAGCGGAAGATGCTTTGTCGGAAGCGGCATGGTTGGCCAAACAATATGAGGCAGCACTGACGATTGTTCATGTCGAGCCGATTGGCATTTATACAGGGGGAGCGATGGCTGCCGCTCCGTTATCCTATGAAGATAACCATCGACTAGAAGCTGAGCGCATGTTGACATCATATAAACAACAGGCAAAGGAGTCTGGAGTTTCAACTGTAAAAACGGAATACGTGCATGGGAATCCCCGTGCCAAACTTTCCACTGATCTACCGGAATCGCTTCAAGCGGATTTGCTCGTTTGCGGCGCAACTGGAACAAATACAGTCACCCGCCTTATGATTGGTAGTGTGGCAGAGGCAGCGATGCGCCATGCGCCATGCGATGTGCTAATGGTGAAGCGGGACAACAGCCGTTAGGCTGCAAGGAGCCGTCTTCAAAGAGGACGGCTTCTATTAGTGGAGTGAGAGAAAGGTACAGCCAAAGGGGACAAGCATTTGCCTTACAGTATTGGACTCGCCTCAGCTATTTAGCGAAACGCGGCTACTACGCGTACACTTGGAAATAATAAAGAGTGACATAAAAAAAGAGGACGATAAACACAAAGCTTGGTAAGCCTAGCGCGAATAATATGGATAAGAGTGGTGCATATGAGCAAACCGTTATTTAACATTCCTTATAATACATTTGAACGACTTAGTGACACAGAGCGTTATTTGTTAACTTACATTCATGACCATCTGGATGAAATTGCAACGATGTCGATTGTTACATTAAGCGAACGGGCGGCAGTCTCTACTGCCACTGTTGTCCGGCTGATGAAAAAAATTGGTTTTAAAGGCTATACGTCGTTTAAATACAAGCTTGAACAGGATAAGCAAATGATAGACAAAGAAGGAAGTTTGAGCGATATTGGCAACGAAATAAAGCAAGCGCTGCAAAAAAACGAAGAGGAAGTGCGCCGTACCATTCAACTGCAAAGCATTGGCCAAATTGAGGACGCGGTGCAAAAAATGCATGACGCCAACAAAATTTACATCTTTGCCCGTGGCTTTTCGCAAATGATTGCCAAAGAGATGGCCGTTAAGTTGCAAGTTCTTGACAAGACGTGTGAGATGCATGATGATCCGAATATTATCCGCATCAAATCGCAAAAAATGCATCACGATACGGACTTGGCGATTTTTGTTTCATTAAATGGAGAGACGAAAGAACTTGTGGAAGCTTGCCAAAACTTGAGCATCCGCCAAGTGACGACCATTACGTTAACGACCAAAGTGAACTCGACACTGAATAAGTTGTCTGATATGACGTTGATCGGATACAAAAGTGAACACTCGTTAATCCCAGATTATGAAGTTCGCTCACGCCTTTCCTTAAATGTGATCGCGAGAGTGCTCCTAGACGCCTATGTCATCCGTACAAAAGAATCTGTAAAGCCGCCCCATTGAACTAGAGGGCGGTTTTTTTCTTATGAAATCAACGCTGAAGGCGCTTTTACCAAATATTGTTTTTCAAGATGCGAAAACATTTTCATGTACGCCAATGGGATAATAAAGACATCAAGGATCGCATTTCTGAGACATTAAACGAAGTTGGTGAGGGCAAAATGATTTATACATGCACGATGAACACAGCAATCGACTTATATGTACAGTTGGAAAAGCTTATGCCCGACAAAGTCAACCGCACGATGGATGAAGACTACCAGCCAAACGGCAAAGGCGTCAATGTGTCGATTATGCTAAAACGCTATGGGATTGAAAGCGTCGCCACAGGCTTTATAGCTGGTTTTACAGGGGAATTTATTCAGGACTCTTTACAGAAGCTAAACATTAAGACTGACTTTGTGCACGTCGATGGCATTACACGGATTAACGTGTTTATGAATGCAGACAAGGAATACAAAATCGTCAATCAAGGGCCGTCCATTAGTAAAGAAAAGCAACGCTTGCTAATAGAAAAAATTGGCCAATTGGAAGCAGGCAGTACGTTAATTGTTTCAGGAAGTTTGCCTGTAGGCGTGTCAGAAGCCATTCTCGCCGAGATTGGCGCCATTTGTAAAATGAATGGCGTCCATTATGTCCTTGATACGAGCATTTCTTCTTTAGATGGCGTGTTGGCCTCTCAACCTTATTTATTGAAGCCGAATGAAGAAGAGTTAGCAGGTTTCTTTCAAGTGAAACATCGATTGAGTGAGAAGGAGCTTGTCTACTATGGGTATGAACTGATCAAACGTGGAGCGCAACAAGTACTCATTTCTCGCGGAAAAGACGGCAGCATTTATTTGAATAAGGACACTTGCTTGTTTGCGACGTCTCCTAAAGGCAAAGTACTGAACACGGCTTGTGCTGGCGATGCTTTGTTGGCCACGTTCATTGGCCATATCCAGCAAGGCACACCTGTGGAAGACGCACTAGCGAAAGCAACAGCAACAGGGGCTTCTACTGCCTTTTCTAAGGGGTTAAGCGATTTAAAAGATGTTCCAATGCTTCTCGATCAAGTACAAATTACACGGAGGGGATTCACATGGCAAAAGTAAAGATTGTCGCTGCAACGGGCTGTCCTACAGGCATTGCTCATACTTTTATGGCAGCGGAAGCGCTGAAAAAAGCAGCGAAACACATGGATGTAGAGATCAAAGTTGAAACGCATGGCCAAGCGGGAATCGAAAATGCGTTAACAAAAGAAGAAATTGAAGCGGCAGACGGTGTCATTGTCGCTGCCGACAAAGATGTCAATACGGAACGCTTTCATGGCAAGCGGCTCGTGGATGTCCCAGTAGCGAAGGCATTGCGAGGCGCCGAAGAACTAATCCAACAAATTATCGATAAAAGCGCGCCGGTCTATCGAGCCAAAGGCGGAGTGCTGCCAGAAGAAGCGACTGGCGAAGACAATCAGCCAACTGGCAAAAAGAACATTGGTCGTTCACTGTATAAGTCACTGATGAATGGTGTTTCCCACATGCTGCCATTTGTAGTAGGCGGCGGCGTGTTGATCGCAATTTCCTTTTTGTTTGGCATTTATTCTGCTGATCCGAACCATGAATCGTACAATGCCTTTGCCGCATTTCTAAATAAGGTTGGCGGCTTGAGTTTTAGTGTGATGGTACCCATTTTAGCGGCATTTATTGCCGAAGCGATCGGCAAACGTTCTGGCATGGTTGCCGGTTTTATCGGCGGTTTGCTCGCGGTTGAATCGGGGGCTGGTTTTCTTGGCGGCATCATTGCTGGTTTTGCGGCTGGCTATTTAATTGTGCTGTTGCAATACCTATTCAAAAAATTACCTCGGTCATTAGACGGGCTTAAAACAATCTTCCTTTTTCCGGTACTTGGCATCTTTCTAATTGGCGCGGTCATGTATCCATTGATGTCGCCAGTCGCCGCTCTAAACGAAGCAATGATGGCGTTTTTAGCTTCCGTTCAATCATCAAGTCCGCTGCTGCTCGGCTTAATTGTAGGCGCCATGTGCGCATTTGACATGGGCGGGCCTGTTAACAAAGCCGCATACGTAACAGGGACATTGTTGCTATCTGAAGGAAATTTGTACTTCATGGCTGGCGTGTCCGCAGCGTGTATAGCGCCACCGCTTATCACCGCATTTGCGGTCTTGTTCTTCGGAAAGTACTTCAATAAAGAAGAGCGAAACTCAGGAATGGTGAACTTTATTTTAGGATCCACCCATATTACAGAAGGGGCAATTCCGTTTGCTGCCAAAAACCCGATTGTCGTCTTGCCGATATTGATGATTGGTTCAGCGATTGCAGCAATCATGACGTATATGTTTGGCGTGCAAGTGCCAGCACCCCATGGAGGCTTTCTTGTACTGCCGGTTGTGACTGGAGCGGTGAAGTGGGTGATAGCAATTTTAACAGGATCGGTTATTGGCGGGGTCTTGTTCGGGCTCTACCGTAAAAAAATAGCGAATGGCAAACCAATCGAAGGGTAAAAGGAGAGACAGACATGATTACAGAAAAGCAAATTCAATTGCACTCAAGCGCATCAACACAGGAAGGCGTTTTTCAGGCGATTGCAGATTTGGCTGTGGAAAATGGCATTGCTGTAGACAACGCTAGTGTTGTTGCTGGATTAAAAGAGCGGGAGTCCTTAAGTACAACGGGCTTCCAAGATGGTTTTGCGATTCCACATACACAGTCTGACTCGATCACAAGACCAGCAATTATAATCGTCCGCACGGAAACAGGAATTGAGTGGGAATCATTTGATGGGAAGCCAGCATTCTTTTTTATTTCATTGCTCGTGCCACATGAAGAAGCAGGAACAACGCATTTGCAGGCGTTAGCGGCTCTGTCTCGGGCCTTAATGGATGATGAGTCGCGCCAAGCGTTCCTTACTGCGCAATCCAGTGAGCAACTTGCACATTTAATTAAAAATGCCATCCAAGGAGATGAGTAATTTGGGAATTGTATCGACTACACCAATGCTAAAAAGAGCAAAAGCAAATAAACATGGGGTGGTGGCATTTAACGTCCACTCTTTCGACAGCATTTTTTGGGTGCTGGAAGCTGCGGCAGATTTGAGATCACCGGTTATTTTGCAAACAACGGTCGGCACTGTAAAAGCGCTTGGCGCTAAAAACATTGTGGAAGTTGCCCGAGTCGCATCTGAGCATTTTCAAGTGCCAACAGGCCTACATTTAGACCATTGTACCGATTACCAAGTGATTAAAGAAGCAATCCGGGCAGGCTATTCCTCGGTGATGATTGATGCTTCTATGTACCCGTTTGAAGAGAATGTGGCCCGTACAAATGAAGTCATGGCTCTTGCCCAATCGTTAGAGGTAAATGTGGAAGCAGAACTCGGCAAAGTGGGCGGTGTGGAAGAGGATATTGTCGTTGCTGAAGAGGATGCCAAAAAGGCGGTACCCGAGGAATGCAAACGGTTTGTTGAGTTGACAGGCGTACCAACGCTTGCACCTGCAATCGGAACCGCCCACGGCATCTACAAAGGCAAACCAAATATTGATTTTAAACGGATTGCCCGTATTGCTGAACTAGTTGACGTCCCGCTTGTGCTCCACGGCGGTTCCGCTGTCCCTGATGAAGATATTCGCCGCTGTGTTTCATTAGGAATGGCGAAAGTCAACGTATCCACCGAATTAAAAAATGCTTACTCTGCGGCGATCCGTGAACATTTCGCCTCCCATCCAAATAGCCTTGACCCACGCGCCTATTTGCAAAAAGCGAAAGAGGCAGCTATCGAAATGGCAAAAGCTAAAATCAGATTGGTAGGAAGCGAAAATACTGTTGTCCCAGCGTTTGCTTAAAAGCGATTCCTCCCTCCTTATTATGTAAGGAGGGATTTTTTTGCAAAGAAAGAAAATGAATCCGTACGTGCCAAGCACTAGGCGCATACACTGGTTTTGAATGAAAGGAGTGAAGGCAATGAAGCCTACAAATGAAGACATTCAACACCCATACGGGATAGACCAAAATGCCCAACCGAGCCAACCACTCGAGGCGGATACGGTCTACAGAAATAGTTACGGGGCGGCAAATCAGATGGGAAATATGGCTCAACAAATGAACTGGCATCAGCCTGTTCAACAATTCGCGATGAACCAAAACATGCAACATACTCTTGAATATGGCAGTAACACACAGCCATTTGCATCACAAGAATATGGCAGTAACACACAACCATTTGCATCACAGGAATATGGCAATAACACACAGCCATTCGCACAGGCAGAAGCCAATCAGTTTTCACAGCAGGGGGCGATGAAAGAGAAGTGCCGCCAAATGAAAGACCATCATGTCGAGGTAAAGATGGCAAACGGCCAATCGGTAGACGGAATTTTAACTGAAGTGAGAGAAGACGGCATTACTGTTTTAGTTGGTGAAGATGTCCATCAAGAAGAATCCCGCCAATTTGGTTGGCGGTATCGCCGCTATCGCCCACGCTTTTTTCCTTTCGGTGGATTTACCGGTCTTGGCTTTTTTCCATATTTCTTTCCGCCGTTTTTCTTCTATTGATGCAATTAGTAAAAGAGAGAGTGTGTCGAAGCTTGGCGACACACTCTTTCTTTTGGTAGTAGGCAGTCGCGCTTTTAGTTGTTGCGAATCAATCTCTTACGCCTGCCCCTTCTCGGGAATGGGCGAGCCGGCTGGAAGCAGCAGCAGCGATCGCGCCGACAATATCATCAAGGAATGTATGGCATTTTCCGCCTTTATGTTTGTTTAACTTACCGAGAATGCCAGGTTTGATTTTATCGACATAGCCAAAATTCGTCAGCCCAATTGAGCCATAAATGTTAACGATCGAAAGGGCAACAATTTCATCAATGCCATAAAGGCCTTCATCTGATTGCACTATTTCTTGAAGAGGGGAGCTAAGCTTGCCTTGTTCGGCGAGGCGGTCAAGCTCGATTCCTGTTAATAACGCATTTTGCACTTCTCGCTTAGCCAGCACTTTCATTACATGAGGCCGGCACATTTCCTTCGTCAAGTCTGGAACATATGTGCTTTGCAATTCATAAACAAGATCCATAATTTCTTCAATCGTAACCCCTCGATCTTCCAATGCTTCCAACGCTAATTCAATTGTGATTTTATGTATCATCGAAACAATCCCCTTTCAAAGCTCTACCTATAAAGATACCCTATTTTTCATTGAAATACACGTTTAGCTTAAAAGGGAAGGGATTCCGGATTAGGGAACAGAAAGAGGGTGAAATGGGCTGCATCTGTTTGGATTGCTGCTTTAGTTATTGTGAAAAGGGAGGAAAAATAGATGTTAAAGGATGATGGGGCTTATAGTAGGAGCATTCGCAAAAAAGAGGAGTCGTTGGATCAAAGCAGCAATCCAAGATGCAGAGATGAAACGGGAAAAGTCCGAAAACAATTGGAAAAGCGAAAAAAAGTGAAGATGAGAGACAGCTAGCCGGAATTAAAGATAATTTTTCTTTAAGGAGAACACTTCTTGCTCTAGTGAGACCATTTTTGACATAAGAAAATCATGAACGGTATCTGCCCGCTTTTTGTCTTCTAACCGTTCGGCAGTGCTATGTTCAAGTAGATAGCCGACCCCATTCAATCTTTTCTCCATTCGTTCAAGCCTGTTCTCTGTGTTCTGTTGAAAAGCCTCGAATGTTTGGTTGAATTTGGTTTGTTGGTTGTTAAACTTGCGCTGATTCTCGTTGAAAGCAAGCTGCTCCTTTTGGAAATGACGCATTTCATTATTGAAAGCAAGTTGTTCCTTTTGGAAATGGCGCATTTCATCATTGAAAGCAAGCTGCTCCTTTTGGAAATGGCGCATTTCATCATTGAAAGCAAGCTGCTCCTTTTGGAAATGGCGCATTTCGTCATTGAAAGCAAGCTGCTCCTTTCGAAAATCGCGCATTTCGCCATTAAAAGCGAGTTGATTTTGCTTAAAATTATCAAATTCATCAAGCAGCTTTTCTTGTTGGTTATCTAGCTTTGTCAGTATCTTGAGGATTTGTTCAGTCACTTCATTCGCCTCCATTTTGAGTATTATAGCGCATGTTCCTGGCATAAACCACCTCCTTTTAATGGCATCATAAATAAGCATAATGTGCTTTACAAAAAACGATAAGGTGTTTCATCTACATTAGGTTGGTATTACTTTAATGAGGATAGCTAGCTGCGTCGTTCGAAGTAGTCCAACAATGGAGGCACCATTGTAGCGAGTGTAGGTGATTGATGTTCGTCGATGGTTTTCCTTGTATAGCCAATATTCTACATAAGGTTCATCATTCCTCCTAAAAAGTCAATTATTTTTATAAAAAAAGAGCTTATGAATCAGAAGCTGTTGATTTTCACGAAAAACCCGGAATGCTGCATAATTTTTTAATAACGATGGAAACTAACGGCAAAACAGGCAAGGAGGGAATGGAATGGCCAAAAGAGATGACCGCTCCAATAATCCAGAAAGAATTGAAAATATAATTGGCAACACGCTACAAAACATGGATGAGGCTAGAGATTATGCCAAAGCTCATTCAGAGGAGCTAAGTGAGGAAGAAAAACAGGAGATTGAACAAAAAAATGAACGCCGTGAGCAAAGCATCGACGGCTTACGCGAAGAATTAAAAGACGAAGTCAATGACCAAAAGAACAACAGCTAAACAATCGCTAACTGGCATCGGGAATTCCCGGTGCCAGTTTTGTGTTAGTAGCAGTCAAACAATTAAATCAGAGCTGATTGTTAACTATGAAACCAATCTTTTTGCTCCCGCAATGCGCTAATAAATGTCTCTAACTTCCGCGAAACCCATTTATTTTTGTGATAAGCAGCGTAAATGCCGATGGGTTCTATGGGCGCCTTTGTCGGCACTTCTTTTAAAGTGCCTTCTGCTAGGGCATCGCGAACGGCGAATTGAGGCAAAAAAGATTGGCCTAATCCGCATTCGACACATTTTTTGATTGCCTCGATGCTTGGAAATTCGATCTTTTTCATGCCAAATTGCGCTTCCTCAGATAAATACTGCTCAATGATCGGGCGCCAACTGCAAGCATATTCCGTAACGAGCATGGTTTCAGGGATGTTACGGAACGCATGGTCAGCTGTTTCGACAAGTATTAATGTGTCACTACTAATTTTCTCGAAAGAAAGTGCTTTAGGTTGCCACTGATTTGATTCGACAAGAATAGCTGCTTCGATTTCGCCTTTTTTTAGTTGAGTTGTGAGATGTTGGTAATCAATCAATTTAAGCGTTAATTCAACTTTAGGGTAGGTTTTTGTAAAGTTCGTAATAAAGGTCGGAAGCCAATATAACAGCAATGATTCACTTACGCCAATGGTCAATTCTCCTGCTAGATCAACTGTGTTAAGGACGGCTTCTTTAGACTTGGCATAAAGATCAATAATTTCAAGGGCATATGGCAAAAAACGTTTACCTGCTTGTGTCAACACCACTTGTTTGCCTAAACGGTCGAAAAGCAAGTACCCAAGTTCATTCTCTAATTCCTTAATGTGGTTCGTAACAGATGATTGGGCATAACCAAGGGAATCGGCGGCTTTTTTAAATCCACCGGTATCTACAATTGTTTTAAACGTGTTCAAGTGACGCAGCTCCATGTAGTAGACTCCTATCAATATTAATGATCGTTTTAATTCGAAAGTTTAATTTTACAGAATCACGACTGTATTATAAACTTTTCAGTACACATTAGCAAAGAGGAGTTGGAGAGCATGAAAGTAATGGCCTTGTTTGGAAGTGCCCGTATAGAAGGGAATACAGAACAACTTGCCGATATCGCATTAAGGGGAATCAATCACCGGAGAATTCATTTGCTGAAATGCGGTTTTGATCCTATTATTGATGAACGCCATGCACCAAATGGATTTACTGCTGTGAACGATGGCTATAAAGAAGTTCTTGATGACTTTCTTAATCAAGACATTGTTCTGTTTGTGACGCCTTTATATTGGTTCGGCATGTCAGGACAAATGAAAGGGTTTTTTGACCGTTGGAGTCAGTATATGCAAGACCAGAGATTGGGCTTCCATGAGCGGATAAGGGGAAAGAAAGCGTATGTAATTGTTGTGGGCGAAAATCCTCATCCGCGCATAGCTGCTTTGCCATTAATCCAACAGTTTCATGCTATTTTTGAATATACCGGGATGGAGTTTAGTGATTATATCATTGGCAAGGGAAATCGACCAGGTGCTATTAAACAAGACCAGTTGGCTTTGGAAAAAGCCGATTTTTGGAACAAAACCTTTCATCAAAATTTTGTACAATAGTGAAACAGACAACAAGGGCCCTTCTAAAGTATACGACTTTGATGAAAACAGATTTGCTAGATTTTGCTATAAATAGACTTCATCTTTTCGAATGGCCAGGAAACGAACAGAATGTCGCTTCCTAGCCATGCTAAAAACAATCGTACGGAATTATTTCTTAGTGGAAATTCCTTCCAAAATAATGTCGATCATTTTTTCAGGTTCATCCCCGTGATCAGGTTGAAGCCCTTCGCCAAGAACTTGGTGGTAAAAGATATAGCCGAAGATGATATAAAAAAATAAATTGGCAATAACAGACTCATCCATGTCCTTAAACTCACCTTGTTCTTGTTTTTGCTTAATAAATGATTTTGTCGATTCCATCGCAGGACTAGTGATGTTCGTTACAATTGCTTTCTTAATTTCGTCCTGTGAATAAGCTTCTCGAAAGAGGACTTTTATAATCGATTGGTTTTGAGCAAGCTGTTCCAGCCTGTCTTGAAAAGCCATTGTCAACGTTTCTTTCGCATTATTTGGCTCAGGTGCACGGAAAATCTCTTGAATCGTTTCCACATATTTTTTTGAACCAAGTTCAATAAAAACAGGTGCTAAAATATGGTACAACAGATTTGACTTTGACTTGAAGTTACGGAACAATGTTACTTCGGCAACGCCAGCCTGTTTAGCGATATCGGCAGTTGAACTAGCCTCATACCCTTTTTCTGCGAATAGCTTGGCAGCTGCTTGGATAATTTGTTCTTGTTTTGCTGTTTTTTTCTTCGATTCATTTAGCGAATCTAAGAAAAGCTGAAATGCTTCTGTTAATGATGGACTATTGTCGTCGTTGTTCATTTTGATCACCTATTTACTGGAGATGCTTTTTAAATTTTGCAATTGTTGCGATGGAAAGCAGAACGGTAAATCCGAGCAATACAAAACTTTGCGGCCATAGAAGCTGTAGGGAGTTTGCTTTTAAGAAAATGCCCCTTAAAATCTCCAAAAAATACGTTAAAGGGATCAAGCCTCCTAATAGTTGAATCAGCATTGGCATCGATTCTCTCGGAAAAACAAAACCGGAGAGAATAACGCTTGGAAGAATAACGGCAAAGGACATATACATGGCTTGGAGTTGGTTTTTGGCGATGGTGGAAATGAAAATACCCATCGCTAAAGTCGCAACAAGAAATAGCAAACTTAATAATACCAGTAAGAAAGGGTCGCCGGCAATCGCTACATCAAACCAAAACACGCCTGCTAAAAGAACAAAAGCAAAAGACAATGTCCCAATGATCGTATAAGGCACTAGTTTGCCAATAATTAACTCTGCTGGACGGATTGGCGTAACGATCAACTGTTCAATCGTGCCTTGTTCCTTTTCGCGGACAAGAGCAAATGCAGTCAAAATTAATGTAACTTCTTGCATGATGAGGCCAATTAAAGCCGGAATATTAAACTCCATGCTGTCCATGGAAGGGTTATAAAACACCTGTGTTTCATGCTTTAACGGGCTATTGGGGACTTCTGTCCCACTTCGGATCAATTGTTCCGCCTGAACCGTATGGGCATAGTTTAGCAAAAGCGACTCACTTCGAAACAATGCCTCTTGCGCATAAGTCGGATCGGACCCGTCAATTAAAAATTGTACATTCGCTGTATTTGTTGTAAGTTCTTTTGAATAATTCGCTGGAATAATAAGACCTGCATGAATGTCGCCCTTATCCAGGAGGTGTTCCAGCACACTGACGTTGTGTTCATAACTCATAATGGTAAAGTCGCCTTGGCTTGTTAAACGGTTAATTAGTTCTCTGCTTTCTGCCGTTTGTGACTGGTCTAGAATAGACAAGTGAACTGATTCGACATCGTCATTCATCGCATAGCCAAGCAAGACGAGCAGCAGAACAGGGAGAACAAGAGCAATGGCAAGGCTGGCAGGATCTTTTTTTATTTGAATAAATTCCTTGCGAACGATTGCTTGTAGTCGTACGAAACGAAAACGCTTTTCTCGGTTATTCAAATGAATCACCCTTTTTTAGATGGGAAGCATGTTCTTGCTCTTGTTGTTCTACTAGCTTAACAAACAAATCATCTAAGTTTTTGACACTGTATTCGTCCATAATCTCTTTTGGCCCGCCGTTAACAAGCAAGTTTCCGGCATACATAAACCCGATGTTGTCACAAGTTAAGGCTTCGTCCATGTAATGGGTCGTGACGAGGACGGTGACGTCATCTTTTTTCAATTGATGGATGATCTCCCAAAATATTTTGCGCGAGACAGGGTCTACGCCTGCAGTTGGCTCATCAAGTATGAGCAACTCCGGTTCATGAAGCATGGCACAGCATAATGCAAGCCGCTGTTTCCAGCCACCTGACAACGCTCCGGCCCGTTGGGAAATGCGGTCCTCTAACTTTGTTAATCGCAAAAGCGTTTGGATACGCGCAGCGAGCTCTTTCTTCTTTAGTCCATAAATCGCTCCATAAAACTGCAAATTTTCAAGTACCGTTAACTCCAAGTACAAGCTGAATTTTTGCGACATATAGCCGATTCGCTGCTTAATTTGCTCTGGCTGTTCTGCAAGGCTATAACCAAGCACAGTTCCGCTCCCAGATGAGGGCGGGAGAACGCCACACAACATGCGAATGACAGTCGATTTTCCGGCTCCATTGGAACCAAGAAAGCCGTAAATCGTGTTTTTTTTCACGGAAAGGTCAAGGGGCTTGACAGCCATCTTAGAACCGAACTTTTTTGACAACGCGTTACAACGAATAGCATCCTCTGTCATGTGTTCAAATCGCTCCTGACCGCCTTATAATGAATCAATCCAAATCTCGACATCCATCCCGGCTCTTAATTGCTCGTCGTTGCTTTCAATTGTAATGTGCACAGGGAAAACTTGACTGGCTTTGTCTTCGTTTGTCTCGATCGTTTGCGAACTGTATATCGCTTCCTTTTCAATAAAGCTGACAGTTCCTTCGAATGTTTCTCCAGGCAAAGCGACAGCGCTTATTTGAACGGCCATCCCCTCAGAAAACTCGGAAAGTTGGCTTTGCGGCACATAAATCGTCGTTTCCAAAGGAGCGTCTGTCAAAATCGTTACAAGTGGTGTACCAGTTTGAACAAAATCGCCCTCATCGATTAGCCATTCCAAAATGGCGCCGTCTTTTGGTGAATGAATGCTTGCTTTTGATTGGTGGTATTGGGCCTGCTCTAGACGGGCTTGTGCTTGATCGCGTTGGCTGTTAAGAGCGTCTAATTGCACATTAGAAGCGGCCTCATTTTCTGCCTGCTCAATTTCAGCGTCGGCTAATCGTACCGATGCTTCCGCTTCTGCCGTTTGTAGCTCCAATAAACGCTCGTCTAAAGACACGAGCAGCTCATCTTTTGCAACGGCTTCCCTTTCAGCAACATGAATGTTTTGGATTTCCCCTTGTAAAGGGCTGTAAATCGTTTGTTTTTTCGCTTCAATCGAACCAGTGTAAGCTGCTTCTTCGGTTTGCGAACAGCCAACTAGCAAACACAAAGATAAGGAGAAGATTGCTGGTTTTGCAAAAGACATAACAGCACCTCGTTATTGAATGTAAGTACTTACTTTCAAATATAATCGAAGAAAAAGAGAAAATCAATGGGGAATGAAAAAATTTTTCAAAGAGCATGCCAGTGACAGAATAGTCATTGTCGCCCTCATTTGGTAAAAAGTGCGGTTATTTCTTACTTTTCTTAAGGCTTTACTAGGTGCGCAATTTGGCAGATCCAAACAGATGTGCATAAAGGAGGTGGAAAACAAAAACGCATTTCAAACGTTTGCTTTGGAAGGGCGGTATTATTTTGCTATGTGGTCACTTGCCTTTGTCCCAGAACCACATAAAGGGATGACGATCGTTTCTGTTTCACAGTGTCGGTAAACGTGAAGGGCGGCGTAGGTAGCGGCGCTAGTAGGTTCCACATCAAAACCTTGCTTGGCAAGTGCCGAGCGTGCTTTCGCTATTTGTGCTTCGCTAACAGTTATGAAGGTGCCGCCCGTATTGCGGACTGCCTCTAATATTTGCGTTGCACGAGGTGGTGCAGCGATCGCAATCCCTTCAGCAATCGTCGTTTGGCCTACTATAGGCGTAATAGATGGTTCTCCTGTGGCAAACGCATGAGCAAGAGGGGCGCATTGTTGAGCTTGCACGGCCACGATTTTCGGGCATTTGCCAATGAGACGGTTCGCTAAAAGCTCAGAAAAGCCGTAATAAGCACCGAGTAAAAGGGTGCCATTGCCAACAGGGATAATCACTGTGTCTGGTGCGTCGCCAAGCTGTTCATAAATTTCGTACGCATACGTTTTCGTGCCTTCATAAAAGTAGGGATTATACACATGGCTTGCATAAAAACCGCCTTCTTCTAAGTTGGCGGCTTTTTGCTGTGCGGCACGTGCGACATCTTCACGTGTACCGGCAATGGTGTGGACCTTGGCATTGTATGCTGCCATTTGTGCTTGTTTTTTCGGGGAAACCGTATTGCTGCAAAACACTTCGCAAGCAATGCCAGCTCTTGCTGCATAGGCCGAAACGGCAGTCCCTGCATTGCCGCTGCTATCGGCAATGACAGATGTGGCACCAAGTTCTAGCGCTTTTGCGATTAGGACAGCAGCGCCACGGTCTTTAAAAGAGAGCGTCGGCATTAAATAGTCGACTTTTACATAGACATTCGGCTTATCAGCAGAAACAGGTAGAAGCGGCGTATTGCCTTCGCCTAAAGTCACGTTTTGCCAACTTTTCGCGTCTTTTTCAAACGGCAATGCGTCCAAAAAGCGCCATAGTGTAGGAGGACCAGATTCCCAAGCCGTAGGTTCGAGCAATGGCATTTGTTTGTCAAGGTCGAGCAGACCGCCACAAAGGCACTTCCAAAGATCACGCGAAACAGGGTAAGTGGTATGGCAACTGCGGCAAACGTACGATTGCTTCATCAATAGATCGCTCCTTTTGTAACATTCATAGAAAATGCCAGTTTGAGAGAAATGTTAACTTTTTTATTGGGAAAATCAAAAAACTACTAGTTTTATAAACAATGTTAATAGATACTAGATTTGAATCCATTATACCCATTATGAGGAGGCGTGATCAATGAAACGAAGTCACTTATTTACTAGTATTACATTAGCATCCGTTGTTACGTTGGCAACTGCTCCGGCAGCTTCTGCTGCTAGTTTCCTGTCACCGTTACAAGCTTTGAAAGCATCATGGTCGTATGAGGGGGAGACGGGACCTGAATTTTGGGGAGACTTAGACGAAGCGTTTGCTGCGTGTTCGAATGGAAAAGAGCAATCACCAATCAATTTGTTTTATGATCGTGAGCAAACATCAAAGTGGAATTGGGCCTTTTCATATAGCGAAGCTGCTTTTTCTGTTGAAAATAATGGGCATACGATTCAAGCTAATGTGGAAAATGAGGATGCCGGTGGTTTAGAAATTAATGGCGAAGCTTATCAGCTGATACAATTCCATTTCCATACTCCGAGTGAACATACGATTGAAGAAACATCCTTTCCGATGGAGCTTCATCTAGTTCATGCAAATCATGCAGGGGATTTAGCGGTGCTCGGCGTTTTGATGGAAATGGGCAATGATCATGAAGGCATTGAAGCCGTTTGGGAAGTCATGCCCGAAGAAGAAGGGACTGCTGCGTATTCCATTTCTCTAGACCCGAACCTATTCCTGCCGGAAAGTGTGACTGCTTACCAATACGACGGTTCATTGACAACCCCTCCTTGTAGCGAAGGCGTAAAATGGACAGTGCTTAACGACACCATTTCGATTTCAGAAACGCAACTTGATGCATTTAGGGACATCTATCCACAAAACTACCGTCCTGTCCAAGAGCTAGGCGACAGAGAAATCGGTTTTCATTATCATTAATGAGAAAGCGCCCACTACCTAGTGGGCGCTTCAGCTTAACCAAACGCTCGCACCGCCTGTGTTTTCTTTCAGTCTGAGTGGCAAACGCTTGTTGGCGTCTTCGGTTGCTATGATCTTCTATTTACTCGCATCTTCATTCCTCGTCTTACATGCGTTGATTATTCCGACGCATTCACTCTAATGAAACAGGAGACGGTACCTTTTACGTGGCCGGCCACGAAGTTTTTCCTGCCTTACTGTTGTTTCCTCTGCGGCTTGTCCTTGTTCTAATTTCTTTAAAATTCGATTGGCGCTTCGCGTCGTGATGCCTAAATGAAGCGCAAGATCATTTGCACAGACATCATGGCGCTTTGTTTTTGCAGGTATTGCCAAAATTTTTTGCAGTTGCAACACAGATACGCCAGTTTGTTTGCTCCATTTTTGCAATTGAAGCGGATCCAGTTGTAGTTCAAGTCGTTTCCCATCGCCAAGAGGGCCGAGCAACGTGCTTTCAGTCAAGATATAAGGGCAGCCGATTCTCTTTTGTTGCTTGTTGGCTGTTTTTGCGTTTGTCCGTGCTTCATGGAGTGTTTTTCCTGCGCCCCAGCCTAATTGAAACATAATTTTGGGGTGTTTGCCTTTTAAATAGGCAGATAAAGCACATTGTTGGAAGCTGTTGGTGAGGCGCTCTAAATCGCCAAACGACGTTACTAACTCAAAGCTTGTTTCATTCGCATGAACTAAAAGTGGCTCTCCTTCCATTTCTGAGTAAGAAAGCAATGCATGGTGGAGCTTGATTTTTTCTATTTCTGTTTTTGCCTTAAAAGTCAAATAGCCAATCGCGATTTGTTTGTCTGCTAATTCTTGTGTTTCTAACTGTAGCAGCAATGTTTCTACTTGTTTATGGATGGAACTAGTTGATGGCGCTAAAAAAAGTGTCGGGATGCCGTCCTTTTGCAAGACCGGCAAAATATTGCTGAACCTCGTAATTGATAATTGCGCGCCATCCATATGTGCGTGTCGATGAAAGGCAATCAGTTTCTCGTACATTTGGTCGTTGACGTCTTGAAAAAGCGAATCGCTATAGTAAAGGGGGAAATCGTCTGAAGGCACAAACGACTTTAAGTTCATATAGTCATTCTCTTTGTTGAGAAAATCAATGACCGTTCGCTTCATTTCAAAGGATCGTTCAAATGTGCAAGTGAGCAACGTTTTATAAAAGTCTTTTTCGCTTAAATCGACAAACACAGATGGCTTAGGCAAAGGGCCAATATTTTGTTCAAAATAGAGTTTTGGAATAATGCCGCCAAAAACCCAGCCATCAATGTCATGACGGTACTGCTGATAAATCGTTTTAATTTCGCTTAAGTTTTTATATGAAAAATAAATAAAGCTAGCATTTGTTTGCAAACTCATTAATGCTTTCTTTATATGGGGAGTGGTATGGAAGGCGGCCATAATGCCGATCGTTGCCATTGGTCATCCTCCAAATGTCTTATTTTTTTTAGTTTACCAGACTTTTTTAAAAAAAGTATTGGCGATTAAGGCGATTTTATAATAAAGTAAGGAAAATACATATGTCTGAAAACTGTCTTTTAATTTATAGGAGGGGGATTATGGATCAACGGCTTTTTTTAAAGCGCTATATTGACGAACATCAAAACTTATTTCAGCGGGTAGCGTTGGCCATTTGGAATTACGCTGAGTTACGGTTTGAAGAGTGGGAATCTTCAAAACTCATTAGTGGCATCCTTGAGGAAGAAGGTTTTGCAGTTGAACGGGGGATTGGCGAAATGAAGACAGCCTTCGTTGCAACGTATGGAACAGGAAAACCTGTCCTTTCATTTTTAGGCGAATTTGATGCGTTGTCTGAACTGAGTCAAGCAGGCGGTACAGCCGAGCAACAATCGATTGTTGCTGGAGGGGCAGGGCATGGCTGCGGCCACCATTTGCTCGGGACGGCGTCATTGGCGGCAGCACTCGCGACGAAAGCCTACATGGAGCAGCACGGAGTCGTTGGCACGATCCGTTATTATGGCTGCCCAGGGGAAGAAGGGGGCTCCGGCAAAACGTTTATGGCAAAAGAAGGCGCATTTGCTGGTACGGACACTGCCATTAGTTGGCATCCTGGCACTTATACGAGCGTATGGACGGCCGAAACATTGGCGAATATCCAAGCTTCGTTTGCTTTTATAGGAAGAGCTTCCCATGCTGCTGCCGCTCCCCATTTAGGGAGGAGTGGACTTGATGCAGTCGAGTTAATGAATATCGGGAGCAATTATTTGCGGGAACATCTCATTGATGAGGCAAGGGTACATTATGCCATTACAAACGCAGGCGGCCTTTCGCCAAACGTCGTCCAGCCAAAAGCAGAAGTCCTGTATTTAATGCGGGCTCCAACGCTTGAGCAAACAAAAGCTATTTATGAACGTGTCAAAAATATAGCAAAGGGCGCAGCACTGATGACAGACACAACGTTAGAGATTCGTTTTGAAAAAGCGTGCTCTAATTTTGTGCGCAACTACGTGCTTGAGGATGTAATGAATGAGGAATTGATTGCAGTTGGCCCCCTTTCTTACACGGAAGAAGAGCATCGTTTCGCTGAAACGATTCGCCAGACATTTTCGGAAGAAGACCGGGAACAAACGATGGTGGAGTTGGCAAATCTCGTCGAGAATCCGGGCCAAGAATGGCTTGGACAATTGCGTCACAAAGCATTAATTGATGAAATGGTACCTGTCTCAAAAAAGCGAACGCTCCTGGCTGGCTCGACTGATGTTGGTGATGTAAGCTGGATTGCGCCAACTGTTCAATGCTATGTGACATGCTTTGCATCAGGGACAGCATTCCATACATGGCAAATGGTTTCCCAAGGGGCAACAACGACTGCCTATAAGGGAATGAGCCACGCGGCCCTCATAATGGCTGCGACAGCCGTGCGCTTATTGCATGATCCAGACTTGGTGCGTCAAGCGAAAGAGGAATGGGAGGAACGGTTTGCCAACCTGCAATACGTTTCCCCTATTCCAAATGGCGTAAAGCCAGCTCCTATGCAGCGCTAATTGTTCGTGACAGGTTATCTGCCAGAAAAGGCATTTGCACGTTCGAAACGTGATAGACTGTTAGCGAATTAAAGACATATTTGAGACACTGGAGGAACAGCGATGACAGAACAAACTGAAAAACGTTCATTTTTTTCAAAAGTACTGGATGGAATTGAACGTATCGGAAACAAACTCCCCCATCCGTTCATGTTGTTTATTTACTTGGCTGTGTTTTTAATGGTCGTTTCAGCCGTTTTACATGCGTTCGACTTAACGGTGGTAGATCCAGGCACCAACGAAACAGTAGCTGTAAGGAGTTTGCTATCTCAAGAAGGGTTTCTCTACATTCTCTCGTCGATGCTTAGCAATTTTACAGGATTCGCCCCTTTTGGACTTGTTATTACGATGATGCTTGGTATCGGCTTGGCCCAAAAAGCGGGGCTATTTGAAACATTCATGAAGACAACGATTTTAAAAGCGCCAAAATCACTTGTTACATACGCGGTTGTTTTTGCAGGGATACTTGGCAACATTGCTTCTGACGCGGCGATGATTATTATACCGCCGGTTGCGGCCATGGTTTTCCACGCTATAGGACGGCATCCCCTTGCTGGGTTAGCCGCTGGGTTTGCAAGTGTTGGAGCAGGCTTTACAGCCAATTTTATGATTGCCGGAACAGATGCATTATTAGCAGGCATTTCAACGGAAGCAGCTCGGACAATTGACCCTGATTTCGTTGTAACCCCTATCGACAACTGGTTTTTTATGTCGGCTTCGGTTGTCATGCTCGTTTTCCTCGGTGTATGGATCACAGAAAAAATTATTGAAAAACGGCTTGGCGCTTATGATCCAGCCTATGCAGACGAAGGCATCAACGACCAAAGCCTCGATTATCCAACAAAGCAAGAAATAAAAGCATTGCGCAATGCTGGGATTGCCCTTCTGCTTTATATTGGCGCTGTAGCTATGCTTGTTGTTCCAACAAATGGAATTTTGCGAGGCGAAGAAGGGACCATTATCCCGTCGCCCTTTATCGACAATATCATTCCGATTTTGCTTGTCATGTTTGTCGTTGTAGCGGTTGCCTATGGGATCACAGCAGGGACAATAAAGTCCACAGCAGACGTGCCGATCTTAATGGGAGACGCGATGAAAGACATGGCCGGTTATATAGTGCTTGTGTTTGCCGCCGCCCAGTTTATTGCTTACTTTAATTGGACGAATATTGCGACGTTGATTGCTGTAGGCATTGCTGATTTTTTACAGCAAGTCGAATTTACAGGGCTAGGATTGTTCGTTGTCTTTATTTTGCTCGTAACCGTGCTAAACTTGTTTATAACGAGTGGTTCCGCGCAATGGGCGCTCATGGCCCCTGTGTTTGTGCCGCTGTTCATGTTGCTTGACTACAATCCAGCATTTACTCAACTTGCATACCGGATCGGGGATTCGGCGACCAATGTCATTACGCCGATGAATCCATATGTCGTGATGGTGCTTGGTTTTATGAAACGTTATGACAGCAGGGCCGGTTTTGGCACGTTAATGTCGACGATGCTCCCATACAGTTTGATCTTCCTTGGCGCTTGGATTGTCCTCTTTATCATTTGGAACGTAGTTGGTTTGCCGATCGGTCCAGGCAGTGGCATGTTGTTAACGAAGTAACCAAAAGGAATGAATGGACGGTGTATAGAATGGAAAAATTACAGAATCAACTAAAAACATGGCGCCGTGATTTGCATAAGCGTCCTGAATTAGGCTGGTGTGAGTACCAAACAACGGCTTACATTTATCATGTTTTAAAGCCTTTATGCTTCACCCTTCATCTTGGCAATGAAGTAAGTAGCAAAGAGAAAATGGGTGTCCCTTCCTCTGAAGTGGATCGCCTCCATTTCAAGCGGGCAGAGGAGGCAGGCATAGATGCAAAGTTGCTCGAGAAAATGGCTGGCAATCAAACCGGGCTTGTGGCGACTTTTGACACAGGCAAAGCAGGTAAACATATGGCTTATCGCTTTGACATTGACGCGCTGCCCATTTTTGAGTCAAACGATGCCTCCCATTTGCCGGCAAAAGAAGGATTTCGCTCTATCTATGATGGGCATATGCATGCCTGCGGCCACGATGGCCATACAGCTATTGGGCTTGGGCTGGCTCAGCTCATCCATGAACATCGAAACGAGTTAAATGGCGTATTTACACTGATTTTCCAACCAGCAGAAGAAGGAGTAAGAGGGGCGAAAGCGATTGTTGAAAAAGGCTGGCTTGATCATGCTGACTATTTCCTCGCTGGCCATATTATGGGTCAACCCCTTGGCACGGTCGTACCTGGCGTAGCTTCTGCATTGGCGACAACGAAGCTAAATGTTACGTTTACCGGAAAATCAGCCCATGCAGGAGGCAACCCAGAAGAAGGCAGGAATGCATTGTTAGCCGCAGCACAGGCTACTGTTCAACTTCACAGCATCCCTCCACACTCACAAGGGGCAACACGTTTAAATGTTGGCACGTTTCACGCTGGCAGTGGTAGAAATATTATTGCTGACCGGGCAGAGCTTGAACTGGAAACAAGGGGCGAGACGACGGAACTGAATGCGTATATGGCTGAAAACGCCAAACGAATCATCCGCCATACAGCAGAGGCATGGGGTGTTGATTATGCGCTCGATCGAGTCGGAGAAGGGATTTCGGCCAAATCTGATCCCCAGTGGCTAGAAATGGTGAAGCGAGCGCTTGCGGCAAGCAATCTAGTTGAAGAAGTTAGTGACCGCTATGAAGCAATTGGAGGTTCCGAAGATGCGACATTCATGATGGAACGTGTCCAACAACATGGCGGGCTTGCTACTTACTTGCTTTACGGCAGCACTCTAGCGGAAAAGCACCACCACCCATTTTTTGATTACGATGAACGGGTGTTGGAAATTGCAGTTGATAGTTTATGGCGTTTAACCTTGCACTTACAATAACCCATATGGATAATTATGGGGAATAAAACGTGCTCATAAGCATACTAAATGAGGCAAGTGTCTGAATGAGGTATCTATGTTTAAAGCGGAGCCTGCTTGGCTCCGCTTTTCGTTATTCTACTCCAAAAAACGCCTCCGCCTTTTTCAAGAAAGGCTCGTCCTCTTTGCTCATTTCATATTCCTCCACGATCGCATCCACAGGACAGACGCCTTGGCAGGCGCCGCAGTCGATGCAAATATCGGGATTGATAAAGTACTGGTCATCGCCTTCTTCGATGCAATCAACCGGGCAAACCTCAGCACATTCTCCTGCCTTTTCGCCAATGCAAGGACTTAAAATGACAAATGACATTCTTGTCACACCTCCAATCTAAAGTTTGTACAAGGCAAGTTCTAATTCAATGCGGTCTTTTATTTTTGAAAGGCATTCTTCTGCAGTTTGCCCAAAAATCTTTTTGCCGTTCACAATCGCGTAAGGACGCAAGGCGCACATGCCGCAAAAAGAGAGGCAGCTGTTTGTAATGACAGCTACTTCTGGGTATTCACTTTCTAACAGCCCCTCCACATCTACAGTATGGATGAGGTTTGAATCGCATATTTCTACCACAATAATTCCCATCGTTTTCCCTCCTTTCGCGGCCTGTGCTTGCCAAGCAAAAAAGAAAGGCGGAAAGCTTGAACTGCTTTCCTCCCTTCTTATCTTTAACCGATCGCCTTTTCGTATGCTTCCGATACGGCCTCCCAATTAATAATGGAGAAAAAGTTCGCAATGTACTCTGGCCGCTTGTTTTGGTAGTTCAAATAGTAGGCATGCTCCCAAACATCAAGACCGAGGATGGCTTGTTTTCCGTCCATAATCGGATTGTCTTGGTTGGCTGTACTGTAAACTTCTAACTCTTTGCTTTCATTGACGACAAGCCAAGCCCAGCCTGAGCCAAAACGTGTCGTTGCTGCTTTAGTAAATGTTTCTTTAAAGCCTTCAAAACTGCCGAATGCTTGATCGATGGCTTCTTTTAAAGCAGCGCTCATTTCATTTGCGCCTTTTGGCGGGGCAATTACTTGCCAGAACAATGAATGGTTAAGGTGGCCGCCGCCATTATTGCGGACTGGGGTTTGAATCGATGCCGGAAGTGACTCGATGTTGGCGAGCAATTGTTCAAGCGATTGGCTTTGCAACGATGGCTCGTTTTCCAATGCCGCATTCAAATTGGTAACGTATGTTTGATGATGCTTGCCGTGATGGATTTCCATTGTTTTTCTGTCAATCGTTGGCTCTAGCGCGTCAAAAGCGAAGCCTAGTTCTGGTAATGAATGGGTAGCCATAGAATCCCCTCCAACTTGTTTATGTACTTTGTATACTTTATAGTATAAAAAGAATGTCTTTATAATACCGTGAAATCCTTTTAAAAATCAAGGGGGAACGCATTGCTTCTTTTCTGTTTTTATACGATATAGTAAACTAATGTGTAAGAGCAGCAGGAGGAGTGTAAACATGGAAAAACAAACAACGAAAGAGAAAATCCTCGAGTTGCTGAAAAAGCAAGTAGAGATGAGTGTCGGCGAATTAACGGATGCGCTCGGGATCACCCATATGGCTGTGCGCAAGCACTTGAATGTTCTTTTAAAAGACGGCTTTATCCAGTTTCGTGAAATAAAACAAGAAATAGGGCGGCCGCTGCAAATGTTTTCAATTTCAGAAAAAGGAGACCGCCTTTTCCCAAAAAATTATGAAGGGTTGACAGTCGACTTTTTGCACGACATTCGAGACCTTCATGGCGACGAATCCATCCATTATTTGTTTAAAAAACGGGAACTGCGTTTAACGGATCGTTATTTTAAGCGGATGGTCCATAAATCGCCTGAAGAAAAAATGGCCGAGCTAGCGAATATCCAAAACGAAAAAGGATACATGGCCGAAGTCACTCAGCATGATGCCCGGACATTTGAGCTTGTCGAGCATAACTGCCCTGTATTTGCAGTCGCCAAACAATTTAAAGCTGCCTGCCAATGCGAAACATCCTTGTTTAAAAATGTACTTGAAACGGAATCAGTCAAACGAGTGGCATGTCAATCAGACGGCGACACTGAATGTCGGTTCGTGATGGCCTTTTCAGAAAAACGGCAAGTGGAGCATCGTTGAGCGCTGATATGCGTATAAAGCGATAGCAAGTTAAAATTGTGTAAAAGATGTTAAACGTTCGCGCCTTTTGTAAAGAAGGGCGCTTTTTTCTTTTTGGCATGACTTTGCTACAATCATGCTGTCCATACTAGATGATAGAAGGAAATGGACGGGAAGGAAAAAGGTTGTGGTAAAACGTGCTTGCTAGACATGCATTTGCTTATCTCCTCTCACACGGGGTACCAGCATTGGTCGGGTTTCTCGGCATTGCCGTATATTCACGGATGCTCTCACCAGAACAGTACGGGCGCTACGCTCTTGTGCTTGCAGTGAGTGCACTCGTCAATGCCATTGTGTTTGAATGGCTGAAAGTCAGTGTGCTTAGGCATTACAAAAGCAGCAACCAAAGCGAAGCTTTTTATATGACGGTAAAAGTTGCTTTTATAGGGCTAATGGCCGGAACGCTAGCGATCGCAGCCATAACGTTGCTCGTTTCCGAGTGGCTGTCGCCGCCACTTGTGCTTTTAGCACTGTTGCTGTGTTGGGCCCAGGCATGGTACCAGTTGAATTTATCGCTTTTGCGGGCAGAACTTTCCCCTGTGAGGTATGGAAGGGTTGCGTTTGCCCGCTCACTGCTCGGGCTAATTTTAGGGATCTTGTTTATTGCGGCTGGGTACGGGGAAATAGGCTTGGTCATTGGAATTGTGGTCGGTTTGGTGCTGCCGCTCCTCCCTTTATTTTGGCAACGGTGGGGATGGCGTTTCCATCAAAAAGCAATGGACTACACGCTTTTACGGCAATTTGCGGCGTACGGATTGCCGCTTACGCTGACGTTGTTGCTTGGGATGGTGATTCATCAATCGGACCGGATTATTATTAGTGAAATGATTGGGATAGAAGCAACGGGTATGTATGCAGTGACATACGATTTAACGGAACAAACGATCTTTACCCTGATGTTAATTATCAATCTTGCTGCTTTTCCACTTGCTGTTAAGGCGCTTGAGGAAAAGGGGGAAGAAGCAGCGCGGGAGCAAGTAAAAGCCAATACTAGTCTATTGCTTGCTATAGGTATTCCGGCGCTTTGCGGTTTAGTCGTGCTTCGTGAAGGGGTTGCCGAGCTATTTTTAGGAGAAGCGTTTCGGGAGACGGCAGTGCTGCTCATGCCTTACATTGCCGTGGGCGCCTTGTTAAAAGGCTTTAAACTCTATGGCGTCGATATTATGTTTCACTTGTATAAGCAAACAAAGCTGCAAATGGTGCCAGTCGCAGTAGCTGCCATCGCCAATGTGATACTAACGATTGCCCTTCTTCCTACTTATGGCTTAGAAGGGGCCGCTTTCGCGACGGTGGTTGCTTATGGGTTGGCGATTGCTCTTGCGTGGCTGTTTATAAATAAGCAAATGGGGAGGCTGCCATTTCCGGGTAAAGATTTTGTAAAGGTTTTGTGTGCAACAGCGATCATGCTCCTTTGCATGTGGCCGTTTTTAGGCAGCGCTCACTGGGGCATGCTTATCCTTCAAGTGGGGATCGGAGGGCTAAGCTATGGTGTTGCCTGTTTGCTGCTTTTTCGGAAACAAGTACAGCGCATGTACAAAAAGGTAAATCGAAAACAAAATCAACCAGTCATTGAAAAAAGGGGAGACGGACAATGATTACATTTGTCGTGCCAACGCTTGGTGAACGATGCAACGAATTTGAACGATTGCTTGCCAGTTTGGATAAGCAAACGGATAAACGGTTTGAGTTAATTGTCGTGTCTCAAGGCAATTACGACCAAGTAGAGCAATGGCTGAGCGCTTTCCAGTTGCGCTCGACCCATATTAAACTAGGGGAGAAAGGCTTATCTAGAGCGAGAAATGCAGCTTGGCCAGCGCTGAAAGGCGACATAGTCTCTTTTTCCGATGACGATTGCTGGTACCCCCCTAATGCAGTCGAACGGGTACACAGCGCATTTGCGCAAGAAGGCGCTGATGCTTACTGCTTTCAAATTTATGACCCGATCCAACAAAGCCCGTATAAACACTATGACACATCGCCTGGCATTGTCCGAGGACGACGCGTTTGGAAAAAGTCCTCCATTGAGCTGTTTTTCCGCCAGACAGCAATTGAATCGCTGCGCTTTAATGAAGCATTCGGGCTTGGCGGAACGTATCCAAGCGGAGAAGAAAACTTGTTTTTGCGGCAATTTTTAGTGGCAGGCCATACACTGATGTACATACCTGAAACAATTGTATTCCATGAGAAACCGTCTCAAGCGTCGCGGCTCCAGGAGGCGCAATTGGTCAGCAAAGGCCCATTATTTAAAACAATGTACAACGGGCCGTTTGGCTTTGTCTTGCTTACCGCATTGTTTGCTAAAAAATATAGGCATTTAAAGCACCCAGCTGCGAGCTATGCGAAAGCGGTACGGGCATTGCTGGACTATAAGCCGAAGGAGGCAAGGCCGTGAAAATCGCGTTTGTGCTCTATTCGTTTGCAGCGGGTGGGGTTGAGCGGATGACGCTTCATTTAGCAGAGGCGTTTTTACAAAAAGGCAAGCAAGTCGATTTGCTTGTTATCCATCCTGAAGGCGAATACAAACAAGCCGTTCCAAAAGGCGTCAATCTTTTCGCGTTTGGCAAAAGTACGGCAAAGGAAGCGTTGCCAGGGATGATTTCTTATTTGCGCCGGGAGCAGCCAGACGTGGTTTGTTCCGCAAAAGACTACTTAAATGTCCTTGTAATTGCTGCTAAGAAGCTGAGCTTTTCGAAAGCACAGTTAATCGTCTCATGCCGCGTCCATTTGAGCGAGCAAGCACGGAAACAGCCTGGCCAGTTTCGCCGCATTAAAACAGCAGTTCGTTACAGTTATCGCTTTGCCGATGACGTCGTTGGCGTCTCCAAAGGCGTAGCTGAAGACATCAAGACAATTGCCCAATTGCCTGATGAAAAGGTTCATGTCATCTATAACCCAGTTGTGACGAAAACGTTAGAGGAAAAGATGGAACAGCCTGTTAACCACTGTTTTTTTGAAGAAAGGAATGCCAAAGTCATTGTCACAGTTGGCCGCTTGCATGTGCAAAAAGACTATCCTACCCTATTGCGGGCATTTGCGAATCTACAACAAAACGAGTTGCCCGAAGCAAGGCTGCTATTTATAGGCGATGGGGAAGAAAACGAACCGTTGAAAAAACTCGCTTTTGAGTTAGGCGTCAGTTCTGTTGTTGATTTTGCTGGTTTCCAACCGAACCCTTACGCCTATATGAAAAAAGCGCATGTGTTTGCCCTTTCTTCCGCTTGGGAAGGGTTTGGAAATGTGATTGTGGAAGCACTTGCGACTGGGACTCCTGTCGTTGCGACAGACTGTCCAAGTGGGCCAAGGGAAATTTTAGCGGACGGGAAATATGGTCAATTGGTTCCAGTGGGCGACACAGTGGCGTTGGCACAGGCAATGAAAGACGCTTTGCTTAGCCATCATGACGAAGCGGAATTAATAAGCCGTGCTCGTGAATTTACAGTAGAAGCTTGTGCTGCCGCCTATGAAACATTATTTCGTTAGGTGGGGAAAGTCTCTTTTTTGCGGCTATCCTTCTAGCCATAGGCGAACATTCCCATTTACAAATAAAAAGATAAGAGGGGCTTCCTTTATGGGGGCCCCTCTTATCTTTTATGGAAACGTGAGTGCGGCGATTTTAAAGACGCCACTATCTTCTGTTTCTGTCCAATCAGCAACGTAAAGCAACTCGCCTTCCGTATCGTAACGGTAAATCCGGTTTTCGGCCAGCATGTAGCGTGTGTGTTCATGTTCAGACAGCAGCGTCTGCAGTTTTGTATAAGCGTCTTCCTCGATGGCGGCTTGTTGGGCGAGCAACGATTGGAATTGCTGCTCGGATAGTTCAGACGCATTGTTGCGCAAATAGCTGTCTCCTTCAAGGGCGCTGCGGATGACGAGCGTTTTCTCCCCGCATCCTCCTAGGAATAGCAGCAACATAACTGCAAAAGTCAGCTTTTTCATGATGACATTCAGCTCCTTGCTCCATTGTGCCCTAAGTATAGCGCGCTTAGACGCAGAAGTGTAGATGGCAGAAAACGGATTGTAAAGGCGAAAAAAGGACATGCTAACAAGAGTTATCCTCCGTCAGAAGTGGGTTTACCGATTTTAAGGCTGGCAAATTTTTTACAAAGGGCGAGAAACTTTAACCAATTCTTTACACCGCCTTTATAAATGCTCTTTGTTTGCGTGATACGATGGCGACAGTTCACGTTGAAAGGATCTTCATGTATGCAATCTTACCGAATTCCGTATGTCATTTCTGCGCATGTGCCTGCTTTTGCTTTCGCAGTGGCAGGTGTTTATGCAGCACTGGCTCCAGTAGCCGTCTCCCACGTGTTCCAACATGTTTTGTTTGTGCCCAGCTCAGTGCTATTGACTGGGTTAGCGATTTTTCTATTGGGACTAGCCTGGTTTTCGCGTAGTGAAGGAGTCTATGTAAGACAATTACAGCCAATCGCGATTAGTATGCTTGCCGCTGTCGTTATTCCAGCACTTTTAGCGACGATTGCTGCCGGCTATGCTTTAACGGTTTTCCAATCAACCGAGTATACCGCCTACATACAGCAGGCGTTGCCGCGCAGGCTGATGAACCTCGGTTTATTTGCTTCTTTAACCATTCTGATCTTGCTGTTTTTAAAACAGGCGCCTTTGCGGATGACCCGTTCTCTGCTTATTGGCTATTTGACAGGCGCAAGCCTCCTTGTCATAGGAGGGATCTGGCAGTTTCTCCATTTTTCGATTGGATATCCGATGCCGGGGTTCGAAACGCGGGCGTTTGTGCATAGTGTTAGTCAAGATGTGCTCATAAATTTTCGACTAACTTCCTTTACTGATGAGCCAAGTTTTCTCGTTCCATTTTTAATTGATGGCCTAATTATCGGCGTGCTGCTTTTCACGAGAAAAAGCTACGCGTTGTATAGCATTTCGGCCGTGCTGGTCTTGTTGCTTTCTTTTTCCGTCAGTGGTTATGCCAACTTGGCGCTTGTTGGGGCGGCCGCCGTTGTGTTGCTGTTTTCCCGGGGATGGATATCGAAACGAGTCGGCCTCTACGCCGCCTTAGCGTTGCTCCTATTCGCTGTTTTAGCAACGCTTGCTTTTCCGCAAGTCGTAATCGGTTTATTTATGCCGATTATCGGCCGTTTAGACAGCCTGTTTGATGTGATGCATCATAGCCGTTTGTATATGCTCGTGTTCCCATTTGTGTGGCTGTTTGATTATTCTTTCGTCAACGCTTTGTTTGGATACGGGCCAGGAGGATATGACTTTTTGGCACGAACAAAATTTTTAAGCCACCAAGGCGCTGTTAGCGGCACATCAAACAATGTGTTTGTCGATTTGCTATTCGAACATGGGATGATTGGCGGCATGACTTTTGCTATCGTCTTTCTAGCTGTGTTTGTCTATTTGTGGAAAAAGCGAAATGGCCATTTTTACTATTCGGTTGCCTTGGTGTTGTGGCTCCATTTAGGAGTGACCTCCTTGTACCGCTCTGATTTTGTCTCACCGCGATTTTGGATTCTAGTTGCGATTACTGCTGGTTTAGCCGAGATGGCGAGGAGAGGCTTGTTTTTTCAAGCACATCAGGATCACCATACATCAGAAAAGAAGGTGGAAACGTTATGAAGCTTTGTGTGATCGGAACGGGATATGTCGGACTTGTGTCGGGAGTGTGCTATAGCCACATTGGCCATGAAGTTGTTTGTGTCGACCGAGATCAGGAAAAGATCAAGCGTCTTAGCCAAGGAGAAGTACCGATTTTTGAACCGGGACTCGAAGATATGCTAGCAAGCAACATGGCGGCAGGACGGCTATCGTTTACGACCCGTTTGTCTGAAGGGCTGGCCGGGGCAGATGCGGCGATTATAGCCGTTGGTACGCCAGCTCGGGCAGATGGATCGGCAAATTTGGATTATGTGGAAGCAGTCGCCAAGGAGATTGGCTCATGTATAAAAACGGGGCTTGTCGTCATTACGAAAAGCACCGTTCCAGTCGGAACAAATCGCAAAGTGAAGAACTGGATTGCTGAAACTTGCGGACACGAAGATTTCGAAGTTGCCTCCTGCCCAGAGTTTTTGCGAGAAGGCACTGCCATAGCCGACACGCTTGAAATGGAGAGAGCGGTCATTGGCGTAGAAAGCGTCAACGCGGAACGGCTCCTCCGCGACTTGCACAAACCGTTTCAGACAACCATTGTCACGTGCAATCTCGAAACGGCAGAAATGGCTAAGTACGCAGCCAATGCGTTTTTAGCAACAAAGATTAGCTTTATTAATGAAGTCGCCAACGTCTGTGAACAAGTTGGCGCCGATGTCACTTCTCTTGCCGAAGCCATCGGTTTGGATCACCGGATTGGACGCCACTTTTTAAAAGCTGGCATCGGTTACGGGGGTTCTTGTTTCCCGAAAGACACGCAAGCGTTTATCCGCGTCGCCCAACAAGCAGGCTACGACCTGCAAATTGTGCCTGCAGTAGAACGAGTCAATGCTGCCCAGCGCCTAACGGTTGTCCATAAACTGAAAACAGCACTCGGTCATAATTTGGCAGGCAAACAGATTGCGATGCTAGGTCTCGCGTTTAAGCCAAATACAGACGACATGCGGGCTGCTCCCGCCCTTGATGTGTATCCAGCGCTAGAACGTGAACAGGCAAATACGGTTGCTTTTGATCCGATTGCCACCGAGCAAGCAAAAGCAGCGTTGCCTGGCATTCAACTAGCAAACACATGGCAACAAGCAGTCAAAGATGCTGATGCTGTTCTGCTCCTAACGGATTGGGAGACATTTAAGGACATTTCCTTGCCAGAGTTGAAAAAGTTGACGAAGCAACCGATCGTCATTGACGGCCGCAACATGTTCGACCCTAAAGAAATGGAAATGCACGGCTTTTATTACGATTCAGTCGGCAGGCCGGTCGTTGATGGGCGGCTTGAACGCATCCGTGAATGGGAAGATCTTGTGCTGGGGGTTTATGACCGCTTCGCCAATGGATAGATGTTGAACCTGAATGATGTTGCTGACTTTGTCGGCAACATCATTCAAATTGTCTATTATCTGGAGCACGACTCTTTGTTGTAGGACAAGCAAAGGAGGAGACCATGCTAAAAAATTCCCTAATTGCCTGTGGCATTTTGCTGTTTTTAAGTGGTTTCTTTTTTTTAGATGAGGGAGAAGCCAATCCATATAAAGAAGAAACCACGACCATTGACCAGAAGACTTTTATGGAAGTAAAGCTTGCTCATGAAGCTGCAAAATATGTACTCGAGAATCACGAGCAGCAATGGTACAGCCATCATTTTACAAGAACACTTTCGGAAGAAGAACAAGCTGCTTTTCTTGCTATTTCGTTAGAAAAAGAGGCCGAAGTTGCAGAAGAAGGGGAAGAACAGGTGGCCCTTTCTTATAATGGCACGGTCGTCTCGTATGAAAAAGTGGACAATGTTTGGAAAATAGCGCAAGTGGAGGAGGCGCATAGGCAGTGGAACAACAACCACTTGTATCAATAATTACTCCTGTTTATAATTGCGAGACCTTTTTACATGAGACGATTGAATCCGTTTTAGCGCAAACATATGCCAATTGGGAGCTATGGCTGATCAATGATGCTTCTAGCGATGGCAGTAAGTACATTGCTGCTCAATTTGCAGAAGCGGACAGCCGAATCAAGCTCATTGATTTAGAAAAAAACTGCGGTGCAGCAGTGGCGCGTAACAAAGGCCTGGAAAGGGCAGAAGGCAAGTATGTGGCTTTTTTGGATGGCGATGATCTGTGGCGGCCTCAGAAATTAGAGAGGCAAGTCGGTTTTATGGAGGAGACAGGCCATTTGTTTTCGTTTACGAGTTACCGGATTATGAGAGAGGATGGTACAGAGCGCAGCAAAGTGGTTGAAGCGCCGTCTGTCGTCACGTACGAGCAGTTGCTTTCCAACACGATTATTGGGTGTTTGACTGTCATGTTAAATCAAGATGCATTAGGAACGCTGCAAATGCCTACAATAAGGACGAGACAAGATTTCATGCTGTGGCTTTCAATATTGAAGAATGGCTACTCCGCTTACGGAATAAAGGAGGAGCTGGCGGTATACCGCAAAGTAGGCAACTCAATATCAAGCAACAAATGGCAAGCGGCGAAACGAAACTGGGAAATTTACCGAAAACATGAGGAACTGCCCTGGCTGAAAGCGTGCCGTGTTTTTGTCGGTTACGCGTGGAATGGGATGAAAAAATTGTAAGGAATTTAAAGCGTTTTAAGGGTTCATGAAGAACATGTAAATTGTCCCTTTTATTCGATAGATTTTGCTATTCTTGCTTAAGTAGCAACTTGATAAAAAGAATAGCAAAAGCGAGGGTGGCAAACATGGAAGCTTACATACTTGCAATCATTAGCAGCTTTGCGGCAGCCATCGCGGTCACACCCCTTGTGATCAAATGGGCACATCGCTTTGGCTTTGTCGATCAGCCAAACAAGCGAAAAGTACATCAAAAACCAATGCCTCGCATAGGCGGTTTAACCTTTATTTTTGGGACAGGAATCGGATTGTTGGCAGTGGCAGACCAGCTGGCGGCTGATTGGCAAACGACAGTAGCAATTTTGGCAGGCGCTTTACCAATCATAGCCATTGGCTTACTTGATGATAAGTTGGCGCTCCGAGCTAGAACGAAGTTGTTGTTCCAACTTCTCTCCGCCTCGATTGTCGTCATCGGCTCCGGAGTGTCGATTGACTTTATTTCAATCCCGTTTGGAGAACGGATTGACTTAGGCCTGTTAAGCAGTATTGTAACAGTGATATGGCTGATTGCGATGATGAATGCCATTAATTTAATAGATGGCCTGGACGGGCTTGCTGCAGGCGTGGCCATCATTGCGCTAAGCACAATGCTAGTCATTGCGGCAGGAAACCCAGCTGCTTATGGGCTTGTCTTCGCCTTTGGATTCCCTTTAATTGGTAGTATTGGCGGGTTTTTGATATTTAACTTTCATCCAGCGAAGTTCTTTATGGGCGATACAGGCTCGCTGTTTCTCGGATACATGATCGGGATTTTATCAACAATGGGCTTTTTCAAAAGTGTAACGATTGTCAGCGTCGTGGTGCCTCTGTTCATACTCGGCGTACCCATTCTTGATACCGTGTTTGCGATTATCCGCCGCAAACTGAACCGACAAAAAATTGGTTCGCCGGATAAAGGCCATCTTCACCACTGCTTATTAAACAGAGGATACGGCCACAGGCAGGCGGTGTTGACGATTTATGGCGTTAGCCTCTTGTTCGCAGCTTGTGCAATTCTTTTGTCCATGTCAAGCTTATGGTTCTCACTGCTCGTGTTGATCGTTGTCGCTTTGCTGATCCAACTATGTGCAGAGTGTATAGGCTTAATTGGCGAAAAACGAAAACCACTTTTAAATACGATTAGAAAATGGGCAGGCGCAGGGGCGCCATTAAGAAGCAAATAACAAAGCTCTGGTGCAGTCAGCTGGCACCGGGGCTTTGTCCGTTTCAAGCGGAATGCTGGCATATCATGGCACAGATCAGGTACGATTAGGAAAAACGCCTTGGAGGAGATAGTATGACAACGATCAATTGGGCAATACTTGGCCCAGGAGCCATCGCCAGCGATTTTGCCCAAGCACTAAACAACATCAACGGAACGATTTATGCAGTCGGTTCAAGATCGATTGAAAAAGCGCAGGCGTTTGCAAGCAAATTTGATGTCAAGCATGCGTTTGGAAGCTATGACTCCTTGCTTCACGATGAAAACATTGACGCCGTTTATATTGCAACGCCCCATTCCAACCACTATGAATACATTAAAAAAAGTTTGCAAAGTGGAAAACATGTTTTATGCGAAAAGGCAATCACGGTAAACGGCCAACAGCTTGAAGAATTAATGAGCCTCGCAAAAGAAAAACAACTTGTGCTGATGGAAGCAATGACCCTTTTTCACATGCCGCTCTATGCCAAGTTACAACAGGTGATTCGTTCAAATACGCTAGGGCCTGTCAAAATGATCAATGTCACATTTGGCAGTTTAAAGGAAGCGAACCCGCAAAATCGTTTTTTTAATAAAGAACTTGCCGGCGGGGCGATTTTAGACATTGGCACCTATGCGTTATCGTTTGCGCGCTTTTTTTTAGAAAGCCAGCCACATGAAGTGTTGACGACGGTCAAGCCGTTTGAAACAGGCGTTGATGAACAGTCGGGAATTGTCCTTAAAAACAAACAAGAACAGTTGGCAACAATTGCACTAGCAATGCGCTCGAAAATGCCGAAGCGAGGCATTGTCGCCTGTGAAGGGGGCTACATAACCGTCGATGACTTCCCACGGGCCCAATCAGCGCTGCTCACTTATCCTGATGGCTCAACCGAGGAAATCACCGCAGGCCAGACAGAACATGCCCTCCAATACGAAATCCAAGCGATGGAAGCAGCAATAGCCGGCCAAGGAGACACACATATAGCGCTCTCCCGCGATGTAATGGAGCTAATGGATACCGTTCGCCGCCAATGGGGCATCACGTATCCATTTGAGTAACCGCAGAAAAAGAAGTTTAACATAGCCCGATAACGTCTATTTAGATAAATACACATCTAAAAGGAGGCGTTATCGATGGCAAACGGAACAACCGACAAAATGAAAAGCGCAGCAAACAAAGCAAAAGGAGCAACCAAAGAAGCTGCCGGAAAAGCGGCAGACAATAAAAAAATGCAAGCAGACGGCAAGAAAGACAAACTAAAAGGCAAAGCCCAAGAGATGGAGGGGGAAGCTAAAGAGAGGATGAAGGAGTAAAATAGGCTTAGTATTGGGACAAGAGATATAGAAAACCAAAAAGGTTCCGATCATCTAAAAAGGATGATTAGAACCTTTTTGTAATTATTTTTGCTAGCTAAGTCCCAACCTCGTTTAAAAGCTGTCGGCCCCGCCAACCCCTCCTAAGGGCTGGTGACTATCCATAGTAGTAGGATATAAGGGAGAAGAACTTAAAACAAAGGCTACTAATAAGGCTACTGATAGTTGTCTTATCATTTTTTAAGCCTCCTTTTAGTTGAGCGTTGTTAATATCAATTTGTCGAATTCTTCAAACATCCAATAACAGACAGGAATCTCTCCTTCCTTTGCTGCAATCTTTAAAGCGTTCATATAGAAAGAAATGTTATTTGTAGCTTTAGCACGATAAAAAAAGCTATATTTTGAAGCACCGTACTTACTTTCCTGTAAATTTAACAATTCTAATGCTCTTTTTCTATTGCCTCTTACTATATGTTGGTGTGCTTGTTCCTCTAAATCAACTTTTTCATTTAAATCAATATACTTATTATGAAGATTATGCAAAAATACAATATCTTGATATAAAATACTATCTATTTGGTCGTGGGCATTAATTTCCTCATAAATAGATATTGCTAACTGAAAATGCTCATAGGATTGATCGAATTTGTTTTTTTGATATAGATAAATTTGTCCTAAAATCCTATAAGCAGCTCCTAAGAGGATGTTTTCTGAAGTTGGATTAACAACAGTGCTTAAAGCATAAAGTTCTGCCTTCTCAAAGTCAGCATGAGTATTCAAGTAGCCTAGAGCTAAGTTACAAGAAAAACGAGCAGCGAAGACAGTTTTTAAGTATCGATTGTCCAATTGACTAATCGTAATTTCAAGTTTTTGTAGTAAATAAAATGCAGTTTGTAATTGTTTCATCCTTAAAAAGGCTGTGAATTCTAAAAGCTTTAATTTTATATAAGTAGCATCATGTTCGTTCGTAGCCAACAAAGATTGGGTACTAATTAAAAGATTCTCAGCCGATATGTTATTCTCTAATAAACGCTTTCCTAAACTATAAACTTTACAGCAATGAGTCAATAATACATCGTTTTGGTGACGATTGATAAGATAATCAATAAGTGCTAAATCTTTATAAACAAAAGCAAATTCAAATGAAGAATAAACCTCTTGGAGCTTCTTAGCGTCTTTACAATATGAAATCATGAGAGGTTTGAAATGATCTTCATCCACATACTTCACGATCGTCAATATATCCTCAAACTCTAGCGAAGGATACTTTTTGGTCAATTGTACAACCGAATCGTATGTAAGCGTTTGTCCACGTTTCATGCCTTCTTTTGCCAGTAACGCCTTGTTTTCTTCACTGATCCAAGCCAAGCTGGTCACCTCCACGATATCCGGTGTACTAGCACTATAACATAAAAAAGTGCTAGCAATAGCGGGTTTGACATTGGGAAAATTCGTTTATTGCAGTTGGGAATTTTCCATTTTTGAAGAATGAAAACATGAAAAATCCTTAAAATGGCAGTTAGGTAAATGTCATTCCTAGTAACTAATAGTATATTTCCCAATAAAAGGGTAAGTTTGTCTGGGCGTTTATTTACTTTAAGTTAAGATTTGCCTACTGTTATTCAAACGGCCAAAGCTGTTGGTCTCAAAGGCGTTTGGGGGAACGTTTGATCAAAGAGAAACCGTCATTGTTAAAGTTTACGATTGACCTCGCCTGTCTTAGTCCGAGGCTTATTTTTGTCGCAGCACACTTTCGACTTTATCACTTGTAATTACCTGGTTTTTTTAGGCTTGAAATAGTTGAACATGTAAAAGGATTCTTTTATGCTTGATATATATGGAAAAAGAAGGGGTATATACGAATGGATTATTCAGCAAACATTACCCAGTTGAGAAATGAAGTTGGTTCGCTTCGTGGGGAAATTGCGTCCATCCAGCAAGATATCAGGCGTCTTCAAGAGGCGAAAAGCACTCTTATGGAACAACAGGTCTCTTTCCATCACGAAAAGGCACAGTTACAAGAACCAGGTTTAACCGCTGGGGTATGGCATGGAAACGAAGCAAATGACCATGACACCAAGCGTTCTAGTTTAGAAACGTCTTATCGAGCCTCTGAAGACCAGTTGGAAGAGATCATTTCCTCAATTGAAAGGAAAATCAACCTTTTGCGAAGTGATATTCAACACGCACACACACTTATTGACGTTAAACAATCGCAAGTAGCGATGTTCAAGCGTCTGCAAAATGAATCAGGGTGATGAAAATGGCAGAAATCAAAGTGAATGAAAGTAACGCATTAGAAGTGTTTCAACATGTCACAAATGCTGCAACTGGCTTAGCTTCAATAGAAGCAACAATTGAAATGGCAACATCATCACTTGATGTTCTTGAGCAACTTAACCACTTGGAGAAAGCATATCAAGCGCAGCTCAAGTCGTATATGGAAACGTTAAACAAAACGAAACAAGAGAGCCAACAGCTAATTAAAATATACGGGGAAATAGACCGGGCTTTGGCCAATCAATGAAGAAAGGAGCATAGCTAATGAAAAAGTATGTTGCCTCTGATTTTTTCTCTGCCCTCGATAAGATCGACTCGGACATGAATCAGTACACAGAGACATTGAGCAACATTCATTCTGCTATTCAAGGCGTCGTGAATTTGGGAGACAATCTCACAGGGCAAGGCGGAGAAGCGCTCAAAAACTTTTACGCCAATAACCATGTGCCGCTGCTTTCCTATTGGACGATGGCCTGCCAACAAGTTAAAATAGCTACGGCAAAAATGCGGATGAACGCGCTAAGCTTTGAGAGCAGCGATGCAGTGATTGATGAAAGCTTTATTGAAGGAGAAGTCATTCCTCAATTAGAAAAAAATCAGCGAAGAATCCAACAACATCAAGACAGAATTAATGGTGTTGTTGATAGCGTCTCGGATATTGTGTCTTTGCCTAAAATTGACACAAGCGCCGTACAAAAAGGGATACACGAAGCGAAGCAGCATGCAATGAATACGGTTGAAAAGCTCTATGCTTTCGACCATGCGCAATCAGCAGCGGTCGATCAACTGATTTCGTTGATGGCGCCAATTAGCTCGTTTGTTGCAGGCTTAAATGGGGCGATTGAATCAGGTGTTAGCATTACGGCACTTGCCGGCTACATTGCTTCCCAAGATGTGCCACCAGAAATAAAAGCGATGCATCCGATGTTAAATGGCACGTATAATGTATTGACTCCATATCAGAACTTTAACGACCAAGCGGTACATACACAGAACTTCTTGCTTTCACCAAATCCGTTTGGATTTATTCATTTTAACAATCCGTTCATCTTAAATGCGGCTAAGCGACTTTATTTGGCTGGTGGCCATATCGATGTGGTTCATCATTACTCGCCAGATCATCAGATTGCAGGTACAACTGTCGACGCGAACGGGAACGAAATTCAAGATGTGGCCAAGATGGGGCAAGGCGAGATTATCAACGATTGGGGAGACGGGCATGTTGAAGTAAAAGGGGAGTACGTAGATATAGAAGCGTTAAAAGACGCTGGGGTACGTGTACATACGTTTACTACCGTGTCAGGTAAAGAACTTCATTATACGGTTGAAAATGGAGAATTTATCTTATTTAGAAACGATCCTGATGTACACTATTATACAAATGGATACACGCAAACAAAGTCTAACGTTATCATAAGTCACTTAACAACGTTTTTTGGTGGAATTATAGGTTATAGAATAGGTAAATCCTTCTCTCGTGGTGATTCTAAAAAAATAAATAACAGTAATAAGGACGCCGGTGAGATAAAAGAAAAAAATGATAAAACAATTGTTGATTTCGGAAAAGATTATGGTAAAAACCTTGTGATAGGTAGTTTGCCTATTATTGGAACGCCGATGCCCAAAACAGGAAGTCAGGAGATAATTGTTTGGCTAAGTGATGATGAAGGTAAAACGTGGGATACAAAAGTGCACATCGAAGTCGAACCTAATGGGGAAGTTAGAATAGGCGACTATGAAGACCGAAAAAATATTGTAGATAAAGTAATTGAATACTTTACAAAAGATAATAAGTGAGGCAGGTGAGATATATGGAAGAACCAACTACATCTATGACTTTTTGGAATAAAATACAGGCATTTCTGTTAATGCCGCTTTATATGATGGCAGTTTCATTATCATTGTATTTTGTTACTTCCTTAACTTTTATAAAAGCAGAAGGAGTCATAACCATTTTGATTTTAACTATTGGTTTTTGTTGGGTATACGTTCCAATTAGTAACAAATTTCACTTTAACACTCTTTATTATCAGGACAAATCCATGTCTATCAAAGAAAAAGTTAAAAAAAATAGTCGCGCTATAGCAGAATATAGCATCGTAGCTGCATTCTTTGCAGGGATCGCTTTCCTATACCACTTCACACAATAATGAAACACCGTAATTTTCATCTCAAAATGTAAAATAACGTATAATTCGAATTGAATTTAGAGCAATCTATTTCATAATTTGAGAGGTGTTCCTTAAGATAACAAGTAGGTGATTAGATGGAACAGCATGAGAAAAGATAGATGGACTTACGTAACAAATTTCAAGCTTTTGTGTTGATGCCTGGCATTATTATGTTAGTAGCGTGGATGCTCTATTTTATTTTCACTTTAGGGAAAACAAATTATCAAGGGGTGATTCCAGTAATTGCAGCCCCTTTGATTATTTGTTGGGTATGTAATCCCTTCTTTGAAATAAACGAATATAAGGAGATGTTTTATGAGGATGCGGATATGCCCCTCAAAGACAAAATAATGAAATATATACCAACACTTGCAGGATATGCAGTAACCACTATCGGTATTGCAGTTTGTGCATTGATTATGCATCACGGATAAATTTTTCCGTCTCGAAACCAAGAGGTTCATCTATATTCGAGACGGAATTTGTTTGAAACATCAACTATAAACCTATTAGCTTTTATTTTAATATAGAGACATGTACCTTTTCCTTCTGCTGGTGGAATAAGTACTGATGAAGGGGAAACATGGGATACAAAAGTGTATATAGAAGTTGATGCAAACGGAAAGGCTCATATGAGTGAGTACGAAAACCGTTCCTCCCCAGGGGTTTTTGGTTGGCTATATGACCGATAAAGGAAGTGTTAGCACTTGGCAGATCGAAAATTAAACAAAAAAAACAAGCTTTTAGCATTTGTGTTTATGCCTCTGTATATGATTGGCCTATTTATCATTGTGTATACTGTAACACTTTTATCGAATGGCTGGTCATATGATCTAATTTCCATTATTGTCTTTATTTTTGCCACTTGCTTCGTTTGCTACATAGCCGCACCAAAATTGAATGCATTTCAGTTTCAACACATTTATGTAGTAAACGAACATTTATCTCTAACCCAAAAAATAAAAGAGTTTAAAGGCATGTATATCATGATAGGTTCTTTTTCAATGGCTACAGGGTTACTTTTTGGACTTACCTAAAATGATTCCCCTCAAGTCGCTAAGGGGAAATACACGATCGAAAGGTGGTAAAGAAAATGAGAGAACCTGCTAAACAAGAGATTATTGATAAACTGGAGCTTGTGCTACAAAATAAACTTACAAAAGAAGAAGTGGCTGACTGGGCCTCCAAATATGTGGTGACAGACGATCACCCTGTAACGGATCTAACTGTTTTCAAGTTTTTAACAGTTGTCTCAGGCCTAGATACGCTATTGGCTCCTGGAGAATACATGTATGATGATGGTGATATTAAGAATTGGATTAACAAGTATTCGAACAAGTGATTATGTAGTCATTCCCGCAAATTAGCGGCGGGGATTTTTTGTTTTATTCCACTCTACCCAATTTACGGTAGGACTAGGATCCCCGTGACGGAACCTACTTTCACTAATCACTCATTGCTCGATAAGCCTTGTCTTTCCAAATCCAAAAGCCGTGTCTTCATTTCTAATCCACCACGGTAGCCAGTTAATGATCCATTCTTTCCTACTACACGATGACATGGTACGGTGATTAATACTGGATTCGCTCCAATCGCCGCCCCTACAGCTCGAACGGCTGCTGGTTTATTTATAGAATTGGCAATGTCGGAATAGGACCTAGTTTGTCCGTACGGAATTGCACAAAGTGCGTTCCAGACTGCAAGCTGGAATGCTGTTCCATCGTAATCAAATGAAACCGTAAAGGTTTTCCGTTTTCCTTCTAAATACTCGGTGATTTCAACCGCATAGGGCTCAAGCTTTTCAGCTGCTTCCACCAAAGGACTTCTGCTAAAGCGCTTCTTAGCCCATTCGGACAATTCCTCGAATGGTTTGTTCGGTGAGCCAACAAACGCAAGTCCCTTAGATGTGGAAGCAATATAAAAATTCAAATCCTTAAACGTTAGCAAAGACCAATAAAGGATTGGTTTGTTCTTTGATTCCATTTTACCGTTCCTCCATTTTACTCATTTGACGAAATTGTGCTGGTGTATGTCCTATTTTCTTTCTAAATAAAGTAATAAAATAGGACGTGTTAGGCATACCTACACTTATGGCGATATCCGCAATCGCTTTATTTGTGTGAATCAAATACTCTTTAGCAGCGTTTAATCGAACCTGTTGGATATATTCGACTGGTGTGATGCCTTTCATTTTTTTAAACGTTCGATGCAAATGATAGGGACTCCCGTGAGCAATATCTGCTAACGTTTCTAGAGTTAACTTTTCAATGAAGTTTTTATCGATGTATTCCGTTATAAGAGCTACCCATTCACGATCAGGCAAGTTCTCATTCGTAGGCTTGCAACGTTTACAAGGGCGGAAATTTGCTTGGAGCGCTTGTTTTGCGTTTGAAAAAATACGTACATTTTCTTTTTTAGGAACGCGGGATTTGCATGACGGTTTACAGAAGATCCTGGTGGTTTTTACGGCATAGAAAAATTGATTATTGTACGAGGCATCATTGTCTATAATTGCTTGCCACTTTTCCTTTGTCATCAGGTTCTCGTCAGTCAAAACGCCGTGACCATGACTCTGTTGTAATGGATGATTGATACGATCCGGCATTCCTCTCACCTCTCCTTACAATATCCCCCCTTAATGGCGGCTCTGTATGACTCTTCCTCACTATAAAGTTTGTTAATATTGCTGAAAGCTTTGCAAAATCCTTATAAATTGAATCCAATTTAAGCATTTTACATTTTATATCTTGGCTTGAACCATTTTTATTTCCTTCTTTTTAGCATCTTTAATACCTAACACTATAACCTTATAAATAAAAAAATATAAGGTGTTTAGAATGTAATAGCAAGATAACAAAATCAGTACTGATTATTATGTGATAAAGTGAACTTCAATCAGTGTGAGTTTTCTTGGTAATAGTCATAAAGAGAGGAGATGAAAAAGTGACATGGCATGAAATCAACGATGAGATGATTATTGCATTACCTGAAGAGTTTGACATGAATGCTAACCTAGGCTATCTAAAAAGAGAAAAAAATGAATGTATGTATGAAACTGAGAACGATCACATTACAAGAATGATAGCCATTGGGGAAATTCGGTCCTTGATACAGATAAGCGTCATTGATAATAAACAAATGGTTGTCCAGTTTTTAAATGATTCTAGACCTAGCGAAGAGTGGCAACGAGAAAAAATTGTAAAATATATTCATGAATGGTTTGATCTTAATACCGATTTAACCCCATTTTAGAAATGGCAAAAGCAGATCCATTACTTAAAAAGACGGTTGAAACATTTTATGGATTGCGAGTCGTCGGCATTCCCGATTTATTTGAGGCTTTATGTTGGGGTGTTCTAGGGCAGCAAATTAACTTAGCGTTTGCATACTCATTAAAGAAGCAATTTGTAGAAGGATTTGGCGATTCCATCGAATGGAATGGTAAAAAGTATTGGTATTCCCACCGTACGAACGAATTGCACAGTTAACACCTACCGACCTAGCAGGTATTAAAATGACGGTAAAAAAAAGTGAATATATCATTGGAATTGCCAAGCTTATGGCGAGGGGAGAATTGTCGAAGAAAAAAATAATAAAAATGGACTTTAAAGATGCTGAAAAAAACTTAATTCAAATACGAGGCATCGGTCCTTGGACAGCCAATTATGTTCTAATGCGCTGTTTGCGATTTCCTACCGCTTTTCCAATCGATGATGTCGGTTTGCATAATGTAATTAAGCTACTCACAGGATCCGAAACAAAACCAACAAAAAAAGAAATCAAACAGTATGCTGCCGCTTGGACAAATTGGGAAGCCTATGCAACGTTTTATTTATGGAGAACCCTATATTGATGTATTGTTAAAATGGAGAATACAACACAATTTACAAGGGAGTAGGCTATACAGCCCATGAACTGGTTTGAAGGTTCATACGATACGATAGAAGATCAACAAATTTCTACCAGCAAAATATTTCAGGGTACATTAGATCGTTAGCTAAACAGAGGAGTTTTATGGATTTCCTCTTTATTCAATTCACGGTAAGGACTAGGCGGGTTTAAAACCGCCACAACCCATCCAGCTGATGCTTGTCCATTTGCCTTAATCGCAACGAAATCTGAAATAGAATCTGAAATAGGTTGCTATTTTTCATTTACGAAATAGAATGAAAGCGCTATAATGTGGTGGACTGAAGGGAGAGTGGTGACATGAAAGCGTTAAAGGCAGGCATTGTCGGTTGTGGGAATATTAGTGATATTTATTTTCAAATGAATAACCGATTTGATGCAATTGAGATTATTGCTTGTACTGACTTGAATTTTGCGCAAGCAATGAAGCAGGCGGACCGCTATAGTGGCGTGGAAGCAATGGAAATGGATGATTTTTTTGCCAATCAAGACATTGACATCGTTATTAATTTAACTACGCCGTCTGCCCACTATGTCGTCCATAAACGGGCGCTTGAAGCGGGCAAACATTCATATGGCGAAAAACCATTAGCGCTAACGCTTGAGGAAGCAGATGAACTGCAAGCGCTTGCCGACGAAAAAGGGCTGCTGTTAGGGGCTGCTCCTGATACATTTCTTGGCGGCGGTTTGCAAACGTGTAAAAAACTAATTGATGACGGCTGGATTGGAAAACCGGTTTCGGCAAACGGATTTATGATGAGCCATGGCCCAGAAAACTGGCACCCAAATCCGGACTTCTTTTATAAAGTCGGGGCTGGTCCAATGTTTGACATGGGCCCGTACTATTTAACTGCGCTGATCTCTTTGCTTGGCCCAATTAAGCGTCTGACAGCTTCGGCTGGCAAGGCATATACAGAAAGAATGATCACGTCTGCGCCAAAATTTGGCGATACGATATCAGTGGAGACGCCAACCCATTTAGCCAGTGTGCTTGATTTTGAAAATGGGGCAATCGCCACGCTCGTTACAAGCTTTGATGTATGGGGCTCAAAGACGCCGAACTTAGAAGTACACGGCACAACAGGGTCGTTGCTTTTGCCTGACCCGAATACATTTGGCGGGCCCGTTTATGTGAAGAGGCAAGGAGAACAAGAGTTTCAAGAAGTTCCGCTCCTTTATGGCTTCCAAGACAACAGCCGTGGCCTCGGCGTGCTTGATATGGTTCATGCCATTCAAGAACGTCGTCCGCACCGCGCAAATGGGCGCATGGCTTACCATGTCCTTGAAGCTATGCATGGCGTCCTTGCCTCATCAGAAAATGAGCGCTCTTATTATATGAAGAGTAGTTGTGCACAGCCAGAGGCGTTGCCACTAACAATGACCACAAGAGGGTTTTAAGAACCATACTTGCCGACCTTCCCTTATGTAGGGAGAGGTCGGCAGTTTTTTTCGTTCCTTGGTTTCGCTGTCTTTCGCCGCATAAAAATGACGCCACATTGTGCTTCGCGGCAAAGTACGCTAAAATCGAATGTGAGACACAGTGCGGAGGGATGCATGTGGGTTATTCTATTGACAAAAAGAAGTTTAAGCTGTTCACCGTTCACTCCAATCCATTGCTGACAAATGAAATCGCTTCTTTGCTCGGTTGTGCAGTTGGAAAAAGTTCGGTTAAACGCTTTAGCGACGGCGAGGTGCAAATCAATATCGAGGAAAGTGTCCGCGGTTCAAAAGTGTTTGTCGTTCAATCAACATCACAACCTGGCAATGAACACGTAATGGAACTATTGATTATGATCGATGCGCTAAAGCGGGCGTCTGCAAAAGAAATCAATGTGGTTATTCCCTATTTTGGCTATGCTCGCCAAGACCGCAAAGCTCGGGCACGTGAGCCGATTGCAGCCAAACTGGTTGCCAACTTGCTAGAGACGGCAGGGGCAGACCGGATTTTAACGGTTGATCTGCATGCCCCGCAAATTCAAGGGTTCTTTAATATCCCTGTTGACCCACTTCAAGGGCTGCCACTTTTAGCGCGTTATTTTCTAAACAAAGCGCTTAAGCAACCTGTAATTGTGGCGCCAAATCATTCTGGGCTTGGCCGTGCGCGGCGATTAGCAGAATATTTGGATGCGCCAATTGCCTTTATCGATAAACGCCACCCAGAACCAGGGTTTCCACAAGCTGTGAACGTTGTCGGCGACACAGAGGGAAGGGAAGCGATTATTGTAGATGATTTAATTGATACGGCGGCCACTGTGACATTAGCGGCCAATGCGTTGCAAGAAAACAAAGTGAGTGCGATTTATGCCTGTTGTACCCATCCTGTTTTGACAGGGCCGGCAATTGAACGGTTGCAAATGGCGCCAATTAAAGAGATTGTCGTCACCAACACGATTGAATTAGACGACGATAAAAAGGTTGGGAACTTGACTGTGCTTTCAATTGCCCCGCTATTGGCGGAAGCAATTTACCGAGTTCATCGGGAGCAATCGGTGAGTACGCTGTTCCAGTAACCCCTTGCTTGGGAAAGGGAATTTCTCAAGGAGGCATATCGAAAAAGAGAGAAGCGTAGGAGTGGAAAATATGTACAAATTGATTGCGATTGATATGGATGGGACGTTGTTGAATGACCATCATGAAGTGACACCGGAAGTGAAAAAGGCGCTTTTAGAAGCACGCCAAGCGGGAGCGACAATCGTTCTTTGTACAGGGCGTCCTTTAGGTGGCGTCACCCGCTATTTGCACGAGTTGGAATTGAACCAAAAGGGCGACTATGTGATCGCCTACAATGGGGCGCTTGTACAAGATACGCATACCAATCAAGTCGTTGTTTCACATACGCTCCGCTATAATGATTTAGTCGAGTTAGACGAACTGGCAAAAACGTTAAATACGCCTATGCATTATTTTGACGATAAGCGGCTTTACACTGGAGACCGAGACATTAGCTCTTATACGGTGTATGAGTCGTTTCTGACAAAAGTTCCGTTGCGTTATTGTCCAGTAAAGGAAGCGGATCCTTCGATACTCGTGCCAAAAGTGATGTATATAGATGAACCTGAAAAACTGGATCAGGCGATTGCCGCAATTCCAGCTGCTGTAAAGGAACGTTATTCCATGGTCAAGAGCGCGCCGTTTTTTTATGAAATTCTCCATCCACTTGTCAGCAAAGGCAATGCGGTCAAACATCTTGCTGAAAAGCTTGGATTTGAGCGTGAAGAAGTGATGTGCATCGGCGACAACGGCAATGACTTGTCGATGATCGAATATGCTGGCTGCGGCATAGCGATGGAAAATAGTATACCAGAGCTAAAAGCCGCTGCAGATATCGTCACAACTTCCAATAATGAGGACGGCGTCGCCCACGCGATCCGTACGCAATTTTTGCAATATGCTCATTAACAAAAAAAGGGTTGGCGGCGTTTCGCTGCCAACCTTTTTTTGTGCCTAGCTTTGGTACCAATACAAGGAGAAGTCAGTCATTGTCGAAGCATACCCTTGTTGCCTTAACATGGTTGTGATGTTGCCTCGATGATACGTGCCATGATTGGCAACATGGAGTAAAATTTCTGCGTAAGCCGTTTCTCTAGCGCCAGACCATGGATTATTCACTTGTATTTTTTGTTCTAAGTCTTTTTGGCGATTCATCCACTCGTCATACTGTGAAGCTAGTTGTTCAAAAGACTGAATAAATTCGTCTATAGAGTATCGATTCGTTTTTTCGACAAGGGCGATCGATTCTTCCAGTGCTTCTTGCATATCGATTCCTTTTAGGACGGCGAGCCACATTGCATCTACGACATAAATGTGGCTAAACGTTTGGGCAATCGTCGGATACGAACTGCGCACCTCATCGTATAGGACATTGCTTGGCAATTCGTTCATTTTTTCCAGTAATACGTGATTCGCCCAAATATGATAGTGGTACATCTTTTTTGCATGGTTCATTTTTCAGATCGACTCCTTAACGGTTGATAGCTGTAGTATAAAAAAAGATGTATGACAACAGCCTGTCATACATCTCGATAAACATTTATTATTTTTTTTGCCTCATCTACTAAAACCGTTTGTAATTCCACAGGTTTGACAATTTTAACGCCGCTGCCAAAGCTTAAAAGAATCGATTTTAACCATCGAGCATGCAAAGGTTGATACACAGAAATGGTAAACGTCATACTTCCATCACTGTTCTTAACTTTTGAAGCATGCTGGAATTGGTCCAACACTTCTACTAAGGAATCGCGACTTACCCAAATGACAACATCCTCAAATCGTTCTAGATTTTTAGCTGAAAAAGATGTATCCCTTTTCACGTCGTGATTTTTGGCAAATGTTTTTTCTGTCAGCGTAATATTCATCATACGTGATACTCTAAATTCTCTATAGTTGCCCCGTTCTTTGCAGTAGCCATATAAATACCAGTTGCGAAACTTATATTGAATGTGAATAGGCTCTATTTCCCGTGATGTCCATTCGTTTTTACTACTTACATAATCAAAGCGAATGATCCTTTTTTCTTGTATCGCATTTCGCAGACCGATTAATGAATGTGCTTCTGTTCGATGGCTTTCTAAGTCAACTGATAAAATTCCATTGTTTCCACTTGGATCGAGTGATTTTAGCCTTTCAATCGTATGGTCAATTGTTTTATCTTCAAAAATACCCGATAAACTACGAAGCACCGTAATGAGATTCGATAGGTCATAGGAACCGATTAAACTTTTATCAAATTTATACCCTTTGATGATACCGAACCCACCGTTCGTGCCTTGGTATGAAACGACTGGTATCCCAGCCGCACAAATGGCTTCAATGTCTCTATAAATCGTTCGCGATGATACTTGAAATTCATCAGCTAAACGAGAAGCGGACAAAATCTCATTGTTTAGGAGCTTGAATATGATCGATATCAAACGTTCTAATTTCAATTGTACGTTCCTTTCCTCAATAATCGATTAAGCGACCGTTGTCATTCCATTGACCGTACATGTTATTTTCTCTTGTATGTTCAATAAACTTTTTCAATCGCTTATTGAACGTGTCCGGTTCATTTCGATAACTTTGTATCGTATCGATTCGAATCCTTCTGTATAGTTCAGGAAAATGAATAAAGTTCTGATATAATTGCTCCTCTTCTTTCAAACGAGATTCTATATCTTTATCAATTGTAAAAGATTCAGGTCGCATATCGGGGAGTGCTTTCATTCCTTCTTCTCTCATCAAACCTAATTTGTCTAATCTCCGTACTCTTTCTTTGTTTAATTCTGTCCAATGACTGTTCTTTTTTCTCGGGGAAAGCCTTTGAGCTAGTTCAGTATCTGATATTTTCTTTTTTAGGCCATCAATCCAACCAACACATAATGCTTCTTCCACAGCATCTACATACTGGATAACATTTGGTTGTTCCGCCATGCTTACAATTATCCAACAACATTTTTCTGTAGTTGAATGTTCCTCAAGCCAATCTCTTAATTCTTGCCTTGTCTTAACGCGAAGTAAATTCTCCATTTGTGAACGTACCTTTCTTTAATTAGTATTTGTACTGAGTATCACTCACACAAAGGGTTTTAAAATTATACCATTTATCCGATTACTTCCAATAGGACTAAACCTTGATTAATACCTCTCCATATTCAGGCGGATAGAAACGCTTGTCAGCCGAGACGAACAATAGAACTTAGGCGAACCTATTTTTTATACACCAAAAGATGTATGCGCGACAGAACGAAAGGTGGAACCACATTTACACCTGCCTGCTGAAGCAGGAGGAGGCCCGTTTTCTTAAGATGAGAGTATACATCTTAGGGAGGGATAGCAATGGCAACGATTGTAATGATTACGGGAGCAACAAAAGGGCTGGGCCGTGCTTTAGCTTGGCATTACGGAAGAAAGGGGTACGCTCTTGCTGTGACAGCACGGACGGAGGATGACTTAGTGCAGCTCGCCTCGGCGCTGCAGGCTGAAAACATACCGGTCGTCGCGGTAGCAGGTGATATGGCGGAGGCTGAAGATGCGGAGCGTTTTGCTGCCCTTACGCTGGCACGGTATAAAAAAGTGGATGTGTTGATTAACAATGCGTCGATTTTCGGGCCTGGACCAAGCTTGTTGCTTGATTATCCAGATGCCGCTTTTCAAGAGGTATTGTTAACAAATACACTTATTCCGTATTTCCTTACAAAGCAAATTTTGCCGACAATGCTTGCCCGTGATAGTGGCATTGTCATTACGCTCACTTCAGAAGCAGGAAAGACAGGGTTTGCTGAGTGGGGCGCCTACGGCATTTCCAAGTTTGCAGTCGAGGGCATGGTACAAACGTGGGCCGATGAAGTTGCTGACAGCAACGTTCGTTTCCATCTCGTCGATCCTGGCGAAATGGATACAGATATGCACGCCCAAGCGCTGCCTGATTGCGATTACTTCCTTGATCCACCACAAAAGCGTTTGGCTGTCTTTGACTATTTAATTGAGGAAGGAGCCGCAAACGGCAGCCGTGAAGAAGCGATCGTCCACCAACAGAAAGAGGGGGAGCGATGATGTTGATTCCGACAGAAAAGCGGCTAGATGCAGACACGCCTCCTGAGAAACGGGGGCAAATGCGGGACGGCGTTCGTTTGCTGACGTATTGGAGTGACAGTGGACGAATCGTACACGGGGGATTTTTCCAATTAGCTCATCAGCTGGAAGCGGGCGACGTGCTCGTGTTTAATAATAGTCGCACAATCCCGGCTGAACTAAAAACAGTTGATGGCATCCGTGTCCGTTTGTCCCGTGAAGTTGAAGACGGCACTTGGGATGGGCTTATTCTAGGGGAAAGCAGCAAGAAGCTTGAGTTTATGCATGGGCTAAAGGCACTTGTAACAGGCCCTGGGACAGAGCCGCCGTTAGTCAGGCTTGTTTTTTCCTGTAGTTCCAGCCGGCTCCTCCGCGAGCTTTATAGGCAAGGGGATGTGATTCGCTATGAGCATGTGGCCCGCTCTTGGCCATTGCAAGATTACCAAACGGTCTACGCTAGCATTCCTGGTTCGGTCGAAATGCCTTCTGCTGGACGGGCATTTACGTGGCGGATGCTTGCCCATTTACAAAAACACGGCATTCGCCTTGCTTTTGTAACCCTTCATGCCGGTTTAAGCTATTATGGCGACGACAAATGGCCGAATCCAGCACTCCATCCGGAAGCATTCTCCATTGAAGATGAGCAGGCGGCAATCATAAACGACGCCAAAGCGAATGGAGGACGGGTGATCGCTGTTGGAACGACAGTCGTCCGTGCTCTAGAAACAGCAAGCGATGGCAATACTATCATTCCGCAAGCTGGGGTAACGTCACTCTATCTTTCCCGTACAAGCAAGCTGACCGCTGTCGATGGGTTGTTGACAGGTTTTCACGAACAAGAAGCAAGTCATATTGATTTGTTGCAAACTTTTGCTGGTGAAGAAGGGGTAAAAGCCATTTATAAGGAAGCGGTTGCAAAGCGTTATTTGTGGCATGAGTTCGGCGACATGAATTTATTAATGAGGCAGGAGCGGTCGTGAAGATCCATCATCTAGGCCTGGCTGTCGCTGATTTACAGGCAGCCTGGCCTTATTATGTAGCAACGCTAGGCTTCAGGTGGGAATGGTGTATAAGTACGGGCGAGGAGCGCTTTGCCTTTTTCCGAAAAGGGCCGTTCACACTGGAACTCGTGGAAACAGAACTGGAAGGGCAAACGCTCCATCTCGCTTTTTCTTTAGCCGATCATGAAGCGTTTGCTGTGCTGGAAAATACCAAAAAACGCGGCTTTGCGCTTACCGAGCGGTTTCTCCTTAATCGAGACGAAGAGTCGCTTTATTTTGTCCATCCAAATGGGGAAGAAGTGGAATTTATTGTTCATCCAAAAATGAAATGGGCTTAGCAATCCCTGCTTGGATCGCAAACAACGCAGCTTGCGTCCGATCCTGAAGCTCCAATTTGCCAAGGAGATTGGAAACATGGGTCTTTACCGTTTTCTCGGAAATAAACAGCGCAGCTGCGATTTCTTTATTGCTCTTGCCAGTGCTGATTTCTTTCAGCACGTCGACTTCCCTGTCTGTCAAACGGTTCACTTTGTCAGCGACAGAATTGGCCGAGCGCGCGACATGGGTGAGCACATGCTTCATAATCCGGGGGTCAAGAGGAAGTTCCCCGCTATTAGCAGCCTGAATCGTGTGGATCAACACATCAGGTTCCACATCTTTTAGCTGATAGCCACAAGCTCCTGCTTGCAGTGCTTGGATCACAAAGTCTTTTTCTCCATAGCCTGACAACATAAACACTTTTGCCTGTGGATGATTGCGTAATATGACGTGTGTCGCCTGAATACCATCCATGACTGGCATGTCAATGTCCATTAATAGAATGTCGGGGCGGTGGCGCTCATACAATGCTACCGCTTCTTCGCCATTGCTTGCTTCAGCAACAATCTCAATGTCGGGATGGGCTTCTAAGAAATAGGCAAGCCCTTTACGGACAACATGGTGGTCGTCAGCTAGCAAAATTCTCATTCCTTTTCCCCCTTTTTATCAGGAAAGCGAATTTCCCACGTCGTGCCACTCCCTGGTGCAGATATCAATAACGCCTGCCCGCCTAGTTCTTTTGCCCGTTTGCGGATTGAATCAAGTCCTTGTCTGCGGCTAACGTGGTTTGTTTCAAAGCCTTCGCCTTGATCAGAAATGGTTAAAAGCCATTCCCCTTGTGCTTTTGTTAAAGAAATCGTTGCTTCTTTCACGCCAGCATGTTTTTTACAATTGTTTAATGCTTCTTGGATGATTCGGTAAGTAGCTAACTCTGTTTTTGCTGGCCAGTCAACCTCAGTAGGAAGGAGGAGGCGTACAGAAATGCCGATTAAGCGGCTGTACTGTTCGACTGCTTGTGCCAGTCCAGCCTCTAATTCCTCTCCTGAATGGCCTCGTATAATGGCCCGAAGCTCACCTAATGCGGCGCTAACTAATTTGGAAACGTCAGACATTTTCTCTTTCATTTCCTCGTCTTTTGTCCGAATAGCCATCCCTTGCAACGTCATGTTAACGGAAAAAAGCAATTGGTTGACTGAATCATGGAGATCCTGGGATAGGCGTTGCCGTTCATTTAATTCAGCCTGTTCCGCTTCAAAGGCAACAAGCTCCACACGTTTGATCGCTGTTCCGATTTGCAAAGCAATGAGTTCTAACAACTCCAGTTCATCTTGTGCATAATGGTGTTTTTGGGGATGGGCCACGTTTAAGATGCCAAGTGGCTCTTCACCTGCATAGATGGGAACTGTAGCGTGATGGGTAATGCCGTTTGTTTCGCCCCAGCCTCGTTCAATCGCCCGTTCCAAACGTTGGCATTCAATCATATTAACAGCCCGTTCCAATGTCCCATGTAGGAATTGGTTTTTGCACCAGCAACCGCCCTCTTTTAACGGGGTGCAATTTTTTCGTGAAAGTCCTGGCGGAATGCCGCTTGCAGCATAAAGGGTATGGTTTCCCATTTGGTCAATTAAAAAAATCCAGCCACTCGAAAAATCGAGCTCCGCAAGCAATGTGTGCAACACGTTATCAAGCATACGTTTTAAGTCATTCTCGGCATTTAATGTCTGGGAAATTTGTTTTAGCGTGTGGAGATGGCTCATTATATAAACTCCTTTGGTGAAAAGGTACAGTGTGAATTCCTCTTTCTAGTTTAGCATAGGAGTTCTTTGCCGTGCGTTTATGATGTTTAAACAAACAGCAAACGTGAAATAGCAAGGTAACACCTTTAGTTAGAAAGGAAACGAACATGAAACGACACACATTGTTGATTATTGCTGGATTTTTGCTTTTTGGGGCTCTTGTTGGCGGCGGAGCTGGCGCCGGTTTACGCTACCTTTTCCACTATTTTTGGGCCGATGGTCAGCTGCGAGGAGGCGATTTATGGGGAGCGGCAGCGATTGCTGCTGTACCGGGAATGGTGGCTAGCGTCTATTGGGGTTATTTTTACCGCAAAAAAGAACGGAACGAAACCAAGCATTTGCATTAAGTGGGACTCAACAACAAAACGTAAACGATTTGTAAAGACTCTGTGTGAAAGCATGGATTCTATTGCAGCCAACACAAGGATATCGTATAGTTAAACAAAATCTATAGGAAATTCCCAAAGGGGAGTAGCATAAAAGCAGCTGTCGTCATTACAGGAGCAATCCTCGGCACTGCTGGCAGCTCAAGCTTCATGCGCTGCTTGCGAGACCTTTGTCCATGCTGTGGGCAAAGGTCTTTTTTGCGTGCTTTTGCCTGCGGCGTCCACTAGAAAACTAAGGGAGAGATCGGTTATGTCGAAATTAACAAAGCTACTAAAATCGAAAGCGGTACGGGAAGGGGTCAAACAAGCACAAAAACATCTTTTGCCGGGTATCAAAAAAGAGTTGGCAAAGCGAATGTCAAAAAAGCGATGAATGCGGAGACGTCTACAATCTATAGAGATGAATTGGCCAACCTTGTATTTGTCAAACAAGGCGGGAAGATAGCGCTAAAAAACACTCCTGCCAATTGGGAACTCATCGGCAAGGGCAGGAGTGCTTACGTTTTCAAAATAATAGGGGAACAGCGGGCGATCAAAGTGTTCTATCCGCCGTTTGAGCATTTGGCGATGGAAGAGGCACGCAACTATGAGAAAGCAGCGGGTATTTCTTTTTTTCCTCGCCTTTACGAAGCCGGTGAAGGATACTTAGTGATGGATTTCATTCGTGGAAAAACGTTTTTTGACTGCTTAGCAGAAGGTGTGGCGATTACAAGGGACCACGTTGCCCAAGTCGACAAGGCCCTTGAATTGGCAAGAAGGGCCGGCTTAAATCCGTCTGACATCCACTTGCATAACCTGCTGCTGACAGAAACAGGCGCTGTCCGCTTAATTGATATTGCTCGTTTTTCTCAAAAAAAGCAATGCACACAATGGCAAGACTTAAAGAGAGGGTATGAGCGCCATTATGGCCAATATTATTTTCCGAAACGAGTGCCCAAGTGGTTGATGCGGATTGTCGCCTATTTCTATCAGTTACGAAAACGTTTGAACGGCAAACAGTAAGCTGGCCCGAAAAATAGCAACGCTCCTGTCCGTCTAGTGATTTCGCTGTTCTTTTAATTGGGCAATATCAGGAGAACCGAGGGCGCGGTTCCAGTCAACGAGCTCGATCTTTTCTCGGTTTAACGTCTGATGAATCGCTTCTGCCAATGTGGTCTTGGCCAAGCTAGCCATGTATTGTTCTTGCGCTTCCAGAAAAATGGCTTCAAGCCGTTTTGAACCGGCTTCTGCCGCTGGAATCTCAGGGAAAACATATTGAATTAAGCCTTCCGTCTGGAAGAACGGGCTTGTTCCTTCAATGGCTTCAAGAATATCAAGCATGGTGATCGCTTCAGGCGATTTGGCAAGGGCAAAGCCACCGCTATTGCCAGGGACGCTCGTAATGAGCTTGCTGATGACAAGTTTGCGCATAATTTTCTTTAAATAAGAAGGAGACACGCGGAGACGGGCGGAAATGGTATCGCTTTTGACATGTTGCTGCCCCGTTTGCGTTGCTAAAATGACAAGGATGCAAACAGCTTGTTCAACCCCGCTTTTAATTTTCATTCGCTTGCACACCTTTCTATATAAAAGGTTGTTCGTTTTCCACTATACGGCTAGTTGGTGAGAAAATGCAATCCTGTTTTTAGATGGGCAAGTTATGGTATTTTATTAGAAAGAAAGGAAGGTGCATTCGTGTTTACTTTTATTGGTTGTGGCAGCGCGTTTCATACAAAACTAGGCAATAACGGCATCATGGCAAAAGAGAGTGGCCAGCTTTTTTTGATTGATTGCGGCAGCTCTACGTTTCATCGTTTGCAATCATTTCATGTATTAGACGGGGTTAAGACGATCCACGTCGCCATGACCCACACTCACCCTGACCATATAGGCTCCCTGGGCGATTTGATTTTTTATTCCTATTTTAAAATGGAACCAGCATTTCAAGCAAAAGTAACAGTGCTAGCGCCTCAAGCATTGCTGCCGGCGATAAAGGCAGTGTTGAAAGGAAATGGAGTAGACGATACCCATGTCTTTTGGCAAGAAATAAAAGATGCCTATATGTACGAAGGCTGCGGCGGGATCGAGCTTGTACCTGTACAAGTGCAGCATGCTGAAAATCTGCTTTGCTTTGGCTACGAAATCAACACGAAAGGCAACCATATTTACTATAGCGGCGATGCCAATGCAATCAGCGCCGACGTGTTGCAAAAATTAAAAGCAGGACAATATGACGTCTTTTACCAAGACACATGCACGGCCGATTATCCAGGAAATGTCCACTTGTCATTACGTAAGCTGATCGAACTTGTCCCCGAAGAGAACCGGTCTGTTGTGTGCTGCATGCATGTAGATGAGGAATTCGATTTAGCCTACGCAAAAAAACAAGGATTTCAAACGGCAACCGATTATTTGATTTCGTGATCGCATTTTTGTTGATTGACAACGTTTGCATTAAGCTCCTATACTAATGAAGATCCAAGTACAAAGACAACTGTGGAGGGTTTCCATATGAGTTTAGACAAGCTTTTGTCTTCTGGGGTAGTGGCTGTTATGAGAAAGCTGCCTGTCGAAGACATTGAAAACATTGCCAGTGCTCTTATTGAGGGTGGCATTAGTGGTTTAGAGATTACGCTCGATTCAGACGATGCTTTAGGTGTGATCGAGCGCTTAAGCAAGCTCGTTGGCGATCGTGCTGTCGTCGGTGCCGGTACAGTGCTAAGTTCAGAACAAGCTGAAGCGGCCATTGACGCTGGGGCTAAGTTTGTATTTGCCCCTATTCTCGACAAAGGTACGATTGAAGTGGCGAAACGGAGGGAGACGATTGTCATTCCTGGCGTATTTACGCCTACAGAAGCGTACCAGGCTATAAAATGGGGCGCCGATGTCGTGAAAGTGTTTCCTGCTGATTGCGTTGGGCCTTCTTTTATCAAATCAGTGAAAGGGCCGCTGCCGATGGTGCGGATGATGCCGACAGGGGGCGTTGATTTAACCAACTTAGCCTCGTTTATAAAAGCTGGTGCAGTCGCAGTCGGTGCAGGAGGCTCTTTGCTCGATAAAAACATCATTGCTGCCCGCGATTGGCCACGTTTGACGGCACTCGCTAAACAATACGTCGATTGTGCGCAAACGGCAAGGGGCAACTAAAACAGCGACTGTCCCTATTAAGCAACGAAGCGTAAAATTGAAAACAAGAACAATGATTCATAGATAAAAGAATTTGTCCAAGAGTGGCGGGAATTAATGAGTAAGAGCGTCTAAAAAGATGCTCTTTTTTTGTTTTTTACTAGTTCTCTCAAAGCTTGCCTGTGTGGGGAAAGCGATTTCATAACGCCACATACAAAGCTTCTTGCCATCCCAGGTGCCGTTGTATTGGTAAAAAGTGGGAAAAATAGGGGGTGCCTTGGTCAGAGAGGAAAAGGTAGACAGTTGAGAAATCGAAATTTCCCAACTGCCTAACCATTTGTCGTTTTATAGCGGCCTTTCGTAGTACACGTCCAGCCAATTAAATGAGATGAAGGAATCGCTTGTATTGACGAATTGCCCTTCGTAGACGACTTCGTTGGAGCTTAAGTGAATGGCTTTAACATAGGCAAGGGTGTCTTGGTGGCTTTGATCCACAGTAAACACATACAACACGCCGTCTTTACAGGCAACGGTAGCAATTTCCCCGTCGATTTCAAAAGTGGTTGCTTCAGGAAGCGGACCATCATGTTTTTCTAAATCGATAAGATGATAGGATAAATAGCTTCCATCCTGCTGTAAAAGAATAAGCTCATTCCCGACTTGAAAATGTTCATACTTGCCCATGTTTTCCATCGCCAATGCTTGCTGTACTTCCTCGCTGTTATTATTGTCTTCAGACAAGACATCAAGCTCTTCGCTATCATAGCTATACGAATAAACTTGTTCAATTTCTGTGTCGCCTTCTGGAGATACGTGTTCAACTGCCCAAGTTAAATAGCTGTTCGGCGAGAAAAAGCTAAAAGGGTATGAATCTAGATAAATATCGGCTTTGCTTATCGTACTTACATATTCTTCAGACCCACTGAAATGGGCAAGTTCCTGGCGTTCTTCGATTTCTTTGCTTCCCGGATCAATTTTATAAAGAGAAACCACTTCGCTGTTGCCAACGGACTCGAGCAATGCAATATGCAAGAGCGAATCGCGGATCTGAATATCAACCAAGTCAACTTGCTTCGAAGGCGTGGTTTCTATGCGAAAGTCCAACGACTGCCCTTCCGAGCGATCAAGCCAGCTAATTTGAAGTGACTGTGGTTTTTCGATCGGATGAAACTGAGAGGGAACGTCAATATGGACAATAAAATCTTGATCTACGTATAGGGAGTTCCATGTATCTTTTCCTCTAAAAAAGGAGCGGAACTGTTTTTGCAATTCATTAATAGCCGGATTTGGGTGAGCATCAAGCGATTCAAGAAAGGAAGGCTTATTTAGCTTTCCATACAAAGGGACAGCATAATACCTTTCGTTTTGCCCTCTTATGCCAAAACCATCAATGACGTCTTCAGAGCCAGATATCGTTTTAAGCTCGATGCCATCGGCGATTTCCTTTATATCTTGCTGCTTTAGCGTGGAGCTAATAGCCAACCAACTAAAGACGACCATACTAAACACAACTAATGTCATGCTATACCAATATCGTTTCATCATAAGCCTCCTACACCGTCACATATTTGGCGATGAGCCGTCTGGACAGCAGAAGATTAATGGCAATTAACAGAGTGACTAGCGCAATCCCCACAAAGAAACGCTCTGAATCATAAATTTGCCCTGACAGCATTCCGAGAGGGACGGTCGCCGCACATAGGACGGCTCCACCATAAGAAAGCGCAAAGGCAATCCCTATTAAACGAAAAGACCGCTCAATTAAAACCATAGTAAAAATCGTTGTTAATGCGAATAGCCCGCAGCCAAACATGATAAACAGATCCACCAAGTAGTTTTCAGTGTCAAACACATGGATAAAGACAAAATCAAGTGTTGCATTCAAATTGCCTGTTTCTAAAATTTCATTTGGTAGGCGCAGTGATAAAAACAAGTCTTGGAGTGGATACAAACACAATTGGAATGCATAAACGACGACCGCCATGAAAGCAATGGCTGATAGTTTAGCAAAATAAACGTGCATCCGGCTGTTTGGCAACATGAGCAGCCTGTGTATGAAAGGGTGGCTGCCATACCACTCCTTATACCAAATCAACAACGCGTAACAAAATAGTGCGCCAAATAGGAAGAGCAGCGGACCTACATAAAGGGGGCTGAACAAAAACAAACTAATCGAAATAGGGCCGTTTTCCATTAAGAACTCGGCAGCAGTTCGGCCAGATGCCAAATGAGCGTTATATTCGTTTAATGTAGTTTGCGTGTAGATGAAGACGACGGCAAACTGCATGAGTGCAAACAAGCCGAGTGCTCCGAGAAACAAAGGCATGACGCGCCTCAGTTCAAAATCAAACAATTTTAAAAAGCTTTTCATGACTGGTATACCTCACGCATTACATCTTCAATCGACTTCCCTTCAGCTAGGCGCATTTCTTCTGTATCGAACTGCTTAAGGACACGCCCTTCATCAAGAAAAACGACTTTGTCTATTAAATGTTCAATATCATTGATTTCATGAGTCGTAATAATGACGCCGCGATCTTCGAGAAAGCCACTGGAAAACAAATCGGTAATTTGTTCGCGACTGAAAATATCAATGCCCGAAAACGGCTCATCCATTAGCACGTAGTGTGTATCTAACGATAGGCCAAGGAGAAGGTTTACTTTGGCTGTATTCCCCTTTGATAAATCAGCAATTTTTGCCGCACGATCAAGCTTAAAGAATTTAACGAGTTCATTGGCGCGCTCATCGTTCCAGCTTTTATAAAAGTCGCGCATAAAAACAATTGCTTTGTCAATCGTCATTGAGGGCGGCATCGGGATGACGTCAGGAATGAATGTCAATGTTTCATATCCCTTTGGCGAAAGTGTGCTGCCGTCGATCTTAATTTCTCCGCCACTTAATGGAGTTAAATTCGCAATCATTTTCAGGACAGTCGTCTTGCCGACGCCATTAATGCCGATTAGCGCAGTAATTTCCCCGCGTTTGGCTATGAACGAGACGTTATGCAGCACAGCTTTGCGGCCATATTTCTTCGAGACGTTTTTTACTTCAATCATGTTCCGTTTCCCCTTCCTTATAGCTAGCTTGGATCATGGCAATGACTTCGTCGAGCGGAACTTGGATGGTGCGGATTGCTTGCAAAAATGTATCAATTGACTCCTGGATTAATTCATCACGGACGGAGTCAAGTACGTCTTGGTCATACGTAATCCGGCTAGGTTTGTTCCGTTCAGTATGAATCAACAATTGATCCTCCATTTCTTTATAGGCACGTTGCGCTGTGTTTGGATTGATTTTTAATGTCGCGCCTAGTTCGCGGCGCGAAGGGATTTCCTGCCCGGCAACAAGCTTTCCGGTAGCAATTTGCTCCTTAAAGTAGCGGATAACTTGTGCGTAAACGGGCTCGCGGGTGTTAAATTGAATGTTCATCAAGCGCTCCCTTCTTTTTATGCACGTTCCAATTTATGGAAATGAAGATATCCATTTTCGGTTCTATACTCGGTTTTCCCATGATAGAGGATTTGTCCGTCTTCTAGTTTAACTGTGTAAATACTATAGCTGGAAACAATCGGATGTTCTTCTGGCATCGTTTCGTCTATAAGCAAGTGAAGAAAGCCGTTTTCCTCGGTGAAACCAGCTATATAGTGGTCTTCATTTTCGGTTAGTACCTTTGGCAGTTCACCGATCTGAGTGATCTTATCTGGAGAATCCGTTTCAAAACGGTAGACGATTTGTTCGTCCGTTCCCCCTAACAGTATGACACTGCCGTCTTCTGTTTCTGAAGCATTGATCATGTTTTGTCCATTGCTTGTGTCGATTTCTGACAAGTGGTTCGTTTTGAAATCGTAAAAAGCGAGCGATCCATCGATGTCCAAAATGACCGCTGGCCGCTGTTTAAAATCAAAAAATACATAGGCACTGCTGCTGGCAACCGAATCGGTAGCCAAATCGGCAAGGCTGGCTTTTTGTATAATCGCTTGTTTCTCTAAGTCAATTACATAAAACCAAAAGCGCTCGCCCGTTGGCGTTTCCGCCATTGTTTCCAAAATGACGGAAACAGTATTGCCTTCTACATAAGCGTAAGAAATATAACCTGTTTCTTCGTCTTGAAGTCCGTCAACAGAAATGGTCGCTTGCATGGAATCGCCTGTGTTGTTCTCAAGGACTGTAATCAACATTTCCTGTTGATCCTGTGTGAGGCTAATAGCAGCAACCTGGTTATTTTCGTCATTCACGTCAATGTAGGTATACAAATCATGAACAAGTGGTCGAAATAAAGACCGATGTTCAAACGCGATGCGGTCATAGTAAGGGTCATATCCTGCGTCATAGCGTTCAAGCCATGACAATGGTTCGCCAAAGGCGACAGTGTGCCCGTCTGTTTCAAATAAAAGCGAATTGCTTGTGGAATCTTGACTTTTCTGCAAGTAACCGCTTAGCTGCACTCTTTCTAAATACGATTCGTCGCCGGAAATGGTTTCCCACTCAAAGGGAATCGGTTCAATGTTTAAACGATCGGAAATGGCTACATAGAAGTAGGTGATGGTCACTGACAAAAACGCAATAAATACGAACAACACCATGTAGCGTTTCGTACTAAAATGGTTCATTAGGCACTCACCTTCTTCCGGATTAAGTAAATGCTTAGCCAGGAAGACAACACGACCGTCGTCAATCCCGTTGCTACAGCTATCAATAGTGCTTCTGACGGGAATACACGTCCATATAAGTCACTCATAAAAAAGAAACTGTTCAACCAAAAGACAAAAGCCAAATAAAGCGCTCCTAACAATGCTCCTTTGATACGGAAACTGCGTTCAAGGAGAATGGCGGAAAACAAGGCCGTTAAAAAGGCAAAACCTAGGCCATAAGCAAGGACGAATACAAATGGGTCGAGGGGAATGAGCAAGCCAAATAACCTGTTCGTTTGCATCACTTGCGCCATTGTTAACGGAGCAAGAAAGAGTTCACTCGGCACAACTGCTTCAATGATTTTGTTGCCAATTGCGGCTAGTACAATTTGCAGCGCGACTAAACCAAGAACGAGTAGAAACAGTAAAAACAGCTTAGCTGCAAATAATTGAGCACGGTTGATTGGCAACATTAACAGCCGAGTGATGACGTTGTTTTTACCGAGCCAGTCACGGTACCAAATAAGCAACGAATAAACGAGCATGATTGCAATCGCCATCATTATCGAACCAATAATAGGAAGTTCGCTGTACAAGTACTCCCAACGAATCGAATAGGACTCGGCAATTTGCTCAAGTGATACGTTTGTAATTAAAGCTTCGTTTGTGAAGTGGGCAGCCTGCGTTGAGGCCAAGACATAAATCGCAATTAGCTGGATCGCGGAGACAAGGCCGAAAAGGAAAAAATACACCTTGGACACACGCTTCCATTCAAAATGCAGCAACGATAGAAATCGCATAAGTCACCTCTTTTTGTGTGTATGTATTAAGTGATTCATACATGAGCGTCTATGTGTACTATATGCTTGATACAGATAAACTGTCAAGCTTTTTTTAACAACGTATGAAGCATGTTGTTTTTGCATAGATTGGAACAGGATTGTTTTGTTTTGACTGCTGGCTATGAAGACAAACGATTTGCCCAAGTGAACAAGCCAGAATTTCATAGGCTTTTTCTGGATTTTATCGTACACTAGAGCTACAGACCATTCGTGGCAGCAGAACAAAACATCGTCCTCATGGAATGAATAGGAGGGAGGCTGTCTTGGGAGGACAGCGAGAAATCGCGCAAGGCAGCTAGCGGAATGAGCAAAGTACACACAGATGAAAGAGAAGATATGTTTAAAACAAAAGACCATAACAATGTAGCGATTTTTATTGATTATGACAATGTGTATTGGACGCTAATGAACCGGTACAACCACAACCCTAACCACGAAGAGCAAGAAAAGAATTTATTTAATTGTTTATGGGATCGGTACGGGCAAAACCAAGTCCGCACGTTTCGCGCTTATGCGGACTTCCAGAGAATCCGTTCAAGCTTGACTGATCTCCAAAAGCAGCGCGTCCAAATACGCCACGTCTATTCAAACGATAAGGAAGGCGATTCCCGCAAAAATTCGTCGGATATTGAACTTTGCATAGACGCAATTGAGAGCACTTATAAAGACGAGAACATTTCTTGTTATGTATTTGTCACAGCGGATAGCGATATGGTTCCGATTATGAGCAGGCTGATGTATAAAGGGAAACGTGTGGAACTTTATTATTTATCAGAGGCAGCGCCAAAACATACGGATATTACAAATTACTCCCATTATAGCGAGGACTTGCGTGACTTTTTGCAACTAGAAATCAAGGAGTACCATTTGGAATCCTATAAACTGGATGCCCTTCGTTTTGTCGAGGAATGGGAACAACGCTTTGGCTCGGAAAATGAATTGTATTTAGGGGCGCCGTGGTTGAGAAACCAATTCTCGATCAAGTTTGGCATTCCTGCCAATTCAGCGAGTGAACTGATTGATTTATTGAAAGTAGAAAAGCTGCTTGGCACTGAAAACAAAGAATTGAAGAATGGGGATATTAAACCAAGTCTAGCGTTAACAGAACAAGGGCGCAGTTGGCTTGCACCCTTGTCGAAAGCGTAGTGATGTTTTAGGTGGAGATTTGTCGAATCTTAAGGGTTGACTTGTAGATAAGTCTCAAATATTATAGGGATAGACAACAGATTCGTTATAATTCGCTAAAACATTAATGCGTTAGACAAATTCGTTATGAGAGGCAAGGACATACCTTGTCTCTTTTTGTATGTTTTTGACCACTCCTTTTTAATAGGGATTCGTGCTATATGCTTTGTTCCCCAAATTGTAAAATGGTAAACCTCTAAATGCACTTATTTTCATTGGAGGTCACTGCATCGTCTGTTTTTTCGAATCTTTCTAAATAACTTCAACTGCTCCTCTAAAAATTCCTGCTCTTCCTTATCCAAATCTTTAAAATAATAGCGCTGCGTTTGTTCATTGATACGATCTGTTTCTCCGGCAAGATAAGAAATGGAAACGTGATAGATTTCGGCAAGCTGTTTTAGCTTGCGAAGGGAAGGTTCGTTCCGGCCTTGCTCATAGAAGCCGTATGCACTTTCGGTAATGCCGAGAAAGGAAGCAACATCTTGTTGGGTTAACTGGTGGGCCTTTCGCAACTCGCGCAATCGTTTATTCAGCTCGACCATAAGCATACCCTTCCTGCATGTTCGCAATAATTTACTCAACTGTTTATTTAAATTTGCACTCTTTTTTATTGTGCCATTCTATTGACTGCCAATTATTTGTTGGGTAAACTGAAACTACAACATGTTGGGGAGTGATCACATTGTGCAAAAGGGATCAATTAATTTCCTTACGAAAAAGCAGAAACTGGTCTCAACAAAAGGTCGTTAGTCTGTTGAAGAGAAGATACGACATCATCATCACGGAAAGTTATTATGGAATGATTGAACAAGGGTCTAGGCTTCCGAGTTTGTATGTGGCCCTCGCCATTTCCGATTTGTTTAAGGCTGAGCCGTCTGCGCTGTTTGGTGCCCCTAAGCGCAAACGTGAAATCCATTCTTAGGGACAATTGGTTCGATAAAAGGATGCGATAATCCTCTAGGTAAGCGGAAAATAATATAAGAAAAGCGGCCATGTTCGGGTGGGGCGCATCGTTTGATTGGGAGGCATAAAAGCCTATTTTCATTGATAGGATGATAGAAAGGGAACGAAAGCTGCCTCTGGAAAAAGAGTAACGCTCCCTCTTGGGACGATGTGACATTCCTCCTGTCGATGGCGCGGTGCTTGCTCGCTCCGCAAAACAGCTAGCAAAAGGACAAGAAATCCGTTTTACAGGCCATTTTTAACGGCTTAAGGGAGAGGGAAGGCCATGGATGAAGAACAAAAAAGAATGTTGGGACAGTTACTAGTCTTTGGATTTCATGGAACAACAGCGACGCCGGAAATAAAGGCGATGATCCGTAACCATTATGTCGGCAACATCATTTTGTTTAGTCGTAACATTGAAACGCCTGAACAATTGTTGACCTTAACGAGCGATTTACAAAAAGCAGCAAAGGAAGCTGGTCACGAGCGCCCGTTGGCGATTTGCGTCGACCAAGAAAACGGAACGGTACGCCGCCTAAGTGGTGTAACAGCGCTGCCAGGAGCGATGCTTCTGGGGGCAACGCACAAACGCCGTTATGCCTCCATTGTCGGGCAGTTGACGGCGAAAGAGCTTCGCGCTGTAGGTGTTAACTGGAACTTAGCCCCGGTGGCTGATGTGAACAATAATCCGAACAACCCAGTGATCGGCGTCCGTTCATTTGGTGAGGACCCAAGCAAAGTCGGAGATTTTGCGAAGGAAATGATGACGGGGATGCAGGCAGAGGGCGTCATTGCTACACTGAAGCATTTTCCAGGCCACGGCGATACGGTTGTTGACTCGCACCATGCCATGCCGACCATTCCCCATGGCTTAAAACGCCTTCAACAAGTGGAACTTGTGCCTTTTAAAGCGTGTATAGAAGCAGGCGCGGAGGCGATCATGAGCGCTCATATCCATTTCCCAGCACTGGAGACGGAGCCAGTTCCTGCGACGATCTCTTATAAAGTAATGACCGAACTTTTACGGCACGAACTAGGCTATTCAGGCGTATTGATGACAGACTGCTTAGAAATGGAGGCGATTGCCGGGTCGATCGGCACCGCCCAGGGTGCTGTGGCCGCATTGCTTGCAGGTGCAGATATGCTTGTAGTCTCACACTGCGAAAGCAGGCAACGCCCTACAGTCGCTGCGTTAGAGGCGGCTTTTGCCGAAGGGAGATTTGACCAAAAACGGCTGGACATGTCGTTTCAGCGCATTGATGCTTTAAAAGCAAAGTATTTGTCTTGGGATCGGCTGCCCCGGCGAGAGGATTTGAAGAACGTCGGATCAACGTTTCGGCAAAGCGAGGCAAATACCATTTATGCTGACGGGGTGACGGCAATTGGCGAGCGAAAGCTATCCCCTCATCAACCAGTGCTGCTATTTTATGGGAACGTTCAGCATAGAACACCTGCAGAAGAAAGGCAGGATGAAGATCATCCACTTGTAGAGGCGCTCTATAAACAAGCGGCAGTGGCAAAAGCAATCGCATTTGACGATGAAAGCCAAAAATGGGAGCGCTGTTTAGCTGAGGCAGATCTTTATGAGCAAATCATTGTGGCCACATCGAATATTGCCCAAGCGCCCTACCAGCAACGATTCATTCACGCATTAATGGCGAAAGGGCATAAGCCAATTATTGTGGCGACGCAAAATCCTTATGACTATCGCTTCGTGTCCAACTCGTTAACGTTTGTGGCCACCTATGAGCCTACGGAGCCAGCAGTTGTGGCAGCTTTAGCATACTTATTTGGCCGTGGCGAGGCAAATGGCCGCTTACCTGTATCGGTAAGCGATGACGGGAGGTGATGGCTTCGTCATCAATCAATGTAAATATCGGTTTTAAGGGGGAAAGCATATGAAAAAATGGCTGCTCTATACTACAGCAGCAAGTGTTTTACTTGTATCGCTAGCCGCTTGCAATAGCGCAGAAACAGGAAATGACGGAAACGCAAGCAATTCAACGGACACAGTCACAGTCTGGACATACCCAGTACATGAAGAGTATGAAAGCGAATTGAAAGAGTCAATAGCCGAATTTGAAGATGCCAATCCTGATATAAAAATCGAGTATGAGATCCTTTCCTGGGCAGAAGGAGAGCAAAAGTTTGATATTGCTTTAAACACAGGCAGTCCGCCTGACTTGTATTTCGGCAAAGCACTCGGAAAATACAAAGCAACACAGCTTTTAGTAGAGCTGGACGATAGACTTAATATTGATTTAGCTGACTATGATGCTGTTGCGCTCGATCATATGCGGATTGAAGGTTCTTTGTACGGCCTTCCTCTCTATCAGTACCTTCATGTATGGGGCGGGAATAAAGCGCTGTTAGAGGAATACGGAATAGATTATGAGAAAATTCAAAATGAAGGCTGGACATGGGATGAATTTTATGAGCTTGCTGACATCGGCGAGCAAACGAACGACAATGGCGACCGCCAATATGGATTTGTATTCCAAGGCGTTGACGAGGAACTGCTTGATCATCTTGCCCGCAACAATGGCCTTCCTTACCGGATGACGGAGGACGGAATCGCTTGGACAGACGAGCGGATTTTAGAAGCGTTGGAGTTTATTGTCAAACTTCGTGAGGAAGGCATCATGCCAAATGAAACGGCAGCAATTGACGCGGCGAAACGGAATGAAATGTTTTACAATTACCAAGCGCTTTTTTATGGCAGGGCTATCCCTTATTTTGAACCAAGTGCAGAGAAACGCAACGAAGATATCCGAAACGGCGACATTGACGGCGAGGAAATCGAAGTTGTCTTATTGCCTACGCCGCATAATGAAGGGCAAGAAGAAGTAGCTCGAGGCGGGGCAGAAGGCTATTTGTTGTTTACGCAAAAAGGGGCAACGGAAGAGCATATTGCAAACAGCGTCAAAGTGCTGGAACATTTAGCTGGAGCGGATGCGATCGGGCAAGCGTCTTCTGCGCTCGCTTTGCCGATTGTCCATAAACAAGCAGCCGCTGATTACGATTTGCCTCTTTCTGAACTGAATGAACGGGCTGCCCAACGTTTAGCAGGCAAAGTCTTGCCGCCTAACAACATCAACAGTGAGCTAGCGGCCAAAGACGATATGTTTAATACGCAAGTCGTTGTGCCGACATTCCAAGCATTAATGAATGGTGAAACAACGCCTGAACAAGCGTTGGAAAAATTTAAAGCAGAGGCCGAATCAGCGCAATTCAAACCTTAAAGCAACAGGCTGAGAGAGGGGGACTCCCCCTCTCTTAAGGAAAGGAGGAACATCCATGGCTATGACGATTCAGCCGCCTTCGAAATGGCGTTTGTTTTTTCGTGATTACGGCTGGTGCTATTTGTTTATTGCTGTGCCGATTCTCGTATTTTTGCTGTTTACGCTCATTCCCGTCATTTACGCATTTATTATGAGCTTTCAACAATACCATGTAATGGGTTCTACCTTTATCGGGTTGGACAATTATAAAACGATGATTCATGATGATGTATTTTGGAAGTCGATGCGCAATACATTTATTTTTACAATTGCGACTGTGCCTGTCAGCGTCGCGATCACATTAGTGCTAGCCGTTTTGATTTTCCCACGCGGCAAAAAAATGCAAACTTTTTTTAAAGCGTCTCTTTACTTGCCAACAGTCGCTTCAGGCGTGACGATGGCGCTCGTATGGTTTTGGATTTACGACCCGACGAATATGGGCCTCGTGAATATGATACTCGGCCTCTTTGGGATTGATCCGCAGATGTGGCTAGGCAGTTCAAACACTGCTTTATTTTCCCTCATTTTAATGAGCTGGCTGACTGGGCATGGGGCAGGTGTCATTTTATATTTGGCTGCCCTCGGAGGTATTCCTAAATCGCTGTATGAGGCGGCAGACATTGACCATGCCAGTCCTTTATCGCAATTTTTTAATATTACATTGCCATTGCTTAAGCCGACAACGCTTTATTTGCTCGTAATGGGCATCATTACTTCATTCCAAGTGTTCATGAGCATTTATTTAATGACACAAGGCGGGCCGAACTTTGCAACCACAACAATTGCTTATTTAATTTATGTACATGCATTTGAATATTACCAATTTGGCCTTGCAGCAGCAGAATCGTTCGCTTTAGGGATCGTCATTATTGTTGCCTCTGTATTTCAATTCAAGTTAATGGCAAGCGACGTAGAATTTTAACTGGAGGTGGTTGCCATGAACCAACCAGCGGCAAACAGAAAGGCGCCTCTTAACCGCCCGCCTGAACGAAAGGCAATCGCCGCAAAAATGGTCAGTTACGCACTTTTGTTGTGTTGGATTGTTATTACGCTGATTCCCCTTTATTGGATGCTGGTCATGTCTTTTAAGGATACGGCAGTGGCGTCTTCCTTTACTCCTGAATGGTTCCCGAAGAATCCATCGATTGCCACATACGTGCGTTTTTTCACGGAAACTGATGCCGTCCGTTGGCTGTTGAATAGCTTGTTTGTCTCATCTGTGTTAACAGTAACCAATGTGTTGTTTTGCTCGTTGGCAGGCTATGCGTTTGCGAAGTTGCGGTTTCCGGGACGGAACACGATCTTTTGGCTGCTACTCGGAACGATGATGATCCCGGCGCAAGTAACATTGATCCCTGTTTATATTATTGTTGTCAACACGTTGCAGCTAGGCAATACATATACCGCGATCATGCTGCCGATGTTTGCTACAGTTGGGAACATCTTTTTGATGAAACAATACATGTCGACTTTGCCGTCATCGCTCATTCAAGCGGCACGGATTGATGGTTGCAGCGAGTGGCGTATTTTTTACAAAATCATTTTGCCGATTTCAAAACCAGGCTTAGCCGTGTTGGCTATTTTTACGTTCGTGGCGACATGGAATGAATTTTTTTGGCCATTTCTAGTTACACAAACAAGTTCGATGCGGACGATTCAAATTGGCTTGGCTAGTTTTAAATTTGCCGATGCCACTGACTTTGGGGCAATGATGGCCGGTTCTGTGGTCGCAGCGCTGCCGATGTTTCTGTTGTTTTTCTCGCTGCAAAAGTATTTTTTGCAAGGCATTACCATTGGTGCCGTGAAAGGATAGGTGGAAAATGGCGACGATTGTGTTTGACCACATTACCAAAACATTTGTGGACGAAAAGCGCGGCGGCACCTTTACAGCCGTGAAAGACGCCACATTTACGATCAACGATAAAGAATTTCTTGTTTTTGTCGGCCCTTCAGGTTGTGGCAAGACGACATCACTGCGAATGATTGCCGGTCTTGAAAAGCAGACAGAAGGAAACATCTATATAGACGACCAACTTGTTAACCACGTCCATCCGAAAGACCGGGACATTGCGATGGTGTTCCAAGATTATGCGCTTTATCCTCATATGACGATCAAAGAAAATTTAAGTTTCGGCTTAAAGAATATGAAAATCGACAAAAGCATCATTGACGAAAAGGTTCGTTATGCATCAACGATTTTAGGGCTCGATGACTTGCTGGAACGGAAGCCAAAGGAATTGTCTGGAGGGCAGCGGCAACGTGTCGCCCTTGGCCGTGCGATTGTCCGTGATCCAAAAGTGTTTTTATTTGATGAGCCCCTTTCCAACCTTGACGCGAAACTGCGTGTGCAAATGCGGATTGAATTAGCGGAGCTTCATCAGCGCCTTGGAGCGACAATTGTCTATGTTACCCATGACCAAGTAGAGGCGATGACATTAGGTGAACGGATTGTCGTTATGAATAAAGGCGAAATCCAACAAATTGCTTCGCCACAAGAACTGTACGCCAAACCGGCGAATATGTTTGTTGGCGGCTTTATTGGTTCGCCGGCGATGAATTTTTTGGATGGAAAAATCGTTTCCGGTGAGTATCTCCAAGTGGGAAACAGCAAATGGCCTCTGGCTCCAGCATTGAAACAAAAGATCGCTAGCTATATAGGCAAAGAAGTTGTCTGCGGCATTCGTCCAGAACATATCCGCCTTACTGAAGGCGATGGCCATGCCACTGTCACAGTGCGCGTATGTGAGCATTTGGGCTCGGAAAACTTAGTTTACTTTTCTTTAAATGGCACAAATACGATTGCAAAAGTATCAGGGGAATCATTTGTCCAGGCCGGAGAAGAAGTGACCGTTTCTCTGCAAATCGATAAAATTCATTTGTTCGATAAAACAAGCCAACAACGAATAGGGTGAGTCTATGTTTTCAGTGACAGCGCTTTTGCGAATAACGGCAAAGGATTTGTACCAATCCATTGTTTCGGTCGTTGCTATTAGTTTGTTCGTTTCGCTGATCATGTTGCCAGGTATCTTGTTTTTGCCTTGGCAGTTGGCGATTATTTTTGCCTTGTTTGCCGGAGGGCCAGTTTGGTTTGGCGCAAGCAGAGCAGTTGAGACGATGCTGCAAGAGGAAAAAGGATCAATGCTTTTAACGTTTTTAAAAGCAACGAAAACCCATTGTATCCAGGGAATTGCCTTTGCTTGCTTTTTCGGCATATTTGTGTTGATTGTCGCTTCTTCTTGGTGGTTATGGGTCGTCGAAGACACCTGGTTTGCCTTTGCGATTGCCTGTTTTCAAACGTACTTTGCTGGCATGGTTGCTTTAAGCCAGCTTTATACGGTGCCGCTCGTCATAAAATACGGATTAAAATTGCCAAAAGCGATGCTCGTGAGCATGAAACTGTTGTTAGCAAACCCCCTTTATACGATTGCCGCTTTTCTCCAACTCATTTTGTTTACCGTGCTGCTGTCTATGACGATCGTTGGCCATGCGTTCTTACTTCCCGGTGTAGCGGCAGTGTTTGTAAGTAGAATGACGAGTGGAGCAATTAGTCGATCTGAGTTAGTGGAAAATGGGGTTTTTGTTCAGCGGCAACCTAATTCACACTGATGGGTATCATGCAACTTCTCTAAACTGCAAAAAAGTCTTCGCTATCTAAGGCGCCGTACAACTTTCATTGAATCGAAAAGCGAAAATGCAACCCATGTATTGGTTGTTTGATATATCAGTAAGAAAACGCTTTAAAAAAATGGTATAAACCAGCCCTTTTTTGTTTAAGATGCTAAAAAGGGGTGCTTGCAGATGAAGGATCGCCATATGCAAGACGGACGGTTTGTTTTAGGACTTATTTGGGGTACGTTGATTAGCTTGCCGATTTGGGTTATTCTCTTATTCATTGGTTACTTGCTTTTTTTATAGCTTGCCTATGGCCATATGGCTTTAGGCTTTTTTTATTGTGTGAAAGCGCTGGCTTCATTAATATAGAAGGCAGAAGAATAGGGGGTGTTTAAAATAAAGCCGAAAATTAGCGATGTGGCCAAAGCGGCAGGGGTTTCGCCAACCACTGTTTCACGAGTAATGAACAAACGTGGCTACATAAGTGAAGAAACACGCCAAAAAGTTTATGACGCAATGAAAAAGTTAAACTATATCCCAAATGATTTAGCACGCTCGCTTTACAATAAACGCTCCAATTTAATTGGCTTGATTGTACCAACAACCGCTAACCCGTTTTACGGGGAACTAACAGCGCGAATTGAACATTTTTGCGCGCTAGCTGGATTAAAAGTGCTTCTTTGCAATAGTTTACACAATGCAGAAAAAGAAGCACATTACTGGGAAATGCTGCGGCGCAATCAAGTGGATGGCGTGATCGTCTGTACATACAACCGTGGATTAATCGACGTGTCCGAGCAAATGCCTACAGTCGCATTTGACCACTATTTATCAAGTGGGATCCCAGTCATTAGTTCCGATAATTATGCAGGGGGAGAACTCGCAGCCGCCACGCTTATCGAAGCCGGTTGTAAAAACATTGTCCATATTAATGGGCCTGCTGAACTAGAGACACCTGCCAACCTTCGGCGCAACGGTTATGAAGCAGTCATGCAACGATACGGTTTGCCCGCTATGACCTATGAAATTCGCAGCGTTTTATCGCAAGCGGAAGCGGAAGCAGCGATTTGTGCTTTGTTTGATCAGCAACCACAGATGGATGGTGTCTTTGCAAGTGACGATAGCATCGCGTTAAAGGTCATCCAAGAAGTACGTCGCCGAAACAAGCGTGTTCCTGAAGACGTGAAAGTGATCGGATATGATGGCACGGAGTTTGTTCGTCAGCATGTGCCTGAACTAACAACAATCAAGCAGCCGATGATCACGATGGCAGAGACAGCAGTGCAAATTCTCATTCAGCAAATAGAACAACCAGAGAAGGCGCTTGAAAAAGAATATGTGCATAGCATTGAATTAGTAAGAGGGAATAGTGTATGAACAAAGCAAAGGCGAAAAACATCATTGCCGAACGTTCGGAGATGTTTTTTGCCTTCTTTTATGTCAACCGGTTGACATATGAAACCGGTTGACATAAAATCGTCTTGAAAGCGCTTTTCATAATAAAGGAGGTGGGAAACAGATGTCTGTCGTACAGCCATCACGCATTAAGGGCAATCGTGCCAGATTGGGGCACATTCAACCACAAAAACAGAAGAAGTTCGTCCGTGTGCTTCGCAGTTGGCAATTGTATGTGTTGTTGGCGCCAACGATTATTTACTTTCTTATATTTAAGTATTACCCCATGTATGGGTTGCAAATTGCGTTTAAAAATTATTTGCCAAGCTTAGGAGTATGGGGCAGTGAATGGGTCGGGTTAGACCACTTTATGCGTTTCTTTCAGTCTTATCAATTTTGGACTATTTTGGAAAACACCCTTGTTTTAAGCATTTATGAACTTGCCGTTGGGTTTCCGCTGCCAATCTTATTGGCATTAATGCTGAACATGCTTATTAGCCACAAATATAAACGATTTCTTCAGACAGTCGTGTATGCACCTCATTTCATCTCTGTCGTTGTATTAGTGGGAATTTTATTTGTTTTTTTATCGCCATCAAGTGGTTTAATCAACCATTTGATTAGACTGTTTGGCGGCGAACCAATCAATTTTATGGCGAGTCCAGAATGGTTCAAAACGTTATATGTGTTCTCCGGCGTTTGGCAAGGAACAGGCTTTGCAGCGATTATTTATTTGGCTGCATTGAGCGGGGTTGATCCATCTTTGCATGAAGCGGCGGTAATGGACGGCGCCAGTAAGTTTAAACGAATGCTGCATATTGATATACCAGCGATTATGCCGATTTCCGTTATCATGTTAATTTTAGCGCTAGGAAACTTGATGAACATTGGGTTTGAAAAGGCGCTATTGATGCAAACACCGCTAAATAAAGAATCATCTAATATTATTGCAACGTATGTGTACGAGGTCGGCATCCAGCAAGCGCAATATAGTTTTGGCACAGCAGTCGGGTTATTTAATGCCATCATTAACTTGATTTTGCTTGTCACAGTCAACCAAATTGCGCGAAAAATGTCCGACAGTAGTTTATGGTAGGGGGGAAGATCGAATGGACAAATGGAAACGGACAAGAGGCGATAAGGCGTTTGATATAGTCAATGTCACGTTGCTGACAATTGGCTGCCTGCTTGTGTTATATCCACTTTACTTTATTGTGATTGCCTCAATAAGCGATCCAAACCGTGTCTTTGCCGGGGATGTACTCCTTTTGCCAAAGGATATTACGTTTGATGGTTTTAAGCGTATTTTTCAAGATGACAATATTGTCAATGGTTTTAAAAATACACTTCTATACGCAACACTTGGTACGGCGATAAGCGTGTCGTTGACGGTCACCTCTGGATACGCCCTTTCCCGTAAAGATTTGCCAGGGCGCCATATCATTATGATGTTTTTGGTGGTTACGTTGTTTTTCCATGGAGGAATGATTCCAACGTATCTTGTCGTTCGCGATTTAGGAATGGTGAATACGATTTGGGCAATGGTGATTCCGAATGCAGTTGGGTTATGGAATGTCATTATTTGCCGTACTTTTTTTCAGACATCGATTCCGAAAGACATGCTAGAAGCAGCACAAATTGATGGCTGCAATGATTTTCGTTTCTTTGCAAAAATTGTTCTGCCGTTGTCAAAGCCGATTATTGCAGTCATGGTGCTTTTTCATGTCGTCACTCATTGGAACTCTTTTTTTGATGCGTTGATTTACTTGAATAATGATTCGCTTTATCCGTTGCAATTAATTTTACGAAATTTGCTCATCCAAAGTGAGGCATCGACGCAAATGATTGGCGACATTGAATCGAATCAAGTACAGCTTGCTGTAGCAGAACAAATTAAATACGGAGTCATTATCGTTTCGTCTTTACCGTTGCTTGTTTTATACCCATTTTTGCAAAAATATTTTGTAAAAGGCGTGATGATTGGATCGATTAAAGGCTAACAAAAGGGGGAAAACGTGTATGAAAAAACGGGCCACATGTTTGCTTGTTTCTGTCATTGCTTTGTCTGCCTGCAATAATGAATCAAGCAACCAGGAAAATAACAATGCTGAGAAAGTAGAATTTAATGAAACGGGGCTGCCTCTTGTCGACGAAGGAGTTGATGTGTCTTTACAGTTTGTATCGCCAAAGTCTGCCTTGGCGCCAAATTTTGGAGAAATGACAATTTTTAAAGAAATAGAAAATATGACCAATGTTAACATTAACTGGAACAACATTCCTGGAGATGGCTATGCTGAGAGGAAGAATTTAATGCTCGCCAGCAATGATTTGCCTGATGCTTTTTACAATGCTGGTTTTAGTGATTATGACCTTGTCCGCTATGGCCGTGATGGCGCCATTATCCCTCTTGAAGGCTTAATTGAAGAATATGCGCCGAACTTACAAAAGATTTTAGATGAACGCCCTGAGCTGTTGGCTGTTTTAACAGCTCCAGATGGACATATTTATTCATTGCCACGAGTAGAAGAAATGGGGCTTGTTCCCTTTGCCAATTTTACAGCGATTAACCAAGCGTGGCTTGATGAAGTAGGGCTTGAAAAACCAGAAACGTTGGATGAACTGCGTGAGGCATTAAGGGCTTTCCGTGAGCATGATGTGAATGGAAGCGGCAAAGCCGATGAAGGATTGAGCTTTACGCCAAATGACGGATTCCAAGGCTATTTAGGCGACTTTTTTGCAGCCTTTGGCCTACCTGATAACCCAAACAAACTAGTTGTAAAGGACGGGGAAGTCATTTTTACAGCCGTTCAAAATGAGTATAAAGAAGCGATCGCGTATTTCCATGAATGGTTTGCAGAAGGGCTGATCGACCAAGAAGTGTTTACCCATGACACAGGACAGTTTTTGGCTAAAGGGAAACAAGATCCTAACCCTTTAGGCGCCTTTATTTTTTGGGAAATTGAATCTGTTGTCGGCTTAGAGCGAGCTGAGGATTATGTCTTGCTTGGTCCCCTTGAGGGGCCGAATGGGGATCGGATGTATGGGCGTTCTAACCATCATGAACATCATCGCGGTGCCTTTGTCATTACATCGGCGAATGAAAATCCAGAATTGACAATGAGATGGGTCGACCAACTATATGACCCACACTTGTCGGCCCAGATTAATTGGGGACCGATTGGTGACATTTATGAGGAAGACGAAAATGGCATGCTTGTGAATAAAGAGCTGCCAGAAGGGATCACCATGGGCGAATTTCGTGAAAAAGTGGCGCCGATGGGCCCATCTGTTGTATTAGAAGAACATTTCGGCACTGTAGTAGATATGGAGCCGCGGGCCAAACAGCGACTTCAAGATATTGAAACGTATTACGCCGATTTTATTTGGGAAGAGAGTTACCCAAATGTCTTTATGAACGAAGAAGAGCTAGACCGGTTGCATTTCCTAGAAGCGGATTTAATGGATGTCATTGAGCGAAATTATGCCCGTTGGCTTATGGAAGGCGGCGTCGAAGAGGAATGGGAAGCCTATGTAAACCAGCTGTATGAAATGGGCTTAGAAGAATGGCTGCAAATCCGCCAAGATGCGTATGACCGCTACTATGAACAAATGGAGAGCCAATGAGATTGTTTACAAAAACGCTTTTTTTGCTGGCGTTTCTGATGATAGGCACAAGTTGCACGATGCTTGAAACAGGAGGGGAAAGAATGGCGTCATTAAGAGAGGACGCTTCTTATTACACAGAACGGTATAGGCCACAGTACCACTTCTCTACCCCTGTGGGCAATTTAGCTGATCCAAATGGGCTCGTATTTTATAAAGGGGAATACCATTTATTCCATCAAAAAAATGGAACGTGGGCCCATGCTGTTAGCAAGGATTTGCTTCATTGGGAGCACTTGCCGATTGCGTTAGAACGTGATCATTTAGGTCAAGCGTTATCCGGTAGTGTAGTTGTTGATGAGAAGGATACAAGCGGTTTGTTTGGCGGGAAACCAGGGTTGGTTGCGATTTATACAAACACAGAGGGGGGCGAAGCCCAATCGATTGCTTACAGCAAAGACGATGGACGGACGTGGGAACGGTATGTTGGTAACCCTGTTATTCCGAACACTGGCATGAAAGATTTCCGCGACCCGAAAGTGTTTTGGCATGAGGAAACGGCAAAGTGGGTCATGGTAGTCTCAACGAATCAGACCGTCAGCTTTTACCATTCTGACAACTTGATTGATTGGGCATTTGCGAGCCAGTTTGGTGCCGGGGAAGGATTGCATGCTGCAGTGTGGGAATGTCCTGATTTGTTCCGCCTTCCAGTTGACGGCGATGAGGACAATCAAAAGTGGGTTCTCCACGTTAGTGTAGGCGATAATGATGAAACCAATGGCTCTACTGCGCAATATTTTGTCGGTGAATTTGATGGGACTGCCTTTACAAACGACAATGATGCCGCAGAAGTGCTGATTACTGATATAGGCCAGGACTTTTATGCAGCGCAAACATTTGCGAATTTGGATGGCCGGACGGTCTGGCTCGGCTGGATGGCGAACTGGCGGTATCCGTACCAATCGCCAACCGATCCATGGATGGGAGCGATGTCGATTCCAAGAGAGTTAGGGTTGTATACAAATTCCAACGGGCAAGTGCGACTACGGCAAAAGCCGATATCCGAACTTGACACGATTTATGCCAAACAACAGGATTTTGCTCCTTTTGACGTTGCCAACGAGGCAACTCCGCTCGATTTTAAAGGGACGACTTACCGTTTTACGGCCGAAGTTTCGTGGGAAGATTTGCGAGAATTTGGCTTGCGGCTCAGGCATGGTAATGGTGTCGAGTCACTTCTTGGCTTTGATGGAGAATATCAGAAAGTGTTTTTAGATCGTACCAATGCAGGGCTGGAAACCATAATCGATCGCAATGGCCAACCATTTCCGTTCGGACAGCGCTATGAGGCAGATTATGATGCAAAACGGGGGTTCATGAAGCTGGATGTGCTTGTCGATGAATCATCGATCGAATGGTTTATCAATGATGGTGAGCTTACGTTTACATCCCTTATTTATACGGATCCAACGAATGCAGGGATTGAATGGTATGCTGACGGCGGCTCCATCCATGTCCAGCATGCACAAGCAATCCACTTGCATAATGTGTGGCGTGCCCGTGTGACCGAGGGGCAGCTGGAGCGGATTGTGACCAATGAAGAAACAGTTCGGTTGGAGATTGGGGAAACAAGAGAGCTTATAGCCGATTTGAAACCAGATTACAACGTGGGCGAAGAAGTGATTGAGTGGGGAAGCAGTGATGAGGACATCGTCACCATTATCGATGAAACAGAACGAGGAGTGATGATTGCAGCAGTTGGCCAAGGGAGTGCCGAAGTGGTTGCCAGAGAGCAAAAAAACCGCCTCGAAAAAAGAATACGGGTTTATTCAACAGGAGAAGGAGAACAATAGGGATGAATCAAGTACACGGAAATAAAAGCCATAGAGAACGAGTGACGCAAGCTACAAAAACCGTTCAAGCAAACCAAAATGAACGTGCTGCCTATCGGCTTCGCTATCATTTAATGGCGCCTTCGGGGTGGATGAATGACCCAAATGGGCTCATTTATTTCAACGGCCAATACCATGCCTTTTACCAACACTACCCATATGGGGAAACATGGGGCCCGATGCATTGGGGCCATGGAATAAGCGATGATCTTATTCATTGGCACCATTTGCCCGTTGCTTTAGCTCCTGGTGAGGCGTATGACCGCGATGGCTGTTTTTCAGGAAGTGCGGTAGACGACCAGGGTACGCTAACACTCATATATACAGGCCACAATGTCATTGATCCTGAAAAAGATGTCATTGTGCAAAACCAAAACATTGCCCGTAGCCGTGACGGCATCCACTTTTATAAAGCAAACGCTAATCCGGTGATTCACCAACAACCAGCAGGGATGGGGCAGGATTTCCGCGATCCAAAAGTGTGGCGTGAAAACGGTGTTTGGTTCATGGTTGTTGGGGCGACTAAACATGACCAAGGGCAAGTGTTGCTATATGAATCGGCTAACCTTGAAGAATGGACATACCGAGGTGTGCTTGCCCAAAATGACGGTGGCAATGAAGGCTATATGTGGGAATGCCCGGACTTTTTCAAGCTCGGCGATAAATATGTGCTGCTTGCTTCACCACAAGGCGTTGAGCCAGAAGGAGACCGGTATTTAAATCATCATCAAACGGTTTATATGGTGGGTGATTATGTGAATGGCCAATTTATACGAAGCAGCTTTACAGAGCTTGATTACGGGCATGATTTTTATGCCGTGCAAACGTTGTTGGACGGCAAAGGCAGGCGGATTGCCATCGGTTGGATGGATATGTGGGAATCGCCAAAGCCAAGCCAGAAGCATGGTTGGGCAGGGGCGATGACTTTGCCAAGGGAATTGGTGCTTACTGAAGAAGGAAAAATAGCAATGAAACCAATTGAAGAGTTGACGTTATTGCGCCAACAATCGACCCCTATTGGCCCGCTTCACGTCAAGCACGTGCACCCCATCCTTTCATCAGGCAACCTAGTCGAGCTTGAAGCCCAGTTCGCTCTTGTTGATTCGGATGCTTCTGCTTTTGGCATCAGATTTTGCTGTGCGGCAGATGGGAGCGAGGAAACGGTGCTTCGATTTGACTTGTTGAAGCACACGGTTACGTTGGATCGATCTCGCTCAGGGGAAGGGCCAGGCGGAGCACGGACGGTTTCAATCAAGTCTGCGGCCACAATCGATGTTCGCTTGTTTATCGATCGTTCTTCGGTTGAAGTGTTCATTAATGATGGAGAAACGGTAATAACGAGCCGAATTTATCCGCAAGAAACAAGCACTGGCATGACCGTATTTGCAGAAGGAGGGAGCATCGTTATGCCAACATGCACCGTTCACAAGCTCAAGTCTATTTGGAGTGAATAAAACCGGAGCAGCCTCCAGTAGGATGGCTGCTCCGGCTGTCGTTGCCTCGCATTATTCATGATTCGGCGTTTTCCTCGCCTACACATCTCGTAGGCCAGATGTTTTCTATCAGTCTGATTGCTGTTTAAAGCAATGTCTGCGCCCCGTCAATCACGATTTCTGCGCCGCTTATATGTTTAGCGCCGTCTGATGCTAAATAAAGGACAGTGTCAGCAACTTGCTCTGGCGTGCCAGGAGGTGTCGGAAATGGCTCGCTATTTTTATGGATTGTAATCGGTTTGAGTGCTTCTTCATGGCGGTATGTCCGTTCATCGATGTGTGTGCGAATGGCGCCTGGGCAAATGACATTGACGCGTATGCCATAGTTGGCAAGTTCTAGTGCGGCCATCTTGGCAAAAGCGGCAATTCCTGCTTTTGAGGCGCTGTAAGCAGACATACCGAAGTTGGAAAAGACACGAGTGCCGTTAACCGAACTGGTCATCATGATGCTTCCGCCCTGTTTTTTCATAAGTGGAATCGCATATTTGACGCTTAAAAAAGTGCCTGTTAAATTGACTTGCACCGTTTGTTCCCAATCCTTCGGCTCAAACGCTTCAATCGAAGTGACCGTGCCGTTTATGCCAGCATTGGCAAAGACAATATCAATGGTTTTCACCGTTTCGCCGATTTCATTAAATACAGTCTCCATCCGTTTGGCGTCTGAAATGTCAGCCTGAAAACAATAAACGTGCTCTTTATCAAGCTCCGCTTTCAACGTTTTTAACCTTTGTTCGTCTTGATCGATTAAAACAAGCGTGGTTCCTTCTTTGGCAAATGCCATTGCTGTTGCTCTGCCGATCCCTGATGCTGCTCCAGTTATGACCGCTGTTTTTTGGGACATAATGCACCTTCTTTACTCCAACTTTTCAGGCTTTAGGACGACGATGCCACATCGATTCCTACTGCCTTGTTTTGCCTTGGACAGGCACTTATAGAATTGCCGTTTTTGCATCTGCCTAAACGTGTATTAGCGGCGTTTGCGGATCGTAAATTGGTCATTGAGCAACAGCCAGTTTTGCGGGAATGACAAGCCGAGCTTCCAGTAGCTAATGCCTCGAAGTTCGTTCTGTTTAATTAGGTTGAACTTCGCCTGGATGGAACGGCCATCTTCAAACCACACTTCATGTTCCCTACCGTTCGCGTCAATGTAGTGGAAGAAAGGGGCCTGTGCATCTGTGTCAAACTCAATCGCAACATTATGTTCACGCGCTAATGCAATCGCTTGCTGGGGGCTAATTGCCCGGGCGTATTCTCCGCCAGGTTCGAACGGCAATGTCCAATCGTAGCCATATAAATTTTGGCCAAGCATGATTTTATCTGGCGCCATTTCAGTTAAAGCGTATTCGACTACTTCGGTAACAGGCCCTATTGGCGAAACGGCCTGAGGGGGTCCGCCTGAGTAGCCCCACTCATAGGTCATGAGCACAACAAAATCGACAATGTCACCATGGGCCCGATAATCATGAGCTTCATACCATTGCCCTGTTTGGGCAGCGCTTGTTTTTGGGGCAAGAGCAGTGGAGACTAACAGCCCTTCTTGATGGAGCCTGTCGACTGCTTTTCTTAGAAAGGCATTATAAGGTTCTCTCATGGCTGGAGGTAAAAATTCAAAATCGAAGTGGACATCAGAAAAGCGGCCAACACGATTGGCTTCTGTGATAATCGCATCAAGGAGTGTATTTTGGATGTCAGGTGATTCTAGTACAGTCTGGCCAAGTTCGCCACTAAATGCCCCTTCCTGCAAGTTTGTAATCACCATCATTAAAGCAGTATTGTTTTCGTCGGCAATATCAGGAAGACTGCCTAAGGGAACAGGCAACAGTGCGCCTTCAGCAGTGATACGGTAACTGAACGGTGCTAAGTACGTTAAGTATGGAGCTGCTTCGCGGGCAGAAGTGAGCAACGCCTCGCTAATCGTATCCTGTGTTGGTTCAATATAGGCATTCGTTTCAATTTCCTGCTTGGCGGCAGGAGGCAAGTAAAGACGAAAACCGACAGGGAGAACTTGAGTTGGCATAAGGTTGTTTATTTCGGCCAACTGTTGGACAGAAAAGCCATAGCGCGCAGCAATGACGCTTAATGTATCACCAGGCTGGACAAAATAGTATCTTCCGTAGATGGGAATGACAAGCGTCTGGCCGACAACAAGTTCATTAGGGGCATCCAGTTGGTTGGCAGTGGCAATCGACTGGGGCGACGTACTGTAAGCTTGGGCAATGCCATAGAGCGATTCCCCTGCCTGAACGACGTGCAATTGCATGAAAAAAACCCTCTTTCCTCTTGTTAATACTCTATACCTATGTGGAAAGAAGGGCGGACATGAAAAAAGCAAAGAGGCGCTACGCGTCCTCTTTGTCCCTATTCTTAATGGCCTCGTTAAGTTGTTTCCTCACACTTGCAATTTCCTCTTCTAAAGCAGTTAGCTGTTTTACTGCTTGTGCGACATTGCCGCCAGTTGTCTCAATTTTTTCGACGTCGCCTTGGATGCGGACAAAATCGCTTTTTAATTCAGCTAGCGTGGCTTGAAGTTCATCAACAGTTTTCACAGAAACGCCTCCTTTTAACGATAACGTATCAAAAAAGCATCGTGTTGTACATGGATTCACATTTTATAGGCGTGGTTCGCTTTTTGCGTTATGATAGGAAGAAAAGAGGAAGGTGAAGCGATGAAAGCTTTGCTTGTGATTGATTATACGTATGATTTTATTGCCGATGAAGGAGCATTAACGGTAGGAGCGCCAGGGCAAGCGATTGAAGCTACGATTGTAGACAAAGTCGAGGCGTTCCACCGGGCCGGTGATTTAGTCGTCTATGCCGTTGATGTGCACGAACAAAACGATCAATGCCACCCGGAAACAGCGCTTTTTCCGCCCCATAACATCCGTGGCACGAAAGGGCGCGAACTGTATGGAAAGGTCGGCACTCAATATGAGCGGATAAAGGGAGAGGGTCATGTCCTATGGCTTGATAAAACACGCTACTCTGCTTTTGTCGGAACCAATCTTGATTTGCTATTGCGGGAAAGAGGCATTACGGATGTCCATCTTGTTGGCGACGTTACTGATATTTGCGTGCTTCATACAGCCGTTTATGCATATTCCCTTGGCTACAAATTAACTATTTATAAAGACGGCGTTGCTAGTTTCGATGAATCTGGCCATGAGTGGGCCTTGCGCCACTTTCAGCAAGCATTGGGAGCAACGGTTGTGTAGAAGTCCGAATAATAGCCCGCTATTTACATATAGCGGGCTTAACGTATTAAGAAGTATGGTTTAAAATATCAACAACGAATTTGGACCAGCTTTCTAGCCGGTCATACATCGGCTGAGCGCTTAGCTCTTCAAGGGTAACCCAACGCCCGGCAAGTTGATTTGTTTCCCGGATGGCAACGTCTGTATCCTCTTCGAGATCAAGGACGGAGAGAATACCTAGGTGGACGCGGCCGACTTCGTTGGCATCGTCGTTAATTAAGCCAATCGTCTTCATTGCTTTTTGCTTGCTTGCATCAAAAATAAGTTCTTCGTGTAATTCTCGATGTGTATTGGCTTCAAGCATTTCAATAAAGCTTGATGACATAATGGCATTCATATGGCCGCCAAAGCCAATGGAAAGTTGATTATGCAAGCGGGCCTCGCCGCCGCCGCTTAGGCGTTCGTAGGAGTAGATTTCTTTCCCACGACGAATGACGACATAAGGAATTGGCTGTTTGTAAGTGGTGTCTTCTTCTGCATTGCCACGGCGCATCTCGCTGAAGTGGCGGTTAAGGCGGTTCATAATCGTTGCGACTTGTTCCCGTTCGCTCACAACGCCTTGAAAAGCAAGCGTTTCGTTATGGAAAACGTGTTTGCGCGGTGCGACAACAATCATTTCATCCATTTTTCCCAACGTAGTTTCCCCCTGTCGAAAAAGCAGCAAGTGAAAAGGCATCGCTGCTGATCGTTGAACATGTACATTATCGTACAGCTAGGCATGCAAAGCAAGAGGATTTTTTTAACTTTGCGAAAAGCAAAAAGGAAGAGCAGGCGATTCATCCTGCTCTTGGAAGGTTATCGACAAGGTCGATAACCCACGATTAACGCTGCTCTTGCTTTGCTTTTTCCTCTGCTTCTGGAAAGAAGAAATCCTCATCACGGAGGGGTTCAACCGTTGCTTTTTTGTAGCCGTTTCCTTTCATCGAGAAAAAGTCATGTGACTTCGTTTTTGTATTCAGTCCATTGAGGACGATCGGGTTGATGTCCTCGTCTTCAAAATAAGGATCAAAGCCAAGGTTCATTAACGCTTTATTGGCATTGTAGCGAATGAATTTTTTTACATCATGGGAAAGCCCCACTTGATCATACAGATCTTCCGTATAGAGGAGCTCATTTTTATACAGTTCATCTAAAAGCTCAATCGCAAATTGGTGCAGTTCCTTTTGTGTATCAGGAGATTGCTTGTTGTAAATCTCTTGTGCCAGCAGCCCAATGTATACGCCATGGATTGCTTCATCGCGAAGAATGAGGTTAATAATTTCACCGCTTTGCATCAACTTTCCTTGGCCATAGAAATAAAGCGGGTAGTAGAAACCGCTGTAGAACAAAAAGCTTTCTAAGTAGACAGAAGCGACTAGTGCTTTAAAAAGAGAAATGTCGTCGCCGCGTTTAATGTCTTTGTAAATCGAGACGATTGTATTGGCCTTTTTTTGGAGGCGGGGGTTGACTTTGACCCATTCAAACAAATCATTGATTTCTTCTGATGTAGCAAGCGTCATGAAAATGTTTGAATAAGACTTGGCATGGACGGCGTTTTCCATCATTGCCATAAAGTTCAAAACCGCTTTGCGTTGGTGGCCTTGGACGTGTTCTGCCACAAGAGGCATGCCAGTGTTTCCTTGTTCGGTGTCGAGCAACGTCAAGCCGGCAAGCACTTTCATATACGTGTCTTTTTCGGCAGGCGTCAAATACTTCCACGTGAGAAGGTCGCCATTTAAGGCGACTTCCTCGGGAAGCCAAAACTGTTTGACGTTTTGGTTATAAAACATTTGCGTAAAATCATCTTCATGCTTGGACCAGTTGGCCGCATCGTAGACGTGCGTCATTAGGCACTCTCCTTTTTAGGTTGCATTTAAACTTTGTTAAACGACACAAGAAAGGCAGTTGTCTTGCCCTGTATCTTTTGTGCGCGCGTAGTAAAGGGTTTTGATGCCTTTATGGTGCGCATAAAGGTCGATTCGGTTCAAATCACGGGTCGTCATCGTATCCTTTAGGAAAAGCGTAAAGCTGATCCCTTGATCGACGTGTTGTTGGATCGTTGCAATCATATCAACGACTTTAAACATATCCATGTCATAGGCTTCTTTGTAGAAGAACCAATTGTTCGCATTAAGCCCAGGCATTGGATAGTATGTTTTGGAGTTGCCGTATGTCCGTTCTTCAATCCGTTCCATGATCGGCATGACGCTTGCCGTGGCCGACTGTACATAAGAAATCGAACCAGTTGGCGCGATCGCCAATCGGTAACTATGGTAAAGGCCGTGTTCTGCAACAAAGGCTTGCAAAGCTTGCCAATCTTCTTTTGTTGGCACAAACATGCCGTCAAACAGCGCTTTGACTTTGTCAAATTTAGGCGTGAAGTCATTTTCGATATACTTTTTAAAGTAGGAGCCGTCAGCGTACGTGCTGCCTTCATAACCGTGATACGTTTCACCTTGGTCCCTGGCAATCTCAGCAGACCGTTTAATAGAGAAATAGTTCATCGCCATAAAAAAGGTATTGGCAAAATCACGAGCTTCTTCGCTTTCGTAAGCAATATGCTGCTTCGCTAGGTAACCGTGCAAATTCATTGCGCCTAGGCCGATTGATTTCATCAGTTTGTTACCGCGGCGCACAGCTGGCGCATTTGTAATATTGGTTGACTCTGATACGCGCGTTAAAGCGTCTGTCGCCAGGCTAACCGTGTTTTCAAGCGATTTGTTTTCCATCACATTCATAATGTTAATCGACCCAAGGTTGCAGGAAATGTCAAGGCCGATTTCATCTTCCTCGCCGTAGTCGGTGTAAGTCGATACTTCTGAGGCTTGTAAGATTTCCGAACATAAGTTTGAAAACTTGACATTACTAATATGGCCATTTGCATGGGCCTTGTTCACGTTATCGGCAAACATAATGTATGGGTAGCCGGATTCGGACCGCAAGATCGCCAGCTTTTGGAACAGACGACGAGGGTTGATTTTTTCTTTCCGTACCCGCGGGTCGTCAACAAGCGTTTCGTACATTTCTTCCATGTCCATTTCATCAAAATGTTGGCCGTAAGCTTTATAAACAGTATGTGGATAAAACAAGTATGCATCTTTATCTTCGCGCATCAACTCAATAAACTTGTCAGGGATAACGACGCCAATCGACAATGTTTTAACGCGTACGTCTTCATCAGCAGAAATTTTCCGCGTGTCAAGAAAGTCGTTAATGTCAGCGTGGAAAATATTTAAGTACGCTGCACCAGACCCTTGGCGCTGCCCCATTTGGTCGGCATAGCGAAACGCATTGTCGAGAAGTTTCATGACGCCGACAACGCCTTTTGTTGCGTTAGCCACGTCTTTGATTGCCTCGCCTTTCGCGCGTAGCTTTGATAAGTTAAGGGCCACACCGCCGCCAAGCTTTGAGAGCTGCATTGAAATGTCGACAGCTCGGCTAATGTCATTTAATGAATCGTTAATTTCAAGCAAGAAGCAGGAAACGAGTTCGCCGCGCCGTTTACGTCCTGCATTGAGGAACGTGGGCGTCGCTGGCTGGAACTCTTGCGAAATCATGGCATTTACTAACGCTTTGGCTTTTTCAACATCCCCGTTTCCGAAGAAAAGGGAAACAATGGCGACACGGTCTTCATATCGCTCTAAAATTTTGCTTTTGTCATTCGTTTTTAGCGCGTAATCATTGTAAAATTTAAAAGCGCTCATGAACGACGGGAAACGGAATTTTTTGTTATAGGCAATGTCCATCACTGCTTTAATTTCGTCGATCGTATACAAGCGCAGAAGCTCTTCTTCGTAATAATCATTTTCAATTAAGTAGTCGATCTTTTCTTCAAGATCATGGAAAAAGACGGTGTTTTGGTTAATGTAGTCTACGAAATAGCTATGTACAGCTTCTTTGTCCTTTTCAAACTGGTAGCCGCCGTCCTTTGTAATCATTAGCTCGTTGTTAAGCTGAACCCACTTTGGAACTTGTGCCAATTGAATTTACCCCCTGTAAAAAAGCGTCGACGTCTCTAGACGTTCCGCTTAGCTCGAATTTATGAAGAACAGGAACATTGTACATGTTTGCGATGGTGTCTGCGCTTCTTGCAAAGCGGTCTCCCCAAATGCGGTTTCCACTTGCAGCTACTCCTTGCAGCTGCTCATGGTTCTTTTCAAGAAAGACGCGTGTCCTAGGCGAGAGGTCGCCAAAACCAGTCGTATACGTAATCAATACGAAAGGCTTGTCCACCGTGGTCATGTCGTCAATTTGTTCAATGTCGTCAAATGGCAACTTCGCCACAAATCGTTTGACGTTTCCCGTTTTTGAATCAAAAACAATTTTCACCTTCATCACAACCCTGTACAAAGAATCTTTTTGTGTTTGATTATTGTTTTGTATACCACATATGGTAGATGATAAACGAGAATTAATCAATATATTGATTTATCCCCAACCTGTGCACAATTAGAACAGAGGCTTGTCCACGAAGGGAAACGCTTGTGTATAACTTTTAAAAAACATTTTTTTGGCCAAAAACGAAAGGACGTTCTGTTCATGTGAACAGAACGTCCATTATAGCGCATTTTGAAAAAATGAAAAGCAAACTGCTTACTCGCCAATGAAAAATTGACTAAAAGCCGACGCCCAAAGTTCATGGCCTTCACTTGTCGGTCGCCCGCTTTCCACGTATGCGGCCATTTCTTCCTCGGCAGGCCAAGCATCCCAATGGTCCACATACGTTACAGGGAGAGAAGGGGCTTGTTCGTTTAACACATCAATTTGTCCAGGGTAGACGGTTGCTGGGCCGATTGGGTTTGTCGGCACAAGGATGATTTCAATCCCTGGAATTTGTTCGGAAACAGCGTCAATAAAAGCAGAAAGGTGGGCAATTGAGTCAGATGCTACAAGATTGCCATTGTCGTTAAGCGTCAGTGATTCGAGCACAAGCACGTCAGGCTCGGATGCTGCAATCTTTTCGGCAAACCCTTCTTCCAGAAGCTGGTCGCTTGTTGTGTCGCTTCCGACTGAAATCACTTCGTAATCGATAGCAGGCGAAGCAGCTTCATTTTTAATTTGTTCCATCACAAGCTCTGGCCAGCTTTTTCCGTTTTCGTTCTCAATGGAGCTAGAACCGAAAAAGACAATATGCGCCGAGTCATCGTCTTGGCTGTCAAGAAAATCGCCAAGCCATCCGCCGATTTCAATTGCCTCGCTATCAGGCTCCGCTTTGGTTGTTTTCTCTTGGCTGTGTGTGTCGACAGATGCTTGGGAAATAGCCTCTTTTGCAATCGTATTAACGCGATTTTGGTAATGAAAGTGGGCGATCACCATGCCAACAACACTAACCACTATCAGTGCTGTAAAGACTGTGTTCTTCAATCAATGTCGTCCTTTCTGTATGCTTAAGTCTCTATCTAGTATAAAATGGCTTTGCCGGTAATAGAAGAAAAAACAACAAAATTCCCTAAAATTCTATGCCAGTCATGTAAATGGGGGGAAGAATGTTTACTTCTAAGGCACTTTCCGGTAGTATTATCACCATTGTCAATACATGAATCAGGGGGAGAGGAAATGGGCGAGCAGACAGAACAGCGCACGCCATTTTTTTCCGTATTGCTCGTCTTACGCAACGAAGAAGCTTATATTGGTCGTCTGCTTGAGCAAGTGCTTAACCAGCAACGCAACGGTTTCGAGATGGAGCTGATTGTGGTAGACGGCCATTCGACGGACAATACACGAGAAATTGTGAGCTCATACCAACAGAAGCATCCGATCATTAAATTGGTCGATAACCCGAAACAAACGCTTCCAGTCGGCTGGAACTTAGCGATTAAGGAAGCCTCAGGGGAGTACGTTCTTCGGATTGATGGCCATACATCGATTCCTGATGACTTTCTGCTCCGCTATGCGAAGGTGATTCGTAAACGGCCTGATGCTGATGTCGTAGGCGGTATCATTGAATCTAAAGGCGAGGGCGTCCAAGGTGGCATCAATGAATATGTCTATTCCCATCCTTTTGGCGTCGGCAACTCTAAATTCCGTACATTGGCTAGTGACCAAGTTTGGGAAGGCTTTGTCGACACAGTGCCATATGGCGCTTATAAACGAAGTGTATTTCAAGAAGTCGGCTATTTTAACGAGCAATTAAAACGAAACGAAGACTTGGAATTCCACAAACGGATGCGCGCCGCCGGAAAAACGTTTTTTCTTTCGACAACCATTTGTTCTACTTACTATGTCAGAAGCACAATAGGCGGCCTTATAGACAAGTCGCTAGGCGACGGCATGTGGACGATTGTTGCCAACCGCGTGACGCCTGGCTCCCTTGGAAACCGCCACAAAGCGCCGTTATTTGCGTTTATAGCCGGCCTTGCACTGCTGGCGGCCTCCTTTTTTCATCCCGGCTTTGCGTTGTTTTTTGCTCTATGTGTAATTGCCTATATCGGCGCCAGTGCCTATGCGTCAACCGGTTTTGCGAGGAAGAAAGGTTGGAAATGGTTGCTTCCATGCATGTGGACGTTTTTTTGCCTTCATTTTTTCCGAGGCTATGGATCCTTTAAAGCTTTCTTTACAAAAGCCTACTGGACGGCGGGCCGTTAAAAGAGCGACTGCCGCCCTTCATTGCCAATATGAGAAAATATCGAGTAGCTGTGGATTTTCATTGAATGTTAAGGATCTGTAAAGACTTTCTTATATTCGTATGCTAAAATGTCGTTAGACGAAAACTACGAAACTAGGAGTCATGCAGATGCCTACTATGATCCCAAATCGAATGACCCGCGGCTTAACGATGCTTGTCGATTTGCTGCTTATTATCTCCTCATATGGCTTAGCCTTTTCGATTTTAAGGGGCCAGATGACGCCAAAGAACTACGAGGCATTTGGCTCAGTGGCTCCTTGGATTTTGCTTATTAGTGTGCTGTTTCTTGGCATTTATGAATTGGACCGTCTTGTGCAGCATGATATGTGGGATCTCGTCCGTAAATTGGCGATATCTTTGACATTTATTATGCTATTGACAATGACTGTGTCATTCTTTTTCCGGGAATTTGCGCTGCCCCGTTCCGTTTTGCTTCTAGCCCATGTGCTCGCTTTTATCTTGTTGCTTATTTGGAAAGGGGCCTATACGAAATACAGCCAGCTTTCGCGAAAAGGGAAAGTCATGTTTATCGGCTCGGAGGAAGAGTTTGCCGAAATGGAACATAGCTTGTCGACATTCTTATCGAAAAGCAGCTACGTTAGATGGTACGATAAACGCGAGTCGCTTGCTCAACTGCGGACGAAGCTAATGGAATACGATGTCGTCTTTCTCGGTTCAGGGCTAGACGAAGGCAAGAAGGACCGTCTCATGTTCCATGCGATGAAAAAGAAAAAGCTTGTTTACGTCGTACCGAAAGTGAACGACATGCTTTTGATGAATACATCGGTCACAACCATGGACGATACGATGGTCATGCAAGTAAAGCCTTTTACGTTAACGTTAACGCAACTGCTTATTAAACGGGCTGTTGACATTGCTGCATCAAGTGTGATGCTAATTGCTACGCTGCCGGTCATGCTCTTAACAGCGATCGCGATTAAGTTGGAAGATGGCGGGCCGATTTTCTTTAAACAAGAGCGGCTAGGGAAAAACCATCAACCTTTTAACATTTTAAAGTTCCGCTCAATGGTGATGGACGCAGAGGCCAAAACAGGACCTACGTTGGCTAAATCAGATGACGATCGGATTACGAAAACAGGCAAGTTCATCCGTAAAACTCGGATTGATGAGCTGCCGCAACTGATCAATGTTTTGATCGGCGACATGTCTTTAGTCGGTCCTCGCCCAGAACGGGATTTCTTTGCAGAAAAATTCCAGCGGGAGAACAAATGGTTCAACTACCGCCACGCGGTTAAACCAGGAATTACCGGTTATGCCCAAGTGATGGGGAAATATACGACGAACGTTGATAAAAAGCTCAAATTTGACTTACACTATATTCGCAACTATTCGTTTTGGCTGGACTGCATTATTTTAATGCAAACGATCTTGGTTGTCATAAATAAAGCAAAGTCAGAAGGGGAAGCGGCACCGCAGAAAGCGGGTCGTGTATACCGCAAAAGCGAAAAAGTGTCCGTGAAGTAAGCCCCATTTCGGCCATGTGAAAAACTGACTATGATGAACGTGATGCGAATAAGACCATATCCCCGCGATGATTTGTGGGGATATCTGTTTGTTTGGGGGAAACAATGCGAAAAAAAATCAAACAGCTTCCTATAATAAGGATGCTTTCCAGATTTATGTTTGCCTGTTTTGCGTGCTTGCCGGCCAAAAAAAAGCTTGTTGTGTTTGAAAGTTTTTCAGGAAAGCAATATTCATGCAATCCACGGGCGATTTATGAATACATGCGCTCCCATGACATGCCCTATGAACTTGTCTGGAGCGTCAATAAAGATCATATTGGCAAGTTTGAAGCACAGCAAATTCCATATGTACGGCGGCTTAGTGTAAAATGGTTTTATTATATGGCCCGTGCTGGTTTTTGGGTGACTAACAGCCGAATGCCCAATTGGGTGCCAAAACCGGCCCATACTACGTATGTACAGACTTGGCACGGCACGCCGCTGAAAAAGCTAGTCGGCGATATGGAACAGGTTCGTATGCCTGGCATATCAAAATCAACGTATATAAAAAATTTCCAAACTGAAGCAAGCCATTGGGATTATTTGCTTTCGCCTAACCCGTATTCTACTGCGATCTTTAGAAGAGCGTTTGCGTTCAACAAACAAATTTTAGAGACAGGTTACCCACGAAATGATATTCTGTATCAAGGAGATCTAGGCGAAGCATCACGCCGCTTGCGGAAAAAGTACGGCATTGCGAACGGCAAGAATGTGATTTTGTATGCGCCAACATGGAGAGATCACCAACATTATGGGCTTGGGTCATATAAATTCGATTTGCAATTGGACTTAGATGAGCTTTTTGCGCGATTTGGCAATGATACGATCATTTTGTTGCGCCTCCATTCTTTCATAAAGGAACAATTTGATTTAGACGCATACGGTGAATTTGTAAAAGACGTATCTGAGTTCCATGATATTAACGAACTTTACTTATTGTCCGATCTGTTAATCACAGATTACTCATCTGTGTTTTTTGATTACGCCAATACACGGAAGCCAATGATCTTTTTTGTCTATGATCTAGAAGAGTACCGGGATGAAGTTCGCGGCTTTTATTTTGACTTAGAGGCGGAAGCGCCGGGGCCGGTTGTGCGGACAACAGCAGAAGTAGCAGCAGCGATTGAGCAACTTAGCGCCGAAGGCATGAAACCATATAAGGAAAAATACGAAGCCTTTCTCGAGCGGTTTTGTCACTTGGAAGACGGTAATGCGGCTAGCAGAGTTGTAACGGAAGTTTTCAAGGAGGAAGGTTTTTAATGGAGAATAACAAACTCCCCACAACGTGGCTTGATACAAAAGCGATCTACGCCTACCGTCAACAAGCGCAATCCTACAGTACAAAAGAAGATCTTTGGTCTTGGTATGTATTGCGGCGTCTCTCCATCTATGTCACAATTGTGTTTTTAAAGTGGAAATGGACGCCAAATGCAGTAAGCTGGATGAGCGCTTTCTTTGTGGCTTTCTCGGGTTTTTGGCTATTGCAGGCTACTCCAGCTGCATTTATTGTTGCTTTTTTCTGTTATAACATAGGCTATTTGTTTGATTGCGTTGATGGTGAAATGGCGAGGATTTCCAATAACACATCAAAGAAAGGCTACTTTATTGACTTGCTCATCCAAGGAGCAACGCTCCCTGTGTATTTGGCTATGCCTTTGTCACTTATGGTGGCCTTAGACTATGTGCAATTGGATTCAGTCGGGCGAGGTATCCTGTATCTGCTCATCGTTTTAATCATTATGGCGTTATTCGTACCTATCGCCTACCAGCTTACACATTCGCAAGCGCCAAATGCACGTGACCCAGTCAATAAAATTCGTACAAAAGGGCTTCTATTTGAGGCCGCTGGCGTGTTGTTAGGTTTGCCAGGTTTCTTTTTCGTCTTGGCGCTAATTACGTTGGTGACAGGGATTCAGCCTACAACTGCGCAAAGTTGGTATATCGGCGGCTTTTTGCTCGTGTTTGCCTTAAAAGTATGTGCCCGTTTTTTCTTAACGGTGCGAAGCTTTTAATTCTACCGGATTTCCCCAAGAAATTACAAAATGCTTGCCTGTAAAATATGCTATACTGATACTATTGCAAACTAAGTGTAGAATCGACTCGAACGATAGAAGAACCGCTACAGTGACCATAGGAGGAGAGCATCTTGAAAAAAGTAATTACGTACGGAACGTTTGACTTGCTCCATTGGGGCCATATTAATTTACTAAAACGGGCGAAAGATTTAGGTGACTATTTGATTGTCGCCATTTCATCTGACGAGTTTAATGCCCTTAAACAAAAAGAAGCGTACCACAGTTTTGAAAACCGCAAAATGATCCTTGAAGCGATCCGTTATGTAGATGAAGTCATTCCTGAAAATACGTGGGAGCAAAAAGTGGAAGACGTACAAAAATATGATATCGATGTCTTTGTCATGGGAGACGATTGGAGAGGCAAATTCGATTTCTTAAAAGAGTATTGCGAAGTAGTTTATTTGCCGCGTACTGCTGGTATTTCGACGACAAAAATTAAGACGGAATTGCTAGAGGCGAAGCAAGGATAAATTCCCATTTAGAATTTCATACTAGAAAGGGAGCTCCATGCTTTAATTTAGATTGAGTGTGGAGCTCATTTTTTTTCGAGGAAGGTGGCTTTATATATATGTACGAAATTAGCATTGTCACACCTGTAAGCCAACAAGACGAGAAATACATAAAACGTTGCTATGAAACAGTAAAAGGGCAATTACAAGCAAACGTTGAATGGATTGTCATTTTAGAAGGGGATTCCCCCTTGGCTGAACAAGTTCAATTGGAGAACAAGGAAAATCCAAATGTTGATATAAAAGTTGTAGTGGACACTGAATTAAAAAATGTTAATGAAAAGCGAAATAAAGGCATTGAGGTAGCAACAGGGGAGTACCTCTATTTTTTAGATGTCGATGATTTTCTGCATGAACACACTCTATATGTACTATTGGAGTCAGCAAAGTCCAATAGTGACTCTTACGATGTTATCCTTGGAGCAATTAAAGAAACAAATGTGTCCGTTCATCTACCTTCTTCCTATAGCAGGATGTTGAAGCGCCTTTTAGACAATAGGATAGCAAAGCCGAAAACATTAGCAGTAAAAAAATACCGTGCTTCTGCTCTCAACACTCTTTTTAAGCGCGAATTTATTGTGGAGCATGGCATTTATTTTGATGAAAATGTCCTTGGCTTTAGTGATATTTTGTTTACTTCACAAGCGTATACCAAAACGACGAAGGCCGTCGTGTACGACAAGGATGCCATTTATTTAAAATTGATCCGCAATGATCCAATTAATGACCCGTCTATTGCGCAAGCGTTAAATGGCATTGAATGGTATCCGCAATCAATGGCACAGGCAATAGCTTCATTAGAGGACGGCCATCCGTTCAAAAACGTTTTGCTTAAACGTTTTTTAAAGGCTTACCACTATAAGTATTTAAACGGGATTTATAATGAGGATCCAGATGACGTATATAAGGGCATTTGGTCTGACGCATTTAAACAAATCGGGCTAGACCAATTTTCTTTTAGCCGCTCAATCCATCAAAAAGAAATCCAACTTTTGTGTGAAGGCCATTATAAGAAGGCCGCTCGAATGGCAAATAGGCGGTTGAATTTCCGTATGTTGAAAAAGATTAAAAAGAAACCAGGATCATATCGGCGGGTTCTTTATCAAAAATGGTTTACAAAGAAAATGGCCATCAAGAAAGACTATATTTTGTATGAGAGCTTTTTAGGTAGAAACTATTCAGATAGCCCAAAATACATTTATGAGTATTTAAATCGCACCTATCCGGGTAAATACAAGCATATATGGGTTTTTAATAATCCAGACAGAGAAGAACCTAAAGGGGTCGTGAAAGTAAAACGCTTTGGTTTAAAACATTTGTACTTTATGGCGAGAGCGAAATTCCACGTTAATAATATGCGTCAGCCTAAATGGTTTGTTAAACGGCCTGGACAAGTATTTCTTGCAACTTGGCATGGAACCCCTTTAAAAAAGTTAGTATTTGATATGAATGAAGTACATTCAGCTAACCCGAATTATAAAAAAGATTTCTATCTCCAATCGAGGGCGTGGGACTATCTTGTCTCTGCTAACCATTATTCGACTGAGATATTCAAACGGGCGTTCATGTTTGATAACGAGATATTGGAACATGGTTATCCAAGGAATGATTTGCTTTACGCAGAAAATAAAGAACAAATCGCAGATCAGCTGAAAGCAAAACTGCAGTTGCCAAAAGACAAAAAAATTGTCCTTTATGCGCCTACTTGGCGTGATGATGAATTTTACAAACCAGGGCAATACAAATTTAAGTTACAACTTGATCTGGAAAAATTAAAAGCAACGCTTGGTGATGAGTATTTCTTTTTGATCCGCACTCATTACTTTATAGCGGATAAATTGGATTTCTCCGGAGTAGAGGATTTTGTCTATAATGCTTCACAGTATGATGATGTGACCGAGCTTTATTTGTTGGCGGATGTTCTAATTACTGACTATTCGTCTGTCTTCTTTGATTATGCAAACTTAAAACGACCGATTTTGTTCTTTACTTACGACCTTGAGAAGTACCGAGACACGTTGAGAGGTTTCTACATTGACCTGGAAACAGACGTGCCTGGCCCATTATTGAAGACAACCGATGAAATTATTGCTGCATTAGCAAACTTGAACGAAACCAAGGAGCTTTATAAGGAAAGAATAGAAAAATTCTATGATCAATATTGCCACTTGGATGATGGCCGTGCCTCTGAAAAAATTGCTGAAAAAGTCATCGTTTCCGCAAAATAAAGGCCATCTATGAAGAGGGGCAGATAGGAGTGGGGAAAAATGGGTATCTTCAATTTTTTCGCTAAAAAGGAAGATGAAAAAGCGTACTACAACAAGGTGGATTACTCGATATTAAATGAAGCAGCGCTTAGAAATGGTACGAAGGTGTCTGTAGTAGTGCCTGTATATAATGCGATCGCTTACTTAGAGAAGACAGTTGATTCGATTGTTAAGCAAACGATTGGGTTTGAAAACATAACGTGCATTCTTGTCGACGATGGTTCAAATGACGGATCAAGGGAAGTGTTGAAGAGTTACTCAGAAACCTACAAGAACGTCGTTAGTATTTTCCTGGAAACGAACACTGGTACCCCGGCGTTTCCGAGGAACTTGGGAACGCATTTGGCAAATTCGAAGTACATTATGTATGTAGACGCAGACGATTGGCTTGCGTTAGATGGCATTCAAGTTTTATATGATTTGTTAGAAAAGACAAATGGAAAGTATGCCGTTGGAAAGTCGATTCAAGTTGATTCAAAAGGACAAAATGTTATTGGAAGATACGAATCGAGTAAAGTCAGGCACAATGTCTCCCCTTTTTCGATCAAGCATTTGTTTTACCATTTAGGGCCAAGAGCGCGGATGATGAGTTTAGATTTAATCAAACATCATAAAATCCGTTATCCAGAAATGAAGTTTGCTGAGGACAAGCAATTTTTTATAGATGTGATTTTGGCTGCAGGAGAAATCTCAACAACAACCGAGACGATTTATTATTTAAATCGAATCGATGACAACAATTCACTAACAAAACAAACGAATATTGGCGAGAAAATGGATTCGAACATTAAAGTTCTAAAATACGTATTAAACAAGAATCTGGAGCCAGAAAAAGAAAAAAACATCGTCAACCGCTTAATTGAATTTGACTGCATTACTAGGCTTTTTGACCGGAAACACTTTGTAAAAAGCAAAGATAAACAACTGTATTATGACAAATTCCATGAGGCAATAGGCATTTTCAAAAAGGCAAAACGCCCTTATGAAATTAGAGAGACGATTATTAAGCCCATAAACACTATTTATTTTGACTTGGCAATGGCAAAAGATTATGGCACGCTAGAAGCATTGGCAAAATGGTCAAAAAAAGGTGGAGAAACAAAACAGATTTTAGAGAACGGACTTCCTTACAACGTTGCTGTACTGGAAAACGGGAAAGAAGTGAAAATTCCCGTTCGGTTAAAAGCGGAATTGGAAACAGAAATGCAAGACTTAGAAAAAATTCAACTGAAAATTAAATTGACTGGCCATTCCCTGTCTCCGATTGAAGGAGTTGCCTTAATAAACAGGGCGAATGTGGAGAACGTCTACCAGCTACCGAATGCAGTAAAACAGCAAGAGGATGCTGTGGTGGTTTCACTGAAAATGGAAGAATTAAACGTTCTTCCAAAAGGCTCGTACGAGTTTACCCTGATGTATGAGGATTATGAAAAGAAACGAGTTAAAAAACGAACGGAATCCACATTGACCGCTAAACTTGATAACGGCAAAAAGTTTAATCTGTATAAAACAGTCAACAACAATATAGGCGTTAAAGTAAAATAACCGAGACCAATCAAAATGGTATAATGGCCTGCCGGTAAAGGAGTTTTTCGAAATGAAACCAATCAAAAAAGCAATTATTCCAGCAGCTGGCCTAGGAACGCGTTTCCTGCCGGCCACAAAAGCAATGCCAAAAGAAATGTTGCCAATTGTCGACAAGCCGACGATTCAATACATTGTTGAAGAAGCGATTGAGTCAGGAATTGAAGACATTATTATTGTTACTGGAAAAGGCAAACGCGCAATCGAAGACCACTTTGACCATGCGTTTGAACTCGAAGAAAACCTTGCGAAAAAAGAAAAGTTTGAGCTCCTTGAAGCGGTACAACAAGCGGGCAAAGTCGATATTCATTACATTCGCCAAAAAGAACCAAAAGGACTTGGTCACGCGGTTTGGTGCGCTCGCAAATTCATTGGCAACGAGCCATTTGCCGTTTTGCTTGGCGATGACATTGTCCAACACGAAAAGCCTTGCTTAAAACAGCTCATTGAACAATATGAGGAAAAGCAAGCCAGTATTATTGGCGTCCAGCAAGTTCCTAGAGAAGAAACAAATCGGTATGGAATCATTGACCCTGCAAACCAAGAAGGGCGCTTGTATGGCGTTAGTCGCTTTGTTGAAAAGCCAAAAGTGGAAGAGGCGCCTTCGAACTTAGCGATTTTAGGACGCTATTTGCTAACGCCAGAAATCTTTGCCCATTTAGAAAAACAAGAGACTGGCGCAGGCGGAGAAATTCAGCTTACCGACGCGATTCAAAAGTTAAACGAGGAACAACAAGTCTATGCCTACGATTTTGAAGGCAAGCGCTACGACGTGGGTGAAAAACTAGGGTTTGTGTTAACAACATTAGAATTCGCTATACAGCGTGAAGAGCTTAAACCAGCGCTGATTAAAAAAATGAAAGAGTATCTAGAACTCGAAAACATGCTCAAACAGTGAACGTGTGTGTAATAGGAATTGCCATTTGAAAGCATGGAAGCCTGTCAACGTACTTGTTGGCAGGCTTTTTCAGTATGACCAAAGACAGTGATTGGAAAAGGCTCTAAATTAAAGAGCGAGGCAACTATTTCTAGTTGCCTCGCTCTCTCTTTTTAAGGAAGCACTGCAGCGAGCGCTTCAACCGCAATCCAGCCTTCAACGCCGTTCGCTTTTACTTTTACAAAATCAGTGCCTTCCTCAAGAATCTCGATCGTATCATCTTCGAAAAGTTCAAGGAGTTGTTCGGAATCGCTAGAGGCTTCACTAAATAAGAGCGTGTTTTCCGTCAGTTGAATTTTTTGGCCAACTGTTGTTTGTTGCTCTTCCGTTGCTTCTGAAGGTTCCTCGTCTTGTTCTGAAGGGCCTTCAGCCTCTTCTGGTAATGCCTCGGCTTCATCGTCTGCTACATCTGTTTCTTCTTCTTGAACAGGTTCACTGTTTTCGTCAGCTTCATTGTTTTCAGCTGTATCGCTAACTGGACTTTCTTGGTCTTCGGAGGTACCATCAGCATCGCCATGTTCTTCCTCCGCTACCTGTTCTGCTAGATCTTGTTCGTCTGCGCTAGCATCAGTTTCAGGCTCTTGTTCGTCTGTGTTAGCGTCAGTTTCAGGCTCTTGTTCGTCTGCGCTAGCGTCAGTTTC